>JADIYD010000015.1 GCA_016705475.1 Betaproteobacteria bacterium | reverse complement strand
GCCATCGGATTTATGCTGTAACTGTTCTGCATAGAATTGTTGGGTGAATGTTACGGGCGACAGATAGCCCAATCGCGAATGACGGCGATATCGGTTGTAGAAGATTTCGATGTACTCCGTGATCTCCTGGGTTACCCCGCTCCGGGTGTGGTACTGGCCGGTGATGGACAGGTTCGTTTTCAGCGTTCCCCAGAAACTCTCCATCGGTGCATTGTCGTCAGCAATTGCCTCGCCGGGACATGGATGCCTTCATGCCGAACTGGCCGACG
Organism: Betaproteobacteria bacterium; assembly: GCA_016705475.1. Lineage (GTDB taxonomy): Bacteria > Pseudomonadota > Gammaproteobacteria > Burkholderiales > Rhodocyclaceae > Azonexus. The sequence goes on along the minus strand of JADIYD010000015.1, from coordinate 44,670 downwards.
AGTCGCTGATAATCATGGCTACAATATTGGCTGCCACGGTCTGAATGATGGATCAGCCCGGGTGACAGGCGCTTCGCCGTAACGGCCTGAAACAAGGCCCTGCCTGCCAGATCTTTGGTCATGCGCTCGCCCAGGGCGCAACCCACGATCTCGCAGGTGTAGATATCCTTGATCCCGACGAGGTAGAGCCACCCTTCGTTAGTTGGAATGTACGTGATATATCTGTCACCCAAGCCTCATTGGGCTGCTTCGCCGCAAAGCTCTGGTTGAGCAGGTTCTCGGCGACCGGCAACGTGTGATTTGAGTTCGTGGTGGCCTTGAATTTCCGTTTTTGCTTGCAGCGGATATTCATCTGTTTCCGTAGTCGCATGATCTGACCCACCCCAGCTCGAAAACCCGTCGGCTTCAAGCTCGGACTGCAAACGCACGGCGCTGTAGGTTTGCCGGGTACGCTGATGGGCGGCAGCGAGTGCCACACAGAGTTGCGCATCTTCTGAAGCGCGTTTCGACGGCGGTCGCCTCGTCCCAAGCCGTGATAGCCGCTGACCGAGCCTCAAACAAAACTCGAGCCATCAGACTGACCGGATAATGGAGTCGATTCTGTTTCATGACCGCGTCCACCGGGCGGTGACTCCCTCGCAAAGTACGCGGCCTTCTTTTTTCAACCAGGTCACGCTCCATTCGCCGGTTTCAGCCAGTTCCTTGCGTAGCCCGCGAAATCTCGGCTACTTCCGCCTCACTCACAAGGAGAAAAACGAAGTTCGAGCCCGATGTCAGCCAACTTGCCTGCCTTAGAACGCATCAGCCAGTTGTCCAGTGTCTTCTTCGATATCGCCAGCCGTCTCGCAGCCTCCGGGATGCCTTCCAGTCCATCACGAAAACCAACGCCTCCGCTTCGGCCCCTGGATTCCGGCGTATAGACCCCGCCTTCCCGGATATTCTTCCATTTGATGCCTCCTGTAAAAACAAAGCATCAGATGTGGCGTCCCACACCCTTTTTCAGCCTACCTCAGGACCGAACAAAACGGGAGGTACTTGCGGGCGTAATTCAATGTTGCTTTGGCGCGATCAAAAACCCGCTTTTTGTTCCCAACGTGCGGTCTGTACGTCGCAACTCCTGCCGTGCGTCCCTTTCGGCCATAGTCCGGCGTAAGCGACCTAAAAAGCCTTGTCGCCAATGGATAGGCTATTTGAAGGCCAGGTGATCAAGACTCGCATCTGGCTGTTGCTAGATATTTGCTAGATAGCCAATGTTCGACCAAATAAACTTCAGAACGTAACCAATTGATTTATTGGTGTGCCCGGAGGGGACTCGAACCCCCGACCTGCTGCTTAGAAGGCAGCTGCTCTATCCAGTTGAGCTACGGGCACTTGAGGGTGATACTAAAAGGGATTGGTCGGGGCGGTGGGATTCGAACTCACGACCCTCTGCTCCCAAAGCAGATGCGCTACCAGGCTGCGCTACGCCCCGACACGAGAGCCCGCATTCTATCACCTGTCGGAAACCCGCACCAGATCAAGAGCCTATCTTTCTGAAATAAAGAATCCTTGCCCACAGGCCGTCTTCATGATATTTAATCGCTTTTTTCGTCAACAGGACGCACAAGAACATGGCAGAAGAACTGCTCCATAAGCACTTCGCTCCCTACCAGCCGAAAGCCGGTGAGGATTACATGAGCGCGAAGCAACTTACTCATTTCCGCAAGATTCTCGAGACGCTCAAAAGGAGTTGGGCGAGGATATTGAGCGTACGGTTCACACCATGCAGGATGAGGCGACGGTTTTTGCCGACCCGAACGACCGGGCCAGCCAGGAAACTGACATGGCCATCGAATTGCGCAATCGTGACCGCGAACGCAAGCTGATCAAGAAGATCGACGAAACGCTTGCCAGCATCGAAAGTGGCGACTATGGCTTCTGCAACAAGTGTGGTGTCGAGATTGGCATCAAGCGCCTGGAAGCACGCCCAACAGCGACGCTGTGCATCGATTGCAAGACTCTGGACGAACTCAAGGAAAAACAAATGGCGAAGTAATTCGCCTGTTGGCATTGCTACGGTCAACCGGGAAAAAATGCCAAAAAACAAAGGGCGCCGCAAGGCGCCCTTTGTACGTTCAGCTAGGGCTGAAACTTATTGCTGTTGCGACTCTTGAGCAGCTTCAGTAGCTACCGGCTGAGCAGCGGCAGTACCCTCTTCAGAAGCAGCAGCCTTCATCGACAGCTTGACGCGACCACGGTCATCGGTTTCGAGAACCTTGACGCGAACGATCTGGCCTTCCTTGACGTAGTCTTCGACCTTGTTGACGTTCCTGAGCGATCTGGGAGATGTGCAGCAGACCATCCTTGCCCGGCAGCCGGAAACGATTGCACCGAAATCAAGAATCTTGAGCACGGTGCCTTCGCAGATCTTGCCGATCTCGACTTCCGCCGTAATCGCGTCGATACGCGCACGCGCTGCGGCAGCCGCTTCACCGCTGCTGGAGGCAATGGTGATCGTGCCGTCGTCCTGAATATCGATCGTGGTGCCGGTTTCTTCGGTCAGGGCGCGAATAACTGCACCGCCCTTGCCGATGACGTCACGGATCTTTTCCGGATTGATCTTGAAGGTGCTCAAGACGCGGTGCGTAGGCCGACATTTCCTGACGCGGACCAGCTGCGGCTTCTTGCATCAAGTTGAGGATGTGCAAGCGGGCATCCTTGGCCTGAGCCAGTGCAACCTGCATGATTTCCTTGGTGATGCCCTGGATCTTGATGTCCATCTGCAGCGCGGTGATACCGGTCGTCGAACCAGCCACCTTGAAGTCCATGTCGCCGAGGTGATCTTCGTCGCCCAGGATGTCGGTCAGCACGGCGAAACGATTGCCGTCCTTGATCAGACCCATGGCGATACCGGCCACGTGCGCCTTGAGCGGCACGCCGGCGTCCAACAGGGCCAGACAGCCGCCGCAAACGGAAGCCATCGAGGAGGAACCGTTGGATTCGGTGATTTCCGACACCAGACGCATCGAGTAGGAGAAATCTTCCGGCTTCGGCAGCACGGCGAGCAGCGCGCGCTTGGCCAAACGGCCGTGACCGATTTCGCGACGCTTCGGCGTACCGACACGACCACATTCGCCGGTGGCGTACGGGGGCATGTTGTAGTGCAGCATGAAGCGGTCGCGGTACTCACCGGCCAGCGCATCGATGATCTGCTCGTCGCGGTTGGTACCCAGCGTGGCGACAGCCAGCGCCTGGGTTTCGCCACGGGTGAACAGAGCCGAGCCATGGGTGCGCGGCAGAACGCCGGAACGCATGGTGATCGGACGCACGGTACGCGTGTCGCGACCGTCGATACGCGGGGCACCACTCAGGATGCGGCCACGAACGATGGAAGCTTCGATTTCGTGGAACAGGTTGCCGACGGTGTTCTCGTCCGGGGCATTGTCGCCAGAACACAGAGCAGCAATGGCTTCAGCGCGGATGACCTTGACGGCCTGGCTGCGCGTTTGCTTGACGGTGATGTTGTAGGCTTCTTCCAGCTTGGAAGCAACCAGAGCGGACAGGCTGGCAACCAGCGCTTCGTCCTTCGGTGCAGCTTGCCATTCCCATTCCGGCTTGCCGGCTTCTTCGACCAGTTCGTTGATGGCGTTGATCGCCTTCTGCATTTCGGTGTGACCGAAAACAACGGCGCCGAGCATGATTTCTTCGGACAGCTGGTCAGCTTCGGACTCAACCATCAGTACGGCAGCTTCGGTGCCGGCAACGACGAGGTCGAGTTGGCTGCCCTTGAGCTGGCTCAGGGTCGGGCACAGGACGTACTGGCCGTCGATGTAACCGACGCGGGCGGCACCGATCGGGCCGTTGAACGGCACACCGGAGATAGCCAGGGCAGCGGAAGCACCGATCAGGGCCGGGATATCGGAATCAACTTCCGGGTTCAGCGACATCACGGTAGCGATGACCTGAACTTCATTGCAGAAACCGTCCGGGAACAGCGGGCGGATCGGACGATCAATCAGGCGGCAGGTCAGCGTTTCCTTTTCGGAAGGACGGCCTTCGCGCTTGAAGAAACCACCGGGGATACGGCCGGCAGCGTAGGTCTTTTCCTGGTAATCAACGGTCAACGGGAAGAAATCCTGGCCCGGCTTGGCACTCTTGGCGGCCACGACGGTAACCAGAACGACAGTTTCTTCCATGGAAACGAGGACGGCGCCGCCAGCCTGGCGGCAACTTCACCGGTTTCGATGGTGACTTGATGGGCACCGTAGGCGAATGTTTTTTCACGATATTGAACATATTTTCCTTTCACTCTCAACACAATAAACAACGATTTATCAACAACTTACAATAGACAACAATAAACAGCACTGCAAAAAGAAAAAAGCGGCCGGGAAAACTCCGGGCCGCTCTTTCGTGGCGTCGATCTGGCTTACTTGCGCAGACCGAGGCGGGTAATCAGGGTACGGTAGGCATCAATGTTCTTGCCCTTGAGGTAGTCCAGCAGCTTGCGACGCTGATTGACCATGCGCAGCAGACCACGACGGGAATGGTGATCCTTCTTGTGCTCTTTGAAGTGCGGGGTCAGATCGTTGATGCGAGCGGTCAGCAGAGCGACCTGGACTTCCGGAGAACCGGTATCGCCCTTGGCGCGCTGGAAGTCAGCGACGACGCCGGCTTTGATTTCGGTAGTGAATGCCATTTCAAACTCTCTTTCATGAAAACGACGCCGCCCCGGTTTGATAGAGCCAGCGCCAGTGGATAAAATTTTCCGTTGGCGACGGAAAGCGTTGGATTATATCAGCTAATCAGCAAGTTGAACCAGCCGTTTTGGCCACAAACGATCTCCAGAGCCCGGTTCGCCGATGCCAATCAGCTTGCCGTTCTCATAGACCCGGATCTTGCCACTCAGGCCGGCCGGCAGATCAACTGGGTTGCCGTGACTGAAACGCTGAGCAGCATCACCTTCGACAGTCAGGATGGGCAAGGAATGCAATAACGCATCGACCGGCTTCAGGTGGGCCAAGCGCCCTGTCTCATCGAGCCCTTCAAGTTCCGCCAGGGTAACGGCGCCGTCCAGATCGAGATCGCCAACCCGGGTCCGGCGCAAAGCAGTCAGATGGGCACCACAACCGAGTGCCGCACCAATGTCAGCCGCCAGAACGCGGATGTAGGTGCCCTTGCTGCACGCCACGCGTAGCGTCAGCGAATCGCCGGCAAAGTCGAGCAGATCAATGGCGTAAATCGTCACCGCCCTCGCCTCGCGCTCGACCTCTATCCCTTGGCGGGCCAGTTCGTAGAGCGGACGACCGTTGCGCTTCAGCGCCGAATGCATCGGTGGAATCTGCTGAATATCACCGGTGAATTGCGGCAGCAATTTCAAAATTACCGCTTTTTCCGTGTTGACCGTGGCAGTCGCCGTCACCTTGCCTTCGGCGTCACCAGAATCAGTAGTCACGCCAAGCTTGAGGACGGCCTCGTAGGTTTTATCGGCATCAAGCAAATCAGCCGAGAATTTGGTCGCCTCGCCAAAACACAGCGGCAATAAGCCCGTTGCCAGCGGATCAAGGGTGCCCGTATGGCCGCCCTTGGCCGCCGAGAACAAGCGACGCGCCTTTTGCAGCGCGTCGTTGGAGGTAAATCCGATGGGTTTGTCGAGCAACAGCACACCATCGACCTGTTTCCAGGTCTTCTTGACTTGCATGGGGTGCTTAGTCTTCCGGCGTCTGATCGCTCAGCGCATTGGCCTGATCGATCAAGAGCGACATGCTGGCGCCGTGCTCAATGGAATTGTCGTAGACAAAATGCAACTCCGGCAAGGTGTGGATATGGATGCGACGACCCAGTTCGCGCCGCAGGAAGCCTGACGCCCGCTTCAGGCCGCGCTCGATCTCTTCCAGATGATCGGAATTGAGCGTTGCGTAAAAACACCTTGGCATGCGCGTAATCCGGCGTCAGCTCGACAGCCGTCAGGCTGATCATGCCGACGCGCGGATCCTTCAATTCAGTCCGAATCAGATCGGCCAGGTCGCGGCGCACCTGCTCCGCGACCCGGTCACTACGCTGAAATCCTTTTTCTTCATTACAGCGTACGTGCCACTTCCTGAATTTCGTAAGCTTCCAGCTGGTCGCCCACCTGGATATCGTTATTGCCGCGCAGCGACAGACCGCATTCGAAGTTGGAGCGCACTTCCTTGACGTCGTCCTTGAAACGCTTGAGCGAATCAAGCTCGCCATCCCACTGAACAACGTGGTTGCGGAGCAGTCGGACGCGGGAATTGCGCTTGACGAAGCCTTCCAGCACGTAACAGCCGGCAATGGCGCCAACCTTGGATACGTTGAAGACCTGACGAATTTCGACCATACCGGTGATCTGTTCGCGCTTCTCCGGCGACAACATGCCTGACAGCGCTGCCTTGACCTCATCAACTGCGTCGTAAATCACGTTGTAGTAACGGATATCGACACCGAAGGTTTCAGCCAGCTTGCGCGAACCGGCATCGGCACGAATGTTGAAGCCGATGATGACCGCACCGGAAGCCTGCGCCAGATTGACGTCGGATTCGCTGATCGCACCGACGGCACCGTGAATGATCTGAACACGGACTTCCTCGTTCGAGAGCTTGGAAAGTGTCTGCACCAGCGCTTCCTGCGAACCCTGCACGTCGGCCTTGACGATGAGCGGCAGCGTTTTCACTGCGCCCTCTTCCATCTGCTGGAACATGTTTTCGAGCTTGGCCGCCTGTTGCTTGGCCAGCTTGACGTCACGGAACTTGCCCTGACGGAACAAGGCGATTTCACGCGCCTTCTTCTCATCGGTCAGCACGATGGCTTCTTCACCAGCGGCCGGCACATCGGACAGGCCGAGGATTTCGACCGGTATGGACGGACCCGCTTCATTGATCGGCTTGCCGTTCTCATCCAGCATTGCACGAACGCGACCGAAGACCTGACCGGCCAGCACGACATCGCCGCGCTTGAGCGTACCGGACTGAACCAGCATGGTCGCCACCGCACCACGGCCCTTGTCGAGACGCGCTTCGATGATCAGCCCCTTGGCCGGCGCATCCTTCTGCGCCGTCAGTTCCAGCACTTCAGCCTGGAGCAGAACCTGCTCGAGCAACTCGTCAATACCGGTGCCCTTCTTGGCCGAGACCGGCACGAACGGCGAGTCACCGCCGTACTCTTCGGGAATGACGCCTTCGGCAACCAGTTCCTGCTTGACGCGATCAGCGTTGGCATCCGGCTTGTCGATCTTGTTGACCGCGACCACCAGCGGCACACCGGCCGCCTTGGCATGGTGAATCGCTTCCTTCGTTTGCGGCATCACGCCGTCGTCGGCAGCGACCACCAAGATCACGATGTCGGTGGCCTTGGCGCCGCGTGCACGCATGGCCGTGAAGGCTTCGTGACCCGGCGTATCCAGGAAGGTAACCATGCCACGGTCGGTTTCGACGTGGTAGGCACCAATGTGCTGGGTAATGCCGCCCGCTTCGCCCGCAGCAACCTTGGCGCGACGAATGTAGTCGAGCAGCGAGGTCTTGCCGTGGTCGACGTGGCCCATGACGGTCACGACCGGAGCACGCGGTTCGAGCGGCACATCCTTGTGATCGGCAGACTCTTCGAGGAAGGCATCCGGATCGTCGAGCTTGGCGGCAAGCGCCTTGTGACCCATTTCTTCGACCACGATCATGGCCGTTTCCTGGTCCAGAACCTGATTGATGGTGACCATCGACCCCATCTTCATCATCACCTTGATGATTTCAATGGCCTTGATGGCCATCTTGTGGGCCAGATCAGAGACCGAAATGGTTTCTGGAATATGGACTTCCTTGACAACTTGCTCTGTCGGCGCCTGGAAACTGCCCTGGCCATCGTCGCTCTTGTGCGATTTCTTGTGGCCGTGGCGATTGTCCTTCCAGCCAGTACCCGTATCGGCACCACGCGTCTTCAAGCCGCCCTTCTTCTTGCCATCATCGGCAACGCGACCCTTTTCGCCCTTCTTGCCAGGCGCATCCGGTTTCTTGTGCAACGTACCTTTTTCAGCGGCAGGTGCCGCACCATCGCCAGCCTTGGCGGCTGCAGCCGCCTGCTGCTTGGCCTGCTCAGCTACCTTGGCGGCGGCAGAAGCGATTTCTGCCTGTTGACGCATGCGAACCAATTCGGCTTCACGCGCCTGCTTTTCGCGCAGCTCACGCTCCTGGATTTCGCGCAGGGTCGTGTAGCGACGGGATTCAACCTCGCGAGCCTTCAACTCCTTCTCGCCGATAATCAAGCACGGTCCAGGAATGACTGGCCCAGTTTTCTCGACGACGGGTTGGACCACGGGTTCAACCGGTGCTGGAACTGGCGCCTCAACGACAGGCTCGGGTACAACTTCGACGACTGGCTCAGGAACGACTTCAATATCCGGCTCGGGAATCGGTGCCGGCTCCGGCGCCACTTCGACAGCAGGTGCTTCTTGCTCGAGTTCGAGCGCCTCGAGCTCAGCCTCCGGCAGACTTTCACCGACTTCGCGTTTCATCAAAACACGCTTCTTGCGCACCTCGACCTGAACGGTACGGGCACGACCATGCGAATCGGTTGCCTTGATTTCAGAGGTCGACTTGCGCATCAGCGTGATCTTGGCCTTTGACTCGTCACCATGCGCGCGGCGCAGATAATCGAGTAGTTTGGCTTTGTCTTGATCATTCAGGGCATCGTTGGCACTCTCCTTGCCCACGCCAGCCTTGCTCAATTGCTCGAGCAGGGCCGTCACCGGCATTTTGAGTTCAACGGCAAATTGTGAAACTGTTGTTGCGGACATACTTGCTACCTCCCGCTCACTCAAACCAGTGAGCACGTGCCTTCAGAATGAGTTCCTTGGCACGCTCGTCGTCAATGCCGGTCATCTCGGTCAATTCATCCACCGCCAGTTCCGCGAGATCATCGCGAGTCTTGACGTCGTGACCTGCCAGTTTCGCGGCCAATTCCTTGCTCATTCCCTCCAGACCCATCAGGTCTTCGGAAACATTTTCCAGCTTCTCTTCGGTCGCGATCGCTTCCGTCAGCAATACATTGCGGGCACGATTGCGGAGCTCGTTCCACGATCCCTTCATCCAGCCCTTCAATTTCCAGCATCTCGGCCAGCGGCACGTAGGCCACTTCTTCCAGTGACGAGAAACCTTCCTCGATCAGCAGGTCAGCCAGCTCTTCATCAATATCCAGCTTTTCCATGAACGTGACGCGTGTCACGGCGTACTCGGCTTCGGAACGCTTCGCTGACTCATCCTGAGTCATCAGATTGATCGTCCAGCCGGTCAGCTCCGATGCCAGACGAACGTTCTGTCCGTTGCGACCGATGGCGATCGCCAGGTTGTCTTCGTCGACCACGACATCCATGGCGTGCTTTTCTTCATCGACAACGATGGACGAAACTTCGGCCGGTGACAGGGCGCCAATAACGAACTGAGCCGGATCAGCCGACCACAGCACGATGTCGATGTTCTCACCACCAATTTCGTTGCGCACAGCGGTCACCCGGGAACCGCGCAGACCGACGCATGTACCAATCGGATCAACGCGCGGGTCATTGGACTTGACGGCAATCTTGGCGCGCAGACCAGGATCGCGGGCACAGGCCTTCAGTTCCATGAGACCGTCGGAAATCTCGGGCACTTCCATGTCGAACAGCGTGATGACAAATTCCGGCGCAGTACGCGACAGGATGATCTGCGGGCCGCGGGCATTGCGGTCGATGCGCAGCAGATAGGCGCGAATACGGTCGCCGATGCGCAGATTTTCCTTGGGGATCATCTGGTCGCGTGGCAGCAGAGCTTCAATCTTGCCAGCCTCGACAATCGCGTTGCCACGCTCCATGCGCTTGATGGTGCCGGAAACGACATGCTCCTTGCGCTCGAGGAAGTCCTGCAGAATCTGCTCGCGCTCGGCGTCGCGTATCTTCTGCAGAATGACCTGCTTGGCGGCCTGAGCACCGATACGACCAAAATCGACCGGCTCGATCGACTCCTCCAGGGTATCGCCGGACTCGATTTCCGGATCGTCCTTCTGGGCTTCCGAGAGCGGAATTTCTACGTATTCGTTGACGTATTCGTTGTCCGGCACGACCTGCCAGCGACGGAAGGACTCGTAGATGCCCGTATTACGATCAATCGACACGCGCACTTCGGCTTCGTCGTTGATGCGTTTCTTGGTAGCCGACGCAAGGGCCAGCTCGAGGGCGCCAAAAACGATCTCCTTGGCGACATTCTTTTCGCGGGCGAGTGCATCAACCAGCAGCAATATTTCACGGCTCATGGGCTAAAACCTCCTAGTCCTTCAGTCGAAACGAGGCACCAGACGTGCCTTCTCGATATTATTGAATTCCAGTTCCGCATCTTCTTTGGCAAGACGCAGACCAACCTTGCCATCCGCACACCCCAGCAGTTCGCCCTGGAAGTTCCGGCGACCACCGTGCGGAATGCGCAGCTTGATCTGAATCTCCTGACCAGCAAAGCGCGCGAAGTCTTCTGCCTTCTTGACCACACGATCGAGGCCCGGCGAAGAAATCTCAAGTCGGTCGAAATCGAAGTTTTCAACCTCAAAAACACGGGTCAGCTGATTGGAGACCTTGGCGCAATCTTCGACATCTATCCCCGTAGCGCGACCGGGGGCATCGATGAAGACACGAATCGTCCGCCCACGCGGCGACATCTCGACATCAACGAGTTCATAACCCAGTCCGACAACCGTCGTTTCCAGCAGTGCGTTTAAATCCATAGCCACAAATAAAAAATGGGCGAAACGCCCACCTTACGAAAAAAGATGCCCGCCAAAAATGGCGGGAGGAACAAACCCGTGAATTATAACGGATTTACTCCTCCTGGTAAATCGATTTACGCGCTTTCAGGGCCCTTTCGGGGCGTCGCCGCGCTGTTTTCGAGGCTTCGCAGCAGCATTTTGATTTCAGGCTCTTTTAGTTCCCTGGCCATGCCCCGTTTCAATTGTGGTGGCAGGACAAACGGGCCGTAGCGCACACGAATCAGACGGCTGACCGTACAGCCGACCGCCTCAAACATGCGACGAACTTCGCGGTTACGACCTTCGAAAATCGTCACGCGATACCAGTGGTTGGCGCCTTCACCACCGCCATCATGCAATGTCCCGAAATTGGCACGGCCATCCTCGAGTTCCACCCCATGCAGCAGTTGCTGTTGCGCTTCGAGCGTCAGCTCGCCCAGCACACGCACGGCATATTCGCGAACCAGCTCGGAGCTCGGGTGCATCAGCTTGTTGGCGAGATCGCCGGAAGTCGTGAAGATGAGGAGGCCGGAGGTATTGAAATCGAGCCGGCCGACGTTGATCCAGCGACCGCCGCGCATGCGGGGTAGCGCCGCAAAGACGGACGGACGGCCATCCGGATCGTCGCGCGAGACGATTTCACCTTCCGGCTTGTGGTACATCAACACCCGCGGCGGACGGGTGCTGCCGGTAAAACGGATGTTGATCAGGCGGCCGCCGATCTTGACCTTGTCGGTCGGCACGACCGACTGGCCGATGGTCGCCACGACACCATTGACAGTGACCTTGCCGGCCGAAATCCACTCTTCCATTTCGCGGCGCGAGCCGACGCCAGCCTGGGCCAGAATCTTCTGCAGTCGTTCCGGCTTGGCTTCGACAACTGCCTTGCCGTTGCGGGCGATGTTGCCCCGGCTGGCCCGGCCTGTTGCCGGCAGCGCGGCGCGACGGCGCGGCTTTAGCGCTTCGACCACTTCTTCGGCCTCGGGCGCATCTTCGCGGACATTGCGGGTGGTGCGACCACGCGGTGCGGGATTGCCACGGTCAACCGGAATTTCCGGCCTTTTTTGAAATCCGCCCGGCTTGCTGACAGAACGGAGAGGTGTGCGTTTAGTGGTTTTCATAATTCAGCTCCAGTGTCTGGGCGATTTGTTCGAGCGGCGGCAGTTCGCTGACGCTGCGCAATCCCAGATCATCGAGAAATTGCTTGGTGGTGGCAAACAGGGCCGGCCGGCCTGGTGTTTCGCGGTGGCCGACAACATCGATCCAGCCGCGCTCTTCGAGTGTTTTGACTACATTGGTATTGACGGCGACACCGCGGATTTCCTCGATATCGCCGCGCGTCACCGGTTGACGATAGGCGATGATGGCCAGGGTTTCGAGCACGGCGCGCGAATATTTCGGCGGACGTTCCGGGTTCAGACGTTCAAGGTAAGGCAGGTATTCGGGCCGCGTCCGGAAGCGCCAGCCGGAGGCAAGCTGGATCAGCTCGACCGGCCGCTCGGCCCATTCCTCGCGCAACTCGTCGAGCAGCTTGCGCAGGGTATCGGCCGACAGCTCCTCATCGAACATTTTCTTCATGTCGTTGGGCGACATCGGCTCGCGTGCGGCGAGCAATGCAGCCTCAAGCACTCTCTTGACCTGGCTCGGTTCCACCTTGATGCACTCGGACGTAAATGGGTTGAAAGGCTTCTGTCTGGGTGATTTCAATCAGTTTTTCGCGGCCCAGTTCGAGCATGGCAATGAAATGGACGACCAGGCCGGGCACGCCCATTTCCGGGTCGAACAGGGTTTCGAACTGGACGAAACCACCTTTAGCCTGCAAGGCGCGCAGGATGATGCCCATGTGCTCGCGAACGGAAAGTTCCTCGCGACCAATCTGATGATGCCTCTTCAAGCCAGCCTGACGAACGACGGCCATCCAGGCGTCCTTCAGGTCGCTGACCGAGACCTCTGGCAAACGAACCAGCAACGATTTCTCGACCAGCGTCTCGACCCAGAAAAACTCGCGCTCGGCCTGCGGCAATGCATTCAGATTCTGGCCGGCGAGCTTCATCTGCTCATATTCCATGAGTCGACGGACCAGTTCCGCGCGCGGATCCAGCGCCTCGTCGCCCTCCCCCTGCTTCGGCCGTGGCAGCAGCATGCGCGACTTGATTTCAATCAGCACGGCGGCCATCACGAGGTAATCGGCGGCCAGCTCGAGATTGCTCGCCCGCATCGCCTCGACGTAATCGAGATACTGCCGGGTCAGCGGCGCCATGGGGATATCGAGGATATCGATATTGGCGCGACGAATCATGTACAGCAGAAGGTCAAGCGGCCCCTCGAAAGCATCGAGCATGATGGCCAACGCATCCGGCGGAATGTACAGATCCAGCGGCATCTGCTCCAGCGGCTGCCCGTACACGCGGGCAAATGGCTCAACCTCGCCAACCGGAAGCACTTCGAGGACGTCGCTCATGCGTTCAAGAGGCCGCAGCGCGGGCCTTGCCCTTGTAATGCAGGTGCAGGTTACGGAAGTAAATGATCAGCCCGAGACCCTGACCAAAAATGAATACGGGGTCATTGCGGTGCACGGCATAGACAGTCAACACAACACCACCAAGAATGCTGAAATACCAGAAAGCGACCGGCACGACGACCTGCTGGGCTTTCTCGCTCGACCACCACTGGACGACAAAACGCATCATAAACAGACCTTGGCCACCAAAACCAATGGCGATCCAGACCAGTGATTCCCAGTCGTAGCCGAACATCAGTGGTATTCCAGACCCATCGCTTCGCGCACGTCACGCATGGTTTCACGGGCGTATTCACGGGCCTTTTCGCAGCCGTCGGCAATGATGTTCTTGACCAGCGTCGGATCGTCCAGATAGACCTGAGCACGCTCGCGCATCGGCGCCTGCTCACGGAGGATAGCGTCAATGACCGGCTGCTTGCATTCGATGCAACCAATTCCGGCAGTGCGGCAGCCCTGCTGCACCCATTCCTTGCAAGCGTCGTTCGAATAGACCTGATGCAACTGCCAGACCGGGCACTTGGCCGGCTCGCCCGGATCGGTACGACGCACGCGCGCCGGGTCGGTCGGCATGCTGCGCACCTTCTTGGTCACCGATTCCTCGGATTCCCGCATCGTGATCGTGTTGTTGTACGACTTGGACATCTTCTGGCCATCCAGACCCGGCATTTTGGATGCTTCGGTCAGCAGATAACCGGGCTCGACCAGAATCATCTTGCCGGTACCTTCGAGGTAGCCGAACAAGCGCTCGCGGTCGGCCATCGACAGGTGCTGCACTTCGTCGAGCACGGCCTTGGCCTGCTCGATAGCATCACGGTCGCCGTTTTGCTGAAAGCGGGTGCGCATCTCTTCGTAGAGACGCGCCTTCTTGCTGCCCAGTTTCTTGACGGCTTCGCGCGCCTTGTCCTCGAAACCTGGTTCGCGGCCGTACATGTGGTTGAAGCGGCGAGCCAGCTCTCGGGTGAATTCGACGTGCGGAATCTGGTCCTCGCCAACCGGCACCTTGTCGGCGCGGTAAATCAGGATGTCGGCGCTCATCAGCAGCGGATAGCCGAGGAAGCCGTAGGTCGTGAGGTCCTTGTCAGCCAGCTTTTCCTGCTGGTCCTTGTAGGTCGGTACGCGCTCGAGCCAGCTGAGCGGCGTCATCATCGACATCAGCAAATGCAGTTCGGCGTGCTCGGGGACTCTGGACTGGACAAACAGCGTGGCCTGATTGGGATCGACACCGGCAGCCAGCCAGTCGATGACCATGTCCATCGAGGCCTTCTCGATACCCTGCGGGTTGTCGTACTGGGTCGTCAGGGCATGCCAGTCGGCCACGAAAAACAGGCAGGGATACTCGTGCTGGAGCTCGATCCAGTTTTTGAGAACACCGTGGTAATGGCCAAGATGCAGCGACCCGGTCGGGCGCATGCCGGAGAGAACACGTTCTGCGTACATATTTTATTTAGTAGAGACCAAAAATGAGTGCGATAAGCCCGGCTGAGGTATTGACCAGTGGACTCATGATGTCACCGAGGATACCGGTGAACAACAGCACCAGCAAAATCGGAAAGCCCCAGCGTTCCAGTTGGGCAAACTTCCAGGCTATCGAATGCGGCAGCAGGCTGACCGCAATACGTCCGCCATCAAGCGGCGGCAAGGGAAACAGATTAAGCACCATGAGCACGCAGTTGATCTGAATGCCCATTTCAGCCATGCGCGCGAGTGGCGTGCTGAAAAACTGTGGCAACAACCAAGACAGTTTGAAGGCCAGCGCCCACAGGCAGGCCATGAACAAATTGGCGCCCGGACCGGCCGCAGCCACCCAGAACATGTCTTTCTTGGGGTCACGCAGGCGGCTGAAATCGACGGGCACCGGCTTGGCATAGCCAAACAGGAAATTGCCACCCGAAAACAGCAGGATGCTGAGCGGAATGAGGATGGTGCCAATCGGATCGATGTGGCGCAGCGGATTCAGGCTGATCCGCCCCTGCTGCCAGGCTGTCGGATCACCAAAATGCCGTGCGGCATAGCCGTGGGCAGCTTCGTGAAGCGTAATGGCGAAAACCAGCGGCAGTGCGAGAATCGCGATGGTCTGGATGATGGCGTTGATATCCAGCATCTCAGCCCAACCCGAAAAGTTCAAGCGGACCACGGCCAGCCCGGATCAACTCGGGCGCTGCTCCGGTCAGGTCGATGATCGTCGTTGGCTCGGTGCCGCAAGTGCCGGCATCAAGGATCAGTTCCAGTTGATCTTCGAGCCTATCCTGAATTTCCCAGCCTTCGGTCAGCGGAAACTCATCTCCCGGCAATTGCAGGGTCGTCGTCAACAGCGGCTCGTTCAGCTCTTCAAGCAAGGCCAGCGCCACCGGATGATCCGGCACACGCAGGCCGATGGTCTTGCGCTTGGGATGCATGACCCGGCGTGGCAATTCCTTGGAGCCTTCGAGAATGAAGGTGTAACTGCCCGGCGTTGCCGCCTTGAGCAAACGGTACTGGGCGTTGTCAACCCGGGCAAAATGCGCAATTTCGGAAAGATCGCGGACCATCAGCGTCAGATGATGGCGCTCATCCATCTGGCGAATCTGGCGGATGCGATCCAACGCCTCCTTGTCGCCGAGATGGCAGCCAAGGGCGTAACAGGAGTCGGTCGGCAGGGCGAGCAGGGCGCCTTTGCGAATAAAATCGGCGGCCTGGGCAAGCAGTCGCTGCTGTGGCGAATCCGGGTGGATATTGACGACGCGAGCCACGTTCAGATCACCAGACGCCAGACCGGCTTCAGGTCTTCCGGCAACTGCGGGAGCTTGCCAAGATCGACATAACTTTCATCCGGGCCGTGAAAATCGGAGCCACGCGAGGCATGGAACTCATAGTGGCGCGCCAGACGGGCGAAATGCATGACGTGGTCAGGCGAATGGCTGCCGCAGGTCACTTCGATACCCCGCCCGCCGACGTCCTTGAAGTCATCGAGGAAACGGCGCATATCGGCACCGGACATCTTGTAGCGCGCCGGGTGAGCCACAACGGCGGCACCGCCGGCACCGGTGATCCAGCCCACCGCTTCTTCCAGCGTTGCCCAGCGATGATCGACATAACCTGGCTTGCCTGGCGTCAGGTAATGCTGGAAAACACCCGGCACATCGCGGGCAATGCCAATCGACACCAGGTAGCGAGCAAAATGGGCGCGCGAAATCAGGCTCGGGTTGGTCACAAAGCAAAGGGCACCTTCATAGACGCCGGGAATACCGATGGCGGCGAGCGCGTCACCCATCCGCCTGGCGCGCTCGACGCGACCGACGCGTAGTTCATCAAGGCCACCGCTCAATGCCGGATTGGCCGGATCGAAGCCGAGACCAACGACGTGAATCGGCACACCGCGCCATTCAATGGAGATTTCGACCCCATTGACGAAGCGCATGCCGGCCTCTTCCGCCGCGGCCCTGGCCTCGACCAGACCGCCGAGATCGTCGTGATCGGTCAGCGCCCAGAGATCGACACCGTTACCCGCTGCGCGCCGGGCCACCACCTGCGGTGGCAAAAAGCCGTCGGAAACGATGGAATGGCTGTGGAAATCGAAATTGGCTGGCGTCACGGGTAAGCGATTGAAGGCAAACGAAGAGTTTAGCACGAACGAGACCATGCTCCGGCTTCGCTTGTGCAGTGCAGCAGGTTGATCAGACCGCAGCATCCCGTTATAGTGCCACTCGTTCCGTGGGAGAGCGCAGATCCGTCTGCCGCCGAAGGCGCAAAACCACCCGAAAACGCTCAGGCAAAAGGACCGCGGAACACGGCATTAGTAGTCTGCTACGCAATTTGCGAAACAGACCACTAGCCAAAAAACTCTGGAGAGCGATGGCGGCCAACACCGACATCCACCGATGGGGCAAATCTCTCAGGTATCAAGGACAGAGGGGTGAAACGAAAGGCCAATCTTTCGTTTCACCCTTTTTCCGTTTCTAGAACCGACGTTAACAAACGATCGTAAAGGATTGATATGCTGAAGAAAACGGTTTTAAATTCTGCCCACCGCGCAATGAATGCCAGGATGGTCGATTTCGGCGGCTGGGACATGCCGGTGAACTACGGTTCGCAGATCGAGGAGCACAACGCGGTCCGCAACAACTGCGGCATGTTCGATGTGTCGCACATGTGCCCGGTCGATGTCGTCGGCCCTGATTGCCGCGCCTTCCTCTCCCGCCTTGTCGCCAACGATGTCGCCAAGCTCAAGGTGTCCGGCAAGGCGCTCTACGCCGCCATGCTCAATGATGCCGGCGGCGTCATCGACGACCTGATCATCTATTTCCTGACCGACACCCGCTTCCGCATCGTGGTCAATGCTGGCACGGCCGAGAAGGATCTGGCCTGGATGCAGGCCAAGGTGGCCGAATGGAAGCTGGATGTGACCATCACCCAGCGCCGCGATGGCGCCAATAACCTCGGCATCATTGCCGTGCAAGGCCCGAATGCCCGCGCCAAGGTCTGGGAAGTCCTGCCCCAGGCCAAGGCTGCGACCGAAGGCCTGAAGGCGTTCTTCGCGGCTGAAGTTGATCAGTATTTCATCGCCAGCACCGGCTACACCGGTGAAGACGGCTACGAAATCATGCTACCGGCCGGCGAAGCCGAAGCCATGTGGAACAAGCTGAACGCGGCTGGCGTCGCCCCTTGCGGCCTCGGTGCGCGCGACACGCTACGTCTGGAAGCCGGCATGAATCTCTACGGTCAGGACATGGATGAGACAGTTTCACCGCTCGACGCGGGACTGGCATGGACGGTTTCCATGAATACCGACCGCGATTTTGTCGGAAAATCGGCGTTGACCGCAGCAGGTCAGCAAAAGCAGTTCCTCGGCCTGATCCTGCTCGACAAGGGCGTGCTGCGTGGCCACCAAAAGGTCACGACCCCACACGGCGATGGTGAAATCACCTCCGGCAGCTTCTCGCCGACGCTACAGCAGTCCATCGCCCTCGCCCGTCTGCCGCTCGGCGTGCAGATTGGCGACGAAGTCGAAGTCGATATTCGTGGCAAGGCTTTGAAGGCCAAGGTCACTAAACCCGTATTCGCCCGCAACGGCAAAGCAGTCATCTAATCTCTTTTTAATAAATTCGCCCATTCAGGAGAAAACCATGTCCAACGTCCTCGCCAACCTCAAGTACGCCGCCTCCCATGAATGGATGCTGCTCAACGCTGACGGCTCCGTCACCGTCGGCATTACCGACCACGCCCAGGAAGCGCTCGGCGACCTCGTTTTCGTCGAACTGCCGGAAGTCGGCGCCCATTACGACGCCGACAAGGAAATCGCCGTCGTCGAATCGGTCAAGGCTGCGGCCGATGTCTACGCCCCGATCGCCGGCACGGTCACCGAAGTGAACCAGGCCGCCGCCGATGCGCCGGAATCCGTCAATCAGGACGCTTACAGCGCCTGGCTGTTCAAGATGACGCCGGACAACGTTGCCGATCTCGACAAGATGCTCGACGCCGCCGCCTATCAGGCCGTCGCTGACGCCGCCTAAGCAAGGACAGCCCATGCCGCTCAATCAACCGCTCTCCGCGCTCGAACAGCACGACGAGTTCATCGGTCGTCACATCGGCCCCTGCACCAGCGAGATGACCGCCATGCTGGCCGCCATCGGTGCCGGCAGCCTGGAACAGCTGATCGACCAGACCGTCCCCGCCGCCATCCGCCTGCCGGCCGACCTGCCGCTGCCGGCGCCGCGTCGCGAACACGAAGCCCTGGCCGATCTGAAGGCCATGGCCAGCAAGAACGTGGTCAACAAGTCCTGCATCGGCATGGGCTACTACGACACGCTGACGCCCAAGGTCATCCTGCGCAACGTCATGGAAAATCCCGGCTGGTACACCGCCTACACGCCCTACCAGGCCGAAATCGCCCAGGGCCGCCTCGAAGCATTGATGAATTACCAGCAGATGGTCGTCGACCTGACCGGTCTGGAAATCGCCAACGCCTCGCTGCTCGACGAAGCGACCGCTGCCGCCGAAGCCATGACCATGGCGCGCCGCGTCTCCAAGTCGAAATCCAGCCGTTTCCTGGTTGATGCCAACTGCTTCCCGCAGACCATCGACGTGGTCAAGACTCGTGCGGCCTATTTCGGCTTCGAACTGGTCATTGCTGCGGTCGACGCGCAAAAAGACGAGGAATTCTTCGGTGCCCTGCTCCAGTACCCGGGTGACAACGGCGAAGTCCGCGATCTGACCGCCACCATAGCCGGGCTCAAGGCAAAGGGCGCAACCGTTGCCGTCGCCTCCGACCTGATGGCGCTGGTGCTGCTCAAGTCGCCGGGCGCCATGGGTGCCGACATTGCGCTTGGCTCGAGCCAGCGTTTCGGCGTTCCGATGGGCTTTGGTGGCCCGCACGCTGCCTTCTTCGCCACACGCGAAGCCTTCGTCCGCTCGATGCCGGGCCGCATCATCGGCGTCTCCAAGGATGCACGCGGCAAAACCGCCTACCGCATGACGCTGCAGACCCGTGAGCAGCACATCCGCCGCGAAAAAGCCAATTCCAACATCTGCACCTCGCAGGTGCTGCTGGCCAACATGGCCGGCATGTACGCCGTCTATCACGGCGCCGAAGGCCTGCGCCTGATCGCCGGCCGCATCCATCGTTTGACTGCCATCCTCGCCGAGGGCCTCAAGCGCGCCGGCGTCATTCTGCTGACCAATCAGTTCTACGACACCGTGCATCTCGACCTCGGCGCTCGCGCCGAAACGGTCTATCTGGATGCACTGGCTGCCGGTTACAACCTGCGCCGCGTTTCAGCCGGTGTGCTCGGCATTTCGCTTGACGAAACCACAACGCGCAACGATGTCGCCACGCTGTTCAAGTTGATCGCCCAGGTCACGCTCGACATGGAAGCCATCGACGCCCAGGTCGCTGCGGCCGATTCCGCCCTGCCGGCTGAACTGATCCGTAGCGATGCCGTCCTCCAGCACCCGGTGTTCAACACGCACCACACCGAACACGAAATGCTGCGTTACCTGAAGTCGCTGCAGAACAAGGATCTGGCGCTCGACCACTCGATGATTTCGCTCGGCTCGTGCACCATGAAGCTGAACGCGACAAGTGAGATGATTCCGGTCACCTGGCCTGAATTCGGCGGCATGCACCCCTTCGCCCCGCGCGATCAGTCCGTCGGCTATCTGGAAATGATCGCCGGCCTGACCGAGTGGCTGAAGACGGTCACCGGCTTCGACGCCATCTGTATGCAGCCGAACTCCGGCGCGCAGGGCGAATACGCCGGTTTGGTGGCAATTGCCCGCTATCACGCCAGCCGTGGCGAAGCCCATCGCGATGTCTGCCTGATCCCGAAATCGGCCCATGGCACCAACCCGGCCACCGCCCAGATGTGCAACATGAAGGTCGTCGTCGTCGACTGCGACAACAACGGCAACGTCGATGTCGCCGACCTCAAGGCCAAGGCCGAAGCGCACAAGGAAGACCTCGCCTGCCTGATGCTGACCTACCCCTCCACGCACGGCGTTTTCGAAGAGGCGGTCCGCGAAATCTGCGCCATCGTCCATGCCAACGGTGGCCAGGTTTACATGGACGGTGCCAACCTCAACGCCCAGGTCGGCCTGACCTCGCCCGGCTTCATCGGTGCCGACGTCAGCCACATGAACCTGCACAAGACCTTCGCCATCCCGCACGGCGGCGGCGGACCGGGCATGGGCCCGATTGGCCTCAAGGCCCATCTGGCGCCGTTCATGGCCGACCACGCCGTTCAGCCGACCGGCGATGCGAACCGCGTCAACGCCGGCCAGGGTGCGGTTTCCGCCGCACCGTTCGGCTCGGCCTCGATCCTGACCATTTCCTGGATGTACCTCGCCATGCTGGGCGGCGCCGGCGTCAAGAAGGCGACGCAAGTCGCCATCCTCAACGCCAACTATGTCGCCACCCGGCTGCAGGCGCACTACCCGGTGCTTTACGTCGGCACCAATGGCCGCGTCGCGCACGAGTGCATCCTCGACATCCGCCCGATCAAGGCCGCCACCGGCATCGCCGAAATCGACATCGCCAAGCGCCTGATGGACTACGGTTTCCATGCACCGACAGTGTCCTTCCCGGTCGCCGGAACGATCATGGTCGAGCCAACGGAATCCGAATCGAAGGCCGAACTGGACCGCTTCATTGAGGCGATGGTCAGCATTCGCAACGAAATCCGTCAGATCGAAAGCGGCGTCTGGTCAGCGGACAACAACCCGCTCAAGAATGCCCCGCATTCGCAGGCGGATGTCATCGATGGCGACTGGCAGCACCCCTACAGCCGCCAGCAGGCCGTCTTCCCGCTGCCGTGGGTGGCAGCCAACAAGTTCTGGCCGAGCGTCAATCGCATCGACGATGTGTATGGCGACCGCAACCTGAACTGCGCCTGCCCGCCGATGGAAGCCTACGCCGACTGATGGCCGTCGATCTCTCTGCCATCGCCAAATGGCCCAACGTCCCCGCCTGTTACGACTGGTTGTCGCTCGACCGGCGGGGCGACTGGCGATTGCAGGGAGAGCGCGTCACCCATCACGGCTTCATTGCCCTGCTCAACCGGCAATACGGGGTCGATGACCGCGGTTGCTGGTTCGTGCAGAACGGCCCGCAGCGGGTCTTCGTTGAACTGGCCTACACGCCCTGGGTTTTCCGCCGCGAGGGTGGTGACTTCGTCAGCCATACCGGCGAACCGGCCGGCCAGCTCAATGCCATTTACCTCGACGAAGAAGGCAGCGTCCTGCTGGAGACAAGCCTGGGTATCGGCCTGCTCAGCGACCGCGATCTGGCGCAATTCCTTGCCGAATGCCATGACGAAAACGAGCAACTGGTTTCAGATGATGCCTTTATCCGCCTCATGGAAACCGGCTCCGGCGATATTCGCTGGCAGAACCTGAATCTGCAATCGATTGCCACGGTCGACACGAAAAAACGCTTTAATTTCAATCCGCACCCGCAGCCCTGAGGGCCGCCTACTCAACGCCGTGAGCAATTCGCCACGCAGCGATCTCCGGCAACGACTCAGTTGCATCGTCAAGTAGCGCCGCATTGGCCTGCAACAGCAGCTTGCGTTGGCGGGCGCTGAGCGTTTGCGGAAATATCGGCTCCAGTTCAACAATAAGGTCGCCAGCGTGATTCTTGCCACGCCCCGGATAACCCTTGCCAGCGAGACGAACCTGGCGACGCTCTGCCTTTCCCGCTTCCAGCGAAATGCTGCGCATGCCGGCCAGAGAAGGCAAATCAACATCGCCGCCGGCCATCATGGCCAGCGCACTGACAGGCATCGCGAAATGCAGATCCCGTCCACGCAGTTGATAGAGCGGATGCGAATGAATGATGATCGTCAGGAACAGATCTCCCGGCTGCAGCTCATCATCGCCCGGTTCGCCCTGCCCGGCCAGGCGCAGCTCGTCACCGGGCAACATGCCATGCGGTACCCGAATTTCCAGGCTGACATCGGCCAGGTCGCGGCCACTTCCACCACAGTCGGCACATATCCGCTCGGTAAACAACCCTCGTCCGCCACAGTCCTCACATCGCACCAGATTGCGCTTGGCATCGTGTACCCGGCCACTGCCATGGCATGCGCTGCAAAAACGCGTTCTGCTCATGCCATGCTCGCCAGTACCGTCGCAGGTCGTGCAAGCATTGCCGCGCGTGTAGTGGATGGTCTTGCGACAGCCGGCAGCGGCCTTCTTCCAGACTGATGTCCAGATTGAGCCGGATATCGGCCGCTCTGGCCACACGCTCCTCGGGTTCGGCAGACTCCGCTACCGCTTCATCTTCCGGCAAGTCAGTGGCGAGCAACTGCTCGTAGGCCGCACTGATTTCCTTGAAACGCTCGGTTGCCTGTGGATGATCACTGCGATCCGGGTGCCAGCGCATGGCCAGCCGACGATAGGCGCGCTTCAGCTCGGCCGGCGCAGCCCCGGGAGAGACACCGAGAATTTCATGGGGATCGGAATTCATAGACTGCGTTGACCTGACCGCTCCCTCGACACCGCACAACTGCCGAAGCACAGGGGGTCAAAAGCCGGAGTCCGATTGCCGTTCGTGGGATACAGAAGGCGGACATTATAAAAGACGTCGCCCCCTTTCCAGCGATGTAACAAAAATACAGCCGGGCAACAATCAAAAGGCGGAAAAGACTTCAATAGCGGCGACAAGTTTCTTCATGTGGATACCGTTTTCTCAATCATTTATACGATACGAATACCGAATTGATCCGGCCTGATGAGAATAGTCAATTCAGACTAAGGGCATGAAGCCCCCCCCTCAACTCCGCCCGTAAGTATCCTCAAAACGCACGATGTCATCCTCGCCCAGGTAGCTGCCCGACTGCACTTCGATCATCTCGAGCGGCACAACACCGGGGTTTTCCAGGCGGTGGGTCATGCCGAGCGGGATGTAGGTCGACTGGTTCTCGGAGACGAGGAAGGTCTCTTCACCCTTGGTCACGCGGGCCGTGCCGCTGACGACGATCCAGTGTTCGGCGCGGTGGTGGTGCATTTGCAGCGACAGGGTGCCGCCCGGTTTGACGCCGATACGCTTGACCTGGAAGCGTTCGCCGGCATCGACGCCGTCGTACCAGCCCCAGGGGCGATAGACCTTGCGGTGCCACTGGGCGACGCTGCGTTTGTCGGCTTTGAGGCGGTCGACAATCTTTTTGACGTCTTGTGTGGCGTCGTGATGGACGACGAGGACGGCATCGTCGGTTTCGACAACGACGAGGTTGCTGACGCCGATGCAGGCGACGAGGCGGCCTTCGGAGACGACGAGGGTGTCACGACAGTTTTCGAGCATGACGTCACCACGGGTGGCGTTGCCTTCTCCGCATTTAGGCAGAACTTTCCACAGGGCATCCCAGGCGCCGACGTCGGACCAGCCAGCGGTGAGCGGGATGACGGCGGCTTTGGGCAGGCCGGCACCGCCGGTGGTGAGACGTTCCATGACGGCGTAGTCGATGGAGTCGGCGGGGCAGGCCTTGAAGGCGTCAACGTCAACACGGACGAAGTCACCGTCGGTCTTGCCACCGGCCAGTGCCTTTTGGCAGGCGGACAGGATGTCGGGACGGCAAATGCCGAGGGCGGCGATCCAGACGGAGGCCCTGATGACGAAGATGCCGCTGTTCCAGAGGTAGTCGCCGGAATCTAGATAGCTTTCGGCGGTCGGGCGATCCGGCTTTTCGACGAAGCGGGCCAAGGCGAAGGCGCCGGAGCCATCGGCCAGGTCTTGGCCGCGCTGGATGTAGCCGTAGCCGGTTTCCGGGCAATCCGGGGTGATACCGAAGGTGACGGTGACGCCGGTTTCGGCGAGTTTGGCGGCGCGGCTGACAGCATCGCGGAAAGCGGCACCGTCGGCGATGTCGTGGTCGGCGGGCATGACGACGAGGACGGGATCTTCACCGTCGCGCACGGCCCAGAGGGCGGCCAGGGCAAGGGCCGGGGCGGTGTTGCGGCCGAAGGGTTCAAGCAGGACTGAGCCGTGCAGGCCGAGGGTGCGGATCTGTTCGGCGACGACGAAGCGATGTTCCTCGTTGCACACGAGCAAGGGCCCCGCCATGTCGGCCAGGCCGTCGAGACGCGCTACCGTGGCTTGCAACATCGACTGTTCGCCGACCAGCGGCAACAGCTGCTTCGGGTATTTCTCGCGGGACAAGGGCCAAAGACGCGTGCCGGAACCACCGGAGAGAACGACGGGGAGAATCTGGGTCATGAAAATACACACCTATGAAAAACGTTGATTGCTACGGTCAACCGGAAAAAATGCCCAAAAATGAAACCATTAAACTTATGTTGTGCAAAATCAAGCACCAACCCAATTCGCAAGCTGCAGCGACTTGACCCGAGAAAACTCCCGAAGGTTGTTGCTAACCAGCGTTACCCCAAGGGCCAGAGCATGCGCGGCGATTTGCGTATCCAGCGGACCAATCGGTGTTCCCGAAAGCTCAAGTTGCTGCCTTACCGCCCCATAAACCTGTGCCGCAGCCATATCGAAATCAGCAATCTCCAATGGCTCCAGAAAATGTTGCAAGGCCAGACGATTTCTTGCCGAGCCACTTTTTTCGATACCGAAAAACAACTCGGCCACGGTAATACTTGACACCCCGATGCCGGCCGCCTCATGCGTCCGCAACGCCTGCAGCACCTCAGCCGACCGGTTCTTGATCGCGTAAATACAAATATTGGTATCGAGCATGAAACGCATCTGAAAATCCGTTACCAGGATTCGCGCTGATCGGGCGCGGCAACCTGCTCGCGCTCCGGCATCGGATTTTCGCGATCAAACTCGTCCAGCGCCGCAATCAGCCCCTCAATGGAAGGCCGCGATGCCGGACTGAGTACAACCCGATCACCATCGCGCTCGATGCGAACCTCGCTCACCCCTTCAAAACGAAATGCCTTGGGCAACCGAACAGCTTGGCTTCGGCCATTCTGGAATAATTTTGCAGTTTGCATTTGAGCACCTCCAACAACGATTGATATACCAAGTATATACCATCGAAAAAATATCCATTTCCGGACGTATTACGGAAGAACCGCCAAACTATTCCCCAACCGCATCCTTGAACCGTTGCCCCGCCGCATCCTTGGCCGACAACAGCGGTTCGCCGACTAGCTGCCAGTCAATCGCCAGATCCGGGTCGTTCCAGGCGATGCAGCGCTCATGCGCTGGCGCGTAGTAGTCCGTGGTCTTGTAGAGAAACTCCGCCGTTTCGGAGAGTACGACAAAGCCGTGCGCAAGGCCGGGCGGAATCCACAGTTGGCGTTTGTTTTCCGCCGAGAGAATTGCGCTAATCCACTGACCGTAGGTTTTCGACCCTTTGCGGATATCAACCGTAACATCCAGTATCTCGCCCTGAACCACGCGCACCAGCTTGCCCTGCGGATATCGCACCTGATAGTGCAGGCCGCGCAGCACATTGCGGGCGGACTTGGAGTGGTTATCCTGAACGAAGGTCACATCCAGCCCGGTGGCATCCTGAAAGACCTTCTGGTTGTAACTCTCATAGAAAAAGCCGCGGTTGTCGCCAAACACGTTGGGGGAAAGGGCGATCACATCGGGAATGGCCGTCGGTATCGCGCGCATCAGAACACCCTTTCCTTGAGTACGCTCATCAGATATTGACCGTACGGGTTCTTCAGCATCAGCTGGGCCAGCTTTTCGAGCTGGCCGGCATCGACCCATCCCTTGCGGAAGGCGATTTCTTCCGGACAGGCCACCTTGAGACCCTGGCGCTTTTCGATGGTGGCGATGAACTGGCTTGCATCGAGCATGCTTTCGTGCGTGCCGGTATCGAGCCAGGCATGGCCGCGGCCCATGACCTGCACGTTCAACTGCTGGCGCTCGAGATACACGCGATTGACGTCGGTAATTTCCAGCTCGCCACGCGGCGACGGCTTGAGGTCGCGGGCGATATCGAGCACCTGGTTATCGTAAAAATAGAGCCCGGTCACCGCGTAATTCGACTTCGGCACCTTCGGCTTTTCTTCGAGGCTGACCGCCTGCCCTGTCTTGTCGAACTCGACCACGCCATAACGCTCCGGGTCATGCACGTGGTAGGCGAAGACCGTGGCGCCGCTGGTCTGGGCACCGGCTGCGCCGAGGTCGTTGGCAAACTCGTGGCCGTAGAAAATGTTGTCGCCCAGCACCAGCGCGCTGTCGCCATTGCCGACAAAGTCGCGACCGATGATGAAAGCCTGGGCCAGGCCGTCCGGGCTGGGCTGGATAGCGTATTCGAGGTTGAGGCCCCACAGGCTGCCGTCGCCCAGCAATTGCTGAAAGCGCGGCGTGTCCTGCGGCGTCGAGATGATCAGGATGTCGCGAATCCCGGCCAGCATCAGCGTCGTCAGCGGGTAGTAGATCATCGGCTTGTCGTGGATCGGCAGCAGTTGCTTGGAAACGGCCAGAGTGACCGGGTAGAGCCGGGTACCGGAACCGCCGGCCAGGATGATGCCTTTACGCATGAGAAGTCCTCAAATCAAAGAATTTGTTGCAGCACATGGTCCAGCCCGCTGTGCCAATCTGGCAGTTCCAGCCCGAAGGTCTGGCGCATGCGGCTCGTGTCGAGTCGGGAATTGCTCGGCCGGGGCGCCGGCAGCGGGTAATCGGCGGTGGCGATCGGCAGTATCTCGTCGGCCGTCAGCTTGAGATGCTTGCCGGCTGCCTGCGCAGCGCGCACCACCGTCTGCGCGTATTCGTGCCACGTCGTGCAACCGCCAGCCACCAGGTGATAAAGCCCGAACGGGAAGCCCGCCCTGCCCTCGCGCTGGTAGCGCCCGAGCACCTGCGCCGTCACGTCAGCCAGCAGCGCCGCCGAAGTCGGCGCGCCGAACTGGTCGGCGACGATCTTCAAGCCATCGCGCTCGGCCGCCAGACGCAGCATGGTCTTGGCAAAATTGGCGCCGTGCGCGCCAAACACCCAGCTCGTGCGAAAGATCAGGTGATCCGCCCCGCTCGCCTGCAAGGCCTGCTCACCGGCCAGCTTGGTCTGGCCATAAACGCTTTGCGGGTTGGGCACATCGGTTTCCAGATATGCGCCGGCCTTGCTGCCGTCGAAAACATAGTCCGTCGAGTAATGAATAACCAGCATGCCAAGGCGGGCCGCCTCCTCGCCGAACACGCGCGGCGCGATGGCATTGATCGCCCCAGCCAGATCCGGCTCGGCTTCAGCTTTATCCACCGCCGTGTAAGCCGCTGGATTGATGATTACCTGCGGCTTGACCTCGGCCAGCAGCTGACGGATTGCGTCCGCATTGGCCAGATCGCACTCCTGATGATCTACCGCCACCACCTCGCCCAGCGGCGCCACGGCACGCTGCAGTTCAAAGCCAACCTGGCCGTTCTTGCCTGTAAGAAGAATCTTCATGATCAGGCGCTGTACTGCTTGCCGACCCAGTTCTGGTAAGCGCCACTGGTCACATTGGCCACCCAGGCCTGGTTATCGAGATACCACTGCACCGTCTTGCGAATGCCGGTCTCGAAGGTTTCCGACGGCTTCCAGCCGAGTTCGCGTTCGATCTTGGTGGCGTCGATGGCGTAACGACGGTCATGG
The DNA here is from genome assembly GCA_016705475.1 of Betaproteobacteria bacterium. GTDB lineage: Bacteria > Pseudomonadota > Gammaproteobacteria > Burkholderiales > Rhodocyclaceae > Azonexus. The sequence goes on along the minus strand of JADIYD010000015.1, from coordinate 16,368 downwards.
CCCGGCCGATCGGTAACGTAAGTGATCTGTTCCTTGTACGGCCTGCCATCGGCACGCGGGCTCAGTTCGTCGAGGATGGCGCACAGGGTATGCACCACATCCAGATTCGGCTTTTCGTTCCAGCCGCCGACGTTATACGTTTCGCCAAGGCGCCCAGCTTCGAGCACGCGGCGAATCGCCGAGCAATGGTCTTTCACATACAGCCAATCACGAATTTGCTGGCCGTCACCATAGATGGGCAGCGCCTTGCCAGCCAGGGCGTTGTGGATGACGAGCGGAATCAGCTTTTCCGGGAAGTGGTACGGGCCGTAGTTGTTGGAGCAGTTGGTGGTCAGCACCGGCAGGCCGTAGGTGTAGTGGTAAGCGCGGACCAGATGGTCGGAAGCGGCCTTGCTCGCCGAATACGGGCTGTTCGGCTCGTACTGGTGTGTTTCGGTGAAAGCGGGATCATCCTTGGCCAGCGAACCATAGACTTCGTCGGTCGACACATGGAGAAACCGGAATTCATTTTTGGCCGTATTTGCCAGTTGACCGTAGTAAGCCCGCACTGCTTCAAGCAAACGGAAGGTGCCGACGATATTGGTCTGGATGAAGTCTTCCGGGCCATGAATACTGCGGTCGACGTGCGATTCGGCAGCAAAATTGATCACGGCCCGCGGCTGGTGTTCGGCCAGTAACTTCGAAACCAGATCAAAGTCGCCAATGCTGCCCTTCACAAAAATATGCCGTGCATCGCCATCGAGCGACGCGAGGTTTTCCAGGTTGCCGGCGTAGGTCAGGTCATCAAGGTTGATGACCGGCTCGTCGGACTGGGCCAGCCAGTCGAGAACGAAATTACTGCCGATAAAACCTGCTGCGCCTGTAACCAGAATCATGTGTACTCCATCGATAAGCATGCCCAGACAGATTTTCTCACAAGCCTCGATCATTCACCCGATTTCGGACCTGAGCTCAAGCCATTGGCGATGTCAGGCCGGCCAATATGTAGAGAGCTCGCTGTCTATTCAACCCCCACAGAGCAGCGTGCTATTCACGAAGCATCTAGCCGACGAAAATCGGCCAGAGATATCGACTCAAGGTCTCCGACATGACATCGTTCTTGAAATGCTAGCACATGTAAAAAAACAGCTATTTTGGAGAGCGATTTCTTCCAGGCTAGCGTTCATTCCCAGGCGGCAAGAGCTCACCGATCAGGTCGGAAATCAGCCCGGCAGTTGTCCCGTGGCGGTCACGATCGGGGTTGAATTCGACGATTTCCATTGCTTTCAACCCTGGCAGGCCACCGATTCGGCGCATGGCCTCCAGGACATCGTGCACGACAAGGCCATCCGGCTCAGGGCTGCCGACGCCCGGGGCAAGTTGGGGGTCTATGGCATCAAGGTCGACCGTGATGCCGAAACCTGCCGGCGCCCCAACGACGATGGCAATCGCTTCGTCGAGACAGTCGGCAAATCCACGACGACGAATCTCATCGCTGTCGATAATGCGCACCTGCATACGCTGCAGAAACTCGAGCTCTTCCGCTTCGTAGCTGCGGGGACCGATGACGACGGTGTGCGCGGGGCTGACCTGTGCGCCAGTCAGGCCGATATTCAGTAAGCGTTTGTCACCGCGCCCAAGCAGGCAGGCCAGCGGCATACCGTGGATCGCACCCGAGTAGCTGGTTTCCGGGGTGTGGCTATCAAGGTGTGCATCGATCCAGAGCAGTCCTATTGGCCCGCCCATCGCTCGGGCAACGCCGCTCCAGGTGCCGATGGCAACCGAATGGTCACCACCAATGACGACGGGAAACTCGTCAGCATTGAGCGCCACCACAACCTCATCAGCAAGGTTACGGCACAGGCCAGCGATTCGTCCGGCAACCGATACGCCGTCGGTCTCCGCCACAAACAGGGTTTTTCCCCAATCGATCAGCGGGTGATGCTCGAGTTCATGCCACGCTTGCGATCGATGGAATGCGACCGGGCCATCTTCGCAAGCTTGATCCTGGGCACCGATGCCGCTGGCCGCACCAATGATGCGAACGCGCTCGACCGGGCGATGATGGCGAGGCTTCATGCGCCGATCGCGCTTAACCGGCTGCGCATGTCGGCCAGATCAGCTTCGAGCGCAGCCATCCTCGCCTTCAACTCCTCGATTTCCTGGCTGGCCGAGTGCGACGACTTTGCCGGCGTCACGGTTTCGATTTCCGGCTGGCCGCTGAGCAGGTGCATCCAGCGGTTTTCCCGCGAGCCGGGCAGTCTAGGCAGCTCGACGACCAGGGCACCCTCTTCACGGCTGGCCAGTTCCTCAAGGAAGGCTTCGACCGCTGAGATGTCGGCAAAGCGGTGCAGGCGTTCGCAATTGAGGCGCAACTCGCCCGCAGTTTGCGGCCCGCGCAGCATGAGTACGGTGAGCAGCGCCGAGGCCTGGGTCGGAATGGCGAGTATCTTTTCGAGACGATGTTCGAAACGGCTAACCCGGCTGCCGCTGATCTCATTGACCAGCCAGAGGCCTTTCAGGACATCGATGGCCTGCACGGCATCACTCTCGCTGGCTTCGATGACTGGGTTGCGGCTGGTTTTCTGGTTACAGCCGGCCACGAGCGCATTGACCGAGAGCGGATAGGTGTCGGGCACGGTGCGCTGTTTTTCGACGAGGGTGCCGAGTACGCGGGTTTCCAGCAAGGAGAGCATGGGCAGAGGTTCAGCCATGATGTTCGTTTCCTGAGATTGGTTAAATTACCGGTACCGGCTCGGTTTTCGCCAGGCGTTCCGGGTCGCGCAGCCAGGCCCGGTAAATCTGCAACGCGACGTGCGCGTCATTGGCAGCGTATAACAACTGGCGTTCGTTGAGGCGCGCACTGGCCCAGTTGCTGGTGCCGACCTTTTTCGACTTCTGGAATTTCTGCCCGAAGTAATGGGCGACAGCGACTTTGGCCCCGACCGTGCCGCGATGGCCAGGCCCGCGCAGGGCTTCGCCAAGGTCGAGGACATTGGCCAGTTCGATGCCCAGACGCGAACGCAGGGCGCTGCGGTCGTTGCCGAGGCCGAAGCCGACTTTGAGCAGATTCGGCGCGGCGAGGATCTGCCGCAGCACATCATGATTGGCGGCGACAACGACGGGAAAAAGAAAAACGTGTTCGTCGGTAGCCAGCTGAACGAGGTGCGGCCCGGTGGAAATCTCGCCTTTCAGGAAGGTGGGTTTCGACTCGGTGTCGAAGCCGATGGCTGGCGCGGTCAGCAGGGCGGCCAGTGCGCGCTCTGCTTGGGGGGCCTCGCTGACCAGCGTGATTCTGTCCATCGCGACACCGATGTAGATCGGCAACTCGCTTGAGGCGAGCATGCTGCGGCTGATTGTGACTTCGCTCAAGTTCGTTCGCTCCGGGTCGGTTCCATCTTCGTTGCCAGCGGCATCCATGTATCCTTCAGCTTTTATCCAGAAGCAAGTGTATGGGATCACGCCGGCCGACGGGCCTTTTCTCGCGAATCCGGGCGCTCTTTTTCAGCCGCCCCGCCCCGCTTTCCGACTACGCGCGGGCTCGCCAGCTGATTGCGGCTGTCGACCGCGGCGGCATTCCGCTCAATCCGGCGAAGGTCAATGCCATCGCCCGCGATCTCGGTCTCGACGTGCCCCGCCACGCGCCGGTCGAGACGACCATCGAGCGCATCCGCCTCGCCCTGGCCCGTTCTACCGAAGCATGAGCAAGCCCTGGTTTCTGTACATGATCGAGTGCGTCGACGGCAGCATTTACACCGGCATCGCGGTCGACGTGGCCGGTCGCTACGCCGCTCATTGCTCAGGCACCGGCGCCCGCTATACGCGCTCGCATCCGCCTCTCCGGTTGCTTGGCTATGAAAACCACCCCGATCGTTCATCGGCCTCGAAGGCGGAATACCGGATCAAGCAGTTGTCACCCGGCGAGAAACGCCGGTACGCAGAATCGTTGACCATTACTCAGGGGGAGATTTGACCCCGCATAGGCCGGCGCGGGAAACCACTGTGCAGCCGACAGAATGCGTAATTCATAGTATCTGACCAAAGACCACCAAAACCCGCTGCTGCGGGTTTTGTTTTGCGCCGCGCCGCCATGAACTTCACAAAAGTAGTGACGACTAATCGATCAAGGAATAGAATATCTATTCATACTTCTATTCAATAACCTATTCACAAATCTATTCATCATCATGTCACGACACTCCGATTCGCTTCGACTGTTGCTGGGAGTTCGGCCTATGTCGTCCCGCCAGATCGTTGATCAGACAGGCTTTAGCCAGCCGACGGTATCTCGCGGACTGGCCCATCTTGGCGATGAAGTTATCAGGATCGGTTCTGGATCCTCTATTCAGTACGCCATACGCGACTATTCACGCGGGTTCGATCAGGTTCCGGTGTATCGGGTTAGTGACGCAGGCCAAATCCGAGTCCTAGGAACACTCGTTCCAGTGCGCCCAGATGGGTTTGTGATGATCCAGATCGATGGGGTAACCATCTATAGCGATGGATTGCCGTGGTGGATCTTCGATATGCGCCCACAGGGATATCTCGGCCGTGCCTACGCCTCTACCCATGCTGCCAACCTTGGCCTTCCATCCAATCCAGATGAATGGACAGATAGTCACGCCTTAAGGGCGTTGCTGGCACATGGGTATGATGTAGTCGGAAACCTGCTGCTTGGCGACTTGGCGCGAGAACGTTTTTTAGAGTTGCCCGGACCGACCGCGGTTGCTGATCGTGCCGAAGCATATCCACGACTTGCTGCCTCGGCTTGTGCGGGTGATGTTCCCGGCTCATCAGCCGGTGGAGAGCAACCGAAGTTCTGCGTCTATACAGATCGCGGCCATGCCCTGGTCAAGTTCTCGTCAGCCGACGATAACCCGGTCGCCGACCGCTGGCGCGATCTCCTGCTGGCAGAACATATCGCACTCGCCACCTTGGGCGTGGACACAGAAGTTATCGACATGCATGGGCAGCGCTTCCTTGAGGTGCCGCGGTTTGACCGTGTTGGCGAACTTGGGCGCGTCGGAATGTTCTCTCTGAAGGCGCTGGATGCTGAATTTGTCGGCACTGCAACGTTGCCTTGGCCAGCTATTGTCAGCCGACTAGCTGCAGATGGTCACGTCCATCCGGAAGCTGTTGATGGTGCTGCCCTGCTATGGGCGTTCGGAGTTCTGATCGGCAACACGGACATGCATACAGGCAACCTGTCATTCGTCAGCCTCCATAGCCGACCTTACCAGCTTGCTCCCGCCTATGACATGCTTCCGATGGGGTTCGCGCCGCGCAGCGGTGGCGCACTGGTCGATGCTCTGCCGCACGCAAATCTGACAGCTGCTGTTAGTGGTGGCATCTGGCGACAGGCGTTGCAGCTTGCGACTAACTTCCTAGACCGTGTTAGAGCCGCCGGCGCTGCTGGTGGTTTCTCTGATCGATTCGCTCCCTGCGCTGATGCCTTGGGACGCCACATCGAGGACGCGTCGATTCGGATCGCAAGACTTGATATCTGATCCAGCCAGCCTATTGCTTTCCAGCGCACTTGCTTACCATGCGCTTACCGGGAAAACCAAAAAAAAAAGTCCGCCAAGTTGGCGGCCTAACTCTTTTTTCTTCGATAATTAATGGGGTGACTGATGGGGCTCGAACCCACGACAACCGGAATCACCAGGACGAATACTCGGTCAATGCTTTTGTGCATCTTGAAGCCGAGAGAAGACGCTATTAATTTATTCCCTAAAACCCTGCGCAAACCAGGGCCGGTACTAGGATCAATAAATTTTCAAATTCAAAAAAAGAAAAAAGCCCTTAAAAATCAAGGGCTTTTGTCTTGTTTGCTGTAGCTATTGGCGGACACGCAGGGATTCGAACCCTGGATCCAGGTTTTGCCCGGATGCACCCTTAGCAGGGGTGTGCCTTCGACCACTCGGCCACGTGTCCAAGCCTGCTACAACGAGGCGCGGATGATATAGCCTCTGCGCCTTTTGGTCAAACTTACTGATCGAGACCGAAAGTGCGGTGCAGCACGCGGACAGCCAGTTCCAGATATTTTTCGTCGAGAACGACGGAAATCTTGATCTCGGAAGTGGAGATCATCTGGATGTTGATGCCCTCGTCAGCCAGCGCCTTGAACATCTTGGAGGCAACGCCCGGGTGCGAACGCATGCCGACGCCGACGGCAGAAACCTTGCAGATCTTGTTGTCGCCGGTGATCTGACGGGCGCCCAGCTTGGCCTTGACGCCTTCCAGGATGCCCTGGGCCTTGGCGTAGTCGCCACGGTTGACGGTGAAGGAGAAGTCGGTGGTGCCGTCGTGGCCAACGTTCTGGATGATCATATCGACGTCGATGTTGGCGTCGGCAATGGCACCGAGAATTTGATAGGCGATGCCCGGGGTATCGGGAACGCCGAGCATGGTCAGCTTGGCTTCGTCGCGGTTGAAAGCGATACCGGAAATGATCGGTTGTTCCATGTTCTTGTCTTCCTCAACAGTGATCAGCGTGCCTTCCCCTTCGTCCTGGAAGCTGGAAAGAACGCGCAGTTTGACCTTGTATTTGCCGGCGAATTCGACCGAGCGGATCTGCAGCACCTTGGAGCCGAGGCTGGCCATTTCCAGCATCTCTTCGAAGGTGATGGTGTCGAGCTTCTTGGCTTCAGGCACGACACGCGGGTCGGTGGTGTAGACACCATCGACGTCGGTGTAGATCTGGCACTCGTCGGCCTTGAGTGCGGCCGCAAGGGCGACGCCTGATGTATCGGAACCACCGCGGCCAAGCGTAGTGATGTTGCCGTGCTCGTCAACACCCTGGAAACCGGCGACGACAACAACGTGACCGGCATCGAGATCGCGCCGCATGTTGGCTTCTTCGATGGACAGGATGCGCGCCTTGGTGTGCGTGCTGTCCGTCAGCACCTTGACCTGGCCGCCAGTGTAGCTCTTGGCCTTGCAGCCGATATCCATCAGCGCCATGGAGAGCAGGCCGGTAGTGACCTGTTCGCCGGTGGACATGATGGCATCCAGCTCGCGCGGATCGGGAGTGGCCTGAACTTCCTTGGCCAGCGCGATCAGCTTGTTGGTTTCGCCGCTCATTGCTGAGACGACGACCACTACTTGATGGCCCTGTGCCTGGAACTTGGCAACGCGTTTGGCGACATTTTTGATGCGCTCGGGATTACCGACCGACGTACCGCCGTATTTTTGAACAATCAACGCCATGGATTCATCCGGTTAAACGTTGGAAACATGAAAAAGAGGGCGGGATTTTACCCCACCCTGTGCTTTTTCCGAAAGGAAACAACGACTACAGATCAGCCAGCGAACGCAGATGAGCGCCAACGCTACGCGCCAGCGACGTCATGACGTAACCGCCTTCGAGCATGGAGACCACACGCTTGTTGCACATTTCCGCAGCCAGCGTTTTCAACTGGTCGGTGACCCAGGCGTAATCTTTTTCGAGGAACTTGAGGTTACCCATGTCGTCCTCGAAATGCGCATCGAAACCAGCGGAGATCAGGATCATCTGCGGCTTGAATTCCCGCAGGCGCGGCATCCAGACCTGCGTGACGGCATCGCGGAATTCCTCGCCGCCGCAACCGGACGCAAGCGGCACGTTGCACATGTTGTGCGCCGGCTTGTCGGTGCCGCTGTAGGGGTAGAACGGGTGCTGGAAGATCGAGCACATGAGCACCTCATCGTCGCCGGCGAAGCAGTCTTCGGTGCCATTCCCGTGGTGAACGTCAAAGTCGATGATCGCCACGCGCTCCAGACCATGTGCCTTGAGAGCATGCTTGGCCGCAACACCGACGTTGTTGAAGAAGCAGAAGCCCATCGGATTCGCTTTTTCGCAGTGATGGCCGGGCGGGCGCACGGCACAGAAGGCGTTTTCGATTTCGCCCTTCATGACGAGGTCGACCGCAAGACAACCGGAACCGGCTGCCCGCAACGCGGCCTGCCAGGTGTGCGGATTCATCGCTGTGTCGGGGTCGAGGTGCACGACGCCATGCTCAGGCGAAGCACGCTTGATGCGCTCAAGGTGCGAGGCGGGATGAACCCGCATCAGTTGTTCGAAGGTTGCGAGCGGCGCATCGTAATAGACAAAATAGGCGTCGATCCCCTGGGCGATCAGGTGATCGTTGATGGCTGTCAGGCGTTGCGGACATTCCGGGTGATGCGAACCCATGTCGTGCAACTGGCAGTCACGATGGGTGATGATGGCAGTGGTCGTCACTTGTTCTCTCTCTGCGAAGCGGCGCACAAAACGGCGCACGTCGAATTGTCATTATCGTCCCAATCATCGCGCGGCTTCAAGCATTAGAATCGCTTTAAACACACTGAGCAGATTCATATGACGCTGAAAAACACACTTTCCGGTCTTGCCGGTCATCCTCGAGCGTTCGACGGCGTCCTTGATCGGGCTGGCCTGATCATTCTCGGCAAGGACCACGAGATCCGGCTAGCCATAGCCTGCCTGCTGGCCAACGGCCATTTGCTGATCGAAGACCTGCCCGGCATGGGCAAGACAACGCTGGCCCACACGCTGGCCCGGCTGCTCGGGCTGCAGTTCTCGCGCATCCAGTTCACCAGTGATCTGCTGCCGGCCGACATCACGGGCGTTTCAGTTTTCGAGCAGGACAAGAGCGACTTCCGCTTCCTGCCCGGCCCCGTCTTTGCCCAGCTCGTGCTGGCCGACGAGATCAACCGCGCCACACCGAAAACCCAGAGCGCATTGCTGGAAGCGATGGAGGAAGGCCAGGTCACGGCCGAGGGGCAGACGCGCCCCTTGCCAATCCCGTTCTTCGTCATTGCAACGCAAAATCCGGCGCACCAGATCGGCACCTTTCCGTTGCCCGAATCTCAACTCGACCGCTTCCTGATGCGCATCGAACTCGGCTACCCGGACCGCATCGCCGAACGCGCCCTGCTCGCTGCCGGCGGCCAGCGGCGACGGGTAGAGGAATTGACACCATTGCTCTCACCCGATGACCTTCCCGCCTTGCAGCAGCAAGCGTCAACCATCCACGCAGCCGGTCCGCTCATCGATTACATCCAGGCACTGGTTGAAGCAACCCGTCAGAAACCAGCATTCCAGCACGGTCTCTCGCCTCGAGCCGGCCTTGCCCTGCTCGCTGCCGCCCGCGCCTGGGCCTGGCTGGCCGGGCGTGACATGGTGCTGCCGGACGATGTGCAGGCTGTTCTGCCAGCGGTTGCCCGGCACCGCCTGCGCTCTGCCCAGGGTGGCGGCTATGCGCAGTCGGAGGACATTGCCGCCCTGATCCGCAGCGTCGCCATCCCCTGATATCCGTGGGCATCGTCGCCACCCTGCAGCAAAACTGTTTCGCTGGCACAGCGATGGCACAGCCCCTTGCGCCTCGGCCAGCGGCGCATTTTCATCATTCCCTCGCGTGGCGGACTGCTCTTTGCGTTGGCGCTGATCGTCATGTTGATCGGCGCCATCAATTACAACCTGGCGCTCGGTCACGCGCTGGTTTTTCTGCTTGCCGGGCTGGGCATCGTCGGCATGATCCAGACCTTTCGCAACCTGCATGGCCTGCTCATCGCGCCTGGACGCAGCGCCCCGGTTTTTGCCGGCGAAACGGCACATTTCCAGATCACACTCGACAACGACCGCCCCACCCCGCCTGGGGCTTGAACTGGAGGCCGAAAGCGGCAATCCGGTGTTTGCCACGGTCGACCGGGAAAAAAAGCGCAAAACTGAATATTCCGGTCAGCACCAAAAATCGCGGCTGGCTGGATTTACCGCGCGTCCGGCTATCAACGCGCTATCCGCTCGGCTTGTTTACGGCCTGGGCCTACCTGCAGCCGGCCATGCGCTGCCTGGTTTATCCACAGCCCATTGCGACGCCTCTCCCCCCTTCATCACCGACGCCCATTGGCGGCGAGCGAAGCGGTGACGGCGGGCAGGAGGATTTCGCCGGGTTTCGCGAACGTCAGCCGGCCGACTCACCCCGCCACGTCGCCTGGAAAGCCAGCGCCCGCAATGCCAACGGCCCCTTGCTGATCAAACAATTTGCCGGCGGCGCACAGGTCGAATTGATGCTCGACTGGCAACTAACCGACACCGCGCTTGCCGACGAAGCCCGCATCGGCATTCTGACCGGCTGGGTGCTCTCTGCTGATACCGCCGACGCCCATTACGGCCTGAGCCTGCCCGGGGTCGACATCCCGACCGGCAGCGGCGAGCGTCATCGCCAGCTTTGCCTCGAGGCCCTCGCCCTCTGCCAGCCATGAGCACGCCAGCGCACGAAGCCCTCGACCGTCACGCCACGCCCTGGCTTTTCGCCACCGCCCTGGCGACAACGGCGCCACACTTCATCCATCAGCCGCCGTGGCTCAGCGCTGTGGCCGGCGCAACCTTGTTATGGGCTGTCTGGCTATGGTGGAAAGACCAACGCCTGCCCAGCCGCTGGATACTCATCCCGTTGGTCGGCGCTGGCAGCGCCGGCATCCTCCTCGAATTCCACACCTTGTTCGGGCGGGATGCGGGGGTTGCCATGCTGGTCATGTTCATGGCCATGAAGTTACTCGAACTGAAATCGCGACGAGATGCGATGGTGGTCGTCACCCTCGGCTATTTTCTGCTGCTGACCCACTATTTCTTCTCGCAAAGCATCCCGACCGGTATCTGGCTGCTGGCGGCAATGTGGCTGGTCACGGCCACACTGATCCGCCTGCATGGCGGACCGAGTAGCTCGCCGCGTGACACGCTGCGCTACGCCGGTGTGCTTTGCCTGCAGGCCATCCCCTTCATGCTCGTGCTTTTTTTACTCTTTCCGCGCATTTCCGGGCCGCTCTGGGGACTGCCTACCGACGCTCACGCCGGCAAGACAGGGCTATCGGACAGCATGTCGCCGGGTAGCATCGCCGAACTTGTCCAGAATCCCGACATCGCCTTTCGCGTTCGCTTCGACGGGCCACTACCGCCCCGGCAGAAGCTTTACTGGCGCGGACCGGTCATGGAGCAATTTGACGGCACGACATGGCAGCCCTACAAAGGACGTTACCCAGCGCCGCAACTGGAAAGCCTGTCGCCGCCCATCGACTATGAAACGACGCTGGAAGCCCACAACCAGCGCTGGCTGCTGGCCCTTGATTCCCCCCGGAATCTGCCGGCGGAAATCGCCCAAAATGGCACGTTGACCGCAGTCAGCCAGAATCCCATCAACGAGCGGCAACGATTCCGGCTCTCGGCCAGCCTTGACTATCGCTTCAACACGAGCGAAGACCCGGTCGTGCTGCAGCGCAATCTCGCCCTGCCCGCAGGCAGCAATCCGCAGGCGCGTGCGCTCGCCGGACAGTGGCGCGCCAGCCAGTCGCCCGAAGGGGTCATCGACAAAGCGCTCGCCCTGTTCGCCGCCGAGTTTACCTACACCCTGCAACCGCCGTTGCTCGGCCGACATAGCGTCGATGACTTCCTTTTCCAGAGCAAGCGTGGCTTCTGCGAACACTACGCCGCCGCCTTCGTCGTGCTCATGCGTGCTGCCGGCATTCCGGCCCGTGTGGTTGGCGGCTACCAGGGCGGCGAATTCAATCCGCTTGATCAATACCTCGTCGTTCGCCAGTCCGACGCCCACGCCTGGACCGAGGTCTGGCTGGCCGGCAAAGGCTGGGTACGCGTCGACCCAACAGCAGCCGTATCGCCCGACCGCATCGAAACCGGCATCGCCAGCGCCCTAGGCTTCGGAGAGCCATTGCCGATGCTAATCCAGTTGCGCTCAGAGTGGGTTCGAACACTGCGCTACCGCTGGGAAGCTATCAACAATGCCTGGAACCAGAGCGTGCTTGGCTACAACCCGCAGCGCCAGGCCGAACTACTGGCTCGTCTTGGGCTATCTGAGACCGACTGGCGCAGCCTGGCCGTGGCGCTCGGCAGCACCTGCGGCCTGCTGGTTGCCGGAGTGATGGCGTGGGCACTCTACAAGCGTCCGGAACGCGACCCGACCCTTCGCCTTTGGCATAAAGCATTGCGACATCTGGCCCGGAAGGAAGGTAGACTGCGCGCCGTGGGAAACGCCACTGGAACTGGCCCGACGTGTTCGGGAACAGCGCCCGGAACTGGCCGAACCTTTCCAGCGCGTGGTCGACGCCTACCTTGTGGCGCGCTACGGCAATACCGACCAACACCTGACCACACTGCGCGACGCCATCGCGCAATTGCGATGAAAAAACTGACACTGACGCTTGCACCGCTGCTGCTGGCCGCCCTGACAACGCTGGCCCATGCTTCCCCGAATTCTGCTGCGAAGGCACCGACCTTCGCCGATGATCCGGCTGCCATCGAGTTTGCCCGCGACCTCGAAACACGCCATGGCTTCAAGGCCGACGAACTCATCAGCCAGTTCGCCCAGACTCGCCCGAACACCACCGTACTTAAATTGATCAAACCACCCGCCTCGCCGCTGCAGCGCTCGTGGGAACGCTACCGGCCCCGCTTTCTGAACGACCGCCGCATTGATCGCGGGGTCAGCTTCTGGCAGGAAAATGCCGGGCAACTGGCCAAGGCATCGGCCGTCTATGGCGTGCCGGAGGAAATCATCGTCGCCATCATTGGCGTCGAGACGGAATATGGCCGCAACATGGGCAGTTTCCGCGTTTTCGAAGCTCTGGCCACGCTCGCCTTTAATTACCCAAGGCGTGCCGAGTTTTTCCGCACCGAACTGGAGCAGTTCCTGCTACTGGCCCGCGAGAACAATCTGGACCTGATGTCGGTCAAGGGCTCGTTTGCCGGCGCCATCGGCATTCCGCAATTCATGCCGGGCAGCCAGCGCCGCTATGCCGTCGATTTCGACGGTGACCAGCGGGTCGATCTGGGCAACAGTGTCGATGACGCCATTGGCAGCGTCGGCCGCTTTCTTGGAGCAGCACGGCTGGCAAGCGGGCAGCCCATCGCCGTGCCCGCTACCACATCCGGCACGCCGGAGGCCGAGCTGATACAGGCAGGTATCCGCCCCAGCCTGAAGGTCACTGACCTGGCTGGCAAAGGCATCAGTGCCAACAGCGATCCGCAAGCGACCGCTGCACTGATCGACCTCGTCTCCCCCGGACGCGAGACGGAATACTGGCTTGGATTCGAGAATTTTTACGTCATCACCCGCTACAACCGTTCGAGTTTCTATGCGATGTCGGTTTTCCAGCTAGGCGAGGAAATCCGCGGCCGCATGTGCGCCCTGCAACCGACTACAGCAGAGAATCGCGCGAGATATTGCCGCGTTTGATGATCTTGCGCAGGCGGTCCAGACCTTCCATCTGAATCTGTCGTACCCGCTCGCGGGTCAGCCCGAGATCGTGGGCGATGACGTCGAGCGTCTCCACATCCGCCCTGTTCAGACCATAGCGACGTTCAAGCACTGACCGCTGACGTTCGCTCAACTGAGCCAGCCAATCGTCGACCAGAGAGCCAACTTCGCTCGACTGCAACAGCGATTCCGGGTCGCCGGAACCATCATCAGCGATAACTTCGGCGATGGTGTGGTTCGGATCAATGTCGAGCGGTGCATCCAGCGACGCGATATGTTCGTTGAACGACAGCGTACGGCGAACGTCCTCGACCGGCCAGTCGATCAGGGCCGCGATACGCTCCACCGTCGAGTCGCGCTTGTCGGCCGACTCCAGATGCCGCATGGCACGCAGGACGATATTGATTTCCTTGACGATATGCACCGGCAAGCGAATGGTGCGCGACTGGTTTCATGATGCCGCGCTCGATGTTCTGGCGTATCCACCACGTAGCGTACGTGGAAAAGCGGAAGCCGCGTTCCGGGTCGAATTTTTCCAGCGAATGGATCAATCCGAGATTCCCCTCCTCGATCAGGTCGAGAAGCGGAATGCCCCGATTCAGGTAATGCTTGGCGATGTTCACGACGAGCCGCAGGTTGTGCGAACGGATCACCAGCCTTGCCGGCGAAATCCAGCCCCTTGTTGCCGGAGTCACTGTAGGGCGCCGACATTTTGGCCGATGTCGGCCACATCCAGGGCACATCATCCGGGCTGGTAGCGGTAGCGGGTGCCACCTCCGGTTTAACTTCAGGCTTGACCTCAACCGGCTTGGCTGTATCGCCAGCAACCTTGTTCAGACGGGCGTAGGCCTCATCCGAATACGGTTCCTTGCCGACGCGCGGCTCACGCCTGAGGGCACCGTTCTGCGGAGCGGCGACAACGGTGCCAGCGGGCTGATCGGGCGATCGGGATTCAACACCGGAACCCACGGCAATCGGCATGACCGCGCCATCGGCAGTCGGCCTCGATGGCAGCAACCGGCGGCGCAACCCGCAGGATCTGCCCTTCCTTGATGGCGGATGGATTGGCGATGTTGTTCCAGGTGACGATATCGCGATGATCCTGCCCGTTCGGCTCAAGGGCAATCCTGTTCAAGGTATCGCCACGCTTGACGGTGTAGCGACCAGCGGGCTGGGCAGCCGCCCTGACCGGCGAAGAGGAACGATCAACGGCCGGCACCGGCTGCTGAGATACAGCCAGCAAAAACAGTACGGGAAAATTGCAGCGGCGATTCGAATCATTGCGTTCCTGAAAGTAGCGGGACAAAGCGCACGGCATCAAGCCGGTTTCGATATATCCCCACGGCGTATGTTCCATGAAGCTAAATACTGCTCCAGCAGCCCCCACTGGCAAAATCATTCGCCCACCCGGCGCAAGCTGCTGGAGCAGCGCAGGCGCGCACTGGCACCGGCGGCGGCCACTATGATGAGCTGTCAAACGGCCCAGCCTCGGGCAAACCAAACTGGCCGTCGGCATGTTTGAGGCGAACATTGAATTGCTGCAGGGTGCGCATGTTGGTCTGGCTTTTCGAGCAACGGTGCAAGCCGCTCGACTGCATAGACTTCGTTGGTCAGCTGCGCCAGAACAGCGGCCTGATAACCGCAGCCCGCACCAATCTCCAGTGTCTTGCCAAGCGATTGCCGTCCATTGGGCAGCAATTCGATCATGCGCGCCACAACATAGGGCCGTGAGATGGTCTTGCCCCAGGCCCAGCGGCAGCGCTGTGTCCTCGTAAGCACGGGAGGCCAAGGCCTCCCCTCGACATTCACGTGGCGCGGGACGGCTGCCATCGCCTTGAGTGACAGACTCGTTACGGATCCCCTTCTCACGCAAGCGCTCGATCCCTTCATGCGCGTCCGCGTCCGCTGCGAGGGTCATTCCAATATCGTTCAACACACCGTGACTCTACCGATCCACTGACGAATCGAAGGGCAACTGCGCGGAATGCGTCAGATCGATCTGCAAGGGTGTAATTGAAACGCCACGCTGACAGCATTGAAATCGGTACCCGGCCCCGAATCGGCAGCCCGCAACGGCGCCACCAACCCAGTAAACGGTTTGTCATGCGCGGCGACGTCAGTTTCACAACCGGCTCGGCTTTATGGCGACGTGCACCGCTCAAGACGGGTAACTTCCATGCCATTCAATTCTGAATAGGAAATATTCTGGACATTTACGTTCAACAAAACCGGTTCCCGAATAGGATCATGAACAAATCGCTCAACCAATTCACGGGCAACATCGACCAGCCGTCGCAAATTATTTCAAAGCTAGTCAGGGAAATGGTAATCGATGGAATACCGACCAAAGCCTTCGGTAGCAGCCGCTACTATCCCCGAATAGCCGTAACGTCGCCCATATTGGCGCTCGTTATTTATTCCTGCGAAACGATAATATCCGGCAATTCGTTGAGCATACCCGTCACGGCCAATGAATTAACCAAGCCCATGCGCCATTTGCACAGCAAATAAAGCCACTGGCCGCTTGTTTCAACAGCAAGGACGACTGTCAAAGGAATTGTTGGCGCTGCCATTGACCCTGCCTTCGGGAGCAACGACTTCACCCCAGACCACATGTAAAGCCTCAGCCAGCGCAGCGAGCCCTGGCGCAAAATAACCATCGTCGTTAAACAGCAGTATGCGCATAATCAGACCAGAAGGTTATCCATCGAACCACCATTGGCAACCCATGATTCAACCCATTTCGGCTTGAGGACCGCGACCCGTCCATTCAAGCTCGACATTTTCCGGGTGGCGGTATTTAACCTTTGACTCATTGCCGGTAGCCGTCTTTACCTTTGGTTTTGCCCAGCAAATCCTCAATGGCATAACCTCGGGTTTTGGCAAATGCGCGCAATTCATTCAGGACATTAACCTTCTCTGTGCTTCACGATGCCGATTTCAGCCGGAATCTGCTGCTGCAAAATCACGCAATTGAACAACGGCCGGAGTAGAAATATCCATGATAATTTCCTTATTTAAATAGGTGACGACAATTTAATTTGTTTGAAACATTTTTCAACGCCACCCATTAAAAAAAAAACGGCTATAAACAGTTTTATAAAATGGTTACCCTCGTGAAGCAAATACTGCAAGCGCTTCA
>JADIYD010000014.1 GCA_016705475.1 Betaproteobacteria bacterium | reverse complement strand
TAAGCGATCGCCGGACGGTGAGCGGCCGGATGGTCAGCGTCTCCGGACCTGGCGCAGATGGGTCGCTGCAGGAGATTAGTGGTGTTCGAGCAACTCTATGGAAGTCGGCGCACCGCCCGGCAGCGGCAAGCCCGGGCGCGCAGGCTGGTCGAGCACGAGCAGTTCTATCAGGAAGGCATAGCGGCTTCCACGCGAATAAATCGGAACGGGCGCTGTTTCATCCCCACCTGCCTGTTCAGCGAGGCTTGGCAGACGGAGGTGCTGCGCCGGTTGAGGGACGAGACGCTGCGACCAAGCGTTTGGGGACGACGGGTGATCCGCCTCTACTATCGTCAGGGGCGCCCGGCATCTGGGTAGTCCTGCGCCGATGGCCCTTTGCAGGTTCCGATGCGCGTGGTCTTGGGGGCGGTAGCAACGGGACTTCCCGGTGGTGGTCAGGCTCGCGTGGGGACGGCAGAATGTCGGCGCTAGCGTGGGGCGTCGGTTGCGCCATTGCCGTTGTAGGCTTAGCGCTGGTCATGGCGCAGTGGCGATCGGTTAAGACCGATGCCCCACGGACTGAGCGGGCCTCCCGACCGGTGGCGCTGCGGGATCTCGAGGTTGATCTACATGGAAAGGCTGTTTCAGGAGTTCCACGCCCGTCGGACTGGTGGCCGAAACTTGACCGGGCATACCGCCTGCCCTCCGGTCTGATCGTGTTGGTGGAGCTCAAGACTCGCGCGGGCAACCAGCCCCTCCAGTCGGACGTGATCCAGTTGTCGGCGCAAAGGATGGCTGGTGATGGGGCAAACAGGCCAGTCGGTGGCGTCCCACGGGTACGTGATGGTGAAGGCGCCGACCAGGCCGGAACGCCCACCGATCGCGCATCGCGTCCAACTGATGACTGACGAGCAAGTATGGTCACCTTGGTGAGGCGGCGGGAAGACATTCTCGCCGAAGCCAAGTTCTGCCGCCCTTTGGCCCTTGTCTCGGAAGACGTGCCTTACGTGCGCGTTCCAGGCGCAATGCGAGGTATCCCCATCTTTGAGGTAGCTCGGGGCATCGCCGAATCTAATCAGGCGTCCGCCAAATTGATATTGTGGGCCCATAGCAGCAGAAGCGACGACAGGTATGTGCCCGGTAGTGCTTCACCGGTTCGCCGAGGTGATCAGCCCACCGCGCGATAGCAGACGCACGGCTTCCCGGATACGGTCGGCGGTGGCCAGCCGGTAGCGCGCGCAGGCCCGCAAAGGTCCCAGGCGTCCGAGATCATAGCCGGATGGCCGCGATTTGCACGAAGCGCGGGGCGCACCAGGCCAGACGGCTGGACGCCGGGATGCCAGGATCGTGCAGGGTGTGGAATCGCCCAGCAAAAAATATGGGAATTCCGTCGAATATTCGGTATAGTACGGTTATTCGCTGTACACGAAGCCGCTGCTGACGCAGCCGAAGTCGCTGTCGAACGTGCTCTGATCGAGCAATTCCTGGAAGTCACTCCAGGGTAGCAGAACGTACATACCGAATTAGACTGCTGGTCAGCGCGTCGACCGATCAATCGCGTTAACGCCCAAATCCACCTGAATGTCGCCGGCAAGTCAGTCGTCTTACTGGTCGAGACGAAGAAAACCATCCCTACACCCGGGATATGCGCCGGAGTGTTGTGGCAGTTGGGAAGTCGCTACCAGCGCGGCCGATGTCTCCACTTGCACCAGAACTTCCTCATTGCCGAATCCCTCTCTCGCCTGGTGCGAAGGAACTGCTCAGAATTGACGCATCGGCTCTACTCGACAACGGCAGGAAGCCCTGTTTCTGCCGGCTTCCGGCGCCTACGTCATCGACAATGACTCCAAAGACGGAAAGTCGGTGCGGTCGTTGTTGAGCCGGCGCGCGCAGGTGCTGCACGCGCTCTTGGTCAATCACGAGGAATGGTTTGGTGTCACGGGTGGCCGAGCAGGCGCAGGTGGCGCCGTCCACCTCGGACGTATTGGGTGAGGATTGGAGCGTGTTCGACTGGCTGGTGTCCCGCGGGCAAGGGCCGAGCAAGGAACGCCATCTTCGCGAGCCGGGCGCCCTACTCGAAGCGTGGGCGAAGCAGATTGCCCGATCCGCTCCCGAACTCTGCGTCCGCTATTTCGTGCCCGCCAACAAAGCGGGACCCGTTGCTTGAGTGGGTCGGCAGAGTCTTCGATGCCCATGAGGTCGGCTAGCGCGATCAGCTCAAGCCGCCGCCCAGCGCTATGCCCCCTTCTGTCCGGTATCTCACAGGTGCGGACTCGGCTGCTGGCCAGCGCCGGCGCTGACACAGCGATGGCCGAGTGGATGCGCGCATTGTCAATGAAGGGGCGAACCTCGTGGTCATCCAGATGAAGTCGGCGGGAGAACTGCCCTTCCGCCAGCAAGTCGGCAGTGTTTTGGCTGGCGAGTCCCATTCAGGTCTATCTCGACTTGTTGCGCGGCGAAGGCCAGCCAAAGAAGATGGCTCAACATCTGCGCCGAGAAAGGATCCGTTTCTGATGGCCAAGCCCACGACACTCGATGGCTACAGCGACCAGTACACGCAGGATTGCGAACGTGTTCTCGTGACGCTGCTGCGCGGTTTCGCCCCTGGAAGGATTCGGTCTATTTGGTGGGAGGCCTCACCCCCGAGGTACCTGGTCGCCGCTCGATCGCCGGTGGTCCCCGCGCATGCGGGCACCATGGATGTGGATATCGTGATCGACCTCCAGATACTGGCCGACACCGAGGCATATCACTCGCTGGAGGACAACATCAAGAAGATGGGCTTCGATCGCGCCGAGAACGAGGCCGAAAAAGCTCTCCTGGCGTTGGCAAACCCGCACCGAACACGGCGCTCTGATGGTGCTGGAGTTGCTCGCGGACGCGCCGGACATCGCCGGCGGCAAGGTGCAGCCGCTGCCAACCGAAGGTACGATCTCGGCACTGAACATCCCGCATTCATCCATCGTCTTCGACCTACACCAGGTCACCGAGATCCAGGCAGAACCCGCTGGGCGGCAATGGCGTCGCGACCGAGAAGATCAAACACGCCAACCTGGTCAGCTTCACGCTTGAAGTCGTTCGCATTTGATCAGCGCTTCGAGCGCAAGGATGCGCATGACCTCGTCACTGCATCGAGCATGCGCACGAGGGAACGGACGCCGTCGCCGAAGCCTTCCGAACGGAACTGGGCGGCAAGCACGGTGCAGTGCGTCCAGGCCGCCCTAGCAATCTGCGCAATCGCTTTACCCAGGACGACAAAACAGAAGGTTATCGCAAGGATGGCCCGGTCTCGGTGTAAGTTTGGGCTCGGCGAGAGCGATGAGGCCTGAACTGCGTGAGGCTCGGGCCCTGAGCAACGGCAGGCG
The DNA here is from genome assembly GCA_016705475.1 of Betaproteobacteria bacterium. GTDB lineage: Bacteria > Pseudomonadota > Gammaproteobacteria > Burkholderiales > Rhodocyclaceae > Azonexus. The sequence goes on along the minus strand of JADIYD010000014.1, from coordinate 686,694 downwards.
GGCGACACCACCCAGTCGGCTCCTCGGTCAGAGTCGGTTGAGGGAGAACGGCATGAGTTTCCGCGGGACATCAAAGGATGCATGAAAGATTGCATCTTATCCTTGGTTCTGTGCAAGGACATCCTGGGGTTTTTGAGAAGCACGGTGCACGAAGGCCGTCAAGAGGGGCGCCGGGTGGATAGACGGCGAGAATCCACTTGCGTCACGAGATCGAGTCGCATTCGAAACGCTGGCCGCGCGTGCCGACGCGATCATCAAGCACCTCCAGCAAATCATTGCGTTCGGCCTGATTGAGCGGCGCCAATACCCAACATCAGGATCAGCAAATCCGTCTTGGCCAGCGAGGCGAGGCGCTTGCCGAAGCTCCCGTCGCCATGGGCGATCCGCAGTTCCTCGAAGAGACGCGGGGCAGGTACATAGACGGCTGGACAGTCCTGCCACAGACTGTCTGCAGCTTGCCCAGGTAGGCTTTGCCGTGGTCTATCTCGTCCACGACGGCAGGCGCCGACCTTGGTAAATACATTAGGCGGATTGTGACGAGCATGGGGGCGAGCGAGTAACTGTAGGGAAACACGGTATATAACCAGCCGTGCTTGGGCAGCATGGAACAGTTAAAATAATGGCTACCATGGCGGTATTGAGTAGCTAGTTGAGTAGCTTGCTAAGTAACAAAGACAATTATTCTAATGACCATGGGCGTTAGCGCCCGATAACTATAGAGTTGCAGGAGCTATGATCGAACTTGGTGTCAATATCGACCACGTGGCGACCATTCGCCAAGCCCGCCGGACTTACGAGGCCCGACCCCGCCTGGGCTGGCGTCGAGGCCCATCTGGGTGGGGCTGATGGCATCACCGCATTTACGGGAAGATCGCCGCCATATTCAGGATGCCGATGTCCGCCGCCTGCGCGAAACCACCCAGATCAAACTCAATCTTGAAATGGCAGCGACCGACGAAATGGTCGGCATTGCCTGTGCTCTCAAGCCGGAAATGGCCATGCTGGTTCCCGAGGGGCGGCACGAGGTGACGACCGAAGGTGGCCTCGATATTCTCGCGCAGGAAGCGCGCTTGAAAACTGTTATCTCGCGTCTGGCCGATGCGGGCATTCTGACCAGCGTATTCAGCTGACGCCGAACCAGCGCAAATCGAAGCTGCTGCCCGGATTGGTGCCAGCGTCTGTGAAATCCACACAGGTCCTTACGCCCACGCTTTTTACGAAAAAAGGCCGCGATGCTGAAGCTCCGGCCTTCCTCACTGAGCTCGACAAGTTACGCAGCGCCGGGCAGGCCGTTCGCCAACTTGGCATGCGTTTCAATGCAGGGCATGCGCTGAATTACTACAACGTCCAGCCACTTGCACGGCTGGCTGGCATACGCGAGCTCCACATCGGCCACGCCATCGTCAGCCGCGCCATTTTCGTCGGACTGCGCGAGGCGGTCCGGGAAATGAAAGCCCTGATGCGCGAAGCAGCAAATTCACCCGAATGATCTACGGCATTGGCACCGACATCGTCGCCGTTGCGCGATTGCGTGGCATGTGGGAGCGACATGGCGACCGTGCGCTGGATAAACTACTGGCACCACAGGAAATCGAGGAATTCGCCAAGGCGGCTGATAAGGGCCGCTTCCTCGCCAAACGTTTTGCAGCCAAGAAGCCTTCAGCAAGGCGCTGGGCACCGGTGTGCGCCCGCCTGCCACGCTGACGGCGATTGCGGTCGGCCATGACGAACTGGGCAAGCCGGCACTGCACTTCCACGGTCAACTGGCAAAAATGATCAAAAACCAAAACCTGATCGCCCATCTTTCGATCAGCGACGAAGCGGAATACGCCGTCGCCTACGTCATTCTGGAGCACGCATGATGTATCTGCCCCTTGGTCCGCTGATGATCGACATCGCCGGCACCGAACTGACCGAACTCGACCAAGAGCGGCTCTGCCATCCGCTGGTCGGCGGGATCATTCTCTTCTCCCGCAATTACGCCAATCCGGAGCAGCTTTCCACGCTTACCGCAGCCATTCACGCGTTGCGCTCGCCGGCACTACTGATTGCCGTTGATCGCGAGGGGGCAGGGTACAACGTTTCCGTGATGGATTTACCCGGTTGCCGGCGATGGCCATGCTCGGGAAGATTTGGGATGACGATCAGGGATGCGGCGCGCGTCGCCGCGCGCCAGGTCGGTTACGTGCTCGCCGCAGAACTGCGTGCCCGCGGCGTCGATTACTCATTCACGCCCGTCCTTGATCTCGACTACGGCCCCTCCCGTGTCATTGGCGACCGTGCCTTCCATCGTCAATCGGCGGTGGTCATTGCACTGGCGGAAGCCCTTGGCGAAGGCTTGCATATGGCCGGAATGGGAAGCTGTGGCAAGCATTTCCCCGGCCACGGCTATGTCATTCCCGATTCGCATGTTGAGCTTCCGGTTGATGATCGTGCCTTCGAAGCATTGCAGGACGATATCGAACCCTATCGGCAGTTGCCGCTCGATGGCGTCATGGCCGCCCATGTTATTTACAACTGCATTGACTGTAATACCGCTGTATTTTCAAATAAATGGATAAGTTATTTGAGAGATGACATTAAGTTTGACGGCGTCGTGTTTTACTGACGATTTGTCCATGGCCGGCGCCGGCGTGGTTGGTGGCATGATCAACCGCGTCGAAACTGCCTACAACGCAGGTTGCGACATGTTGCTGGTGTGCAACGCGCCTGAGGTGGTTGGTGACGTGCTCGAAAACTGGAAGCCGGAAATCGATCCAGCGCGTGGCAAGCGGGTTGAGGCGCTCATCCTCAACGTGCCGGCGAAAGACTGGGATGCCCTGCTATCTGACAGTGCGTATATCTCCGCCCAGGAAACCATCGCAAAACTGATGGCCTGAAATGCATTCGGGCAGCCGAAGCTGCCCGAAAAAAATACAGAAAAAACTGCGGATTGAGCGTGTAAGAATTTTTGTGTAAACGGTCACCCGGCAGGAAACTGCCACATTGCCAGGAGCGATGATGACCGTAGGAAAGAAAGCAGTACCGAAGGAGTTGCTGGACAGCCTGTTGGCTGACTATCGGAAGCCGGAAGACCTGATTGGCGAGAATGGCTTGCTCAAGCAGCTCACCAAGCTGCTGGTCGAGAAGGCCTTGGAAGCGGAGATGGCCGACCATCTCGGCCACGGGAAGAATGAGCCGGTGGAGAATCCGGCTGGCAATACGCGCAACGGTAAGAGCAGGGAAGACGCTCAAAGGGAGTTCGGCGAACTGCCGATAGAAATACCCGCGACCGCCACGGCACCTTCGAGCCGCAGTTGATTCCCAAGCACCAGACCCGCTGGACGGGCTTCGACGAAAAGATTCTGTCGCTGTACGCCCGAGGCATGACGGTCCGCGAAATCCAATCGCACCTGGAAGAGATGTACGGCACCGAGGTATCGCCGACACTGATTTCGTCAGTTACAGATGCTGTGATCGAAGAGGCCAAGGCCTGGCAGTCACGGCCTCTGGACAGCATCTACCCCATCGTCTATCTCGACTGTATCCACGTCAAAGTCAGGGATGGCAGCGTGCGCGTCAAAGCCGTGTATCTGGCCATCGGACTGAACATGGCAGGCGAGAAGGAAGTCCTCGGTCTGTGGATCGCCCAGACAGAAGGCGCAAAGTTCTGGCTGCAAGTGGTCACGGAATTGAAGAATCGAGGCGTTCAGGATGTCTTCATCGCCTGCGTTGATGGCTTGAAGGATTTCCAGAGGCCATTGAGGCAATCTATCCGCGTGCCGCCGTTCAACTGTGCGTCGTCCATATGGTCCGGCACAGCCTGAACTATGTCTCGTGGAAAATGCGTAAGGCCGTTGCCGCTGACCTTCGGCGGATATACACCAGTGCCACTGCCGACGAAGCCGAGCAGATGCTCGGCGAGTTCGAGGATAAATGGGACGATGCCTACTTGCCCATCAGCCAGTCCTGGCGGCGGAACTGGTCGCGCATAACACCGTTCTTCGACTACCCGCCGGAGATCCGGAAGGTGATCTACACGACCAATACGATTGAATCAGTGAACATGAGCCTGCGGAAAATCACCAAGAACCGGGGCTCGTTCCCGAGCGATGAGGCGCTGATCAAACTGTTCTACCTGGCACTCCGAAACATCAGCCAGAAATGGACCATGCCCATTCGGGATTGGAAAGCGGCACTGACCCGATTTACTATCCAGTTCGAAGACCGGATGAACAACGTTTAACTCACACCCTGTTTACAAAAAATTCCGGACACGCCCTGCGGATTACTTGACGCGGTTCTTGTATTCGTCGGTACGGGTGTCGATTTCGATCTTATCGCCAATGCTGACGAAAGCCGGAACCGGCAGTTCGAAACCGGTAGCCAGCTTCGCCGGCTTCATGACCTTGCCCGACGTGTCGCCCTTGACAGCCGGCTCGGTGTAAACCCACCTCGCGCACGACGCTATTCGGCAGTTCGACGGAAATGGCCTTGCCGTTGTAGAAAACAACTTCGCAAGCCAGGCCATCTTCCAGATACTTCAGCGCGTCGGTCATGTTCTCGGCTTCGACTTCGAACTGCTCGTAGTCGGCATCCATGAAAACATACATCGGATCGGCGAAGTAGGAATAGGTCACTTCCTTCTTGTCGAGAATAACCTGCTCGAACTTGTCGTCAGCCTTGTAAACCGCTTCGGAAGCGGCGCCGGACAACAGGTTCTTGAGCTTCATTTGACAACAGCGGCATTGCGACCGGACTTGTTGTATTCGCTCTTCTGGACGACGAGCGGGTCGGCACCGACCATGATGACGTTGCCGGAGCGGAGTTCCATTGCGGTTTTCATTCGGGATTCTCTAATGTCAGAAAAAGATATAACCGCCGATTATACCTTGGAGGTACAGAAATTGACGAGTGCCGATGCCAAATCTGGCTTCGCGGCGAGCTTTTCGGCCCAATTGCGGTTGTGACGGGCTATGACAGCCCTGTTGCTAACGAACTCTTCCCAAGCCGGTCCAATGTTGCGTCCGAGATTCCATGCCACAAACATCCTGCGGATAGTCGTTTGCATTTTCGCGTCAAGGCCTTCCCCGTAGCAGCCAAGGAAAGCTTCCAGCTTGGCCAGGTGCGCCCCGTCATCCTGCGAATAGAGCTGCCAGACGAAAGGATTTCCAGCCCATTGCGCGCGCACGAAAGAATCCTCGCCACGCACGAAATTGATGTCACAGCGCCACAGCAAACGGTCAAAATCGTCAATCGGCACAAAGGGTATCGGGCGAATCATCGCACTGCCATGCTGCCAGGACCGCTTCCGCCAAATGGGACTGGACCGCAGCCAAAGGCTTGCCGGGCGGCACATGGCACACAACGGGATGCGCGGAATCCCGAAACGCATCGAGCAAGGCGCCCACCGGGGCGGTGTCATAGCAAAACAGACTGACTTCAAGCGGCTGCCACTCGGTTGGCGCAGTAATCAAGCGGTCGCGCTCGGCAAACAGCTCACACTCCCGCAACAGTCCGCCACTTTTTGCCGAAAAACCTGGGAAGAAAAAATATTTGACGAGAGGAAGCGAAGGGTGGGGCGACGCCATGCCATGGCAATCATCAGCCCAGGGTTCCGCTGTCAGGTATTCAAGATTGATCCAGCACGGCTTCGACTGACATCGGCTCATCGCCGTCAGATACCAGTCCGGCAGTTCGCAGGCAAAAGCCTCGATAACGACGTCAGAAACGCGGTCGACCGCAGCATCCTCTGTCCAAAGTCGAATTTCAACGCCTTGGCAAGTCTGTGTGTCTTTTGCCGGATCGACCGACGGACACAAAGGCTGCAGGCTGGCCAGATCATCCACCCACAACCGTACCTCACGGCCGTGCTCGACCACCAGTTGCCTGGCAAGACGCCAGCAAACGCCGATGTCGCCGTAGTTGTCGATAACCCGGCAAAAGATGTCCTAATGGAGCTGCATGGCCGCCATGCTAACATCCCGGCCATGTCCAGATTCCAAGATCCCACTGACTGTATAGCCTGCCCACGACTGGCCGAGCACCTTGCCAACATCCGCCAGCGTGATCCCGACTGGCACGCCTTGCCTGTGCCTGCCTTCGGTTCCACTTGATGCGGAACTGCTCGTCGTCGGCCTTGGCCCAGGCGAAAAGGCGCTAACCGGACTGGCCGCCCGTTTACCGGTGACGTTGCCGGAGAGCTGCTATATCCCGCCTTGCACCGCTTCGGTTTCGCCAGCGAACCAGAACCACTGGGTGCCGACCATTGGGCCAATCCGGCCATGCAACTGAGCAACTGCCGCATCACCAATGCCGTACGCTGCCTGCCTCCGGCCAACAAACCCACGACAGCCGAAATTCGCCAGTGCAATGGTCATTTGAGGGAAGAACTGGCCTCAATGAGCAAGCTCAAGGTCATTGTCGCCCTCGGCGCAATCGCTCACCAGGCGCTGCTCTGGGCTTACAACCTCAAGCTCAAGGAATTTACCTTCGGTCACAACGTCAGCCACGCCTTGCCGGATGGACGACTTCTGGTCGACAGCTACCATTGCAGCGGCTACAACTGGCGCACGGGCAGGCTTTCCCGCGAAAGCTTCGAAGCGGTGTTTGCCGGGGTCAAATCGCACCTCGGCTGAACCAGAAGATGAGTTTTGACGCCAAGGCTTTCCTGGCCACGCTGACCGAGCTACCCGGCGTCTATCGCATGCTGGATGCCAATGCCGCCGTTCTCTCTACGTCGGCAAGGCCAAGAACCTCAAAAACGGGTTTCGTCGTATTTCCGGGAAAATGTTTCAAGCCCGCGCATCGCGCACATGGTCAGTCAGATCGCCGCCGTGGAAACCACTGCGACACGTACCGAAGCAGAGGCGCTGTTACTTGAAAACAACCTGATCAAGTCGCTCTCGCCGCGTTACAACATTCTCTTTCGTGACGACAAGTCCTACCCCTACATTGTCCTGAGCAAAGGCGAATTCCCGCGACTTGGCTTTTTTCGCGGCAATCCGGACCGCAAGGCCGAGTACTTTGGCCCGTATCCGTCAAGCTGGGCAGTCCGCGACAGCTTTCATCTGCTGCAAAAAATGTTTCGTCTGCGGACGTGCGAAGAATCGGTATTCGCAAACCGGTCTCGGCCCTGTTTGCTCTATCAGATCAAACGCTGCAGTGGGCCCTGCGTCGGATTGGTCACGCCAGAGGACTACGCAACGGATATTCAATTGGCCTCGATGTTCCTGTCAGGCAAACAGCACGAAGTCTCCAAGCGCCTGAATCAAGCGATGGAAGACGCGTCCGCGCGCTTGGCTTTCGAACAGGCGGCGGTTTACCGCGACCTGATCCAGTCACTTCGCCATGTGCAGGAAAAGCAGTTTGTTTCAAGCAGCAAGGGTGAGGACATGGATATCCTTGTCGCGCAAAAGGAAGCAGGGCAGTTGTGCGTCAACCTGGCTATGGTCCGTGGCGGCCGTCATCTTGGCGACCGCCCGTTTTTTCCGATTAACGCCGGCGAATCAGAACCAGCTGATGCCTGCGCTGCCTTCATTCGGCAACACTACGCCGTCCACCCCGCACCCTCACGCCTACTGGTTCACCCGTTGCCCGCGGAAGATGAAGCAGGAGAAACCGAAGCAGTTCTGGCGGAACTGGCAGGCCGCCCCGTTCCCGTCGTGCAGGCCCGGAGCCTTACGCATAGAGCGTGGGTCGAGATGGCACTGCAGAACGCCAGGCTGGCCATCCTGGCGCGAAGCCAGGCAACTGAGCAGCAGGAAAAGCGACTGGCTGCTCTTCAGGACGCCTTGCAACTACCGGAACCCATTATTCGTATCGAGTGTTTCGACATCAGTCACACGATGGGCGAAGCAACCGTGGCTTCCTGTGTGGTGTACCAGGAAAACCGCATGAAAAACGCCGACTATCGACGTTTCAACATTCGCGATATTCAACCCGGCGACGACTATGCGGCCATGCGTCAAGCCGTCAGCAGACGCTACGATGGCATCGCAGCCGGCGAGGGCACGGCACCGGACCTGATCCTGATCGACGGCGGGAAAGGGCAGGTTGCCTCCGCCTTCGCCGCCCTGGCCGATCTTGGCCTGGCTCATTTGCCCATGATCGGCGTCGCCAAAGGCGTAGGACGCAAGCCCGGTCTTGAATCCCTGGTCTTTCCGGATGGCCGCGAACCGCTACAATTGCCGGCCGAACACCCCGCGTTGCACCTGATTCAGGAAATACGCGACGAAGCTCATCGCTTTGCCATAACCGGCCACCGTGCCCGGCGGGCAAGGCAGGAAAACATCAACCCTCGAAAGCCTGCCGGGCATTGGACCGGCCGCCGGAAAGCGCTGGTTGCCCGATTTGGCGGCCTGCCCGGCGTACTCGCCGCCAGCCCCGAGCAGTTGTCCGAAGTGCCGGGCATCAGCCGGGATATGGCTGAAAAGATACATTCCGCATTACACTGAACCATGCCCTTCAATCTGCCCATCCTGCTGACCTGGCTTCGTATCGTTGCGATACCGCTGCTGATTGCCGTCTACTATCTGCCAGCAGATTGGGCAACGTCGCACGAACGCGATCTTGCTGCCACAGCCATTTTTGTCGCTGCCGCACTAACCGATTGGGCAGATGGCTATCTGGCCCGAAAGCTGGACCAGACATCGGCCTTTGGTGCCTTTCTCGATCCAGTAGCCGATAAACTCATGGTCGCCGCTGCGCTGATCGTTCTCGTTGAACTCGGCAGAACCGACGCCATCGTTGCTACCATCATCATCGGCCGCGAGATCACCATTTCGGCACTACGTGAATGGATGGCCAAGATAGGTGCGGCGAAAAGCGTCGCTGTGTCCATGCTTGGCAAGATAAAGACCGCAGCGCAGATGCTGGCCATTCCCATTCTTCTTTACTATCAACCGCTGTTTGGCGCTGACATGAAGGCGTTCGGCAACCTGTTGATCTGGGTGGCGGCGTTGTTGACCCTCTGGTCCATGGGTTACTACCTGCGCATGGCCTGGCCGGAAATACTCAAAAGGAGTGCAGAAAAGTAGGGGGGCAATGTTGACATTCCCCTTGTGTCGCCTATAATGCGCGCTCTGTTTCAGCGCGGCAGTAGCTCAGTTGGTAGAGCGATACCTTGCCAAGGTATAGGTCGAGAGTTCGAGACTCTTCTGCCGCTCCAGATTTTATTGGAATTGGTTTAGCTAACCGGTTCCGTCGTAGTAAAGCAGAATGTAGGCACGGCGCGATAGCAAAGCGGTTATGCACCGGATTGCAAATCCGTGTAGGTCGGTTCGACTCCGGCTCGCGCCTCCAGATTTTGCGGCAGTAGCTCAGTTGGTAGAGCGATACCTTGCCAAGGTATAGGTCGAGAGTTCGAGACTCTTCTGCCGCTCCAAATAGAAAAGGGAAAGCGCTGGTCGCTTTCCCTTTTTTCATATCGGGGCCCGATATAATTGAAGCCCCCTGCCTGGGTGGTGAAATTGGTAGACACAAGAGACTTAAAATCAATGCAGGGTGTAGTATTCATGCGGGTTTGAGGCGTGTTGTGTGTAAAAGCGTGTAATTGCCTCTGACTTACTACACATGGAGGTTTTACCGTGGGTTCTATCACCGAAGCAAAGAAGCCTGACCCCAAGACCGGCAAGGAAATAACAACCTATCGCGCGTTCATTCGCCGCACAGGGTTTGCCAGCAAGTCAAAGACCTTTGCCACCAAGGCGCAGGCCCGCGAGTGGCTACGCAACGAAGAGGGCGACGCCGCCCTGGTCAAAGCCGGCAAAGGGTATGGCACCACGTTCGCGGATGTTGTCGAATCGTTCGTAAAGGCACCCCCGACCCGCGGCACAAAATTTTGGCACCCGTCACAGCTTGAGTTCTGGAAAGACGAATTCGGCAAAATGAAGGTGGGCGAAATCACCCGCGGGGAGATAAACGCCGCCGTCGCCAAACTCCAAATAAAGCCGGCGATGCGCCGAAGCATTGATGGCGCCATGAAATCGCAAGACCGGACCATCACGCCAAGCACGGTGAACCGATACATTGCGACCCTTTCCAGCGTGCTGAATTTCTGTATCAACCGGGAGATTATCGACGTCCACCCGTTGAAGGCCGGCAAGGTCCGCAAGCTGGCAGAGAACCCCGGCCGGCGCCGCATCCTGACCGCGGCCGAAGAACAGAAACTCTACGAAGCCGCAGAGCAAAGCACCTGGCCCATGATGCGCCTTTACCTGCGCATGTTGCTGACCACCGGCGCCCGTAAGTCAGAGGTGCTGAATTTGCGCTGGCGCGACGTTCATGTGGACGATTCGGTGGCGATCTTGCCGACCACCAAAAACGGCGATGCGCGGGCGCTACCGCTTGTCTCCGACGTTAAGGCCGATTTAGTAATTGCGCAGGAGGCTGGCAAGGGTAAATCGGAATTCGTTTTTTACGACCCGCGGCACCCTGAAAAGCCAAAGAACGTCGATACCATTTGGCGCTTAGTCCGGGAACGCGCGGGCCTGTTGAACGACCGCGAAGACCGGCTAGACCGCGTGGTGCTGCACACCACCCGACACACCACGGCGACCAAGCTATTGCGCAACGGTGCCAACGTCGTACAAACGGCGAATATCACCGGGCACAAGACTTTGGCCATGCTCAAGCGGTACACGCACCTGGCAGCCCAAGATGCGGTCGACCTGGCTGAAAAGCTGTTAGGGGAGGGCGGAAAGTGACCCCGGAAATTGCGTTAAGCGTATTTTTGGACGACGACATGCGGACCACCATTCTCACCGGCGATGAAACCTTGAAAAAGGCAATATCCGGCAAGAGGACGGAGGCCGCTAAGGTATGGTCCTCGATTGCCGACGGGACCGCCGATATTGGCCGGGTGCTTGTCTGGTCGCAGCATGTATCTAAGAAAGTGAAACGGGAAGTAATCGAGATACCCCCTGAAAAGACCGCAGAAAATCCAAAAGCACGCGGCCAACAAGCCCTTATAGCAATCGGTCTATCAGGCGATAAAAAAACCAAAGATGCCACCGGCGTTTACGATCTATTGGATTCCCTTGATGGTTTCGAAAACCTTGATAACCCGAACGAAGACGAAACGCACAAAATTTGGGTTGGTATTTGCCGTTCACATGGATTGTTATCCGACCTGGACGACACCCAGGCTTACCGCCTTATTCGGGATATTCGGCAAGGCAAACGATAGGCGGGCGATAAGGCTACAAAATTATGGGTTGGCTTTTGTAGGGGGTGCGAAGGAACCATAGCGAAACACCACTAAACAGGAGTTTTCGCCATGAACCACCCGCAACTCGCTGACACTATCGGCGATTCAATCAACCCGGACGACCTTTACACGGTCAAAGATTTGGCCGACCAATACCGGGGGAAGATCACAACGGCGACTATCCGTTGGCAACTTCGCACCCGACTTGATACCGGCCTGGCCAGTGCTTGCGTTTGGTTGAACAAACGCCGCCTGCTTATCTCGAAATCTCGTTATGAACGCTGGCTGGCCACGCAGATCGAGGCCGGCAGATGACCATAAAAGAAAACGCCCCGTCGGGAAACGAGGCGCCAAGCAAAAGTAGAGAGAACGCCCCGACCTTACAGCAACATACTGTCGGTCGTAACTGTGAGGCAGTTTGGGAGGCACTATGAGCGCGCTCAAGCTGACCCGAATCTCGAATCTCAACGGCCCGACCACGAAACGCTTCTCCTTGGTCAACGGTGCTATTCAGCGAACGACCGCCGCGGAAATTGCTGCAGCCAGTTACGAAACCATAACCGTCGACGGCCTTCAAGGGTTTGCCGACCACCTGGCCAGCCTGGAGAAGAATCAAGTTAACGCCTATGGCCTTGCCGACAAGCCGGCTGGCCAGATCGTTATCAAGGACAAAGTCCACGACCACCCCGGCGCCATTGCACGCAGCAAAGAATATTTCATGTTCCGACCTGTTCCTGGCATTTTCATGGGGGATTACGACGCCGAACACTGGCCCGGCCTGGACAGCTACGCCGGGTTGCGCGATCTGCTGATTTCGGCTTGCCCGGTATTAGCCGACGCCCCGGCGCTGTCCGTTCCGAGCGCGTCAAGCTGTATCAGCAACGCCAAAACCGGGGAAGTAATCAACGGACTGAAAGGCCAGCGGTTCTACATCCCATTTGCAGAAGCGACCGACATACCGCGGGCCGGAAAAGCCCTATACGACCGCCTTTGGCTTGCTGGAATCGGTCAATACGTTGTCGGTAAAAACGGCACACTACTTGACCGCAACGCCCTTGATTCATCGGTATGGCAAGGGCACGGCCTGGACTTCGCAGCGGGCGCCCTATGTGAACCGCCCCTAGTCCGAAAACCACTTGCCCCGCAAATCTGGAACGACCTGGCCGGCCTGTTCGATAGCCGTCTGATTCTTGACTTGACCCCCGAGGAAAAGGCAACTGCCGACCGTAACCGCCATCTGGCACAGGAGGCGAAGCGGGAAGAAGCGAACGCCAAACGGGCCGAATACAAAAAGGGCGAAGTCGACCGCTATGTTGAGCGTGGCATTCCCCGAGACAAGGCGCAACAGATTGTCGACGATGCAGTAGACCGTGGTTTGCTGTTCGCTGAATTCGTGCTGACCTGCGAGGATGGCCGCCAAGTGACAGTCGGGGAAATGCTCGACCACCGCGAACGCTGGCACGGCAAGCGATTTGCCGACCCGATGGAGCCTGATTACAGGGGTGACAAGCGCATCGCGTGGGCGAACCTTCAAAGCGGTGGCAAGCACTATCTACACTCATTCGCCCACGGCGGGAAGCATTACACGCTGTTGCGCCAACCAAGCCGGATAACGGTAGCTGCGGGCGAGCGGCCCCGAATCACCGACGATACCTTGGCGGTGTTTCGCCTTCATGGTGACGTGTACGAATTCGGCGACAAGGCGCTGGCCCGCGTTACCGCGGCGGGGACTATTTCGACGATGACAAAGGCCACTCTGTTGCACTACGCAGAGCGGGTGATTCGTTACCAAAAGTACGACGGGCGCGCCAAGGACAAAGGACCACAACCGACGAACTGCCCCGACCAGATTGCGCAAACGATTCTCGACCTTCACGGTGAACGTGACCTGCCAAAGTTGCAAGGCGTTATCACGGCACCGACTTTGAGGCCGGATGGCTCAATACTGGACACGCCGGGTTATGACCTGTCTACCGGCCTGTTCTACGTCAGCAACGACCCGACACCGCCGCGCGTGCCACTTGCACCAACGATGGCAGAAGTCCACAAAGCCTTCGCAGAACTGTGGAAGCCGTTCTCGTTGTTCCCATACGACGGTGACGAAAGCCGGGGGGTGATGCTGGCCGCCATCTTGACGGCAGCGACGCGGGGAACGGTATCACCCGCGCCGGGTTTCGGTTTCGACGCACCGACGGCGGGGAGCGGTAAATCACTTCTGGCGAAATGCTTGATGGCCTTGACCGGGACGGCGCCGATTATGAACCCGCCCCCACCGAACGACACCGAGGCAGAAAAGCGTCTGCTGTCTTTGGTCAAAGAAGGTGCGACGGCAATTTGCTGGGACAACTACAACGGGCCGGTCGACGGTGCTTCGTTGAACGCCTTTCTGACAGCAGACCCGTTCGCCGGCCGGGTGCTTGGGGAGTCAAGCAATCCATCGTTTCCGAACAAGGCGCTGTTCCTTGTGACCGGGAATAACCTGCGGATACAGGGCGATGCCTGCCGGCGAATTTTGGTTTGCCGCATCGACGGGGAGAGCGAAGAACCGTTCCTGCGGGAATTCAACTTTGACCCCTTGACGCTGGTTCAATCCCGCCGGTCATCACTGATCGTTGCTGCCTTGACGGTGATACGTGGGGCGCTAACGCACACCATCGCAGGGATACTTGTCGACCGCCTCGCACGCGGCAGGGTGGCTTCTTTTGAGGCTTGGGATGATCTGGTAAGGCAGACGGTTGTTTGGCTCAATGGCGAAGGTGCGGCGTATGCCGGGAAACGAATCACTTTTGGTGACCCGGCCAATTCTGCTATCAACAGCTTCAAGGTCGACCCAGCTAAAAATACTGTCGGTTTGATGCTGGCCGCCTGGTTGGAAAACTTTGGCAGCGAACACGCAACCGTCGGGGAGTTCATGGTGAAACACGACGCGGCTAGAAAGGCTGACGACATGCCGGGTGACACGGCAACAATTATTCGGGCAGTTGACGGAATCGAGGCGGGTGGAAAGCCGCTGTCACCGCAAGGTTTGGGGCGCTGGCTGGATAAGCACCGCGGCGAAATTGTCGACGGTATGCGGTTCGACAGCGAACGAGACGAACACAGTAAGCAGCACAAGTGGTTTGTCGACCGTATCGAGGTGAAAGGGTGAACACGGTTTGCGGGTATTGCGGGTATTTGCGGGTATCTATTACTCAATCGGGGAAAAGTGTAGTTGTGTATTTTTCCTTTAGGGACAAAACAATCCCCGCAAATACCCGCAATACCCGCAACTATTCAACCTGCGATTTATTACGCCGTTACATCACGCCAACCACGAAGCGCAAGCGCGTTGTTTATTACAAGAACTGTCGGTCCGCACAGTCGGTCTGCCAAGTCCATCGTCGGTCTGCACTGTCGGTCCGCACTGTCGGTCTGCCAAGGCCATCGTCGGTCTGCACTGTCGGTCTGCACTGTCGGTCTGCCAAGGCCATCGTCGGTCTGCACTGTCGGCGCGACCTCGCCACACCCACGGCGGCCGACCATCAATCACCCGACGCCCCAAAAAAAGTCGGGTGCCCTCTGTAAAAGCCGCCCTTACGTGGGGGCGCTAGGAGTCCCGGCCATTCCAAGAAATTTACCCCTCTATAGCTACCACCCCATTCTAGGTTACTCATCATGAAAAAAGACACCAACAACACCCAACTTGACGGCCATCTGGTATCAATTCGCAGCCTTTCGGCGCTCACCGGCCTGGACAGGGACACCATCCGAACGAGTATTTCCCGCGCCGCACTGAAACCCGCTGGCACCCTTGGCGGATACCCGGCCTATCTGCTAAGGGACGCCCTCAGAGCATTGTTCGTTCGCCACGGCGACGTCGACCCGGCGACCTTGACGCCGCACGATAGAAAGGCGCTCGCAGATGCCCGACTGCGGGAACACACCTTGCACGTCAAGGAGGGCAATTACCTACCGCGGGAAGCAGTCCGCAACGGTTGCGCGGTTGCCTACCAGATGGTCTCTCAGGCAATCCAATCTATTCCCGACCTATGTGAACGGAAAACTGGTGCAGACGTTGAAACGGTCGAACTGATAGGCAAGGTTATCGACAACATTTCCAGCGATCTGGCAGCGCAAATGGAAGCCTTACACCGGGAGTCGTCGCAGGCGACGACCTAGCTCTCGCAACGTAAACTATCGCACAGTAGAGCAAAGCATTTCCTCCCGGTACAACGTGATTTGAGGCTTGAGTTCAAAGCAAACCAGACCACGTTTTAAGCGCCCGACTCGTAAACTCTGGCGCAGTAGAGCAAAGCATTTTCTCTAGGTAAAACGTGATTTGAGGCTTGAGTTCAAAGCAAACCAGATCAACTTTTTACCTTGGAGAAAATCCCGATGTACGCACCAAACACCCCGGCGCCCGCCTGGCTGACCCGAGCAAAAGCAATCCTTTTGCGCCTGGAATCCGAGGACTTGGAACAGTCCGCCCGCAGCGATGTTTTCCGGCAGACCATCACGAAGCTGTCGCTGGACCGCGCGGCCCTCAACAGCCGGATTCAGACCCTCAACGAATCCGCCAGTCAGTCGGATTCAGCGTTCAAAAACGGCGACGTCAACGCCGCCCGCGCCAATTTGGCCACGGAGAAGTCGAATCTCGAAAACGAAATTCAGGCTCTCGACGCAGAGATTGAGCAGGCCCGCCAGCGGGGCGCCAACGCTTCACAGCGGGCACTTCAGGCCGCGACCAACTACCGCGTCGCAAAGAAGGTCTATCTCACCCTGACGGCCGGCGCCATCATTCAAACTGCCGTGGGAGTCGCATAAATGGCCAATCTCAAAACCATCCGTGCCGACCTGGCCAAGCTGACGGCAGAGCGTGAACGTGTCGTTGCTGCGGTTCTACCGGCAGATCAACTTGAAGCGAAGCTGCGCGCCCACCTGGCCGAACTCGCCAAGCCAATTGACGACTTCATCGGCAATTGTGCCCACGTTCTCAACGGCGCCGACCCTTACCACGTCACCCCTGGCAGCCCCCACATGCTCGCCCGCGCCGCGTTTGGCCTGAGTCTTACCCCGGAGCGCATCGAGGCCCTCGTTCAGGCAGCCAAGACCCGCGCCGCTGCCTCTGACGCCGGCCAAATGCGCTTGACCGACACTGAGAAGGCCGAACGCCTGGCAGACCTGGCGACGCGACTTTATTTGGTTGGCCTGGAAGAACAGGCCGCCCTCGGCGAAGAACAGCAACGACCGGACGTCAACGGTGCGGCACTGCTTCTGATTCCGCTTGAAGTCGCAGTCGAACACGAATTGCTCTGAGGAAAATCACCATGCCTGCAAATACTTCATTCACACAGTTTGAGCGCATTTCCGACCAGATCGGCGGCGCCGCGGCCCTCCGTCTGCACGCGTTTTTTAGTGGCATTGGCGGCGCGCTGTATGTGCCCGTCGAAGCGACACCCGGACATATATTGGAGCGTTTACTCGGGAGAAAGGCGTTTCTCGACATTGTTCAGGCGTTTAAGGGTGAAACGCTGCACGTGAATCGCCTGGACCTTGAACCGCTCAAAAACGCCGCCCGCGTCTGGGCATTGTCGTCAAAGAATATTTCACGGCAGACGACCGCCGGACTTTTGGGGATTACCCCTGCACGGGTTGGCCAGATCATCGCCCAACTGAATGAGGAGGGTTTCGGCGGTCTGGAAGATTCAGTTTTGTTCGCCACAAACCCCGTCGACGAGGTGAACAGCCATGTCTGATGCCCAACTAATCGACCGAATGACGGCACTTACGATGCAGATTGCCGACCGCGCGACCCAAGCCGCCGAACAAGACCCGACTACAGCACCGGCAATCATTGACCTGGCTATGAGCGCCGCAACCGGCCTGGAAGCCGGCCGCCGGGTACTGCTCGCGTACGGCGACACCGCAAACGCGGTTTTCATGATTGAGGCCGCACAGCGTGCTTTGAACATTCTCTGCAGCCTTCTTCAAGCCAACCGGGTGCTTTCATGAGCAACGAATTTTCAATCTCAACGGCACAACCGGCTTATGAAGCTGCCAGCCACGGCCGGCGCATGGCCGGTTGGCGGACCAGTGCCGCCGGACCTAATACGGCAATCGCCGGCAATCTCGAAACCCTGCGTAAACGTAGTCGGGACGCCTGCCGGAACAGCGCCATTGCCTCAAGTGTGATTACAACGTGGACGCGGTCCCTGGTTGGTTTTGGTATCAGCGCACGCCCCGTAACGACCGACCCGATTCTGAAGGCCAAACTCAACGCCTTGTGGACGGCTTGGTGCCGTGTTGCGGACACCGACGGGGGCGACTTCAGCGGGCTGCAGCAACTTGCTGTACGCGCCTGGCTTGAATCTGGCGAGGTATTCATTCGACTGCGCCCGCGGCGCCTGGAAGATGGTCTGCCGGTGCCGATGCAATGCCAGATGATCGAATCGGACTGTCTGCCACTTCTCGACAGCGACACCGCGATCGACCTGCCGACCGGGCACGTCATACGCAGCGGGATTGAGTTGGATAGGCTAGGCCGCCGCGTCGCCTATTGGTTCTGGCAACAGCACCCGGCCGATAAAAGCCTTGAGTCTTTGGCGCAAGGGAACAAGTTGACCCGAGTACCGGCTGAACAGGTTGTTCACTTGTTTGAACCATCACGGCCGGGACAACTCCGAGGCGTGCCGATTTTGGCGCCAGTGCTGGCCAAGTTGAGGACGCTTGAGGACTTCGACGACGCATTATTGACCCGCCAGCACCTCGCCAATTTGTTCACGATGTTCGTCACCAAGCCGTTTCCGAGTGGCCCGAATGACGCGATGACGGGACAGCCCTTCACCGGCGATCTAAACGACCCGGTTGCTGCCCTGGAACCTGGCTCAAGTATGGAATTGCTACCGGGTGAAGACGTGAAATTCAGCGCGCCGCCCCCACCGGACGCCAGTTACGCCGAATATATCCGCAGTCAACTGCTGTCTTTGTCCGCCGGCGCCGGCCTGCCGTATGAACTGTTGACAGGCGATCTGGCGAACGTTTCTGACCGCACGCTGCGCATCAACGTCAACGAGTTCAGACGGGCATGTGAGGCGCGCATCTGGGGAACGATCGTTCCGCGTTTCCTGGACAAAATCCGCGCCGCATGGGCGGTGGCTGCAGCCCTTGATGGTGGCTTGTCACCATCGGAAGCAACGGAAGCGTTGACCGTTCAGTGGGCACCGCAGGCATGGCCATATCTTCATCCGACGCAAGACCTCGTTGCACGGAAACTGGAAGTCGAAAATGGTTTCCGTTCCCGCGCATCGGTAATTGCCGAACGTGGCGACGACCCCGAGCAGGTCGACCAAGAGCGTGCCGACGATGCTGCACGGGCTGCGTCACTTGGTTTACAGACTCTCGACGAACAAGTTGCCGCCGCGGAACTGGTGAAGCTGGAAGCAGAGGCCGCCGCCGCTCAGAAAACCGCTGACGCTGCACAGCAACAGGCACAGGCGGCCCGCGCCAAGGCACTTGAGGCGAAGGCATCGACCGACGTACTGAAGGCGCAGCAGCGCACGGCAGAGGCCACCCGAGAACATGAAACGGCCGCCGCTGCCGACCGTGCGAAGGCTGCACGCCTGGACGTTCAGGCTGCGGAAATCGGTTTGCGGGAGTTGTCGGGAGTCGCCACCAAATGAGTGCCATCATCAAAAATATGGTGCTGCGAAAACGGCAGCAGGAAGCCGACGCCAGCGAGCGGGAACGCTTCCTGGCACAAGCCAAAGGCGACACAGGCCCGAAAGGGGAACGAGGTTTGCCGGGTGCCCCCGGCCGTCCACCATTGCATGAGTGGTTGGGTACATCGCTGCGTTTCGAGTTGCCCGGCGGCCGGTGGGGACCGGCCGTAGAACTCAAAGGCAGGCCGGGGGCAGATGGTAAAGCCGGCCGTGTTGTCGTGGTCGCCCGCGGGGGCGGTGGAACAGACGTCGACACACTTGCCGAGGGCACCGGGGATGTGGAACCGTCGGGCGTTGTCGTCTATCAAGCCGGAAGGGCCGTAAACCTCCCGTGGCAAGCGTTCCTGGCACTGACCGGCAGTGGGGACGAGGCGTTGACCCGTCGGGTGGACTTCGTCGGTGAAGCCACGATCTATAGGGGTGAAGCGGCGCCCGGTTCTTCCGAATCTGACCCGGTATGGCGGATACGCCGCTTCACCTTCGTTACCGGCCCTGACGGGAAGCAGGACGTCAACGAGACATGGGCCAGCGGGACCGCAAACTTTGACCATGTTTGGAACGACCGCGCGACAGTGGAGTACAGCTAATGCCGAAAAAAGAATTCACCTTGGCCGAACTCATTGCCCTTTCTGAAAGCGAGAAGGCAATCCAGAAGGACATGGGCAAGACCGACCCCCGCGCTGTAATCGTTCGCGCCGCTCAGGTACGACGCGAAACGGTCAAAGCGATGTGGCAGCGCATCATCGCAAAGATGAAGGTGCCCCAATGAGTCGGCACACGCAGGTTGACCTCAAACAAATCCCTGGCCTGACACCGCACGAATGGGCTGTTCTGTCTTTCACCGCCAAATCGGGCATAAAAGCGGCACTGGCCCACGGTTGGCACGTCGAAAAGGTTGGAAGGACACTTAAATTTCACCACCCGGTCGACCCCCAAAACTACCGCCTTGCATCCTTCGCCGGGTTGGAGTTTATGGGCAAAAAAGAGGATTGGCGGTTGTAAAAACATCGTCACCATTTCAGATAGAGCACCCCCAATGAAAACAATTCTTCACACCAAAGACCGGCTTAAAGCCGACACAATCGCCCTACTGGCCCTTCGTTTTGCCGACGAAGCGTTGCCATATTTTCCGAATGCAGACCTCGGGGAATTGCGCGTACAGCTTGCCGCTGCGATGCTTAAGGCGTCCGAAATGCCACTACTACGCGAAAAGTTTTTCGAGAATAACGACGGCAGCTTAGTCAGCAAATTGTTCGCCGATATGGAAATCCCTGACCCAGAGTGGGAAGGATTCGACATTGTGTAATTAAGCAAAAGCTAAACGATTGTTCATTTTGCGAATTAAAGTTAGCAAAATAATTCAATAGTTTAGCGAATATTCTTAACATGCTAAGTTAAGTATTGACTACCATTTCTCTACCTTAACTCGTTGGAGAAATTGAAAATGGAACAAGTCGAAACCCTATTGGTTGACCTTCCCGACGGCCTGCGCGTGCCAGTACCGGCACAACTGGAGGGCGCCACAGTTCGCTATGTGACGGTCGACATTGGGGGCGGGATTTGCATCTGGACCATAGACGAACCGCCGACCCTGGACCCGTCGGGCGTTTGGATGGGCGAGACAGAAACAGGGGTTCGTGAGGTTTTCCGGGTATTGGACGACGGACCCGAAAGCTATAGTCGGTATGCGGATTCGCTGCGGATGGTGGCCAGTAATCGGCAAGACCCTACAAATTTATGGGGTGGATTTTGTATGGGCAGGGCGTGAATCATACAAACACAATCACACATAGGACTAACTGACCATGAACACACAAGTATTCGTTACAGAGCGCGCCCTTTTTGCTCGCATCAATCGGAAGCTGAAAAAAGAAGGGGGAACCCTTCGGAGGTGCCGAAAAAACAGCCGCTGGTATAACGATATGGGGCCGTATTACGTGGTGGACTTGTCTTCCAATGGCGTCACTGACCGCGGCTTTTCTGACCTTGAAAATTGGGGCAGAGAGTTGGGCGTAATGCAAGTGTTTGAGCAGTTGGAAAACAACCAATCTAAGCAGGGGATTTAAAATGGAAAACGTAATTAATTTGCATAAACGCACGATTAAAAATGTAGAAACTCTCTGTGAATTTACCTTTGCTATGCAATTTGCGGCGCTTGAAGTTGCGGCCAGAGTTGTCGTTTGTCGCGCCTTGGGGGCGGAGTGCAAAGGGGAGTTAAGACTAAGGGGTAAAAACGGTGCAAAATCAGTTGACGATCTCGATTGGTTGGATTGCTTCGACTTCACCGGAGGGGCGCATTATGGTGAAGCATTTATCCGCCCCGCGGGTTTTGCGTCATTCGTTGCTGTTGAGAAGTTGTATAGCGAACTCCCGCCGGTGGGTAGGATGTGGGACATGCTTGTAAACGGTGAGTGCGAATTATCAAGCGTAGACGACACCCTGGCCGGTTTTGTTATGAATGCCGCAACAGCCTCCGACCTGCAGACCGCCGCTGACTTGGTTGATTCCCATTGGGTGGAGATTCTTAAGGAGCAGGATTGCGTCATTGCGGACGCGATATTTAAAGCCTGCACCTCTCCGATAAGCGCGCCAAGAAAAGCCGCATAACGGCGCACGCAGACACAGGCCCGCCCACCACGGCGGGCTTTTTATTTATGACGCTTGTGATGTTTGAATGTACGGCTTCAACAGAAGATCAAACTCCACGACATGTTTGTTCACATAGGTAGCCACGCGACTGATGATCTCTTCTAACGGCACACCGACGCCGTGCATTGTCCCGAGGTGAATATCTGTTAGTTCTTCGATGATCTGCGTGTGGGCTTCCTCATGGGCGCGAAGCATACCGGCCGGGATGTTGAGATTGCTCATCAACTCTTCTTCTGTCTGGAAGTGGACATTGAATCGCCCCGGGTTTGATGGAGGCTCTAACTCTTGAGAAGATAGAGCCATGAAGAAACCAGTTAAGTTTTCCCCCGAATTCCGTGAGCGCGCCGTGCGCATGGTTACCGAAAGCCGAGCCGATCACCCATCGCTATGGTCAGCCGTTGAATCCATTGCCGCCAAGATCGGCTGTACGTCTCAGACGCTACTGATCTGGGTGCGTCAGCACGAACGAGATAACGGCCAGCGCGAAGGGCCGACCACGGCAGACCAGAAGCGCGTCAAGGAACTGGAGCGCGAGGTCAAGGAGTTACGCAAGGCCAATGAGATTCTCAAACTTGCCAGCGCGTTTTTCGCCCAGGCGGAGCTCGACCGCCGATTCAAGTCCTGAGAGCGTTCGTCGACGAACACCGTAATGCCTTCGGGGTCGAGCCGATCTGCCGGCAATTGCAGATTGCCCCGTCGGGTTACCGGCGCCACGTTGCCCTGCGGCGCAATCCTGAACAGCGTAGCCAGAGAGTGCGGCGTGACGAGGTCTTGGTTCCCGAGATCGAGCGCGTCTGGCAGGCGAACCTGCAGGTCTATGGTGCCGACAAGGTCTGGCGGCAACTGAATCGTGAAGGCATCGTGGTGGCCCGTTGTACGGTCGAGCGCCTCATGCGGCGTCAAGGTTTGCGCGGTGTCATGCGCGGCAAGGTGGTGCGCACCACGGTCAGTGACAGCAAAGCGCCTTGCCCGCTGGATCGGGTCAATCGGCAATTCAAGGCCGAACGTCCCAATCAGTTGTGGGTTTCGGACTTCACCTATGTCTCGACCTGGCAAGGCTGGCTTTACGTGGCCTTCGTTATCGACGTTTTTGCCCGACGTATCGTGGGGTGGAGGGTGAGCAGTTCCATGCATACAGACTTCGTCCTCGATGCCCTGGAGCAGGCGCTGTACGCACGCCAGCCGAGTCCGGAGGAGGCGTTGATCCACCATTCGGACAGGGGCTCCCAGTACGTCTCGATCCGCTACAGCGAGCGGCTGGCCGAAGCGGGGATTGAGCCATCAGTCGGCAGCA
This sequence comes from Betaproteobacteria bacterium, assembly GCA_016705475.1. Lineage (GTDB taxonomy): Bacteria > Pseudomonadota > Gammaproteobacteria > Burkholderiales > Rhodocyclaceae > Azonexus. Next base: position 663,866 of record JADIYD010000014.1, on the reverse strand, counting down.
AGGGCGACAGCTACGACAACGCCTTGGCGGAGACGATTAATGGCTTGTACAAGGCCGAGATGATCCACCGTCGTGCCCCTGGAAAACCAAGGAATCCGTAGAGCTGGCAACCCTGGAATGGGTGTCTTGGTTTAACCACCACAGACTACTTGAACCGATTGGCTATATCCCGCCGGCAGAAGCTGAGGCAAACTACTACAGGCAACTCGCCAATCAGGCCGTCGTCATGGCCTGACTTAAACCAACCGGCCTCCACGGAAACCGGGGCGATTCACATAAATTTGAAGGGATAGCCCAGACAGCACATCGCTAACGGCCTCACCATTGGTCCGGTTTGATAGTAGCCGTTGAAAGGAGTTGAATAGTTCTCGGTGCTGGCGGTCGATAGTCGGCTCGCCAAGTAGCAATTTCTCGTTCATGAATTTACGTGCTTTTGAACAGATTAGACACAAGCAGAATACCAACAACCAAGGCCACTAAGGGCAACACGAAATGTATGAACACGTCCCAGAGCATGGCAAATCCCGGTGGCTATGATATTTGTATTATTTTCCTCGTTTTATTATTTTATTGGAATATATCGAAAGTGATAGTTGGCTGGCCGTGCAGGAGCGGTCTTCGCAACGCGTTGCGTCGAAACTACGAGTCTCGATTCAAGAAATAGAGCAGGGGAGTGGTGCTCGGGACGGGAATCGAACCCGTACACCCAAAGGGCGAGAGATTTTCTTCACACTACGCCTTTCGACGCCGGCCGCTGGCCGTTCGTGCGCTGGACTATGCCTTCGCCGTGGTGCTATCGCACTGTAGGCGCCCGCCGTCTAGTCTCTACACCTTCCCTTATCGGGCTTGGCTCGGCGTTGCCGCGCCGCAAGGGCAGGGGGTTCACCGAATTTGACGGGATTCACGCGGGCGCTTTCGCCTCCCGGTGCTCAATTCCTTAAGTCTCTTGTGTCTACCAATTTCACCACCCGAGCAGGGTAGGGCAGCATTCTAACCGAAGATCGGTGAACAGAGACTTAAGCAAGGTGTACAATGCGCGCCCCTATGCGCACAAAAGACTTATTCAGCGCATCACAATGGATTTATTGCAATATCATATTTCCGCGTGTAGTTAGGGTGTAGTTACCCATTTTTACCCCCCACAACAGGCCAAATTCAAACACCACGAAGCGCAACTAAGTAAAATAATAACGCAGGGATTCAATGTGTTACGTTGCGTATAAACGAGAGATGATGAAGTTGAGGTAGACTTAAAATCTCTCGCTCTTTGAGTGTACGGGTTCGATTCCCGTCCCAGGCACCACGATTGAACACATGATCATCTACGACCTTAATTGCGACAATAACCACCGGTTTGAAGGGTGGTTTCAGAATGCCGACGCGTTCGAGACACAGCTTGACGAGAAGCTTGTCTGCTGTCCGCAATGCGATAGCCACAATGTTCGCCGCGTACCATCGGCTGTGGCAATTTCCGGGCACCACGTCGAGCAGGTCAGGGAGTCCTCAGCCAGTTCGTCCGTGACCCCGACGAGTACGGCGCTAATGCCCGTCGGCGAACATGCCACTGCCCTTTATCGCCAGCTTATTCAGACTATCGTCAGTCACAGTGAGGATGTTGGCCACTCATTCGCTGATGAGGCGCGCAAGATTCATTACAACGAAGCGCCACAGCGTCCAATTCGCGGCCAGGCCAGCGAAGATGAATGTGATGCCTTGCGGGATGAAGGTATCCAGATACTGAGTTTGCCGGTACCCAAAGACGAGCATTAGCAGAAACGATTTTCAGTTCTCGAGCTTGCGTTTCCCTTCTGCTTCGCTCGTTGGATTGATGTCGTATTGGCGCATGAAGCGCCGATCGATCCAGTCCTTCCATAGCCAGGCCCAGCCGCCGCTGGCGGAGAATCTACCCCAGGACATGATGGCCTCTTTGGGGCCGGTCGCCAGCAGGTAAAGACTTCGTTTTTGCGGTTGATAACTCATTGGCGCCTGTCCTGTCAGTACGCGATTGAGATTGGTTGCCAGCACGGGCCCGGCGCGAACGGCATAGACGCCTGACTTGGCATGAGGGGCATCGATGCGGGACGCGATGTCGCCGGCGGCGAACACTTCCTTATGGGAAACGCTTTTCTGCCCATCCTCCACAGCGATGAAACCATCAGGGGCCAGCGCCAATCCGGAATCAGCCAGCCAGCTCGCTGGCTTAACCCCGGTTGCCGCGATGATGCAATCGACCGGAACGCTTGTCCCGTCGCGCAGCTCAAGGCCGGACAAGCAGCCTGACGCATACCCCTTGACGAGCTCGATCCGGTGACGCGCCAAGGTTTTCGTGACGCGCGCCACGATGCTCGGCCCGTGCCCCGGCAAAAGGCCGCCGACAACAAATTTTACGAGCCCCTTGCTTGCGCCCAGTTCGCGGGTCAGGCGGTAACGCGCGGCGAGTGCCAGTTCGACGCCGGCGGCACCGCCACCCACAACGGCGAGGCTGGCCACGCCCCGCTGCTTGAAAAGCTCAAGCTGCCGCCTCCAGCCGACGACAAAATCCTCGATGGGGCGGATCGACAGCAAGGTGGCATCTGTGGCGACCAAGAATGAAAGATCGACCTGGGCACCCGTATCCAGAGATAGCGCATCGTAGGCTATCTCCCCGCAGTTCTCGGTTTGTATGACCCGGCGCGGCGCATCCACGCCGACCACGCTATCCTGAACGAAACGGACGCCGGCTGCGGCGAGCAGTGGCTGGAGGACCGCGGCACATTGATCCAGACTGTAATGACCTGCCATCCATCCAGGAAGCATGCCGGAATAGATCTGGCGGGAATATGGCGAGACCAGGGTGACTTCGACATCGGGCCACGGACGTTCCGCCAGTGCTTTCAGGACGTGAAGGTGGGCATGGCCCGCGCCGGCCAGAACCAGCTGCTTCATGCTCGCACCTCAGCATCCAGAGACAGGGACCGAACCTCGGGACAGTATCTTGTCAGGCGCTCAAAGTCTTCCTTGCGGTCGACGTCCCACAGGGGCGGAAATTCGCGCCATCGCCAGTTCATTCCGGTCATGCGGGTACGGGTCTGCGCCATGACGCGCTCTGTGCTCCAGTCAATTTCCTGAAACGCACGATGGTCGGCCTCTCGAATCCCGATCAACACGTAGCCGCCGTCTTCGGCGGGAACGACAGTCGCGTCGTGTTCCAGCAGGCTGCAGGCAGCCTGGCGCAAGAGATCGGGGCTCAGAGCCGGGCAGTCCGTCCCGATAACCAGCGTGCCGGCGGGTGTCGATGATCCCGCGATGGCCGCATGCATCCGTTCGCCGAGATCGCCTTCGGGCTGGTGGCGCAGGGTAACGGCACCGAAAGAGAGACAGGCAGCGAAAGCCGGATGATCGATATCGGGGGCACACCAGAGCGTGACCGGGCCTATATCGGCCCGCAAGGCCGTCGCCACGGCGCGCTGCAGGAGCCAGCCTTGCAGTGCTGCCGCGCCATCGGAACCAAGGTGTGGAATGAGGCGTGTTTTGGCCAGCCCGGGAACCGGGGCCTTGGCCAGAATCGCTACCCCGACGCGCTGCATGGGCTCAGGTTCCATCGGGGAGGTAACCGTAATCCCTCGCCAGTGCGTTTGGGCTGGCACCAAAAAAGAATCGAAGACGCAGCCACCACATCGTCAGGATCGTGCGAAGCAGCCCATGTTTTTCCCAACGTCGGCCCGAGGTCGTGACGCATTCAGTGAGGCAAACCGGCCATGCTTCCTTGCGCATCAGGGCTGAGAACGCGATATCTTCCATCAGCGGAATTGCCGGGAATCCGCCGCTGTGCTGAAAGGCATCGCGCGTGACGAAGATCGCTTGATCGCCGGTCGCTATGCCGGTCAGGCGTGAGCGCCAGTTCATCATGAATGCCACCATGCCAAGGCCCCGGATCGCGCCCTCAACGTGAACATCGAAACGTCCCCAGCAGCCTCCATTGCCCACCGCTGCGCGCACCAATTCCAGCGCGGAAGAGGGCAGAAGCGTGTCAGCGTGCAGAAACAGCAGTATGTCACCTGACGCCAGACCCGCGCCGGCGTTCATCTGGAGAGCTCTGCCGCGTCTCGATGTCGTTACACAATCCGCCAGTGATCGGGCACATTCGGCCGTGTCATCGTTACTGCCACCATCCACCACAATGACCTCCGTACCTTGTGCGCGAAACCCTTGCAGCCGTTCAAGCGCTTGAACGATGCCGTCGGCTTCGTTCAGTACGGGAATGATGATGGAGACAGCGGGCGTGTTCACGGGTAAATCTGCTGTTCGTCTTGTTCAGTTTCTAGCGGCAAGATTCAGTTTTTCGTCATCGGGCAGGCGTCTTCCGACGCAACGAAGCGGAAATCGGCGAAGCCGGCATGTGCTTCCTCGCCAGTATTATCGGTATCCGAGGCGATAGCCAGCCCCTTCAGTTCGCCGCTGATATCACCAAATGCCCGTTGGAAATCCTGCAGGACATTTCGCCTTTCCTGCACCCAGGCTCCTGCCTGCCCGGCACCGGAGCGCAACACCAGCATGCGTGCTCGATCGGTGTAGGCGTTGTCCTGCAAGGTACCGATCGGGTGGCGGTTGTCCCAAATGTAGTTCAGTGCTGCATCGGGCACCTGACTGCCGTAGATCGAACGTGCCAGCCGAAGTTTGGAACGGGTGGCGAAGCCCAATTGATCGGGCGGCACCGCAAAGGTCAGATAAACGCGGGCGGCGTAATCATCGCCGGATTTTCGGGTCATGTCGGCTGAAGCAACGGGGGCGTCGATCCGCCATTGCCAGCACAAAATGGGCGTTTTTTTGAGGTCGACCGCAGCAGTCCGTCCGAGCAAGGCCATGCTCTTCTTTGCCCTGGCTTCGATGGCAACGACGCCGTCCCATTTGCGCAATGTGTACTGGGTTGGCGGCACACGCTGGTCCAGATGCTCAATTTTCCAGGGCGCTGGTATGGTCGTGTCACTTTCGTTAAAGCGGCCGACCCAGAGCGGATCGGCCAAGGCAGAAAGCGGCAAGGAAATGGCTGGGAGCAGGCATGGCAGCATCCATTTTGCTTTTTTTGACATGCGAATTACCCCCGGCGCCAGGCGTGGAATCGCTCGACCCAGGCCAGAAGCCCCTGCGGCGCATGCGCTTTCTTCCAGTTGCCAGCGACGTACTTGTTGGCTTCGGCGAGCGTCGGGTAGATGTGGATGGTGCCGAGAATCTTGTTCAGCCCGATGCCGTGCTTCATTGCCAGCACGTATTCGGCGATCAGGTCGCCGGCGTGTTCACCAACGATGGTGACGCCTAGTATCTTGTCCTTGCCCGGTACGGTCAGCACCTTGAGCAGGCCGTGCGCCTCGCTGTCGGCGATGGCGCGGTCAAGGTCGTCGATGCCGTAGGTCGTGACCTCGTAGGGAATGCCTTTCTCCTTGGCTTCCAGTTCGTTCAGTCCAACGCGGGCGACTTCCGGTTCGACAAAGGTAGCCCACGGGATAACCGTGTAATCGGCCTTGAATTTCTTGAACGGGTCGAACAGCGCATTGACTGCGACATACCATGCCTGGTGGGCGGCGGTATGGGTAAACTGGAAGGGGCCGGCTACGTCGCCTGCTGCGTAGATGTTCGGGAAATTGGTCTGCAGGAACGCGTTGGTATCGACGGTACGGCCAGTCGGAATGCCCAGTTCTTCAAGGCCAAATCCCTTGAGGTTGGCGGCGCGGCCGACAGCGACCAGCACGGCATCGAAGGGAATGCGCACGTCTTGTCCTTCGTATTCGGCAATCAGTATTTTTTCGCCGTTCTCAACGATGAACTGTTTGGCCCGGTGATTGAGCAGCACTTCAATTCCCTCTGCCCTGAAACGCTTGGCGACCAGTTCGGATATCTCGGGATCTTCGCGAATCATGATGCGCGGCGCCATTTCGACCTGGGTCACCTTGGCGCCAAGGCGGGCGAAGGCCTGCGTCAGCTCCGAGCCGATCGGGCCGCCACCGAGCACCACCAGTCGCCTGGGTAGTTCGCGCAGGTTCCAGACGTTGTCTGAAGTCAGGTAGCCGACTTCCTCAATGCCCGGAATCGGCGGCACGAAAGGCCGGGCGCCGGTGGCGATAACGATACTCCGCGTGGTCAGACGTTGCGTGCTGCCGTCGTCGCGGGTGATGTCGACTTCCCATGGCGATAGGATTTTCGCGCTGCCCTGCACGACGTCGACGCCCAGTCCGGTGTAACGCTCGGCCGAATCATGCGGCTCGATGGTCTTGATGACGGATTGCACACGCTCCATTACATCGGAAAACGCGAATCCGGCATTGGCCGAAGCTATGCCGAATTCCTGCGAACGGCTGACATGCGACAGGAACTTGGCCGAGCGGATCAGCGCTTTCGAGGGCACACAGCCGGTATTCAGACAGTCGCCACCCAGTTTGTGCTTTTCGACGAGGGTGACCTTGGCCTTGACGGCAGCCGCAATGTAGGCGGTGACCAGACCGGCACTACCGCCACCGATAACCACGACATTGCGGTCGAAGCGGGCCGGTTTCTTCCAGTTGGCGAATACCTTGTTCACGCGAACGATCTCCACAAGCTTGCGGGCAATCAGGGGAAAGATGCCAAGCAGGATGAACGAGCCGAGCAGGCCGGGCGAGAGAATGCCGGAGAGCGATTCCAGCTTGGCCAGCTGAGTGCCGGCATTGACGTAAACCACTGTCCCGGCAAGCATGCCAAGCTGGCTGACCCAGAAGTAAGTCCAGGTTTTCATGACCGTCAGGCCAAGCAGCAGATTGACCAGGAAAAACGGGAAGGCCGGTACCAGACGCAAGGTAAATAGATAAAACCCGCCTTCGCGGCGCACACCTTCGTCAATGGCTGCCAGACGCTGCCCGAAACGCTTGCTCACCCAGTCGCGTAGGAGAAAACGCGACATCAGGAAGGCGAGGGTGGCGCCGATCGTTGAGGCAAAGGAAACAATCACCGTGCCCCAGAGCAGGCCAAAGATGGCGCCGCCGGCCAGCGTCAGCAACGCGGCGCCGGGGAAGGAGAGGGCGGTAACGATCACATACACAACGAAATATCCGGCAACGCTCAGTAGCGGATTGCTGGCCCGGAAGGCCTCGATGGCGGCTTGCTGATTCTTGAGCGACTGCAGGCTCAGGTATTGACCCAGGTCGAAATGAATATACAAACCGGCCAACAAACCAATGAGCGCGAGCAGTGCCAGTTTCTTGAGATTCATGAAAGATTTCTGCCTGATTTTCGTGAAGGGTTATGCGACAAGCTCACCCGTAATGATTAGTCGCAGGAAGCAGCTCCTTCCTTACACCGTGGGCAGAGTTTTGCTGCATCCAGCCAGGCGGCGAGGGGTGTCGGGAGACTCCCAAGCACGCGCCCGGCTGCATCGCTTACTTGCGCTCGCCCCACAACTGCTGAACGCGTGCGTCCCGGCCGCAGCTTGAACGATAGTACGCGTAGCGGATCGGGTTTTTCTTGTAATAGTCCTGATGGTATTCCTCGGCAGGCCAGAAGGTCGAAGCAGGCAGCACTTCGGTGTAGATCACCGGAAAGCGCGCACTCTTGAGCAGAGCATCACGGCTGGCTTCCGCCGCCTTTTGCTCGGCTTCGTTCTGCCAGTAGATGCCGCTGCGGTACTGGCTGCCGGCATCGCAGAACTGGCGGTCCTTGACGGTCGGGTCGATGTGCCGCCAGAAGTACTCCACCAGTTGCGGGTAGCTGACTTTTTTCGGGTCATAAATGACGCGCACAGCCTCGGTGTGGCCGGTCCTGCCGGCGCTGACAGCTTCGTAGCTCGGGTTTTTCGTCGGGCCGGCTGTGTAGCCGGATTCGACTTCGATGACGCCGGGCAACTTTTCAAAGTCGGCTTCGATACACCAGAAACAGCCGCCGGCAAACAGCGCGCTGGCCTTGGCTGAGGGGGATTCGATCGCCATTGTCTGGAAACTCGCCGTCAGCGCGGCTATTGCTACGGTCAACCGGAAAAAGTGGCTATTTTTCATGTCAGTAGCGCCGGCAGTGCGTCGCCTTTGGCGACAAACTTGAGCGCAACGCCATTGTTGCAGTAGCGCTTTCCAGTCGGTTTCGGGCCATCGTCGAAGACATGCCCCTGATGCCCACCGCAATGCGAGCAGTGATACTCGGTACGCGGGAGGATCAACCTGAAGTCGGTCGACGTACCGACGGCGCCGGCCAGCGGCTGCCAGAAGCTAGGCCAGCCGGTGCCGCTCTCGTATTTATGGGCGCTGTCGAACAGCGGCTTGTTGCAGGCGGCGCAGATGAAGGTGCCGTCGCGTTTTTCGCCGTTCAATGGGCTGCTGCCAGCGCGCTCGGTACCATCCTCGAAGAGCACGACGTAGGCTTCGGGCGGCAGCAGCTTTTTCCATTCAGCCCGGCTTTTGTTGAGCGGAAACTTGCTGGCCGCCGAAACGCCGAAGGGAAGGGCGCTGGCGGCAATCAACCCGGATACGCGGGCAATCCAGTGGCGACGGTTCATGATCTCTCCTTGAATACTTCTTGCTGATATGGAGTGTTTTCGCGACGGGTTGTTCCATCGCGAAAACACTGCGCGCCCGGCGAACCCGAAAATTGTCCGGGGGCTGTGGGGATGAAAATTGGGCAGCTATTGGTGGTCATTTTCATTTAAATTTGTTCAACCGTTGGCCGCGCTTCTGCGGCTTCGGTATTGTCGAGTGCGCCACCGCAGCTGCTGCCCTGGCCGGCTGTGCAGCCGTAGCAATGATCGGCCACGCGAATAGGTCGGCCAGCCAGATCGGCATCGAGCAAATCGGCCAGATGAACCGTGCCGGACTCCTTGCCGCCAAGTTCAAGCTTGAGCATCTGGTTGAAATCGCAATCAAAAACCTCGCCCTGCCAACTGACAGAAATCAGCGAGCGACACATCACGCCATCCAGGTTGGTGGGCTGGTAAGCGCCTTTGAGCAGCTTCATGTAGATCTGGAATTCGTTTCGCGTCACGAGCTGGCTGCCAAAACGCTGAATCGGCATGTTGGTCAGTGCAAAAAGTTGGTTGAAGACAACGCCGTAGCGGGAGGCGAGTTGCTCCTTGTAGGCCTGCTCCAGCTTTTGCTGGTCGGGCGGCAGGCTGGGGCCGAGCGGGTTGTAAACCAGATTCAGGATGCGGCCGCTACCCGCCTGGCCGTAGCCCAGGGCATTGAGTTTGCGCAAGCCCGCGATGCTGGCTGCGAATGCGCCGTCACCGCGCTGGGCATTGACGTTTTCTTCCAGATAGCACGGCAACGAGGCAACGATCTCCACGTTCTGCTCGGCGAGGAAGTCGGCCATCGTCTCGTAGCCCGGTTCGCTCAGGATGCTCAGGTTACAGCGATCGATTACGCGCAAGCCCTGCGCTCTGGCCGCGCTGACCAAACGGCGGAAGTTGGGATTCATCTCCGGTGCGCCGCCGGTCAGATCAAGCGTTTGCACAGCCTGTCTGCGTGCAAATTCGAGTAGCACGGACATGGTTTCCCAGCTCATTTCCTCGGTTCGCTTGGGACTGGCGGCGACGTGGCAGTGGAAACAGGATTGATTGCAGCGGTAACCCAGATTGGCCTGGAGTGTTTCAAGGCGACGGCGCTTGATCGCCGGAAACGCCGTCTTGACCAACAGGGGAAAAGTGTCGTGCATCGTGCAACTCCGAATAGGGTTTAAGCATTAGTCGGAGCAGACGGCCAATGCTTACACTCGTACGCAAATAAAGCAGACCGGCAGATCCGACGTCGTCTGAACAATAGATCAGATCGGTGCTGTGCTGGAAGGAGGGATTTGAACTGACTCTCGTTTGATCTGGACGATTCATTGTATTTAACATAATACAAATTATGCGTTTAATGGAAGCGGCAAACTGGCGCTCAGTGGAAATCCCGGCTCGATGTTTCCAGCCGGCCTAGCCATGCTGAAAGGTCGACCAGTCGTTTGGCAACGAGATGGACTACTTCGCCTTCGATCTGCAGTTGCCCGTAAATGCCGAGCAGTGTTGCACTGAGTAATTCGCGGCGTTGTTTGTCGACCAGTTGCGGATGGACGACGACATTGACCAGTCCGCTTTCATCTTCCAGTGTAACGAATACGATGCCGGTTGCCGTGCCCGGTCGCTGGCGACCGACGACAATGCCGGCGGCGCGAACCAGCGCACGATGGCCGGTTGTTTTGAGTTCGGCTGCCGTTACAAAGCGGCGCTCGAACAAATGCTGGCGGAGCAGCGCCAAGGGATGACGGCGCAAGGTCAGGCCGAGGCTGCGGTAATCGGCAATCAGGTTTTCGGCTTCGCTGGGCATGGGCAGTTCGGTTTTCGGCTCGCTGATGGTTGTGCCCTCGAAAAGATCGCCCTGAATCTTTGCCACTGCTTTTTCCACGCCGGCTGCCCAGGCGGCTTGTCGGCGGTGACCGGCCAGACTTTGCAGGGCATCGGCGGCGGCAAGCTGATCGAGATCGCGGCGTTGCAGCCCGGCACGCGCCGCCAGATCGGATACATTCAAAAATAGCCCTTTTTCCCGGTTGACCGTGGTAATGCGTTTCGCGGCAGCCTGCGAGAAGCCGCTGATCTCGCGCAGGCCGAGGCGTACCGCTCCGTTTTCATCGATGATGCTGTCCCAGTCGCTGGCCGTAACGTCGGGCGGCAGGACGGTGACGCCATGACGCCGCGCATCCTGAACCAGCATGGAGGGCGAGTAGAAACCCATCGGCTGGCTGTTGAGCAGGCCACAGAGGAAAACGGCCGGATGATGCCGCTTGAACCAGGCCGAAACATAGACGAGCAGCGCAAAGCTGGCGGCGTGCGATTCGGGAAAGCCGTATTCGCCGAAGCCCTGGATCTGCTGGATGATGCGCCGGGCAAAAGCCTCCGGCAGGCCATTGGCAGCCATGCCGGCAAGCAGTTTCTGCTCGAAGGGTTCGAGGCCGCCCTTGCGCTTCCAGGCGGCCATGGCACGGCGCAACTGGTCGGCCTCGCCAGGCGTAAAATTGGCCGCGACAACGGCCAGTTGCATGACCTGCTCCTGAAAAATCGGCACGCCGCAGGTGCGTTTGAGCACCGCATCGACGGCCGGCGAAATCTTGTCGATGCGTTCCCTGCCCTGTCGCCGTTTGAGATAGGGATGCACCATGTCGCCCTGGATCGGCCCGGGTCGGACGAGCGCCACCTCGATGACGAGATCGTAGTAGCAGCGCGGCTTGAGGCGCGGCAGCATGGCCATCTGGGCGCGCGATTCGACCTGGAAGACGCCCATGCTGTCGGCGTGGCAGAGCATGTCGTAGGTTTTCGGGTCTTCCGGCGGAATATCTTTCAAATTCCACGGTCGACCGGAAATTTCGCCCAAAATCGAAAGCATGCGGCGGATGGCCGAGAGCATGCCGAGGGCCAGCACATCGACTTTCATGAGGCCGACGGCGTCGAGATCGTCCTTGTCCCACTGGATCACCGTGCGCTCAGGCATTGCCGTGTTTTCAACCGGAACCAGCCGGGCGAGCGGCCCGCGCGACATGACGAAACCGCCGACGTGCTGGGTCAGATGGCGCGGAAAACCGCGCAGCTGGCTGGCAATCCACAGCCATTTTTCGACGCGCGGCGACGCCGGGTCGAGGCCCTGCTCGGCGAAGCGTTCAGGCAGTTGCTCGCGTTTGTCCCACCAGGCCAGAGAAGCGGTCAGGGCGTCGATGCGCGCCGTTTCGAAGCCGAGCACCCTGCCCGCATCGCGCAGCGCGCCCTTGGTCCGGTAGGTGATGAGCGCCGCGGCCAGCGCCGTCCGCTCACGGGTGTATTTTTGGTAAATGTAGGCGATGACCTCGGGGCGGCGTTCGTGCTCGAAATCGACATCGATGTCCGGCGGCTCGCCGCGTTCCTTCGAGATGAAACGCTCGAACAGCATGCCCGAGCGATCCGGGCTGACCTCGGTGATGCCCAGCGCGAAGCAGACCAGCGAATTGGCCGCCGAGCCGCGTCCCTGGCACAGGATGCCAACGCTGCGGGCGAAGCAGACGATGTCGTACACCGTCAGGAAATAGGCCTCGTATTTGAGTTCGGCGATCAGCGCCAGTTCGTGCTCGACGAGCTTTCGAACCGCATCCGGAACGCCTTGCGGATAACGATTCAGCAAGCCGCGCTCGGTTTCGTGGCGCAGCCAGGAAGTCGGCGTATGGCCGGTTTCAACGATCTCCTCCGGATATTCGTAGCGCAGCTCATCGAGCGAGAAGCTGCACAGATCGGCAACCTTCAGCGTTTCGGCCAGCAGTTCGGGCGGATAGAGGCGCGACAGGCGCAGGCGGGTGCGCACATGGCGCTCGGCGTTGGAAAACAGGGCGTAGCCGGCCTCGAAAACCGTCGTTTTCAGGCGCAGAGCGGTCAGCACATCCTGCACCGGACGGCGCGCCTTGACGTGCATATGGACATCGCCGGCCGCCACCAGCGGCAGGCCGCAAGACTCGCCAAGCGATTGCAGATCAGCCAGCCTGGCCGCGTCGTCCGACCCGGCGTGGAGTTCGACGGCGATCCAGGCCCGGCCGGGGAAACACTCGGCCAGCCAGCGACCGTCATCGACCGCAGCCGCCTCGCCCGGCACCCAGAGCACGAGGCAATCGGGGATCGCGCCGTTCGGTGAGACGACATTGAGGTCGTGCCGCTGCAGGGTATAAGCCCCCTTCTCCGCCCGCCGCCGGGCCAGCGTGATGAGCGCCGAGAGGTTGCCATAGCCCTCGCGATTCCTGGCCAGGAAGACCAGCTTGAGGCCATCGACGGTCGCCATTTCGCTGCCGACGATCAGTTTCAGCCCGGCCTGCTTGGCCGCCTGATGCGCCCGCACGATGCCGGCCAGCGAGCACTCGTCGGTCAACGCCAGCGCCGTGTAGCCCTGGGCGGCTGCCTGTTCGATCAGTTCGCCCGGATGCGAGGCACCGCGCAGGAAAGTGAAATTGGAGAGGCAATGCAGCTCGGCGTAATCGGGTAGCGACATGGTTTCACCGGCGCCCGATCAGGCGAACAGGCCATGCAGGAACCAGCCGTCAGCGTTCCTGAAAACCCAGGCCCACTGGCCGAGCGGATTACGCGCGACGAAATAGTCGCGTCGCACGTCACCGGTCGCCCCGCCCTCGCCTTCGTCCCACCAGCCGCTTTCCAGCCGTTCGGCCCGCGACAGCAACTTGAGCGGACCATGCCATTGCGGGCTGCCAGCGCGTTCGGGCAGCGCCTGCGGGATCGGCAGCAGCCACAGCGGGCGGGAAGGATTGCTGTCGGCTGCCACCTTGCCTGTTTTTTCCGCTTCCACGACCATAGAAACAACAGCTGGCCCTAGGGTCGACCGGGAAAAACGGCCAAAATTGAAATCCACTTCTTGCGCCCGCGTCGCGCATTCGGGGCGGTAATCGTCCATCTCGCCGAGGGCCAGCACCGCCCCTTCGCCCAACCGGGCGCGCAGACGTTCCAGACAGGCCAGCGTACCCTCGCCGGCCGTGGCTTGCTCGAACAGATGGGCGCTGGCGCCGGGCTTGTCGACCAGCTCGTCGGCCTGCAAGCGCAAGGCTTCGACCGGCGCCGTGAGGTGCAGTCGGGAAAGATGTTCGCGCAGCAAACGGACAAAACGTCCTTCATCGGCCGCCGGCTCGGCGAAATTGAGGGCCAGCGCAGTCGGCGGCCCGTCGTCGTGCGTCAGTTGCAGGGAGCAACGGCGGACCAGCAACTGCCGGCCATGCAACCAGCCGGCCAAGGCCGCGAACAGGCGCTGACCAGCGAAAACCAGCGCCTCGGCATGCTCGACACGCGATGGCAGCTCGATATCGATGGCGAAGCTTTCCGGAAAAACAAAGGACTTTTGTGGATCGGGCAGATCGCCCCAAGCGCGCAGCAGATCGTCAACCGGCCCGTTGCCGATGCGCCGCCGCAAGCCGGCACCGGGCAGCTTGCGCAGATCGCCCAGTTGCCGCAGGCCGAATGATTCCAGCCGATTCGTCACCTCATCCGGCCAGCCGGGGATGGCGCACGGCAAGGCAGCCAAGGCCGACTGCATGCTGGCCAGTTCAGGATAAGTCTCGCCAGCGCCGACCCGCGCCAGCCAACCAGCCCCGAGCGGCGTTGGCGCCACCGCCCAGCGGGTCGAGTAAGAGTGTTCGACGCAACCAGCGAGCACCGCCGTAATGATCGCCTCGGCGCCACCGAACAGGCGTAGGCAGCCGCCGATTTCGAGCAGCAAGGTATCCAGCAGCACCAGACTGATCGTCGGCGTGAAACGCCCGGCCCAGCAGGCCAGATTCTCCAGCGCCTGCTTTTCGCGGGCCGCGCAACGTTCGAAAACGGCCAATCCGGGCTGCAGGCCAAGCGCCGTCGACAACTTCTGCCCGGCACAAACGCCCGCCGCTACCGCCTCGGCATCGCCCACCTGCACCCGCCCGCGCGCGACGACCGCGCTAGGCGACTGGCGCAGCGGCAGGGCCTCGAGCGGCAACAAGGGAAAGTGCAGGGCCAGCCACAGCACGCGAGTTTCTCCCGGCGAATTGAACAGGACGAGGTATGGACAAGACGAGCGGCCGGGAAAGCGGCCGGCCACGCCGCTTGATGATGCGTACCGACAACGCGCTGTCGTCAGCCGCTGCATTCAACACGACGCGCAGCGGCGCTGGCGACGGCACCCCGGCTGCTGCGGTCGACCGCCATAAACAGGCAAAAACCGAACGCCCCTCGGCAGCGACCTGCAGCCGGCGCAAGGCGCGGGCATCGATGTTTGCTTCAGGCCAGGCCAGCACACTGGCAAAACCACCGCTGGCGAGCAGTTGTTCAACACTCCAGCCGACGCTCTTGCCGGCCTTGACGACAACCAGCCGCTCCAGCGTCACGCCTGCCGCCGCCCAGGCCGGCGCATGCGGCAACCACGGCGGCGCGACGAGTGCCAGCCAGCCGCCATCGGCCGACAAACGGGCCAGCGCCGGCAACAGCAGGCTCATTTCACCGACGCTGCCACGGTCAACGAGAATTTCGGTCAAATTTCCACGTGGCCAGCCACCACCCGGCAATTCGGCATCGAGTTCGGCATGGCCGCTCGGGATGGCGCTTTCCGGCAGCGAAGCCAGCGTGTCGCCGCGCCAGACATCGCCCCGGGCCAGCACATCCGCCAAGGCAGCCGGCAACGGCTGGGTGTTCATGACAGCTTGGAAACGGCTCCGCGAATCAGGCCGACGGCAATGCCTTCGATGGCAAACTCGACCTCTCCGGGATTGACAATGATCGGTTGGAACTCGGGGTTTTCGGCGATCAGTTCGATGAAGCCATCGCGGTGTTGCAGACGCTTGACGGTGACTTCCTCGTCGATCCGGGCGACAACGATCTGCCCGTCGCGCGCCTGGTTGGTCTTGTGCACGGCGAGCAGGTCGCCGTCGAACATGCCGATATCGATCATCGATGTTCCGCGCACCTTGAGCAGGAAATCGGCCTTGGGCGAAAACATGCTGGCATCGAAGGCGTAACGGCCCTGGACGTTTTCGACTGCGAGAATGGGCGAACCGGCAGCGACGCTGCCGATCAGCGGCAGGCCAAGTTGTTCAACAAGCCGGATGCCACGCGCCGAGCCGGGCTCAAGAACGATGGCGCCCTTCTTGGCGAGCGCCTTGAGGTGGTCTTCGGCCGCATTGGGCGAAGCAAAACCGAAGGCGCTGGATATTTCCATGCGCGTCGGCGGCGCGCCGAGCACTTCCAGCGTGCTTTTGATGAAGTCGAGAATTTCCTGCTGACGTGGCGTGAGTTTCATGGCCGGCCTCCGCTAAAAACCAATGACTGTATTTTTGTACAGTAAATTGTTTTTGGCAAGCGAAAAATCAGGTGAGGCTGGCTGAAGAGGCAGGAATGCTAATGAAAGACAATAGGCTGGGCCGAGGCGCAATACTCTTTGAGCAGGGCGTCAATACTGTCTTCGTTGCGCAGTTTTCCTGGAATTTTTTCCATCGCCAGACGGAAATGCATCGCATCCCCGCCTTCAAGAAAGAGCGTGCATAGCCGCTGTTTGTCGAACAGTTCAAAGCTATGCTGCGCCGGGTAGGCCAGTATCCAGAAATGATTGCTGCTGTAAATGACATCCATCGCACGCCTCCAGGGAGTTATTTCCCCTGCGTGCCAGTAGACGGCCAGCTGCCTTTTTCCCGAAGTAACTAATTCACACTTTGGCCGACATTTCCTGCCTGGCGCCCGTGCTCAGGTCGGCAGGTCGAAGCCCTTCAGTTTGCGGTACATGTCGACCGCGTAGGAGTCGGTCATGCCGGCGACGAAATCGGCAACCTGGAGCAGGCGAACGTAGGGGTCGGCATCCGGCTCGCCGCCATGGCCGAGGAACTGCGTCGGCAGCAGCTTGAGCAACATGCGTTCGCGGGTCGTGAGGCGGGCATGCCCTGCCCCCGCCTCGACCGCATTGGTGAATAGCCCGAGCAAGGCGCCAAGCACCTCGAAACCGGCCGTTTCGATCTCCAGCGCCGGGCGGGCGGTGTAGATCGTTTCCTTGGCCAGCTTGAGAATAGCCTGAAGCGGGTGTGCGATGAGTGAGCTTTCGAGCAGTTCGTCGTCGAAGGTGCCGCTCAGGATGGCGTCCTCGTTTTCCAGAAAGACTGCCGCCGCGCTTTCGAGCAGGCAGCCGATGGCCTTGGCGCGCAGATATTCGAGGCGCTCCTTCGGGTCGTGCAGATGGTGCAGCCGGGCACCGTTGATGGTGTTGCCAGCCAGATCGGCGAGCAGGCATTCGGCGTCCTTGTAGGGCACGAAGCCGAGCCGGGCGGCATCCTCGAGATCGACGATGAGGTAACAGGTGTCGTCGGCGACTTCAACGAGAAAAGCCAGCGGATGACGGCGCCAGGCGGTATTGGGAATTCGCTCGATTAATCCGGTCGACCGTGCAACGCGCCGGAAATTATCGATGTCCTGCTGGAAAAAGCCGAATTTCTTGCCGCTCTTGCCATCCAGCTCTTCGTCAAGATGCGATGGGCGCGGGTATTTGGTGAAAGTCGCCAGCACGGCGCTGCTCAGTTGCAGGCCGCCCGGATTGGCCGGGCTTTGCAGGCGGCTGACGATGCGAAAACCCTGCGCATTGCCCTCGTAGCGTTCGAAATCGGCTTTCTGGGCCGGTGTGAAATCGTGGCGATCCAGCAGGCCGGAATGGCGGAACCACTCACGGATGGCATCTTCGCCAGCGTGGCCGAAAGGCGGATTGCCGATGTCGTGAGCCAGGCAGGCCGCCGCTACGATGGCGCCAAAATCGCCGGATTCAACGTGTTGCAGGCCGTGCCGGGCAATGATCTCGCGGCCGACCACGGCGCCCAGCGAGCGGCCGACGCAACTGACTTCAAGACTGTGCGTCAGGCGGGTACGAACGTAATCACTCTTGGAGAGCGGAAAAACCTGTGTCTTGTCCTTCATGCGCCGGAAGGCCGAGGTAAAGACGATGCGGTCGTAATCCTGCTGGAAGGCAGTGCGCTCTGCCGTGCCGGGCGCCTTGCCGGCCCCCAGGCGTTCGCTCGACAGCAGTTTTTCCCAGACTTTTCGTTTGCCCATGCTCTTCAATTTCGACGATGCGATGGGCTGCGAGTTTACTCTGCTTCGAGCAATGCCCGCACGTGATCGGGCAGCGGCACCGATTTTCCGGTCGTCGTATCCATCCAGACAACCTTGGCAGCCCCCTCGGCATAAACGCGATCATCGCCTTCGATGCGCATTTCAACGTAGGTCTGGCAACTGGAGCGGCCGATGGCACCGACAAAGGTGCGCACCTCGACCATTCCCGGATAATTCATCGGGATCTGGAAGGTGCAGCTTGCGTTGATGATGACCGGCCCGGCACCACCGGGACGTACCGGCACCTGCATGTCCTCGATCCATTCGACCCGCGCCTGCTCCATGTAGCGAAAATACACCGTATTATTCACATGCCCGTAGGCGTCCATGTCACCCCAGCGGATGGGCATCTTCGTGACGTGTATCAGCTTTTTCTTGTGTTCCATAAACCTGACCACTAGAGTGGTGTTGATCAAAGTATTTCCATACTGTACCGTATTGAAATCAAGCTAACAATAAAATCAGGAGACAACATGGAACGCGAATCCATGGAATTCGACGTCGTCATCGTGGGTGGCGGCCCGGCTGGCTTGGCGGCAGCAATCCGCCTGAAACAACTGGCAACGGAAAAAGGAAGCGATCTGGGCGTCTGCCTGATCGAAAAAGGTGCCGAAATCGGTGCCCACATTCTTTCCGGCGCGGTCATGGACCCGCGTGCCCTCAACGAATTGATGCCCAACTGGCAGGCTGACGGCGCGCCGCTCAATGCGCCCGTCTCCGAAGACCGTTTCTTCATCCTTTCCGAAACCGGCGCCACCAAGGTGCCGAACAGCCTGTTGCCTGACTGCTTTCACAATGAGGGCAACTACGTCATCTCGCTCGGCAACCTCTGCCGCTGGCTTGGCGAGCAGGCCGAGGCGCTGGGCGTCGAGATTTACCCGGGCTTTGCCGGGTCGGAAGTGCTGTTCGACGAGAATGGCGCCGTCAAGGGC
This sequence comes from Betaproteobacteria bacterium, assembly GCA_016705475.1. Taxonomy (GTDB): domain Bacteria; phylum Pseudomonadota; class Gammaproteobacteria; order Burkholderiales; family Rhodocyclaceae; genus Azonexus. The sequence goes on along the minus strand of JADIYD010000014.1, from coordinate 645,344 downwards.
GTGGCCACCGGCGACATGGGCCGCCTGCACGACGGTTCGGAAGGCCCCAACTACCAGCCGGGCATGGAACTGCACGGCAAATACACCTTCTTCGCCGAAGGTTGCCGCGGCCACCTCGGCAAACAGCTCGAAGCCAGATTCAATCTGCGCGATGGCGTCGATCCACAAACCTACGGCATCGGCCTCAAGGAACTCTGGGAAATCGAGCCGGACAAGCACCAGCAAGGCCTCGTCATTCACAGTGGCGGCTGGCCCATGAAACCCGACACCTATGGCGGCGGCTTCCTCTATCATCTGGAAAACAACCAGATCGCCGTCGGTTTTGTCGTCGGCCTCGGCTACAGCAACCCGCATCTGTCGCCCTACGAAGAATTTCAGCGCTTCAAGACGCACCCGGAAATCCGCAAATTCCTCGAAGGCGGCAAGCGCATTGCGTACGGTGCCCGCGCCCTGACAGCCGGTGGCCTGCAGTCGCTGCCAAAATTGACTTTCCCCGGCGGCGTACTGATCGGCGACGATGCCGGCTTTCTCAATGCGGCGCGCATCAAGGGCTCGCACTGCGCCATCAAGACTGGATCACTGGCTGCCGAAGCGTGCTTCGAAGCACTGGCCGGCGAGCGCCAGCGAGACGAACTTGTCGCCTACACAGAGTTGTTTAAAAACAGCTGGTTGTACGATGAACTTCATAAATCACGTAACTTCAAACCGTGGATGAACAAGGGCCTGAAACTGGGGTCCATCATGTTCGGCATCGATCAGGTCGTGCTGCGCGGCAAGGCGCCGTGGACGCTGCACAACACCAAACCGGATCATGCCAAGCTCAAGCCGGCCGCCGAGTGCGAGCCGATTGTTTATCCGAAACCGGACGGCGTCATCACCTTCGATCGCCTGTCATCTGTCTTCCTCTCCAGCACCAACCACGAGGAAGACCAGCCCTGCCACCTGCAGCTGAAGGATGCCGGCGTACCGATCGCCGTCAATCTGGCGCAATACGATGCGCCGGAACAACGTTTCTGCCCGGCCGGCGTCTATGAAATCCTGCGCGACGAGAGCGGCGCCAATCCGCGCCTGCAGATCAATGCGCAGAACTGCGTGCATTGCAAGACTTGCGACATCAAGGATCCGACCCAAAACATCAACTGGGTGGTACCGCAAGGCGGCGAAGGCCCGACTTACCCGAATATGTAACGTGCAACCGGGAAACGGCGCTCGCATGCCGCGAATCACTGTTTCCCGGTTTATAATCTTGCGGCTAAACCCCTAGGGAGAACAACACATGGGCTTTCTTGCCGACAAAAAGATTCTGATCACCGGACTGCTGTCCAAGCACTCCATCGCCTATGGCATCGCCAAGGCCTGCCACCGTGAAGGCGCACAACTGGCCTTCACCTACCAGACCGAGCGTTTCGAAGACCGCATCAAGAAATTTGCCACTGAATTCGGCAGTGACATCACTGTGCAGGTCGATGTCGCCAGCGACGAACAGATCGACAACTTGTTTGTCGAACTGGCCAAGCACTGGGATGGCCTGGATGGCCTGGTTCATTCCATCGCCTACGCCCCGACCGAAGCCATCGAAGGTGACTTCCTGAACGGCATCACCCGTGATGCCTTCCGCATCGCCCACGAAATTTCGTCGTACAGCTACCCGGCGCTGGTCAAGGCTGCCCGTCCGATGATGCAGGGTCGCAAGAGTGCAGCCCTTGCCCTCTCCTACCTCGGTGCCGAGCGCACCATGCCGAACTACAACACCATGGGCCTGGCCAAGGCCAGCCTCGAAGCGGCCACCCGCTACCTGGCTTTCTGCCTCGGCCCTGAAGGCATCCGTGCCAACGCCATCTCGGCCGGTCCGATCAAGACCCTGGCGGCTTCCGGCATCGGCAACTTCGGCAAGCTGCTCGCCTACAACTCGCACAATGCCCCGCTGCGCCGCAACGTGACCATTGACGAAGTCGGCAACGCTGCCGCCTTCATGCTGTCCGACCTGGCCAGCGGCATTACCGGTGAAATCATGTACGTCGATGGCGGCATGAACACCGTCGCCTTGGGCAACGCCGACCCGCTTCCCGCCTGATCAGCCATCGGCAAGCCGTGGCAGGAATGCTGCGGTCGACTGGCAAAATGGCCTGAAATTCAAAAACGCCACCCTGTGAAAACTGGGTGGCGTTTTTCATGGGGCTGATGCGCCGTCGGTAGCGGCAACAAAAAAGCGGGCCGTAGCCCGCTTCTTACCGTCCAGTCCGTCGCTTACTTGTCTTTCGACTCCAGCGCGGCCTGATTGATTTCCACCTTGTAACGGCTACGCAGGGCAGCCAGATAGAGCTGGACCTCTTCCTGTGCAAGCCGATTGCCCAGTTGCTTGAGCATGCCCTGCTTGCGCGCGTCATCCAGCTTTTCACCAGCATCAAGCTTGGTCAGCTTATACAACGCATAGCCGGAACCTGGCAGCTCAACCCCGGTGTAGGAAGGCAGCTCAGCGGTTTCCATGCGGAATACTGACTGGGCAGCCGGTGGCGGTAGCAGACGGGCATCCATGCGTGAAATGCTCTTGGCAGCCCCCCAGGCCAGTTTGTCCTCACCTTTTTTCAGCGCATCCAGACGCGCCTCGCCATCCTTGCTGGCGAGAACCTGAGCTTCCTTGTTCTTCAGAAGGGTTTCAACACTGACCTTGACACCGTCGAAGGGCTGCAGGGTTTTCGGCTTGTAATCGACCAGACGGGCAGCAACCAGCGTATTGGCTGCGATTTCCACGGCTTCGGTATTCCGGCGGTTCTTGACCGAATCATCGGAGAACAGCGCGGCCATGAGCTTCTCGTTGCCGAGTGCGCCGTTAGCCGGATTGGCCTGACGGCCCAGCCATTCGGAAGACTTGACGGTCAGCTTGAACTTCTCGGCAACCGGCTTGAGGCTGTCCGACTGCTCATAGACCATGTTGCTGAAGGTTTCAGCGGCTTCGGCAAACTTGCGGGAACCGGCAGCCTTCTTGAGTTCGGCTTCGATTTCGCCACGAACTTCAGCCAGCGGCTTTTCCTTGGCGGCGTGGATGCCCGTCAGCTTGATGATGTGGAAGCCGAAATCGGACTCGACCACGCCTGAAATCTCGCCTTCCTTGAGGCTCATGGTGGTGTCTTCGAAGACCTTGACCATGGCGCCGCGACCGAAGAAGCCGAGATCGCCGCCCTTTGAGGCAGAACCCGGGTCATCGGAATTCTTTTTGGCCAGATCGCCAAAGGCCGCCGGATTCTTGCGAATCTCGGCGAGCAACTCGTCGGCCTTTGCTTTGGCCTTGTCCTTGCCGAGCTTCTCGGTACCGATCAGGATGTGGCTGGCACGGCGCTCTTCCGGCACCAAGTAACGATCCTTGTGGCCGTCGTACCAGGCCTTGATTTCAGCATCGGTAACGGCCAGCTGGGCAGCGATGGCATCCATCGACAGCACGACGTATTCAGCCTTGGCCTGCTCCGGCACTTCGAACTGACTGGCGTTTTCATCGTAGAACTTCTTGGCGGCATCATCGGCCAGCTTGACCTTGCCGAGGTAGCTGTCGAGATTCAGGCGATATTCCAGAACCTCGCGCTTCTCGGTTTGCATGGCCAGCACACGGTCGGCCACAGAACGTGACACCACGCCGGACTGACCGATGGCGCCGGCGAGTTGCTGCAGCGTCAGGTCCTGGCGCAGTTGCGCCTCGAACCCGGCCGGCGACATGCCCTGGGAGCGCAATGCTGCTTCGTAGCGCTCTGCGGAGAATTTGCCATCCGCCCTGAAGACTTCGATCGCGCCGATGGCCTGACGCAGCGCATTGTCACCAGCGAACATGTGTTTCTTGCCTGCTTCAATGACGAGAAGACGTTGATTGATCAGGTCGTCGAGAATGGCTTTGCGCGCTTCGGCGTTTTCCAGCAATTTGGGATCGTACTGGGCACCGAGCTGCGTGCGCAGGCGTTCCTGCTGCTCGCGCAGGGTTTGCTGGAACTGTTGCTGAGTGATCTTGACGTCGCCAATGGTAGCGACATCGCCACCCATGCCGTCGTTGCGCATATAGGAGTCAACGCCGAAGAAGGCAAAGGGCAGCATGATCAGCGCCAGAAATACCTGGACGATTCTTTTGTTGTTGCGGACTGCGTCGAACATGAGGAGAAAAATCCTTCGAATGCGTTCAAAAAGGCAAATGCAGCTTGCCCAAAAGGCCGAATGATACCGTAATTCCGCTGCCCTCCATTTGATTTAGGGCTGGCAAAAGATCGCTCCGAGCCGACGCACGGCATCCTCGATTTCCGGCGTGTGCGGATTGCCGCAATTGAGGCGCAGGCAGTTGCGGTACATGCCGCTGGCCGAGAACAGGTCACCCGGCACGTAGGCCAGATTTTCGGCGACAGCCTGCTCGTAGAGCTTTGCCGTATCGATGCTTTCCGGCAACTCAACCCACAACACATAGCCGCCCTGCGGCTGTGTGATGCGTGTCTCCGCCGGAAAATGGCGACTGACGGCGAGGCGCATCGTTTCAACCTGCTGCAGGTAAGCCCGACGCAGGGTACGCAGATGACGCTCGTAGGCGCCAGATTCGAGATATTCGGCCAGCACGTGCTGGGTAATCGGATTGGTGCCGCCGCTGGTGATGGTTTTCTGCAGGGCAATGGCCGCACGGTGGCGGCCGGCCGCGACAAAGCCGATACGCAGGGCGGGCGACAGGCTTTTCGAGAACGATGAACAGAGCATGACGTTTCCCACCTTGTCGAAAGCCTTGATCGGCCATGGCCGCTCGCTGCCGAGGTGGAGATCGCCGTAGATGTCGTCCTCGATAACCGCCACACCGCGTGCTGCGGTCAACGCCGAAAACTGCCGTTTTCTGTCGTCCGGCATAACGCAGCCGAGCGGGTTGCTGCCGTTCGCGACAATCAGACAGGCGGCGATGCCGCCGTTGCGCGTCGCCAGGTCAAGCGCTTCGACCGACATCCCGGTGCGGGGATCGGTCGGAATTTCGAGGGCCTTGAGGCCGAGCGTTTCCAGCAGTTGCAGCATCAGATAATAAGCGGGCGACTCGACCGCCACGGTGTCGCCGGGTTTGGTCACCGCCCGCAAACACAGGCCGAGCGCTTCGGTGCACGAATTGGTGATGACGAATTCCTCGGCCGCTATCGGCCCGCCCCAGGCCAGCGAGCGGCGCACGAGCTGGCGAACCAGCGCCGGCTCGTCGGTGTTGATATGGCTGCCGCCTTCAAGCAATTTGGGCATTCGCCGCGCGACACCTGCATATAAACGCTGCAGGGCGGCGACAGGCAACAGCTCGGGCGCCGGCAAGGCTGCCGCCAGTGGCGCCACGCCGGTCTTTGCACCAGCACGCAGAACGCGAACAAGCCGTTGCGAAATATCGACTGGCATCGAGGCCTCGGGCGTTGAACGGACCACTGGCTCGGCCCGCATGGCTTGGGCGCGCTGGACGAAAAAGCCAGATTGCGGACGGGCCTCTATCAGCCCGCGATCCTCCAACTGGCGCAGCGCCTGAACCACCGTCGACACGGATAGGCGACGCTCTTTCGACAGACGCCTGACCGATGGCAGGCGGTCGCCAGGACTCAGCACACCGCTGCCGATCATCCCGGCCAGTTCGCCCGCCAGTTTCTCATAGCGGAGGAGCTCTTCATTCATGGGGCCACCTGTACAGATACGCTCGGTAACGACCAGTACAGTTGCAATTTTATGAATCTGTATTGGTTACAATTTAACTTTATTGCGACTGTACCACTCGCTGTCCCGAACCTAAACTTTCTCCACGATCAAAGCGGAGAGTGCCATGGACAGCCATCGGGTTTCGGAGGAAATATGCCTGCAATCGGCTAGCCCCATCCGACTGACTGACGCCGCCGGAACGCAAGTTCGCTGCCTGCAGGGAACGATCTGGATTACCGTTGCCAGCGAGCCCGACGATGTCTTTCTGAGGGCTGGGCAAAGCTACCTGATTCGCCGCAACGGCCTGTGCCTTGTTGAACGGATAGGCGACAGCAGCATTCAACTGGATAGACGGCAAGCAGGCGGGTGGTTCGATGGCCTGATCCGGTGCCTGAAGTTCGTGCCTGCTCGCTGAGGGAACTCAGTCGAACAGATCCGGCTCCATCGGCAACAGATTTTCCCGCTTGACAGTCAGGCGAACGGGAACGCCCTGCTTGCCGATCGCCTCAACCACCATGCGCCCGGCCGACGCCTCAGCCACCACGCGAACATTGCGGGTCGACTGACGGGTGCGTCCACGATAAGTAACCAGCATTCCGGCGGGCGGTATCCAGGCTGGCTTGGGGCGCGACATGGTGGGCCTTTCATGCTTTGCAGTCGACACAAGCCTACCGTGGAAAAAAGATTTCTCGAATACTGTACATCCATACAGCTTTCGGCTATTCTGCACTCGAACGCCGAAACACTGTTCATCCATACAGTTACCGATAATCTGAAGGAGTCGCCATCATGAAACGTCTTCAACACTGGTTTGATCTGATAGCCGGCATTTCCCACGACGAACATGCGCGCCTCGAACACGCCCGGCGCATCTTCAGCGCCAGCGGGCCTGACGTCGAGAAACTGCAGATGCCAGCCTGCTGGCGGCGCAGTGCTCGTGTCGTCATTCACTGAAATCGGACGAACTCCTGTTTCAATTTCGGGCAAAACACCCGGTTGACCGCAGGAGCACCTTGCAAGGGTCTCCTGCTGACTCAAAGACAGGAATTCCACGGTCAACCCGCAAAATTGGGCAAAAATGAAAACGGAACTCCGTGGAGTTCCGTTCGGGCAACAATGCCATTGCTGAATGCGCTTAGAAATCGTCCTTGACGATGGGGAAACCCAGCGCGTCCCAATCGAGCATACCGCCGCGGTAGTAGTAAATCCTGTCGGCAGGGAAGCCGTCGCGAACCATTGCATTGATGGCTGACGGGCTCTGCGGGCAGACCGGGCCATTGCAGAAAGCATAGACCTTCTTGGCCTTGCTGCAATCCCACTTGCCGGCCTTCTTGGCGCAGCCCAGCTCATCCATGCGCCCGGCAACCAGCGTGTAGGGAATGTGATACGAGTTCGGGATGGTGCCCTTGATCCGGTCATCCGGCTCACGCATGTCGACAATCAGCGAATCCTTGTCATTCATCGCATGCAGCATTTCAATCTCGCCGACCGGATGCACGCCCGGCACGGGCACCAGCGGCTGCAGCCAACCCTTGTTCTTGGCACACGGCGTCATCGTACGGGTAATGACGAACGGCCCGTTCTTGGTCTGAACGACAAACTGCTTTTCCTCACCGATGATGCGCAGCAACTCTTTTTCCTGGGCGGAAGCGCCCATGGACACGGCGACCATCCCGGCAAGAAACAAAAATTTCTTCAACATGTGAACCCTCCATTGCTATTGATTTTTGGCAACCACATAATATAAGTGATTGCGTATATTGTAATTTAACAATATAGTTCTGTAAAAAAGAAAGGCGACCCGCAGGTCGCCTTATCTGTTTTCCCGGTCGCTTAACCGACCCAGCGCCGCGCGTTTCGGAACATGCGCATCCACGGCGAATCCCCGTCACCTTCAAGCCAGTTTTCCGGATGCCACGACATCTGCACGGTGCGGAAAACGCGCTCCGGGTGCGGCATCATGATCGTGAAGCGGCCGTCGGCCGTCGTCACTGCCGTCAAACCATTCGGCGAACCGTTCGGGTTGTACGGATAGACTTCGGTCGGCTCGCCCTTGTTGTCGACGTAGCGCACAGCGGACAGCACCTTGGCTTTGTCGTCAGCGTTGTCGAACACTGCCCTGCCCTCGCCGTGCGAAACGACGATGGGCACTTGCGAGCCCTCCATGCCGGCGAAGAAGATCGACGGAGATTCGAGGATTTCCGTCATCACGAAACGGGCTTCGAACTGCTCGACCTTGTTGCGGCGGAAAGCCGGCCAGTTTTCGGCACCCGGAATGATGGACTTCAGTGCGCTCATCATCTGGCAACCGTTGCAGACGCCAAGAGCAAAGGTGTCTTTACGGTTGAAGAAGGCGGCAAATTCGTCGCGGCAGCCGTCGTGCATGAGGATGGTCCGTGCCCAGCCGAGTCCGGCACCGAGGACGTCACCGTAGGAGAAGCCGCCGCAGGCGACGAGGCCCTTGAAGTCCTTGAGGCTGACGCGGCCAGCGAGAATATCGCTCATATGGACGTCGACCGCAGCAAAGCCGGCCTTGTCGAAAGCCGCAGCCATTTCGTAATGGCTGTTGACGCCCTGCTCGCGCAGGATGGCGACGCGCGGCCGGCCGCTGACTTGCGTATACACCTTGGTGAAATCGTCCTGCGGATCGAAAGTCAGCTTCGGCGTCAGGCCGGGGTCGGCGACGTCGAGGATGCGGTCGAATTCCTGCTGCGCGCAGCTCGGATTGTCGCGCATGGCCTGCATCTGGTAGCTGGTCTCGGACCAGGCGCGCTGCAGGTCCACACGCTTCTCGCGCAGCACGCGCTTGGCGTTGCGGGTGACGCGGATTTCGTCCCACTCGTTCATCGTGCCGACAAAATGGTAAGGCACACGCAGGGCGCGCAGGATCGGCGTGACCTTTTCGCGGTCAGCGCGGCGAATCTGGATCAGGGCGCCGAGTTCTTCGTTGAACAGGGCACGGACGATATGCTCGAAATCGCGGCCGGCCAGCAGATCCGGACGCTTTTCGGAACCATCGACATCGCCGGCACCGGCGTCATAGCAGATGCCGTCGAGATCGAGCGACACACCGCGGCGCGTGGCGAAGGCCATTTCGCAAGCGGCGACGAACAGGCCACCGTCGGAACGGTCGTGGTAGGCAAGCAACAGGCCGTCACGATTGAGTTTCTGCACGGCATCGAACAGGCCTTTGAGCTTGGCCGGATCATCCACATCCGGCGCATCGCTGCCGGTGGCGTTGTAAACCTGCGCCAGACAGGAGCCGCCGAGGCGGCTCTGGCCGAGGTCGAGCAGCAGCAATTCGGTTTCGCCCTGATCAACGGCCAGTTGCGGCGTTTTCGTCTTGCGCACGTCGTCGACCGCAGCAAACGAGGTCACGACCAGCGACAGCGGCGAGACAACCTGTTTCTTGACGCCGCCATCTTCCCAGGCGGTACGCATCGACAGCGAATCCTTGCCGACCGGGATCGACACGCCGATGGCCTTGCACAGGTCGGAGACGGCTTCGACCGTATCGAACAGGCGGGCATCCTCACCGGCGACGCCGCACGGCGCCATCCAGTTGGCCGACAGCTTGACCTTGCCCAGTTCGCCGACATCGGCGGCAGCCAGGTTGGTCAGCGCCTCGCCGATGGCCATACGGCCGGAAGCCGGCGCGTCGAACACGGCGAGCGGCGTGCGCTCGCCCATGGCGAAGGCTTCGCCGAGATAACCCTGGTAGCCCATTGTCGTCACGGCGACGTCGGCGACCGGCACCTGCCACGGGCCGACCATCTGGTCGCGCGCGGTCATTCCGCCAACGGAACGGTCGCCGATGGAGATCAGGAAGGTCTTGTCGGCGATAGTCGGCAGACGCATCAGGCGATAAGCTGCGTCCTTCAATTCGATGGCGGTGGCGTCGAAGGAAACGAAGGTTTCAGGCTCATGCTTGACGTCGCGCGTCATGCGCGGCGGCTTGCCGAGCAGCGCTTCCATTTCCATATCGACCGGATTGACGCCGAAATGCGCATCGGTGACGGTCAGGTGGCCGTCGCCGGTCGCTTCGCCGACAACAGCGAACGGGCAACGCTCGCGCTCGCACATGGCCTGGAATTCGGCAATGCGGTTCGGCGGAATGGCCAGCACGTAACGTTCCTGCGATTCGTTGGACCAGATCTCGGCCGGCGACATGCCCGGCTCTTCGGTCGGCACCTTGCGCAGATCGAAAATCGCGCCGACGCCGCCGGAATGGGCCAGTTCCGGCAGGGCGTTGGAGACGCCACCGGCACCAACGTCATGCACCGACAGGATGGGATTGTTCTTGCCCATCTGCCAGCAACGGTCGATAACTTCCTGCGCGCGCCGCTGAATTTCCGGGTTGCCGCGCTGGACCGAGGCGAAATCGAGGTCTTCAGCGTTGGATCCGGCGGTCATCGACGAGGCGGCGCCGCCGCCCAGACCGATCAACATGCCGGGACCGCCAAGCTGGATGAACTTGGTACCGACCGGGAAGGTTTCTTCCTTGAACGACTGCTCAGCCTGGATGGAACCCAGACCGCCGGCGATCATGATCGGCTTGTGATAGCCGCGCACCGTGCCGGCCACATCCTGCTCGTAGGTGCGGAAGTAGCCGGTCAGGTTCGGGCGGCCGAATTCGTTGTTGAAGGCTGCGGCACCGATCGGTCCTTCGAGCATGATGTCGAGGGCGGAAGCGATGCGCGACGGGCGGCCGTAGGCCTTTTCCCAAGGCTGAACGGCATCCGGCAAATTGAGGTTGGAGACCGAGAAACCGCAGAGGCCGGCCTTCGGCTTGGAACCCTTGCCGGTGGCGCCTTCGTCACGGATTTCGCCGCCGCTACCGGTCGACGCGCCCGGGAAGGGCGAAATCGCGGTCGGGTGGTTGTGCGTCTCGACCTTGGTCAGGATGTGGGTCAGCTCTTCCTTGTAGGAATAGCCGCGGTCGGCATCCGGGTAGAAACGCTGGATGGTCGCGCCTTCGATGATCGAGGCGTTGTCGGCGTAGGCCATGATCGTGCCTTGCGGCGCGGCAGCATGGGTTTCGCGGATCATGCCGAACAGCGTCTTGTCCTTGGCCTGGCCGTCGATGACCCAGGATGCGTTGAAGATTTTGTGGCGGCAGTGTTCGGAATTGGCCTGGGCGAACATCATGAGTTCGACGTCAGTCGGGTTGCGGCCAGCCTTGGTGAAGACGTCGAGCAGGTAATCGATTTCGTCGTCGGACAGCGCCAGGCCGAGCGAACCGTTGGCGTCGACCAGCGCGGTTTTGCCGCCTTTCAGCACGTCGACCGTAGCAAGCGGCTTCGGCTCGAAATGGCGGAACAGTTCGCCGGCTGCATCGAAGCCCGGTAGCACGGAATCGGTCATGCGGTCGTGCAGCAGGCCGGCAACGGTTTTCTTCTCGTCGACGCTCAGGGCGCGGTTGTTCTTGGTCACGACATGGAAGGCGATGACGCGTTCAATGCGTTCGATGGCGTCGAGGTCGCAGTTCAGTGCAATGTCAGTTGCCTTGGAAGACCACGGCGAAATGGTGCCAATGCGCGGCGCGACGAGGAACAGTTCGCCGTCCTCGGCGCCAGCCGCCTTCTCTTCCAGCAGCGTCGCTAACTTTGCCCGCTCGTCGGCATTCAGGGCGCGCTTTTGCGCCACGACATGCCAGTAATCGGCCACCACCGATTCGATATCCGACACCGCCGCCGTCAGGCGATTGGTCAGGCGTTGCAGACGGAAGGCGGAAAAGGCGGCGTCGCCCTTGAGGCAAAGAATGTCGGCCATTGGAGAGTGATTTCGGGTTAGGCGGAGAGGCCGGCATTATACCTGAGGCAGGCTGGGTGCCGGGTCTCGGGGAACAACTTGCCGCCGGACATGCCAGGGAAACGACATTACACGAAACCGGACAAGCCACGCACCGGGCAACGCAGTCAAAGCCACCTAGCGTTGACCGTACGCCAAGGCGCCGGGGATACTCTGGCGCATGTCACTGCGCACCAACAATGTTGGCAAACAGAGCTTCTACCTCGTCGATGCACGCCGGTTGATTCTTCCCCTTGGCGCGTCACTGATGCTGCACGCCTTTATCCTCTGGTCAGGGCGTGAACTATCGCCAACGCCCGGAGCATCTGCGGCCCGGCAACACAACCTGCGGGCCAGCATGCAGCAAACGCCAGCCGCCGCGCCCACCGAAATCCCCCTCAGTCCCGCGTCTTCATTTGAAAACGCCCCTAGGCGAGCGCCTGAAAAACCTGTCAATGCACCGCCCGACAAGCCACGGGCATCGGATGAGATCGCCAAATCACCACCTGAGCGAGAGTACGGAGAAGTCCAGCCAAATCTGCCGATCGAGCCGGTTCGGAACAGCATCGATTTGGCCGGGCTGCGCCAGTACCATCTGGCACTCGGTCGTAAGGCACAGCAATTTCGTCGCTACCCGGAGGAGGCGCGCAGTGCAGGATCGCGAGGTCGAGTCACGATGCGCCTGGTCGTTTCGGAGACGGGATCTCCACTTGGCATCAGTCTGCTCGGCAGTAGCGGCTTTCCCGTTCTCGACCGGGCAGCACTCGAAATGATGCTCCTCTCAGCCAGCCACACCGAGGTCCCGGAAAGCCTTCGCGGCAGGAGTTTCAACATCGATCTGGCCATTGACTACAACCCGGACGACGCGCCATAAATGCCGCCGGCACCTGATGCTACGAGCCAATTTAAAATTTGGCCAAAATTTCCGGTTGACCGTGGCAACAGGCTTTTTTCAATGAACAACGCGCATCCGGCTTGACCATTTCAAGCCAAAGCCCAGCGTCAAAACGATAACGGACCCATCCTCATTTTCTTCCTGCACCGCTTCCGGCCCAGCAATCACGCAAACCATTCCAAGTTAGCTCGTATACTCCGCTGATGCACGCCCAACCAGCGCCCTCTCTTACGATGCCAAAACTATTGTTCGGCGTTCTTGGGCTATGCCTGTTGGTGGTTTCGAAGGTGTTCGGTAGCGAGGTGGCCATTGGCGTTTTCGCCTACCAAGGTGAGCGCGCGGCTGCCGACTGGTCTCCGGTCATCCGCTACCTGAATCAGGCTTTGCCCGAACACCATTTTCGCCTTGACCAATATGATGCAGCTGGCTTGCGCCAGGCCATCGCCGGGCATCAGGTTGATCTGGTAATTACCAATCCGGGCTATTACGTGTCCATGGAAGCAGCGTTTGGCATCAGCCGGATTGCGACCCTCGATACCAAGGACGACCATCCAGCGCGCGCCCTCGGCTCGGTGGTTCTGGCCCGGGCAGACCGGACCAACCTGCACACATTGGCCGATCTCGCAGGGAAACGGGTGGCGGCGGTTGCGCCGGAAGCGTTTGGCGGTTATCTGGTAGCCGCCCGGGAAATGCTGGATCAGGGCGTTGATCCTGAATCTGATCTGATGGAAATTCAATTTATTGGGCTGCCGATGATCCGCATCATCGAGGCCGTCCAGCGTGGCGATGTCGATGCAGGCATCGTCCGCGCCTGCCTTCCGGAGCAGCTGGCCAGACAGGGAAAAATCCGGTTTGAGGATTTTCGAGTGCTGTCGGGGCGTCAGGATGCGGATTTGGCCTGCGCCCTATCGACTCGCCTCTACCCGAACTGGCCGATTGCCGTTACCCGGCAGACCGATCCGGTATTGGCAAAAGCCGTTGCCCGGGCTTTGCTCGCCATGCCGGAATCAGACGGAATGAGTTGGTCCGTACCCGCCGATTACCAGCCGGTGCATGACCTGTTTCGTGAGCTGCGCATTGGCCCCTACACGTATTTGCGCGAGATTACGCCGGAAGGTCTGGCTCGCCGTTTCTGGCCCTGGCTGCTGGGCTTGCTGGCTATTCTGACGGGATGGATCGTTCATACCGTTCGCGTCGAGCATCAGGTTCACCGGCGCACGGCAGAACTACTCGAGTCACTCGCCGCCCGAGACCAAGCCGAAGCAAAAATGCGCACGAGTCAGGAGCAGATGGAGCACCTGTCGCGTCTTTCGGTGCTGGGTGAGCTATCCGGCAATCTCGCGCACGAACTCAATCAGCCCCTGACCACCATCGGCACCTATGCGCGGACAGTGTTGCGGCGGCAGGAAAGTGGCAACCTGACGCCGGAAGCCGTTACCGAGGCTTCAACTGAGATCGCCCGGGAGGCCGAACGGGCTGGCGGTATCGTGCAGCGCATCCGCCATTTTGCACGTAAACGCCAGGCAACCCGTGAAACTGTCAACCTGGCCGAGATCGCTGAAGAAGCGCGGCGCCTGATTGTCGGGATGCTGGCGCGGGCGCCTGAGGTAGTCATCGAGAATCGCTTGACCACCAATTGCAAGGTGCTTGCTGACGGCGCCCAGATCCAGCAAGTCTTTCTCAATCTGATCAAGAATGCGATTGATGCCAACCGGGATTTGCCGATTGAGCGACAGAACCTGCGTATCGTCATCGAGCCACTGGAGAATCGCGCGGCCGTCCATGTCATCGACCAGGGGGTTGGACTCGATACCGAGCAATTAACCCATTTGTTCGAACCCTTCTTTACAACCAAGCCGGATGGACTTGGCCTGGGTCTGCCGATCTGCAAGACCATCATTGAAGCCCACGGCGGTAGACTCTGGGCAGAACACAATCAGGAAACCCCGGGCATGTGCTTCTCCTTCTCCCTTCCCTGCCATGAACTATCAGCCTGACGCCTGCATCGTGCATGTCGTCGACGATGACCCCGGTCTGCGTCGCTCATTACGCTTTCTGCTCGACTCCGTGGGCTGGACCGTCCAATTGCATGCCTCGGCAGAAGAGTTCCTTGATGTGCTTGTCGCGCCGAGCCAGCCTTGCTGCCTGCTGCTCGATATTCGCATGCCCTCGATGAGCGGTCTGGAACTGCAACAGGTCCTTCGCGGGCGTGGCATCGATTTGCCGATACTCTTCATGACGGGCCATGCCGATGTTTCGATGGCGGTTCAGGCGATGAAATCCGGCGCCCTCGATTTCATCGAGAAGCCCTTCAATGACCAGAAGGTGCTTGACGCGGTCGCCGCAGCAATACGCCACAGTGCCGAGGCGATAGACGAAGTTGCCCGGCGACAGGCTGCCAAGGCCACACTGGCGCTGCTGTCGCCCCGCGAACAGGAAGTAGCGCAGCTAGTAGCTCAGGGGCAACCAAACAAGCAGATTGCCAGCCTGCTCAACATCAGCGAAAAGACCGTTCACATCCATCGACAACATGTGATGGAAAAGACCGGTGTTTCCTCTGCCGCCGAATTGGCCCGCCTGATGTTGCGGGCAAACCCGGCCGCCCTCGACTAGCCGAAGGCGTTCAGGCCCGCTGCATTTTAGCCGGCAGGCCGATGCGCACCGAGGCACCGGAAATCGCGGCAACCCAAGGCGACTTGTCCATCCGTATCGGGTCGAGTAGATCGGTGGCGCATAGGTAAATTTCCCTATTCGTCTGCACCTTTCTTCCAATTTTCAACTGCGCGCCATAAAACTAAGCTTGTTTCGTCATCCAGAAATGGCCCTGAATGAACGCGCAGCCCGATCTTTTCCGGCGCGCGTTCTTCACGACACTTCCTGTGGGGACATTGAATTTCCTATTTTTAATTCAGGAGAGAAACATGAAGCTGTCCTTGATGACCCTTGCCATGCTGACAGGCGTGGTTTCTCCGCTGGCGGTGCAGGCCCAGGCTGGTGCTGCGGCCAATGAAGTGAACCTGGTGGGCCGCGCCGCGCCCGACCCGGCGCAACTACCTGCCGGGCCGCAGAAGGACCTGGTGCTCTACGGCCAGTCCCTGGCTACCCGCACTTACGCCTATATCGGCCCCGAAGTGGCCGACCCCGCCATGCGCCACGCCGGCAACAACCTGGCCTGCACCTCCTGCCATCAGGCCAACGCCGCCAAACCCTTCGCCATGCCCTGGGTGGGTGTGGCCGCCACCTTCCCGCAGTACCGGGGACGTGAAGACGACATCAGTACGGTGGAAGAACGGGTAAACGGCTGCATGGAGCGCAGCATGAACGGCAAGCCGCTGCCGCTGGGGTCACGCGAGATGAAGGCTTTCGACGCCTACATCTCCTTCATGTCGCAGGGCGTGCCGGTCGGCGGCACCGTCAAGGGTGCGGCCACGCTGCAGACCAAGATGCCCAACCGCCGTGCCGACACGGAAGCCGGCAAGGGAGTTTATGCCGCCAAGTGTGCCGTCTGCCATGGTCCCGAAGGCCAGGGCCAGCGCGTGGGCAAGGTCGGCGATGCGCAGGGCTACACCTTCCCGCCTCTGTGGGGCCCGGATAGCTTTAACACCGGCGCCGGCATGAACCGCGTGGTGATGGCGACCCGCTTCATTCAGGCCAACATGCCCTTGGGTGCCAGTCACGATGCCATGCAGCTCAGCGTCGATGAAGCCTACGATGTGGCCGCGCACATGGCCTCACAGCCGCGCCCGGTGAAGGCCAACCTTGAAGCCGACTTCCCGGCGCGCTGGAACAAGCCGGTGGACGCGGCCTTCCCGCCGTACTTGCAGGGCACCGCCGACCAGCACAAATACGGCCCCTTCCCGCCGCTGGCCGAAAAGCAGAAGCAGATGGCCGACAAGTTGAAGGCCGAGGCAGCCGCTACACGCAGCGGCAAGGCGGTTTCACGCTGAGCCGGTGGGCGGCAGGCGGCTACAGCGCATCTGCCGCCCAGTACTTTTCAGTTTTGACGGCGCAAGCCCCCTGCGCCATAAACAAAGGGGAGAATACCGAGCTACCTCAGCGTGGTTTCCGTGATTCCTGCAGCCGCTCCAGGGCGCAGCCATCATCAGCGGCGTACTGCCTTGCGCATCGGCTGTGGTAACCCCCGGCGTTGCCAAGCAGCACGCCGCCGCAGTATCACCTTCGCGAATGGCCTGCAGCTAGGATTGGTCCAAATACTCATGTGATGGAAAAGGTCGGCGTTTCCTCGGTCGCCGAATTGGCCCGCCTTATGTTGCGGGCCAACCCGGCTGCCATCGACTAGCCGAGGGCGATCAGGCCCGCTGCATTTTAGCCGGCAGGCCGTTGCGCACCGAGGCACCGGAAATCGCATCAACCCACGGTGATTTGTCTGGCCGTGTCGGGTCGAGCAGGCCGATGTCGTTGAGATTCACGCCGGCTGCCAGACGCTTGTCCTGCGGTTGTTGCGTGCGGCCGATGCGGTGGGCACGGGCACCCAGTTCCCGGTGGCCAAAACCGTGCTCGATAGCCGCTACTCCTGGCGTAATGCCGGCATGAACCATGATGCGCGCCTTGAGGCTGCCGCCCGGCGTACTGATTTCGACCAGATCGCCCATCTCGACATGCAGACGGCGGGCATCATCGGGGTGAATCAGCACCGGGTTTTCCGGATGCAGGCCGAGCAAACGCGTGGCACCAATCGAATACGGATTTTGCAGCGCTGATTTGTAGCTGACCAGTTGCAGCGGCCATTTGTCGGCGGGATAGACTTTGCGCATCGGTGTGCCGTCGGCGAAGGCGGGTTCAATCCAGCTGCCACAGCCATTGTTGCGCTTGCCGGACAGACTGTTTTTCGAGGCGCCGACATTTTCGTTCCAGAGATGCGTCATGGACTTGATCGGATTGCGCATCCAGCGCGGATCTTCTTCATCGTAGGCATCCTTGCCGGGCTGGTAGCGGCCGCCACGACTGAGCAGGAAAGCCACCTTGGCAACCTCCTCGGGTTTCAGCGTCTTTTCAAGCAAGGGGCGCAAGCGCTCGACGCCGGAGAGGATGATGTCTTCTTCCGTCGCATCAGCCACCGGCTCCTTGCCCAGCCAGGCAATGTTGGCACCGCCACGCAGGTACCAGTCTTCCGGCGTATTCAGTGCATAGGTATTGCCATCCGGATCGCTGATGGCGTTCTCGCCAAAGCCGGGTAATTTCATGGCCTTGGCCAGGGCAATAAAGAAGGTTTCCATGCCAATGGCCTTGCCTTCCGGCGTTTTTGCCGCCTGCGGCTCGATGACTGGCCAGCGCGCGCTCATCGCCTTGGTCGGCACGCCATTCCAGGCTGCCACCCAGCCCCAGCTTTCGTACATCAGCGAGTCGGGAACAATGTAGTCGGCGAAGGCGTTGCTTTCATTGATAAAGGGATCGACGGAAATGATCAGCCCGATTTTCTTCGGGTCGGCCAGATCCTTGGCGATCTTGTTGTGCAACCCGGCAATGCCGTAAAGTGGATTCGACGACCACAGGATCAGCGCCTTGAGCGCGTACGGATAGCCGTTCAGGCCGCCGGGCAGCAATTCGGTGGTCAGCCCGGGGGCGTTCGGGAACCATGGCGCGGTGGCTGGGTAGGGTTTGTTGTCAGCCTTGCGTGTGGCGAATTCGGCAGTTTTCTCGTAGGGCACATTGCGGCCGAGCGGCGTACCTGAGGTTTTGACCATGCCCGGGAAGCCATCGAGCTTGTAGCGTGGCCCTTCGCCGTTGTCCTTGAAACCGCCGCCATTGGCGACGAAACCGCCTTTCCAGTTGATGTTGCCGAGCAAGGCATTGATGCTGAGCAGGGCATAGGCGTTGTAGAAACCGCTACCGCTCATCATGCCGCCGTGCGCGATCACCGATGCTTTTTTGCCGTGCGAAGACAACTCTTTCGCCAGTCCGGCCAGCGTTTCGGCCGGAATGCCGCAGGCTTCGGCATAGGCCGGCAGCTCCAGGCGCATGGCCTCTTCACGCAACAGTTGCAGCGACGATTTGACCTGAACTTCTTTGCCGCCTATCGTCAGAACCGTATCGACGAAGATTTCGGCAGGGCCTGCGGCCTGGTCATGGAAAACCGGCTTCCCGGACTGATCGAGGCAGACGAAAGCATCGGTCTCCTTGTAGCGCAGCTCTTCCGGCATTTCAACGCCCATGTCGGAAGCGCGCAACATGCGCCGTTCGCGCGGGTGCTTTGCTTCGACGACAACCAGATGGCTGGCGTTGGAGAAGGATGGCTCACCATTTTGTTTGGCCAGCGCGGCATTCGGAAAACTCAGGAATTTGCTGTCGATGCGCTCGTTCTCGAACAGCCAGCGGATGATGGCCATGGCCATCGCGCCGTCGGTGCCGGGCTTGATCGGCAGCCAGCGACCACGGTCACCACTCGCCCGGTTGTCAGCGTGCGTCAGCACAGGGTCGACCACGACGTAGGACAATTTACCGTCGGTGCGCGCCTTGGCAACCAGCGTGCCTTGGCGCTTGAAGGGGTTGCCGGCCTGGCCTGGTGCCGTTCCGACAAAAAGCACGAACTCGGCATTGGCAAAATCCGGCTTGCAATGCGGCATGCTCTTCATGTCACCAAACAGCGCGCCGGAACCTGAGCGGTAGGAGCCGCCGCAGTAGGAACCGTGGCCGATGAAATTGAGCGTGCCGTAGGATTGCTGGAAGAAGCGGCGGGCAAAGTTCTCACGCCCGTCGTTGACGCTGGAGAGCACCGCAACCTGATTGACGCGCGGCCCGAGTGCGGGCTGCTTGCTGTCGATGGGCGTTGTCAGGTCACGCAGGGCGCCCAGACCCTCGACATTCCCTTCGCCGAACAGATTGCCACCATTGACCACTTCCTTGACCAGTTGCTCGAAGGAAATCGGTTCCCATTGGCCGCTATTTCGCGAACCCACCCGCTTCATCGGCGTGAGAACACGGTACGGCGAATCGATCTGCTGGGCCACTGCGTTACCACGGCCACAGGCGGTCGAGCGGCCATCCAGCCCTTTGCCGTTGAGCGCCGAGATGGCAATGAAGCTGTCGCGGACGCTGGCCTTCATCGGCAAATGCGGGTCGGTGGACAAGGGGCTGTAAGGGTTGCCGCTGACCCGCAGCACCTTGCCGCTGGCCCGGTCGATGCGGACACGAACGCCGCACATGGTGGTGCAACCCAGACAGGTGGTGTAGCTGACCTGCTGGGCCGTGTTGATCTCAAGCTTGCCCTGGCGATCAACGCGAAACTCCGGGGCCGGCGCCTCACCAGCGGTCTTGTGTTTCGGCGCATCATGGCCGAGGAGCTTGCCGACCATGCGGCCAGCGGTTTCCGAGTAACCTGCGGCGAAGGCGGCGAGGCCACCGAGGGCGAGAACTTGACGACGTTTGCTGATTTTCATGGTGGATCTCCTCAGGCTTTGGCCTGGTCATCCCAAGGGATGAGGCTGGTCAGGATGATGTAAAGGGCGAGGCAGAGGCCGGCCATGCCGACGATGCCGAGCAGGCTGTCCGGTGTCAGGGTCAGGCTGTAGCTCGCGCTGGTTGAACCCATCTTGGGCAGGCTTTGGCCGCCGATGAAGACGATCCAGCGGATCAGCCAGGCACCATGGAGGGCCAGCAGCGCAGGCATGATCAGCGAAGTTTGGTAGTTTCTCGCCAGCCACAGGGTGAGGAGCGTCGAGCCGAAAAGCCAGACGCCGGTAGCCAGCCAGCCGAATGATCCGCGCATCGCACCAAGTGCATCGGCTGCTGCGGTCGACGTGCCGGAAAGGCCAAAAATCAGCCACAGGATGAGCAGTGCCAACGTTGCCCATACGCCACGTGCCAGCCACTGGTTGAGCACAGGTGCCGATTGACGATTGCCGGTCAATGCTTCGAACAGCGCTGTCATACCGATGCCACCCGTCATCGCGGTAGCCGCGAAGATCAAGGGGAGCAAGGCGGTATTCCATAGCGAACGCGCCTGAACGACCATCACTTCCATGCCGCTGTAGAGCAGCACCAGCGCCGCGCCAAGCGCTGTCAGCAATGCTGCCGCCTTGATCGCAGAGAGGTTGTCGTGGCCGCCATAGGCCAACTTGCGATAGAGGCCAGCGAGTGGGCTTGGGTGCTTTGCCATTTCAGCCAGTTGGGGACGCAGGCAGAGCCACGCGTAGCCGATCAGGCCAAGCAGGTAGAGCGGGATGAAGAACGAGCCCCAGGCCATCCAGGAACCAAAGTTCGGGTGCAGGTAAAAATTGAGGAAGCGACCGGGCTGGTGCAGGTCGGCCAGCAATGCGACCGGTGCGGTCAGCCCGCAGACCAATGCAGCTAGCAGGGCGCGCCGCGAAATGCCCCGCCAGTCCGGGTGACGCCAGACCAGCCCGGGCAGTGACAGGAAGAAGGCGGCGGTCGAGATGCCGATCAGGAAGAAATACTGAACGGCCCAGGGTAACCAGCCGGGTTCGCGTGCAAAGCCAAGGACTTCAACGGAGGTGTTCATGATCATGCTCCCTGCGTGGCCGGACGCCACATCATGTCGGCGGTCGAATCGCCATCGACCCGGCCATCCAGCTGTTTTTCGAGACCGATGTAGAAGACGCGCGGCGTCGTGCCGGCTTCCGGCTTGAGGACGCTGGTCTTGCCTTCGGCAGCGGCCAGACGGCGACTGATGTCGCTCTGCGGATTGTTGAGATCGCCAAAAATGCGCGCACCACCAACGCAGGTTTCGACGCAGGCCGGCAGTAATCCCGCTTCAACGCGGTGGCTGCAGAAAGTGCATTTGTCGGCCTTGCCGGTGTGGTGATTGACGAAGCGTGCGTCATAAGGACAAGCCTGGACGCAGTAGGCGCAACCAACGCAGCGGTCGCCATCGACCAGCACGATGCCGTCCGGGCGTTTGAAGGTGGCGCCGACCGGGCAAACCGGAATGCACGGCGGTTCCTCGCAGTGATTGCAAAGGCGAGGCAGCACGGCCAGGCCGGTCTTGCCGGCTTGGTCAGTGATGGCGTAGGTGGCGACGACAGTACGGAACTGCCCTTCGGGCGAGACGTTTTCCATCGAACAGGCCATGGTGCAGGCTTGGCAGGCGATGCAACGGCGAGTATCGATCAGCATCGACCAATGCGGGTTTGCCTCGTCCGCGGCATGGGCCGGGACGGCCAGACCGGCGGTCACAGCCGGCAAGGCAGTGAAGAAGGCGCGCCGGGAAAGATCAGGTTGAGCGTTCATGCAAGGCTCCTTTTGGATGATGGAGCCAGCTTAGGCATTTCGCTAACAGGTGAAAATTGGAAGAACTGTGCAGGCGAATAGGGAAAACTACCTATCCCCCGGGCTGAGCGGTGATTTTTTGTTGGAAGTCAATATTAATGGGTTGCAATTGGCTGTTGTGACCATTCCCACGGTCAACCGGCATTTTTGTCAAAAATCTAAAACGTCTATCGACCCACTCACGCACCAATCTCGGAAGCCCGGGAACCAAACACAGCTGTTAGCATCGAAATTGCTCGAAGCCCTCGTGGCGCGACGATTTGCGACAAAATCGGCACCAACCGACACTACACCTGTAAAGCCCAATTTCGATGAACGCCCCAGCGCCCCGCTTTTTTGCCTTTGACAACACCTATGTCCGCGACCTCGAGGAGTTCTACGTTCTCTGGAAGCCGACGCCGGCAAGCAAGCCGTCCCTGATCCGCCTGAACGAGGAACTGGCCCGCGAACTCGGAGCAGACCCTGCGGCGCTGGCATCCCCGGCGGGCATCGCAACACTGGCCGGCAGTCTGGTGCCGGAAGGTGCCGAGCCGATCGCCCAGGCCTACGCCGGCCATCAGTTCGGCCATTTTTCGCCGCAGTTGGGCGATGGGCGGGCCTTGCTTCTTGGCGAGGTCATCGACCGTAGCGGCGAGCGCCGCGACATTGCTTTCAAGGGTTCCGGCCGCACGCCGTTTTCGCGCAATGGCGACGGCAAATGCGCGCTCGGGCCGGCCTTGCGCGAGTACATCATCAGCGAGGCGATGCACGCGCTGGGTATCCCGACGACGCGCTCGCTGGCCGTCGTGGCAACCGGCGACATGGTGCGCCGCGACCGCGCCCAGCCCGGCGCCGTGCTGACCCGCGTCGCCGCCAGCCATGTGCGCGTCGGCACCTTCCAGTACTTCGCCGCCCATCAGGGACCGGAACAGGTCAAGCGCCTGGCCGATTACGTCATCGCCCGCCATTACCCAGAGCTGGCCACCAGCCCGCAGCCCTACCTCGATCTGCTGGCCGCTGTCGGCGAGCGGCAGGCGGAGCTCGTCGCGCGCTGGCTCGGCGTCGGCTTCATTCACGGCGTGATGAACACGGACAACATGACGCTGTCCGGCGAAACCATCGACTACGGCCCCTGCGCCTTCATGGAAACCTACAGCCCGGGCACGGTGTTCAGCTCCATCGACAGCGCCGGGCGCTACGCCTACGGCAAGCAGGCCGGCATCGCCCGCTGGAATCTGGCGCGGCTGGCCGAAACCCTGCTGCCGCTCATCGACACCGACGACAACCGCGCTGTGCAGGCTGCAACGGCGGTCATCGACGCCCTGCCCGAGCGCCAGGCCGAGCACTGGCTGCGCGTCTTCCGGGCCAAGCTGGGGATTGATGAAACGGGCGACGCCGAGGCGGACAGTGCCCTGATCGACGACTTCCTGCGTCTCCTCAAGCAGAAGCACCTCGACTTCACCGTCGCCTTCCGCGCCCTCTTCCACGCAGCCAGCGGAGACCCGACGCGCCTGAACGCGCTGATGACCAGCGCCACCGACTTCGCCGACTGGCAAAGCCGCTGGCAAGCCCGACAGCCGACACGCCCGGCCGGGCTGCTTACCGCCATGCAACGCGCCAACCCGTGCTACATCCCGCGCAACCACCGCGTCGAAGCGGCCCTCGATGCGGCCGTCGACGACAACAACCTCGAGCCTTTCGAACGCCTGCTGGCCGTGATTCAGTCGCCGTTTGACGAACGGGCGGTGGATGCGGAATATGCCGAACCAGCCCCCACCGAATTCACCACCTCCTACATGACCTTCTGCGGAACCTGACCCCCGGAGCCACCCATGACCCAAAACACAACTGCCCTGCTCACCTGGAACGGCATCATCGAGATCATCCGCAACGGCAACCCCTTGCCGCCGCGTCGCGACGAACGCAGCCCGGCTGAATGGCGCGAAGTGCTGACGCCGGAACAGTTCTACGTGACGCGCCAGAAAGGCACCGAACACGCCTTCAGCTCGGCGATGTGCGCCGTCTTCGAGCCCGGCCGTTACGCCTGCGCCTGCTGCGGCACGGAATTATTCGACGCGCAAACCAAATTCGACAGCGGCAGCGGCTGGCCGAGCTTCACCCAGGCCATCGCGCCCGGCCTTGTGAACTACATCCTAGACGCCGGCCACGGCATGCAACGTGTTGAAACCACCTGCGCCGTCTGCGACGCCCACCTCGGCCACGTCTTCCCCGACGGCCCGGCGCCGAGCGGCCTGCGTTACTGCATCAACGCACTGGCGCTGAAAAAACGGGCCTGAAAACGCACTTCCACGGTCAACCGGAAATTTTGGCCAATTTTCAAATATCCAACCGCCCCACCCCATGACCATCACGATCTACCACAACAACCGCTGCAGTAAATCCCGCGACACCCTCGCCCTGCTCAAGGAAAAGTGCATCGAACCCAAGATCGTCGCCTACCTCGAAACGCCACCCGATGCCGCCACGCTGCGCGGCCTGCTCAAGAAGCTCGGCCTCGCCGACGCCCGCGCCCTGATGCGCAAGGGCGAGGACGAATACAAGGCGCTCAACCTGGCCGAACCGTCGTTGTCACAGGATGCACTCATCAACGCCATGGTCGCCAACCCCAAGCTCATCGAGCGCCCCATCGTCGTCAACGGCAATCAGGCCGCCCTCGGCCGCCCACCGGAAAACGTGCTGGCGATTTTGTAAGCCCGGACAACCTCCGGCCGCGCGAAAGCCCTGCCAGGCCCACGGCCGCCCAGCTATACTGGCCGCATCCCGCTTGCCGGAGTTCGCCATGCCAGCACCTTCCGAGCAGTTCGTCCTTGCGCTCGACCAGGGCACGACCAGTTCGCGCGCCATTCTGTTCGGACGCGATGGCAACATGCACGGCGTCGCCCAGCAGGAAATCACCCAGCACTACCCGCAACCCGGTTGGGTCGAGCACGACGCCGATGAAATCTGGCAGGCGCAGCTTGCCGTCGCCCGCGCCGTGCTGCGCGACAACGGGATTTCGGCCACGCAGGTCGCCGCCGTCGGCATCACCAACCAGCGCGAAACCACCGTGCTCTGGGATCGTGCCACCGGCCAGCCGCTGCACCACGCCATCGTCTGGCAGGACCGGCGAACCGCCGGCATCTGTGACGAGCTGAGCGCCGCCGGCCATGCCGAACTGTTCCAGCAGCGCACCGGCCTCGTCCTCGACGCCTATTTTTCCGGCACCAAGCTCAAGTGGCTGCTCGACCACATCCCCGGGGCCCGCATTCGGGCCGAACGCGGCGAACTGGCCTTCGGCACCATCGACAGCTGGCTGGCCTGGAAGCTGACCGGCGAGCATGTCACCGACCCGTCGAACGCCTCGCGTACCCTGCTTTTCGACATCCACCGCCAGTGCTGGGACGACGAATTGCTGGCGCTGCTCGAGATTCCCGCCGCACTACTGCCGCGTGTCGTTGCCAGCAGCGGCGAAATCGCGATGCTCAACGCCGAGTGGCTGGGCGCAAAAATTCCGCTCAGCGGCATGGCCGGCGACCAGCAAGCCGCGACCTTCGGCCAGGCCTGCCTCGACATCGGCATGGCCAAGAACACATACGGCACCGGCTGCTTCCTGCTCATGAACACCGGCCCGCAGCCCATGGCCTCGCGGCATCGCCTGCTCACGACAGTCGGCTGGCAACGCAACGGCAAAACCACCTACCTGCTCGAAGGCAGCGTCTTCATGGGCGGCGCCACCGTGCAATGGCTGCGCGACGGACTCGGCCTGATCGCCAGCGCCGGCGAAGTCGAAACGCTGGCGGCCAGCGTGCCGGATAACGGTGGCGTCTACCTCGTGCCGGCCCACACCGGCCTCGGCGCGCCCTACTGGGACCCGAGCGCCCGTGGCGCCCTGTTCGGCCTGACGCGCGGCACGACCCGTGCCCACATCGCCCGCGCCGCGCTGGAGGCCATCGCCTTCCAGAGCGCCGAAGTGCTGCAGGCCATGGAAAATGATGCCGGCCAACCGATCCGGGAAGTCCGCGTCGATGGCGGCGCCGCCCGCAACGACCTGCTCATGCAGTTTCAGGCCGACCTGCTCGGCGTCCCCGTGGTGCGCCCCAAAGTCACCGAAACCACCGCGCTCGGCGCCGCCTACCTGGCCGGGCTGGCCGTCGGTTACTGGCGTGATGAGGCGGAACTTGCCGCCCAGTGGCAAGCGGAACGCCTTTTCGAGCCCGTGATGGCCGAGGAACAGCGCGCCGCGATGTTCGCCGACTGGCACCGTGCCATTCAGCGCACCCTCGGCTGGGCCAAGTCATGACCACCAGCCGCGAAGACAGCCTCGCCACCCTGCGCGACCAGCGCTCGTGGGACATCCTGATCATCGGCGGCGGCGCCAGCGGTTTGGGTGCGGCGGTCGATGCTGCAGCCCGCGGCTATCGCACCCTGCTCGTCGAAGCCCGCGATTTCGCGTCCGGCACCTCGATGTGCAGCACCAAGCTCATCCACGGCGGCGTGCGCTATCTGCGCCAGGGCGACATCGGCATGGTGCGCAACGCCCTGCGCGAGCGCTCCTTCCTGCTTCAGAACGCGCCGCACCTCGTCCATCCGCTCGCCTTCATCATCCCGGCGTGGAACCAGATTGACCGCCTGATGTTCGCTGGTGGCCTCAAGCTCTACGACATGCTTTCCGGCTGGCACAATCTGTCCGCCTCGCAGCGCCTGAACCGGCAGGAAGTCATTGCCGCCCTGCCCGGATTGAAAAGCGCCGGCCTGTGCGGCGGCATCCGTTACTGGGACGGCCAGTTTGACGATGCCCGGCTGGCCATCACGCTCATGCGCACGGCCACTGACCTCGGCGCCACCTGCCTCAATTACCTGCCGGCCATCCGGCTGACCAATAGCAAGGGCCGCGTCACCGGCGCCGTGCTGCGCGATGCTGAAACCGGCGAGAAATTCGAGGTCACTGCCCGCGCCATCATCAATGCAACCGGTGTGCATGCCGACAGCGTTCGCCAGCTCGACGACGCCAACGCCCGGCCGCTGCTCACCCCCAGCCAGGGCATCCATCTCGTTGTCGATGCCGATTTCCTGCCCGGCCAGCAGGCGCTGATGATCCCGAAAACCGAAGACGGCCGCGTCATGTTCGCCATTCCCTGGCAAGGCAAGGTGCTGCTCGGCACCACCGACACACCGCGCCCGGAGTTGCGCCAACTCAACGACCCGCAACCACTGGAAGCGGAAATCGATTTCCTGCTGCGCACGGCCGCGGGCGTCCTGACCCGGCCGCCGACCCGCGCCGACATCCGCAGCGCCTTCGCCGGCCTGCGCCCGCTGATCCACCCCGACAACGCCGACGAGAAAAACACGGCAGCCCTGTCGCGCGAACACGCCATTCTGGTCAGTGCCAGCGGCCTGATCACCGTCGCCGGCGGCAAATGGACCACCTACCGTTTAATGGCCGAACAGGTCGTCGACCGCGCCATTGAAGTCGCCGGCCTACCCAACGCCCCATGCCCGACGCAAACACTGAAACTTCATGGCAGCCCGAACGAAGCAGCCGGAGATGCCTACGGCACCGACGCACCGCTGCTCGCTGCCCTGCCGGGCCATGACAGATTGCTCCACCCGAATCTCTCCTGCACCGAAGCCATGGTCCGCTTCGCCATTCGTCACGAATCCGCCAGAACGATCGAAGACATTCTTGCCCGCCGCACACGCGCCCTCTTTCACGATGCATTTGCTGCCGAGGCAAGCATTGAACGCATTGCGGAGCTGTTCGCCGAAGAACGCCAGCTTTCGCCAGAACAGCTCAATACGATGATCAACGCAGCGCGAAAAACCGCTGCTCGCTTCAGGCTGAATGCTTAGAGTGCCCGCAGCAGCCACGAAGTAGCAAGGCGCCATCGTTTGGCAGCGTCAATAGTCAGCGACAGATCAAACGATATTCAGCCCTGTTGATCGACGCTTTCTCCCTATTTGTAGCCAAACGTAACTTCTGGAACGGCTATCGCCGCGGCAAACCATGCCATTGACAAGTGGGGGTACGCAGCGCATAGTGATTTTGTCCGAAGGGAGAAAACAATGGCGCAAAATAGCCATAAAATCAAAGTAGTGCGGACTGAAGAGAGACTGGATTTCAGTTACGTGGCCAGCAGCAGTGAAGTCTCTCCAGCCAGCGGGTGAATTCGACCGTTGCATCGCCGCAAAAAGCAGCGCTTTCAACGCTCAAGTTCGTGCGACTGCTTGACGTGCCATGAGTGAAACTCATTTCCCATGAAACTGAAACCAGCCGCCCAATCCGGTGTTTTTCTCGCCTCGCCCTTCTTCGCTGCATGGGCGGCGCTCGCTGTTGCGCTGTCCCTCTTCGCCAGTTTTCTGGCTTACGATCTCAATCACGAGCGCGAGAACCTTCTTCGGCGCGAAGGCGAACGCCTGACGATCCAGGCGCGGGTTATTCACGACCATGCCAGCCATCAACTGGGTGCGCTCAACCGCGCGCTGCTCTACGTGAGCGACCACGCGCCCGCCTGGATGGATTCACCGGGTGGCCTGGCGCAGGCCACCCGCGAGATGACCCTGCTCGTCGATGCCACGGCGGCCATACGAACGATGCAGATCATGGACTCTGAGGGAACCATCGTCGCAATCACCCGCCCGGAGTTCCTTGGCCGGAATCGCAGCGGCGAGGCGTTTTTCAAGATAGCAAAGGCCGGGGCGAACCCCGACACCCTCTACGTCGGCCCGCCTTTCCGCACGCTGGCCGGGGTATGGACCTTGAATCTGGTGCGCGTTATTCCCGGGGCGCATGGCAAGCCTGCCGGTTTCGTCAGCACCACGCTGGATCCGGTCGAATTTGGCTTCATGCTGGACTCGGTCAGTTTGTCCGACGGCAGCCGGGTTCGCATGGGGCATGGCAACGGCAGGATATTCCTGCAGCGCCCTGAAAAACAAGACGACACCAGCCAGCCCGATGCGCCGGCGAGTGCCGACGCACTGACCACCCGGCATCATGCGTCGAACCAGCCTCAGTCCCTGTTTAGCGGCTCCCTCGCGCCGGAAGAGCCTCCCGTGCTGATTGCGCAGCAAACCATTCGACCGCCGACCCTGAGCATGGATCAGCCCTTGATCATCGGCGTGGCACGCAGCCTGAACGACATCATGGCGCCCTGGCGAGAGATGGCGCTTTGGCGCGGCATGGCGTTCGCACTCTTCAGCGTACTCTCCGTCGCTGGCCTGTTCATGCTGCAACGCCAGCTGCGCCTGCGTGACCAGCAGCGCCTGGCCTCCGAGAAAAGGCTACAGGAGAGCGAGGATCTGTTGAATGCCAGTCAGCGCCTGAGCATGGTTGGCGGTTGGGCATGGAACGTTGAAACACAAACCATGTATTGGTCGGAAGAAACGTATCGGATCCATGATTTTGCGCTTGAGGAGATTGAACCGGGATCGACTGAACACATCAGCAGAGGCGTGGAATGCTATGCCCCGGAAGATCGCCCTGTCGTCATGGCCGCTTTCCAACGGTGCGTGGAGGAAGGCGAACCCTATGATCTGGAATTGCCTTTCACAACGGCCAAAGGACGCCAGCTCTGGATTCGCACGACCGCCCATCCGATTTGTGAGGATGGCAAGGTAGTCAAGGTCATCGGCAACATCATGGACATCACCGAACGCAAGCAAATTGCGGATATCGATGCCTTCTTGTCCCAGGCTGGTAGTAAAACTTCTGTCGAACCGTTTTTTGATTCGTTGGCTCGCTTTCTGGCCAAAACCCTGCAAATGGATTACGTGTGCATTGACCGGCTCGAGGGTGACAAACTGAACGCAACGACATTGTCGGTCTGGCACGACGGACATTTCGAGGACAACGTAACCTACGCTCTGAGCGATACCCCTTGGGAGACGTCGTGGGCCAGAAAATATGTTGCTTCCCGGCCAGCGTGAGTCAGTTCTTCCCCCGCGATCAAGCACTTCAGGACTTGCGTGCAGAAAGCTACATCGGGACTACCTTGTGGAGCCATACCGGCCAACCCATCGGCCTGATTGCGGTGATCGGTCGACGTCCTCTGGACAACCGATTGCAGGCCGAAGCAACCATCGAGCGGATCGCCATGCGTGCTGCAGGCGAACTGGAACGGTTGATTGGCGAGCTTGAAATCAAGGGGCTTAACGCTGATCTGGAAGAACGTGTCATTGCCCGCACCGCTGAACTCGAGTCTGTCAATAAGGCACTGACGCTAGCCAAAGAAGCCGCCGAAACCGCCAACGTCGCCAAAAGCGCCTTCCTGTCCAACATGAGCCACGAGATTCGGACTCCGCTCAATGCCATTACCGGCATGGCCCACATCCTGCGCCAAAGCGGCCTGACAGTACAGCAGACCGACAAGCTCGACAAGATCGAAGCCGCCGGCAATCACCTGCTGGCAATCATTAACGCCATCCTCGACCTCTCCAAGATCGAAGCCGGCAAGTTCACACTAGATGATGCCCCGGTTCACGTCGAAGCACTGCTCGGCAACATCAGCTCAATGCTCGGCCAAAAGGCACGCAGCAAAGGGCTGCGCCTGCAGATCGAAACCGTCTCCTTGCCCCACAACCTGCATGGCGACCCCACCCGCTGCAACAGGCCCTGCTCAACTACGCCGGCAATGCCCTCAAGTTCACCGAGACTGGCCACATTACCCTCCGCGTGAAGGAAGAATCGCAAACCGACACAAGCGCCACCCTGCGCTTCGAAGTCGAGGATAGTGGCATCGGCATTCCGCCCGATGTCCTGGCCAAGCTCTTCGGTGCCTTCGAACAGGCCGACAACTCGACCACCCGCAAGTACGGCGGCACCGGCCTGGGTCTGGCCATCACCAAGAAGATTGCCGAAGTGATGGGCGGCACCGCTGGCGCTACCAGCACCCCAGGCCAGGGCAGCACTTTCTGGTTCACTGCAGTGCTCAGGAAGGGACCCAGAGTGCTTGAGGAAGCCGTTCTGACCGGGGCGGAACCCGCCGAGACCATTCGGCGCGACCATGCCGGCAAGCGCATCCTGCTCGTGGAAGATGAACCGATCAACCGGGAAGTGGGCCAGATGCTGCTAGAAGAGGTCAGCCTCAAGGCCGATCTGGCCGAGGATGGCCGACAGGCCGTGGAGAAAGCCCGTTCAGGCAACTACGCCGTGATCCTCATGGACATGCAGATGCCGGTACTGGACGGTCTCGAAGCGACACGGCAGATCAGGAAACTACCCGGCCACGAGGCGACCCCCATCCTGGCGATGACGGCGAATGCCTTCATCGAAAGTAAGGATCAGTGCTTCGATGCAGGCATGGATGACTTCATCGCCAAACCGGTCGCCCCCGAGGCGCTCTATGAGATCTTGTTGCGGTGGCTGGAGAAGGGTGAGCGCCCTCAATGAAACCAGCCTCATCGCCTACCTCGGCCATAGGCAAATCTCTGCCGCAATAATCTAGAATACGAAAAGACCAACGTGGTTGGCACGTTTAGGTCGTCAGATTCGAGCGACGCCAGTGATCGGTATGAAGTTCCGCTTCTGGTGAACGGCGATTCAGGGCAGCAGTAGCAACAACACCAACGGAGCGTTCAGTGCTAGACGTTATTTTTCAGAATCACTATGTGCTTGCAGCGCTCATCCTGGTGTTCTTGATCGGGGTGCCGGCGCTGGTGCTGCGGGGGCGAGGGGTAAGAGATCCCTCCCGGCCGGAGCGCCGAAGCAAGCCCCGATCGGGTCCCGATCGGAGGGCTTAATGGCGCTCTGCGGTAAAGCCCGAAGTCGCTCGGTCGTCGGCGGGCAAGTGATACCGAGTTCAATTTCGACTGTTTTTTGCGGTTGACCGTGGCAATCGGCTAGAAAGCCGCGCCATACGCCCTGCACTCACCCCTCGGCAACCGCTTTCAGTATCAAGGGCACCAGGGCGTCGGGCAGCTTGATGCCGCCGGTAGTGGCAAAGATTTGGGCCGCGCCGGACATTTTTTTCCACGTCTTGCGGATGATGCCGAGCCACTTTTCCTCGGTGTAGTCAGCCTGCTGGCCAGCAAAGCCAAGCATGTAGTGCTCCAGGAAGACGAGGCAACTAACGTCTTCCACCATCTGCGTATCGGGGTTGGTCTTGATGCCCTGCTTGCTGACTGCCTGCATGACCTGGTCGATCATTTCGTTTTCGTAACCCGCCTGGCGCATCAACTCGCCGGCCGTTTCGGCATGAAACTGGTAGAGCCCGGTGCGCCATGCAAAATAGCCGGGCTTGCCGAGCGGGTAGTTGCTGCGCGGCACCGTCCACCGCCGTATGTGCTGGGCACGCACCGCGAGCTGGGCGACTTCACTGGCATCCGCTGCGAATCGATCAATCATGGCCGTCATGCGCTGGGCGTAGAGCAGCTCTTTGGGCTGGCCTTCGTCGGGGTTTGGGTCCTGCGCGTTGGCAGCGTCGAACAGTGCGATAGTTTTGTCGAAGCGTTCCGGATTGGCGATCATTGAATTCTCGTGGAAGCGTGTTTTGTTGAGGTCGAAAAGCTCCGCCAATGTAACAGGGCTTCTTGCTTTCATCGTAGGGGATAGCTATTTCCCCGAGCCACAAACCACATCGCATAGCACATCCAGATATACTCATGCACGGTGGGCATCCCCGGATATTCGCCGCCCCATTTCCATTTAATTCGAGGTAACACACATGCACTCAAGACTGGTTTTGTCCGTACTTGCCGCGCTCGCCTGCCTGCCTGCCGTGAGCCAAGCCCAGCAATGCCCGACCGGCTACACCGCGACCACCGTGACCGGCCGCGTGACGACGATCAATGTTTCCCCGACCCGCCAGGTTGGCCAGCTCTGTCTGGTCATGGTTGCCGCTGACGGCCGCGAAGTCTTTGACGACTGCGGCGCACTCGTCGGCAAGGTCACCGCGATGGATACCACGACAGGCGCCAGCACGCTGAACCACACTGCCGTCTTCGAGTTATTCGAGTCCTTCCAGACCGATCAGGATGTAGCACAGATCACCGGCGTCCTTGAGACCGATGCCGATGGCAATCCTTGCGCTTTCTCGGTCACCGAGCACATGACCAAGCTGCGTTCCGGCCTGGGCATTTTCAACGGAGCGACCATCAATGTCGTCGCCGAAGGCAGCATCAGCTTCTGTCCGGAAAAGAACCTCAATACCTTCCAGCTCAACGGACAGGGCTGCATCCGCAACCGCCGTCGCTAAATACGTCGACTGTTCGGCAAGCCAGCCCGGGCGTGCCGAACAGATAGCCGGTTTTGTTGAAATCTACCGGGTTGACGATCACTGAACCTTCCCGGCGTAGAGCCGCAGGCAGGCGAAAAAAAGCCCTGCAATGCAACAGGGCTTTTTGGCGTTCTTCCCGACAAGATGGGCATCAGCCCATGTAGTTCCCGCCGTTACAGGAAAAGTTGGCGCCGGTCGTGAAACCGGATTGCTGCGAGGCCAGCCAGGAAACGATGGAAGCAATTTCCTGCGGTTCACCCAGACGCTTGACAGGAATGGTCGCCACGATCTTTTCCAGCACGTCTTCGCGAATAGCGCGGACCATTTCAGTACCGACATAGCCTGGCGAGACGGTATTGACGGTGACACCCTTGGCGGCGACTTCCTGAGCCAACGCCATGGTGAAGCCGTGCATGCCGGCCTTGGCAGTGGAATAGTTGGTCTGCCCGAACTGGCCGCGCTGACCGTTCATGGAGGAAATATTGATGATCCGGCCCCAGCCGCGATCGAGCATGCCATCAACAACCTGCTTGGTGACGAAGAAAAGCGAATTGAGGTTGGTATCGATGACTGCTTTCCAGTCGTCGATGCTCATCCGACGGAACTGGCCATCCTTGGTGATGCCGGCGTTGTTGACCAGCACATCAATTTCCCCGACTTCAGCCTTGACCTTGTCAAACGCGGCCTTGGTGCTATCCCAGTCGGACACATTGCCTTCGGACGCGATGAAGTCGAAGCCGAGGGCCTTTTGTTCAGCCAGCCAGCGGTCCTTGCGCGGTGAATTGGGGCCGCAGCCGGCGACCACGGTATAGCCGTCCTGGGCAAGACGCTGACAAATAGAGGTCCCGATGCCACCCATGCCACCGGTTACGTAAGCAACTTTTTTACTCATTGAGGTCTCTCCTCCGCTGTGATTATGAATTACGGGGTATCACTATAGCGGTAATTATGAATTATTCAATAGCTTCACTCATGAGTTATCTGCGGCCATTACGCCAAAGCCAGCGCGAATGATCAGGCAGGCCTATCAGCACTGTTCAGTTCAATATCGGTACGGCGCAATCACTTCAGCGCAGCACTGATGCGTAGCCCTCTTCCGCCAGCACCTGGCGCACTGTCGGCCGGGTCAGCATGCGCCGATAGTGCGCCTCGCAGTTTTCCGGCAGCGGAATGCCGATCCGGTCAGCCCAGAACTCCACATAGAACAGCGCAGCATCGGCAATCGTGAAATGATCGACAACATATTGCCGCCCGGCCAGTTCGCGATTGACGATGGCAAAAGCCTTGTCGATGATCTGCCGGCCCTGCGCCTTGACCGATTCGTGGTCGGAACTACTCGGCGCAAAGCGCTCGGTGGTGAAAATTCGGGCGAAGCCTTGCGTGTGCAGCGTATGCACGGCGTAGTTCATGACGCTGAGCACCTGCACCTCGTCCTTCAGGCTCTCCGGTAGCAGCTTGCGCTTCGGGTAGCTACGCCCCAGCCACCAGGCGATGGCCGAAAACTCGGTGAGCGCCGTGCCGTCATCCAGGAGCAGCGCCGGAATGCTGCCCTTGGGGTTGATCGCCGCGTATTCCTTTTTGTACTGGTCGCCGGCCAGCAGATTGACGACGTAAGCCTCGAAGACCAGCCCGCATTCTTCGAGCAGGATGTGGATGCCGGTCGAGCACGAACCCGGCGTCATGTAGAACTTCATGGTCATTCGGACTCTTCCTCGCTGGCCATGCCGGCAAACAGCCCTTCCTCCCGAATCATGGCCTTGAAGGCCTTCATCACCGGGCGGGAGAGTTCTGTTTCGGCCAGCACGCGTTTTTCGTAAATGAAACTCCTGAGCGCCTCGCTCGACTCGCGTCTGGCCTCGGCGATCAAGGCGTGGAATTCGTCACCGAAACGCAGCCCGGGCCTGTCCTTGAGCGCGTCGTAGAGAGCTTCCATGACGACTTTGTCGACGCTCCCCATCTTGCATTTGCCGTCGAGGATCTTGAGCATGACCGTGGTGGCGCAATCGACATCGCTCGGCGACAGCGGATGCGCCTGCACCCAGATGGCGACCTGCGCTGTCATCATGCCGCAAGCGAAGCGCCCAAGGCGGCAGCCAGCGGCTCATAGCCGCCATCGACGCTGAACACGTTCGAATAGCGGAAATCGACAAACATCTGCGCGAAGACCTTGCTGGCGTTGCCGTGGTAGCAATAGATGAGCACCGGCGCATCCTTCGGCAGGCGCTTCATCCAGGCCAGCAGGCGATCTTCGGACAAATGGGCGGCCCCCTCGACATGCGCCTTCTGGTAACTGGCCATGTCGCGCACATCGAAAATGATGGCCGGCGGCTCACCGCGCATCAGCGAAATGGCTTCACTGGCAGAAATGCAGCGAAATGACGTTTTCTCAGCGGTGTTCATGTTTGGAGACGGGAAAAGACAATGATCTTCCCGACGCAAAAGCGATGCCACCCTCGAAACACACGGAAAACCGTGGAATCATGCCCGGCGATGGCAATCCGCCACCATCGCTTGTCGGCTTCGCGACAATTCCACGGTCAACCGGAAAAATGGGCCAATTTTGAAATGCCCGGCGCACGGCAAGTCTCGAAAAACACTTCAGGCCTCGCCGTTATGCACCGCGCTCAGTCGCTCCGAGACGTATTCACCACGCGCCGTCGAATTATTTTCCTGGCCGTTCTTTGCGCACCAGGCGAAGAACTCCTCGGGAACGATCTGGTATTCAAGCGCCATCACGCCGGAGCGCTGGAAATTGCGGCGCGCAGCGACCGCCATCGCCTTCCACTTCTCGAACGATTCCTCGAAGCACTCGGGATCAACGGCCGTGGCCTTCACCTGCGCCCAAGTCTCCAGTGTGTACCAGGTGACGCCGATAACCATGGCCTGCGTGCGACGCTTGGCTTTGATGCTTTGATAGAGGGTGGGTTTTCTCATGATGGGGCGATGGCGGAAGCAGTTCAAAATTGGCGGATTGGCAACAGGGAGCATCCATTGCAGCGATAAATTCATGATTGACGCAAAAGCAATGCCATCAATTGCCATAGCGCCTAATCGCCGTAGCGAACCCTGAAGCCCGAGGCAGCTTGTCTCATTCACGCTCACCGCCGATAGGACCGACACGGCGAGAAAACGCTATCATCTGCGCCCCTGCTTCCGTTCGCTCCGCCATGCGTCCCCTCGCCTTCGTTGACCTCGAAACCACCGGCGCCACCGCCACCCATGACCGCATCACCGAAATCGGCATCGTCGAAGTCGATGCCGACGGCAGCGTTCGCGAATGGCAGCAACTGGTCAACCCCGGCATGCGGATTCCGCCCTTCATCGAGCAATTGACCGGCATCAGCAACGACATGGTGGAGGATGCGCCGCCGTTCGACGCGGTGGCGGCCGAAACCCTCAAGCGCCTGGAAGGCCGGCTGTTTATCGCGCACAACGCGCGCTTCGACTACGGCTTCCTCAAAAACGAATTCAAGCGCCTCGGCATCACTTTCCGCGCTTCGGTGCTATGCACCGTCAAGCTGTCGCGCACCCTCTTTCCCGAGCACAAGCGGCACAATCTCGACAGCCTGATCGAGCGCCACGACCTGCAGGCAGAAGCCCGCCATCGGGCGTTGGCCGATGCACAGCTCATCCACCAGTTTTGGCAAAAAATTCACGTCGACCGCAGCATTGACGATATCGATGCTGCGCTGAAGGCCCAAAACGCCCACCCCAGCCTGCCGCCCCATCTCGACGCCAGCTTTGTGGATGATTTGCCGGAAGGCCCCGGCGTCTATCTGTTCTACGGCGAAAACAACCTGCCGCTCTACGTCGGCAAGGCCAAGGACATTCGCCAGCGCGTCCTTTCGCATTTCGCCGGCGACCACAGCGCCGCCAAGGAAATGGAACTGGCGCAGCAGGTCAAGCGCATCGACTGGATTGAAACAGCCGGTGAAATCGGTGCCCTGCTCAAGGAGTCGGCGCTAGTCAAGGCTTTGCAGCCGTCGCACAACCGGCAGTTACGCAAGAATGACGAAGCCTGCACATGGACGCTGGTCGACGAAGGCGAAGGCTGGCTGCGGCCGCAACTCATGGCGCTGGCCGACATTGAGACCGGCCTGACGAGCGCCTGCTATGGCCTGTTCAAAACCACCAAGGAAGCCAACAAGGTGCTGCATGCGCTGGCCGAATCGCACAATCTGTGCGACGCGCTGCTCGGGCTGGAAAAAGTCAAACCCGGCAAGCCCTGTTTCGGCCACCAGCTCCGGCGTTGCAAGGGCGCCTGCGTTGGCGCCGAACCCTACGCCAAGCACACGGTTCGCCTGATCTCGGCGCTCGTCGGCCTCAAGCTCGTCGCCTGGCCCTTCGCCGGCCCCGGGCTGGTCCGCGAGGGTGACGAAATCCACCTCATTGAAGGCTGGCGCTATCTCGGCACCGCCGCCTCGGACGAAGAACTGCACGCCCTGCTCGACAGCCCGCGCCCGGCCTTCGACCGCGACATCTACAAAATCCTGACGAAATACGTCGGCAAGATGATTCCGTTATCATCGACCCGACCATCCTGAACGGAACCATCATGAAAATCGCCGCCGCCCTTGTACTTGCCGCCCTCTCCCTGCCTGCTGCCGCCGAAGAAGTGGGCTGCGCAACGACCACCTGGAAACTGATCGGCGCCAATCACCGCGTTTGCGCCTATGCCTACGACGACCCGAAGATTCCTGGCGTTACCTGCCACGTGAGCCAGGCGCGCACCGGCGGCGTCAAGGGCAGCTTCGGCCTGGCCGAAGATCCGTCGCAGTTCTCCATCGCCTGCCGCCAGATCGGCCCGATCACGTTGCCGGCCAAGCTGCCGGAAAGTGAAGTCGTGTTCAGCGACGACACCTCGATATTCTTCAAGGAAACCAACGTCCATCGCTTCGTCGACCAGAAGCGCAACGTGCTGGTGTACATGGCGATCAGCCGCAAGATCATCGAAGGTGCCCCGGCCAACTCAATCTCGACCGTGCCGATCCAGCCCTGGGGCAAATAAGATGAAAACCTCGCGCGATGCGATCAGCCCCTACATCACCAAGGACGGCTCGGAAATCCGCGAACTGCTGCATCCGGCCCACCATGGCGCCAGAAACCAGAGTCTGGCCGAAGCGCTGGTGCCGGCCGGTTGCACGACCTTGCTGCACCGGCATGACGTCACCGAAGAGATTTACCACGTCACCCGCGGCACGGGGGTCATGACGCTGGGCGCCGAAAAATTCCCGATCGGCCCCGGCGATAGCGTGCTGATCTCGCCCGGTACGGCGCATTGCGTGGCGAATACGGGCGAAACGGCGCTGGTCATCCTGTGCAGCTGTGCGCCGGCTTACTCGCACGAGGATACGGTTTTGCTGGAAGCATCGGCGTAGGAAATACGCCGACGGTCGGCATCAGCCCGCCTTCTTCAACCATTCCGGCAAAGCCGCCGAAAGCGGACTCACCTCACCCGCCAGATCGCCCTGCTCCCCGACAAACAGGTAATACGGCGCCTGAACGCCCGGCAGGTAGGGAACCGGCGCCCGCAACTCAGCCGAAAACTGCTCGACGAACAAACGCCTGAGCATCGCCAGATGTTCGCCCGACAAATGCACGCCGTCATGGCCGAACCATTTGCGCCAGAAGGCGTTGCTCAATCGACTGCCGGCGGCCGGCAGATGAAAATCGACAACGCCGATGCGCCCGCCCGGCGCCAGCATGGCCTGGGCATTGGTGATCACCCGCGACCAGTCGGGAATCATCGTCAGCGCATACGACATGAAAACGAAATCGACCGGTTGATTGGGCTGCCAGGTCGTCGCGTCGGCTTCGATGATCCTGATCCGCTCATTACCGGCCGCCCGTTGCCGCGCCACGTCGAGCAAGGCTGGACAAAGATCGACCATGTCGAAACTGGCGAACTGGCCAGCCCGGGCGCCGATCCGCAGCAGGCTGCTGCCGGTGCCACAGCCGAGTTCGACGACCCGGGCGCCGGGCTGCAGGCCCAGCCGCTGGATCAGCTCCTGCCGGCCGTGCAGCAGGCGTTCACGAAAGGCATCGTAGCGCTCGGCCTGCGGCGCATAGAAAGCCTGCAGGCGTTCGGCGTGGCTGCCCGAATTTGGCTGGCCGCGCAGCAGGCGCCAGAGGATGCGGGCGTCGGCCGCCAGATCAGCCGCGACCATTTTCCGCCAGCTGGGCAACGACGAACCCGGCGTAGGTGTGCACACGGTCGTCGCCCTGCAGGCGGGCGGCGAGTTCCGTCTCGTAGTTGAGCATTTCCTTGAGCGGCTTGTGCTGCGGGCCGGCCGTCACCCAGTCGAGAAACGGCGGGTTGGCGTGGGCGCTGCGCAGCAGCAGGCGTGCTTCGGGCGCCGCCCGCTCGAAGATGGCGTTCCATTCCTCGATCAGCGCCGCCGGGTAGTAGCAGCTCATCCAGTCCATGTGGTCGAGCAGCACGAAGCGCGTGATCGGCTCGTCGCCGGCCTGCAGGAATTCGGTGACGGTACAGGTGTGCGGCTCGATGCAATCAACGAGGCCGCCCTTGAGCGCGTTGAAGTTTTCTTCCTTCAGATAGGACGGGCAGCAGTCGCGGGTGTAGCTGCCGGTCAGATAGACGCGCCAGAAATAGTTTTCACCCACCGGGAGGTTGCGGAAAACGTATTCGATGGCATCGCGGATGAAGCCCGAAACGCCGCCCGGGTGCTGGCCCTGGACCAGCCGGCGCTGCGGATGCGGCACGCCGAGCAGGCTCATGGTCAATTGGCGGTTGAGCACCCAGTTGATGACCGGCGTCCACAATTCGCTGGCAATCTTTTCGTCGTAAATCTGGCGTTGTTCTTCCAGATTGGTCGAGGCGAACAGTTCGGTGACGCGCTGGGCCAGCGCCGGCCGCATGCGGAAATAGGTGCGGAAACCGCGCGCCACAAAGCCGGCCAGGCCATGAAAATAGAAGCTGCCATGACGGCTGCAGAACCAGTTGAAACGGCGATCCCAGTAGGTTCTGGCGAAATCCGACAACTCAGCCCGCAACTGGTGGCGGTAGATATTCTTGATATTCGGGTGAAAGCCGCTGCCGAAAATGGCAAAGAAATCGTCGAAGCCGAGCTTGCGGATACCCGCCATCTTGAGTTCGAGCAGCGCGTTCTGGCGCGGGTTGGCGTCAATCGCATAAACCTTGGCCGGCCCCTGCAGGGCGTAATCGAGCGCGTTGCAACCGGCGCTGGTGATGACCATCACCGTGTCCTGCGGCCCGAGGTGCAGGGCCTGGCGGTCGACCGCCGGGTCTTCCCAGCAGGTGTTGTAGACCAGCGAGCGCGAATAGAGCGCATCGAAAATCTTCTGGTCGATGCGGTCCTTGAGGGTCAGGTTGAGAGCGGGTACGGCCAGGTTCTGCGGTGCGGGTGCGTTCATGTCGGCGCCGGTCGATTGGGAATTCCCCGAAATTAAGTGCTGCGTGTTACGACGCCATGACAAACGGCAGTCGAATGCATTTCACGCACGCTGTACGGTTTGCCGCAGTTTTCAAATTTGGCCCTTTTTTCCGGTTGACCGTGGAATTCGGCCCGCTGTCAAAAATGGATACAAATCGTCGCAAAAAGACCAATGGAAATAGGCTCCGACAGGACAAAACTATGGTCTTAGCTGTTGTCGCCGATCAACAGCCCCCATATCCGCTCCAGAAGAGGTAAACATGAAACGCAACGTACTGAAGATGACCGTCGCCGCCATCGCAGTCGCCGCCACCTTGGGCGGTGCCTACTCGCTCGTTCAGAACGCACCTTTCGCCAGCGCCAATGCCGCCACCCAACCGACCGCTGCTGTCGCCGCCCCGGCTGTCAGCGTCGCCATTCCCAACGGACTGCCCGACATGCGCAGCATCGTCGCCAGCAACGCCCCGGCCGTGGTCAATATCAGCGTTACCGGCACGCGCAAGACAGCGGCCAATGCCCCCGACCTCCAGCAGATGGACCCGAACGACCCGTTCTTCCAGTTCTTCCGCCACTTCCGCGGCCAGATGCCGGAAAGCCGGCAGCCGATGCAGGGTCAGGGTTCGGGCTTCATCGTCACGGCCGACGGCACGGTGCTGACCAACGCCCACGTCGTCGAAGGCGCCGAGGAAGTCACCGTCAAGCTCAACGACAAGCGCGAATTCAAGGCCAAGGTGCTTGGTCTCGACAAGGCCAGCGACGTCGCCGTGCTGAAACTCGACGCCAAAAACCTGCCGACGGTCAGGATCGGCACCTCGCTGCACACCCAGGTCGGCGAATGGGTGCTCGCCATCGGCTCGCCCTTCGGTTTTGAAAGCAGCGCCAGCGCCGGTATCGTCTCGGCCAAGTCGCGCAACCTGCCGGACGGCAGCTACGTTCCCTTCATCCAGACCGATGTCGCGGTCAATCCCGGCAACTCCGGCGGCCCGCTATTCAACATGAACGGCGAAGTGATCGGCATCAACTCACAGATCTACTCGCGCAGCGGCGGCTACCAGGGCCTTTCCTTCGCCATCCCCATTGAAGTGGCGATGAACGTCGAGAAGCAGATTGTCGCCAACGGCAAGGTCCAGCGCGGCAAGCTCGGCGTCAGCATCCAGGAAGTCAATCAGTCGCTGGCCGACACCTTTGGCCTGGCCAAGCCGGCCGGCGCGCTTGTTTCCTCCGTCGAAAAAGGCAGCCCGGCTGCCAAGGGCGGGCTGGAACCGGGCGACGTCATTCTCGGCATCGACGGCAAAACCATCGAAGCCGCCGGCGAACTTCCAGCCGCCGTTGCCACCAAAATGCCTGGCGAGACAGCCCGCCTGCAAGTCTGGCGCAAGGGCGAAACGCGCAACATCGACGTCAAGGTCGGCAGCTTCGGCGAGGAAAAGGTGGCAGCCAGCGAAGCCCCATCCGCCGACAAAGGGCGCCTCGGCGTCGCCGTCAGGCCGCTGACCCCGGAAGAACAGCGCCAAGCCGAAGTCAAAGGCGGCCTGCTCGTCGAACAATCCGGCGGCGCCGCCAAGCGCGCCGGCATCCGCCCGGGCGACATCATTGTTGCGGTCAACGGCCAATCCATCGCCGAAATCGACCAGCTACGCGGCATCATCGCCAAATCCGGCAAAAAAGCCGCCATCCTGATCGAACGCGGCGATTCGCGAATATTCATTCCGGTCGACCTCGGTTAAACGCGAAAAAAGCCGTTCGAAAGAACGGCTTTTTTGTGGCTCAAGTGTTGAGGGCCTGCAGTCAAAAAAGGGGTAAACCCTTGATCACCAGTGAAGTTTTGTAAAATACCCGTAATAAATATCAGGTAAAGTCCGTGTCGCTGGAGACAATGACAAAACGGATATCAAATGACAAACAAAATCGAAGAACTGCGCCAGAAGGCGATTCAGATGTGCGCCGAGCACGGTGTGACGGTGCGCTCCTACGGGCAAGCCTGGTGGTTGGTTGGCAACGGAATAAACCGCGTCGTAGCCGAACTGGCGGGACTCTGCCGCACCGACATCACCCCGCTGACCATCGCCGAGCGCTAGGCGTGTCGCAAAATCAGCCCCAACAAACCCCAATCACGCCGACAGGTTCAGCGCCCAGCCAGAATTGGCAAGCCATGCGCCTCGCCCAGGCGCAGCAACAAGGCGGCGATCTTTAGTCGGCATTTTCGTGCTGCAGCCAGGATGTCTTCGGGGACCTGGTATACTTCTCCACAGAGCAGCCAGCAGTTCCGCGTAAAACCCATGGGCATTTCTAGTCGCAGAACGCCAGCGAGTGGCTCTGTTGTGCCCTCAGCGGCCATTGGCCGAGTGCCGCCTGATGACAATTGTTTAGTCGCTGTGCCGAACTGATCATGTTCCAGATATTCGCTGGTCAGCATTAGTGAGATGCTATGGTCAACTCGGGTGATATTCCGTAGCGGTCACGGCCCTGCAAAACTTTTAAGAGTTTTTGCTGCAAAACAAGGGACTGTTACGAACTGAAAAACTCGCCACGATATCGTAACTAACGAACGGAAAATTACACGAATTGGTTTAGCTAGGCCAATGCAAGGATCTCACTGCTAAGGAATAGAGCCAATCATTGATTTCCTGACGGCCCATGCGTGACACGACGGAAATATCAGGCTTTCGGCCAAAGAATCATCTGCGTGCAGCGAAACAGCGCAATCTTCCGGCCTGTTACCTCATCGGTCACAACCGCATCCCAGACCTGCGTATTGCGCCCGAGATGCTGCGCCGTCGCAACGCAGGCAATGCTGCCATCCTTCACCGTACCGAGATGATTGCTCTTCAATTCGATGGTGGTGAAAGAATGGGCCCCCTCCGGAAGGTGGGCGATCGTCGCGTAGCCGCAGGTCGTATCGGCAAGTGCCACGATACTGGCCGCATGGAGGAAATCGTTGGGTGCGAAGTGCAGCTTCTTGACCGGCATCCGACTCCTTAATGTTCCGGAAGCCAGTTCGAGCATCTCGATGCCAAGGTAACCAGGTAGGTACTCGCCGCCGCGTTCATTCAGCACACTGATCGACACATCCTGACGCAAATTGCTCATGGTAAGACTCCTTAAGTTTCGTTTTCAGGCAATTGCCAGCTTCGCTTCGACCGGGGCTTCGCGGATCGGCAAATTGATGACCGCGGCCAATACGGCCAAGGCTATGTCGGCGTACCACATCCAGCCGAAGTCGCCGAAACGGCTGATTGTCAGCCCGCCCAGATAGGCGCCGAGAAAGCCGCCGATCTGGTGACTGAGCAGGGTCAGGCCGAACAAGGTGGCCAGATAGCGGATCCCGAACAGCTTGCCGACAATCGCCGCGGTCGGCGGTACGGTGGCCAGCCAGGTGAAGCCCAGGCCGGCAGCAAACAGATAGAAAGTCAGTTCGGTGCGCGGTGCCATCAGGTACAAGGCAATCAGCACGGCCCGCGAGGCATACATCGCCGCCAGGACGTACTTGCTGCGGTATTTGGCGACACAGGACCCGGCATACAGGCTGCCGAAAATATTGGCCAGCCCGATGATGGCCAGCGACCAACTGGCGACGGCGGGCGGCAAGCCGCACAGATTCACCTCGCCCGGCAGATGGGTGACGAGAAAGGCAATGTGGAAACCGCAGGTGAAGAAACCGG
Organism: Betaproteobacteria bacterium; assembly: GCA_016705475.1. Taxonomy (GTDB): domain Bacteria; phylum Pseudomonadota; class Gammaproteobacteria; order Burkholderiales; family Rhodocyclaceae; genus Azonexus. Next base: position 601,477 of record JADIYD010000014.1, on the reverse strand, counting down.
CATGCAGCAAAAGATAGCTGCGGTCCGTCATGGCCTTGCCGACCGCCCGCTTCAGCCCGCCCTCTTCGTGCACATGCGTGACCTGCCCCTCGACCGGCCTGGTCAGTCTGCCAACCAGCGGCAAGGCCGCCAGCGTCATCAATGCCATGGCCCACATCGCCCCCATCCAGCCCACGCCCTGGATCAGCTTTTGCAGAATGGGCGCAAAAACGAACTGGCCGAAAGAGCCGCCGGCGTTGATCACCCCGGAGGCCGTACCGCGGGACTCCAGCGGCAGGCGCTGGGCGGCGGCGCCGATCAGTACCGAAAAACTGCCTATCCCGGAACCCATGGCCGAGAGCAAACCGAGCGAAATCATCAGCCCGAAACCGCTAGTCACGAACGGTGTAATCGCCGAACCCAGCGCCAGAATGAGTAAGCCGCCAATCAGCACGGCACGCGCGCCGTAGCGATCGGCGACAGCGCCGGCCACCGGCTGAATGGCACCCCAGGTGAACTGCCCGATGGCCAGGGCCAGGCTGATGCTGGCAATGCCCATGCCGGTCGTTGCCTCGATTGGCCCGATGAACAGCCCTAGCGACTGGCGGGAACCCATCGTAACCATCATGATGCCGGCGGCGGCCAGCGTAACGACCAGAACATCGGGGCGACTCAGGGAGCGCAACATGGCTATTTCCTGCGGTTTGTTATTGTGGTGAAACTATACCTAGCAAAATCATTGGCAAAAAGCCGATAATTATCGCCACAACGTCAACGGATCATTGACAAAATGCAATGGCTCAATAGCTGGGAAAGCTTCGTCAAAGTGGTGGAAACGGGCAGTATGGCTGCTGCGGCGCGTCGGCTGGACTGTACCCGGGCGCAGATCAGCAAGCAAATCGGCGATCTTGAGCGCGCCTTCGGCGTCCGCCTCTTTGAACGATCCACCCGCAAGATCAGCCTGACGCCCTCTGGCGAGATTTTTCACCAGCACGCCCTGCGCGCGCTGGAGGCGATCCACAGCACCGAAGTTGCGGTCAGAAACATGGGCGATGCGCCGCACGGCGTTCTGCGCATCAGTGCCTCGATCACCTTCGGGCGCATGTATATCGCGCCGCTGCTGCCGATCATTGTTGCCAAATACCCCGACCTGAATTGCGAACTGGTCCTAACCGATCATCTGGTCGATCTGGTCGAAGAAAACATCGACCTAGCGCTGCGCCTGACCAAGACGCCGCCGGAGGATGCCGTCGCCCGCAAGCTAGTTCATATGAAGCGCGTTATTTGCGCGACACCAGGCTATTTTGCCGCCCACGGTGAACCTCGAACACCGCACGAACTGGCACACCACGCCTGCTTCAGTTTGTTGCAGCTCAACGAAAGCCGAATATGGCGACTGATCGACGCCCAAGGAGAGGAAGTCAGCGTGCCGGTCACGAGCAAATTCCTGTTCAACGACATCGATTGCGTCATGAATGCCGTATTGGCTGGGCATGGCATTGGCATGTTGCCGACCTACCTGTGTGGCCCGGCACTGGCCCGCGGTGAACTTCGCAAGATCTTCGACGATCTCGAGCCGCTCAGTAGCCTCGGCCGTTATCTCTACGCCTGCTACACGCCAAACCGGGTCCGCGTTCCGAAAGTCCGGGTCTTTCTTGACGAACTGGAAAAGCTGTTCAATCCCCAGCCCCCGTGGGAGCGGCCAGAGGCTGCCTAGTACCAAAAGGTGCATTGCAGAATATCACCTGACTTGACCGCCATTTCGCACAAAGATTAATCGGTGAAGATCACCTACCCAATCAGTTCAGGAGATTGGTTTTGCGATGGGTATATGGCCGTACTCGGCCACAATCGGCCGGTCGAGGTTACGTTTCAATTTCTGCTGGCGTCGTGCCTGGTGACCAAGTTGAGTGGCAGCTATTAGGCGAGCAAATTGATGACCTCACTGCCGGAACCCGGCCAGCAAGAGCCATTCGTCAGCAAGAATAAACGGGCTGGAAAATACTGAGTCTTGCCTACTGACAAATGCATAGCCAGCGGCCGGACTTGGCCGGTTGCAGAAGCTCCCCAGCCAGGAAAGACAAAGCCCCTTTCGGGGCTCTTTGTTGCAACGATCATGCCGCGTATAAAGCCGGCAAGGCGCTAATCAATTTAGCTTTTCCGGGCTACCGCAGCACTGCTTGAATTTCTTGCCGCTGCCGCAGGGGCAAGGGTCGTTGCGGCCGGCTTTGTCGGTTTCGCGCTGGACGGTGCCGCCGGTTCGCTTGTTGCGCCAGAAGTTGTAGAGGGTCTGGACGATGACTGGCAGGTTTTCCTGGATATCGGCGACCAGACGGGCTTCTTCGGCGGGCGGGAACCAGCGTTCGCCGCTCTTTTCGGCGTCTTCCTTGAGCATGCCGTTGAGCACGAACATGGGCTCGAGCAGTTCGGAGAGGTCGTCGGCGTGTTTGCCGGCCATTTCGTACCAGTCGCCGGCCAGACCGGCACCGAAAACGTAGGAATCGGCCCAGGCTTCGTAGTCGTATTCGGTACAGCTTTCATCGAGCGGATAGAGCACCGGAGCAATCGTCTCGTCGGCCAGTAGCGCGGCGGCGAGGTCGTTGTTGAGGCGCATGAGCAATTCGAGCGCAGCTTCGACATCCGGGTTGCCGCCGGCTTCGAGGCCCTTGCCGAGGGCCTCGGTCAGCCAGATGGCGGGAGGAACCGGCTCGGGGGCGCTGACGACGGCGCAGAGCATGGCCTGGATTTCGTCGAGGCGCATGGCCTCGCCCTGGAAAGCGTCGGATTCGAGCAGTTCTTCAAGCCGGTCAAGATCGGCATCGGTCAGGGGTGTTGGGTTCATCGCTTCAGTCCTCGGCAATTGCAGAATGATAGCCCAGTTCGACTCAGGCTGCAGCTTGGGCGGGTGCCGAAGCATGGCAACTGGCGACGAGCTGAAGGCATGGTCACGCCTCTTTCATGCCCACCCACAGGGGAGGCATTCCCAGGAAAACGATATATGAAACTGGCGCGGACTCGGCTGATAGAACCCGTCCCAACAACGTCCCTCGCCCTCAGAGTAAATGGCGTTTCATGGGCGAGAGCTATCCGGCTGCCTTCCACGGTCAACCGGAAATTTCGGCTAAAAATGAAATAGTTTCGGCTGGCTTGGGGTTCCGCGCTGCCGGGGAACCCCTGCCAAATAAACAGAAAATCGCCTGACGATCAAATCGGCTGGAACAAGTCATTGAATTTCTGCTGAGCGTCGCGGCGAGCGGCTTCGCTGGCATTCGGATCAATGGCCGCCCGGGTCAGGTTGTAGGCCGCATCCAGCAAGCCCAGGAAGCGGCTATCCAGTGTCTTCATTTGCTCGGCATCCAAACGCTTGTCCATGTGGTATTTCTTGAGTGTCGCGTGCAGACTTTCCAAGTCTTCCTGAATCATCGTCGAGCGGGGCGTGCTGACAAAGTAGCTGTTTTCCTGCTTCACCCTTCCCGGCGTTGCCAGGATGTTGTCAATGAAGTTGCGATAGGCCGCGACGAGCTTGGGCGCGTTGTTCACCAGCATGGCGTTGTTGGTGTCCATCATGTAGCTGCGCACGTCTGCGTTGGCCGAGCCGACGATCAGCTGGTCACCGAAGAGTGAAACCTTGCTGTGCAGCGAGAGGTTATGGTTCCCGACCGGCGGTTGGTATTCGTAGTATTCAAAACGTGCTGCCCGGCTGGCCCCGTGCTGCACGCCGGTGACCTCGGCAAATGCCTTGATGGCATGACGGGCCAGCAAATTGACCGGGGTCAGGTCCGTGGTGGCCAATGAATTGGTGATCACCCTAACCGTGACATGTGAACAATCCTGCTTGCCATCGACGAGGGCGGCCAGGCGGGAGGCGAGATTGGCCGGCGGGAAGAAATAGGCACTGTGCAGAATGACCATCTGGGGTTGGTCGACGGTCGCTTTGCTGCAGATGCCTGAAAGCGCCTGCAGCCAGACTTCAGTGATGTGCTTGCCACCCTCGCCCTCCTGCCCTGTCTGGGCGCCGTAGAGACGAACGCGACTGGCTGGCGGTAGGCGCTTGTCGAAAGGCAGGTTCTCAAGGTAGTAAAGGCGCGCAGTGGGGTCGACGGCAAGAGGCTGGCTTGGCTGGATCTTTCCGGCGTATGCCGTCTTGTAGGCCTTGGCATTCTGAGCCATGCGCTGGGTCGCCGCTTCGACGCGCTGATCCAGACTCATGGCAGCGAGCTTGAACTTGCCGTTGACGCAGGCCTCATGTTTGGCCCCCGGTGGCTGTTTGGCACAGGCGTTTTCAGCCGTCGTATAGGCTTCCAGATTCCACAGCACGTCGTCGGGAGCGTGGGTGCGAATCTCGCCCAGCGTTGCCACCATCCGCTTGAAGTTCCACAGCCCGTCGAAAGCGTTTGCGATGACCTTGCCGCCATCGCCGGTCAGCGTCGCTACCAGATCGGTGTCCATGAAGACATACTTTTCGATCAGCGGATTGGGGTGCATGTGGTAGGAGTTTTCGACGTTGCGCCCGCCCAGTTGCACCCGGCTCGAATCGGCAAGCAGGAGTTTCTGGTGAGTGAAGTCGGTGATGTGGTCCCAGTCCAGCTTTTCTTCGGCGCTGAACTTGCGGTCAATCGGCAGGGCTGAAAACAGCTCGTTTTTCACCGGCACGATCTGGCTGGCGTACAACTGCTCCGCCATCAATAGCCCCAGGTTCGCCTGCACGCGCTGAAAGACGGGGGCTGTGCGCGACTGCCAGTAGAGTTTGCCCAGCTTCTTGAGACTTTCCTTTTGCTCGGGAGTCGCCTTGCCGGCCTGGCCGGCAGCTTTGGGATCGATATTCTGACCTTGCTGGATGGCCAGCGCCATCAGGTTGGCATTCCTGCCATAGAGCCCCGAGAGCAGCAGCCCGGAAGGCCCGGTATTGACATTGGAAACATTGAGGGTTGCGGCGGGCACGCCGTCAATCTGCTCGTCGGCAAACAGCTTTTCCACCGCCGTCATCTTGTCGTCAGAGCAGGCCTCCTTGGTGGCTGCCCCGGCCTGACCACAACCCAAGGTCATGTAAACGGCATCCTTGACGATATTCCGCGTCGGCCGGTTGTAAAAACGTACCGCCAGGCTACCCTTGCCCGAATTGCCTTGTCGTTCCATCGCCGTGAACATGTCCAGGCGCTTGTAATTGGTTTGATAATCGACAAGCAGGCGCACCTTCACCCCGCGCCGGGCTGCGGCGATCAGGGCCTCGGAGAGCACCGAAGAGCTCTGGTCATCGGCGTAAATGAAGTAAGTCAGGTCAAGCGTAGACTTTGCCTCCTCGACCAGGCGGATTTTGGACAGGAAGGAAGCATCGTTGTCGGTAATGACGGCCCCGTCGCTGATGGCAAGCGCCCCTGACGAAGCCTGGGCCAGCAGTGAGCTATCAGTGAGCGAAGTGTGGGTAACGGTCGTCGCGCAGCCGGTCAGAAGTCCGGCCAATACCAACGTGGGAATCATCTTATTGGTCATCATTTCCTCACAAAGTTTGAGCGCAAGTCGGCTCATGGCCAGGCTGCACTGGCTACATGGCCGCGACAACGGAATCACTGGCCATCAGTCCTGCCTGATACGTCATTTGGTGAATCAACGGCAGGGTCTTACCAAGGCAGTATGACGTTTTCAAATTTGAAGTACAACAGGATGAACGGGCGGCCCGACGCCACAAGGCACGGCGACCAGGCCGGGTTTTTTCACCTTGACTACTGCAAGAGCACCGAAACTTCGACAGTTAAAGTCCCCGCGCCCAGGCCGGGCGCAGGCGGGCAGCTTCGGGTGCAGCGATGGCCTGGCGGACCTGCTGCAACAGACGTTCCTTGTCGGCACCGAGTGTGCCCTTGAGCACGAGCCAGTTCGAGGCGTGATCGCTGCGGAAAACAGTCCGCTTCAATTCGAGCAGCGATAGAAAGCGCTCCATCTCGACAAACAGCTCGTGCTGATCGAGCGGCTCCCAGCCAGGAAAACCGGCCCGAAATCGCTCCTCGCCCTGCGGAAAGCTGACAACCAGCGTGGCCAGATATTCCGGCTGCGTCGCGTTGGCCAGCCGCGCCGAGTTTTCGGCGTGCTGCATCGACAGCGCCTTGCCGCCGAGGCCATTCAAGATCATGACCGAACGCGTGATACCGGCTGTCCCGAGCTTGTCGAGCGCCTCGCAGGTCGTTTCGAAGGTTTCACCCTTGTCGACCGCAGCAAGTACCTCGTCGTCGCCCGATTCGGCGCCGACATAAACCATCTTGAGGCCGGCAGCGGCCAGTTCGTCGATTTCCGACTGGCTCTTTTTGCGCAGGTTGCGTGGCAGGCAATACGACGAAATGCGCCGCACGGCCGGCATGTAGGTGCGGATCGCCTCAAGGATGGAGATCAGGCGGCGCGTCGGCAGCACCAGCGCATCGCCATCAGCCAGAAAAACACGGCGAATCTCGCTGCCGTAGCGCTGCCCGGTCATACGGATGCTTTCCAGCACTTCGTCTTCGCTGCGCGCCAGAAATTTCTTCTGCGGCGCCGTGTACATCTCGCAGAAGGTACATTTGTTCCACGAGCAGCCATCGGTTATCGGCAGGATCAGCGATTCCGCCTCGCTTGGCGGGCGGAAAACCGGTTCGACGTAGCGGATCGGGATCATCAGCCGCCGACTTTGGCGATGAAGGCCGGCGGCACCGAGGTGGCCTGACGAGCGGTGTAGTCGAAGAACATGATGCCGTGCTTGCCGCGCGCCACTTCGCGGCCGCTGGCTTTGTCGCTCAGGCGCCAGACGAGATCGCAGCCGTATTTGTTGAAGTCGTTGGCGCCCATCTCGGCGACCAGCGTTTCACCGTGGAAGGCTTCGCTTCGGTATTGCGCCGCCACATCGGCCACGATGATGCCAACGCCTTCAACATCCATCTCCGAATAACCCATGGACTTCAAGAAACGTACGCGGGCTTCTGAGATGAGCGAGATCAACTGGGCGTTATCAAGATGATGCCCGTAGTTGATGTGGCCGATGTAGATGGGAATCTCGGTGGAGAAATGGAAGGACTCGGGCAACTCGATCTTGATGCGCGGCATGGTGTCTGGGCGGTTGGGGCGAAAGCCACATTTTAGGGGCTGCGGCGTAAAATCGGGAAAACGACCGGAGCTTCCCATGAAAACCATCAACCACAACCGCCTCGACCAGGTTGTCCTCGACGCCCGCAAGGCAGCCGACACCCGCGCCGAGGGCTACCGCGAGCGCGCGCTCAAAATCTATCCGTGGATCTGCGGCCGTTGCGCCCGCGAATTCACCGTGACCAACTTGCGCGAACTGACGGTGCACCATCGTGACCACAATCACGACAACAACCCGAACGATGGCAGCAACTGGGAACTGCTCTGCATCTACTGCCACGACAACGAACACCAGAAACAGATCGAGGCTGACCGTGGCTATACGGACAGCAGCAAGCGCGGTGGCGGCGCCACGCACAATCCCTTCGCCGCGTTGCAATCGCTCCTCAAGAAGGATTGACCGGGCGCATGGCCGAGCAACATCAGTTTTCCATCACCACCCGCGGCCGCGGCTCGGTGGAAATCACCGATGAAGTCGCCGCAGTAGTGCGCAATGCTGCGGTCGACGCCGGAATAGCCCATGTTTTCGTGCGCCACACCAGTTGCGGCCTGGCCATCACCGAAAACGCCGACGCCACTGTCCGCCGCGATCTCGAAACCCTGATGCAACGCTGGGCGCCCCACGGCGACCCGGCCTACCGCCATGATCTCGAAGGCGACGACGACATGGCCGCCCACGCCCGCTCGCTGCTCACCGGCGTTTCGCTGACCGTTCCCTTTGCCAACGGCCGGCTGCTGCTCGGCACCTGGCAGGGCATCTACCTGTTCGAACACCGGGCGCAGGGACATCGGCGGGAAATCGTCGTCACCCTGCTCGGCTGACCGATTCGCACCTGGCGGTTAAGGTGCCATTCGAGGCTGTCGCTTTTTCAGGACACCATCAATCCTCGTAAATACGTGGAAATCGGGCGCTTGAATGGATGCGCTGTCGCCATGCGGCGACACCCGTCTGCGCAACCCTGAAGCAAACCTCTTAAATATCAAACACCTGCAAATTGGCCCGGTAATTGCGATAGGACAGGGAGTGCCGGACGATTGCGAATTGCGTTCTGCTGGCGATCAGTTATTCGATGCAACTCACGTCATATTCGGACCGGAGCATTCGCACCATGCCCAACAAAAACTTTCACCACACACCTGTCAGCAACTTCATGCGCCACGTCAGCCTTTCCATCCTGATGCCCCTTTTCAGCAAAGCGAACGAGACGCCCTCTTCGCCTCCGCCATTCACGATCTCCGATTTTTCACGACCGGATCTATCCGAATTGCTCGCCCATGAAGAAGAAATATGCCCGCTGGTCGAAGCGGAGGTCTATGTGATCTACGGACGAGTGGCAGACGCCGAGGAAGCGCTCGCGGCCGGGGTGAAATCGCGACGGATCACCGCGGCCCAGGTCGCCCAGTTCTGGTCAAGCCAAGGCAAATCACCGGACGGGAAGGCAGCCGGCTGAAGCAATAGTGCGCTCATCCTCATTGGATGAGGCATCCGGAAATATTGTTCTCGCGGACCGAGCGCCCGGAAATGGCGGATGGTCGTTTCAACAGCTTGGGAAAATTTTTGCACGGGTAAACTATTTTATTCATGTTGAATTGAACTATTTGCTGATCATTAGCGTCGACTGCAAATAGAACTGTTAAATCGCATACCAGTGTTGCATAACAATATGCGTTTTTACTGATTCAAACTGGATACCGGAGGACATGATCATCACCCGCTTTGACGAGTTGATCAGGGTTTTCTTCCGCGTCACGATGTTGTAACAACGTGGATATTTTTGGCCACATCATGGCCTTGGTGCAAGACAAATACATATTCACTCGCGTCGCACGACGTCGCGGGGCAAATATTCAGGGCTCCTGCCCTAGCGAGGCTGGTTTGGTGATCCAGCACCGCTCTTTGATCCCGTCTTGAGGGATTTCGTGGTGGCATTCCGGGTGACAGCGGGGAGCATTGTCCCAAAGGCATGACCGGGGCCGGCAGAAGTGTCGATGTGATCTCGAATGGAATGGCCTCTGGCCGTCCCGCAGAAAGGAGCCCGTCATGCCTGTACAACTTGCTTCCCCCGGGGTGTATATCCAGGAAGTATCCAGCGGAGTTCGCACCATAGCCGGGGTTGCCACTTCGGTCGCCGCCTTCCTTGGTGCGGCATCTCGAGGGCCAATCAACAAGGCCACTCGCATTTTCAGCTTCGCCGATTTCGAACGCGCTTTCGGCGGCCTTTCGGCCGACTCCGAAATGAGCTACGCGGTACGCCAGTTTTTCCTCAATGGGGGCACCGATGCGTGGATCGTCCGCATCGTGAAGACAGCTTCGCCGGCCAGCAAATCGCTTCTGAGTTCGGCGGCAACCCCGGTCATGACCGTAACTGCGCTGGATTCCGGCACTTCCGGCAACGACATCCAGGTCCGCGTCGATTACGCGACGGCCTTCCCGGACAGCACGTTCAACCTCACCTTCATTCGCAACAGCGACGGGCGCGCCGAGCAGTACCAGAACGTATCCATGAATTCGGCCGATGCCCGCTACCTGCCTGACCTGGTCAACGGCGTTTCACAACTGGTCAAGATTTCCAGGGATGTTTCCACCGCGACGCTGGGCGGATTGCCCCAGGCCACTTCGACAAGTGGCGCACTGGCTGACGTGGCGACCCTGCTCGATGCGACGCACACGGACTTTCGGGTAGTCGTCAATGGCCTGCCTCCGGTTTCCGTGAGCATCACTTTGCCGGCCGATGTGACCGGCGCTACCGCTACTGATCGCCGACTGGCTCTGGCCGCCGCCATAGCGACCAAGGTCCAGAACCAGGCGGGCGGCAAGCTCGCACTCTCCGGCTTCGCCTGCACTGTGGACGGCACAAGGCTGGTCCTCAAATCCGGCGAAGGGGGCGAACTCTCGTCAGTGCGCGTATTACCGGGGACACGCAACAACGCGGCCGGCGTGCTGAAGCTCGGCGTAGCCAACGGCGGCAGCGAAGTCGACGCCGTTGCAGGCATTCGCCCCGCCCTTATGCCCGACCCGGCGAGTCTGAGCAGCGCTACGTTCGCGGCGACCGACCTCGACACCCTGCCCGACGCCACCCACACGAGCCTGCGCATCAGCGTTGACGGCTATGGTCCGGATGTCGTGAATCTCGGCGCCACTGGTGCCGCAGGCGGCAGCCTTGCCGCAAAGATGGCCGACGTAGCCTCACGCCTGCAAACCGCCGTCCGGGCCTTGAAGCCGGGCAACCCGGCCTATGCCAATTTCACGACGACGGTCGCCAGCAGCAAACTCGTCCTGGCCAGCGGAACGCGCGGTGCCGGTTCGGCCATCGCTGTCAGCGCAGCACCGACAGCGGACATTGCCAACGGCCTCAAGCTTCTGGCCGGGGCCACCCTATCTGCTCCGCCAACCGACGCTTTCCTGACTGGCGGATCGGAAACACCCTACGGACCGTCCGACGTCTATCCCGCCTTCATCGGTAGCCGCGCCAATCGTGAAGGGATCTACGCGCTGGAGGATGCCGACCTGTTCAACCTGCTCGTCATGCCTGGCATCACCGATGCCGGCGTACTGTCAGATGCCGCTTCGTACTGCGAGGAGCGCCGGGCTTTCTTCATCGTCGACGCTCCTTCGTCCGTTTCCGACGTGCCCGGCATGGTCGCCTCAGCTTCCGGCACCGATCTGCCGAAATCCGATCACGCGGCAGTCTATTTTCCATGGACCTACGTTGCCGACCCGCTCAAGAACGGCAAGGCTCGCCTGACGCCACCCAGCGGCACCATGGCCGGCCTCTATGCCCGTACCGACGGCAATCGCGGCATCTGGAAAGCGCCAGCCGGCACCGATGCCAATCTGGCCGGCGTGCAATCGCTGTCGGTACCGATGACCGATGGCGAGAACGGTAGCCTGAACCCGCTCGGCGTCAATTGTCTGCGCACCTTCCCGGTCTACGGTGCCGTGAGCTGGGGCGCCCGCACCCTGCGTGGTGCCGACCAGATGGCGTCCGAATACAAATATGTTCCGGTGCGCCGTCTGGCGCTTTACATCGAGGAGTCGCTCTACCGCGGCACGCAGTGGGTGGTTTTCGAGCCGAACGACGAGCCGCTATGGGCGCAGATCCGCCTCAACATCGGCGCCTTCATGAACGGCCTGTTCCGCCAGGGCGCCTTCCAGGGTAGTTCGCCGCGCGACGCTTATCTGGTCAAGTGCGACCGTGAAACGACGACGCAGGACGACATCAATCGCGGGGTGGTGAACATCCTGGTCGGCTTCGCGCCGCTCAAGCCGGCCGAATTCGTGGTCATCAGCATCCAGCAGCTGGCCGGACAGATCCAGGTCTGACCCTGAACCGAATCGAGAGGAGATTGAAAAATGGCCCAGTTCACCGTCAATGCCCAGCGCTTCGATCCGTACAAGAACTTCAAATTCCGCGTCAAATGGGATGGCCGCTACGTCGCCGGGATCAGCAAGGTCTCAGCCCTCAAGCGTTCAACGGAGGTTGTCGAACACCGTGAAGGTGGCGACCCGTCTACCGGCCGCAAGTCGCCGGGGCGCAGCAAATTCGAAGCGATCACGCTCGAGCGCGGCGTAACCCACGACACCAATTTCGAGCAGTGGGCCAACAAGGTTTGGAATCTTGGGTCCGGCCTCGGTAGCGAAGTGTCGCTCAAGGACTTTCGCAAGGACCTGATCATCGAGGTCTATAACGAAGCCGGCCAACTGGCTATCGCCTACAAGGTCTTCCGCTGCTGGGTGTCGGAGTATCAGGCGTTGCCGGACCTCGACGCCAATGCCAATGCCGTGGCAATTCAGCATATCAAGCTCGAAAACGAAGGCTGGGAACGCGACTACGAAGTTGCCGAACCGGCTGAGCCGAGCTTTGTCGAGCCGGGTTAATCGAGCCAATGGAACCTCGCCATGCGCCCGTTAAGTGCCGTACAAGTTCTCGCCCTGTGGGACGCCGGACAGACACGTCATCCCATTGACCGCTCGCTGCTGGCGCTCGCCCTCGCCATGCCGGAGGAAGCGCCCGACGAGCTTGCCGACCGCCCCGTTGGCTGGCGCGAGATCAATATGCTTGCCCTGCGCAATGCCACCTTCGGCAGCGCGCTGGACGGCTATGCGCCCTGCCCGTCATGTGGCAACCTGATGGAATTCGGCCTCGATGGGGTCACCCTGCTGCAAAGCCTGCCGGCCCCGGATTGCGGCGCGCGCATCGTGCTTGATGACGGCCAATGGCGCCTGCCAAGCAGCCGCGATCAAGCAATGATCCTCGATGCACCGGACCCGGATACCGCTGTCGAATGGCTGCTCGACCGTTGCCGGGTCGATGATATCCAGTCGGGCATGACTTCCACGGTCGACCGGAAAAAAAGCCCAAAATCCAAATGCTCGCCGGCACGGATCGGCGAGATCGAATCGCGCATGGAAGCGCTCGACCCAGCCGCCGACATCCGTCTCGGCATGCGTTGCAGCGACTGCGGTCACGCCTGGGATGCCGTACTCGACGTCGGCAACTGCTTCTGGGACGAACTCGGCATCCGCGCCCGCCAACTGCTCGAATCGGTCCATCGGCTGGCCAGCGCCTACGGCTGGCGCGAGGCTGAAATTCTGGCGCTCAGCCCGGCCCGCCGCGCTGCCTACCTGAACATGATCGGCTGAGGCAGGCATGAGCGGATTCCTTCACCAACTCGCCAATCGCAGCCTCGGCCTTGCCCCGCAAGTCAGGTCGCGCGCCGCGCTCCCCTACGCTTCCCCGACAGCCGACGTGTCGATAACGGAGGCGGCCAGCCACGAATCCCCGCCGGCCAGCGCGCCCATAAATAGTCCCGCATTCGAGACACCGAATGGCGCCCTGCGCCACGCACAGATCACCGATAGCACCCTGCCCGCCCCGGTCGTCGCAGGCAATATTGCCCCTCCAGAACGCCATGAGATAACCACCTGGAGGCCAGATCGAAGCGCCGCCATCCAGCCGGAAAGCATTTCGAGCCAGCAAGCAGCGCCCATTCGCCAGAGCGAGATCGCGCACGATCAGCTGCCAAAGCGAGAGGGGAGCCACCCTGTCGCCAACCAGCGCGCCAGAGATCAACAATCCGGTACGCAACACCTTGCGCCGACACCGGAAACTCGCCAGCCAGCCGAAAGCACAAACGCGGCCCTGAACGACATCGAATCCCTGGTTGCACGCCTCCTCGGCAACAAACCAGCGCATCCTGAACCCTCCCCGGAAGTCGCGGCGCCGCCCAGTGTCGTAGCTGCTCGCCAGGCCATTCAGCGCCCAGCCGAAATCAGCGCCATCCATCCGCAAAGCAACCGAGAACGTCCGGCTAGCGCGCCGCAAGCCGACGAGCCGCCCGAAGTCCACATCACCATCGGCCGCCTCGAAGTCAATCCGCCCAGCCGCCCGGCGCCTGCCGCCCAGCCGCCTCGCCCGCGTGGCCCGGCCCCCTTGTCGCTGGGTGACTACCTCGCCCGCCGCAACGGAGGCCGAACATGAGCAACGCCCTGGCCATCGCCGGCGTCACAGCGGTCATCAAGGATCTGCTCGATTCAGGCCTGATCGACCACGCGGTCATCGATGCCATGGGTGCCGGCGTCGCCGTCAGCGCGCAGGCCCCCGACACCATCGCGCTCGACGATGCCACCGGCCCCCAGCTCAACCTCTTTCTCCATCAGGTCACGCCCAACGCCGCCCTGCGCAACGCAGCGCTGCCGTCGCGCGACGCAGCCGGCAACCGCATCGCCAATCCGCCGCTCGCACTCGATCTGCACTACCTGCTGACAGCCTATGGCCGAGCCGAATTGCAGGCTGAAGTGCTGCTTGGCTACGCGCTGCAACTCCTGCACGAAACGCCCGTGCTGCCGCGCGCCGCCATTCGCCGGGCGTTGCACCCGACCATCGTCGATGGCACCGCACTGCCGGCCATCTACCAGAGTCTGCGCGCCGCCGATCTGGCCGAACAGATCGAGATGCTCAAGATCACCCCCTCCGCCCTCAGCACCGAGGAAATGTCCCGCCTGTGGTCGGCCTTGCAGGCCCACTACCGACCCACCGTGGCTTTCCAGGTGTCGGTGGTCCTCATCGAATCCACGAGGCCGGCACGTAGCCCGCTGCCGGTTCTCAGTCGCGGCGAAACGGACCCGGTCTCGAAGCGCGAACGTGGCGTGCTGGCCTTCAGCGGTCTGACCCCGCCTCTGCCCACGCTGGAAGCGGTCGTTCCGGCCGGTCGCCAGCCGGTCGCCATACCCGGCGGCGAAGTGACGCTCGAAGGGCATCATCTCGACGGCGTCGATCGCCAAGTCACCTTCAGCCTCGCCGCCTTCCAGATCAACCGTAGCGTACCCGTCACCGGTGGCGGCCCGGACAAGGTCAGCTTCATTGTCCCAACTGACCTGCCGGTCGGCCTCTACCGCGTCGATCTCTCGGTACAACGCCTTGACGACAGCCAGTCCCGCCGCACCAACCAGTTGCCGCTGGCGCTGGCACCACAGCCAGTCCTGCCACCGTTCAGTGCCACGCGCAACGGCAACACCGTGACGATTGTCCTTGATGTTGCGCCCCCCGTTCGCCCCGGCCAGACTGCCACATTGATCCTCGGCGAACGCGAAATTGCCGCCGTTCCGGTAACGACTGTTGCCAGCCGCCTGACCTTCACGATTGCCGAGGCCCCACCAACCGGCAGCGTCCATCTGGCCCGCCTGCGCGTCGACGGTTTCGACAGCCCGATCGTCGACCGCATGGCGACGCCGGCAGCCTTCCTCGATCGCCGGATCACGCTGCCATGAACGCGCCGCTCGCCCAGGACTGGACCATTGCCAACCAGCAACTGCTGGTCACCGAGTTCGCCCGGCTCAAGCAATTGCTGCACGTTGCAAGCGGCAAGGCAGCGCCGAACCAGGCCGATCCGTTGCCGGCCATCGCCACTGCACGGGCCGCACTACGCAACGAAAGCGCCATCGACTGGCTGAGCGGCGCCTTCGGACTATCAGCCTTCGAGCGCGACCTGCTGCTACTCTGCGCCGGCTTCGAAATGGACGGCGAACTGGCACGCCTCTGCACCCAGGGGCAAGGCAAGGACTATCGCCCGGCCATCAGCTTCAGCCTGGCACTCAGCACCCTCGACGACCCTCACTGGAGCGCCCTCACACCGCAACGCCCGCTGCGCCGCTGGCGCCTGATCGAAATTGACGACAGCAATGGCCTGGCCGCCGGCCGCCTGCGCATCGACGAACGGGTTCTGCATTTCATCGGCGGTATCAACGAACTCGATGGCCGGCTCGCTCACTTGCTCCGTCCTGCCCGAATGCTGCCGCACCAGGCCGCCCACCACGCGGCGACAACGCGCGCCGTGCTTGCTACGGTCAACCCGGAAAACGAGGCAAAAACGGCAATCCCCGCCATCCTCCTCGAAGGTGACGACCCGGCCGCGCAAGAAGACATCGCCGCCCGCGTCGCAGAAGCCCTCGGCCTGCAATGCCTGACGCTGCTCGCCGAAGACATTCCGCACGGCACCGAAGAGCGCTCGGCGCTGATCACCCTCTGGCAACGCGAAGCCACGCTGCTCGGCGCGGCCCTGCTCGTGGTCATCGCCGACCCCGGCTCGCCTGCCGGCATTGCCGCCGAAGCCCTGCTTGAACGGGTCGGCGGCCTCTGTCTGGTGGCCTCCCCAACTGCGCCGACGCTGACCACCCTGTCCCTGCGCTTCCCTGTGAACAAACCGGATAGCAACGAACGTCGCCAGTTGTGGATGGACGCCCTTGGTTCGACCGGTGCCGCGCGCGCCATTCACGAACTGGAACGCGCCGCCAGCCATTTCCGCCTCGGCAGCCAGTCGGTCCAGAGCATCGCCCACGCCTTGCGCGGCACACTGGCCATGCCTGCCGATGGCGCCCGCACGGCAGGCCTGACGCCGTTATGGGACAGTTGCCGGCAGGCAAGCCGCGGCGGCCTCGATAAACTCGCCCAACGAATCGACGCCAAAGCCGCTTGGGAAAGCCTGGTGTTGCCGGAAGCCCAGCTCGCCATGCTGCGCCAGATTGCCGCCCACCTGCGCCAGCGCTTCAGGGTGCAGGAAGAATGGGGCTTCGCCGCCCAAAGCAATCGCGGCCTCGGCCTCGCCACGCTGTTCGCCGGCGAAAGCGGCACCGGCAAGACGCTGGCTGCCGAAGTGCTGGCGCAGTCCCTGCACCTCGACCTCTACCGCATCGACCTCTCGGCGATCGTCAGCAAATACATCGGCGAAACGGAGAAAAACCTGCGCAAGGTCTTCGACGCCGCCGAAGACTGCGGCGCCATCCTGCTCTTTGACGAAGCCGACGCCCTGTTCGGCAAGCGTACCGAAGTCAAGGACAGCCACGACCGCTACGCCAATATCGAAGTCAGCTACCTGCTGCAACGCATGGAGGCGTATCACGGGCTCGCCATCCTCACCACCAACCTCAAGTCCAGCCTCGATCCCGCCTTCCTGCGCCGGCTGCGCTTCGTCGTGCATTTCCCCTTCCCCGATCAGGCCCAGCGGCTGGCCCTCTGGCAGCACGTATTCCCGGCCGCCACACCGACCCGCGGCCTCGATTTCGACAAACTGTCCCGCCTCTCCATGACCGGCGGCAGCATCCGAAACATCGCCCTCAACGCCGCCTTCCTGGCTGCCGATGACGGCGAGCCGGTGACGATGCGCCACCTGCTGCAAGCTTCCCACGCTGAGGCCTCCAAACGCGAACGACCGCTGGCCGATGCCGAAACGCGAGGCTGGGCATGAAAAAAATCCATCTCCATATCGAGCAGCTGAGTCTGCCGGGTTACACCCCAGCCGAGCGGCGCGCCTTTGTTGCAGCGCTGGAGAGGGAGCTCGCCGCCAGCGGTGTTGCCGGCAACGCATCGCTGCCGCACGTCGCCAACAGAGAATCCTTGCGCGTCAATACACCGGACCTGCAACCGAAAACAGTGGCCCGAAACGCCGTTGCCGGCATGTTCCCCAGCGGAAAAGGCGGTGGCCGGACATGAAACACGTCAGCCAGGTACAACCCAAAATGGCCGACCTGCCCAGGCGCCCGGCCCCCGAACGCCATAGCCGCGAGGCCCAGGCCGACCAGCGTGCCTCCAGTGCACTCGGCAACGGCACGCTGCGCAGCACGCTTTCTGCACCTCGGCGCAGCCTGCCGAACTGGCAAACGGCCGGCAACCCGCTCCCGGAACAGGGGGGACACAGCCTTTCGCCGACCCTGCGCGCCCCGTTTGAACAAGGTTTCGGCCATGACTTTTCCCAGGTTCGTATCTTCCCGGCCGGCGAAACGGCCGAAGCGGTGCACAAAGCCGGTAGCCGCGCCGTAACCTGTGGCCCCCGAATCGCGCTTGCACCAGGCCAGTGGGCACCGGAAACGCCAACAGGCCGTGCCCTGCTCGCCCATGAACTGGCCCACGTCACGCAGCAGGCAGGCGAAGGCAGGACGCGAATCGATCACAAGACTCTGGATGAAGAGATCGACGAGGACCTGAAGAAACACGCGGCGGCCGACCCCAAGGGGCTCGACCCCAACAACGAGGAGTACGCCCGTACGCTGCAAGCTTACGGCAAGGGCATCAGTCGCGACAGCCAGGGCAAACTGATTCAGGAACCCAAGGACCCGAAAGCCAGGGAAGCCTGGAAACGCAACTTGCAGAAAGTCGAAAAGCTGGCCGGACGGATTCTCGACAATAGCGGTGCCAAGGTCGACCAGAAAAACGAGCGGGCACAGATGCTTGCGGTCGACCTTGCCAATGTCGGTCAGATCAACGAAGCGATGGCGCTCGCACCCAGGATCGCCGATCCCGATATCCGGAAATTTGTCTATCGGGCCGTACTCGAGCAACCGGCCAAGGTCAGTGAAACGCAAATTGCCAGCATCGCTCAGGATCAGGCGAACAATGCCAAGGCAATGTCGGATCATGACCTGCTCTCAAGGCTCACTGCCGACCAGGGCGGCTACGCCGGACAACTGGGTAGCGCCAAGGTCAATGCAGCGCTCAAGGCCATCGTAAAAGCCTATGCCGCCGACGCCGACCTGCCGGCAAAACTGGCCAAGGTCACCTATTTTCTTCCTGGCTGCCGGGCCGCCTTCACCGAATGGATGATGGCCGAAAAGCGCGGCACTCTACTTCAGCAGGTGTCCGAGCAACCCTATTTTGTCGAAGGCGCCGAGATCGAAGTCGAAGGCGAGATAGAGAATCCCGATCCCGCAACGCGCGGCTGGGCGGTCGGCAACAAGCAGCGGGTAACCGTCGACGACGTATTGGCGCTGGGCAGCGCCGCCGGCATCACGATCAGCGCCCCCACCGCCCGCGACATCAACAGCCTGAAAACCTGGCTGGAGACCAACACCGAAAATATCGGCCATGCCTTGAAAAAACAGTTCCCGGGCGATGCCGCCAAGGCGGAAGCCATGTTTACGCAGATCGTCGAGGCCTTCACCTGGCATAGCACCGAAGACGTGAAACCGGACAAGTCAGGGCACATTTCTGGCTTGAGTGCCGCGGGCCCGCAAAACAAGCAACTCAAGGTGGACTGTGACGTCCTCGCCACCTACGGTGTTCGCCTGCTCGTCGCGGCAGGTTTCACTCCGATCGGCTACATGGCGATCAAGCCGGGGGACACGAAACGTCTGGGTCATGCCGTGGCACTGCTTCAGCAAGGGACGAATTTCCGTGCCATATCCAATAGCGCCACAAAGGATCTGGGCGCCATATCCAAACCTGCAGCCATGGAACAACTTCGCGACTTCGGTCTTGCCCAGGGCTACGATGCCGACAAACCACTGGACAGCTACGGTATCTACTATAAGGACAGCGACGCCAAAGGCACCCTGCCCAACGAAGTGCTCAACCAGGACAGCACGGCCCACGAAAGAGGTCTGAGCAAATGAGCCAGCTTGCCCACCCCGTTCCGGCACCGGCCTCCGCCGTCGACCGCCCCGCTACGTCGCCCCGCTCCGGAATTAAGCCTGGCAAGTTAGCCCTGACGGCGCCGCGTGAACAGGCTCCAGCAGTGTCGGCCACCGGCCAGCCCCTGCCCAGCGCCCTGCGCCAGGAATTCGAACCCTTCTTCGCCCACGACCTGTCACGGGTCCGCATTCACGTCGACCAGCCAGCTCACCAGCTGGCAAGCCGGCTCGCAGCCGATGCCTTCGCCATCAGCCACGACATCGGCTTTGCCACTAACCGCTACCGGCCCGACACGGTCGGCGGACGCAGGCTGCTCGTGCATGAACTGGCGCATGTCGTGCAACAAGGCGCGACTTCTGCGGTCGACGCCGAAAAAATGCCAAAAACGCTGCCACCAGCCGCCGAACGGCAGGCCGATGCCGCCGCGCTGGCCTATCTGGCCGGTCGTCCCGGCCCGGCGCTATCCCGCTTCCAGCCCGGCCTGGCCTGTGCGGTGAAGACCAATGGCGGCGAGTTCGATACGGACAGCTATACGCCAACAAACGTCCCGCCGAAAAAGGGCGGCACCGTTGGCAAGGTGATCGGTGCACACATCAGCCTGAAATTCACGCCCAACGACCTGGTTGAGGCCGACCTGATCGGCACCGTGCAGTCAGTCCGTACGCTGCGCGCCACCAAGGCCGGCGGGCCTGTCGATGCAACCAGTTTTCCATCAGCCCACAAGGGCACGATGGCACTCGGCAAGACCGACAGCGATCCGGGCCGGGTGATTGACCAGACCGATACCGGCACCAAGAAGACGCCGAATACAAATCCGCTTTATGCCACGGACGCAAAACCGGGCGCCATACCAAAAACGCTCACCGAAGCAGTTCCAGCGGAGGAGACAACTGGCACTAGCGCCGGTTATGGAAAGGACGGGTTTGGCGAGCACGGCTACCGGAAAAAGAAATCCGACGGCAGCTTCGAAATCAAGACAGCCACATTGTCGGACTCCCCTCGCAGAAGCATTGCCTATGCCAAACAGGAGTGGGTGCAGACCTTCGAAGTTTCGGCGCTGGCGCTTTCCGGACCGCTGGCCAATACCTATCTCGGCTCGGTCGAATGGGGATGGAAGTGCGATGCCGCCGGCAACGCCACGCTGGCGCCACCGGCCATCCGGCTGATTTCGCCCGGCTTGCCGAGCAGCGCCTTCACCGATGCCGCGAAGAAATGGAACGCCGCGAAAACGGTCAAGGACCCGAAGAGCAAGAAGACGCTGGACACCATCGACTTGCCGCTGCCGACCAGCGCCACCGAGACCAGCAACAAGCCGGCAGCCGACCGAAGCACGGGTGAACTGCTGGTTTCCCTCGGCGCCGTGGACAAAACCCTGGCCACCGCCAAGGACGTCGACAAGAACGCCAAGACGCTGGAAAAGCGCGCCATGGAACAAACCCTGGCCACCCGCCAGACACTGATCGACGTCAAGGTCAAAAAGACCGAGGACTGGACCGGGGCCGACGAGGTCTATGCCCTGCTCAGCAGCGGCAGCAAGCGCCAGAAAACACCAGTCAAGAGCCTCAACGACGGCCAGTCGGGCAGTTTCGCCCTGCCCCTTCCCAGCCTGATGCCAATCAACGGGCCCATCTCGGTCCAGATATTCGACGAGGACACCGGCACTTTCTTCGACCAGGACGACATGATCGTCAACATGCCGTGGCAGTCGCCCTATGGCGCTATCCGCAACACCCGCTCGCTCGATGAAGCGGAGTACGACGTACGCGTGAGGTTCAACAAATGAGCGGCCCCTTCTCTCCCAAGCTCCTGCGCGGCGGCCTGATCCTGATCGACCCGTCCAGCGGAGCTGTGCAACGCGTAATTTCCCTGCAGTACAACCCGGAAACACTGACCCGCACGCTACAGCCGCAGGCAACCGAATCGAGCGGACCGTTTTCCGAGCCACTGCGCCTGAAGGGCCCACCCACCGAGACCTTCAAGCTCGACGCCGAAATCGATGCCACCGATCAACTGGAATTCCCCGACCAGCACCCGAAGACCGTTTCCTCCGGCATCCATCCGCAACTGGCGGCGCTCGAAACCATCGTGTATCCCGACAGTGGCACGCTGATCCAGAACAACACGCTGCTCAGTTTCGGCACGCTCGAAATTGCCCCGACGGTCGCGCCGCTGACCCTTTTCGTATGGAGCAAGGAACGCGTCGTACCGGTGCGCATCACCGATTTTTCGATCACCGAAGAAGCTTTCGACAGCGCGCTGAACCCCATCCGCGCCAAGGTCTCGCTGAGTCTCAAGGTCCTCCATGTCGGCGACCTCGGTTTCAACGACAAGGGCGGCCATCTCTATATGGTTTATCAACAGCGCAAGGAACGCCTGGCGGCCGATGCCGGCCTTGGCAGCCTTGCCTCGCTGGGATTGAGTGGACTGCCATGAGCATCGAACGATTCCCCCCCAACAGCCGCTACAACGGCGTTCCCACAGCCGAATTGGAAACCACCAATAGCGAGAAGACCGTCTATCTGCGCCGCCGTTTCATCCCCGACCCGGCCACGCTGGTCACTGTCGGCGAAGTCCAGGTTCAGGGTGGCGACCGTCTTGACCGCCTGGCAGCAACCAATCTCGGCGACCCGATCCAGTTCTGGCGTATCGCCGACGGCAACGGCGCCCAGGTACCGAGCGAACTGGAACGGCCCGGCGACACGCTGCGCCTGACCTTGCCGGCCGCACTTGGCGGCGGCGTCGGCTTCAACAATGGAGGAAACGGTGCTTAAGGGCATTCACCTCACGCTGCTGGTCGGTCCGGGCATTCCCATCCCGGCCCCGAAGCCCTTGATGGACGCCCTCGAAAGTGTCGAAGTCACTTCGGCTGCCGATACACCGAGCGGCTTCCAGCTCAGCTTCGTCATCGACAACCGTTCCCCGCTGCATACCTTGCTGCTCGTCGCTGGCGGCCAGGTGCCATGGTTGCGCGTCATTCTCGTCGCCACCTTGAACAGCCTGCCGACCGTGCTGATGGACGGCCTGATCACCCGCCAGGAAATAACCGGCGCCAACGAACCCGGCCAGAGCCGCCTGACCATCACCGGCGAAGACCTGACGGTGGCAATGGACAAGCAGGACATGAGCGGCCTGCCCTATCCGGCCATGCCACCGGCCGCCCGCGTTGCACTGATCGTGGCCCGCTACGGACTGTACGGCATGCTGCCGATCATCATTCCGTCGCTGTTCGAAGACATCCCGATTCCGGTCGAGCGTATTCCGACCCACGAAGGCACCGACCTCGCCTACGTCAAAACGCTGGCCAGGGAAGCCGGGCACGTCTTCTACATTGAACCAGGCCCGCTGCCTGGCGCCAATGTCGCTTACTGGGGCCCGGAAATCCGCCTCGGCATGGTTCAACCGGCGCTCACTCTCGGCATGGACGTGCATAGCAATGTCGAATCGCTGTCGTTTGTGGTCAACCAGTCGGGAGCCGAGATCCCCATTGTGTTCATCCAGAACCCGATCACCAAGTTTCCGATTCCGCTACCGGTGCCCGACGTCAGCCTGGCCAATCCACCGCTCGGCCTTATTCCGCCGATGCCGAAGAGCGTCAAGCTCATGAAGGAAACGGCCAAGCTGTCGCCGATTGCCGCCCTCGGCAAAGGTCTGGCCGCAGCCGCCGGTTCATCGGCCGATGCGGTGACAGGAGACGGCAGCCTCGACGTGCTGCGCTACGGCCATGTCCTGAAAGCCCGCCAGCTGGTTGGCGTACGCGGTGCCGGCCTGTCCTTCGACGGCCTGTATTACGTCAAGAAAGTCAGCAGCAAGCTCAAGGCTGGCGAGTTCAAACAAAGCTTTTCCCTGGCCCGCAACGGTCTGATTTCAACCCTTCCACTGGTGCCGGCATGACTGAAAAAACGCGCCATTACGGCAAGTACCGCGGGGTCGTTCTCACCAACATCGACCCCATGCAAATGGGCCGCATCCAGGTCCAGGTGCCCGATGTGCTGGGTCCGACATTGTCGTCGTGGGCCATGCCCTGCGTGCCTTTCGCCGGTATCCAGAGCGGAGTATTCGTTACGCCGCAGATCGGCGCCGGCGTCTGGGTCGAATTCGAACAGGGCGACGCCGACTACCCGATCTGGGTTGGCGGCTTCTGGGGTTCGGCGGCCGAAGTGCCGGCGCTGGCGCTGGCCGGCTTGCCGGTATCGCCGAGCATCGTGCTGCAGACCGGCAACCAGAACACGCTGATGATCTCCGACCTGCCCGGCCCGGCCGGGGGCATCATGTTGAAGCACATGACCGGAGCGATGATTTCAATCAGCGAGATCGGCATCACCATTTCCAACGGCCAGGGCGCCACGATCATGCTTACCGGCCCGACGGTAACCATCAACGGCGGCGCCCTGACGGTGATCTGAAAGGGACGACACGACCATGCCCGGACCGCTCCTCCACCTCGGCGCCACCGTCCTCTGTTCCCACGGTGGCCAGGCCACGCCAACGGCGCCCAATCCGCGCGTGCTGCTCTCCGGTCAGCCGGCGACCACACTCGGTGCGCCCTATGTCGTTGCCGGCTGCGCCATGCCCCCGCCGCCGGCAGGCAACGGGCCTTGCGTCACCGGTCAGTGGCTGATGGGCGCGACGCGGGTGTTGATCGCTGGCCAGCCGGCGCTGCTCCAGGCCTCGCCTTCCATTTGCGCGCCAACTGGCACACCGATGATGGCCGTCGTCGCGCAAACCCGCGTGATTGGAACCTGAGATGACGCACCTCCACTTCCCATTCCAGCCCGACTCGCGCGGCCGCAGCGGCGAAGCAGACGGCGACACCCACCTGCGCGACATGATCGAACAGGTGTTGTTCACCATACCCGGCGAACGGGTCAATCGGCCCGATTTCGGCTGCGGTCTGCTGCAACTTGTCTTCGCGCCAAACAGTGACACGCTGGCGGCAGCCGTCCAGATGACGGTGCACAGCGCCCTGCAACAATGGCTGGGCGATCGCATCATTGTCGAAGGCGTCAATGTCGAGCACGACGAAGGCACCCTCGCCGTCGATGTCCAGTACGTCGTACGCCATGGACAGGAGCGCCGGCTTACCCGATTCACGCGGGGTGCACCATGAACCGCCAGTTCCGCAGCGATAACCCGCGCCGCCTGCAACTGCTGCGCGACCAGAATCCGGTCGGCAAGAACGGTATCGATTTCGTCGAGATCACCACGCTCGACCAGCGCAGCCTGCGCATCGTCTGCGTTCATCCCGTCAGCGGCATTGGTCGCGCGAATGTGCGGTTCGACGGCGGCGTGCGCGTCACCGGCATCAAGCTGGCTGACGAGCCGGTCATCAACGGCCGCGAAATCCGGATCAAGGTCGACAAGGCCGGCGATTTCTCGTGGTACACGCTGAGTCTGATCGACCCGGCCGACAGCGAAGCCCCGGCGCCCGGTTTCGACATCTGCCTGTCCACTCTCCGCATCAACTTCAAGGCCGGCTGCCCCTCCGAATTCGACTGCGCCGACCTGCACGACTGCCCGCCGGCCACCCCGCCCGAGCCGCGCCTCGATTACCTGGCCAAGGACTACGACAGCTTCCGCCGCCTGATGCTCGACCGCATGTCGCAGCTAGTGCCCGGCTTTGCCGAACGCAGCCCGGCGGATTTCACGGTGGCGCTGGTCGAGACGCTGGCCTATGTCGGCGATCATCTTTCCTACACGCAGGATGCAGCTGCCACGGAGGCCTACCTCGGCACCGCTCGCCGCCGCACCTCGCTGCGCCGCCACGCCCGGTTGCTCGATTACCCGCTGCACGACGGCTGCAACGCGCGGGTTTTCGTCACTGCTGCGGTCGACGCCGCTGCGGAGGCAAAAATCATCCCGGCCGGCACCGCGCTGCTCGCCGCTGCCGGCGCTGGCGCCCCGGTCCGCCGTACCGACCTGCTCGACCAGTTGCCACTGCCCGGCATCGAAGTCTTTGAAACACTGCACGATCAAGTGCTGCACGCCGCCCACAGCCGCATCGCCATCCACGATTTTGCCGATCCGGCCTACTGCCTGCCACGTGGCTCAACGGTCGCTGCGCTGGTCAATACGCCAACCCTGGCCCTCGCGGCAGGGGATGTGCTGATTCTCGAAGAAGTCCTCAGCCCGACGACCGGCAAGCCGGCCGATCTCGATGCCAGCCACCGTCACGCCGTGCGCCTGACCGCGGTCAGCCCCGGCCATGACGACCTGACCAATACGGATCTGCTCCTCATCACCTGGCATGACGAAGATGCGCTGCCCTTCCCGCTCTGCGTCAGCCACGAATTCGAAATCGGTGGCGCACTCGTCAAGCAAGCCATCGCCGTCGCCCGCGGCAACGTCGTGCTGGCCGACCACGGCCTGACCCGCCCCTGGCAAGCGATGGAACCGGCGGTCGTCGGCAACGGCGGCACGCCCTCATTGCGCCTGCCTTACCGCCCGCGCCTGAAGGAATCCGGCCTCGCCTTCGCCGAACCTTACGATCACGATGTGGCGACCAATGACAAGCAACCGCTCTCGGCCAGCCGCGTGCTGACGCAGGTGCCACGCAATGCCCGTCCGGCCGGCATGATGCTGCTGGCCGACGATTCCACCCTTTTCGGTGACCAGCCAGATCCCGCAGAAACGCCGTGGACACCGCAACGCGATCTGCTTGGCAGCGAACGCTTCGCTCGCGAATTCGTTGTTGAGACCGAAAACGATGGTGGTGCCTGGCTGCGCTTTGGCGACAATCAGTTTGGCGCAGCGCCTGTTGCCGGCGAACGCCTTCTCGCCCGCTACCGGCTGGGTGGCGGGCCGGGCGGCAACGTTGGCGCGGAAGCCATCAGTGCGCTGGTCAGCGATGACGCTGCACTGATGCTCGGCATCCAGTCCCTGCGCAACCCCTTGCCGGCAACGGGCGGCGCCGAGCCGGAAAGCCTCGACGCAATCCGCCTCAACGCCCCGGAAGCCTTCCGCACGCAGGAGCGCGCCGTCACCACCGACGACTACGCCCGCGCAGCCGAGCGCCACCCTGATGTGCAACGCGCCGCCGCCCGTCTGCGCTGGACGGGTAGCTGGTACACCGTTTTCCTGATGGTCGACCGGCGCAATGGCAAGCCGGTCGATGCCGAATTCAAAACGACCCTGCGCGCCTTCATCGAACGCTTCCGTCTGGCCGGCTACGACTTCGAATTTGCCGATCCGGTGCATGTCCCGCTGGAGATCCAGCTTCAGGTCTGCGTCGCCAGCGGCTACTTCGCAGCCGATGTCAAATCCGCCCTTATTTCCGCGTTCACCGCAGGCGTCGACCGCCACGGCCGTCCTGGCTTCTTCCATCCTGACGGTTTCACCTTCGGTACGCCGCTCTACCTGTCGGCAGTCGTCGCTGCTGCGATGGCGGTAGCCGGGGTCGCCTCGGTTGATGTCATCAAATTCCAGCGCTGGGGCCGCAAGGCCAAGGGCGAACGGGCGGCCGGCGTCATCACCGCCTCGCCGCTCGAAGTCCTGCGCGCCGACGGCGACCTCAACTTCCCGGAAAACGGCCAGATCAGCTTCATCGTGGAGGGAGGATCATGAGCACATCCGACAACTGCGGCTGCTGTGCCGGCGTCACGCCACTAACCCCGGTCGACGCTACCCAGCCCCCCGGCCAGCCAACCCTGGCGCTACGCCTCGGCACCCACGGCCGCTTCCGGCAAAGCATGCTGGCCGACCTTGCCGACGAGCCAGCCCTTGAAGCGTTTACCACCCGCGCCGACGACGACCCGGCCATCGCCCTGCTCGACAGTTGGGCTGCTGTGCTCGATGTGCTGAGTTTCTATCAGGAACGCATCGGCAACGAGAACTACCTGCGCACCGCCACCGAACGCCGCTCGGTGCTCGAACTGGCCCGCGCCATCGGCTACGAACTGCGCCCTGGTGTAGCGGCGTCAACATGGCTCTCTTTCACACTTGAAACGGCGCCTGGCGCCCCACTCGAAACCCGCATCGACATCGGCACCCGCGCCCAGAGCGTGCCCGGCCAGGACGAGAAGGCGCAAACCTTCGAGACGCTCGAAGCCGTCGACGCCAAGGCACGCTGGAATGCGCTGCCGGTGCTAGCCAGGGAAGCCGTGGCGCCACGCATGGGCCTGCGCACCATTTACCTCGCGGGCACGGCGACCCGGTTGCAAGCGGGCGACGCGCTGCTCATTGTCGGCGACGAACGCGCCAAGGATCCCGGCAACGAAAACTGGGATTTCCGCCGGGTTAGCCGCCTGCGCGAAGTGCTGCCAGCCGACCCGAACGACCCGAAGGACATCGGCTACACGGTCGTCACGCTTGATCACGGCTTGGGCAAACCCTGGCACGGCGTCAATCCCGCCCGGGCCAACCCGCGCTGCTACGCCCTGCGCGCCCGCGCCCACCTGTTCGGCCACAACGCGCCGGACTGGCGGGCCATGCCGGCCAACCTGCGCGCCACCTACCTCGGCTTGGCCGACGATGCCCGACCACCGATCAGCCAGCATCCGGAATGGCCGGGCTTCACGCTGGCCGACATTTCCGACCCACCCGCCGGCACCGCCAGCGGCAGCGGGCTACTCGGCCAGTACTACCGCGGCAAGGGCTTCCGCGAACCGATCCTGAGCCGCACCGATGCCACGGTGAATTTCAACTGGAGCACCGGCACGCCCGATCCAGCCGTCCCGGCTGACCAATTCTCGGTACGCTGGTCGGGATGGGTTCAGGCGCCGAGCAGCGGCCAGTTCAACTTCTTCGTCACCGCCGACGACGGCCTGCGGCTCTGGATCGACGGTGTACTCATCATCGATTTCTGGATCGACCAGGGCTTCATCGAACGCAGCGGGTCTGCCCGTCTGCAAGCCGATCACAAACACGACATCCGGCTGGAGTATTACGAGAATGCCGGGGCCGCCGCCTGCAAACTGGAATGGTCCGGCCCCGGCGTCAGCAGGGCCATCATCCCAGCCACTCGCCTCTACCCCCGTGATGTAAACACGGTTCACCTCGACGCCAGCTACCCGAAATGGCTGGCCGGTGGCTGGGCTGTCCTGTCCATCCCGAATTACGAAGAGGTCTATCGGATTCAAAGCACCGAGGACGACGCAAGGGCCAATTTCACCGTTTCTGCTACTGCCACCCGCCTGACGCTAAGCGGCGAAAACCTGCGCAACACCTTCAACAACCATGTCCGCAGCACCA
Source organism: Betaproteobacteria bacterium (assembly GCA_016705475.1). Lineage (GTDB taxonomy): Bacteria > Pseudomonadota > Gammaproteobacteria > Burkholderiales > Rhodocyclaceae > Azonexus. The sequence continues at coordinate 573,305 of JADIYD010000014.1, read as the reverse complement.
CCGCCTTCGGCCAGTCCGAGCCACTTGACTGGGCGACCCGGCCGCTCTCCGGCTTCGTGCAGGGACACCTGATCGACCTCGCCGGCTACGAGCCGGACCTGCCGGTTGGCCGCTGGCTGGCGCTCTCCGGTCTCGTGCTGGCCGACGTTCCGGCCAACACCAAGGCACTGAACCGTCTGAAGAAAGACGACCCGCTGGCCGCCATCCGCCTTGCCCGCGACCGCAAGACGGCCGATCTGGAATTTGAGGATTTTTCACGGTTGACCGTGGAAGTCGCCCCGGCGGCCGAAATTGTTCGCATCCAGCACAACGACAGCAGCAACGGCCGCACACAACTGCTGCTCGAAAGCGACCTGACTCACACCTACCTGCCATCCACCGTCCGCCTCAACGCCAATCTCGCCCCGGCCAGCGCCGGCGACAGCAAGCAGATGCGCATCCAGCCCGAACCGCTGGGCAGCGGCGACGGCAGCCGCAGCCTGCAGCGTTTCGCCCTGCGCCAGGGGCCGCTGACCTACATCACCGCCCCGACGCCAAGTGGCACGGCGAGCACCCTCGACATCCGCGTCGACGGCCTCCTCTGGCAGGAAGCCCCGCGCTTCACGGCGCCGGGCCCTACCGAGCGCGCCTACACCGTCAAGCTCGACGAAAACGGGAGCGCCACCGTGCAGTTCGGCGACGGTGCGCACGGCACCCGTCTGCCCACCGGCAGCGGCAATGTCGAGGCGCGCTACCGCGTTGGCCTCGGCACGGCCGGCAACGTCAAGGCCGAGCAGATCAGCATGCTGCTCACCCGGCCGCCCGGCCTCAAGGCCGTTTCCAACCCGGTCGCCGCCAGCGGTGGCACCGATGCCGAAGCCGGCGACGAGGCCCGGCGCAACGCCCCGTTGCGCGTGCGTACGCTGGATCGCATCGTCTCGCTGCGCGACTTCGAGGATTTCGCCGCCGCCTTCACCGGCATCGGCAAGGCCCAGGCCGTGTGGCTGTGGGACGGCGAACGGCGCATGGTGCACCTGTCGGTTGCCGGCACCGATGGCGCCCCGCTTGACCCGAACGGCGCGCTCTACCGCAACCTTCTCGCTGCCATCGACAGCGCCCGCCCACCCCACCAGCCGCTGCGCGTCAGCCCTTGCCACGACCTGCGCTTCGGACTGACTGCCGGGCTGTGGGTCGCGCCCGACTACGAGGCCGAAAAGGTTCTCGCCGCTGCCGGCCAGGCGCTGGAAAGCGCCTTCGGCTTCGCTGCCCGCGCTTTCGGCCAGCCGGTCACCGGCAGCGAAGTGCTCGCCGCTTTGCAAGGCGTTGCCGGTGTCATTGGTGCCGATCTCGACCGCCTCGTGCAGGTTGAGGCCGGCCTCACGGTCCGCACATCGAGCGGTCCCGACGGCAGCATCCCGGCGCGTACGGCCCGCTGGCAGGACGGCAAACTGCAGCCAGCCGACCTGCTGCTGCTCGATTCCGCCGCGGTCACCCTCACGGAGCGCACGTCATGAAACTCGACGCCGATACCCTGTTCGCTCTACTTCCCGCCTTCTACCGCGAGCGCGACGCCGAACTGAACGGCCCGCTGCGCGCCCTGCTCGGCGTCATTGCCCGCCAGGGAGCGCTCGTTGAAGCCGATATTGAACGCCTCTACAACAACGCCTTCATCGAAACCTGCGAAGACTGGGCGGTGCCCTACCTCGGCGACCTGCTCGGCGTGCGCGCCCTCTATCCGGTTGGCGGGACCGCCGCCTTCGGCCCGCGCGCGCTGGTCGCCAACACCCTGCGCCTGCGTCGTCGCAAGGGCACGGCGCTCGTTCTCGAAGAACTGGCCTTCGACACCACCGGCTGGCGCGCCCGTGCCGTCGAGTTCTTCGAGCGCGTATCGACGACGCAGTATCTCAATCACCTGCGCCCGCACGCGCTGCGTACGCCAGATCTGCGTCAGCCCCGGCCGCTCGACCGCATCGACGGCCCGTTCGGAACCGAAGCGCACACCGCCGATGTCCGCACCCTGCCTGCCGGCCGCTACAACCTGCCCAACGTCGGCCTTTTCCTCTGGCGGCTGCAGGCATACCCGGTACAGCGCGCCACCGCCCGTCCGGCTACAACCCGCCCCGGCTTCTACACCGTCGACCCGCTCGGCCTCGACCAGCCGCTGTTCAACCGTCCGCGCACAGAGAGCGACATCAGTCATCTGGCCGAGCCGATCAATGTTCCCGAAGCCCTGCACTGGCGCGACCTGCATGCTGAGCTGGAAGCCCGTCGTCAGGCACTGACCGATGGCGAAGACCCCGACGACCGCTATTTCGCCGAGGTCGGTGGCGGCCCTGTGCTGCGCGTTTGGGTCGACGACAAGGAAATTCCGGTCGAACATCTGGTGATCTGCGACCTCGGCCCGATTCCCGCGGTGGCACCGGAAGATTGGCGGCACCCGCCAGCCACACTCACCGTTACCGCCCGCAAGGCTGGCCGGCCCGACAAGACTTTCCCGACCGCCGGCAGCGTTCTGGTCGGCATCGACCCGCGGCGCGGGCGTCTTGCGCTTCCGACGGGCGTCACGGCAAGCCGTGTCGAGGTGGCCTACGCCTACGGTTTCCCCGGCGACATCGGGGCCGGCCCCTACGACCGGCGCCCCGGCCCCGGTGACGACGATCCGCTGGCCATGCTACCCGACCCGGCCGATTTCGAAGTTGTCATCCACGTTCCCAGCGCCGCCACGCCGACGCTGGCATCGGCCTTCAACGCACCGGCCAACCCGGCTGACGCGGTCAACCGCGTGGTCGCCGGAAAACGCACGCTGGTCGTTCTCGACACCGACGCTTCTGAAGGCCTGACACCCACCCTCAACCTTCCCGACAGCCATCTCGCCATTCAGGCTGCGCCGGGGCGACGCCCGGTGCTGGTCGGCGATTTCGCGCTCAAGGGCAATGCCAGCACGCGGCTCAGCCTGGGCGGCCTGCTGCTTGATGGCGCCCTGAACCTGCAAGGCCGCCTGAACGCCATCACCCTGCGCCATTGCAGTCTGGTGCCTGGCAAAGGCGGCATTGCCCACACGGGTGCCGGTACCGAGCTTGCGCTGAGCCTTTACCGCTGCCTGAGCGGCCCGATTCGCAGCAACAAGGCCTTGGCTGGCGTCAGGCTGCGTGACTGTCTGATCGACGGCGAAGCGAGCAACCTGGCCATCGACATCGACGATAGCCCGCTGAGCGCCCTCGCGAGTACCTTCTTCGGAACAACCGACGCTGGACGGCTGGAAGCTGGCAACTGCATTTTCGACGGCCTGGTCAGCATCACCCGCCGGCAGGAGGGCTGCGTACGCTACAGCTACCTGCCGCCGAAATCGGTGACGCCGCGCCGCCATCGCTGCCAGCCCGATCTGGTGGTGGCCGATTTGCCGGCCGCCGATGCCGCCCGCGAGGCGATGCGCGTCACCCCGGCCTACACCAGCATCCGCTTCGCCACGCCAGCCTACGGCCAGCTCACCCGATCAACCGCCCCGGAAATCCGGACCGGCGCCGATAACGGCGCCGAGATGGGCGTCTGGAACCTGCTCCAGCAACCGCAGCGCGAAGCCAACCTGGCGCTGGCGCTGGACGAATACCTGCGCTTCGGACTCGAAGCGGCACCCATTTTCGCCAATTGACCCAATCAACCGCCATCCCCAGACAACAGGGAGAGACCCCATGAAAGCCGACCTCAGCCGCGCTACCTTCGACAAGGCCAGACGCTACCGCAGCGTGCGGATGCAGCAGGGCCGCGTGCAGCTCGACGCCGATTTCAACGAGCAGCAGGACATCCTCAACCACCGCATGGAGATCGAAACACGCGACAGCCTCGGCCCGGTCGCGGTGCCCATCGACAACCCTGGGTTCGGGCTGACGCCGTCCGGTACCGATCTGACCATCGCGGCCGGCCGCCTCTACGTCGATGGCCTGCTCTGCGAAAACCCGAGCACCACGACGGTTGCCAACCAGCCCGACCTGCCCGACACCGCCTCACCGGTACTGCCGGCCAGTGCTACGACACTGCCACTGCCGCCGGTTGGCGTAACCGCAGCCAGCATCAACGGGGTGGTCGTATTCAACGCGAGCAACGCCGTGGCACCGGCCGAAGGCACGTATCTCGCCTACCTCGAAGCCTGGCAGCGCCACCTCAGCCCGCTCGACCTGCCGGTTGACGACACCAGCATGCGCGAAGTGGCGCTCGGCGGACCCGACACCTGCACGCGCGAAAAAACGGTGTGGCAGGTCAAACTCTTGCGGGCTGGCGAGCTCAACGCAGCGCTTACCTGCCTCTCGAATATGGCCGCCTGGAACACGTTGACCGCAGCACCGGACGGTCGCCTCGCTGCCCGCGCCGAATCCAGCATCCCGCCCAAGACACCCTGCCAGCTGCCGCCGGAAGCCGGCTACCGACTGCTTGAAAACCATCTTTACCGCGTCGAGATTCACGACGATGCCAGCATCACCGGCAAGGCACGCTACAAGTGGTCTCGCGACAACGGCAGCCTGGCCAGCCGGGTCGTCCGCTGGCTGGGCGACCCGATTGCCGACGAGTTCGAGGTCGCCAGCATCGGCCGCGACGACGTGCTGGCCATCACCGCCGGTTGCTGGGTCGAGTTCTACGACGACACGCACGAACTGCTTGGCCAGCCCGGTCCGCTGGTGCCGGTCATCCGCACCGAAGGCAATGTCGTCACCGTCGATCTGAGCAAGCTGATCGGCCATGCGCTGGACAAGGCCATGTTCCCGCGCAATCCGCGCGTCCGGCGCTGGGATGGCGTGGCGGAAATCAGGCCGGCAGCGATCGCCAGCCTCAACACCGGCTGGGAGGAACTGGCGCAGGACGGCATCGAACTCAAGTTCGCGCCGGGCAGCTACCGGATCGGCGACTACTGGCTGATCCCCGCCCGCACCGCCACGGCGGCCATCGAATGGCCGCAGGAAAGCAACAAGCCGGCATTTCTGGCACCGGCCGGCGTGCTGCGCGCCTTCGCCAAACTGGCCCTGCTCGAATTCAAGGCGGGCACCTGGGTGCCCATCTCCGACTGCCGCCCGCTCTTCCCCAGCCTGACCCAGCTGACCCAAATGCATTACGTCGGCGGCGATGGCCAGAGCATCAAGACCAATCCGCCGCCCAACAAACCGGCATTTGTGACTCTTCCCAGCCCGTTGCAAGTCGGCGTCGCCAACGGCCAGTTTCCGGTTGCCAGAGCCCGCATCCTGTTCACTGCGCTGAATGGTCGCCTGGCCAATGGCACCGCGGCGCAGATCGTCGAAACAGGACTAGACGGCATCGCTTCAATCGTATGGTCAGTGGCATCGGACCCCTCGCAGTCCGTCCAGCACGCCAAAGCCGAACTGCTCATTCCGGGCCAGGACACGCCGGTTACCGGCCGCTACCTGCCCGTCCATTTCACCGCCCAGCTCGCCCTGGCCAGCGATGTTGCCTACGACCCGTCGAATTGCACCGATTTGCTGAACGCCAACGCCTTCACGGTTCAGCAAGCCATCGACGAGCTGTGCAAGCGGCCACAGAGCGGCGGCTGTTGCACGACGGTTGGCTTGGCAGGTGAATATGAAACGCTGGACCTCGCCATTGGAACGCTGCTCAAAGACGGCTTTCAGGATATCTGTATCTGCCTGCTGCCAGGCCAACATACCCTGAAGGACAATCTGATTTTCTCAGGCAAGAAATCCACCAAAATCCACATTCATGGCGCCGGAAATGCCAGCCGCCTGATGCTCGGGAAAAGCGACATTCGCTTTCAAACATTCGCCTCACTGGTCTTCGAGGATTTTGTCATTGTCAAAGGCGACACCGAACCCGGCTTCCAATTCGCCGACTCCCATGAGGTCCGCTTCAGCCGGGTATTGATGGCCGGTTCCAGCAGCGTCGGGAACAGCCTGCTGCGCATTACCGACACATCACGCCTTGTCATGGAGAATTGCAACCTGCTGGCTTTTGTTCGGGATAGCATGGAAAAACTGGAAAAGCTTTCACAGACATTCCCGGGATTAAAGGCGCACGGAGACTTCTTCAGCTATTTGATGGGGGGAAACCAGGATGAACTGAAATCGACTGTTGATTCATTGATCGCACTCAAGCCGGAAGAACGAAAAAAGCTGGCTCAGGAAATTGAAAGCGTTCTCAAAGGTAACGGTGCGGCTGAATTCAGCCCGGCCGAACAACGTAGCCTGGCCACGCTCGCTCGGGTTATGGTGGGTAATACGAAAGATGGTCGTGCTGTCCGAAACACGCTCTTGGCACTTGACTCAGCGATTCGCACAACTCAGCCTTCGTTCGCGCTGGCCTTGGACGGCGTCAGGGAGGCTATCCTGATCGACAACCGCCTGCGCGGGCGGATTTCGATCTTTGGAGAAGCCAGCATTTTCCCGGACCTTGACGAGAACCAGCGCAAGAGATTGGGTGGTGCCATCGCACAAGGCGAAGTCAGTTTTGATCCATTTGGCTCCCTGATTCTGGAAAGAAACGTATTCCAGGGCATGCGTTTCAGCGACAGTGCGCTAAAGGATGCTGTCGGTGCATTCAAGGGAAAACTGCCAGTCTGGGAATATCTGCAAGTCAGCAACAACCGAATCGAAAGTGATCAGGATCATTACCCTGGATCCAATTGTGCATTCACCGGCAACCGGCTTAACCAGGATGACCATGCCGGCATCGTGTTCAGCAATCAGGCCAAGATCATCGGCAACTTCTCGTCAGCCGAGTTCAGCCTTTTCGTGAGCGGAACAGACCCAGAAGTCTTCGGCAATGGCAACCTCAGGGTGCGACCGTTGTAGTGGGTTGTGCGATGACCGACGTGGTGAGCCGTCATCGCACAGAATGCATTGGTTGCGCCAAGAGCTACCCCGCACGTTCACCGCGTACAAGCCCTATCGGTAATGGCCGTGATGGTGACCGTGGTGGTGGCCTCGATGATGACCAGGGCCAACCGGCACGAATATCGGGAAGCAGCCGCTGAGCGTCACGGCAACCAGCAGGCCGGCAATAATGCGTTTCATCACTTCTCTCCTTTGAGGGGGGTGTAAGTGAATAACGCAGGAAGTGCATATCGAACCGACGCGAAATTGTTACCGCATGTAAGCGGCTTGCCAGCATTTCAAATTTGGCCATTTTTTCCCGTTGACCGCAGAAGCCTGAATTTCGGTGCGGAATATCACGAGATCAGGTGTTCAGCGATAGCTAACCGGGTTCAATCCACCGCTCAACCGTCGGATTTCACGAGCCACCTCAGCAAGGTTTCATACAACCTGTCCGTATCGACCGGTTTTCCAATATGGTCGTTCATACCAGCGTTGAGGCAGATCTGGCGATCCTCATCGAAGGCATTGGCGGTCATCGCCAAGATTGGGATTTGCGCGTAATTGGGCAGTGTCCGGATCGCCACGGTGGCTTCTACACCGTTCATGAGGGGCATCTGCATGTCCATCAGAACCAGCGCGTAGGCGTGTTGTTTGGCCAGTTCAAGTGCCTGCAAGCCATCATTCGCCAGATCAACGATGAACCCCACATCTTCGAGCAATCCACGCGAAACCTCCTGGTTTATCGGTTCGTCTTCGGCGAGCAGGACGCGGGTACCGGCGAATTCGTCAAGCAGACGCTCATGGGCGGATTTCCCGGAAATAGTCGGCGCTGGCAGGGCGGCATCGGTGGATTTACCCAGTCGCGCAGTAAACCAGAAGGTGCTGCCCAGACCCGCGGTGCTCTCCACGCCGATCTCTCCCCCCATCAGTTGCACGAGACGCTTGCTGATGGCCAGGCCCAGACCGGTGCCGCCGTACTTGCGGGTCATCGACCCATCGGCCTGCTCAAAGGCGGTGAAGAGCTTCTTTTGATCTTCGGCGGAAATACCGATGCCGGTGTCGGCGATTTCGATGCGCAGCAGAACCGTTTCCGGATTGTCTTCCAGCAGACGGGCGCGCACGGTGATCGAGCCATTATCGGTGAACTTGAGGGCGTTGCCGGTTAGGTTGAGCAGGACCTGGCCGAGGCGCAGGGGGTCGCCAAGGAACACCATACGGGAAACTTCGGATTCCAGATCGACCAACAGCTTGAGCTGCTTTTCTTCGGCCTTGTGGCCAAGCATGCTGAGGAGGTTTTCCAGCACTTCACCGAACTTGAAGTGGATGGATTCGAGTGAAAGGCGCTCGGCTTCGATCTTGGAGATGTCGAGGATGTCGTTGATGACAGAAAGCAGGTGCTGTGCGGAACTCTTGCTCTTGTTGAGCCAGTCGATCTGTTGCGGATCGGTGGCGCGTTGCAGCGCCATGTCGACCATGCCCATGACGCCGTTCATCGGAGTACGCAATTCGTGACTCATGTTGGACACAAACTGGCTCTTTGCGATGTTGGCGGCCTCCGCGGCGTCCTTGGCGATGGAGAGTTCCGCCGTGCGCGTTTCGACCAGTTTTTCAAGATGGTGGCGATACTGCTCGAGTTCGGCTTCTGCTGCCACGCGCTCGGAAATGTCGCGGCTGATCGTGATAAAGCGCTGGGCGGACTGTGCAGCCACTTGCTTGGGAGCCACGGATAGTTCATACCAGTGCTCGCCTTGCGGCAAGGTCAACCGGATAGTCACGCCGCTGGAAAAGCCGTTTTGCTTTGCCTCATCGATGGCGCGCTGACAGGCACTGGCAGCATCCGGCGGCAACACCTCAGCAAACCGCTTGCCCATGAATGCTTCCGGCGGGGCCGCCAGCAGGTCGGTACGATGGGTGTGGTAGCTGAAGATACGGCCTTCAGCGTCCGTTTCAAACAGCAGATCAGGCAAGGCATCCAGTGTGGCTTGCAACTGACTGCGCGCCGCCTTGATGGCTTCTTCGGTCTGCTTGCGTTCGGTCGTGTCGCTGGCCTCGATAAGGAAGAATTGAAAATTCCCGTCCGCATCGCGTATGGCTGTCGTAGCAGCATCTGCGGTTCGGGTGACGCCGTTTTCAAGCTGATAGATATCTTCGGTCAAGATAGGCTCAGAAGACGCCATCGCCTTCCGCAGTCGCTCGGGCCAAATCTGATGCCACTCCGGAAGGTCGCGCCAAGATGGCGAAAGCCAGAAAAATTTGCCGACAAACTCCTCGCTCTTCGATCCAATTTTGTCTAACGCGGTCTGGTTGATGTCCAGAACAATCCCGTCGGCATCGAGTATGGCCACGAACTCAAACTGCTGATTGAACACGGCACGATACTTCGCCTCTCTCTGGCGCAACAGGTCTTCCCGCTGCCTCAGCGTTTCCAGTAACTGATTGAAGCCGCCGATAAGTTGGCCGATTTCATCCTGCGTAGTGATGGGCAATGCACTGGGCGACTGGCCGCTGGCGGAACGCTCGCGCAGGGAAGTAGCGGCGATCCGAATGGGTTTCAGCTGACGCCCCAATATCCACCAGGTAAGCCCGCCGGCCAGCAGTGTGAGGAGAATCGTTGCCCAGAGCATGCGCTTCTGCATATCGTGGATAGGTGCAAAGGCCTCGACCGTTGGCAAGACGCTCGCCATGTACAACCCTGCTGCAGGAATTTGCTTTGCCGACACCAGAACTTCGACGCCAAGTGGACTAATGTGCACATCAGTCCCCTCAAAGCCGTCGATAAAGCGGTCCAACCGAGGGCTGATACCTGGGGCAGGGAGCACTTCCATGATGCGCTTGCTATCGGTAGCAGCAATGATCAATCGCGATCGTGGCGCAACCAGCACATAGCCCCCAGTGTTGCCATAGCCTTTGTTGACAATCCTGTCGAGAAAATTCGGCATTCCCAGGTTGATAGTTCCGCTCAACGCGCCGATCACCTTGCCCTGCGCGTTGCGAATCGGCACGCCAATAGGAATCACCCGGGTCTGCAGCTTCTTGCCAACGACAGGCTGACCAATCGTTGCCTTGCCCTCCTTGAGCGCAGCGGCGATGTGGTCTCTGTCCATGAAATTGACGCCGACGCGTCCCACCGAGGTCGGAATCGAGGCAATAGTGTTGCCCTCACTGTCGGTCACCCAGATGCCGGCATTGAACAAAACCGCCAGAATCGGGCGCTGCTCAATGGCTGCCTGCGTGGCGGCCGGACTCTGCTGCATGGCCTGCATCAGGGAGGGGGCGACGGCCTCGAGTCCCGCGATCCTGTCGGCAAAATGCTGGTTGATGTCGGAAGCAATGGCCGTGACGACGGACAGCTGCTGCTCGCCGAGCTGGCGCTCCATGTCCTGACGCAGCATCGAGCTGGCGTAGTAGGAAAGCGACCACAGTCCGGCAACGAAGATGGCCAGCGTCGCCAGGGTGATTCTGGTCTTCAGTGAATGCCGAGCGTGGATCAGTGAATTCATCCGGGCATCTTCCGCAAGAAGGGGGTGGTCTGGCAGTCAGACAGCAGGCACAACAGATATTTCTAATACTACTCTTGTCAGAACATTCCGCGTAATTCGGCGACATCGCGGTCAGGGCTGGTTCCCCTGATACCGGCCATTTAAGGCACGTGCGCCGGGTAACACAAATTACTCCAATCGCTCGCTGCAGCCATTGGCTGAAGAAGCATGAACAGCAGTTCAGGGCAGCCCCGCTGTCGTTCGACCAGGGTCATTCAGATAGGTCAGAGCGGATGCGATTCTGTCGCCAATACAGGGCGATTCCGCATTCGGCGCAGTCTAGCCGGCCCCACCTTGTGCCATGGCCCCGCATGCGTGGCAGAAGCGCGCAAAGGCGCTCTTGCGCTCCTTGCACTGGCCGCAGTGATCAAACAGGCAGATGCCGCAGTGCGGGCAGAAATCGATGGCGGTGTTGGTCAGATCGACCGGCCGCTCGCAGCCAGGACAAACTTTTTTAGCCAGCCTGGCCAGCGCCGTGTCGTAGCTCAGTTCCTTGCGGCGCTCGACATCGGGCATCGCTTCGGCCTGCTTCTGGCGTTCCAGGTAACGGTTCAGCGCAATGATCGCGTAGCGGCCGACCAGAACGGTGATGAGAATACCGACCGCGTAACGCACGTAGCCGCCGTAGCTCGGCAGGTAGGGAACGAGCTCGACAAAGAAGGCAAAGAGCGCGAAATAGATGAAACCCCAGACGAACGGCCACCAGTTGCTCTGGCGCTTTTTGGCGAACAGCCAGCCGGCGACGGCGAGCAACGGCAAGGTGAGCGCTAGGCGATAACCGAAAACACGGAGTTCCTGGCTTCGTTGCTCGACGACGAGTTTGTCCGAGGCCGCCCGTTCCAGCCCGCGCAAGTCGCGCTGGGCACGCTCTTCGGCCTGACGGGCATCAAGCAGGCTCTGCTGCTGGCGCTCGACGTCGGCCAGCGCCTTGCGCTCAAGAATTTTCAGCTCATCAAGCGCCTGCGTGCGTTCAATCAGCTCGGCATCCTGCTCGGGGCGCTTGGTGGCATGGCGGGTCGCCAGCCAGTTGTTGAAGGTGTCGCGCGCGGCGGCCGAGTTGGCCCGGGCGCCGTTGAGTTTCAGTTGCGCCTGGTCGTTGGCATCCTGCGCCACTTGGCGTTTTTCCTGCATCGCCTTGAGTTCGGCGCGCAGGGGTACGGCGGCTTGTTTGTCGATGAAGTCCTCAAGCGCGACGCGATGCTCCACCTTGGGCAGGTTCTCGACGATGGTCCCACCCAGCCCGATCAGGAAGCTGGCGAAAACGAACGCGACGATCCACAGCCCGAAACGAAACCACTTTTCCGACAGACGCAGCGCCTTGCTCATGCCTGAACTCCCATGAATTTGCCGCGCACAGCCGAAAACGCCAGCATGCCGAGCAAGGCCACGGCACCGGCGACAATGCCGACCAGACCGTCAAGCGACATCGAGACAATGCTGCTCAACACCCCAGCCATTTCCGCCACGTGCTCGATGCCGTGGTGCAACGCCGGGACACCGTGCGACAGGATGCCGCCACCGACCAGGAACATCGCTGCCGTACCCACGATGCTCAGCAGCTTCATGAGCTTAGGCGCTGCCAGCAACAACCCCTTGCCGATGATTTTCATGACCCCGTTGCCCTTGAGCAGCAGCCAGGCGCCCACGTCGTCCATTTTGACGATGCCGGCGACAAGGCCATAGACACCGACGGTCATGAGCAGTCCGATGCCGGCCAGCACGCTGAGTTGCGTGGTAAATGGCTGCGTGGCGACGGTGCCGAGCGCGATCACGATGATTTCAGCCGACAACACGAAATCGGTTCGAATGGCGCCCTTGATCTTTTCGGCCTCGAAGGCGGCCATATCAACGCTGGTATCAGCCACGGCGGCCAGCTCGCTGGCATGGTGCGCCTCATCTTCGGCGGCGCTGTGCAGCCACGGATGGGCCAGCTTCTCGACGCCTTCAAAACACAGGTAGATGCCGCCAATCATGAGCAGCGGCGTCACCAACCACGGAATGAAGGCACTGATCGCCAGCGCTGCCGGCACGAGAATCAACTTGTTTTTCAGGGAACCAACGCAGACCGCCCATACCACCGGCAGTTCGCGTTCAGCGGCAACGCCGGCGACCTGTTGCGCATTGAGCGCCAGATCGTCACCGAGCACGCCGGCTGTTTTCTTGGCAGCTACTTTGGTCAGTACGGCCACGTCATCGAGAATCGTGGCAATGTCGTCGATGAGGACGAGCAGGCTGGCGCCCGCCATCAGGACTCCCGTCCCGGCATGGTTTCCAGGGAGAACTCGCGGATCCACGATGCCCGGCGATCAAGTGACGAACGGCGATCGGTCAGCACCATGCCGTTACTTGTCTCGTAGGGGGGCGGCGCGACAGCCTTGCTGGTGCGGCGCTCGGCACGGCGCTGCTGATGTGCGGCTTCAGGCATTTTGTTTTCCATGAAAGCTTCCTCGAAAAATCCAGAGGGAAGCGCAATTATGCCATGGCGCATAAGCCGTGCGCTTGCCCGGAAAACGGCTAGAATCCTGCCCGCACTCCCTCCTACGGTCGACCGGCTTTTTTGCCCAAAATTCAAAGCGAATGTCTGAATACTCCGCCTCCTCCATCCGTGTCCTGAAAGACCTGGAACCCGTCAAGGAACGTCCCGGGATGTACACCCGGACGACCTGTCCGACCCACATCATTCAGGAAGTCATCGACAACTCGGCCGACGAGGCGCTGGCTGGCTACGCCAAGAAAATCGCCGTCGTGGTCCGCGCCGATGGCGTCATCGAAGTCAGTGACAACGGCCGCGGCATCCCGGTCGAAATCCACCCGGAAGAAGGCCGGCCGGCGGTCGAACTGGTTTTCTGCAAGCTGCACGCCGGCGGCAAGTTCAACAAGACTGAATCCGGCAATGCCTACCGCTTCTCCGGGTGGCCTGCACGGCGTTGGCGTTTCGGTGACCAATGCCCTGTCGATCCGCCTTGAGGTCGAGATCAAACGTGGTGGCGGCATCCATCACATCGCCTTCGGCGCCGGTTTCGTCACCGAGCCGCTGAGCCGGATCGGCGACTGCGGCCAGCGCAACACCGGCACGACGGTGCGTATCCAGCCCGACCCGAAGTATTTCGATTCGCCCAAGATCAATCTGGCCCAGCTGGAGCATCTGCTGCGCTCCAAGGCCGTGCTGATGCCGAACGTCACGGTCGAACTCGACATCGAGGGGCAGGAAAAGAAGGTCTGGTGCTACCAGAACGGCATGGCCGACTACCTCAACGAAATGATGGTTGGCACGCCGGTGGCGCCCATTTTCGTCGGCGAAAAATATGTTGATACCGCCAACGGTTTTTCCGTTGGCGAAGGCGCCACCTGGGCACTGGCCTGGTTCGAGGAAGGCGGCGGCAAGCCGGAAAGCTACGTCAACCTGATCCCGACGCTGGACGGTGGCACCCACGAGGCCGGCCTCAAGGCCGGTGTCTTCGAAGCGATCAAGACCTTCGCCGAACACCACGCCATCCTGCCAGCCAAGGTCAAACTCGCCCAGGAAGACGTCTGCGGCCGCATGACCTACCTGCTCTCGGCCAAGGTGCTCGACCCGCAATTCCAGGGCCAGACCAAGGAAAAACTGACCAGCCGCGACGCCTACAAGCTCGTTTCGCAGATGGTGCGCGACCCGTTCGAGCTGTGGCTCAACAGCCACGCCGATTTCGGCAAGAAGATCGCCGAACTGGCCGTCAAGGCGGCGCAGAACCGCATGAAATCGACGCAGAAGGTCGAGAAGAAGAAATCCTCCGGCATCGCCACCCTGCCCGGCAAGCTGACCGACTGCGAATCCGACGACCTCAGCCGCAACGAAGTCTTCCTCGTCGAGGGCGACTCGGCCGGCGGCTCGGCCAAACAGGGCCGCGACAAGGAAACCCAGGCCGTGCTGCCGCTGCGCGGCAAGGTTCTGAACACCTGGGAAGTCGACCGCGACCAGCTGTTCAAGAACAACGAAGTCCATGACATTTCCGTCGCCATCGGCGTCGATCCCCACGGCATCGAGCAGATCGACAGCATCGATGTCACCGGCCTGCGCTACGGCCGGATCATCGTCATGTCCGACGCCGATGTGGACGGCTCGCACATCCAGGTCCTGCTGTTCACGCTCTTCCTCAAGCACTTCCCGGCTCTGATCGAGCGCGGCCACATCCACGTCGCCCAGCCACCACTCTTCCGCGTCGATGTCGAAGCGAAAGGCCACACGCGCAAGGTCTATTGCCTGGACGAAGCCGAAAAGGAACAAACCCTGCAAAAACTGCGCGACGACGGCGTCTCCGAACACAAGATCACTGTCTCCCGCTTCAAGGGCCTCGGCGAGATGAACCCCGACCAGCTCTGGGAAACCACGCTCTGTCCGGATACCCGGCGCCTCGTGCCTTTCCAAGCCAGTCGCGAAACCATCAAACACATGACCGCCACCTTCACCCTTCTCATGGGCAAGGGCGAAGCAGCAGGCCGCCGGGCCTGGATGGAAAAGGACGGCGGGTTGGTCGAGGCGGATGTTTAAGCGGGTTTCCGCCTGACAGGGCATTTTTGCATTACCGTGGTCTGATTCGCTTCTGAGTCACTCTGAGTCCCAAGCAGTTCAAGCAAGCGAAGCCGATGAAAACCCCGAAAAGACTCACCACCCTCGTTGAAGAAGGCCTTGTAGACGAGGTGATCGGGCAGTTGATGAGCGGCAAGGAAGCGACCGTCTATATCGTGCGCTGCGGCGAGCACATTCGTTGCGCCAAGGTCTATAAAGACGCCAAGCAGCGCAGTTTCCGTAAGGCCACCTCCTATCAGGAAGGCCGCAAGGTGAAGAACAGCCGGCAGGCGCGGGCCATGGAAAAAGGCAGCCGCTACGGGCGTCAGATGCAGGAAGAGGTCTGGCAGAACGCCGAGGTCGACGCGCTGTATCGCCTGGCCGCCGCCGGTGTTCGCGTGCCGCAGCCCTATATCTGCTTCGATGGTGTGCTGCTCATGGATCTGGTGGTCGATGCCGACGGCGGCGCCGCACCGCGTTTGAACGATGTTGCCCTGAGCGAAGCCGTGGCGCTGGAGTTTCATGCCATGCTGGTCAATCAGGTGGTGCGCATGCTGTGCGCCGGGATCATTCACGGCGATCTCTCGGAATACAACATTCTCGTCGATGAAAACGGGCCGGTCATCATCGATCTGCCGCAAGCAATCGATGCTGCCGCCAACAGCACGGCGGCAGAAATGCTCGAGCGCGACGTCAACAATCTGCGCAGCTATTTCAGTGCCTTCGCTCCCTCACTGGCCGACAGCCAGTACGGCAAGGAAATCTGGGCGCTGTACGAGAGCGGTTTGCTCCAGCCGGATCATGCTTTGACGGGTCAGGTCGAACTCGACGAAAGCCTTGCCGATGTCGATGCCGTGCGGCAACAAATTGAAGAAGCGATCAAGGAAGACGAAATTCGTCGCATGTGCCAGTAAAACTCACGGCAGATGCCGGAGCCAGCCACTCTGTTACAACCAGTCACTCCCGGGCTGTCGTAAACACGGGAGAATCCGGCCTGAAAGTTTCCGCAGAATATTTCCGCAAAATCGCACCATGGCCAAATCAGTCACCGTCTCCCTTATCGTTACCGCCGGCGTCATTGCCCTCGCCTTCGCGCTCAATCCATCGCCGGAAAAGCACCGAGAGAAGATCAAGCAGGTGATTGCCGAACGTAGCCAGGTCGAACGCCTGCTCGGCATCGGCCACCTGACCTCCTTTGTCTCGCAATACCATTCGCTGGGCGTCGGCTCCTACACCACGGTCAACGACAAAGTCACGTCGGCCGGCGTATTCGGCATGGTCTTCATGCTTGATTGAAGCAGCCCGCAATAAAATGCCCGATCAAACCATGCCTCTCCGCTTTGCCAACCGTCGCCGCCTGCTGAGTGCCAGCCTGCTCCTGCTCGGCGGCTGCTCCGTCTTCCAGCCCACCAAGCCACCCCCTCCCCGCCCGAAAATCGGCCTCGCCCTCGGTGGCGGCGCGGCGCGAGGGTTCGCCCATATCGGCGTGATCAAGATGCTCGAATCGCACGGCATCGTTCCCGATTACGTGGTTGGCACCAGCGCCGGTGCGGTGGTCGGTTCGCTCTACGCGGCCGGCTACGACGCCTTCGCCATGCAGAAAATCGCCCAGCAGCTCGACGAAAAGATCTTCGCCGACTGGACGCTGGGCGGGCGCGGCCTGCTCAAGGGCGAAGCCTTGCAGGATTTCATCAACCAGCACCTGCACAATCGCCCGCTGGAAAAACTGGGCAAACCCTTCGCGACGGTAGCCACCGACCTCAACACGGGCGAACGCGTCGTTTTCCGGACCGGCGATACCGGCATGGCCGTGCGCGCCTCGGCCGCCGTACCGGGCATTTTCCAGCCCGCGCAGTTTCGCGGCAAAAGCTATGTCGATGGCGGGCTGACCAGCCCGATTCCGGTACAGGCAGCGCGCGACATGGGCGCCGACATTGTCATCGCCGTCGATATCTCGGCCAGGGCCGAAGGCCAGCCCGTGGACAGCATGACCGCCATCATCTGGCAGACGACGACCATCATGGGCAGCGCCATCGGCATCAACGAGCTGCGCGGCGCCGACATCGTCATCCGGCCGAAACTGCCCTACGTCAAATCCTGGGACTTCGCGGCGCGCAACGACGCCATGATCGAAGGCGAACGCGCTGCACAGGCTGCCCTGCCAGCGATAAAGCAGAAACTCGGACGCTGAGATTTCCCTGTCCCGGGCCCACCCCCCACCTCCCCCCCCCCCCCCCCCCCCGGAAACCCCACCAACCCGTCCCCCGTCCCCCCCCCCCCCCCGGAAGGACGAATCGGCTTCAATCACCGTTTCCCCAAAGCGTCACGAATTTCTGCCAGAATTCCATTTTTGCAACAGTCCAGCGGATTCACCATGACCTACAAAGTTTTTGTCGACGGCCAGGAAGGCACAACCGGCCTGCAGATCAACGAATACCTCGCCCAGCGCAGCGACGTCACGGTCCTCAAGATCGACGCCGACAAGCGCAAGGATCTGGCCGAGCGCAAGCGCCTGATCAACGAATCCGATGTGACTTTCCTCTGCCTGCCGGACGATGCAGCCAAGGAATCGGTGTCGCTCGTCGATAACCCGAACACCTGCGTCATCGACGCATCCACCGCGCACCGCATCAATCCGGCCTGGACTTTCGGCCTGCCGGAACTCGCGCCGGATCAGCGCGCCAAAATCCGCGCCTCCAAGCGCATCGCCAACCCCGGCTGCCATGCCAGCGCCTTCATCCTGGCCCTGCGCCCGCTCGTCGCTGCCGGCCTGCTGCCAGCTGCCACGCAGATCGCGGCCAATTCCATCACCGGCTATTCCGGCGGCGGCAAATCCATGATCGCCGATTATCAGAAGGCCAGCGAAAGCCCGACCCAACTCAAAGCCCCGCGCGCCTACGGGCTCACGCTGGCCCACAAGCACCTGCCGGAAATGCAGGCCTATACCGGGTTGACCGTGGCACCGATCTTCCAGCCCATCGTCGGGCCGTTCTACAAGGGTCTGGCCGTCACCGCCTACATCCATCCGCAGCAATTCACGCGCAAGGCAACGCCGGCCGACGTGCAGAAGATCATCGCCGACTACTACGCCGGCGAACCCTTCATCCGCGTCCTGCCGGTCGATCTCGAAGCGACGACTGACGGCGGTTTCTTCAACGTGGAAGCCAACAACGACACCAACCGCGTCGATATCGCCGTCTTCGGCAACGATGAGCGCATGCTGCTCATCGCCCGCCTCGACAACCTCGGCAAGGGCGCCTCGGGTGCGGCCGTACAGGCCATGAACGTGCACCTGGGCGTTGAGGAAAGCCTCGGACTGGTCTGACCCCATGTCATGTTTCCGCCTGGCCCGCCTCGGCCTGCTCATCGCCCTGGTCATTCCGGGCTGGCCGGCCGGTGCGCAGTCGATCCTGCTCGATCATCGCACGGCCACCTACGGCAATCCCTGGGTGGGGCCCCGTATCCAGAGTGCGAACTCAGGCGCCGGCGAAAGCAGAACGCTGGTGACCACCAAGACCTTGCCGGCCAAGGGTGATTTCGAGATTCTCGGTCCGCTCAACGTTCAAGCACGCTGGCCCGGTGCCACTGCCAAGGCGACGAAGCTGCTGGCCGAACAGGCGAGAAGCATGGGCGGCAACGTCGTCGTCGAAGCACGGGTCTGGCAAGGGATGGCCTTTCCGGCCGTCGTTGCGCCGCACGGCAGCGGCATTGCCGTCAACGTCAAGAACAGCGAACTGCTGCAAAGCCTTGCCGATTCAAGCGGCACCTGGGAATAGCCATGAATGTCGTGATCGGTCACATCACCGTCAAGGATGCGGCCAAATGGGCCGAATATCGCAGCCAGGTACCGGCGACGCTGGCCCCATGGGATGCCGAACTGGTTTTTCGCGGCGAGAAACTGGCCGTACTCGGCGGCACGCATCGCCACAGCGACACGGTCGTCATCCGCTTCCCGACTGCCGAGGCCGCCAACGGCTGGTTCAACTCGGCGGCCTATCAGGCACTGATTCCGCTGCGCGCGGAAGCGGCCGAGGTCGACCTGATCAGTTTCAGCGAAGCGGGCGGGTAGCCTCGCTGTAGTCCCGGGCGTACTGGGCGCTGGCCAGATCAAGCACCTGGGCGATTCTTTCGCTGCTCGTCGCGACGTTCTGCACGGCCTTGCCTTCGCCGCGATCGGCGACACTCAGCCGGTTGATGGCGCTCTCGAAAAATATCCATTGATTTTTGGCCAGGCCAATCGCGTCGCGGCTGGCTGGCGAGTTTTCGCGGGCCGTATCGAGTTCGCCGAGGCCGGTCGAAAATTCCTTGCGAGCCTGCTCGATGTCTACCACCACCCCTTGCGAGAGATTGCCCCCCTGGGCCAGCAGGTAGAGCCGGGCCAGGCGCTGGGACAGCATGTTGAGGCGCGAGGAGAGGTCAATCAGGCGACCGACCGGCGTTTCCCCTTCGGCCTCGATGAGCATGCTCAGCTTGCCGGTATGGATCATCAGCTCGTCGGCGAGTTGATTGACCCGTTCGGCGCTGGCCGGGCCGGGCGCCTGTTTCAAGGCTGCGCGCATTTCCTGCCAGAGCGCATCGCAACGCGTCAGCACCCGCCGGACATTTGGCTTCTTCACGGAAGCGCCGAGGCGACCGAATTCGGAATCGATCTCGCCCGCCGAAACCGTGATCTGCTGCATTGCCTGCGTCGCATTCAAGCCCATGCCGGCCTGCTGGTAGAGTTTGGCCAGGCGTTGCGACTGCATGCGCAGGCGACCGGCGCTGACGATGTCGCCGGCAACCACGCCGGCCGCCCCCTCTTTTCCGGCCGCCAACGCCCCCTGTGACAGTGTCAGAAGTGAACAGGCAACGAGCAGGAAAACCACGCGAATAGCCTGGCGAACAGCTTTGAATGACAGCATCTGGAAACAGTGTTGGGCATGAAAGGGCGGGCATTGGAACACGCCAAGGTTTCAGTCCCTTTACAAGCGCGCCGCTTCCCCTATCATTCGCCCCACCATGACTGCCGCCTCCCCCCGCATCCTGAGCATCATCCCGCCGATGACACAGCTCAACACGCCCTACCCGGCGACCGCCTACCTGACCGGCTTCCTGCGCTCACGCGGCTTTCATGCCGAGCAGACCGACCTGGCCCTGGCCCTCGTGCTCGAACTGCTGTCGCCGGCCGGCCTGCCGAAAATCAAGGCGGCGGCGGAAGCAATCCCCGGCAAGAAGCGTTCGAATACGATCAAGACCTTTCTCAACGAGTTCGACCGCTACCAAGCCAGCATCGGCCCGGCCGTCGCGCTTTTGCAGGGGCTTGACGGCTCGATCGCCCACCGCATCTGCACCCGTGCCTTCCTGCCCGAGGGACCGCGCTTCGCCTCGCTCGACAACTATCTCGATGAAGACGGCGGCGACCCGCTGGCCTGGGCTTTCGGCTCGCTCGGCGTGCAGGACCGGGCGCGGCATCTGGCCACGCTATACCTCAACGACCTCGCCGACGTGCTGCGCGAGGCGGTCGACACCCGTTTCGAGTTCGTCCGCTACGCTGAATCGCTGGCCCAAAGCCAGGCCAGCTTCAATCCCTTGGCCACGGCGCTGGCCGCGCCGTTAACGCTGGTCGACACGACCCTGCAAAATCTGGCCAAAATGGCCGTTGACCGCAGCAATCCGGATATTGTGCTCATTTCCGTGCCCTTCCCCGGCTCGGTCTATGCCGCCTTCCGCATCGCCCAGACGATCAAGGCCCACAACCCGAAAATCATCACCGTCCTCGGCGGCGGCTACGTCAATACCGAGCTGCGCGAACTGGCCGAGCCGCGCGTCTTCGATTATTTCGACTACGTCACCCTCGACGATGGCGAGAAGCCGCTGCTCGCGCTGTTCGAACACCTCGCCGGCCAACGCCCACGCCTCAACCTCGTCCGCACCTTCACCCGTGTCGATGGCCAGGTCCGGTACTTCAACACCAGCGAGCCGGATATTCCTTTCGAGGAAGTCGGCACGCCAACCTGGGACGGCCTGCCGCTCGACCGCTACCTGTCGCTGCTCGACATGCTCAATCCCATGCACCGGCTGTGGTCCGACGGGCACTGGAACAAGCTGACCGTCGCCCACGGCTGCTACTGGAAAAAATGCAGCTTCTGCGACGTCAGCCTCGATTACATCGGCCGCTACGACGCGGCCAGCGCCAAGATGCTGGTCGACCGCATCGAGCAGATCATCGCCGAAACCGGGCATACCGGCTTTCACCTCGTCGACGAGGCTGCCCCGCCGAAAGCCCTGCGCGCCCTGGCTGAAGAACTCAAGCGGCGCAATCTGGCGATTTCGTGGTGGGGCAACATCCGCTTCGAAAAATCCTTCACGCCCGAGCTCTGCCTGCAACTGGCCGACAGCGGCTGCATCGCCATTTCCGGCGGGCTGGAAGTCGCCTCCGACCGCCTGCTCGAGCTCATGAAAAAAGGCGTCTCGGTCGATCAGGTCGCCCGCGTAACCCGCGCCTTCACCGATGCCGGCGTACTCGTCCACGCCTACCTGATGTACGGCTTCCCGACGCAAACCGTGCAGGACACGGTCGATGCGCTCGAATACGTTCGCCAGCTTTTTGCCGAGGGTTGCATCCAGTCCGGTTTCTTCCACCGCTTCACGTGCACCGTGCATTCCCCCGTCGGGCAGAACCCGGCCGAATACGGCATCAAGCTGCAACCGTTGCCGCCCGGCAAGTTCGGCAAAAACGACGTGCATTTCATCGACCCCACCGGCGTCGATCACGACCGCCTCGGCAAGGCGCTCAACAAGGCGCTCTACAACTACATGCACGGCATCTGCCTGGAGCAGGATGTGCGCAGCTGGTTCGACGACAAGGTGCCGCGCCCGACCGTGGCCCGACACCGGATTTCCAAGGCGCTGTCAGGGCAGTCTTAAGGCCCCCAGAACCGAAACGATTTCCGCAAACAGCGGGCGGGACGAGACGTTTTCCTGCGCGCAGGCGGCCTGGAGGGATTTCAATTTTTCGACTTTTTTCCGGTCGACCGTGGAATCCGGCTCCAGCACGGAAAACGCCAGCAATTCCTCCAGCAAACACGCAAATGCCCGTACTTCAATGCGCTGCAAGGCCTTGGCGACGAGCGGATCATCCGCCGGCACGAATGACGCGGCGCCAAAGTCGCCGAGCAGTGCCTGCCCATCGGCGCCATGCAGGATATTGTGGCCGTACAGGTCGCCATGCGTGATGCCCTGGGCGTGGAGATGTTCGGCCGCCGAGGCGATGCCAAGGGCGATGCGAATGGCGGCGTCGAGATCGAAACTGGCCCCGGCCGGATAAACGTCGCGCGTGCAGGATTCCAGACTAGGCGGCCCGGCCAGGTTACGGAATTCGCTGTCGATCAGCGCCATGACCAGCCCGTGGGCCTCTTCAGGGTGGGCCGCGAGCTTGCCGAGGACTGGAATCAGATTGGGATGCGCACCGGCGGTCATGCAGGCGTTCATCTCGTTGAGCGGCAAACCATCGCTGGTCATCGCGCCCTTGAAGAGCTTGAGTGCGACCGGCTGCGCGCCGCCGGCCGAGCGCCACTCGGCATGATGAATGACACCGGAAGCGCCCTCACCCAATTGATGGCTGACGTGCAGATCGTCCCAGTGAATGGGCGAAATTGCGCTCTGCCCCGGCACATCCGGGCAAAACGGATTGCCGGCGTAGGCCAGCCAGGACAGTTTCGGTAACCTCAGCAGCCAGTCGGGCAAGGCCGACAGCTGGTTGGCCGCGATGCGCAGCAGTTCCAGCCCGGTGCAATTGGCCATTTCGGGCGGCAGCAACTGCAAGCAGTTACCGGCCAGCATGAGCTTCTGCAAACGCGTGCAGCGGCCGATTTCCGGCGGCAGTTCGACGACCTGGTTATCGGTCAGAATCAGCCAGCGCAGTCTGGGCGGCAACGCCGCAGCCGGGACCTGCTCAATCCGGTTGGCCTTGAAACCAACCATCTCCAGTTCGGCGCACTGACCGAGCACGGCCGGCAATTCGGTGAATTGGTTATCCGAACAAAACAGGATGCGCAGCTTGTGCAGACGTGACAGATCGTCAGGCAGCGTTGCCAGCGCGTTCCCCGACAAATCGAGAATCTCCAGCGTCTCCGCCAGATCAAAAATCTCGCGCGGAAACTCGCTCAGGCCGCAGGCCAGTTTGAGGCGCCGGCTACCGGCCAGCTTGCCAGTGCGCAGGTCTTCGAGGGTGTTCAGTGGCATTCAGGGCATTCCGCCGGGCGGCCGTGATAAGGTGCGGCAGGATAACAAAAGATGGTGAAAAATGACTTGGGAGAAGCCTGCCAGCCCCTCGATGACCGAACGCGGCATGCGCATCGCGCTGATATTTGCCCTCGCCGCCGAGCGCCTGACGGCTTTTTACGAATACGGCCAGTGGCTGACCGAAGCCCAGGGCGCCAGCCTGGCTGCCGACTGGCTGACACGCTCGAAAAACAAAATGCCGCTCGCCGAACGCCGGCAACTCTCCGCCCTCAGCGACCAGCTTGCCCGCCAGGTCGAGAGCAGCCTGTCGCGTGAAGCCGGCATGTACACCGCCCACGACATGATGGAATCGCTCGACCCCAACCATCACTCCGAAATTGCCGAATCGCTGATGGTGGAATGCGAACGGCTGCTCGACAGCTGCCCTGAATAGGGTTTTCACAGGATTTCGGACCTGCATCATGATCAATACGCCGCTCCGCCGGGCCATCAGACCGGCATCGCTCCGGACCAAACTTGTTCCGCTAAGCCTGCTCCTGTTCTGGCTCTTCAGCTATTCCAGTACGGTGTTCGCCCTCAGCGAGGCGCCCTTGCGGATTCTCTCGTCTTACATCGAAAGCAATCACAACTGCCCCGAACAAATCGCAGATTGGAATTTCAAGAACGGCAAGCGGGCAGTCGCCGGAGAGATTCCGCGCGATCTCTATTACCGCGTACTTGGCTATATGGATTGGGGCGCCTGCGGCCGCCCTTATTTCAAGCGGATCTTCATCGAGTTGCAAAAAGTCTGGATGATTTACTCGAAGGGACTGGTCAGCGAAAGCGACTACAGCACCAAGGAAAGTGAGTTGATCAACCTGCTATTCGCCAGCATGCAGGCAGGCGAACATGGCGAAGCGATGGTCAGCCGCTACGAGCAGAACATTTCCGCAAAACTCTTCCAGCTCGAACCTGAACGCCAGTACTTCAATTGCACCTATTTCGGCGACCAACCGAAATGCACGGACTGATCACGACGGCAATTCCAGCCAACTGGCCACAGCCTGCAGCCTGAGCCATGAAAAAGCCCGCGCAAGGCGGGCTTCTGCAATACTGAAAAGCGGAAAGCCGCCCCGGCTTACAGCAGTTCCTTCGGGATGTTCCCGCCGTTTTCGGCCAGTTTCTGCAGAACGGTCTTGTGCAGCCACATGTTCATCTGCGCCGAATCGCCCATCTTGTCAGCCGGACAACCGAGTTCAGCAGCCAGTTCCTTGCGCACCGCCAGGCTGCTGTCCAGACCAAGCAGCTTGAGCAGATCGACGATGGAAACCTTCCAGTTGAGTTTCTCGGCATGTGCGCCGGCCAATGCTTCCAGCTTGGCCACGACATCCACCGCACTGATCGCCACCGGTGCTGCAGCGACGGCAGCCTCAACAGCAGCCGGGGCTGCCTCGGCGACCACGTCGTTCTTGTCATCGCCAAAACCCAATTTGGCCATAATGTTGCTGAAAATTCCCATGCTATTTCTCCTGTACGACCGATTGAACAAATGTTCAGCCCGAGTTCAAAAACCCGGCCCGGGAACATGTTAGTTGCATTCAACGACAGGTTTGGTGAATTTATATGAAGGGATTTTTACAATTCTCAACTTTCGGTCAGCCCTCCGCCCGAGCTTGGCACATTTCATTTTTGGCCTGTTTTTCCGGTTGACCGTAGACGTCGCTGCCCGCCCGTTTTAGCCTGAAATCAGCTGACTTTCTTCGCCGAGCAGTTGAGCAAGACGTCTGGCAGGAACTGTCTCCCAATAAATAGCCCCGATCTCATGCCAGTCGTACAATAGGAGCCGGTTACCGGGGGAAATTCATGATGTTAAAAAAATGGCTTGGCCGATGGCTGTCGGTTGCTCTGCTTTTTTCCATTGGCGCCGCTCAGGCCCAGGAAAAGGAACTCCTGATTTACTGCGGGATCACCATGGTGCGCCCGATTACCGAGCTGGCACGCCAGTTCGAGCAGGCAGAAAAGGTTCGCGTGACGATTTCTCAAGGTGGCTCGGAAGATCTTTACCAGAGCGCCAAACGCAGCCGCCTTGGTGACATCTATTTCCCCGGCGAACCTTCCTACCGCGCACGGCATCTCGCCGAGGGGCTGCTCGGTTATCACAAGCTGGTGGGTTACAACCAGGTCGCGATCATTGTCCCCAAGGGCAACCCGAAACAGGTCAAACCGGATTTGCAGGAGCTGCTGCGCAAGGATCTCGTATTCATTCTCGGCAATGCCGAAAGCGGCAGCATCGGGCAAGAAGGCAAGCGGGTATTGGATCGTGCCAATTTGTATCCAAAAGCAGTTGCCAAGGCGGCGGTGATGATGCCGGACTCACGGGCGATCAACCTGTCGCTGAGACGTGGTGAGGGGGATGTCGCGTTGAATTGGCGGGCGACGGCCTTCTTTCCCGATAATGCGCCGCATCTCGATGTCGTCGACCTGGATACCCGGATAGCCGAACCGCAGGCCCTGTTGCTGATTCAACTGAACTTTTCGAAGCATCCGCTTCTCGCCCAGAAATTCATCGACTTCGCTGCATCGCCCGAAGGCCAGGCTGTTTTCCGCAAATACGGCTTCCTCGACAACCGCACCCGCTGACTCGCCCCATGCAGGAAGACGCAAACCGCCTCACGTCCTTTTCCAGCCGGCGCACGACACTTTGGCTCGTCGCGCTGGTGTGCTTCGGGCTATTGGCCGTCGTTGCGATCAGCGAAATAACGACCAACCTGATTTCCGATCTTGAGCGACGCAGCAACAATGAACGAGCCCGACTGTCGATCGGCGAACACATTATCGACACCGTGCGCAATATCGAAAGCGCGTTCTTCCAACTGGCAACAACCAGCTTCGCCTCCCGCAAGCGACTTCTCCAGCAGATCGACAACAATGCGCAGGAACTGGCTACTGCCATCGAGGTGCTGCAGTCCGGCGGCATCGTCAAAAAACGTCTGGCCCTGAATATCGAAGGCCAGGATGAAATGATCCGCGAGCTCAGCTACACCCGCGAGACCAAGAGCTCGGCCGTCGTGCTTGAGGTCATCGAAATTTCGCCGTATGTCGATGAGATACAGCGGCGCGCCAGAACGCTGATTGCCACCCTCGAAGAACGTGACAACTGCGGACTCAGGAACGCAGCCTGCCTCGAGGCAAGCAACGCCTCGATACAACTCCAGTACAAGACCATCCCCTCGTTTTTCTTCCGGCTCAATGAAAACGCCAACCGACTGTTCTTCGCCGGCCACAGCGGACTGCAGGAACTGGAGAAGCGCCACGCCAGCCAACAAAGCTACTTCCGACAATTGCAGTTCACGCTGATCGCACTGGTTGTCATGCTCGTTACCGGGCTTTCATGGCATTTCCTGCGCCTCATCCATGCCACGCAGCAGCAATTGAAATCAGCCAAGGAAGCAGCGGAATCGGCCAGCATTGCCAAATCACAGTTTCTGGCCAACATGAGCCACGAAATTCGGACCCCGATGAACGGTGTCATGGGCATGACCGATCTCCTCCTCGAGACCCCCCTGAATGCAGAGCAGCGTGAGCACCTCGGCATCATCAGAACATCGGCCGAGCATCTGCTCGATGTCATCAACGATATTCTCGATTTTTCCAAGATCGAATCAGGCAAGGTCGATCTTGAAAGCATTCCCTTTTCTGTTACCGATGTATTCCGGGAGTGCCTGCAGACGGTCACCACCCACGCCCGCGAGAAGAAACTCGAACTTCATTCGGAGATTGCAGCCGAAGTACCCCGGCATCTCGTTGGCGATCCGGCACGACTTCGCCAGGTACTGATCAACTTGCTGGGCAATGCGATCAAATTCACCGGATCAGGGCGGATTTCGCTGCGTGCCGACGCGCTACCCGGCGCCGAAGCTGGCTGCTGCCGCCTGCAAATGGCCGTTGAGGACTCCGGCATCGGCATTGCCGCCGACAAGCTCGACAGCGTTTTTGAAGCCTTCACCCAGGCCGATGCTTCGACAACCCGGCGCTACGGCGGTACCGGCCTCGGCCTCTCGATCTGCAACCGTCTGCTGGCATTGATGCAGGGCCAGATCCGGGTCGAGAGCACGCCCGGCAAGGGCAGCACCTTCTTCGTCACGGTCGACCTGCCCATTGCTGCCGATATGCCGGCAGAAAGCATAGCCACCCCGGCCACGCCGAACGCCGACCTGCGTCATCTGGATATCCTGATCGTCGAGGACAATCTGATCAACCAGAAGGTAGCGGCGAAAATGCTGAGCAGCTGGTCGCATAGCATCAGCATTGCCAACCACGGCCAAGAGGCGCTCGACCTCTTGCATGACCGGCGGTTCGACCTGATCCTCATGGACATGCAAATGCCGGTCATGGGCGGTGTCGATGCCAGCCGACGCATTCGCGAACTGGAACACGCATCGGGATTACGCCACACGCCAATCATCGCCATGACGGCCAACGCCACCGAGACCGACCGTCAGGCCTGCCTCGATGCCGGCATGGACGATTACATAGCCAAGCCCATCCACGCCGCCCAGCTCAAAGCCATCATCGCCCGCCATTCGGCTGCCTGAGTCCACTGGCAGAACTGCTCCGGCAACGGCAATAGCGCCATTCAAAATTTTCGGAAAAGCTCAAATTTAAAGGCGCCGACCAAGCGGCGCCTTTATTTATGCGTGCCTTCATCGCG
This sequence comes from Betaproteobacteria bacterium, assembly GCA_016705475.1. Classification (GTDB taxonomy): domain Bacteria; phylum Pseudomonadota; class Gammaproteobacteria; order Burkholderiales; family Rhodocyclaceae; genus Azonexus. Next base: position 545,495 of record JADIYD010000014.1, on the reverse strand, counting down.
TTCGCCTCAGAACTTCTTTTGGGCGAACACCGTGATTAGTTGACCTTGAGCGTACCGCCTCGACCCAGGCCACCCTTGACGTCCTGCGCCTTGTAATTGCGCAGCGAGATGACCATGCTGTTGTAGGCATCGACGAAGGCGGCGACAGTCGCCTTGCCTTCAGGTGTCTGCGAGAAGCCACCGAGGCCGCCGGCTGCTCCGCCACCGAAGGCGCCAAGCACGGCACCGAAATTGGTCGCTGTCGAATTGCCTTCGGAAATGGCGATCTGAACAGAAGAGCGAATATCGAAAAGCGACAAGGTAACAACCGAAACCTTGCTTTCCATGCCGGCGCCGACAACCTGGCCACCCCGACCGCCGAGCAGCGCACCGCCAACAGCGCCGGCCAGACGGCCGGTCGGCGACTGATCGACAATAATCGACGGCTCCATGAAATAGTCGGCCGCGACACGCTGGCCCTTCTGCTGCTTCGACCCTGCCCGGTACTCACCGGAATTGCGCTGCTTGTCGGTAATCGCCGACATCTTGTTGTCCAGGCGTTCATTGCCGATAGAGGTAATGACGAAGCAGTTGGACTGCTGAACTGCCAGGCGGATCAGCGGCTCAATGGTGGTTACCTTGGTCGCCCGGCCGAAGGCACCGTACCAGTCCTTGTTGCGACCGTCATCAACGGCCAGCGTGCCAAGCGGTGCCGGGCAACGTTCAAGGCTCGGATTGGCGCCGACGCTGGTGCCGCCCGCCGCTGCACCGGTGGAAGCTGTTGGCGCATTGCCGGTCTGGACGACGCCACCGCAACCGGTCAGCACCAAGGCAAACGCCGCGCTCAGAGCAAAGGGAATATTCTTGGTATTCATGGTTATCAACTTTCACTAAGTGTCATCAAATCGATTCAATAATCATCACGGTAGTACCAGCCGCTGTTGTTCCAGTACCAACGATAGGTGTAACGGCTTTGCCAGTATTCGCGCAGATACACGCGCTGCGTATCCACCCAGCGGCGATAGGCAACTTCGTTCTTTTTGGCCGTGCTGGCCTGGGCGAGCAACTTTTTCGCCTCCTTAGGGCCCCGTCCGGCCGCGATGGACAACCATTTCTCGGCCTCGGCCGGATCGGAGCCCATTTCCTCCAGCCCCATCAAGTAAAGTTTGCCGACAGCCACCTGAGCCTTAAGATCACCGCGCTCGGCGGCATCGCGCATCCATTGCAGCGCCTGGTAGCTGTCCTGACGAACGCCATCACCACGGAAATAACGCAAGCCCAGATCATAGGCAGCCCGCGGATCCTTTTCGGCCTTTGCCTTCAGTGCGGCCAGGCGACGCTCGGCTTCGGGATCTCCGCCGGCATTGGGGTCGAAAGTGGCGGTACTGCGCGGGCGATCGGAACAGCCGGTATCGTCACAAATACGGATGGTGCGTTCAGGCTCTGCCTGCGCAAATACGGACGCACAAAGGAAGGAAAAAAGGAGAATCAGCCGCATGGGACAACTCCAAAAACGCCAGGGCACTGCCAGCCCAGAAAAAAATAAACGTGATATGTTATTTCTATCTTCAGTCACTTAGACAAAACATCATATCCAAATCGATTATCCCCAATAGCTACGAGCAGAGCAAGGGATACGACGGCGATGCCGGGTTGCCGATTCTCATCTGCCACGGCTGAACGAAGCACATACAACATGACCGGTACAGCATCTGCTGCTCTTTCGGTTACCATCCGCACGCACCTCGTTCAGACCGCGCCGTAAAGACATAATTCCATGACCGACCAGTTGAAACTTTTCGACCCGAACGCCTCGCTCCCTCCCGCCGAGGCAGAGGTCGCAGCAAATCCGGCACCACTTCCTGCTGCAGAATACGCAGCGGAAGACGCCCTGCCAGTCATGAACGAATCCCCTGCCGGCGAAGCGGGCGATCTCGACCCGCCTGACTTGCCGCCTTCCGCCAGCGGCCCTGCCGACGACATCCCTTCGCCGGCCGACTACGCCGCCCGCCGCTATCTCGAATACGCCATGAGCGTCGTTACCGGCCGCGCCCTGCCCTCGGCCGCCGACGGCCAGAAGCCCGTGCAGCGGCGCATTCTTTACGCCATGCACCGGATGGGCCTCTACAAGAGCCCGCGCCACGTCAAGTCGGCGCGCGTCGTCGGTGACGTGATCGGTAAATACCACCCGCACGGCGACTCGTCGGTCTATGACGCCATGGTTCGCATGGCTCAGGACTGGAGCCTGCGTTACCCGATCGTCGACGGTCAGGGTAATTTTGGCTCGCGCGACGGCGACAACGCCGCCGCCATGCGCTACACGGAAGCCCGCCTGACGCCGATTGCCGAGCTATTGCTGGCCGAACTTGACGAAGGCACGGTCGACTGGAAGCCCAACTACGACGGTGCCAACGACGAACCGGCCCTGCTCCCGGCCCGCCTGCCCTTCTGCCTGCTCAACGGCGCCTCCGGCATCGCTGTCGGCATGGCCACCGAAATTCCCGCACACAATCTGCGTGAAGTAGCGAATGCTGCGGTCAACCTTGTAAAAACCCGAATTTCAGCGAAGACGAGGTGCTGGCGCTGATCCCCGGCCCGGACTACCCCGGCGGTGCGCAGATCATTTCGACGCCCGAGGAAATCGCCGCCACCTACCGCAGCGGCCGCGGCAGCCTGCGCGTGCGCGCCAAGTGGAAAATCGAAAACCTCGCCCGCGGCCAGTGGAAGCTGGTCATCACCGAATTGCCGCCGGGCGTCTCAACGGCCACCGTGCTGTCGGAAATCGAAGCCTGCTCGAATCCGGTCGCCAAGGAAAAGGCCGGCAAGAAGGTGTTCACGCCGGAACAGCTCAACCTGAAAGCGGCCTTCCTGTCATCGATTTCGGAAAGCGGCGTGCGCGACGAATCGGGCAAGGAACACGCCGTTCGCCTCGTCATCGAACCGGCTTCGTCGCGCCAGGGTCAGGACGATCTGGTGCGCATGCTGCTCGCCCACACCAGCCTCGAAACCAACGCCTCGATCAACCTGACCGTCCTCGGCGTCAATGGCACGCCACGTCAGGCCTCGCTGTACAGCATGATCGCTGAATGGTGCCGCTTCCGCCTGGCCACCGTCGAACGGCGCACGCGCCACCGCCTGACCGCCGCCGAAAAGCGCATCCACATCCTCGAAGGCCGCCTCGCCGTCCTGCTCGACATCGACAAGGTCATCAAGGTCATCCGCGAATCGGATGACCCTAAGGTCGATCTGATGGCGCATTTCAAGCTGTCCGAAATTCAGGCCGAAGACATCCTCGAAATCCGCCTGCGCCAGTTGGCAAGGCTGGAAGGCATCAAGATCAGCGAAGAGCTCGCCAAGCTGCGCGAAGAAGCCGCCGGCCTCAACAAGCTGCTGAATTCCGACGAAGCCATGCGCGCCTGCGTCGCGGCCGAAATCGAAGGTGATGCCAAGAAATATGGCGACGACCGTCGCACCTTCATCGAAGCCGCCGACAAGGTCACGATGTCGGACGCCAAGACTGTTTCCATCGTCGATGAACCAACGACGCTGATCGTCTCGAAACACGGCTGGCTGCGTTCACGCCAGGGCCACAACATCGACCCGACGCAACTGAGCTTCCGCTCCGGCGACGAACTGCTGGCCTGCCTGCCCTGCCGCACGGTCGATAACCTGATCCTGCTCGACACCAAGGGCCGCGCCTACTCGATCCCCGCCTCCGACATCCCCGGCGGCAAGGGCGACGGCGTACCCGCCACCTCGCTGGCCGATTTCCAGGACGGCGGCAAACCCTGCCTCGCCGTGGCGATCAAGAACGATGCGCTCTATCTGGTCGCCGCCAGCGGTGGCTACGGCTTCCGCTGCCTGGGTGCCGATCTGCTGTCACGCGGCAAGGCCGGCAAGGCCTTCATGACGCTGTCCGAAGGCGAATTGCCAGTCATTTTCGCGCTCGCCCCACAAGGCGAGATCGCCTGCGTGACCAAAGATGGCCGGGCACTGGTCTTCAATATTGACGAGATACGGCAGTTGCCGAAAGGCCGCGGCCTCAAGCTGATTGATGCCGATCCCGGCAAGACGGCGCTTGAAGAAATCCTTCCCGTCGTCGATGGCGTTGCCGGCAAGCTCAAGGGCGAACGCCTGGAAATCTGTCGCGGCAACCGTGGTGGTAATGGCAAACCGATGAAAGCCCCGCGCAAATAAGAAAAAACCGGGCGGGCTCAACAATGAGCCGGCCCGGTTGCCTTTTGCCCGATCAGGCAGCCGTATCGGCCGAATGCCGGGCTTCAACCTCTTCGTGTTCCCATTCCTTGATCGTATCCGAAACAAGGCGCGCCTTTTCATGGGCATCCGGCTGGTGGTGATGCGCTTCCTCGAATACCTCAAGGGCGTCGTGGATGGCTTCAGCCTTCGTATGGGCGTGGGTATGTGGCATGACGATGATCCTTCCCGTTTCTCAAAGAAAAAAGCCCTTGGAGTCCAAGGGCTTTTTTATCAATTACCGCAGACAGGCTCCGGTTCTTGAAGCTTTATGCTTGAAAGCTTAGGCAGCCTTCTTGGAAGCCTTAGGAGCGGCGGCAACGTTGGCAGCCTTCATCGTGGCGATGGTAGCAGCGGCAACGCTGGCTTCGGCAACTTCAGCAGCCTGCTTGGCAGCCTTGTTGAGGCCTTCGTAGGCTTCGTTGGCGGTCTTGATTGCGGTCTTGACAGCAGCAACGGCAACTTCGGAACCGGCCGGAGCGGAAGCCAGAGCCTTTTCAACCATGCCGGAAACCTTGGCGGTGTTTTCTGCAACCTTGGTTTCAACTTCCTTGGCCAGCTTTTCCTTGGTTTCGGAAGCGATGGCGATCACGTTACGCGAGTATTCCATGCCCTTTTCGATGGACGGCGAAGCCAGTTCCTTCTGGATGGAAACGAAAGCCTGGACATCCTTGGCGCCGAGCAGCGCGGTAACATTGGACATGGCGCCTTCGAAAACGGAACGGGCAGCGGCCAGATTCAACAGGGCCAGACGCTCGATGCCATCAAAGGTGGTGTTGGCAAAGAACAGGGCGGAATTGATACCGGACTTGGCGAAATCTTCAGGTTTGACGAACATGGTTGATTCTCCTAGGGTTGGGGTGATTTATTCGCCACAGCCTTTTATGTTGCACTGCAGCATGACTCCATTCTAGCCACAGGAAAGTAGTTGTCAACAGATTTTTGTGCACTGCACCAATTCATCGAAACGATGTGTTGGAAATTTCCAACGATTCAGCCAGAACGCTGTTCCAGAGCCAGTCTTTCGAGGATCGCGGTCATCGCTTCGGCTGCCCCGAGCGGCAGGTAATAATCGACGATGTCAGTGAGCATGGTTCGTGACGGATTGATCTCCACCGTCGGAATTCCACTGCCTGCCGCCAGCACGACCGGCTGCGTGATGTAGGGAAAGATGCTCGACGTGCCGATCGTAAAAACAATGTCGAAACCTTCCTGGAAGGCGTCGATGAAACGATCCAGCGGCTCCTCGGGCAAGGCTTCGCCAAAGAGCACCACCCTCGGCCGTAGAACTGCACCGCACTCCGGGCAGAGCGGCGGCACTTCCCGGCCGCTCAGGTCAGCCGCAAATTCCTCATGGCTGCATTCGGTGCATTCCAGTTCCTGCAGGTTGCCGTGAATTTCGACGATTTCCTGGCTGCCGGCCTGGCGGTGCAGACCATCGACGTTCTGGGTGAACACCATGACCCGGTCGAGATGCTCGTCCAGCGCTGCGATGGCCAGATGCGCCGCGTTCGGCTTGGCGCCACGGCAGTTCTCTTCGATCTGGATCAGGTATTTCCAGGTGATGTCCGGGCGCATGGCAAAAACCTCGCCGGACAAGGCATCCTCGATGCGCAGGCCCTCTTCCGTTGCCTCGCTGTCATAGAGCCCGCCAACGCCACGGTAGGTCGGCAGGCCGGAATCGGCCGAAATCCCGGCACCGGTAATGAACAAGGCAGTGCGCGCATGGCGAAGATGCTCCGCCACGGCATCCAGGGCAGCCTCGACAGCTTCCGAGTACGGCTTCATCAGCAGGGCCAGTCCTGCTTACTGAATCAGGAATCGGGTGAACAAGGCTTCCTTGACACCGGTTTTCTCGTTCTCGCGAATGACGCCGTTGGCCAGTTCAACGAGTTCGTCAATCAACTCCTTCTTGCCTTCCAGTGTGCGCAGCTTGGCGACTTCCTTGCCGGACAGCAGCAGGATGATCTCGTGCTGAATTTTCGGCTTGTGTGCAGCAATTGCCGCGGCAGCTTCTGGCACAGCCGTCTCCAGAATCAGTCCGAACTGCAGATAGTTCTCTTTCCCGAGGTTGACCGTAAATACCATCGGCTCCGGCGCTGCTCCGCCGCCATCGCTGGCATAGGCAGGCATGGACAGGGACAAGGCCAACAACACTGACGCCGCAAGGGCTTTGACAATCTTGGAAACGACGTTCATGACAATCCTGACAATGATGGATGTCCCATCGGGAGACCCGGACTTTATACCGGCTGAAAACCAAAAAAGCCACACTGTCAGCGATGCAGGCCGGCCAATCGCAATATTCGGGGCGCCGAAAAGCGCAAAACTCCCCCTTGCCGGCAGACCAGCGTATATTTCGCCCTTCACGCGCGGCCGCAGCCCAAACTTTCGCCCCAGCCCCGCCAAATTACCCGCAAAATCATGCCTCTTCCCAGTTACGACCCCGCCACCTACCCGGCCCAACTCGCCGGCAAACTCGCCCATTTCGAGCAGAACTTTGCCCCGCTCGGCGTAAGCAACACCATCGCCCATGCCTCGACGCCGTTGCACTACCGCCTGCGCGCCGAATTCCGCATCTGGCATGATGGCGACCGGCTCGATTACGCGATGTTCGACCCCGAAGACCCGAAGGTGCCGATCACGCTCGATACCTTCCCGCCCGCTGCAGAATCGATTTGCGCGCTGATGCCGCGCCTGCGCGACCGCCTGGCCGCCAGCGAAACGCTGCGCCGCCGTCTGTTCCAGGCTGATTTCCTCGCCACCCTGAGTGGCGACATGCTGGTCACGCTGATTTATCACCGCACGCTCGATGAAGCCTGGGAGGCAGCCGCCCGCGAGATGGCGGCCGAACTCGGTATCCGCATTATCGGTCGTAGCCGCGGCCAGAAACTCGTGCTTGACCGTGACTGGGTACTCGAAGAATTCGAACTCAATGGCCGCCAGCTACGCTACAAGCAGGTCGAAGGCAGCTTCACCCAGCCCAACGGCGGCGTAAACCGCCAGATGCTGGGCTGGGCCTGCCAGCAGGCGGCCGGCATTGGCGGCAATCTGGTGGAGCTGTATTGCGGCAACGGCAATTTCACCATCGCACTGGCCCCGCTCTTCGACAAGGTGCTCTCCACCGAAGTCAGCAAATCCTCCGTCCATGCCGCGCAATTCAACCTGGAAGCCAACAAGGTTGAGAACGTTGCCATCGCCCGCATGTCGAGCGAGGAATTCAGCAATGCCTTGTCCGGCCGCGAGGAACTCACGCGCCTCAAGGATATCGACCTCGAACCCTTCCGCCACGCCACGCTCTTCGTCGATCCGCCGCGCAGCGGGCTGGATGCCGTGACGCTCGAACTCGCCCGCGGCTTCGACCGCATCCTGTACATTTCCTGCAACCAGCAGACCCTGCTCGACAACGTCACGGCGCTGCAGGACACGCACCAGATAGCCGCTTCCGCCGTCTTCGACCAGTTCCCCTACACGCACCACCTGGAGTGTGGCCTGCTGCTCACGCGGCGGTAATCGCGCTTCACGCTTGTCAGCCTGCCGCCGGCCGGCTGCTACCCAGTGGCGGTGACCAACACCGCCACGCACCCGAGCCTCCCCCATGAAAAGAACCGATCTCTACAAAAGCCTGGCCAGCAAGATAGACAGGAACATGAAACAGGCGGGAACCCCCGACCGTTTCGGCCAGGGCACCGTCCTCGACCGCAAGGAACAGCGCAAGCAGGACCAGGCCAAGGGCCTCATCCCCTTCGCCGTCAAACTCGATGCCGGCTTGGCCGAACAACTGCGCACGCTCGCTGAATCCAGCGAAGGCGGCCTCAACGAAGTGGTCGATACCCTGCTGCGCAAAGGCCTCGCCGCCGGCGTTTAAACGCGCGTCACACGGGCGGGTTAAACTCGCCCCTTCATTGCCTTTTTGCTTCCCCCCTCCCCGCCCATGACCTTCGCTACCCTCGGCCTTGCCGACACGCTGCTCCAATCCTCGAAACGCTCGGCTACAAGACGCCGACGCCGATTCAGGAGCAAGCCATTCCCGCCATTCTCGAAGGGCGCGACGTGATGGCCGCAGCCCAGACCGGCACCGGCAAGACCGCCGGATTCGCGCTGCCCATCCTGCACAGCCTGGCCACCGACGGCGTCAAGGTCGGCAGCAATTCCGTGCGCGCCCTCGTCCTCGTGCCGACGCGCGAACTGGCCGAGCAGGTCCACGCCAGCTTCCGCCAGTACGGCGAACACACCAGCGTCAGCACCTACGCGGCCTACGGCGGCGTCAGCATCAACCCGCAGATGATGCGCCTGCGCCGCGGCGTCGACGTCCTTGTCGCCACCCCCGGCCGCCTGCTCGATCTGTACAGCCAGAACGCCCTCAAGCTCAACAAGGTGCAGGTGCTCGTCCTCGACGAAGCCGACCGCATGCTCGACCTCGGCTTCTCGAACGAACTCGACGCCGTCTTCGCCGCCCTGCCCAAAAAGCGGCAGACCCTGCTCTTCTCGGCCACCTTCTCCGAAGTCATCCGCAGCCTCGCCAAAGCCCGCCTGCGCAACCCGCTGACCATCGAAATCAGCCCGCCCAACAGCACCGTCAAAGCCGTCAAACAGTGGATGGTGCCCGTCGACAAGAAGCGCAAGACCGAACTCTTCCTGTTCATGCGCAAGGACAGGAAATGGGGCCAGGTGCTGGTTTTCGTCAAAACCAAGCGCGGCGCCGACGACCTGGTCGGCATCCTCCAGGCCAAGCGCATCAAGGCCGACGCCATCCACGGCGACAAGCCGCAACCAGCCCGCCTGCGCGCCCTTGAGAGCTTCAAGGCCGGCGAAGTGCAAATCCTCGTCGCCACCGACGTCGCCGCCCGCGGGCTGGACATCGACGACCTGCCGCAAGTCGTCAACTTCGACCTGCCCATCGTCGCCGAAGACTACATCCACCGCATCGGCCGCACCGGCCGCGCCGGCGCCACCGGCGAAGCCATCTCGCTCGTCTGCGCCGACGAAGCCCCGATGCTCGCCGCCATCGAAATACTGCTCAAGCAAACCCTCAGCCGCGAAGAAGAACCGGGCTTCGAACCTGACCACCGAATCCCGCTGACCGGCGCCGCCGCAATCGCCGCCAAGAAGATCAAAAAACCAAAGGTAGCCGGCGGCCGAGGTGGCAAAGGCACGCCGACCAACTGGGTCGGCTTCGACGAAGCCCCCAAACGCCCCGGCGCCCGCCCCGCAGCCCGCCCGGGCGGAATGCCACGGTCAACCGGGAAAAACGGCCAAAAACCAAATCGGTCTGGCGGCCGCTGAACAAAAAATCAGAGGCTGAAATGAAAAATGGCACTTCGTTGGAAGTGCCATTTTTTCGAGCTCTAACTGGCTCGCCTACTTGGATGGTTCTGGGAAGTGGAAAATGGAGTTCTTTATGCTATTGGGCATAAGACCATGTACCTTGGTGAGAACTACGTGAAAGGCACCATTTCGCGCATTTGTCATTCAAGTACTCGGGGTGTTAGATTTCCCTTGAGATTGGAGCGATTACCGTATTCACTTCAGGAGCGACATCTCCAACACTGTCGATGGGCGCCCTAGCCTCAGCACTTGCCAGTAACTCTGGTTGCGCTAGCGGTATCAACGATTCGATAACATCAGTAAGCGAAAATTGCCGGCGATCATCAAGCAACCTAGCGACCATTCGATGGGAAGCTATCGGCAGACTAACCTCTCGTGGAGTTCTGGCGTCAGCTGCAATGAATTGTTGAACAATGCCCCAAGCAACGTAAAACAACTCCATAAAGGCACCATCGTAGGGAAGTGGACAAACGACAAGATTTTTTGCGTGATCCACTTGAATTCGGTCATTCTTTCCTTGTTGGGAAGGAATAATCGCTATTCTCAATCCTCTAGCGCCTTCTAAATGCCGTGGATTGATCTTTACAGTGGTCCCAACCCATCGATCACTATCTTTCATCCCTAAAAACAAATCCGCTTTCCACAAACCGCTGATGCTGTAAGGAAGGGCCAAGCGGGTTGTTGGCTTCCGGAAGGCGGCAGCTAATTGATTGATATACCGTCGTAATTTGATAGGCTGAGCCTGCTCTCCTGTTAATAAACGAGACTCGTCCGTTAGCAAATTGTCTGCTGTTTCAAGAAGTTGGATTGCCCCTGATTTTTCTGCGCCGAACAAAATCGATGAAGTTTCATTGCCCGGGACACGGCAATGACGCCGCATACTGTCATTTACTTTTTCCAAAATCAATTCGTCACCACGGCGAATTGCATCATGTACCGCATATTCAAAACAGATACCGCAATCTCCGTCACCTGGCCGATATAACCGAGGCAACATGAAAAGTTTGACCTCATTGAAACCGCCGACTTCCTCAACAACCTCCCGCTTCAAGGCGTGAAGTAACCCGTACAGAATCGGGCGAATCACTGCAACAATTGCCGATACCTCGTCCGCAACGGGATTTAGCTGCGTTTCTACACGAACATTTATTACATCAGCCACTATAAACCCTCAGCAATTTAGGCACCTCCCCGTTCAAGTAACACGGGGGGCTATGGATACATGGAAAACGGCACGTTACGCCATTTGCATGAACCACTCAAGGAAAAGGCCGGCCATAGCGGAAACCGGAAAACAAAAAAGCCACCCGAAGGTGGCTTTTTCATGAATTTTTGGTGCGCCCGGAGCGATTCGAACGCCCGACCCCTTGGTTCGTAGCCAAGTACTCTATCCAGCTGAGCTACGGGCGCACACCTAAACTGCTTTTTACTGCGTTGCCGATTTTTTCAACCTTCGGCGGGTTGTTCTGCTGGTGCGCCCGGAGCGATTCGAACGCCCGACCCCTTGGTTCGTAGCCAAGTACTCTATCCAGCTGAGCTACGGGCGCACTGTCAGAGCGGCGCATTATACGGACACCCGCGTAGAATGCAAGGTTTCCACGGAAAAAAGCTGATGAGTTTCTCCTTTGTTCGCATGCCGATGTACCCCGAATGCTGGTCGAGTTGCGGCTCGTGCGCGAGCGGCGATGTGTTCATTCTTGAGCTGCTGGTGGCGGTCGGCGACCGGGTGGAGCGCGACGACAATATTCTGACGCTGGAAACCGGCAAGGTGGCGCTGGACATCCCCAGCCCGCAGGCTGGCCGGGTGGTCAAGATTCACGTCATCGAGGGCGATACAGTCGCCGAAGGCGCGCTACTGGTGACTCTGGAATCAGACTGAACAGCGCCTTCAGAAGGCCGGTGCCGCCCTCTTCCCTCACTTTGGGACATCGACCTCCAAGGCATTGCGCACTTCACGCACGCCGCGCACCTCGCTGGCGAGGTCAAGCGCCCGGCGCAGCGCGTGTTCGTCCGGCACGCTGCCCGCTATGGTGATCACGGCGGATCTGGCAAGGATGCGTATCTGCGAGCCTGCCAGGCCGACGTCTGAACGCAACAGGGTTTCGACCTTGTCGCCAAGCGCCATATCCTGCGCTGCGGAATTGGCCACCATGGCGGCCAGCACTTGCGGGTCGTCTGTGGCGAAGGCCGAGAGGCCGAGACCGGCAAAGGTGGCAGCAGCGGTGATGCTGGTGACCATGAGGTGATGTTTTAGCATGGCTATTCCCTTTTATTGTTGCTTGCCATCACTGCATTGCGAAGTCCGTGCCAGGGAATTAATTTCGTTTTGAATCAATTAACTATGCCGAATTGATGATTTTTGGCGACGTGCATTCCGTCGTGCGCCAACGACAGTTATTTCGCGAGTCGCTCAACCCTTCAGATGCAGGAATCGGGTTCGTGCCTGTATTCCCGCTTCGCTCGTAGCAATGCGGGGCCCCGGGCGTGCGAGGCCGGGCGTTGCAGCACAGCTTCCCTAGGCTGCGGCTGGCTTGTCGCCGCCTGACGGCGGGTTATCGCCTTCGCTGCGGAACATGGCGGGGGTCAGGTCGTGCTTTTGCAACAGGCGATAGAACTCGGTACGGTTGCGCTCAGCCAGTCGCGCGGCATCGGCGACGCTGCCATCGGTCAGTTTGAGGAGCTGGACGAGGTAGTTGCGCTCGAAACGCTGTTTGGCTTCGGCGTAGTTGAGTGCATCCATGACCGGCACGCGCAGGGCCCGCTGGACGAGGGTGAGCGGGATCAGTGGCGTCGAGGTCAGCGCGCAGCTTTGTTCGACGACGTTGAAGAGTTGCCGGACGTTGCCCGGCCAGGCGGCCGTGGCAAGGGCTTCGAGGGCTTCGGGGGCGAAGCCGTTGACCTGCTTGCCGTATTTGCCAGCGAGCAGTTTGACGAAATGCAGGGCAAGCAGCGGGATGTCTTCGCGCCGCTCGTCGAGGCGCGGCAGGGTCAGCGAGACGACGTCGAGGCGGTAATAAAGGTCTTCGCGGAACTGGCCCTGGGCCATCGCCAGATCGAGGTCGCGGTGTGTCGCCGAGAGCAGACGGACGTCGACTGGCTCAGCCTTGGTCGTACCGACCGGGCGCACGACGCGTTCCTGCAGCACGCGCAGGAGCTTGACCTGCAGGGCGAGCGGCATGTCGCCGATTTCGTCGAGAAAGAGCGTGCCGCCGTTGGCCGTCTGGAACAGGCCGACGCGGCTGGAGCCGGCGCCGGTGAAGGCGCCCTTGGCATGGCCGAAGAGTTCGGATTCGAGCAGTTGTTCGGGAATGGCGCCGCAGTTGATGGCGACGAACGGGCCTTTGGCGCGCGGGCTGGCGCGGTGGATGGCGCGAGCCAGAACTTCCTTGCCGCTGCCGCTATCGCCACGAATCAGCACGCTGGCATCGGATGCGGCGACCATGCGGGCTTCGGCCATCAGTTCGGCCATTTTGCTGCTGCGGAAGATGACGCCCTCCATCCAGGCATCGCTCCCCTGGCTGCTGGTGCCGGGTTCGTCACCGGGTTGCGAGGTCGGCGCCGAGAGTTGCAGGGCGCGGTCGATCTTTTCGAGCAGGATCTGGCTGTCGAATGGCTTGGTCAGGTAGCCAAAGACACCGCGCGACGTAGCGGCGACGGCGTCGGGAATGTTGCCGTGGGCGGTGAGCAGGATGACGGGCAGCGTCGGCCGGGTGCGGCGGATTTCTTCGAACAGCGCGAGGCCGTCGATACCCGGCAGGCGCACGTCGCTGACCACGACACGCGGTGGATCGACGGCGATCTGGGCCAGTGCCTGCTCGGCCGAGCCGACGGCGGTGATGCGGAAACCTTTGGCCCGCAGGCGCATGGTCAGCAGTTTGAGGATATCTTCGTCGTCATCGACGACCAGTACGTGTGCGCCAGCAGCCATTACCGCTTGCCTCCGTCAGGCCTGACGACGCGCGGGCGCGGGATCAGGGCTTTTTCAATATTGGCGAGGCTGTCGAGTTTCTCCTGCAACTCGACCGTCTTGCGCTGGCTATCCTTCAGCTGCTGGTTCAACGACTGGATCTGCTTTTCCAGCTGGTTTTCGAGTTTCATGCGTTCCTGATAGTTGTCGGCGAGTTGTCGAGCCAGCGGGTGAAAAGGGGCCGCCGCCGGTTCGGTCGATTTGAGCACGCTCTCGACTAGTGCCAGCCCCTTGCCCAGGTCCTGCTGTACGCGCGGATGGCCGAGCAGCAGGGCCAGCCGGACCTGCGTGAAAGGTGTCTGCGGCACCGCGGCGAGCACCGTGCGTTCGCGCCCCAGTTCGGCCGGTGTCATGCGCGACAGGCTCTGGTTATAGACCAGCGCCGCCTCCGGGCTGGTGTCTTCGAGGTTCAGTTTCCTGGCCAGCGGGCCGGAAGCGCAGCCTGCTACGGTCAACCCGAAAAAAAGGCTGAAAATGAAAACCGCCAGCCGGCGGGATAAGGCGAAACAATTACTGCTCATCAGGTATTTCCACACGAAAATGGGCGCCCGTTTCCTGCGGGACGAGAAAAACCGTGCCGGCCATCGCGCGGACCAGCTCGCGCACGATGGAAAGACCCACACCGCTCCCCTGGCGTGGCGCCGGCGGCGCGCGCTGGCCCTGGACGAAGGGCTCGAAGATACGTTGCCGGTCTTCTTCAGCGACACCCGGGCCCTGATCGATGCACTCGAAACGCCACAAACCGTCGCCGTGACTAACTGAAAGACGGATTTCGCCATTTTCCGGGCTGAAGTCGATGGCATTGGACAACAGGTTGTCGAGGACGACCGACATCTTCTCGGCATCCAGCATGGCCGTTTCCTGCGAAGACTCGACGACAATCTTCAGCTGCCGCGACTGACTGTGTAGTTCGCGACGCTGAACGACGGCACTGAGCAGCTTGCGCAGCCGGGTTGGCGCAACTTGCAGGCGGCGTGCCTCGAAGGCGGCGGCATTGAGCGTCAGCAGGCTCTCGATCTGCTGCTGCAGGCTGATCACGTTGTGCTGCAGGATATCGACCACCTCGCGCTGCCCTGCGCCCAGCGGCCCTGGAACCTCCTCGCGCAACAGTGAAACGCCCTCTTTCAGCGCCGTCAGCGGCGTTTTCAGTTCATGCGAGACGTGCCGCAAGGCGCGCTCGCGGTCAGCCTCGAGTTCGGCCAGACGCAGGCGCAGCCAGTCGAGCCGCTTGCCGAGTTGGCGCAAGTCGGCCGGGCCGCTCACGGTGACGGCCTCATCGAAGCGGCTGGCGCCGAGGCGGATGATCGCTTGCTCAAGGTGGCGCACCGGCCGGACCAGCCACCAGCCCATGGCCAGCGCCACCAGCAGCGCGCCACACAGGGCCAAGGCGATGCGCGCACCGAGACGCATGCGATTGGTTTCAAGATCGTCAAGGGACTTGCGATTCTGCCCCTCGATCCAGCGTTGCCCGGCCTGCTTCAAGAGGCCATCCAGTTCGGCCATGCGGGCCAGGAGAGGAATGATCTCGGCTTGCGGAATGTTCTGGTCAAGGCCGCTGCGCAGTGCCTCGGATACCATGCGCCAGCCGCCAAGCAAGGGTTGGAGCGGATCGGCTGCCAGCGTTTCGAGCCGGTCGACGACCGCCAGCGACTGGCTGAGGTGTTCGTCGAAACGCTGGCGGAAGACCGGATTGTCGAGCACGAGGTATTGCCGCGCGCTGCGTTCTATATCGATGGTGCGCTCACCCAGTTCCTGAATTGACGCCGTCAACTGGATGGCCTGTTCGCTGCTGCGCCGGCTCTGCTCAACCAGACGTTCGACGACCAGCCAGCTTTGCACAGCCGCGCCGCCGAGCAGCAGGACGATCAGGGCAAAGCCAAGCAACATCCCCTGACGGAAAGAAATTCGATTCATCGGCACACTGTGTCTAAAAGCTGGAGTTTAAACCGCCAAGCGGAAGAGTACGGATGAGAGGCTGCCGGGAAACGCCGGCCACCAACCTCTCTCGCAATATATTTATTTGTTAAAAATCAATCGCTTGATATCAAGTCGTATTTTCACGACAAGCCTGGGAGCTAGATTAGCTGCCTTTCCCGGGAATACCAAAAATATCTGTCGCAATTTCACGACAGATTGGGAAATATAATTACGAAACAACTTTCAAAATAAATCGTAAGCCATTGATTTATTGCTATTGAATTCACATGGCACGCTTATCGCAATGGAGTTCCGGTCAGATATTCATCGCAACCTCAGAACGGGAGTCACCATGTTCAACAAACCCAGCATCCCCAACCGCAACGACGCCATCACCCGCAAGGAGGTCAACAATATTCTGGGCAGCGCCGCCAGCAATATCCAGCCCGTTGTTGCCGAGGCTACGCCGGTCGTGGCGCCGGAAAAGGCGGAGTCGCCTGCTGAAAACGTCATGGGTGCCCGCCTGATCGTCGGTCCCGATGTGAAGTTGAAAGGTGCTGAAATCCTCGATTGCGACACGCTGGTTGTCGAAGGCCGCGTCGAGGCCACCATGGACAGCAGGGTGATCCGCATTGCCGACAATGGATCGTTCTCGGGCAAGGTCAGCATCGATATTGCCGAAATACATGGCCGCTTCGAAGGCGAACTGACGGCACGCTCGCAGCTGATCATCCACGCCACGGGCAAGGTGATCGGCAAGATCCGCTACGGCAAGCTGGTAATCGACGAAGGCGGCGAACTTTGCGGCGACATCAACGCGCTGTCTGGCGAGAAATCGACGCCCTTTCACCTCCGTGACGAACCGGCAAAAGCACTTAGCGCTGTTGCCGGTTGATTAAACAATGCAATGATCATAGAATGAAGACTATGCGAAACGTCATACCTTCGAGTTCCCGCTTCCAGCCCGGAAACATGCCGCTATCGTTTTTTCCGGACCCGGCAGTCTCATCGCCCGGATTTGAACAGGCACTCGAGCCAGCAGAACTGCTGGTAGCCCCGGCCGTTAGCTATCACCAGCATCGCGCATGCAGCGCCCTGGTTCGCCGCATGTACGCTTGGCGCGGCTACAAGATGTCAGCGGCGCGGCAGATTATCGAAGACCCGAACCACGCGACGCTGGGCGCCTGGATGGATGGCGAACTGGTGGCGACACTGACCGCCTCCCGCGATTCCAGTGCCGGATTGCTCGCCGACAACCTCTATTCCGAGGAACTGGCCAAGCTACGCAAGCCTTCACATGTTCTCTGCGAGGTAACCCGACTGGCGGTAGACGTGGATTCCCATGATCCCGAGCTGCTGAAATCGCTTTTCCGCTCCAGTTACAAATACGCCCGGGCCATTTTCGGGGTGACCGATGTGGTCATTGAAGTCAATCCGCGTCACGCCACCTATTACCGTCGCGAATTCGGTTTTTCGCAGATCGGCACCGTTCGCACCTGCCCCCGGGTTGATGCGCCGGCCGTGTTGCTGCACCGTTCGCTGGGCAACCTGCGCTTCTAGTTTCTACGCCCTACCCGGCAAATGACCAGCCCCCGAGCATCGGGAAGGCTGGTCATTTGCTTTGAAGCCTCGTAGACTCGCGCATCATCAATATTTACGACTACAGGTAGGTTCAATGGCTCAATACGTCATGTCGATGCTCCGCGTGAGCAAGATCGTCCCGCCCAAGCGGCAGATCATCAAGGATATTTCCCTCTCCTTCTTCCCCGGTGCCAAAATCGGCCTGCTCGGCCTGAATGGTTCGGGCAAATCGACCGTGCTCAAGATCATGGCTGGCGTGGACAAGGAATACGACGGCGAGGTTCAGCATCTGGCCGGCGTTTCCATTGGCTACCTGCCGCAGGAACCGCAACTCGACGCGTCCAAGACTGTGCGCGAGGAAGTTGAATCCGCCCTCGGCGAAGTCATGCAGGCTCAGGCCAAGCTCGACGAAGTCTATGCCGCCTACGCCGACCCGGAAGCCGATTTCGACAAGCTGGCCGAGGAACAGGCCCGCCTCGAAGCCATCATTTCCACCGCCGGCTCGGATACCGCAGCCCAGATGGAACTGGCTGCCGACGCGCTGCGCCTGCCACCCTGGGATGCCGTGATCGGCGTTCTTTCCGGCGGTGAAAAGCGCCGTGTTGCGCTATGCAAGCTGCTGCTCGCCAAGCCGGACATGCTTTTGCTCGACGAGCCGACCAACCACCTCGACGCCGAATCGGTCGAATGGTTGGAACAGTTCCTCGTCCGCTTCCCGGGCACCGTCGTCGCCGTCACCCACGACCGCTACTTCCTAGACAACGCCGCCGAGTGGATTCTCGAACTCGACCGCGGCCACGGCATTCCGTACAAGGGCAACTACTCCAGCTGGCTGGAGCAGAAGGAAGCACGCCTGGAGACCGAAAACAAGCAGATCGACGCCCACATGAAGGCGATGAAGCAGGAACTGGAATGGGTTCGTTCGAACCCGAAGGCACGTCAGGCCAAATCCAAGTCCCGTATCGCCCGCTTCGAGGAACTGTCCAGCCAGGAATACCAGAAGCGCAACGAAACCCAGGAAATCTTCATCCCGGTCGGCGACCGCCTGGGCGGCAAGGTCATCGAATTCAACGGCGTCACCAAGACCTTCGGCGACAAGCTGCTGATGGACAACGTCAGCTTCACCATCCCGGCCGGCGCCATCGTCGGCATCATCGGCCCGAACGGCGCCGGTAAATCGACACTGTTCAAGATGATCACCGGCCAGCAGCAGCCCGATTCCGGCACGGTCGATATCGGCCCGACGGTCAAGATGGCCTACGTCGACCAGTCACGCGACTGTCTCGACGGTACGAAGACAGTGTTCGAAGAACTGGCCCAAGGCAGCGACATCCTGCAGATCGGCAAATTCGAAATGCCGTCGCGCGCCTACATCGGCCGCTTCAACTTCAAGGGTGCCGATCAGGGCAAGCAGGTCGGCAATCTGTCCGGCGGCGAGCGCGGTCGTCTGCATCTGGCCAAGACGCTGATGACCGGCGGCAACGTCCTGCTACTCGACGAACCGTCGAACGACCTCGACGTCGAAACCCTGCGTGCTCTTGAAGATGCCCTGCTTGAGTTCCCCGGCTGTGCGATGGTCATCTCGCACGACCGCTGGTTCCTTGACCGCATCTGCACGCACATTCTGGCCGCCGAAGGCGATTCGCAGTGGAACTTCTTCGAAGGCAACTTCCAGGAATACGAGGAAGACAAGAAGAAGCGTCTCGGTGAAGAAGGCGCCAAACCAAAGCGGATTCGCTACAAACCGATTACCCGCTAAAAAAGCAATTGGCCGAAATTTCGATTTCGGCCAATTTTCCCGGTTGACCGCAGCAAGCAGTTTTTCCGGAATACAAACGCAAAACGGGCGCCGCTTGGCGCCCGTTTATTTTTCTTCCTCCCGCCGATGCGGAAGGCCGAAACCGTTAAATCAGTGCTTCAGGTTAGCAGAAAAAACAGCCTTGGTCTTTTCAGAAACGTGGAATTCATTGAAAGCGCGGCTGATTTCAGCTTCGTTGCGACCTTCGGAATGATCTTCAAAATTAATGCCGATAACCTTGCCGTTGGCGGCCAGGGTCTGGAAGGCAAAACGCCAGCGTTGGGCTTCAGCCAGGCGCTCGCGCAGTTCGGCTTCGTTGGAAATGGTAATACCGGCTTTCTTCAGGGAATCCAGGAATTGATCGAAGGATTCGTTGCTCAGACTGCCCATTTATATCTCCGTAGTTTTGCGGTGGTTGATCACCATGAGCCGAATAACGACTCAACTTTGATTCGGTTGACACGAAAGTGACAGAAATTTGAATGCGATAATGGCGCCCCATGAAGAAGCCAAATACCACCGCCGACATTCCTGAAATTCGTCCCGCGCAGTCCATCGAACTGCTCAAGGAACTCCACATCCTTACCCGTGACGGCAAGCTCAATCAGGACACGCGACGCAAGCTCAAACAGGTCTATCACCTATACCAGTTCATCGAACCGCTGCTGGAGGGTGCCGAGACGCTGGTCGACCATGGGGCCGGCAAGTCATACCTCGGTTTCATCCTCTATGATCTCTGTATCAAAGAGCGTGCCACCGGCGAGATCATCGGCATCGAAACGCGCCAGGAACTCGTCAACAAATCGCGCGAACTGGCCGCCCGGCTTGGCTTTGAGCGCATGCGCTTCCTTGCCTGCACGGTCGAGGATTCGCTGACAGCACCTGAGCTGCCAGCCAGCGTCGATGTCGTGACAGCGCTACACGCCTGCAACACGGCCACCGACGACGCCATCCGTTTCGCGCTGACCAAGAACGCCCGCCATATCGTCCTCGTCCCTTGCTGTCAGGCCGAAGTCGCCGCCACCATGCGTGCCCGGAAGAACGAATCGCTGTCGCAAAAACCGCTGTCCGAACTTTGGCGACACCCTATCCACACCCGCGAGCTCGGCAGCCACCTGACCAACGTCCTGCGCTGCCTGCTGCTCGAATCGCACGGCTACGACGTCACCGTCACTGAGCTGGTCGGCTGGGAACATTCAATGAAGAACGAGCTGATCATCGCCAGCAAGCGGGGCAATCCACGCAAAAATGCCCGTGAACGGGCCGAAACCATCCTGCGCGAGTTCAATATCGAAGAACTTGCCCATCGATTCACGTACTAACGCAACATGACTCGCATTCAACACCCGCTCGAACTCCTCGCCCCTGCCAAAAACGCCGATTTCGGCATCGAAGCCATCAAGCACGGGGCCGACGCCGTCTACATCGGTGGCCCGGCCTTTGGCGCCCGTTACGGCGCCGGCAACGATGTCGCCGAAATCAAACGGCTTTGTGATTTCGCCCATCGCTATCGCGCCAAGGTTTTCGTCGCGCTCAACACCATCCTGCACGACGATGAACTCGAAGGTAGCCGCCTGCTGGCCTGGGAGCTTTACGAAGCCGGCGTCGATGCGTTGATCATCCAGGACATGGGCCTGCTCGAACTCGACCTGCCACCCATCCAGCTCCACGCCAGCACGCAGACCGACAATCGCAACGCCGACAAAGTGAAGTTTCTCGAAGATGTCGGCTTCTCGCAGGTCGTTCTGGCGCGCGAATGCAGCTTAAACGAAATTATCAAGATTGCTTCGCAAACAAATGTTTCATTGGAATATTTTGTTCACGGCGCGCTGTGCGTTGCATTCAGCGGCCAGTGCTACATCAGCCAGGCCCACACCGGGCGCAGCGCCAATCGCGGCGAGTGTTCGCAGGCCTGCCGCCTGCCCTACACGCTGGTCGACGACAAGGGCAAGACGATCACCGAGAACCAGCATCTGCTCTCGATGAAGGACAACAACCAGACCGACAACATGCTGGAACTGGCCCGCGCCGGCGTCTGCTCCTTCAAGATCGAGGGGCGGCTCAAGGACCTCAGCTACGTCAAGAACATCACGGCGCACTACCGCGGCCTGCTCGACGAGATCATCGCCAACAATCCCGAATTCACCCGCGCCTCGAGCGGCCGCAGCACGTACTCCTTCACGCCGCAGCCGGACAAGACCTTCAACCGCGGCTACACCGATTATTTCGCCAACGATCGCCAGGACGACATCGGCGCCTTCGATTCGCCGGCTTTTGTCGGCGAGTTGATCGGCGAAGTCGTCGACATCGGCGATGGCTTTTTCACCGTCAATGCTGAAAAGCCCTTCCACAACGGCGACGGCGTGTGTTTCTACGGCGCCCAAGGCAAAGTGGTCGGCATGCGCATCAACCGTGCCGATGGAAAAACGCTCTTCCCGGCCGAAATGCCGGTAGAACTGACCGAAGGTGCCACCCTCTTCCGCAACCGCGACCAGGAATTCGAGCGTTCTTTGGAAAAGGAATCGGCCGACCGGCGGATTTCGGTCAAACCGGTTCTGACCGAGACCGAAGAAGGCTTCGCACTGACCCTGACCGACGAAGACGGCGTGACTGCTGCGGTCAACCGGAAAAACGGGCCAAAATCGGAATGGCAACTGGCCCAGAACCCCGAGCCGGCAATGGCCAAGCTCACCGAAAACCTCGGCAAATTCGGCAACACGATGTTCGTCGCCGAACCAGTCGAGCTCAAACTCAGCCAGCCGTGGTTCCTGCCGGTCAGCGCCATCAACGCCCTGCGCCGCGAAGCGACCGAACAGCTCGAAGCCGCCCGCATAGCCAGCCACCCGCGCCCGCCGCGCGCCCAGCCAGCCACCAACCCGGTTCCCTACCCGCAGGAGGAACTGACCTACCTCGGCAACGTGTTCAACGCCAAGGCCCGCCAGTTCTACGAGAAACACGGCGTCAAACTGATCGAGGAAGCCTACGAGGCCGGCAACGAAAAAGGCATGGTCTCGCTCATGATCACCCGCCACTGCCTGCGCTACAGCTTCAACCTCTGTCCGAAGGAAGTGAAGCACCTCAAGCCGGACCCGATGACGCTGATCAACGGCAACGAAAAGCTGATCCTCAAATTCGACTGCAAGGCCTGCGAAATGCACGTCGTCGGCAAGATGAAGAAGGGTGTGACACTCAACCTCGGCAGCATCCGCCCTGCCGCCTGATCCCCCTCCCTGGCTGATCAGGCCGGCTTGCGAAGCAGATCGACGCGTTGCGGATTGAGGAAGGTAGCGCCGTCCGGCCCCATGAAGGATTCGAACTTTTCCTGCACCTGCCGGTAAAGCTCCGGAGCAAGCCTGTGGTCGGTGTGCGTGACCTGGATCATCCGGGTGTCGAACTGGGCAAAACTCTCGAAATAGCTGCGTGTATTGAAGAACATCTGCTTGTCGAGATTCAGGCTGCCTGATTCCACCGCCTTGCAGATCGCGGCAAAGGCGGCCTCGCGAACCAGTTGCTCGTTGTGGAACAAACGAAAAACCTCGTTCAGATCGCCAGCAAAGACCGGTTCGGAAATCCACGCCACACCGCCCGGCTTGAGCACGCGGGCGATCTCGGCCAAGGCACGGTCCATGTCGGCCACCGGCACATGGTGCAGCGACTTGAACATGAGCACGATGTCGACGCTGGCATCGTCGACCGGAATCGCCTCGGCACTACCATGGCTGAAGCGCACCGTCGGCAAATCGGTAATTTCCAGGTTGCGCGCATGCTGGATGGTATCGACCTCGAGGGCGATGATTTCACGCGGCCGGCCGCTTTCCGCCAGAATCCGCGTCTTTTCGGCTTTGCCACAGCCGAGTTCGAGGATACAGGCGCCGTCGAGCGGCAGTTCTTCGAGCAAGAGCTTCATTTCGTTGCACAGTGTGGTCTGGGCGGGATCAGCGATCTTCATGGCACATCCGGAGGTTAGGGGCGAGCCCGAATTTTAGCGGATGCTGATACAGCGGCGCACACCATGACGGAAAAGCAGCGCTATAGTCACGCCTGTCGCACTGCCCCTGCTCACCATGAAGCCCATTCCCTGCCCGTCCTGCCGACAAACCTTGACCAAGCACCGCTTCGAACGGCTGCATCATGGCGAAGTCATTCTCGACATGTGTTTCAGCTGCCAGGGCATCTGGTTCGACGAGTTCGAGAGCGTCCAGATCACGCCGGGTGGCATCGTTGAACTATTCAAGCAGCTGCACGAACACCACGACGATCAGCGTACGCCGCTGCGCGACCCGCTGAAATGCCCGCGCTGCAGTGAAAAGCTCCTGCATGGCCTCGATGTTGCCAAACACGGCGGCAAGTTCAACTATCACCGCTGCCTGCAGAAACACGGGCGTTTCACCACCTTTGCCCAGTTCATGATCGAAAAGGGCTTCGTCCGCCAGCTCAACCCGGCCGAAATCGACGAATTGTCGGCCAAGGTCGGCATCATCCGCTGCATGGGCTGCGGCGCCCCGGTCGATATCCGCAAGGACCACGCCTGCAGCCATTGCCGGGCGCCGATCACCATCCTCGACCCGTCCGCCGTCGAACAGGCGCTCAGCCGCTACCAGCACGCCGAAGTACGCCGCACGACGCGCGATGTCGAAGCACTCGGCGACGCCATCGTGATGCGCGAACGCGAAAAATCGCGCCAGAAACGCCTGAGGCAGGAACCGGAGAACGCCGGCATCATCGACGCCATCGACCTGCTCTCGGCCGGCGCCGAATTCGTCTGGGCGCTTATAAAACGCTGATCAGAAAACAAAAAGGCGAACCGAAGTTCGCCTTTTTCCTGAAGCTCGCGCAAGTTACTGAACGCGAATCTCAACCCGACGCCCCTCTT
The DNA here is from genome assembly GCA_016705475.1 of Betaproteobacteria bacterium. GTDB lineage: Bacteria > Pseudomonadota > Gammaproteobacteria > Burkholderiales > Rhodocyclaceae > Azonexus. The sequence goes on along the minus strand of JADIYD010000014.1, from coordinate 521,798 downwards.
CCGGGCTACCAGCGCCAACCGTCGATTCCGGCTTGCGGAACTTGACGCGCTCGGTTGCAACGCCGCCAGCCACCAGCGCGTCGCGTACCGACACGGCGCGCTGCTTGGCCAATTCAGCATTGCGAGCGGGATCGCCCGAGGTATCGTGAAAACCTGAAAGCAGCACGATGGCGTTCGGACTGGCTGCCAACGCTTCCAGCGTCTTGGCAACCACGCCCTTGTCGGCATCGTCCAGCGCAGCGGCGCCCACGGCGAAATAGACCTTGGCCAGCGCCTCGCCGACCGGCGCAATTTCTGCCTGCTCGGCAACCGGTGCAGCGGCCGGTTTGTAACCCTTGCCGGCGCTCGCACCATAAACCACCGCCACAACGGCCAGCACGATCCCGGCCAACACCCCGACGATTACCGCAGTTGATTCGTCTTCATCATTCGCTGCCATAGTCACCCCTCGAAAAGTTGCTCAAAGTCTGCAAAAACGCCTTCGAATTCTATGCCAAATCGCTATCAAAGAGAACTTTCGGTGCCAGCTCGACATGTTCCTGATCGCCGCCCAACCAGATCACCCCATCCTGAATCGTGCATTGCAGGCGCATGCCGCGTGCCGCCAGCGACGCCAAGGCCTTGCTCTCCTCAACGCTGAGGGACAGCACGCGCAGATTCTTCTGCCCCGACACCTTGCCCTGTGTCTGTTGCCACCAGATTTCAGCCGTCCGCCCGCCATAGCTCAGCACCATCACATGCCGCGCCCGGTTACAGGCCCGGCGAATGAGCTTTTCATCAGGCAGGCCGACGTCGATCCAGCGCTCGATACTGCCCGTCGCATCCAGATCCTGCAGGTCTGCCTCATCTTCCGTCGCCGACAGGCCGCGCCCGAAAGTCAGCGTTTCCGAGGCATTAAGCGCGAAAGCCAGCAGACGCACCATCATTCGCTCGTCCGTTTCCGACGGGTGCCTGGCGATGGTCAGCGTGTAATCGCCAAAATGCGAACGGTCGAGGTCGGCAAGCTGCAATTCAGCTTTGAAAATAGTGGATTTGAGCGCCATGGCTGCCCCGGAAAAAGGGGGGATTATCCCACGCGGACGGGAACCCGGCGGCCAGCGACGAGGTCAATTGGCCACAGCGAGTTAAAGTCTATAATCAGCGTTTTCTGATAAACGAGATTGCCATGCGCCACCTGCTCCTAGCCTGCCTGATCGCCGCTACCAGCTTCGCCCACGCCGAAGTCATCGACATCGACAACGCCCAGCTCGACAAACTGAGCAAAAGCGGCGTGCCGGTCATCGACATCCGCCTGCAATCGGAATGGGAAGAAACCGGCATCGTCGGTGGCAGCAAGCTGCTCACCTTCTTCGACGAAAAAGGCCGCGTCGATGCCCCGGCCTGGCTCGACAAGGTCAAACCCTTCGCTAAACCGAACGAACCTGTCATCGTCATCTGCCGCACAGGCAACCGGACCAAGGCGGTCAGCCAGTTCCTCTCGCAACAGGCCGGCTACGCCACGGTTTACAACGTCAAGGCCGGCATCAAGGGCTGGATAGGCGCTGGCGGCCCGGTCGTCGCGGCAACGCAGACCATCGCCTCCTGCAAGGCCGCGAAAACTTGCTAGCACATTCCGTCGACCGCAAACGCTGCGCCAGTTGCGAGCGCTGGAGCGGTTGGCGCCAACCCGGTGAAGATCCGGGAACCGTCATCATTGAAGCCGAAACCGCCGAAGGCCTATGCCAGGGCGGCGGCTGGGACAACTCGGAACGCCGCGCCCGCTCGGCCTGCGGGCATTGGAGGGTCTGGCAAATCCTGAATCAGGCGGCGCGGTAGCTGAATATTCGGCTTGCCACGGTCAACCGGAAAAAATGGCCAATATTTGAAATCGGGTTGAGGCGTCTGCCATGCCAAATCAACCTGACCTCAATGCCAACTGAACAGCACCGGCCATGGTGATTAAGCCGACCTCCTTTGCCGGAACTAAACCATGCCTCGCACCAGCTGGTTGCCCAGCTCGACAAACTTTGCGTCGCTCAGGATCGCCCTGCTGATCTCAAATTCCTGTGAAATGAAATAGCCCCAAGCTACCACGGCAACGAACGCTGGCTGCATCACCGAAAGTGCCCGCCTCTAGCGCAGTCAAGCGATCAAATTTCCGATAATTTTAATTCCTGCATGCGGCTGACTACGCCTGGTTTGGAGTGACACCTATTGTTCTGGGATTTTCCTTGTAAGGAATTTGGAGCCTGAAGCGACTAAATCTATAATCGCGGAATCGCGATGTGCTGGATTTAACCAACTGCCTTATATTGAAAAACAATCTGGAGTGCTAACTCATGAAAACACTGCTTTGTTCCGCCCTGGCCACAGGCACCGCCCTGTTCTCCATCAACTCGCTCGCTCAAGCGCCTGTCGCCCAACCAGTTGACCCATCAGCATTCATTGATCAGTTCGAATCCACGTTTGGCAAGTTCGAAGGCTATCGCCGCTCTGGTGCCAAGGGCGTTTGTGCCGTTGGCGAATTTGTTGGCACCGCCGATGCTCGTGCGCTTTCCAGCGCTTCAGTTTTCAGTGGCAAAGCGATCCCGGTGGTGGCGCGATTCTCGGTGGGCGGGGCCAACCCGAAAGCGCCGGACAACACCAAGTCCCAGCGCAACCTGGCACTTCAGTTCGATCTGCCAAATGGTGAGCAGTGGCAGATGGGCAACATCTCAGCGCCTATTTTTGGCGCTTCGTCACCGCAGCAATTCTTCGGACTGGTGGCCTCACGTCAGCCCGACCCAGCCACCAAACAAGCCGATCCCGCCAAGGTCAAGGCGTTCAATGATGCCAACCCGGAGGTTCTCCTGCTGGGCAAGCACTTCGCCTCACAGCCCGTCCCGGCAAGCTTTGGCAGCATCAATTACTGGGGCGTGCATGGCTATGGTTTCGTCAATGCCAAGGGCGTCACGCAATACGGCAAATGGATTTTGAACCGGCTGCTGGCGTACAGGGACTGAGCGACGACGAGGCCAAAGCTAGGGGGCAAATTTCTTGTTTGACGACCTGCGTCAGCGTGTCGCTGAGGGCAAGGTCGCTTTCAATTTCAATCTGGAGTTGGCACAAGCGGGTGACGTGATCGACAACGCGACGGTGCCCTTGCCAGAAGGACGCAAGAAAGTCACGCTGGGCACGCTGAAGATCACTTCAGTCTCGCCAGACGCAGGCGGCGCCTGCTTGAGCATCACCTACAACCCGATGGTCATGCCCAAGGGCGTGGTCCCTTCGGCAGACCCGCTACTGGCGGCACGTGCAGCTCCTTACGCCATTTCGTTGGGGCGTCGCTTGTCAGAAGGCGCCAAACAACAATAAATTCTCCGCGCCGTCGCGCTTCAGGGCGCAAGAACAGAGCAATAGCGCACTACAACAGCAAGCAGGCTGCTTGCTTAGCCACGCAATTGATCTGATCAAAAAAAGGAACGCCGCGGCGTTCCTTTTTTCTATGTGGTTGGTAGTCCGCCGCAGTTTGATTCGAGGGCCGGGTAGTACCAAAATGGCTGATCGCCGAACGCCTTGGCCGTGAATGCCCAGGCCGAATATTTATAAAGCCCGTGCGGGAAATGCATGGGTTTTTTGCTGTTTGTGCCCGAGAAAAACCTCTTCCTGAAAAGAACGAGTCGCTTGCCCCTGCTCAGTCCTTGCCCAGCCTCTGCACCTCACTGTGCCGTGGGCAAGACAGCAGATGATCGTTCACCATTCCGGAGGCCTGCATGAAGGCATAGCAGATGGTGGAGCCGACAAATTTGAATCCGGCACGCAGCAAGGCCTTGCTCATCGCATCCGACTGCGCGGTTTTGGTCGGCACCTCGGCCATTGATCGCCAGCGGTTCTGGATCGGCTGGCCGTCCACGAAACGCCACAGGAAGTCGTTGAACGACTGCCCGCCCGCCTTCAGCGCCAGGAAAGCCCGGGCATTCCCGATAGCCGCCGCCACCTTGGCCCGATTGCGGATAATGCCGGGGTCGGCCAGCAAGGCCGCCACCTTCAGCGCGTCGTAATTCGCGATGAGTTCGGGTTCAAATCCATCGAAGACGCACCGGTAATGTTGGCGTTTCTTGAGGACGGTCGCCCACGACAGGCCGGCTTGCGCCCCTTCCAGAATGAGCAACTCGAACAGTGCACGCTCGTCGTGGAGCGGCACGCCCCATTCGAAGTCATGGTATTCGCGGTAGAGGTCGAATCCCTCGCACCAAGGACAACGTTCCATAACGGTCACTCTCCGGCCACCCGATGCGTTCAGGGCGCCGAAGCCGTCACCCTGGCCCGCGCCCTATGCAGTTTCTGGTAGCTATCGATCAGGCGCTGGTGCCGGTCGAGCCCTTCCAGTTTCATGCTCGTTGGCGTCAGCCCGAAGAAGCGCACGCTGCCGTCCACCGAGCCAAGCACCGCATCCATGCGCGGGTTGCCGAACATGCGGCGGAAATTGGCCTCGTAATCGTCCAGTTCCAGCTCGTCGTCGAGCAGCACTTCCAACACCACGTTGAGCGCTTGGTAAAACAAGCCGCGCTCGACGGTGTTTTCGTTGTATTGCAGGTAGGTGCCGACCTGTTCGTGCGCCGCTTCAAATTGCTGCAGGGCAAGATTGATGAGCAGCTTCAACTCCAAAATCGTCAGCTGCCCCCAATCCGTGTTCTCGTCGAACTCGACGCCGACCAGGGTGATGATGTCGGTGTAATCGTCGAGTTCGCTCTCTTCCAGACGCTCCAGTAGCGCTTCGAGGCCGGCGTCGTCGAGACGATGCAGGTTCAGGATGTCTTTGCGGAAGGCCAGCGCCTTGTTGGTGTTGTCCCAGATCAGGTCTTCCACCGGGTAGATTTCCGAATAACCGGGCACCAGAATGCGGCAGGCGGTGGCGCCGAGCTGGTCGTAGACCGCCATGTAAACCTCATTGCCCAGGTCTTCGAGAATGCCGAACAAGGCTGCGGCTTCATCGGTGTTGGAGTTTTCGCCGTGACCGGAGAAATCCCACTCGACAAACTCGTAATCCGCCCTGGCGCTAAAAAAACGCCACGACACGACGCCGCTGGAGTCAATGAAGTGTTCAACAAAGTTGTTCGGCTCGGTGACGGCGTTGCTTTCAAAGGTCGGCCGCGGCAGATCGTTGAGGCCTTCGAAGCTGCGTCCTTGCAGCAGTTCAGTCAGGCTGCGTTCCAGCGCCACTTCCAGGCTGGGGTGTGCGCCGAAAGAGGCGAACACGCCGCCGGTGCGCGGGTTCATGAGGGTCACGCACATCACCGGAAACTCGCCGCCCAGCGAGGCATCCTTGACCAGCACCGGGAAGCCCTGTCTCTCCAGCTCCTCGATGCCGGCGACAATGCCTGGGTACTTCGCCAGTACGTCAGCTGGCACATCGGGCAGCGCGATTTCACCTTCGAGGATTTCGCGCTTGACCGCCCGCTCGAAGATTTCCGACAGGCACTGCACCTGCGCTTCAGCCAGCGTGTTACCGGCGCTCATGCCGTTGCTGAGGAACAGGTTGTCGATCAGATTGGTCGGGAAATACACCGTCTCGCCATCCGACTGGCGCACGTAGGGTAGCGCGCAGATGCCGCGTTCGGTATTGCCGGAATTGGTATCGTAGAGATGCGAGCCGCGCAGCTCGCCGTCCGGGTTATAGATGTCCAGACAGTATTCATCGAGCAGCCCCTTGGGCAGCGCGTCCTTCTTCCCCGGCTTGAACCAGCGCTCATTCGGGTAATGCACAAAAGCCGCGTTGGCGATCTCTTCGCCCCAGAACTGGTCGTTGTAGAAGTGATTGCAACTCGCCCGCTCGATGAATTCGCCGAGCGCCGAGGCCAGCGCGCTTTCCTTGGTGGCGCCCTTGCCGTTGGTGAAGCACATCGGCGAATGCGCATCGCGGATATGCAGCGACCAGACGTTGGGCACCAGATTCCGCCACGACGCGATTTCGATCTTCATGCCGAGGCCGGCCAAAAGGCCGGACATGTTGGCGATGGTCTGCTCCAGCGGCAGATCCTTGCCGGCGATAAAGGTGCTCGCTGCCGAATCGGGATTCAGCGTCAGCAAGGCCTGCGCATCGGCATCGAGATTCTCGACTTCCTCGATCACGAACTCCGGCCCGGCCTGCACCACCTTCTTGACCGTGCACCGGTCGATGGAACGCAAAATGCCCTGCCGATCCTTGGCAGAAATATCCGCCGGCAACTCGACCTGGATCTTGAAAATCTGCTGGTAGCGGTTTTCCGGATCGACGATGTTGTTCTGCGACAGGCGGATGTTTTCGGTGGGAATATTGCGCGTGTCGCAGTACAACTTCACGAAGTAAGCCGCACACAAGGCCGACGAAGCCAGAAAGTAATCGAACGGCCCCGGCGCCGAGCCGTCGCCCTTGTAGCGGATAGGCTGGTCGGCGATCACCGTGAAGTCGTCGAACTTGGCCTCGAGACGAAGCTTGTCGAGAAAATTGACCTTGATTTCCATGCGGGAATTCCAAAAATGGCGTGCGAGACGAATTGGCCGCCATTATCCGGATTTCCCGGCCAGAAAGCCGGGGCGATTTACGTCACCATTGGCCGATTTGGCCGAACAGTTGTTTGTAACAACCAATCAAGGTTCGCACTTCACAAGCTGGCTGTTTCCCTGCGGTATCCGGTAGGTTCAAAAACCTGATTGGGGATGCCGAACCTGGCAAAACCATCCCTGAATAGGCACAAGAACGATGATCTACGGCTGAAGGTCACGGTCAACCGGAAAAAATGGCGAAAATTGAAATCCGGTTTAGCTGGCTGCAAAGCCAAAACAACCGGACATGAATAAACCCCTGGGCGCACCCCCAATTGCCCCCTTGACCTCTCACGCTGGAACCACCAACCTCTGACTTTATGAAAACGCCTATCCACAGCCTTCGCATCGTATTCGCACTGAGCACGCTCGCTTGCGCAGTCGTCCTGGTGCTATTTGTCCACGGAAGAGCCCAATGGACGCCTGGGTTCTGGCTCCAACTCCTCGCCACATCCCTTGCCATCAGTGCCGCAGCCTGCTTCGTTGCCTTTCGCAAGGGGAAAATGCAGGTTGTAGATGTTCCGCTGGCGCACTTTGCCGGGGTATTTGTTCGTCAGCTGTTGGTCATCTATGTGGTCTCGGCCATAGCGCTCAGCGCAATTGGCTGGTTCTTGATCTACCTGGTAACGCGTACGGCACCAAATTCGCTGGCACTGGCCATTCTCGCCGGGTCGTGGCTCTCACTCTGGCTTGCGCCAGGTATAGCGTCCGTCACCAGCTGGCGGAAACTGCAGGCCGTGATAAAAAGCGATGCGTGAGACTGGACAACAACAGGGCTAAAAACCCAATTTTTCCTGCAATTTTTCGCTGACCCCAATTGTTCTGGAAGGCATCTGCCATGGCTGCCCCCGGGGGCAGCCAAACCCGCCGTGCCCGCTCAGTCTGGGGGCGCCAGCGGTGCTGCAGCCCGATGGCGCCAGCTACCGATTGTTGATCGGCCCGGACAAAACACCAAACGCTCGAAATCGTCTGCTGACCGATGCATCGAGCCTTTTCCGCCTTGAATCCCCCTGATCCCGGACTATGCTCAAATCATAGGGCGAAAATAATCCGGCCCTGATTCAGTCCTTCGTTCAAGGGGAGAATAAAAATGACCGACATCAAGAATCTCGCAACCGCACTCGGCAGCAAGATCATATTGGAGCGCCCGCCCTTCCGCCCGCCGCCCAACCTGCGCCGAACCGTCATGATCGACTTCGAAAGTGTGCCCAGCGGCACGGCCGTCGATAATGCCTTCGCCGCGCTGAGCGTCACCTTCTCAAGCCTGACCACCAACCCGGCCAAACGCTGGTCCGCCTACGCCATGGCCATGACGCTGGGCACCGCCCAAAGCGGCAAGAATGTGCTCACCATCACGAACGGTACCGGCGCGCCCTTGTTCGACGCCCGCTGGGGTGCCGTGGAAGCCGTCTTCAGCCAACTGCAGCAATCCATCAGCGTCTGGGCCTATGCCCTGGATTCCCCGGAATGCCTCGGCAGCAGCGACAACCGGCCGTTCATGGAAGCCTACGACAGCAACGGCACCTACCTCGGCAAGGCCAGAACCCAGCTCGGCCCGAAAGACGCCAACTTCTTCGGCCACTGGCACCCACTGAGCTTCTCGTCGCCCAGCCGCAACATCCAGCGCATCCGCCTCTCATCGCAAGCCCAAGGCTGTCCGTGGGTCTACACCGCATTCGACAACCTGACCTTCGACCGGAACATCCTGCTCAGCTGAGCGCGTGACCTGAAATCGGAGGATCCCAGCCAGAGCGCCCGGAATCCTCCGATTGGCCGAATCTCACGGTCAACCGGAAAAAATGGCCAAAATTAAAATGTCCGGGACCAAGGTGCCGCCTGCCGAATTCATAGTTTCCGGCTACGTTTCACTACACAAGCCCGAAAAAGCAAAAAGCCCAATCATTTGACCGGGCTTTTTGCTGGTAGTTCTTAACAATAGGGGTCTGACCCCTATTATTGCTTACATTTTTATTAAGCCAAATGGTTCGCTCTTCTACTTTGCCTCTTTACCTTTCCAAAACCGATGATCCCGATCCAAGAAGACGACAAAGAATGTATTCGAATCCAGTCTTTTTCCGCAGCTTGATTGGATTTCCCCATCAAACTTCTCAGGAATCACAAATCCAACAAGTCGCATCGAGTGATCCAGCCTAAATCGTCCCCAGAAGACCTCATGAGGTACGTGCGGAGGATGCGTGAAATCGGATCTCGTTGGAAACGATCCATATATAGCAAGCACAGAACCTGATTTTCCAATCGATTCCTGTTGCCAGTGCTTTAGTGACTCTTTTGAATAGTGGGAAAGCTTCTCGAGCAAGCTACGAACTTGCACATGAGTCCAATCATCAAATGACTGGCCGGCAGGCTGCACGCAGTAATAGGAAAAATTAAACTTGCATCGCAATGCGAGATTGTCGTTGTCCGACTCAAGACTCGCCGTGGGTATTTTTCCTAAGAAGCCTACCTTCTTGGAATTGCAAAACTTCGTCATAGCTTTGGGACACCGCCAATCTTCCCTTCATTATATGTAGGAGAGATTGGCCGGTCATTTCGAATTAAATTCCCTGATATTTCATCCAAACGGTAAGTATAGCTTTCATTGTCGTCCTTATTTACGAGGTAGGTACGATATCGACCCAATAAATCCATAATTTCAGTGTTATGGGTCGAAAATATAAGCTGCGCACCTCGTGTATTTATTTCTGCATCAAGGAATAGATTTATAAGTTTCGGAAGAATATGGGGGTGGAGATTGATATCAAACTCATCCAGTACTAGAACCCCTCCAACGTCGAGAACGCCTTTGTATAGGCCGAGGCTTCGAAATAGCGTTTTTGTACCACTCGATTCGCTAATAGCAATGACAGGATGTAGCGTCTCATCCTTCTTGTGATAGAAAACTGGAAAGTAGACTTTCTTCCCTTCATCTTCGCGTTCCAATATCTTGATGTCATGGATACCTGTATCACAATCAGCAATAAAGGTCTTTGTAAAATCCAACACATCATCATGATCTCTAAGAATCTTGCAGATCGTATTAAGTTGAAGGGGATTTTCTCGCAGCCCCAAATATCCAACATTGGAATAACCTTTTGCGAAAAATCCATATACATCGGACAACTCTTCGAAAGCATACTGACGAGCAGTTGAAACTAACGATGCATTGTTGCGTAGGTTCATTTTAGATAACCCAGCAAACTCCTTTGTTACGTAGGCAATAGTGTTGCCATTTCGCTCGATAATCTTTGTTTTCTTGGTTTTTGTTCTATAGATCGTCTCACGAACGATAGCATCGTTTGTTAATTCTAATTCGTACTCATAACACGCGGCATCCACTTGAAAGGTAACTGAAAATTCGCAGGGATCCTCACTATCAAAATATGGAGCTACAAAGTTTGAATCATCCGGCTCACTGGCAAAGGAGCGCGTACAAAAATGGAGTAAGAAGGCGATTGCCTTTAAGAGATTTGTCTTTCCGGAAGCATTTGCCCCTTTGATGCAAAGGACTGGCGTATAGGGCAATCCATGAGAGATATATTGAGGACAATTTGCATCCAGCCGGAAGGAGACCGTAGCCCCCTCCTTAAAGGAGTAAAAGTTCCTCATACTGAATTCAAGCAACATATCTATCCCTCTGTGATTTTTTGCAACAACCGCATTCTTTGCCAAAACAGTCATAAAAGCAACTTTTAACGACAACTCAGATCCTTCATTTCTAGGGTGTGTGGACATTTGTGGGCAAGATGCTGTTCACAAATGAATAATTGTGTTTACATCCTGTCTTTTGGGCTGAGGGCGGGATGCCGAGATTGTTGTTACGCGATGACCAATGGCGACGAATCGAGCCAATGCTGCACGGCAAGGCAGGCGACCGTGGTCGTACCGGTGCAGATAATCGGTTGTTTGTTGAAGCGGTTCTCTGGATGGCGAGAACTGGCGCCCCTTGGCGTGACCTGCCTGTCAGTTTTGGGCCATGGAATACGGTCTTCAGGCGCTTCTTACGCTGGGCAGACAAAGGTGTCTGGCAGGCGCTCTTTGCCATGCTCTGCGAAGACGCAGATTTTGAGGAAGTTTTTCTCGATAGCACCATCGTGCGGGCGCACCAACACGCGGCCGGCGCACCCAAAAAAACGGGCAACAAAGTCTTGGCCGTTCTCGTGGGGGCTTGAGCACCAAGATTCATGCGGCGGTAGATGGACTGGGCAATCTGGCGCGTTTCCGTCTGACAGGCGGCTAACGACACGACATCACCGAAGCTGCCAATCTCATCGATGGCATGGATAACGTTGGCGCTGTCGTGGCCGACAAAGCCTTTGATGCCACCAGCCTCATCGACTGCATCGAGGCGATGAATGCCACAGTTGTCATTCCGCCGAAAGCCAATCGGAAGGTGCTCAGAAGCTATGACAAGCATGTCTATAAAAGTCGAAATCTCATCGAAAGGTTCTTTGCCCGCCTGAAACAGTTTCGCCGCATCGCTACGCGCTACGACAAACTCGACGTCCGCTTTGAAGCATTCATTTCCATCGCAGCCGCTCTGATTTGGCTCGCCTGATTGTCCACACACCCTAGCCACAAAACCACCTCGCAAACCATTGTCAATTATTATTTATCAATCACTTACAGAAGTCGCACCTATGGCACTTTTGTGTCACCCGACTGATCTGATCTATTGTTCAGACGACGTCGGATCTGCCGGTCTGCTTTTTTTACGTACGAGTGTAAGCATTGGCCGTCTTCTCCGACTAATGCTTAAACCCTATTCGGAGTTGCACGATGCACGATACTTTTCCCCTGTTGGTCAAGACGGCGTTTCCGGCGATCAAGCGCCGTCGCCTTGAAACACTCCAGGCCAATCTGGGTTACCGCTGCAATCAATCCTGTTTCCACTGCCACGTTGCCGCCAGTCCCAAGCGAACCGAAGAAATGAGCTGGGAAACCATGACCGTGCTGCTCGAATTTGCACGCAGACAGGCTGTGCAAACGCTTGACCTGACCGGCGGCGCTCCGGAGATGAACCCCAACTTCCGCCGTCTGGTTAGCGCGGCCAGAGCGCTGGGCTTACGCGTCATCGATCGCTGCAACCTGAGCATCCTGAGCGAACCGGGCTACGAGACGATGGCCGACTTCCTTGCTGAGCAGAACGTCGAGATTGTAGCCTCGCTGCCGTGCTATCTGGAAGAAAACGTCGATGCACAGCGCGGTGACGGCGCGTTCGCAGCCAGCATCGCGGGCTTGCGCAAACTCAATGCCCTGGGCTACGGCCAGGCGGGTAGCGACCTCATCCTGAATCTGGTTTACAACCCGCTCGGCCCCAGCCTGCCGCCCGACCAGCAAAAGCTGGAGCAGGCCTACAAGGAGCAACTCGCTTCCCGCTACGGCATTGTCTTCAACCAACTTTTTGCACTGACCAACATGCCGATTCAGCGTTTTGGCAGCCAGCTCGTAACGCGAAACGAATTCCAGGATTACATGGAGCTACTCAAAGGCGCTTACCAGTCGGTCAACCTGGATGGGGTGATGTGTCGCTCGCTGATTTCTGTCAGTTGGCAGGGCGAGGTTTTTGATTGCGATTTCAACCAGATGCTCAAGCTTGAACTTGGCGGCAAGGAATCCGGCACGGTTCATCTGGCCGATTTGCTCGATGCCGATCTGGCCGGCCGCCCTATTCGCGTGGCCGATCATTGCTACGGCTGCACAGCTGGCCAGGGCAGTAGTTGCGGTGGTGCTCTCGACCATGCTGAAGCCGCGTAAGCGCAGCCAACGGTTGAACAAATTCGAATGAAAACGACCACCAATAGCGACCCAATTTCCATCCCCGCAGCTCCCGGACAATTTTCGGGTTCGCCGGGCGCGCAGTGTTTTCGCGATGGAACGACCCGTCGCGAAAACACTCCATATCAGCAAGAAGTATTTAAGGAGAGATCATGAACCGTCGCCACTGGATTGCCCGCGTGTCCGGGTTGATTGCCGCCAGCGCCCTTCCCTTCGGCGTTTCGGCGGCCAGCAAGTTTCCGCTCAACAAAAGCCGGGCTGAATGGAAAAAGCTGCTGCCGCCCGAAGCCTACGTCGTGCTCTTTGAGGATGGTACCGAGCGCGCTGGCAGCAGCCCGTTGAACGGCGAAAAACGTGATGGCACCTTCATCTGCGCCGCCTGCAACAAGCCGCTGTTCGACAGCGCCCACAAATACGAGAGCGGCACTGGCTGGCCGAGCTTCTGGCAACCGCTGGCCGGCGCCGTCGGTACTTCGACCGACTTCAAGCTGATCCTCCCGCGTACCGAGTATCACTGCTCGCATTGCGGCGGGCATCAGGGGCATGTCTTCGACGATGGCCCGAAACCGACAGGAAAGCGCTACTGCAACAATGGCGTTGCGCTCAAGTTTGTCGCCAGAGGCGACGCATTGCCGGCGCTGCTGACATGAAAAATAGCCATTTTTTCCGGTTGACCGTAGCAGTTGCCGCGCTGACGGCCAGTTTCCAGACTATGGCGATTGAATCCCCGTCAGCCAAGGCCAGCGCGCTGTTTGCCGGTGGCTGTTTCTGGTGCATCGAAGCCGACTTTGAAAAGTTGCCCGGCGTTATCGAAGTCGAATCCGGCTACACAGCCGGCCCGACAAAAAACCCGAGCTACGAAGCGGTCAGCGCCGGCAGGACCGGCCACACAGAGGCCGTGCGCGTCATTTATGACCCCAAAAAAGTCAGCTACCCGCAGCTGGTGGAGTATTTCTGGCGGCATATCGACCCGACCGTCAAGGATCGTCAGTTCTGCGATGCCGGCAGCCAGTACCGCAGCGGCATCTACTGGCAGAACGAGGCCGAGCAAAAAGCGGCGGAAGCCAGCCGTGATGCTCTGCTCAAGAGTGCGCGTTTTCCGGTGATCTACACCGAAGTTCTGCCAGCTTCGACCTTCTGGCCGGCTGAGGAATACCATCAGGACTATTACAAGAAAAACCCGATCCGCTACGCTTACTATCGTTCAAGCTGCGGCCGGGACGCACGCGTCCAGCAATTGTGGGGCGAGCGCAAGTAAGCATGGCAGCCGGGCGCGTGGCTCCGACGCACTGCCCGGCTCGATGCAGCAAAATTCTGCCCACGGTGTAAGGAAGGGGCTTCTTTCTGCGACTAATCATTGCGGGTGACCTTGTCGCGTAACCCTTCACGAAAATCAGGCAGGAATTTTTCATGAACCTCAAAAAACTGGCACTGCTCGGGCTCATTGGTTTGGTGGCCGGTTTGTATGTTCATTTCGACCTGGGTCAATACCTGAGCCTGCAGTCGCTCAAGAATCAGCAAGCCGCCATCGAGGCCTTCCGGGCCAGCAATCCGCTACTGAGCGTTGCCGGATATTTCGTGGTGTATGTCATTGTCACCGCCCTCTCCTTCCCCGGCGCCGCGTTGCTGACGCTGGCCGGCGGCGCCATCTTTGGCCTGCTCTGGGGCACGGTGATTGTTTCCTTTGCCTCGACGATCGGCGCCACCCTCGCCTTCCTGATGTCGCGTTTTTTGCTGCGGGACTGGGTGAGCAAGCGTTTCGGGCAGCGTCTGGCAGCCATTGACGAAGGTGTGCGCCGCGAAGGCGGGTTTTATCTGTTTACCTTGCGTCTGGTACCGGCCTTCCCGTTTTTCCTGGTCAATCTGCTGCTTGGCCTGACGGTCATGAAAACCTGGACCTACTTCTGGGTCAGCCAGCTTGGCATGCTTGCCGGGACAGTGGTTTACGTCAATGCCGGCACTCAGTTGGCCAAGCTGGAATCGCTCTCCGGCATTCTCTCGACCGGCCTGCTCGGCTCGTTCATTCTGCTCGGCATCTTTCCCCTGATTGCCCGCAAGCTTGTGGAGATCGTTCGCATGAACAAGGTATTCGCCAACTGGAAGAAACCGGCCCGCTTCGACCGCAACCTCGTTGTCATCGGTGGCGGTAGTGCCGGTCTGGTCACCGCCTACATTGCGGCCGCCGTCAAGGCCAAGGTCACCCTCGTCGAAAAGCACAAACTGGGTGGCGACTGCCTGAATACAGGCTGCGTGCCCTCGAAGGCGTTGATCCGCTCGGCCAAGTTCCTGTCGCATGTCAGCCGTTCGCAGGAGTTCGGCATTGCGTCGGCCAATGCCGGATTCACGTTTTCCGATGTGATGGAGCGTGTGCAATCCGTCATCAAGACCATTGAGCCGCATGATTCGGCCGAGCGTTACACCGGACTGGGTGTTGACGTCGTGCAGGGCAGCGCGAAAATTGTATCGCCGTGGGAAGTCGACATCACCCGCGACGACGGCAGCACCCAACGCCTGACCACACGCAGCATCGTCATCGCCACCGGCGCTAGGCCTTTCGTGCCGCCGATTCCGGGCATCGAGGAAGTCGGCTACCTGACGTCGGACAACGTCTGGAACCTGCGCGAATTGCCCAAACGCTTGGTGGTGCTCGGTGGCGGCCCGATCGGCTCGGAGCTGACGCAGGCCTTCGCCCGCCTTGGCGCCAAGGTGACCCAGGTCGAAATGGCGCCGCGCATCATGATTCGCGAAGATCCCGAGATATCCGAATTGGTGACCCAGCGTTTCAGGGCCGAGGGAATTGAAGTGCTGCTCAATCACCGGGCCAAACAGTTCATCGTTGAGAACGACGAGAAAATACTGATTGCCGAACACGAAGGACAAGACGTGCGCATTCCCTTCGATGCCGTGCTGGTCGCTGTCGGCCGCGCCGCCAACCTCAAGGGATTTGGCCTTGAAGAACTGGGCATTCCGACTGGCCGTACCGTCGATACCAACGCGTTCCTGCAGACCAATTTCCCGAACATCTACGCAGCAGGCGACGTCGCCGGCCCCTTCCAGTTTACCCATACCGCCGCCCACCAAGCCTGGTATGCCGCAGTCAATGCGCTGTTCGACCCGTTCAAGAAATTCAAGG
This sequence comes from Betaproteobacteria bacterium, assembly GCA_016705475.1. Taxonomy (GTDB): domain Bacteria; phylum Pseudomonadota; class Gammaproteobacteria; order Burkholderiales; family Rhodocyclaceae; genus Azonexus. The sequence goes on along the minus strand of JADIYD010000014.1, from coordinate 506,347 downwards.
CCGATTACTCTGTGATTCCGTGGGCCACGTTCGTCGAACCGGAAGTTGCCCGCGTTGGACTGAACGAACTGGAAGCAAAGGAGAAAGCAATTCCCTACGAAGTCACGACCTACGGCATCGACGACCTTGACCGCGCCATCGCCGACAGCGAGGCGCACGGCCTGCTCAAGGTGCTGACCGTGCCGGGCAAGGACAAGATCCTCGGCGTTACCATCGTTGGTGAGCATGCCGGCGACCTGATCGCCGAATACGTGCTTGCAATGAAGCATGGCATCGGGCTGAACAAGATTCTCGGCACCATCCACATCTACCCGACGCTCGCAGAGGCCAACAAGTACGTCGCCGGCAACTGGAAGAAAGCGCATGCGCCGCAGGGGCTTCTGGCCTGGGTCGAGCGATTCCATACCTGGCGCCGGGGGTAAATCGCATGCCGCAAAAAACAAAATGGATGCTGCCATGCCTGCTCTCAGCCATTTCCTTGCCGCTTTCTGCCCTAGCCGATCCGCTCTGGCTCGGCCGCTTCAACGAAAGTGACACAAACATTCCGGCACCCTGGAAAATTGAGCATCTGGACCAGCGTGTGCCGCCAACCCAGTACACATTGCGAAAATGGGACGGGGTCGTTGCCATCGAAGCCAGGGCAAAGAAGAGCATGGCCTTGCTCGGACGGACTGCTGCGGTCGACCTCAAAAAAACGCCCATTTTGTGCTGGCAATGGAGGATCGACGCGCCCGTTGCTTCAGCCGACATGACCCGAAAATCCGGCGATGATTACGCCGCCCGGGTTTATCTGACCTTTGCGGTGCCGCCCGATCAGTTGGGCTTCGCCACCCGTTCCAAACTTCGGCTTGCACGTTCGATCTACGGCAGTCAGGTGCCCGATGCCGCGCTGAACTACATCTGGGACAACCGCCACCCGATCGGCACCTTGCAGGACAACGCCTACACCGATCGGGCGCGCATGCTGGTGTTGCGCTCCGGTGCCGGGCAGGCGGGAGCCTGGGTGCAGGAAAGGCGAAACGTCCTGCAGGATTTTCAACGGGCATTTGGCGATATCAGCGGCGAACTGAGGGGGCTGGCTATCGCCTCGGATACCGATAATACTGGCGAGGAAGCGCATGCCGGCTTCGCCGATTTCCGCTTCGTTGCATCGGAAGACGCCTGCCCGATGACGAAAAACTGAATGTTGCCAATAGAAGCTGAACACAACGAACAGCAGATTTACCCGTGAACACGCCCGCGGTCTCCATCATCATTCCCGTACTGAACGAAGCCGACGGCATCGTTCATGTCCTTGAACGCCTGCAAGGGTTTCGCGCGCAAGGTACGGAAGTGATTGTGGTCGATGGCGGCAGTAACGATGACACGGCCGAATGTGCCCGATCACTGGCGGATTGTGTAACGACATCGAGACGCGGCAGAGCTCTCCAGATGAATGCCGGCGCGGCTCTGGCGTCAGGTGACGTACTGCTGTTTCTGCACGCTGACACGCTTCTGCCCTCTTCCGCGCTGGACTTGGTGCGCACAGTGGTGGGTTCTGGGAGCTGCTGGGGACGTTTCGATGTTCACATTGAGGGCGCGATCCGGGGCCTTGGCATGGTTGCATTCATGATGAACTGGCGCTCACGCCTGACCGGCATAGCGACCGGCGATCAAGCAATCTTCGTCACACGCGAGGCCTTTCAGCGCAGCGGCGGATTCCCGGCAATTCCGCTGATGGAAGACATCGTGTTCTCAGCCCTGATGCGCAAGGAAGCGTGGCCGGTTTGCCTCACTGAATGCGTCACGACCTCGGGCCGACGTTGGGAAAAGCATGGGCTGCTTCGCACGATCCTGACGATGTGGTGGCTGCGTCTTCGATTCTTTTTTGGTGCCAGCCCGAACGCACTGGCGAGGGATTACGGTTACCTCCCAGATGGAACCTGAGCCCATGCAGCGCGTCGGGGTAGCGATTCTGGCCAAGGCCCCGGTTCCCGGGTTGGCCAAAACACGCCTCATTCCACACCTTGGTTCCGATGGCGCGGCAGCACTGCAAGGCTGGCTCCTGCAGCGCGCCGTGGCGACGGCCTTGCGGGCCGATATAGGCCCAGTCACCCTCTGGTGTGCCCCCGATATCGATCATCCGGCCTTCGCTGCCTGCGGTTCGTTCGGTGAGATGACTTTGCGCCGCCAGCCGGAAGGCGATCTCGGCGAACGCATGCATGCGGCCATCGCGGGATCATCGACACCCGCCGGCACGCTGGTTATCGGGACAGACTGCCCGGCTCTGTGCGCCGATCTATTACGCCAGGCTGCCTGCAGCCTGCTGGAACACGACGCGACAGTGGTTCCTGCCGAAGACGGCGGCTATGTGTTGATCGGAATGCGAGAGGCAGACCATCGTGCGTTTCAGGAAATTGACTGGAGCACAGAGCGCGTCATGGCGCAGACCCGTGCACGCATGACCGGAATGAACTGGCGATGGCGAGAATTTCCGCCCCTGTGGGATGTCGACCGCAAGGAAGATTTTGAGCGCCTGACAAGATACTGTCCCGAGGTTCGGTACCTGTCTCTGGATGCTGAGGTGCGAGCATGAAGCAGCTGGTTCTGGCCGGCGCCGGCCATGCCCACCTTCACGTCCTGAAAGCACTGGCTGAACGTCCGTGGCCAGATGTCGAAGTCACCTTGGTCTCGCCATATTCCCGCCAGATCTATTCCGGCATGCTTCCGGGATGGATGGCAGGTCATTACAGTCTGGATCAATGTGCCGCAGTCCTCCAGCCACTGCTCGCCGCAGCCGGTGTCCGTTTCGTCCAGGATAGCGTGGTCGGCGTGGATGCGCCGCGCCGGGTCATACAAACCGAGAACTGCGGGGAGATAGCCTACGATGCGCTATCTCTGGATACGGGCGCCCAGGTCGAGCTTTCATCTCTGGTTTCCACAGATGCCACCTTGCTGTCGATCCGCCCCATCGAGGATTTTGTCGTCGGCTGGAGGCGGCAGCTCGAGCTTTTCAAGCAGCGGGGCGTGGCCAGCCTCGCCGTCGTGGGTGGCGGTGCTGCAGGCGTCGAACTGGCACTCGCCGCGCGTTACCGCCTGAACCGCGAATTGGGTGAAAGTAAGGTGTGGGTAAAACTTGTTGTCGGTGGCGGCCTTTTGCCGGGGCACGGGCCGAGCATCGTGGCGCGCGTAACGAAAACCTTGGCGCGTCACCGGATCGAACTCGTCAAGGGGTATGCGTCAGGCTGCTTGTCCGGCCTTGAGCTGCGCGATGGGATGATGATTCCAGTCGATTGCATCATCGCGGCAACCGGGGTTAAGCCAGCGACCTGGCTGGCTGATTCCGGACTGGCGCTGGCCCCTGATGGTTTCATTGCTGTGGAGGATGGGCAGAAAAGCGTTTCCCATAAGGAAGTGTTCGCCGCCGGCGACATCGCATCCCGCATCGATGTCCCTCATGCCAAGTCAGGCGTCTATGCCGTTCGCGCCGGGCCAGTGCTGGCCCGCAATCTCAATCGTGCACTGACGGGGCAGGTGCCGCAGAATTATCAACCGCAAAAGCGGAGTCTTTACCTGCTGGCGACCGGCCCCAAAGAGGCCATCATGTCCTGGGGTAGATTCTCCGCCAGCGGCCGCTGGGCCTGGCTATGGAAGGACTGGATTGATCGGCGCTTCATGCGCCAATACGACATCAATCCAACGAGCTGAGCTGGAGGGAAATGCGAGCTCGAGAACTGAAAATCGTTTCTGCTAATGCTCGTCTTTGGGTACCGGCAAACTCAGGATCTGGATGCCTTCATCCCGCAAGGCGTCACATTCATCTTCGCTGGCCTGGCCGCGAATCGGGCGCTGTGGCGCTTCGTTGTAATGAATCTTGCGCGCCTCATCGGCGAACGAGTGGCCAACGTCCTCACTGTGACTGACGATAGTCTGAATAAGCTGGCGATACAGGGCGGTGGCATGTTCGCCGACAGGCATCAACGCCGTACTCGTCGGTGCCACGGATGAGCTGGCTGAGGATTCCCTGACCTGCTCGACGTGATGCCCGGAAATTGCCACAGCCGAAGGTACGCGGCGAACGTTGTGGCTATCGCATTGCGGACAGCAGACAAGCTTCTCGTCAAGCTGTGCCTCGAACGCGTCGGCATTCTGGAACCAACCTTCAAACCGGTGGTTATTGTCGCAGTTAAGGTCGTAAATGATCATGTGTTCAATCGTGGTGCCTGGGACGGGAATCGAACCCGTACACTCAAAGAGCGAGAGATTTTAAGTCTCTTGTGTCTACCAATTTCACCACCCAGGCAGGGGGCTTCAATTATATCGGGCCCCGATATGAAAAAAGGGAAAGCGACCAGCGCTTTCCCTTTTCTATTTGGAGCGGCAGAAGAGTCTCGAACTCTCGACCTATACCTTGGCAAGGTATCGCTCTACCAACTGAGCTACTGCCGCAAAATCTGGAGGCGCGAGCCGGAGTCGAACCGACCTACACGGATTTGCAATCCGGTGCATAACCGCTTTGCTATCGCGCCGTGCCTACATTCTGCTTTACTACGACGGAACCGGTTAGCTAAACCAATTCCAATAAAATCTGGAGCGGCAGAAGAGTCTCGAACTCTCGACCTATACCTTGGCAAGGTATCGCTCTACCAACTGAGCTACTGCCGCGCTGAAACAGAGCGCGCATTATAGGCGACACAAGGGAATTGTCAACATTCGTCCCCTATTTTTCTGCGGTTCGTTTTGCAATTTCCGGCCAGGCCATGCGCAGGTAGTAACCCATAGACCAGAGCGTCAACAAAGCCGCCACCCAGATCAACAGGTTGCCGAACGCCTTCATGTCAGCGCCAAACAGCGGTTGATAGTAAAGAAGGATGGGAATGGCCAGCATCTGCGCAGCGGTTTTTATCTTGCCAAGCATGGACACGGCGACGCTTTTCGCCGCACCTATCTTGGCCATCCATTCACGTAGTGCCGAAATGGTGATCTCGCGGCCGATGATGATGGTAGCAACGATGGCGTCGGTTCTGCCTAACTCAACGAGAACGATCAGCGCAGCGGCGACCATGAGTTTATCGGCTACTGGATCGAGAAAGGCACCAAAGGCCGATGTCTGGTCCAGCTTTCGGGCCAGATAGCCATCTGCCCAGTCGGTCAATGCGGCAGCGACGAAAATGGCTGTGGCGGCGAGATCGCGTTCGTGCGACGTTGCCCAATCTGCTGGTAGATAATAGACGGTAATCAGCAGCGGTATTGCAACGATACGAAGCCAGGTCAGCAGGATGGGCAGATTGAAGGGCATGGTTCAGTGTAATGCGGAATGTATCTTTTCAGCCATATCCCGGCTGATGCCCGGCACTTCGGACAACTGCTCGGGGCTGGCGGCGAGTACGCCGGGCAGGCCGCCAAATCGGGCAACCAGCGCTTTCCGGCGGGCCGGTCCAATGCCCGGCAGGCTTTCCAGGGTTGATGTTTTCCTTGCCTTGCCCCGCCGGGCACGGTGGCCGGTTATGGCAAAGCGATGAGCTTCGTCGCGTATTTCCTGAATCAGGTGTAACGCTGGGTGTTCGGCCGGCAATTGTAGCGGTTCGCGGCCATCCGGAAAGACCAGGGATTCAAGACCGGGCTTGCGTCCTTCGCCTTTGGCGACGCCGATCATGGGCAAATGAGCCAGGCCAAGATCAGCCAGGGCGGCGAAGGCGGAGGCAACCTGCCCTTTCCCGCCGTCGATCAGGATCAGGTCCGGTGCCGTGCCCTCGCCGGCTGCGATGCCGTCATAGCGTCTGCTGACGGCCTGACGCATGGCCGCATAGTCGTCGCCGGGCTGGATATCGCGAATGTTGAAACGTCGATAGTCGGCGTTTTTCATGCGATTTTCCTGGTACACCACACAGGAAGCCACGGTTGCTTCGCCCATCGTGTGACTGATGTCGAAACACTCAATACGAACAATGGGTTCCGGTAGTTGCAAGGCGTCCTGAAGAGCAGCCAGTCGCTTTTCCTGCTGCTCGGTTGCCTGGCTTCGCGCCAGGATGGCCAGCCTGGCGTTCTGCAGTGCCATCTCGACCCACGCTCTATGCGTGAGGCTCCGGGCCTGCACGACGGGAACGGGGCGGCCTGCCAGTTCCGCCAGCACCGCTTCGGTTTCTCCAGCTTCATCTTCCGCAGGCAAGGGGTGAACCAGTACGCGTGAGGGTGCGGGATGGACGGCGTAGTGTTGCCGAATGAAGGCAGCGCAAGCATCAGCCGGTTCAGATTCGCCGGCGTTTATTGGAAAAAACGGGCGGTCGCCGAGATGACGGCCGCCACGGACCATGGCCAGGTTGACGCACAACTGCCCTGCTTCCTTTTGCGCGACAAGGATATCCATGTCCTCACCCTTGCTGCTTGAAACAAACTGCTTTTCCTGCACATGGCGAAGTGACTGGATCAGGTCGCGGTAAACCGCCGCCTGTTCGAAGGCCAGGCGCGCGGATGCGTCTTCCATTGCTTGATTCAGGCGCTTGGAGACTTCGTGCTGTTTGCCCGTAAGAAACATGGAGGCCAATTGAATATCCGTTGCGTAGTCCTCTGGCGTGACCAATCCGACGCAGGGCCCGCTGCAGCGTTTGATTTGATAGAGCAAACAGGGCCGAGACCGGTTTGCGAACACCGATTCTTCGCACGTCCGCAGACGAAACATTTTTTGCAGCAGATGAATGCTGTCGCGGACTGCCCAGCTTGACGGATACGGGCCAAAGTACTCGGCCTTGCGGTCCGGATTGCCGCGAAAAAAGCCAAGTCGCGGGAATTCGCCTTTGCTCAGGACGATGTAGGGGTAGGACTTGTCGTCTCGAAAGAGAATGTTGTAACGCGGCGAGAGCGACTTGATCAGGTTGTTTTCAAGTAACAGCGCTTCTGCTTCGGTACGTGTTGCTGTGGTTTCCACGGCGGCGATCTGACTGACCATGTGCGCAATGCGCGGGCTTGAAACATTTTCCCGGAAATACGACGAAACCCGTTTTTTGAGGTTCTTGGCCTTGCCAACGTAGAGAACGGCGGCATTGGCATCCAGCATGCGATAGACGCCGGGTAGCTCGGTCAGCGTGGCCAGGAAAGCCTTGGCGTCAAAACTCATCTTCTGGCTCAGCCGAGGTGCGATTTGACCCCGGCAAACACCGCTTCGAAGCTTTCGCGGGAAAGCCTGCCCGTGCGCCAGTTGTAGCCGCTGCAATGGTAGCTGTCGACCAGAAGTCGTCCATCCGGCAAGGCGTGGCTGACGTTGTGACCGAAGGTAAATTCCTTGAGCTTGAGGTTGTAAGCCAAGAGCAGTGCCTGGTGAGCGATGGCGCCGAGGGCGACGATGACCTTGAGCTTGCTCATTGAGGCCAGTTCTTCCCTCAAATGACCATTGCACTGGCGAATTTCGGCTGTCGTGGGTTTGTTGGCCGGAGGCAGGCAGCGTACGGCATTGGTGATGCGGCAGTTGCTCAGTTGCATGGCCGGATTGGCCCAATGGTCGGCACCCAGCGGTTCGGGTTCGCTGGCAAAGCCGAAGCGGTGCAAGGCGGGGTACAACAGCTCTCCGGCAACGTCGCCGGTAAACGGGCGGCCAGTCCGGTTAGAGCCTTTTTCGCCTGGGCCAAGCCCGACAACAAGCAGTTCCGCATCAAGTGAACCAAAGGCGGGCACAGGCAAGGCGTGCCAGTCGGGATCACGCTGGCGGATGTTGGCAAGGTGCTCGGCCAGTCGTGGGCAGGCTATACAGTCAGTGGGATCTTGGAATCTAGACATGGCGGGGATGTTAGCATGGCGGCCATGCAGCTTCATTGGGACATCTTTTGCCGGGTTATCGATAACTACGGCGACATCGGCGTTTGCTGGCGTCTTGCCAGGCAACTGTTGGCCGAGCACGGCCGGGAGGTAAGGTTGTGGGTGGATGATCTGGCCAGCTTGCAGCCTTTGTGTCCGTTGGTCGATCCGGCAAAGGACACACAGATTTGCCAAGGCGTTGAAATTCGACTTTGGACGGAGAATGCTGCGGTCGACCGCGTTTCTGACGTCGTTATCGAGGCTTTTGCCTGCGAACTGCCGGATTGGTATCTGACGGCGATGAGCCGATGCCCGTCCAAACCCTGCTGGATCAATCTTGAATACCTGACAGCGGAACCCTGGGCTGATGATTGCCACGGTATGGCGTCGCCCCACCCTTCACTTCCTCTTGTCAAATATTTTTTCTTCCCAGGTTTTTCGGCAAAAAGCGGCGGACTGTTGCGGGAGAGCGAGCTATTTGCCGAGCGCGATCGCTTTGTTACTGAATCAACAGAGGGGCAACCGCTTGAAATCAGTCTGTTTTGTTATGACACAGCCCCGGTAGGGGCCTTGCTGGATGCTTTTCGGGATTCAGCGCATCCCGTTGTGTGCCATGTGCCGCCCGGCAAGCCTTTGGCTGCCGTCCAGTCCCATTTGGGCGGAAGCGGTCCCTGGCAGCATGGCAATGCGCTGATTCGCCCGATACCTTTTGTGCCGATTGACGATTTTGATCGATTGCTGTGGCGCTGCGACATCAACTTCGTGCGTGGCGAGGATTCTTTCGTGCGCGCACAATGGGCAGGAAAACCTTTCGTCTGGCAGCTTTATTCGCAGGACGACGGGGCGCACCTGGTCAAGCTGGAAGCTTTCCTTGGCTGCTACGGGGAAGGCCTTGACGCGAAAATGCAAACGACTATCCGCAGGATGTTTGTGGCATGGAATCTCGGACGCAACATTGGACTGGCGTGGGAAGAGTTCGTTAGCAACAGGGCTGTCATAGCCCATCACAACCGCAATTGGGCCGAAAAGCTCGCCGCGAGGCCAGATTTGGCATCGGCACTCGTCAATTTCTGTGCCTCCAAGGTATAATCGGCGGTTATATCTTTTTCTGACATTAGAGAATCCCGAATGAAAACCGCAATGGAACTCCGCTCCGGCAACGTCATCATGGTCGGTGCCGACCCGCTCGTCGTCCAGAAGAGCGAATACAACAAGTCCGGCCGCAATGCTGCTGTTGTCAAAATGAAGCTCAAAAACCTGTTGTCCGGCGCCGCTTCCGAAGCGGTTTACAAGGCTGACGACAAGTTCGAGCAGGTTATTCTCGACAAGAAGGAAGTGACCTACTCCTACTTCGCCGATCCGATGTATGTGTTCATGGATGCCGACTACGAGCAGTTCGAAGTCGAAGCCGAGAACATGACCGACGCGCTGAAGTATCTGGAAGATGGCCTGGCTTGCGAAGTTGTTTTCTACAACGGCAAGGCCATTTCCGTCGAACTGCCGAACAGCGTCGTGCGAGAAGTGGTTTACACCGAACCGGCCGTCAAGGGCGACACGTCGGGCAAGGTCATGAAGCCGGCCAAGCTGGCTACCGGTTTCGAACTGCCGGTTCCGGCTTTCGTCAGCATTGGCGACAAGATCGAAATCGACACCCGTACCGACGAATACAAGAACCGCGTCAAGTAATCCGCAGTTTTTTCTGTATTTTATTCGGGCAGCTTCGGCTGCCCGAATGCATTTCAGGCCATCAGTTTTGCGATGGTTTCCTGGGCGGAGATATACGCACTGTCAGATAGCAGGGCATCCCAGTCTTTCGCCGGCACGTTGAGGATGAGCGCCTCAACCCGCTTGCCACGCGCTGGATCGATTTCCGGCTTCCAGTTTTCGAGCACGTCACCAACCACCTCAGGCGCGTTGCACACCAGCAACATGTCGCAACCTGCGTTGTAGGCAGTTTCGACGCGGTTGATCATGCCACCGACCACGCCGGCGCCGGCCATGGACAAATCGTCAGTAAACACCACCCCGCTAAACTTAATGTCATCTCTCAAATAACTTATCCATTTATTTGAAAATACAGCTGTATTGCAGTCAATGCAGTTGTAAATAACATGGGCGGCCATGACGCCATCGAGCGGCAACTGCCGATAGGGTTCGATATCGTCCTGCATTGCTTCGAAGGCACGATCATCAACCGGAAGCTCAACATGCGAATCGGGAATGACATAGCCGTGGCCGGGGAAATGCTTGCCACAGCTTCCCATTCCGGCCATATGCAAGCCTTCGCCAAGGGCTGCCGCCAGTGCTATGACTACCGCCGATTGACGATGGAAAGCACGGTCGCCAATGACGCGCGAGGGGCCGTAGTCGAGGTCAAGGACGGGCGTGAATGAGTAATCGACACCGCGGGCACGCAGTTCTGCTGCAAGCACGTAACCGACCTGGCGCGCGGCGACGCGTGCCGCATCCTGATCGTCATCCCAAATTTTCCCGAGCATGGCCATCGCCGGCAACCGGGTAAATCCATCACGGAAACGTTGTACCCTGCCGCCCTCATGATCAACGGCAAGCAGCAGCGCCGGTGAGCGCAACGCGTGAATGGCCGTGGTAAGCGCGGAAAGCTGCGACGGGTTGGCGTAATTGCGGGAGAAGAGAATGATCCCGCCAACTAGTGGATGGCAGAGCCGCTCTCGGTCGAGTTCGGTCAGTTCGGTGCCGGCGATGTCGATCATCAGCGGGCCAAGGGGCAGATACATCATGCGTGCTCCAGAATGACGTAGGCGACGGCGTATTCCGCTTCGTCGCTGATCGAAAGATGGGCGATCAGGTTTTGGTTTTTGATCATTTGTTCCAGTTGACCGTGGAAGCGCAGTTCCGGCTTGCCTAGGTCGTCATGGCCGACCGCAATCGCCGTCAGTGTGGCCGGCGGGCGCACTCCCGTGCCCAGCGCCTTGCTGAAAGCCTCCTTGGCGGCAAAGCGCTTGGCGAGAAAGCGAGCTTTGTCAGCTGCCCTGGCGAATTCTTCCATTTCCTGCGGAGCCAGCAGTTTGTCCAGCGCCCTGTCGCCATGCCGCTCCCACATGCCACGCAGGCGGGCAACGGCGACGATGTCGGTGCCAATGCCGTAGATCATTCGGGCGAATTAGCTGCTTCGCGCATCAGGGCTTTCATTTCGCGGACCGCCTCACGCAGTCCGACGAAAATGGCGCGACTGACGATGGCGTGGCCGATGTGGAGCTCGCGTATTCCTGCCAGTCGCGCAAGTGGCTGGACGTTGTAGTAGTTCAGTGCATGCCCGGCATTGAAACGCATGCCAAGTTGGCGGACTGCCTGCCCGGCGCCGCGTACCTTGTCGAGTTCAGCGAGGAAGGCCGGAGCTTCGGCATCGCGGCCTTTTTCGTAAAAAGCGTGGGCGTAAGGACCTGTGTGAATTTCACAGACGCTGGCACCAATCCGGGCGGCAGCTTCGATTTGCGCTGGTTCGGCGTCAATAAATACGCTGGTCATGATGCCGGCATCGGCCAGGCGCGAGATAACAGTTTTCAAGCGCGCTTCCTGCGCGAGAATATCGAGGCCACCTTCGGTCGTCACCTCGTGCCGCCCCTCGGGCACCAGCATGGCCATTTCCGGCTTGAGAGCACAGGCTACGCCGACCATTTCGTCGGTCGCGGCCATTTCAAGATTGAGCTTGATCTGGGTGGTTTCGCGCAGGCGACGGACATCGGCATCCTGAATATGGCGGCGATCTTCCCGTAAATGTACGGTGATGCCATCAGCCCCACCCAGATGGGCCTCGACGGCACCCCAGACGGGGTCTGGCTCGTAAGTCCGGCGGGCCTGGCGAATGGTTGCCACGTGGTCGATATTGACGCCAAGTTCGATCATAGCTCCTGCAACTCTATAGTTATCGGGCGCTAACGCCCATGGTCATTAGAATAATTGTCTTTGTTACTTAGCAAGCTACTCAACTAGCTACTCAATACCGCCATGGTAGCCATTATTTTAACTGTTCCATGCTGCCCAAGCACGGCTGGTTATATACCGTGTTTCCCTACAGTTACTCGCTCGCCCCCATGCTCGTCACAGTCCGCCTAATGTGTTACCAAGGTCGGCGCCTGCCGTCGTGGAGCGAGATAGACCACGGCAAAGCCTACCTGGGCAAGCTGCAGACAGTCTGTGGCAGGGACTGTCAGCCGTCTATGTGCACACCCCGCGTCTCTTCGAGGAACTGCGGATCGCCCATGGCGACGGGAGCTTCGGCAAGCGCCTCGCCTCGCTGGCCAAGACGGATTTGCTGATCCTTGATGTTGGGTATTGGCGCCGCTCAATCAGGCCGAACGCAATGATTTGCTGGAGGTGCTTGATGATCGCGTCGGCACGCGCGGCCAGCGTTTCGAATAGCGTGTCGACGATCTCGTGACGCTTAAGTGGATTCTCACCGTCTATCTGCAGGCGCCCTACTTCGGCCTTCGTGCATCCGTGCTTCTCAAAAAACCCCAGGATGTCCTTGCGCGGCCAGAACAAGGATAAGATGCAATCTTTCATGCATCCTTTGATGTCCGCCGGGAAACTCATGCCGTTCCCTCCCATCAACCGATCAGACCGAGGAGCCGATCGATGATGTCGCTCGCCTGCCGTTGCCTCAGGGCCCGAGCCTCACGCAGTTCAGGCTCATCGCTCTCGCCGAGCTCAAACTTGGCCACCGAGACCGGGCCATCCTTGCGATAACCTTCTGTTTTGTCGTCCTGGGTAAAGCGATTGCGCAGGATTGCTAGGGCGGCCTGGATCACTGCACCATGCTTGCCGCCCAGTTCCGTTCGGAAGGCTTCGGCGACGGCGTCCGTTCCCTCGTGCGCATGCTCGATGCAGTAGACGAGGTCGTGCGCATCCTTGCGCTCGAAACGCTGATCAAATGCGAACGACTTCAAGCACGTGAAGCTGACCAGGTTGGCGTGCTTGATCTTCTCGGTCGCGACGCCATTGCCGCCTAGCAGTTCTGCCTGGATCTCGGTGACCTGGTGAAGGTCGAAGACGATGGATGAATGCGGGATGTTCAGTGCCGAGATCGTACCTTCGGTTGGCAGCGGCTGCACCTTGCCGCCGGCGATGTCCGGCGCGTCCGCGAGCAACTCCAGCACCATCAGAGCGCCGTGTTCGGTGCGAGTTTGCCAGCGCCAGGAGAGCTTTTTCCGGCCTCGTTCTCGGCGCGATCGAAGCCCATCTTCTTGATGTTGTCCTCCAGCGAGTGATATGCCTCGGTGTCGGCCAGTATCTGGAGGTCGATCACGATATCCACATCCATGGTGCCCGCATGCGCGGGGACCACCGGCGGCCGGGCGGCGACCAGGTACCTCGGGGTGAGGCCTCCCACCAAATAGACCGAATCCTTCCAGGGGCCGAGTCCGCGCAGCAGCGTCACGAGAACACGTTCGCAATCCTGCGTACTGGTCGCTGTAGCCATCGAGTGTCGTGGGCTTGGCCATCAGAAACGGATCCTTTCTCGACGCAGATGTTGAGCCATCTCTTTGGCCCGGCCTTCGCCGCGCAACAAGTCGAGATAGACCTGAATGGGACTCGCCAGCCAAACACTGCCGACTTGCTGGCGGAACAACAGTTCTCCCGCCGACTTCGTCTCGATGACCACGAGGTTCGCCCCTTCATTGACAATGCGCGCATCCAACTCGGCCATCGCTGTGTCAGCGCCGGCGCTGGCCAGCAGCCGAGTCCGCACCTGTGAGATACCGGACAGGAAGGGGGCATAGCGCTGGGCGGCGGCTTCGTAGCTCACCGCGTAGCCGACCTGATGCGCATCCAAGACTTGGCCGAGCCACTCAATCAGGGTTTCTGCCTTCGCGCCGGGAACGAAATAGCGACGCAGCGTTGGGGCGCGCTGCGTGGCAATCTGCTTGGCCCAAGCGTCGAGTAAGGCGCCCGGTTCGCGCAGATGGCGTTCCTTGCTTGGCCCCTGCCCGCGGGACACCAGCCAGTCGAACCGCTCCAACTCACCCAATACGTCCGAGGCAGTGGACGGCGCCACCTGCGCCTGCTCGGCCACCTCGGTGACACCAAACCATTCCTCGTGATTGACCAAGAGCGCGTGCAGCACCTGCGCGCGCCGCCCCGAGAACAACGACCGCACCGACTTTTCCAAGGTCTTTGGAGTCGGCTTGTCGATGTAGACGTAGGCGCCGGAAGCCGGCAGAAATAGGCTTCCGCCGTTGTCGTAGTAGCCGATGCGCTCGGCCCTGAGCAGTTCCTTCGCACCAGGCGAGAGGGATTCGGCAATGAGGAAGTTCTGTGCGTCGGCATATCGGCCGTGCTGTAGCGACTTGAACTGCCACAACACCTGGCGCACGTCCCGGGGGTAGACGGTTTTCTTCGCCTCGACCAGTAAGACGATCGACTTGCCGGCGACATTCAGGTGGATTTGGGCGTCAACGCGATCATCGGCTGACGCGCCGGATTCCAGCGCGTCCAATTCGGCATGCACGTCCGGCAACTCCCGGAGTGACTCCAGGAACTGTTCGATCAGAGCACGTTCGACAGGGGGCGACTCGGTCATGTCAGCAGTTATTTCCTGTACAGCGAATAACCGCACTATACCGAATATTCGACGGAATTGCCATATTCGCTGATCAGCGAATTTCGCACGATCCCCTGGCATCCCGGCGTACAGCCGTCTGGCTCGCGGGCAAGTGCCCCGCGCTTCGTGCAAATCGCGGCCATCCGGCTATGATCTCTGACGCCTCCGACCCTTGCGGGCCTGCGCGCTACCGGCTGGCCACCGCCGACCGTATCCGGGAAGCCGTGCGCCAAGTTATCGCGCGGTGCGCTGATCACCTCGGCGAACCGGTGAAGCACTACCGGGCACACACCTGTCGTCGCTTCGTTGCTATGGGCCCACAATATCAATTTGGCGGACGCCTGATTAGATTCGGCGATGCCCCGAGCTACCTCAAAGATGGGGATACTCGCATTGCGCTCGGAACGCGCACGTAAGGCACGTCTTCCGAGACAAGGGCCAGCGCGGCAGAACTTGGCCGGCGAGAATGTCTTCCCGCCGCCTCACCAAGGTGACCACTTGCTCGTCAGTCATCAGTTGGACGCGATGCGCGATCGGTAAGGCTCGCCTGGTCGGCGCCTTCACCATCACGTACCCGTGGGACGCCACCGACTGGCCCGTTTGCCCCATCACCGCCATCCTTTGCGCCGACAACTGGATCACGTCCGACTGGAGGGGCTGGTTGCTCCAGCGAGTCTTGAGCTCCACCAACACGATCAGACCGGAGGGCAGGCGGTATGCCCGGTCAAGTTTCGCCACCAGTCCGACGGGCGTGGAACTCCTGAACAGCCTTTCCATGTAGATCAACTCGGCATCCCGCAGCGCTACCGGTCGTGAGGCCCGCTCAGTCCGTGCAGCATCGGTCTCAAGTAATCTCCACCGCGCCATGACCAGCGCTAAGCCTACAACGGCAATGGCGCAACCGACGCCCCACGCTAGCGCCGACACTTGCCGTCCCCACGCGAGCCTGACCACCACCGAAGTCCCGTTGCTATCGCCCCCAAGACCACGCGCATCGGAACCTGCAAAGCGGGCCATCGGCGCAGGACAACGCAGATGCCGGGCGCCCCACGATAGTAGAGGCGGATCACCTGTCGTCCCCAAACGCTTGGTCGCAGCGCCTCGTCCCTGAACCGGCGCAGCACCTCCGTCTGCCAAGCCTCGCCGAACAGGCAGGTGGCGATGAAACAGCGCCCGTTCCGATCGGCCTGCGCGGAAGCCGCTATGCCTTCCTGATAGAACTGCTCGTGCTCGACCAGCCCGCGCGCCCGGGCTTGCCGCTGCCGGGCGGTGCGCCGACTTCCATAGAGTTGCTCGAACACCACCAATCTCTCGCAGCGGCCCATCTGCGCCAGGTCCGAGACGCTGACCATCCGGCCGCTCACCGACCGGCGCGATCGCTTGCCCATGGCCGGCTCACGCGTCGATCGCTGGCGCGAAGAGGTCGTTGGTGATGTCGCCATTGCCCTCCTGCGCGCTACTTGCGGAATGCAGATGAGCCGAGCTACGTCCCATCCCGGCGAAAACACCGCTCTGCGCCAGCAAGCCATCGTAGGCCAGCAGCCGCAGCCGATTGATACGTTTAACGCCCTTCTGGAACTGGATCAGATCGTCGTACAGACGGGGATGATCGGCACGCGCCAATACGAAGACCAGGCGAATGGGCGCGGCGTCCTTCACGGTATTGGTGCTCATTCGAGTTCTCCCGATGCCCCCTGAACTGGCTCCTTACCGGTGGCGGTCATCTTGCTGTTCGCGTAGTTCTGCCCGGCCAGCTGAAAACCCCGCACATTGGCGTACATCGGCTCCTTGACCTCATGGATGCGGTGCTTCGGGAACGCCGCCTTCACCGCCTTACGGAACAGGAACGCCCCGCCGCCGACCAGGATGATGTTCTGCAGGCTGTGCGGTGCCTCGATCCACTCCTTCATCGTCGACACCGCCTGCTCGGCGACGGTCTCGGCCAGGGGCAGCAGGCGCTTCATGTCGTACGGCTTCTGGAAGATCATCGGTTGCTTGCCCGTGCGCAGCGCCAGGTCGATGGCGTCGTAGTCCCGGTACGGCGAGCCGATGTCCTTGGTGATCTCGGCCGCCAGCAGGCGCAGCACGTCGGACATGCCGCGATTGAAGGAGTAGCTCTGTTTCTGCACGAACCGCATACCCCGGGCGACCAGCCAGTCGAAGGTGCGCGAGCCTGGGTCGATGATCAGGCTCTGCTCGTTGCTGATGATTGCCATCTTCTGGTGCTCGGAAGCGTAGTGCACCAGCGCCCCCTGCGGCTGGGGCACGGCCAGGGCCTTGCCCACGGTCACGGCCTTGCCGCCGCCGAGGTCGTGCCGGCCCGTCATGGCCTTCTCCAGCGCCACCTTCTTGACGGCGAACAGCGCCACCGGCAGGCCGACCACCAGCAAGTCAATCCGGCTGAGCTTCATCATGGAAAGCGCTCCGCGCAGCAGCGCCATGTACTCCGGCGTCTCGGTGTATTCGTCGTGCAGTTGCTTGGCACGGAAGGTATCGGCGGCGAGACTCACGTCCGGGCCGACCTCGTAGAACAACGGGCCGATGGGGATGCACACGGTCTTCTTGCGTTCACTGGCCGGCCACGACGGCGAGTCGTCGCTCGACGGATAGGCGACGGACGGGAAGCTGGTACAGCGGATGTCGATACCGGCTGCGGCTGTGACGAACTTGGTGTTGCCGGATCCGACATCCACCGCTCTGACGATCAATTCCATGACAAAAACTCCAAGGTAGGGTTGAGATCGATCAGCATCGACAGGGCGATCTGATCCCGCCACACGGAATCCCCCTTCAATGAGCCCGATTTCGGTATCAGGCCCGGTCCGCTGTCAGCGAACCGGCGATGCACCGACATTTCGGTATCACCTGAAAGCGTCATCCCCAGCGGGGCTGCGTGTGTGTCACTACGCTCTCATTCAAATGGCGGGCATCAACCCCATGCGCGCCAGTTGCCGCCGGAGCGGTCCGCGCGCGAGCATCGCCCTGAGTGCCCCGCTCAGGACCAGAGGCAGAGATTTCCCCCGTCAAGCCCGCCCGCCGCCTCGTTGCCCGCAGCTTTGCGACAATAAATGCGCCTTACCGCAATCTCCCGGGCGCGCAAGTGCCACCCGCAATCCTCCGCAAATCGCCGCGCTTTCGAGCCGCCCGCTTGACCGCCCTACCCGCTTGGCGTCAACTACGGTTTCCCGAGGGCCTCCTGGCCCCGCTCCATCGCGGAGCAAAAGGCGTCGCAGTCGTTACCTGCCCTTGAAGCGCCGATCTCGAACCGGCAATGCCGTCGCCCTCGAGGCGGCGGTCCCGAGGTCTTTCTCGTAGTGCATGTCCCAGGCTTGGCCAGCGCTCTTCGCTGGGCGCTCCCTGAAGCGCGCCACGGACAACAGAGCACCCGGCCGGCACCCGATGCCGTGCCCCTGTTCCCGCCATCCTTTGAGCACGCGTTTTACGCAGCGCGCGGTTGTGTTTGCCCCCCTGGGGCTCCCCGCGCGCCTTCGCTCATACCCTCGACACTGCCCTGGACTTTCGGTCAGGGGCGGACCCATGCGAGTGGATGGCGCTACGACTCCAGAACCGATCCACCAGATGGCGCGAGGCCTGACCTCGCCGCCGATGCCCAAGCCACGCCCCAGAGGCCGGCCGGCATCACCACCCCCATGGCTGCAGAAATGCACGGATGGGCCGGATCAACCCGTTTCGTTTTTAAGACCGACCGAGTTGGCGAGCGCAGACGCGCTGGCCGACGAATCCCCTGGGTAGGTGCCGCGACGCCGTGGTCGCGCGCGGTGCCAACGTTCTTGACCACTGACCGGCGTGGGCGACGGAATCCGTCCCGCCGGGAACTGCCCTGGATTCCACTTTCATCGCCAACACTGGCTTGCCGTTCGGGCGGCAGGCATCAAACCAGGAGCGTCACCATGTCGGATGCAATCCCCAGCAACACCGTTCACCGCACATCTCGCCGCCGGCAGCAGGAACCCGCCAGCCCCGGGCGTTCCAGCCAGCAGCAACCCGCTCGCCCCCAGAGTTGGGCGGGCAAGACCCCACAGGAAATCCTCGCCCGCTACCAGCCGGGCAAGGTGCCGCTCCAGGTGCTGGAGGTCCTGATCAAACTCTTCAACTCCCAGCACACCGCGCTGGAGAAAACCGTCTCGCACAAGACGCGGCAGGAACGCGCGCAGTTTCTGCGGCGCTTCTTCTGCGACCTGAAGCAGAAGGCGGGCTTCAAGACGGTGCCGGACCCGCGCAACCTCGGGCAAAAGCACATCCACGCCATGGTGCAGGTCTGGCAGCAGGCGCATTTGGCGCCAGCGACGATCCAGACCTACCTGAGCTTCCTGCGGGGGCTGGCGATGTGGATGGGCAAGCACGGCTTCGTGCGCAAGCCGGGCCACTACGGCCTGAGCCTGGAGGATTACCAGCGCCACGAGTCCGCCCGGCGGGACAAGAGCTGGAGCGCCCAAGGGATCGATGCGGAGGCGGTGATCGCCGAGGTGTGCAAGTTCGACCTCCGTGTCGGCGCATCGCTGCGGCTGATGTCGGCCCTGGGGCTGCGGCGCAAAGAGTCGGTGCAGTTCCGGCCCTTCCAGCATGTCATGCCGTTCAGCGAGACCGGGCTGCCAGAGAACCAGCTGCAGGCGGATCGGTATGCATGGGTCAAGGGCAAGGGCGGCCGGGTGCGCTGGATTCCGCTGGACAGCCCGGCCCACCTGGCAGCGCTGGAGTTTGCCCAAGGCGTGGTCGACGGTCGCGACGCCCACATGGGCGATCCGCGTCGGGACTTGAAGCGTAACCTGCGGCGGCTGGACTACGTCCTGGAGAAATTCGGCATCACCCTGCGCAAGCGGGGCGCGACAGGTCACGGCCTGCGCCACGAGGTGTTGAATGATGCCTATGAAGATGTCGCTGGCGTGCCGTCGCCGGTCCGAGGGGGCGGGCCGGTCTCCCCGGAACGGGATCGGGCGGCGCGGATGGCGGTGTCAAAGTTGGCGGGGCATGCGCGCGCAAGGGCCGCAGACGCCTATTTAGGTCAGTCCGCGGTTATGCGCAGCAAAGCCCGCAAAGCCCCGCCTTCCGGGGAGCCCGATGACCCCGTCTCCGCATAACGCTTCCAAGATCGTCCCCTCGGTGGCCGCTGTGGCCGCCGTCAACCAGGAGACGATCATGAATTCGCTCAACTCTGATGGTTCCGGCGCGCTGGCGCTGGAGCCGCTGTGTCAGGCCGCTACGCACGAACTGCTGGTGCGCAGCTACACCATCCGTACCGTAAACCGCTACAAGCGGGTGTGGGAGCAACTGGCCGACTTCGCTCGCGCCCAAGGCCTGCCTGCCGAGTATTCTCGAGACCTGACATCCGAAGGGCCGCTCCAGTCTGAAACGTGCCGGATCCCCAATGAGTGCAACTCGGCCGTTGCAGTCATTGAGCGACCCTGCTCTGGACGACTGCTATGCGGCGATTTCTGTCTTTCATTTGTGCACACTCACTGGCGGCTCTTCTGGGATATGCAGTCCTTTACCGAAGACGGGGGGGCACGCGATCGGGTCCGACGAACTGCGCCCCAAGTGATCGCTTGCCACGTTGTACGGGCAATTCGATAGGATAGTAGTGTGTGGAAGAAGCGTGATGGGAGCCGAGAACACGGAACCGCTTGACGTGGTACACGCAGGCAGGCGTGGCTTGGAAGGATACTTCTGATATTTTGTCGTCGAGCAGGCTTGCTACACTTTGCGACTTCTACCTGAGAATGAGCAGCACTAATCCCCTCGGACGGATGAAGTCGGTTCCTCTGGCCAAAATTCGGGGGTGATAAACGAATGCAAGCAACGGCGAAATTGTGGCGGCACGCGATGACTTTTCTCTAGCGACGAAGCGCACGCTCGCGGGCCGTGCAGGCTACGCTTGCTCTAATCCCGACTGCCGGCGTCTGACCGCCGGTGCGGCGCTTGGCGACGACGCCAAGGTCGTTATCGTTGGCGTTGCCGCGCACATTAAGGGAGCGGCGCCAGGCGGCCCACGCTATGACCCGCTGCAGTCGGCCGAAGAACGGCGACACGCATCGAATGGCATTTGGCTATGTTCGGCGCACGCTAAGCAGATCGACGACGATCATGTTCAGTTCACAGTCGACAAGCTGAAGGCCTGGAAGAAGCAGGCAGAGGAAAGATCGGCGTTCGCGATCCTCACACTGCAGGCACCGGATGCAGGCGCGGCGCAGCCCGTGGCAATCGAGCTGGCAAAACGGCTCGGCCTCGCACCGCAGGATAGCGTCGAGTCGGTAACGGCAAGGCTGCGGGCCGCCGCCGCGCGGGACCTCGATGCGTTTGTCACGGCTCTCAAGTCTCCCGTTAACGCGATCTCACTTGGATTGCGGCTGATCGAAAGCGAGCGCGTCACGTCGTTTGAAGCCGCGGGACTTGCCGCCGCGATCGGAACGTTCAACGAGATCGTTCTCGTCGCCCAACCTGGCACGGGGAAGACGACAACACTTCTGCAAGTCGTCCGCAGCATCACGATAAACGATTCCTTTATCGCGGCGTTCATCCCGCTGAGCGAATGGTCGGCACAGAGTCAAACGCTGCTGCAGTCGATTGTTCGGCGTACCGCGTTTGCCGGGGAACGCGAAGAGCATCTGAAGCTTCTCGCTGGCGCAGGTCGCTTGGTCCTCTGCATGGATGGCTGGAACGAGCTGGATACGTCGTCGCGAAAGCGACTACGTTCTGAAATCCAAGGCATGCAGCGTGACTTCCCAGGTCTCGGCATCGTGATGACCACGCGCGTTCAGGCACTGGATGTGCCGATCTCAGGCCCAGTGGTCGAGATTGAACCGCTGTCGGAAGCACAACAGTTGGCTATCGCGCGCGCCTACCGCGGCGATGCAGGAGAAGGGTTGCTCGATCAAGCCTGGCGAACGCGCGGCCTGCGCGATCTTGTCGCAATTCCGCTGTATCTAACCAAGCTCCTTTCGGACACGCCCGGCGCAAACCTGCCAACGACGAAAGAGGAAGTACTGCGCCTCTTCGTCGCCGAAATTGACCGCAACGCCGACGCGCACGAGGTTTTGAGAACCGCCGCCTCTGGGTTTCATGGAGAGATGCTGTCGGCGATGGCTATCGATGCGACCATGGCGGACAGCGTCACCGTGTCGGAGCGTCGTGCCAGGACCTTGATAAGCGATGTAGCAGGCCGCCTGGTTCGCGAAGGCCAGATGGCGGCGCCTCAGCCAGACGCCGTCCTCGCAGCTCTTGTCAGCCACCACCTGCTGGTCCGCACCGCGAGCGGCGTAGAGTTTCAGCATCAGCAGTTTCAAGAGTGGTTCGCCTCGCAGGAGGTCGAAGCACTAATGCGGTCCGCTGCAGCTGGCGATGTGGACGCCCTGCAGCGCCTGCGAACCATTGTCCTCAACGAGCATGCGTGGGAAGAAGCCATACTGTTCGCATGCGAGCGAGCCTCACGTGGCGACGCTGATGGCGTCGCGGGCGCCGTGACCCTCATTCTTGAAGCGCTCACCATTGACCCTATGCTTGCGGCTGAGGCGATCTATCGAGGCTCGGACGCGTTGTGGAGTGTCATCAATGATCGTGTCGTCGAATTTGCCGGTCGCTGGCACACGCCGAAGGAAATCGACCGTGCGGTGCGGTTCATGATAAAGACTGGCCGCGCCGAGTTCGCGGAAATTCTTTGGTCATTCATCGCGAACCCCGACGATCAGTTGTACCTAAAGGCGATGCGCGCCGGCGGCCGCTTCCGACCTTCGGTGTTGGGGAACGACATCGCGGGCCGAATTTCCCAGTTGCCACCCAAACATCGGTCGCACCTGCTGTCCGAGCTTGTAATGTACGGTGGTGTCGAAGGAATCGAGACCGCCACTAGCATCGCCTTGTCGGACGGCGATGCCAATGTGAAGACCAGCGTTGCTGAATCCCTTCACTTCAGGCGCGCGAACCAACAGATGCAGCGTCTTCTGAACGCGGCGCCGCGCGAAGTCTGGCAGGCGCTCTCGCGTAAAGGCTACGCGGAAGAGTCATTGGCGCCCGTGCTGGCGGAGCGCATGCGTCAGGAACTGGATCAGCTGATACAGCATGAGCAAAGCGCCGCACAAAAGCTGCGCGCGCTGCTACGCCGGAATGACGATCGGCAGGCCGTGGCCGCGGCAATCAGGCCCTTGATCGAGACGGGCGACTTCAGCGACAAGGAGGAACGCGCCGGGGGTGCTATCGACGAGGCAAGCCGACTCTACCCTGAGGAAGTCAGGCAAGCGCTTCTCGGCCGGCTTGAACGGCGACTGCCGTTCCCCTTCCGCACTGAGGAGCTACTTCGAGGGACCGGTTTCGTTTTTGACGACGGGCCTATTGCCGAACTGGCGCTGACGGCTGGCATTGACCGGCAACTCTCAAACGCCGCGGCGGGGCTTCTCGGCCCCAACACGACGGGCAAGCTTATCGACGTACTACCTGGCATGCGGGAACAGTGCAAACTGTCGCCGCCAGCAATTACCTACGATGAATACCATCGCGTCCAAGGCCTGATCGCATTGACACCGGTGGAGTCCTTCATGGCGGCTGTACTGCCACGCGCATCCACTTCAGATCCAACGAGCATCGGACATCTGGCTGATCTCATCGCGCAGCACGGAGAAAGCGGGCATCGTGGCCGCCTGGATCTCAGTGATGCCTCCCGCGATGCAATGATCGCGGTTGTCCGAATGTGGGTCGACGTATTGCTCGCCGACGAAAAATCGCCGCGGCGCGTCCTCGGCGAAGTTGCGCGCGTCATCGAAAGGCTGGCCGCCCCAGAACTGGCGGAGCAGCTATCGCGCATGCTGGCCCGCGATCTGAAGCAATGGCGCCAACAGCGTGAAGAGAGCGTCGCGGCCCGGGCACGCGGCACGCATGATAGCGCGTCGGAAGCCTTTCACTCCTGGACATTGCAGTATGCGCGCGCATTTGTCGCGATCGGTGACGATCAGGCGATCTCGACACTACAGTCCTATCTCATGAACGCCGGCCATGGCGGGTTCGGGATAGACGCCGCGGAGGCACTAAGTACGATTGGGCAGCAACAACTGGGAATGACGAACGACACGCCTTTTGGAGGGCCGCCGGAGTTCTCAAATGTGCGGGCGCGACGAGCTGAGAGGCAGGGTTCTTCGGCCCCAGCGACTTCTTCGATCGCAGAGGCAATCTTTGATGCCGTGGACAACCTCCTGCGGAACAATCAAGGGAACGAGGCAGAGGTTCACGCTCTGCAGCTCGCAGCTATCGGCTTGGGCATGCCCTATGGCGACAAGCGCGCCATCATCGATCAGTTGCTGCGACTACCGCAGCCATACGGCACGAAGCTCCGGTTGTTCACAGCGCTCATAAGCGCAGGCGAACTGGTTGAAGCACAGTGGATAGTTGAAAGCATCGACGCACTGCTCGAAGACGCGAAGACGAAGCTCTGGCTGCTGGAGGAGAATCAGGGCCAAATCGATCGTTGGCTACTTCTGCTGCCGTTCACCAGCCGGCCGGAGGCGACACTGGAAGTGCTCGCGCGCCTGCACCCGCACATACGCCTGCCGTGGCGCCTTCGTCCGTTGTTGTCGGCTTTGAGTTTTGCCCCGTCCGACACGGCCGAGCACGTCCTGATGGGCCTTGCGCGCGCGGACGCGCGATTTCTGTCTAACCATGACTGGTTTGCCGCTTTGGAGAAGCGGGGTACGCTGTCATCGCTGAGCATACTTCTCGATCTGATCTGTGAGGGCGAAGCGAAGGCTGAGGGAGGCCAGCCGGATATTTGGACCTTCGGTCGGAGAGTCGGGGCCGGCCTGCAGTCCTATCCCGAGTTTCGTACCGATGTGTATGCGCGGGTGGCATCCGGCGTCGCGCCGCCGGCGATGGCGATCCTGGAACACGCGATAGCGGAAACTCCTGACGATGCCGGCATCATGCTCCTTATCGGCAGCCACGGAGCCACTGGACGAGCATTCAGCGACACCCTCGCCTCGGCAATCGAAAATCTTGTCGTCGAAAAACGACCGTTGTCAGACTGGGTTGGTGCCTACGAACAAATCAGCACCCCCGTACCTTCGCTACGAAAGCGCCTGTTCGACCTATCCCGGACTGCGACCGGGAACGAGTCCAGCCTTGCGCTGGCATGCCTCGTTCACATCGACGAACTGCGAGACATGCATGGCGTGGCTTCGGGTGAACCACGCCACCCCGATATCGCAACCGGCGCTCCTTGGCCTAGGTTGCCATAGGAAGGAGCGGCTCTTGTGGCCAAGCAGTGACCCCGATGCCCGACCACTACGCCAGCGCCCAGGAGTACTACTAGCTGAGGAGGCAGTTACTCGATCTCCGTAAATGAACGACTTCAATGCATTTGGTAGCTGCCATTCGATAAATCTGCGTCAAAGGACCGCATCCAGCCGATTGCCGAAGTTAGACGAATAATCTCATTGGCATCCAACCCTGGGTATCTATTGCATTGCAGCATTTCCGATGCTCTTATACTTTCCACGGATTGATGACGGCCACGGTGGCAGCTTCATAAGGTGCTGTGTCACGTGACGCCACGATGAACCCTCGCGAAGCCGCAATCGCGGCGATATAGCCATCAGGCGTTGGGAATCCTCGCCCACCGTTCTTGGCTGTCACAGCTAACTCGGCAAAGCGTCGTGCTGCATCGGTATCGAATGGTAATACCCGATCCCTGAACAGCCCCATCAGACCGTCAAGGGTTTGTGCCAGCATGTCCTTGCGTTTACCGGCTGGAAGCGCACCGATGCCAAACAGCAGCTCGGCCAGTGTTACGCTAGTCAGGTACAGTGTTTCGGCGGCTTGATCGTTCAACCATGCTCGCACGGCCGGGTGCGGCTCGGGCTTCATCGCTTCGGAAACAACGTTGGTATCGAGGACGATCATTCAAACCCCAGCGGCTTGGCCGGCGTCTTGTCTCTCACTTGGTCGAATACCTCGAAATCCTCGTTTGTCAGACTGATTGTACGACCCAGTGCTGCGAGGGCTTCACCCATGCGAACACGTGACTCTGGCTTGACCGCTACCGCCAGAATCTCCCGCACCTCAGCTTCGGTGCTATGCCCATGTAGTGCGGCCCGCACCCGTAATGCGCGGTGCACGTCGTCGGGCAAATTGCGTACTGTCAGCATCGCCATAGAATCACCTCGCAATAATGCATTCGATGCAATCATTATTCGACAACGACTGCATTAACGCAAGGCGCATTTGTGGTGTCGTAAAACACTTGTTTTACGACACACCCTCAACAGTCGTGTGCACCTCCCGCTGAATGGCCTCAAAATTGTGCGGAAAACCATGTCGCCATGCACTACCATACGGAAACCTATTTTTGATGGTTATCCGCCTATGTTGGTTGGTTACATGCGCGTGTCGTCGGATTCCGACCGCCAAAGCACGGACTTGCAACGTGATGCGCTGCTCGCCGCTGGCGTCGATGCTCGGCACCTGTTCGAGGATCGAGCCTCTGGCGCAAAGGATGACCGCGCAGGCTTGGCTCGGGCCCTCGAATTCGTCCGATCCGGCGATGTGCTGGTAGTTTGGAAGCTCGACCGGCTCGGCCGCTCGCTGTCGCATCTGCTCGGTATCGTGACCTCGCTCAAGGATAATAAGGTTGCGTTCCGCTCGCTGACGGAGAACCTGGACACCACGACGCCATCGGGCGAGTTCCTGTTTCAGGTGTTCGGCGCCCTCGCACAATACGAGCGCGCCTTGATCCAGGAGCGCGTCGTCGCGGGACTAACCGCCGCCCGCAAACGTGGCCGGATCGGCGGACGCCCACCCGCCATCGTCGGCGAGAAGCTGGATGCTATCGTCGCCGCGCTCGATGGCGGCATGTCTAAGGCAGCGGTGTGCCGTAATTTCAGCGTCAAGCGCACCACCTTGATCGAAACCTTGGCGCGAGTGGGCTGGCGTGGCGCGGGAAAGGCTGCCGATGAGCAACAAGAATAAGCTGCTCACCGTCCTCTCGGACGCCGAGCAGGAAGCCCTGTACGGTTTGCCAGATTTCGATGACGTCCAGCGGCTGGAATACTTGGCGTTGACTGAAACGGAACTGGCGTTTGCCAGCAGCCGTCCCGGCCTTCCTGCCCAAGTCTATTGCATCTTGCAGATCGGTTACTTCAAGGCCAAGCACGCCTTCTTTCGCTTCGCCTGGAGCGAAGTTGTGGACGATTGCGCCTTCGTACTGAGCCAGTATTTCCACAGTGAGCCATTCGAGCACAAGCCGATCACCAAACACGAGCATTATGCCCAGCGCGAGCGGATCGCGGAGTTGTTCGGCTACCGGTCGTGGGTGGCCGGTTTCCTGCCCCAGCTCGCGCAACAGGCCGCCCAGACCGTGCGGCGCGACGTGATGCCGGGGTTCATCGCCGCTGAACTGATCGTCTGGCTCAATGAGCACAAGATCATCCGGCCGGGCTACACCACCCTGCAAGCGCTGGTCAGCGAAGCCCTGTCCGCCGAACGTCGGCGCTTGGGTGGCCTGCTGGCGGAGGTGTTGGACGAACCGGCCAAGACTGCGCTTGGCCAGCTCCTGGTACGAGATGACACCCTTTCGCAACTGGCAGCGCTCAAGCAGGACGCCAAGGACTTCGGCTGGCGGCAGATGGCCCGCGAACGGGAAAAGCGCGCCACGCTGGAACCGCTGCATAGCATCGCCAAGGCGCTGCTGCCCAAGCTCGGCATCTCGCAGCAAAATCTGCTTTACTACGCGAGCCTGGCGAACTTCTACACCATCCACGACCTGCGCTACCTGAAGGCCGATCAGACCCACCTCTATCTGCTGTGCTATGCCTGGGTGCGCTACCGGCAGTTCTCCGACAACCTGGTCGATGCGATGGCATACCACATGAAACAACTGGAGGACGAAAGCAGCGCGGGCGCGAAGCAGTCCTTCGTCGCCGAGCAGGCGCGCCGGCAGCAAGACACACCGCAGGTTGGCCGCCTACTGTCACTGTACGTCGACGATAGCGTGACTGATCCGACGCCGTTCGGTGAGGTGCGCCAGCGCGCGTACAAAATCATGGCCAAGGACGCGTTGCAGAGCACCGCGCAGCGCATGAGCGTCAAGCCTGTGAGCAAGCTGTCGCTGCACTGGCAGGCAGTGGACATCCTGGCCGAGCGCATTCGCCGCCATTTACGGCCGCTGTACGTCGCGCTTGACTTCGCCAGCACTGATCCGGACAGCCCGTGGCTCGCAGCGCTGGCCTGGACTAAGGGCGTGTTCGCCAAACAGCAGCGCCTGTCGCAACGGCCGCTCGCCGAATGTCCAGCGGCCACACTGCCGAAACGCTTGCGGTCGTACCTGCTGACATTCGATGCCGATGGCAAGCCAACGGGCCTGCACGCCGACCGCTACGAGTTCTGGCTGTACCGCCAGGTCAGGAAGCGCTTTCAGTCGGGAGAACTCTATCTCGACGACAGCTTGCAGCACCGACATTTCTCCGACGAGTTGGTTTCGATGGACGAGAAGGCCGACGTGCTCGCTCAGATGGACATCCCATTCCTGCGGCAGCCGGTCAATTC
Organism: Betaproteobacteria bacterium; assembly: GCA_016705475.1. Taxonomy (GTDB): domain Bacteria; phylum Pseudomonadota; class Gammaproteobacteria; order Burkholderiales; family Rhodocyclaceae; genus Azonexus. Next base: position 478,458 of record JADIYD010000014.1, on the reverse strand, counting down.
CCAGCTCGATGCGCTAGGGGCTGAGCTGCACACGCAATGGCTGGCCTTCAATCGCGAACTAAAGCAGGGCAAGCTGACGCACTTGGAATACAACAAGGACACGCAGAAGCTGACCTGGCGCAAGCCCAAGGGTGAGAACCCGAAGGCGCGCGAGAAGGTGTTCTACGAGCAATTGCCGTTCTGCGACGTGGCCGACGTGTTCCGCTTCGTCAACGCCCAGTGCCAGTTCCTGTCGGTGCTGACGCCCTTGCAGCCGCGCTATGCGAAGAAGGTCGCCGACGCAGACAGCCTGATGGCGGTCATCATCGCGCAGGCGATGAACCACGGCAATCAGGTCATGGCGCGCACCAGCGACATCCCGTATCACGTGCTGGAGAGCACCTACCAGCAGTACCTGCGCCACGCAACGCTGCACGCGGCCAACGACGGCATCAGCAACGCCATCGCCGCGCTACCAATATTCCCTCACTACTCGTTCGACCTCGATGTGCTGTACGGTGCCGTCGATGGTCAGAAATTCGGTGTCGAGCGCCCGACCGTGAAGGCACGCTACTCCCGAAAGTATTTCGGGCGCGGCAAGGGCGTGGTTGCCTACACGCTGCTGTGCAACCATGTGCCGCTCAACGGCTACCTGATCGGCGCGCACGACTACGAGGCCCATCACGTGTTCGACATCTGGTATCGCAACACGTCGGACATCGTGCCGACTGCGATCACCGGCGATATGCACAGCGTCAACAAAGCCAACTTCGCCATCCTGCATTGGTTCGGCCTGCGCTTCGAGCCGCGCTTTACCGACATGGAAGGACAGTTGCAGGAACTGTATTGCGCCGACGATCCGGCGCTGTACGAGAAGTGCCTGATCCAGCCGATCGGCCAAGTCGACCGGCAACTCATCGTCAGCGAAAAGCCAAACCTCGACCAGATCGTGGCTACGCTCGGGCTGAAGGAGATGACGCAGGGCGCGCTGATCCGCAAGCTGTGCACCTACACCACGTCGAACCCGACGCGGCGGGCGGTGTTCGAGTTCGACAAGCTCATCCGCAGCATCTATACGTTGCGCTACCTGCGCGATCCACAACTGGAGCGCAATGTGCACCGCTCACAGAATCGGATCGAGTCCTACCACCAGCTACGCGGGGCCATTGCCCAAGTTGGCGGCAAGAAGGAGCTGACCGGGCGCACCGACATCGAGATCGAAATCAGCAACCAGTGCGCAAGGCTGATCGCCAGCGCGGTCATCTACTACAACTCGGCCATCCTGTCGCGGCTGCTGATGAAGTACGAGGCGAGCGCCAATGCCAAGGTACTCGCGCTCATCACCCAGATATCGCCAGCGGCATGGCGGCACATCCTGCTGAACGGGCACTACACCTTCCAGAGCGATGGCAAGATGATCGACCTCGATGCTCTCGTGGCGGGGCTTGATCTTGGGTGACGGAAATTTCTGGGGTTCCGGCTTACAACCCCAGAGAAGAGATTTGTCAATCAGCGTGCAATTTTGACCATCTGTCAGCGTTGAATTTTGACCAGTCTCTGTGACGATTTGCGGTGTTTGAATCGATAGGAATCGTTACCGGTTTCGAGGATGTCGCAGTGGTGAGTAATGCGGTCAAGCAGGGCGGTGGTCATCTTGGCATCGCCGAATACGGCACCCCATTCGCTGAACGCCAAGTTGGTGGTGATGATCAGACTGGTCTGCTCGTAAAGGCGGCTGATCAGATGGAAGAGCAGTGCCCCACCGGCCTCCGGGAAAGGTAGATAGCCCAGTTCGTCGATAATGACGGCATCCATTTGCATCAGATGTCGAGCGATGGCACCCACACGGTTCTGTACCTTTTCTCGCTCGAGGCGATTGACCAGATCAACAGCGTTGTAAAACCGCACCCGTTTGCCCTGATGAATGGCGGCAACCCCCAAAGCAATCGCAGTGTGTGTTTTTCCCGTACCGGTACCACCGACCAGAATCAGGTTGTGCGCAGTTTCCATGAAGGCTGCCGTTGCCAGTTGCCGGAGCGGTCCTTCTTCGAGTGCTGACTCTGACCAGTCGAACCCAGTGAAATCGCGATGCACAGGGAATTTCGCTGCATTGATCTGATAGTAACCGTCCGGCCATGACCGTCTGGCCTTGAGGTTTTAGATCGTAGAAGCTTACGTGGCGGACGCTTGCTGGTGTCCGCCATTTTTTTAGCGGACACGATATGGGCACACGACGGACTCACAGTCTCGAATTCAAGCAAGGCGCAGTTAAAGCCAGCGATCAAGCAGGCGTATCGATTGCTGGGGTGGCGATGGCCCACGGTATTAACGCCAATCAACTCCATAAATGGCGGCGTCAATTGCTGGCCACGAAGGTTGTTGTTGCCCAACCACAAATGCTACCGGTGACGATCACCCCGGCGCCGGCATCCATGCCGGATGCGCCGAGTGCGCAGGAAGGCTGCATCGACATCCAGTTTTCCCGTGCCCGAGTGTCGGTACGAGGCCGGGTTGATCCCCATGCACAAAATGCCGGCGATGAAGCTTCGCAAAACTTTCCATACTGATCACTCCTGATTGCTCCGGCCAAAAAGGGTCGGATCTTCCAATCAGGCTGGTCAAATTTCAACGCTGTTTCCCCTGATTAGATGCTCAGTTTTGCACGCTGATTTACACCTCACGACATTTCAGTCCGGCCAGCGGCGAGCCGGTCAGGGCATTGAAGGTGCGATGACAGTCACAGCACCGGTAGCGTTGAATCTCCGACTCGCGGCCCCAGCGCTGCACATGGGCCGCCTGACAATGCGGACAGGCCAGACTCTCCTGGGCCCGTCGATTGATCCAGTCTCGGGCATCATCGCTTGCCTCGCCGCCGAGCAGCCGATGCTTCAGTTGATCTCGCTGCCGATCCGACAACTCGCCAAGCTGGTGCAGCCAGCCACGGAATAATTTCGCGTCCATGATCCGCTCCCGTTAGCCATCTTGACTTCAGTATAGGAAAACCAACGGGTTTCGCGAACAGAGCCTTATTTTTTGCCACCTGTGTCGTCGACCAGTTCTTTCCCGGCGCCGGGATGGATGCCATCACGCTACTTGAACGCGAAGGCATCCGCGTGCATTTTCCCGAAGAGCAGACCTGCTGCGGCCAACCGTCCTACACCAGCGGTTTTCCCGACGAGGCGCGCAAGGTCGCGGCGCTTCAACTGACCCTCTTCCCGAACGACTGGCCAGTGGTGGTTCCTTCCGGTGTCAATCAGCGTCCAAATCTTTCCAGTTTGTCAGGCTGATTTGACGGATTTTTTCCGCTGTTTGAAGCGGTATGAATCGTTGCCGGTTTCGAGGATTTCGCAGTGATGGGTGATGCGGTCGAGCAAGGCTGTCGTCATCTTTGGATCGCCGAACACAGTCACCCATTCGCCGAATGACAGGTTGGTCGCGATGATCAATGAGGTTTTTTCATAAAGCTGGCTGATCAGGCAAACCAGCCATGCCGGAGTCCATGACTTCCTGAGCGACTCTTACACCACGTCCGGGGACACGATCGCTAAATGGGGCACCCCAAGCCAATCCGGGCGAGTGGTCCAACCAATTTCCATTCAATCATAAAAGCCCTTAGAGTTCGTGTCACATTTCGCGATATGCAACTCGTTACGAATTGGTGAAACACAAAGAAACTCAGGTTCATGCGCCAAATAAGCCGATACGAGCCTAAAGCAGAATTAAATGCAACGTGTTCTCTTGGGGGGGTAAAACAATTGGTTTGGCAACAAATATACAATCCTTTGGGTATCGGCACCTTCATTGACATCGAGAAGACCGAGGCCGCCATGCGCACTGCCGGCAACAAGTTGCTCGACGATGCAGCAGCACTGGCGGCGGCGGAAGGCATTGCGGCCGAGCGACGGCTTTTGGAGTCAGGCAAGAAACGTGTATCTCACCTGATCGCAGAAGGCGCTACTGAATGGCAGGCCGACCTGATTGTCGTCGGCACGCACGGTCGCCACGGCTTCGATCGGATGGTCGTCGGCAGCGTGGCAGAAAAGCTGGTACGCATCGCCGAGACATCGGTTCTGTTGGTCAAAGCGGATAGACCGATTTAGCAACTTCGTTAGCGGGCAGCCCACAGGCTGTGTACTGCCCGCAAAAGCTTCCGCAATTTTTCTGATGAAATAATCGAGTTACTTGAGTCATGGCAACACATTGGATGTATGGCAATCGCCTATGCACTCAATGTGGCTGATAAATTGGATTCGCCTTAAATGCTAGCGACGGCAAATGTGCTTTGCACAAACCAGCAAATAGTTGAAGCGATTTTTCATGCCTCTGACTCATCTTTGTTTAGGAGACATAATGAGCAAGAAAACATTCGTTAATGATGCTGATCTCGATCCGCAGGAAACCAAAGAATGGACCGACGCGCTCGATAGCGTCATCACCCAGGAAGGCGCTGATCGCGCACATTTTCTGATCGAAAAGGTGATCGGCCAGGCGCGTGAAGCCGGCGTCGACATTCCCTACTCGGCCAACACCGAATACATCAACACCATCCCCGCTGACCAGCAGCCCAAGTACCCGGGCAATCCGGACATGGAGATCAAGATTCACTCCTATATTCGCTGGAACGCGATGGCGATGGTCGTCCGCGCCAACAAGGACACCAACGTCGGCGGCCACATTGCCTCCTTCGCGTCCGCCGCCGCGCTTTACGACGTCGGCTATTCGCATTTCTGGCGCAGCATCAATGACCCATCCGGCGGCGACCTGATCTTTTTCCAGGGCCATTCCGTGCCGGGCGTCTATTCCCGCGCTTTCATGCTGGGTCGTCTGACGCAAGAGCAAATGGACAATTTCCGCCAGGAAACCGGCGGCAAGGGTATTTCGTCCTACCCGCACCCGTGGCTGATGCCCGACTTCTGGCAGTTCCCGACGGTTTCCATGGGCCTCGGCCCGATCCAGGCCATTTATCAGGCTCGCTTCATGAAGTACCTCGACTCGCGCGGACTGGCCAAGGCCGGTGATCGCAAGGTCTGGGCCTTCCTCGGCGACGGCGAGACCGACGAAGTCGAATCGCTCGGCGCCATCGGCATGGCCGGTCGCGAGAAGCTCGACAACCTGGTTTTCGTCATCAACTGCAACCTGCAGCGTCTGGATGGCCCGGTGCGTGGCAACGGCAAGATCATCCAGGAACTCGAATCCGAATTCCGCGGCGCCGGCTGGAACGTCATCAAGCTGGTCTGGGGCACCCATTGGGACACCCTGTTCAACCGCGACAAAAAGGGCATCCTCAAGAAGCGCATGATGGAACTGGTCGATGGTCAGTATCAGACCTTCAAGGCCAAGAACGGCGCCTATGTCCGTGAGCACTTCTTCAACACCCCGGAACTGCGCGAACTGGTTGCCGACTGGACCGACGACGAAGTCTGGGCACTGAACCGTGGCGGCCACGACATCTTCAAGATTTTTGCCGCCTACGACCGCGCCATCAAGACCAAGGGCGCGCCGACCCTGATTCTGGCCAAGACCATCAAGGGCTTCGGCATGGGCCAGGCTGGCGAAGCGATGAACACCTCGCACCAGACCAAGAAGATGGACAAGGATCAGATTGCCCGCTTCCGTGACCGCTTCAACCTGCCGGTGCCGGACGACCAGCTCGAAGCACTGCCCTACCTGAAGTTTGCTGAAGACTCGGCAGAGCACAAATACATGATGCAGCGCCGCATGGACCTCGGTGGTTTCCTGCCGCAGCGCCGCCGCAAGGCCGAGCCACTCGCCGTCCCGAGCCTCGACAAGTTCGACGCCCTGCTCAAGGCCTCCGGCGAAGGCCGCGAGCTGTCCACGACGATGGCCATCGTCCGCATCATGAACATGATGTTGAAGGACAAGAATGTCGGCAAGAACGTCGTGCCCATCGTGCCGGATGAGTCCCGCACCTTCGGCATGGAAGGCATGTTCCGCTCAGTTGGTATCTGGAATCAGGAAGGCCAGAACTATGTGCCGGAAGATCACGACCAGCTGATGTTCTACAAGGAATCGAAGACCGGCCAGGTATTGCAGGAAGGCATCAACGAATCGGGCGCGATGAGCGACTGGATCGCCGCCGCCACTTCGTATTCTGTCCATAACGTCCAGACCATTCCGTTCTACATCTGCTACTCGATGTTCGGCATGCAGCGCGTCCTCGACCTCTGTTGGGCAGCCGGCGACCAGCGCGCCCGTGGTTTCCTGATCGGCGGCACCGCCGGTCGTACCACGCTGAACGGCGAAGGTCTGCAGCACGAAGACGGCCATAGCCTGATCCTCTCCAACCTGATCCCGAACTGCATCTCCTACGACCCGACCTTCCAGTACGAAGTCGCTGTCGTGACGCAGGACGGCATGCGCCGCATGTTCCAGGAGCAGGAAGACGTCTTCTATTACCTGACGGTAATGAACGAGAACTACGAGCACCCGGAAATGCCGGTCGGCGCCGAAGCCGACATCATCAAGGGCATGTACGCCTTCAAGCAGGGTGCCAAGTCCAAGGGCCCGCGCGTCCAGCTGCTCGGTTCCGGCACCATCTTCCGCGAAGTCATCGCTGCCGCCGACCTGCTCAAGGCCGACTGGGGTGTCGAGTCCGACCTCTGGGGCTGTACCAGCATGAATGAACTGGCACGTAACGGCATTGATACGCAGCGCTGGAACCTGCTGCATCCGCTGGAAGAGCCGAAGCTGTCGCACGTCGAACAGAAGCTGGCCGGCGCCAAGGGCCCGGTCATTGCTGCTACCGACTACATCAAGCTGTTCTCCGAGCAGATCCGTCCCTTCGTCAAGGCCCCGTACGTCACGCTCGGTACCGATGGTTTCGGCCGTTCGGATACCCGCGAGAAACTGCGTCACTTCTTCGAAGTCGATCGTCACTGGGTGACGCTGGCTGCCCTCAAGGCACTGGCCGACAACGGCGAAATCAAGCGCGAAGTGGTTGCTGCTGCTCTGGTCAAGTACAACCTTGACCCGAACAAACCCAACCCGATGTCGGTTTAAGAGGGAGAGACAACATGAGCCAAATCATTGAAGTCAAAGTCCCCGATATCGGCGATTTCGAAAGCGTTCCGGTCATTGAATTGTTTGTCAAAGTCGGTGACAGCATCAAGGTTGACGATGCAATTGTTACCCTCGAGTCCGACAAGGCCACGATGGATGTTCCATCCACCGTCGCCGGTGTGGTTACCGAAGTGCTCGTTGCGCTCGGCTCCAAAGTCGGCGAAGGCGCGCTGTTGATCAAGGTTGAAGCAGGTGGTGCAGCGGCTGCGCCCGCTCCGGCCGCTCAGGCTGCAGCACCGGCCGCCCCGGCAGCGGTTGCAGCGCCTGCCGCCGCACCGGCAGCCGCCGGCGGTGGTGTCGTCGAAGTCAAAGTGCCGGATATCGGCGACTTTGCCGACGTGCCGGTGATCGACCTCTTCGTCAAGGTCGGTGACAGCATCAAGGTAGATGATGCGATAGCCACCCTGGAATCCGACAAGGCGACCATGGATGTCCCATCGACGGTCGCTGGCGTCATCAAGGAAGTGCTTGTCCAGCTCGGCTCCAAGGTCAGCGAAGGTGCTGTACTGATCAAGGTTGAAACCGGCGCTTCCGCACCGGCGGCAGCTGCTGCCCCAGCCGCCCAGGCCGCTGCGCCAGCGGCGGCTCCGGCCCCGGTTGCGGCGCCCGCCGCCCCGGCTGCTGCCGCGCCAGCTGCACTGGCCCCGGCCCTGCCGGCAGGCAGCAAGGTACACGCCTCGCCGTCGGTCCGTGCCTATGCCCGCGAACTCGGTGTCGATCTGTCCAAGGTACCGGCGACCGGCCCGAAGAACCGTATCGTCAAGGAAGACCTGACCAAGTACGTCAAGGGTGTCATGTCCGGTGCCATTTCCGGCCCGGTGGCTGCCCCTGGCGGCGGCATCAGCGGTGGTGGCGTGCTCGACCTGCTACCGTGGCCGAAGGTTGATTTCGCCAAGTTCGGTGAAGTCGAGGTCAAGCCGCTGTCGCGCATCAAGAAGATTTCCGGCCAGAACCTGTCGCGCAACTGGGTCATGATCCCGGCGGTCACGTATCACGAAGATGCTGACATCACCGATATCGAAGCCTTCCGCGTGCTGCTCAACAAGGAAAACGAAAAGGGTGGCGGCGCCAAGCTGACCATGCTGGCGTTCCTGATGAAGGCGTGCGTCAAAGGCTTGCAGAAGTTCCCGGAATTCAATGCCTCGCTCGATGGCGACAATCTGGTGCTGAAGAAGTATTTCAACATCGGCTTCGCCGCCGACACACCGAATGGTCTGGTCGTGCCGGTGGTCAAGAACGTCGACAAGAAGTCGGTCTTCGAACTGGCCCAGGAATCCGGTGATCTGGCCAAGCAGGCGCGTGATGGCAAGCTCAAACCAGCCGACATGTCTGGTTCATGCTTCACCATTTCCAGCCTCGGCGGTATCGGCGGCACTTACTTCGCACCGATCGTCAATGCACCGGAAGTCGCCATTCTCGGGGTCAACAAGTCGGCCATGAAGCCGGTCTGGGACGGCAAGGCTTTTGTGCCGCGCCTGACCCTGCCGCTGTCGCTGACCGCTGATCACCGCGTCATCGACGGTGCGCTGGCGACCCGCTTCAATGTCTATGTCGCCCAGTTGCTGGCCGACTTCCGTCGCGTCGCGCTGTAAAGGGGAATGACCATGAGCAATCTGGTAGAAGTCAAAGTCCCCGACATCGGCGATTTCGCCGAAGTGCCGATCATCGACCTGTTCGTCAAGGTCGGCGACAGCATCAAGGTGGATGACGCGATCTGCACGCTGGAATCCGACAAGGCGACGATGGATGTGCCGTCGCCGGTCGCCGGTGTGGTCAAGGAAGTGCTCGTTCAGCTCGGCGCCAAGGTTGGTGAAGGCGCGCTGCTGATCAAGGTTGAAAGCGGCGCATCTGCTGCGGTCAACCCGGAAAATGCGGCAAAAACGGAAACCCCGGCCACTGCACCTGCTGCGGCACCAGTGGCTGCACCGGTCGCCGGCAGCCATGCCGGCGGTGCCGACATCGAGTGCGAGATGCTCGTCCTCGGCGCCGGCCCCGGCGGTTATTCCGCCGCCTTCCGCTCGGCCGACCTCGGCATGAAGACGGTCATCGTCGAGCGCTACGCCACCCTCGGAGGCGTCTGCCTCAACGTCGGCTGCATTCCGTCCAAGGCCCTGCTGCACGTCGCCGCGGTCATGGAAGAAGCCCAGCACGCCAATGATCTCGGCGTCACCTTTGCCGCACCGACCGTCGACATCGACAAGCTGCGCGCCCACAAGGACAAGGTCGTCGGCAAGCTGACCGGCGGTCTGGCCGGCATGGCCAAGGGCCGCAAGGTGGAGATCGTGCGCGGCTACGGCACTTTCCTCGACCCGCATCACATCGAAGTGGAAGTCACCGACGGCACGGGTCAGGACAAGACCGGCGCCAAGAAGGTCGTCAAGTTCCAGAAGTGCATCATCGCCGCCGGTTCGGCCGCCATGCATCTGCCCTTCATTCCGAAGGACCCGCGTATCGTCGATTCGACCGGGGCGCTCGAACTGCGCTTCGTTCCCGAAAAGATGCTGGTCATCGGCGGCGGCATCATCGGTCTGGAAATGGCGACGGTGTACTCGACCCTGGGTTCCAAGGTCGATGTCGTCGAAATGATGGATGGCCTCATGCAAGGCCCGGATCGCGATGCGGTCAAGGTCTGGGAAAAGCAGAACACCAAGCGCTTCGACAAGATCATGCTGAAGACCAAGACGGTTGCGGTCGACGCCAAGGAAGACGGACTTTATGTCACGTTCGAAGGCGAAGGCGTCTCGCCCGAGCCGGTCAAGTACGACATGATCCTGCAAGCCGCCGGCCGCACGCCGAACGGCAACAAGATCGGTGCCGACAAGGCCGGCGTGGCGGTCACCGACCGTGGCTTCATCAACGTCGATGCGCAGATGCGGACCAATGTGCCGCACATCTTCGCCATCGGCGACCTGGTTGGCCAGCCGATGCTGGCCCACAAGGCGGTGCATGAGTCACACGTCGCGGCGGAAGTGGCGGCCGGTCAGAAGTCGGCGTTCGACGCCTCGGTGATTCCGAGTGTCGCTTACACCCATCCGGAAGTGGCTTGGGTTGGCGTCACCGAAGAGCAGGCCAAGAAGGAAGGGCGCAAGGTCGAAGCGGCCAAGTTCCCTTGGGCAGCTTCCGGTCGGGCGATTGCCAATGGTTGCGATTACGGTTTCACCAAGTTGATCTTTGATGCGGAAACGCATCGCGTCATCGGCGGGGCGATTGTTGGCCCGAACGCTGGCGACATGATCGGCGAGGTTTGTCTGGCGATTGAAATGGGCTGTGATTCAGTCGATATCGGCAAAACCATCCATCCGCATCCGACCCTCGGTGAAACAGTCGGTATGGCGGCTGAAGTCGCACACGGCACCTGTACCGATGTGCCGGCGCCGCGTAAGAAATAGGCCACCTAGCGATCACTCCTATCCATGCGGCGCCCACTCGTCCGGGCACGCGAATCAGTACATTATCCAAGGAAAAAAGATGAGCAGAGATGTCGTCGTTCTAAGCGCAGTTCGTTCCCCTATTGGTGCTTTTGCCGGCTCCCAGGCCGACTTCGATTCCAGCGAACTGGCTGGCATCGTCATGAAGGAAGCGATTGGCCGTTCCGGTGTTGATCCGCAAGCGATCAATTACGTCACCGTTGGCACCACCTTGCCGACCGATTCCCGTTTTGCCTACGTTTCCCGCGTCGCCTCCATTCAGGCAGGCCTGTCGATGGATTCCGTCGCCATGCAAGTCAGCCGTCTGTGCGCCTCCGGCCTGCAGGGTATCGTGACGACCGCCCAAAACATCATGCTGAGCGACGCCGACTACGGTATCGGCGGTGGTGTTGAAGTCATGTCCAAGGCGGCCTATCTGTTGCCGGCCCTGCGCTCTGGTGCCCGTATGGGTGATACCAAGGCGATCGACTCCATGGTTGCCACGCTGACCGACCCGTTCGGTGTCGGGCACATGGGGATCACCGCAGAAAACCTGGCCGCCAAATACGGCTTCAGCCGTGAAGAGCAAGATGCGCTGGCGGTTGAATCACACCGTCGTGCGACCGTCGCTATTACAGAAGGGCGCTTCAAGTCGCAGATCATTCCGATCGTCAAGCAGACCCGTAAGGGCGAAGTGGTGTTTGACACCGACGAGCACGTCAAGTCCAACACGACGATGGAAACCCTGGCCAAGATGAAGCCGGCCTTCAAGAAAGACGGTACCGTTACTGCCGGCAACGCATCCGGCATCAATGACGGCGCTGCCTTCTTTGTAATGGCTGCGGCAGATGTCGCCGCCAAGGCTGGTCAAAAGGCGATGGCCCGTATCGCCGGTTACGCCGTTGCTGGCGTGCCGAACGACATCATGGGCGAAGGTCCGATCCCGGCCACCAAACTCGCTCTCAAGAAGGCTGGCCTGACCCTGGACCAGATGGATGTCATCGAGTCCAACGAAGCCTTTGCCGCCCAGGCGCTGACAGTGACCAAGGTGCTTGGCCTGGATCCGGCCAAGACCAACCCGAATGGCGGCGCCATCGCGCTCGGTCACCCGATTGGTTGCTCCGGTGCTTTCATCGCCACCAAGGCCCTGTACGAACTTGAGCGCATCGGTGGCAAGTACGCACTGGTCACCATGTGTATCGGTGGTGGTCAAGGTATCGCGGTCATCTTTGAACGCGCCTGATCGACTCGAATCTTTCCAATTTATCAAGGAGTAAAAAATGACTCAACGTGTTGCTCTCGTAACCGGCGCCATGGGCGGCCTCGGCACTGCAATCTGTCAGGAACTGGCCAAGGCTGGTCATAAGGTGGTTGCTTCTTACCATCCACAGTTTGATAACAAGGATGCTTGGCTGGCCGAGATGGCTGCAGAAGGCTTCAATGATTTCGTTTGTGTTGCTGGCGACGTATCTTCCCTGGAAGATTGCGAAAAGATGGTTGCCGAAGCCGAAGCAGCTTGTGGCCAGGTTGACATCCTGATCAATAACGCCGGTATCACCCGCGACAAAATGTTTGCCAAGATGGAGCGTGATGGCTGGGACGCAGTTATCGCTACCAACCTCAACTCCTTATTCAACATGACCAAGCAAGTGTCGGCCAAGATGGCCGGCCGTGGCTGGGGTCGTATTGTTAACATCTCCTCGGTCAACGGCCTCAAAGGGCAGGCTGGCCAGACCAACTACTCCGCTGCCAAGGCTGGCGTTATCGGCTTCTCCAAGGCACTGGCCGCTGAACTGGCGGCCAAGGGCGTGACCGTCAACGTCATCTGCCCAGGTTACATCGCAACCAAGATGGTCATGGCGATCAAGCCGGAAGTGCTGCAGACCATCGTCGACTCGGTACCAATGAAGCGCTTGGGCAAGCCGGAAGAAATGGGGGCCGCTTGCGTTTACCTGTCTTCCGAACTTGCTGGCTTCATGACTGGTGCAACGCTGAACATCAATGGTGGTCTGTACTACCAGTAAAATGATGTGTGCATAACCGGCTAAAGTGATACGCCAATTCACGCATCATTGAGACGACATTTGTTAGGGCTTGTATTCGTTACAGGGTATTTGTACATGCACCCCTCCTGCAAGGTGCATGCTGAAACGTTTGGCTCGGAGAACATAAGTTCTCCGAGTTTTTTTGATGACTCATTAACCTAATGATGGAGAATCTCTATGGCGCACCACAGTGTTGCAGAAGAGGCTCGGCGTGCGCTGGAAGCGCGCCTGCTCGATGGGTCATGGACGGCGGGAACGCGCCTGCCTGCGGAGCGCAAACTGGCCGAAATACTGGGTGTATCCAGAAACTCACTACGTGAGGCGATTTTTTGCCTCAAGGCGCGTGGCCTGCTGTTCAGTCGCCAAGGCAGCGGCGTATTTGTCTCCAACCTCCTACAGGCGACTAGCATTTCGCCGTGGCAGCAATTACTGGCTGATCATCCGGATTTACGCTGGGACACGCTTGAATTTCGCCGCGAGATGGAAGGCGCTACCGCGTATTTCGCCGCACTGCGCGCAAACCAAAGCGATCTGGAGAAGATTGACGCCACTATAGAGCGCATGCTTATGGCTTACGAAAATCGTGACAGAAATGCACAACATCAGGCCGACGCGGATTTCCACGAATCCATTTCTCATGCCTCACACAACACGATGTTTCTTTACCTGCACACAGGCATTGTGCGCCTGTTGCGTGAGCACATTAGTCTCAATGTGACGGACCTGGAGGACCCAACATTGGTCGTGACGAATCAGTTGAAGGAACAGCACCTGCGTATTTGGGATGCTATCCGTCAACGCCAGCCTGACACGGCAAGGCTGCTTATGCTCGATCACATCGACTTTACCCGATCAGAACTTGCCAAGCGTTGCGACTGAGTACCAAGCATGGATCGTACGTATCGTTTCCCTTCGTGGCAGCCCGGGAGCAGAACGGCATCCTTCACGGGTGTCAGGCAGAGCGCCTGTTCATGTGCTTGGCTTGCCAAATTTCGAAGAACGGGAAGCGTACTTAGCGGGCTGTTGAAATTCACCCCCGACGCCTTCGGCGCGGATGCGACGGCGTCGGAGATACGCGGAACGTAAACCTTGTTTTGCGGCATTTATCAACAGGCCGGATTGGTAAGACCACTGGATTTTAATCACCAAACCGGAAAGCTGAAAGCTAAGGATAAACCCTAATTGTATTTACTAAGTCACAGTTTTATCATGAATTTCTGTAATCTATTGATTTTGGTAAGACCACTTAACCACTGGAGACAATATGAGCGAACAGGCAAAAACCAGCCGGCGCCCCGCAGATATTTATTTCTTCGCCACCTGCGTGGTCGATCAGTTCTTCCCGGGGGCCGGCCTCGATGCCATCACCCTGCTTGAACGCGAAGGCATCCGTGTTCACTTTCCGGAAGAACAGACCTGCTGCGGTCAACCGGCTTATACGAGCGGTTTTCCCGACGAGGCGCGCAAGGTGGCGACACTCCAGTTGACGCTGTTCCCGAACGACTGGCCAGTGGTCGTTCCCTCCGGCTCCTGCGCCGGGATGATGAAGCACCATTATCCGACACTGTTCGCCAACGATCCCGCGCGCAAGGCGCAGGCCGAAGCGCTGTCGGTGCGTATTTACGAATTCACCGATTTCCTGGTCAATGTGCTCGGCTGGCAACCGGAAGACAGGGGTGGCGACTGCACCGTCGTGCTGCATACGTCCTGCGCCGCCCGCCGCGAGATGGACGTGCATCTGACCGGGCGCAAGCTGCTCGGCGGCCTGAACAAGGTCAAGGTCGCGCAACAGGATCACGAATCCGAATGCTGCGGCTTCGGCGGCACTTTTTCGCTCAAGCAGCCGGAAATTTCCGGCGCCATGGTCGAGGACAAGCTCAAGTCGCTCAAGGCCACCGGTGCCGAACGCGTCGTCAGCGCCGACTGCGGCTGCCTGATGAACATCCTCGGCCACGCGGCCTGGAAGGATAAGCAAGAGGGTCGCAAGACGCCAAGCCCTCCCGGCGAACACATTGCCAGTTTCCTGCTGCGGAGGACGTCCAAATGAGCGCCCGTGATCGCATCCTCGCCAAGCTGAACGCAGCCCCCGTTCTGCCTAAAGCCGAACCCGACGTTGCCAGCTGGTATGAAACCCATCGCAGTCAGGAAAGCGCCGCCGACAAGGCGAGCCGGTTCCGTAGCTGCATCGAGCTGGCCCATGCCGAGGTTTATTCCGTGACTTCGGCAAGCTGGCTGCAAAAACTTTGGGAAGTGCTGTCGGCCAAACAGATAGGCAAGCTGCTGGTGGCGCCCGGAACGCCGCACGGCCGGCAGGCAATCGACGAGCTTTCGCCAAGCGGTATCGAGTGCCAGGGCTACGACGCGCCAATCGAGGACTGGAAAGAAGAAATGTTCCACGACATTCCGGCCAGCCTGACTTCAGCCCGTTGTGCAATTGCTGAAACCGGCACCCTGGTTCTCTGGCCCGACGCCGACGAACCGCGCCTGATGTCGCTGGTGCCACCGGTGCACATCGTGCTGCTCGACGCTTCAAGCATCCACAACACTTTTTATGAGGTGATGCAGCGCGAAGGCTGGGCCAATGGCCTGCCAACCAACGCCCTGCTCATCTCCGGCCCGTCGAAAACGGCCGACATTCAGGTGACGCTGGCCTATGGCGCACACGGCCCGAAAGAACTGGTGGTCCTGCTGATCGGAGACGAAGCATGAGCGAACATAACCTGAACTTCATGCCCACCGAGGGCTTCCGGGCACGGGCCAAGGATGTCGTCGAAAACCCCTTCCTGCGCCAGAGTTTCCGTGGCGCGATGGATTTTCTGATCACCAAGCGAGCCGCCCAGTTCCCCAGCCCGGAAGAGCTGGAAACCCTGCGCACGCTAGGCGAGCAGATTCGCCAGTACAACCTCGGCAAACTGCCTGCCCTGTTGCTGCAGCTGGAAAAAAACCTGATTCGCAACGGCATCCAGGTGCATTGGGCGGAAACGCCGGACGAAGCCAACGCCATCATCCTCGGCATCTGCAAAGCGCATTCGGCCAAGCTGATGGTCAAGGGCAAGTCGATGGTCAGCGAGGAAATCGAGCTGAACCACGCCTGCGAAGCAGCCGGTATCGACGCGATGGAGTCGGACATGGGCGAATACATCGTCCAGTTGGCCGGTGAAAAGCCATCGCACATCATCATGCCGGCCATTCACAAGACCAAGGAAGAAATCGCCCGGCTGTTCAACGAGAAGGTGCCGGGCGTCGATTACACCGACAACGTCGATGAACTAATCCAGATCGGCCGCCGCGTCCTGCGCGAGAAATTTCTGGTGGCAGATATCGGCTTGTCCGGCGTCAACATGGCCGTCGCCGAAACCGGCACGCTTTGCCTGGTTGAAAATGAAGGAAACGGCCGTCTGAGCACGACCGCGCCGCCGGTTCATATCGCCATCACCGGCATCGAAAAAGTTGTCGAGAAACTGGCACACGTTCCGCCGCTGCTGTCTTTGCTCACGCGCTCGGCAACCGGCCAGAACATCTCGACCTACTTCAACATGATCTCCGGACCACGCCAGCCGGGTGAGAAGGACGGCCCGACCGAAGTGCATCTGGTTCTGCTCGACAACGGCCGGACTCAGGCCTACGCCGACGAGCAATTGCGCAAGACCCTGCAATGCATTCGCTGCGGCGCCTGCATGAACCACTGCCCGGTCTATACCCGCATCGGCGGCCATGCCTACGGCACGACCTACCCCGGCCCGATCGGCAAGATCATTTCACCGCATTTGCTGGGACTGGAAGCCACGGCGAACATGGCCTCGGCCTCATCGATGTGCGGGGCCTGCGGTGAGGTTTGCCCGGTGAAGATACCCATTCCCGAATTGCTGATGCGTTTGCGCGAAGAGTCTTACAGCGCGCCGCACGCCAACCCGGCGATGCGCGGACAGGGTGCGGGTTATAGCCGGTTGATCACTTCGGTTTGGCGGGGATGGGCTGCGGTGTATCGCTCGCCTGCGCTGTACGGCGTGGTGACTTGGTTGGGCAGTCGGTTTGGGAGGTTGATGCCTTCGCGTCAGGGCGCGTGGACTTCGGTTCGGGTGCCGTTGAGGCCGGCGCCCAAGCGCTTGCGGGATATGTTGAAGGAACGGGGCTGATGTTTGTTCACTCGATCAAGCTTGGGGTTCCGCCTTGCTGGCGGGCGGAACCCCAAGCCAATTAAGCATCAACAAATAACAAACCGAGACAAACCATGAGCGAACTAATCCAGCAACTCCGCCAGTACCTCCCGGAAACCCAGGTCATCACCGATGAACTAAGACTACTGGCGTACGGAACAGACGCCAGTTTCTACCGCCTGACCCCACAGGTCATCGCCGTCATAGAATCCGAAACTGAACTCCAGGCGGTTCTAAAAACAGCAAAGCAATCCAACACGCCCGTCACCTTCCGGGCTGCCGGTACCAGCCTCTCCGGCCAGGCCATCACCGACGGTATCCTCGCCCTGATCGGCGAAGGCTTCGCCACCTGCGACATCAACGCCGACGCCAGCCAAGTCAAGGTTGGCCCCGGCATCATCGGTGGTGAAGTCAATCGCCGCCTGGCGCCATTCGGCAAAAAAATCGGCCCCGATCCCGCTTCGATCAACGCCTGCAAAATCGGCGGCATCGCCGCCAACAACGCCTCCGGCATGTGCTGCGGCACAGCCCAGAATAGCTACCGGACAGTGGCCGGCATGCGTGTCATGTTTGCAGATGGCAGCGTGCTCGACACCGAAAACGCACTGAGCAAGGATGCTTTTTCAAAATCCCACGCCGTCCTCCTCGGCGAACTGGAGCGCATGGGACGCGACACCCGCGACAACGCCACGCTCGCCGACCGCATTCGCCACAAGTTCAAGATCAAGAACACCACCGGCTACAGCCTCAATGCGCTGGTCGATTACGAAGACCCGATCGACATCCTGCTGCACCTGATGATCGGCTCGGAAGGCACGCTCGGCTTCATTTCGCGGATCACCTACAACACCGTGATCGAAGATCCGTTCAAGGCCAGCGCCCTGGTATTTTTCCCGGACATTCGCAGCGCTTGCGAAGCGGTCATTCGCCTCAAGCCGCAACCGGTTTCTGCCGTCGAGTTGCTCGACCGACCTGCGCTGCGCTCAGTCGAAAACAAGCCGGGCCTGCCGGCAATCATGCGCCAATTGGGTGACGAGGCCGCCGCGCTGTTGATTGAAGTGAGGTCTGCTACGGTCGACGGGATAAATGAGCGAATTTCAAAGGTTCATGCCGCGATGGACGGCGTCGCCACCGTCGAGCCGATGGTTTTTTCAACCGATCCGGCCACCTGCGAGATGTACTGGAAAGTCCGCAAGGGCACCTTTCCCTCGGTCGGCGCGATGCGCAAGACAGGCACCACCGTCATCATCGAGGACGTCGCCTTCCCGATTGCGTCGCTGGCCGATGCGACACTCGATCTGCAAACCCTGCTCCGCCACCACGGCTACCACGAAGCCATCATTTTCGGCCATGCGCTGGAAGGTAACCTGCACTTCGTTTTCACGCAGGATTTTGGCGACCAGGCCGAGATCGACCGCTACGCCCGCTTCATGGACGACATTGTCGATCTCGTCGTGACCAAATACGACGGCTCCCTGAAGGCAGAGCACGGCACCGGCCGCAACATGGCGCCCTTTGTCGAGATGGAATGGGGCAAGGACGCGGCTGAGCTGATGCGTCGCATCAAAGCCATGTTTGATCCGCAAAACCGTCTTAATCCTGGCGTCATCCTCAACGACAATCCGGCCGCCCACCTTGAAAATCTCAAGCCGATGCCGGCCGCCGAGGACATCGTCGACCGTTGCATCGAATGCGGCTTCTGCGAACCGCTCTGCCCGTCACACCGCCTGACCCTGTCGCCTCGGCAGCGCATCGTCAGCGTCCGTGAGCTATCGCGCCGCGCTGCCGTTGGCGAGCCGGCTGGCAGCATCGGTGCCGACTACGCCTACATGGGCCTCGACACCTGCGCCGCCTGTGGCCTGTGCTCGACGGCCTGCCCGGTGGGCATCAACGTAGCTGACCTGACCCGCCGCCTGCGCGGTCGCCAGCTTGGTGACACGGCACGTGCGGTCAACGCCTGGACGGGCAATAATTTCGGCACACTGGTCAACGCCTCGCGCCTTGGCCTGACGGTCGGCCACGCCGTATCCGGCGTCCTCGGCGACAAATTCCTCGGCCGAATCTCTGGTGGCGCCTGGAAGAAAAACATGCCGTACGCCGGCAAGTCGCCGGCGGTACGCAGCACGCAGGGCGACCCGGTCGTCTATTTTCCGACCTGCGGCCCCCGCATTTTTGGCCCTTCGACGCCCGGCGAAGCACAGCTTGGCGATGTCATCATCGAGTTGCTGACCCGCGCCGGCTATGCCCCGCGCCTGCCTGAAGGCTTCGACAAATTATGCTGCGGCCAGACGCTGGCCAGCAAGGGCATGGCGGAAGAGGCCGAAGCCATGTCCAACACGCTGGAAGCAGCGCTGATGAAAGCCAGCGACAATGGGCGTTACCCGATCATCATGGACGCCAGCGCCTGCTCGGCCCGCATGATTGAGCATCTGGACGGTCGTCTCAAGATTTACGATTTCCATGAGTTTGCCCACGACGCCCTGCTGCCGCGCCTGATGCTAACCAAACAGGCCGGGCCGGTCGCCTTACATGTCAACTGTAGCGTTCGCCGCACCGGTTCCGACGCCAAATTGAAATCCCTATTGGCCGCCTGCGTCGAGGAAATCGTTGAATCCGCCGGCGTTACCTGCTGCGGCTTTGGCGGTGATCGCGGCTTTGTCGTGCCGGAACTCAACCAGCATGCCTTGCGCAAGATTCACGACGAATCTTTCGGCAAATCGCCGGCCAGTTGTGCCTGCGGCGTTTCCACCAACCGCACCTGCGAAATCGGCCTGACTGCCGAAACTGGTCGCACCTATCGCTCCATCGCCTATCTCCTCGAGGAATGCAGCCGAAAGGAGAACGCCGTGACGTGCTAGATAAAAGACAGCCCAAGCGCAAGGGGGACTTGCACTGGGCTAAAACAGAGCGCTAACCCTATGAAGTCAGCAGGACATTTGAGTCGCGAAACTCGCTTTGCCCCTGCCTGACCTGACGTCGATACCCGACTTTTTCGTAGCCGATTTTTCGATGAAATGCCGCAGCAGCTCCGACAGCTGCTTACGACATCGTCAAAGGTGATTTTGGAGGTAATTTATATATGTGGCAAATGAACGTTGATCCACTGGGGAATATCGCGTTGTCCGCGCTCGTCGCGGCCATACCGATCTTCTTCCTGTTCTGGGCGCTGGCCATCAAGCGCATGAAAGGCCAGTACGCTGCCATGGGTGGCACCGCTCTGGCGATTCTGATCGCTGTACTGGTCTACAAGATGCCGGTTGAACTGGCTGCACTATCCACACTTTACGGCGGTGCATTCGGCCTCTTCCCGGTGTGCTGGATCGTTATTACGGCGCTCTTCATCTACAACATGTCGGTCAAGACCGGCCAGTTCGAGGTGATCAAGAACTCGCTGGCCTCGATCTCGGACGACCGACGCCTGCAGGCGCTACTGATTGCCTTTTCCTTCGGCGCCTTCATTGAAGGTGCAGCCGGATTCGGCACGCCAGTGGCGATTACGGCTGCAATGCTGGCCGGCCTTGGCTTCAATCCGCTTTATGCAGCGTGTATCTGTCTGCTGGCCAATACGGCACCCGTCGCCTGGGGCGCCATCGGCATTCCTATCGTCGTCGGTGGTCAGGTCGCGGGCATTCCCGACTTTGCACTGAGCCAAATGGTCGGCCGCACCCTGCCCTTGATCAGCGTCTTCATCCCGCTCTATCTGGTCATCGTCATGGCTGGCTGGAAAAAGGGTTGGGAAGTTTGGCCGGCCTGTTTTGTCAGTGGCGGCTCGTTTGCCATTGCCCAATTCATCTCCGCCAATTCGCCGATTACCGCCCCGCTGCTTCCGGACATCGTCGCTTCGCTGGCTTCCATTATCTGCACGGTGGTCTTCCTCAAGTTCTGGCATCCGAAGGAATCCTGGCATTTCGCGGATGAACCCAAGAGCCTGGGCAAACAGGAACTCAAATTCACCGGCGGTCAGATTTTCCGCGCCTGGGCACCGTTCATCATCCTGTCGCTGTTTGTCTGCGCCTGGGGTATCAAGCCGGTCAATCAGGCTTTGAATCAGATGACCAAGCTGGTTTTTGACTATGCCATGCCGATTTCCGGCCTGGACAAGATGGTGATCGACCAGATCGGCAAGCCGAAGGCGGCGGTCTATAACTTCAACTTCCTGAGTGCTGCTGGCACGGCCATTCTGTTCGCCTGGTTCTTCTCGATTATGGTTATGGGCGCCTCGCTCAAAACCGCCATCGGTGTCGCCGGCGATACACTGAAGACCCTGAAATGGCCAATCGTGACGATTGCGACCATTCTCGGCTTTGCCTACATCATGAATTTCTCCGGCATGGCGATTACGCTGGGCTACGCCTTTGCCGAAACCGGCGTCGCCTTCCCCTTCTTTGCCGCACTGCTTGGCTGGCTGGGGGTGTTCATGACGGGTTCCGACACCTCGACGAACGCCTTGTTCGGCAAGCTTCAGGCGGTCACCGCCGAAAAGCTCGCGATCGATCCGGTCATCACGATGTCGGCCAATACCTGCGGCGGCGTTTGCGGCAAGATGATTTCGCCGCAATCGATTGCCGTGGCAACCGGCGCTACCGGCCTGGTGGGTCGTGAATCGGAGATTTTCCGCTTCACCTTCAAGCACTCGATCTTCCTGGCAATCATCGTCGGCATCCTGCACATGCTCTGGACTTACGTCTTCCCCGGCATCGTTCCGGTCTACGTCAAGCCAGGAATTGCTGCCGCCGCCGCTTTGAAGGCCGCTGTCGGGCCGATTGTGATCAATCCGGATGGTCTGATGTGGCTGGGCATCTTCGTTGGCATCGTGGCTTTTGTCACTTTGATGTCGCGTGTCCTGGGGGCCAATCTGCTGGCGCCAGTCGAAGGACATGACGAGGTGCATTTCCACTAAACTTCCCGCAGGGCGTGTGGCACTTGCCAAACGCCCTGCTCCCTTCGGGAATTCCCCACATGGCATCGAGTACAAATTTCGTTACTGTACGTATTTAGTCCCTTATGACTCAACTCTTCACAAACTCTGAGCAGATTTTGTCATGCGGCGAGTGCTGGGACGATGATTTGTTCGGTGAGATGGCAGGCGGCGGCGATGGCGTTGCGGCCAAGTCGGGTCAGGTAATAGCGGTAAGCGTGAGCGATTTTCTTGATGAGGCCCAAGACACGGAGACGTTTCAGGTAGCGGGTGATACTGGCCACGGAGAGGTTGGGCAAGAAGGGTTTGAGATCGGCACGGCGCACGCCACTGATGTTGAATTGCGGGCGTTGCAGGGAGCAGAGCAAGGTGTGCTCAGTCTTGTCGAAGAAGTTGAAGCCCTTGACGCGATGACCGTCGACCGTTTTGGCAGCGGTGAGTTTGTCGAGGCGGCGACTGCCGGCGGAGAAGTCATCGAGCGCGGAGAGGAATTCGAGATAGCGGCGGTTACAGCCGAGGAGAATCTCGCGCAGATCGATCAGACTGTAGATCGACTTCTTGACGGTCGCCAGTTCCCGGGTGGCCTGGCCATCCCGGTGTTCCACCTGGCGGTGGTGCTTGAAGAAGGAAACATCGTTGGTGGTGGTTTCGATGCGCAGGACGCGACCAAACTTGTCGTACATCTTGACCGAGTTCTTGCCCATCCGATGCTTGATACAGATCCCTTCGATGCGCGTGGACAGGCGGCTATCCACTTCCTGCGCCAGTTGCGGCGTCATTTTTTTGCCCAGAAAGTGCATCACCTGTTCGGCCTTGACCGAAAGAATGGCCTCCCGCGAAAGGGCTGCGTAGAGCGGCTTCATGATCGCGTCCGAACGGAAGGCGAGATCCGTCGAACACTCGATCTGCATCAGGCTCCAGTGGTAACGCTGAGCGAAGACGTCCAGGACAGGACAGCAGGCCTGGGCATAACGGTCAAGAATCCGGTGCAATACGTCCGGGGACAGGCGATCCGCCAACTGTTGGGCCCGATCCCAGTCATCGATGCGGATGAAGGCATTGTCGGCCAGGGTGTAACCCACGCCGGCGGCGGTCAGTTGCCGGGCCAGCCAGCGATGGCCGTTGCAGTAAAACTGGAGGCGGAACGGACACCAGGTCGGCACGCGCAGGTAGACGAGCCCCAACTCGGCATCGATGAAGTAAAAGTAGTAATGCAAACACTTGCCCGTCGTCGGGCGCAAGGAGGTCTGGTGAGTGCGCTTGTCGTGCCACGCCTTGTAGGTCGAGCAGGCTTCCATGACCGAAATGACATGCACCAGCCCGGGATGATCGCCACGCGTCTTGATCACCCCAGCAATGACGTCTTCCTTGCGAATGTGCGCCTTGGCAAGGTACTCAATCTTCACGCTTGCCGCTTCCGCCAACTGCTCGGCATTCGCCCGGATAGTGTCACGCAACGGTTCGGCAAAGCGCGGATAGTCAAAGATACGAATCTGACGGGCATTCAGGAAGCTCGTCATCCCCGCCGCATAACACGGGCCGGGCAGTGTGCCCGTGATCACCATCCGGTCGTAACAGGTCAACACGCCGGCGATCCGGTCACCATAGCGTTCAAGAAGCGGTGCGTTCATGGCAACCTCCACTTCGCGTCACAGCGCGCTCTTACTTTAACCTGTTTGGTTCCGGCTCGTCCGGCTTAGGAGAAGTCATGTTCTATGATGAAAAACAGCGCGGGGTCGCTTGGTTGCTCCCGCCAAGGATTTCTGCGGCGGCTTGGTTGCATGGTCAACGAGACTGAGTGTCAGCCAACGCAGCGATTCCCTAAAAAAGGTGTGCCTAGTTTGTAGGCAGGTCGCCTAAATCCTTGGCCAGGCAGGTCTTATAGAAGACTGCCACCAGCCCACTCACAGGTTTATCCACAAAATCTGGGGATAGAAGGTTTTGCCAGTCTGTCCATATGGTAATGGACAATACTTTTGGCATTGATGCGCAACGGCTACCGAGCGCCGGATCGTACTCACACAACCGGCCAGAAGCGGTCGATCAACGTAGCGAGAGGGCAGCTGCCGACCTGTGGGCAAGTGGTGGGAAACGCATGGTTCATCGCGTTTTCCACGGCTTGTCCATAGGGAACCGCGCTTGCGCGGTTAGGCGGGTATCGGCGTAGCCGACTGTCCACAAATCCACAGGGTCTCGTTTTTGAGCATTGGTTTTTTCTTGGGAATGGTGACGAGTTGCTAAAACACATTTGGGGCCACCAAATTCCTCGTGTTCTACGTGAGCCAGCTCTTTTCGACAAGACCGGATTACCAAAATATTGGGCAACGGTCTGGTCAATGTTTCATACCGCAGACTTGGCGCCATCCAGCAAGCGTAAAGTACTTAGTCATGTTGAGGCTCTCTACCAGTTCTCTGAAACTTTGCATGGGCCCGGCATGCTTGACGATGCATTGTTCAGTGTCGATATCGAGAAGCTGGGCCAACTCCTCAAAGCTTATTTCGTTTCGATTCGGAATCTTCCGAACATCAACGAAGCAGCTCAATTGAAGTGGCAAACAGCCTTTCGATTCGTCAGCGACATCATCCGCCGATTGAGCAAGAGCGATTTGCCTATCGCTCAGCTTCAACAGTTTCAAGGGCGGCTAATCGGCTTGACCTTGGCCCGACTCAGCGCGCCGGTCACATATTCGTCGAACAAGTTCAGGTTGTTCGGTGTCGGACCATACGAGCGCAAAAATCGAATCCACGAGCCCGCAGGGGGAGTGGCGAACTCTTGGTCCGGAATGATTGGATCTTCCATGGCTGAATCCGATTCGTTTGGTTGAACGAAGCCGCACGGCCTCGCCTGACATCCAAGAGCCAGAGCGACTCTTCGTTGCCAGAATGCGAAGCGCATTATAGTCCAGCTTCATCGACTGGATGATCCAGTTCGCCCCCGCTACAGATTAGAAATCTGGCGGCAATCTCGCCCCATGACCAATCAATTTCATCAGCCAACACTCGCCACATCCCCGGACATCGTTGGCTGGCCGAGAACGCGGCAGCGGCTTGATCAACGATGACATCAATTTTTCCAGCCTACCTCAGTTGCTGACAGTAGCGGAAAAGCTCAACTCCAACGTGCACAGCAACACCATGATAGATTGGCTTTGTACGGCAGTTGGCCGTATAATTCGACTAGGAGGATTCACCCATGTCAGCAGCTGTTTCAACTGCCCGCCTCGAAGCCCGCATCAGCGCAGATCTGCATTCGATGCTCAAACGTGCTGCCGAGCTTCAGGGGCGTACCATGACTGATTTCGTCGTCACCGCCGTCCAGGCCGCCGCCCGCTCCGCCATTGAGCAGGCCGAGGTGGTGCGGATGTCTCTGGCGGATCAGGAGTGCTTTGCCCAGGCATTGCTGTCCCCGCCATCCCCTTCACCCGCTTTGGATCGCGCCTTCGCCCGTCGTAGCAAGCTGTTGCGTTCGGAATGAGCGAGGCTCCGTTCGGCATCGAGTCGCTCAACGCCGGGCATGATCGACTGTCCTTCCGCAGTGGGTCGGATCCGCTGGATCGGTATTTCCGGGAACAGGCGACGCAGGATGTGAAGCGCCGCGTGGCGGCGTGCTTCGTGGCGGTGGATGACTCACGCGCGATAGCTGGCTATTACACGCTGGCCTCAGCCGGCATCCTTCTGGCTGACCTCCCTCACGAACTCGGGAAGCGTCTGCCACGCTATCCAACGGTGCCCGCGGTGCGCATGGGGCGGCTGGCAGTCTCCCAGAATTTCAAGGGCATGGGGCTCGGCGGCGCGTTGCTGGCCGATGCCTTGAATCGCTCGGCCTGCTCCGAGATTGCCGCCTATGCCTTGGTGGTTGATGCCAAGGACGGGGAGGCCGCGGGCTTCTATCTCCACCACGGATTTGTCGCCCTGCCCAGTACGCCTTTAACTCTTTTCCTTCCATTGGCAACGGCGCTGGCATCCCGGAAGGTGGGCAAGGCCGCCCAATAGGCAAGTCTCTTGCATGACAAAGGCCACCGAAGAGGCCTTGTTGGTGATGCAGATGGCGCCGCCCACGCGGTTCTTGTAGGTGCCGCCCGCTGATTGACACTAGAGTGTGAAGCGCAACCCCCTTTCTGCAGGTGTTGCGCAACTTGAAAAAATTAGGGGCTTAACTGTTGCGCCAATCGAATATAGAGTGCGCAACAATAGACGGATACCTTAAACGCAACGGCAGTTTTCAACAAAATGTCAATGGATCCTGTTATACCGACACTATCCAGTGTGCATCATTACCCGAAATTACCTAGATTGCGAAGGGCGAACCGCGTCGGTACCGGCGCGCTCCCGATGCCGCGGCCGGCAACCTTTGGTATTAGAATCCGCATGGAATACTCGGCAGCCTGCCGACGAGCGCCGACAAGAGCTTACCATGAGCAGAACCCCACGAATCCTTAGGCAGCCAAATCCGAATTTCAGACGCTCCGGGCGTCCCGAAGCGGGTCCTCAACAGCGGGTAGTCATAGATCCGGGACGATCCGCGATCGCCGGCAAGTATTTCTTGTCGGACGTCCCGGGAGCGACCGTTCCCGCCAGCCGGCTCAGCACCGTCCTCGAAAATATCGAACAGGACAAGAAGCTTTCGGCGAATGCGTTCGAATACCTACGGCAACAGGGGTATCTCGCCTTATTGAGCCTGGCTTCGGGCGAGTCGAACTATCAAGAATTCTCTAATCTGGCCCGCGTCGAACAGGGAAGGCGGGAATCCGCCGCCGCTGAGGTCAGGCAGAAGGAAGAAGCCGAACGTCTGCGGGCCATTGCGGAATCTGCGGCCAAGGAAGCCGCCCGGACGGCGGAGTACGAGCGCCAGCGACGGATCCAGGAAAGCGATCCGAAATACGTCGCCAAGATGAAGAACCAACGGCTCCGGGCCCGATACGGCCTGGACCAATTCATCGAGAAGGAATCGTTCAACCGCCTCATGGGCATCCTCCACCGGATCGACGGAGGCGCTCGATTCAGTGACGAGGACGTGCTGTGGCTAACAACGGAGGGCTCGGATTACTATTCCGACGAACTCAGGTTTGAGTTCCACTCCAGGGAAGCCGCGTTCTTCGTGACTGAATTCGCCCGAACCCGCGACCCTTGGAACGCCGTCAACGCCAGCGGCCATTTCCGAAAATGCGACCGCTCGGGAGCCGCTCACGAGCTATTGGAGGGCGTTTCCTTGGAAGGCCTGAAATCACCGAAGCTGAAGTCCGCCGTCCGTACGACCCACGGCGGAGTCATGCGCGATTTGGGCCGGTTCGACGTGGCGCTCCGCTACGGAACCGAGGCGCATGCCATAACGGACAGTGATTTCCGACCCTGCACGCTGCTCGGTGCTGTGAATTTCGAGCTGGGCAACTACGAATCGGCACGGGATTGGTACGCCAAGGCGGCGGAACGGGGTGCGAGCGAACGCTCGATCGACGACGAACTGCGCGGCATCTATATGCGGGCCGACAAATCGAAAAGGGACGAAATCAGGGCGTTCCTCATCAGGGAAGATCCGGTCCGATACAAATGGGCCCATAGTCTCCGGTAGCCGCAGTCCAAGACGCCGAGTCGTCGCGTCTGCGAAAACCGCTTTTCCCGCCCACTGGGGCCGGAGTGGCGGTTTTTGTACCAACGGCACAATCCATACATCATGGTTTACCATGGCACATTCCGCCGCCAAGTGCGAATAGACGAGGAACGGACGTTGTCGAGCGAATTGGAAGAAGATTTCGAGATCGAGGATCCCGCAGAGGAACTCTTCAGGGCGTGCGAGAAAGTCCTACGCTCCGGCATCTGGCTCATCCGGAACGGGTACGGCCGCCTCGCGATCCTGCCGTACCTCTCCCCGTCCGGCTGCCATTGGCGGTGCGAATTCCATCCGGTCGGATTCCGATCGAGGACCATGTTCCGCTACACGAGCGCCGACGGACACAAATACCTGGCCGCCCATTGCGGCGGAACGCTCAGGAAGGACGCCTCTCCCGAAAAGCTTGCCAAGGCCGCCCTCGTGGGCGCCGACGAAGACCTGCTTTCGGCGTGCTCCGGAGAAGCCTCACCGGAAACCCTCGCCTGGCTCGAAGTCTTGGAGCGGACTCTCGGGCAGGGGTTCGTTCCGCAGGCCTTCCACGAATACTCCACCGATCCATCGTCATGGGATGTCGTGACGCCGGCCTCGGATTTCAAATCCTCGATCTCCGCGCCTCCGTGGAATTGGGAGCAAGACCTTTCCTGGAAGGACCTCCCCTACTGGGGGTCGTCTCAGAAAACGGAATTTAAAGTACGTTAAGGCTTTGGCAGCGGCTGTAGCGGCCTGAACTTCCCCGCACCGACCTTGGCACTGCTGCGCCAGAGGTAATCGCCGGTCAGGTTGATGTGCTCCCAGCCCAGCGGCGACAGGTATTGCAACAGTGCGTCATCGACGCCCTGGCCGTGATTGCGCAATGCGTTCGCCGCCCTTTCCAGATAGACGGTGTTCCACAACACGATGGCTGCTGTCACCAGGTTGAGGCCGCTGGCCCGGTAGCGTTGCTGTTCGAAGCTGCGGTCCCGGATTTCGCCCAGCCGGTTGAAGAACACCGCCCTGGCCAGCGCGTTGCGTGCCTCGCCCTTGTTGAGTCCGGCCTGCACACGGCGGCGCAGCTCCACACTTTGCAGCCAGTCCAGAATGAACAACGTGCGCTCGATGCGCCCCAGTTCGCGCAGGGCGACGGCCAAGCCGTTTTGGCGCGGATAGCTGCCGAGCTTGCGCAGCATCAGCGAGGCCGTCACCGTGCCCTGCTTGATCGAAGTGGCCAGCCGGAGGATTTCATCCCAATGGGCGCGAATGGCCTTGATGTTCAGCCTGTCGCTGCTAATCATCGGCTTGAGCGCATCATAGGCAGTATCGCCCTTGGGAATGAACAGCTTGGTGTCGCCCAGGTCGCGGATGCGCGGTGCGAAGCGGAAGCCCAGCAGGTGCATCAAGGCGAAAACATGATCGGTGAAGCCCGCCGTGTCGGTGTAGTGCTCCTCAATGCGCAAGTCGGACTCGTGGTACAGCAGGCCATCGAGCACATAGGTCGAGTCGCGCAGGCCGACGTTGACTACCTTGGCGCTGAAGGGCGCGTATCGGTCCGAGATATGGGTATAGAACGTCCGCCCAGGACTGCTTCCATATTTCGGGTTGATGTGCCCGGTACTCTCTGCTTTGCTGCCGGTTCTGAAGTTGGGGTTTGGGGTGCAGAGGAACGGCAGAAGCAGTTAAGCGTTTGTTCTAATCGTTATCAGCGGGATCATGCAGGGGACGCAATTCGCCTTTGGCAACGGCTTCCGGCACCGAGAACGAATACCGCCCCAGCATGTTGATGTGCTCGTGCAGCAGCGGTGACAACCGCGCCACGTCTTCATTCTTCACCGTGTAGCCGTCAGCGCGTAGTTGGTCCAGGGCGGCTTCCATGTAGATCGTGTTCCACAACACGATCATGTTCAGCACCAAACCGAGCGCACCCAATTGGTCTTCCTGCCCTTCGCGGTAATGCTGGCGCAACTCGCCGCGCTTGCCATGAAACACGGCCCGCGCAACGCTGTGGCGCCCTTCGCCCCGGTTAAGCTGTGTCAGCGTACCCCGGCGCTTGGCTTCGTCATCGATGTAGGTCAGCGTGTGCAACGTCTTGTCGATTCGACCGAATTCCGCGATAGCCTGCGCCAGTCGGGTTGGCCGATCACCGACCTGGAGAGTGCGCATGATGCCGGTGGCCGGCACCAGACCGAGCTTGAGTGATCCAACCAGGCGCAGCATGTCGTCCCAATGGGGAATGATCTTTTGCAAGCTAAGGTTGTGCGCCGAAATTGTGTTGAGCAGGCCGTAGTCAGCCTGCGGGTCGATGCGCCAGAAGCGCGTGCCGCCGACATCGGCCAGTCGCGGGCTGAAGCGATAGCCGAGCAGGCGGAACAGGCCGAACACCACGTCGCTGTAAGCACCGGTATCGGTCATGATCTGGGTAGGCTGAAGATCCGTCTGTTGTTCAAGCACCACGGCCAGCAGGATCAGACTATCGCGTAAGGTGCCCGGTACGGTGATGTCGTTCAGGCCAGAGAACTGGTCGGAGATCAGGTTGTACCAAGTGACGCCGCGACCGACGCCAAAGTATTTGGGATTCGGGCCGGCATGCACCGTGCGCACCGGCACCACGAAACGGATACCGTCGGCTGATGCCACCTCCCCGCCGCCCCACAGGTTGGCCAACGCCATGCGACTTTGAGCCGCCACCAGTATCGCGTTGGCGGCCGTCAGCGTATCGTCGCGCACATAATTTTGGTCTACCCAGGACAAGCGGTCGCGTTTGAGCGCCGGGATGTCGCCGCGAATCAGCGGCTCCGGCCCGGTATTGCAGGCTTCGGCCATCAGCACCGCGCACAAGCTGATAGGGAGATCGGTGGCGCGGGCCGTACGCTCCGAGAGGTGGGTGAAGGCGTCGGTGAAGCCGGTTCGCGCAGCCACCTCAAGAATCAGTTCGGGCAAGTCCACGCGCGGCAGCATGCCGGCGACCCTCTCCCGCAATGCGATCAGCGAAGCCGGTTCATCCAGCTTGTCCAATGGACTGAGTACCAACTCTTGTTTGTCGCCAACCTGATCGAAACGTACCGCCGGGTTGTCGGGCAACCGAGCGGCTACGGCGCGATAGGTACGATCCAGCTCGTTGGTCAAGGCGCTCAACGTCGGCTCGGGTTGAGCCGACAGTCCCAACGTCCGGCAGATGATCGGCCGGGTGGCTTCCCATTCCGCGCCGTCAAGCAGGCCAGCACGAGGATCGGCATAGCGCCAACTGGGCGCCACGAAGACGTCGCGCCGGCGTAAGGCGGTGTGCAACTCATCCAGCACGCAGAAGGTGTAGGCATGGAAATCAACGCTGCCATCCTCGCGCAGAACATGTCGCTGCCACGGTTTTCTGATCACCTCACGCGGAGCGTCGTTACCCGGTTTCTTGCGGGCGATGTTGCTCCGCAGCCAATCAAAGGCAGCAACAACCGGCTCGCCAGCCACATTCGCACCGAAACGAATGTGCTCGACCAAGGCCGGCAGGAAACAACGCACCGTCTTGTACTTGGCGTCCAGCTCCTGGTAATACACGTTGTCGGCCGGTCGGATCAGCGCATTGACGCCTTCGAGCGCCAACGTGAGCGCGTTACGTGGAATCTTCTCGAACAATCGGGTGCGCAGATCGCCATCCGGCAAACTGGTGTCCAGCAACATCTGGCAGGCGCTGGCCAGCGTTGCCGCCGCCTGATCGAGATCCCTTGAGCGTGCGCAGGCGCGACTTCTTGTCCGCCTTGATGGCGTCGCCGAACAATTCGCGCAGGAGCACCTCCAGCACTTCCAGTCCATCGTCCTGCGCGCTGGCTTCCAGGCAATGCACGAAGGCGACCAGCGTGGCCAAGCGGCGCGGATTCGGCAGGCGCAGGATGGCGCTGACCTTGGCGGCACCTGCAAACCGGGCCAAGGCCGCCACACGGGTCGCCGGAATGCGGGCGGCTGCGGGCAGCCTGATACCCAGTTCGCGCACCGAGTGCAGTCGCATGAGCGCGATGACCAAGGATCGGCTGCTCACCATGACCGGCCCTTTGCGCAACTGATCCAGGGGCGAACTCCGGCTGCCGAGAGGAACGAGCAGCAGGCTTTCCAGCCGTCCCTGCTGTTCACTGCTGATGCCCCGGCCGAGCGCGAGCCACAGACGCTCCTCCACCCGGCTGCGCAGGCGGGCGATATAGCGTTCGAGTGTGCTACTGCCGGGTAGCAGCACCTTGTGCGTGACCAACCAGGTCACGGCCCGCTCGAACAGCACGGTTGGCCGGTCGGTGCCGGTCCAGCAAATCGCGTAGAGCCAGCGGGTTAGGTGGAAGCCGATCTGGCGCTCGGTGATTTCGACATAGCCGTAGTGGGTTTGAATTTCTGCGGCATGCTGCAAGCGCTGCCTGCTTGCGCTGTAGAGATGGGCATCGGGGATGATTGCGATGCGCAACTGCTTGGCCAGCGTATGCAGTACCTGCGTCGGTACGGTCAGAGGGTCTTCCAGGAAAGTGCCGAGATAACGCACCGTGCAGAGCTGCACGGCGAAACCCAGCCGGTTGTGTTCACCGCGTTTCTGCGCGATCAATGCGAGGTCGCTGTCGTCGAGGTGGAAGTAACGGGCGAGGTCGTCGAGTGATGGCGCTCCGGTGTATCGGCCATAGCTTTCGCGCTGTTCGTTGGAGAGAAAGCTGACCGGCATGAGTGCTCCTGTAGAGGTGCCACAACCCGTTACGGCTTGCCTTGGTGCATGGCCCAGATTCGCTTGACCTGGCTGGTGCTGCATCCAGCCAACTCGGCAGTTTTCTGGATCGTATGACCAGCTCCCCGCAAGGCCACAATGCGGTGATGGGTGGGGCCATCCGGCTTCCGCCCCTTATATTTTCCGGAAGCCTTGGCAAGTTGCACGCCTTGGCGCTGCCGCTCACGGCGGGTTTCGTAATCGTCGCGTGCCATTTGCAGGGCCAGCTTAAGCAGGAGTTCCTGAACTGACTCCAGCACGATCTTGGCCACGCCATCGGCTTCGGCGGCGAAGTCAGAGAGATCAACCAAACCCGGCACGGCCAGCCGGGCGCCTTTGGCCCGGATCGAGCCAACCAATTGCTCAGCCTCGGCCAAGGGGAGTCGGCTGATGCGGTCGATCTTCTCGGCAACTACCACCTCGCCCGGTTGCAGGTCAGCGATCATCCGCAGCAATTCGGGCCGGTCGGCGCGGGCACCCGACGCCTTCTCACGGTAGACGCCAGCGATGTAATAGCCGGCCGCCCGCGTGCTGAGCTCAATCTCCGCCTGTCGAGTGAGATCCTGCTCTTCGGTACTGACGCGAAGGTAAATGCGGGCGATGTTCATGGGTGCTGGCCAAAATGGGTATACGGAACTTGGCTAACTATAGACGGTATGGCCAATAAGGCAAAACACGATGTAAATTGTCCACAACCAATTTAGCTATTCATATTGGCCAGATCGACGCCAGAGTAGCGTCGGCCATTGACTTCAGTGTTGCACCAAGTGATACAATGAGTCATGAGAGTTTTCAAGACACGGGTATTTGATCGTTGGGCTGGGAAAGCTGGCGTCACCGACACCGCTTTGTTGAAGGCCGTTTCAGATATTGAACGCGGGCTGATTGATGCGGATCTGGGTAGCAACCTGTTCAAGCAAAGGGTGGCGCTACCTGGACGAGGCAAAAGCGGTAGCACGCGCACTTTGCTGGCCACACGGTTCGCTGGCACGTTGTACTTTCTTTTCGGGTTTGAGAAGAAAGATCGCGACAACATCACCCAGCGCGAGTTGGGGATTTACCAGAGCCTCGCGAGCACATTGGTCGTGCTCAGTAACGATCAGATTGAAACCGCGTTGAAAGCCAACGAATTGATGGAGGTGCAGCATGAGCCGAATGATTAACGAAGCCCTGGAAACGATGCGTGGTTTGCATGACATCGGCGCAGTGAACAAGCAAACATTGCGTGACTTTGAAACACAATGCCTGCCACCGCCGGCCTACACGGCGGAAATGATCCGGCGCTTGCGGGAGAGCCTGCACATCAGTCAGGCCGTCTTTGCTGCCTACCTCAACGCCAGTATCTCTACCGTTCAGAAGTGGGAAAACGGAGATAAAAAACCCAGTGGGGCTGCGGCACGATTGCTTTCAGTGATTGAACGCAAGGGGCTGGAAGTGCTGGTTTGAACAAGCTGCCTGTAGCGAGAGACGCAGCAACTGATCAAATTTTGGTGAAGTCATTCGTCATTTTTCTATGATCGGCAGCATTCGGCCAAAAGGCGACGGTCAGGGTGGCTATCCAATTTCAATAGTTAAGGCGTACTGGGATACTGGCGACAGACCGGTATTCGGCAAGCAAATTGACATCCAGACTGCCTCGACCCGGCCACAAGCCGCCTATCGGGGTTACGTTTCAATTTCTGCAGGTAGGGCGCCCGCAGAACGAATTGAATGGCCGGTCTTCGGCGAGCAACTTGATGACCTCACTGCCACAACCCGGCCACAACCAGCCGTAGCAGCCTCGAAAAATCAAGCCGCCCGAACGAGCGGTTACTCAGCACATTGCAGACATAGAAGCTGGACACCCCTAAATTACAGCAGCCGCTCTATGTGCTGTATGACATTGGCTCATATATGACGTCATCCACACTTACATTTAATTTGGTGGAGTTTCCTTAGTGCTAGTGGGTTCTGGTCGTCTCACAGACAGACGGAAACAAATCTTGCCAGCGCGCCTCGAATTGCCTCAAGGCATCATCATTTTGCCTCACGCGTAACGCATAGGCATCACGAATAGAGCGTTCGACTTGGTTATGCAACCGGCGT
This sequence comes from Betaproteobacteria bacterium, assembly GCA_016705475.1. GTDB lineage: Bacteria > Pseudomonadota > Gammaproteobacteria > Burkholderiales > Rhodocyclaceae > Azonexus. Next base: position 444,480 of record JADIYD010000014.1, on the reverse strand, counting down.
CGGATACTGCACACGATCTGAGAATTTTCCACTTTATTCAAAAAGTGGCCGTGGTAATACTGGTTGAGCCAAGCTTCGATCTCTGTCGCGCTACATGTCTCGCGGCAAAGGCGCTGAAAACCACATGCATCAATCCAAACCTTACTAAAATCGAGTGAGAGCGATGAATTGCGCTGAATGACGATCTGACCAAGCCGCTCACGGAAGGAGTGCAGTACGCGTTTGATACTCCCGATTACCTCGACATCATCAGTTTGATATACGTCTCCCGCAACGATATAGACGGGGGTTGGTTTCCCTTCTTTGCCGATGAGCGCGGCTAACAGTTCAATTTGCCGTTGGAATTGCACTGACAATGGTTCGACTCGCCCATCCGCGTATTCAATCCGAGGTTCGCCAAACGTATAAATTCGAACCTCGAATGGCCATTGATCAGAACGTGTTGGAAGCGTTCCGGGCGCAAATGCATGCCTGGCAATTAGAAATCGAGCATAGTCGGTTGAATAGTTTCGCTCAAGAGCTCTATCGATTAAGCGTGCAACAATTCGCCGAGGCCAAAAGAAGATATGCGCAAGTGAATGGTCGCGCCCGAGGCGCATCGCTTTCTCAAGGGCGGCGTCTGCTGCATTTAAGTTCCCGTTTGCATATTCCATGTGGGCGCGAAACAATCCACCGACCCATGCAAGCAAGGGGTTGCCGATCTCACGGCCAATAGCCAATCCCTCATCGAGAAGGGTTGATCCGCGTTCCTCGTGACCTGCTTCGAAAAATGCTAATGCGGTCCCGATTCGGCATGCTGCTTGTAAATAGGGAACCCCCTTGGCATCCGCCAGTTCCAGTGCGCTCGTACAACGCGAAAGCGCACCGACGTGATCTCCTTCGGTAAAGGCCTCCCAAAACAACATTCCACGATAATAAGCTTCATCGACCGTGATTCCTTCTGCATACAACTGCTCCACTGCAGCGATGTGGACTCGTGCTTGGGTCGTGTCGTCGAGACTGCAGGAAGCGGAGATGGCATGGCAATGCAAAATGCTATCCCACAGGTGGATATCATGCTCGGCAGCTGCTGAAAGCCCCTTCTCCACAGCGCGCCGGCATTGTTCAAAGTGACCTTCGTGCAAGCAAAGCGTTGCCTCATTCAGATGCTTGATTACGGCCGCAAGCGGGGAGAGGGGCGTCCGTGATTCACGGGCAGAAAAGCGCTTCCAGGCGATATCGGCAGCTGCGAGATTGCCCCGCCATGTGTAGTCTGTTATCAATCCCGCGGTCAGGCGTGCCCCGAGATCACTGGTCGGGTCTAGCTCAACCAATCGTTCTGCCCTCTCCCGCCAAACTGCGATTCGCGGGTGATTCGGCTGTCTAAAGGCAAGCGCAAAAAGCATGCTGGAGACAACTAAAGTTCTAGGTAATCGAGGCAGTCGGTCGACGACGGACTCGCGAACTGGAGTCATCCATTCTATCCACGGATCCAGTTCGCGCAGGTCACGGTATTGAAAAAACATGGCGTCAACGACGCCGGCCCAGGCGAGCAAAACCCAGCTACCCTTTGGCCGACGCTGAAGCATCTCGAACGCGCGGACCAGGTAATCCTGCGCATCGGCAGGTCGCTTCATCAATGCTGTTGTACCAGACCAGTACAAGAGTTGCGGATCGCGTTCAATCACATCGATCGGGATATGCTGCAACCAACTCTCGACCAAATCCAGGCGACCTGAAACGGCCGCTAGCAGAGCAGCCGGCTTGACGAGTGCAGCAAGGCTGCGCGCCTCTTGTCTGTCTACGGCCGCAGCAATTCGTGCGGTCCAAGAGGATATTTTTTCCCTCGAAACCAGAATTTCGTCCACGCCCATTCCCCTCACGGGCATCCCCGCCCGAATTTCGTAACAGGGTCTCTACGCTTGGCTGACAGTTAAAAACAATGGTGTATCCGAACCTGTACCCATGCATGAATTATGTTACAGGCGTAAAGCAAATGGTGCTGAGAATTTTCTGATATTTAATGTGCATGCAAGTTGCAGTCTTGACAGAGCAGCCGATCAGGCAAGAGTCATAACAATGGATTGTCATTACTTGGTCAGTAAGCAAGGGGGGAAACGGCTATGCATCACGTTCTCAAAATCATCATGCAGGTGTGATCGGGTTCGGTACTACGGGGTGGCATGGAGTCGGCGCTGCATGTTCCGCGTCTTGTTACTTTTTCAAGAATTCTTTCAAAGGTGAGGAGTGTTTATGAACACCAATATTGTGCCTTTCAGACAGTGGGTCACTCCCTGCGTCGCTGGTATTGGATTACTCATATTGAGCGCGCCCTTGCTTGCCGACGAGGCCTATCGCATCGAAGAAATCTCCCCCATCTTGAAACAGCATCCCTGCAAGAAAACGTGCAAGGTTCAGGGGGCTTCGGGCGAGTACACACTCAGCCCAATCGATTTGAATGGGGACGGTATCGTTGAATATTTGGTGCACAACGAAGCTTGCGGCAGCGGCGGTTGCGCCGATGGCCTTTTCATGTTTGTTGGCAATGGCTGGAAGAAGTTGCTGGAAGTTGCCGTCGGCGGAATGGAGGTTGCCAGCACACGCACAAACGGGTTTGCCAACGTCGTTATTTGGCAGGAGAGCTATGAACCGCAAAGACACACGGTGCGGCATTTGTATCGTTGGAATGGACAACGTTACGTTGCCAAATAACATATCTAAGCATGCAAACGCCCCTATTAACTATGCTTATAGCATAGCAGAGGTCAATTATCTCCAGATTTTATGATGACATTTGCTTATGTAGGATTTCCATGGTTAAGGACTTTTGCACCAAAATTACTAACAGAAAGAGAGCCATGATTAAGACAATTAAAGCGATATTACTGCTGTCATTTTTCATGGTCGTCCCCATTGATAAGCTTAACGCGATGGTTACCAGTGATGAGTGGTCATATATCTTTCATTTGCAATACAAGCAGGGCATTCTGGCAATTCAAGAAGGAGCACAATTTCCGTATGAACCTGTTCCTTATTCAAGCGGAAAGTTGCGCGATCCGTCTACAACTGACGTTTGTGGTGTGATTATTAATTTCATGAAAAAGGAGGCTGTGCGGTTTGGTTTTAATAAACCAAGTGCAGCCGACGATACGCATGGAAAATATTTTTTTGATGTTAAGGCTCCTAATTTCGCTGATGCTGACTATGTGAGTTTTTGCGAAGGGAGGAAAGCATCTGTTTGACATCTCTCTCAAGGGGAGTTCATTCTGTAATGACGACAAGAAATGCAATGCTGATGTCGGAGAGAATTACAAAAACTGCCCAAATGACTGTCTGCCGCCATCCAATAAGAGCCGCCGGTATCAATGATATTAATAGGCGAAAAACTCTGACACAACGCAGAATCGATAGAAACGGCTGTGTTGTTCTTAATCGTGTATCCGATACCATGAAAAATGGCGCTATTTGATGATGGCTGGCGCGTGGTGTTCTAAACATTTTGATCTGCTATGGAAAATCTAATCATGAAAAAATGGAACATCCTCTTGATGATCTTGACTGCAACGCCAATGCTCGCTGTTGCCAGCAGTGGCATGCCCAGAGTTTGGGTTTACGAAAACCCCGAGGGCAATTATGTGGTAATGCGTTCGAAGAAGGCAGAACGGAACGACAATGACGGAGATGGAAAGGGCTCGATTAAGTCGCAACTGTATATACACAAGGAAATGAGTGGGAGTTTCGATCGCAAACCCGAACTCGTTACATCGGCGACATGTATCTTTATTTCGAATCCAAAAGAGCGTATTGAGTGCTCAACTTCTTCAGGCCCATTTTCAGGCGCGAAATTTGAAGTAATCGAACGCAATAGGGCTGACAAAAACACAATACGAATCTCAAAGAAATATTTGGCGGATTTTAAAAGAGCAGGCAAACACTTGGCGCCGTTTGGCGTTTATAGCTACTCTGTCTTTCAATGCGTTGATGGGTGCGACGGTATTTCTACGCCAAATTTAATGGTCGAGATGGTATTAATGGGAGATTAATTAAAGGGCCGCCATTCTACCTTCCCATGTCTGGACATAACCGCTTTTTGCCCCACGCTGAAGGTGTGTTTTGTGTAGAACACTGGGCCTTGCATTCGCTTGATCGCCATCAATCAGCCAATTGTCGTTAATTGAGGAATTAGCAACGTGATCTGTAATAATTGTTTGACCGAATTAAGCGGGACACCAAAATTTTGCCCGAAATGCGGAGCTAGCATCCAAGCACCAATCGAATTAGCAAAATCTATCAAGCAGTGCCCCCAGTGTGGCGCAGAAAATCCAATTGGCGCGAAATTTTGCATAAAAGATGGTTATCGCTTTAAAGGTATCGAGACACCGGCATCGCAGTTCGCTGCCAAGACAGATATCAACGACAGTCCTCCACAATCAGTCATCGCGGTTGAGCCTGTTGTTACGGTTTCTTCACCTGAGAGGATGGTACCGCCCAAGCCCGAAGCCGTAAGACTAACTGCGGATGTCCAATCAGAAACTACGCCGCCAAAAATTCCTGAATCTGGTGAGAAAACTCTAGCTGATTCGTCCTGTACTGCAGAACCGATATCGGCCAAAACAACCCGTCGTGAAGGGAAGGCTTCCTCCAAGGGGCTAGTTATTGGACTCGTGGGGGCAATCGCAGTAGCTGCAGCTGGAGCGGGTGGGTATGTGTACTGGTCGGGCAACCGCGCAGAACGCAAGCAACCAGATACTGTTGAAAACGCCCCTCACCCTGCAACATTGCTTCCAGGGCCCCCACCAGCCACAAAACCTTCGATTGCCGAATCGGCGCCTTCGTCCTCCCCTTCTCAGCCTGTCGCGCCATCTGGAGTCGAAATAGCGCCGAAGGTCGATGTGGCAAGAATTCAGGATGAACTAGACGAGCGCTTGCAGCGTGCTGGGTTCGCCGACATTGACGGAAGCGTCGACACCGAAGGCAGCGTCAACGTGAACGGCATCGTCTCAAGCAAGAAACAGAAGGAGGAAGTCGTACGACTCGCCTTGTCAATACCTGGAGTTGAGCGAGTCAATGATGCAGAGTTGCAGGTGGCCGCTCCGGCCAAGGCCGTCAGCGCCCCACCGCGCGTTGCCTTGACACCACCCTCGGCGCCCACACCAGACCCCGCCAAATTGGAAGGCGATATCAATCGCGCCCTCCGCAACAGTGGCGTAGGCGGCGTGACAGCTCAAGTCAGCGACGATTTCTCCGTCACGCTAAAGGGCTCGGCAACCAACACTGCAGAAAAAAGCCGTGCGTTCCAGATCACCCGCCAGTTCCGGGGAGTTGGGGCAACGAAGGACAGGATATTCGTCGTCGAGTAATCGGACATATAGAAGGATCGAATCATGAAAAAGTCCATAACAACTGCGCTAGCCGTTCTTATTGCAATCGCACAGATTCAAGGTTGCGCAAACATGTCGCAGACCGAGCAGGGCGCGGCGATTGGAGGTGTGACGGGCGGGGTGCTTGGTGCTGCGGTAAGCAAAAACAAGGGACAAGGCGCCCTGATTGGCGTTGCGCTCGGTGCAATTGCTGGTGGCCTTATTGGGAATTTCCTGGACAAGCAAAACGCTACACGCGCCGAGGCCGCGAAAAAATATAACTATGACCAACGGGTTGACCGGCTGGAAGTGGAAAGCGCAACAGTGGCGCCGCAGACCGTCTCGCCAGGGGGGAGTGTCAATGCTTCAGTGCAATACACAACGCTTCAGACAAACAATGCACAGGAGGTCAAACTCACTGAGACGAGAACACTTGTCGCTGGTCAGGAAACATATGACCTTGGCCGACGCGAAGTCGTGCGGGCACAGGGAACTCATACCTCCACAGCCAAGCTGAATTTGCCAACGGACCTCCCCAAGGGACGCTATACCCTTGTGACCACAATTTTCGACGGTAAGAACACGAAGACGGCCAAGTGCCACTTCATGGTTGCTTGAGAACGGCTCTTGATTATTTCTTCGCATTCCGGCGCTAGCGAATTGAAAAACTAAGTGGATTAAATGGACTGTCGTCTGTTGCGAGTATTTACGCTATTGCTCATGGGCGTTGTTATTTAATCGTGTCAAATAGACAATCGTAATCAATAGCATCCCTCTTCAGTTTTCGATTGGCATTAATTTGCGAACCCTGTAGTACATATCATTGGCATACAAAATGAATGGGCGTTACATCTATAAATCAATTTGATGGAGTTTATTATGGCTTTGGTTATCAAGAAGTGGAAGGTTTCGGAGACTGCTGGGCAGAATGGTGAATTTGTTCATATTCATGGACGGGAAGCTGGCCTGCTTTCGTTTATCCTTTCGCTCTTAGGCGTCGATCCAACGACGACATTTATCGTCGACGCAAAGAGTATTCGCCATGAACAGGGTTCCCTTGCAGGGTTTGAGCGTACAGTAACTCCCATTTCACAAGTCGCTGCTGCGGGCTTCGGTTATATAAAGCCGTGGAAAAAAGCATTAATCATTGCCATCATTATTGGGGTTATTCTTGTTTTTATACCAGTAATTGGACAGTTAATTGCTGCTGTGATTGGATTGGCTTATTACTTTTTAAATAAAGAGTTATATGTTCGCTACCTTAACTCAGGCACTGGTCGAGGTGAGCTCAAATTCAAGCGTTCCATTATCGAAGGCCAGAGTATCGACGAGCAAGCGGGGGAACGTATTGTTGCCATAATCGAGATGCTTGTCTTGGGCCAAGAAAAGCCGCGCATCCTTGATGTTGCCGCTGGGTGCCCTACCAGCGTCAAGGCGGCCCTTGACCGTGCCGGGGAAGAACTTTCGGTAGTTGCGGAGCGCACTCGAAAGCGGGCAGACGACTTTGCAGCTCAAGCAAGAGATATGGGTGAGCGTGCCGCTGCTAAAATTGCTCCCTTGGTGGCAACATCCGGCAGCGCATCGGTTGAAGTATATTCAGGGCCTGCAAAGTGTTCCAACTGTGGAGCCACGGTAAATTTGGAAAATACTTTCTGCGCCGAATGTGGAGGCAAGCTAAGGTGAGAGTCTGAAAGAAGGTGAGAGACTCACCTCTGAATTCTGGGATAGCAGTGATCTTCCCCACGTTTGGTGGACACACTGGAAAGGGCATACTAGCTCTGGAAGGGGTATCCGATGGAACGCAAGGAATACAAGAGGTATAGCCGGGAGTTCAAGCTTGAGGCCGTGAAGTTGGCGGCCCTTGGCGAACGGCCCAAAGCGCAGATAGCACGTGAGCTTGGCATCCGTGTGAACCAGTTGCGGAATTGGCGCTTGGAATTTGAGGCAGAGGAGCGTATCGGCGCACCGAAGCGAATGGCTGTTACTGAAGACGACCTTGGACGGCTTCGGCGTGAGAATGCCAAGCTGATATGGGGTGCGGATGTTGTGCCAAGCGCTCCAGATTTCAGCCAGCGGCTACTACGCTGCTCACAATCGGCCCCAAAGTGCACGCAGCAAACGCCAAGAGGCGCTGATATCGCGAATTCGGGAAATCCATACCTCTAGCCGTGAGACCTATGGTGCCCCGCGAGTCCATGCTGAACTGCGCGCGCAGGGCACAGCGTGTAGCCGAAACATGGTGGCCAAACTGATGAGCCAAGCGCAGATTATGCCCAAGGCTATTCGTCGATTCCGGGTCACCACCGACTCCAGAAACACTCGGGATGCCTCGCCGAACTTACTCAAGCGGGAATTTCAATCGGATCGGGCCAACGCCTGCTGGGTCAGCGATATCACCTACATCCCAACACGCGAAGGCTGGCTCTATCTGGCTGCCATCCTGGACTTGTATTCGCGTGCTGTTGTTGGCTGGAGCATGAGTCGTAGTCTCGATTCAAGTTGGCCATGGCGGCGCTCTGTATGGCGATCGATCGGCGGGGTACTGGTCCAACGATATTGCACTCTGACCAAGGAACAACTTACTCGGCTACAGAATACCGTGCGCTGTTAGCCCGGCATGGAATCCGTCAGAGCATGAGCCGCAAGGGAGACTGCTGGGACAATGCACCCATGGAGAGTTCCCTCTTTACCAATCAATGCCGCCAATAACTCAATCTGACGCTGGAATTGCACTGATAAAGGTTCAATTCGGCCGTCGGCATATTCGTAAGCGTCGTTCTGAGGCCGTCTGGCGAATAGTGTGACGTTGCGAGAAAGTGGTGCCCGCCAAACAAAGTAGTGGGGACCATTTTGGACACAGGTGAAGTTGTTGCGAGGGGTCGGGTGGGCCGACCCAATTACCCGACTGAATTCAAGCAACATCCATGTGGTCTTTGAACGCGAGGCAAACTGCTCGAACGCACGCTCCAGGCGTGGTCGAGCCTCCGCCGGTTGTCTGAAGAGAACAGTTACGCCGGACCAGTACAGGAGCTGCGGATCTCGCTCAATCAAATCGTCAGGGACAAGCTGCAGCCAGCGCTCGACCAAATCCATGCGACCTGCAGCAGCGGCGATCAAGGCGCCTGGCTTGACAAGCGCGGCAATCCCCCGAGTTTCCTGCGCACGCGCAGCAGCGGCGATACGTTCTATCCAGGATGGTAATGCCTCAGTAGAAAACCGTTTCTTGTCCATCTTCATCCCCCCGGTACGGACATCGATATATGGTTAATCACTTTCCCTCTACCGGGCTTTAGTGCCGACGTTGTATCCGAACCTGTACCCAAGCATCAATTATGTTATGTGTGTATCTGGATTGCACAAATGATCACTTCATGGTCGGCCAATAATGAGGCGATTTACATCGCTTATCGCAGCCACTATACGAGGTAGCGCACGAACGGCCTGGTGCGAGCTACATAGGAGTTGGATTTTTGAAACACTTGGGAGGGGTTATGGGAATTCGATTGATGGCGGAAATCTTGCGGCCGGCGGTAGCGATGCTGGTCCTCGTTGTCGCCGAGAGCGCAGCCAATGCGGACTCAATTTGCGGACCGCGAGAAGATGCATACCTGCAAAAACTTATTAGCGGACTTCAGCCATATGCTCAACAAGTCACCGCCAGTGGCAAGTTCACCGCAGAGAACGAGTATGGCGCAGGAACGATGGCAGTCACGATTTCTTTCCTTGATGGTGGAAAGCGCCGGTTTTCGTATCGATCGGCTGATACAGCGGGGGATGATTGGGGGGCTATTGGCGCCAGGCCGGGTAGCACAAAAGCTGGCCAGCCAGGGTTTGCGTTCTATTTCGCCCAAGGAAAGTCGGGGGCCTGCGAAGCCAATGTTTTCGTGAAAGATGGGCGATTTGTGACAACACCGATTCGATTCGTTCGTTGATACCGGCACTGCCATGACAGCACGCGGAGGCGGCAAACAACAAGCGCAAGGATCCCGCGAGGGAGCGCATCAACCATTCAAGGAGAATCCACCATGCGAAAGGTACTGAAGTTCATTGTCACCCCAGCGACGTTCGCTATGGCCTATGCCTTTCTCATACTGGGGGCGACTGGCTGCTCGGAATCTACATCGAAGAACCTCACTAGGGAACTGGCACGAGCAAAGATTGCCGCAGGCAATAAATTCCCGCTCGAACGAACTATCGACCTTCCGTTGCGCGTACAGATTAAGGACATGGGAACATTGCCCCTATATCAGCGTGCTGAGAGTGCGGGGGCAATAAAACTGACAAAGTACAATCAACCATATCAAGTTTGGCCGATTTATGATGTTGCCCTGACAGAAATCGGGGCGAAGTTCAAGGCACAGGACCAGAAAGGGGCCGAGAAAAACACGGTCACTGTCGTTGCGTGCAAGATAGACTTCGGTGAGGTCACTGGCATCGAACAGAGTGCCGACAAGACGAAGGCTGATGTGCACTTTGACCTCGTCTCGACAGGGCCAACACCCTTCGCTCAACTGGACGTGGATGGCCTGTGTAGCAGACCTTTCAGGAAAGCAACCACCAAAGCCCCTCATATTGCGAAGATGTCTTTGTTCGATGACGGCTGGCGCATAGTCGATGTAGCTCAAGCTAAACCGTAGCACCGATGAAACGGACAGCAACTACCGGTCTTTGTTCAGAAACTCAAAACCCGATATTTATCTCAGCAGCCCAACAATATGCTGTCGCTCATGGGGAAGTGATCCTGTTGGTCAAAGTGGCAGCATGCCGCAAACTTCCCAAACTGCGCAGGACAGAGGTGAATATGACAATCTCGCTGGAAAAACGCGGGCAGGTGCGAACTCTCTTCAGGTATGACCATCCAACTCCCGGATCTCAATCGGTTCCTTGGGCGCTAATGGGCGCAGGGAGGCGAGTCCGTTGTAACTACCGAGTGTATGACACCTGTGGGAACTTCCATGCCAAGGGCGGTAGTTGGTAGCAATCCGCAATCGCTGATTCCGAATATTGTGCAACAGTCTCAAGGGGGAACCATGAAAAAACGGTTTGGAAGATGTCAGGGGCACCACTCGCTCGCAAGTGTTGCAATCAGAGTCACCGAAATACTGGCGAGAATAGCTCAGTCCTCGGCCAACAACGGAAGCGGCCATTGAGCGTCCTCAACGGCTGAGTGGCAGGTAACCAGCATATTACTGCCTGATCCTGACCAGAGGCTCAAGGTCGGCTTTGGCCGAGGAGTGTGAATCGGCCTTCCGGCAGGTTTCAAGCTGTCATTTGGATGACAGCTTTCCCGAATCGACGAGCGGCCGGAGTTGGCCGATTGGGTGAGGTCGCGACAGGCTGCTTTGTAGCACTCCAGTTCGCAAATCCACGGTTGGACTGAACGGCCGCTCCGGAGAATGCTATCTGACCGCAATGGGCACACACCAGACCAACCATCGCTTCTTTAATACCCCCCAACAAAAAGGAACCCAAGAGGTTCCTTTTTGTTGGGCAACTATCCGGTTGATGGTCCCAAACCCACGGTGAACCGGAAATTTTGTCCAAAATTGATATGCCGGTTGCCCGGCGTTTTCATTTTTATTTCGCGTTGAACTGCTCGCGCAGGCAGGCTTTGTGTTCCGGGCCGATCTTGTCCTGGCAGGCTGCACGGGCTTTCTGGTGCAACTCGCAGCGGGCCGGGTTCGGGGCCTTGCTGCAATCGGCCGGCGGCATTTTCTGTTGCACGCACTGGCGGAAGGCGGGGCCGGCCTGACCCTGGCATTCCTTGTAAGCCATCTTGCGGGCTTCACATTGCTGCGGATTGCCGGCCTTGGAGCAGTCGAAATTCTGCCGTTGTTCCTGCATGCATTGTTTGCGTTGCGGGCCGGCGGTGTTCTTGCAGGCTTCGCGCGCCTGGTTGCGTGCTTCGCGGTGGGCCGTGCAGGCGGCAGGGTTGGGCGCCAGGCTGCAATCGCGGGGTGCGCCGGCGCGCGGGCCGCCGCCTTGCATCATGCCGGAGCCTCCGCCGGGGCCCATGCCGCTCATGCCGCCACCCATCCCTCCCATGCCGGGACCGGGTTGGGCACTGGCCGGCAAGCAGATCAGGGAAGCCATCAAGGTACTGGCGATCATCATCAGGCGGGTTTTCATTTTTCGCTCCTTGCGAGTGGGTTACAACTTCATTCTAGGAGCATGGGAGCGTTTGTTCCCGGCAAGTTGTAAAGGAGTGCAAACAGAGGCGCCGCCAGTTACAAATGCTTACCTGCTGCATGCTATATTGCCGCGCATGAATGACAAGAATATCGGCGAACATCGCCTGGCCCTGAGCGAAGTGCTCGACTGGATGGTGGAGGATGGGCTGGTCAGCCCGGAGGCAGCTGACGCGCTCAAGAGCGAGCGTCGCCTGCATGGCGGCAAGACGCATCCGCTGGTCGTCATCGCCGACCAGAAGTGGCGCCAGGCCGGGCCGCCTGTCCGGCTATTGACGCTGGAAGTGCTGACCGAGTGGCTGGCCGGCAGAACCGGCCTCGACTACCAGCACATCGACCCGCTCAAGATCGATTTCACCGGTGTCGCCGAAGTCATGTCCAGCGCCTATGCCGCGCGTTTCGGCATCTTGCCGGTGCAGGTCACGACCCGCGAGATCGTCATCGCGACGGCCGAGCCCTTCGTCCGCGAATGGGTCGAGGAACTGCAGCAGATCCTGCGCAAGCAGATTCGCCGGGTGATGGCCAATCCCGAGGACATCAGCCGCTACCTCGTCGAATTCTTCAACCTCGCCAAGTCGGTCAAGAAAGCCAACGCCCGGGGCGATGTCACCTCCGGCCTGTCAAGCTTCGAGCAACTGGTCGAGCTGGGCAAGGCCAACAAGCAGTTCGACGCCAACGACCAGCACATCGTTCATATTGTGGACTGGCTGTGGCAGTACGCCTTCGATCAGCGGGCTTCCGACATCCACATCGAGCCGCGGCGCAATCTGGGCATTGTCCGCTTCCGCATTGATGGTGTGCTGCATCAGGTTTACCAGATTCCGATGGCGGTCATGAATGCCATGACCAGCCGCATCAAGCTGCTTGGGCGCATGGATGTCATCGAAAAGCGTCGCCCGCAGGATGGCCGGATCAAGACCCGGACGCCGGCCGGGCAGGAGGTCGAGCTGCGTTTGTCGACGCTGCCGACGGCCTTCGGCGAAAAGCTCGTGATGCGGATTTTTGATCCGGAAGTGCTGGTTCGCGATTTCCGCTCGCTGGGCTTTTCGGATGAAGACCAGGCGCGCTGGAAGCAAATGACCGCGACGCCGAACGGCATCATCCTGGTCACCGGCCCGACCGGCTCGGGCAAGACGACGACGCTGTACACGACGCTCAAGCAACTGGCGACGCCGGAAGTGAACGTGTGCACCATCGAAGACCCGATCGAAATGGTCGAGTCCTCGTTCAACCAGATGCAGGTCAGCCACGCCATCGAGCTCGGTTTTGCCGACGGCGTGCGCGCCCTGATGCGGCAGGACCCGGACATCGTGATGATTGGCGAAATCCGCGACCTCGAAACGGCCGAGATGGCCATCCAGGCAGCCTTGACCGGCCACCTCGTGCTGTCCACGCTGCACACCAACGACGCACCGTCGGCGATCACCCGCCTGCTCGACCTCGGCGTGCCGGCCTACCTCATCAACTCGACGCTACTCGGCGTTATGGCCCAGCGCCTCGTCCGCACCCTGTGCCCGCATTGCAAGAAGGCCGTGACGCCGCGCGAAGAGCAGCGCGCTGCCTGGCGTTCGCTGGTCGCCCCGTGGAAATCGGCCGAGCCGACCCAGATCTGGCAGCCGGTCGGTTGCCTGGAATGCCGGATGACCGGCTATTCCGGCCGGGTCGGCGTCTATGAAATCCTGGTCAATTCGCCGGAAATTCGCCGCATGATCAAGCCGCTCACCGAGATTCCCAAACTACGCGAACAGGCCTTCCGCGAAGGCATGCGGCCGCTGCGCATTTCCGGCGCGCTCAAGGTGGCGCAGGGGATAACCTCGCTCGAAGAAGTCATCAAGGTCGCGCCGCCGTCGGACGATAGCTAGGCCAGCATTTCAATTTTGGCCGTTTTTTCCCGTTGACCGTGGCAGCGCTGTTCAGGGCTGGTTGAGCCCCTAAATCAGGCTCGATTTCCGTTTCACCGCGTCGACGTAGGCCATCGCGTCCATTGGCTGGCCCTGGCTCTGGGCGCGCCAGATCGTTTCGCCCAGGCAGTCGATCAGCACGTGCTCGGCATCGTGCGGGTCCATGCGGGCGCGCAGTTGCTCGAAAGCCATGCGAATGCCGGGCGGCTGATCGATGCTGACCTGCTCGTGGATGGCGAGATGTAGCGAGAGGTGGAGGAATGGGTTCATGGCCCCGCCTTCCGGCGTCCATTCTTTGTCCACAGCTGCTTTCGGGTCGTTGAGCAGCGGATGGTATTCCGGATGGCGGGCGGCGATGTCGGCGGCGGTGACTTCGGCACCGACCAGCGGCAGACGGTCGACGTGCTTTTTCCAGGCATCGCAAAAGAAGAGACGGACCTGCTCGCGGGAGGGATTAAACATGGTTGCTTTCGAACAATAGGGTGAGTGCGGTGTTTTGGAACAGGAGGTTTTGCCCGGCCCGCGGCGCGATTTGCCCCGTGCCATAGGCGCCGAGCAGCGGCGTATCGGGAAAGGTGTCGCGGAAGGCGACGAGATCGCGGTCATCGTTGCCGTAGAACAGCGGGCCGCGACCGACACAGGAAAACATCAAGGCGAAATCTGGCGATTTTTCGGGGTTGACCGCAGACTTCAGCGCTTCGCGCATGGCCTGTTCCGCGCCAAGCGGCTGGCGGATGGCCCAACTGATCGTCTCGCCCTCGTTCAGGGTATCCGCGAGCGTCAGCGAGCCATCGGCGTTGGCCGAGAGGATGGCGATACCCGGCGCGTCGGCCTGGCGCAGCGCAGCGATGTGATGCAGTGGCGGGCGGTCGCGCAGTTCGGCCGGCAGGGCGCGACGCAGACTGTCGGCTGCGCTGTGGCCGCCAACGCGGCGCAACTCGTAGCTGGCGCATTGCTCGATGGACATCGGCTCACCGAGCAGGCGCAGACCGGACGAGCGGACAAGGCGGGCGTTCAGGCCCGGCAGGTGAAAATCGGCGCAGCCGTTATCTGCAGTGCGGCCATGCGACCAGACGGCCGCATCGGTGTCGAGCAGTCCGACACGCCGCTGCCCATCTTGCCAGTCAAAGGGCAAACGGCTGTGGCCGCTCAGAGAGAGCCGCGGGGTGTCGGCCGGCACGACACTGCTCGGCGCCGAATAAACGAGGGCTGCCGCTGCCGGCTGGTCAAGTTGCCAGCCGCGCTCGGTGAATAGCCCGCTGGCCGTCGCGCCACTGACCGAAAGGCAGCCGGCAGCGCGCGCCGCGGCCAGCACGGCGGGCTGCGCATGGCGACTGAAATCGTGGGTCAGAAAAAGGATGACGTGGTCGGCGCGCTCCATCCCTGCCGCCGCCAGCGCGGCCTCGACTGCCGCATGGGCCAGTTCCGCCTCGGGTCGCTGCCCCGAAACGAGGGCGGTGCCGGCCTTCATACGCTCTTGCTCCGGTAACTGCAGAAATTGCGCACGACGCAGTGGCTGCAGTCGGGCTTGCGCGCCTTGCACACGTAGCGGCCATGCAGGATCAGCCAGTGGTGGGCGTCCTTCTTGAACGCGTCGGGCGTTGCCTTGAGCAGCTTCTTTTCGACTTCCTCGACCGTCTTGCCGGGGGCCAGCCCGGTACGGTTGCCGAGGCGGAAGATGTGGGTGTCGACGGCAATGGTCGGCTGGCCGAAGGCCGTGTTGAGCACGACATTGGCCGTCTTCCGGCCGACGCCCGGCAGGGCTTCGAGCGAGGCGCGGTCGTCCGGTACTTCGCCGTCGTGCAGTTCGAGCAGCATGCGGCAGGTGGCGATGACGTTTTTGGCCTTGGTCCGGAACAGGCCGATGGTCTTGATGTAGTCGGTCAGGCCTTCCTCACCGAGCGCGAGCATGGTGGATGGGGTCGGGGCGACCGGGTAGAGCCGGGCCGTTGCCTTGTTTACGCCAACGTCAGTGGCCTGCGCCGAGAGGATGACGGCGATCAGCAACTGGAACGGCGTGGCGTAGTGCAATTCGGTGGTTGGCGCCGGATTGGCGTCGCGCAGGCGGCTGTAGAACAGCTCGATGTCGGCTTTTTTCACTGGACAGGGCGAAGGAGGATTGTCAGGCGCTGCGCGATGCGCCATATTGTCAAAAAAACCAATTCTACCTGACAGGGAAGCCAGAAAAAGATGCCGTTTTCAACAGAGGTCAGTCTCCATGCGCTGAGCCAGTGGCTGGCCGGAAATCCGGTAGCCACGTTCATCATTGATGCGCAGCACCGGGTGACCCACTGGAATCCGGCTTGCGCGGCTTTGTGCGGGATTCCGGCTGAGCAGATCGTCGGCAGCACGGAGCAGTGGCGCGCTTTTTACAATGCTTCGCGGCCGACCTTGGCCGATCTGGTCGTGGACAACGCACCCGATAAGGTGGTCGAACAGTATTACCCGGGAAAATTCCGGCGCCTGGTGCCGGAAGACGCTGTGTATGAAGCTGAGGATTTTTTCCCCGCTTGTGGAAATGGTGGTCGCTGGTTGTTTTTTTCCGCAGCACCCATTCGCAACGCGGAAGGCCAAGTCGTCGGCGCCATCGAGACCTTGCAGGATGTGACTGAGCGGCGGCGCGCCGAGGCGGCGTTGCGCGAGAGCGAGGCCTATCTTGCGCAGATTGTCGATGGCTCGTCGGTGGCCACGCTGGTCATCGATGCCGGGCATCGCGTGACGCACTGGAACCGCGCCTGCGAGGTGATGTCCGGGATGCTGGCGCGCGATGTCATTGGCAGTGATGGCCAGTGGAAGGCTTTCTATCCGTCAAAGCGCCCGATCATGGCTGATCTGGTCCTTGATGACGCAAACGAGAATGCGGTTGACCGTCTTTATCACGGACGTTTCCGGCCATCGCTGCTGATACCCGGCGGTTATGAAGCCGAGGATTTCTTCCCCCATTTCGGCGAAAGCGGTCGCTGGTTGTTTTTCACCGCCGCGCCGTTGCGCAACAGCCAGGGCGAGGTCGTCGGTGCCCTCGAAACGCTGCAGGACGTCAGTGAGCGGCGCAAGGCGGAGCAGGCGCTGCGTGAAAGCGAGGAGCGCTATCGCTGCCTGAGCCAGACCGATTCGCTGACGGGCTTGTATAACCCCCGCTATCTACGCGAACGTCTGCCCGGAGAGCTGGAGCGGGCAACACGCTATGGCCGGGCGCTGTCGCTGCTGGTGATCGACTGCGATAACTTCAAGCGAATTAACGACTGTTATGGCCACCTGGAAGGCGACAAGGTTTTGCAGACCCTGGCGCGGGTGATTCAAGAGTGTCTGCGTCGTTCGGACAGTGCCTTCCGTTATGGCGGTGAGGAATTTGTTGTGCTGCTGCCGGAAACCGAGTCGTCTGCTGCCGTGGCACTGGCCGATCGGCTGCGCGGCCTGTTTGAAGCTCAGGAAACCCTGATGGCGAACGGCGAGATCATTCGTTGCACGATCAGCATTGGTGTTTCACAGCACGTACTTACCGACACAGAAAGTACGCTGATTCGTCGTGCTGACAACGCCTGCTATGTGGCCAAAGAGCGTGGGAAGAACTGTGTCGTTCTCGAGGATTCAGCCGGCTGAACCCGCTTCCGGTGCGATTCGTTTTTGGGCAATTTTTGGGGTTGACCGCAGAAGCGGGCTGGCGCCTTCGCGGGCACGCAACTGGCCGCAACCACCATCGACATCCTGCCCGGCCGAGTTGCGTACCGTTGTGCGAATACCCTGGGCGTGCAGGTAGCGCGTCAGTTCGGTGATGCGCTCCACCGGTGGTCGCTGGTAGGTGAGCGCCGCCGTCGTGTTGTACGGGATGAGGTTCATGATCGCGTATTTGCCGGCCAGCAGGCGGGCGATGCCGTCCATTTCCGCGATGCTGTCATTGACGCCGGCCAGCAGCGTCCATTGATACTGGATCGGATAGCTTGTGGTTCGTGCGTATTGCTCGGCCAGTTCAACCAGTTCGGCGGGATCGATGCGAGGTGCCCTGGGCAGCAACTCGGCGCGCAGGTCGGCGCGGGTCGAGTGCAGCGATATGGCCAGCGCCGGCTTGACCGTTTCCTGTGGCAGGCGCTCGAAAACGCGGTAGTCGCCGACCGTCGAAAAAACCAGGTTCTTGTGGCCGATGCCGCCGGCCGTGCCGAGCAGATCAATCGCTTCGAGCACATTGTCCATGTTGTGCGATGGCTCACCCATGCCCATGAAAACAACGCGCGCCACCTTGCGCCGGGCACGACCGAGGATGACCTGGGCAAGCATTTCGCCGCTGCTGACTTGCCGGAGCAGGCCGTCGCGGCCCGTCATGCAGAAGGTGCAGCCGACGGCGCAGCCAATCTGCGTTGAAATGCACAGGCCATCGCGCGGCAGGAGAACGCTTTCGACGGTCTGGCCGTCGCCTAGTTCGACGAGCAGGCGCGATGAGCCGTCCTCGCCCGGATGTTCGGAGCGGACGCGGGCCAGCGCCGAGAGTTCATCCTGCAGCCCTGGCAGCGCGTTGCGCAGTGCCAGGGGCAGGAAGGTTTCCGGCGGGTGGTTGCGCGGCCCGGCGTCAAGCGGCTTGCCCTGCGCCCAGGCACGCATGACGCGGTCGACGTGGCAATCCTTGGCGCCGGTGGCGAACAGGGACTGGCGGATGGATTCGATGCGCATGCGGGCGGTTCATCAGGCCCGCAAGGGGCGGCCGTTATTGATCAGTGGCAGCCGGCGGTAGCGACCGGGGCGGGCGGCTTCTGCTTGTTGCGCTCGGCGGCGCGTGCCTCGATCCAGTTTTTCCAGGCGATCATGCAGCCGAGCAGGATGAAGGCGCCGGGCGGCAGCAGGGCGAGCAGGAAGCCGGGATAGCTTTCCGGCAGAACCTGGATCGGCTGCAGGCTCGGGAAGACCATGTCGATGCCGCCGAGGATGGTGCCGCTGCCGAGAAATTCGCGCATGGCGCCGAGCACGGCCAACGTCCATAGCATGCCCACGCCCATGAAAATGCCGTCAAGACTGGCCTGGGCGGGCGCATTCTTGGCGGCAAAGGCTTCGACGCGGGCCAGCACGATGCAGTTGGTGACGATGAGCGGAATGAAGATGCCGAGCACCAGATACAACTCGTGCAGGTTGGCGTTGAACAGCAGGTCGACGACAGTCACAAGGGCGGCGACGATCAGGATGAAGACCGGGATGCGGATTTCGTGCGGAATCAGGTTGCGCAGCGAGGCCACCGCAAAGCCCGAGATGGCCATGACGATAATCGTGGCCAGCGAGAGCATGATGCCGTTGACGGCGTTGGTGGTTACGGCGAGCAGTGGGCACAGGCCGAGAATCTGGACGATGGAGGTGTTCTGCTTCCAGATGCCGTTACCGGAGATGGTCCTGAATTCATCACGCGTGATCATTTGGCAGCTCCTTCAGCGAACAGTCGGTCACGGTTGGCGTCGGCCCATTGTGCCGCCTTGAGCACGGCTTTGGCTACGGCGCGCGGGGTGACGGTTGCCCCAGCATAATTGTCGATACGGCCGCCGTCCTTCTTGACCTTCCACTCCTTGGCGGTCACCTGGGCCAGCGACATGCCATTGAATTGGGTGATCCACGGCCGGGCCTTGTTCTTGTCCTTCTTGACCTCGACGTAATCGCCGAGTCCCGGCGTTTCCTTGTGTTGCGTCACGCGAACACCGGCGACCTCGCCATTGGCGCGGACTGCCATGACCAGGCGGATCTTGCCGGCATAGCCATCGGGCGCGACAGCCTCGAAAACCAGCGCGACGGGCTGGCCGTTCTTGCGGGCGCGGTAGAGCAAGGTCGGGTCGGTCAGCGCCAGCTCCGGTGTTGCCGGTAGTGCGATGGTGTCGCTGAGCAGGTCGTTGTCGTACTCGCTGCGCTGCAGCACTTCATCCACCAGTTTCATCTTTTCTTCAACGGCCGAGGCTTCGATCGCCGGTTTGGTCCACAGGTAGGCGCCGGAGAGCAAACCTGTGAAGATGATGACGAACACGAACAGGATGGCCGCGGTGCGCGCCGCCATGCCGGTCGCCGAAAATTCCTGCGCCGCGCTCATGACTTGTCCTTCATGCCGAAGATCGGCGGCTGCGTCAGCAGATCGATGAGCGGAGCGGAGAGGTTCATGAGCAGCACTGCGAACGCGACGCCATCCGGATAGCCGCCGAAAACACGAATGATGTAGGCCAGCAGGCCGGCGCCGGCGCCGAATATCAGCTTGCCGCGTGGTGTTGTGCAACCGGAAACCGGGTCGGTGGCGATGAAGAAGGCGCCGAGCATGGCGCCGCCAGATAGCAGGTGGAAGAGCGGGCTGGCAAACTGGCTCGGGTTGTAGAGCCACAGGGCGCCGGAGAGCACGGTCATGGAGGCGATGAAGGAGACCGGCACGTGCCAGGTGATGAGCTTGCGCTGCCAAAGCCAGAGACCGCCGAGCAGGTAGCCGGCGGCCACCCATTCCCAGCCGCGACCGGCGAAGTTGCCGTAGATATCCTGGTTGGCGAGCAGCGTGGCGACATCGAAACTGCCTTCGCC
Source organism: Betaproteobacteria bacterium (assembly GCA_016705475.1). Lineage (GTDB taxonomy): Bacteria > Pseudomonadota > Gammaproteobacteria > Burkholderiales > Rhodocyclaceae > Azonexus. The sequence continues at coordinate 424,527 of JADIYD010000014.1, read as the reverse complement.
CAGCTTGAGCGCTGTTTTCATGGCGTCGAGTGGGGTGGCGCCGGAGAGCGCATCGACGCGTGGTGCCCAGCCCAGAATGATGTTCATCTGCTCGATCAGCCCCAGTTGCAGGCCGACGCTGGGCCACTGCGACATCAGGGCCGGGAAGGCGACGATGCAGACGGCGAAGGCAACCATGGCCGGATTGAACGGGTTCTGGCCCAGGCCGCCGTAGAGGTGCTTGGCGACGATGATGGCGAAGACGGTGCCGGTAACGACAAGCCACCACGGCGCCAACGGCGGGAAGGTCAGGGCGATGAGCCAGGCGGTCACGATGGCCGAGCCGTCGGTCAGGAACATGGCCATGGATTTGCCGCGCAGCTTCAGCATGACGGCTTCGGCCAGCAATGCGGAGAGCGTTGCAATGACGATCTGAACCAGGATGGCCGGGCCGACCAGGCTGGCATAGGCGGCAATGCCCGGAATCAGCGCAACGCAGACCTGGATCATGACCTGGCTGACGCTGACATCTTTGAGAAGGAAGGGGGCGGGGGCGAACATTACTCGGGTTTCTCGCTGGCCGGTGCGGGGGCGACCGGCTCGGGCTCTATCAGGTGGGCGGCGACGCGGCGCGCCTCAATGTCGGCGGCAGCTTTTTGCTGGTCGGGCGTCAGGCTTTCGGTGTTCTTTGGCTGAACGGCTTCACGCTGCGCCTTGGCACGGGCCATGGCGGCTTCGATGGTTGCCCGTTTTGCCTCTTTTTCCGGGTTGACCGTGGCAGCCGGTACATCGGCTGGTGCGGCTACTGCTGGTGCGATGGCCCCATCGGCGGCCGGTGCCGCGCTGCTTTCCGCAGCCGCTGCGGCCGCTTCAGCCGCTTTTTTCGCTGCCTGAGCGGCGGCGGCCTTGGCCAGTTTTTCAGCCTTGTCCGCTTTTTCGCGTTCTTCGCGATATTGCTTGAACTCGAAGCGTGTCTTGGCCTGGTCGGCGGCATTTTTTTCGCGTTCGCGCGCCCAGATTTCGCTCTTGGCAAAACGGAAATACTGGACCAGCGGGATGCGCGATGGGCAGACGTAGGAGCAGCAACCGCATTCGATGCAGTCGAAGATGTTGTATTCCTGCGTCTTGCCGAAATTCTTGGCGCGCGAGAACCAGTACATCTCGAACGGCTGCAGCTCGTGCGGACATACCTGGGCGCACGAGCCGCAACGGATGCACGGCATTTCCGGTGCCTTGGGCGGGAACAGCCGGTCGTCGTGGGCGATCAGGCAGTTGGTCGTCTTGACCACCGGCACCTGCGGGTTGGGCACCAGGAAGCCCATCATCGGGCCGCCCATCAGGATGCCGTCGGTGTCGGGATGCGGCTGGGCGAGGGCCAGCAATTCGCCCATCGGCGTGCCGATCAGCACTTCGTAATTGCGCGGTGCGTGGACGTTGCCGGTGATGGTCAGGATGCGCGAAATCAGCGGCTCGCCGTGGGCGACGGCGCGCCAGGCGCTGTAGGCGGTACCGACGTTGAAGACCTGCACGCCCATGTCGGCGGTCGAGCGCATCGAGCCCGGCACTTCCTTGCCAGTCAGCACGCGGATCAACTGCTTGGCGCCGCCGGCCGGGTAAAGCGTCGGCACGGCAACGACGGAAAACGGCTCTTTCTGGGCGTCGACCGCAGCACGCATGGCGGCGATGGCTTCCGGCTTGTTGTCCTCGATACCGATCAGCACCTTCTTCGGTTGCAGAAGGTCGCGGAACATGGCAATGCCGCACACGACTTCATCGGCGCGTTCGCGCATCAGCAGGTCGTCGCAGGTGATGAAGGGTTCGCACTCGGCGCCGTTGATGATCAGCTCATCCATCGCCACACCCTTGGACGGCGTCAGCTTGCCATGGGCCGGAAACCCGGCGCCGCCAAGGCCGACGATGCCGCATTGCTGCAGGTGATGGAAAACGTCAGCCGGCGCGGCCGCCTTGTGATCGATTGGGGTGCGGGCGATCCACTCGTCCTTGCCGTCGGGTTCGATGACCACGCACAGCGAGTCGAGGCCCGACGGGTGGGGGCGAACATGCATTCCCACCTCGAGCACGGTGCCAGAGGTCGGGGCGTGAACGGCGGCGGAAATCCAGCCGTCAGCCTCGCCGATTTTCTGGCCCTTGAGGACATGGTCACCCGCCTGAACAATCGGCTGCGGCGTGCCGCCGATGCTCTGATGGAGCGGTACGACCAGATGCGAGGGCATCGGTGCCTGGGCAATCGGCAGATGGTTCGATTGCAGCTTGTTGCTCGGCGGCTTGACGCCACCCTTGAACTTGAACAAATTCATCAGCATCAGGCGGCCTTTTGCAGCGGTGCCGCCGTGATCTCGACAACCGGATATTTCCATTTCCAGTTGTCGATGGTTTCGGGGATCACTGCCATGTGGATGCACTCGACCGGGCAGGGTGGCAGGCACAGCTCGCAGCCGGTACATTGCTGGGCAATGATGGTGTGCATCTGCTTGGCGGCGCCGACGATGGCGTCGACGGGGCAGGCCTGAATACACAGTGTGCAGCCGATACAGGTGTTCTCGTCGATGATGGCGATCTGCTTCGGCTTTTCCTCCGCATCGAGCGGCTTGACTTCGCGCCCGAGCAGGTCGGCCAGGCGCTGCACGCCTTCGGCACCGCCCGGCGGGCACTTGTTGATTTCCTCACCATTGACGATGGCTTCGGCATAGGGCTTGCAACCGGGAAAGCCGCACTGGCCGCACTGGGTCTGCGGCAGGATGGCCTCGATCTTTTCGACCAGCGGGTCGCCTTCGACCTTGAACTTGATGGCGGCGAAACCGAGGGCAGCCCCGAGAACTATAGCCCCGAGGGCCATGATGGCAATGGCGAGAAGAATATCCATTATTGGTACTTGTCCAGGCCGGCAAAGCCCATGAAGGCCAGGGCCATCAGGCCGGCGGTGACCATCGCGATGGCGACGCCGCGGAAATGGACGGGCACATCGGCGCCTTCGATGCGCTCGCGGATACCGGCAAAGAGGACCAGTACGAGCGAGAAGCCGACGGCGCTACCGGCACCGAACAGCAACGAATCGATGAAGTTGTAGCCGTTCGAAATGTTGAGCAGCGGCACGCCGAGCACAGCGCAGTTGGTGGTGATCAGCGGCAGGTAGATGCCCAGTGTCTGCTGCAGCGTCGGCGAAGTCTTGGCAATGACCATTTCGGTCAACTGGACGATGGCGGCGATGGTGACGATGAAGGACAGGGTGCGCAGGTACTCCAGCCCGAACGGCATCAACAGGTAATGGTCGATGATGTAGCTGGCGCCCGTTGCCATGGTCAGCACGAAGGTCGTGGCGGCGCCCATGCCGTAGGCGGTTTCCAGTTTCTTGGAAACGCCCATGAAGGGGCAAAGACCGAGGATCTTCACCAGCACGACGTTGTTGACCAGCACCGCGCCGACGAGGATAAATAAGTAGTGGCTCATAAATTGGGCAAGCTTTAGACGCGTATTATCGTGCTTTGCTGCAGTGCAAACAACCGCGTGCTGCTTGTGGCTTTAGCTGTTTTTCCTGCTCAATACGTTGGCGAGGGTTTCTGCCACTTCGCTGACCAGATCCGGTCCGCGGTAGATGAAGCCGCTATAGAACTGAACCAGGCTGGCGCCAGCGCGGATTTTCTCGGCCGCATCCTCGCCGCCCATGATGCCGCCAACGCCAATAATGGGCAGTTCGCCGGCCAGGGCAATCGACAGCTTTTTCTGCACGGCCGTCGATTTCGCGAAAACCGGCTTGCCTGACAGGCCGCCGGTTTCGGCGGCATTCGGCAGACCTTCGACCGCTTCGCGCGACAGCGTGGTATTGGTCGCGATCACGCCATCAAAACGGTGACGGCGCAGCGCGTCGGCGATGGCCGTGATCTGCTCGTCGTCGAGGTCGGGGGCGATCTTGAGCGCCATGGGCACGTATTTGCCGTGCTGGTCTGCGAGTTGCAGCTGTTTGGCCTTGAGCTGGGACAGCAGATCGTCGAGCGCCTCATCTTTTTGCAGTTCGCGCAGGTTTTTGGTGTTGGGCGACGAAATGTTGACGGCAACGTAGCTCGCGTCGTTGTAAACCTTGTCGAGGCAGATCAGATAGTCGTCGGCGGCTTTTTCAATTGGCGTCGTGGCGTTCTTGCCGATGTTGATGCCGAGAATGCCACCCTTTTTCGGGAATTCGGCGCGGCGGACGTTTTCCAGCAGCTTGGTCGACGCCGGCGTTGTTGAAACCCATGCGGTTGATGATGCCTTGCGCTTCGGGAATGCGGAACAGGCGCGGCTTCGCGTTGCCATCCTGCGGGCGCGGGGTGATCGTGCCGATTTCGATGAAGCCGAAGCCCAGTCGGGCCAGCCCGTCGATGTGGTCACCATTCTTGTCCAGACCGGCAGCCAGGCCGACCGGGTTGGGAAACCGGAGACCCATGACCTCGACAGGGCAGGGAGTGACCTTTTTGGTAACCAGGCAGGACAAACCGGTGGCATTGGCGAAATCGATGCCATTCATGCCAATACCGTGGGCAGTTTCAGCGTCGAGAGCGAAAAAGAACTTGCGAATGAGCGGATAGAGCATAGTGGGCGGCATTTTACCGCATAGTCAGCGGCTGCCGTTGAAACACGGGTGCTAAACTCGCTTCATCAACTTCTGTTTGAATTGTCGAATGGACCTCTTGAAAGCAATACGCACCGGCAATCTGAGTGAGGTCAAGGCGCTACTCGATGGCGGGGCCAGCCTGGATGGTGAAGGTGAATCGGGACTGGCGATGGGGATGGCCTGCTTTATGGGACATCCCGAAGTCGTCCGCGAGCTGGTGGCGCGGGGTGCCGCCGTGAATCTCGACGACAACGCCGCGGCTACCTCGCCGCTCGCCATGGCCGTGCGCGGTCAGCGCAAAGAGGTCGTACGCCTGCTGATCGAGCTCGGAGCCGATCTGCCCGACGGCATGAAGACCGGTCTGACCGACCAGGAAATCACGGTGGCCCGCTGGATCGCCTTCCGTGATGGCTACGTCAAAACCGAGAGCGATTCGGCGAGCACCCTGGCCGGTACGGTGGAGGAAATCGATATGCCGGGGCTGTCGCACACCGATACCCAGGTTCTCGAAGCTGAAGCCTTGCGCGCGGTGCTGGGTGGTGACACCAAATAGCCGGCGTTGCTTTATAAACAATTGGTAACAACCAAAAATCGACCGACAGACTAAACTCTTGGCCATGCGAAATATTGGCCCATTTTTCCTGTTGACCGTGGCATGCCTGCCAGTCCTGGCGGCCGGGATTGGCGATCCCTTCGACACCGATGCGATGGCGCCGCTGAAGCCGTCACCGCAACTTTCCGCCCGCGTCGGCGCGGCGCCCTGTGCCACCGCGATTCCCGCAACGGCGCTGACGGCGCTCGATGCGGTTGATCTGGCGCTGTGCAACCACCCGCAAACGCGCGAGGTATGGGCCTCGGCGCGGGTGCAGGCGGCGCTGCTCGGTGTTGCCAAGGCTGGCTGGTTGCCGAATCTCGATGGCAGCGCCAGCGCGACGCGTTTTCAGTATGACGACGCGCCCTTCAACCGGCGTACTGCCGCGCTGACACTATCCTGGCTGCTCGTCGATTTCGGCCAGCGCTCGGCCAATGTCGAGAATGCGCAGCAGTTGCTCAATGCGGCAGCGGCGACGCAGGATGCGACGGTCCAGTCGCTGTTCCTCGCTGCATTGCAGACTTACTACTCGGCGCAGGCGACGCAGGCGGCTGTGATTTCGGCCAGCGAGGCCGAGCGTTCGGCGCGCGAGAGTTATCAGGCGGCGGATGCACGCTACAACGTCGGGGTGGCCACGCCGGCTGATCGACTGCAGGCGCAAACGGCGCTGTCGCAGGCGACGCTCAACCGCATCCGGGCCGAGGGCGAGGCGCGCAATGCCTTGGGTGCGCTGGCCAATGCGCTAGGTTTTCCAGCGCAACAGACGATTGTGCTGGCCGCCATGCCGGCAATGCCGGCCGAGTTGGCTTTCCAGAAGGAAATCGATGCCCTGATCGCCGAGGCGCAAGTGCGGCGGCCTGACCTCAAGGCGGCCGAGGCCCAGTTCAAGGCAGCCGAGGCCAGCGTCGATCTGGCCCGCGCCCAAGGCAGGCCGACCGTATCGTTGGCGGCCGGGCCAAGCTGGCAGAACAGCGCCGGCGTCGTTACGCAAGGCGGCAGCATCGGCCTGACGCTCAACGTGCCGCTCTTTTCCGGTTTCGACACCACTTACCGCGTGCGTTCGGCCGCGGCGCAGGCCGATGTGCGTGCCGCGCAGCGCGACCGCATCAAAAACCAGATTGCCCTCGACGTCTGGCGCGCCTACCAGAGCTTGACGACGGCGACGCAAAGCCTGAAGACGGCGGCTGATCTGGTGGCCAGCGCCGAGCAGTCGGAGCGCGTGGCGCTTGGCCGCTACAAGGCTGGCGTCGGCACCGTGCTCGATCTGCTGGTGGCGCAGAGTGCCTTGGCCAGCGCCCGGCTGCAGCGCATTCAGGCGCAACTCGACTGGAATGTTTATCGCGCCACGCTGGCCCAGTCCATGGGCGCGCTCGATTACACGCTGCTGCAACCGGTGGCGGAAGGAAGACCATGAAACACATTGGCAAGATTCTGATCGGCGTGGTGGTGATTGCCGGCCTGATTGGTGGTGGCGTCTGGTACAGCAAGCAGCGCGAGGCGCAGAGTCCGGAGAAGCGCTACAAGCTGGCGACGGTCGAGACGGGTGATGTGACGCAGACGGTGTCGGCCAACGGCACGCTTAACCCGGTCGTGCTGATCAGCGTCGGTACGCAGGTTTCCGGCACGGTGCGCAAGCTCTACGTCGATTTCAACGACAAGGTGAAGAAGGGCCAGCCGCTGCTTGAACTCGACGATGCGCTGGTCTCGGCCACGGAACGGCAGAGTGCGGCCAATGTGCTCAATGCCCAGGCGACGCTTGAGCTGGCGCAGGCCAACGAGGCGCGCATGAAGTCGCTGCTCAAGCAGGAATACGTGTCGAAACAGGAATACGACCAGTCCAGCCAGGCGCTCAAGTCGGCCCGGGCGCAGCTTGCGTTGGCCAAGGCTCAGAACGAGCGTGATCGCGCCAACCTCAATTTCACGGTGATCCGCTCGCCGGTCGACGGCGTGGTCATCGACCGCGTCGTCGATCTCGGCCAGACCGTGGCAGCCAGCTTCCAGACGCCGACGCTGATCAAGATCGCCCAGGACTTGTCGGAAATGCGCATCGACACGAGTTTCGCCGAGGCCGACATCGGCAACATCCGCGAAGGCCAGAAGGCGCGCTTCACCGTCGATGCCTTCCCGAGCCGCAGTTTCATGGGCGAGGTGCAGCAGATTCGCCTGAACCCGACCAACCAGCAGAACGTCGTGACCTACAACGTGCGCATCAACGTGGCCAACCCGGAGCAGGTGCTGCTGCCGGGCATGACGGCCTACGTCAATATTGGCGTGCAGAAACGCGAGGGCGTGCTGCTCGTGCCGAATGCGGCGCTGCGCTTCAAGCCGGCCGAGGCGGGCGAGAAGAAGCCGGAAAATGGGCAAAAATCGCCGTCGACCGCAGGAGCCTCCAGCCCAGGTCCAGGCATGGGCGCCGGTGCCGATGGCGGCGCCAAGGCCGGGGCTGGCAAGGGCAAGAAGCGCGACGGGCAGAGCGGCACGGTTCATGTGCTGACGGGCGACGAGATCAAGCCGGTCAACGTCCAGCTCGGCATCACCGACAACCGCAATACCGAAATCGTCGGTGGCGATCTGAAGGACGGCGACCGCATCGTTACCGGCGAGAACGGCGGCGCGCCGGCGGGCAAGCCGTCCAGCGTCGGCATGCGGATGTTCTGATGAGTCCAGGGGCAAACGAGTCGGTGATCCGGGTCGTCGGCCTGGGCAAATCCTATGAAACCGCGGCGGGTCTTTTTCCGGCGCTGAAGGGCGTCAATCTCGACATCAAGTCCGGCGAGTACATTGCCATCATGGGGCCGTCCGGTTCCGGCAAGTCGACCTTCATGAACCTGCTCGGCTGCCTCGATACGCCGAGCACGGGGGATTACTTTCTGGCCGGCAGGAACGTCGCGCACATGGACAAGGATGCGTTGGCAGTCCTGCGCAACCGGACGCTGGGTTTTGTTTTTCAGGGCTTCAACCTGCTACCGCGCATGAGCTTGCAGGACAACGTTGCGCTGCCGCTGGTTTACGCCGGCGACGACAAGGAAACACGGCGGGCCAAGGCGCGCGAACTGCTCGGCAAGGTCGGCCTCGGCCAGTACGCCGAATCGCTGCCCAACCGGATTTCCGGCGGTCAGCAACAACGCGTCGCCATCGCCAGGGCGCTGGTCAATTCCCCGCGCCTGATCCTCGCCGACGAGCCGACCGGCAATCTCGACAGCCATACCAGCGAGGAAATCATGCGCCTGTTCGGCGAACTCAACGCCGAGGGCATCACCATCGTGCTCGTCACCCACGAAAACGACATCGCGGCGCACGCCAAACGGCAGGTGAAATTTCTCGACGGCGAGATCGTCAGCGACCACCTGACAGCGCAGGTGCCGGCATGAACACGGGCATTTCGATTTTGGCCTGTTTTTCCGGTCGACCGCAGGAGCCGCTGCCATGCTGAAAGCCATGCTCGGCGAAGCCTGGCTGGCGATGGGCGCCAACCGCCTGCGCACGGCGCTGACCATGCTCGGCATGGTCATCGGTGTCGGCGCCGTGGTCATCATGATGGCCATCGGGCAGGGCGCGCAGTATGCCGTGCAGCAGACGATCAGCACCATGGGCTCGAACCTGTTCATCGTGCTCTCCGGCTCCTTTACGGCCTCGGGCGTGCGCAGCGGTTCGGCCGGGGCGCCGTCGCTCAGCGTCGCCGATGCCGACACGATTGCCGAGCTTGATGGCGTCGTGCACGTTGCGCCGACCCACCAGGGCCGGCGGCAGTTGGTCTACGGATCGCAGAACTGGAGTGCCAACGTTGTCGGCACGACGCCGGAATACCTCGATGCGCGGGCGTGGACCATCGCCAGCGGTGCCGCCTTCGGAGATTCCGACGTCCGCTCGGCAACCCGTGTCGCGCTGCTCGGCAAGACCACCGCACAAAATCTGTTCGGCGACGAAGACCCGGTCGGCAAGACCATGCGCATCCAGCAGAACCCGTTCATCGTCATCGGCGTGCTTGGCAGCAAGGGACAGAACCTCGATGGCAACGACCAGGATGACACTGTGATCATTCCGCTGAGCACCGCCCAGCGCAAGGTCTTCGGCACGCCTTTCCTCGGCTCGGTCCGCATGATCATGGTCCAGGCCGATTCGGCCGAGGCAATGCCAAAAGTGATGGACAGCGTGACCAGCTTGCTCCGCCAGCGTCACCGCCTGCGCGACGGCATGCCGGACGATTTCTTCATGCGCAACCTGTCGGCGGCGGCCGAGTCCGAAGCCGAAACGACGCGTACGATGTCCATCCTGCTCGGCGCCATCGCCTCGATTTCGCTGCTCGTCGGCGGCATCGGCATCATGAACATCATGCTCGTCTCGGTCACCGAGCGGACCCGCGAAATCGGCATCCGCATGGCCATCGGCGCGCGACAGAAGGACATCCTGAGCCAGTTCCTGCTCGAAGCCGTAATGATTTCCTTCGCCGGTTGCCTGCTTGGCCTCCTCATTGGCCTGGGCGTTGCGCTCGGCATCAACTTCTTCACCGGCATGGTCATCGTCGTCTCGGGCAGCGCCGCGATCATCGCCTTTGCCGTGGCGGCCGGCGTCGGCATCTTCTTCGGCTGGTATCCGGCGCAGAAGGCAGCGCGGCTCGACCCGATCGAGGCCTTACGCTACCAATGAGAGTCGGACGTCGCCAGTTTCTGCTCGCAGCCGGCCTGTTGCCGCTGGTCAGGCCGTTGCGCGCGGCTGGCGAGCGGGTCGTCATCGTTGGCGGTGGCTGGGGTGGCCTGTCGGCTGCCAGTCATCTGCGCCGGCTGGCCCCGGAAATCGACGTCACCCTTGTCGACCGTCAGCCAGCATTCACATCGTTCGCCCTGAGCAACCGCTGGCTGGTCGATCAGGGCGACAGCAGCATCGAAAAGCGGGACTACACCGCAGTGGCCGCCAACTGGGGCTATCGTTTCGTGCAGGCGAGCGTGGATAGCATCGATCGCGCGCAGCGCACGGTGACCACCAGCTCTGGTCGGCTGCCCTACGACTGGCTGATCCTGGCGCCGGGCATTCGCGAAAACTACGCGGCCTGGCAGGTCGATGACCCGAAGGCCGTGGCCGACCTGCGCCAGCGTCATTCCGGCGCCATGCTCAACGCCGCCGACCTGCCGGCGCTCAAGAAACGCCTGGCCGGTTTCAAGGGCGGTGACCTGCTCATGACCATTCCGCCGGCGCCTTACCGTTGCCCACCGGCGCCCTACGAGCGGGCAATGCTCATCGCGTGGTGGCTCAAGACGCAGAAGATTCCCGGCAAGCTGGTCATCGTCGACCCCAATCCCATGATGCCGGCCTTCAGGTCCATCCTGCTCGACCGCTTCAAGGCGCAGATCACCTACCTCGATCACGCCAGGGTTCGTCAGGTCGATGTGGCACGCAAGACGGTGACGACCGATACCGACGACATCCGTTTCGACGAGGCCTTGCTTTGTCCGCCGCAGGAAGCAGCCGATCTGCTCTGGCAGGCCGGGCTGATTCGTCGCGATGATGGTGGAAATGCGACTGGCTGGGCAGATCAGGGCGGGCTCGGCTTTCGCAGTGCGGCCGACGAACGGGTTTTCATCATTGGTGATGCAGCCGGGCTGGCCTCGCCGCTATTCGGCCATTACCCGAAGACCGGCCATGTCGCCAACCGCATGGGTGCCATTGTCGCCCGGCAGATCGCTACCGCTGTTTCCGGTAAAACCTTCCCGGCGCTACTGCCGGAAAGCGTCTGCCATGTGGTGAGCAGCGTCGAGCCGCTCGAATACACGCGCATCGAAGCCAGCTACCGCCAGCGCGGCGACGGATTCCTGATGCAGCAGGTCAAACAGACCCGGGAACCCAATCCGGCCGGCGAAGATGTCGCCTGGGCCGAGACCATGTATCGCGACTTTCTGCGACCCTGACAGCTTGGGCGGTATTGGGCTTTTTCAGTGCAGTAGCTTCGATTCGAAGATGGATTCGGTTTGGTCGGGAAAGTGGTATTGGGCAAACACGCGCCGCAGTTCTGCCGACTTCAGGCCGGGATTGGCCATGAAGCTGATGCCGATGCGGTCGCCCTGTTTGACCAGCGTCGTGAAGGCGAAGTGCCATTCACGGGCTTCTTCGAGGCGCTCGATGACTTCGCGCTCCTTGCTGATGGCGACGCCAGCGCTCTTGAGCGACTCGATGAACAGGGTGGATTCGGTATTCGGGTTATGGATCATGATGTCTCCGCAGGGTTTGTGGTGCTGTATCTGCTTAACGATCATGCCGCTGATCCGGATGACGACCATCGTGTAGCAGCGTGTAACGCTGCAGTGGCGCTTGATGACGGCGCCGGAATCCCGATGGTGTCGCGGACTCAGTCCTCTTCCTCGTAGCCGTGCTCTGCTTCGAGTTCTTCGGTAAATTGCCGCGTCAGTTCGGCCCGGCCTTTCTGCGTTTCGATGCGCTGGAGCAGCCGCTCGAAGGCGTCGTCATCGATGTCGCCGGAGGCGCGATTGACCGACAGGACATACACCAGGAACTCGATGTTCTCGAGATCCTCTTCGCTGCCCGGGGCGTTGCCCAGCGCCGAGGTGAGGGCGTTGGCCAGCGAGTTGGCCTGGCCCTTCGGTGGTTTGGGCGCAATGTCGCGATGAGCGGCTTGCACGATCCTGATCATGTCGGGGTGGTTTTCGGGGAGCGTCTGTTCCATGGCGCAAGGTCTTCAGGTGGCGGGGCCGACAGTTTCAGGCGTATCGGCCCGCACAGCAAGAGCGGACGACACGCGGCGAAACGTGAAGGATGGCGGTCGGTATAATGCTGGCCTTAACTTCAGGTCAGGCAACAACATGAGTGACGAAATCAATTATCAGAACAACCCGCTGCATGGGCTCAGTTTGAAAAATCTGCTTATTGAGATCGTCGATCACTACGGGTTCGACATTCTGTTTGCCTATCTGAACATCAATTGCTTCAACAACAACCCGAGCATCGAGTCCGCCGTCAAATTCCTGAAAAAGACCGATTGGGCGCGGGAGAAGGTCGAAGCCTTCTACCTGTACAAGTTCAAGAGCCTGCCCCGGGCATCGGACGAGCAGTTTGAGCTCCCGCCCCGGGACCGCATCGTGCCGCCGAACCAGATACCGGGGCCGCCCGCCGAATTGAGCATGGAAGATGCCGATCGATTGCGGGAAAAGCGCGCCAGGAAAGCTGCAGAGCACGACCAGGAAAAAAGCCAGCGCGCTGTGGCTGGCAAGCGACCGTCAAACGTTTCAAAACCCGCCGCCAGTAGTGATTCCGATCCCTGGGCCAAGTGGCGAAAGTGACTCTGGTTCGACAGGAGTCCTCAGTTTTAAGGCGGAAACCCGTCAACTTGTGACGGGCCCTCAGTGGCGGGCGAAACGGGACGGCTTGCCTTTGCGGTCAACCAGAAATGTTTCGAAAAATTCGCGGCGGACGGTCTGCTCGACGCCTTCCTTGTCCAGCATCGTGCAGGCTGTTTCGCAGGTCGGGTTCGAGAATTCGCGCCCGGGTGCGCCCTGAGGCAGGCCGGGAACGGCAAGACCGAGGGCGGGAGGCTTTTCGATCAGTAGTTGCTTGATGTCTTCGGCCGGCACGTGGCCTTCGATGAAATAGCCGGCAACCAGCGCGCTGGGCACCGATTCCATGTCCTTCGGCACCTTCAGGCGGCGTTTGAGCGAATCCATGTCTGCCATCGCCGTCACTTTGACCGGGAAGCCGTTCTGGCGCAGATGTTCGGCCCATTCAATGCAGGTCAGGCACACCGGCGGGGTGAAGACTTCGACGGAAGGTAATTGCGCTGTCGGTTCGGCATTGGCGCTGCCCACGATGAGTGACAGCAGCAGGGCTGCGGCTTTTAGCATGGCTTGCCGGCCTTGCAGCCCTTGAGAACCCACAACGAGAGGACGCCGGCAGCTTCGTCGGCCTTCACCTTGCGCGCCATCGAGCCGGCATCGCGGCCGTTGTCGGTTTTGGCGCTCGGGTCGGCACCGGCTTCCAGCAGCATCTGGACGTTTTTAGCACGGCTCGAATAAGCGGCCATGTGCAGCGGCGTGGCGCCCTCGTTGTCGCGGGCCATGACATTGGCGCCGGCGGCGATGAGCGCCTGCATGGCTGTGGTGTCCGGGTTGGTGGCGGCCAGGTGCAGGGGGGTCGAGCCATGCCCAGTGCGTGCTTCACGCTGTTTGGGGTCAGCCTTGAGCAGGCTGCGGACGTTGTCGCCATTGCCGGCACGGGCTGCATCGTGGATAGGCTGGTCATAGCTCTGGACTTCGGCGGCTGCCGGGAAGGCAAGGCTGGCCAGGAAGATGAGCGGGAGCAGTCGTTTCATTCGGGCATCCTGTGAGGTGTTGTCGGGCAATTGTTGCCAGTTACGTGTCGGACAACCTTGATCTGCGCTAGTTTCAGTTTTCACTGATGGAGGCGGCATGCCTCCAATGAAAACGCCCTGCCTGGAAGGGCAGGGCGTCGATCGTTCCGGAAGGCGCTCAGATAACCAGTTGGGTGCCCAGTTCCACCACCCGGTTGGTCGGGATGTGGAAGAAGTCGCTGGCGCTGGTAGCGTTCTTCGACATGACGGCAAAGAGGCGGGCGCGGGCTGGCAACATGCCACGGGCCATCGACGGGACGATGGTTTCGCGCGATAGATAGAAGGTCGTCTCCATCATGTCGAAACGTTCGCCATGGCCCTTGCAGAGTTCCAGGGCGCCGGGAATGTCCGGGCTTTCCATGAAGCCGTAGCGGACGATCAGGCGCATGAAGCCTTTTTGCATCCGGTGCAGGTAAATGCGTTCCATGTCGTTGACGATGGGCGTGTCCGTCGTCTGCACGGTGACCAGCACGACACGTTCGTGCAGTACCTGGTTGTGCTTGAGGTTGTGGAGCAGGGCAGGTGGTACGCCGTCCTTGGCGCTGGTCATGAAGATGGCCGTGCCGTAGATGCGGTGTACGCCGTCGATGGATTCGATGAAGTCGTCCATCGGGATGCTTTGCTTGGCCATTTCTTCGGAGACCATGCGCCGTCCGCGGCGCCAGGTCGTCAGCACAGTGAAGGAAACGAGACCAATGACCAATGGGAACCAGCCGCCTTCGGGAATCTTGATCGCGTTGGCGGCGAAGAAGGCAATGTCGACGACGAGCAGCGAGCCGGCGACGAGGGCGACAAGCAGCTTGTTCCATTTCCAGATGAGAACCATGACGAAAGCGACGAGGATGGTATCGATGAGCATGGTGCCGGTGACGGCGATACCGTAGGCGGCGGCAAGGTTGGACGAACTCTTGAAGCCGATGACGAGGGCGACGACGGCGAGGTAGAGCGACCAGTTGGTGAAGGGTACATAGATCTGGCCTTCTTCCATGCCCGAGGTGTGGATGATCTGCATGCGCGGCAGCAGGCCCATCTGGATGGACATGCGGGCAACCGAGAAGGCGCCGGAGATGACGGCCTGCGAGGCGATGACGGTGGCGGCGGTGGCCAGCCCGACCATCGGGATCAATGCCCAGTCGGGCGCGAGGTGGAAGAAGGGGCTGGCGATGGCTTCCGGTTCAACCAGCAGCAGTGCGCCTTGACCAAAATAATTGAGAACCAGGGCCGGCATGACGAAGCCAAACCAGGCGAGGCGAATGGGAAAGCGGCCGAAGTGGCCCATGTCGGTGTACAGCGCTTCGCCGCCGGTGACAGCCAGCACCACCGAGCCGAGCGCGAGGAAGGCGAGGCCGGGATGCTCGGAGATGAAGAAGACAGCGAACAACGGATTGAGGGCGAGCAGGACGGCCGGGTTGTGGACAATCTGCAGCACGCCGAGAATGGCCAGGACGGCGAACCAGGCGACCATGACCGGGCCGAAGAGTTTGCCCATCGCACCTGTGCCGTGCTTCTGGATGAAGAACAGGCCGGTCAGGATGCCCAGCGTGATCGGGATGACGTAAGGCTTGAGGTCCGGCGTAATGATCTCCAGGCCTTCAACGGCGGAGAGCACGGAAATGGCCGGCGTGATCATGCTGTCGCCGTAGAACAGCGCCGCAGCGAAGATGCCGAGTAGCGTGATGATCCAGGCCAGACGAGGATTCTTTGCCTTTTCGGTGACCAGCGCGAGGAGCGCCAGGGAGCCGCCTTCGCCGCGATTGTCGGCGCGCATGATGATGGCGACGTACTTGATCGTGACGAGCACGATGATCGCCCAGAAAACCAGCGACAGTACGCCGAGAATGTTTTCCGGGGTGACCGGGATCGGGTGGTGGCCGTTGAAGATTTCCTTCAAGGCGTAGAGCGGGCTGGTGCCGATGTCGCCGAAGACGACTCCGATGGCAGCGACCGTAATGGCCGGCAATGCTTGCTTGTTATGTGACGACATATATTCCCCTGTTGCGCCAGTGGCGCCAAATTTAGTGCTGCTGCTTGCCTGGCCGCGCCATTCTGTCGGGAGCGTGCTCTGGCAAGCCCGTCAATCTAGCACTTTGCCATGAGCTTTGGTATAGATGCAGGCATGTTCGGCGGTGTCGCAAGGAGCGAAAAGTGGTGGAGATCAGACGTTATCTGGCAATTGAAGGCAGGGTTCAGGGCGTGGGCTATCGTTGGTCCATGGTCGAACAGGCAAGGGCGCTCGGCGTCGTTGGCTGGGTACGCAACCTGGCTGATGGTCGGGTCGAGGCGATGGCCGTCGGCGAGGAATCTGCCGTGCTCGATCTCATCGCATGGGCGCGGCGCGGGCCGCAACATGCCATCGTTGAGCGGGTGAATGTCGCCATGGGTGACGGGAATTTCCGGAGTTTCGAGCAATTGGCGAACGGCTGATCGCGAATGCCACGGTCAACCGGAAAAAATGGCCAAAATTGAAATCCGGAAGCTTTGGTTGAACCCGGTAAAAGCTGCAAAAAAACGGTTGCTGATCTGTTTTGAACCGCTCCAGCGGTGACCGTGGTGCGGCGTTACATTCAAAATATGCTCGGCTGTAAACAGCCTTGAACTAGGCATATGGTATTGCAGCCAGACTCTTCTCTCCGCAGAAACTGCATCATAATCAGCTTTCATGAAAAGCCATGTGCATAGAGTATGAGTGCTTCCACAAATATCGTCGCAGACTACTACTGCGTCAGCCATATCGCTAACGCGACTATTCCCGGCTCACGCTTGAGCGACATCCTCGGCAGGATGCATCAAGGGCGACCACTGACAAAATATTCGCTGGACTTTCTGCAACAACAGGATATTCCGGGCCTATATCGACTTGCCTGCGGCGAAATTACCCATGAGGCATACGTCATGGGGATCGACCCCGCATCGCTGAGCAGACATCAGGCGGCAAAGGTGGCGAATGACGCCAGGGAAGTTGAGCAGCAGGCCCTCGCAGCCCAGTACCCTGTTCGGAAGCCCCATCACCCCCGTGGTAGTACCGCCCATGACAGGGAGACCGAACACAAACTGCGCCGCAAGCGCGAGCGGGAGGCCGACGAGGCTGCCGACAAGGCGCGGAAGGTACTTCAGGCGGAGTGGAAAGCACAAAGGGAGCGCAATTGCGAACTGGCTGCCGCCGCTCGCCATGCTTGCGCGATCACCCCCGTTTATACAGAACCGACGGCCCTGGAACTCGCTCGTTACTTCCATTTGGAACAGGTCGCCGCTGCAGCCTATCCCCCAATGAGCGATCTCCTGACAGCTCTTTTTCAGGGGCGCCAGCTAACCGAGCATGAGCTTGCATTTCTGAGTCAAAGTGGACCAAGCCACTTGTTTCAACTCGCTTTCGGCAAATTGACCCTCGAAGGCTACATCCCGATAGCAAAAGCTGCCGAAGCTGAGGCGCGTGCGCTTAAAGCGAGGAGGGATGCCAATGAAGCCGCTCGTATCGCCCGCGAGAAGGACCCCGAATACATCGCCATGGTGCAAACGCAAGCACTGTATGAAAAATATCGGGTATCGCTGACTGACGAAAACTTGAGGCCACGGATGACGACACTTCTGCAACAGATCGATGCAGGTAACCGTCTCCCGAAAGAAGACTGGCTATGGCTCAGTACCACCGCCAAAAGGTATTTCACGGCAGAACTCCGAAATGCATATCACCGTCTCGAAGCAGATTTTCATGCCGATCAGTATTGTCGTGGTCAGGATCCGTGGAGCGTTGTCAATGCCAGTGGGCACTACCGGAAGTGTGATCAGGCAGCTACAGCCCTCGAACTGATAGACAGCATTCCGCACGATCGCCTCAAACAGCCAAAAATCCGCTCTGCGATATTCACCACGCGCGGCGGTGTCATGCGCGACCTTGGGCGGCGATCAGTGGCGATTGAAATGGGCGAGATGGCGCATGCGCTGATGCCAAAGCACTACCATCCCTGCACCCTGCTTGGTGCCGTGCATATGGAACTGCGGGACTTTGAAGAGGGCCACGCATGGTACGAGAAAGCACGCGAACGAGGTGCACCCGCACATGGTATCGACTCGGAACTTCGAAGCATCTTCCTGCAACTGGATCCGGTCGGGCGTGAAGCCATGAAGAAATTCCTGCTCGCCGAAGATTCGCATCGATATCAGTGGCTTAACGAGCGTGGCTCCCGGCGATGAAGAAGCTGTTGCGCTAAAAACAAGGATGGGAACTGGCCGATTTGACCCGGTCGCTGGCAACGCCGTTGCTGCGATGCCGAATTGAAGATTCACAGCACCGCTGGTGCGTCGTCGAGTTCGTTCGGGTTCTGCCCATTGGCCGGGAAGTGCTGGGCGAGCAGGGCTGTGATGCGTTCGATGGCATCAAGTACGCCGGCACGGTAATTCCCGGCGGAAAACGCGGCTTCCATCTGCTGGCAGATCGTTTCCCATTCGGTGTGTGGAACGAGGTCGGAGATGCCTCGGTCGGCAAGGATTTCGACCTGATGGTCGACGAGCTGGACGTAGACAAGGATGCCGTTGGCTTCGCGCGTGGCGGCGACGCCGAGGGTCTGGAAGAGGGTGGCGGCGCGGTCGCGAGGGGATTCGTCGTCGAGTAGCGAGCGTAGCGGCAGGGTGCCTTCGATGGCGATGCGGATTTCACCGCGTTGCTTTGTTTCGGACGCCTTGACGGCGGCGCCGATGGTCGCCAGGTCGTCGGCGCGGAAGGCGCGTCTGGCCCACCAGCCGGGCGATGAGAGGTGTTTGAGCAGGCGTGTCAGCATGGTTTCACCAGTTCCCCGAGGCGCCGCCGCCACCGAAGCCGCCTCCGCCGCCTGAGAATCCGCCGCCCCCCGAGCCGCCGAATCCACCACCAAAGCCGCCGCGGCCGCCGGATGACCAGCCGCCGCGGCCAAGGCGAATGAAGGAGAGCACGAAGGCGACCAGCGCCGCACCGCCCGCCAGGCCGAGCGAGGCAAAGACGGTCCACGCTAGCCAGCCAGCGACGCCGGAAACGGCGAGCGAGCCGAGCAGGCCGAACATGGAGCGGATGACGCCGGCCATGAAAAAGACGATGAGCAGGAAGGTCAGCGCGTCGCCGGGGTCAGTGCCGCTTTCGGCGGTTTTGACGACGGGGGCGGGGAGCGGCTCGCCGCGAATGACTTTGTCGAGCGTTGCGACGGCGGCTTTCAGGCCGCCGGCGAAGTCGCCTTCGCGAAAGCGCGGTCCCATCTGTTCGGCCGCGATGCGTTTGGCGATGGCGTCGGGGATGGCGCCTTCCAGCCCGTAGCCAACTTCGATGCGCATCTTCCGGTCATTCTTGGCGACGATGATGATCACGCCGTCATCGACACCCTTGCGGCCGATTTTCCAGGCGTCGGCGAGGCGGATGCTGAATTGTTCGATGGCTTCCGGCTGCGTCGTTGGCAGCATCACGATGGCGACTTGCGCGCCCTTGTCCTTTTCCAGCGCGGTGAGGCTGGCCGTCAGGCTGGCGCGCTCGTCGGGCGACAGTGTGCCGGTGAGGTCGGTGACGCGTTCGGTCAGCGTCGGCAGCGCCACCTCGCTCGCGCTCCAGCCGAGGATCGGCAGCAGCGCGAAGCAGAGGGCGACGAGCCAGCGCAGCATGACGGCTTTTTTCGCTTACTTGGCGGCGGCCGGGCTGTCGAATTTGACGGTCGGCGGGGCGGAGATGGCCTTTTCGTCTTCGACCGTGAAGCTCGGTTTCGGCTTGTAGCCCATGACCATGGCCGTCAGGTTGTTGGGGAAGGTGCGCACCGAAATGTTGTAGTCCTTGACCGTTTCGATGTAACGGTTGCGGGCCACGGTGATGCGGTTTTCGGTGCCTTCGAGCTGCGCCTGCAGGTCGCGGAAATTGGCATCGGCCTTGAGGTTCGGGTAGTTCTCGGCAACCACCAGCAGGCGGGAAAGCGCGCCGGAGAGTTCGCCCTGCGCCTTCTGGAACTTGGCGAAAGCGGCTTCGTCATTGACCAGTTCGGGGGTGATCTTCATGCCGGCGACGTTTGCGCGGGCCTCGGTGACGCGGGTCAGCACTTCCTTTTCATGCGCGGCGTAGCCCTGCACGACGGAAACGAGGTTGGGGATCAGGTCGGCGCGGCGCTTGTACTGGTTCAGCACCTCAGCCCAGGCGGCGTTGACGCCTTCATCGTTGATCTGGATCTGGTTGTAGCCGCAGCCGGAAAGCAAGGCGGCAACGACGACGAGGATGGAATAGAGACGAATGCGCATGAAGGTGGCTCCCGGAAAATGGTTCGCGAACAAGCATACCATCGTGATATTTCACGATTGGTAAAGTTTGGTCAGTGCTGGTGACTGCTACGGTCAACCGGAAAAAACGGCCAAAAATGAAAACGGCCGGCGCTGGCTTCAGGACGGTTTACGGCGCAGCAGGTGATTGACGATGAAGCCCAGCACCGCCTCGCCGCGCTGGTTCACCGCCTGATACTTCAGACGGGCGATGCCGCGATCCGGCTTCGAATTCGACGGCCGCACCTCGAGCACTTCGATCTCGCTGTGCAGCGTATCGCCCGGCCGCACCGGCGCCAGCCAGCGCAACTCGTCGATCCCCGGCGAACCCAGGCTCGATTCGGCCAGAACACCAGACTGGATGAACAGCCGGAAACAGATGGCCAGACTCTGGAAACCGCTGGCGATCAGACCCCCGTACGGCGACTTGGCGGCCGCCTCGGCATCAAGATGGAAGGCCTGCGGGTCATAGCGCCAGGCGAAATCGATGATCTCGGCTTCGGTCAATGTCAGGCCTGGCGAGGTGAAACGCTGGCCGGGGGTGAGGTCGTCGAGGAAGCGGGTGTCCATGAATTGGCTCCTTGGTGAACAGGGCGTTTTTTGGTCACACCGGCCTACGCCGGCGAATGAGTCTTCAGCCATTCCTTCAGTGCACTATCCATGCGCGTCTGCCAACCGTCTCCGCTCGCCCGGAATTGCTCCACGACCTCTTGTGACAGGCGGATGGTGATGCGCTCTTTGGTCACAGCGGCCTTAGGACGACCGCGCAGCTTGGCCTGCAATGAGCCCGGCAGACCGGAGAATCGCACCGACTGTTTGACCATTTCGTCCGTCCATTCCGGATTCTCTTCGTCAATCAGTTCAGGATTGGGTTTCTTGCTCATACCGTTGCACCTCACGTTTGTTCGCCTTGCGGAAGCTGATGACGCGAATCCCCTCGACGGTTTCAACAAATACCAGCGCATGCAGGCGGCCATCAAGAAATCCCAGGCCACGATAGCGTGTCTCGCCGTAATCGTGCCGATCATCCTGCGCGAAGATCGCCGTCTCAAAATCGAAATCCGCCACCCGCTCGAAACTCAAGCCGCGCAACGCAACGTTAGCGGCGTTTTTCGCGGGGTCGAAGGTGATCTCCATGATTTATTGTATGTACAAAATATAATATGTCAATCCTTGTCTCACTCCGCCTTCGTCCAAGTGCTTGGCGTGGCTGAGGATGACGAGCACGGCGAGGATTTCCGGGAGGCTGGTGGGGCTGTGACGTTTAGCCAGCGGATTTGGCCTGAGCCAGCTTCTCCACCGAATTGGCCGCCCGCTGAATGGCCGGACTGTCGAGAACCGGGGCTTTCTTTTCCGGGAGCAACAGCCAGCGCGAATTCTTCGGGTTGATTACCTGCACCATGGTCGGCGTGATCCGCGCGGTGCGGTCGATCCACCAACCGGGCAGGGCTAAAATGGCCGTCACCGCGAGGGGTTCGCCGGTTTCCTTGCGCAGATAATTCGCCAGCCAGCGCGCTTGACGCTCAGCCTGTTCGATGGGTTTGCTTTCCTTCCAGGCACCGAAATCAAGCGTCTTTCCGTCGTATTTCACCTTCGGTGCGCCGTTGCCTGCCGGCGGTTTCAAGCGAGACTTGGTTTCCACGGCAAACACGCCGGCCGGCGTGACGACAACATGGTCGATGTTGAAGTCGCCGCACTGGATGTCGTGGATGATGCGGTTGTCACCGGCCAGCGAGGCGGCCAGTTCCTGGGCGACCGCTTGTTCGGCGCGAACGCCTTGTCTGCACTTGCGTTGCAGCGGCATTTCCCGGGTAATTTGACGGCCGAAATACACCGCAATGGCCATCGCCACCAAAACAAAAAAGCTGTCCAGCCAGTCCCACGCATGAGTACTCATGTCGATGCGGCGCGACGAAATGAACAAGGCGGTCAGCAAGCCCGCAATGATCACGTAGACCAGTTTATCCATGCGCGTTTCGTTGATCTTCTCCAGTCGCTCGCGCAGGCTGTGCGCCGGCAGAACGCGCAGTTCGGTGAGAATCGGATCGCGTCGATCGTTGCTGTCCAGTTGTCGCTTTTTCCAGAGAATGATTGCGACCAGAGCCAGCATGGGCGCAAGTCCGATCAATTCCAGCACTAAGGCCCAAGTCATTTGCTCGCTCCATAACGGCCGTCGTCGCTCATCCGGGCACGGCCCAGCGCGACCAGGGTTTCGAGCAGTTGCGGCAGGCGTTTTTTCCATGGGCCCTTGCCGGTGAAGCGTTCGGCGATGGCGGCTTCGTCGAGCGGCAACGGGCTGTCGGCAAGAACCTGCGCAATGGCTGCCACCTGCTCGGGCAGGGTGGGCGGCCAGGGGCGTTTTTCGGCGGGTTTGGGGGGGATTGCTGCGGTCGACGGCATTGTTGCAGGCAATTCGATTTTTGCCTGTTTTTCGGCGTTGACCGTAGCAGTCGGATTCTGAAAGTCGGGGCGGAGCCAGCGGATGTGGCCGGTGGCTTCTTCGCGGCTGCGTTCGGCGTTGAGGGCGACGAGGCGGTCGAGCAGGGCGTCGGTGGCGGTGGGGGCGAGGTCTGACCAGCCGTAGGCGGCGAGGACGGCGGTGTCGAGTTCGTCGTGGAGCTGGCGGAGGACGGCGACGAGGCCGGTTTCGTGGATGGTCTTGTCCTTGGCGGTGAGCGGTTCGCCGCTGCGCAGTTTGGCCAGCACGTTGTACATGCCCGTCAGCGTCAGGTCGGGGTGGGCGGCTTGCTGGCGCTTGCGGTGGGTGTCGAGTTGTTCGGCGAGGGCGGCGATGCGGGCTTGCTGCTCGGGGCTGGCGGCGGGGAAGGGGAATTTTTCGAAGCAGGCGGTTTTGACGTAGACCGGGTCGTTGCCGACGCCAAGTCGGCTGCCGGCAGCCAGCGCCCAGGCGACGTGGACTTGCGACGAGAGGACGCCGAGGGCGTAGGCGTCGGCCAGCGCGATGCAGACGAGCTTGTTGTCCGGCGCGATGCTGGCGTCGAGGAACTGGAAGGTGCGGTGCTTGGCGGTTTCGACGGTGGCGATGTAGCGGGACTGGCCGGCGAGTGATGCGCGCAGGTCTTTGCGTGCTTCGCCGAACAGCCACCAGTTGTCGCGGTAGGTGGCGCGGTTGTTCTGGTCGCGTTCCGGTTTGACGCGTTCGAGCACCCATTGATAGGTCGCCGGATAGCGGCTGCGCGCTTCGTCGGCGGTCAGGCCGTAGAGGTCGATGACCGAAACGCCGCGCGGTTTGTCGGTCAGATCGCGGCCGTTGCGGTAGGGGCGGATGCGGTCGCAGGGTTGCAGGCGGGCAGCTTCGTCGGGGGTGACGATGAAGCCGGCGCCGCCCAGTTCGAGGCCGCGCTGGCTGATGCCTTCATTCGCCCGCAGCGCCTTGGCGCCGACGACATCGGCGCCGATGCTGAGGTCGGCGTGGATGCGGCCGGTTTTTTCGGCGAGTTCGATGTGCACCGCGTCGGCTTCCGCGCCGCCTTCGCCAACGACGGTTTGCAGCGTTCCCGGGGCGTCGCCGGGCTGGCCGACCGTCATCGCGATGCGCACGGCGGCGCCGCTGGCGGCGTCGACCCACGGGTGGTCGGGGATGGCCCAGGCGAGGGCGAGCGGCGGCTGGGCGTTGAGGTGGTGTTCGAGGACGCGGCGGTTGAAGGTTTGCTTGAGGCTGTTGGTGGTGATGAAGCCGAAGCGCTGGACTTGGCCGCGGCGCGTCAGGTCGGCGGCGTGGTGCCACCAGAACATGACGAAATCGGCGGATTCGGGGACGGCCGGCCAGGCGGCGCGCAGGGCTTCGGTGTAGCCGTCGCCGAGGGCCTGGCGCATGGCGGCGGCGCCGATGAAGGGCGGATTGCCGACGATGTAGTCGGCCTGCGGCCAGGTGGCGGGGCGCGGGTTGGTGTAGCGTTCGCGCGGGATTTGGGCGGCTTCGTCGGGCACGAGTTCGCCGGTGACGGGGTGGGGTTTGGTCGTGCGGCCGTCCCAGCGGGTGAGCGGCTTGCCGGCTTCGTCGGTGGCGAAGGCGATGGCGTCGGCGGTGAGCACGGCGTCGCGGCATTCGATGTTCTTGAAGTCGCGCAGGATGGGGCTGGGCGGCAGGCCGCTGCCCTGGGTGCGGAAGTGCCATTGCAGGTAGCCGATCCAGAGGACCATTTCGGCGATGGCGGCGGCGCGCGGGTTGATTTCGAGGCCGAGGAACTGGTGCGGGTCGACGGTGAGGCCTTCGACTTCGAGGCGTTGTTGCGTGTCGCCAAGCTGGGCGAGGGTGTCGAGGACTTCGCCTTCGAGCCGCTTCATGTGTTCGAGCGTGACGTAGAGGAAGTTGCCGGAGCCGCAGGCCGGGTCGAGGACGCGGGTGGTGCACAGCTTGTGGTGCCAGGCGCGGACGAGGTCGGCGGCGTCCTTTAGTTTGCCTTCGTTGGCGAGGAGCAGGGCGGCGGCCTGGGTGTCGTGCCAGTTGGCGCGCAGGGGCTCGATGACGGTAGGCAGGACGAGGCGGTCGACGTAGGCGCGCGGGGTGTAGTGGGCGCCGAGGTCGTGGCGTTCGAGCGGGTTGAGGGCGCTTTCGAGCAGGGTGCCGAAGATGGCGGGTTCGACTTCGGCCCAGTCGGCGCGGCTGGCTTCGAGCAGGAGGTCGATCTGGTCGCGGTCGAGCGGCAGGACTTCGGGCTGCTTGAAGAGCTTGCCGTTGAAGCGCGGCAGCTGGGCGCGGATGGCGACGGAGAATTTGCCTTCGTCCATGGCTTGCCAGAGTTCGGCGACGAGGGGGACGAATTGTTGCGGCGCGTGTTGCAGGGTTTTCAGCAGGCCGGTGAAGGCGCCTTCGTTGTCGACTTTGGGGAGCAGGCCGACGTCTTCGGCGAACATGGAGAACAGGCAGCGCGAGAGGAAGGCGGCGACGCGCTCGGGCTGGTATTTGCCTTCCAGCGATTGGGCGACGCGGGCGAGGCGGACGGCGATTTCGCGCGTGGCGCGGGCGGTGCGGCGGGCCGGGTCGAGGCTGTGCGGGTCGTGCCAGACGGCCTTGAGGCGGGCGCGGATTTCCGGCTTGGCGAGGTCGTCGAGCCGGATGCGGTGGCTGCGCGGGTCGGGGAAGGGCGTGTAGCTGCCGCCGGTGCAGGTGAATTCGGCGTAGAGCTCGATGACGTTGCCGACGTCGAGGACGACGAGGAAGGGCGGCCGGCCTTCGTCGGCGGGCAGGTGGCGGGCGTAGTTTTCGGCCTGGCCGCGGGCGCGCAGCAGGGCGTCGTCGAACTGGCGGGTTTCGGCGCCGGCGCGGATTTTCTTGGCTTCGCCGATGAAGCTGCCGCGTTTGTAGCAGTCGATGAAGCCGTTGCTGGTGCTGCCGTCGCCGTGATGGAAGATGACGCGGCGCTCGAAGACGTAGGGATTGTCGCGGGTGTCTTCGTTGGCGGGCTGGGGTGGGTCGACTTCGAGCAGAGCGCAGAGGTCGGCGATGAAAAGCTGGTAATTGGCGCGTTCGGAGCCGCCGGCCGCCCGCCAGCGGGCAAGGAAGGTGTCGATTTGCATGATGCCGGGAGTTTAGCTGCTTGATTGGCAGGTGGTTCGCGCCGCTCGGAATTTTGTATGACATTCCATTTTTGGTAGCGAAGTGTTGAGGCGACTCAGCGGCTAATTGAAAACAGCCTCAATGGTGATCTACGGGTTCCGGCATTGCGCTACCTGCGCGTCGCCGGCCTTGCCACAGGGCGTGAGTGCGCCGGGTATTGGGTGCGGGGTGCCGTCGCCGTCCATCTGGGCGGCGAGGGTGTTCCATTCGAGCACGCCGGTTTTGTCGAGTTTGACCTTGAGTAGCCAGCCGAATTTGGCGCGCGGCTCCTCGAAGCCGTCGAAAACGAAGTTGCCGAGGCTGTAGATGATGGGTTTGCCCCGGTAGATGTCGGCGCCCTGGGTGACGTGCGGATGGCTGCCGACGACCATGCTGGCGCCTTCGTCGATCATGCGCCGGGCGAACTTCTGGATGCGCTGGCTGGCGACCGGCTCGTATTCCCAGCCCCAGTGCATGAAGGGAATGACGAGGTCGGCGCCGGCCGCCCGGGCGGCGCGCATGTCGGAGATGACGTGATCGTCCTCACTCCAGGCGACGCCGGGCGTTTCGGCGCCGGCCTCAAATTGGCGCGGGATGAATTCGTTGTAGCCGAGGATGGCGATCTTCAGGCCCTTGCGTTCCAGCCACAGCGGTTGGTGGGCTTCGACGAGATTGCGGCCGGCGCCAAAGCGGGCAATGCCGGCGGTGTCGAGGCGCAGCATGGTTTCGAGCAGGGCCTCGTTGCCAAAGTCGCCGATGTGGTTGTTGGCCAGCGAAACGGCGTCGAAGCGGCCTTGCAGAACCGGTAACGTGCGCGGGTGGGCGCGGAAGGTGTAGAACTTGGGGGTGAGGGGTTTGCCACTTTCGGCGATGGGCGATTCAAGATTGGCGATGCGGTAGTCGGCGGCCTTCAGGGTGGCGGCGAAGTGGGCGAGCGGATCGCCACCGCGGGCGATGAGGCGGCCGGGGCCGTCATCGAGCATGACGTCGCCGGCGAAAATGAGCGTGAGCGGCTCGGCCTGCACGTTGAATGCAGCCAGGAGTGCGATTGCTGCGGTCAACCGGAAAAATCGGCTCATTTTGCAGCGGCTTTCCGCATCTCGCACCAGTAGTCGAGTTCGCCGCCCCGACGGGGTTCGTACACGCGCTGCTGGCCGGTGAAACCGTGGCTGCGCTGCGCGGTCGGCGGATAGGCGTAGGTGGCTTGCTGGATGATCGGGCGTCCGTCCTCGTGGTCGGCGTAGGCGTAGAGCTTGATGCTGGCGAGGTCGGCCGGTTCGGTGCGAAAGACGATGCGGAAGAGCAGGTAGGAGCCGAATTCGATGGGCGCCACGGTGTAGGGCGAGGCCGTTGGCGCCGCTTCGACGATCGTGGTCGTCCCGCCGTAGGTAACGTGGCAGGCCACCGATTCGCCCGTTCCGGCGTGTGCAGACGCGGCAGCCAGCAGCAGTGCCGAAATCAGCGCGCCGCCACGTCGCTTAGCGTGCGTCGGCACGGCCTGCCGGTTTCAGCACGATGTCGACCGGCACTGGTTGGCCGTTTCTGATTGCCGGCACGGGTTTCGGGCTGGCGAATAGCAGTTTGCCGCTGGCCTCGATGCGGGCGCTGACGGTGGCACCGGCCTTTTTGCCCATGAGGTCGCGGTCGACCGTGGCGCTGAACGGAATCGGCACCTGGGCGCCGTTGAGTTCGTAGCGCTGATCGGCCAGCGTGCGCTGGCCGGACTGGATGCGGATTTTGAGGATGGCATTCGAGGGCAGGGCGATGCGGGCGAGATAGCGCACGTTGCCGGCGATGTCGATGAAGCTGCTGCTCGCCTGTGGCGCGTTGCTTGGTGACTGGGCCGCCGGCGGAACCGGTGCCACGTTGCCGCGCGAGCAACGGCGCAGGTTGCCTTTGCCGTCCTCGAAAATGGCGTCGTCGCCTTTGGTGTGCAGGCGGATGGGGTCGGCGCGATAGAGCGCGCCGGAGCCGGACGGGACGAGCGGCAGCACGACGTCGCCATCGGCAAAATGCAGTGTCGCTAGCGGTCGACCGGAGCTATCGGCCGAAAATGAAATGTCGATGCGGCTGGCGTTGTCGCAGGTGTAGGCGACGCGCTCGTCGGCGGCAAGGGCGCAGAACGGCAGTGCAAGCGCCGGCAGCATGGCCAGCAGGGAGCGGATGTTCATGGGGTTTCCGGTTTGGGCAGGGTGGTCCAGCGCCCGCCGATCAGGCCTTCGATGGGTTGAAAGGCCGCTTTGTAGGCCATCTTGCGGCTTTCGGCGATCCAGTAGCCGAGGTACAGGTAGGGCAGGCCAAGTGCGCTGCACTGGGCGGCCTGCCACAGGATGTTGTAGGTGCCGAAACTGGCGTTGGGAATATCGGGATCAAAAAACGTATAGACCGAGGACAGGCCGTCGTCGAGTACGTCGATCAGGCTCACCATGCGCACGATGCCGTCTTCGGAGAATTCGATGAGCCGGGTATCGACGCGGCTTTGCAGCAGGAATTGCGCGTATTGGTCATGGCCGTCTTCATCCATGCCGCCGCCCGGATGGCGGGCTTTCTGGTAACGGTTGTAGAGCGTGTAGTGCTCGTCGTAGTAAAGCAGCGGCAGTTCGCGGGCGCGCAGATTGGCGTGGTGTTTCGAGGCCCGGCGCTGGCTGCGGTTGGGCTGAAATTCGGCCACGGGCAGGCGCACCGGCACGCAGGCCTGACAGTTGTCGCAATGCGGGCGGTAGGTGAACACCCCGCTGCGCCGGAAGCCGGCGCGAACCAGCGAACTGTAGATTTCGCTGTCGATCACGTGAGCCGGCGTCGCGACCTGCGAACGCGCCTCGCGGTCGGCCAGGTAACTGCACGGATAGGGCGAGGTCGCGTAAAACTGGAGCAGCGAGAAAGGCAGCTCGGCGTCGTCAGGCTGGGCCATGGCATACCACGCTGGAAGACGCCCAAAGCGCGCGCGACGAGCCTGCTGCGGTCAACGCCGTCAATCGGGTCAAAAAGGCGTCACGCGGAATTTCGCGGCCGCCGAGCGAGGCGAGGTGGTCGGTGTACATTTGACAGTCGATCATGCCGAATTGGTTGGCCACAAGATACCGCACGAGATGGGCAAAGGCGACCTTCGATGCATCGGTTCGATGGGAAAACATCGATTCGCCGTAGAACATGCGGCCGATGGCCAGCCCGTAAAGGCCGCCGACCAGCATGTCGCCTTCGTAGGTTTCGACCGAATGCGCCCAGCCGAGTTCATGCAGGCGAACGTAGGCATCCTTCATCACGGGCGAGATCCAGGTGCCGTCCTGACCGATGCGCGGCGTGGTCGCACAGCCATCCATGACGCCGGCGAAGTTCGTGTCAAAGCGCACGGCAAATTTTCCCGAGCGCAGGGTTTTGTTGAGCGAGCGGGTCAGCCGAAATTCGTCGGGAAAAAGCACCATGCGGGGGTCGGGCGAATACCAGAGCGGCAGGCCATCGACCGTTCCCCACGGGAAAATGCCCTGCCGGTAGGCGTCGAGCAGGCGGTCCGGCAGCAGTCCACCACCGACGGCAAGCAGGCCACCCATGTCTTCACGGGCCATCTCGACCGGCGGAAAAGGGTCGAGCGGGCCGAGAAACGGAATCATGCCGGCAGTCGAAGTGTCAGCGTACGCTGCTGGAGGGGTGCCAGGCGATCGGCTTAGGCTGCTGTTCGAGCTTGATTTCGCAGGCCGAGTCGGTGCATTCCTCATGCTTCATGAATGCGATGACATGGTCGGCGTCGAGCCGGATGCCGATTTTTTCGCCCAGCGCGTGATTGTGATGCGACGGGACCAGCGACAGGACCTGCGTGCCACTGGTCAGACGCAGGGTGTACAGGATGTCGGCGCCGCGAAACGCCTTGTGCAGCACCTCGGCTTGCACAGCGCTGCTGTCGTCATGAACGATGTCGTCAGGGCGGAGCAGCACATCGACCTGGCAGCCCTTGTCGCAGGCTGTGCAGGTTTCGTTGCACTCGACCGGTGTATCCGAAGTCAGCGTACCCAGCTCCATGCGCACGCTGTTGTGGTCGCCCACCGTTCCGGTGACCAGCACACCCTGGCCGATGAAGTCGGCAACGAAACGGTTGGCCGGGCGGTGATAGAGGTTGTAGGGCACGTCCCATTGCTGGATGCGCCCCTCGTACATGATGCCGATCTCGTCGGCCATGGCGAAGGCTTCGTTCTGGTCGTGGGTGACCATGATCGCCGTCGAACCCTCGCGCTTGAGAATGTCGCGCACCTCGGTCGACAGGCGCTCGCGCAGGCCCACATCGAGGTTGGAAAACGGTTCGTCGAGCAGAATCAGTTCTGGCCGTGGCGCCAGGGCGCGGGCCAGTGCCACGCGCTGCTGCTGGCCGCCGGAGAGTTCGTGCGGGAATTTGCTGCCCTGGCCCTGCAGGCCGACCGTCGCCAGCAACTGGCGAACGCGCAGATGGGCGTCCTCTCCCGGGTTGCGACCAAGGCCGAAGGCGACATTCGCCTCGATGCTGAGGTGCGGGAATAGCGCGTAATCCTGAAAGACCATGCCGATCCGCCGTTTTTCAGGCGAAATGCGCTCACCGGCACGGCTGACGACTTTGCCGTGCAAGCGTATCTCTCCACCGGCGATGTCCTCGAAACCGGCGATGCAACGCAGCAAGGTTGTCTTGCCGCAGCCGGACGGACCCAGCAGGCAGGCGATGCTGCCGGCTTCGAGCGAGAAGTTCACGCCATCGACGACGGTTTGGCTGCCGTAGCGCTGGACGACGCCATTTAGTTCAAGTTGAGTCATAGCGGTCGATTATAATTCGCATTCACAAACATGCGCACAGCCCAATATTCCCCCCTGTTGATGGTCGGAATCGTCGTTGCCCTGCTGGCAGGTTTGCCGGTCGCCAGCGTCGGACTTAATCTCTTTGTTGGCGGGACCAGTGCTACCTGGTCGCATCTGGCTGATACCGTACTCTCCGAATACATCGCCAATTCGCTGTGGCTTTGCCTTGGCGTTGGTTTGGGGGTGGGCGTCGTTGGTGTGGCAACGGCCTGGCTGACGGCCATGCACGACTTTCCCGGCCGGCGCTTCTTTGAATGGGCGATGGTGCTGCCGCTGGCCGTTCCGGCCTACGTCATGGCTTATGTCTACACCGATTTCCTGCAGTTTGTCGGCCCGGTGCAAACCCTGCTGCGCAACACCTTCGGGTGGGAGCATGGCGACTACTGGTTTCCGGACATTCGCACGCTGCCCGGCGCCATGCTGATGTTCATCAGCGTCCTTTACCCCTACGTTTATCTGCTCGCTCGCACTGCCTTTCTCGAACGCGCCAGTGGCATGCTGGAGGCAGCACGCACGCTGGGCATGGGGACGTGGCGCGGTTTCTTTTCAGTCTCGCTGCCGCTGGCGCGGCCGGCCATCGTTGCCGGTATCGCGCTGGCGCTCATGGAAACGCTGGCCGATTACGGCACCGTTGCCTATTTTGCGGTCAACACCTTCACGACCGGCATTTACCGCGCCTGGTTCTCGCTCGGTGACCGTATCGCAGCTGCTCAATTGGCCGCCATGCTGCTTGCTTTCGTGCTTTTTCTGCTCATGGCCGAGCGCACCTCGCGTGGCCGGGCGCGCTACAACAACACGACGGGGCGCAACCGGCCGATGGCGGGCGCGCAACTCCGGGGGCTGTCTGCCTGGCTGGCGACCCTGGTTTGCGCCGTTCCCTTGCTGCTCGGCTTCATCCTGCCGGCAATTCTGCTGTTGAAAATGGCCTTGACTGAAGGTGATGCCCAGTTCGGCGAACGCTTCCTGGTGCTCGCTCGCAACAGTTTTGTGCTGGCCGGCGTGACGGCTACCATCGCTGTCCTGCTTGCACTGCTCATGGGTTACGGTGCCCGCCTCTCGAAAACGGCCTTCGCCAACGGCCTGAACCGCCTCGTCGGTCTCGGCTACGCCGTGCCCGGCGCCGTCATCGCCGTCGGCGTGCTGATTCCGGTGACACGTCTCGATAACTGGCTGGCCGGGCAATGGGAGGTGTGGTTCGGCCATAACCCCGGGCTGCTGCTGACCGGCGGCATCGCTGCGCTGATCTACGCCTATCTCGTGCGTTTCCTTGCGGTGGCGCTACACACGGTTGAATCCAGCCTGGCGAAAATTACGCCAAACATGGACGACGCGGCGCGCAGCCTGGGTCTGGGGCAGGGCGAAACCCTGCGCCGCGTGCATATTCCAATGCTGCGTGGCAGTCTGCTGACGGCGGGCTTGCTGGTCTTCGTTGATGTAATGAAGGAGTTGCCGGCCACCCTCGTCATGCGCCCCTTCAATTTCGATACGCTGGCTACACAAGCCTATACGCTGGCTTCCGACGAGCGGCTGGCGGAAGCATCGACGGCTGCTCTGGCCATTGTGGCGGTAGGTTTGTTGCCGCTGATCGCGCTGTCGCGCCAGATTACGGCGGCCCGCCGCCGACGCTAGCTTCCTATTTTTGAATCCGGAACGGTTTGCGCAGCTGACGGTACTTGCTTGTCGGCAGGACGTAGAGAAAGTTCGGGAGTCTCGTTCTCGTCCAGAAAAAGCAGGTCCATGCTGAGAACATTGGTCGCGCTTCCGAAATCAGTTGGCGCTTCCGCATCGTCAAACGGAAGATGGTTGTCGGTGTAGGAAAAATCGATGGTGTTGTCCGGCTGGCCTTCGGGAAGCGAAGGTTCGCTGGCTTCGCTACTCGGGAGCGGCAGGCTGGAGGACGAATATTCGATGATATTGCCCGGATCGTGTGCCTGCGATGGCGTAACGATGGCTTCGTCGGGCAAGTGCGGGGCCGGGGCCTTCCAGGGATTCAGGGGGAGTTGCGGTGCCAGCGTTGGGCGTGGCTCCGTTTTCCAGCAAGAGATCCACGATATTCTGATGACCTTTTCTCAAGGCCAGTCGAAGTGGTGCTCCGGCGCCGTCGCTGGCAACGGCGTTCGGATTGGCACCATGATTCAGCAACTCGCGAACAATAGCCAGGTTGCCTTCAAAGCAGGCAGTGCGTAGCGGCAGACCACGGCAGCCATGCATGTCGGGCAACTCGATGTCGTCGCCGTTGTCGAGCGCCGAGATGACACCACTCAGACTTCCGGCGCGGATGGCGTCGAGCAGATTATTCGATGTGAATCCTTTGGCTGTCATATTCCCGTTGTTCCAGAGCCCCGGGGAATTGTAGGCAATTGCCGGGGCTTTGGCGAGAACTGACGCTATTTGAAGCCGGCACGATCAAAAATGATCTGGGCCTTGGTCTGATACATGGCGAGGTTTTTGACCGGCAATTTGTCGGCCTTGAATTTGCCCATGGCCTCCAGTCCCGGATTGGCCACTTTGACGCTGTCGACCGCAGGCCATTCGTTGTTGCCATCCGCAAAATAGCGCTGAGCCTGATCGGAGGCCAGGTACTCGAGGAACTGGATGGCTGTTTCGCGGTGCGGCGCTGTCTTCAGCACGCCGCCGCCGGAAACATTGATGTGGGCGCCATGTCCGCTCTGGTCTGGCCAGACGATGCCAACCCGCTCCATCATTTTCAGCTCTTCCGCTTTGGTTGAGCGGAGCAGGCGTGCCACGTAATACGTGTTGGAAATGGCCACGCCGCATTCGCCGGCAGCAACAGCCTTGATCTGGTCGGTGTCGCCGCCCTTCGGTGCGCGGGCAAAATTGGCCACCATGCCGCGGGCCAGTTCTTCAGCCTTGGCTTCGCCCTGATGGGCAATGATCGAGGCCATCAGCGACAGATTGTAGGGGTGCGAACCGGAGCGCGAGCAGAACTTGCCTTGGAGCTTCGGATTGGCCAGGTCAGCGTAGTTCTGCACATCTTCCGGCTTGACGGAGAGCTTGTTGTAAACGATCACGCGTGCCCGAGTTGAAAACGAGAACCAGTCTTCGGTGCGCAAGTGGGCCGGGATGCGCGATTCGAGAACTTTTGAGGAGACCGGAGAAAACAGGCCGAGTTCATGGGCTTTGGCCAGCCTGGCTGCATCGACGGTCAGAAAGATGTCCGCCGGGCTGTTCGCTCCTTCATTCTTGATTCGCTCCAGCAACTCGTCTTCCTTGCCTTCGATCCGGTTAATCTTGATGCCGGTCTGCTGGGTGAAATTGGCGTAGAGCGCTTCGTCCGTCTGGTAATGGCGGGCGGAATAAAGATTGAGAATTTTTTCTTGAGCAAGCGCCGAATTGAAACTGCCAATAGTGGCGGCGGCGAGAAGGGCGGGCATCAGTTTCATGCAGGAACTCCGGCTGTATATGAGAATGGTTCCAGTTTACCGGCGATGGGTAATTTTGTAAATGAGAACGATTATCTTTTTGTGGCGTAAAAAAAGCGGCTCGCAAGCCGCTTCTGGTCAGTTGCCTTGAAGTATGCGTCGAGCTCCGTTGTAGCGACTCATCCAGTAGCTGCTGTCCATGTTCTCAACGCGAACCTCGGCCCCGGTGCGCGGGGCATGGAGGAAATGATTGTCGCCAAGATAGATGCCGACGTGCGAGAAGGTGCGGCGCATGGTGTTGAAAAATACCAGATCACCTGGTTTCAACTGGCTCGAATCGATCTGCTGACCGACTTCGCTCATTTCGCGCGCCGTACGCGGCAGGCTGGCACCGATGCTGTCCTTGAAGACCAAACGGACAAAACCACTGCAATCGAGGCCGCTGCTTTCGTCGTTGCCGCCGAGGCGATAACGAACGCCAACCAGTTTTAGCCCTTGCAGGATGACATCCTGAGCGGCGTTGGTGTAACGTTCAAAAAATGACTGTTGCTCTTCTGGCTTGCGAATCGACTCCGCGGCAGCGGACGCACTGATCCCGCCAACGAGTAGCGCTGAAGCGAGGAAAAGAGAAGCCAGTACTTTTTGCATAGCTGCGAAATATATTTGAAATGAGGTCGTCTGTAAAGGTCTGTAAAGGCGTTGAAAAATTCACTGCCTGCAACTATGTTCATCATCCGTAATTATGAATACAATTTCCTTCCCGAGGCGTGAGGTGACCAATGGATTCCTTCAAGGCACTGCTGATTGAAGAACGCGATGGCAAGGTGAGTAGTGGTTTCGTCCGTATGGACGAAAGCCAGCTTGACGCC
The DNA here is from genome assembly GCA_016705475.1 of Betaproteobacteria bacterium. Taxonomy (GTDB): domain Bacteria; phylum Pseudomonadota; class Gammaproteobacteria; order Burkholderiales; family Rhodocyclaceae; genus Azonexus. Next base: position 390,109 of record JADIYD010000014.1, on the reverse strand, counting down.
GGGACAGTCACGATCAAGGTTGCCTATTCGAGTATCAACTACAAGGATGCGCTGGCAGCGACGGGGGCCGGCAAAATTATTAGGCGCTTTCCCTGCGTGGGCGGCATCGATCTTTCCGGCACGGTCATTGAGAGTGCAGATGCTCGGTTCAGGCCGGGTGATCAGGTTATTGCCACAAGTTTCGATATTGGTGTGGCCCATCACGGCGGTTATGCCGAAATGGCCCGGGTGCCCGGCGACTGGGTGGTGCCCTTGCCCGAAGGACTTTCCCTCTATGACGCGATGGCCTTGGGAACTGCTGGGTTTACTGCGGCCTTGGGCATTGTCCGCATGGAAGAAAACGGCTTGCGTCCAAGCAAGGGGCCGGTCATCGTTACAGGGGCTACTGGCGGTGTAGGCAGCCTGGCTGTCGATATGCTGGCCAGGATCGGCTATCACGTAGTGGCATTGACCGGTAAGGAGAGCGAAGCGGACTATTTGCGCGGCCTTGGTGCGGCGGAGGTCTTGCTGCGCCAGAATCTGGATCTGTCGAAAATCAGGCCGCTGGACCGGGCGCGCTGGGCGGGGGCTGTGGATAATCTCGGGGGAGATGTTCTGGCCTGGATCGCCAGTACGATGGAGCAGGGTGGCACCATCGCCAGCATCGGGCTGGCAGCCAGCATGTCGCTGAACACGACGGTGGCACCGTTTATCCTGCGCGGTGTTTCCCTGCTTGGTGTCGACTCGGGTTACATCCGCGAACCCTATCGCAGCGGCGTCTGGCAGCGTCTGGCCAGTGATTTGCGTCCGCCGCATCTGTCAGCCATGTCACGGCGCATTCCGTTTGACGATCTGCCGGCCACTTTTGGTGAATACATCGCCGGCCGCGCCAAGGGGCGTGTCGTGGTGGAAGTTGCCGGAGGCTGATGTGGCTGACCTGCCGCGCATCCTGATTGTTGATGACTCGCGGGTCGTCAGGATGTCGCTTATTCAGCACTTGAAAGGGCAGTACGACGTGCGTGAAGAAGGGGATGGCGAAGCTGCCTGGCAAACGCTGGTGCTTGACCATTCGATCCGCGCCGTGATTTCCGACCTGCAAATGCCCAAGGTGAATGGGTATGAGTTGCTGGAGCGCATGCGCACGTCAAAGCTGAAACGCCTGCAGCAACTGCCTTTCATTCTCGTTTCTGGTGAGGAAACTGAGGAAGAGCGCGCGAAGGCAAAGTCGCTTGGCGTTTCTGATTTTGTGACGAAGGGTGCTGGCTGTACTGAGGTATTGACTCGCCTGAACAATTTGCTGGTGCTGTCCGATGCGCAGGAGCACCTTGATGCGGGCCGCGAGCAAATGGTTCACGATCCGGTGAGCGGCTTGTTTACAAGAAAATATCTGGAATTGCAGGCGGCGCAGGCAATGTCGCATGCAGCCAGGCATGGTGTTGATGTCAGCGTGATGGTGCTTGGATTCGATGGTTTTGACGGCATGGGCGAACGCCTTGGGGTTACGGTTGCCGAGGAGGTTGGCAACCGCTTTGCAAAAATGCTTGCCGGCAAGGTGCGTCAGGAAGACAGCCTTGGCCACTTTGGCGCCGGGCAGTTTGCTGTTGTTTCGCCGGGGACAGCGCCGTCTTTTTGTGTGACTTTTGCAGAGCGGGTGCGCGAGGCAGTCGAGGTCGCACGACTGACGGTACATGGCCAGACAGTCGCCCTGACAGTCAGTATTGGCCTGGCCAGCGCGCCGACAGATATGGTGACGTCGGCCGGAGCGCTGCTCGACATGGCCGGCGAGCGTATGCATGCTGCCATGCGGGCGGGTGGAAACCGGACGGAGTCAGGTGGTGTTGCACCTGCCTCCCGGCCGATTTCCATTCATCACGCGCTGGAATTGCTGGCTGCAAATCGGGCGGCCCCGGTCATCCCGCATTTGCCGTCGCTGGCGGAGCGCTTGTTGCCGTTGATGGAATTGATGAATCAGGAATTGGGATTGTCTTTGCCTGTGGCAGAGATTGAACGTCTTTTGAGCGAACGGAAATCTCAAAAAAATTAGTCCGTTCTGTATTTTGTGGTGCAGGAAAACCTAGCTAGAGGGAGTTTTATGGCGACGTACAAGGAGTTTCACCAGTATTCCATCGAAAAACCGAACGAGTTCTGGACCGAACAGGCCCAACTCGTGGATTGGAAGGAGCCGTTCACTCAGGTGTGCGACTATTCCCGTCCGCCGTTTGCAAAATGGTTCGTCGGTGGCAAGACAAATCTGTGCCACAACGCGGTTGACCGCCATGCGGCAAAGCGTCCGAATGATCGTGCGTTGATCTTCATTTCGACTGAAACCGATGAAGAAACGGTCTACAGCTTTGCCGAATTGCAGCGTGAAATCGAGCGCATGGCGGCGATTTACCAGAGCCTCGGCGTCAAGAAGGGCGACCGCGTCCTGATTTACATGCCGATGGTTGCCCAGGCGACCTTCGCGATCCTCGCTGCAACCCGTATCGGTGCCATCCACTCGGTGGTCTTCGGCGGTTTTGCTTCCGGTTCGCTGGCAACGCGTATCGACGACGCAAAGCCGACCCTGATCGTTTCTTCCGACGCTGGCATGCGTGGTGGTAAGGCCGTGCCGTACAAGCATCTGCTCGATGAAGCAATTGAGCTGGCCGAACACAAGCCGGCCAAGGTGTTGATGATCGACCGTGGTCTGGACAAGGCTTTCAACAAGGTTGCCGGTCGCGATGTCGACTACGCCACCGAACGCGCCAAGTTCATGGATGCCAAGGTGCCGTGCGAATGGCTGGAATCTTCCGAGCCATCGTACATCCTCTATACCTCCGGCACGACCGGCAAGCCGAAGGGCGTCCAGCGTGACACCGGCGGTTACGCCGTGGCGCTGGCTTCGTCGATGAAGCACATCTACTGCGGTGGCGAGGGCGAAACCTTCTTCTCCACCTCCGATATCGGCTGGGTGGTCGGTCACTCCTACATCATTTATGGCCCGCTGATTGCCGGTATGGCCACCGTTATGTACGAAGGCACGCCACTGCGTCCGGATGCCGGCATCTGGTGGCAGATCGTCGAGAAGTACAAGGTTACCGTCATGTTCTCGGCACCGACCGCCGCCCGTGTTTTGAAGAAGCAGGACCCGGCCTTCATGCACAAATACGACCTGTCGTCGCTCAAGCACATCTTCATGGCCGGCGAGCCGCTCGACCAGCCGACGCATGAGTGGTTCATGACCGAACTGCAAAAGCCGGTCATCGACAACTACTGGCAGACCGAAACCGGCTGGCCGATGCTGGCTGCCTTGCCGGGCGTCGAAAATACGCCGATCAAGTACGGTTCGCCATCCTTCCCGGTCTACGGCTACAACCTGCAGATTTTCCGTGAAGACGGCTCGGTCTGCGGTGCCAATGAAAAGGGTATCGCCGCCGTCATTCCGCCGCTGCCGCCTGGCTGTTTGTCCACTGTCTGGGGTCAGGACGACCGTTTCGTGTCGACCTACTTCACCCTGTTCAAGGAGCCGCTGGTTTATTCCTCCTACGACTGGGCGATTAAGGACGACGATGGTTATTTCACCATCCTCGGCCGTACCGATGACGTGATCAACGTTGCCGGCCATCGTCTGGGCACCCGCGAGATCGAAGAGGCTATCCAGAACCACCCGGCGATTGCCGAAGTGGCTGTGGTCGGCGTCGAAGACAAGCTCAAGGGCCAGGTGCCGATGGCGTTTGCTGTCGTCAAGGATGCTTCCAAGCTTTCTTCGCCGGAGTTGATCAAGGCGCTGGAGAAGGAAGTCTTTGGTACGGTCGACAGCATTCTCGGTGCCATCGGCCGTCCTGCTCGCGTCCATTTCGTCACCGGTCTGCCCAAGACCCGTTCCGGCAAGATGCTGCGCCGCTCGCTGCAGGCGCTGGCGGAAGGCCGTGATCCGGGCGATCTGACCACCATCGACGATCCTTCAACGCTCGAACAGATCAAGAACGCGCTGGCAAGCTAAGCTTCGTCACTGGTTCTGCAAGCCCGCCGATGAAAGTCGGCGGGCTTTTTTTTGCCGCCAATTTCGTTTTTGGCCGTTTTTTCCGGTTGACCGTGGAAGTCTGCGTGACGAGGGCGTTTGGCCTGGTGTCACAATCAGTGTTGGTGTGGGGTGGTAGAATGCCCGCCAACTGAAGCTTTCTGTGGTTTTTGAAAAATGATTTACGAAACCGTCGCCGCCGTCGATCTTGGCTCAAACAGCTTCCGCTTGCAGGTCGGGCGGGTGGTAGATAACCAGATTTATACGCTGGACTCAATGAAGGAACCGGTTCGTCTGGCTTCCGGGTTGATGCCGGACAAGCGCCTCGATGCGCCGGCCCAGGCCCGTGCCCTCGATGCGCTACGGCGTTTTGGCGAACGGCTGGGCGGACTGGACAAGGGCGCTGTCCGCGCCGTGGCGACCAATGCCCTGCGCGTTGCCAAGAACGCTTACGAGTTCCTGCCTCTGGCCGAAGAAGCGCTCGGCTTTCCCATCGAGGTCATTGCCGGACGCGAAGAAGCACGCCTGATCTACATCGGCGCCTCCCATTCGTTGCCTTCGGCAGCCCACAAGCGTCTCGTCATCGACATCGGTGGCGGCTCGACCGAATTCATCATCGGCAAGCGCCATGATCCGCAGCTCATGGAATCACTGTACATGGGCTGCGTCAGCTACACGATGCGCTTCTTCCCGGATCGCCGTATTGACCGCAAGCGCCTGCGTGAGGCGCAGGTGGCAGCGGCCAAGGAGATCGAGTTGATCGCTGCCGATTACCAGCGTCTGGGCTGGAAGGAAGCCGTTGGATCGTCCGGTTCGGCGCGGGCAATTGCCGATGTGCTGGAATTGAACAGCATGAACCCCAACGGCGAAAGTGGCATCACGCGGGTCGGTCTGGAGAAGCTGTGTTCCCTGCTCGTCAAGGCTGGTTCGGCTGAAGCGCTCGATCTGGCGGGTGTCAAGGGTGACCGCTTGCCGGTGTTTCCTGGTGGCGTGGCCATCATGTTGGCGATCTTCGAAGAGCTCAACATCGAGAAAATGTCCTATGCCGACGGGGCCTTGCGTCTGGGTGTGCTCTACGACCTGCTCGGACGCTTTCATCATCACGACATGCGCGACTCGACGGTGGCCCAGTTCCGCCGTCGCTATCAGGTCGAGGGCGATCAGGTGGAGCGCGTCGAGGCTTCGGCACTTTCGGCGCTGACGCAGTTGTACGACGGCTCGCCGGGTGAGGCAGACGTTCAGTTCATGTCCTGGGCTTGTCGCCTTCATGAAATTGGCATTTCCGTCGCCCATAACGCTTATCACAAGCATGGCGCCTATGTTCTGACTTACGCCGACATGCCGGGTTTCTCGAAAAAGGATCAGGCCAGGTTGGCCATGCTGGTGCTCGGCCATCGCGGCAAGCTTGAGAAACTGGGGGCGATTCCTGCGGCCGACAGTGCATGGGATCTCATTTTCTGCTTGCGACTCGCCGTGCTGCTTCACCGGACGCGCGACGATCGCGCGCTTCCAGCTTGGCGCGTCAGCCGCAGCCTGAATGGCTTCGTCATCGAATTACCTGCTGAGTGGCTGGCCGCCAATCCCTGGACTGCCGCTGCCTTTGGTGAAGAGGCGACTGTCTGGAAGCAAGTCGGGCGGGACTATATTCTCCAGTCGAAACCGGCGAGGAAAACCGCATGAGCGAATCCCCGCGCTTGCTGGTCGAGCCGGGGAGAGTGAAGCTGTCCGGTAGCTGGACGCTGGCTGAAATGCTGCCGCGATTGCCAGCCTTGCAGGCCGATCTGGCAGCCTGCCCGAGCGGCATCGACCATTGGGATTTGTCGGCCGTCACCCGGCTGGATAGCGCGGCAGCTGTTTTGTTGTGGCGAACCTGGGGTGCCCAGTGGCCGGCTGCGCTGGTCGCCGGGGAGTTGCATCGGCAAGCGCTCCAGCGGGTGGCCGAATTTCCGCGGGAAGTTCCCGAACAAGCCCGAACCCCGGTGCGTTTCCCGGAAATGGTCGGCGCCTTGCTGCTCAAGGCGGTTGTCAATCTACGCGGCATGATCGCCTTGTTCGGCCAGTTGCTGCTTGATGTAGGCTATCTGATTCGCCATCCGCAGGATGTGCCTTGGAAAGAATGCACAGCCAACGTTTACAAGGCGGGGGCGCAGGCGTTGGCCGTCACGGCGATGGTGGGTTTCTTGATCGGTGTGACCATCAGCTATCTCTCCGCATTGCAGCTCAAGAGTTTTGGTGCCGACCTGTTCATCGTCAATATTCTCGGCATCTCGATCATTCGTGAACTCGGGCCGGTGCTCGTTGCGGTGCTGGTCGCCGGGCGTTCCGGCTCGGCGATGACGGCGCAGATTGGCGTGATGCGGGTCACCGAGGAAATTGATGTCCTGTCTACGATGGGTATCTCGCGCAGCATTCGTGTCGTTTTGCCCAAAATTTTCGGGTTGACCGTAGCAATGCCTTTGCTCGTGCTGTGGACCTCGTCTGTCGCGCTCTTCGGGGGCATGCTGGCTGCGCTGCTCCAGCTCGACCTCTCGCTGATCTATTTTCTTGATAACCTGCCACGTGCCGTCCCGGTGGCCAATCTCATCATCGGACTGAGCAAGGGCGTGGTGTTCGGCTTTGTCATCGCCCTGGTCGCCTGCCACTTCGGCTTGCACGTCAAACCCAATACCGAAAGCCTGTCGGCCAATACAACCAGCGCCGTGGTGACGGCGATTACCACGGTCATTCTCTTCGATGCCATTTTTGCCGTCTTTACCCGGCATATCGGCGTACCTCATCTATGAGCCAAGCGCCCGTCATCGAACTCAATGGTGTTTGCGCCAGCTTTCGTGGCAGGGTTGTCCATCGCGACCTCTCGCTACGGGTTGAGGAGGGCCAGATCGTCGGCCTGCTCGGTGGTTCGGGCAGCGGCAAAACGACCTTGTTGCGCGAAATACTGGGCCTGCTGCGGCCGGACTCAGGCAGCGTCCGATTGTTTGGCGTCGATCTAGACGAGCCCGATGTGCAGCTACAGCGCGACCTGCGTCGGCGCCTCGGGATGCTGTTTCAGCACGGCGCGCTGTTTTCGGCCCTGTCTGTGTTCGACAACATCGCCTTCCCGCTGCGCGAACTGCGTTGCCTCGATGCTGACTGGATTCGCCGTCTGGTCCATCTCAAACTGGCCATGGTCGGCCTTGAGCCTGCGCATGGAAAGTTAATGCCGGCCGAACTGTCCGGCGGCATGGTCAAGCGCGTTGCCTTGGCGCGCGCCCTGGCGCTGGAACCCGAACTACTGTTGCTCGACGAGCCAACCGCCGGCCTTGACCCCGACCGAAGCCAGAATTTTGTCGAACTCGTCGGCGACCTCCAGCGGGAACTGGGCCTGACCGTCGTCATGGTCACTCACGATCTTCACACCTTGGCCGGGTTGGCCACCCACGTTGCCGTGCTGGCCGATCAGCACATCATCGCCTTCGGCCCGAAAGCCGAGGTCATGACCGTCGATCACCCCTTCGTTACCGGCTTTTTTGGCGCTGATCGCCGGAAGCTGCTTTAATTGACGCTCATGGAAAACAAGTCCTACGCCTTCGCTGCCGGTATCTTCGCCTTGCTCCTTGGCTTGGCTGCCTTGCTGGCCGTCTATTGGCTGAACGGTAGCAAGGATTCGGCGCATGATTACATCGTTGTCACCAAGCAGAATATCGGTGGCCTGAACCCGCAGGCGCAGGTTCGTTATCGCGGCATCCGGGTCGGCAAGGTCAGCGATATCCGCCTCGATCCGGAGGATTACAGCAATATTTTGGTGACCATCTCGGTCAACGACGACGTCCCGTTGACCAGGGGTACGGTCGCCAAGCTCAACTATCAGGGCGTGACCGGTCTGGCTCACATTCTTTTGCTGGAAACCGGCAAGGATGGTGAGGCATTGGTCCCGAATGACGCGCAGCCACCCCGCATCACCATGATTCCATCCCTGCTCGAGGAGCTGGGCGAGACCGGCATGGCCACCCTCAAGCAAGCCCGTCAGATGATGGCCAACGCCAGCGCAGTGCTTGATGAAGAAAATCGCGCCCAGCTCAAATCCACCCTAGCCAACCTTGAGGCCGCTTCCGGAAACATGAAGCCGGTGCTGGAAAACCTGAACTTGACGCTATTGCAGGTCAAGAAGCTACTCGATGATCGCAACATCCGGAATCTGTCGCAGGCGGCCGGTGAGGTTCAGCCTCTGCTTGCCGATACGCGCATTTTGATCGGCAAGATGCAGGTGGCAACCGACAAACTCGACGTGGCTATCGGTGATGCATCGGCAGGCGGAACGTCAGCGCTGATGCCGCGCCTCAACGAACTCGCCACTGATTTCTCGCAAACCTCGCGCCAATTGAGTCGAGTTCTGCGGGTTCTCGAAGACACGCCGCAGGGCCTGGTCTTCGGCGCACCAGCACAAATGCCCGGTCCGGGCGAAGCCGGCTTCAATCCGGCCGGGGAGAAATAAGATGCGCTGGCTGGCCACGCTCCTGACCTGCTGCCTGCTGGCGGGTTGCTTCACCTCGGGCAAGCGCGGCGGCGATAGCCCGGTGGTCATTTATGATTTCGGTACTGCCCCGGCCAGCCTGCTGGCTGCGCCGCGCAAGCAGCCCCTCGCACTCGAGGTGCGGGCGCCACTGTGGTTTGACTCACAGGGTATTGATTATCGGCTGGCGTATATCGATGCAGGGCGCCTGCGCGAGTATGCCCGTGCGCGCTGGGCCGGGCCACCTGCGCAGATGATGCAGCAAAGACTGATGCAGCAACTTGGTTATTCGATGGCAGGACAGAGCCAGGCACGTTGTCTGGTACGCCTTGAAATCACTGAATTCAGTCAGGTTTTCGCTTCCCCGGAAAACAGCAAGGGCCTGTTGCAGGGGCGAGCCGTTCTGTTGGACCGGTCACGCCGGCAAGTGGCCGAACTTGATTTGAGAATTGAGAAGTCTGCCCCGAGTCAGGACGCGCGTGGCGGCGTCAGTGCCTTGACGGCTACGGTTGAGCAATTGGCTGCCAATTTGCTGGCCTGGGAGCAAGGGCAGGGGGCGAGCGCTTGTTCCGGCTAGCTGGCAATGATGCGTTCGGCGATGCGTTTTTTCAGATCAGCCAGATTGTCGTCGAAGTGCGTGTAATGCATGAGTGACAAGCCGAATACGCAGGCGTAGAGCAAAAGGCTTCGGCTCTTGGCTTCAGCATCCGACATGCCGGATGCGACGAACAGTTTTTGCGTGCATTGAAGCCGATAGAGATCGACTTCCTCGACGATGGCTGCCGCCTGCGGATCGTGCCGCGCCCAGTCGCGAACGGCCAGTTCGATTGACATGCCCTTGCGGTTGCGACTCGCGCCATAGACCTCGATGGCGTAATGCAGTTGCTGACTTTCATGGCCAGCGGAGACCGAGGTCGTTTTCTCGATGTCGCGGATGCGCCCGATTTTCCATTGCTCGAGCACCGCATCGAGCAGCGCCTGCCTGTCCTTGAAGTGCCAGTAGAAACTACCTTTGGTGACGCCGCAGCGCTTGGCCAGCACCTCGACGCGCAATCCCGTGACGCCTTCGCGGGCCAGTACGTCGATAGCCTCATCTACCCAGCGTTCCGGGTCGAGTTGAGCACGTGCCTCCGCGGTCCGCTTGCGTGGCTTTGCGGATGCGGGTCTAATCGAAGGCTTGACAGGTTTGTTTTCCATACGACACAGTATGGTCATTGTGCGGATTGAGTGATCGTCTGTCAAACAGGCGGCAGTAATTCAAAAAAGTCGAACCAAATAAAAGGAGATGCTGGTGAAGATTCTCGTACCCGTAAAACGCGTTGTGGATTACAACGTCAAGGTCCGCGTCAAAGCGGATGGCACCGGCGTTGATCTGGCCAACGTCAAGATGAGCATGAACCCCTTCGACGAAATCGCCATCGAAGAAGCTGTGCGTCTCAAGGAAGCCGGCATCGCCACCGAAGTCATCGCCGTCTCCTGCGGCGTTGCCGCCTGCCAGGAGACGCTCCGCACCGCCATGGCCATTGGTGCCGACCGCGGCATCCTCGTTGACTGCGGCGATACCGAAATCCAGCCGCTGGCCGTTGCCAAGCTCCTCAAAGCCCTCTGCGACAAAGAACAACCGCAACTCGTCATCTGCGGCAAACAAGCCATCGACGACGACGCCAACCAGACCGGCCAGATGCTCGCCGCCCTGCAAAACTGGCCGCAAGCCACCTTCGCCTCCAAGGTCGTCATCGCCGGCGGCAAAGCAACCGTCACCCGCGAAATCGACGGCGGCCTCGAAACCCTCGAGATCAATCTCCCGGCTGTCGTTTCAACAGACCTGCGCCTCAACGAACCGCGCTACGCCACGCTGCCCAACATCATGAAAGCCAAGAAAAAGCCGCTCGACACCGTCAAGCCGGCCGACCTTGGCGTCGACGTCACCCCGCGCCTGACCACCCTCAAGGTCGCCGAACCCGCCAAGCGCAGCGCCGGCATCCGGGTCGCCGACGTCGCCGAACTCGTCAACAAACTCAAGAACGAAGCCAAGGTGATCTAAATGACTATTCTTGTAATCGCCGAACACGACCACCAGCAACTCAAAGCCGCTACCCTCAACACCGTCGCTGCCGCAGCGAAAATCGGGGGCGACATCCACGTTCTCGTCGCCGGATCAGGCTGCAGCGCCGCCGCCCAGCAAGCAGCTCAACTCCAGGGCGTGACCAGCGTCAAAGTGGCCGACGCCGCCCACTACCAAAGCCAGACCGCCGAGAACCTCACCGCGCTCGTCATTGCCAACGCCGCCGGCTACAGCCACATCCTCGCCCCGGCCACCACCTTCGGCAAAAACCTCTGCCCGAGAATCGCTGCACTCCTCGACGTCGCCCAAATCTCCGAAATCACCGGCGTCGACAGCCCGGACACCTTCGTCCGTCCGATCTACGCTGGCAATGCCCTGGCCACCGTACAAAGTGCCGACAAGGTCAAAGTCATCACCGTGCGCACCACGGCCTTTGATGCGGTCAACGGCGGAAATACGGCAAAAATCGAAGGCATTGCCGCAGCCAATGACACCGCTCAAAGCACCCTCACGAACCGCGAACTGACCAAGTCCGAACGCCCCGAACTCGGTGCCGCCAAGATCATCGTCTCCGGTGGTCGTGGTCTGGGCAGTGGCGAGAACTACCACACCCTGCTCGAACCGCTTGCCGACAAGCTTGGCGCGGCGCTTGGTGCCTCCCGTGCTGCAGTCGATGCCGGCTTTGTCCCGAACGACTATCAGGTCGGCCAGACCGGCAAGATCGTCGCCCCACAGCTTTACATCGCGGTTGGCATTTCAGGGGCCATCCAGCATTTGGCCGGCATGAAGGAGTCGAAAGTCATCGTCGCCATCAACAAGGATCCCGATGCACCGATCTTTCAGGTGGCGGATTACGGCTTGGTTGGTGATCTGTTCGAAGTGGTGCCGCAACTGGTGGCGGCTGTCGGCTAGAATAGCCATGTGAATCTGACAGATACCTTGATGGGCGAAGGGTGGTACTGGGCGGCATGGATCGTCTGGTTACCGCTTTTCGCCCATGCTCTTTGGTGGGCCCCCTGGGGGCGACTAAAGGAGACTGAGCTATTAAATGTATGGCTCGGGATGATAGTTCTACTGACGCTGCTCTGGAGTCTCAAGGCCGGCGTCAGGCCGGGCCTGAATTTCCACCTGCTGGGAGCGACGGTCTTTACCCTGAGCTTCGGCCCACTTCTGGCATTCATTGGGCTGTCGCTAGTGACGCTCGGTATTACCCTGAATGGTGATGCCGGAATCTTTGCATATGCGGCGAATGCCTTGCTTCTGGCTGGACTGAGTGTCGCGCTGAGTCAGGTTTTCTTCCGCATTTTGTGCGGCGTATTGCCAAAGCATTTCTTTGTCTACATATTCGTCAATGGCTTTCTCGGCGCTGCATTGACGATTATCGGTGTCGGTTTCGCTGCAACACTCCTGTTGGCAATGGCTGGTGCTTATGAGTGGGACTATCTGATCAGTGAGTATTTTCCCTATTTCTTGTTGCTTGCTTTCTCGGAAGCTTGGCTTTCCGGGATGCTGATGACCTTGTTCGTTGTATACAGGCCAGAATGGGTTGTCAGCTTCGACGATTCGATATATCTGACCGGGAAATAACGGCTACAATTCCCATAATTTAATGTCATTTGGAGCTGTTTCTTTGAATCGCATTGCTCTTCGCTATTCCCTGCCAGTTTTGATGCTTGCCTTGTCGGGTGAAGTGTTGGCAGTCGGCCTTGGCGAATTGCGCGGTCAGCCAGCTCTGGGTGAGCGGATGCACTTGGAAATCGATCTTCTGGGGGCGGAGAAGCAGAAGCTTGATGCGAGTTGTTTTCGTCTTGTGCAGCCATCCGGGGCGGATGACCTGCCATGGCTTAAAAAAGCGGTTTTGAATGTCCGCAAGGGCGCCCGGCCTGTTCTTGAAATTCGCTCGGATACACCGTTGCGTGAACCAATCATGCAGTTGGCGGTGCAATTGGGTTGTGGCCATGAAATATCCCGCAACTATGTCCTTATGGCATCGCCTCAGCAAGGTGAGCAGCCAGTTTTGGCGGAGCGTCGCCAGCCAGAATCGGTCTTGCCGACTGAAAGGGCGCAGCTTAGGCAGTCAGCAAGGGTTCGCTCTGTCGCGCCCGCAACGGTTGATGCGCCACCCCGGTTGCCCATCCGGCGAACTGAACGTCGTCCAGCAGCCAGTGGAATTCCTGATCGCCTGATGTTGTCCGACGGCGATCTGGCCGCCGAGCCGTCACTGCGTCTGGCGACAGAGCTCGTCTTTGGTGCAGCGGGTGCCAAAGAGGCGCAACGCGAGATTTTGCGTCTTGAGTATCGGATGCTGGTCGCCATGCATGAGCAGGCTACAACGCAAATGGCGACCGCCGAGAAGTTGCGGAATATGGAAGGTACGCTCGGGGAGCTTCAGCAGCGAGCTGCTGATGTTGCCCAACGTGTTGAAACGACTGCGCCGGGTGTTACCTCTGCCACGCCCGAGCTGCTAAAAACCCCGCCGCCCGTATCCTCTGTGTCATCCCCCGTTGCTGTTGAGCCAGTCAAGCCGCGGCCAGCACCACTGCCTCCCGTGGCCGAAGAGACGTCGGGCTTGTCTGAGTGGAGCCTGTACGGGGTGTTACTTGGATCCGTGCTTGGGTTGGCCGCTTGGCTGGGTTGGCGAAATTATCGTTCGACGCGTCCGGAGGGTGCTGACGATCAGTCACCGATTGATATCCCGGAAGTGCAGGTTGACCCGAAGCGATCTGATGAGCGCGAGGAGCTCGGTGGGGTTGATTTGCCCTTTGAGCCGATAGCGATGGGCGGCCCAATGCAGGTGGACCTGGAGCTTGATGCCGGGGAGGGAAGCCCGTCCGGCCGCACGGAATTGCCTGCGAAGGTACCGGAGCGTGGCAATGACTCCCAGATGTCGATCAGTGCCACGACGCTGGATGAACATTTCGAAGTCAATCCTGTCATGGAACTGGCTGAGATCATGCTCTCCTTCGGTCGCGTCAAGGGGGCTGCTCAGGCCTTGCAGGAATACATCGATCAGAATCCGCAGGAAGCGTTACAGCCATGGATACGCTTGATGGATGTCTATCGGATGGCCGGTATGCGTGCCGAGTTTGAAAGCGTCGCCCGCAACCTGAATCTGCAATTCAATGTCGAGGTTCAGACCTGGGACGAAGCTCGGGGCGCAGACGGTGAGCCTTCGGGTGGCGAGCGTCCGATTGCACCCCGGCCGCAGTCGCTGGAGGACTTGCCCCGACTGGTGAACACGATTGTCGATATCTGGAGCACGGGTGATGTCGTGGGCTATTTGTATCAACTTTTGCGCGACAACCGCGGTGGGCAGCGCACGGGATTTGCTTTGCCGGTCGTAGAGGATGTGCTGTTCCTGATCGAACTAAAAGAAACCGCTAACCGTATGGAATCGTCTGATGAGTGAATATATTGCGCCGCTGAAGGAAATGCGTTTTGTCATGCAGGAACTGGCTGGTCTTGATCAGGTGGTTTCGTTGCCAGGGTGTGAAGAGGCATCCCCGGATGTGGTTGATGCCATCCTGGAAGAGGCGGCCCGTTTTTCCGGTGAAGTGCTGTCACCGCTGAACAGGGTAGGCGACAGGGATGGCGCCCGGTGGAAAGATACCGTTGTCACGACCTCGCCGGGCTTCAAGGAGGCCTATCGCCAGTTTGTTGACAATGGCTGGAACGGTCTGGGTTGCGACCCGGAATTTGGCGGGCAGGGTTTGCCCAAGCTACTGTCGACCGCGGTCAGCGAAATGTGGAAATCCGCCAATCATGCGTTCTCGCTTTGCCCGATGCTGACGCAGGGTGCTATCGAGGCACTGATGATTGCCGGGACCGACGAGCAGAAGGCAGCGTATTTGCCGAATCTGGTTTCAGGTAACTGGACCGGCACGATGAATCTGACCGAACCATCGGCCGGCTCTGATCTGGCGGCGGTACGTTCGCGTGCCGAGCCGGTCGGTGACGGAACGTACAAGGTTTTTGGCCAGAAGATTTTTATAACGTATGGCGAGCACGATATGACGGACAACATCGTCCATCTCGTGCTGGCCAGAACCCCCAATGCCCCGGAAGGCGTCAAGGGTATTTCATTGTTTGTCGTCCCCAAGTACCTCCTGAAAGCCGACGGTACGCCGGGTGAGCGAAATGATGTCTATTGCGTCTCGATAGAGCACAAGCTGGGGATTCACGGAAGTCCCACCGCTGTGCTGGCTTTTGGTGACCATGGTGGTGCAATCGGTACACTGGTTGGCGAAGAGAATCGCGGTCTCGAATACATGTTCATCATGATGAACGCCGCCCGCTTCAATGTCGGTCTTGAAGGACTGGGTGACGCGGAGCGCGCCTATCAACGAGCCGTGGTTTATGCCAGAGACCGTGTTCAGGGAACGGAAGTCGGCGTTCGGGGTGGCCCGAAGGTGCCGATCATCAAGCATCCCGATGTGCGCCGCATGTTGTTATCGATGCGTGCTCGTATTGAAGCGATGCGTGCGCTGGCTTATGTCACTGCGGCGGCTCAGGACAATGCCCACGCCCATCAGGACAGTGTTGCGCGTGAAAAAGCGAGGGCTTTTGCCGATCTGTTGATTCCGGTGGTCAAAGGCTGGAGTACCGAGAGTGCCATCGATATCGCCTCACTAGGCGTGCAAGTTCATGGCGGCATGGGGTATATCGAAGAAACGGGTGCCGCCCAGCATTTGCGTGATGCACGCATCACCGCCATCTATGAGGGGACGACAGCCATCCAGGCAAATGACCTGATCGGTCGCAAGATTGCACGCGAAAAAGGCGCAACCATTTTGGCTGTCATCGCCGATATGCGGGCCGCGATAGCCCAGCTTGATGCCGATCTGGCGCATATCGGTGTTCGCCAGAGTGCTGCGGTCGACGCGCTGGAAAGGGCTGTTTTCTGGATCGTTGCCAATTTCTCGACGGATCCCAAGGCGGCTCATGCCGGAGCCGTACCATTTCTCTACCTGTTCGGTATGGTCGCCGGTGGCTGGCAGATGGGGCGTGCCGCAGTGATCGCACGCAGCAAGATTGCCGCCGGAGAAACCGATCCGTTCTGGGCGGCAAAATTGGCAACGACACGGTTCTATGCCGACCATTTCCTGACTCAGGCATCGGGTCTGGCTGAGTCCGTGGTTGCAGGTGCAGCCGGCGCACTGGAACTGGCCGACGACAGTTTCTGATAAGCAGCGCCCAGTTTTTCCCCAAAAGCCCACGATTGCTGGTATAGTCGTGGGCTTTTCAACCTTGCCCTACCGCACCCGCATGGCGGAGGGTTTATCCCAAAAGGAGATTGCATGCGCCATTACGAAATCTGCTTTATCGTCCATCCGGACCAAAGCGAACAGGTGCCCGGCATGGTCGAGCGCTATCGCGCCATTGTTGCCGCCAAGAACGGTACCATTCATCGTCTGGAAGACTGGGGCCGCCGCCAACTGGCTTACCCGATCCAGAAGATCCACAAGGCCCACTACGTTCTGATGAACATCGAGTGCGACGGCGAAACGCTGAACGAACTCGAACATTCGTTCAAGTTCAATGACGCTGTGCTGCGCCACCTGACCGTCAAGATGAAAGCGGCTGTGACGACTCCTTCCCCGATGATGAAGGAAGAGAAGTCCAAGTCGATGATGCCTAGCGATGCAGCTCCTGCTGCTCCGGTTGAAGCGGCTGCTGTCTAAGACTCTGTACAGGATTAGCGGCTGAACTGCATCACACTCTCGGGAAAACTGGTCGAGCGCAAAGCATTGCGTTACACACCGGCCGGTGTCCCGGTTAGCGAAGGATGGCTGCAACACAGCTCCTCGCAAACTGAAAGTGGTGCAGAGCGCTTGGTGGAAGTGGAAATTGCTGTCGTGGCCTTGGGCGAAACTGCCCGCTGGCTAGAGGCAGCGCCCCTCGGAGGGGCGGTCAAACTGACTGGATTTCTGGCTGCCAAGAGTCGCAACAGCAAGGCTCCTGTATTGCATGTGAATACACTCGAATTTTTGGAAGGAAACGAAAATGGCTCGATTCTTCAAGAAGAAGGATGACGACAAGAAAAAGAAGCGCGGTGGCGGCCTGTTCAAGCGTCGCAAGTTCTGCCGCTTCACGGCTGAAAAGGTCGAACAGATCGACTACAAGGATGTGGATGTCCTCAAGGAATTCATCCAGGAAAACGCCAAGATCATGCCGGCTCGTCTGACCGGCACCAAGGCAGGCTATCAGCGCCAGCTGGGTACCGCTATCAAGCGTGCCCGCTTCATGGCCCTGCTGCCGTACACCGACAACCATCAATAATTTTCGAGGAGACGAAACATGCAAATCATTCTGCTCGAAAAGGTTGTCAACCTCGGTAATCTCGGTGATGTGGTCAAGGTCAAGGACGGCTACGCCCGTAATTTCCTGATTCCGCAGCGTATGGCCAAGCGTGCTACGCCGGCTGCCATGGCTGAATTTGAAGTTCGCCGCGCCGAACTGGAAAAGCTCGCTGCTGAAAAGCTGGCTGCTGCCCAGGCTGTTGCCGACAAGATGAACGGTACCGCTGTCTCCGTCGCCCGCAAGGCAGGCATGGACGGCCGTCTGTTCGGTTCCGTCGGTAACGTTGATATCGCCGAAGCCCTCAAGGCTGCCGGTTTCGATGTCGACAAGTCGTCCATCCGCATGCCGGACGGTCCGCTCAAGGCAATCGGCGAGTTCCCGCTCGACGTGGCTCTGCACACCGACGTGCTGGCCAACATCTCTGTGGTTGTGGTCGCCGAGTAATTTCGGACACCCCCCACCAAAAAGGCCTCGCGATTGCGAGGCCTTTTTAATTTAAACTTGCCGCCATGAATCAACGTCCTCCCAAGCCAAGAATCTCCGACGCCACGCTGGATCATCTGCGTGTGCCGCCGCACTCCATCGAGGCCGAGCAATCGGTTCTGGGTGGTCTATTGCTCGATAATCAGGCCTGGGACCGAATTGGCGATCAGGTTGCCGAAACCGATTTCTACCGGGATGAGCACCGGCGGATTTTTCGCCAGATTCGCAAATTGCTGGACAGCGCAAAGCCGGCCGACGTGGTCACCGTTGCCGAGGCGCTTGATGCGGCGGGGGAAGGAGACCAGACCGGCGGCTTGGCCTATCTTGGCGAGTTGGCCGCCAATACCCCGTCAGCAGCCAATATCAAACGCTATGCTGAAATCGTGCGCGAGCGCTCAGTATTGCGTCAGCTGGTTGCAACTGCCGACGAAATCGCTGCTGATGCATTGAATCCGCTGGGCCGGGATGCCGAGACGCTGCTGGATGAAGCGGAATCAAAGATTTTCAAGATTGCTGAAGCGGGTGCCGGGCATAGCGAGGGCTTTGTTCACATCAATCCCTTGCTCACGCAGGTGGTCGAGCGCATTCAGGAGTTGCATGACCGCGACAACCCATCCGACATCACAGGGGTACCTACCGGTTTTATCGATCTTGATCAGAAAACGTCTGGCTTCCAGCCGGGTGACCTGATTATCGTTGCGGGTCGTCCCTCCATGGGCAAGACCGCATTTGCGTTGAACATTGCGGAGAACGTGGCCGTCGAAAGTGGCCTGCCGGTCGGTGTGTTCTCCATGGAAATGGGCGGCGCCCAGCTGGCCATGCGGATGCTGGCGTCGATTGGACGCCTCAATTCACAGAGTCTGCGCACGGGTCGAATGTCCGATGACGAGTGGTCGCGTCTCTCATTTGCCCTCGGCAAGCTGCACGAGGCGCCGATCTATATCGATGAAACGGGCGGTCTGAGTCCTGCCAACCTGCGCGCTCGCGCCAGGCGCCTGGCGCGTCAATACGGCGGCAAGCTCGGTTTGCTGGTTATTGACTACATCCAGCTCATGAGCGGCAACCGGCAAGGTGAAAACCGGGCGACCGAAGTTTCAGAAATATCCCGCTCGATCAAGTCGCTGGCCAAGGAATTGCAGGTCCCCATCGTCGCACTGTCGCAACTCTCGCGGAAGGTCGAGGAACGGACCGACAAGCGCCCCATGATGTCCGACTTGCGTGAATCGGGTGCTATCGAACAGGATGCTGACGTGATCCTGATGATGTATCGCGACGAGTATTACAACAAGGATAGTCAGGAAAACAAGGGAATGGCCGAGGTCATCATCGGCAAGCAGCGGAACGGTCCGACCGGAACGGTACGCATGGCCTTCATCGGTGAATACACGCGATTTGAAAATCTGGCCAGCGGCGGCTTCGTTGATTCGCAGAACTGAGTGTCAGAGAACGACCTGCCGGGTACGGATGCTGTAATGGGGAGTGGCATCCATCCGGCTACCCGATGACTCCAGTTGCGGCAGGAGGAGGAAGGGTATGGCCGAGTTCTTTCCTGGCAGGACGACATCGGTTCCCAAGTTGAGGGCGATCCAGTTCATTTCCCAAACACCGAACAAGATTTTCTTCAATGAGATCAGCTTGCTGTCTCGCTCGGACATCACTTCCATGGCGATCGCGCGGCGCACATCGCTGGGGTCAACGGGAATCCATCCATACCCCGGTACGTAGAATTCAGCGCGGACATGATGGCCGCGAGTGGCATCGTCATTGTTTAGTCCGAGGCTTCTGAATAGTCTTGACGAACCCGTACGCACGCCATACACGCAACGTGCCGGGATGCCGATGGCACGGCAGATCGAAACAAACAGACCGTTGATGTCGGCCGAACGCCCGCCGTATTGTCCCTGAATCAGCTGCCGGCGCACGTCGCCGGTGCCGCTGCCGGGCAGCGATGGATCGTAGATCGTGTTGTCGACGACCCACTCATAGATGGCCTTGGCTTGGGCGACCGGATCCTTGATGCGCCCGAGGATACGCTCGCCAAGCTGGAAGGCCAGGCCGTCGTTGGGTATCAGTTGCGAGGCCTGCAGGTTGCGGCGCAGGATGTCCTCGCGCTCCGGGGCGACCGTGCGCTTTGTGACGTCGAAATGGCGGTCGGCGGTGGTGACCAGCGTCGTCAGCTGGAGGCGCGCGTCGCCACTATCCGGCCATTCGCAATAGAAGACTTCCAGATCGCCGTCAGGCAGGCGGCGCATGCTGGCATTGGCCTGGTTACCGGACCAGGTATGCCCGAGGGTACGCTGGTAAAGGGTGTCCTGATTGAGTGGCAAGGGTAGCCAGATCTTGCTGGGGCCGCTCTTGTTCTTCAGGTTGACCGTCGTCGTTATTTCAAACGTGCGCCACTCGTTCGGTGGCTCCGGTGCCTTGACGGGAGGCAGGCGGGAGGCCGAGGTGCCTTGGGGCGGACGCTCAATGACCGGGTCATCGGCGGTATGGGCAACCGGTTGTTGTGGCTTGTAGCTGACCTTGCCAGTTGCGCGCGCATTACTCGCCGCAACTGGCTTCTTCGCCGCTTTGCCGGTGGTTGGCTTTTTTTTGGCGCTGCCAGCGGCTGGCTTTGGTGAGGTGGCCTTGGCCTGCTTTTTCGCGGCCCAGGCGTCGGTGACAAATAGCGAGAGTGCTGCAGCTGATGCTAGGAAATCGCGACGTTTCAAGAAGCTCCTCCGGCGGAAACAATCCGTGGTTGAAACGAAAAGGCCGTGTCACTGACACGGCCCCTTAACTTATGAAGCAATTATAACACTTCGCCTGCGTGGTCAGCCAAGCGGGAACGCTCGCCACGTTGTAACGTTATGTGACCGGAGTGCGGCCAGCCTTTGAAGCGGTCGACAACGTAGGTCAGACCGGAACTGCCTTCGGTCAGGTAGGGGGTGTCGATCTGGGCGATGTTGCCCAGGCAGACCACCTTGGTGCCGGGGCCGGCGCGGGTGACCAGTGTCTTCATCTGCTTCGGTGTCATATTCTGCGCTTCGTCGATGATCAGAAATTTCTTGAGGAAGGTTCGGCCGCGCATGAAGTTCATCGACTTGACCTTGATCCGCGAGCGAACGATGTCGTTGGTCGCTGCCTTGCCCCAGTCGCCGCCGTAGGGGCTGTTGCTGTCGTCGGTATGGGTCAGGACATCTAGGTTGTCTTCAAGGGCGCCCATCCATGGCGCCATCTTTTCCTCTTCCGTGCCTGGCAGGAAGCCAATGTCTTCGCCGACAGGAACGGTGGCGCGGGTCATGATGATTTCAGCAAACAGCTTGGTTTCCAGCACCTGAGTCAGGGCTGCAGCCAGCGTTAGAAGCGTCTTGCCGGTACCGGCCTGGCCGAGCAGCGTGACGAAATCAATGTCCGGATTCATGAGCAGGTTCATCGCGAAATTCTGTTCGCGATTGCGCGCCATGATCCCCCAGACGGCGTTCTTCGGGTGGCTGTAGTCAATCAGCGTTTCGAGGATGGCTGTCTTGCCAGCGGTTTCCTTGACGATGGCGGTGAAGCCGTCCTTTTCGAGCCAGACGCACTCATTGACCAGCAGCTGCGGGCAGAGCGGGCCGGTGACCTTGTAGTAGGTGCGGCTGTCCTTTTTCCAGGATTCCATGCCCTTGCCGTGCTTGTCCCAGAAATTGTCGGGCAGGGCGCGGGTGCCGGAGTAGAGGATGTCGGTGTCCTCGAGCACCTTGTCGTTGAAGTAATCTTCAGCCAGCAGGTTGAGGGCGCGCGACTTGATGCGCATGTTGATGTCTTTCGACACCAGGATGACCGGGCGCTTCGGGAATTTCTTCTGGAGGTGGATGACCACCGACAGGATCTGGTTGTCGACCTTGGAGGTCGGCAGCCCCTGTGGCAGATCGGCGCTGATGGCCTCGGTCTGCAGGAAGAGGCGGCCGCTGGCCAGTTTTTTCGAGGGAGTGAAAAGGTCGATGCCTTCGTCGATGTCGTCCTCGCCGTTGGCGGCCAGCAACTCGTCCAGCATGCGGGATGTCTGGCGGGCGTTGCGGGCAATTTCGGACATGCCCTTCTTGTGGTTGTCGAGTTCTTCCAGCGTCATGATGGGCAGGAAGATATCGTGTTCTTCGAATCGGAAAAGACTGCTTGGGTCGTGCATCAGCACGTTGGTGTCAAGGACGAAAATCTTGGTAACGGCGGGCTTCTTGGTGGCTGCGGGCTTGCGCGGCATGGAGTGGGCCTTTGGTTGGGTGGGAAAAGGGGTGAGGAGCGCTAAGGGTTAAAGGGTTCTGACGAAATCGAGGACTTCCTGAACGTGGCCGGGAACTTTGACGCCCCGCCATTCGCGCCGCAGGACGCCATTGCGGTCGATGACGAAGGTGCTGCGTTCAATGCCCCGCACCTGTTTCCCATACATGTTTTTCATTTTCATGACAGCGAACAGGGTGCAGATGGCTTCATCGGCATCGGAGCCCAGTTCGAAGGGGAGACCTTGTTTGGCCTTGAAGTTCTCATGCGACTTCACGCTGTCCCGCGAAATGCCGAGAACAACGGCGTTGGCGGCAAGGAACTGGTCGTGCAGGTCGCGGAAATTCTGGCCCTGGGTCGTGCAGCCGGGCGTGCTGTCCTTCGGGTAGAAATAAATGACGACAATTTTGCCGGCCTGGGCTGCGAGGTTGAAGGTCGTGCCGTTGGTTGCTGGCAGGGAAAAGTCGGGTATTGGGGTGTCGAGCACGGCTTTGCCTCTATGTTCTCGTGTTTGAGCCATTGTGGGCAATTCTCGCCGGGCAGGTCAAGCGGTGGAGCGGGCATTTGTTAAACTTCAGCTCATGCGAAAAATTTGTATGAGCCTTGTTGTCGTCATTGCCCTGTCCGCTTGCGGGCAGGCCTGGAACGATCCATACCCGGCAGCCGATGCTGGGCGCAACATACTTTACACAGCCTTCACCGACCGCCCGAAGCATCTCGACCCGGCTCAGTCCTACGCTGAGGACGAAATTACCTTTACGGGGCAGATCTACGAGCCGCCGCTGCAATACCACTACCTGAAGCGGCCGTACGAGTTGATTCCGGCTACCGTCGAGCAGGTGCCGGTGCCCCGTTTCTACGACGCCGCCGGGCGCGAATTGCCGCACGATGCGCCGGTCGAACGCGTTGCCGAGAGTGTCTATGAGCTGAAACTGAAGCCGGGAATCCGCTTCCAGCCGCATCCGGCCTTCGCCCTTGACGCCCACGGTCAACCGGAAATTTTGGCTAAAAATGAAATCGCCAAACGGCAGACCATGGCCGATTTTTCCAATGTTGGCACGCGCGAACTAACGGCCGATGACTACATTTACCAGATCAAGCGTCTGGCTCACCCGCGCCTGCATTCGCCCATCTTCGGCATGATGGCCGACAAGATCGTCGGCTTGAAGGAACTCGGCGACAGCCTGCAGAAAGCCGCCAAGGACAAGCCGGCGAGTGAATGGCTCGATCTCGATGCCTACCCGCTGAGCGGTGTCGAAAAAGTCGATGCGCTGACCTGGCGCATCCGCATCAAGGGCAAATACCCTCAATTTCTCTACTGGCTGGCCATGCCCTTCTTCGCGCCCGTGCCGCGCGAGGTGGATCGCTTCTTCAGTCAGCCAGGCATGGCCGAAAAGAACCTGACGCTCGACTGGTGGCCGGTCGGCACCGGGCCTTTCATGCTCAGCGAGAATGACCCGAACCGCCGCATGGTGCTCTCGCGCAACCCGAATTTCCACGGCCAGACCTACCCCTGCGAAGGCGAGCCGGGCGACCGTGCTGCCGGCTTGCTCGACGATTGTGGCAAGCCGCTACCCTTCCTCGATCAGGCCATCTTCACGCGCGAGAAAGAAGCCATTCCGTACTGGAACAAGTTCCTGCAGGGCTATTTCGACGCCTCCGGAATATCCTCCGACAGCTTCGACCAGGCCGTGCGCGTGAATGTCGGCGGCGATGTGGCGCTGACCGACGAAATGCAGCAGAAAGGCATCCGCCTGCTCACGTCTGTCAAGTCATCGACGTTCTACATGGGCTTCAACATGCTCGACCCGGTCATCGGCGGGCTGTCGCCACGGTCGACCAAGTTGCGGCAGGCGATTTCGATTGCCATCGATCAGGAAGAATACATTTCCATCTTCCAGAACGGTCGTGGCATCGCCGCGCAAAGTCCCTTGCCGCCGGGCATCTTTGGTTACGAGGTGGGCGAGCAGGGCATCGACAGCACGGTCTACGATTGGGTCGATGGCAAGCCGAAGCGCAAGCCGGTTGAGGTCGCCAGAAAGCTGGTTGCCGAGGCGGGATACCCGAACGGTCGCGACGAAAAAACCGGTGAGCCGCTGGTTGTCAATCTCGACACCACGGGCGGTGGCATGGGCGAAAAATCCCGGCTCGACTGGCTGACCCGGCAGTTCGCGAAGATAGACGTGCAACTGGTTGTTCGCTCGACCGACTTCAACCGCTTCCAGGACAAAATCCGCAAGGGCAACGTCCAGTTGTTCTACTTCGGCTGGAATGCCGATTACCCGGACCCGGAAAACTTCTTCTTTCTGCTCGACGGCAATGAAGGTAAGGTCGCCAAGGGCGGCGAGAACGCTTCGAACTACGCCAACCCGGAATTCGACCGCCTGTTCCTGCGCATGAAAAACATGGACAACACGCCTGAGCGCCTCGGCATCGTCCGCCAGATGAACCGCATCCTGCACCATGATGCGCCCTGGGTCTTCGGCCTGCACCCGAAAAGCTATACCCTCGGCCATCGCTGGCTCAAGAACCGTAAGCCGAGCGATGTGGGCAACAACATCCTGAAATACCAGCGAATCGATACCGCGGACCGCGTTGCGGCGCGGCGCGAGTGGAATAGTCCGGTGCTCTGGCCGCTTGGCCTGGGCCTGCTTGTGCTCGTTTTCGCCATCGTTCCGGCCATCATCGGATATCGTCGCCGCGAGCGTCGGGCTGCGCTCAAGTGAAGCTGGGTGAGCGGCAGCAGGCGCTGGATTCCGCACTGCTGGCTTTTTATGACCTCTGGCATCCACAGCCTTTTCGCGAATCACGGCCGCAATGGTGCGAGCTTTGGCCTTCGCTGCTCGACGAATTGATGCGCTTGCCCGAAGCTGAAGTCGCACCCCTGAGCGACGACGGTGCCGCCGCGCTGGCTCTGCTTGCTAGGCATGTTCCGGCGGTCTCCGCGATCGCGCCGCTGGTTGAGCTTCCGGTTTTGCCGGGAATGCCGCTGCCCAATCGAAACGTGCATTGGGCGTGGGAGATTCCGGGCCGCAAGCGCGAGCAGATTGAAGCCTTTGCGGCCGCTGCCGGGCCGGGCAAGCAGCCGGTTCTCGACTGGTGTGGCGGCAAGGGACACCTTGGCCGGCTGCTGGCACTGGCCTGGCAGCAGCCGGTTCATACCCTCGATATTGATGCCGGTTTGTGCGAGGCCGGTAACAGCCTGGCGCGACGCGCCAATGCACGGCAGGAATTTGTCGTTTCCGACGCGTTGACCGCAGCAGACTGGCCGCAAGCGGGGCAGCACGCCGTTGCGCTGCACGCCTGTGGCGAACTGCATCGGCGTCTGGTGCGGGAGGGGGTCGGCAAAGGCGTGGGCGCCTTCGACGTCGCGCCCTGCTGCTACTACCGGGGGCTGGGCGACAACTACCGGCCACTTTCAGACAAACTGACATTGCAGCTGACGCGCGATGACACCCGCCTGGCGGTGACCGAGACCGTGACCTCGTCAGCACGAGAGACACGCCAGCGGGACCGGGGCATCGCCTGGAAGCTCGGTTTCGACGCCTTTCGCCGAACAGTCGAAGGTGATGCGTATCGGACTTTCAAACCGGTGCCGGAAGCCTGGCTGCGCGCCGGATTTGCTGACTTTCTCGGTCGCATGGCCGAGCGGGAAGGCTTGCCGCTGCCGTCGACTGGCGTTGCAAGCGAGTTCGAAATGCAAGGTTGGCAACGTCGTGACGAAGTCATGCGCTTTTCCATCGTGCGTCACGCCTTCCGGCGGGCAATCGAAGTCTGGCTGGTCCTCGATCTTGCCTGCTATCTTGAAGAGCGAGGCTACGCGGTTGCCCTGGGCAGTTTTTGCGAGCGCCATCTGACGCCGCGCAACCTGCTTATTTCGGCGCGACTTGCCTAGCCAGATATTCAGCGAGTTCCTGCGGGTGGTCGATGATCAGATCAGCACCCCAGCCATGTACCGGCCCGCTGTCGCCAAGATACCCGTAGGACACGGCCACCGTCTTGCAGCCAGCCGCATTGCCGGCGACGATGTCGCGCCGGTCGTCCCCGACATACAGCGTGCGGTGCGGAAGGCAGCGCAAGATCTGGCAGGCGTGCAGGATAGGCATAGGTGAGGGCTTCGCCTCGGCCGTTGTGTCACCACTGACGACGCATTTTGTGCGCGGGGTAAGCTCCAACAAGGCGACGAGCGGATCGGTGAAACGCATCCGCTTGTTGGTTACGATGCCCCAGCCCAGATTCCGGGCTTCCAGCGCGTCAAGCAGTTCCGGAACGCCGTCAAACAGTCGGGTGTCCTCACACAGACGCCCGGCGTAAATCTCAAGAAAACGCTGCGAAAGGCGCTCATAGCTTGGGTGCGAACTATCGATGCCGAAACCCGCTTTGAGCAGCCCGCGAACGCCTTGCGAGGTATAAGGCCTGAGCATCGTCAGCGCTTGCTGCGGTCGACCTTCCTCCAGCAGCAAAATGTTGACCGACTCTCCCAGGTCGGGCGCCGTATCGGCCAGCGTCCCGTCCAGGTCGAAAAGAACAGCGTCAAACATGCCGCGTCGCGCGCATCAGGTAATTGATGCTGGTGTCAGCGCCGAGCGAATAGACCTTGCTCAGCGGGTTGTAGCTCATGCCGAGTACCTCGTCCGGTTCCAGACCGGACAGCTTGGCCCAGCGCGCCAGTTCGGACGGCTTGATAAACTTGGCATAGTCATGCGTGCCCTTGGGCAGCATGTTCATGACGTATTCAGCACCGATAACCGCGAAAAGATAGGACTTGGGATTGCGGTTGAGTGTAGACAGGAATACTTGGCCACCCGGCTTGACCAGCCTTGCGCAGGCGGCAATGACGCTGGACGGATTCGGTACGTGTTCGAGCATTTCGAGGCAAGTAACCGCATCGAAAGCGCCCGGCATTTCATCAGCCAGTTGCTCGACGGAAATCTTGCGGTAATCCACCTTCTGACCAGTCTCCAGCAAATGCAGCTTGGCGACACCCAGTGGCTTTTCGGAAAGGTCGATGCCCGTCACGTTGGCGCCACGCACCGCCATGCCTTCCGAGAGCAGTCCACCTCCGCAGCCGACATCGAGGATGCGCTTGCCGGCCAGTCCTATGGCTTGGTCGATCCAGTCCAGTCGTAGCGGGTTGATA
Organism: Betaproteobacteria bacterium; assembly: GCA_016705475.1. Lineage (GTDB taxonomy): Bacteria > Pseudomonadota > Gammaproteobacteria > Burkholderiales > Rhodocyclaceae > Azonexus. The sequence goes on along the minus strand of JADIYD010000014.1, from coordinate 363,414 downwards.
TCGTGCAGCGGCTTGAATTCGCTGTTCGGGTCCCACCAGTGGTGGGCGAGATCACCAAATTTTTCGAGTTCGGCGGGGTCGGCGTTGAGCATGTTCATTGTGTCGAGGAAATATGAGCGGAAAAGAAAAAGCCCCGCTTGGCGGGGCTTTCATTGAAGCGTCGGCGATTACTTGGTGCCGATGACTTCGATATCGACGCGACGATCCGGCTGCAGGCAGTCGATCAGCGCGGCGGTCTTCTTGTCGCCCTTGCACTTGTCGCCGGTAACCGACTGCTTCTCGCCCTTGCCTTCGGTGTAAACACGGTTGGCTTCGATGCCCTTGGCAACCAGGTATTCCTTGACGGCAGCAGCGCGCTTCTCGGACAGCTTCTGGTTGTAAGCGTCACCACCGACGCGGTCGGTGTGGCCAACGGCCAGGATCACTTCGAGCTTGATGGCCTTGGCCTTGGAGACCAGTTCGTCGAGCTTGGCCTTGCCGGCCGGACGCAGGACAGCCTTGTTGAAGTCGAACAGGGCATCAGCGGCGACGGTGATCTTTTCACCAGACGGCTTCACGCCAGCGGCAGCAGGTGCGGCAGCAGCCGGTGCGGCAGCCTTCGGCTCGCAGGTTTCTTTCGGCAGCAGGTCCTTGTCGCACTCGCAACCGGCCTTGTCGGCAGCGGCAGCAGCCGGGGTCCAGTAGCCATCACGCCAGCACAGGCCGAAACCGGACTTGGCGACGACGTCACGCTGGTCGATCAGGTAAACGCGCTCTTGCGCAACAGCAGAGAAACCGATACCAGCCAGCAGGGCCAGAACCAGAGATTTTTTGGCGATATTTTTGATCATTGTTTTCCCTCGTTGAAGAAAATTTGAAAATCTTTAACCCGCGTTATGGCATGGCTCAAGCATGCCGGCGGACTTCCAAAGCATTTTGCCATAGTGCCACGGCCGATTCCAAGCTGTTTTGGTCGTTCTTGAGTAAAGTTTTGTGGTCTACGCAACACTTTCCGGCCACCCAGACATGACTGACGCATTCTCGCCCGGCAACATTGACGAGATGTGACAGTGGATCGAAACAGGGTCGAGTTTCAAGAGCGCTGAGGTCAACCGCGCACAGGTCTGCCCATTTTCCGGGCGAGATCGAGCCGATTTCCTTGCCCAAACCCAATGCGTTGGCCGCATTTAGGGTGGCCATGCGCAGGATTTCGCTGGCTGGCAGGGCGCTGGCGTCGCCGGTCAGGCCCTTGGCGAGCAGTGAGGCCAGTCGCATTTCACCGAACAGGTCAAGGCGGTTGTTGCTGGCGGCGCCATCGGTGCCGAGGCCGACATTGATGCCGAGTTGTCGCATTCGCGCCACAGGAGCAAAGCCGCTGGCCAGTTTGAGATTGGATGTTGGGCAGTGGGCGATGCTGCAACCGGTAGAGGCCAATAGCTGCAAGTCATCATCGTCAAGGTGTACAGCGTGCACCCCGATGAAATTGGGGCCAAGCTGGCCGAGCTGGCGCAGGCGTTCCAGTGGTCGGCGCTGGTGTTGCTTCAAGCTCTCCTCGATTTCCTGCCGTGTTTCATGGATGTGGCAATGCACGGGCAGATTCAGTTGCTCGGAAAGTGTCAGGATCCGGTCGAAGGTACTGTCGGCGACGGTGTAGGGGGCATGCGGGGCCAGGCAGAAGCCGATCAGCGGGTCATTCAGCCAGGTTTCGCGGACGGCCAGGCCTTTGTTGAGGTAGTCATCTGCATCACTGGCGTAGGGGGTCGGGAATTCCAGCGCGATGATGCCGAGCATGGCGCGCATGCCGGCTTCGGAGGCGGCAGCCGCGGCTGCCTCGGGATAAAAATACATGTCGTTGAAGCAGGTAATGCCGCCCTTGAGCATTTCGGCGCAGGCAAGGCGGGTGCCGTCGTAGACGAACTGGGGCGATACGTGGGCCGCTTCGGCTGGCCAGATATGTTTTTGCAGCCAGTCCATGAGCGGCAGATCGTCGGCCAGTCCGCGCATCAGGGTCATCGCCGCGTGGGTGTGCAGGTTGATCAGGCCAGGGATCAGGATGTGATCGGGCAAGTTCACATGCTTGCCCGGCGCGAAGCGGGCGCGTGCTTCACCGCTGGGCAGAATGGCCAGAATGCGACCTTTGTCGACGGCGACTGCGTGGTTGGTCAGCACGGCGTCTGATTCGACCGTGGCGATCCAGCGGGCGTCGATGAGCAGGTCGATGACTTGGGGTGTTGTTGGCATGTAAAACGGGGTCTGTTCGGATAAGTTGGCGTGTTAAAATAGCAAATTACGCTTGAATCAACTAATAAGGCATCGCGCAAGCGGTGCGAATGTGAGACATGGACCAATTCGCCAAAGAAACATTGCCGATCAGCCTCGAAGACGAGATGCGGCGTTCCTATCTCGATTACGCGATGAGCGTGATCGTTGGCCGGGCGTTGCCGGATGCGCGCGACGGCCTGAAGCCGGTGCATCGCCGCGTTCTGTTCGCGATGCACGAGCTGAACAATGACTGGAACAAGGCGTACAAGAAATCGGCGCGTATCGTTGGCGATGTGATCGGTAAGTACCACCCGCACGGCGATACCGCAGTCTATGACACGATTGTCCGCATGGCGCAGAATTTTTCGCTGCGCTACATGCTGGTCGATGGTCAGGGCAACTTCGGTTCGGTCGATGGCGACAACGCGGCGGCGATGCGTTACACCGAAGTCCGCATGGCCAAGATCGGCCACCAGTTGCTTGAGGACCTCGACAAGGAAACGGTCGATTTCGGGCCGAACTACGACGGTTCAGAGCACGAACCGCTGGTCATGCCGGCGCGCATCCCCAATTTGCTGATCAACGGCTCGTCCGGTATCGCGGTGGGCATGGCGACCAACATCCCGCCGCACAACCTCAACGAAGTCATCGCGGGCTGTCTGGCCATGCTGGAGAATCCGGCGATTACCATCGAGGATTTGATAGCCTACATTCCGGCGCCTGATTTCCCGACGGCTGGTCTGATCTACGGCATGACGGGTGTCCGCGAGGGCTACCAGACCGGCCGTGGCCGCGTCATCATGCGTGCTCGTACCCACTTCGAGGACATGGAAAAGGGCAACGGTCGTCAGGCGCTGATCGTTGATGAAATTCCTTATCAGGTGAACAAGAAGTCGCTGATCGAGAAGATCGCCGAGCTGGTTAACGAGAAGAAGATCGAGGGCATTTCCGACATCCGTGACGAGTCCGACAAGTCGGGCATGCGCATCGTCATCGAACTGAAGCGTGGCGAGGTCGGCGAGGTCATCCTCAACAACCTGTACAAGCAGACGCAGCTGCAGGACACCTTCGGCATGAACATGGTGGCGCTGGTCGATGGCCAGCCGCGCCTGCTCAACCTCAAGCAGATGCTCGAATGTTTCCTGTCGCATCGCCGCGAAGTCATTACGCGACGTACCGTTTTCGAGCTGCGCAAGGCGCGCGAACGCGGCCATATCCTCGAAGGTCTGGCCGTTGCGCTGTCCAACGTCGATGACATCATTACCCTGATCAAGGCGGCACCGACGCCGGCTGATGCCAAGCGCGGCCTCATGGAGCGCACCTGGCGCAGCGCCGTGGTCGAGGAAATGCTGGTCCGTGCCGCTTCCGATGCGTCGCGCCCGGATGGATTGTTGCCGGAATTCGGTTTGTCGGAGCAGGGCTATCGCCTGTCGGATGCCCAGGCCCAGGCGATTCTGGAACTGCGTCTGCAGCGCCTGACCGGGCTGGAGCAGGACAAGATCGTCAGCGAGTACAAGGACGTCATGGCCAAGATCCTCGATCTGCTCGACATCCTGGCCAAGCCGGAACGCATCACCGAAATCATCGTCACCGAACTGGTGGCGATCCGCGAACAGTTCGGCGACGAGCGTCGCTCGGAAATCATCCTGCAGACGCACGAGCTGAGCCTCGAAGACCTCATCACGCCGCAGGACATGGTTGTCACGCTGTCGCACGGTGGCTACATCAAGGCCCAGCCACTGGCCGATTACCGCGCCCAGAAGCGCGGCGGGCGCGGCAAGCAGGCGGCGGCGATCAAGGACGAGGATTTCGTCGATCACCTGTTCGTGGCCAATACCCACGATTACATCCTGTGCTTCTCGAACCGCGGCCGCTGTTACTGGCTCAAGGTTTACGAAGCGCCGCAGGGCAGCCGGGTCAGCCGCGGCAAGCCGATCGTCAATCTGTTCCCGCTCGAAGAGGGCGAACGGATCAACGCCGTGCTGCCGGTCAAGGAATTCTCCGATGACCAGTACGTGTTCATGGCCACCGTCATGGGTACCGTCAAAAAAACGCCGCTGTCCGATTACTCGAACCCGCGCAAGGCCGGCATCATTGCCGTGGCGCTCGACGAGGGCGATTACCTGATCGGCGTCGAGCTGACCAGCGGGACGAGCGATATCGTGCTCGTTTCCAATGCCGGCAAGGCGGTCTGGTTCGACGAGGAAGATGTCCGTCCAATGGGCCGTGGTGCCCGTGGTGTGCGCGGCATGCGTCTGATGGAAGGTCAGTCGGTCATTTCGCTGTTGGTCGCCGAGAGCGATCAGCAGACGGTGCTCGTTGCAACCGAAAACGGTTTTGGCAAGCGCACCGTGCTGGCCGATTTCCGCCATTCCGGCCGCGGAACGCAGGGCGTGCGCGCCATTGCGGACAGCGAGCGCAACGGTACGGTCGTTGGCGCCAAACTGGTCAATGACGAAGACGAAATCATGCTGATTACCACCGGTGGCGTGCTGATCCGTACCCGGGTTGCGGAAATCCGTGGCATGGGCCGGGCGACGCAAGGTGTCACGCTGATCTCGCTCGATGACGGCGAGAAGCTGGCCGGTCTGGAGAAGGTTGCTGAATCGGTGGCGGAGGTCGATGCGGAAGTCGAATCTGAGGTTGAATCCGACACTTCCACGGTCAACCCGGAAAATGAGCCAAATCCGGAATCTTCTGAACCTACCGAAGGCGGAGAAGCGTAAATGAGCCGCATCTGGAATTTCAGCGCCGGTCCGGCTGCTCTTCCCGAGGAAGTCCTGCGCCAGGCGCAGGAAGAGTTGCTCGACTGGCATGGCGCCGGTTGCAGCGTCATGGAAATGAGCCATCGCGGCAAGGAATTCACTAGCATCATCGAGCAGGCCGAAGCCGACCTGCGCGAGTTGATGGGGATTCCCGAGCAGTACAAGGTGCTTTTCCTGCAGGGCGGGGCAACGCAGCAGTTTGCGCAGATTCCGATGAACCTGCTGGCCGGCCGTTCGGCCGACTACATCGTCACCGGTTCGTGGTCGAAGAAGGCATTCAAGGAAGCGCAGCGCGTCGGTAACGTGCGTTGCGCGGCGACGACCGAGAACAGCGGCTTCACCAGCCTGCCATACGCCGACGAAATCCAGCTCGATCCTTTCGCCGCCTACCTCCATGTCTGCACCAACGAAACCATCCACGGTGTCGAAATCCCACCCGAGCGCATTGCCGATACCGGCGTGCCGCTGGTCGCCGACATGTCGTCGCATATCCTGTCGCGGCCGGTCCATGTCGAGAAATTCGGCCTGATCTACGCTGGTGCGCAGAAAAACATCGGCCCGTCCGGGGTCACGCTGGTCATTGTTCACCGCGATCTGCTCGGCATGGCACCGCTGAGCATCCCGTCGGTGATGGACTACGCCGTGATGGCTGAAAACGGCTCGATGCTCAACACGCCGCCGACCTTCGGCATCTACATTGCCGGCCTGGTTTTCCAGTGGCTCAAGCGGCAGGGCGGTTTGTCGGACATTGCTGCGGTCAACACCGAAAAAGCACGCATTTTGTATTCCGCCATTGACGGTTCAGAGGGTTTCTACACCAACCCCGTCGATCCGGATTGCCGCTCGGCCATGAACGTGCCGTTCATCCTTGGCAATGCCGATCTCGATGCCGCTTTCCTGGCCGAAGCCAAGGCTGCCGGTGTGCTCGGTTTGAAGGGCCACAAGTCGGTGGGCGGCATGCGCGCCTCGATCTACAACGCCGTGTCGCTGGAGGCCGTGCAGGCCCTGGTGGCATTCATGAACGATTTCGCCAAACGTAACGGTTGAGTTTATGAGCGACCAGCAGCAAACCGACTTGCAAAAAGCCCTGGCCGGCGTACGCGCCGAAATCGACGGCATCGACAGCGAACTGCTGCGCCTGCTCAACCAGCGTGCTCGTTGTGCCCAGAAGGTTGGCGAGATCAAGGCTGAACACGGCGAAGCAGGGCACATTTACCGTCCGGAACGCGAAGCGCAAGTGCTGCGCCGCCTGCAGGATGCCAACCCCGGTCCGCTGCCCAACGAAAACATCACCTTCTTTTTCCGCGAAGTAATGTCGGCCTGCCTGTCGCTCGAAGAGCCGCTCGGCATTTCCTTCCTCGGGCCACTCGGTTCGTTTACCGGCAGTGCGGCGACCAAGCATTTTGGCCATGCCGCCCGCTTGTTGCCGCAGGCGTCGATTGACGATGTCTTCCGCGAAGTCGAATCTGGTCATGCCCATTACGCCGTCGTGCCAGTCGAGAATTCGACCGAAGGCGCCGTTGGCCGTACGATGGATTTGCTGCTCGCCACGCCGCTCAAGATTTGCGGCGAAGTGGTCCTGCGCATCCACCAGAACCTGCTGACCCACGAAACCGATCTGGGCAAGATCGCCAAGGTTTATTCGCACGCCCAGTCGCTCGCGCAGTGCCACGAATGGCTCAACAGCAACCTGCCGGGCATCCCGCGCATTTCGGTGTCGAGCAATTCGCTGGCAGCCCAGATGGCGGCCGAAGAGCCGGGTGCGGCCGCGATTGCCGGCATCGCGGCGGCCGAGCGTTACCAGCTGCCGAAGATGGTTGAGAACATCGAGGATGAGCCGAACAACACGACGCGCTTTCTTGTTCTCGGCAAACACGACGCCGCTATCTCCGGTCGCGACAAGACATCACTGATCATGTCGGCGCCGAACCGCACCGGCGCGCTGCACGAACTGCTACAGCCCTTGTCGTCGGCGGGTGTCTCGATGTGTCGCCTCGAGTCACGCCCCGCCAAGAATGCTTTGTGGGAATATGTTTTCTACGTCGATATCGAAGGCCATCACGATGACCCGGCCATCAAGGCCGCGCTGGAAAAGCTGATAGCCTACGCTGCCTATCTGAAAATTCTCGGGTCCTACCCGGTTGCCGTTTATTGAGGAAGTTTCGATGAGTCTTGCCGATCAGGCCTTGCCTTACGTCCGTGCCATTTCACCCTATCAGCCGGGCAAGCCGATCACCGAACTGGCCCGTGAGACGGGTATTCCGGTCGACAAGATCGTCAAGCTGGCTTCCAACGAAAATCCGCTGGGCATGAGCCCGAAGGCGAAAAAAGCCGTCGAGGCAGCGATCAGTGGCATCGAGCGTTACCCCGATCAGTTCGACCTCATTGCTAAAGTGGCCGAGCGCTGTGGTCTTGCGCAAAACCAGGTGGTGCTTGGCAACGGCTCGAACGACGTGCTCGACCTGATCGCCCGCGTCTTCCTGGCGCCGGGCCGCTCGGCCGTTTTCGCACAACACGCCTTCGCCGTTTATCCGCTGGCCACGCTGTCGATTGGTGGCGAACTGATCGCTACGCCGGCCAAAAATTACGGTCACGACCTCGATGCCATGCGCGCCGCCATCCGGCCCGATACGCGCATCGTGTGGATCGCCAACCCGAACAATCCGACCGGCAATTTCGTGCCGTACCCGGAAGTGCGTGCCTTCCTCGAGGCCGTGCCCAAGGATGTCGTCGTCGTCCTTGACGAGGCTTACAACGAATACCTGCCGCCGGCTGATCGCGTTGACGCCGCTGGCTGGATAAAGGACTTCCCCAATCTGGTCGTCTGCCGCACGCTGTCGAAGATTTACGGCCTGGCTGGCCTGCGCATCGGTTACGCGCTGGCGTCGGCCGAGGTGGCTGACCTCATGAACCGCGTTCGGCAGCCCTTCAACGTCAACAATCTGGCGTTGGCTGGAGCACTGGCTGCGCTCGATGACGACGAATTCCTGCTGGCCAGTTACGAGTTGAACCAGCGTGGCATGGCGCAGATTGTTGCCGGCCTCGAACGACACGGACTTGAAGTCATCAAGCCGCATGGCAATTTCGTCACCTTCAAGGTGGGCGATGGCGCCGGGGTCAATCAGAAGCTGTTGAAGCAGGGCGTCATCGTCCGGCCGATCGGCGGTTATGGCCTGCCCGAGTGGTTGCGCGTGACCATCGGCAGCGAGCCGGAAAACGCCCGTTTCCTCGAAGCCCTGGAGCAGGCGCTCTAAGGCCATGGCCGAATTCGGCAAAGTCGTCGTCTTTGGTACTGGCCTGATCGGCGGCTCCTTCTCGCTTGCGCTCAAAGAAGCGGAGGCAGTCGAGGAAGTAGTTGGTTTCGGTCGCACGCCAGCCACCTTGCGCAAGGCGCAGGAACTCGGCGTCATCGACCGGGCCGGGATCAATCCGACGCACGAAATCGAGGATGCCGACATCGTGCTGGTGGCAACGCCGGTGGCACAGATGGCCGATATTTTCGAGCGCATTGCCCCTTATCTTGGCCCCAACACCATCGTTACCGACGGCGGTTCGACCAAGGGCGATGTGGTTGCTGCGGCCCGGGCCGGGCTTGGTGATCGCATCGGCCAGTTCGTTCCGGCGCACCCGATTGCTGGTGCCGAGAACAGCGGCCCGGCAGCGGCGCGCTGGGACCTTTATCAGGGCAAGAAGGTCGTCGTCACGCCCTTGCCGGAAAACAGCGACGAGGCGCTCGACCACATCAAGCGCGCCTGGTCTCTGTGCGGCGCCGACATCTACGAACTGACGCCGGAAATGCACGATCGCGTTTTCGCCGCCGTCAGCCATCTGCCGCATCTGCTTTCCTACGCACTGGTGCATCAACTGGCCGTGCGCGACGACGCTGATCTGTTCTTCACCTTTGCCGCTTCCGGCTTCCGCGACTTCACGCGCATCGCCGCCAGCCACCCGGAAATGTGGCGCGACATCTGCCTTGCCAATGGCGAAGCGCTGCTCGGCGAACTGGACTGCTATCGGGCGCAACTCGACGAACTGCGCACGGCGCTTGCCCGCAACGACGGCGAGCGTCTTGAGGAAGTTTTCGGCATCGCGCGTCGCGCCCGTCGCGACTGGGCCGGCGAGGGCTGATGTCCCGGCTGCTTCAGGCGCTGCTCCTCGGATTGGCGCTGACGCTGCCGATCCTCGCAGATGCTGAAGCGCCGGCCATTCTGCTGGCCAATGTCTATCGCGATCAAGTCGACGTCTCACGCTATCTGGCCAGTGAAAAGCTCGACGGCGTAAGGGCAATCTGGGATGGACAGGCGCTGCGCTTTCGTAGCGGAAAAACCATCAACGCACCGGGCTGGTTTCTCGCCGGTCTGCCGAAACAGCCGCTCGACGGCGAATTGTGGATCGCCCGCGGCCAGTTCGAGCGCGTTTCCGGCATTGTCCGGCGCGAGATTCCCGACGATGCGGCTTGGCGCGAGGTGCGCTACATGATTTTCGAATTTCCCGGCGCACCGGGTACTTTCAGCGAGCGTGCCGAGCAGATACGGCGGATAGTGCGCCAGGCCAACGTCCCGTGGCTTTTTGAAATAAAGCAGTTTTTTCCCGTTGACCGTAGCAATCTCAAAAAACGCCTCGACGAGGTCGTCCGGGCCGGTGGCGAAGGGCTGATGCTGCATCTCGCTGATGCCTCCTACGAAACCGGACGCAGCGATGTGCTGCTCAAGGTCAAGCCATGGCAGGATGCTGAAGCGGTGGTCGCGGGTCATCAGCCGGGCAAGGGGCGCTTCGCCGGCATGCTGGGAGCCTTGAAGGTGCGTACGCCAGAAGGGAAGGAATTTCTGCTGGGCACGGGTTTCTCGGCGGCACAAAGACGTGATCCGCCCGCGCTGGGTGCGACGGTTACCTACCGCTACCGAGATGTCACGGGTAATGGTTTGCCGAGATTTGCCAGTTTTCTGCGCATCCGGGAAGATTGATTCGGCCGGGCAGCAGCGCGAATTCTTTACTTTCGTTCTAATGCGCCGCAGGGCTCGAGCGGGTAAAATCCCACCTTTATTTTCAACGGTGAATAACGATGATTTTCGTGACTGGCGGGGCTGGCTATATCGGCTCACATACCTGTGTCGAACTTCTCCAGTCCGGTCAGGAAGTCGTCGTCTTCGACAACTTTTCCAATAGCCATCCGGAATCGTTGAAACGCGTCGAAGCCATCACCGGCAAGAAGGTTCACTGCGTTGAAGGCGATATTCGCGACCAAGCCGCCCTGGCTGCCGCCATGCGGCAATTCGGTTGCCTGGCGGTCATCCATTTTGCCGGACTTAAGGCGGTCGGCGAATCCGTTGAAAAGCCACTTGAGTACTACGACAACAACGTCATCGGCACGCATCGCCTGCTCCTCGCCATGGCCGAGTGTGGCGTCAAGACGCTGGTCTTCAGTTCCTCCGCCACCGTCTACGGCGAGCCACAACGCCTGCCGCTGACCGAAGACCACCCGCTCTCGGCAACCAACCCCTACGGCCGAACGAAGCTCGTCATCGAAGATATGTTGCGTGATCTCTACCGCTCCGATCCAACCTGGAAAATCGGTATCCTGCGTTACTTCAACCCGGTCGGCGCGCACGAAAGTGGCCTGATCGGCGAAGACCCGCAAGGCATCCCGAACAACCTCATGCCCTTCGTCGCCCAGGTCGCCGTCGGCCGGCGCGAGCAACTGAAGGTCTGGGGCAACGACTACCCGACGCCAGACGGCACCGGTGTACGCGATTACATCCACGTCGTCGATCTGGCGCTTGGCCATCTCAAGGCTCTGGAGCGCCTGAACGAAGCACAATGCTTCGAAGTGAATCTCGGCACCGGCACTGGTTACAGTGTGCTCGACGTGGTCAAAGCATTCGAAAAAGCCAGCGGCCGCCCGATACCCTATGATCTGGCACCGCGCAGGTCTGGCGACGTGGCCTCCTGCTACGCCGCTCCCTCTTTTGCTGCAGAACTCCTCGGCTGGCGTGCCGAAAGAAACATGGATGCCATGTGCGTCGATTCCTGGCGCTGGCAAAGCAATAATCCGAATGGTTTTCGGTAATTATAGAGTTCCTATGACCACCCGCATCACTGGAGTTATCGGCCCCATTGGCAGTAATTTTGTCCTTGATTGGTTGTCTCATTCGGTCGGTCCTGTCATCAAACAGGGTTTTGATTTGGCTGTTGCCATCCAGAAGGTGCCTATGACGTTTGGGCATTTGGGGTGCGAGGCTTCGTCGGGAAAGTACAAAAAGCAAATATGGGTACGGTCTGGGGGGGGGGGCTGATGGGAATGCAGCCACTTTCTTCCCAACTACGCATTCTTTGGGGATATATCAACCCTCGTCGGCGGCGCCAGTTCATCTTGATACTAGTCCTGATGGTTTTTGCGTCGCTTGCGGAAATGATCAGCATTGGTGCCGTCCTTCCTTTCCTTGCCGTATTGATGGCACCTGAACGTATCTTTGGGCATCCTGCCGCAGGCCCTCTCATAAGGTTTCTTGAAATAGATGCACCTAGCGAATTGCTTCTGCCCTTGACTCTGTTTTTCGTCGGAGCCGCGCTCTTTGCGGGGGGGGTGCGGGTACTGCTCTTGTGGGCCAGCGTTCGGCTGGCTTTCTCGACTGGTGCCGACCTGAGTATCAGCATCTATCAAAAAACACTTTTCCAGCCGTATGCCGTTCATGTGTCGCGTAACAGCAGTACCATTATCGCCGGGATCGTGAGCAAGGTCAGTTCCGTCATAAACAACGTGATTACACCGGTCCTTACATTGCTGACTTCGGCCATTCTGTTGGTTGCCATTCTGATTATCTTGCTGGCTATCGATCCAGTCATTTCGTCGGCCGCTTTTGCAAGTTTCGGTTTGGTCTATTTGCTGATTATTAAGCTCAGCAACAAGCTCAAGCGTCGGAATGGGCAGCGGATTGCCACCGAGTCGACGCAGGTCGTTAAGGCTCTCCAGGAGGGGTTGGGAGGTATTCGTGATGTGCTCCTGGATGGTAGTCAGCCAACCTATTGCCGGATCTATAGGGCAGCAGATCTTCCGTTAAGGCGGGCGCAGGGGACCAATCAGATAGTCTCTCTTAGCCCACGCTACGTGATTGAGGCTCTCGGCATGACGCTCATCGCTGTGGTCGCCTATCGCTTGGCCGGAACGCCGAGCGGTGTTGCTGACGGGCTTCCTGTGCTAGGTGCTCTCGCTATCGGCGCGCAGCGGCTGCTGCCAGTTATGCAGCACGCTTACGCGGCTTGGTCATCGATTCAGGGAGGTCAGGCGATGTTTCAGGATGCGCTGGAACTGTTGAATCAGCCTCTGCCCGATTACGCCGAACAGTCTGTACTTGAGCCGATTTCCTTTGCCAAGGCGGTGACGCTGAGTGACCTGGCATTCCGTTACAACGATGCCTCGGCGTGGGTCTTTGAAAACATCAACCTGGAGATACATAAAGGCAGCCGGGTCGGCGTTATTGGCGCTACTGGTTGTGGCAAGAGTACCCTACTGGACATCATCATGGGGCTGTTATTGCCGACACGGGGAAGTATGGCCGTTGATGGAAAGGTTCTTGACGCAAACAACTGCAGGGCTTGGCAGGCACATATCGCGCATGTACCACAGGCGATATTTCTTACCGATAGTACGATCGAGGAAAATATCGCTTTTGGGGTTCCCAAGGATAAAATTGATCACGCTCGTGTGACAGAGGCAGCTCGTCAGGCACAGATTGCTGTAGACATTGAGTCCTGGCCAGAACAATACCGGACACCGGTTGGCGAGCGTGGTGTTCGATTATCGGGGGGGCAGCGCCAACGAATCGGGATTGCCCGTGCCTTATACAAGCGGGCCGATGTGATCGTCTTTGACGAGGCGACCAGTGCGCTAGACTCGGATACAGAACAGGCCTTAATGCAGGCGATCGAAGGATTGAGTGAGGATTTAACGGTCATTATCATCGCTCATCGTGTTTCAACATTGAAGAATTGCTCGGAAATTATCGAGCTTGGCTCTGGTGGGCGGGTTCGGGTTGGGTCTTATCGTGAGCTTGTGGCTACTGAGGAACAGCTCGTTTGAAGGGAAAAAATGCTAAATAATGCTTCCATTTTAATTACCGGCGGTACCGGTTCGTTCGGCAACACTTTTGTTCCGATGACGCTTGCGCGGTATAACCCACGGAGGCTGGTGATCTATTCGCGGGACGAGATGAAGCAGTGGGAGATGGCCCAGAAATTTGCTGGCGATCCTCGGGTCAGTTTCATTATTGGTGATGTGCGCGACAAGGATCGTTTGACGCGTGCCCTCGACGGAATCGAGTATGTCGTCCATGCTGCCGCAACCAAAATTGTTCCGACTGCCGAATACAATCCATTCGAGTGCGTCAAGACAAACATTAACGGCGCCATGAATCTGGTTGATGCTTGTATCGACCGTGGTATTAAAAGGGTTGTCGCTTTGTCCACTGACAAGGCCAGCAATCCGATCAACCTATATGGCGCAACTAAGTTGGCATCCGATAAGTTGTTCGTTGCTGCCAATGCGTACGCCGGTACGCACGAAACGCGATTTGCAGTTGTTCGCTATGGAAATGTAATGGGATCACGCGGTTCGGTCATCCCCTTTTTCATGTCGCTCGCCGAGACTGGTGTGCTACCGATAACCGATACGCGCATGACCCGCTTCATGATCACCCTAGAGCAGGGCGTCGAACTGGTCTGGCATGCGTTCGAGGATATGCAAGGCGGCGAAATCTATGTGAAAAAGATACCTTCGATGAATATTGTCGATATTGCGCGGGCAGTCGCCCCTCATGCAGCGCACCGAATCATCGGTATTCGCCCAGGAGAAAAGATACACGAGCAGATGATCGGCGCAGAGGACGCACATCATACGTTTGCCTATCCCGGACATTTCAAAATACTGCCAATGATTCACAATTGGTCATCTGATCCTGCGCGTATAAAGGATGGCCAGCTAGTACCCGAAAATTTTACTTATACGTCGGATAACAATCAGGAATGGATGTCCCTTGAAAGCCTCGGTCAGTGGGTCGTTCAAAGGCGCAGTGAAATCGGTAGTATCTGAAGCAGATGTCCCCTAAGATTCTCATTACGGGCGGCTCGGGTCTCCTCGCTCTGAATTGGGCGCGATGCATCAGGGACCGATGTGAGGTAACCCTCGGACTCCACAGGCGTCGCATTTCGATGCCAAGGACACAGGCCTGTCAGGTTGACCTAGAGAGTCAGAAGGCCATTGTTGAACTTTTGGAAAGGCTGCGTCCTCAACTGGTGGTACATACCGTCGCATTGACCAATGTTGACCAGTGCGAGCGTGAGCCGGATCTTGCCGGTCATGTGAATGTTGACCTCGCCGTGAATGTCGCTCGTGCATGTGCACAATGCGGTATCAAACTAGTCCATGTTTCAACAGATCACCTCTTTGCGGGAGATGTATCTTGGGCGGATGAAGATTGGATGGTCTCTCCGTGCAATGTATACGCGCGAACCAAAGCCGAGGCCGAAGTCGGCGTATTGGAACATAACCCTTCCGCACTTGTCGTGAGAACCAATTTCTATGGGTGGGGTACCCGCTATCGGGCTTCGTTTAGCGATTTCATCCTTCAGTCACTGCGAACGGGAAAAACGTTAAATCTCTTCGATGACGTTTTCTACAATCCGATTTTGATCGATTCGCTGGTCGATGCGACGCATGAACTCCTTGAGAAGGGCGCGCGAGGAATATTTCATGCCGTTGGAGACGAGCGAATCTCCAAGTACGACTTTGGCCTTAAACTGGCCGCCCATTTTGAACTGGACGCCGGTCTTATCCGTGCAGTTTCTATTAAGGAGCAACCCCAACTGGTTTCCCGACCCCGCGACATGAGCCTATCCAATCGAAAGACTCGTCTCCTTCTCGGAAGATCGGTGGCCGGATTATCGTCAGATATTGACAGCCTCAACAGGCAAGAGATTCAGGGCGTTGCTGAGGAGTTGGCGCAACTATGATGAATCTACTTGATCCCGCAACGCGATTGGTATAAGCAACATGACAGAACAAAGAATACTGGTTACCGGGGCAGACGGCTTTATTGGCTCCCATCTGACAGAGGCATTAGTGAGGGCCGGATACAAGGTTCGTGCATTTGTTCTTTACAACTCCTTCAATTCGTGGGGCTGGCTGGATCAATGTGCCCCCGACGTGGCGGGGAACTTTGAGGTTTTTGCAGGCGATATCCGGGATACGAACGGCGTTCGCGAGGCTATGCGCGGATGTGATGCCGTCTTGCATCTGGCTGCCCTGATTGCAATTCCTTACTCGTACCACTCGCCGGATACCTACGTCGATACCAACGTCAAAGGTACTCTCAACGTTCTGCAGGCCGCTCGGGAGCTTGGTGTGCGACGGGTCGTCCACACGTCGACCAGCGAGGTTTACGGTACGGCCCGGTTCGTGCCGATCACCGAAGAGCACCCGCTGCAGGGGCAGTCACCTTATTCCGCAACCAAGATTGCGGCTGATCAATTGGCTTATTCCTTCTATGCTTCTTTTGGCGTGCCGGTGGTTATCGCCAGGCCATTCAATACTTATGGCCCGCGACAATCAGCCCGCGCGGTCATCCCAACGGTTATCGCCCAGATTGCCAGCGGCATGCGTCGTTTGAAGCTTGGGGCGATTCACCCCACACGCGATTTCAATTACGTCGCTGATACTGTTCGGGCTTTCATTGCCGCACTGGAGAGTGACCGCGGTGCTGGCGAAGTGGTCAATTTTGGCTCCAACTACGAGATATCGATCGGCGAAACCGTGCGGTTGATCGCCGAGGTCATGGGGGCCGAGATCGAGATTGATACCGATGCAGATCGGCTGCGGCCGGAAAAGAGCGAGGTCGAGCGTCTTTGGGCGGCGAATGCCAAGGCCAGCGAGCTGTTTGGCTGGTCGCCACGCTTTGGAGGGGTCGATGGTTTCCGCAAGGGTCTGGCCGTCACGGCCGAATGGTTCCAGAATCCCGTCAACCTCGCCGGGTACAAGGCCGGCCAGTACAACATCTGATGCACGATCACAGCGTGGATGACCGTGCCTTTGCTGACGAGATTGTCGTTCGCCTGCGCTCTGTTCTCGGAGCTGGCGGGGACGCAGTCGCACTCCACGAGCCGTGCTTTTCAGGCAACGAATGGGACTACGTCAAGGAATGCCTTGATACGGCCTGGGTGTCCTCGGTTGGCAAGTTCGTCGATCGCTTTGAGCGTGACCTCTGCTCTATAACAGGAACCGCCCATGCCGTAGCGGTCGTTAATGGAACGGCTGCCTTGCATATGTGTCTCAAACTGGCCGGCGTCGAGCCTGGTGATGAAGTGCTGGTCCCCGCGCTTACCTTTGTCGCGACAGCGAACGCGGTTCGCTACTGCGATGCGTTCCCACATTTTGTCGATGTAGAGGAGCGAACTTTGGGTGTGTCGCCGGCAGCCCTACGCGACCATCTGGCGAGCATTGCCGACCTCCGTGCCGGAGTATGTTTCAACCGCAGAACAGGGCGTCGGATTCGCGCTCTGGTGCCGATGCACACCTTTGGGCATCCGGTCGATCTCGATGGTCTACTCCCAGTCGCTACGGAATTCGGTCTCGTCGTCGTCGAGGATGCAGCGGAGTCGTTGGGCTCTTTGTATCGTGGGCGGCATACCGGTAATTTTGGGTGCCTTGCGGCCCTAAGTTTCAATGGAAACAAGATCGTCACTACAGGGGGGGGCGGGGCCATTCTGACCAACGACCCGGATCTGGCATGGCAGGCAAAGCACTTGACAACGACAGGGAAGATTTCACATCCTTGGCGCTTCGATCACGATGTTGTGGCCTATAACTATCGTTTGCCCAACCTGAATGCGGCCTTGGGGTGTGCACAACTCGAGACCCTTCCTGAAGGCATCGAACGCAAACGCGAGTTGTTCCGACGCTACCGTGCCGCTTTCTCCGGCATGTCTGGGGTCCGCGTGTTCGAGGAGCCGACGGATTGCCGGAGCAATTATTGGCTCCAGGCCTTATTGCTCGATGAGGACCGAGCCGTAGTGCGCGACGAAGTACTGGCCGCTACCAACGCAGCGGGATTGATGACGCGGCCAGCGTGGACACCGATGCATTACCTGGCGCCGTACGTTGGTTGTCCACGGATGGCGTTGCCGGTTACAGAGTCGCTTGCCCGGCGGATCATCAATGTTCCTAGCAGTCAGCAATTAGTTGGGGGGGGAGCATGATAGTCGAGCGGTCGCCGATCCTGCTGCTCGGTGCCGGTGGCCATGCCCGGGCATGCATTGACGTGATCGAACAAAACGGGCAATACGCGATCAAGGGATTAGTCGGAACGTTGGAGGAGGTTGGCTCTTCAGTGCTCGGCTACCCGGTGCTAGGCACAGATCTAGATCTGCCAGAACTGCTCGAGAGCCACGCTGCGGGGATTGTGACGATCGGTCAGATCAAGACGCCTGAACCTCGCATCCGCTTGTTCGAGGTGCTCGAGCGGTATGCTTGCACAGTGCAGGCGATAGTTTCGCCAAACGCCTATGTTTCTCCGCACGCCTGCATCGGTCCCGGCACCGTCGTGCTACACGGTGCGGTGATCAATGCCGGGGCGACGGTTGGCCGGAATTGCATCATCAATAGCCTGGCGCTTGTAGAGCACGACGTTACTGTCGGCGACCATTGTCATGTTGCTACCGGCGCTCGCATCAACAGTGGCGTCCAGATCGGGGATGGAAGTTTCATTGGAAGCGGCTGCTCGATTCGCCAAGGTGTTACTGTGGGGCGACGCTGCATCGTCGGGATGGGGTTAGCTGTCCGTCGCAGTTGCGGCGATGATGTCGTGGTTCGCTAATATGGAGGAAACTGTGAAAACGTTAATCATCGCTGAAGCAGGCGTCAACCATAACGGCGACTTGGGCATGGCCTGCCAACTGCTCGATGCCGCGGCAGATGCCGGAGCCGATCTTGTCAAATTTCAGACTTTCCGGGCTGACAGGCTGGTTACTCGGACGGCCGCCAAGGCCGATTACCAGAAAGTTACGACGGCAGCCGAGGAGTCGCAACACACGATGATTCGGCGTCTCGAACTCAGCGATGCCATGCACGACGTATTGATCGAGCGCTGCCACCAGCGTGGGATAGAGTTTTTCTCGACTGCCTTCGATCTTGACAGCCTAGATTATCTGATGCGTCTCGGGATGGCGCGGGTCAAAGTTCCATCCGGGGAAATTACCAATTTGCCTTATTTGCGGCAGGTTGGGCGGTGCGGCAAGCCGGTCATCCTGTCTACCGGTATGGCCACGCTCGGCGAAATTGAGGCGGCGATTGAGGTTTTTGAAAGAGAGGGGATGCGGCGCACGGATTTGACTGTGCTGCATTGCAATACCGAGTATCCGGTGCCAATGGCGGAAGTCAATTTGCGGGCGATGCTGTCGATCCGGGATGCCTTCGGCGTCCAAGTTGGTTTTTCTGATCATACCGAGGGGATCGAGGTCGCGATTGCCGCGGTGGCGCTTGGTGCTACCGTTATCGAGAAGCACTTCACTTTGGACCGCAATCTTCCAGGACCTGATCATCGAGCCAGCATTGAAGCTGACGAGCTGGCACGCTTGGTTCATTCTATCCGTAACATTGAACAGGCGATGGGCGACGGCATCAAGCGCCCGAGCGCAAGCGAACTGCGTAATCGCCCAATTGCGCGCAAGTCTCTGGTTGCAGCCAAGCCCATTGCCCGCGGGGAATTGTTCAGCGAAGCCAATCTTGGGGTGAAGCGACCAGGAACCGGCATCTCCCCGATGCGCCTGGATGAGTTGCTTGGCAAAGCGGCGACGCATGACTTCAATATGGACGAACTGATCGAGCCATGAGTCGCAAGGTTTGTGTTATCACCGGAACCCGTGCCGAGTACGGCTTGCTCCGCTGGCTGATGGGGGATATCGCCGATGACCCCGACTTGACTCTTCAACTTGTAGCGACCGGAATGCATCTTTCTCCTGAGTTCGGAGAAACTTCCATAGAGATCGAGGATGATGGTTTCAGGATCGACAAGAGAGTCGAAATGCTTCTGAGCGCCGATACGCCCACCGCAATAGGGAAATCGATTGGGCTGGGGCTCATTGGATTTTCCGACGCGCTCAGCGAATTGGCTCCGGATCTGGTAATCGTGCTCGGTGACCGATTCGAGATCCTTTCGGCGGTGGTTGCTGCACTTGTTGCGCGAATCCCGGTTGTTCATCTGCATGGCGGTGAGTTGACAGAAGGCGCCGTCGACGATGCTATCCGGCATGCGATTACCAAGATGGCCCATGTTCATTTTGTGGCCACCGAGGCCTATCGCCGTCGTGTTATCCAGCTTGGCGAGTTTCCTGATCGTGTCCATTGCGTCGGCGGACTCGGCGTCGACGCAATCCAGCGTCTTCCTAGGATGGGGCGGGAGGAACTTGAGACATCACTGGGCTTCGCGTTTCGGGAGAGGAACCTCTTGGTGACCTTCCATCCGGCGACCTTGGAGGATGCATCGGAGACTGCGCAGATGGCAGAACTATTGGCCGCACTCGATACACTTGACGATGTAGGCCTGATCTTCACCTTACCCAATGCTGATGCTGGTGGTCGCGGATTGATTCGCCAAGTTGAGGCATTCGTCGGTGGCCGTCGTAACGCTTGTGCCTTCGCGTCACTGGGACAATTACGCTATCTCTCGTGCATGGCACTAGTAGATGGTGTCGTCGGAAATTCATCCAGCGGTATCTTGGAGGCACCGTCGTTCCAAATCGGGACGGTAAATGTTGGTGATCGGCAGCGCGGTAGGCTTCAGGCCTCAAGCATCATCAATTGTGCACCGGCGCGGGGAAGTATTGCACAGGCTATTAGCACTCTGTTTTCTCCGAAATTTCGGGCAAACCTTTACAATGTCGTCAATCCCTATGGAAATGGTGGTGCGTGTTCGCAAATCGTTTCTGAAATCAAGCACCTGGAACTGGATGGACTGGTGAAAAAAACGTTCTTTGACTTGCCTGAGAACATTTTCGGGGCGTTGCGATGAGCCTTCCCGAAAGTGTTTGGCGCAAAGTGATCCTACCGCCCTCGGGAAATGTCAAGGATGCAATCGCGAACCTGAACGAGACCGGACTGCAAATCGTACTGGTAGTTGACGGTACAGGGGGGCTGTTGGGGACTGTGACGGATGGCGACATCAGGCGCGGATTGTTGCGTGGCCTGCAGTTGGAGTCGTCACTGACCGGTGTCATGCGTAGCAATTCACTGGTTGTCACGCCAGAAATGGGTCGAGAAATGGTTGTGCATCTGATGCGCGCGAACAAACTGCGCCAAGTACCGGTCGTTGATGCCCAGCACCACGTTCTTGGCCTGCATCTTTGGGACGAAGATACTGGCACCGAAGCGCGCCCCAATCCAATGGTGATCATGGTTGGTGGCTTGGGCAAGCGCCTTCGGCCGCACACCGAAACCTGCCCAAAGCCGATGCTATTGGTCGCTGGCAAGCCCATGCTCGAACATATTATCGAACGAGCGAAGGCTGAGGGGTTCCGTCACTTTATACTTGCGGTCCAGTACCTTAGCTATATCATTGAAGACTACTTCGGAAATGGTGACCGCTGGCAGGTGCGTATCGACTATCTGCGCGAGCCATTTCCCCTTGGGACAGCTGGGGCTCTAGGCTTGCTTGATCCTGTTCCGGCGGTGCCGTTCGTGGTCACCAATGGCGATGTCCTGTCCGATATACGGTATGGCGAACTCCTCGATTTTCACTCCCGGCATGTAGCGCTCGCAACGATGGCTGTTCGCCAGCATGAGTGGCAACACCCGTTCGGCGTCGTGCAGACTGACGGCATTGATATCATTGGCTTCGAGGAGAAGCCAGTGGCCCGGACTCACATCAATGCAGGCATCTATGCGTTGAGCCCGGAAGCACTCGGATTGATCAGTCCGAATACTTATTACGACATGCCGACGTTGTTCGAACAGCTTCAATCCGAAGGAAGACGGACTGTCGCTTACCCGATGCATGAGCCATGGCTTGATGTCGGACGGCCTGACGATTTGAACCGCGCCAATGCGGAAAACGGAAACATAACCTGAACGATTGCGAAATGGAAAAGATTAAATATCCCAACCCCATCGAACTGAGCCCCTTCGCAAGGGACTGCGCCAACCCGGATGCACGCTATGGGTTGCCGACGCATGTCACCTACTGCAAGAAGTGCATCATCTCTAATCAGCGGCCGAACTCAGCTGTCGAGTACAAGCACACCAAAGATTCCAAGAAGTCGACCATCCATTTCGATGAGGACGGTGTTTGCGACGCTTGCAAGTTTGCCGAGAAAAAGAAGCATAGTATTGACTGGGTGGATAGGGAAAAACGCCTGCGTGACCTTTGCGACAAGCACCGTAAACATGATGGCTCATATGACTGCATCGTCCCGGGCTCGGGCGGGAAGGACAGTTTCTACGCTTCACATATCCTGAGGACAAAGTATGGCATGCACCCTCTGACCGTCACTTGGGCGCCACACGTCTATACCGACTGGGGATGGAAGAATTTTCAGTCCTGGATTCACGCTGGACACGACAACTATCTAATGACACCGAATGGCCGCGTACATCGCCTGCTGACCCGTTTGTCAACCGAATTACTCTTCCACCCTTTCCAAGCTTTTATGTTCGGCCAGAAGTCGCTGGCCCCGAAGATGGCCTTATTGTTCGACATCCCACTGGTCTTCTACGGAGAGAATGAGGCTGAATATGGCAATCCGATTGGCGATACGGATTCGGCCAAGCGCGACTGGTCGTACTTCACGGCCGAGGACCAATCACAGATTTTCCTAGGCGGGGTGTCGGTATCTGATCTCAAGGCACAGTTCGGTATCGATCAAAATGATTTGCAGCCCTATCTACCTGCCGACCCGAGCCGGATCGCAGAGAAAAATATCGAAGTGCACTACTTGGGGTACTACCTGAAATGGCACCCGCAGTCTTGCTACTACTATGCTGTCGAGCATGGTGGTTTTCAGGCTTCTCCGGAGCGGACTCCAGGTACCTATTCAAAATACAACAGCATCGACGATCGGATCGACGACCTGCACTACTACACCACGGGTATCAAGTTCGGAATCGGTCGCGCCACCTACGATGCAGCCCAGGAAATTCGCTCCGGTGATATCGAGCGGGATGAAGGTGTGGCCTTGGTCAAGCGTTTCGATCACGAATTTCCGGAACGTTTTGCCAACGAGTTGTTTACCTATTTGAGCCTGCCTGAAAAGGAGTTTTCGGTTGCCAGCAAGATGTTTGAGCAACCGATGATGGATCGCGAGTACTTCAGCCTCCTGACTGATCAGTTCCGGTCGCCGCATCTGTGGTTCTACGAAAACGGAGAATGGAAACTTCGTCATGCCGTCTGGCAAGAGAACCGGTGATATAGCCCGTGGCGAATATTCGACTTATTGCACGTCTCGATATCAAAGGGGCAAACCTGATCAAGGGGGTCCATCTCGAGGGCTTGAGGGTGGTTGGTTCTCCCGGGGAGCATGCACTTCGCTACTACCAGCAGGGAATCGATGAACTGCTTTACATGGACTGCGTTGCCAGTCTCTATGGAAGAAATCACCTGGCGGAAATCGTTCGGTCGGCAGCAAAGGATATTTTCGTACCAATGACGGTTGGGGGCGGCATCCGCTCCGTCGAGGATGCGACGAGCATCCTGCGCGCCGGGGCAGACAAGGTCGCGATTAATACCGCTGCAGTGGCCAATCCGAAGCTGATCACCGAGGTTGCTCGCAAGTTCGGCAGCCAGTGCATGGTGTTGTCAATCGAGGCCAAGCAGGTCGGCATGGACCGTTGGGAGGTCTACACCGACAACGGCCGAGAACGGACAGGGATCGATGTTGTGGACTGGGTTAAGCGCGGCGTTTCGAACGGGGCAGGGGAGATCCTGCTGACATCGGTCGACCGGGAGGGGACCCGCAAAGGATTCGACATTCCACTCGTGCGTGCTGTGACATCGGAAGTCTCGGTACCCGTTATTGCAAGTGGGGGGATGGGGAAAACGACCGATCTTCTCGAGGTGGTACGAGACGGCGAGGCCAACGCTGTGGCGATGGCAGACATCCTTCATTATGGACGGGCCGGGGTCGGCGAGATCAGAACGCTCGCCCGCGAAGCCGGCCTCGGGGTAAGACGCTATGGCTAATCCAGAAATTACCGTCATTGATTATGGCGTCGGCAATCTGCTCAGTGTCCAGCGCGGCCTGGAGCATTGTGGTGCCAGCGTGCTTCTGACTTCCGATCCAGCGCAGGTCCGCGCTGCGGCGCGAGTCGTCCTGCCCGGTGTAGGTGCATTCAGCAACGCAATGACTGCCTTGCGGGAACTCGGGCTTGTGCCTGCAATCCAGGAGATCGCAGCCAGAGGTACGCCTTTGCTCGGCATCTGTCTCGGAATGCAATTGCTACTCGATGAAAGTGACGAATTTGGCCTGACGGCCGGGCTCGGGATCATTCCAGGGAGGGTTGTCGCCATTCCGGTGCGGACTGTTCAACAGGAAGCGCAAAAGATTCCACATATCGGTTGGAACGAACTTCAACCAGCCGGAACCTCATCCTGGCAGAAGACCATGTTGGAAGACGTCATGTTCGGTGAGGCGGTCTATTTCGTTCACTCCTTCATGGCAGTTCCCAGCGATCCTGCACACAGGCTGGCTGATTGCCTCTACGGCGGCCATCGTATTCCGGCTGTCATCGGCAAGGGGCGAACCACTGGCTGCCAGTTCCATCCGGAAAAAAGTGGGGAAGTCGGATTGAAAATCCTGAGACGCTTCTGTGCGAGTTGAGCGTGTCTTGATCGTCGGGCTTGGCAGCATCGGTCAGCGCCACTTGCGATTGGCCCGGGAAATGCTGCCCGGTGCGCTCATCATGGTGTTGCGTCATCGGCCGTCGGAAGAAATTCCCGAATTTGCCGACGCCTGCTGTTCATCGATCGACGACGCACTGGCATTTGTCCCGAATATTGCGGTAATCGCCAGTCCGTCGGCTATGCATGCGGCGATGGCCTTGCCGCTGGCGGAAGCGGGCGTGCATCTGTTGATTGAGAAGCCACTGGATGCCTCTGCTGAGGCCGCAGTACCGCTCGTCCGCAGTGTTGCGGATCGGGGCGTCGCCTGCCTGATCGGGTACAACCTGCGCTTCCTGCCCTCTCTCGGGGCTTTCCGTGAATTCGTCCATTCAGGGCGGATCGGTCGGGTGCTGTCCGTTCGCTGCGAAATTGGCCAGTATCTGCCTAGCTGGCGTCCCGGAAACGATTACCGGGCAGGAGTGTCAGCCTCGCGGGAACTCGGGGGCGGGGCTGTTCTGGAACTAAGCCATGAGATTGATTATCTACGCTGGATATTTGGGGAAATTGCGTGGGTCAAGGCTGCGCTCAGCCGGCAGAGCGATCTCGAGATCGATGTCGAGGATACTGCACATCTGATCCTCGGGTTCGTTCCGGAGGAGAACCGGCAACCGCTGCTCGGAACGTTGACCATGGATTTCATCCGGCATGACACGACCCGGACCTGCATCGCGATCGGTGAGAGTGGGTCACTGCGTTGGAACGCGCTGACCGGAACCGTTGATTGTTTCGATGCCGGCAGTTCGGGCTGGACTCCGCTCGTCTCCAGTCCGCATCAGCGCGATGATAGTTATCGGGCCGAATGGGCTCATTTCCTGGCCTGTGTCCGTCGGGAGGTCGCGCCGCTGATCTCGGCCGAAGACGGCTGGCGCACGTTGTACGTAGCCGATGCCGCACGGCGTGCTTCTGCGGAAGGTCGAACGGTCAGTGTCGATTTGGAGTTTGCTTGATGAGAGCCATCGCTTTTATCTTTGCTCGCGGTGGTTCAAAAGGACTGCCTGGAAAGAACATTCGTCCGCTGTGCGGAAAACCTCTAATTGCTTGGTCAATTGAGCATGCGCGGGCTGTTTCGCGCATCGCAAGGGTTATTGTGTCCACCGATTCCGAAGAAATCGCTGCCGTTGCTCGCGATTATGGGGCTGAGGTGCCATTTATCCGGCCAGCTGATTTGGCTCGTGATGAAAGTCCAGAGTGGTTGGCTTGGCGACATGCGCTTGAGTTTGTCCGTAGCGAGGAATCACGACTTCCTGATGCGATGGTCTCTGTCCCTGCAACGGCACCTTTGCGCTTTCCTGAGGATATCGAACGATGTCTCGATCTGTTTGCAGAGGGGGACTCTGACGTCGTCATTACGGTCTCGGCATCCCATCGCAGTCCCTACTTCAATATGGTCAGGGAGTTTGGAAACGGCACGGTTGGTCTGGTTATTCCGCCGGCGACTTCGATTTCCCGGCGCCAAGATGTGCCCGAAGTATTTGATATGGCGACCGTAGCCTATGTCGCTCGTCCGGAATTCGTCCTCGAACGCAATGCGGTCTTCGAGGGGCGGGTCAAGGCTATCAAGTTGCCGCTGGAGCGGGCTATCGATATTGATTCCCTGTATGACTTTCGCTTGGCCGAGTTCCTGATGCAATCGAAAGAGCATAACTGATATGACAATTCACGAGATGATGAGCCTTCGCGGGCGTCGTGTACTTATCACGGGAGCTGCAGGCTTTCTCGGTAGAGTTCTGGCCGATACGATGGCCCAACTCGGCGCCGATCTGGTGCTGGTTGATAGGGGGGACTCGTCCCAAGAGGAACTGGCAGCTGACCTGAGGAAGAAATGGTCGGTCGAAGTTGTTTGCCGTGCCTGCGACCTTGAGTCGCAGGATGAGCGGCAAGGCTTGGTGGAGTGGGTCAGTTGCGATGACCGCCTAAGCGTTTTGATCAACAATGCCGCCTTTGTCGGTACTTCGGGGCTGAAGGGATGGGCGGTCCCGTTTGAGCAACAGACACTGGAAGCATGGCGGCGTGCCATCGAGGTTAATTTGACGGCAATTTTTCACCTTTGCCAAGGTTTGGCACCCATCATGTCGCAGTCTGTCGGCGCCAGCATCGTCAATGTGGCTTCGATCTACGGCGAATATGGACCAGACTGGAGCTTGTACGCCGGAACCTCAATGAGCAACCCGGCAGCATATGGCGCTTCGAAGGGCGGCCTAATCCAGTTGTCCCGCTGGTTGGCGACAACAATTGCACCGAGTATCCGTGTCAACACGATTTCGCCTGGGGGAATTTTCAGAAACCAGCCGCAAGAATTCGTTGAGCGCTATGAGCAGAGGACGCCCCTGGGGCGGATGGCGACTGAGAATGATTTTCGGGGTGCGCTAGCGTACTTGGCGAGCGATCTGTCTGGCTATGTGACCGGGCAAAATCTGATGGTGGATGGTGGATGGGGGGTGTGGTAATGAAGGTTCTGATTGAGCCCGGAAATTCCAGAAACGTACTGGCGACCATAGCAATTGGCGATGCCTACTACGGCGCATGGGAAAAATATGCGCAGGCGGGTTGGGAGTCATACTGCCGCCGGCATGGGCTAGGGTTGATTGTTTTTGATCAAGACTTGCTGTCTTCGGACCTCCCAACCTGGAAGAAGGCTACATGGCAGAAAATGTTGATCGCAGAGAAGTTGGTCGACTCGGGGCTCGAGGTGGCCAACGTGTGCTATCTCGATACCGATATCCTGATTGGCTCTTTTGCGCCAGATATATTCCAGTTCTGTGATCCTCAGACCATAGGCCTGGTTTCCCTCCGTAACGGGTTGCCATTCCCATATGACGAAGTGCTTCGTCGTATGGCTTTTCTCCGCCACTATTGCTACGACAGCGCCTATCCACTCGATTCGGCCTTGTTCATGTCGCTTGATCAGCTCTATCGACATCATGAACTGTCAGTCCAAGGTGACGAGGCTTGTATGGGCTTGATCGTTTTCAACGTCGTCAACCATGCCCACCTGATGCGCCAATGGTTTGATAAATATGATCGTTCTGTGCAGTCCATCACCAATGGCGGTGATCAAACTCACATTAATTACGAGATTCAGAATTGGGGGAAAGTCACTTGGCTCGATTATCGCTTCCAGGCAATCTGGGCATTTGAAATGGCTTGGAAGTATCCCTTTCTGTATGAAGAGCGACGAAATGATGAGGCACTGATTCGGTCGTGCATCGAAGCCTCGTTGTACCAGAACCATTTTTTACATTTCGCTGGGTCATGGCATGAAAGCAGAATGTGGAAGGTGGATGGCGTTTTTTCAGATGTACGCAGCCTGGAACTGGTTCATGCTTACCAAGGATATTTGGCTGAGACTTTAACCGGCAATCCAGTTGGCTTTGTCAAACCTTCGAATTGACTGCGCCGTGCTTTGCTTCAGGATTGAACTAGAAAAAATTGGAGATTTTGGATGAATAACTCAGAGCAAGTATTGGATCAACGTTTTCTTAACTTTACGAAATACGTTCGTCGCCAAGAGTTGGCACGATTTATGGTCCAGTACGAACTGTTCAAGAAGATCGCAGACGTCAAGGGATCGATTGTCGAGTGCGGTGTATATCAGGGTAGCGGTGTTATGGCTTGGGCGAAAATTTCAGAGACGCTTGAGCCCTACAATTTCCTGCGCAAGGTATACGGCTTCGATACTTTCGAAGGCTTCCCTAGCATTTCCGACGCTGATCTCTCAGGAGGAGCGACGGCTGCTAAGGTTGGGCATTTGAAGCCAACTTATGATGTTCTTGCAGAGTTGGGCGGGTGTATCAAGGAATTCGATGAAACCCGTTTGCTTAAGCACCAAGACAAGGTATTCCTTGTTCAGGGTGATGCAATGCAGACAATTCCAAAGTTTCTGCGTGAAAATCAGCATGTACTCGTTTCATTGCTATATCTTGATTTCGATATTTATGAGCCAACTCTCTTGGCGCTTAAGGAGTTCCTGCCAAGAATGCCCAAAGGGGCAATTATTGCATTCGATGAATTGCATGATCCAAAGTGGCCAGGCGAAACCCAAGCTTTGCTCGAAGCGTTCGACCTTAACCACTACCGGCTCGAATCACTGCCTTTTGAACCGCACATAAGTTGGATCACCATTGAATAGATGGTACTGGCCATTAAAGCGAATTGCCAGAAATGATCGATCTTCCGATTTGGAAAGCGTTAGTCGCTCGCCGTAAACGACAACGTTTACGGGGCTTGATACGAGGGTATGCCTTGCTTAAGCGGGAAGGTCGGATTGCCGACCTGAGGGCTCTTCGCAATGGGCTCGTGGACGTTGCAGTTGCCTCTCATGCTTCGGCTTCAACTCGTTTCTTTGGCGCAGGGGCCGAGCATCTCGAACGCATGCTTCGCCAGTTTGTGCTGGAGCGGTATGCAGGCCCCGCGCTGAATCGCGCGATCATTTATGCTAAGGCGAAAAGGGGGGCATCCGTTGCCCATCCTATGCCCCGAGCCTGGCGGAGATATTTGGCATCCAGCGGCGTGGCCGTGGATCATTTCCGCTCGGCCATCGCTTGGGCCGTCGTCGTGCTGATGCGTTACCTTCATGGCATCGTGACTCTAGTCCGCCTCCTACGCAGCAATCTGAATAACAATTCTAACGCCTGGGCGGAAATACAAGGCCATTACGTCTATTTCGACGGGCTAACTGCTGCCAATATTCCCCAGGTTGGAAGTTCAACTGCCAGCTATGACATCTGCTCATGGTACATACGTTGGCCTGACCGCAGTCACCTGATAACAGCGGTCTGTCATGGAGTTTCCGAAGCTGGTGCGGTGGTGGTGGATGGCGTAACCGTTAAGTATGAGCGTCCACCGTATGAGCAGTTGAGCGGTGGTCATGCTATTGTCAGATTGGCACTATGGGGAGTATGGGCAGTACTTGCGGCCGGTGTAGGTATGTTGCTGGGACGGTGGCAAAAAGCCTTGTTGCTTGCCGAAGCGGCGAAGTCACGGGCGGTTCAATTGACGACTCCAGACCGACTGGCCGTCGACTACTGGTTTCATTACTCCGGTAATGTGTTTCGTCCAATGTGGACTTATGAAGCTGAACGCCATGGTGCGGCGGTAACGATGTATTTCTACTCAACTTGCGATCAGATCAAGCTGAAATCGGGATACGCGTCGCAACGGTTCGAGTGGGGGCCGGCTTGTTGGCCGCGCTATGTCGTCTGGGATACCTTCCAAGCGGCAATGCTGCGCAGAGATCTTGGTCCCGATCCTGAGATGATCATTTCCGGCCCGATCCATTATTCTGATGCCCCACTCGCAGTCCCTCCGGTTTCGGGGACTGGATTTGCCGTATTCGACGTCCAGACTAACCGGAGGTCTGCGCACTTCGGTATTTCAACGTTAGCTGATTTCTGGGCAGCATATCCTGATGTGCACATGCGCTTTCTTCGCGATGTGCGGGATGTCTTGGCGAAGTGCGGTGGCGCCATGGTCTTGAAGGGCAAACGTGACATCGGTAGCCGGGGTGAAAAACGCTATTCAGCGCTAATGCAGGAGTTTGCAGCATCCGATGGCGTGATATTGGTCAACTCAGGTATTTCGGCCGTCCGGGTCATTCAGTGTTGTTGCGCGGGTATTTCGATTCCGTTTACGTCAACTGCGCTCTATGTTCGGGAGCAGGGACTCCCCAGCGTCTATTACGACCCTACCGGCTGGATTCAAAAGGATGACCTTGGAGCCCATGGAATACCCATCCTTTCTGGGAAGGAGGAATTGCGTGCTTGGGTCGCCGCAGTGCTGGATACGTCAGGTGTTCCTGATGCAGGGGATAAGGGCCGGGCGATCGTGTCGGGAAACTGAGACATTCCGTCATTTGTGGGTGTTACTTGTTCTGGCCTGAGTCAAACTTTAAAATGCCCCCTTTGTACTTGCCTTGTTGAATCATGTACGCCTGCCTCCAAGCAGGGCTGCCGTAGCGGAGACCCCGAAGGGCAGCTTCGATGACGAAGCAATTCAGGAGCACGTAAGTTGTCGGCGAATCGGGTATCGTTATCTGCTCCGTGACTAGTTCAGGCATTACTTATTGATCGATTTTATGGATGTGATGGGACTCTTGTTGTCTGTCGAAAATTAGTTTTGGGATAGGTATGAACGAAAGCAATTACCGTTCGCTCTGTCGGGGGTGTGACACTATTCTCCTCGCAGCGGAAGCTTCGGCAAGTCGAATGGCTATCCCTTGGTTGCACGTCATTCGGGAGCACCCGTTATTCCTCGTGCAATATGCTTCGGAATCAGACAAGTCTGGTAGCGTTGGCTCGTTTTTTACGAGCCTCCGTGCCATTGCCCATAATCTGATCGGCTGGTGCGTGCAATTGTGGCGTGCGCATAGAACACCTGGCTTCGGGATGCGTTTTAGTGAGGATTTTCCGGCACAAGCTGACGTTCTGATTGTTTCTCATTTGATTAACGTTGGACACTTGGCTCGGAGCACTGACTTCTATTTTGATACCTTGCCAGAGGTATTGGATAAGGGCGGCTACCGTACGGTTGTGGCGTTGATTAACCAGACTGGACAAGGTTATTCCGGTCGCGATGGCGGACTGATGTCGAGGTTGCCGTCGGCTCGAGCCCTCCTCGGTCGCTCGATGTCACTGGGAAGGGAGTTCGCCAATTTCATTGTTATGGGGCGGGAAACTGTCGCGTTGTGGCAGCTTGCACGTTCTGAGCGTGATACATTCCATCGAGTTCTCGCTCTGCGCGCAGCCCGGGAGGCAATGTCTGGGGGCGCGCGGGCGGCCTGTCGGCTAGGGGATCAAATCGAGGAACTTGTTCGCCACTTGCAACCCCGGTTAATCGTGACCACTTACGAAGGCCATGCTTGGGAGCGTGTTGCTTTTGAGCGTGCGCGATCAGCGAACCCACATATTCGCTGCCTCGCCTACCAACACGCGGCATTGTTTCGCCTGCAACATGGCCTCAGGAGGAATTTGGGAAAGTGCTACGATCCTGATGCGATCCTCACTTCAGGGCCAGCGGCGAAGCGCCAGCTCGATCGCATTGAGGCGCTTGCTCCTGCCGAAATACTTGTTCTTGGATCGAATCGTGCAGGATCTACTTGTGAGCCTTTGGATGCTGCGAACCGTGAGCGCAGGAAAGAATCGCCAGTTTGCCTTGTTATTCCGGAAGGCCTCGAATTAGAGTCGTGCTTGCTGTTTGAATACTCGCTGCACTGTGCCAAGGTGCTCAAGGACGTGGTCTTTCTCTGGCGCATGCATCCGGCGGCGTCGTTTTCCATACTGGCCAAAAAATATCCGATATTCCGGTCTCTTCCGGCTAATGTCATTATGTCGGAGTCTTCTCTGGATGACGATGCGGCACGTGCAAGTTGGGCGCTTTACCGAGGAACTTCGGCTATCGTCTCGGCAGTGTTGGCAGGGGCAGCGCCGGTCTATCTTCGAGTTGAGGGAGAGATGACTATTGATCCCCTCTATGAACTGAGCGATGCACGCGCCATTGTTTCCTCGATTGACGATTTTGTGGCACTAGTGGATGGCGATAAGCGAGAGTTTCCAACGGATGCACAGGCCGAGATGGCTGCTTGCTACTGTATGGAAGTCTTTTCGCCGATGACGCCTGAGGTTGTTGTCGACTATCTTAACCGAATCGATCGGAGTTCAAATGTCACCGGCTGATAGGGACGCGACCACTCTTCCATTGTCGGTGGTAATTGCTACTCTCGGCGCCAAGGTTCTCGAGCAGACGATCCAAAATCTAAATGGCGGGACTTGCATTCCAAATGAAATTCTTGTCTGCATTCCCGAGGGAGCGTCTTGTGAAGCCGAACTCGGATCACATGCAAATTTACGAATTGTCGAGACGCCGTGCAGAGGACAGGTTGCGCAAAGAGCGTTTGGTTTGTCGCTGTCCAGAAATCAATACGTCATGCAGCTTGATGATGATGTGTTCCTTCCTGAAAATGCTCTCGAAGGCTTGCTCGAAACCTGCCGCTCAATCGGTCCCGGGAATGCTGTAGCACCTATCTTCAAGGATTGCCTAACCGGCCAGTATTTGACACGTTATACCAGAGACCTGAAAGGCTATCTGCAGAGCATCATAGCGTTCCTGATATGTGGTGCTCGTTGGGGAAGCGCTCGCATGGGGACTATCTCATCGTCCGGCATTGGCTATAGCGTTGACAAGAATTATTGCCAGGGAATATCAATAATTGAAGTGGAGTGGGTGCCTGGGGGATGTGTCATGTGTGGCAAAGCTGACCTCGTCATGGAAAATTACTTCCCGTTTCCTGGAAAAGCATTTTCCGAAGACATGATTCATTCCTTGCATTGGCGGCAGCGTGGCGTCCGTTTATGGGCATTGCCCAATATTGCTTGCTGTACCTATATTGCGCCCATGCCCTCAAACTGGAGCGGGATACGTGCTGACTATCGGGCTCGGGTTCATGTGGTAAATATGATTAGTGGTAGTATTAATCGTTGTCGGTTGTGGTTTGCCATTTATATTACAAAGCAAGTGATTAGAAAAATTTTTTGCAGACGGGGTTGATTTTTATAACCGGTAAATTGGACTATATTTTTACTTATTTATTTCACTATCAAGCTATATGTTGCCTAACATATTCGCCTTTTAGATCAGTGGGTTAGTTTGTCTTGGAAAATCTTGTTTTGCTCTGTTTGCTACAATTAAGATATGATTGCCAGGTAATAAAATGATTGGCCTAGCGAGTCGTGACCATGTTGACCATGTGACTGTCCCGGTTAGTGTAGTAATCCCTTGCTTTAACTGTGCTAAAACCCTCGGTCGGGCATTTAGTTCCGTGCTGGAACAGACTAATTTTCCAGCTGAAATACTGCTTGTTGATGATGCCAGCGATGATAATACACGTCATCTGATAAAGTCATTTGAAAAATCCCATCCGGGTTTGGTTAAGGGGTTCTTTTTTGATTCAAACCAGGGCCCATCCGCATGTAGAAATTTTGCTTGGGATAACGCTCGCTACGAATACGTTGCTTTTCTTGACTCCGACGATGCATGGCACCCCAAAAAACTTGAATTGCAGATTGCCTGGATGCTTCAAAATCCTTATCAGCCACTTGTCGGTCATGTGTGCCTAGAATATACAGAGGGTCTCGAGTTTTTTGATAAGGGGGCTTTTCGCGTATGTCAATACAGCGTCCTCGATATGGTGTTCTCGAATCGTTTCTCAACGCCATCGATACTTGTTCGGCGAGATATATCGGAAAGATTTCCGGAGCATATGAGGTATGCGGAGGATTATTGTTTATGGCTTCTAATTTGCTCCCGTTATAAAAGCCTCCACAAAATTGATTTTCCGTTGGCTTGGTACTTCAAACAGCCATATGGAGCATCTGGACTTAGTTCACGTCTTTGGGCCATGGAACTGGGCGAGTTGAGTGCCTTCAGAGTTGTCTGGAAAAATGGGGGTATCAGCACATTTGTTATGATTATTGGTTCATGTTTCTCATTATTGAAGTTTGTGCGACGTTTTGTTTATGTAAATTCAAGAATATATTTTTATGATATTTTTCACGTCCGGCGCGAATAGTGTGGGTCGAGATTGGGTGGGTGGTATTTGTTATTTGGAAACGATAAATATTTTAATATTTGTGGGGAGCTTGTAAGTTGAAGCGGGTGTGCTTTGTTCTGACCAGTCCGTTTCCTGTTAATGGATTTCTGCTGAATCATTTTCGGGTTCTTGCAGATCATTATTCAATTACGCTGCTGGTGAACACTCTAGAATACCCGTTGTCAGGCTTGCTTGACACTCGTGTTCGGGTTGTTCATCTGCCAATAGAGCGCAAAATTTCGCCTGCACAAGACTTAAAGGTGCTATGGCGACTATACAGTTTCTTTCGTACAAATAGATTCGAATTAGTCCACAGCATTACACCAAAGGCTGGATTGCTTGCCATGCTTGCTGCTGGTCTGGCTGGTGTTCCCCATCGTATTCATACTTTTACCGGTCAGGTTTGGGCTAATAGAAGGGGAGTTGGGCGCTATTTGTTGAAGTGTTTAGACAAGGTGATTGTTTTTTCTGCCAATCGTGTTTTGACTGACAGCCAGTCGCAGAGCGATTTTCTCGAGGCCGAGGGGGTCGTTAAGGCTGGTGAGGTCGGGGTGGCGGGGCCTGGGTCAATTTCAGGGGTCGACCCATCCAGATTCTCTCCTGATGGCGCAATCAGAGAAACATTACGTAAGGAGTTGGATATTTCGTCGGATGCAGTGGTTTTTATTTCGATCGGACGTATCAATCTGGAAAAAGGGATTCTCGATCTGGTCAGTGCTTTTTCAACTTTTGCGATTCGATATCCAGAGGCTTGGCTGATCGTCGCAGGTCCGGACGAGGGGAGACTCTCGGAGCGCATTTTGGAAGAAGTCGGGAACGGTTTGGCAAGACTCAGGCTTGTTCCCCGCGTTGTGTCGGCAGAAGACTATCTGGCGGCGGCGGATGTCCTCGTTCTGCCAAGCTATCGCGAGGGATTTGGTACGGTAGTTCTCGAGGCTGCCGCAGTCGGCTTGCCGACGATTGCTTCACGTATTTATGGTCTGACCGATGCAGTTCAGGATCAGGTTACGGGGTTGTTGTTTCCTGTCGGGGATATTTCGGCATTGCGTTCTGCAATGGAGAGCATGATTGCCGATGCTCCGCGTCGGCTTGAAATGGGATGTGCTGCCCGCCAGCGTGCGTTGAAGGAATTTTCCGCTGATGCTGTCTCTGAGGCGTGGCTAGCGGAATATAGAGTGCTGTTGGCTGCTTAAGATATGAAGCGCTTGTTTGATTTGACTCTTGTTGCGTTGGCTGTTGCCATTCTGGCTGTGCCACTTCTGCTTGTTGCACTGCTAGTGAGGCTATCCTCGCCCGGGCCAGTCCTTTATTGGTCGGACCGAGTCGGGCAGAATAACAGAATTTTTCAAATGCCCAAGTTTCGTAGCATGTGTATTGGGACTCCGGCTGTGGCTACGCATCTATTGAAAAATCCAGATGTCTATCTGACACCGATTGGTTCTTTCTTGCGTAAAACGAGTCTGGACGAGTTGCCTCAGTTGTGGAGCATCCTTGTTGGGGATATGAGCCTGGTTGGTCCCCGCCCAGCCTTGTTCAACCAGGACGATCTGGTTGCCCAGCGCACCGAACGCGGGGTGGACGAATTGCTCCCAGGATTGACTGGCTGGGCGCAGGTGAATGGGCGCGATGAGTTGCCGATTCCGGAGAAGGTCAGGCTGGACGCCGAGTATTTGCGGCGCCGCTCGTTTCTCTTTGATATTTACATTCTGTGGTTGACCGTAGTTAAGGTGCTAAAGAGAGACGGCGTTTCACATTAGGCCAATGTCGTCTGTAAACGCTGCTTACTCCCGGTATTTTGTTTTGAGCGGTTACAATCTCGCCCTGATTCCGGCTCAGGGCGGGTTTTCCTGCACATTCAAGTGATCAAGGCTTATCTCTCTATCTTCGTTTTTCTGTTTGACCTCTCAGCTATTGTTTTTGCTTGGGGAGGCGGGTTTTTGCTGCGCTTCAATTTTGATGTGCCCGCCGACTTTGTTTCAGTGATGGTTTGGGGGATGTTTTTTCTGCTGCCGACGCATGCGGTGGCCTGTCGTTTGGCCGGCTTGTATCGCGGAATCTGGATGTTTGCCAGTTTGCCGGATCTCAAGCGTGTCTTGCGTGCGGTCGGCTTTTCTACGGCTGCACTACTGGTGTTTTTCGTCTTGTACCGCAACCAGCAGCAGGTCGTGCCGCGTTCGTTGCTGGTGCTGTATCCGATGTTGCTAACCGTTTATATGGGTGGTGGTCGGGCGGTTTACAGGATGTGGAAGGAACATCGTCTTTATGGCGGTCTGGTCGGTCAAGGCAAGCCCGTGGTTATCGTCGGAGCAGGGCGTGGCGGGGCGATGCTGCTCAGAGAACTGGAGCGCAGCCCGGACTGGCGCGTGGTTGGCTTGGTCGATGACGATCGCAGCAAGTGGGGCAGGGAGCTCTCTGGGCATCTGGTTATCGGTGGGATCGAAAGTTTGCCGGATATTCTCGATTCGGCGAAGGCGTCACATGTGATTCTCGCTATGCCTTCTGCTGCAGCGGACGCGTGCCGCCAGGCGACAGATCTTGCCGTCGAGGCAGGGGCTCATGTGTTTACCGTGCCCGGACTTGATGACGTGATGTCGGGTCGGGTTGCTATTTCCTCGATCCGCCCGGTGGAAATTGAAGACTTGCTGGGTCGCGATCCGGTATTGATCGATACACAGCATGTTGCTGCAATGGTCGCCAGCAAGACGATTCTGGTTACGGGCGCAGGCGGTTCCATCGGCAGCGAGTTGTGCCGGCAACTTGGTCGCTTTTCGCCAGAAAGGCTAGTCCTCTTCGAGCAGAGCGAGTTAGCGCTCTACACCTTGGAACAGTGGTTTTCGGTGCACATGCCGAATGTCAAGGTGGTACCGCTTGCAGGCGATGTCAAGGATGTCGCAAGGCTGGTCGAGGTATTTTCAGGCTATCAGCCTCAGGTTGTCTTCCACGCAGCTGCTTACAAACATGTGCCGCTGATGGAGGTAGGTAACGCCTGGCAGGCCGTGCGCAATAATGTAATGGGTACGTTGCAGGTGGCCGAGTGTGCGAGGCGTTTCGAGGCTGAGCGTTTTGTGCTGATTTCGACCGATAAAGCTGTGAATCCCACCAATGTGATGGGGGCGACCAAGCGTCTGGCTGAAATGGTTTGTGAGGCTCTGCACAGCCAGGGGGGGGGTACGCAGTTCGAGATGGTGCGTTTCGGGAATGTTTTGGGTAGTACGGGTAGCGTCATTCCGAAATTCCAGGAGCAGATCTTGCGAGGCGGGCCGGTAACTGTGACTCATCCTGAGATTACGCGTTACTTCATGTCGATTCCCGAGGCGGCTCAGTTGGTCCTGCAGGCGGCAGCAATGGGGCAAGGGGGGGAGATTTTCGTTCTCGACATGGGGGAGCCGGTCAAAATTACTGATCTGGCGCGCAAGATGATCCAATTGTGCGGCTATTCCGGCGATGAAATTCGTATCGAATTTACTGGGTTGCGCCCAGGCGAAAAGTTGTATGAAGAACTGTTGGCGGATGCTGAGCAGACCCGTCAGACACCCCACCCAAAACTGCGTATCGCCAAGGCGCGGGCAGTTGAAAATGATTTCCTGGTAAATCTGCGTCCTTGGTTTACTGAGATCAGCCTGAGCGATGTGCGGGTGCGTGAAACCTTGAAGCGCTGGGTGCCTGAGTACCAGCCGGCCGCTATCAATTCCTGAAAAGTCTATCTGGCGAATGCCTCTTTTTGAACACGGTGACTGTGTGACTACAGATTTTCTTGATCTACCCCAGTTTTGTGCAGCATCTGGCACGGTTCGCCTCCCCGGCTCTAAGAGCATTTCGAACCGCGTTCTCCTACTCGCAGCACTCGCCGATGGCACGACAGAGGTCCGCGACCTGCTGGCTTCGGATGATACGGAACGGATGCTCGAAGCCCTCAAGACACTGGGTGTCGGCGTTTCCTCGCTGGGTGGCGAGAGTTGGGCAATCAAAGGTTGCGTCGGCAGTTTCCCTGTCAAGCAGGCAGAGCTTTTTCTCGGCAACGCGGGAACGGCGTTTCGTCCTTTGACGGCTGCCTTAGCCCTGGCTGGTGGTGATTACGTCCTGAAGGGAGTCGCCCGCATGCATGAGCGGCCGATCGGCGATCTGGTCGATGGTCTGCGGCAGCTCGGGGCGGATGTTACTTATCTGAGCAACGAGGGTTATCCGCCGCTGCACCTGAAACCGGCGCACATCAAACCGGGTGGCGTGGTCAAGGTGCGCGGCGATGTCTCCAGCCAGTTTCTGACCGGCTTGTTGATGGCTTTGCCACTGACCGGGCAGACTGTTGCGGTCGACGTCGTTGGCGAGCTGATTTCCAAACCCTACATCGAGATTACGCTGGCGACCATGGCGCGCTTTGGTGTGCAGGTTCAGCGCGATGGCTGGCAGCGGTTTACGGTGCCGGCTGGTAGTCGCTATGTTTCGCCGGGAACGATCTACGTTGAAGGCGATGCTTCTTCGGCCTCCTATTTCCTGGCCTTGGGAGCCATTGGTGGCGGACCGGTGCGCGTCGAGGGCGTCGGGCGCGATTCGATTCAGGGCGATGTCCGCTTTGCCGAGGAGCTGGCCAAAATGGGTGCCGAGATCGAGATGGGGCCGAACTGGATGGAGGCGCGGGCGCCGCAAGGCGGCCTGGTTGCGGTCGACCTTGACTGCAACCACATTCCCGATGCGGCGATGACGCTGGCGACGACTGCGCTGTTCGCCAAAGGAACGACTACGCTGCGCAATATCGCCAGCTGGCGGGTCAAGGAAACTGACCGGATTGTTGCGATGGCCACCGAGTTGCGCAAGCTGGGGGCTGTGGTTGAAGAGGGCGGGGATTTCATCAGCATTACTCCGGCTGCGCTTAAATCAGCCGCCATTGATACCTACGACGACCATCGCGTCGCGATGTGTTTTTCCTTGGCCGCTTTCGGTACGCCGCTACGCATCAACGATCCGAAATGCGTGGCCAAGACCTTCCCGGATTACTTCGAGCGTTTCGCTGCGGTAACCAAAGCGGCACCAGTCATCGCCATCGATGGCCCTTCGGCTTCCGGCAAGGGAACGGTAGCTGCGCGAGTGGCTACGGCACTCGGTTACGCCTATCTCGATTCCGGTGCTCTTTACCGGTTGACCGCACTGGCCGCTCAACAGGCTGCCGTTGATTGGGCTGATGAGGCTGCCGTGGCGGCCATTGCGGCAGAGCTCAACGTCGAGTTTTCAGGGAATGATATCCGCCTGAATGGTGAGCTTGTCGGTGACGCCATTCGTACAGAAGAAATCTCGGTTGGAGCCTCAAAAGTTGCGGCCCTGCCTGCGGTAAGGGAGGCGCTGCTTTTTCGCCAACGGGCCTTCAATAGGGCGCCTGGCCTGATTGGCGACGGGCGGGATATGGGTTCGGTGGTCTTCCCTCGTGCTGTGCTCAAGATATTCCTGACGGCAAGCGCCGAATCGCGCGCAGAACGTCGTTATAAGCAGTTGATCGAAAAAGGATTATCTGCTAATCTCGCGGACCTTCTGTTGGACTTGAAGCAACGTGACGAGCGCGATTCGCAGCGCAGCGTTGCTCCGCTCCGGCAAGAAGCCGATGCCAAGCTGCTTGACACCACGCATCTCACCATCGAACAGGCGGTGAATCAGGTGCTTGAATGGAGCAGGGAAGCGTTGCAGTAAGGTGTTGCCGGCCAGGTGGCCGGTAATTTGTTTTAAACCCTAACCCGCTGTGGATTTCACGATTCGCGGCAGCATGAAAGTTCTCTCCGTAATGGAATCTTTTGCTCAACTATTTGAAGAATCCCTGGCTCGCCAGGAAATGCGTCAAGGCGAAGTCATCACTGCAGAAGTGGTGCTCATCGATCACAATTTCGTTGTGGTCAATGCCGGCCTGAAATCGGAATCCTATGTTCCGCTCGAAGAATTCCTGAATGATCAGGGCGAGCTCGAGGTCAAGGTGGGCGATTTCGTCCAAGTGGCTATCGAAATGCTGGAAGACGGCTACGGCGCTACGCGCCTGTCCCGCGATCGCGCCAAGCGCATTGCTGCCTGGAACTTCCTGGAAGAAGCCCTGAACAACAACTCTCTGGTTACTGGCACCATCACCGGCAAGGTCAAGGGCGGTCTGACCGTCATGTCCAACGGTGTTCGCGCCTTCCTGCCGGGCTCGCTCGTCGACATGCGTCCGGTCAAGGACACTACGCCGTACGAAGGCAAGACCATGGAGTTCAAGGTCATCAAGCTTGATCGCAAGCGCAACAACGTCGTGATGTCCCGCCGTGCCGTGCTCGAAGCCACCGCTGACAAAGATCGCGAAAAGCTCCTCGAGAACCTCAAGGAAGGCACCACCGTCAAGGGTATCGTCAAGAACATCACCGATTACGGTGCGTTCGTCGACCTCGGCGGCATCGATGGTCTGCTGCACATCACCGACCTGGCTTGGCGTCGTGTCCGTCACCCGAGCGAAGTGCTCAACGTTGGTGACGAAGTTACCGCCAAGATCCTCAAGTTTGACGCTGAGAAGAACCGCGTCTCCTTGGGTATGAAGCAGCTGGGCGATGATCCGTGGGTTGGTATTGCCCGCCGTTACCCGGCTGGCACCCGTCTGTTCGGCAAGGTCACCAACCTGACCGACTACGGTTCTTTCGTTGAAATCGAACAAGGCATCGAAGGCCTGGTTCACGTTTCCGAAATGGACTGGACCAACAAGAACGTTCATCCGTCCAAGGTTGTCCAGCTCGGCGACGAAGTCGAAGTCATGATCCTCGAAATCGACGAAGAGCGTCGTCGTATCTCCCTCGGCATGAAGCAGTGTCAAGCTAATCCTTGGGACGACTTCGCGATGAACCACAAGAAGGGTGACAAGGTTAAGGGCGCCATCAAGTCGATCACCGACTTCGGTATCTTCATCGGCCTGCCTGGTGGTATCGATGGCCTGGTTCACCTGTCCGACCTGTCCTGGTCTGCGACCGGCGAAGAAGCCATCCGCAACTTCAAGAAGGGCGACGAAGTTGAGGCGCTGGTTCTCGGCATCGACGTCGAGAAGGAGCGTATCTCCCTCGGCATCAAGCAGATGGAAGGTGATCCGTACACCAACTTCATCGCTACCCACGAGAAGAACAGCATCGTGAACTGCACCGTCAAGACGGTTGACGCTCGCGGCGCCGTGCTGACGCTGGATGGTGAGAACGAAGGTTACCTGCGCGCTTCCGAATTTTCGCGTGATCGTATCGACGACCTGTCGCAGCACCTCAAGGTGGGCGATACCGTTGAAGCCATGATCATCAACGTGGATCGC
The DNA here is from genome assembly GCA_016705475.1 of Betaproteobacteria bacterium. Classification (GTDB taxonomy): domain Bacteria; phylum Pseudomonadota; class Gammaproteobacteria; order Burkholderiales; family Rhodocyclaceae; genus Azonexus. Next base: position 322,614 of record JADIYD010000014.1, on the reverse strand, counting down.
AAGACCCGTGGTATCAACCTTTCCATCAAGGCCAAGGACAATGCCGAGCAGCACGAAGCCATGCAGAAACTTTCTGCTGAATCTTCCGCCGCTGCTTCCGGTACGACCAACCTGGGTGCTCTTTTGAAGGCCAAGCTTAACCAGCAAGGCTGATAAGGCAATAGCATGACCAAATCTGAGCTCATCGCCCGGCTGGCGGAGCGGTTTCCCCAGTTGGTGGCGAAAGATGCTGATTTTGCGGTCAAGATGATTCTCGATGCGATGTCCGAAGCACTTGTGCGAGGAGATCGTATCGAGATCCGTGGATTCGGCAGCTTTGCGCTCAACTATCGGCCGCCGCGTACTGGCCGTAACCCCAAATCTGGGGAAAAGGTTGGCGTCCCGGCCAAGTGGGTTCCCCACTTCAAGGCTGGAAAAGAATTGCGCGAACGGGTCGATCAGGCGATCTGACGTCGGGCTTGGCCCAATGTGGTAGATTCAGGGCAGTGAATGATTTCACTGCCTTTTTTATTGAATGTCATGACAGCACTGACCTGGGCCTTACGGGCCGTAATTTTTGTTTTTCTGGTTGTTTTTGCAACCCAGAACACCGATCCGGCGAGTCTTCGCCTTCTGCCTGGAACTGTCTGGCAGACGCCTCTGGTGATTGCCCTGCTGGTTTTTTTTATCGGTGGCGTGATGATTGGTGCGCTCTCGCTGCTTGGGGTCATTTTCCGACAACGTCGTGAAATCTCGCGCCTGAAGCGCGAGGCAGTAAAAAAACCAACTTCGGTTACGCCTGAAGTTCCGCCGACCGCATGAACGAATTATTCGAATACTGGCAGCTGCTGCTGATCCCGGCGTTTTTTGCACTGGGCTGGATTGCCGCCCGCGTCGATATGCACCAGGTCGTGCATGAATCGCACGCTTTGCCGCGATCCTATTTCCAGGGGCTGAATTTTCTGCTCAATGAGCAGCCGGACAAAGCAATCGACTCCTTTCTCGAGGTTGCCAAGGTTGATTCGCAAACGGTTGAGCTACATTTTGCGCTAGGCAACCTGTTTCGCCGGCGTGGCGAAACGGAGCGGGCCATTCGTATGCACCAGAACCTCATCGATCTACCTGATCTCGATGACAAGGTACGTTTGCAGGCACTGTCGGAACTTGGACAGGATTTCCTGAAGGCTGGTCTTCTTGATCGGGCGGAAGAGATTTTCAACAAACTGCTTGGCTCGCCATTTGAAGAGGATGCCAAGCGCAACTTGCTGGAAATCTATCAGGTTGAGAAAGAGTGGCTGAAGGCGATCCTGATTGCGCGAGAACTTCCCGATGTCGCTTCCCGTCGGGATATTGCCGAGTACTACTGCGAGTTGGCTGCCAACGAAATTATGCGTTCGCGTCCGGATTCGGCGCGTGAGTATCTGGAAGTCGCGACTCAGGAAAATCGGAAATGTGTGCGGGCAAGCTTGCTGCAGGGAGACTTGTTGCTGCAGGAGAGCGATCTCAACGGAGCGATTGAAGCCTGGCAACGTATTGAGCAACAGGATCCAGCCTATCTCGCGCTCGTTGCCCAGCGCTTGCTTGAAACCTACCGCAAGCTGGAGCGGCCGACTGAAGGCATTGCGCTGCTGAGCGGTTACCTTGAGCGTTATCCCTCGCTCGACCTTCTTGAGGTGGTCTACCAGCTGGTTCTGGAATGCGAAGGCGTCGAGGTGGCTTATCGTTTGGTGCGGGCAGAGTTGCAACGCAATCCGACCTTGCTTGGCCTGGAAAAACTGATGAGCGCGCGTTTGCCTTTGGTGGCTCCTGAGGTTCGTCCGGATGTCGAACTGGCAAGGGCGATTATCCAGGGCTATACGAAACGTCTGTCGCGCTATCGATGCGATAATTGCGGTTTCAAGGCCCGCCAGTTCTACTGGCGTTGTCCGGCCTGTGGTGGATGGGAGACCTATCCGCCGCGGCGCAGTGAAGAATTCGATCAATCCTTGTAGGAAGCCTTATGAAAATCACCGTTGTCGGCACCGGCTATGTCGGTCTGGTCAGTGGCACCTGTCTGGCTGAAGTTGGCAATCATGTCCTCTGTCTGGATGTCGATCCGGAGAAGATCCGCATTCTCGAAGAAGGCGGTATACCGATTCACGAGCCGGGCTTGCTGGAAATGGTCCGCCGCAATGTCGCCGCCGGCCGTCTGCACTTCACGACCGATGTCGAAAAGGCTGTCCAGCACGGCACGATCCAGTTCATCGCCGTCGGCACCCCTCCCGACGAAGACGGCTCGGCCGATCTGCAATACGTCCTCGGTGCTGCCCGCAAAATCGGTCGCCTGATGACCGACTACAAGGTTGTGGTCGACAAGAGCACTGTACCGGTTGGCACTGGCGCCAAGGTCAAGGCCGCCATTGCAGACGAACTCGCCAATCGCGGCGTCGACATACCTTACAGCGTTGTCTCCAATCCGGAGTTCCTCAAGGAAGGCGCCGCCGTCGAAGACTTCATGCGTCCTGATCGGATTGTTGTTGGTGCCGAGGAAGATCAGGCCATCCACCTCATGCGCGCCCTGTACGCCCCCTTCCAGCGCAACCATGAGCGCCTGATCGTCACCGATGTGAAGAGTGCCGAACTGACCAAGTATGCAGCCAACGCCATGCTGGCGACGCGTATTAGCTTCATGAACGAGCTGGCCAATCTGGCTGAAGTGCTGGGGGCTGACATTGAAATGGTCCGTCAGGGCATTGGTTCCGACCCGCGCATTGGCTACCACTTTCTTTACCCCGGCTGCGGTTATGGTGGCTCCTGCTTCCCGAAGGACGTCAAGGCGCTTATCGCGACAGCCAAGGACGATGCCGATATCACGCTCAAAGTGCTGACTGCCGTCGAGGAAGCCAACGATGCCCAGAAGCATGTGCTGACCAGCAAGCTCAAGGCCCGCTTCGGCGATCTCAAGGGTAAGCATTTCGCCCTGTGGGGCCTGGCCTTCAAGCCCAATACCGACGATATGCGTGAAGCGCCCAGCCGCGAATTGATTGCTGATCTGTTCGCGGCCGGTGCTACCGTGACGGCATACGATCCGGTCGCAATGCATGAAACCCAGCGCATCTATGGTGATGACAGCCGTATTCAGTACGCTGAGAGCCCGATGGGGGCGCTCGATAAGGCTGATGCCCTGCTCATCGTGACCGAGTGGAAGGAATTCCGCAGCCCGGACTTCGATGCAATCAAGGCTAGCCTCAAGAATCCGGTGATCTTCGATGGGCGTAACCTCTACGACCCCAAATTCGTCCGCGCTTCGGGCATCGAATATTTCGCAATCGGGCGCTGATCAATGAGCAGTAGCATGCTGGAAAAAATTTCACAGGTTCGCCTGCTGGTTGTTGGCGATGTCATGCTCGACCGCTACTGGTTCGGCGAGGTCAGCCGAATTTCACCGGAAGCACCGGTGCCGGTGGTCAAGGTTCAGCGCATGGAAGAACGTCTTGGCGGTGCAGCCAACGTGGCCCGCAATGCCGCCTCGCTGGGCGCCGTATCTGCACTGTTGTCGGTTGTTGGTGACGACGAGGCTGGACGGACGCTCGGTCGCCTTCTGGAAGAAGGCCAAATTGATGCCAATTTGCACGTTGACCGTGAGATCGATACCACGGTCAAACTACGTGTCATTGGACGTCAGCAACAGTTGCTGCGCATCGATTTCGAAACGACGCCATCGCACGAAATCCTTCAGGCAAAGCTGGCCGATTTCGAGACCCGGGTTGTCCAGTCCGACGTGGTCGTTCTCTCCGACTACGGCAAGGGCGGGCTCACGCACATAGCAGAAATGATCCGCATCGCGCGCGCCCACGACAAACCGGTGCTCGTTGATCCCAAAGGCGACGAGTGGGGCAAGTATGCTGGCGCCACTGTCATTACACCGAACCGCTCGGAGCTGAAGGAGGTTGTCGGTCGCTGGTCGTCGGACGAAGAACTCGCCACCAAGGCGCGCAAGCTGCGTGGCGATTTAGGCCTCGAAGCGTTGCTGGTCACCCGCAGCGAAGAAGGTATGACTCTTTTTGCTGACGAGGCGCACCATCAGCCAGCCGTCGCCCGCGAAGTCTTCGACGTTTCCGGTGCCGGCGATACCGTGATTGCCACGCTGGCCGTCATGATTGCCGCCGGCGCTGATTGGGCCGAAGCCATTCGTGTCGCCAACATCGCCGCTGGCATCGTCGTCGGCAAACTCGGTACCGCCGTGGTCAGCCGTGAAGAACTTGCCGCAGCCCTGTAAGGAATAATCATGTACACAGTTGTTACCGGCGCCGCCGGCTTCATTGGTTCCAACATCGTCAAGGCGCTCAACGAGCGCGGCGTTACGAAGATCATCGCGGTCGACAACCTGACCAAGGCTGACAAGTTCAAGAACCTGATCGACTGCGAAATTGCCGATTACATCGACAAGAATGATTTCATCGCGCGTATTCAGGCCGGGCATTTTGATGGCGAGATCGACGCGATTTTCCATGAGGGCGCCTGTTCCGACACCATGGAGACCGATGGTCGTTACATGATGGAGAACAACTTCCGTTACTCCTCGATTCTGCTCGACTGGTGTCTCGATCAGGACGTCCAGTTCCTGTATGCCTCCAGCGCGGCCACCTACGGGGCGAGCGGCGTTTTCAAGGAGGAGCGCCAGTATGAGGGGCCGCTCAACGTCTACGGCTACTCGAAGTTCCTGTTCGACCAGATCGTTCGCCAGAAGCTGGCGCAGAATCCGTCGTCGCAGATCGTCGGCTTCCGCTACTTCAACGTCTATGGTCCGCGCGAAACACACAAGGGGCGCATGGCCTCGGTCGCCTTCCACAACTTCAACCAGTTCAAGGCCGACGGCAAGGTCAAGCTGTTCGAGGGCTCGCATGGCTACGAGAATGGCGGGCAGATGCGCGATTTCGTCTTCGTCGGCGATGTCGCCAAGGTCAATCTTTACTTCCTCGATCACCCTGAAAAGTCGGGCATTTTCAACCTCGGGTCCGGTCGCGCGCAGAGCTTCAACGATGTCGCGGTTGCTGCGGTCAACGGCTGCCGCAAGGCAAAAGCGAAGCGCCGCTGTCGCTTGATGAACTTCGGGCACAGGGTTTGCTCGAATACGTCGCCTTCCCCGAGGCGCTGAAAGGCAAGTATCAGGCATTTACCCAGGGCGACCTGACGCGTTTGCGCGATGCCGGCTACGTCGTGCCGATGGCCACGGTTGAGGAGGGCGTCTCCCAATACATCGAGTGGCTCCATAAAAATGTTTAAAACCCTGCAGGATTTTGTCGGAAACACACCGCTGGTGCGCCTGGTACGTATTCCGGGTGCTGAAAACGACAAACGTAACAACGTCATTCTGGCCAAGCTTGAAGGCAACAACCCGGCCGGTTCGGTCAAGGACCGCCCGGCGCTGTCGATGATTGTTCATGCCGAAGCACGCGGCGACATCAAGCCGGGCGACACGCTGATCGAGGCAACTTCCGGCAATACGGGCATCGCGCTGGCCATGGCTGCGGCCATCAAGGGCTACAAGATGATTCTGGTCATGCCCGAGAATCAGAGCATCGAACGGCGCCAGAGCATGCGTGCCTACGGCGCTGAACTGGTCCTGACGCCCAAGGATGGCGGCATGGAGCTTTGCCGCGACGTCGCCGAGAAGATGCGCGACGAAGGCAAGGGCATCATCCTCGACCAGTTCGGCAACCCGGACAATCCGCTTGCCCACATCGAAGGCACCGGCCCGGAAATCTGGCGCGACACCGACGGCAAGATCACGCACTTCGTTTCCAGCATGGGGACGACCGGCACGATTATGGGTACCTCGGCCTTCCTCAAGACGAAGAATCCGGCGATCCAGATTGTCGGTTGCCAGCCGGAAGACGGCAGCCAGATACCCGGCATCCGTAAATGGCCGGAAGCCTATCTGCCTAAAATTTTCGATAAAAGCCGGGTTGACCGTGTCGAAAACGTCAGTCAAGCCGATGCTGAAGCCATGACACGCCGATTGGCGATGGAAGAAGGCATCTTTGCCGGTATTTCCTCGGGTGGTTCCTTGGCGGTAGCCTTGCGCCTGTCTCAGGAACTGGAAAACGCCGTCATCGTCACCATCGTTTGCGACCGTGGCGACCGTTACCTGTCGACCGGCGTATTTCCGGCATGAAACCGGTACTGGTTTTCGACATCGAGACCATCCCCGATGTCGCCGGCCTGCGCCGCCTCAACGACCTGCCGGCGGGGTTGTCCGATGATGAAGTGGCTGAACTTGCCTTTCAGCAGCGTCGCGCCAAAACGGGCAATGATTTCCTGCAATTGCACCTGCAGCGCATCGTCACCATCTCCTGCGTACTGCGCACCAGCGAGGGCCTGAAGGTCTGGTCGCTGTCGGAGCCTGACCTCAACGAAGGCGCCATCATCCAGCGCTTCTTCGACGGCATCGAGAAATTCACGCCACAGATTGTTTCCTGGAACGGCAGCGGTTTCGATCTGCCGGTGCTGCACTACCGCGGCATGCTGCATGGCGTTTCGGCGCCCCGCTATTGGGATCTTGGCGATGGCGACTACGCCGACTCGCGCGATTTCAAGTGGAATAACTACATCAGCCGTTACCACATGCGCCATCTCGACCTGATGGATCTGCTGGCCCTCTATAACGCCCGTGCCAATGCGCCGCTCGACGATCTGGCCAAGCTGTACGGTTTCCCCGGCAAGCTCGGCATGGATGGCGGCAAGGTCTGGGAAGCCTGGCAGGCCGGCAAGAGCGCCGAGATTCGCGATTACTGCGAAACCGATGTCATCAATACTTACTTGGTCTACAATCGTTTCCGCCGCATGCGCGGGGAGCTGACAGCCGCCGAAGAGCTAGCCGAGTGCGATTTCGTCAAGGCACAGCTGGCACGGATCGGTGCGTCGCATTGGCAGGAGTTTCTCGCCGCCTGGTAGTACATTCGCACTAGCACGACGTTATAATCGCAAGTTCTCAAACCTAAACGCAGAGAGATAAAACATGGCACTCAACAACGTTCCTTCCGGCAAGTCCCTGCCTGACGATTTCAACGTCATCATCGAAATCACGGCTCATTCCGAACCCGTAAAATACGAAGTCGACAAGGAAAGCGGCGCAATTTTCGTCGATCGTTTCATGTCCACCTCGATGCACTATCCCTGCAACTACGGTTACATCCCGCACACCATCGCTGGCGATGGCGACCCGGTCGATGTGCTGGTTGTCAGCCCGTTCTCCCTGCCGCCGGGCGTTGTCGTGCGTTGCCGCCCGCTCGGCCAGCTGTCGATGACCGACGAAGGTGGCGAGGATGCCAAGCTGCTCGCAGTGCCGGTCGACAAGCTGACCCCGCTCTACAAGGACGTCAAGACCTACGAAGACATGCCCGAACTGCTGCGCAAGCAGATCGCTCACTTCTTCGAGCACTACAAGGATCTCGAGCCGGGCAAGTGGGTCAAGGTCAATGGCTGGGAAGGCATCGATGCCGCCCGCAATGAAATCATGACCGGCATCCAGCGTTTCAACGACGCGAAAGAAAAGCCGAACTACTAAGCATCGCATGCTGCGTATCGCCGTTGCCCAGTTTAACGCCACCGTCGGTGACCTGACGGGCAACGTCGAACGCATCATCAAGTACGCCGCCGAGGCCAAGGCCCGCGGCGCGCACATACTGCTCACGCCGGAACTGGCGTTGTGTGGCTATCCGCCGGAAGACCTGTTGCTGCGCCCGGATTTCTACCGTGCCTGTGACCGGGCGCTCAATGATCTGGCCATTCGGATCCATGGCATTGCGGTCATTGTCGGGCATCCGGATGAATTCGACGGACGCTGCTACAACGCGGCAACGGTCATTGAAAATGGCCGAAAAATTGCGGTCTACCGCAAGACTCGCCTGCCGAATTATGAAGTTTTCGACGAAAAGCGCTATTTCGAGGCCGGAACCGAAGCCTGCGTCGTGACGCTGGGTGGCGTGCGTTGCGGCATCAACATCTGTGCCGACATCTGGGAAGAAGGAGCGGCCGAACTCACCCGTGCCGCTGGTGCCGAGTTGCTGCTTGTTCTCAATGCCTCGCCGTGCCATCTCGAAAAGCATCAGCAGCGCGCCCACGTACTCGGTGAACGTATCGATGCCATGGGTATTCCCGCCATCTACTGCAATCTGGTCGGTGGTCAGGATGAACTGGTTTTTGATGGCGCATCGTTCGCACTCGACGCGCAGAAAAAATGTTGCATGCGCCTGCCGTCTTTCGAAGAGGCGCTGGGTATAGTCGATTTCGATGCTGGCAGCCTGCATTCCGAACAACTGGCCGAAGAATTGTCGATTGAGGCTGAGGCCTATCAGGCGCTGGTGCTTGGCGTCCGTGACTACATCGGCAAGACCGGCTTCAAGGGGGCCATCATTGGCCTCTCCGGCGGTATCGACTCGGCGCTGACGCTTTGTGTCGCCGTCGATGCATTGGGTGCTGACAAGGTCCGGGCGGTCATGATGCCGTCACCCTACACCGCGCAGATGAGCCTCGATGATTCACGCGAGATGATTCGCGTTCTTGGCGTGCGCTACGACGAAATTGCCATTGCGCCGGCGATGGCGGTCTATGGCGAGATGCTTGATCCCCTGTTTGTGGGACTGCCTGCCGATACGACCGAAGAAAACATTCAGGCGCGTATTCGCGGCAATATCCTGATGGCGATCTCGAACAAGACGGGTTCGCTGGTGCTGACCACCGGCAACAAATCGGAAATGGCCGTTGGCTACTGCACCCTGTACGGCGACATGGCCGGCGGTTTTGCCGTGATCAAGGACGTTTACAAAACGCTGGTCTACCGCCTTTCGCGCTACCGCAATACCCTGTGCCAAGGCGATCCGGTGATTCCGGAGAACATCATCGTCCGCCCGCCGTCGGCTGAACTGAAACCGGATCAGACCGACCAGGATTCGTTGCCGCCGTACGAGGTGCTCGATGCCATCGTTCGCGCCTACATGGAAGAAGACCGCAGCCCGCGCGAGATCATCGCGGCCGGCCTGCCCGAGGATGCCGTGCGCCGCGTTGTGCGCCTGCTACGTATCGCCGAGTACAAGCGCCGGCAGGCGCCGATCGGCATTCGCATCACCGCGCGTGGCTTTGGCAAGGATTGGCGGTATCCTATTACCAACCGATATCCGGACGAATTTTAAGAACCTGCAAAGAGGAATCAGCCCATGAAAAAAATCGAAGCTGTCATCAAACCGTTCAAGCTCGACGAAGTCCGCGAGGCCCTGTCGGAAATCGGTATCGCCGGCCTGACCGTCACCGAGGTCAAGGGTTTCGGTCGTCAAAAAGGGCATACCGAGTTGTATCGTGGTGCCGAGTACGTGGTCGATTTCCTGCCCAAGATCAAGATCGAAATCGTCGTCAATTCGGAACACGTGGACGCTGCCATCGAGGCCATCATCAAGGCTGCGCGTACCGGCAAGATCGGCGATGGCAAGATTTTTGTCATGCCAGTCGAACAGGTGGTACGTATTCGTACTGGCGAGACGAACGAAGCAGCAATCTGACCGGATTATTGCGTTCGGGAGCCGGTGTTCCACGGTCAACCGGGGAAAACGGCCAAAAATGAAAAGGGCAGCTTCGGCTGCCCTTCGTTATTTCTGGTTGCGCAACAGAACGATCAGCGCACCTTCGCCGCCATCCGGGGGCTTGGCCTGGCAGTAGGCCAGCACTTCCTGGCGTTGGGCCAGCCAGCCACGGACAAGCTGGCGCAGGATGGACATCTTCTGCGGAGAGCCGAGACCCTTGCCATGCACGACGCGGACACAGCGTTTGCCGTGGTGCAGGCATTCCGCCAGGAAGGACGCGAGCAGGTGCCGGGCTTCGTCACGGTTCAGACCGTGAAGGTCGATTTCGTCCTGCGTTACCCAGCGCCCGCGTCGCAAGTCGCGCAGGACATTCTGGGCCAGCCCGCTACGTAAATAATGCGGCTCGTCACCGCCCTCAAGGCGGTCCTGCAGGCCAATATGGCCATGCAGGCTTTCATGCAGCGCGGCCTGTTCATCGGCGAGATGCTGGAGTGGGCGGGGCGGCGGTGGCCGTTTGCTGTGTACGACGAGATTGGGTGGTGGAAGCGGCTGAACGCCAGCCATAGCGGCGCGGAATTCGGCCTGCAGCGGATCGAGGTTGGCTTCATGTTTGATTGTCCCGGATTCGGCGGCCGGGAGATTCCAGTGTTCCGGAAAAGCTCCCTGAGGCGGCGTTTTTCGCTCAGTCGGCTTTCTTTCGCTGACCGATTGCCGGCGTGGCGCCGCCGGTTTGGGCTTGTTCAGCTGAACGCGATTGACCGGCGGCAGTGGCTTGATATTGGCCACTTCCGCCTGGAAGGCAGCAAGATCTTCCGGGTCAATCAAATTCAGGCAAGCGCGTCGAGGTAACGTTCGGCATCCAGCGCAGCCATGCAGCCCGTGCCGGCCGAGGTGCAGGCCTGTTTGTAGATCTGGTCCTGGACGTCGCCGGCGGCGAATACGCCGGTGATGCTGGTCTGCGTCGCATTGCCGTTGCGGCCGGCTTCAGTGACCAGGTAGCCGTTATCCATCTCGAGCTGGCCGGCAAAGATATCGGTGTTCGGCTTGTGACCGATGGCAATGAAGACGCCGTGCACCGAAACGTCCTGGGTAGCCCCGGTGTCCTTGCTCTTGACGCGCAGGCCGGTGACGCCCGAGTCGTCGCCGAGCACTTCGTCGAGCGTCGTGTTGTAGAGGATGGTGATCTTGCCCTCAGCCTGCTTCTTGAACAGCTTGTCCTGCATGATCTTTTCGGCCTTGAACTTCTCGCGGCGATGGATCAGTGTCACATGGCTGGCAATATTGGCGAGGTAGAGTGCTTCCTCAACGGCCGTATTGCCGCCACCGACGACGGCGACCGGCTTGTTGCGGTAGAAAAATCCGTCACAGGTCGCGCAGGCCGAAACGCCCTTGCCCATGAACTTTTCTTCTGAAGGCAGGCCCAAATACTGGGCTGAAGCGCCGGTCGAGATGATCAGGGCATCGCAGGTGTAGGTGCCGGAATCGCCGATCAGCGTGAAGGGTTTTTCGGTCAGTTTGGCGGTATGAATGTGGTCGAATACGATATCGGTCTCGAAGCGGCGGGCGTGCGCTTCGAAACGGGCCATCAGTTCCGGGCCCTGGACACCGTCGGCATCGGCCGGCCAGTTGTCGACTTCGGTCGTCGTCATGAGCTGGCCGCCCTGGGCCATGCCGGTGATCAGCACTGGCTTGAGGTTGGCACGGGCAGCATAGACGGCGGCGGTATAGCCAGCGGGGCCGGAGCCGAGAATGATGAGTGGGTTGTGGCGGGCGTTTTGGGACATGAACATCCTCTTGGGTGATTAATGGGAAAATTATAGCGTTCTCTGAGCCTGCATATTTTTCGAAGTTCCTATGTGATTTGGGAAAGCGGTTTATAATCGTTTCGTAACTCTATGAACGGAAACTGATTTATGTCAGCAACTCCATGTGGTTTGAGCTTGGTCGTCTTGCGCAATATCCCCCTGTTTTCAGGGCTGGACGAGAATGAGCTGGAAAAGCTTTCCAGGGTTGCCGGACGCAAGCGTGCCGAGCGTGGCGCTTCAGTCGTGCGGGCCGGCGACAGTACGGATTCCCTGTATGTCCTGATCAGCGGTCGGGCGAAGGTGACCAATACCGACGAAGAGGGTCGCGAGATCATTCTGGCCTGGCTGGGCCCAGGCGAGTTCTTCGGTGAAATGGGCCTGATTGATGGCAGTCCGCGTTCGGCCAATGTGGTCGCAGCCGAAGCCTGCGAGCTGCTTTTTCTCGACAAGGACTCCCTGCAGCGCTGCATGCAGGAGAATTTCCAGGTCGCGCAGAAGTTGATGAAGATTCTTGTCCTGCGTTTGCGCGAGGCTGATCGCAAGATCGAAAGCCTGGCCCTGCTCGACGTGTATGGCCGCGTAGCCCGCCTCCTGCTCGATATGTCGGAGGTTGTGGATGGTAATCGTGTGGTGAAGAAGAAGATGTCGAAGCAGGATATGGCGAAAATGATTGGTGCATCGCGTGAAATGGTCAGCAAGGTCATGCGCGATCTGGAATTGAGCGGTTACATTCGTTATGAGAATGACGTCCTGGTCATTCCCGGAGTCGCCTGACAGTGGGGGCACGGATGGTGAATCGCGCGGCGGCGCCTAGCCCGCTGCCGGAAAAGATCGGCTCGCTGCTGCAGGAGTCGCGCTGGCTGGGGGTTGGCGCGATCGCTTTGTTCCTGACCATGGCCCTGTGGGGGTTCAGCAAGGATGATCCAGGTTGGTCGCATGCCGTCGGCGCGACTTCCCTGCACAACCCGGCCGGCCGCGCTGGGGCGTGGATTGCCGATCTGATGCTGTACATTTTTGGCATGTCTGCCTGGTGGTGGATCGTGCTGCTTGGCATGTTCGTCTGGTGGGGTTTTCGCAAATACCACGCGCCCGATGATCACAGGCAGCATCCGCTGTTCGTTGCGCTCGTTGGTTTTTCCTTCCTGCTGGTCGCCAGTTCGGCACTGGAAGCGTTGCGCTTTTATTCGCTGAAGGCAGCGCTGCCGCTGGCCCCGGGGGGCATGCTTGGTATTGAAGTGGGACGGGTACTGTCCACGCAGTTTGGCTACACCGGTTCGACACTCTTTCTGCTCGCTGTCATGGCGGCTGGCTGGAGTATTTTCTCGGGCATGTCGTGGGTCTGGGCGTTCGAGAAAATCGGCCTGATTCTTGAAGCTTTCCTGGGTTTTTTCTACGGCCGTGTTGATGCCTGGCGGGACCGGCAGATCGGCAAGGAAGTCGCGCAAAAACGCGAAGTGGTCGTCAAGGAAGAAAAACAGCGCGTCGAGCTGCACGATCCGATCGTCATCGAAACGCCGCCGCCCGACGTGCCTGTGTCCAAAAAGGCCGAGGCGCGCATCGAGCGTGAAAAACAGGTAGCGCTCTTCCCTGAAGCGATTGTCGGTGGCCGCTTGCCGCCGCTGCATCTGCTCGACCCGGCGCCGCCTGCCACCGAGACCGTCAGCGCCGAGACGCTGGAATACACCTCGCGCCTGATCGAGCGCAAGCTGGCGGACTTCGGCGTGCAGGTGAAGGTGCTGGCGGCCATGCCCGGCCCGGTCATCACGCGCTACGAAATCGAGCCGGCGGTCGGCGTCAAGGGCGCCCAGATCGTCAATCTGGCCCGTGACCTTGCTCGCGCCCTGGCCATGGTTTCGATCCGCGTTGTCGAAACGGTGCCCGGCAAATCGTGCATGGCGCTCGAGCTGCCGAATCCCAAGCGGCAGATGGTCAAGCTCTCCGAGATCATCTCCAGCAAGCCGTACAACGACATGCACAGCCCGCTGACCGTCTGCCTCGGCAAGGACATCGGCGGTTTGCCGGTGGTCGCCGACCTGGCCAAGACGCCGCACCTGCTGGTTGCCGGGACGACCGGTTCCGGCAAGTCGGTGGGCGTCAATGCGATGATCCTGTCGATGCTCTACAAGGCCGAGCCGGATCAGGTACGCCTCATCATGGTCGACCCGAAGATGCTGGAATTGTCGATTTACGAAGGCATTCCGCACCTGCTGGCACCCGTCGTTACCGACATGAAGCAGGCGGCCAACGCGCTGCACTGGTGCGTGACCGAGATGGAAAAGCGCTACAAACTCATGTCGGCGATGGGTGTGCGCAACATTGCCGGGCTGAACACCAAGATCCGCGATGCCGAAAAGCGCGGCGAACACATTCCGAATCCGCTGACTTTGACGCCGGAAACGCCTGAGCCGCTCAAGACCATGCCTTTCATCGTCGTCATCATCGACGAACTGGCCGATCTCATGATGGTGGTTGGCAAGAAGGTCGAGGAGCAGATTGCCCGCCTTGCCCAAAAGGCGCGCGCCTCTGGCATCCACCTTGTGCTGGCGACGCAGCGACCGTCGGTCGACGTGATCACTGGCCTGATCAAGGCCAACATTCCGACCCGCCTGTCTTTCCAGGTGTCGAGCAAGATCGACTCGCGCACCATCCTTGATCAGATGGGGGCAGAAGCGTTGCTCGGGCAGGGCGACATGCTTTATTTGGCACCGGGCACCGGCTATCCGACCCGCGTCCATGGCGCCTTCGTTTCCGATGACGAAGTCCATCGTGTTGTCGAGCACCTCAAGGCCACCGGCGCGCCTGAATACGTCGAGGACATCCTGACCGGTTCCGGGGGCGATGATGAAGAGGGTGGCGAAGCGGGCGAGGGCGGCGGCGATGCCGAGAGCGACCCGCTCTACGATCAGGCCGTCGATATCGTCCTCAAGAACCAGCGCGCCTCGATTTCGCTGGTCCAGCGCCACCTGCGCATTGGCTACAACCGCTCGGCGCGGCTCATCGAAGCGATGGAAAGGCCGGGCTGGTGTCGACCATGGATGGTCGTGGCGGGCGGGAAGTGCTCATGAAGAAGCCGGCGGAGTGATTTTCGCCAGCAATTTGTTACACCCTGAGACAGCACGTCACACCGCAACCCGTTAGGCTAGCTGCATGAAAATCGCCCAAAAATTCCTGTTGACCGCAGCATTCGCGGTTTTCCCGTTCCTCGCTCATGCTGGCGCAGTCGATCAGTTGCACGACTTCCTGAAAAGCACGCGTACGCTGAAAGCCGATTTTTCGCAGATGGTCATCGGCAAGAACGGCCGCAAGCCGCAGCAGTCGTCAGGCACCGTCGCCATTTCGCGGCCGGGCAAGCTGCGTTGGGAGATCCTTAAGCCTTATCCGCAACTGGTCGTTGGCGACGGCGAAAAGGTCTGGATCCACGATCCCGATCTGCAGCAGGTTACCGTGCGCAAGGCCGGGCAGGCGATTGGCGGTTCGCCGGCGGCGCTGCTTTCCGGCAGCAACGAGCTGGAAAAGAACTTCACGCTCACCGAGGCGGGCGAAGCTGAAGGCATGGCCTGGGTGGAGGCGACCTCGAAGGCGGGCGACAGCGGTTTCGAGAAGGTCCGTCTGGGTTTCGCCGGCAAAGATCTCAAAGCCATGGAGTTGCAGGACAGCTTTGGCCAGACGACGCATATCCGCTTCAACAAAATCGAGCGAAATCCCCCCTTGCCAGCCAGTACCTTTAAATTTGTGCCGCCAGCCGGTGCTGATGTGGTGGGCGAGTAAGAAGCCCGAACGGGGTTTTTGCGGCCACCACGGCTTGCTACGGTCAACCCGAAAAAAGAGTCAAAATCGACTTTCGACAGTGCGGCTGGCGACGGCGCACGAAAGTGCGGTGGTTCGCTTATGCCATCGAGTGCAGGCCGATCATGTTGCCTTCGGTGTCGACGATCAGCGCGATGTGGCCGTACTGGCCTGCGGGTTCCGTCGCAATCCTGCGTTCAGGCGAAACGAAAAACGTGGCTTTCGGTTGTCAATTCACGTTGCCAGATAGTCAGGCCCGGCGGCTTTAACCAGAGTGTCCAGCCGTGCTGCACGTTACGGAATGGTTCGTCGACGCCCTTGAATACTTGTGGCGTCAGGATGGCTAGGCAGGTACCTTCGGGATGGCGCACTGACTGATAGCGGATCAGCTCGATGCCGGCCTGGCGGGCGGTTCCAGCAACTTTCTGGGTGGCGCCATAGTCGACTGGATCAGTCCAGTTGATACGTTCGGCGACCAGTGGAGATTCGGTCAGGTCGAGCATGTTTGGCGTGGCGCCATGGAATTCGAAGAGCGTGATCGGGATCGATGCCTCGCGCCCGGCCAGGCCTTCGCTGTCGAGCCAGAAGCGGAGGCGCCAGTAGCCGCATTCGGCGCAGGCGGTCATTTCCTCATCGGCGCCATAGAACACGCCTGGATCGGTGCGCGCCCGGAAGCGCGAGCCGGATGGCGGTTTCGGCCAGTAGCGGAATGGTGTGGCGAGTAGCCAGTGCAGCCCGACTGCTTCACGCGGCAAAACCGGTTTGGATTCTTCAAGAATGTCTTCAAGCAGCGACTGGTCGTCGAGATCGCCGTGCACCAGCATCATCGTCGCCACGCGGTGCTGCGCCTCGACGGCGCGCCAGCCCTTGCCCGACCACGGCCGGGCTTCAGACGCGAGCGCGGTGGGCGTCCAGGTATTCGCAGACATGGAGCAGCCCTTCGACGCGTTTGACGACATCCAGTGGGTGACGGTTGTCGAAAGCCTGATTACCGGATTTGAGCCAGCTCCGGGCCAGATCGTCGTTGCCACCGACCAGCGAGGAAATCGAGCGGTAGAGGCGGACGAAATGGGCAGAAAGCTCCCAGGTCTTGCTGCCTTCCTGAATGAAGTATTTGCCGTTGAGCAGGCGCGAGGCCGAGGGCTGGCTTGTGCCGATGATGGCATTGAGATCGGTGGAGCCAGTCCGAGCCGTCTGGCGGCCTCGATCACGGCCGTCGACAGCACGCGGGAGCGTTCGGAGAGCGGGTTGGCTTGCAGGGCGGTCTTCATGATGGCGTATCCTGATGATCTTGGATTTATTCTACAGAATAAATTTAATTATTGAAGTGATATCTGAATAATTTTTAGCGCGATGCGCTGGAGCTGCTCTTGCGCTGATCAGCGTAAAATTTGCTCCATGAAACTACTGATGCTTGTTCTCCTGGGGCTGGCGGGGTGTTCGTCGTGGCACTGGGAAAAGCGCGGGGCGCTCGACGGCGACTACACACGCGACGAAATCTTCTGCAAACAGCAGGTCTACACCACCGCCGATGGCGTGGTCACCAATGCCAGCGTGCGCCGGATGCATGCCTGCATGCAGGCGAAGGGCTGGCAGAAAGTCGATAACTGAGCGTCTCCGCTCACGATTGAGGTCGTCCTACTCGATGCTCAGGCTGCGAATCCAGCGCGAGTCCGGCGTAATATCGCTGCGGTCACCCGGACCATATGGCGGGATCGAGGTGTCGGCCGGCGGGGCGCCAATCTGGACGAGATCGACGGCTTGCGGCATGCCGACGATGCCTTTTTCGCCAAGCGTCATTTTGTAGTAAAGGCCGTTCCACAACCGGGCGCCAAAATCCTTGGGCTGTTTGTAGAGAAACAGTAGCGAGTGTTCCAGCCAGCGCAGGTCATTTCGCGTGATGGTGCCCGGATTGGGGTAGGGGTAGGGCACGTGGCAATGAATTTCCTCACCTTCCAGACACTTGAATTCTTTCATGGAGAGGAAGAAATCCTTGAGTTTGGCGTGGTCAAGATGCAGCGCGAAGGTGGTCGATTCGCCTTTCGGGGTGAATTCGACAGAGCCAATCGCGATAGTTTTTCCATCCCTTGTTTGCAGACTGATCATCTTGCTGCCCGACAATTCCCAGGCGGTTGCCGATAGCGGCAGAGCGATGGCGGAAATTCCGAAAAGCAGGCAGCCAAGTTGGCGCAGATTCAGGGGCATCGTATTGCCTCATCGGGTGGGCGTGTTTGCCCATGATACGTCTGGTGCGGATTGATATTCACCGTAATTCCGCGAGGGTGCGCAAGGTTTCAACGCGCAGGGATTCTATGGCCCGACTGACGGTCTTGTTCGCCTCTTCGCTCGATTCCAGCCGGCCGACTTCGCTTTCCCATTGCTGGCGCAAGCTCTTTGCCCCGGCATCCACCTTGGGCGAGGTCAGGCTGGCGAGGTCGCCGATGAATACGACGCGCGTCCACCCTTCGATGGTGTCGCCGCGTTGGCGCTTGTCGTCGTAGGTCAGATGATCGACCAGCAGTTGCAGCGTGGCGAGTTCCTGCAGTACGGCAAAACCCGCGGCCCGCTGATTCCGGTTCAGTTCCGACACATCGTTGCGCCAGGTGTTGTACGACAGGCTGGCGACGGCGATCAGCACGCTGATGATGGCCAGCAGGTTGGCCTGCAGGACTTGTCGGAAAGTGGAGGTAGTCATCGCAGGCAGCGTATCTCAAAGCACCTTGCGGCGGAACAGATGATCGATCGACAGCTTGCCCGGACCCATCAGGATCAAGGGAAGCAGCATGCCGATGAACAGTACCGGCAGCTTGAAATTGCCAAAGCCGTTATCGGTAAAGCCATAGCCCTGCAGCAATTCACCGTAGCTTGACCACGCGTCCGGCCAATGCACGCTGGCGATGGCAACGATGGTCAGGATGAGCAGCGAAACCGAGAAAAAGCGGGTGCCGAGCCCGATGACCAGCGCAACGCCACCGAGCAGTTCAAACCAGGTGGCCATCTGCCAGCTGATTTCTGGCGGTACAAGACTGAAGGGGAAAGGGAAACGGTCCTGGATATCGGTGAACCAGTTGGTGCCATGGAGTTTTTCCAGGCCGGATTCGTAGAAGTCCCAGCCCAGCAGCAGGCGCAGACTGAGCAAGCCTAGCCACAGTCCCAGCAGGTCGAGATTCGAGAAGGTAAAACCAAGATGGCGAGTGAGCGTGTTTTTCATTCTTTATGGCTTCTGGTGCGCAACCCGGGCCGGGCGCGATGTTGGGGGGCCGGGGACTTTTTGCTGTCGCATTCCGGATGCCGGGCAGCCGGAATGCGTTCAGATGGGCAGGTTATTTCTTCTTTTCTGCGCCGCACTTGGCTTCGCCGCACTTGCCGTCCTTCTTTTTGTCTGCGCCCTTCTTGTCAGCACCGCACTTGGCTTCGCCACATTTTCCGTCCTTCATTTTTTCGCCGGCCTTCTTGTCAGCGCCACACTTGGCTTCACCGCACTTGCCATCCTTCATCTTGGTGTCGGCCTGCGCCAACTGATAGCCGGCTTCCAGCTTGCTGGCGCTGAACGGGTTGTCGCCGGCTGCGTGGGCGAGCGGGGAAAGGGTGGCGGCAGCGAAAGCGGAACCGATGGCCAGGGACAGGATTTTGGTGGTTTTCATTTTGAATCTCCGTTGAAGTTGAATTTGTCATCAAGCAGCGCCAATGAGCTACTTGAACAATTAGTCGGAGACTTGTGAAAACCCTTACAAAATATTTTGATGAATGCGCTCTACCCGCACCAGCTGGCTAGCGCGGGCTATCTGATACCTGATCAATCGGGGATGCGCAGTTCGCCCGGAAGGTCGGTTCTCAGCCTGAAGCGTTGCAAATCCATGACCCAAAGCCGGTGGGCATCGAGCAACAGGCGGTAGCGCAGTTCGAGCGCTTCGAGCTGGATCAGGCGGGCCGATAGCTGGGCTTCGTTGGCCAGCCGGCGGGAGGCGAGCAGGTCGTTGAGGCTGCCTTCACCGAGCTGGTAGGCGCGGGCTGTCATGTCTGCTGCCTGGCCGAGGCGCTCGGCGGCGCTGCGGCTGGCCTGCCAGGTCGAGAAGGCGGCCGTGGCCGACTGGTAGAGCATGGCCGATTCGGCGGTGATCTTTTGCGTGGTGAATGCTTCGCGCCGACCAGCAACGTCTGCTTGGGCGAGCGCTGCATCGGAACTGGCGCGGCGAGCGCCACCGGGCAGCGGGACGCTGATGTAGGCGCCGAAGATCTGGTCCTCGCCGGCCCGTTCTCTGGATACATGCAGGCCTACGGTCGGGTCGGGCATCCGGTCACGGCTGGCCCGGCCGGCGACGATCTGCGCACGGTTGGTTTCGCCGCGGGCGAATTCAAGTTCGTGGCTGTGTTCGAGGATGGCGTTGATCCAGTCGGCTTCATTGCCGTCGACGGGCGTCGGCTCGGCAATCGTGTTTTCGCTGACGAGCGGCAGGCCGGGGTAGCGGCGGCGCAGATCTTCGCCGGCCGTCTGCTGGCGCACCCTGGCCTGAGCCAGGGCGGCTTCGGCCTGGGCCAGCGCGGCTGCGGCCTGGATGGACTCGAGACGGGCGGCGTCGCCAAGTTGCTGACGGCGCTGGATGGCTTTGGCCTGCTTGTCGAGCAGCGCGAGTTGCTCGCTCCATTGTGCCGCCGAGGCGCTTTCCTTGAGCCAGACGAACCATGATTTGAGGAGATTGCGGCTGGCTTCGTGCAGGGCATCGCCGTGGGCGGTTTCGGCCAGGGCTACGCCGGCTGCGCCGAGTTCGCCGTCGAGCCGGCCTTTGCCGGGCAGGCGCAGCGGGCGCTCGATGGCGGCGTTCCATTCGTTGAAACGCTCATCGGTGCCGGTCGCCGGCTTGCTCCGACGCTGCTGGCCGCCGAGGCGGACGTTCCATTCGTATTGGCCGGCTTCGAGACGGCTGCGGTTGGCTTCCTCGACGCGGATCTGGCCGGCGGCCGCCTGCACCGACAGGTTGGTCTGCAGGACGCGCGTGACGATTTCGCTCGGTGGCAGGTTGGGCATGGTTTCGGCGGCGAAACCGTTGCCCCCGATCCCGCTGGTGCCAGCGATGCCGATTGCCACGGTCAACCGGAAAAAACGGGCAAAATCGAAATTCATAAACGCCCCATCTCGATGATTGGCACCAGCCAGAAGAAGATATTCGCTCTCGGCAGCTCGGCCTTGATCAGCGCCAGGACCGCGCGCATGGCTTCTTCCGTCCCGGCCATGCGAATCTGCAGCCGCGGCGAGTGGCCGCTGACCAGCTCGGCCGGCTCGACCAGGGGGACGACGGCGCCATGACCTTCGGCCATCGTGGCGGTGAAGCCGCGGACGAGATCGGGGCGCGAGAGCAGCAAGTCCTCGATGTGTTGGGCAACATCGTTGGGCATGGTGAGCGAAAGCAGGACATCAGCCATGGCGGTGGCCCTCGGTAAAGGAGACGGTGGTTTTGACGCCGAAGCGGCGGAACAGGATGGGGAGCAGGACGAGGGTCAGCGCCGTCGAGGTGAGCAGGCCGCCGATCACGACGATGGCTAGCGGGCGCTGCACTTCGGAGCCGGGGCCGGTGGCAAAAAGCATCGGCACGAGGCCGAAGGCGGCGATGCTGGCGGTCATCAGCACCGGCCGCAGGCGGCGTTTGGCCCCTTCGACGACGACGTCGCCGACGGCCATGCCGCGGGCCAGCAACTGGTTGAAGTAGGTGACCATGACCACGCCGTTGAGCACGGCGATGCCGAGCAGGGCGATGAAGCCGACCGAGGCCGGCACCGACAGGTATTCGCCGGAGATGAGCAGGCCAAAGACGCCGCCGATCATGGCGAATGGCACGTTGGATAGGACGAGCAGGGCCTGGCGCAACGAGCCGAAGGTCGAAAAGAGCAGGAAGAAGATCAGCGCCAGCGCCACCGGCACGACGACCATGAGGCGGGCGGCGGCGCGTTGCTGGTTTTCGAACTGGCCACCCCAGGCCAGCCGGTAGCCGGCCGGCAGCTTGATGTCGCGGGCGACGCCTGCCTTGGCGTCCTCGACGAAGCCGACCAGGTCGCGGTCGCGGACGTTGGACTGAACGACGACGTAGCGCTGGGCATTTTCGCGGTCGACCTTGACCGGGCCGTCGATGCGGCCGATTTTGGCAACGCTGGCCAGCGGCACGCTACCGCCGCCCGGCAGGCTCAGGCGCAAGGCTTCGAAATCGGCCGGCGAGTTAAGCAGGCTGGTCGGGCCGCGCAGGACGACCGGCACGCGGCGTCCCTGTTCGATGACGACGCCGACGTTGCGGCCTTCGAGCAGGGCCTTGAGGTCGTTCTGGATGTCGTCGACATTGAGCCCGAAGCGGCCGGCGGCCAGACGGTCGACGGCAATCTTGAGGTATTGCACGCCGTCGTTCTTGAGCGTGAAGGTGTCTTCGGCGCCGGGGACTTTCTTGATCACGGCGACGATTTCGTTGGACAGATGGTTCAGCGTCGCGAGGTCGGGCCCGAAAACCTTGATCGCCAGATCGCCGCGCACGCCGGTCAGCATTTCCGACACGCGCATGTCGATCGGCTGCGTGAAGGAGAAGCCGATGCCGGGGAAATCGGCCATGACGACGCGCAACTGGTCGGCCAGCCAGGCCGGGTCCGGATTGCGCCAGGTATCGCGCGGTTGGAGGACCATGAAGGTATCGGTCTGGTTGAGGCCCATCGGGTCGAGGCCGAGTTCGTCCGAACCGGCGCGGGCGACGATGGACTTGATCTCCGGTACCTGCGCCAGGATCGCCTTCTGTACGGCGCTGTCGATGGCGATGGTCTGGTCGAGGCTGATCGACGGCAGCTTTTCGAGCTGCATGATCATGTCGCCTTCGTCCATGGTCGGCATGAAGCTCTTGCCAAGCAGCAGGAAGGCGCCCGCAGCGGCGGCCAACGCGATGGTGGCGGCGATGATGAAAGTGCGGCTGTTGTTGAGGGCGGTGCTCAGTGTGCGGTCGTAGAGGGCGGCCAGTTTCTTGACCAGCCACGGCTCGTGATGCACGCCGCGCTTGATCAGGTAGGAGGCGAGTACCGGCACGACTGTCAGCGACAGGAGCAGCGAGGAGGCCAGGGCGAAGACGATGGTCAGCGCCACCGGCCCGAACATCTTGCCCTCCAGCCCCTGCAGCGTGAGCAGCGGCAGGAAGACGATGATGATGATGACGATGCCCGAGGTGACCGGCGAGGCGACTTCGCGGGCGGCGCGGTAGATCAGGTGCAGCGTCGGCAGGTTTTCCTGCGCCTCGGCGAGCTGGCTTTCGACGTTTTCGACAACGACGACGGCGGCATCGACCAGCATGCCGATGGCGATGGCCAGACCACCAAGGCTCATGAGGTTGGCCGACAGGCCGTACATGCGCATCAGGATGAAGGTGGCGAGTGCCGACAGCGGCAGCATGAGTGCGACGACCAGCGCGGCGCGCAGGTTGCCGAGGAAGGCGAGCAGGAGCAGCACGACGAGGACGATGGCTTCGAGCAGCGCCTTCGAAACGGTACCGACGGCACGGCCGACCAGATTGCTTCGATCGTAGAAGGCTTCGATGGTGACGCCGGGCGGCAACGTCGGCGCGATCTCGGCCAGTCGCGCCTTGACGCCGGCCACCACCTGTTGCGCATTGGCGCCGCGCAGGCCGAGGACCAGGCCTTGCACCGCCTCGCCCTGGCCGCTCTTGGTCACCGCGCCGTAGCGGGTGAGGGCGCCGAGGCGGACTTCGGCGACATCGGATATGCGTACTACGGTGCCGTCCCTGGCTTGCAAAACAATGGCTTTTACGTCGTCGACCGTAGCAATCGCCCCTTCGGCGCGAACCAGCAGCGATTCCTCGCCGTCGTTGAGGCGGCCGGCGCCGTCGTTGCGGTTGTTCGTTTCGAGAACGGCCTGCAGATCCTTGAGCGCCAGGCCGCGCGCTGCCAGGCTCTGTGGGTTGGGCACGACCTCGAAGGTGCGCACCTCGCCACCCAGGCTGTTGACGTCGGCGACGCCGGGCACGGTGCGCAGTTGTGGACGAATCACCCAGTCGAGCAGGGCACGCTTGTCGGCCAGCGAGAGCTCGCCCTCAATGGTGAACATGAACATTTCGCCGAGCGGCGTGGTGATCGGCGCCATGCCGCCGGTTGCGCCGGGCGGCAGGTTGCCCATGGCCGCGGCCAGGCGCTCGCCAACCTGCTGACGGGCCCAGTAAATGTCGGTGCCGTCCTCGAAATCTAGGGTGATGTCGGTCAGCGCATATTTTGAGACCGAGCGCAGGAGCTTCTGGTGCGGGATGCCGAGCAGTTCCTGCTCGACCGGTACGGCGAGGCGCGTTTCGACCTCTTCCGGCGTCATGCCGGGGGCCTTGAGGATGATCTTGACCTGCGTCGTCGACACGTCAGGGAAGGCGTCGATGGGCAGGCCGAGGAAAGCCTGGACGCCGGCCCCGGTGAGCATGACGGTAAGAACCAGCACCAACAGGCGCTGGGTCAGCGAAAAACGGATCAGGGCGTCCAACATTATTCGGCACCAACGCCGGTGAGCAGGGCCTTGAGGCCGGACACGCCCTTGATGGCGACCTTCTCGCCGGCCTTGATGCCGTCCACCGTGACGCTGTCGCCACCCTGGCTGACCACGCGGACCGGGCGGGCGGCGAAGACGACACCCTTGTCGTCGCTGGCGGTCTGGACGAAGGCAAAGGTCTTGCCCTGATCGCGGGCCAGTGCCGAGGCGGGCAAACGTTGATGCTGGCCGGCCGGGGCCGCGACTTCGACTTCGATGACCTGGCCGGGGCGCAGCGTGTCGGCACCCTTGCCGACTTCGGCGCGGAGCAGCACGGTCTGGCTCGCCGGATCGACGGCGCGGCCAATGGCGATGAGCTTGCCGGTGACCTCGCTGTTGGCGATC
Source organism: Betaproteobacteria bacterium (assembly GCA_016705475.1). Taxonomy (GTDB): domain Bacteria; phylum Pseudomonadota; class Gammaproteobacteria; order Burkholderiales; family Rhodocyclaceae; genus Azonexus. The sequence continues at coordinate 298,597 of JADIYD010000014.1, read as the reverse complement.
TTCACCGCGCTGCCTTCGCGCAGCGTGGCTGCGATGGCGACCGGGGCCTGGATTTCCAGCCACAGCGGGCTGAGTTTGGCGATGCGGTAGATTAGCGCCGAGGTTTCGACGCGCTGGCCGAGTTGGGCTCCCTGTTCCAGCACAACACCGTCGATGGGGGCTGTCAGCGCCAGTTTGCCGCCCAGTTTGCCCGGTGCAGCGCCGGCCAGGGCCAGGCCCTGACGCCGTTCGCTGGCCTGCGCACCGGCCTGGGCAGCGGCGGCGCGGGTGGCTTGCAGGCGGCTTTCGGCGATCAGGCCTTCGGCAAAGAGTTGTTCGTCGCGTTTCAGATTCTGTTGCATGAGGGACGACTGGCTGCCGGCCTGCAGCGCGTCGCGCTGCAGTTCCAGCGCCTGCTGGCTGCTCAGGTGGGCGACGACCTGGCCGCGCTTGACGGTAGCGCCGGGTGCCACGGCCAGCATTTCGACCATGCCGCCGACCGGCGCGGCGACGACGCGCATCTGCTCGTTCGGCACGCGGACCTGGGCCGGATAGCTGCCGTCACGCCCGCCGGCGATCTGGCCGGCGACGGCTGTTTCAACGCCCAGCGATTTGAGCTGCACCGGCTGCAGCATCAGGCGGCGTTCCTGGGCCTCAAGCTGGCTTGCTACGGTCAACAGGAAAAAAAGGCCAAAAATGAAAGGTCGACGCGACATGGGAAACTTCCGTAACAGGTTTCCCGCAGTCTAGCCGGCCCAGCTTAAGCCTGAATTAAGGGGGCGCCAGGTGGTCGGATTACTTGAAGCGTTGCTTGAAATTCACCGGGTCCAGTTCGTGCCGGGCCAGCAACTTGTAGAACTCCGTCCGGTTGCGCTGGGCAATGCGCGCGGCCTGCGAGACGTTTCCGGCCGTGTTTTGCAGGAGGCGGATCAGGTAGTCGCGTTCGAAATCGCGACGCGCGTCGTCGAGGGCGATCAGGCTCTCATCGTCGAGTTCGCGCATGGCTCTGCGAACAGCCGCTTTGGTGATGATCTCGGTCAGGTTGCCGGTGCTTACCTGTTCGATGATGTTCTTGAGTTGGCGCACATTGCCTGGCCAGTTACCTTCTTCGAGAGCAAGGATGGCATCGGGTGCCAGTGTTTTTCCAGGAGAGGCGTTACCTAGAAAATGGGCGGCGAGTACCGGGATGTCCTCGCAGCGCTCGCTGAGCGGCGGGACATGTAAGGTGGTACGAGAGAGCAGGTAATAAAGTTCGCTGCGAAAGCGACCTTCGGCGACGGAGGCATCCAATGGTCGGGGGCTGGCAGCTATGACCTGAATATTGGTCGAACTGGCTTTCTGTGCCGATGACTCCAGTCGGTAGAACGGGTCATCGCTCTGCAATTGCGCCATCAGCAAGGTAAGCAGGCGGCCCTGGGCAATGGGCGACAGGGCGCCCACATCCTGCAAATAGAGTACACCGCCATTTGCCTGGGTCCAGGCGCCCAGCGGATTGTTCGGATTGAGGATTTCTTCCAGTTCAGCAGCCGGGTAGTCGGTGCATGAGAGGCTCACGAAGGGCTGCATGGAGCGTGGCCCGGCCTGATGAATGGCGCGGGCAAGCGTTGTTTTTCCAGCCCCGCCGGGGCCGATCAGCAGGGTGGTCCGGTTTTCCTCGGCGACGCGCCGGGCTTGCCGCAACAGTTCCTCCATTCTGATGCTGACGGTGATCAGTGAACTGCGCCAGTTGGCCGTATCGAGCTTCGGGGAGAGGCGGATGCCATCGGCGACGCGGCGCAGCAGCTCCTGGCCGTCGAAGGGTTTGGTCAGGAAGCTGAAGACGCCACGCCGGGTAGCCGCTACCGCGTCCGGGATGGTGCCGTGGGCGGTGAGGATGATGACGGGCAGGGTCGGTGCTTCGGCCTGAAGGTGCTCAAACAGCGTGAGGCCATCCATTTTTCCCATGCGCAGGTCGGTGATCACCATTTGCGGGCGCTGTTCGCGGAAGCTGAGCAGCGCTGCTTCGCCCGAGTCTGCGGCAGATACCTGATAACCGGCTGCACTCAGGCGCAGGCTGATGAGGTGCAGCATGTCCGGGTCGTCATCGACGACCAGAATGCGCGCCGCCTGCGCCATTCAGCGGCCCCTGTTGCGGTTGCGCAGGTCGCGGTCGATGGTCAGCAGGGCATCCAGCTTCTTTTGCGCGTCGTCCAGTATGGGGCAGACTCAGGCATGGGGGGCTTGTCTCAGGTACGAGGCTTTCAGCGGCAGGATGACGCAAAAATGGGCGCCCGCGGATGATGGTATCAATTTTAGTTCGCCGCGGTGTGCCAGAACGAATTCACGGGCAATAGCCAGTCCGAGTCCGACGCCGGCAATGTCGCGCGACGCATTGCTGCGATAGAAGGGCTCGAAAATATGGGGTGCATCTTGTTCGGCGACGCCTGGGCCCTGATCGACGATATCGAGCCTGGCTGTTGACGCATCATGGCTGAGCGACACCTTGATCAAGCCATTGGCCGGTGAAAACTTGAGGGCATTGGCGACCAGGTTGTGGACGATGGTGAGCAGGGCTTCGCGTCCGGCCACGATGCCGGTTTCGGGCAAAATACATTCAAACTTGACGCCGCGTTCTGCCGCAATCAACTGGGTCGTTTCGACAACCTGGGTGATCAATTGGTCGAAACGAAGCGCTTCGTGAGCGATGCGCTCGGCGGCATGCCCGGCTTGTTGCAGGCGCAGCAGGCCTTCGATCAGGTCCTGCAGGCGCCGGGAGTTGCCCTGCAATATGCTGACAATCCGCCGTTGCTCTGGAGTCAACGGTCCCGGCACTTCTTCGTCGAGCAGCGAGGCGCCTTCATGCATGGCGGCCAGTGGTGTCTTCAATTCGTGCGAGACATGGCGCAGCACTTGCGCCCGCTCTTCCTCCAGGGAAAGCAGGCGTCGCCTTAGCCACTCCAGCCAGCGACCTAGCCAGCGCAGGTCGCCAGGGCCGTCCAGTTCGATGGCTTGCTGCAGGTCGCCTTTGCCGAGGCGAATAACCGCTTTTTCAAAGCGCCCGATCAGGCGGGCAAGCAGGGCTCGGATCGCCCACAAGCAACTGATGGCAACCAGCGTGGCAACGCCGGCCGAGAGGAGAAGGTGGGTGCGCAGATGGTTGGACTCATCTAGAAATCGCTTCTGCTCGCTTTCCAGGACTTCCCTGATGTCTCCCATGGATTTGTCCGATCGCGGTTTGAGTTCATCGAGTGCGGCAGCCAGCGACTCGATTTCCTTGCCCTCGCGCACGCTCATGTAGGCTTTTTGCTCTAGGTCGAGCTGGGCGGCAAGGTCGCGAAGCAAGGCTGCGGGCAAAGGCGTCAGCTGCGCCAGTGATTCGACGTTGCTCCGCCATTCGCTGCGAACCCGCGCATAGTCATTCAGCGAGTCAGTGTCCTTGAGGACGATGTGGCGACGCAGGCTGCGCTCCATGTGCACCAGATCTTCGGTCAGCTCACCACTCAGGGAGGATGACGACGAGGCATGTTCGATTGCCTGCCTGAAGTGATCGTTCAGGGCGTCGAGCTTGATGAATACGAAGCCGGCTGCAATCAGCAAGGGCAGCGCGAAGAGGATGTTGCCCAAGGTGATCAGCTGCAGGAAGGTGCGCGGGTAGCGTTTCATGGACCCTATCGTATGTCATGGCGGCGACTTGCAAAAGTGTCGGGGGCGGACGACATCTATCGGATTTCATGCAATGTGGGAGCATCCGGTTCGAATGCTCGTGCGGAAAATTAGCCCACGTTTATTCGTTCCTTGAATCATTTGCGGAGGTTTTATGAGCCCAAACATGTTGCGCCTGCGGACCCTGATGGTCGGCATTCCGCTCGCCCTGGCGAGCCTTGCCGTTTCGGCACAGGTCTCGCCACCCGGCCGCACGCTGGCTTCCCAGTGCGCACAGTGCCACGGCACAAATGGCAATGGCCCGGGGTTTGACGAGATCGCCGGCAAATCGGCACACGAAATTTACAACGAACTGCTGGAAATGAAGTCGCGTCCGGTCGAGGGCATCATGGATCGTCAGGCCCGTGGCTACACCGACGAACAGATTCGCCTGATTTCGGAATATCTGTCCACCCTGCCGGGCAATGGCGGCGATTGAGTATCAGGAGATAAGCATGCATCGTTTCAACAGAAGAGATTTCCTCAAGTCGGCCGGCGCCATCGCTGCCTTTGCCGCTATCCCCCGCGCCGTCAGCGCGGCTGTTACCAGTCCGCGTGTCGTCGTGGTCGGCGGTGGTTTTGGTGGTGCTACCGTGGCCAAGTATTTGCGCATGTGGGGCGGCAATGTCCAGGTTACCTTGGTAGATACCAATCCAAACCATATTTCCTGCATCCTTTCCAATCTGGTCGTGACCGGCGCGCTGTCGATGAGCCGGATTACGCTCGGCTTCGATACGCTGAGGACAACGCACAGTGTTTCCTTTCTCCAGGGCAAGGCGTTGGCCGTCGATCCGGCCGGCAATCGGCTGACGGTGCAGACCGCGGGCGGCAATCAGATTCTTGATTACGACCATCTCGTTCTGTCGCCGGGCATTGATTTCGCTCCGGCGCCTGGAAACTGGAATCCGAACCTGACGCCGCATGCCTGGCAGGCTGGCGCCCAGACGACCCTGCTAAAGAATCAGCTTGCCGCCATGCGTTCCAACGAAACTTTCGTCATGACCGTGCCGAAGTCGCCCTATCGCTGCCCGCCAGGACCTTATGAACGGGCCTGCGTGGTGGCCGATTACCTGCGCGTGAAGGGCCGGACGGGGGCCAAGGTTATCGTCCTCGATGCGAATCCGAACATCCAGGCTGAGCCGGAAGCCTTTACTCGTGCCTTCACAGTGACCCACGCCGGCCGTATCCAGTATGTGCCCAACGCGACGGTGCTGAGCGTCGACTCCGCGACGCGCAGCATTTCGACCTCGGCCATGAACATCAGCAACGCCAAGGTGCTCAACTACATCCCGAACCAGCGGGCAGGAGGCATCGCGGCGAGTCTCGGCGTCAATCTGTCCGGTTTCGTGCCGGTGAATGCGTTGAGTTACGGCACGGCAGCTCATCCGAACATCCACGTTATTGGCGACTCCTGCGCGGTGCCGGCCAGCGACAACAAGGCCGTTCCCAAGTCGGGGCACATGGCCAACGCGCAAGCCAAAGTTTGCGCTGACGCCATTCTGCGCACGCTGAGCGGCGAGGTGCTGGATAGCAATGTGGCCACCGGTTCCGCCTGCTACAGCCCGATTACGGCCCGCACGGCATCCTGGCTGTCGGCCAATTTCATCTATGGCGATATCTACGACGTGAATGGCGCCGTCAAGGGCAAGGGCATGCATCGCGTAGACTTGGGCGAGGCGCCAAGCAACGGCGTGAATGGTGACAGTTACCAGGATATGTTTACCTGGGCCGACAGCATTTTTGCCGACAGCTACAAATAGACATAGTGCCTCGCAGCGGCCATCCCTAGGGTGGCCGCTTTTTTGTTAACTGATTTTCAGACGCTGAACTGCAGCGTCGCCTGGCGCAGGCCTTCGGCCAGCGAGGCAACTTCCCTGGCCGTGGTGGACGACTTGGCGGCGGCCCCAGCACCCTGTTCGATCATTTGGGCTACGCGTTCGGTGTTCCGGGCGATCTGCTCGGCGGCTTGACGCTGCTCGGCGAGCACATCCACGATGTCGCTGGTGGCGTGCATCGTGCGCTCGCAGTTGTCCTTGATGGTCGATATCGCATCGCCGGCCTTTGAAGCGAGTTGGGTTCCATGCTCGGCGAGATGCGCCGTAGTTGCCACGGCGTCGGCGGTTTCGCGGGCAGCGCCGTCGAGCAGCTTGACGAGATTCTCGATCTTGTGGGTGGTCTTGGCGGTGTGATTGGCGAGCTTGCGGACTTCGTCGGCGACCACGGCAAAGCCGCGCCCGGCTTCACCGGCACGCGCTGCTTCAATGGCGGCATTCAGGGAGAGCAGGTTGGTCTGATCGGAAATCTCCTTGATTTCCTGTGCGAACCCGGCGATTTCCTGGGTGTGCTGCTTGAGTTCGATCATCGTCCGGGTAGACAGTTGTGCCTGGGTTGCGATGTTGCCGATTTCGCTGATGGCTTGAAGAATAATGCTGCTGCTTTCGGTCGCCTTGTCTCGGGTCAGGCGCCCTGCATCAGCGGCAGCACCGGCGCTTTCGGCCATGACCGTGATGGCTACGGTCAGTTCTTCGATGGCGGCCGTTATTTGGCCTGCGGCCTCGCTTTGGGCGATGGCTGCCTGGGCAACCTCATCCGCTGACGTGCTGAGTGCGTGCGCGTTGCCTGAGGTCTTTTCCGCGTCCTGCTTGACTTGCCCGATCAGGCTGCGCAGGCGTTTCTGCATGGCATCGACGGCGGCGACCAAAGAATCGGCAGCCGCCTTGCCGGAGTGTATGGTGCCGGTCAGGTCGCCCTCGGAAACGCGCCGGGCGGCGGCAACAACGGGTTCGAGATCGCCGCCCAGTCGCGCCAGGATGCGCCCGCCCAGCAGGGCCGCCAGCAACAGCGAGATCGTCGCGCCACCCAGGCCAACGACGAGGACCAGAATCAGGCTGGCCATGAAGCGTCGGTCGGCAAGCTGCGAGGCTTCGTTGGCCTGAACGGTCGTTGCGGCGCTGATCGCCTGGTAGGCGTTGGCCAGTTCGTTGGTAAGCGAGCGGTCGGTCCCGCGCAGGGCAGCGTCCACCATGACCGTATATTTGGGCATGCCGGCTTCGTTTTCGGCGATTACATCGTCGTAGAGCTTGTTGAGTTCCTGGGCCTGCTTGCGGATCTCGGACAGATTCCCGGTTTCCTTGATGGCGCCTGCCGCATCGATTTTTTCCAGTTCCTCTATCTGCGCCCAGAATTTTGCGCGCTCGGCGAGAAACTCCTTCCGGGCTTTCTCGAATTCGTCGGGCATGAAATTGCGAATGACCATGTTTTTCAAGCCACGTAACTGGGCTTGAAATGCACTCTGAGCGCCACCGACGAGACTGAGGGCGTGGGTTGAGCGCGCCACTTCATGAGCTACGGATTGGGTGTCATCGCGAAAGGCATTGAGCGAATACAGGGACGTTGACAACAGAATCATGCCAAAAATGGCACCGATGCCAACCATGATGAGCAATCGCAGGCGGATGGATAGTTTGTCGAACAGGATCATGGGGAGCGCCCCGAGTGTCTGAATGGATGCAGTCTAGCATTGATATATTTCATATTGATGTCGATTAAATTGGCGGTTAGTGCCATTTGTAAATTCGAAATGTTGAAATTGTTGGTTTTAGAATTTTGTGAAAATTTCCGGTTGACCGCAGCAAGTCCACCGCAGGGTGGCTGCGGTGGACTTTGGTTATTAATTCGACGATACTCGAAATATGGAAACGTTAAACGCCGCCGAACTTCTCGCCGCCCTGGGTCACGAATCCCGTCTGGCCATCTTCCGTCTGCTCGTCGAAGCCGGGCCAGCCGGCATCAACGCCAGCGGCATCGGCGAACAACTGGGCATGGCACCGGCCACGCTGTCCTTTCATCTGGCGCATTTGAGCCGGGTCGGGCTGATTGCCGGCGAACGGGAAAGCCGTTTCATCCACTACTCGGCCAACTACGGCACGATGGATGAACTGATCGCCTTCCTGACCAGCAATTGCTGTCAGGGCGAGACCTGCCTGCCGAAAACCACCTGCTGCGACACCACCGAAAAACGTCGCGCAAAAACCGGAAAGACCGCCTGATGTCGACTCTCAAAACCGTGCTCGTGCTGTGCACCGGCAACTCCTGTCGCTCGCAGATGGGCGAAGCGATCATCAATCACGACCTGGCCGGCCTCGTGCGCGGCATTTCGGCCGGGACCAGGCCACAGCCCAAGGTCGCCGATGGCGCCATCGCGGCGCTGAAGTTGGCCGGCCTGCCGACCGAGGGGCTTCACCCGAAGGACGTCGAGGCCGTGATGGGTGATGCCATCGACCTCGTGGTCAGCGTTTGCGACAACGCCAAGGAAACCTGTCCGGTCTTCCCGCGCCCGGTGCCGCGCATTCATCTACCCTTCCACGACCCGCACGGCGAGCCGCTGGAAAGTTTCATCACCGTCCGGGACGACATCCGCGCCCGCTTGATCCCCGCCGTGCGCGCAGCGCTGGGACTGTAAGGAGCCGCCATGTCCGTCCAATGCGAAATCACCGCCAAGTCCGCCGCCGGCGTACCGATGAGCTTCTTCGAGCGTTATCTGACCATCTGGGTCTTCCTCTGCATCGTCACCGGCATCGTTTTCGGCCAGTTCGCGCCGAACCTGTTCCAGGCCATTGGCCGCATGGAAGTCGCCCAGGTCAATCTGCCGGTTGGGCTGCTCATCTGGGTGATGATCATCCCGATGCTGGTCAAGGTCGACTTCGGCGCCATGGCCGAAATGAAGCAGCATGTGCGTGGCATTGGCGTCACGCTGTTCGTAAACTGGCTGGTCAAGCCCTTCTCGATGGCCTTCCTCGGCTGGCTGTTCATCCGCAACGTGTTCGCGCCGATGCTGCCGCCCGAACAGCTCGACAGCTACATCGCCGGCCTCATCCTGCTCGCCGCGGCGCCGTGCACGGCCATGGTTTTCGTCTGGAGCCGGCTGACCAACGGCCATCCGCTGTTCACGCTGTCGCAGGTGGCGCTCAACGACACCATCATGGTCTTCGCCTTCGCCCCGCTCGTCGCCTTCCTGCTCGGCATCTCGGCGATTACCGTGCCCTGGGACACCTTGCTGACCTCCGTCGTGCTGTACATCGTCATTCCCGTCGTGATCGCCCAGCTCTGGCGCAAAGCGCTGCTCGCCAAGGGGCAGGGGGCCTTCGACGCCGCCATGGAGAAAATCGGCCCGTGGTCGATTACCGCCTTGCTTGCCACGCTCGTGCTGCTCTTCGCCTTCCAGGGCGAAGCCATCCTGCGCCAGCCGTTGATCATCGGCCTGCTTGCCGTGCCCATCCTGATCCAGGTTTTCTTCAACTCGGCACTGGCCTACTGGCTCAACCGCAAGGTCGGCGAGAAACACAATGTCGCCTGTCCGTCGGCACTGATCGGCGCCAGCAATTTCTTCGAACTGGCCGTGGCAGCGGCCATCAGCCTGTTCGGCTTCGAGTCGGGGGCGGCGCTGGCCACCGTCGTTGGCGTGCTGATCGAGGTGCCGGCCATGTTGCTGGTCGTTAAGGTGGTGAATTCGACCAAGGGGTGGTACGAAGCAGGGTAGATAGGGCCGCAAGGCCGGGAAGGGGTCTGACATGGAATGGATGATCACCGCATTGCAGGGCGGATTGGCCAGCCTGGCTTCCTATCTCGCTGCCCACGTCCTGCTCTGCCTGGTGCCGGCCTTCTTCATCGCCGGCGCGCTGTCCGCGTTGGTGCCGCAGCAATCGATCATCCGGTTTCTCGGGCCGGATGCCTCGAAATGGGTGTCCTACCCGGCCGCGGCCGGGGCCGGCAGCCTGCTCGCCGTTTGCTCGTGCACCATCCAGCCACTGTTCGCCGGCATCTACAAAAAGGGCGCCGGGCTCGGGCCGGCCATCACCTTCCTGTTCTTCGCGCCGGCCGCCAACATCCTGGCCCTGGCCTATACCGGCGTCGCGCTCGGTGCCGACTTCGCCATTGCCCGCATCGTGCTCGCCCTGTCCTTCGGCATCGGCATCGGGATGATCATGGCCGCGCTGTTCCGTGAGGGCGATGTCGCCCGGCTGGCCGACGTGGAAACCTTCGCGGCCGGCGGTGGCATTCCCGGCCGGACGCTGCTCTTCCTCGGCGTCCTCGTGGCCCTGTTGATTGCCGGCACGCTCAAACTCGATTTTCTGACCGCCGGGCTGCTGCACGTCGAAATGCCCTGGGCTGGCGCCGCCGCCGTTCAGGCCGGGCTCGACCGGCTGGTGCCGGTCAACGAGGCGGCCGGCGCCGAAGGGCTGAGCCTGCAGGGCCTCATCCTGATCGGCTTGCTCGGCGCCATCGGTGTTTTTGCCTGGAAAGGGCTGGGACAGGTCGATAACGGTTTCAACCGCCTGACTCCGGTCGCCCTGGCGCTCACCGCGCTGACCCTGGCCTTCGCCGCCCTTGGCATGCGCGTCACCGAAACAGGCGTGTTGCTCACCGTGACGGGCCGAACGCTCGCCGTGTCCGCCCTCTGTCTCGCCATCTGGCCGCTGGCCCGACGTTTCGATGCGTGGGACGTGCAGCAATGGCTGTGGGAAACCTGGCGCTTCGTGAAGCAGATTTTCCCGCTGCTTGTTGTCGGCGTCTTTCTCGTCGGCATCATCCGGGTCTTCATCCAGCCCGAGTGGATACGCAGCATCGCCGGCGCCAATACCGTGCTGGCCAACCTGGCTGGCGTCGTTTTTGGCGTCTTCATGTATTTCCCGACCCTGGTCGAAGTGCCCATCGCCAAGATGTTCCTGTCGCTCGGCATGCACCCGGGGCCGCTCATCGCCTACCTGATGGCTGACCCCGAGCTGTCGTTGCAGAGCATCCTGATTACCTCGGCCATCATCGGCAAACTCAAGGCCTGGACCTACGTTGGCCTCGTCGCGGTGTTCTCGACACTGGCCGGCCTGACCTTCGGCGCCTGGGTCGATGGCACATCGTTGCTGCTACTAGCGCCGGGCGTCATAGGCTTCGTCGCGCTGATCGTCACCTCGCTGCACCTGATCGAACGTGGCCGCAAGGCTAAATTGAGGAGTGAATCATGCTGATCAAAATTCTCGGCAGCGGTTGCGCCAAGTGCAACCGCCTCGAACAACTGACCCGCGAGGCCGTCGCCGAACTCGGCGTTGAGGCGACCTTCGAACACGTCAAGGACATGGACAAGATCATGGCCTACCCGATCATGACCACGCCGGCGCTCGTCGTCGATGAGGTGGTCAAGGTGTCCGGCCGCATGCCGAGCAAGGACGAACTGCTCGGCTGGCTGTCCGCCGGCTGATCAGTCCGGAATGTTCGGCTCGACCAGCCTTGCCAGCTGTTCGAGCGATTCCTGCCAGCCGAGGTAGCACATCTCGGTCGGAATGACCGCCGGGATGCCTTCCTGCACGATGCTCAACTCGGTGCCGCAGGAGACGGCTTTCAGACTGACCGTCGTCTGCATTTCGCCGGGCAGGTTCGGGTCGTCGAATTTGTCCGTGTAGCGGATTTTTTCGTTGGGCAGCAGTTCAAGGTAATCACCGCCAAACGAATGGCCGTTGCCTGTCGTAAAGTTGGTGAACGACATTCGGAAAGAGCCGCCGACCCTGGCGTCCAGATGCTGAACCCGGCACGTAAACCCATAGGGCGGCAGCCATTTGGCCATCGCGTCGGCATCGAGAAACGCGCGATAGATGCGCTCCGGATTCGCCCGCAGCACGCGGTGCAGATTGACGGTTCCTGTGCTCATTGTCCCTTCTCCTTTTTATTGGTGATCCGGCATGGACCGCGGTTAATTCAGAAGGTTGCCGCCAAAGCCGACTTCAAAATTGGCCGATTTTTCCGGTTGACCGTGGCAAGGCGATATTTCCATGCGCTTTCTCCGTGACGAATTCGATGTTTTTGGCTGGCGTGGCGTGGAATAATCATTTGGTCTGCGGTTGCTCAATCACTTTCGCCATCAGGAGCATTCATCGTGTCTCAAACTCAAAACAAGATTTCGGTTTCGCCGCAAGGTGAGGCCTTTCCGCTGCCCGAGCTTTCCGACTATGCGGCAGAGTACGAACGGGTCAAGGCGCTGGCCGAGGCCGCCCGTGAGAGCGGGAAAGAAGTTGTTGTGGTCATGGGGGTCGGCTTTGTCGGCGCGGTGATGGCAGCCATCGTGGCTGATTGCGAAGGCAAGGACGGCCAGCCGAGCAAGTTCGTGATCGGCTGCCAGCGGCCGTCGACGCGCTCGTACTGGAAAATACCGCTGCTCAACCGCGGCGTGTCGCCGGTCAAGGCCGAAGACCCGCAGGTCGATCTGCTGATCGGTCGTTGCGTGCTGGAAAAGAAAACGCTCATCGCGACTTACAACAGCCAGGTGCTCGACCTGGCCGACTGCGTCGTGATCGACGTGCAGTGCGATTTTCTGAAGCAGGAACTCGGCAACATGAAATCCGGCGAGTGCGACATGGCGGCGCTGGAGGCCACGCTGAAAACCGTCGGCCAGCACATTCGCCCGGATTGCCTGAGCCTGATCGAAACCACGGTGGCGCCGGGGACGACGGAATTCGTTGCCTGGCCGATCCTGAAAAAGGCCTTCGCCAGCCGTGGTATCGCGTCGGCACCGCTGCTGGCCCACTCCTACGAACGGGTCATGCCGGGGCGTGATTACGTCGCCAGCATCCGCGACTTCTGGCGGGTTTGTTCTGGCTGCGATGCGGCCGCCCGGGCGCGGGTCGAGAAGTTTCTGCACGAAGTGCTGAATACCGAGAAATTCCCGCTGACGGTAATGGATCGCCCGATCGAATCGGAAACCGCCAAGATCGTCGAGAACAGCTACCGCGCCACCATCCTGGCCTATCTGCACGAATGGTCGCTGTTCGCCGAGCGCAATGGCGTCGATCTGGTCAAGGTCGTCGATGCCATCAAGATGCGGCCGACGCATAGCAACATGATCTTCCCCGGCCCGGGCATCGGCGGCTATTGTCTGCCCAAGGACGGCGGCCTCGGCTACTGGGCCTACAAGCACATCCTCGGCTTCGAGGATGGCGACAAGGTCTTCCGCATCACCCCGGTGGCGGTCGATATCAACGACACGCGCGCCCTGCATGTCGCCGAGCTGACCCGCGATGCGCTGCGCAACATGGATCGCTACATCGCTGCATCACAGGTGCTGATCGCCGGTGCATCCTACCGGCAGGACGTAGGCGACACGCGTTACAGCGGCTCCGAGCTGGTGGTGCGCAAGCTGGCCGAAATGGGCGCCGAAATGCGCGCCCACGACCCGTATGTCGAGCAGTGGTGGGAATTCGCCGAGCAGGACAAATACCCGACTTCGGGCCTGTCGTGGAAGCGCTTTTTCCGCAATCAGGATGAGCTGTCCGAGTTGAAGGTCGAGAACAACCTGCAGGAAGCGCTGAAGGGCGTCGATGCGTTGATCCTGGCCGTACCGCACGATGCCTACCGCAACCTGACGCCGGAACAGGTGGTCGAGTGGGCCGGCCGGCCGATTGCCGTGATCGACTGCTTCGGCATGCTCAAGGACGCCACCATTACCCGCTACTTCGAACTGGGGTGCGAGGTCAAAGGCCTGGGCCGCGGCCATATCCAGCGCATCAAGAAGGCGGTTCGCAGTCGCTGAGTCATTTTCGAGGATAGGTTCCGCCTGAGCGTGGCAGCCCTGTTTCTGGCGTGGATCGCGTATCCAGCTGACTGTCCCGACGTTAGCCAACAAAAACCCGGCTCGAAGCCGGGTTTTGATGGTCCTGGATGGGGTCAGCCCTTGACGTGCAACCCGCATTCCTTGGTTTCCGGATTCTCCCACCACCATCGTCCAGCACGAACATCCTCACCCGGCGAGATGGCGCGGGTGCAGGGGGCGCAGCCGATGCTGGGGTAGAACTTGTCGTGCAGGGCGTTGTAGGGCACGTCGTTGAGCTTGATGTAGGCCCAGACTTCCTTCTCGGTCCAGTCCGACAGCGGATTGAATTTTTCCAGCCCGTTACCTTCATCGTATTCGCGGAAGGGCAGGCCGGTGCGCGTGCTGGCTTGCTGGGCGCGCAGGCCGGTGATCCAGGCGCGTTTACCGGCCAGGGCACGTTTGAGCGGCTCGACCTTGCGGGCGTAGCAGCAGGCCTTGCGCAGCGTGACGGAGTCGTAGAAGCCGTTGATGCCGTGGTTGCGGACGAAACCTTCGACCTCTTCGGCCTGCGGGAAGTAGATTTTCAGCTTGAGGCCGTAATGTTTGCGCAGGGCGTCCATCAGGTCGTAGGTTTCGAGCGGCAGGCGGCCGGTGTCGAGGCTGAAGATTTCGATGGGCAGCTTGGCCTTGACGATAAGGTCGGTCAGCACCATGTCCTCGGCGCCCAGGCTGTTGGCGAAGGCGGCCGGGGCCCAGTTGGCGGCGATGCCGGCGAGCAGCGTTTGCACGGCTTTCGACTTGGCGGCGACGCTGGCGGTCAGTTCGGGCGTGATGTTGATCAGGCTGGGGGACATGGCGACGTATTCCGAAAGATCAGGCGCGGCGGAGGAAGTGGGGTTGCGGCTGGGTGGTCGAGGCCTGGTAGGCATCGCTGAACGGACTGAAGCCGGCTTCAATGGCGACGCTGACATTCTTGCCGTCCTTCAGCGCATAGCTGTCGAAACCGACACGCTGCATGTAGAAAAGCTGGTCGTGCAGCACGTCGCCCACAGCGCGCAATTCACCCTGATACTTGTAGCGCTGGCGGAGCAGGCTGGCTGTCGAATAGCCGCGGCCATCGACGAATTTCGGGAAATTGACGGCGATGACGATGAAGTAGTCGAGATCGGCCGCGATGTCCTCAACGCGCTCGTCGGGCTGGATGAGCAGGCCGATGCGTTTGTGGCAGGAGATGATTTCGGTCTTGCGCGCCTGCCAGACGGCGAACGGGAAAATGACATCGCCGGTCGGCAGCGCCACTGATTCCGGCGTCTCGCCCTCGGCGATTTCGAGCGTTTTCCAGGTGTCGACCGCAGCGGTTCCGTGCTTGATCAGTTGTGCCATTATGCGGCCTCCTTTTGTGCTGCCTTGGCCTTGCCGTGGGCGCGGCCTTCGTACACGCGGTTCTTGAACGGGTCGATGCCGATCCGGTCGAAGGTGTCGAGGAAGCGTTCGTCGGGGTGGCGGGTTTCGATGTAGACCTTGATGATCTTGTCGACGACATCCGGCATTTCATCGGCCGCAAACGACGGGCCGATGACCTTGCCGAGCTTGGCGTCATTGCCCTGGCGGCCGCCCAGCGTGACCTGGTAGAACTCGTCGTTGTTCTTGTCCACACCGAGCACGCCGATGTGGCCGACGTGGTGGTGGCCGCAGGCGTTCATGCAGCCGGAGATATTGAGGTCGATCTCGCCGATGTCGAACAGGTAGTCGAGGTTGTCGAAACGAGCCTGGATGGCGTTGGCGATAGGGATGGACTTGGCGTTGGCCAGGTCGCAGAAATCACCGCCCGGGCAGCAGATGATGCCGGTCAGCAGGCCGGTGTTCGGCGTGGCGAGGCCGGCGATCTTGGCTTTTTGCCAGAGGGCGTAGAGGTCGGCCAGCTTGACGTCGGCCAGGATGATGTTCTGCTCGTGGCTGATGCGCAGTTCGCCGAAACTGTACTGGTCGGCGAGGTCGGCAACGATGCCCATCTGGTCGGACGTGATGTCGCCCGGCGCGATGCCGTGCTTTTTGAGCGACAGCGTGACGGCGGTGTAGCCCGGCACCTTGTGCGGGTGCGTGCTGCGGTCGACCCAGTTTTTGAACGATTTTTCAGTTGCCAGTTTTTCGGCCAGGCCGGCATCGCTGGCGCTGAGCGTTTCGTAGGCGGGTGCCGTGAAGTGAGCGGCAACGCGATCGAACTCGGCTTGGGTAATGGTGGCCGGGCCGTCCTTGCCATGGGCCCATTCGTCTTCGACCAGTTGCGCGAAGGCTTCGACGCCGAGCGCCTGTACGAGAATCTTGATGCGCGCCTTGTAGGCGTTGTCGCGGCGGCCCTGACGGTTATAGACGCGCAGGATGGCTTCGCAATAGGTCAGGATGTGCTGCCAGGGCAGGAACTCACGGACGACCTGGCCGCGAATCGGCGTCCGGCCGAGGCCGCCACCAACGATGACACGGAAACCGGTTTCACCGTTCTGCTCCTGCAACTGCAGGCCGATATCGTGGAACCACGTCACGGCGCGGTCGTCCTTGGTGCCGGAGATGGCGATCTTGAACTTGCGCGGCAGGAAGGCGAATTCCGGGTGGAAGGTCGTCCATTGGCGGAGGATCTCGGCCAGCGGGCGCGGGTCGATCACTTCATCGGCGGCGACGCCGGCGAACTGGTCGGTCGTGATATTGCGCAGACAGTTGCCCGAGGTCTGGATGGCGTGCATTTCGACTTCGGCCAGCTCGGCCAGAATCTCCGGCACATCCTCGACCTTCGGCCAGTTGAGCTGCAGATTGTGGCGCGTCGTGAAGTGGCCGTAGCCGCGATCGTACTTGCTGGCAACATGGCCGAGCGTGCGCAACTGGGCCGAATTCATCATGGCGTAAGGCACGGCAATGCGGAACATCGGCGCATGGCGCTGGATGTAGAGTCCGTTCTGCAGGCGCAGCGGGCGGAATTCGTCGTCGGTCAGTTCGCCGGCTTTCCAGCGGCTGACCTGATCGCGGAACTGGGCGACGCGCTCGTTGATGAGCTGGCGGTCGATGGCATCGTATTTGTACATGAAACGTCCTTGGGGAAAACGTCAGGCAAAAACCAGCTTGGTGCCGATCAGCACCAGCATGGAGGCCAGGATGCGGCGCAGGATGTGTTCCGGCACCTTGGCGGAAAGGTGGCTGCCGATCCAGATGCCCGGCAGTGAGCCAAGCAGCAGCGCGCCGAGCAGGGCCCAGTCAACACTTCCGAGCAGCCAGTGGCCGAGGCCGGCGACCAGCGTCAGCGGCACGGCATGGGCGACGTCGGAGCCGACGATGCGGACCGGCGACAGCTTCGGGTAGAGGAAAAACAGGGCGGCAACGCCGAGGGCACCGGCGCCGACTGAGGAAATGGTGACCAGTACGCCGAGCAGCGCACCAACGGCAACGGTAATCGCCGGCAGATAGCGTTGGCGCAGCGGGGAGTTGTCGTGTTTTTCGGCATAGGCGCGCAGCTTGCGGCCGAAAAGAATGGCGATGGCCGTGAGCAGCAGCGCGAAGCCGAGGCCATGGGCAATGATTGCGCCGATGGTGTTGCTGCCCTTGGGCATTTGCGAGAGCACCAATATGGTGATGGCGGCGGCCGGTATGCTGCCGGCGGCGAGACGGCCGGTGACAGCCCAGTCGATATGGCCTTTGCGGCCATGGGCGACCGTTCCGCCGGCCTTTGTTAACGCTGCGTAGAGCAGGTCAGTGCCGACGGCAGTCGCGGGCGGGACGCCGAACAGCAGCACCAGCAGCGGCGTCATCAGCGAGCCGCCACCAACGCCGGTCAGCCCGACGATGGCGCCAACGGCAAAGCCGGAAAGGGTGTAGAGGTAATCCATGGCAGGCATGTTAACCGCGGATAATTGAATCAAAAAGAATATTGAGTTAGATTGTTATATCGTTCAGTTATTAAGTGTCAGCATGAAACTCCAGCAGTTGCGGTACATCGTCGAAATTCAGCGTCAGGGACTCAATGTCTCCGAGGCAGCGGAATCGCTCTACACCTCGCAGCCCGGCATCTCCAAGCAGGTCAAGCTGCTGGAGGACGAACTCGGCATCGCCATCTTCGAGCGCAGCGGCAAGCGATTTACCGGGGTGACCGAGCCGGGCAAGGCGGTGCTGGCCATTGCCGAACGCATCTTGCGCGAGGCGGAAAACCTCAAGCGGGCGAGCAGCGAATTCGCCACCGGCAGCACCGGTCGCCTCGTCCTGGCGGCAACCCATACGCAAGCACGCTATGCATTGCCGGTTGTCGTCCGTGATTTTGTCGCCCAGCATCCTGACGTCAAACTCGAAATGCATCAGGGCAGCCCTGTCCAGATCGCCGAATGGGTGGTCGCCGGCGACGCGGATATTGGCATCGCCACCGAGTCGCTCGACCAGTATCCCCAATTGATCACGCTGCCGGTCCGCCAATGGACGCACTGCGTGATCGCCCCAGAGGGCCACCCGATCCTGACATCGCAGCCCCTGTCGCTGAATGAACTGGCGAAATGGCCGCTCATTACCTACGACACGGCATTTACCGGCCGGTCACGCATCAACCGGGCGTTCGAGCGCATCGGCGCGCAGCCCAATGTCGCACTGACTGCCCTGGATGCCGACGTGATCAAGACCTACGTCAGCCTCGGCCTCGGGTTGGGCATCATTTCGGCGCTGGCTTTCGATGCCCAGCGCGACACGGGACTCGTCGCTATCGATGCGGCGCACCTCTTCGAGTCGAACACGACCCGACTGGCCTTGCGTCGTGGCAGCTATCTCCGCCGCTACGACTACGATCTGATCACCCTGTTCGCCCCGCATTTGTCGAGGAGAGTGGTCGAAATGGCCATGCAGGGCGGCGGCGACGAATATCAGTTGTAGCCTTTGGCCGGCTGCATGCGCGGCGCTGTGTCGCGCAGGATCAGGGTAGGCGCCGAGAAGGGCGCCAGGCGTTCGAGAAAATCGAGCAGTTCAAGCACCGGCGAGTTGCGGAAAAAGGTCGCCTTCGGCGTCTCCAGCCAGATCCGGTCGGCGTAGGCGTGCAGCTCGTGTGGCCTGTCGCCGAAGCCGTCGCCATCAAGATCGAACCCCTCGTAGGTGTCCCAGGTGTTGCCCCACCAGGTATCGTTCATCGGGTCGCCATCGCCGATGATGGTGACTGGCCACAGGTTGCTGCGGAAGGTGTTGTTGATGGCGATGTGGCCGCCCTTGGCGCCGTAGAAGTAGACGCCGGTGATGTTGTGGGCGATCACGTTGTTGATGAAAACGATGCGGTTGATGGCGTCCATCGGCGAGTCGGCCATGATGCCGTGGGCGCAGTGCACGATCTCATTGTCGACAACGAGCGCAGCAGATGTTTCCTTGAGGGCGATGCCGGCACCCGAGGCGTCCATCGCGTGCAGGATGCGGTTGCCACGGATGATGAGGCCGTTCGAGTTGAGGGCAATGATGCCGGTCGAGTTCTTTTCCAGAATGTTGCGCTCGACCAGGCTTCGGTGCGAAAAAAGGAAATTGAAGGCGCGCCGGCTGTCGCGGATGGTGTTGCCGGTGTAGCGGTTGTGCGGCGAATTGCTCACCGTGATGTCCCGAATCTGGGCGATGTCATTGTTCTCGATGCGGTTGCCCATGCTGTACCACAGGCGAAGGCCATCGCCCCGGTCCGCCGAACTGGCGCCGCGCGAGCGGATGCGGTTGTGGCGAATGACGCTGTCGGTAGTCCGGTGCAGTGAAATGCCGAACAGCACATCCTCGATCACGTTGTTCTCGATGAGCAATCCGTTACCTTCTGCCACCATGATGGCGCCATCGATGGCGTCGTGCGAATCGCCGCTGCCGCGCAGGGTCAGGCCGCGAATGGTGACCTTGTCGGCCTTGATGGTCAGCACGGTTCCCTTGCCGCCACCATCAACAACGACCTTGCCATTGCCTTCCAGGGTCAGGGGTTTGGTGATGCTGGCCGGGCCGCTGTAGGTGCCGGGTGGCAGACGCAGGACGGTGCCCGGCAATGCTGTGTCGATCCAGGCCTGCAGGGGCTGGTCGGCGTGGGCAGACAGCAGCAGGCTCAGGCAGAGGGCGGCGAAAAGGAGACGAATGGCCATTGCAGCGGATTTAGCCACCACCGGCGCGAAGCGGCATCAACCTGCATCAAGTTTTCAGTCGAAAAATCGGACTGAGCGGCCTATTCCCAGTATTCGGTCACTTCGCTGGCCCAGGCCGTGGCGGCGAGCAGGGCATTGTTGACCGTTTCCGGCGCGACGCCTGCTGCCAGCGCGGTCTCCTTCATGCGTGGCAGATCGAAGTCCTCACTTGCCTCGGCAACCGCCAGCAGCGGTGCATAAGGGCCGCTGTGGTCGAGGAGCGCGTTCTTGATGTCGTCGGCCAGCAGCATCTCGCTGAGCGTGTCGGCCAGTGGCCGGTGCAACAGTTCACCGAGGCAGGAAAAGATACCGGTCAGGAACAGCGGGTCATGCGCCACGCCGGGCATCGACTGCTCGCCGAGCACTTCCATGAGCCGGCCCCGGGTCAGAGCGTTTTCAACCAGCAACCAGTCGCCGAAGTGCGGTTCGCGCACTGAAAAAAGTAGCACTGAAAGCCAGCGGGTCATGCGCTGGCGACCGAGAATGACCAGCGCCTGGGATAGCGAGTCGATGCGATTGCTCAGGCCGAGGGCTGGCGAATTGAGGTAGCGCAGGATACGGAAGCTGAGCAGCGGGTCCTGCTTCATGGCAGCGGCGATCTCGGCGGTCTCTGCATCGCCCTGGACCAGACGCATGATGTTGAGGAGCAGGGCCTTGTGCGGGTCGCTGCTGTTGTCGGCTCGCGGCGCCAGATCCGAGCTGGCGAATTTTCCGTGGAAATTGTCGAAATGCCACTGCTGGCAAAAGCGCAGGTCGTCAATCGTTTCGACGTTGCAGGCCAGCAGCTTGATGGGGCGTTCCAGCGCACTGGCCCGTACCGCAGCAGAAAAGTCGCGGGCGGTGTCTGCCTCGTTGGCGCCGATGTCGATGGCCGCATAGTCGGCCAGATGGATCACCCTGGCAAAAGCAGGGTTCTTCGGCTGACGGAAGACACCGACCTGAATGCCGCGCTCATGCAGCCGGTCGATGGCTTCGCACACAATATCCGCTTCGGTATCGGCAGCCAACTGGAGAAGCAGCACGATATTCGAGGTTTTCAGGCGGTCGACCGCAGGAAGGTCGAGGCTCGCAGAACTGAGCGGGATGAAGGCGTGGCTGGTATTCCAGGCGTCGGCACTGGTGTTCAGCGTAGCGAGCAGGGTTTCGTCCAGGCTGCGCTGGCGGGCATCGTCAGCGTCGGCCAGTGCCGTCGATTCGTGCAGGGTGAAGAGGTGGCCGGAAAGACGATTGTTACGGTCAAAAACCGCTTCGCGGCGAAGAAACTGCGTGTTTTCCGCTGTCGATTGCATGGCCTTGGACGCGGGGGTGCCAGCATGCTCGGGTTTGCCGCTGAACAGTTTTTTCAGGCTGTTGAACACACTCGTCTCCCACAAACAAAAATGCCCACCGCAGGGTGGGCATTCTCGCATTTCGGCGAAGGTTTAGTCGACCTTGGCCTTGCCGCGCAGTTCCTTGACCAGAGTTTCAACCTGTTGCTGGCCGGCGCGCTGCTGCAGCTGCGGCTTGACCTGATCGAACGGCGGCGGGGTCATCGGGCGGGAATCATCAAGCTGGATAACGTGGTAGCCGAAGTCGGACTTGACGGGGGCTTTGGTGTACTCGCCCTTCTTGAGCTTGCCCAGTGCCTCGCCGAACGGCTTGACGTAGGCATTCGGCGAGCTCCAGCCGAGTTCGCCACCCTTGTCCTTGGAGCCGGGATCCTTCGAGGCCTTGGCCAGTTCGGAGAACTTCTCGCCCTTTTCCAGCTTGGCGATGATGGCCTTGGCTTCGTCTTCCTTCTCGACCAGCACGTGGCGGGCCTTGTATTCGGTGGAGCCGAGGTTGGTCTTGATCAGTTCGTACTCAGCCTTGAGCTGGGCATCGCTGATCGGGTTGGCCTTGACGTATTCAGACAGGTAAGCGCGGATCAGCACGGCCTGCTTGGCGAGTTCGATCTGGCCCTGAATGTTGGCGCTCTTGTCGAGGCCTTTTTTCTTGGCTTCCTGAGCGAGGATCTCGCGACGGACCAGTTCTTCCTTGACGGCGTTTTGCAGTTCAGGGGAGTCCGGGGCGCCCTGGGCCTTTTGTTCGGCAACGAAGGCGTTATAAACGGATTGGGAAATCGGCTGACCGTTGACGGTGGCGAAAGCCTTGCCCTTTTCGGCAGCAAGAGCCGGGGCGGAAACGATGGCGCCGGCAATCAGCAGAGCGGCCAGACGGGAGAGCTTGAGCATGTATCTATCCTTGGTTAAGGGAATGTCAAAAAATTAGTGGTCGCCGGGTACTTCGGCTTGGATGCTGAGCGCATGAATTTTGCCACGCATCAAATCACCTGCGGCATCATAAATCATGCGATGACGGGCAATGGTACTTTTACCGGCAAAAGCCTGTGCAACAATTTGTAACTGGTAGTGGCCGCCATCGCGGGCACCGGCATGGCCGGCGTGGCGATGCGAATCGTCGACGATGTCGATGGAGTCCGGTTGCAGCACGGCGAGGCGCTGGCGCAGCAATTCGATGGTGTCGGCACTCACGCCGGCAACGCCTTCTTGAATGGCTTGATAACGACCTTGTCATAGACGCCGGCGGCGATGTAGGGGTCGGCATCGGCCCAGGTGCGCGCCGCCTCAAGCGAAGCGAATTCGGCAATGATGATGCTGCCTGTGAAGCCGGCCGGGCCGGGATCGGGCGAGTCGATGGCCGGGCAGGGACCGGCCAGGATAAGGCGGCCCTCCGCTTGCAGCGCCAGCAGGCGCTCGACGTGGGCAGGGCGGGCAGCCAGGCGCTTGTCCAGCGTACCGGCCTTGTCTTCAGCGATGATGGCGTAGAGCATTACTTTTCTTCCTCAACATATTTTGAAAGCAGCATGCCCTGACCGAGCACGAAAACGAGCATCAGGCCCATGCCGCCAAACAGTTTGAAATTGACCCAGGTATCGGTCGAGAAATTGAAGGCGATGATCAGGTTCAGTGCGCCCATAACCAGGAAAAAGGCGATCCACGACAGATTGACCTTGGCCCAGACCGGCTCGGGCAAAGTAAGTTGCTCGCCGAGCATGGCCCTGATGGCGTTTTTCTTGAAGACAAAGGCGCTGAATGCCATGCTGCCAGCGAAAACCCAGTACAGAATAGTCGGCTTCCACTTGATGAAGGCTTCGTTCTGGAAGGCCAGTGTCATGCCGCCGAAAACGACAACGAGCACCAGGCTGACCCAGAGCATTTTGTCTACCTTGCCGTGACGGAAGTGCACCCAGATGATCTGGGCGATGGTCGCGGCGATGACGACGACAGTAGCCAGGAGGATCGGCGCCAGCTTGATGTCGTCGGGGACGAAACCAAGTAGCGAGCCCATCCAGCTGGCTGCAAGTTCAGGGCTCTTTTCCGCATATTTGAAGGTGGCGAAAAAGAGGATGACGGGGAAGAGGTCGAAGAGCAGTTTCATGGCGGGGCATTATATACTGCGTTAAACAACTAACCTGCAAGCAAGGGAGTACATGCATAACGTCCTGATTATTGATGACAGTGACATCAATCTGACGCTGATCAAGGCGTTGGTGTTGAAACTGGGCGATTGCAGTCCAACCTTGTTCGACAATCCCCTGAATGCGCTCGAGTGGTGCCGCAGCAATGTACCGGATCTGGTTATCGTCGATTACATGATGCCGGACATGGATGGTTTGAAGTTCATCAGCGCCTTCCGCGCATTGCATGGTCGGAATGAAATACCGGTGCTGATGATCACCGCCAACGACCAGAAGGACGTTCGTTACGAAGCCTTGCTCGGCGGTGCCAACGATTTCCTGACCAAGCCGATCGATCGTGTCGAGTTTTCAGCACGGGCCCGCAACATGCTGTCGTTACGTACCGGCCAGAAATTTCTGGCCGACCGCGCCGAGCATTTGTCGGCGCTGGTCGAGGAGCGTACGACGGAAATCCGCGATCGCGAGAAGAAACTGATTTTCCGCATCTCGCGGGCAGCCGAGTTTCGTGACCCGGAAACCGGTGCTCACATCCAGCGCATGGCGCATTACTCGCAGATCATCGCGCTGGGCCTCGGTTTGAGCATTCCGCAGCAGAAGCTCATCCTCGAAGCGGCACCGATGCACGATGTGGGCAAGATCGGTATTCCCGACTACATCCTGCTCAAGCCGGGCAAGCTGACGCATGAAGAGTTCGAGGTGATGAAGGGGCATGCGAAGATCGGCCATGAACTGCTCAAGGACAGCCGTTCGGAGATCATGAAGGCCGGGGCAGAGGTGGCGATTTCTCACCATGAAAAATATGATGGAACTGGCTATCCGCACGGGCTGAAAGGGCACCAGATTCCGCTCTTTGGCCGAATCGTCGCCGTGGCCGACGTGTTCGATGCGCTGACTTCAGAGCGCCCCTACAAGCGGGCCTGGGATCTCGATGCTGCCTGCAAGTTCCTTGAAGATGGACGCGGCAAGCATTTTGATCCGATGTGCGTCGAGGCCTTCCTTGCCGGTTGGGAGCATGTGCTGGAAGTTCGTCAGCGCTTCCGCGATGAAGAAATGCCGCAGATCTGAATCTGCTAGAACTCAGCCGATTGCGTCAGTAGGCGGGGCTGAATGGAGATGAATATGGCAGGGGTTTTTGTGTTGGACAAAGCCTTGATTCTTGACCGACTCGGTGGGGATGAAGAGATTTACGCGATGATGGTCGACATGTTCTTGCAGGATGTCGACAACACCTGCGATGCGCTGGCTGCCGCCCTGGCGTCAGGCGATGCGACGGTGCTGCGGCGTGAGGCGCACACGGTCAAAGGCTTGCTGGCCACTTTTTCGGATGATGCCGGTGCTGCCGAGGCCAATACCGTAGAGCAACTGGCGAATCAGGGGCATCTTGCCTCGCAAGCCGAGGCAGTTGCCGGCCTCCTGCAACGCGTGCGGGAAGTTGCAGCGGTTTTAAGCACCGGGTAGTTTCAGGAACGCGGCAGCCCCCGCCGCACCGCCGTTCGGCCCATGCGGCACGACGCCGAGTAGTGGCGCAGGCAACATCGCCTGCAGGGTTTCCAGATTTTTATCAAAACGTGACATCGCGGGGTCGATGCGGTTGGCGACCCAGCCTGCCAGCGTAAGGCCTCTGGCGGCGATGGCTTCGGCCGTGAGCAGCGCGTGGTTGATGCAGCCGAGGCGCATGCCGACTACCAGTATCACTGGCAGGCCGAGTTCGACGGCCAGATCGGCCGTGCTGCGCTGGTTGCCAAGCGGCACACAGAATCCGCCAACACCTTCGACGACGACGAGATCGGCCTGTTTCCGAGCCGCCTCGCAACTCGCCGTGATGGGTCCGAAGTCGATGCTGATACCGGCTTCGGCCGCCGCGATGTGCGGCGCGATGGCGGGTTCAAAGCAATAGGGGTTGATGATCTCGCGGGGAAGTTCAACATTGCTGGCGGCGCGGATGGCTTCGACATCGTCATTGCGGCCGGCGGCATCGGTGCCGGCAGCGATGGGTTTGAGGCCGACTGCCTTCAGGCCATCCAGCCCGGCGCGGTGGAGCAGGGCACAGGTGACAAAAGTCTTGCCGATTTCGGTGTCGGTGCCGGTCAAAAAGTAGGCGGTATTCATGCGCGAGGGGTCACTTTTGGGCGTAGAGGTAAATCACGTCATAGGTCAGCGGCAGGCCGGCCGACCTGCGTAATTCTTCGTAGGCCGCCTCGGCGCGCTGGAAGGTGGTCCGGCTCATCAGGCTGGTACGGCGACCGTCGCCAAGCTGGTTGGCACCGATGGCCTTGACGGCACGGAGCAGGGTTTTGAAGTCGGCGTAGAAAGCGGTTTTTGTGCTTTTTTTCGTGTTGACCGTGGCAAAGCCCTGATTGACCGCTATTTTCCGTATTTCGTTTTCGCTATGAAAACTCAGCGTATGGCGGTAGTCATCGACATCGGCAAAGGCGTGGCGAAGTTCGTGAAAGGTGGCCGGACCGAGGCTGGCCAGCGCGACGAGACCGTTGGGGCGCAGGGCCCGATGCGCTTCGCGCAAGGATGTGCCGAGGTCGCACCATTGGACGGCGAGGCTGGACCAGTAGAGGTCGAGGCTGGCATCGGCCAGCGGCAGATGTTCGAGATCGCCGGAGACGCGGCAGCAGGGTGTTGCGACCCGGTCAAGCATGGCTGGCGACAGGTCGAGGGCGACGCTGTGCGCATTGGGAAAGCGCGCCTGAAGATCGTCCTGAGCAAAACCGGTGCCGCAACCGGCATCGAGGAGGCGTGCTGGGGCGATGTCAGGCAGGCCGGCGGCGAGCTGGGTGCAGATGCGGCGCTGGATGTCGGCTGCCCCGTCGTAGGTCGGCGCGGCGCGCTCGAAGGAGTCGCGGATGCGCGCCTTGGATGGCCGGAGGGTTGCCGTCGGGTTGATGCCTTTACGCATTCAGGAATTGGCGCACTGTTGCGAGGAAATCGTCCGGCCGGGACATGAAGGGGGCGTGGGCGCAGTCGTCGAATACGGCCAGCTTGGCGCCGGGAATCAGGGCAGCGAGGGCTTCGGCAGCGCCAAGCGGCATGAGTGGATCGGCCGCGCCGTGAATCAGCAATGTTGGCGCCTTGATCTGCGGAGCGATGTCGCGCAGATCGATGTCACGTAGCCAGTTGAGGCCGGTGGCGAGCACTTCACCGGATGGGCGCGGGTCGGCCACCTCAAGCAACTCCGCCGTGATGGTCTTGGCGCGGGCGTCGCCGCGGTTGAAGCCACCAACGAAGCGCGGCAGCATGGCTTCGACATCGGCCGCAATGCCGGCCGCAAAATCGGCGAGCATGGCCGGGGCCATTCCGTGCGGCCAGCCATCGCGCTGGACGAAGGAGGTCGTACCGGCGACGAGCAGCAATTTGCCAACCTTGTCCGGATGGCGCGCGGCGACGGCCAGCGCCAGTTGGGCGCCGAGCGACCAGCCGGCCAGGGTGCTGTCAGGCGCCAAGCGGGCGGCAACGTCATCGGCCGCGGCGTAAAAGTCGGAAATCAGCGGGGCGCTGCCATAGCCTGGCAGGTCGAAAAACTGGCCGTTCAGGGCGTTGACCGCAGCATTCAGCGGGCCACGGCCGACGCACCAGCCGGGCAGGAAAACAAGGGGAGCGGTCATGACAGTTCTTTCAATGCGGTGATCAGTTGAGTGATGTCGGCTTCGGTGTGCGCGGCGGAGACCGAGATTCGCAGGCGTGCCGTGCCTTTCGGCACTGTCGGCGGGCGAATGGCCGGCACCCACAGGCCGCGTTCCCACAGAGCTTTGGAGAGCGCGACGGCGGGGTCGTTTTCGCCAACGACAAGTGGCTGGATTGCTGTCAGCGAGGGCAATAGCTTGAGTTGCAGGCCGGCAAGCCCGTCACGCAACTGGCCGATGCGGGCCATGAGCTTGGCGCGCAGGGTGTCGCCGTTCTTGATCAGGTGCAGGCTTTTCAACAACGCGCAGGCGATGGCAGGCGGCTGGGCCGTGGTGAAAATATAGGCGCGGCCTTTTTGCAGCAGATATTCGATCGCCGTTGCCGACCCGGCGACGAAGGCGCCGCCAACGCCGGCTGCCTTGCCCAGCGTGCCCATGAGCAAAACGCGCGGCGAGGCCGGCAGATTGAAGTGGCCGAGGCTGCCCTGGCCATACGGGCCGAGGACGCCGAAACCGTGCGCGTCGTCGATGACCAGCCAGGCGTCGTAGCGCTCGGCCAGCGCGAAGATGAGCGGCAGCGGCGCGAGGTCACCGTCCATGCTGAACACGGCGTCGGTGACGATGACCTTGCGCGCAGCGGTGCTGGCAGCCAGCATCTTTTCCAGTGCCGCGACGTCGTTGTGCGGGTAGCGCTGAACATCGGCGCCGTTGGCCTTGGCCAGTTGCATGGCATCGATCAGCGAGGCGTGGTTGAGCTTGTCGGCGAAGACCGCATCGCCACGCCCAGCCAGGGTCGGCGTCACGGCGAGGTTGGCGAGATAACCGGTGGAAAAGGTCAGGGCGCGGGGAAAGCCGGTGAAGGCAGAGATTTCCTTTTCCAGCGCTTCGTGCGGCGCGAGATGGCCGCTGACCAGGTGCGAGGCACCGGCGCCGGCACCCCATTGCAGCGCACCGTCAGCCAGCGCACGGGCGATCTCGGCATTGCCGGCCAGCCCGAGATAATCGTTGGCGGCGAAATTCAGCACATTTTTGCCGTCCACCGTGGCAAGCCGGCCACAGGGACTTTCCAGCACGCGGCGCCGGCGGGTCAGGCCGGTGGTGGCGAGCTCCTTCAATTGGGCGGCGAGTTCTGCGCTCAGGCGATCTTCAATCAGATGGGACGTCATAGGGCGCTATTTTCCCGCAGCCGTACGGGAAAGTCGCGTTTTGAATTGAATTTGCGCCAGGGATTGGTAACTGCAACATCACACCGATGCGAACGAGCGACTGCGCCAGCGCCTGAAACGATAGGCTTTTAGCCGATTCAGATGCCCGGCGAAATGCTCGGTGCCGTGCGCCGCGACCCGCTAGCGGGTCGTGAGCGACTTTCGGGCGGCGGCCAGTGTGGGGAAAATCTCAAGCGGGAAAGCGGATATTTTGTTGTAACCCTGGATAAGGCCGACCATGCCTGCGTCGGTTGTCACGAAGCCGACACGCAGGGTCGGATTGGCGAAATGCGGCCCCAAACTGTAGGCAGCCATGTATTCAGCCTCTTCAGGCGTGATTACAAAGCGCTCCATATCCGAGAAATCATTGATTACGTAATGCGCGCTATCAAATTTCTCGTGGCTGGTGAATTCAATCTGGCTACGATGGTATTCAGCTGCTGTCACCACGCCGGAAAATTGCTTGTAGACCCCTTTGGGTTCCCAGGAAAACGTGTAGGACATGATTGCTCCCAAATCCTCATGACTTGATTATTACCTTTGGCTTATTCATTTTATCGCGCTCTTGCCAGCATGAGGCGGCTGCAGGCAAATTCAAATGCCTTTTGGAGACTATCCGGGAAGGGCGTCTGACAGTGCGTCCTTGATCGCCGTACCCAGATGCGCAATTTCCTCGTCGCTGACGATATACGGCGGCATCAGGTAGACGGTATTGCCGATCGGGCGGATCAGCGCTTCGCGTTCGAGTGCGGCGCGGTAGAACTTGCGGGAGAAGTGCGGGTCGGCTGTTTCGACATCGAAGGCTGCGATCATGCCGCGCTGGCGCAGGTGTTTGACCTGCGGATGCTTGGCCAGCGGGGCGAGGATGGATTCCATTTTCTGCGCTTTTTTCCGGTTGACCGTGAGAACGTCGTCAGACTGGAAAATATCGAGCGTGGCGAGTGCGGCGCGGCAGGCCAGCGGGTTGCCGGTGTAGGAATGCGAGTGCAGGAAGGCGCGGGCGACCGAATCGTCGAGGAAGGCGTTGTAGATGGTGTCGCTGGAGAGGACGATGGAGAGCGGCAGGTAGCCGCCGGAGATGCCTTTCGACAGGCACATGAGGTCGGGGCGGATGGGGTTGCCATCATTCGTGGCCTGTTCGTGGGCGAAGAAGGTTCCGGTGCGGCCGCAGCCGACGGCGATTTCGTCGCAGATCAGGTGGACTTCGAAGCGGTCGCAGAGCTGGCGGGCGAGGCGCAGGTATTCCGGGTCGTACATCGCCATGCCGGCGGCGCCTTGCACCAGTGGTTCGACGATCAAGGCCGCGATGGTTTCGCCATGACGTTCCAGGTGGCTTTCCAGTGCGGCGGCAGCGCGACGGGCGACATCGGCCGGTGATTCGCCGGCTTCGGCCTGGCGGAAATCGGGCGAGGGAATGACTGTCGCAGCGCGCACCAGCGGTGCGTAGGCATCCTTGAAAATGGCGACATCGGTGACGGCCAGCGCGCCGACCGTTTCGCCGTGGTAGCTGCCTTGCAGGCAGAGGAATTCAGCCTTCTCCGGCCGGCCGATGTTGCGCCAGTAGTGAAAGCTCATCTTGAGCGCGATCTCGGTGGCCGAGGCGCCGTCGGAGGCGTAGAAGGCGTGGCCGAGGGCGCCGCCGGTCAGGGCGCTCAAGCGCTCGGATAGCTCGACCACGGGCTGGTGCGTGAAGCCAGCCAGCATGACGTGTTCGAGGGTGTCGAGCTGCTCGCGCAAAGCCGCGTTGATGCGCGGGTTGGCGTGGCCGAAGAGGTTGGTCCACCACGAACTGATGCCGTCGAGGTAACGCTTGCCGTCGAAGTCGTAGAGCCAGGCGCCCTGCCCGCGGGCGATGGGGACCAGCGGCAGGTGGCCGGGCGAGGCCGTCTGAGCGTGGTGCTGCATCTGCGTGCACGGGTGCCAGACGGCCGACTGGCTACGCGCCAGCCAGTCAGCGTTCGACGGCTTGTCCATCAATGCAGGACTTGTGACGTCGCCGCCGGTTGCTCCGGCATTTCGGCGTGCACCAGTTCGGCTTCGCGGTTGGGGAAGAGCGGGGCGCCGCAGTCGTCGCAGAATTCCATCGGAAAATGATGGTCGAGGAAAAGCACGTCCTTGACACCGGCTTCGCGCAGCACGGCTTCGATTTCGCCGGCGGCGTCGGTCGCTTCGTCCTCTGCGCCGAGCAGCGGCCAGACGATGCCGTGATAGACCTCGTCACCGGTCGTCGGGCCGAGGCCGACGCGGTACTCCTCCATGCGGCGGTCGTAGCAGGGGCCGACGACGGCGCGGATGTCGGCCGGCATGAGCGCCAGCATGCTTTGCAGGAAGGCCACCGAAGCCTTGACCGAATAGGGCCGCGACAGGCGGTCGGCGTTGCGGCAGGAGGCATGGTAGGAATCCGGCAGCAGCGGTTGCCAGGCGCAGCCGGTGAGCAGGGGCTCGATATTCGGGCTGCCCTGCTTGATCCATTCCTTGAGCGCTGTTTCCTTGTTGCCGTCCTTTTCGTTCCAGCGGAACAGCGGCTTGCCGCGCGGCACGACGACGGTGCCGACGATGTAGCGGACGTCAGAGAGGAAACGGTTGGTTTCAGCCATGCCGTCCGTGTCCACGGGCAGATGCTTGCCGGCCAGTGCAGCTTCGCCGAGCAGCTTGGTCATTTGCCAGGTGTCGCAGAAGCTGCGCGGCAACTGGTCCGGGCTGAACAGGAAATCGGCCAGCGCGATGCGGGCGTCGCCACCAAAGACATGGGCGCCGAGATGCACGTGCAGCGCCTGCAGCGTGCTCTTGGGCAGCGGACTCGCGGGGATGGAGAAGCGCGACCAGGCGAGGACGGGGGCGGCGAAGAGCTGGATGTCGTATTCCTGGCCCTGAGCTTCAACCCGGTTGGTTTCGGCGCGCGATTCGACCATGTCGGCCAGTTCATCGTGGGCGCGCGGGTTGGCCTCGAACAGGCGGTCGAGCGCGGTGTTGATATCGTCCTCGGCACCGTTTTTGAGCAGGCTGTCGACGACATCGGCGAGTTGCGCTTCCCAGTAGGCGTCTTCCAGCTTGCCGCCGGATTCGGAAAGGCCGGTGGCCAGACGTTGCAGTTCGGCCGCGTCGCGGGAAAGACGGTCGCGAGAGCCAAAGCGGGTGCGTTTCATCGGGTGTCCAGAAAATTCAAAGATGTAATTTTACCAGCCGCTAAAATGACGCACAGCACAAACCTTTGAGTCAGCCCATGTTTATCTTCCTGTCACCCGCCAAGTCGCTTGATTTCAAGACGCCGCCGCACGTTGCCACGCACACCCAGCCGGCCTACCTGAAGCACTCGGAAGCCTTGATCAAAAAACTGCGCAAGCTGTCGCCGGCCGATATTTCAAATTTGATGGACCTCTCCGACCCGCTGGCGCTGCTTAACTTCAACCGTTACGCCGACTGGTCGCTGCCCTTCACGCCGGAAAACGCCAAGCAGGCTGTGCTGGCATTTGATGGTGACGTTTACGATGGCCTCGCCGCGAAAACGCTTTCTGCCGACGACCTCGACTTCGCCCAGAGTCAGGTGCGCATCCTTTCCGGCCTCTACGGCATCCTCAAACCGCTCGACCTCATGCAGCCCTATCGCCTGGAAATGGGCACCAAATTTGCCAACAAGGCCGGCAAGGATCTCTACGCCTTCTGGGGCGAGCGTTTGCTCAAGGCGATCAATGCCGAACTGGCCGACATGCCCCGGCCGGTTGCGGTCAACCTCGCTTCCGAGGAGTATTTCAAGGCTGCCGTTGGTCGCAAGATCAACGGAACCGTGATCCAGCCGGTATTCGAGGACTGGAAGAACGGCCAATACAAGATCATCAGCTTCTACGCCAAGCGCGCGCGCGGGCTCATGACGCGCTACGCAGTGATGAACCGTTTGACTGAGCCGGAGGCGCTCAAGCATTTCGACTACGACGGCTATGCCTTTGTTGCGGCTGTTTCCGACGACACTCGCTGGGTCTTTCGCCGGCGCCAGTGACGCGCGCCGCGCTTCGCACCCGATCCGGATGTCTGCCGTATCCCTGGAAAAATTCACACCTTCCTTGATCTGGGTCAGACAAATCGGATCACCTGGATATTCAGTTGATCTAATATTTCCCTGTGCTTTTTCATGTCTGCGGGGCATGAATCCTTCTCACGCGGTAGGCCGCTTGGCTCGGCAAAAGCGGCTGTTCTCTCTATTGATCAGGAACAGGGGAAAAACATGAAACTACGTCTCAGTCTGTTTTGTGCAGGCGTGCTTGCTGCACTGGCACTGGCGCCCGGTGAAATCATCATCAGCGCGGCATCCGCTGCCGATGCTTCGGTGGAATCGCCCAAGGCGGGCTGGTACAGCCAGCTCGTGGACGCTGATTTCGTTGCCAAATATGCCGTGTTGCCCAAGCCGGATGGCGTGCAGATCATCGACTCGCGGCCAGCGACGCGCAAGTTCGACCCCGGCCATATCCCGACTGCCATGAATCTTCATGACGGCGATTTCGACAAGCTGGTTGATCAACTGCCGAAGGACAAGAGCACGCTGCTGATCTTCTATTGCGAAGGTTTCGAGTGCATGCTCAGCCACAACTCGGCTTTCAAGGCGGAAAAGCTGGGTTACACCAACATCAAGGTTTATCCGGCTGGCTATCCGGACTGGCTCAAGAAAGGCCACATGGGCGCGGTATCGCTGCCTTTCCTGAAAAAGAAGCTCGATGAAGGCTCACCGCTGACGCTGATCGACTCGCGCCCGAAAGAGCGCAAGTTCGACAAAGGGCACATCCCCGGTGCGATCAATATCCCGGATAGCGATTTTGACAAGCTGCTCGACCGCCTGCCGGCCGACAAGGCCAGTCCGCTTTACTTTTACTGTGAAGGCTTGAGCTGCAAGCTGAGCTCCGATTCCGCAGAGAAGGCGGTCAAGCTCGGCTACACGCAGGTCAAGGTCGTGCCCGAGGGCTATCCCGGCTGGGTCAAGTTATACGGTGCCGGCCCGACCGGTGGGGCTGCCGCAGCACCCAAGGTGGCCATCCAGACGACGACTGACAAGGATGCGATAGCCATCGCCTCGTTTGAGAAGATTCTCAAGGAGGCGCCGGATTCCGTTTTCCTGGTTGATGTGCGCGATCCGGCGGAATTTGCCACTGGTACCTTCAAGGGCGCCATCAACATGCCGGTGCCGACCGTTGAGAAACGGGCTGGTGAGTTGCCGCTGGACAAGCCGATCATTTTCTTCTGCTCGGCTGGCGGGCGCAGCGGTGATGCGCTCGACAAGGCGAGGAAGGCCAATCCGAAGATCAAGGCCTACTTCCTTGACGCCAATGTCAAATGGACCAAGGACGGCGTCCACACCATCACGGAAAACTGATCACGCATTTCCGACCCGGTCAGCAATGGCCGGGTCGCCGCGTCACCAATTTTCGATTTTCGCTGTTTTTTCCGGTTGACCGTAGCAAACCCGGTACGGCTTCAGGAACTCAGGCCGCTCGGGAGTGAAGTCCGGCTCAGTCGGCGAGCAGCGCCGATGCTGCTGCCGGCTTCACGATCTGAAAGCCCAGCGTGGTCCGACCGCGTAGCCTGAGCAACTCCTTGTCCTTGCTGACCAGCAGATCGGCATTGCAACGGGCGGCGAGTTCGAGGAACTTCTGGTCGTCGCGGTCCTTGCAGCGCGGCAATTTCGGCGCTTCGCCCTCGGGAAAAACCTGGACCAGTGCGCTATAGCGTGCGTAGCGCTCGGCCATCATGTCCGGCGTCAGCTTGAGTTGCGGGTAGGTCAGCACGCGTTGCAGTTCGTCCAGCGTCCGCGCATCGACGAAGCATTCGATCTTCCCGGCCTCCAGCGCCGCCATGATCGGCACGGCATCGGTGTTGCCCCAGTGGAAGAGGTCGAGGACGACATTGGTATCGAGTACGAAGCGCAGCATGGGGCGGGATTATAATGCGCGCCACCTCAACGCCTTGCCCGGAAACAATCGATGTCCCGCATTATTCTCGCCCCCATGGAAGGGCTCGCCGACGATTTGTTGCGCGGCGTGCTGACGTCCATCGGCGGCTACGACTGGGGCATCTGCGAGTTCGTCCGGGTGTCGGCGAATGTGCTGCCGGCCAAGACCTACGAGCGCATCTGCCCGGAGCTGCTCAACGGCAGCAAGACGGCGGCCGGGACGCCAATGCGCGTCCAGTTGCTGGGTTCCGATCCCTTCCTGATGGCCGCAAACGCGGCGCGACTCGTGACCCTGAATCCGGCCGGCATCGACCTCAATTTCGGCTGCCCGGCACCAACCGTGAACCGTCATCGCGGCGGTGCCGCACTGCTCGGCGAGCCCGAATTGCTCAACGCCATTGCCGGCGCCGTGCGGGCCGTTGTTCCGGTCAACATCCCGTTTACGGCCAAAATGCGACTCGGCATCGAGGACACCAGCCGGGCGGTGGAAAACGCTCAGGCGCTGGTCGCCGCCGGTATCGACGAACTGATCGTGCATGGCCGGACCAAACTCGATGGCTACCGCCCGCCAGCCCGCTGGGAATGGATCGACCGGGTGCGCGCGGCTATCGACGTACCGCTGATTGCGAATGGCGAGGTATGGACTGTCGAGGACTTCCGCAATTGCCAGGCAGCGACCGGTTGCCCCGACATCATGATCGGCCGCGGCGCCGTAGCCGATCCGCTGCTGGCGCGGCGCGTGCGCGGTGAGGAATTTGACGAGGCAACCGGCGGCTGGGCTGAGATCCGGCCGGCTGTGGCCGATTACTGGCTGGGCGTGCGCAAGAAAGTGGTGCCGGTACATGCCGGCGGCCGGCTCAAGCAGTGGCTGGCCATGATGCGGCGCCACTACCCGGAGGCCGAAGCGCTGTATGGCCTTTTGCGGCCGATCAAGGGCGCCGCCGACATCGATGCGGCAATGGTCGCCGAAGGACTGCTGACGCCAGAAAGGCTGGCGGCATGACGGACGACCCCGTGACTGGCAACTCCCGCTTCATCTCCAGCGCACAGGAAGGACCGCACCGCGATCTCGAAGCGCTCGTCCGCCGGCACATGGCGCACCCGTTCCGGAAGCCGATTGCCGATTACAACCGCGAAGCCTTCGCGCTGGCGATGACGGCGCGTGAGGCGTGGAATCCGCAGGCGCCGCTGATCCTCGATGCCGGCTGCGGTGTCGGCTGGAGCACGCAGCGCATAGCCGAAAGCTTTCCCGATCATTTTGTTTTTGGCGTCGATCAGTCGGTCGACCGAATCAGCCGTGGCAAACCCTTGCCGATGCCGGCCAACGCGCAACTGATCCGGGCCGATCTGGTCGATTTCTGGCGCCTGCTGGCCGAAAACGGCGTTCGTCTCGCCCGCCATTACAACCTCTACCCCAACCCGTGGCCGAAGATCGGCCATCTGGGCCGGCGCTGGCAGGGGCACGCGGTGTTCCCGGTGTGGCGTGAACTGGGCGGCGAAGTCGAATGCCGAAGCAACTGGCGCATCTACATCGAGGAAATGGCCCAGGCGCTGAGCCTGCTCAGCGGCCAGCCGGTCGTCGCCGAACCGTGGCGGACAACGGACCCGATGACGCCCTTCGAAAAGAAATACCTCGCCTCCGGCCACGAGCTGTGGCGCTGCCGGGTCAGCCTGCCATGAGCATCTGTCAGACCTGCGGCGCCTGCTGTGCCAGCCTGCGTGTCGACTTTCACCCGGCCGAGCTGGCCGGTGGCGCCTTCGCCTGGGGGCTGGGCGTGCCGGTGGAAATGACGGTGCCCGTCACACCAGCCATCGTCCGCCTGTGCGGCACCGACGCCAGCCCGCCGCGCTGCGTCGCGCTGGCCGGTGAGGTTGGGGTGGTGGTGCAATGCACGATTTACGACGTTCGGCCCTCGCCCTGCAGGGAGTTCGATACCGAACACGCCGCCTGCAACAAGGCGCGCCAGCGCTGCGGGTTAGCGCCTTTGTAGGTTGCGGAAGTCGGAGAAAAGGGCGGCAACTTTGTGCCCTAAGCGGCAATTGATAGCTTCGGTAAGCGGCCGGTCAGGGATGCGGAGCTATGTCCCTCTGCGAATATTAATTCGATGTAGCGAAAAGACTTCGTTCAGCGCTTGCGGCCACATTTCAGGGCGTTCGCAGGTGGAAATCTCGCGAGCAAGTCCGGCCACGTTATCCACTAGCAGGTCGCGCTGATGGTGGTCGGTGACATCTGGGTGGCCAATTACATCAACGGTCTGTTCGGTAAGCCGAGTGACAGTAGCCTTGAGGAGTTCTCCCTTATTCTGTGCCTTGAGCCCCTTTTCGTTTGGCAACCTGTCGAGGAGAACATGGAGCCGAACCAGTTCTCCGCAAATCTGGGTCAGCATGATCTGAACTGAGATCGCTTCATAGGCAAGCCATCCCAAGACGATCAGGTCGTCAGCAAGGATCTCGTAGGGAGCCCGTACCTCATCATCAACCGGATAGCCGCCAAGCAGAACTCTAGGGCGTCCCTTCTTACTAAAGCTTGAGGGATCCGGGATTGGGCCGTTTGCTTTTTCCCACACAGCTTTGCCAACATGGCGAATGAAGCGTTGATTGACGATGGAGGCGCCAAGAAGGACAGTGCCTCGCTGGCGAATGGCTGCAAGATGGGAGCGAAGGTCACGCTTGTACGCGTAAGAGGAACCGGAATACTTACGCAAGTGAAAGCGCTCGTCTGCGAATGGAAATTCCGAGCCAACTTCATTTAGGGACTCGGGCCGCCTGAGGGCGAAGAGTGATCCAATGCAATAGACCGCGTCGTCATCGTCACATAGCTGTTCGCTTGGACTGACGTCGAATTCGACTGCGTACAACCTACTCAGACTCATGGGGAGCTTAACTTGGAATTGTCACTGTCAGTATAACAACTCAAATATGTCATATGCGTCACAAACCTCTGGCGGGCGAATAAGCCAATTGCGAACGACCGGTTTGGCGAGGTAGTTCTGTATGACTGCTCCTGGCCGGAGGCGGAAACCCAGCGGCTATTCCGCGCTTACTTCGACAAGCTCCGCATCGCCCGCTCCAGACCATCGATGGTTAGCGGAAACATGCGTTTGCCGAGGAGTTGTTCGATCATCTGGATCGACGACGTATAGCTCCAGTGTGCTTCCGGCAGCGGGTTGAGCCAGGCGGCGTGGGGCCAGGTAGCGAGCAGGCGTTCGAGCCAGACGGCGCCAGCCTCTTCGTTCCAGTGTTCGACACTGCCGCCGGGGCGGGCGATTTCGTAGGGGCTCATGCTGGCATCGCCGACGAAGACGAGCTTGTAGTCCGGGCCGTAGGTGTGGATGACATCCCAGGTCGACAGCTTTTCGCCGTGGCGCCGGCGATTGTCCTTCCACACGCCTTCGTAGACGCAGTTGTGGAAGTAGAAGTGTTCGAGATGCTTGAACTCGGCGCGGGCGGCGGAGAACAGTTCTTCGCAGGCCTGGATGTGGTCGTCCATCGAACCGCCGATGTCGAGGAAGAGCAGCACCTTGACGGCGTTGTGGCGCTCGGGCCGCAGGTGCAGGTCGAGCCAGCCACCGTTGCGGGCGGTGCCGGCGATGGTGCCGTCGAGGTCGAGTTCGGTGGCTGCCCCCTTGCGGGCAAAGTGGCGTAGCCGACGCAGGGCGACCTTGATGTTGCGCACGCCGAGATCGACTGTGTCATCGAGGTTGCGGAATTCGCGCTGGTCCCAGACCTTGATGGCCGTGCGATTGCCGACCGATTCGCCGCCAATGCGCACGCCTTCCGGGTTGTAGCCGCCGTGGCCGTAGGGTGAGGTGCCGGCGGTACCGATCCACTTGCTGCCGCCCGAATGGCGTTCCTTTTGCTCGGCCAGGCGTTCCTTGAGTTGCTCGAAAATCTTCTCGTAGCTGAGTTTCTGCAGCTTGAGGCGGTCGGCTTCCGAGAGGTGCTTACGCGCCGCCAGCTCCAGCCATTCTTCCGGCACTTCCGGTGCGAAGCCGGGCAGGGCTTCGATGCCGCGAAAGTATTCGCCGAAAGCGCGGTCGAAACGGTCGTAAAGCGCTTCGTCCTTGACCAGGATGGCGCGTGACAGCAGGTAGAAGTCGTCAAGACTGCCACTGACCAGCCGGGCTTCGAGCGCTTCGAGCAGGGCCAGCAGCTCATTGGTCGAAACGGGAAGCTGGCGGGCCTTCAGGTGCAGGAAGAAATCGACCAGCATTTACGGTTGCTTGCGGCGCGCCATGAAAGCCAGGCGTTCAAAGAGATGGACGTCCTGTTCGTTTTTGAGCAGGGCGCCGTGCAACGGCGGAATGGCGTCCTTTGCTTCCTTGGCACGCAGTGCTTCCGGCGGGATGTCTTCAGCCAGTAGCAGTTTGAGCCAGTCGATCAGTTCGCTCGTCGACGGTTTTTTCTTGAGGCCGGGGACGTCGCGCAGGTCGAAGAAGACTTCCAGCGCTTCCTTGAGCAACTCGTGCTTGAGCACCGGGAAATGAACGGCGACGATGCGCTGCATGGTCTCCTTGTCCGGGAACTTGATGTAGTGGAAGAAGCAGCGGCGCAGGAAGGCGTCGGGCAGCTCCTTCTCGTTGTTGGAGGTGATGATGATCAGCGGCCGGTGTTTTGCCTTGATCGTGCGGTGCAGCTCGTAGCAATGGAATTCCATGCGGTCGAGCTCGCGCAGCAGGTCGTTGGGGAATTCGATGTCGGCCTTGTCGATCTCGTCGATCAGGACGACCGACGGCTCGTCGCATTCGAAGGCCTGCCAGAGCACGCCATGGACGATGTAGTGACCAATGTCCTCGACGCGCGGATCGCCGAGTTGCGAGTCGCGCAGGCGGGAAACGGCGTCGTATTCGTAGAGCCCCTGCTGGGCCTTGGTTGTCGATTTGATGTGCCACTGGAACAGCGGCATGCCAAGCGCGCTGGCGACTTCCTCGGCCAGCAGCGTCTTGCCGGTGCCGGGCTCGCCCTTGATGAGCAATGGGCGTTGCAGGGCGATGGCGGCGTTGACCGCCAGCGTCAGGTCGCGCGTGGCGACGTAGGTATCGGTGCCTTGAAATTTCATGTCGGTTCCGAGCGGATGTGCGGTGAGGTAAGGCTTAAATTGTACGGGCAAACCCGTTTTGCAAGTCTGCGCATCCAGCGGCGGATGCTTCCACGGTCAACCGGGAAAAATGGCCAAAAATGAAATGTATCGCTATCCGGATTGGGGGCTGATCCGGTCTTTGCGCCGGTTTCTGATGCGGCGCAGCAAACTTGATGTACCCCAAGCCCATGTTATCTGCGCCCTTTATCCCCATTCGCGTCGGACAAGCTTGTGGATAAGCTCGGGACAGATGCTGTAATCCATTGAGCGGCAAGGTTTTTGGGGTGTGTGCCTAAATAACGGGCAATTGGGCGAGTGTACTGAAGTTTGCACCATCCGGGTCTAGCCTTGCAGGTGATATAACATATAAAATATATAAGACCCGCAAGTCACGGATGGCGGCTTTGTTTTCGAACCAACAGCCGCCGCCGTTGTCGTAAAATATTCGTTTCCCAGAGCAACCCTTTACGAAAGGAAGTCGCCGTGCTTGAAGCCTATCGCGCCCACGTTGCAGAGCGTGCAGCCCTCGGTATCCCCCGCTGCCCCTGTCCAAGCAACAGACCACTGAACTGGTCGCCCTGCTGAAGAATCCCCCGCTGGTGAAGCCGCCGCCCTGGTCGAGTTGATCACCTACCGCGTTCCGGCCGGTGTGGATGATGCCGCCAAGGTCAAGGCCGAGTTCCTGGCCAAGGTTGCCAAGGGTGAAGAAGCCTGCGCCCTGATCTCCGGGGAAAAGCCACCGAACTGCTCGGCACCATGCTGGGCGGTTACAACGTCAAGCCGCTGATCGACTTGCTGGGTTGCGCTACCTGCGGCACCGTCGCTGCCGAAGGCCTGAAGAAGACCCTGCTGGTGTTCGACTTTTTCCACGATGTTGCCGAACTGGCCAAGTCCAGCAACGCTACCGCCGCTGCCAACGCCAAGGCTGTCATGCAGTCGTGGGCCGACGCCGAGTGGTTCACCTCGCGTCCGGAAGTCCCGGCTTCGCAGAAGCTGACCGTTTTCAAGGTCACCGGCGAAACCAATACCGACGACCTGTCGCCGGCCCCGGATGCCTGGTCGCGTCCTGACATCCCGCTGCACGCCCTGGCCATGCTCAAGAACCCGCGTCCGGGTATCGAAGCTGACGAAGCCGGC
Organism: Betaproteobacteria bacterium; assembly: GCA_016705475.1. Taxonomy (GTDB): domain Bacteria; phylum Pseudomonadota; class Gammaproteobacteria; order Burkholderiales; family Rhodocyclaceae; genus Azonexus. Next base: position 258,762 of record JADIYD010000014.1, on the reverse strand, counting down.
TCACGCGGCCCGTTGAAGCAACTCGAAGCGCTGGCCAAGAAGGGCAACCTGATCGCCTACGTCGGTGACGTGGTCGGTACCGGTTCTTCCCGCAAGTCCGCCACCAACTCCGTGCTGTGGTTCACCGGCGAAGACATTCCTTTTGTTCCGAACAAGCGTTTCGGTGGCGTCTGCCTCGGTTCCAAGATTGCGCCTATCTTCTTCAACACCATGGAAGATGCCGGCGCACTGCCGATCGAACTCGATTGCGGCCAGATGGACATGGGCGACGAAATCGAACTGCGTGTCGATGCCGCCACCGCCAAGGTCACCGCACTGAAGAACGGCACCGTGATCGCTGAATCCCAGCTGAAGACCGCCGTGATCATGGATGAAGTCCGCGCTGGCGGCCGTATTCCGTTGATCATCGGTCGTGGCCTGACCACCAAGGCCCGTGAATTCCTCGGCCTGCCGCAATCCACCCTGTTCCGTCTGCCGCAGAACCCGGCCGACGACGGCAAGGCTTACTCGCTGGCCCAGAAGATGGTCGGCAAGGCCTGCGGCGTGACCGGCATCCTGCCGGGCACCTACTGCGAGCCGAAGATGACCACCGTCGGTTCGCAAGACACCACCGGCCCGATGACCCGCGACGAACTGAAAGACCTGGCTTGCCTCGGCTTCTCCGCCGATCTGGTCATGCAGTCCTTCTGCCACACCGCTGCCTATCCGAAGCTGGTTGACGTCAAGATGCACCGCGAACTGCCGTCCTTCATCTCGACCCGTGGTGGCGTTGCACTGCGCCCGGGCGACGGCGTCATCCACTCCTGGCTGAACCGCCTGCTGCTGCCGGATACCGTTGGTACCGGTGGTGACTCGCACACCCGTTTCCCGATCGGCATCTCCTTCCCGGCCGGTTCCGGTCTGGTTGCTTTTGCTGCCGCCACCGGCGTCATGCCGCTGGACATGCCGGAATCCGTGCTGGTCCGCTTCAAGGGCGAAATGCAGCCGGGCATCACCCTGCGTGACCTGGTCAACGCCATTCCGCTGTACGCCATCAAGGCTGGCTTGCTGACCGTCGAGAAGAAGGGCAAGAAGAACGTCTTCTCCGGCCGCATCCTCGAAATCGAAGGTCTGCCGAACCTCAAGGTCGAACAGGCTTTTGAGCTGTCCGACGCTGCCGCCGAGCGTTCCGCTGCTGCCTGTGCCGTCGCCCTGAACAAGGAACCGATGGTCGAGTACATGCGTTCGAACATCACCCTGATGAAGTGGATGATCGCCGAAGGCTACGCTGATGCCCGTACCCTGAAACGCCGCATCAACGCCATGGAAGACTGGATCGCCAACGGCACGCTGCTCAAGGCTGACGCCAACGCCCAGTACGCTGCGGTTATTGAAATCGACCTGGCCGAAGTCACCGAACCGATCTTGGCCTGCCCGAACGATCCGGACGACGTCAAGATCCTCTCCGAAGTCGCCGGCGCCAAGATCGACGAAGTCTTCATCGGCTCCTGCATGACCAACATCGGCCACTTCCGTGCTGCCGCCAAGGTTCTCGAAGGCCGTTCCGACATCCCGACCCGTCTGTGGGTTGCCCCGCCGACCAAGATGGATGCGCTGATCCTGACCGAAGAAGGCTACTACGCCACCCTCGGCAAGTCCGGCGCCCGCATGGAAATGCCAGGTTGTTCGCTGTGTATGGGTAACCAGGCACAGATCCGCAAGGGTTCGACCGCGATCTCCACTTCCACCCGCAACTTCCCGAACCGCCTCGGTATCGATACTCAGGTTTATCTGAGCTCCGCCGAACTGGCCGCCATGTGCGCGCTGGCTGGTCGCATCGTGACCGTCGCGGAATACATGGAGCAGATCAAGCTGGTGAACGCCAAGTCGGCTGAAGTATACCGCTACATGAACTTCGACCAGATCCCGTCGTTTGTCGAACAGGCAGAGACCGTCGAGATGTAATTTGCAAAATCGGCCGGTTTTTCCGGTCGACCGCAGCAAGCAAAAATCCCCGTCCGGGTAACTGGATGGGGATTTTTCTCATTGGGCGCAGGTTAGAATAAAAGTGTGTATGACAAACCTATGGCATGTACTAGATGTAGATTCCGGGCTCACGATGTACTATCCTGAGTGAGTAGCAATGCAGCATTTTTGCGATTAACCCTTTGCCAAGGTGGCGTATGTCTTACGAGCTTGTCTGGGAACCAGACGGTGTGATCAAGGAGTTTTCCGGGGTTGTTTCTGCCCGGGAATTCATCGAGGCAGTCGAGAATGTTCAGGGTGACTATCGCTTTGACGATGTACGCTATGTGATCAATGATTTCCTGGCAGTCACGAAACATGAGCTGTCGGAGGATGTGCTGACCGAAGTTGCCGTGCTTCAGTATGGTGCTTACGCTTCGAATCCGAATTGCCGTATCGTCTTTGTGACGACGGACCAGGAATTGTCTGCACGTATCAGGAATACGCCGGCTGTGGCCGGACTCATTTCTTATCAGACAGAAGTCTTTCCGACGGTTTCGACCGCGCGGGACTGGCTGGAGGCCCAGCCCCAGTTGCATCTGATGAGCAACGTGATGGGTTTTCGCATCAACTAACCTGCTTTTGGTGCAGGGTGTTCAGGCCGTGGGGATTTTTGCCAGAAATCGGTCGAGCTGATTCGCGAAGGCCTGCCTGTCAGCCTGGCTGAAAGCGCTCGGACCACCGGTTTCGACCCCGGCGCCCCTTAGTTCTTCCATGAAATTGCGCATGCTCAGGCGTTCCTGGATTGTCGCCGTCGTATACATTTCACCGCGCGGATTGAGCGCATGGCCACCGCGCCCGATCACCAGCGAGGCGAGCGGGATGTCGGCGGTAACGACAAGGTCGCCTGCTGCCAATTGATCGACGATGTGCGCGTCGGCCACGTCGAAGCCGCTCGGCACCTGAATGGCGCGGATGAACTTCGATGGGGGCGTGCGCAACATCTGGTTGGCGACCAGAATGGTCTGGATCTGCCGACGCTCGGCGGCGCGGAAGATGATTTCCTTGATGACGCCAGGGCAGGCGTCGGCATCGACCCAGATTTGCATTTGGCTTCCTACTTCGGCAGCGGGGCGAATTCGGCCGGCACCCAGGCGTAGCCGCCAGCCGATTCCTTGCGGACGTGGCCGATGCCGGGGAAGGGCAGATGCATGCCGGCAACCATCAGCTTTTCCTTGGCGGCCTTGAAAAAGATGCGCTTGCGGGTGGCGACAGCCTGTTTTGGGTCGTTGTCGTATTCAAAGGCGACTTCCGGGCGGGCAAACTGAACAGCGTGGTTATGCACGAGGTCGCCGAGAATAAGCAGGCTCTGGTCGCCACTCCGGAACAGGTAGCTGGCGTGGCCCGGCGTGTGGCCGTGAGTGTCGACGCTGGTGACGCCGGCCAGCAGTTCGCGGTCGCTGTCGAAGGTCTTCCATTTGCCGGAGGCGAGGTAAGGTGCCGCGGCATCGCGTGACATCTTGAAGAAGGCCTGGAAGTCCTTTGGCGCCTTTGCGGCGATTTCCTCGCTCAGCCAGAACTCGTTGTCGGCCTTGGCAGACCAGACTTCAGCATTGGTGAAAACAGCCTTGCCATCCGGCGTGACCAGACCATTGATGTGGTCGCCGTGCAGGTGGGTAATGAGCACGGTGTCGACCTGCTCCGGGGTGTAGCCGGCGGCCTTCAGGTTGTCGATGATGTTGCCGAGGCCTGGCCCGAACAGCTTGGCGGCACCGGCATCGACCAGCACCAGCTTGCTGCCGGTGTTGACCAGGTAGGCGTTGACGGCGGTCTGCACCTTGGGGCCTTTCAGGAACTGGCGGGCAAGCAGGCGCTGGATGTCGCGCTTGGCGATGCTTTTGAGCAGCTTTTCGTCGAGATCGATGGCGCCGTCGTAGAGGGCTGTGACTTCGAAACTGCCAAGCATCAGACGGTAATAGCCGGGAACCTGGGTTTTCTGTTGCGGCGCTTCGGCGATGGCAAAGCTGGAAACGGCAGCGAGCAAGCCGGCAAAGAGCCAGTGGCGAACGAGGGAGGAAACTGATCGGTGCATTGAATTCTCCTGACGGGAATGATCGGATGTTGACTGAGGACTTGAAGGCGTCGCCAATCTGACCGGAGGGCGAATATTGCCACGGCTTGGCTGGTTGACAAATGCATGGCTGCTGCCGTTTCATGGGGGGCGGGTTGGTTACCCGTTTTCGCCGCCCTCCTCGCCGGCGCCAAATTACCTCGGCGAGATCCGCCGTTCGCCGGACGGTCAGTTGAAGACGGTTTCGGCTGACCCAAAGCAGGCGGCTGTTGCCGCCAAACCGGCGACGATGGTCGTCGGACCGGGCGAAAAAATCACCACCATCACCGAGGCGGCGCGGCTGGCGCAGGATGGCGAGGTCATCGAGATTCGCCCGGGCGACTACCACGGTCAACCGGCTATTTGGACCAAAAATGAACTCATCATCCGCGGCAGCACTGGCGGCCGGCCGGTCATGCTGGCCGATGGCAAGAGCGCCGAGGGCAAGGCAATCTGGGTCGTGCGTGGCGGCAAGGTGCGCATCGAGAACATCGAATTCCGGGGGGGCAGGGTGGCCAGCCGGAACGGTGCCGGTATCCGCTTCGAGAAGGGCAATCTGACGGTCCATTCCTGCGCCTTCCTCGACAACGAAATGGGGATCTTGACGGCAAATTCGCCGGAGCAGACTCTGGAAGTCATCGATAGCGAATTTGGCGATGCGCCGCGAGACAAGAACGATTTGCACCATCTGCTCTACGTCGGCGGGATCGGCAAGTTCGTGCTGCGTGGCAGCCGTTTATCCAACGGCTATCTGGGGCATCTGGTCAAATCACGGGCGCGCAAAACCATATTCTGTACAACATGCTGGTCGATGGCGCCGGTGGCCGGGCTTCTTACGAGCTGGAGTTTCCCAATGGCGGCCTTGCCTACGTGATCGGCAATGCTATCGGCCAAAGCACCGGAACGGACAATCCGAGCATCGTTGCCTACGGTGCCGAAGGCAGTCGCTGGCCGGACAACGCCCTTTACCTGGCGCACAACACGCTGATCAACGACAACCACACCGGAAAGTTTCTGAACGTCTTTAGCGAAAAGATCGGGGCCGATGTCGAGGTCTGGCTGCTCAACAACCTGATGGTCGGCATTGGTGATTTGAACAAGCCGGCGCAGGGGAGGTTTGACGGCAATCGCCTGGTTGCGCGTGGCGATCTCATCGAGTTTGGCGGCGTGCCGCTGCGTCTGACCAATATGTCGCCGCTGCGGGGCGCAGTCAGGCCGCCGGGGCAGGCGCGTGGCGTGGAGTTGATGCCGAATGCCGAATTCAGCTTTCCGGTGGGCAGCCGCCCGATGCGCCCGGGCAGCATGCTGGCACCCGGGGCTTTCCAGTAATTTAGACGGGCTTGCCGCCCATCGTCTCGCCCATGCGGATGGCACCGGTCGGTGCCCAATCCGGGTTGAAGGCCAGCGTGTCTTTCGGGAAGAGCATAACGACGGTCGAGCCGAGCAGGAAGCGGCCCATTTCGTCGCCCTTTTTCAGCACGATGTTCTGCTCGTCGTAGCGCCATTCGCGGACGACGCCCGGGCGCGGCGGATTGACCATGCCGTGCCAGACGGTAGCCATGCTGCCGACGATGGTGGCACCGACCAGCGTCAACACGAAGGGGCCGAATTCGGAGTCGAAAACGCAGACGACGCGCTCGTTGCGGGCGAACAGGCCGGGCACGCCACGGGCGGTGGTTGGATTGACCGAGAACAGCTCGCCGGGCACGTAGATCATGCGGGTCAGCTTGCCGGCGCACGGCATGTGGATGCGGTGGTAATCGCGCGGGCTCAGGTAGAGGGTGGCAAAGCTGCCGTTTTCGAATTGCTCGGCCAGCTTGCGGTCGCCGCCGACGAGGGCGGTGGTCGAATAGCTGTGGCCCTTGGCCTGGAAAATCTGGTCACGTTCAATGGGGCCGAACTGGCTGATGGCGCCATCGACCGGACTGATGAAATCAGCGGCGGCCTGCGGGCGGGCGCCTTCCTTGAGCGGCCGCGTGAAGAACGCGTTGAAACTCTTGTAGCTGGCGATGTCCGGATTGGCTGCCTCAGCCATGTTCACGTTGTAGCGGCCGACGAACCAGCGAATCACGCTGGTCGTCAGGCTGCCGGCCTCCTTTGAGGCCAGCTTGCCGGCGAGGATGGTCAGGGCTTGCTTGGGGATGAGATATTGGGGCAGGACAGCGAGACGGTCGGACACGGGCAACACCGGCAGGACAAGGGGCGCTCATTATAACTGGCGCTGCTGCTCCCGATTTTGCTGATATTGACTGGTTGACCGCGGATGGGCTGATACAGAGTTCGACAACGCTTGCCGGACCAAGGCATCTGTCTTCGCCAGATGGCAAACAAAAATCATGGTTCGACGAATCTGGCTGATGGGGGTTTGCGGTGGCAAATTTCCGCGGTTTTGCGATCGATGAGGGCATGGGGATTCCCCATCAAGGCGGGTAACAGCGTCAGCAGACTGATTCGGGAGGCAACGGGCGCGCCTGCCGCTCCAGCCAGAGATGCATGGTGTCGTAGAGTTTGCCGGCTTGCACCGGCTTGCTGATGTGCTCGTTCATGCCTGCTGCCAGACAGGTGTCCCGGTCGTCGTCAAAGGCATTCGCCGTCATGGCGAAAATGGGTGTTTGCCGATTGAGCGAATTGGCGCGGATTGCTCGTGTTGCCTCAACGCCATTCATCGTGGGCATCTGCATGTCCATGAAAATCAGGGCATAGCGGTTCTGGCGCGCCATTGCCAACGCCAGCTCGCCGTTCTCGGCGACATCCACATGCATCCCGACATCTTCGAGCAGATAGCGGGAGACCTCCTGGGCCGTCGGTTCGTCTTCCGCAAGCAGGACACAAGTACCCGCGAACTGCTTGAGAAGGCGAAGACTTGCGGGTTCTGTCGGTGACGACAGCGGGACATCAAGCATCTCCGGCACACGTTTTCTGAGGGGCAGTTCAAACCAGAAGGTACTGCCTTCACCGGGGAAACTGATGACGCCCATCCTGCCACCCATGAGCTGTACCAGATGCTTGCTGATGGCGAGCCCCAGACCGGTGCCGCCGTACTGGCGCGTTGTGCTGTTGTCGGCTTGCTCGAAGGCATTGAACAAACGCGTCTGGGCGTAATGGTCGATCCCTATCCCGGTGTCGCCGACCTCGAATCGCACCTGAAGCTGGTCGTGGGTTTCATCGAATGAAGCCGCACGGATCGAGATGACACCCTTCTCGGTGAACTTGATGGCGTTCCCGACAAGGTTGATGAGAATCTGCCCCAGGCGCAGCGGATCACCCTTGAGTGCCTGCGTCATCAACTTGGCGGGGACGTTCGTTGTCAGCGCGAGATTCTTCTCTTTGGCCTTGTGGCCAAGGGTATTGGTCACCTGCTCGATAACCGTCGATATTTCCATTGGAATGCTCTCGAACACCATCCGGTCCGCCTCGATCTTGGAAATGTCGAGGATGTCATTGAGCAAGCCAAGCAGCCGCTCGGCCGAGAGCTTGGCCTTGTCGAGCTGATCCAGCCCCTTGGCATCAGCCATGCGTCGCGATGCCAGCATAAGCATGCCCAGCACGCCGTTCATGGGGGTGCGCAACTCGTGGCTCATGTTGGCGAGAAAGGCGCTCTTCGCCCGGCTGGCCGCTTCGGCAGCGATCTTTGCTTCGGTCAGGGCCTTGGTGCGCTCCTCGACCAGATCTTCAAGGTGCAGGCGGTGGCTCTGAAGTTCGAGTTCGGTTGCTTTTCGAAGAGTGATGTCATCGTAGATGCCGAGGATGCCGATGACCTTGCCTTCAGCATCCTTCAACGGGACTTTGGAGGTGCTCAGCCACACGGTTTTGCCTTCCGGACTGGTTTGTGGCTCCTCATAACCTAGCCGTGCTTGCTTTGAGCGCACAACCGCCTGATCGTCGGCGCGATACCGTTCGGCCTGGGCTGCCCAGGGCATGGCAAAGTCGTCAAGGCCGACCATCTCGTCGGGACCTTGCCTGCCAGCGTCGCGGGCAAAGAGCTGGTTGCAACCGAGGTAGCAGCCATCGAGGTCTTTCCAGAAAACGCGAATTGGTGCGGTATCGATGACGTCACGCAGCAGTTCGTGCGCTTGTGTCAGCTGCATCGCCATCTCGGACAGTGCTGATTGAATGTCTCCCCATTCATCGTGGCGCTGGACCAAATCATCTACTTGCCTTTCTCCGCGGCGGATCTGGCTGATCTGGCGAAGGATCCCGTCGAGCGGATGCTGGATGCCATTGCGGATGAACCAGCCGGTCAACAGTAACGAGCTAATGACGATGATCGCCGCGATCCACAGGACGTTTGTTGACGTTTTCTCAACAAGCGTATGCAGATTGGCAAGAAAAGCCTCCGCTTCAAGGTTGGTTTCGCGGTCCAGTTGCTGCAGTTGTGTCAGCACGTTCCCGACGCGACCCTGGTGCTCTGTCAACAGGGTATGGAATTCTTGCAGATCGGATTCCATGACCACAATGTGTTCCCGGTAACGCTGAACCGCGGTGCGCATCTTGCGGGCGATTCCTGCCATTTCCGGCGTCGCGGCCGTCAGCGTTTGCAAACGCAATTTCAGGTCGTCGATCATTGCCAGGGCGGCTACCAGGGCGCGTTGTTCGGACTCGGTGTTGACCGCTGCCTTGCCGATCTCCCGACCGATCAGCATGACGCTCTCCCGATAGCCGATCACCAGCGTCATGACCTGATCGAGATAGTCGGTGTTCCTTCCCGCCAGCGTTTGATCGATCAGCGCGCGGCTGGTCAGCGTTTCAGTCGCAGACAGTTGCTCGAGAAGCTGATTTTCGGTTCCGGCAATCGCGCCCAGGCTGTCTCGAATACCGTTGCAATGGCTTAGCAGGTGCTCGGTTGTTGCGGCCAGGTACCCAATTGATTCTTTCAATGACGGCGCTTCGGCCTTGACTGCAAGCGCCTTCAATTGCGCCGGAAGCTGACTTGTTTCACCAGAAACCTGGTTATGGTCCTGGCAGCGACGGATGTCCTGATCCAGTCGGGAGAGGACTGCCGATATCTCGCGTCCCAGTGCTGCGTTGTCAATCACGCTGCTCAATTGCTTGCGGGTAATCTCGGTCGACAGGGTTTCTACACGCCCATAGGCGAGCCAGACTATGCTGGCGAGCACAGCGAGCGCCAGCGCATTGATCAGCGCCAGCGCGATCAGCTTGCTGCTCAGACTTGCGGTTAACCGCCTGCGCACTCTATTTCCCAAGGTTCAGGGCTGTTGTCTCACAAGGGCAGCACCGCGCAGTACGCTCGGTTGCGGCATGATGCCCATGCGCTCCAGCGCACTGACGTTGATGACGCGTTGACCGCGACTGTTCTGGGTGACGGGAAGACTGCTGACGGACTTGCCGCGCATCGCCTGCAGCAGCATTTCAGCGGAGCGTTCGCCTTGTTCCTGCCCGGTCTTGACCACTGCAGCCAGAGCGCCTTGCTCGACCTGATAGCGATTTGCGCCAAGGATGGGCTTGTTGAAAATACGTTGAATGAGCGGAAAGACATCCTTGTTCGTCTGCGTCTTGCCGTTCCGATCGAGAATGCCTTCAAGGCTGTCCACGAAAAGCAGATCGCAGTTGGCGTTCAGTGATTTGCCGAGGCCTTCGAGCTGCTGATTGTCGCGTATCAAGTAAAAGTCGCTGGTGGATATGGGGTAGGTGGCCTTTTCGGCGTCCACCTGGCTGCGCAATGCACGTCCGGGCGGCACGTCGGCGGTCATGAAGCAGGCCTTGCGGACAGACGGTAGGATCTGCTTGATGAAGGCGAGGGATTCTCGAACGTGCGCGCGTTCCAGAACGCCTGAAACATGGGCGTTGGGGAAACCATATTTTTCCGCTGCCGCATTGACGCCGTTGAACATGACCGGCGTCGCCGTCTTGTCCTTGAGGTAGGGCAGGATGAACATGGCCACAGCATCGTCGTCGGCAGTGATGACACCGTTCGGCTGTAGCGATTTGAACAGGGCAGAGGCCTCCTCGGCCCGGGCTGGCCCACCGTCCCGGTTCGCCTTGGTGTTCATGTGGAAATAGGTGATCTCGGCGGCCGGAAGCAATACGCCATCGATGCCTTCGCGTATCTCCCTCACCCAGGGGTTGTCTTCTTCGTAGCTCATGACGACGAGCACCTTGAAGTCCGCTGCGAGCGTGGATCCGGAAACCAGCATGAGAAGCGTGCCCAAGGCTGCGATGAGCGATTTCATATTTACACCTATGCGAAAAGTGCTAAAACTAAAGTTATATTACACCGTCTCATCCTAGCGCGCTGCAAAGAAAGAGTTGTGACCTAGATCAACATTTTCTTGGTCAAATCGTCGGGTGTTTCGCCCTTGCCCACGTCGAGTGATCGCCGATGCTCAGAAAGTTGCAGGCGTCGGCCCGGCGCTGCTTCTACCCCGGAGCCAGGTCGATTCCGTGGTTTTCGATAACGCGGCATGTTTGGCCATTATTTGCCGTTGACCGCAGCAGGCACACCCAGCCCGGCGTTGCATCAGGAAAACCCACGATGACAGATTCGATGCCCGGCGCTTGGGTTTTCTGCCGTTGGCGTTGAACGTCGACGAACAAACGGCGCAGGCCGCAGCAGCGAAGCGCCCGGAAGCCGTGGGAAGGCGTCCGGGTGGCATCCGGCCAGGGGGCAGTCCCCCGACCAATAGTGCCTCAGCGCGGTGAAAAGAGGCCGACCCTGTTCCCCTCGCTGTCGACGAACAGCGCGATGTAGCCGATGGCCTCGCCGATGCAGGTCTTCTCCATGACCACCTTGCCGCCGGCAGCAGGGACGCGTTTGAGGACGACGGACAGATCATCGCCGCCGTTCAGGTAGATCAGCGTCCCGTTGTCACGCGGTGCCATTTCAGGCATGGCGACCAGCGCGCCGCCGGGGTTCGGTTCGGCGTAGGGGAACAGCGCCATCGGGTGGCCGCCACAGCTATCCCGGCGCAGCGCGATGGCGAAGGCTGTTTCGTAGAAAGTGGTGGCACGGTCGAGGTCGGTGGTGGGGATTTCGAACCAGCAGATCGGGGTGTTCATGGTTTTCTCCTGTTGTGGTTCAGCGGCAAGGTGCCGTTGATGGAGACATTCTCGGCCGGGGCTACTGACAACGTGGTGTCAGGAGTCTGGCCGATCCGCTCACGGCTACGTGCTAAGCTCGAATCTCATCCAGCCAGCCCCTGCCATGCGACCCGCCGACCGCCTTTTTCAGATCATCCTGCTGCTGCGCCATGGACGCATCGTGACCGCCGCTGCGCTGGCCGCGGCGCTCGAGGTTTCGGAGCGCACCGTTTACCGTGACATCGCCGATCTGGTGAGGTCCGGCGCACCGATCGATGGCGAGGCTGGCGTCGGCTATCGCCTGCGCCGTGGTTATCAGGTGCCGCCGCTGATGTTTACTGGCGACGAACTCGAAGCGCTGGTAGTAGGCGCCAAGCTGGTTCGGGCCTGGGGCGATTCGGCGCTGGGCAAGGCGGCGGAACAGGCGATGGCGCGCATCGAGGCCGTCCTGCCACGGGCGCTGGAGGAGCGGGTGGGGGCGTCGAGTCGGCGCTTTCTGGCGCTGGGCTGTGTGCAGCCGGCGCCTTTGCGTGAGCCGATGGCGCTTTTGCGGGCCGGCATGGAGGGCGGTCGCAAGGTGGCTGTCAGCTACCGGCGGGCCGATGGCGAATTTTCGCAGCGCACGCTATTGCCGCTTGGCCTGGTCTTTTGGGGGCATTGCTGGACGTTGGGCGCATGGTGCGAATTGCGCCAGTCGTTTCGCACCTTCCGGGTTGATCGCATTCAGACGGCCGAACTGCTCGCCGAAAATTTCGACGACCGTTACGGCCATCTCTGGCGTGACTACCTGGCCACGGCGCGTGGTGAGGACGAAGCCTAGTCGGCGCTTTCGCTAACCGGGAAGGCCGGTTGCGCATCGGGTGCCGTGGTGCCGAAGGCCGGGGCGGATGACCAGTGTTCCTTGCGCCATTTCTCGCGTTCGCCGTTGCCGAAGAAGCTCCAGGCGATCAGGCGGCTTTGCTTCTGGCCTTGCGCCATCGGGATGATGCGCGACTCGACGACCTTGGCCTTCTTGAGCGCCAATTCAATGTGCGGCAGGTTGTCGCCCTGCGAGAGCAGGCTGGTGAACCACATGACGCGCTTCGGGATGTTGCAGCTTTGCTCGATCATCAGTTTGACGAAGGCGCGTTCGCCGCCGTTGCACCACAGTTCTGCGCCGCCGCCGCCGAAATTGAGGCGCGGCTCGGCAGCGCCGCGCTTGGCGCCCGGCTTGTTGAGATTGTTCCATTTGCGCTGACTGACCGCGTGAACATCATCCGGCGAATTGTGGAAAGGCGGGTTGCAGATCGACAGGTCGAAGACTTCGCCGGAGCGCAGCAGGCCGGTGTAGATGTTTTCCCAGACGGTCTGGTGGCGCAGTTCGATCTCGCCATCCAGTTCGGGGTTCTTGGCGAGAATGGCCTGGGCGTTGGCCAGCGCGGCCTCGTCGATATCGACGCCAAGGAAGGACCAGCCGTATTCGGCGTGGCCGATGAGCGGATAAACGAGGTTGGCGCCGGTGCCGATGTCGAGCACGCGCACGCCGGCACCGCTCGGGATGTTCTTTTTGTTGCAGGTGGCGAGCAGGTCGGCAACGCTGTGGATGTAGTCGGCACGGCCGGGGATCGGCGGGCACAGGTAGCCGGCGGGAATGTCCCAGCCCTTGACGCCGTAGTGATGCATGAGGATCGCCCGGTTGAGCATCTTGACCGAAGCCGGGTTGGCGAAATCGATGCTCGGCGTGCCGGCCTGCGTGGTCTTGATGTGCTTGGCGAGCGCCGCCGAGGTGGCGGCCAGGGCGGCGAAATCGTAGCCGTCGGCATTTTTGTTGCGGGGATGCATGGTGGTCCTTCCTACAGCGGGGACGGGATTGTCCCACGAAAGTGTGGCCAACACGACAATGGCCCGTTCAGCATGGCTTTGATTTTTGGTCGTTTTTTCCGGTTGACCGTGGCGGCATGAAACTGGCTAGGTGCTTGTTATCGGACAACTCAGGGAGGCAGCCCATGAAGCTGCAAATCGACCGGCGGCACATCGAACCGATGATGCAGGCCTTTCCGCGACTGGAATTCGTGCGCGAACAGTTGCGCTTCGGGAATCGCGTCGAGGTCTCGTTCAACCAGCTTGAGGATGGCGAACTCGACCTCTTGCAAAGTCTTTATGCCGCAGGCGACAGTGAGCTGCGGGCGCGGGCGGCGCAGATCGCCACCTTGCGCCAGGCGCTGCACGAAGGCGGCAAGCGTTTCGAGGCCGAGGAGCTGGAAATGGCCGTGCCGGCCATCGCGCGCTATCTGGCCGAAGGTTCGTCGCGCGGCTGGGTGTTTTCCGCCGGCATCACCGGCAAGCCGCTGGCTTACGTGGTGACGCGGCTCGACTTCACGCCGCCTTCCGAAGAAGAAACCGGCAAGATCTTCGTCGAGCTCAAAGCCAACACCAAGGCGCGACTGGCAACGGCGACGCTGCGTATCTCCGGCCCTGATATTGCCGGTAGAACGATTCCCGAAGTCTTCGCCGCCCGTGGTTTCGTCAAGGAAACACCGGCGCTGCTGGCCAGCTACGACGAAGGCGTCGAGCGCTATTTCGACTGGCGCGGGCAGTACGGCGCGCAGTTTTCCGGGACGGGCGTCGGCTACTTCGCCGAGAACCCGACGGCGACGCACCGCGATACCGATTATTCGCGCAAGGACATGATCATCCTGTCCTCGACCGGCAGCCCGGCGCGGCTGGTCAACGACGAAAGCATCCTCGGCGAACGCGTGCTGGCGCTCGATGCGACCGGCGACATCCTGGCCAAGTTTGTCCGCCGAGTGCAGCGCAATTCCCGGCTGTCCGGCAAGGAGGAGGCGGAAGTCGAGGAGACTCAGGCCGGCATCGCCAAGGGGCTGTTCACCGAATTGCCGGTGCATTTCTACATGCTCATGTTCCACCTCGATCTGCACCACTACGTCTGGGTGCACGTCGATGACATGCAGCCCTACGCCTACCAGCCGGAGCTCAAGACCAAGCTGGTTCTGCCGCCCGAGCAGACCGACCTCATCGACATCCTGACCGCCGAGATGGACGTGCTGATGGACGACATCGTCTCCGGCAAGTCGGGCGGGACGACCGTGTTGTGCGCCGGTCCACCGGGGTGGGCAAGACGCTGACCGCCGAGGTGTATTCCGAAATCATCCGCCGGCCGCTTTACCGCGTGCATTCCGGCCAGCTCGGCCTCAACGTCGCGGCCATGGAAACGGCGCTCAAGGAAGTGCTGACCCGCGCCCAGCGCTGGGGGGCGGTCATGCTCATCGACGAGGCCGACGTGTACATCAAGAAGCGCGACGACAACATCACGATGAACGCCGTCGTCGGCGTGTTCTTGCGCGTGCTGGAGTACTTCAACGGGCTGTTGTTTCTGACGACCAATCGCGTCGACGACATCGATGAAGCCATCGTCTCGCGCTGCATCGCGCTGATCCGTTTCTACCCGCCGGACCGTGTCGACCGCAAGAAGATCTGGGGCGTCATGGCCGCGCAATTCGGCCTGAACCTGCCGCCGGAACTGCACGACCGACTGCCCGATATTTTCCCGAAGGCATCCGGCCGCGACATCAAGGGGCTGGCCAAGCTGGTGGCGAAATACTGCAGCCAGAAAGCCCTGCCGCCAACGGAAGATGTTTTCAGGCGCTGCTCGATGTTCCGGGCGATGGATCAGGCGGAACTACCGGCCGAGGTGCCTGCCTGATCATTTCAATTTTGGCCGTTTTTTCCGGTTGACCGTGGCAGGGCACCACATAAACGCATGTTGTGCCAGGTAGCTTGCGCTGTTGGCAGGTAGTTGTCGAAGTCACATGGCGGCAGCCCACTGCGGAGCGCCGCCTCATCCGCATGCTCAAACGCCCGGGTGTTGCGAAGCGTCGCAACGCATTGCTCGGCATTGCCAGCATGAAAATAGGCGAGCGCAAGATCGTTCCGCACCCGGTCAATTTCTATCCAGCTGAGAAACGCGCTGCAGTGCTCAAGCACGGGGCGTAGCGCCGCTAGCGCTTCATTGAATCGCTTGGCACGATAGTGCCGGATGAACGTCTCGCGGGCATTGCGCTGACCGGCGCCGGTACAGCGCCCCTGCGGCTTTCGATACACACCATCGAAGCGTGCGCGCATGCCGCAGAATTGCCGACAAGCCTCATCCGTCAACGACTCGACCGTGATCTGCCGCCCGTCGGCAGAGGGGTTCATTCGAATGCGGCAAACCATGTCCCCATCGCTTGGATTCTCTTCAACGGTTTCAGCAGTTGTGCCCACGAGCCGGCCCGACAAACCGCACATGTGGCAGTTAGCCCCGATCGAGTCGATGGAGAAGTTCTTTCCCCCGTCTCGCTGCTAAATTTTCAGGCGGCCCCAGTCGCCGGTCAGCACATACTCGCCAGGGCGTATCGTGCCGGCCGCATAGGCGCTGACAAGCCAAAGCGAGAGCAGCACGCAGGAAAGAAGCCGGAAGACGGGTCTCACAAGACGGCCCCGGAGCGCGAACGGCGGGCCGCTCGCGACGCGCCCTCTGGAGCACGGCGCCCTGTTTTCATTGCATGGAATGAAGGCCGATCATGTTGCCTTCGGTATCCTCAACCAACGCAATGAAGCCGTATTGACCAATCGGCATTTTGTCCTTGAAAACTTTTCCACCGTTCGTCGCAGCCCTTGCAGCCTCGACGGAGCAGTCCTCACAGGAAAAATAGACCAACGTGCTGCCGCCAGAAGGGCATCCAGCCATCTTCACCAGAGCCCCAGCAGCCCCAGCGCCCTCCATGGACATGGGGAATGCCCACATCTCCATGTCAGTGAAGCTGTTGGGGTCAGGGTTTTTCAACTCCTCCAGTGCGCCCTGGAACACCGCTTCGTAGAAAACCTTCGCACGGGGCATATCCTGAACATAAATTTCAAACCAACCGACTGGATTGCTTTTCATGGATGTTCTCCTTCGAGGAATGGATTTTGGTGAGGTTTAACGTAGAGCTGACCGGCGCTGCGCGGCTGCATCACGCAGCGTCCAGCGACTGAAAGGAGCGAGGTTCAGCGCCGGGTTAGGTCCCATCTTGTGCGCTTCGCTCTGGCTTACTTGCAAGGAACTCGAAAAGCCCAGGAAATCCTGAGCGCATTTCGATGCCCATATGGTTTCTAAGTGCTCCGCTTGGTAACGGATCGTCGTACCCACGAGGATAAGATGCCAAGTCGTAGACCGTGGCTAGTGACGATTCGGCCAGTTCACTCAATTGTTGGCGACGGCTGGATCGTTGTTCCTCGTGATCCAAACTTTCTGTCCGCTCTCCGCGGAAGAAGCAAACGTCTTTGGTTGCGTCGTCATACCCAAGTATGGTGCTTGCTCTTATCCTGTAGCGTTCGCGCTGAACTTCCATGACGGCCTTATGAACTGGTGAGGAAATCGCGGACGTGATTTCGTTTGCTCTTTCAAGTATTCGAGCGGCGGTGACCCAGGTTACGCGGTTGTTGTTGCCATCTTCAAGTAGTGCGAGACCATGTTCATATGCATCGAGCGCTGATTCCAGAGCAAATTTCGATCGCTCCTGCTTGATGTTTGCGTTGTGTGCTCGAATCTGCCAGATGAGCGTGCCAACTCCTACGACCAAGGCGAGTGCCGTGGACACACTTCCGATGGCGTTCCAGTCGATATTCGGCATAGTGGTTGAGGCCTAACTAGTAGTAGACGACAAAAGTGTCGCCAAATCCGGAAAACTGTCCAATAAGCTGGAACGCTGGACAGCCTGTAACGCACTTGCCGCAGGGGATCTGAAGTTTTACTTTGATATTCACGTCGCCAAGAACTCGCCAAACCGGACAGGCGTAACCCTACGCGTCTTGCATTGGCGGTGCAATCAAAAAAGCCATATGCATAGCTTGCGGCGCTTGAGTGTCCGCATAGCGGAAGAACCAGAATTAAGCGCTAGAGGTGGTTAGTCCCACGGTCAACCGGAAA
Source organism: Betaproteobacteria bacterium (assembly GCA_016705475.1). GTDB lineage: Bacteria > Pseudomonadota > Gammaproteobacteria > Burkholderiales > Rhodocyclaceae > Azonexus. The sequence continues at coordinate 241,720 of JADIYD010000014.1, read as the reverse complement.
AAACGCCCTATTTATGAAATGACCAAGGTCTCTTCGATCAGGGCGGCAATGACCGAGCCACCGACGCCATCGTCGGGGTCCATGGCAAGAACGCGGGCGATGGCGGCTTCCGCTTCTGCCGGCTGGCCGTTGCGCAGAAGGATGAAGGCCAGACCCTTGAGCGCGGCGAGTGCGTAGCCGGGGGCGGATTGCCAGAGCAGCCAATTTTCGTGCAGCCCAGCTTGGTCTCCCGCCGCAGCGACCCAGGCTTGGGCGGCGCTTAGTGCCTTGTCGAATTGCCGACAGCGGTTGTAGTGTTTCACCAGACAGCGGTGCGCCGGGAGTGCCTCGGGGGCCATGGCCAGCGCGGTCAGGAAGGCGTTTTCGGCCAGTTCGGGATGCGTGAAATGGGCGGCAACGCCTTGTTGCAGCAGGTGGTCGACGGCCGGCGGCAGTTGGCCAAAGTCGAGTTTGTCGTCGTTATCGAATGCGTTCATGGTGGCTGGTGTCGGGATTGCTATATTCCCGAGTAAGCAACAAGCATGCGCAATTTTCCACAACAGGAGTTTTCATGTTTATCGCCATGAACCGTTTTCGCATCGCCCTCGGCAAGGAGGACGATTTCGTCGCGCACTGGCGCAATCGCAACAGCTATCTCAGCGAGGTGCCGGGCTTCGTTTCATTTAACTTGCTGCGTGGCGACACGAACGAAGAGCGCACGCTGTTCGCCTCGCACGCGGTCTGGGAATCCGAGCGGGCCTTTGCAGACTGGACGCAGTCCGATGCTTTTCGCAAGGCGCACATGCAGGCCGGGCAATCGCCCCGTGATTTCTACCTCGGCCCGCCGCAGCTGGAGTTTTTCGAAGCTGTGCTCTGATCAGTGCTCGCGGCCGTCGATGCGCGCCTGCATGAGGATGGGCACGTAGCGCACGGCCAGAATGCCGAAGGCCGCGGCCCAGCAGGTCGCCGACAGATGTATCCAGCCGAGATAGGCGGCCGGCGCGAATTGCGGGACGACGACGCGGGCAATGAGGGCGATGATCATGATGACGAGGAGCAGCTTGTCGCCGCCATCGAAAACCACCTTGCGCCCGGTGTGGCCCTTGGAGATGCGGATGATCATTCCCGGAATGACCAGCCCCATCGCGCCGAAACTGAAAAGGTGTACCGATACCGAGCCGACCCAGACAAAGCTTATGACGTGGCCCAGTGCTTCGACCAGGAGCTGGACAAGGATGCACAGATAGCCGATGTACATGATCCCGATGTCGAGACGCTTGAAGGCGAGTTGCGGTTTCCAGTAGAAAAAGCGGATGGCGAGCAGGGTGGCGAGCAACAGCGAGATTGCTGCGGTCAACGGCCGTGGGAGGGCAAATTCCAGAATCAGGGTCAGGCCGAGCAGCTTGATCGCCATGTCCAGCGCGCGATGGCGCAGGATCTCCGTCTGGAAGGCGGCCTTCATGAAGCCGGTCAGCGTTCTTTCGAGCATGACCAGGAAGGCGAGGCGGAAAAGGGCCATGGCCATGCTGTAACCGGCCGGGAATTCGCCGCCTTCGAGCATCAGGTATTTCGCGATGAGAAAACCGGGCAACATGACCAGGAAAAAGGCGTTGTCGCGGTAACTGTCCGTATCGCGATGGCGGATAAGCGTCCACAGCAGCATGGCGACGATGCTGCCAAGAAACAGATTGTTGGTCAGCAGGAAAAGGACCTTGGGCCAGCTTCCGCCAAAGGCCATGCCGATGCGCTCGATGATCCAGGCCGCAGCCAGCAGCATGAGCGCCGGGCCATGGTACCCGCGGATGTTGACCCAGTTCTTGGTCGAGGTCAGCAGGAAGCCGCCAAGCACCGCCCAGCCAAAGCCGAAGAACATTTCGTGGGCGTGCCACTGAACAGAAGTGAAGCTGCCTGCAGGTGCTTCAATGGCGCCACTGAACACCAGCCCCCAGGCGACCGGCAGGACAATCCCGGCCAGGCAGGCCAGGGTGAAGAAGGGCCGAAAGCCGACCAGCCAGAACGGGTGTGTTGAGACAAGCATGTGAACCTATTGCCAAGGAGTCGATCGAATCTGGCAAGTTTAGCCACAGTCGGCCCGGCGAAACTTGATTTATCCCAGGCTCGTCACGCATCGGACTTAACATTGGCGTAAAATCCGCTACTTGGCCGTGAGTGAGGGGACCGGCCCTGTATTTATAAGGAAAATGATGAAGCGTGTGGACGATTTCCGCTTGCGGCTTGGCAAGCACGAGCTGGTTCCGATCATGATCGGCGGCATGGGTGTTGATATCTCGAGTGCCGATCTGGCGGTTGAAGCCGCCCGTTTGGGCGGGGTCGGGCATATCTCCGATGCCATGATCAACACTGTGTCGGATCGTCGCTACGATACCAAGCACGTCAAGGAAAAACTCGCGTTCTACAAGTACAACGTCAAGAACGAAGACAAGTCGTCGGTCAAGTTCGACCTCGGGCGCCTGGCGGAAGCGACCAAGCTGCACGTCGAGGCGACCATGACGCGCAAGCGTGGCGACGGCATGATTCTCATCAACTGCATGGAAAAGCTGACCATGAACGCGCCGAAAGAGACGCTCAAGGTCCGCATGGAAGCAGCGATGGATGCCGGCATCGATGGCATCACGCTGGCTGCCGGCCTGCATCTTGGCTCGTTTGCCCTGATCGAGGCGCACCCGCGTTTTCGTGACGTTCAGTTGGGCATCATCGTTTCGTCCGTGCGTGCCCTGCAGTTGTTCCTGAAAAAGAGCTCGCGTACCGGTCGTTTGCCCGACTACATCGTGGTCGAAGGCCCGCTCGCCGGTGGGCACCTCGGTTTCGGCATGGATTGGGCGCAGTACGATCTGGCGACGATCGTTGCCGAAGTCATCCAGTTCCTGAAAAACGAGCACCTCGATATTCCGGTCATTCCGGCCGGCGGTATTTTCACCGGTTCCGATGCGACAGCCTTCCTCGAAAGTGGTGCGGCTGCCGTCCAGGTGGCCACCCGTTTCACCGTTTCCGAAGAGTGCGGCCTGCCGGCGGACGCCAAGCAGGAGTATTTCAAGGCCAGCGAAGACGACATCGAGGTCAACCAGATTTCGCCGACCGGTTACCCGATGCGCATGATCAAGAGCAGCCCGGGCATTGGCGACGGCATCCGTCCGAACTGCGAAGCCTATGGTTATCTGCTCGACGCCAATGGCAAGTGTGCCTACGTGACATCCTTCAATCGTGAGCTGGCCGCCCATCCGGGCGCCCGCAAGATATCGGTGATGGACAAGACCTGCCTGTGCACTCACATGCGGAACTTTGACATCTGGACCTGTGGTCACCTGACCTACCGGCTCAAGGACACGACGCGCAAGGCGGCAGACGGCAGCTATCAATTGCTGACGGCCGAGCACATCTTCAAGGATTATCAGTTCAGCACTGAACAGAAGATCGCCTTGCCGGAATAACCGCTCGCGACACTACGCGGCAGCACTGCTTGCCGCGTAGTCAGCCCACCTTGGGCGTTGACGAAGATCTCGACATGATGATTTCGATGTTGGTACGTTGGGTCGCGAAGGCGACCTCGCGCAATAAAAAGCTGGTCGTACTTGCCGGGGCGGCTTGCCTTTTGGCGGCGTCACCTGTCTTCGCTGACAGTGAATCTGGCTTCAGCCTCAATGGGTTCGGCACGGTCGGCCTTGCCCGAACGACGACGGATGATGTCGAATTTGTACGCGACATCTCCCAGCCGCGGGGTGTCAGCAAGGACTGGAGCCCGAGGATAGACAGCGTGCTCGGTCTGCAGGCAGCGTGGCGTGTCACTCCACAGTTTGAGGCAGTGGTTCAGGCAACCAGTCGCTATCGTTTCGACAAGACGTTTACCCCCGAAATTTCGTGGGCCTACTTGAAATACAATCCGATTCCGAATCTGAGCTTGCGAGCCGGCCGGCTAGGGACGGAATTCTTCATGATGGCCGATTCCCGTTGGGTGGGGTATTCCTTCCTGACGGTTCGTCCTCCGGGCGATTATTTCTGGTATCTGCCGTTTTACAGCATTCATGGTGCTGATGCCGCGATCACGGTTCCGTTTGGCGAAAGCGTATTCAGGGCCAAGGCTTTCTACGGCCATTCCCGCGGCAGCATTCCGTTAGCCGACGAGCAGTGGGATATCTCGGGTTCGCCCATGGTCGGGGGCTATCTTGATTATCAATATGGCGCCTGGCAAGTCAGGGCAAGCTACGCCAACATTCATTTCAAGCGCGATCTGCCGATTGCCCCCGTATTGAAAAAGGCGCTGGGGATTAGCCTGTCGTCTCAGGATGCGGCGTTTCTCGCAACGCAAGATACGCGCACCCACTATTACTCGCTGGGCCTGGTTTACGACCGAGGCCCGTGGCAAGCACAACTGATGCTCAACCACATCGACCAGGGAAGCAACGCCTTGGAGAGTTCCGATGGTGGCTACGCGCTGGTCGGTTACCGGATCAATCAGGTAACGCCTTATCTTGGCTACTCGTGGGTTCTCTCGAAATCGCGTGGCAACGCGCCAAGTGCAATTGCGGCCTATGTCATGCAGGACTCCCGTTCCGACCAGCAGACCACGTTTGCCGGCGTACGTTGGGATGTGGTGCGGAATATTGCGCTCAAGGCGCAATGGGATGGCATTCGTGGCGATGCATCTTCCCTTTTTCCCTATCGCCAGGACAATCGGGCGCGCTGGGATGGCCGCATGGATGTCTATTCGCTGACCATGGACTTCCTCTTCTGAAGCCATGCCATTTCGTCGCCTGATCCTTCTCGGCTCGATTTTCTGGTTGCTGCTGCAACCGGCAGCGGAGGTTCGCGCCGAACTGGTGGTCGTCGTCAATGCACGCAGTGGTGTGGCAGCGATGACACGCAACGAAGTGATCAATATTTTCTTCGGGCGCAATCGTCAGTTTTTCAATGGCCTCGAGGCGCAGCCGGTTGATCTTGCCGATTCGCATCCAGACAGACGCCGTTTCTACAGTATGCTGGTTGGCAAGGACCTTTCAGATATCAATGCTTATTGGTCCAGGCAGGTGTTTTCCGGGCGCATGCAGCCGCCGCCCAAAGTCAATTCAACCGAGGAAGTCTTGAAGTGGTTGGTTTCGCATCCGGGGGGTATTGGTTTTGTCGATCTCTCCAAGGCCGATGCCCGGGTCCGCGTGGTCTACGAGCTGACCCCATAAAAAATATTTGGAGATTTCATTGAACGTTGAGCTGATTGGCATGGTCATCATCTTTGTAGCCATTGCGCTGATTGTCATCAAGCTGGGGTAATCTTCGCGTGTGCTGTGCTTTCCTGTTAGCGGGATCGCCTCATGGATTTGTACAACAACGAAGGAGACAAATATGCCCAATCGCATCATTAGCACTATCATCGCAGGCCAGAGCGTCGTGACCGCCAGCAAGGAAACGACCGTTCGCGCAGCATGCAGCCTGATGGCTCAAAAGAAAATCGGCGCGTTGCTGGTTGTCGAGAACAACCGGATCGCCGGCATTTTTACCGAGCGCGATGCGCTCAACAAGGTGCTGGCCGGCAATCTGGATCCCGATAAAACCAGTCTGTCGCAGGTCATGGTTGCCAATCCGCAAACAATCCGTGCCGACAAGCCGCTGGGTTATGCCTTGCAGTTCATGGTCGATGGCGGTTTCCGCCATGTGCCCGTGGTTGATGAGAACGGTGCGCCGGTCGGTATGGTTTCCGCTCGCGATGCCTTGGGTCAGGATATGGTTCAGCTTGAGCGCAACCAGAAGCTTCGTGAGCACCTCGAGGAAAATATCGCTTAATCGACGACCCAGTCCCAACCAAAAAGCGCCAGTGTGGCGGCGAATTCGCCGGACACTGGCGCTTTTATTTGCATTCGTTTTCCATCGGCCGGATGGTTGAAGGTCATGCTGGTGCAGGCCAGCAACAGGCGATTGCAGTTCAAATGTTCGGCAAAGTAGCGGTTGTGCCGTCCTTTGCCATAGGTGGCATCGCCGATGATCGGGTGGGCGATGTGTTTGAGGTGACGCCTGATCTGGTGGCGCCGACCGGTAACCGGTTCCAGCTCGACAAGGGCGTAACGACTGCATGGATAGCGGTCGACTTCGACAGGGAGTTCGATTTTCGCCAGCGTCCGGAAATGGGTTAGCGCTGACTGGGGTTCGGTGCTGCTTCGCTCCCCCTGAAATTCGTAGGGGTCGCGCTGTCTCGACAAAGCGTGGTCTATGCTGCCCGATTCCGGCGGATAGCCACGGACGACTGCCAGATATCTTTTTTCTACTGTGCCGGCTTCGAACTGGCGCCCAAGCTGGCTGGCAATTTCCTTGCTCAAACCGAACAGAAGGACGCCGGAGGTGCCACGGTCAAGGCGGTGGGCCGGCCAGACGTGCTGACCGATCTGGTCGCGCAGGATCTGGATGGCGAAGCGCGTTTCGTGACGGTCGATTTCCGAGCGGTGAACGAGCAGACCGGGGGCTTGTCGATGACGACGATCTGCTCGTCACGGTAAAGGATGGGCAGCGGTGGTTCGTTGCTGCGGTCAACCGGAATTTCAGGCAAAAAAGCGAATCCTCGCGGCGGCCGGAATGTCCATGCCCGTGACGTGGGCGCGGTCAAGCAATTCCCAGTAGTAGCGGTAGGAAGCCCGGTCGTGCAGCTTGCCATCGTGCTGGATCGGACCCCAGTCTTTGTCTTGAGCCGCGATCAGTATCTCGGCAGCTGCCTGGACTTCGGAGAAATCCGGGCGCATGGCTTCGACGATGGGCACGATCTGGTTCGGGTGGATGCTCCACATGCGCAGGAAGCCGAATTCGGTCCGTGCACGCCGGGCATCGTTGCGGATGGTTTCGATATCCTTGAGTTCGGTCGTCACGTTGTGCGATGGAACCACACCGCAGGCCAATGCAGCGGCGCTGATTTCGCACTTGGCGCGCGCGACCAGCGGGTGATCAAACTGCCCTGGGCTTTTCATCGCACTACCGGGAATGGCGCCGTGATGACCGGAGACGAAATCCATCAGGCCGAAATCCAGGCTCTCGACGCCGGGCAGGGCGGCAATTTCCCACACCTCGCGTAGCGCACCATGGGTTTCAATCAGGACATGGACCGGAATTCTGCGGTCAACCCCAAAACGCTGCTCAATTTCACGCAAGGCTTCGATCTGCACCTCAACATCACCGGCACTACAGGGTTTGGGCAGCGTGATGAACGGGAGCCTGTTGCCGGCAATGCTGACCAGGATTTCCATATCCTGCTGCCAGTGCGGGTGGGTAACGTCGTGAACGCGTGCGCCAACCCGGTTGAACAGGTTGTCGTCGCTCATGATGATGCCAGCAGCCATTTCGGCATGCTCGCGCTCGGCACCGGCATGGGCGCCATCTTCACAATCGCAGGTGATGTCGAAGATCGGACCGAGTTCCTTCTGCAACTGGAGCGCCTTCCGCATCAGTTTTTCCGAGCCGGCATAGTGGTCGACGGCGGGCAGGATGGGGAAGGGCTTTTCGCCGGCATAAAGTACGGCTTTGGGATGGCGCATGATTTTCGGACCCGGAAATGAAAAAGGCCGCGGTATTTTACCGCGGCCTTCAAATGAAGCTGGGAACTAATGCTGGATTACAGCATGTCCTTGACGGCTTCGGCTTCGTCGGTCAGTTCCTTGAGCGTGAAGTTGATCTTCTCGCGGCTGTACTCGTCGATTTCCAGACCCTGGATGATCTTGAACGAACCACCCTTGCACTCGCACGGGAAGCCGAACACGATGCCAGCCGGGATGCCGTATGAGCCGTCAGACGGCACGCCCAGGGTAACCCATTCGTCGGAACCGAGGACCCAGTCACGGATGTGGTCGATGGCAGCATTGGCAGCGGAAGCGGCCGAAGACAGGCCACGGGCTTCGATGATGGCGGCGCCACGCTTGCCGACGGTCGGCAGGAAGACGTCGTTGTTCCAGGCGTGATCGTTGATCAGGGCCTTGACGCTATCGCCATTGGAGGTGGTGTTGCGGTAATCGGCGTACATCGTCGGGGAGTGGTTGCCCCAGACGACCAGCTTCTTCAGGGAAGCAACCGGACGGCCGATCTTGTTGGCCAATTGCGACAGGGCGCGGTTGTGGTCCAGACGCAGCATGCCGTGGTAGTTGTTCGGGTTGGTGCGGCCAACCTTCTTGGCGGCAGCAGCGGCGATAAAGGCATTGGTGTTGCACGGGTTGCCGACGACCAGAACCTTGACGTTCTCGCTGGCGTTTTCGGCAATGGCCTTGCCCTGAACCGTGAAGATGGCGCCATTGGCGGTCAGCAGGTCGGCACGCTCCATGCCCTTGGTGCGCGGACGGGCACCAACCAGCAAGCAGACATCAGCGTCCTTGAAGGCGACGTTCGGATCATCGGTGGCAACCATGCCAGCCAGCAGCGGGAAGGCACAGTCTTCCAGCTCCATCATGACGCCCTTGACGGCCTGTTGGGCCTGCGGCAGGTCGAGCAACTGAAGGATGACCGGCTGATCTTTGCCGAGCATTTCGCCGGAGGCGATGCGGAACAGCAGGCTATAACCGATCTGGCCGGCGGCGCCGGTAATGGCAACGCGCATGGGGGCTTTGGACATGTATCGCTCCTGTATCAAACTGCGTGGTTGAAATTGTTCGTATTTGCCCGAATACCTGCTTTTTATGGATTCTTGCGTCAGCAGACTCGAGAACTCACGATGGTAAAAGTTCGGCGTCAGACTGTCAATTCATCATCTGTCTTATATAAGACAACTTTTCGTGGACGCAGTATCTATATTGTGCTGAAATTTGCATCATGACTCGCGATGCCTCTCGTCCCACTCCACGCCTAAGTTCGCCAACCTTCAGCCCGCTCTATCGTCAGATCAAGGATTTCCTGATTCGCAGTCTGGAAGAAGGCGAGTGGGGGCCAGGCGATGCGATACCGAGCGAAGGGGAGCTGGCGACGCGATTCAATGTCAGTCAGGGTACCGTTCGCAAAGCCATCGATGAAATGGCCGCCGAGAACATGCTGGTCAGGCGTCAGGGCAAAGGTACATTTGTGGCTACACACGATGACCCGCGTTCGTTTTACCGTTTCCTCAGGCTGGTGCCGAATGATGGCCGAGCTGCGCATGCGGTCAGCGACCCTTTTTTTTGCGAGACCATTGAGGCTGCACCAGAAGTGGCTGCTGTTCTGGGTTTGCAGGCCGGCGAAAAGGTTGTTCATGTCAAGCGATTGCTGCGCTTCAGTGGGGAGCCGGTTGTCTTTGACCAGATTTATCTGGTCGCTGACTTGTTCAGCGGCTTGACGCTTGAAGGGTTACGCGGCGGCGAGCGATCGCTGTACAGCCTTTTTGAGAGTGATTTTGGGGTTCGAATGATTCATGCTGAAGAGCATTTGCGTGCGGTAGGAGCAGATGCGCAAAGTGCCAGCATGATTGGTGTCCCGTTGGGAGAGCCGCTTTTGCTCGTCGAGCGAACGGCTTACACCTATGGCAACAAGCCGGTGGAGTGGCGACGCGGGTTGTATTCCACGCGGCAGCATTACTACCGGAATGATCTGGGCTAAGAGTTGGGGTAGCGCTTTCGAATTAGCTCTGAAAGCGCCGCGCAAGGCATGTTTCATAAAGTTTTGAATGTATAATTACAGTTCTTTTCAAACCACGTATAAGCGGTTAACCGCATCTTGACGCGAGGGATGACGTTCATGGCAGAAATGACCATCAAAGCACGTCCAAAAAATTTGGACTTGACTACAATTAAGTTGCCGCTGCCGGGCAAAGTTTCAATTCTTCATCGCGTCAGCGGTGCGGGCTTGTTTCTTTGTATCCCGGTGCTGCTCTGGCTCTTTGGCGCCAGTGTGGGTTCCCCAGAAAGTTTTGCTGCTTTCAAGTCGATTGCCGGAATGTGGCCTGTCAAGGTGATTCTGGCTGGTCTGCTCTGGGCCTTTGTTCATCACTTCTGTGCAGGCATCCGCTTCCTGTTGCTCGATCTGCATATCGGTATCGAGAAAGAGGCCGCCCGTAAGTCTGCGGGTGTTGTTCTGGCGGTCAGTATTCCGCTGACCCTGATCCTCTGGGGGGTGTTGCTGTGATCAACCGTATTGTTGTCGGTGCCCACTATGGCCTCAAGGACTGGATTATCCAGCGTGCCACGGCAGTCATCATGGCCGTCTATTCGGTCATTATTGCTGCGGTGTTGCTAATTGCCCGTCCTTCAACCTTTGAAGCTTGGCAGGGCATTTTTGCCAATGGCGTCATCAAGTTCCTGACCTTCCTTTTCTTCGTCAGTCTGTTCTATCACGCCTGGATTGGCATACGTGACATCTGGATGGACTACGTGAAGCCGACTGGCCTGCGCCTGTCCCTGCACGTTCTGACCGCTGCTGCGCTGGTGGGTTACACCGCGTGGGCTGCTGCGATTCTCTGGAGGCTGTAAGCGTGAGTATTCCTGTTCTCAAGTTTGATGCGGTGATCGTTGGCGCCGGTGGCGCTGGTCTGCGTTCCGCCATTCAATTGTCCGAGGCTGGTCTGAAGACCGCCGTCCTGTCCAAGGTTTTCCCGACCCGTTCGCACACCGTTGCGGCGCAGGGCGGGGTGGCCGCTTCGCTCGGTAACTCCGAGGAGGATCACTGGACGTGGCACATGTACGACACCGTCAAGGGTTCCGACTGGCTCGGCGACCAGGATGCGATCGAGTTCATGTGCAAAAAGGCCAACGAAGTCGTCGTTGAGCTCGAGCACTACGGCATGCCTTTTGATCGTACCGATGACGGCAAGATCTATCAGCGTCCGTTCGGCGGCCACATGTCCAACTTCGGCGAAAAGCCGGTGCGTCGCTCCTGTGCTGCCGCTGACCGTACCGGTCACGCCATGCTGCATGCGATGTATCAGCGCAACGTCAAGGCCAACACCCAGTTCTTCGTGGAATGGATGGCGCTTGATCTGATTCGCGATGAAGAAGGTCACGTCCTCGGCGTTACCGCCATGGAAATGGAAACCGGCCAGATCGTGATCTTCCACGCTCGTGCCACCATTTTCGCGACCGGCGGTGCAGGCCGTATTTTCTACTCCTCGACCAATGCTTTCATCAATACCGGTGATGGCCTGGGTATGGCGGCGCGTGCCGGCATCCCGCTTGAAGACATGGAGTTCTGGCAGTTCCACCCGACCGGCGTGGCCGGTGCCGGCGTGCTGATTACCGAAGGCGTGCGCGGCGAAGGCGGCATCCTGCGGAACTCCAGCAAGGAGCGCTTCATGGAGCGCTATGCCCCGAACGCCAAGGATTTGGCGTCGCGTGACGTGGTTTCCCGCGCCATGGCTACCGAAATCAAGGAAGGCCGCGGTTGTGGCGTCAACAAGGACTACGTCCTGCTCGACATCACCCACCTCGATCCCGCCACCATCATGAAGCGCCTGCCGGGTATTCACGAAATCGGCCTGCAGTTCGCCGGTGTCGACTGCCTCAAAGAGCCGCTGCCGGTCGTTCCGACCTGCCACTACCAGATGGGCGGTATCCCGACCCATTACTCCGGTCGTGTCGTGATGCCCAAGGATGGCGACATGAGCAGCATCGTTCCCGGCTTCTACGCCGGTGGCGAATGCGCCTGTGCCTCGGTGCACGGGGCTAACCGTCTCGGTACCAACTCGCTGCTCGATCTGCTGGTCTTCGGCAAGTCGGCCGGTGACTCCGCTGTCGAAGATCTCAAGGCTGGCCGCGCTCACCGCGAATTGCCGAAGGATGTTGCCGACAAGACTTTGGCCCGCATCTCTGCACTGGACAACCGCAAGGGCGGTGCCAACGTGCACGAAACCCGTTTGGCCATGCAGCGCACCATGCAGGATCACGCTGGTGTGTTCCGCTTCGGCGACATGCTCAAGCAAGGGGTAGAGAAAATCCTCGAAGTCGAGAAGGCCGCCCGCAATCTCGAGATCAAGGACAAATCGCAAGCTTGGAACACGGCGCGGACCGAAGCTCTCGAAATGGAAAACCTGATCGAAGTCGCCAAGGCCACGATGATCTCCGCCGAAGCCCGCAAGGAGTCCCGTGGTGCCCACGTGCGCGACGATGCGCCGGATAGCGCTGAGTTCCCGAATGGCCGTAACGACAAGGAATGGCTGAAGCACACGCTGTTCTCGCCGGTCGACAATTCGATCACCTACAAGCCGGTGAACATGCAACCCCTGACCGTCGAGCCTGTTGCGCTCAAGACGCGCTCGTACTAATCGGAGTCCAGAATGAGCAAACGCATGGTTCAATTCAGTATCTATCGCTACGATCCGGACAAGGACGACGCGCCGTACATGCAGGATATTTCGGTCGAACTCGAACCGACTGACCGCAAACTGCTTGATGCGCTGACCAAGCTCAAGGCCAAGGACGACGCGATTTCCTATCGTCGTTCCTGCCGCGAAGGTGTCTGCGGCTCCGACGCCATGAATATCAACGGCAAGAACGGTCTGGCCTGCCTGACAGACATCGACAGTCTGAAGCAGCCCATCGTGCTGCGTCCATTGCCGGGTCTGCCGGTCATCCGTGACCTGATCGTCGACATGACCCAGTTCTTCAAGCAGTATCACTCGATCAAACCGTATTTGATCAACAACGATCCACCGCCGGAGCGCGAGCGCTTGCAGTCGCCGGAAGATCGCGAAGAACTGAATGGCCTCTACGAGTGCATCCTTTGCGCATGCTGCTCGACCTCCTGCCCGTCCTTCTGGTGGAATCCGGACAAATTTGTTGGTCCGGCCGGCTTGCTGGCGGCTTACCGCTTCATCGCCGATACACGCGACCAGGCAACCAACGAGCGTCTCGATAACCTCGAAGACCCGTATCGTCTGTTCCGTTGCCATTCAATCATGAACTGTGTTGACGTTTGTCCGAAGGGTCTGAATCCGACCAAGGCCATCGGCAAGATCAAGGACATGATGGTACGTCGCGCCGTCTGATGGAGAGAGCGGACTACGAGCGCCTGCGCTGGCGTTGTATTCGTCGTGCGCTTCTCGAGCTTGACATCACCCTGACACGTTTTTTGGATGGTGGCGATTTTGAAAAGCTGACAGACGATCAGCAGGAGGCGTTTGTTGAGCTTGCCGATATGGAGGATTACGACCTGTGGGATTTGCTGACTGGCAAGGCTGAGATCGATGATCCTCGTTTGGCACAGGTCGTGTCGCTAATTCGTAAGAGTTGAGTAAGGTTTACGTTTTATTGTAGGAATGTTGACCGCTTTTTGGCATCGCAGTGATAACCAACACCTGTAAAGGGATGACTCTATGACGACTGAACGCAAGGCAACTTTGACTATCGACGGACAGGCTCCGGTCGATTTCCAGATTATGACCCCGACGCACGGCAACGACTGCGTCGATATCCGTACCTTGGGTGCCAAGACTGGGTTGTTTACCTATGACTCCGGCTTCCTTTCTACCGCCAGCTGTAAGTCCACTGTTACCTTCATCGATGGTGACAAGGGCGAATTGCTGTACCGTGGCTACCCGATCGAGCAATTGGCTGAGAACTGTAACTTCCTTGAAGTTACCTATCTGCTGAAGAACGGCGAACTGCCTAACGCCAAGCAAAAAAGCACTTTCGAGAACACCATCAAGAACCATACGATGGTTCATGAGCAGCTGACCAAGTTCTACTCCGGTTTCCGCCGCGATGCGCACCCGATGGCCGTCATGACCGGCGTGGTTGGCGCCCTGTCGGCTTTCTATCACGACGCGATGGACTTCTCTGACGCCGAGCATCGTAACGTCAGCTTCAACCGCCTCGTGGCCAAGATGCCGACCATCGTCGCCATGGCCTACAAGTACAACACCGGCGCGCCGTTCATGTATCCGGACAATGATCTGGATTACACCGCCAACTTCATGCGCATGATGTTCGGTAATCCGTGCGAGAAGTACGTTCCGAACCCGGTGCTGGTCAACGCACTCGACACCATCTTCACGCTGCATGCTGATCACGAGCAAAATGCGTCGACGTCGACTGTCCGCCTGGCTGGTTCGTCCGGTGCCAATCCGTTTGCCTGTATCGCTGCTGGTATTGCTTGTCTGTGGGGCCCGGCACACGGCGGCGCCAATGAAGCTTGTCTGCAGATGCTTGAGCAGATCGGTGACGTCTCCAAGGTTGGTGAGTACATCAATCGCGCCAAGGACAAGAACGATTCGTTCAAGCTCATGGGCTTCGGTCACCGTGTTTACAAGAACTTCGACCCACGTGCCAAGCTGATGCGCAAGGTCTGCTTCGACGTTCTTTCTGAACTCGGTCTGCAGAACGATCGTCTCTTCAAGCTGGCAATGGAACTGGAAAAGATTGCTCTGGAAGATCCGTACTTCGTCGAGAAGAAGCTCTACCCGAACGTCGACTTCTACTCGGGCATCGTCCAGAAGGCGATCGGCATTCCGACCGAAATGTTCACCTGCATCTTCGCACTGGCCCGTACGGTCGGCTGGATGACGCAGTGGGAAGAAATGATCACCGATCCGGAATACAAGATCGGTCGTCCGCGCCAGCTCTACATGGGTGCCGCTCGACGCGACGTCATGCCGCTGGCCCAACGCGGTTAAGTCGCAAGAAAACGGGCGGCCGTAAGGCCGCCTTTTTTACATGTGGAGATTTGCTGCACTGCACTAAGCAGGTGGTAAGAAAGAAAATACCCTCAAGGGGATGCCTATGACTACGATGAACAACCTGTTCGACAGCACCATGTATTTCGGTGGAAACGCACCATTCGTGGAAGAGCTGTACGAAAACTACTTGAACGATCCCACCGCTGTTCCAGAAGAGTGGCGCGAATATTTTGATCGTTTGGCACAGATGCCGGGCTATGTGGCGCGCGACGTTGCCCACGCCCCGGTTGTCGCTGCCTTTGCCGAACTTGGCAAGGATGGTGGCTTCCGTCCGAAGGCGGTTGCCCCTGCGTCCGAAAACAAGATGCAATCAGCAGTCGGACAACTGGTGACGGCATACCGTTCCCTCGGAACCCGTTGGGCTGATCTTGATCCGCTCAAGCGCCTGCCGCGTCCAAAAATTGAAGAGCTTGAGCCGTCCTTCTACGGTTTTACCGATGGCGATCTGAATCATAATTTCAGTGTTGGCTCTCTCAAGGGGCTGCCAGAAAACGCCAAGCTGGGCGATATTCTGGAAACCCTGAAGCAGACTTACTGCGGCACGATTGGTGTCGAGTACATGTACATGACGGATTACAACGAGAAACGCTGGCTGCAAGAGCGCCTCGAAAGCATTCGTTCGCGTCCGTCCTACAATGCGGATCAGAAAAAGCGCATTCTGGAGCGGTTGACCGCAGCAGAGACCCTCGAACGCTACCTGCATACCCGTTATGTTGGTCAGAAGCGTTTCTCCCTGGAGGGCGGCGAATCGCTTATCGTCTCCATGGATGAAGCGATTCGTACCGGTGGCGCCAATGGTGTTGATGAAGTCGTTGTCGGTATGGCCCACCGTGGTCGTCTGAACGTGCTGGTCAATACGCTGGGCAAAGCACCTTCGATGTTGTTTGCTGAATTTGAAGGCAAGAAGAAGAGTGATCTGTCGGCCGGTGACGTCAAATACCACATGGGCTTCTCTTCTGA
This sequence comes from Betaproteobacteria bacterium, assembly GCA_016705475.1. Classification (GTDB taxonomy): domain Bacteria; phylum Pseudomonadota; class Gammaproteobacteria; order Burkholderiales; family Rhodocyclaceae; genus Azonexus. Next base: position 226,170 of record JADIYD010000014.1, on the reverse strand, counting down.
CGTGTCTACCCCGGGCGGCCCATGCCACCTGACACTGGCTTTCAATCCGTCACACCTGGAAATCGTCAACCCGGTGGTTGAAGGTTCCGTCTACGCACGTCAAGTGCGTCGTGGCGAAGGTAGCAAGGCCAAGGTTCTGCCGATTCTGATTCACGGTGACTCAGCAGTCGCTGGTCAGGGCGTCAATCAGGAAATGCTCAACTTTGCGCAGACCCGCGGCTACGGCACGGGCGGTACGCTGCACATCGTCGTCAACAACCAGGTCGGCTTCACCACCAGCGACCCGCGTGACTATCGCACCGGTCACTACTGTACCGACATCTTCAAGATGGTTGATGCGCCGATCTTCCACGTCAATGGCGACGATCCGGAAGCGGTGGCCCTGGTGACGCAACTGGCCGTTGAATACCGCCAGAAGTATGCCAAGGATGTTGTGATTGACATCATCTGTTTCCGCAAGCTCGGCCACAACGAGCAGGATGAGCCGATGGTCACCCAGCCGCTGATGTACAAGATCATCAGCAAGCATCCGGGTACCCGCAAGCTCTACGGCGACAAGCTGGTTGCCGAAGGCACCTTGCCAGCCGATGGTCCGGACAAGATGATTGCCGAATACCGCGAACATCTGGACAAAGGCGAACTGCTCTACAACCCGGTTCTGGCTGGCTACAAGCATCCGAACACCATCGATTGGACGCCTTATCTGACCAAGGGTTACATCGAGAATTGCGATACCACGGTTCCTGTCAAGGAGCTGCAGCGTCTGTCCAAGCGTCTGACAGCGCTGCCGGAAGGCTTCACACTGCATTCCCGCGTCAAGAAGATCGTTGAAGATCGTGCTGCGATGGGCGAGGGCAAGCTGCCGGTTGACTGGGGTATGGCTGAGAATTTGGCCTACGCTTCGATTCTGGTTTCCGGTTACGGTGTTCGTATCTCTGGTGAAGACGTCGGTCGCGGTACCTTCTTCCACCGTCATGCTGCTTTCCATGATCAGAACCGCACGAGCTGGGACATCGGCACCTACCATCCGCTGAAGAACCTGCAGGAAAAGCAGGCTGCCTTCCAGTGCTACGATTCTGTGCTCTCCGAAGAGGCTGTTCTGGCCTTTGACTATGGCTACGCCTCGGCTAACCCGTACGAGCTGGTGGTCTGGGAAGGTCAGTTCGGCGACTTCGCCAACGGTGCCCAGGTTGTTATCGACCAGTTTATTGCCTCCGGCGAAGCAAAGTGGGGTCGTGCCTGCGGTCTCGTCATGCTGCTGCCGCATGGTTATGAAGGCCAGGGCCCGGAGCACTCTTCTGCACGTCCTGAACGCTTCATGCAGTTGTGTGCCGAGATGAACATGGAAGTCTGCGTGCCGACCAACGCCGCTCAGGTTTTCCACATGTTGCGTCGTCAGGCACTGCGTAATCAGCGCAAACCGCTGATCGTCATGTCGCCGAAGTCGCTGCTGCGTCACAAGGATGCTGCATCGCCGATGGAAGATCTGGCCAATGGCGAATTCAAGCGCGTCATCGGTGAAGTCGATCAGCTCGATGCAAAGAAGGTCAAGCGCGTCATTCTCTGTTGCGGCAAGGTCTATTACGATCTGGTCAATGCACGTCGGGAAAAGAAGATCACCGACATCGCCATCGTTCGTCTGGAACAGCTGTATCCGTTCCCGAAAGACTCTCTGGAGGCCGAACTGGCGAAGTATCCGAAGGCGACCGAAATCGTCTGGTGCCAGGAAGAACCACGCAACCAGGGTGCCTGGTACTGGATTGCTTCGCGTCATCATCTGGATAGCCAGATCAGCGGCAAGCAGAAGATGCTTTTGGTTTCCCGTCCGGCATCGTCTTCGCCGGCCGTGGGTTACCTCGCCAAGCACAATGAGCAACTTAAAGCACTGATCGAGTCCGCCATGGGCAAGATCGAGTACTAATAACTACAGCAGAGTGGAGTCACTATGAGCATTATCGAAGTTCAAGTTCCCCAGCTTTCCGAGTCCGTTGCCGAAGGCACGCTTGCAACCTGGAAAAAGAAAATCGGCGACGCCATTGCGCGTGACGAGATTCTGATCGACATCGAAACCGACAAAGTCGTTCTGGAAGTCCCGTCACCGGGCGCCGGTGTGCTGGTCGAAATCATCAAGGCCGACGGTGAAACCGTTGTCTCTGGTGAATTGATCGCTCGTATCGATACCGAAGCCAAGGCTGGCGCAACTGCTCCGGCAGCTGCTGCAGCGCCCGCCGCCGCTTCGGCGCCGGCAGCTGCTGCCGCTGCCCCGGCTGGTACGGCCAGCCCGTCTGCCCGCAAGATCCTTGATGAAAAGGGTGTTGCTGCGGCTGACGTCGCCGGTTCCGGCCGTGGTGGTCGTGTCACCAAGGAAGATGCTGTTGCTGCTGCACCGAAGGCCATTCCGGCTTCTCCTGCTCCGAAGGCCGCTGCGATCGCTGCTCCGGCGGTTGCCGTCAATCTGGGTGACCGCACCGAACAGCGCGTTCCGATGACCCGTCTGCGTGCCCGCATCGCTGAGCGTCTGCTGCAATCGCAGCAAACCAACGCCATTCTGACCACGTTCAACGAAGTCAACATGGGTCCGATGATGGCGCTGCGCAAGCAGTACGGCGAGAAGTTCGAGAAGACCCACGGTGTCCGTCTTGGCTTCATGGGTTTCTTCGTCAAGGCTGCCTGTGCTGCCCTGCAGAAATTCCCGGTTCTCAACGCTTCCGTTGATGGCAACGACATCGTCTACCACGGCTTCATCGACATCGGTATCGCTGTTGGCTCGCCGCGCGGTCTGGTCGTGCCGATCATCCGCAATGCCGACCAGCTCAGCATCGCCGAAATCGAAAAGAAGATTGCTGAATTTGGCGCCAAGGCCAAGGATGGCAAGCTGACCATCGAAGAACTGACCGGTGGTACCTTCTCCATCTCCAACGGCGGTATCTTCGGTTCGATGATGTCGACCCCGATCATCAACCCGCCGCAATCTGCGATCCTCGGCATTCATGCCACCAAGGACCGTGCGATGGTTGAAAACGGTCAAGTCGTTGTGCGTCCGATGAACTATCTGGCCATGTCTTACGATCACCGCATCATCGACGGCCGCGAAGCCGTTCTCGGTCTGGTGACCATGAAGGAAGCGCTGGAAGATCCTTCGCGCCTGCTGCTCGGCGTCTAAGCGACGTTTGTCCGGCGCCAGTGTCCCGAAATGGGCGCTGGCGCTTTTGCACATCTGAAATCTGAAAGGTTTACACATGTCCCAGCAATTTGACGTGCTCGTTATCGGTGGCGGTCCTGGTGGTTACATCGCAGCCATTCGCGCTTCCCAACTGGGCTTCACCGCCGCTTGCGCCGAATCCAATCCGTATGCAGATCCGAAGGGCGAGCCGCGTCTCGGCGGCACCTGCCTGAACGTTGGCTGTATTCCGTCCAAGGCGCTGCTGCACACCTCGCACCTGTTTGAAGAAGCTGGTCACAGCTTTGAGTCGCAGGGTATCAAGGTTGGCAAGGCCACCATTGACGTCCCGACCATGAAGGCACGCAAGGATGGCGTGGTCAATCAACTGACCGGCGGCATCAAGATGCTGCTCAAGAAGAACAAGGTCACTTTCCTGGCTGGCCATGGTTCATTCGTCGGCAAGGAAGGCGATTACTGGAAGGTCAACGTTGGCGCCGAGGAAGTGCTGGCCAAGCAGGTTATCGTCGCTACCGGCTCTAAGGCCCGTCACCTGCCAAACCTGCCGGTCGACCAGAAAATCGTCATGGATAACGAAGGCGCACTGAATCAGGAATCCGTGCCCAAGAAGCTGGCTATCATCGGTGCCGGCGTCATCGGTCTGGAAATGGGTTCGGTCTGGCGTCGCGTCGGTTCTGAAGTCACCGTTCTCGAAGCCATGCCGGATTTCTTGGCTGCTGCTGATGTGGATGTGGCCAAGGAAGCGCTCAAGCTGTTCACCAAGCAGGGCCTGAACATCCAGATGGGTGTGAAGATCGGTGACATCAAGGCGACCAAGAAGTCGGTCTCCATTGCTTACACGGACAAGGATGGCAAGGAACAGAAGCTGGATGCCGATCGTCTGATCGTCTCCATTGGCCGTGTGCCGAATACCGATGGCCTGAACGCTGAAGGCGTTGGCCTCAAGCTGGACGCCCGCGGTATGGTGGAAGTCGATGGCCACTGCAAAACCAATCTGCCGGGCGTCTGGGCAATTGGTGACGTGGTGCGTGGTCCGATGCTGGCCCACAAGGCGCATGAAGAAGGCGTCATGGTTGCCGAGCTGATGGCTGGTCAGGCTGGTCACTGCAATTTCGACACGATTCCCTGGGTCATCTATACCTCGCCGGAAATCGCTTGGGTCGGCAAGACCGAGCAACAGCTCAAGGCTGACGGCGTTGCCTACAAAGCTGGCAAGGTTCCGTTCCTGGCCAATGGCCGCGCACTGGGTATGGGCGATCCGTCTGGCTTCGTCAAGATGCTGGCCTGCAAGGATACGGACCGCATTCTTGGCGTTCATATCATCGGTGCCAATGCCTCCGAAATCATCGCCGAAGCCGTTGTGGCGATGGAGTTTGGTGGTGCTTCCGAAGATCTGGCCCGCATTTGCCACGCTCACCCGACCCTGTCGGAAACGGTGCACGAAGCCGCGCTGGCTTGTGAAAAGCGCACGCTGAACTTCTAAGCGCAAAGTCAGTTGCTCGAAAGGCGGGTTGCGGAAACGCACCCGCCTTTGTTTTTTGGCAGAATACGTTTTCACTCCAACACTGATTCATTGCGATGCCCCATAGAAAACTGAAAGTTGCCGCGCAAGGCATGCTCGATGCCTACCAGAGCCTGCTTGATGCCCGTGGTTATATGGCCGATGCCGCCCAGATGACGGCCGCCAATGCCCTGCAGAGCCTGTATGGAAATCTGCTCGCTTTCAAGGTTAACCGCAGCAGCACGTTCAAGCGCCTGCTATCGCCGCCGACGCCGCCCAAGGGTATTTATTTCTGGGGAGGGGTGGGGCGGGGCAAGAGTTTCCTGATGGATTGCTTCTACGATGCTGTCCCCTATCGCCGAAAAAAGCGCCTGCATTTTCATTCGTTCATGCAGCAGATTCATCGCGATCTTGAGAAATACAAGGGCGAGCCTGACCCCATGCTGCGGCTGGCGGAAGCGATTGCCAAGGACGTTCGGCTACTCTGTTTCGACGAATTCCATGTCTCGGACATTGCCGACGCGATGATCCTTGGCCGGCTGATGGACGGCCTGTTTGCCAATGGCGTGATCATCGTCATGACCTCGAACTACCCGCCCTCGATGCTTTACCCGAACGGCCTGCATCGTGAGAGCTTCTTGCCGACCATTGCGCTGCTGCAGAAACACCTTGATGTTTACGAGGTCGATTCGGGGGTCGACTACCGCCTGCGGGCGCTGGAGCAGGTCGAGATTTTTCACCATCCTGCTGACGCCGCAGCCGAGAAAAAAATGCTCGACTACTTCAAGATGGTTGCGGGTGAAGATGGCAAAAAGGGCGGTCACATTGAGGTGCTGGGGCGCAATATCGAAACCGTTCGGCGTGGTCATGGCGTGATCTGGTTCGATTTTCGGACCTTGTGCGGCGGCCCCCGCTCGCAGAACGATTACCTTGAGATTTCGCGCGGCTATCACACGGTGATGCTCTCGCACATACCGAAGATGACGATGCACCAGGCCTCGGAAGCACGGCGTTTTACCTGGCTGATCGATGTTTTCTACGACAACAAGGTCAAGCTCATTGCCACCGCCGACTGTGCAGCGGAGGATATCTACACCGAGGGCACCCAGGCCAGCGAATTCAAGCGTACAGTCAGTCGTCTGACCGAAATGAACTCGCGCGAGTATCTGGCGTTGCCACACATCGTCGCGCCGTGAGGATTCTGCTTTGAAAATTGGCCTGAAATTCCTGTTGACCGTAGCAATCGCCTTCTGGATCAACATGGTCGCTGCGCAGCAGATGGAGATCATCGAGTTGCGCAGCAAGAGCGTCGAAGAGGTTCTGCCGGCACTGTTGCCGCTGCTTGAGCAGGGCGGCACGCTGACCGGCATGAACAACCAGCTTTTCCTCAAGGCATCGCCGCGCAACCGGGCCGATATCAAGCGCGCTCTGGCGGCCATCGACAAGCCGACCCGGCGTCTGATCATTCGCGTTTCGCAAAATCGCCAGGCCGAAGACAGTTCGCGGGGTGCCGAGGCGAGCGGTCAGGTTGTGCTGGGAAGCACCCGGCGCAGCCAGGTCGGGGCGACCGTCTGGGATACCAAGAGTGTGCGTGGCGAGAGCGCGGCGCAGATGGTACAGACGGTCGAAGGCGGGCAGGCCTTCATTCAGGTAGGCCGTTCGCTTGCCATTCCCATGCGTCAGGTCTTCATTGGTCCGGGTGGCGCGGTCGTCAACGAAACGATGGTTTATCAGGATGTTGGCCGGGGCTTCTATGCCGTGCCGCGCGTCAATGGCAACCGGGTGACCCTCGACATCAGCCAGCAGGCAAGCAGCCAGGGCGGCTATGGCAGCATCAACAACCAGCAGCTGTCGACCACTGTTTCCGGGCGGCTTGGCGAATGGATCGAGTTGGGTGGCAGTGGCCGTCAGGCATCGGGCAATCAGGGCGGCGCGCTCACTCATTCAACAAGCGACGCGCGTGACAATCGCTCAATCTGGCTGATGGTAGAGGAAGTTGAGTGAGCGATCTGAAACGACATATCGGGCAAAAAGTGGCGCTGGTTACCGCAGTATTTTGTGCTCTGCTGGCCCTGCCGGCGTTCGGGCTTTTCATCTGGCTATGGATCGAACGTGGGCTGGGTGACACTTGGGTGCCCAGCGCACTGTCCTCGGTTGCCTTCCTTGGCGCCTGTGCTGCCGTGCTCTACGTGACGAGCCGACCGCAGCCATCGCTGCCGCCCGAGGGTTCGAAGCCTGACTCGGGTCGGCTTTACGATTAATCTACCAGGCGACCAATCAGGATCGCATCCGCTACGCCGGTGGGCGGAAGTCCTTTTTTGGCCTGAAACTGCTTGAGCAGAATGGCGCTGGTCTGGCCAAAAATACCGTCGGCCTTGATCGGGACGCCCTGTTCGGAAAGCCCCAGTTGTAACAGTCGAACGTCGAGTCCACGTGCCAATGGGCTTTGCAGCGCAATCGTGCGGGTTCCGGGTTGCGGGCCGTCATAGCACCCGGGCGGAGTGGCGCGCAGGGTGGTCGATGATATTTCCGCCCCGCGGACGACAAGCGGCAGTTCCAGGCCCCAATATCCCTGTTCGATGAGGCGCTGGAAAGCATCCATCCGGTACGCCGTCTTGCGTAGATCGCTGCGTGGATGCTTCGTCAGCCACGTCCGGCGGGTGGCCACGTAGGCGGCGATCCACTTCTTCTCGCCAAGTGTGGCGATGCTGCCGGATTGGGCGATGGTGCGGTCGCGCATCGCTTTCCATGAGCCGTGCACCGTACTGTCGTAAACCACGGCAGTTCCCAGTGCTGAGGTGACACCGAGGTTGGCTGCGATGCGGGCGGCAGTTTGCCAATATACCTCGTCGAAAAACTGATCCTGGGTTTCGCGCATGACCGGGTCATCTGCAGTCGCACGCAATAGATTGTGCAGCCGAGGCTCGTTGTCGAGACCGAGGTCGACGGCCGCGAAGCGGGGAAGCCAGGGCGCCAGGCGGTGACCGAATCGGGCGCCGTCGTTGCGGCAATAGCGTTGCAACAGGTCGTGCAGGTTGCCGGAACCCAGCGTGGTCTGCGAGCGGCCGAAGGTCAGGTGCCCGGTATCGCCGGGTATTACCGTGACGCTCCCGTACTCGCCAAGGACGGCGCCGGTTTCGAACAGGTTGACGATCGACTGTGCTGTCTGTTTCTGCGTGGGGGTCAGCATGGAAATGCTCCTTTCGCTAGCAGATGAGATACGGCCTGAACATGTTTCAGAATAGCACTACGGCATACCATGCGATAGCGACAGCTGAAATCTGCGGTCAACCAGAAAAAACAGGCTATTTTGCGACAGGCGTGGCCGGGGGAGTCGAAGATCAGCGTTCAGCGTTCTGTTTCGCGGAAATTCCGCGTCAACTGGTGCTGGCTTTTGGCTGCATACATCATCGAATCGGCAATGGCGACAATGGCATCGGCCGACTGTTTCTGCTGGGCTGAAGCCCAGCCCACGCTGGCGGAAACGATCAGGCCGCCGCCGGGGATTCCGGACAGCACCTGGGTGAGGTCCCTGCCCGCGGCGGCAAGCGCAATGGGCTCGATACCCGGACAGATGACCGCGAATTCATCTCCGCCGAGACGGCAGCAAGTCCAATCCGGGTCACTCCAATCCTGCAGCCGGCGAGCTGCTTCGCGTAGTGTTTCATCACCCGTGGCGTGGCCGTAGGTGTCGTTGACCGCCTTGAAACCGTCGAGGTCAAGCAGCATGACACCCAGTGGCGTTCCCGAGGCAGCGCAATGTTGAAGGGCTGCATCCAGCTCGCGGTAAAGGCCGGCGCGATTGCGCAGACCGGTGAGCGCATCGGTGAGCGATTCGGCTTCGGCGCGCTGCCGGGCACGATTCATGGTCCTGAGGATAATGACAAAATTGCCCAGCGACAGCAGGAAAGCGAGCGTCTGCGCAATGCGCAGGCGGGATACGGCAGCGATCGATTGCTGTTCCAGTTCGGTGGTGAGCCGGTTCATGCTGTCGAGTATGTCCGCGTTTCGCGCATCCATGAACGCCGAGAATCGCTCGACATCAGCCTCTTCCGTCGGCGCATTCGGCCAGGCGTCGAGCATGCCTTGCACTTCACCGACGAGTAGGGCCGCCGTGCCCTTGACTGGATCGAGGCGCACCATCCTGTTGTCGCCACCTTTGGTTTCCCCGCCCTTGGCAAAAGCTGACAGGGTAAGGCGGAATACCTGATACGACTGACTGAGTTCCGCTACCGAAGCAGCCCGTTGGGCGGCACTTCGGGACTGGCTGGTGGCGAGCAACGCTGCCTTGGTGATGCGCTGCGACAGCATCCGCTGCCGGCCAGCCAGATTGATCGCCACAGCATCTTTTTCAACGACGCTGGAGATCGAGTAGCTGAAGGCAAGCGTACCCAGATCGAGCAGCACGAATGCGGCGATGGCCAGGGCAAGACGGTTGCGGTGGATGAAAGTTGGCAAGGGGGCGGTGGTAGGGTGGCATCAAGGTTATACCCATTATACTCCCAATATGAATAAAAATAACAAATGTGACGTCTTCCGGCGGGGCGACGACCGCCCAAAAAGCGACACCACCGCTGGGTTGTGTCGCCCTTCTCAGTGCAATCGATCAGGCGGCCAGCATCGGGTAATCGGTGTAACCCTCGGCCCCGCCACCATACAGCTTGTCGGCTTGCAGCTCGTTGAGCGGCAGCTTGTCCTTCAGGCGGCGGACGAGGTCCGGCGTACTGATGAACAGTCGGCCGAAGGCAATCAGGTCGGCGTTGCCGGCGGCGACGTTATCGATCGCCATCTCGCGCGAATAACCGTTGTTGAGCATCCAGGCGCCGGGGAAAGTGCGATGCAGGGCTTTGTAGTCGAAAGCCTTGCCCTCAGGCGTGCGCGTGCCGCCGGTTTCGCCTTCGATCACGTGCAGATAAGCCAGGCCGAAGGGCGCCAGCTGTTCCACGACGTAGCCGTAGAGCGCTTGCGGATCGCTGTCGAGCGGCGCCGTGAAAGTCGTCATCGGGCTTAGACGGATACCGGTGCGGCCGGCACCGATTTCCTTGGTGATCGCCGAGACGACTTCAAGCAGCAGGCGGGCGCGATTGGCGATGCTGCCGCCGTATGGGCCGCTGCGATCATTGACGCTGTCGCGCAGGAACTGCTCGATCAGGTAGGTATTGGCGCCGTGAATCTCGACGCCATCGAAACCGGCCTCGATGGCGTTGCGTGCCGCGCGGCGGTAATCCTCGATGAGACCGGGGATTTCGTCGTCACGCAGGGCGCGCGGCGTGGACACCGGGACGAAACCCTCGCTGGTAAAGGTTGAGGCGTTCGCCACCTTGTCGGTCGACGACACCGGCGCCGCGCCATCCGGCAGCAGCGACGTATGCGAAATGCGCCCGACGTGCCACAGCTGCAGCACGATCTTGCCGCCGGCGGCATGCACGGCATCGGTTACCTGGCGCCAGCCGGCAATCTGTTCCTGGCTGTGGATGCCCGGGGTGGCGAGGTAGCCTTGGGCCATCGGGCTGATCTGGCTCGCCTCGGCGATGATCAGGCCGGCCGTGGCGCGCTGGCGGTAATACTCGACGGTCAGCGGTCCGGCGACATTGCCGGCAATGGCACGGTTGCGCGTCAGCGGTGCCATGACGATGCGGTTGGCGAGGGCGATATCGCCGATTTGGATCGGGTCGAACAGGGAAGTCATGGTGAATCTCCTGATTTGAAACTGATGAAAATTAGACCGGTCGTCTATGAATTTCGGTTAAAAATGGGCCGCAACAGCATGCGACCCGTAGTCGGATGTTTAACAGTTCAAGGCGTCACCAACTGTCTGGTAAAGCGCATGGCATTGTCGAGGGCCTGGCTGTTGCGGTGCAGCTTGCCGAGCAGGCTGGCGCCGAGCCAGAGTTGGTGGAGCAATTGCGCAGTTTGCCGGGAATCGAGCGCCGGCGATGTGTCAGGTCTACATTGGGCCAGATCGCGCGCTCAGTCATTCAACAAGCGAGGCGCGTCACAATCGCGCGATCTGGCTGATGCTAGAGGAAGCCGAGTCAGCGATCCGAAACAACCTATCGGGGAAAAAGTGGCGCCGGTTACCGCCGTATCTTGTGCCCTGTTGGCCCTTCCAGCCTTCGGACTTTTCATCTGGCTATGGATGGAGCGCAAGCTGCCTGATCGTCGGGGCCCGAGCGTCCAGGCATTGGTCGCCTTTCTCGGTGCAGGTGCCATCGTGATCTACACGACGAGCCAGCCGCAGCCACCCCTGTTTGAGGCCACGCCGAACGAGCTCTGAGTTCATTTGTCATGGCGATCACTACGGGACGATGTAGGCGTAACCCTTCGCCTGATAAGAGATCAGCGAAATCCATGCATTTCCCACAATACGGATTTCTGGCAGGACGGCTTCGGCCTTGACGCCCTGGTCGCGGACGGCGACGGCGCATTGCTCGAGGCTTTGGATACCGGGCGCACGTTTCATCTCCGCTAGCTTGGCCGCGATTTTTACGGCATGCGGGCGCTCTTCGGCGCTGAGTTCGCGCAGGTCGGATTGCACGAGCTTGCTTGCCGGTCCGCGGAAAGTTAAGATGAATTCGGGTTGAACGCCCTGTTTAATCAAGGACTGGCGCGTCTCATCAATGATGTTCAGTCGATAGAGCATCTGGCGCCCATCGCCATCCTTGAGGTCGAACGCGACTTTGGCTGTCTTGAGTCCGGCCAAGGCTGATTGATCGTCCGGCGCGTCGGCCATCGCCGCCGTCGGGGCTAGGGCAAAGCCAAGCAGGCTGGCGATCAGGACTTTGCTGATGAGATGGGCTCGCATATGCTTTCCTCCTTGATGAAGTGGCCTGCCGAACAAAGTATTTGTCATTGACCTGACGATAGTAGTTCGACTTTGCGCTGCTTTCCAGCACCCCAAAAAAACAAACCCGGCGCGCGGCCGGGTTTGCCAGGGAGCTGCAATGTATCAGGCGGCGTTCAAAGCCTGGTCCAGATCGGCGATCAGGTCATCGATGTGCTCGATGCCGACAGACAGGCGGATCATGTCTTCGGAAACGCCGGCCTTGGTCATTTCGGCCGGGGACAACTGGCGGTGCGTGGTCGAGGCCGGGTGGCAGGCCAGGGTCTTGCAGTCGCCGATGTTGACGAGGCGGGTGACGAGTTGCAGGGCGTCCTGGAATTTGCCGCCGCCGATGCTGCCGCCTTTGACACCAAAATTCAGGATGCCGGAGGCGCGGCCGCCCATGTATTTCTGGACCAGCGCGTGGTCCTTGTGGTCGGGCAGGCCGGCGTAGTTGACCCAGCTGCACTTCGGGTGGCTCTTCAGGAAGTTGGCGATCTTGAGCGAGTTTTCGCAGATGCGGTCCATGCGCAGGGCCAGCGTCTCGATGCCTTGCAGGATCAGGAAGGCGTTGAACGGGCTGATGGCGGCGCCCATGTTGCGCAGCGGCACGACGCGGGCGCGGCCGATGTAGGCGGCGGGGCCGAGGGCTTCGGTGTAGACGACGCCGTGGTAGGAAACGTCCGGCTCGTTGAGGCGCTTGAACTTGGCCTTGTGTTCGGCCCACGGGAACTTGCCGCTGTCGACGATGATGCCGCCGAGGCTGTTGCCGTGGCCGCCGAGGTACTTGGTCAGCGCGTGGACGACGATGTCGGCGCCGTGCTCGAAGGGGCGGCACAGGTAGGGCGAGGGTACGGTGTTGTCGACGATGACCGGCACGCCGTGCTTGTGGGCGATTTCAGCGAGTTTTTCGAAGTCGGTGACGTTGCCCAGCGGGTTGCCGACGGATTCGCAGAAGACGGCCTTGGTCTTGCTGTCGATCAGCTTCTCAAAGGCGGCCGGGTCGTTGAAGTCGGCGAAGCGAACTTCGATGCCGTATTGCGGAAAAGTGTGGGCGAACAGATTGAAGGTGCCGCCGTACAGTGTGCTCGACGAGATGATGTTGTCGCCGGCTTCGGCGATCGTCTGGATCGAGGCGGTAATCGCGGCCATGCCGGAGGCCATGGCCAACCCGGCAATGCCGCCTTCCATTTCAGCGACGCGCTTTTCGAGCACGTCCTGCGTCGGGTTCATGATGCGCGTGTAGATGTTGCCGGCGACCTTGAGATCGAACAGGTCGGCGCCGTGCTGGGTGCTGTCGAATGCGTAGGAGGTGGTCTGGTAAATCGGGACCGCCACCGCCTTGGTCGTCGGGTCCGGTGAGTAGCCGCCATGGACGGCGATGGTTTCGATCTTCATGCGTGTCTCTCTTGTTTTGTGGGTGAAAAAATGAAGTCTATCAGGCGTTGACCGCAGCTGCCTGTTCTACGCGCTGTCCTCGGATTCGGGCGTCGCCGAGCGCGCTGCCTTGATCATGAAACGACCCGGGTCGAGGGCGTCGACGAGGTCGCGTTCGAGTGGCAGCGGCTCGCCTTCGATCTGGCTCACGAGCAGGTCGGCCATCAGCGCGGACCAGACGATGCCGCGTGCGCCGAAGCCCTGCATGCAGTAGAGGCCCGGCTGGCGGGGGATGTTGTGCAGCCGGGTGTTGGGCGTGGCGGCCAGGGTGTCGGGCACGGCGCCGACGATGGGCATGCGGTCCGGCGACATCGGCCGGAAGCCGACGCGGCCGTGCAGCGTGGCGGGGTCGAGGCTGGTGGCAAAGTCCGGCAGGGTCAGGCGCAGTCGGGCGAGGTTGTCGGCGTGGTCGTCAATGCGCTCGGCCGTTTCATCGTCTTCGTAGGACAGCGAGGCGCCGATCAGCTGCGTGCCGTCGATTTCCGGCATGGCGTAGCCGACCTGGAACAGCACTGCTTTGAGCGGCATGCCGGTAGACGCGGGCAAATGGCTGACCTGACCGCGGCCGGCGCGTTGCGGCAGCCAGGCGAACTGCTCGAAACGCGGGGCGGCGGCACCGCTGGCCATGATCAGCACTGGCGCTTCGGCAAGGATGTTGCCGGCCGCATCGAGCGCCTGCCATTCGTTTTCTGGCCGAAAAATCCGGTTGACCGTGGAATTGAAGCGGGTTGTGATTTTTTCGGGAAAAGCGGCCAATGCGGCCTGACAGACCGAGGGCGGTTGCACCCAGCCGCCGCTCGGGAACCACCAACCGCCGATGGCGACCGGTTGGCCGAGTAGCTGGCTGGCTTCGTCCTTTTCCACAAACTGCAGTACATCGGGTGGCAAGCCGAGTTGTTCGACGGTGCGCCTCTGCTGTGCTTCGTGCTCCGGTTCGCGCGCTAGATGCAGGACGCCGCAGGGCGACCAGCAGGCGTCCGGCAAGCTGGCGAGCAGGGCGCGGGTGGCGAGAAAACCGGCGCGGGTGAGGCGGGACAGGCGGTTGTCGTCGGCGCTGGGCAAGGGGCGCAGCATGCCGGCCAGGTTGCTGGACGCACCGCAGCCCGGCGCCGCTGCCTGTTCAAGAACCGTGACCTGCCAGCCGGCGGCGGCCAGCGCATGCGCCGTCGTGCTGCCGGCGATGCCGGCGCCGATGACGATGGCCCGGCGGTCGGTCGGTGCGACGTGACGATCCGGCCGGCGCGAACGGAAGCGGCCGACCAGCATCTGCCGCTTGCCGACCGGGCCGGGGCGTTTTTCGACATCAAACTCGGCCTCTTTCAGCGCCTGCCGTACTTGGCCGGCGACCGTCCAGGTGGCGATGGTGGCGCCTGGTGCGGTCAGTCGGGCCAGACCTTTGCAGAACTGCGGCGACCAGAGTTCCGGATTTTTTTGCGGCGAAAAGCCGTCGAGGAAGAAGGCATCGACCGAGGCGTCGATGGCCCGCAGTTGCGTTGCCGCATCGCCGAACAGCAGCGTCAAAATGACCTGCCCGCCGTCGAGATGCAGGCGGTGCATGCCGGGTACCAGCGGTGGCCAGTGCTTTTGCAGCTCTGCTGCCAGTTCGCCGAATTCCGGCCAGGCCTGCTGGCAGGTGGCGAGGTCTGCTGCGGTCAACGGGTGTTTTTCGATCGAAATGAAATGCAACCGTCGGCAGCGTTGCGGGTCGTCGCGCCAGGCCTGCCAGGCAGCAAGGAAATTCAGCCCGGTGCCGAAGCCGGTTTCGAGAATGACGAAGCGGTCGCGGCCCTGCCAGCGCTGCGGCAGCTCGTTGCCGCCGAGAAAGACATGCCGGGCCTGCGTCGGGCCGCCGAGGGCGGAGTGATAAACGTCGTCGAAAGCAGCGGAGTAGGGCGTGCCGTAGGCGACGAATTCGATGCTGGCGGGCTGCAGTTTTTCCACTAATGCAGGCGCGACAGGGGGCGTTTGCTGACCGCTGCGATGGTGGTCGCCGGGGTGTAGTCGAGCGCCAGATTCCATTGCGCATGCTCGGCCGCAGCACGCAGCATGGCGCACAGGGTTTGCAGCAGTTCGGCGTTGAGGCCGAGCTGGAAGCTGCGCTCCCGGCCTTCGCGGAAGGTCAGGTTGATGCTGCCATCGCTCAGGGTGTCGACCTTGACTTCGCTGCTGAGCAAGGGCGTCGTGCCGAGCGGGTAGGTCGCGTTCTCGTCGGAAAACGGCTGCTCGAAATTGGCCGCTTCGTCGGCTGGTTTCTCACTGGCAACAGGCGCCGGTTCCCCTTGCTTGCCGGCGATCTGAGCCAGGTGCGGCCACAGCTCACGCAGAAAACGTCGGGTCAGCCAGATCCGGTATTCCTCGTCACGCTGCGTCGCGATGCGCAGAAGCAGGCGATCCTGGAGTTGGTCGCAAGCCACTTGAAGCTGACGAATTTGCATCAGAATTTACCGGGAAAGCGCGATGATCGAGCGAGCGCAGGCGAGACAAGCCCGCAGGGCGCAGGACGCCACGCAGTGGCGGTTCTGAGCGTAGCGAAGAATTCGGCTTTGCCGAACACAAGGCGCAACCGGCCGCCGCATAGCAGCGCTATGCAAGGTCGGTTGCAACGCCGTATCGCCAAGCGCAGCCGATCATCATTCGGGGCGCATGGAGGGGAAGAGAATTACATCGCGAATGGCCGCTGCGTCGGTCAGCAGCATGATCAGCCGGTCAATGCCGATGCCACAACCACCGGTCGGCGGCAGGCCATATTCCAGCGCGCGAATGAAGTCTGCGTCGTAATACATTGCCTCTTCATCGCCCGCATCCTTCGCCTTCATCTGCTCCTGGAAGCGCGCCGCCTGATCTTCGGCATCGTTGAGCTCGGAGAAGCCGTTGGCGATTTCGCGACCAACGATAAACAGCTCGAAGCGCTCGGTGATTTCCGGATTGGTGTTCGAAGCTCGGGCCAGTGGAGAGACTTCGACCGGGTAGTCGATGATGAAGGTCGGTTCCCAGCAGTGGGCTTCGGCGCAGGCTTCAAACAACTGCAGCTGCAGGCTGCCGAGGCCGCCCGGCTTGAGCGGCTCGCCAAAGGCCTTGATCTTGGTCTTGAGGAATTCGGTATCGGCCAGTTGCGCATCGGTGAAAGATGGCTGCTCGCGCTGAATGGCCTGGCAAATTGTCAGGCGATGGAAAGGCTTCGAAAGATCGAGCTCGCGGCCCTGATAGATGAAGACTTCCTTGCCCAGCGCTTCGCGCGCAGTGTGGCGGAGCAGGCCTTCGGTGAAGTCCATGAGCGTGTTGTAGTTGGCGTACGCCTCGTAGAACTCCATCATCGTGAATTCGGGGTTGTGGCGCGGGCTCAAACCTTCGTTACGGAAGTTGCGGTTGATCTCGAAAACCTTCTCGAACCCACCGACAACCAGACGCTTGAGATAAAGCTCAGGCGCGATGCGCAGGAACTGCTGCATGTCGAGCGCGTTGTGGTGCGTGACGAAGGGCTTGGCCGAGGCGCCACCCGGGATCGGGTGCATCATCGGCGTTTCGACTTCCATGAAGCCGTGGCCGGTCATGTAATTGCGGATCGACGAGACAATGGCCGAACGGGCGCGGAAGGTGAAGCGCGTTTCCTCGTTCATGATCAGGTCGACGTAGCGCTGGCGATACTTCATTTCCTGGTCGGCCAGGCCGTGGAACTTGTCGGGCAGCGGGCGCAGCGACTTGGTCAGCAGGCGGATTTCGGCAGCCTGGATGGACAGTTCGCCGGTCTTCGTCTTCATCAGGATGCCGGTGACGCCGATGATGTCGCCGAGGTCCCATGTCTTGAAGTCGGCATAAACCTCTTCGCCAACGCGGTCACGCGTCACGTAAATCTGGATGCGGCCGGAAAGATCCTGGATGGTCGCGAACGAAGCCTTGCCCATGACGCGCTTGAGCATCATACGGCCGGCCACCTTGACCTCGACCGGCAGGCCTTCGAGTTCTTCAGCGGTCTTCTGGCCATAACCTTCGAGGACCTTGGCAGCGGTGTTCTCGCGCTGGAAGTCGTTCGGGAAGGCTTTTCCGGTCTGGCGCCACTCGGCCAGTTTGGCGCGGCGCTCGGCGATGAGCTGGTTTTCGTCCTGCTGAACCGGCGCTTGCTGTTCGTTGTTGTCGGTGGTGGCCATGAGGGAAATCCTTCGGAAATGGTGGTTTGCTGCGGTCGACCGCGTAAAACCCTGAATTTTCGCCGATTTGGGCACCTCGGGACAAGGCCGCTCTTCAATTAGTATGCCGCGTTTTCTCTGGCCGCTAACCGGGGCATAATCGTTGGGCAACAAGTGTTGCCTGTACCTGTCGATGAAGAGAGACAACAAGATGCGTTTCAGCAAGCTGTTCCCACTGATGCTCGCCTGCAGCATTGGCCTGGCAAGTGCTCCGTCGGCTGCGACGGGCCTGAATCTGCTGGGCTTCGATGACATGAGTTGTGCCGCCTGGAGCAAGTCAAAGGATGATCCCGATTTGCGCAGTGCCTACATTGTCTGGGTGCGTGGATTCCTGACCGGGCACAATTACGCGCTGCCGAACCAGCAACTTTCCAGCATTTCCAAAGGCACCGTGGAAATGAAACTGAATCAATACTGCAGCCGGAATCCGACTGGCCAGATCAGTGATGCGGCCATGCGCATGAGCGATGAGCTTTCCGGACGGAATCAGCCGATCAAGAAATGACTCACGCCGGCACGTAGTGAACGGCGAGCCAGACCGTTGCTTGCGCCGGGTCTGTCCACTCCACACGGTGCCGGCGATGCGGGGCGATGTCGATGAAATCGCCGGGGTTTAGCCGGACAGGTTCCGGCGAGTCTTCGAAGCGCAGCGTTGCCTGACCTTGCAGGACGACCACCCACTCACCCTCGGGCTGGTCGTACCAGAAGCCCTCCGGGCTCGCCTGGCCGGTGGAGACGATGCGTTCGATGCGCAGGCCGGGGCGGTTGAGCAGATTTGAAAATTGCTCGTTTTTTTCGGTCGACCGTGGAAGGTCGGCAAAAAGGTTCGTCATCATCGTCACTCCGGTTTGTAGAGCGGCATGGCGTCGAGGCGGCGTTCGATCTCCGCTGTCAGTTGCCGATAGCTTGGGCTGTTCGTGTTGCCGAAACGACGCTGGAAGTCCGCAGCACTGATTGATTCCGGCAGGTCGCTGATGACGGGGATGAGATCGCTGTCGGTCAGCTCTCTTTCGAGCAAGGCGTTGAGGCGCGCATCCTGGCGGCCCAGCAGTTCACCGAAACGGGTGCCGGCCCGGTCGGCGGCGAGGTCGGCAAACGAAAAGCCACTGCCGTGACGGGCGTCGGCCATTTCCTTGTAAACGCCGATGGCATCGGCCACGGGTTCGCCAGCCCAGGCGGCGAGGGTGGCCGAAACCACGAAGTGCTGGGCGCTGTCGTTGCGGCCCGCAAGCATGAGCGCGACCGGGCGAAGCTGCGGCCAGTTGCGGGCTTCGGGAATGAGCGAGGCGATGTTCTTTTCGGCAAGGAATACGCCGAGCACGAGCAGGGCGGCACGGCGGTTTTCGTGCTGGTCGGCGCCGTTGATGTTGAGCGTGGTGCGCAGAACGCCAGCCAACGGAACGGGGCTGCCCGGCGCATGATGATCGAACAGTGCAGCCAGCGATTCGTGGGCGGAACGGATGCGAGCCAGATCGTCGGGCTTGAAGGCGATGGAGCGGGCGCGGTCGAGCAGCGCCGGCTCCCAGACGTAGCTCACGATAATGCGCTGACGCGACGGCTCAAAGCGCAGATCACGCACGGCCTTACGGGCCATCGTCCATTCCTGCGCGTAGCCGCCTCCCTGCATGGCGGCCTCCAGTAGCGTTTCAAGCAGGCTCGCCGGAATCGGCAGCGAGCCAATGGCTGCCGCAACGATTTTTGGCTCGCCCGGTCCTTCGCGGAAGGTGGCGCGCGCATTGAGGTAGAGCGGCAACAATGGGAGGCGACTGCTGACGCGAATTTCAGCCGTGTCCTCGCCCAGCACCAGGGCGCTGCGGCCGCGCAGGCTGCGACCGGCCAGATAGTTGATGCCTTCGTCGACCAGCGCCGCGGGAATGACCGTCCGCCGTGCTTCGCCTGCCTGCAGGCGGCGCGGGTCGTTGGTGTGGAACAGCCAGCGCGCCTGATTGACGGCAGCCTGCGAGATGGTTTCGCTACGCTCGACCAGCGGTTTGCTGTCGAGCGCCGCCAGCAACAGCCCGCCGGCGGCCAGCCCGAGTACAAGCAGCGTGCCGGCCAGCCAGGCGAGGAGGCGAGTCATGGCTGACTCACCGGCTTGTTTAAACGCCCTGTTTCAGGCTGGCCTCGATGAACGGATCGAGGTCCCCATCGAGCACACCCTGTGTGTTGCCGGTTTCATGGTTGGTGCGCAGATCCTTGATGCGGCTCTGGTCGAGCACGTAGGAACGGATCTGGTGGCCCCAACCGATATCCGACTTGGCGTCTTCCAGCTTCTGCTGCTCGGCCTGCTGCTTGCGCAGCTCGTGCTCGTAGATGCGGGCGCGCAGCATCTGCCAGGCTTCATCGCGGTTGCGGTGCTGCGAACGGTCGTTCTGGCACTGGACGACGATACCGGTCGGGACGTGGGTCAGACGCACGGCCGAGTCGGTCTTGTTGATGTGCTGGCCGCCAGCGCCGGAAGCGCGGTAGGTATCGGTGCGGACATCGGCCGGGTTGATGTTGATCTCGATCGAGTCATCGACTTCCGGGAAGACAAACACCGAGGTGAAGCTGGTATGGCGACGAGCAGCAGAGTCGAACGGCGACTTGCGGACCAGGCGGTGGATGCCGGTTTCGGTGCGCAGCGTGCCGTAAGCGTAGTCGCCGGTAAACTTGACGGTGGCACCCTTGATGCCGGCGACTTCACCTTCGGATTCTTCCATGACTTCCACGGTGAACCCTTTTTTCTCGCCAAATTTCAAATACATGCGCAACAGCATCGAGGCCCAGTCCTGGGCTTCCGTGCCGCCTGCGCCAGCCTGGATTTCCAGGAAGCAGGGGCTCGGGTCCATCGGGTTGTTGAACATGCGGCGGAATTCAAGGGCAGCGACCTTGGCTTCCAGCTTGGCGTTATCTGACTCGACGGAGAGCAGCGTCTCTTCGTCCCCGTCGTCCTTACCCATGTCAAACAGTTCGCGGCCATCGTCGAGGCCGGCCTGGACTTCTTCCAGCACCAGCACAATGTTTTCCAGCGTTTTTTTCTCGCGGCCGAGTTCCTGGGCGCGCTTGGCGTCGTCCCAGATCTTCGGGTCTTCCATCTCCTGCGTCAGGAGGGTCAGGCGCTCGCGTTTCTGATCGTAGTCAAAGATACCTCCGCAGTTCGGCGACGCGCTGCGCCAGATCGTCGAGCTTGTAGGAGATGCTGTTGATGTGTTCGGCTTCCATGATGTTCTACTCGGTGCGTGGCAAAACGCCCATTATAGCCGGGCACCGGCTTTGAATGGCATGGCACAGAATGTAAGCGTGCTTGGCGAACTGCATTGGAACGATGACCCAGATTGGTGCGCAAGAAATAAAAAGCTGGATTTTTGACCTCTGTCTCCGACTGAAACCAGGCGTCGGATCTTCGACTTTGTGTCTAAGTGTTTGATAGTGTGTCGTCATTTCTCGGGGTGGCCGGAGTGGCATGAAGTTTGCATTTATTTGTTAGTTTTGTTGTTATGGTTGGAATAAATGGCAAATGATGATCCGGATTCGCGCCCGCTTCTGAAGTTAGGCGTCCTGCATTGGCAGCAATTTGCCGTCTATCTGCTCGGCGCTTGTGGCGGCGGCATACTCGGTGCAGGCTTGGCCATTGACGGCCTTTGTCTGGCCAGCGCGATGGGGGCAGCAATGCTTATGTTGGCCGCACTCATGCTGGTCAAAGTACAGTATCGACTGGTGGTCGCCCTCCAGATGATTGATCAGTTTGCGCTCGATCTGGCGGCCGGGCGATTGATCACTCGATTGGATACCGGGCGCTGTGGTTTGCTAGCCCCGTTGGCTGAACGGCTGAATGGCATGGCCCGTTCGTTGTCGGGTGCGTTTCTGAATTTCGCGCGCATGTCGCAGGAAATCTCCAGCGTTGCCGGCGAGGGCAATACCAATGCCATTGGCGGGAATGATGGCGTACGCCGGCAGCGAGATATCACCCATGCTTCGTCGGCGACATTGGAGCAACTGACAGTCAGCCTTGGGATGACCAGCGAGAGTGCCCAGGGGGCTGCGCAGGTTGCTGATGCATCGGGGTGTATCGCCCTGGCGGGCGCCGAGCAGGTGGCCGTGCTGGTTGGCGGGCTTGAAAGTCTGGTGGATCTGGTCAGACAGACGTCGGATAGTGCTGAACGCCTTGGCGTACGCTCACTTGAAATAAACGTCATTGTCGATTTGATTGCCGAGATTGCCGCCCAGACCAATTTGCTTGCCCTCAACGCCGCCATTGAGGCGGCGCGTGCGGGTGAACAAGGCCGGGGCTTCGCTGTTGTTGCCGATGAAGTACGCAAACTGGCTGAAAGAACGAGCAATGCCACGCGCGACATTGGTCAGCGCATACAGGGGATCCGCGAGGATGTCGACAGCATGCGGGATGCCATGTCGGCAACGACGATTGGAACGGCCAGCAATCTCGACAATGCCGGTGTCGCGGTGGTTGAGCTTCGTCGGGTCGAAAGCAATGCCCGCCAGACACTCGAGATGATTCGGGACATTGCAGCCGCTTGCCGTGAGCAAAGCGAAGCGAGTCAGAATCTTGCCTGCAACATTGAGCAAGTGGCGCAGTTGGCTGATGACAATGAACATCTGGTCCGCGAGAACAGCGAACTTTCCCGATATTTGAATGAGTTGTCCGTTCAGTTAATCGGGAATTTACAGAAATACCAATACGAGTGACTGCCGAATGACGTGGATAATTTATCTGATGTGTCTGATCGCTTTGGTGATAGCGGGCGTGACGGTTACCATCGCAGTGCGCCATCGTCGTCTGGAGGATGCCAATTCCATGGACCAAACACTGGGGGCTTGCCAGTCCCTGCTTAAATTGACCAATCATCTGCAGCAACATCGCGGGATGAGTACGGCATGGCTGGCTGGCGACAAGGGATTCAAACCCCGGCTGGATGCAAAGGGTGGCGAAATTGAAATTGTGATTCCCGAGTTGCGAGATGTCGCGCGGACTGAGGGCAGCAAGCCCCATCCCTGCTTTACGCTGAACGAATTGGGGCTTTTTCAGTTCAATTGGGCAACCCTCAAGGAAAAGCTGCCCACACTATCGGTCGAACAGAGTATTGCTCAACACAGTTTTCTCATCGATCAGTTGTTGAACTGGCTGGCAGCTATTGGCGAATCCAGGGTCGAAACGCTGGTGGACGAGCGCGCCGGGCGAGCGCTGGTTCGGAATTACACCATTCGTTTGCCGGCCTTGACCGAGTGCCTGGGGCAGGCACGGGCACTCGGCATGAGCGTTGCCACCCGTCGCGGCTGCTCGGCGGTGACACGGGTGCGCCTGATGTTCCTTGTGGCTCGCGCCGAGGCCTTGCTGAATCAGGCACTCGAGGCGGGTGGGCATGGCCAGCAAGCCGAGAAAACGATGCTTGCGGTGCAGCAGATGGCCCGGGTGATTCGCACCCGTATGTTGCTGAGTTCCGGCGTCACGGTCGCAGCCCAGGACTATTTTGAATTGGCCTCGACTGCCATCGATCAGGTATTTGCATGGATAGCTGACAGTGGGGTTCTGCTCAGGCAGAGTGCCGCTCAACAAGGCAATCATGCCGCTGTAGAGGTACGTCACGCTTGAGGGCGGGAGTCTTGAAATGAAGTTATTGGCTCCGGATGCGGCTCGCAAATCGGCAGATACCCTGGCGCTGTCGACGATGGAAGCGCTTTTCTCCAGTCTGGACGGCATGCTTTTCCGCTGCAAGGTGGACGAGTACTGGACGCTTCTTGCGGTCAGCGCCGGCTGCCACGGCCTGACCGGCTACCGCGCTGAGGATCTGATCGGAAATCCGGACCATTCCCTGGAGTCGTTGACCCATCCAGAGGACAGGGCTGCGGTTCGAGGAACGATATTGGCCGCCGTGGACACCGGCTCCCGTTACACCATCGAGTACCGCATCATTTGCCGTGACGGTGAGGAAAAGTGGGTACTGGAGCGCGGCGTCGGCCTGCGAAATTCCGATGGTCAACCGGAGCTAGAGGCCTATCTGGAAGATATTACCGATCGTGTCGTGGGACAGATTCATCTGGCGGAAACAGAGTTGCGTTATCGCAGCATCTTTGAGAATTCAGTGGTCGGCATGTTCCAGAGTACCGAAAATGGTCGTTATCTGGCGGCCAACCAGGCACTGGCAACCTTGTACGGTTATCCGACGCCGGAGGCGCTGATCAGCAGCCTGGCGGATATTTCCAACGGGCTGTATTCCGACCCGCGGCGCCGGGCGGATTTCAAGCGTCTGGTCCTCCGTGATGGCCGGGTGACGGACTTCGAATCAGAAATCATTTGCCATGATGGCAGCCGGATCTGGATTGCCGAAAACGCACATGCCGTCCGTTCGTCCGATGGCAGTCTGCTTTACTACGAGGGAACGGTCGAGGACATTACCGAGCGCCATCGTTATCAGAAGATTCTGCAACATCAGGCAACGCATGATCCGCTGACCGCGCTGCCCAATCGCAATCTGCTCAATGATCGCCTGGAGCAGGCTGTACGGCGGGCCCGGCGACAGGGCAACAAAGTGGCGCTCGCCTTTGTCGATCTGGACAATTTCAAAGTGATCAACGATAGCCTCGGTCATGCCGCCGGAGATTTGTTGCTGATTGAAATTTCCCAACGACTGACCTCGGCGGTGCGGGATGTAGACACCGTGGTCCGCTACGGTGGTGACGAGTTTGTGCTGATCATGGGCGATCAAACAACGATTGACGATACGACCCAACTGCTTGAACGCGTTCAGGGAGCGATCAGGGAGCCTATATCGCTGGCCGGTCATGCCGTACGCAGCGATTGCAGCATCGGGGTCAGTCTGTTTCCGGATGATGCAGAGGATCTGGATGGTTTGTTGCGCGTGGCTGATATGGCCATGTATTTTGCCAAGGAGTGTGGCAAGGGGCAGTTCCGCTTTTATACCGACGAGTTGAACAGACAGGCCCAGGAGCGATTCGCGCTGGAAACGGATTTGCGCTATGCGCTTGAAAATGACGAACTGAGTGTGGTCTATCAGCCAAAGGTTGATGCGGATGAGCACGTACGGGGTTTCGAGGCATTGGTTCGCTGGAACAGTGGCACGCGAGGCATGGTGACACCCGACCGATTTATTCCGCTCGCCGAAGAGACCGGACAGATTCTGGCGATCGGCGAACAGGTGCTTTATGCCGCCTGCAAAGCAGCTGCCCAATGGCCGCTGGTGGATGGTTACGCGCTGAGCGTTGCGGTGAATCTGTCTGCTCGCCAGCTACGCGAGCCGGGATTGCTCGCCTTGGTCGCCAATGCGTTGGCGGTATCCGGTTTGCGCCCGGCATGTCTGGAGCTTGAGATTACCGAGAGCATGATCATGGGTGATGTCGAACAGACCATACGCATGCTGCAGTCGATCAAGGCGCTTGGCGTGCGAATCGCTGTCGACGATTTCGGGACGGGCTATTCTTCGCTGAGCTATTTGCAGCGATTGCCCATCGATACCTTGAAAATTGACCGATCCTTCGTTTCCGGTTGCGACCGCGGCGGTCCTGACATGGCGATTCCCCATGCCATCATCTTTATCGGCAAGGCCTTGAATCTGCATATTGTGGCCGAAGGTGTCGAAACCGAGCCCGAGAAAGAAATTCTTGCGCTGTGTGGTTGCAATGAATTTCAGGGATACCTCTTTTCCCGTCCTTTGGCGAGTTCTGCGGTCGACGCGTATTTATTGTCGAAATCCAAATAACGGATTGGCCCGCCCAGAACTGACCACTTCCAGGTTGGTTGGTGGTGTGGGCGTTCACATATCGGACCGGTGTCAACGTTAAATTATAAGTTACTTATGCAGCCTGCGGTGCTCATATTTTGCAGCAATTATTTTCAGTGAAATTCGCTTGAATGCTTGGTGTGCGGGCGTAGAATCGGGGTGTTGCGCCGCAACAAAAACAGAGAGAAATCCACATCTCCACGGGCGGCACACATTTTCAGGGCAGGACTGAACATGAACAATATGCTGACCATCGACGGCAATGAAGCCGTCGCCAACGTGGCTTACCGCGTTTCCGAAGTGATCGCCATTTACCCGATCACACCATCGTCCGGCATGGGCGAGCTGTCCGATGAATGGGCGGCGCAAGGCAAGACGAATGTCTGGGGATGCGTTCCCCGCGTCGTCGAGCTGCAGTCGGAAGGCGGTGCCGCCGGCACTGTACACGGCGCCTTGCAGGCCGGCTCGCTGGCGACAACCTTTACGGCGTCGCAAGGCCTGCTGCTGATGATTCCCAATATGTACAAGATTGCCGGCGAATTGACGCCGACAGTTTTCCACGTGGCCGCGCGCGCGTTGGCCACCCATGCGCTCTCGATCTTCGGCGATCATTCCGACGTGATGGCGACGCGCGGTACCGGCTTCGCGCTGCTGGCTTCCAATTCGGTCCAGGAAGCGCAAGACATGGCAGCGATTGCCTCGGCATCCACATTGGCCGGACGCCTGCCGGTGCTGCATTTCTTTGACGGCTTCCGGACGTCGCATGAGGTGGCGAAGATTACGTCGGTCGATGACGATGTGTTGCGCAAAATGTTGCCGCAGGCGCTGATCGCCACGCAGCGGCAACGTTCTTTGTCCCCGGAGCACCCGGTGCTGCGCGGAACGTCGCAAAATCCCGATGTTTTCTTCCAAGCCCGCGAAGCGCAGAATCCGTGGTTCGATGCCTTCCCGGGCATCGTCCAGCAGGTCATGGATGACTTCGGCGCAGCGACCGGACGCCGCTACCAACTGTTTGATTACGTCGGTGCCCCCGATGCCGAGCGCGTCATCATTCTCATGGGATCCGGTGCAGAAACCGTGCAGGAAACCGTGGAGCACATGAACCGTCAGGGCGAGAAGGTCGGCCTGCTCAAGGTTCGCCTCTATCGGCCATGGGCGCCGGACGCGCTACTGGCCGCACTGCCCGTCACGACCAAAGCGATTGCCGTGCTTGATCGCTGCAAGGAGCCGGGGGCCGACGGTGAACCACTGTTCAAGGATGTGCTGGTGTCCCTGGCTGAAAATGCCGCCAGCGAGTCGCCGCGCTTCGCCACGTTGCCCAAGGTCATTGGCGGACGTTATGGGCTGGCGTCCAAGGAGTTCAATCCGGCTATGGTTTTTGCTGTTTTTTCCGGGTTGACCGCAGCACTGCCAAAACGCCGCTTCACCGTGGGCATCAACGACGACGTGACGCATTTGTCGCTGCCGTACGATCCGGCCTTCCGCACCGATGCCGTGCGCGAGACTTTCGGCGCCGTGTTCTATGGCTTGGGGTCGGATGGTACCGTGTCGGCCAACAAGAATTCGATCAAGATCATTGGCGACGAAACCGATCTCTACGCCCAAGGCTATTTCGTCTACGACTCAAAAAAATCCGGCGCGATGACCGTGTCGCACTTGCGTTTCGGGCCGCAGCCGATCCGCTCGACCTACCTGACCGGCGAGGGCGATGCCAAGTTCATCGCCTGCCATCAGCCGCTGTTCCTGGAAACGCACGACTTGCTGGCCCACGCGGCGCCCGGCGCGGTCTTCCTGTTGAATACACCGGTCCCCGCTGACAAGGTTTGGGCCAGTTTGCCCGGCGTGATGCAGCAGCAGATGGTGGCAAAGCGCATTCATTTCCACGTTATCGACGCCTACCAGGTGGCGCTGGAGGCCGACATGGGCCGGCGCATCAACACGGTCATGCAGACCTGCTTCTTCGCCATTTCCGGCATCCTGCCGCAGGACGAAGCCATCGCCGCTATCAAGCACGCTGTCGAGAAAACCTATGGCCGCAAGGGTCGGCGCATCGCCGAACTGAACTACCGGGCCATCGACAAGACGCTGGCCTGCCTGCATGAAGTGCCGGTGCCGGCGGAACTCTCCGCAGGCGACATCCGCGTCAGCCAGCGCACGGCCCAGCAGGCCTCCGAATTCATCCGCAAGTTCACGCTGCCGATGATCGCGGGCAAGGGCGACAGCCTGCCGGTGTCCGTATTCCCCGTCGACGGCACCTTCCCGACCGGCACGGCCAAATACGAAAAGCGCAATCTTGCGTTGCAGATCCCGGTCCTCGAAACCGACTTGTGCACGCAGTGCGGCAAGTGCGTTTTCGTCTGCCCGCACTCCGCCATCCGCGCCAAGGCCTTCTCGCCAGAGCTGGCTGAATCGGCGCCGGCCACCTTCAAGACCATGGCCATCCGCAGCAAGGATTATCCGGCCGGCTGGAAGATGAGCTACCAGGTGGCGCCCGAGGATTGCACCGGCTGCACGCTGTGCGTCGAGGTCTGTCCGATTCGCGACAAATCCAACGTCTCGCGCAAGGCGCTCAACATGGCCGAACAGGCCCCGTTGCGCGCACCGGAAGCCGAGAACTGGGACTTCTTCCTGAAGCTGCCCGATTACGACCGCACCGTCGCCAAGCGCAACACGATCCCCGGCTCGATGCTGTTGCAGCCGATGTTCGAATTCTCAGGTGCCTGCGTCGGTTGCGGCGAAACGCCGTATATCAAGCTTGCGACGCAGCTCTTCGGCGACCGCATGCTGGTGGCCAACGCCACGGGCTGCTCGTCGATCTATGGCGGCAATCTGCCGACCACCCCTTACACCACCGATGCCAACGGCCGCGGCCCGGCCTGGAGCAATTCGCTGTTCGAGGACAACGCCGAGTTCGGCCTCGGCATGCGACTCGCCACCAATCAGCTGGCCGAGACGGCACGCGTGCAACTGCGCGCCATGGCGCTGGAGATCGGCGACGCCCAGGTTCAGGCGCTGCTCCACGCTGACCAGACAACTGAGGCTGGCATTCAGGAGCAACGGGAACGGGTTTCACAGCTTCTCGCCAAGCTTTCGTCCATTGCCACGCCGGCTGCCGATCAGCTGGCCGCCGTCGCCGAATACCTGATCCGGCGCAGCGTGTGGATCATCGGCGGTGACGGCTGGGCCTACGACATCGGGTTCGGCGGCCTCGACCACGTGCTGTCGTCGGGCGAGGACGTCAATATTCTCGTGCTGGATACCGAGGTCTATTCCAATACCGGCGGCCAGAATTCCAAGGCCACGCCGCGCGGCGCCGTCGCCAAGTTCGCGGCCGGCGGCCAGCCGAACCGCAAGAAGGATCTGGCGCGCATCGCCATGGACTACGAAAACGTCTACGTCGCGCAGGTGGCCTACGGCGCCAAGGACGTTCATACGCTCAAGGCATTCCTCGATGCCGAAAGCTACCCCGGCGTCTCGATCATCATCGCCTACAGCCCGTGTATCGCGCATGGCGTCGATATGTCGAACAACCATCGCCAGCAGGATCTGGCCGTGAAATCCGGTCATTGGCCGTTGCTACGCTACGACCCGCGCCGGCGTCTGCAGGGTGAAAACCCGCTGACGGTCGACAGCGCCGCGCCAAGCATTCCGTTCAGCGATTTCGCTCGCAACGAAGCGCGCTTCACGATTCTTGAACGCCTGAAACCCGATGCCTCGGTGCATTTCATGGCGCAAGCCGGCAAGGATGCCCGAACGCGCCATCAGGAATATATTGAATTGTCGGAAATGATGCTGCCGGAAACCGCCATAACCCAGAAGGCCCAGGCGGCTGCAGAAAAGAAGGAAGAGCCCAATGTCTGATCTGTCTACAACCTACCTTGGCCTGCACCTCAAGAACCCGCTGGTTCCGTCGTCGACGCCGCTCAGCCACGACCTCGATGCCATCCTGCATCTTGAAGATGCCGGTGCTGCCGCCATCGTCATGCATTCGCTGTTCGAGGAAGATGTACGGCACGACGAGCAGATGATCGACCGCTTTCTGGTTCACCCGGACACCTTCGGCGAAGCCATCGGTCACCTGCCTTTCGGCCACGACTACCAAAGCCGGCTCGACACCTATCTCGAACAGATTCAGCGCCTCAAGTCACGCCTTGCCATTCCGGTCGTCGCCAGCCTGAACGGCTCGTCACTGAGCGGCTGGGTTGAGCTGGGCAAGGAAATGCAGGCTGCCGGCGCCGATGCGCTCGAACTCAACGCCTGGTACATGCCAAGCGACCCGAAGGTTTCCTGCGAAGCCATCGAAGACCACCACGTTGCCCTGCTCAGGGAATTGAAGACGGCGGTGACGATCCCGGTCAGCATGAAACTCTCGCCCTTCTTTTCATCGCTGCCGCATTTCGTCCAGCAGCTTGATGCGGCTGGCGCGGCGGGCATCTCGATGTTCAACCGCTTCTTCCAGCCCGATATCGATCTGGATACGCTGAGCGTGGTCGACCGTGTGCAACTGTCGTCCTCGGCCGATACCCTGCTCGCCATGCGCTGGATCGCCATCCTGCGCGGCAGCACGAAGCTGTCCCTGGCCGCCACCGGCGGCGTACACACGGCAGCCGATGCCCTCAAAATGTTGCTTGCCGGCGCCGACGTCGTGCACATGGCCAGTGCCCTGCTCAAACGCGGCCCGCAAGCGCTCAGCGATGTTCTGCAAGGCATGACCGATTGGCTCGCCGAGCGCGAATACACCTCGGTCGCACAAATGAAAGGCTCGATGAGCCAGCAGAATTCGCCTAACCCCAGCGCCTTCGCGCGTGCGTCCTACCTGCATGCAATCAATTCCTTTACGCCGCCGGCCGGGGTTCGGTATTGATGGATTGAATGGCGATGTTCGGCCGGCCAGAGGCGGGCCTTAGTCGTTCCAGCGAGATGGCGGGAAATACGCCCCATGGTCAATTCTCGCAGAACGGGCTATGAGCGATTGCTGTTCTTCCTCCAGTTGCGATAGTAACCAGCCGAAAAAGCGGTGCTGTCCGGGCAATGGGACGGAATGCTCCGAAGTTGCGGCGCGAACCAACACCCATCACATCACGGATGCTTGGGCTTGGCAATCGAGAGTCCATCGCGATTTCTTCTGCGACGACCCTGACTGAGAGATTGTCTATTTCAGCGATAACGGTTCGGCAATAAGCAAGCCGCAGCTGCGAACGCACCTTGGCTTGAAGGAGGCGTCTGACAATTGCCCACTGTGCTCTAGCGATACCAGCAATCCATCTGGACATTATTGTCTCAAGGACTTTCCAAAGTCTGACAGCTGAATTTCAGCTTCCGGCAAAACTGCGCCGCTCGAATATAGCTTTCGATCCGATCTGGCATCCGCTCAACGATATTTCGATATTGACCTGTTTTTCCGGTCGACCGTAGCAATCGTGAATTGATGCCGCATGAGCATCTCCCTGCTCATTGGCTTTCGATAGGCATAATATCGAGAACGATTCCGTGATTTTGCGGTCCCGAATGTCATGTTGAAGCAGTTTTTTTGGAGGGAAATGCCATGTCGAAACTTGCATTTGCAGTCCTTGGAAGCATTGTCGCAATGAATGCAATAGCGCAGGATGCTGCGGTCAAAATGAGCCGGGAGGAATTGCTGGCTTTCCTGCCGGGTAGCAAGGTGACGCACATCAACTCAGGTGGGAGCGAGCGCCACTGGACGAACGAGCCGGACGGTACGTTATATGCGACCACCAACTTCAAGGTATTCGGCAACGGAACTGGCTCTGCGACCGCTGGCAAGGCAGGAGCCTGGAAGGTGAACGAGGAAGGCAAGTACTGCTTCGACGTGGACTGGAAAACGAACCACGAAACATGGTGTGCCACCATTCTCAAGGGCGAGGGTGGCGCCTACTATCTGGGCAAAGTGGACGAAAAGCGCAAGATCGTCTTTGCCAAGTGAGTGGTGCTACGGCATGCCCTCAAGATGTTCCACCATTAACTGAGGGCTTTCGACGCCCATGTATTCGTTGATGGTCAGCCGATAGGCGAGGCGGGTGCGGTTGCCGGGTTGGGCGCTGAAGTTGAACTGGATGGCGTCGATGCGGGTATCGCCTTTGCGCAGACGGAGCTTGAGGTGTTTGTCCTTGAGCACGCGCTGTTGTTCGACGTCGAATTCGTCCATGAACAGCGGTGCCGGGAAGCCCTGTCCCCAGATTTCGTTTTCGAGCAGGCGGGCGGTGGCCAGGGAAATGTAGCTGCCTTCGAGGTTGCCGTCGGTTTCCAGCGTGCGGGTCAGATCGGCTGGGGCAAGCAGCTCGCCGGCAACTTGCGCGAACAATTCCTTGAATTTGTCGAAGTTTTCGGCGTTGACCGTGGCACCGGCCGCCATGGCGTGGCCGCCGAAGCGGATGAGCAGGCCGGGGGCGCGTTTGGCGACGAGGTCGAGCGCGTCGCGCAGGTGCAGGCCGGGGATCGAACGGCCAGAGCCTTTGACGATGCCACCTTCGCCGGGCGCGAAGGCGAAGACCGGGCGATGCAGCTTGTCCTTGATGCGCGAGGCGAGGATGCCGACGACGCCTTCGTGCCAGCTTTCGTCGAAGAGCGCGATGCCAGCCGTGGCGTCGTTGGCGTCGAGCGATTCGAGCAGGATCAGCGCCTGTTCCTGCATGCCGGATTCGATTTCGCGGCGTTCGCGGTTGAGGGTGTCGAGTTCCTGGGCAATTTGCAGGGCGCGGCTGGGGTCGTCGGTGAGCAGGCATTCGACGCCGAGGCGCATATCGGCCAGACGGCCGGCGGCATTGAGGCGGGGGCCTACGATGAAGCCGAGATCCATCGCCGTCGCCTTTTTCGGGTCGCGGCCGGCGGCTTTGAACAGGGCGGCGATGCCGACCTGCATCTGGCCGGCGCGCATGCGCTTCAGCCCCTGGCTGACGAGGATGCGGTTGTTTCGGTCGAGCTTGACGACGTCGGCAACGGTGCCCAGCGCGACGAGGTCGAGCAGGCTGGCGAAGTTGGGTTCCGGGCGCTCGGCAAAATAACCGCGTTCGCGCAGTTCGGCGCGCAGGGCGAGCATGACGTAGAACATGACGCCGACGCCGGCAATGCATTTGGACGGGAAATCACAGCCGGGCTGGTTGGGATTGACGATGCAATCGGCATCGGGCAGCGTTTCGGCCGGCAGGTGGTGGTCGGTGATCAGCGTGGCGATGCCGTGCTGCTGGGCGCGGGCGACGCCTTCGAGGCTGGCGATGCCGTTATCGACGGTGATGATGAGGTCGGGCGACTGCTGCGCGGCGACATCGACGATTTCCGGCGACAGCCCATAACCGAGCTTGAAGCGGTCGGGCAGCAGGAAATTGACATCGGCGCCGAGCGACTTCAGGGCGCGCATGCCGACGGCCGTGGCAGTGGCGCCGTCGCAGTCGTAGTCGCCGATGATGAGCATCTTCGCCTCGGCCTCGATGGCGTCGGCCAGCAGGTGGGCCGCTTCCGTGGCATTGGTCAGGGCGGTCGGCGGGATCAGCGACTTCAGTTCGTAGTCGAGCTCGGACTTGTCCTTGATGCCGCGCGCCGCGTAGAGCCGGGCGAGCAGCGGATGCAGGCCCTGTTGTTCGAGTTGCCAGACAACGCGCGGCGGGCTGTTGCGGGTGGTGATCCTGGTCACGGGGTCGTTCCTTCGGCCGGATTGTCAGCCAGTTCCTTGGCCATGGCTTGCATCGGGCGGCTCTTGCGCCAGAATTTCCAGCGGTCCTTGCCGTGCAGTGTCCAGCTTAGCTGGCCGTAGATGCTTGGGGCGACGATGGTCAGCGTTTCGATTTTGCTGCCAAGCGCTGCGCGCAGTGGCACGAACCAGTCGCGCTCAAGTGCAGCGAAGGCGTTGCGCCAGTCTTCGCTGTTTTCGGTGAGGACCGGCGGCAGCAGGCTGTCGAGGACGACCAGCAGGGTGTCGTTCGGCGCTGAGTCGGCGAGCAGGGCGCCAAGACTGTCCGGGCAGGGCAGGGCTTCGATGCCCGCTGCCAGCGCCAGGCCGGTGGCCAGCGGATTGTCGCTGCAGACGGCGGAAAAATGCGGGGCCGGCACGTCGGGCAGCGGCCCGCCACCCCACAACCAGAGGCTGTTCACAGCCGGCTTTCCCTCGGCCTGACGGCGCTCGTTCACCGGGTGGCCATGCAGGAACATCTGCACTTCGTTGAGCCAGCGGTTGAGCGGGCCGTTCTTGTCGGTCAGTTCGCTATCGAGGCGACGGCCGGCAATGGTTGAAATCGGGGCAAATTTCTCGTTGACCGCAGCATTCAGTTGCAGATACCAGCGGCGGGCGGTAGCGACATGAAAACGTCCGATGTCGGCGAACTCCGAATTCAAAGCAGCGGTGATGGCGTGCGCTTCGTCTATTTCGAGGTCGAAGGCACCGGCATCGGCAAGAACGATGCGTTCGTGGTGAAAGCGCAGGTGCACGGGGTCGGCGCACAGCCAGTGGCCGTCATCGACCTGCTTTCTTCCCGCTTCGCCGAGCAGGCGCAGAGCGCCAAAAGGGGCATCATCCAGCCCGAAATGGTCGGCCAGTGCGTGTTCGAAAGCCCGGCGCGGCTGGCGCGACAATTCGGCATGGGCAGCCAGCCATTCAAAGCCGGGGGCCACCAGTTTCCCGAGGGTCAGTTGGTCGTTCGGTTCGGGCCAGATCAGTTCGGGGAAAAGCAGGGTGAGGCGCACGGGTAGGCTTCGGGGTGGGAATCGGCGGAAGAGTGTACCATGGCGACTTTTGTTGCTCCGGTGTCACCTGCATGGCATTGCCTTACGAATTGTTGATTGGCCTGCGCTACACGCGTGCCAAGAAACGCAACCATTTCATCTCGTTCATTTCGCTGATTTCGATGCTCGGCATCGGCCTTGGCGTGGCCGCGCTGATCGTCGTGCTGTCGGTCATGAACGGCTTCCAGAAGGAATTGCGCACGCGCATTCTTGGCGTCGCCTCGCACATCCAGATTACCGGCATCAACGGCGAGTTGCCGGATTGGGCGCTGGTTGCCGAACAGGCTGCCAAGCATCCGGAAGTTCGGGCCAGCGCGCCCTTCGTTCAGTCGCAGGGGATGTTCAGCGTAGACGGCACCGTCAAGGGCACCATCGTGCGCGGCATCATTCCCGATCAGGAAGACCGCGTTGCCGATTTCCGCAAGACCATCCAGAGCGGCAGCCTCGACGACCTGCGGCCGGGCGAGTTCGGTGTCGTGCTGGGCTCCGATCTGGCCCGTTCGCTGCGTGTTTTCACCGGCGACAAGCTGACCTTGATTGCACCGCAGGGGACGGTGACGCCGGCCGGCGTCATGCCGCGGCTGAAGTCGTTCAAGGTGGTCGGCATCTTCGAGGTCGGCATGTTCGAGTACGACTCGGGGCTGGCCCTGATCCATCTCGAGGATGCGCAGAAGCTCTACCAGATGGACGACCGGGTGACCGGCGTGCGGCTCAAGGTCGACGATCTCTTCCAGGCGCCGCGCATTGCCCGCGACCTGGTCCGCTACATCAACGCCGACGCCTATTTGAGCGACTGGACGAAGAGCCACGCCAATTTCTTCCGCGCTGTGGCGATAGAGAAGAACATGATGTTCATCATTCTCTCGCTGATCGTTGCAGTGGCCGCCTTCAACCTCGTATCGACGCTGGTCATGGCGGTGACAGACAAGCAGGCCGACATCGCCATCCTGCGCACGCTCGGGGCGCGGCCGCTGTCGATCATGGCGGTCTTTGTCGTGCAGGGCGCACTGGTTGGTTTCATCGGGCTTGGCCTCGGCATCGTTGGTGGCGTGCTACTGGCGCTCAATATCGATGTCGTCGTGCCCTTCATCGAACAGATGCTCGGCGTGCATTTCCTGTCGAAGGAGGTCTATTACATTTCGGACCTGCCTTCCGAGTTGCAATGGGGCGATGTCTGGGGCGTCACGCTGATCGCCTTCGTGCTCGCCCTGTTGGCGACGCTTTACCCCAGTTGGCGGGCCTCCCGCGTCAATCCGGCGGAGGCCCTGCGCTATGAGTGATCCGATTCTGGTCGCCCGTGGGCTGTCCAAGGTGTTTCGCGGCGGTGGCCTGGAGGTACCGGTGTTGTCCGCCATCGATCTGCAGGTTAACCCTGGCGAAACGGTCGCCATCGTGGGCGCATCCGGTTCCGGCAAGAGCACCCTGCTGCACTTGCTAGGCGGGCTGGATACGCCTACGGCCGGCGATGTGACCTTGATGGGCCGCGATTTTTCCTCGCTCGGCGAGGTCGACCGTGGCGATTGGCGAAATCAGCATCTCGGTTTTGTCTACCAGTTCCACCACCTTTTGGCCGAGTTTTCGGCCCTGGAAAATGTCGCCATGCCCCTGCTGATCCGGCGCATGGAGCGCAGTGCCGCATTGGCCAAGGCTGGCGAGATACTGACAGCAGTCGGCCTTGGTCATCGGCTGGAGCATCGCCCAGGCGAGCTTTCCGGCGGCGAGCGTCAGCGTGCAGCCATTGCACGGGCGCTGGTCAGCAATCCTTCATGTTTGCTGGCCGATGAACCAACCGGTAATCTCGACAGTCACACCGCGTCGGTCGTATTCGGCTTGCTGGTCGACAGGGTGGGGGAGCAGCAGGCCAGCCTGATCGTGGTTACGCACGATCAGAGGCTCGCTGCGAAGGCTGACCGCGTTATGCATTTAAATGATGGCGTTCTTTGTTGTTAATCCAACAAATGCTAGAATGAACAAAATTGACCGAAATTGTCATTCGCTTTGGCGTGACCCCTTTCGCTAGGAGAGTTTAAATGCAAGCAGTTTTTTCACCGGCCGTTTCGCTGATGAATCGCCTTCGCTACAACGCCAAGTTCCTGTTGCTGGGTGCTGCGATCTTGATCGTCATCCTGGTCCTGATGTACTCGGTTTTTTCAGCTTTGAGCCGTGATATCGAATCCACACGGGCGGAACTGGGCGGCCTGCAGATGCTCAAGCCCATCAACCAGATGACGCAGGCGATGCAGCAGCACCGGGGTTTGTCGGCCGGCGTGCTCAACGGCAACGAGGCGATGAAGGACAAGCGGGCGGCCAAGGAGAAAGAGGTGGCCGCAGCGGTCATGGCGGTCGATGCGGCACTGTCGTCTGCATTGCGGGAAATGCCGGCGTGGAAAGCGGTACGGCAGGACTGGGAGGCTATAGCAAGCCAGGGCTTGACCTGGGCCTCGCCGGAGAACATCAAACGTCACACCGTCATGATTGGCAACGTCCTGCAGTTCATGGTGACGGTGGCCGACGAGACGCAGTTGACGCTGGACCCGGTCATGGATACCTACTACTTCATGGACACCATGGTCTCGAAGATGCCGGCCATGATTGAACAGATGGGTATCACGCGGGCGCGGGGTACCGGCCTGCTGACCAAGAAGGAAATTTCGCAACAGCAGCGTGTTGAACTGGCCTCGATCCTCTCGCAAATGGAGAGCACCTTGCGCGCCCAGAATACCAATCTGGAAAAGGTCATGCGCTATGCGCCGGCGCTCAAGGATAGATTGTCCGTTCCGACCACGGATTTCTCGGCAGGTGCCGACAAAGTTTTTGCGCTGGTTCGCGACGATATTTTCACGGAGAAATTTGCCACTGCGCCGCAGGATTACTTTGCCATGACCACCCAGGTCATCGATCTCGGCTACAAGGTGATGTTCGAAACCCTGATTCCACAATTCGAGCGTCAGTTGCAGGAGCGACTGGATCGGTCACGCAATGTGCTGGCTTTCGAGATTGGTCTGGCGGTGGCCGTCGGCCTGCTCGTCGCTTATCTTGGCATGGGTACCTATTATTCGGTCATCAACAGTGTCGGTGATTTTTCGCAGGGAGCGCGCCGCCTCGCCGATGGCGACCTGACGACCGAATTCGACTCAAGTGGAGCTGACGAACTGCATGCAGCCGGCAAGGACTTCAACGGTATGGCATCGTCGTTCCGCAGCTTGCTCGGTGGCGTGCAGGGCGATGTTCGTCAGTTGAATCAGGCGGCCGAACAACTGGCGATTTCGAGCCAGCAGATTTCAGCAGGAACCGCCGCACAGAGCGATTCCGCTTCAAGCATGGCCGCCGCTGTTGAGGAGATGACGGTCGGCATCGATCACATTTCCCGAAACGCGCAGGATGCGCAACTGTACTCGCGGGAGTCGGACGAGGTTGCAGCGCGTGGCGGACAGATCGTGCAGGCAGTGGTCACCGAGATTCAGGGCATCGCGCAGACCGTCAATGAATCTGCTGCGGCAGTCGAGGCGCTGGGTCAGCAATCCGGACAGATTTCCGCGATTGTCGGCACCATCAAAGATATTGCCGACCAGACCAACCTGCTGGCGCTCAATGCCGCGATCGAAGCCGCACGGGCAGGAGAATCCGGTCGCGGGTTTGCCGTCGTTGCTGACGAGGTCAGGAAACTGGCGGAACGTACCGCAAAATCGACCCATGAAATTTCTGCAATGATCGAGTCAGTTCAGTCTGACACGGCAACAGCAGTGTCGAGCATGAAGCAGGGCGTTTCTAGGGTGTCATCGGGTGTCGAGCAGGCGCGCCTTGCAGGTGATGCCATC
Organism: Betaproteobacteria bacterium; assembly: GCA_016705475.1. Taxonomy (GTDB): domain Bacteria; phylum Pseudomonadota; class Gammaproteobacteria; order Burkholderiales; family Rhodocyclaceae; genus Azonexus. The sequence continues at coordinate 188,757 of JADIYD010000014.1, read as the reverse complement.
GGTCAGGTCCAGGCGCAGTCGCGCCAGGTGCTCAATGCCGTTTCCGAAATTACCATCGCTTTGCGCGAGCAGGCTGCGGCCAGCACGGAGATCGCCCAGAACGTCGAGAAAATTGCCCAGATGGCCGAGGAAAACAACGCGGCAGCCAATGGCAACGCCGATACTTCGGCTTCGCTGCGCAAGCTGGCGCAGGGGCTGACGACCGCGATTGCGCGTTTCAGGACCTGAGCTTTTTCCGGCGCCGCCAGGCGCTGAGCAGATAAATTCGCCACGCGCTGCGCGTGGCGAAATAGCCTAGTACGGCCAGTCCGGTAGCCAGCATGATCAGCCCGAAGCCCAGCGGCTTGGCAACGGTCAGCATCCAGGCTTGCATCGCGTTGGTCCAGCCAATGAAGTCGGTTGCCGTGAAGGCCGGTGGCGTAATGAATCCGTTGCTCTCGCCGATGACCATCCGGCCGATCTGGTAGGCCAGCAAATAGAGCGGAACAATCGTGAACGGGTTGGTGTAGAGCGTCACCAACATGGCCAGCGGCAGATTGACGCGAAAGAGCAGCGCGCAGGCGGCGGCGCCGATCATCTGCAGCGGGCCGGGGATCAGCCCGCAGAACAGCCCGGCCGCCACCGCACCGGCCGCCGAATGACGGTTGAGGTGCCATAGCCGAGGGTGCAGCAGCGAAGACGCAAACGGTCGCAACCAAGGGTTGTCGCGGATCGTTTGCGGATCGGGCAGGTATTTTTTCAGGGTCCGGCGCATGGCTGAATATTAACCCGAGCATTGGACTCGTGAGGTCCGGGCTTATGAGGCAGGATGCAGCGGAATGGATTTCCGCCGGCGCTGCAATCGAGTGTCGCTGACGTAACTGATTGCCGGTTTATTATCCTGGCATGCGCCTGAATATTCTCGCCTTCGCTGCCGGTATCCTGACTTTGCAGATGCAGCCGGAACTGCCTGGCTGGGTACCGTGGGTTGTCATCGGGCTGGTTTTGGTTTTGCCGCATTTGCGCTGGTCGGGCTGGCCGGTTCGGGCGATGGCGCTGGTCGGCTGTCTGGCACTCGGCGTGGCCTGGGGTTCCTGGCGGGCGGAGACCCGGCTGGCCGATCAGCTCGGCGCCGACTGGGAAGGCCGCGACATCGAGGTGGTCGGCGTGGTCGCCGCGCTGCCGCAGGATTTCAGCAACGGCACGCGTTTCGAATTTGACGTCAATTTCCCGTTGACCGCAGAAGCCGTCATTCCGCAGCGCATCATGCTCTCCTGGTATCAGGGCCGGCGTGATGACGAACAGGTCGATCGACAGCAGGTTCGCCCCGGCGAGCGCTGGCGTTTCACGGTACGGCTCAAGCGGCCGCACGGCAACGCCAACCCGGGTGGGTTTGACTACGAAGCCTGGCTGCTTGAGCGCAACATTCGGGCGACCGGCTACATCCGCCCGAATCCGCCGCAACGTGTTGATGAGATGGTCTGGCAGCCGGGTTACGCCATCGAGCGGGCGCGTCATGCCATTCGCGATTCATTTGCCCGACTGTTGCCGGAAGAGCGCTACCCGTGGGCAGGTGTCTTGGTGGCACTGGTCATCGGCGACCAGAAGGCGATTCACGGGGAACTGTGGACAACCTTCAACCGGACCGGGACGACGCATCTGATGTCGATTTCGGGGCTTCATGTCACGATGGTTGCGGCGTTGTTCGGCTGGCTGGTGTCGTTTGGCTGGCGCCGTGTGCCGGCGCTGGCCTTGCGTCTGCCGGCCCAAAAGGCGGGCTTGCTCGCCGCCTGCCTCGGGGCGTTTGCCTATGCCTTGCTGGCTGGTTTTGCGGTACCCGCCCAGCGCACGCTGTACATGTTGCTGGTCGCCGCCGCAGCGATGCTCTCCGGGCGCATCGTGGCACCCAGTCGCATCCTGTGTCTTGCCCTTCTCGTCGTGCTGCTGTTTGATCCGTGGGCGGTGTTGGCGGCTGGTTTCTGGCTATCGTTCGGGGCGGTGGGTGCGTTGCTCTACGTCGGATCGGCGACGGTCGGCGAGAGAACGGGATGGTGGGGAAGGTTTCGCGCCTGGGGCGTCGTCCAGTGGGCGGCTACCCTTGCGTCGCTGCCTATTCTCCTGCTGGTCTTCCAGCAGTTCTCGCTGGTCTCACCGCTGGCCAATGCGCTGGCGATTCCGGTGATCAGCTTCGTCGTCACGCCGCTGGCGCTGTTGGGTACCTTGGTGCCGTGGTGGCCCATTCTGGCGCTGGCCCATCAGGTCATGGCCTGGTTGATGGTTTTTCTGGAATGGTGTGCGACGTGGCCAGTCTGGCTGGCGCCGGCTCCGCCGCTGTGGGCAGCGCTTGCTGCCGGCATCGGGGTCGCCATCTGTCTTTTGCCACGTGGATTACCGGGACGCTGGCTCGGTGTCCTGCTGTTCGTGCCAGCCTTGTTCTGGGCTGTCGAGAAGCCGCCCGAGGGCGAGGCATGGATCAGCGTGCTGGATGTCGGGCAGGGTCTGGCCAGCGTCATACAGACGCGTGAACACACAATGATCTACGATCCGGGGCCGCTCTACAGCGCCGAGTCGGACGCCGGTCAACGCGTTGTCGTGCCCTACCTGCGGGCCTTGGGTATCGGTCGTGTGGACATGCTCATGGTGACGCATCGCGATTCCGATCACGCCGGGGGTACGGCATCGGTTCAGGCGGCGCTGGCGGTGGATGATGTGGTCTCGTCGGTAGATGGCATCGGCGGGCAGCGCTGCATTGCCGGCCAGCACTGGGTCTGGGATGGTGTCGTGTTCGATGTACTGCACCCGGCCGCCGAGGCTTACGCGATCGATGGCAAACCGAATCACCTTTCCTGTGTATTGCGCGTCGAGGCTGGCGGGCAGCGCATGTTGTTTACCTCCGACATCGAGGCGCCCGATGAGGCGGCCTTGCTCCAGCGCTATCCGGACGGCCTTGCGGCTGATCTCCTGCTCATGCCGCACCACGGTTCGAAGACGTCATCGACGCCGGCTTTCCTCAACGCGGTAGGGGCTTCGCAGGCGATCATCCCGGTTGGCTATCGCAATCGTTTCGGCCATCCGAAAGCCGAGGTGCTGGCCCGCCATGAGGCAATTGGAACGACGATCTGGCGCACCGACCGCGATGGTGCCGTTCGCGTCGCTCTGGGCGGGAGCGGGGTCGCCGTGTCAGGATGGCGGCATGAACATCGCCGCTATTGGCACGGCCGGTGATACATTGGCGACGGAGGAGCAAAATGAAATACAAACAACAGATCGTCCAATGCCTGGGGCCTTCGGGCCTGCACAGGATGGCTTATACGGAGTGGGGCGCCCGCGATAATCCGCGTGTGCTGATGTGCGTTCATGGCCTGACGCGTAACGGGCGCGATTTCGACGCGCTGGCCGAGGCGATGTCCGGGCACTACCGGGTGATTTGCCCCGACGTGGTCGGCCGTGGTCAAAGCGGCCATATGCGTGATCCGGCGGCTTATGGCATAGCGCAATACGTCGCCGACATGGTCACGCTGATCGCCCGCCTGAACGTGGATACTGTCCATTGGGTCGGTACCTCGATGGGCGGACTTATCGGCATGGCACTGGGTGCCCAGGAGGGCACGCCAATCCGCAAGATGGTGCTCAACGATGTCGGGCCGGTGATTACCGCCGAATCGCTGCATCGCATCGGCACCTACGTTGGCACCAACCCGGATTGGGCGACCTTCGAGGAGGCGCTGGCCTTCGTCAAGTTCGTGAGCGAGCCTTTCGGCCCGCTGACCGAGGCGCAGTGGTATCACCTGACCGAAACCAGCATTGCTCAGGGTTCGGATGGTCGCTGGCGTTTTCGTTACGATCCGCGCATTGCCGAGCCGTTCCGGGCCGCCTTTGCCGACAAGGATGTCGACCTCTGGCCGCTTTACGAGCAGATTAAGTGCCCGACGCTGGTCATTCGCGGTGCGCTGTCCGATCTGTTGACCCGCGATACCTGGCAAAAGATGGCCTCCTGCGGTCCACGGGCAAAACTGGCCGAAATTGAAGGCGTAGGCCATGCGCCGATGTTCCAGTCGGAGGATCAGATCGCCGTCGTTCGTGATTTCCTGTTGAGCGCATGAGGCACGTTGTTGTTCAGGGACTGAAGCTCGAATATCGCGATTTTCCTGCCTCCGCCGAGGGGCGGCCGACACTGATGTTGCTGCACGAAGGCCTGGGCTGCGTGAGCATGTGGCGGCATTTTCCAGAAAAACTGGCTGCCGCCACCGGTTGCCGGTTGATCGTCTGGTCGCGCGCCGGTTACGGCGGTTCGGAGGCTTACCCCGAGCCGCGCACGCCCCACTACATGCATCGTGAGTGCGAGGAAGCGCTACCGGCTTTAATTTCCGCGCTGGCGATCGAGCGGCCGCTGCTCATCGGTCATAGCGACGGTGGCAGCATCGCGCTGATCTTTGCCGGCGCTTTTCCGGAGGTGCCTTTGGGTGTCGCGGTCATGGCGCCGCACGAGTTCGTCGAGGACATCACGCTGGCCGGTATCCGCGATGCCAGCGTGGCCTGGCAAAGCACCGACCTGCCCAAAAAGCTGTCGCGCTACCATCACGAACAGACCGCGCGCGTATTCAGCGACTGGAACGATACCTGGCTGTCACCGGCCTTTCGCGACTGGAACATCGAGGAATACCTGCCGAAGATCCGCTGTCCGGTGCTCGCCATTCAGGGCGAGGACGACGAGTACGCCACGATGCGTCAGATCGACGTGATTGCCGAACAGGTTCCCGGTACGAAATTGCTGAAGTTGCCACGATGCGGCCATTCGCCGCATCGCGATCAGGAGGCGGCGGTGCTCGACGCCTTGGCGGCGTTCATCAGCCGGCTCAGTGGGTCCTGACGGTAGTAGCGGCAGAGCAGGCCGTAGATGGCGGGGTATTCATCGGCGATGACGTCGGGCGTTTCGAAGAAACTTTCCGTCAGTACGGCGAAGAATTCGACCAGGTCGGTGCTGGCGTAGGGGTCGATGACGGTCTCTTCACCGTCGTCAACGCGCTGGCAAAAGTCATCGAAGGCGGCGGAGAACTTGGCTTGCCATTCCGTTTCGGTAATCCCCGAATGCAGCGCCGGCATGCCGTCCGGTTCGCCGTTCAGCATGTCCAGCTTGTGTGCGAATTCGTGGATCACGACGTTGTAGCCGTCGCCGGCCATCTGCACGTCGTGCCATGAAATGATCAGCGGCCCGCCTTCCCAGGCTTCGCCGGAGAGAACATCGTCGTATTCGTGAACGACCCCGGATTCGTCCTCGAAGCGGCGCGGCACGACAAATTCGTCGGGGTACACGACGATGCCGATCCATTCACGGTAGGCACTGAGCCCCAGATTCAGAATGGGCAGGCAGCCCTGGGCGGCGATGGAGACACAGATTTCATCCGTCAGGTCGAGGCCGCCGGCCGTGCTGAATTCCTTTTCGGCAAGAAAGCCTTCGGCCAGCGTTTTGAGCTTTTTTTTCTCGTCGACCGTGAGCGCGTCGATGAAAGGCAGCGATGCGACGATCATCGCCCAAACATGTTCTGGAATGACTGTTGATTTCTTGCTGCGAAAGCGGTCGAGCAGGGTTCTCATCGTTTCGTCGTCAGCCAGATGCCGGTGAAGATCAGTCCGATCCCGAAGTAGTGATACCAGAACGGCACCTCGCCGAGGAATACGAAGGAGAGCAGGGTGCCGAAGACCGGCATGAGGTGAATGAACAGGCTGGCCTTGCTGGCACCGACTTCCGCCACACCCTTGTTGTAGAAAATGTAGCCGAGAAAACTGGGGAATATGCCGACATAGGCCAGGGCGCTGAGTGAGCCGAGATGGATGTTCATAGTCCGGCCCTGCGCCAGTTCCCAGGCGTAGGCCGGGCCCAGTGCACAGGCCGATGACGGTCGTTGCACCGAGCATGAGCATCGGGTGAACGCCCGCCGGCCGCCAGGCGAGGGCGACGGTGTAGATGGCCCAGTCGAGCACAGCAATCAGCATCCAGATATCGCCGACATTGAGGTTGAGATGGGCGAGCACGGCCACATCGCCACGCGACACGATGGTCATCGCGCCGCACAGCGAAATGACGACGCCGGCACTTTCAACGGGGCGCAGATGCTTGCCGAGAAAGGCCCAGGAAATGGCGATGGTGGCGATCGGCACGAAGGAGTTGAGCAGATTGGCGTTGGTCGCGCTCGTATCCTGCAGGGCGATGTAGGCAAAGGTGTTGTAGCCGCCAATGCCGAGCAGGCCAAGCACGGTCAGCGGCTTCCAGCCGCTTTTCAACAATGGCCATTGCGATTTCAGGTGTGGCAGGGCCAGCGGCAGGATCAATGCAAAGGCGATGAACCAGCGCCAGAAGGCCATGGCCAGCGGCGGGACATCACCCCGGATGCCGCGACCGACCACCATGTTTCCTGACCAGAACAATACGGTCAGGATCAACAGCAAATAGGGATTGGCGAACAGCTTTTTCATGGTTGCGGGATTATGCCTGATCAGGCCACAACTGCGAGGTGCAGCTCCCGTCGCTGGCCATTTTGCCGCGCGCTACGTCGGTTTTAGGCGATCGGTCATATAATTGCTCCATGGTTTCCGTCGCACATTCTGTCGCCTCGCAAAGCGACTTCGTACAGTTCCTGGCCAAACTGGCAGAGGGGCTAGCCCCCGCGGATGCAGAACGTCTCAAGTCAGCCGTTGAGTACGCTTGGAGCACCTACGGCGACCGCCAGCTCGGCAGTGGCGAGCGCATTTGGTCGCATGCACTGGGTATGGCCGTCATCATTGCCGGTCTCAAACTCGATGTGGAGTCGCGCATTGCTGCGCTGCTCTTCGCCATTCCCGCTCAGGACGAGCATGGCGTTGCCAAGATCGAAACGCACTTCGGCAAGCCGGCGGCGCATCTCGTGCCTGGCATCTCAAGGCTCAACAAGCTGCGGCCGATCTCCAAGGGTTTTGTCGCCACCAATATCGAGGCCGGCGAGGTTGACCCGGTCGAGATGAAGTCGCAGATCGAAGTGTTGCGCAAGATGCTGCTGGCCATGGTCGAGGATATTCGGGTCGTGCTTTTGCGTCTTGCCAGCCGCACGCAGACCCTGCGCTTTTATGCTTCCAACCAGGATGAGTTGCGGGTTCAGGTGGCACGTGAAACGCTCGAACTCTATTCGCCGCTGGCCAACCGGCTCGGTGTCTGGGAACTGAAGTGGGAACTGGAGGACTTGTCCTTCCGCTTCATCCACCCCGAGACCTACAAGAAACTGGCCAAGCTGCTCGATGAAAAACGCAGCGAACGCGAGCAGTTCATCGTTGATGCCGTGGCCAAGGTGCGTGAGGAGTTGGGCGCCGCAGGTGTGCATGACGCCGAGATCTACGGCAGGCCAAAACACATTTACAGCATCTGGAACAAGATGCGCAAAAAGGGCGTCGAGTTCTCCGAGGTCTATGACATACGCGCCCTGCGCATCATCGTCGACGATCTGAAGGACTGCTACACCGCGCTGGGTATCAGCACAACCTGTGGCAGCCGATCCCCAAGGAGTTCGACGACTACATCTCCAATCCCAAGGGAAACTACTACCGCTCGTTGCATACCGCAGTGCGCTGCCCGGATGGGCGCAGTCTGGAAATCCAGATCCGTACGTGGGACATGCACAAGCACGCCGAACTCGGCGTCGCTGCCCACTGGCGCTACAAGGAAGGCAGCAAGCGGACGAGCGAGGACGACTACGACGAGAAGATCGCCTGGCTGCGTCAACTCCTGACCTGGAAGGACGAAGTCGCCGACAGCTCGGACTGGGTGAAACACTACAAGCAGGCGGCGCTGGACGAGACGATTTATGTCATCACGCCGCAGGGCAAGGTGGTTGATCTGCCGGCAGGCTCGACACCGGTCGATTTCGCCTACCGCGTGCATACTGATCTTGGTCACCGGTGCCGGGGCGCCAAAGTCGGCGGCCATCTGGTCCCGCTCAACACCTCCCTGGAAACCGGGCAGGAAGTCGAGATCATCACCGCCAAGGTCGGCGGACCGTCGCGCGACTGGCTCAATCCGCTGCAAGGCTACATCCATACCAAGAGCGCCCGGGTCAAGGTTCGTGGCTGGTTCTCCAATCTGGCGCTGGAAGAAACGCTGTCCGAAGGGCGCAGTCTGATCGCCAAGGAGTTGCAGCGGGCTGGCCAGACCGGCGCCAATATCGATGAATTGGCCCACAAACTGGGCTTTACCAAGGCTGATGACCTGTACATCGCGGCTGCCCGTGGCGACCTCAATCAACGTCAGTTTCAGGCTGTTGCCAAAGGTGGCGACCTGCTGGCCGAAACCCAGCTGCCGGATGAGGTCGTAGCGAAGCCGAGCAAACCGGTTCAGGGCAATCAGGGCATTCTGATCGTTGGCGTCGACAAGTTGCTGACCCAGCTTGCCCGCTGCTGCAAGCCTGCGCCGCCGGACGAAATTCAGGGCTTCATCACCCGCGGCAAGGGCATTTCCATTCATCGCATGGATTGCCCCAACTTTTCCAATCTGGCAGCCTTGCACCCGGAGCGGGTCATCGAAACCGACTGGGGGCTGACGACCACTGGCGTCTTTGCCGCCGACATCATCGTCGACGCCCACGATCGCCAAGGCCTGCTGCGCGACATTTCCGAAATATTCACGCGCGAAAGGCTCAACGTCGTCGGCGTCAATACCCAGTCCAAACAGGGCAAGGCGCACATGAGCTTTACCGTCGAAATTACCAACCTGCAGCAGATGCAGAAAACGCTGACGCTGATCCATGAAGTCGAAGGCGTCATCGGCGTGCGCCGGGCATGACCTAAAACGGAGACTCCACATGAAAGGCAATTTCGCCGCCGTTGCCCTCATCACCATCGGTGCCATCGCGCTGGCCGTCAATCTCGACTTGTTCGAACTCGATCTGGTCGGATTGATCAAAAAGTGGTGGCCCTTGGTGTTGATTGTTCTGGGGGTTGGTCTGTTTTTTACGCCGGATGATGGTGGTAAGCGCAGCTGATGCGGTTTGTGATGGCTCTTCTTCTGGCGGCTTTTGCGCAGCCGTCGGTAGCCGTGGAGTTAACGGAGTCTGCCCGCGCTCGGCTGTTTCTGGACAAGACGTCACCGCCGCCGAGAGTCACGCCGCTGAAATGGGATCAGCCTGAAGACTACGCCACGCCGGCAAGTCTGGCGGAGGAGGTGCCCCAGGCTGTCTTCGAGCTGCTGGGCTTCACGCCATTGCGCATCTATCCGGCGCCACCCTCGACGCCCCGCATTGCGGCCATCTCCACCGGTTTGGTGACTGCGGCGAGCGGTGCTCCAGCTGGTTTGTCCTTCGCTCGGCGGGTTACGCCGGACGGCGTGTGCCGCGTGTTCGTGTCGAAAGAGACCGCTGTCGCACTGGACGACACGACCTTCGTCCAGTGGCATGAGCGGGCCCATTGCGACCGGGGCTATAACGACAGAGAGCTGGAAGAGAGCAAGGCCAACGTTCAGGGTTACCTGATGATGGCCAAGACCGGCGACCTTTGGTACGCATGGCAATCCATCGAAAATCGGGCGCGTTACCTTAGCGATAGCAAACCGTTTTTGCGCCTTATCTGCTGGGCTACCGGGTGGCCAATTCCACCATCCTGCCGCTGTTGAAACAGCGCGGCGGGCCGAAACAGGAACGTGGGTATGCGTTCGTTGAACTGCTCCGGGGGATGAGCGAGCGGCAGGTCAATGCCCTCTCCATGCTGCTGGTGGAAGACGCCAAGCGCAAACAACTCGATGGAAAAGCCTGGACGCCTTTCAACGCCGGGGCTTTGCCTGAATGAACTGCGGCCCTCAAGCGCACGAGCGGGCGAGATCAGGAAAGCTTCCTGCGGCTTTGGGGCCATTTACACCTCGCCGCCTGCGGAGCCGCCAGTATCGATAGCCCAGCAAGGAACATCCAGGCAGATGCAGGTTCGGGGATGGGGCTCAGAAGGCATCACGCCATCCGAGTTGTTGATGGGACCTGGCCGGCGTTGTTGATGGCGACCGCTTCGGCGAAGTTCCGCCAGGCTCGGTGGTCCTTTGAGCGCACATAGCGCCATCGGCCAGGCGTATTGCAACCTCTCCGTCGGAAAACTACCGACGATATCGCCTCTGTCGTTGATCTGCGATGGATTGAAGATACGGCCACCCTGCTTTAGCTGAGTCACCCCCCGTTCTGCCAGAGAAAGCCCCTCTGAGGACGTGCCGAGATGCTTCCAGCTTGTTGATTGCAGTGGCTGACCATAGCGCCAGTGCAGCAGGGATTGGGATTAGAGTGCATGGCAGTCTGGCTGACCTGCGCAGGGGTCAAAGGGGCGGATGGCGTGTTGGTTTCGAATACCGAAAGTTCGTACCGTACCTTGGGCGTCCCACCAAACAGGTAGGCCTTTGCTTGTGCCAACGGCTATTCCCTGGTGTTGACGTCGTTGCGTGTGTACAGGTATACCTATTACAGAATAGACCGGGCTAGCACCGAGTTCGATTTCAGGGAGCGAACGAACTCCATTTGTGCACCCAGATAGAGGCTCCATCTGTTGAAAACCCGCTCACGATGCCGTTGGCAGAACTACCATTGACGCCATACAAGGTGCTGTACGTACGGGCAGCGATTTCCGGCGAGCCGGCAAGGAAATTCTGTGCCGATAGGGTATTCGGAGGTTGGAGCGAAAATTAAGTACGCCACGATTCCCCGAATCAAGATAAATCCGGCCGGCATCGTCAATTGCGCGAGCTGACCCGTTAATTCTCGTGTCGAGGGTCCAAGTTTGGGTGATTGTCGTCGCGATGGCACCACTGCTCGGTTCGGTGATAGCAAAGTTCAGGCTTTCTCCGGTAAGACGGGTTACGGTGCCTACTTCGCTGATTGCGCCCTGGACCACACAAACCGCGCAGTCCCGTCCAGCTGAAGTCACTTTGAGCTGAGCGGCAGAGGCGGCGTCCGGGCATAGCCCATGACGATGCGCCGACGATTTCTCCAAGGGCGTTCATTCCGTAGGCTCGGCTGTAGTTTTCGCCACCTGACAGGTCGCCTATGTCGATAGCGCGATAAGCCTGGTGGCGGCAAAGGTGTGCGACGAGGCCAACAGGGCAAGAAACAGAATGCGATGCAGCAGATTCACGATGAACTCAGAGGCAATTGGGGTTGCTGAATTATGACAATCGATTTGATTGTGTCAATCCGCTGATCGGATCAGATTTGTTACAGCATTTCATTTTTCGCCCATTTTTCCGGTTGACCGTGGAAGGCAGATTTGCAGGCAGTTTTATCGACTTAACCTGCTCGCCTGAGTGCTGCTTCAATGTCGACTGCGTCAATCTGGCGGGCGTCGAGAAAGCGTTGGGCGAAGCGCAGGACGCCTTCGCGCAAGAAGAGTTCGAACAGGTCTCGATCAAGATGGCCCATGCGCACGTATCCGGCCTGAACCCTTGTGGAGGCCAACCTGAGAAGATAGGCGAACCGGTTTCCCCTACCGAAGCGCCCCCCCCCAGGCCCGGGGCCGCCGCCCGCCCCATCCTGAACAGCGTAGCCAGAGAGTGCCCCGACGCGAGGGCAGAACCCGCACAACAAGGCATGGTGGCCGGGCCCGCGGTTGCGCGTGTGGCCCCGACAGCCGCCCCTCAGCCAGGCAACGCCCAATGTCGGACCACCGGCTTGCTTTAGTGGCCTTTTGTTTGCCCCGGTAGGGCAGCCCACGCCCCGCCATCGGAGGCGACCCCGGAGGGCCCCCCCGGCCGGCACAAGGCCAAGACCCCTAAAACCAGACCGGCAACCTGAACCCCCCCTTCCCCCCAACCCCCCCCAAACCACCCCCCCAAAGCCAGCAGGGTAACGGCTTCCGAAAGCGGTTTGCCGAGCTTGTAGGGTCGGTCCGAGGCGGTTAGTGCTTCGAAGATGTCGGCGATGGCCATCATGCGGGCCTGCGGGATCATCGCAGCCGCTTCCAGCCCGCGCGGATAGCCCGTGCCGTCGAGATGCTCGTGGTGATTTCCGGCTATGTCGGGCACGTCCTTGAGGTATTCCGGGAAGGGCAGGCCGCGCAGCATGATGATGGTCTGGACGATGTGGTTGTTGATCAGGAAACGTTCCTCGGCGGTCAGCGTGCCGCGATTGACGGAGAGGCAATGCAGTTCGCCGAGGTCAAGACGATAGGTGGGCGCGGTGACCTTGATGTCGGCCGGCAAGGGGCCGGCGGTCTGATGATCGATGCGGTGATCCTCGCGGTCGGCGATCAAGGGTTCGACAACGGGCAGCACCGGTTCAGGCAGACGCTCCTTGCGCCGTTTCTCGATCTGGGAAATGCCTATCCGGTCATCAAGCGTACGCTGCCAGGTGCGGGCGGCAATCCGGTGCAGTCGCTCCTCGGCGCCATCCGGCAGCGCTTCGCCGCCGATATTGCAGGCCGCGACAAAGGCGAAGTCATCGTCGAGCGCAGCCAGCTCGGCGTGCATGGCCGCTTCCAGTGCGGCGCGCTCACCTCCTTCGGCAACGCCCCGCAAACAGGCAATTTCGGCATCGCGCTTGAGCACTTCAAAGCGCATGCGAATCTCGTGAATGCGATCGAAGAGGGTTTCCAGTTTGGTCGCCTTGTCGACCACGTATTCCGGGGTGGTCAGTTTGCCGCAGTCATGCAGCCAGGCGGCGATGCTCAGCGTTTCCCATTCATCCTCGTCCATCTTGAAGTCGTGGAAGGGCCTGCTATCGCTCCGGCAGGCTGCCTCGGCCAGCATCAGCGTCAACTCCGGCACGCGCTGGCAATGGCCGCCGGTATAGGGTGATTTGGCGTCGATGGCCCCGGCGACGACACGAATCACGGCGTCAAGGAGTGCTTTCTGCGCCCGCATCAGGCGTTGATTGTCAATGGCAACGGCCAGCGTCCCGGAAAGGGCGTTAACGAAAGCGGCCTGTTCGGAGCTGAAAGCGGTTTCGACAGCCGACTTGGCGAGGAAAAGCACGCCTATCGTCCTGTTTTCGCGGTTGCTCAGGGGAACAGCCAGAAACGAGACGCTCTGGCCGGGAAAACGGGCTGCCAGCCAGCCGAGTCCGGCCGGCATGCCAACGGCGGAAAGCTGGCCGATGAGCATGCTCTTTTCGCGACAGGCGTCACGTAGCGGATGGCCGGATTCACCATCTTCCACGGCGACCGGCGGTGGCTCGGTGAGCAGGCGATCCAGGTTGACGTTTTGCCAGGCGGACGGTACCAGTTCCTTGCCATCGTCATCCATCAGGTAGATGGTGCCTGCATCGGCGTGAGCGGCGGCGACGGTCTGCACGATCAGGCCGTCGAGCAGACTCTGGAAATGGCGCTCGGCAGACAGTTGCGAAGCGATGTCGAGGAACTGCCTGACCGTCGAGCGCATGCCGGCCATAGCCTCCGCCAGGTCGTCCACTTCCAGGACAAACGAATGTACATCCTTGCCATCGAATCTGAAGTGGCGAATGGCCAGCGCGTCGGAGGCCAGATTGCGCAGGTCGTGCGAAATCCGGCGGGCGATCCACCAGGTTATCGGAATGGCGACCAGGAGCACGGCAAGTATCGAGGCGATGGCATAGAGCCGCAGGGTCCCGACCCCGGCCAGCAATTCATCATGGGGTGCCGCCATGACCAGGTATAGCGGCTCGCCATCGGCCAGTTCGGCGGTGACTGCCAGGGTCTCCCACTCGCGCCCTTCGTTGTTCAGGGTGCGGGTGCCCTTGGCTGATGGCGCGCCGGAAAACGCCTTGGCCAGGATGGGCATTCCCAGGGATGTCAGCGTTGGTAGTTCAACCCGTGCGCCTTCAGACAAGCCCCACGCCCCGTGCGAGGCTGCCAATACCTGCCCGGACAGGTCGGTCAGCGCCAGTTGCGCCGATGGCGAGGCGCGCTGGCGCGACAGCGATGCCGATAGATCCTTGAGCGCGAGATCGGCCCCGATGACGGCCTTGCCATCCGCTGTCGCCTGGGCGATGGCAAAGCCGATGTCCCGTGAAGGCAGCATGAATGCCGGCGTGCGGATCAGTCCGGAGCGCTCCCGGGCGGCATGAAACCAGGTCATGTCGTGAGGGCGTTGGAATTCGGCCGTGCGGGTCAACAACAGTTCCATCTCTTCGTCGTAAAAGCGGACCGTGTTTCCGCGCGGGCCGGGTTCCGATAGGTGGACCATATAGGCCGCCTGGGCCGGCGCATTTTCGTTGCGCTGGGCCGCCTTGAAATCGAGCCGCCGGATATAGAACATTCCGCCGTCGGCAAACCCGACATAGATTGCCGAGAGCATAGGCGTCAGATCCAACGCCCGGCGGATCACGGGCAGGCTGTCCAGTTGCCCGTGCGGGCCACCGCTGGAAGCATTGGGGCGCTGGGCCAGCTGAACGACCAGGGTGCGGATGGGCTCATGGCTGGAGCGCAGTTCGGCCAGCGTTTCGCGGGCTGAGCTTTCGAACAGGGCGCTGATGACATCGAGCACCATTCGGCGCGCATTGGCGTAGTCGACCGCAGCGATCAATGTGCCGGTAGACAGCACCAACGCCGTAAACAGCACGCCGATGTAGACGTGCAGCGGATAGCGGTGGCGAGCAGCCGAAGAAGCAGCAGTCAAGGGAGTTCTTCGTGTCGACAGCTTAGCGGGCCATCTCGGGACGATGAAGTTGCATGTGCATGGCTCCGCGGCAAATCATTCAATGACAACCGGGTGATGGCTTACAAAGCGCTCACCCGAAACATGGGCTTATTTTTCAAAAACGTAGGTTCCCGGTGCCGTGCCGAGTTCGGGGTCGACCTCGGCGTCAATATCGGGCGGTGCTACCAGTGGCCCGCACTGCGGCGACAGCCAGTCCAGCCAGTCCTCCCACCAGCTGCCGGCCTTTCTGTCGGCGCGGGCCAGCCAATGCTCGTTGCTTTCATTGCGCTCGGGTGCGGCCACCCAGAAACTGCGCCGGGGCGGCGTCACCACCGCATTGACGATGCCGAAGATGTGACCCGAGGTGGTCAGGACATAACGCACCGGCGCCTTGATATTGACGTAGCGGCGGATTTTGTAGGATTGCCGCCAGGGAACGATATGATCGTCTTCGGCCCCACGGCGTAGAGAGGCTGGGTGATGCGGTCCAGATCGATCGGTTCGCCGGCAATGGTCAAGGCATCGCGTTTGATCAGGTTGTTGTTCAGGTACATCTCGCGCAGGTAGAACGAGTGCATTGCTGCCGGCATGCGTGTCGTGTCGGTGTTCCAGAACAGCACGTCGATCGGCGGCAAAGGCTCGCCAAACAGATAGCTCCGCTCAAAGTAGTGCCAGATCAGGCTGTTCGAACGCAACATGCGGAAGCTCGAGGCCATATCGTTGCCGTCGAGAAAACCGGTCTTGGCCATTTTTTCCTCGAGGGCGGCAATCGACCCTTCGTCGATGTAGACGTCGATATCGCCGGGTTTGGAGAAATCGGTCAGCGTCGTGAGCAGGGTCCAGTGCGCCACCGGCATATTCTTCTCGCCGTAGTGACGGCTGGCCCAGGCCATATAGGTCGCGACCAGCGTGCCGCCGATGCAGTAGCCGGTCAGATGCACCTGCGCCGACTTGCTCAGTTTGCGCGCCACGTCGACCACCTGATCGACGCCCTCAAGCAGATAATTGTCAAAATTGACCTGCGCCAAGTCGGCCGTCGGATTTTTCCAGCTGGTGATGAAAACGCTGTAGCCCTGGTCGGTAAGGTATTTGACCATGCTGCGCCGTGGCGTCAGGTCGAGGACATAGAATTTGTTGATCCATGGCGTGATGATGACGATCGGCGTCCGGTGAACTTTGGCGGTGGTCGGTGTGTAATGCAGCAATTCGACCAGCCGGTTGCGAAAGACCACGCGGCCGGGGGTGATCGCCAGATCGGTGCCGACCTTGAAGGCATCTTCATCGACGATGCGGATGTTTTTTGCCTGTGCATCGCGCATGAAATTGCTGAAACCCTGGGTCAGACTTTCGCCATGGGTCTCGACGTACTTGCTCATGGCAACCGGGTTGGTCAGGAAGAAATTGGTCGGGGCCATGGCATTGAGCCACTTGCGCACCCAGAACGCTGCCCGCCGACGCTCCTTGTCCGAGAGCCCCGGGGTTTCGAAAAGCATGTCCTCGACGCGGTGGGTAATTGCCAGATAGGTCTCCTTGACAATATCCCAGGTCGCCGAATCGCTCCATACCGGCCCGGCGAAACGCGCGTCATCAGCATGGGGCGTCACCACATCCTCGCTCGGCAAGCCGAAGGCGCGGCGCATGAGGTGGGTTTGCAGCGCGATGACATCGCCGGACATGGCGCCGATGGCCCGCGACAGCTCTTGCGGATGCATCATCCATGCCGCCTGCGCGTTGAGCAGCGAGGTTGTCACGCCGAAGGGGTCGAAGCGCTTCTGCACCGAAGCCATCGCTTCCTCGATCATTGTCGCTTCCCCCTGAGCCAGGGAGTGATTCTGTTTTTTTGCAAGAACGTTGGTGTACATGATTCCCTCAGCAAAACCGAATTTTTTCTACAGGCGCGCGGAAACGCTTGTCGCAGGATTGCGTTGCGCGTTTTGTCAGGCTGTCGCCCGCATTTACCTTGAAAGCTGACGGTGTGGCCTGACTGGAGGGAGGCGGCGCCAGGCGCGTGGCGAACGACTCGTCCTCACCGGGGGAAAATCGCCGGTGGAAGCAAAACCAGAACATCACGTGCCGGGTTCCGGGCCTCACACATTCACCACTCATCAGTGCTCTGTTGCCCTCCCTGCATGCTTCAGGAGGAAAACCATTGATACCATATTCAGGTTACAGGCTTGTGACCGACAGCCAATTGAGGCTTCTAGCGTCTGACTGGAGTCCGGATGCCCCAAAGACGTGCTCGGCGCATGGGGCGCCGCTGCAATTTATCTATCCGTAGCAGGCTTGCCGTTAGAATGGAGCCAGGCCAATAAAAATGCGGCCCGTGAGCCGCATTTGATTTTTCACCGATATTTCCGGTCGACCGTGGAAGGCCTGCTTAAACGTTCCCCAGCGTCACCATCAACTCGCCCTGCGCATTGTGCGGCTTGCTGCGTGATGAGCGGCGGCGCTGGTAGGCGCCCTGGCTGCTCATTTCCCAGCCTTGCTGGTTGTCGGCCAGGTAGAACTTGAGGCCTTCGGTGATGACGCGCTTTTTGAGCTTGGGATCGAGGATGGGGAAAGCCAGTTCGATGCGCTTGAAGAAATTGCGTTCCATCCAGTCGGCGCTGGACAGGTAAACGGTTTCCTTGCCGCCGGCCAGGAAGTAGAAGATCCGGTGGTGTTCGAGGAAGCGGCCGATGATGGAGCGAACGCGGATATTCTCGGAAAGGCCGGGGACGCCGGGGCGCAGGGCGCAGACGCCACGGATGATCAGGTCGATCTCGACGCCAGCCTTCGAGGCTTCGTAGAGCGCATCGATGACTTCCGATTCGAGCAGAGAATTCATCTTGGCAACGACGCGTCCCTTGCCGCCGGCCTTGGCTGTTTCCATTTCGGCGCGGATGCCGGCAACGACGTTCGGCTGCAGCGTAAACGGCGCCTGCCAGAGGTGCTTGAGGGTGCGTGCCTTGCCCAGCCCGGTCAGTTGCTTGAAGACTTCGCTGACGTCGTTGGTCACTTCCTCGTTGGCCGTCATGAGGCCGAAATCGGAATACAGGCGGGCCGTGCGCGGGTGGTAGTTGCCGGTACCGAGGTGGGCGTAGCGCTTGAGGCCGCCTTCTTCACGGCGCACGATGAGCAGCGCCTTGGCGTGGGTCTTGTAGCCGACGACGCCATAAACGACGTGGGCGCCGACGCTTTCGAGCTTGGTCGCCCAGCTGATGTTGGCTTCTTCGTCGAAACGGGCCATGAGTTCGACGACGACGGTGACTTCCTTGCCGTTCTGGGCGGCACGGATCAGCGACTCCATGAGCACCGAGTCGGTGCCGGTGCGGTACACGGTCATCTTGATGGCCACCACGGCCGGATCGGTCGCCGCCTGGCTCAGAAACTCGATGACCGGCGCGAATGACTGGTAGGGATGATGGAGCAGCACATCGCTCTTGCGGATGCTGTCGAAAATATTGACACCCTTGCCGACAGCCTTGGGCAGGCCGGGGACGAAGGGGCTGAATTTCATGTCCGGGCGATCGACCCAGTCCGGCACCTGCATGAGGCGGACCAGATTGACCGGGCCGTTGACGCGATAGAGGTCGGCCGGCTTGAGGCCAAACTGGGCGAGCAGGAACTCGGTCATTGTCGGCGAGCAGTTCTCGGCGACTTCAAGGCGCACGGCGTCGCCGAAGTGGCGCTGCGGCAATTCGCCCTGCAGCTTGGTGCGCAGGTTGGTGACTTCTTCTTCATCGACGAAGAGGTCGGAGTTTCGCGTGGCGCGGAACTGGTAGCAGCCGAGCACGGTCATGCCGGTGAACAGTTCGTTGACGAACTCATGCAGGATCGACGACAGGAAAACGAAGCCGTAGGCGCAACCGGCCAGTTCTTCGGGTAACTGGATGACGCGCGGCAACACGCGCGGCGCCTGCACGATGGCGGCGTTGGAACTACGTCCAAAGGCGTCCTTGCCTTCGAGTTCGATGGCGAAATTGAGGCTCTTGTTGAGCACTTTCGGGAAGGGGTGCGATGGGTCGAGCCCGATCGGTGTCAGCACCGGCACCATTTCGCGGGTGAAATAATTGCGGATCCATTCGCGCTGCGCTTCGTTCCATGTCGAGCGGCGCAGGAAGCGGATGCCCTCGTTGGCCAGCGCCGGCAGGATGATCTCGTTGAGGTGCTGGTACTGCTCGGCGACGATCGCGTGCGCCTCGGCCGAGACCAGACGGTAGGCTTCATGGGCCGTCTTGCCGTCGGTGGTGGTGACGGTGGAGCGGGCCTTGATCTGTTCCTTGAGCCCGGCCATGCGAATTTCGAAAAACTCGTCGAGATTGCTGGAGACGATGCACAGGAAGCGCAAGCGCTCGAGCAGCGGCGTGCGCTCGTCCTCGGCCTGAGCCAGAACGCGACGATTGAAGGCGAGCAGCCCGAGTTCGCGGTTGAGGTAATTTTCGGTCGGGAAGCGGGGTTTTGGCAGCGGATGGGTCATCGCGTCTTCTCCATGTTTTTTCTGAAGTATAGGCTTTAAGTCCATCATTTTGTTGCACTAAGATTACGGTGCGATGACATTCGACGGTTGATTGCCACGGTCAACCGGAATTAAATGCCAAATTCTCAGGCGCGGAGACTGTCGCCGGATTCCGGGGCGACCGGAGGGGCCAATGCGGCAAGCACGGTACCCAGTTTGGCGTTGGTTTCAGCCAGTTCGTGCTGCGCGTCGGAGCCGGCCACGATGCCCGCGCCGGCTTGCACTTCAGCCGTGTTGCCGGCGAGCAGGGCTGAACGCAGGGCAACCGAGAATTCACCATCGCCGTCCGGTGTCAGCAGGCCGAAGCCGCCGCTGTACCAGCCGCTGCGCTGCTCGTGGTGTTCGGCCAGCCAGGCCTGAGCGGCGGCCACCGGGAAACCGCCGATGGCCGGCGTTGGATGCAGGGCACGAACCAGATCGAACAGCGTCGTTCCCGGGCGGACGGTCGCGCTGATTCGGCTACGCAGATGGCGCAGTTGACCGGCGGCATGTTCTCGCGCCGGCTCGGCGATCGGCGGGCTGTCGCTGAAGGGTGCCAGCGCCGCGCAGACGGCCTGAACGACCAGCGCCTGCTCGTGCCTGTTCTTTGCCTCGGAAAGTGCCAGCGAACCGGGCCATGAAGTCCCGGCCAGCGCATCGGCATCGACACGATTGCCGGCAAGGCGAACCAGCCGTTCCGGTGTGGCGCCGACGAAGCTGTGCTCGCCATTGCCGTAGGCATAGACAACGCTGCCCGGTTGCTGGACGAGCAGTTGGCCGAGCACGCCAGCGGCCGGGAACGGGCCATCGGCTTCGATCGTTCGGCTGCGGGCGAGAACGACCTTGTCCACCCGGCCCCCTTCGATATCACGCAGGGCCGCATTGACGCGTCCGATCCAGGCCCGTTCGGCCAGCGTTTCCGGGCGACTCGGGCGGTGCTGCGGTGTGCTGGTGGTGGCCGGTACGGCGAGCCATTGCGGCCATTCGGTTGCAGCCTCGGCAATTCGCCCGGCCGGCGCGCTGAGTGTGACCGTGCATTCGCCGGCAACCGACTCGAGCAGGATGGCAGGAATGGCGAGCAGGGCGTTGGGCAGCGGTGCGTTGTTGCCGGCATCGAAGGCGAAGCCGGCGAAGGCAAAGGCTGGCCCGTTGCGTCGCCAGTCGCGGCAAAAGCCGGCGAAGGCGCTGTCCAACGCGGCGAGGCGATTGGGGCCGGCGCTTGTGACATGCAGGGCGTGGCCGATGGTCAGACGATATTCGTCGTGATCGGGTCGGGCGCGATACCAGTACGGGGTGTTAGCTGGCAGCAGGAACAACCAGTCGGTCTCGCCTCGGCCAAGCGAAAGGCGCAGGCTGACCGGCGCCGAGGCAGGCGCGCCGGCAGCCAGCGCCTCAAGCCGGGCCTGTGTTTCCGGGGCACTCAGGCAGCGGCGCAGGGCGTGAATCAATGTCCGGCCTCGGTGGCAAGGTGGCGGAGGGCGGCGCGCTCGAGCTTGCCGGTGGCGTTGCGGGGCAGGCGGTCGAGGGTGTGGATCTTTCGCGGCAAGGCAGCGGAGGGCAGATGGCGGCGGGCATGGGCGAGCAGGTCGTCCGGCGCGACGGGGCCGACGACGAGGGCAACGATGAGATCGCCCCACACCGGTTCGGGCTGGCCGGTGACAGCGATATCGATCACGCCGGGGCAGGCGGCGAGGCAGGATTCGACTTCCTGCGGATGGACGTTGCGGCCGCCGCTGATCAGCATGTCGTCGGCGCGGCCGAGAATGGTCATGCGGCCGGCAGCGTCGATGTTGGCGAGGTCGCCAGTGGTGAGCCAACCGTCGGCGTCGATGCTGCTGCCGTCGAGATAGCTGCGCATGACCTGCGGGCCGCGCACCTGCAGGCGGCCATCGGCGCCGATGCGGATGTCGTGGCCGGGCATCGGACGGCCAACCAGGCCTTCGTGCCAAGTGCCCTCCGCGGGGTCGAACGTGGCGAACTGGGCAGCGGTTTCGCTCATGCCGTAGCTCGGGTAGAGCGGCCAGCCGGCGGCCGTGGCTCGGTCGTAAAGCGTCCGGGAAAGCGCGGCGCCGCCGATCAGCGCGACACGCAGGCTGGCCGGCGGTTTGGCGCCGAGATCAAGCAGGCGGGCAAGCATGGCCGGGACTAGCGAGATATGCGTGACCGGCTGGGCGGCGAGGTCGGTGGCAAGCAGATCGGCGGTGAAGCCATCGGCGAGCAGGACGGTAGCGCCAGCCCGGGCGCAGCGCCACAGAATGGACTGGCCGCCGATATGGTAAAGCGGCAGGCAGTTGAGCCACAGATCGCCGGGATTCAGCGGCAGGAAGGTATTCGAATTGGCGGCCGCCGCGTCGAGTTGCTCATTGCCGAGCAGGACGGCGCGCGGCTTTCCCTCGCTGCCGCTGGTTGCGATGATCAGGGCGACGTCAGTCAGCGGGTGCTGGATCGCCGGGAGCGCATTGCCACGGTCAACCGGAAAAAACGGCCTGTTTTGAAAACTGCAGGCGTAGGCATGGCGCGCCAGGTGCAGGCTGCTGCCGGCTTCAATGATCGGCCCGGGGTGGCGCTCGAGCTGACTGGCCAGATCCAGGCTGTCATCGACCAGTTCGGCAAAACTCATGGACTTGCCGGCATGCAGCAATGCGGCTGCCTGCGGCGCCTGAGCCGCAGCCTTCTGCAGATGTCGAGCCAGAGAAGTGGGGGGTACCATAAGTGGCCGATTATAAATACGGCCTGTCAGCGGCAGGGCAAGACAGATCAAGAAAATTGAGGGTGATGCTGGCCTTCGCCCAATCGACATGTGGCTTGGCGGTCTGTCCCGGCAATAATCCGGATTTCCCGATCGCCTGTCGCCTCAGGTTGCGAGAAACGGCGGGGCCAAATCGGGCAAGGCCGGGGCGAGCGATACGACGCTGGCGCTTGAATGTGCGCCGAACGCTTATCGCGGGCGTTGGCTGTCAGGCCGGCAAGTGCGCTGTGAAAGTGGGTGCCCGGCCGGTTGCCAGGTAGGTCTTGCAGCGCTCGATGTAATCCCGGGTGCTCTTGGGCATGGCCGTTCTGGCGCGGGAAATATAGAAAATGAGGTCGCGGCCCTGGCGGATCAGTTGCAGGCCATCCGAGAGGTTGTAGGTGAACGGGGCGCTGTAGGCGCCTTCCGAGGTCAGCAGTGCCAGGTCGGCCAGGCGTTCACCCGCCGTCACCATGCGCGCCCAGACGTCGAAAATATCGCTGTCGGTACGCAGGGTTTCTGTCTTGATCTTGGCCGCCACGGCCAGGTCGCGTACCGGCCCCTCGATGTCGGAAAAAGCCGGTATGCCACTGAAATTGTTGATCATCGCGTTGGAAATCAGGTCGATGTCGCGCAAGACCTGACCGATCTTGATGTAACGGCTCTCGTAAAAATCTTCGAGGGGAATGGAGAAGGCGCGGAATGGCTCGCCCCAGAGCTCGTCGATGCCTTCCTCGCCGCTACGGTGCATGACGCAGCGGCCCAGTTCCATGGCGTCGAGCAGGCATCTGCCGCATTCGCGCATGAGCGGGTTGTCGCTGAGTATTTCGATACCACATGCTTGCAGCTCGACCAGTTTGCGGAAAATATCGGCCGCCCGGTTGAACAGGGCACCGGCCAGCATGGCGCCCTTGACCCGTTTGCGCGCCAGATCGGTTTCGCCTTCGTAATTGGCGCGTGCCTCGTGAAGACGGGTGCCAGGAATGTTGAGGCCGTGTTCGGTGTGGTTGAAGAGGCGACGCGTCAGCGCTTCGATCAGGCGTTTCTTGGCTTCCAGCGTATCAGCGGGTACCGGATAGGTCTTGATCCAGTAGCCATCGTAGAACACGCGCTCCAGCCCATCGATGATGCGACGTGTGCCTTCCGGCGGCGTGTCGGTCGTGCTTGGCGCTTGGGCCAGTTGGTGCGCTGTGATCATGGTTCTCTGCAGAAAAGTCGGAGTACGACTCAGACAGTTGTTTGCTGAAAAATTGCCAAAAAATTTGTTCGCGGCCCGCCGGTTGAGCGCGTTGTTTAGCCAACCGGGAATTGTACAGCGACCGATAGGCCTTTTGTCGTATTCGCTGATCCCAGTGTCAGGGATGCGCCATGAAGTTCGGCAATGCGGGCAACGATGGCCAGCCCGAGGCCGCTGCCCGGCTGACTGCCCTGATTGAGCCGGTGGAAGCGGCGAAGGACGGATTCTCGCTCGGCGACGGGAATGCCCGGGCCGCTGTCGGTGACCGAGAACGTGACGGTGCGCTCGGTCCAAGCAATGTCCACGCGCACCTGACCTCCCTCCGGGGTGTAGCGCACGGCGTTGTCAACCAGGTTGCGGATCAGCACCCGCAGCCATTCGGCTTGCCCGGTTACCTTGCTATCGGGGGTAGCAGTGAGGTCGAAGTCGATGTTCCTGGCCAGAATCTGTGGCCCGAGATCGGCGCAGACTTCTTCGGCCAGCGCCGCGAGATCGACGGCTTGCGGGTTGGGCAGGCCGGATTCCGGGTCCAGTCGGGCGAGATGCAGCATCTGGTCAACAAGGTGGGCGGCCCGTGTCAGGCCGCTTTGCAGCTGGCTTAGCGATCGGTCGCGCTCTTCACTATCGCGGGCACGCTGGGCGACCTGCAACTGGGCCTGCAGCGCGGCGAGCGGGGTGCGCAACTCGTGTGCGGCGTCTGCCGTGAAGCGGCGTTCCGATTCGAGGGTATGTTCGACGCGCTGGAACAGGCCGTTCAGTGCTTCGAGCAGGGTGCGGATTTCTTCCGGCGCGGCGGCCGGGTACACCGCCTGCAATTGCTGCGGGTCGCGGCTGGCGATCTGGCGGGCGATGCCGTCCAGCGAGGCGAAGCCTTGCCGGGTGGCGAGCCAGACCCAGAGGCCGATCAACGGCAGGCCGAAGAGCGCCGGGAAGAGCAGGCGCCAAGCGATGTGGCCAATCAGCTCATCGCGGATATGGTGATTTTCGCTGACCTGAACCTGCAGGCTGCGGTCCTCGTTCCACTGGCTGAAATGTCGCCAATGGCCATCCGGGTCGGTTTTGGTCTCGGAAAAGCCGGTTTCCACGGTCAACGGGAATTTTGGGGCATTTTTGGAACGCATGAGCAGGGTGCCGTCGGCGCGCCAGATCTGGAAACGCAGGCGGCGCTGGTATTTGTGCGTGGCTTCGCCGAGATCCTCGATGTCGTCGCCCTCATCGTGGCTGGCCAGGGCGAGCAGGGTCTGGGCGGCCTGACTGAGCTGGGCGTCGAACAGTTCATCGACCTCGTGATGGGCGTCAATGTAGCTGAAAACCATGGTTACCAGCCAGGCAGCGGACACGCCGCCGAGTAGCAGGCCGAGCAAACGGCGGCGCAGCGAAAACCAGACCGTGTTGACCGCCGGGTTGCTCATTTCGGGATGGTGTAGCCGACGCCGCGCAGGGTGCGGATCAGTTCGCCGCCCAGCTTCTTGCGCAGGTGGTGGATGTGTACTTCGAGGGCGTTGCTGTCCGGTTCGTCGCGCCAGCCGTAAACCGATTGTTCGAGCTGGGTGCGAGTCAGGACCCGACCGGCATTTTCGAGCAGCATCTGGAGCAGCGAATACTCACGGCTGGAGAGTTCGATTTCCTGCCCGGCCAGCGTGACACGGTGGGCAGCCAGGTCAACGGCCAGTTCGCCGTGCGTCAGCAGCGGTGCGGCGCGGCCGGCGCTGCGCCGGGTCAGGGCGCGGATGCGGGCGCTCAGCTCGTCGAGGTCGATGGGTTTGACGAGGTAGTCGTCGGCCCCGGCATCAAGGCCGGAAACCTTGTCGCCGGTCGCATCGCGGGCAGTCAGGATGAGGATGGGGACGGTCAGCCCCCGACCGCGGGCACGACTGAGGACATCCATGCCGGACAGGCGGGGCAGGCCGAGGTCAAGGACGACGAGGTCGAAGCTTTCGCTCTGCAAGGCCTGGTCGGCGGAATTGCCGTCACGCAGCCAGTCGACTGCAAAGCCGGCCTGGCGCAGGCCGACGGTCAGGCCGTCGCCGAGTTCGGGATCGTCTTCGACAAGCAAAATTCGCATGTCAGGATTCTATCAGTTAGCCAACCACCAGCTGGCAGCGGCAACCCAGACCAGCAGGAAGATGGCAGCCAACGGCCGGGCGGACGGGATGGCTTCTTCGGGCGAACCGCGTTTGTGGCCGGTGATCATCGCCTGGACGAGATTTTCGCCGTGCAGCAGACTGCCCGAGATGACCCCGGCAACGTGAACGAAGACGACGGTGAGCATCGTTGCGGCCAGTCCCTCGTGCAGTTCTTCCAGCCATTCGCCGCCGAGCTCGTTGTACATCGCCCAGCCAACAAGGCCGGTGGCGATGCCAAGGGCCAGCAGCAGCACGATGGCCCAGCCGCCGGCCGGGTTGTGGCCGGTATGGTGGTCCGGATCCAGCCGGATCAGGCTGCGCAGGTAATCGACGACGGAACCTGGGCCGCGGACGAAATCGACGAAGCGGGCGTAGCGCGAGCCGATGAAACCCCAGGGCAGGCGAAAGAGTGCGACGGTAATGACCACCGAGCCGGAAAAGGCATGCACGAGCCGCCAGGTTTCGCTTTCCGAGGTCAGCCAGGCGAGGATGAAACCGCCGACCATGAGCCAGTGGCCGAGGCGAACCGGCCAGTCCCAGACAAGAATTTTTTTCATGATTTACTCGCGCAGTTCGCGGATGGAGATGTCGTGTTCGTTGTAGTTGCCCTTGGCGGCGCCGGGGTGACAGGCTTCGCAATTGGCCGCCGACTTGACGCGCGGATCGCGCCAGTATTTGGCCGGGATTTCGTCGTGCTTGCGGATGAAGCGGGCAGTCTGGGTGATGCGCGGTGGATTGCCGGCATTGCCCAGACGGCTTGCGTTGCCGGCATTGCGCTCGAGAAAGGCGGTGATTTCCTGCCCGGTTTTCCCGTCGACCGTGGCATCGCTGCCGAAGTGATCGCTCAGGCCGGCCATCAGCTTGCGCCAGTCGTTGGCCGCGAGCAGGGCGGGTTGGTAGGCGATGTGGCAACTGCTGCATTCAGTCGTGAAGCTGGCCGGGGCATTGGCCGGCATCGGCAGGCGGTCAGCCAGGGCCGGGAAGGCGCTACCGAGCAGGGCTATCAGGAATAGACGTCTCATATCAGCGTACCTCGCTCAGGTAAGCGACAAAATCGGCCTTTTCCGCCGGCGTACAGGCGCGGCCGACGACTTCCTTGCAATTGCGGCCGAACCATTTTTCGACCTTGGCCGGGTCGCTCAGGCGGTCCGGATTGGCGGCGACGGCCAGCGGCTTGACGGCCTTGCCGGTCACGGCATGCTGGCTGGCGTTGAGCGGGCTGTCGGTGTGGCAACTGGTGCAGGCCGGCATTTTGTCGTTGATGGCAAAACGTTGGCGGAAGAAGGCGTCGCCGCGTTTGGCCGAGGGCGTGAAGCCGGCCTGCTGGCTGGCCGCTTCGGCGACATAGATCTGGCGAATCTGTTGCGGCGTCTCGGCGTGGCTGGCCAGGCTGGCGAGCAGCAGCACGGCGGCGGGGATGGCTCTCATCATTGTTCTCCTTTTTGTGTTGATGGAGAAGGAGTGTAGGGAGCGAGTCTTAATGGTGGCTTAGGCGAAACTTAAGCGGGGATTAACGCTAAGATTCGAGCCAAAGGGGGGCGCCAGCGCCCCGATCCGTTATTCAGGAATGCATCACTGGAAACACGAAATGAAACTACAGGATCTGCCGATGGGCGCCCGTTTTGAATACGAAGGCGTTGTTTATTTCAAGACCGGTCCGCTGACGGCTTCTTCCGAAGCGGGCGGGCAGCGCATCATTCCCCGCCACGCCGTGCTCCGCTCGCTTGAGGCTCCCGCCACGGAAGGCAAGGGCCGGCTGGAAGGGGCGGCAGTGCGCAAGGCTTTCAACAACTTTTTTGAGACTTGCCAGCGGCTGGTCGGCGAAGCCGATCATGCTGAACTGGAACAGGCGCGTCAGCGCTTTCTGAAAGCAATCGATTAGCGGCCATCGAATTGGCCAATTCCACGGTCAACCCGAAAAATGGGCAAAAAAATGGAAGGCAGCTGCCTTCCATTTTTTGTTTTCCGTTGCCGGCTTGATTAGAAGTTGATGCCGACCTTGGCCATCAGCGCCACGTTTTCGAAGCTGACGCCGGCGCTTTCGGTGGTGTTCAGGTAGCGCAGGTCGAGGCCGGAGTAGTACATGCCCTTGCGGTAGTTGGCACCGACGACGGCGCCGTAGCCGAACAGGGTTTTGTCGGTGCGGCCGTTGTCGGCCATGACAGCGCCGAGGACCGGGCCGGCGCCGACCGAGAAGCCGCTGCCGAGCGGCAGGGTGTAGCGCGGCGACAGTTCGAAGGAGGTTGCCTTCATGCCGGATTCGTCGGTGTGGTTGATCTGGATATGGGTGCGGATACGGTTGTCCGGGGTCTGGATCAGGCCGCAGTTCATGTTGATATCGAGGCCGTAGACGAACATCGAGTCATCATTGGTGGCAGCTGCGCTCATGACGCCGGCGGAGACAGCAACGCTCGGCTCGAACTTGAAGCCGGACTGCATGCCGGGGAAGAATTTGAGGCCGTCGGCATGGCTGGCCGTGGCGCCGAAGGCGAGGCCGGCAACGAGGAGGGTGGATGCAAGGCGATTGAGTTTCATGGTCTCTCCGATTTGGTGTTTATAGTCGAGCAGGGCGCTGTGGCCTTGCTGCGGGTGCGATGACTATATCTGCCGCTATTCGGGTGGTCTGTGACTCAGGTCACCTAGCCCGCTATTTCTTCAGCAGCGCGTCCTGTGCGGCATCCAGATCGGCTTTCCGGATCAGCCCCATTTTCTTCTGGACGACGTTGCCGTTGCGGTCGATGAACAGCGTGTAGGGCAGGCCGCCCTTGCTGTTGCCGAGCGCCTGCATGAGCGGGATGCCCTTTTCCTTGGCGACGAAAACCGGGTAATCCATTTCGTAGGCTTTGGCGAAGTCCTTGGCTGGTTCGGCCTTGTCCTCGATGCCGATACCAAGCACCTCGATCTTGCCTTTGTTGGCCGTGCGGAACTTGATCAGCTCCGGGATTTCGGCGCGGCAGGGGCCGCACCAGCGGGCCCAGAAATTGACGACGAGCGGCTTGCCCTTGTAGCGTTCCAAAGCCACCGGCTTGTCGTCAAGATCGTTCAGGGTGGCCGCGAAGAGAGGCACGGAGGAAATCTCGTCTGCTGCGGTCAACCCGGAAAACAGGGCAAAAATGAAAGGCGCAAACAGCTTTCTCAAGGCAGGTCACCACGGCGGAAGATGAAGTAGCCGATGGTAGCACTGACGATGCCGAGCGCTGCCGGATAGACCAGCGCGAAAACCTTGTAGCCGGCGGCGCCGAACAGATCGAGGATGACATAGGCGGAGGGGCCGAGGACGATCAGTTGCGGATCGAACAGCGCCAGCGCAGCGGTACGGAAAACCTGCAGCGGATTGGCCAGGGCCAGCGTGACGGCCAGTTCCGGCGCGACCTTGCCCTGGATCATGACGCCGAGCAGGATCAGGTCGAGGAAGAGCAGCAGGAAGAGCCAGACCATGAAGGCGGCGCCCTGCGCCATGTCGGTGGTGCGCGCGATGGCCGAGATGAGCATGCCGATACCGAGGAAGCAGGCGGCCATGACGGCGAGCAGGGCGGTGTAGTAGCCGAACATGTCCCACGGCACTTCGATGCCCTGGATGGTCGCCCAGATCACGGCGCCGAGCATGGCCAGGAAGACGGGTGCGAAGACGACGATGTAGCGGCCGACGATCTTGCCCCAGAACCAGGCGCCAAGGCCGACTGGCAGCGAGAGCAGATATTCGAAGACGCCGGCCTCGCGGTCGCCCGCCACTGAGCGCACCGTCGTGATCAATACGAAGATCGGCAGGATGGCCATGGTCAGCTGGATGTAGGTGACGAGCAGGCGGGACAGGCCGATGAAGCCGAGCACGCGCGATTCGGTCAGGCCGAAGAGGAAGAGCAGGGCAACAATGCCGCCGAAAACCAGCGTGTAGATCTGGAACCAGCGGGCGCGCAGGGATTCGACGATATCGAGTTTGGCCGTGAGCCACAGTTGTTTCATTTGCTTATTTACCCTTGGCCAGCGTGTGCTGGCGCATGTCGGTGAAATCGAGGCTGCCCGGCATCGGCATCGATACGGCAGCGAAGTTGTAGCCCATCGGCGAGGTCTTGGTGATGAAATGAGCGCGTTGGGGGGCTAGCCAGGTCATTTCCTCACGGCTCTTGCTGTTGAAATCGGCGAGCCAGATGCGCGTGGCAGCATCGGCCATCCACGGGTACTTGTCGGCTTTTTCCTTGAGCCAGAAGGCGAGGCAGCCGGGATCGTCGAATTTGAAAACGGTGTTGTCCGGCCCACCACGCAGTTCGGCGGCAAAGCGACGATCCGAAATCACCATGCTGCAACGCACGCAGGTGTCGCGGTCCCACTTGATCTCGGCCATGCCGTCGGGCCAGTTGCCCTTGTTGCCGCAGCCTGTAAGGGCAGCGGCGAGCGGCGTCAGCAGCAGGCCGCCAGCGCCGAGACGGCCGAGGAAATCACGGCGATGCCGGTCACACATGGTCAGTTCTCGGAGAGCGACAGGTCGCTGACCAGTGCCGTGTAGCGGGAGATGATGCCAAGAAAGCGCAGTCGGTCCGGCCCGGCGATTTCGCCTTCCCAGATGCGGTTGTCGTCGCTGCTGCGCAGTTTCCAGCCGTCCATGGCCTTGGCGAAGGCCGGCTCGAAGCGGCTGAGGACGACGCGGCAGTTCAGGCGCGCCGTCAGCGTCACGGCATCGGCCACCTTGTCGTCGAGGACGACCTTGCCCATGTCCATTTCAATGACGCGATTGACAAGTGCCGAGACTTCGTCGAGGCGGTGGCTGGAGATGATCATCGTCGCGTCGTCGAGGCGTTCGGCCAGCAGGTCAAAGAAGATCTTGCGTGCTTCCGGGTCGAGGTTGGCGGCCGGCTCGTCCATGACCAGCACCTTGGCTTCGCGGCCAAGGGCGATGGCGATCAGCAGCTTCTGCTTCATGCCGCCGGACAGGCGAACGAACTGGCGCGAGAGGATGGCGTCGACATCGAGTCCGAGGCGCTTGGCGATGGCGTGAATCCGCTGCGGGTCTGTGCCACACAGCGAGGCCGAGAAGTTGATGAGCTGGCCGACCGGCATCTTGAGCGGCGGTGGCAGTTGCGGCACGAAACCGATGCTGCCGAGGACCGCTGTGCGGTTGTTGCGCGGATCAAGGCCGTTGATGGCAACGCTGCCATCGTGCGTGTATTCGCCGAGCAGGCAGCGGATCAGCGTGGTTTTTCCGGCGCCGTTCGAGCCGATCAGGGCAACGCGCTCGCCGATGCCGATGTCGAGGCTGATGCCATCGAGCACGCGCGCTTTGCGGAAGGTTTTGGCGATGTTCTTGAACTGGATCATGTCGCGGATTATAGGGATGGCAACAATTTCGACGTTGAATCTGCATCAAAAAATACACGTGCTTGCAGCGCGTGCGCAAGGCAGAGGTCGAGCGGCATCAATGAGTGCGACATGGGTTTGTCACAATTATGACTTTTATCGTAATTGTACGTTGCGCTTGCCTCTGATATGGTCTGTGCAGTCGCCAACCAAAAGAACGTATGAAAAACAATCAGCCGGTAAACAGTCATGAGTACGTAGTACGTTCGGACAGCAGCATTATCAGCCGGACTGATGAAAAAGGCCTCATCACCTACGTAAATGATGATTTCGTCGAAGCCTCCGGATTCACTAGGGCGGAATTGATTGGCGAGCCCCACAACATGGTTCGCCACCCCGATATGCCGCCGGAGGCGTTTCGCGATATGTGGGCCACGCTCAAGCAAGGCAAGCCGTGGGGCGGCATCGTCAAGAACCGGCGCAAGGATGGCGGCTTTTACTGGGTGAAGGCCATGGCGACACCGCTCTCCTCCGGCGGCTACATGTCGGTACGTACGGCGGCCGGTGTGCCCGAAATGCGTGCGGCGAGCGCCCTGTACGAACAAATGCGGCGCGACCCCAGCCTGCGGCTGGAACAGGGAAGCGTGCGCGGCGGGGCCTTCAAGCGGCTTGTTCGGCGGATCAACGACATTGATTTGAGCAAGCGCCTGTGGATGTCGACCCTGGCCTCGATGGTGATCGTCTGTCTTTGTCTCTGGCTGGGGCTTCAGGTTGTGGCGGCGGTGCCGGCTGGCCTGCTGACGCCCGAACTCGCTGCTCGCATCGCCGGACTGCATCAGGCAATGCTGACTATCGGGGTGTTGACCTTGCTGGTCTGGCCGCCAGCCGCGTGGCTGATCATTCGCGAATTCAACCGGCCGGTGCACGCAGCCATCGATGCAGCGCGCCGGATGGCGGCGATGGATCTGAGTCACCCCGTGGCGGCGCATGGCGATGATGAGGTCGGTCAGTTGCTGTCGCAGCTGGCCATCATGCGCAATCACTTTCAGGAAATGGCGGCCATGCTCCGCCAGAGCACGGCCAAGCTCGACACCATGGCGCGGCGCCTCGCCGACTCGAGCAAGGCCTCGGCGGATGCAGCTTCCGATCAGGCGGGAGTGGCTACGAGCATGGCCGCGTCGGTCGAGCAATTGTCAGTGTCGATTGACCATGTCACCGAGTTTTCCAGCGAGGCGGATACGTTGTCCCGCACCTCGGGCAGTGCCTCGCGCGAGGGTGGCGACGTCATTCAACGGGCCGCGGATGAAATGACCGTGATTGCAACGACGGTAAATGGCTCGGCGACGGCGATCCGCGAACTGGAATCCTACGCGGGCGAGATTTCGACCATCGTCAATGTCATCAAGGATATCGCTGATCAGACCAATCTGCTGGCGCTCAATGCCGCCATCGAGGCTGCCCGAGCCGGTGAGCAGGGACGTGGTTTTGCCGTGGTGGCTGACGAAGTTCGCAAGCTGGCCGAACGCACGGCCGCATCAACCAAGCAGATTGCCGGCATGATCGAGAAAGTGCAGTCCAGCTCGCGCCATGCTGTTTCCGAAATGGAAAACAGTGTTCAGCAGGTCGAGTGCGGTGTCGATCTCGCGCGTCAGGCAGAGCAGTCGATCGCGACCATTCAGGTTAGCTCGGGGCAGGTTGCCGAAGCAGTGAACGAAATTTCCCACGCGATCCGCGAGCAAAGCGCCGCCGCTCGCGAGATAGCGCAGAACGTCGAGCGCGTCGCCCAGATGACGGAGCAGGGTTCATATGCCAGCCAGGCGGCAGCCTCGCTGGCCAGCGAGGTCAATGAACTGTCCGGTGAGTTGCGGCGGCTGGCCGAGACTTTCAGGATCTGATCCGCATGAATGCTACGGTCAACCGGCAAAAATGGGCAAAATTCAATCCGGCTTGGACAGCCATTTGAACAAAGTCGCAAACAGCTGATCAGGATCAACCGGCTTGCCGATATGGTCGTTCATGCCGGCGTCGAGGCATTTCTGTCGGTCACTGGCAAAGGCATTGGCTGTCAGGGCGAGAATCGGCAGCTGTTCCCGGCCTGGTAGCGAGCGGATGATCACGGCGGCTTCGATGCCGTTCATGTTGGGCATCTGCAGGTCGAGCAGGACCAGATCGTAATTCGTCCGCCTGGCCAGTTCGACGGCCTCGACACCATCGTCGGCCAGATCGACGAGGAGGCCAGCCGATTCAAGCAATTCGCGCGAGACCTCCTGATTGATCGGCTCGTCTTCGGCAAGCAGGACGCGCGCGCCAGCGAAGCGGGCTTTCAGGGTTTCTTCGGGCAGGCTGACCGGGGTGAGGCTGCCTGATACACCATCGCTGGTCGATTTTTTGAGTCGGGCAGTGAACCAGAATGTGCTCCCCGAACCGGGTTCGCTCTCAACACCAATGCTTCCGCCCATCAACACCGCCAGACGCTTGCTGATGGCCAGCCCCAACCCTGTCCCGCCGTATCTCCGGGTCATCGAGTTGTCGGACTGTTCGAACGCCTGGAACAAGCGGGCTTGATCCGCAGCGGAAATGCCGATTCCTGTGTCGTGTACCGTGCAGCGAATGCCGATGTCTTCTGCTGTTTCATCGGTGGCCGCGATATCGAGACGCACCGAGCCTGCATCGGTAAATTTAATGGCGTTGCTGACCAGATTGAGCATGATCTGACCCAGCCGCATCGGGTCGCCGCTGAGTTGCCGGCTGGCGAGTTCGGGAGCAATGGCGATGGTCAGGGCCAATCCTTTTGCCGTGGCAGCGGGGGCGGTCAGGTTGCTCAGGATGTCGACCGGCGTCGCCAGCGTGAAATCGACAGCATCCAGGTTTAGGTGTGCAGCCTCGATCTTCGAGATATCGAGAATATCGTTGATGACGAGGAGCAGATGTTGCGACGCCTGCGTAACCTTCCCGAGCTGGTCGCGCAGCTTGGGGTCGGTCGCGTTCTTCAGTGCCAGACCGGTCATACCCAGGATGGCATTCATGGGTGTGCGCAGCTCGTGACTCATATTGGCGAGGAAGGTGCTCTTGGCAAGGCTGGCGGCTTCGGCAGCTTCCTTGGCGACGGAGAGCGCGGCGGTGCGTTGCTCGACCAGTTCTTCGAGATGTTCGCGGTGGCGCTTGAGTTCGGCCTCGGTTTTCTTGCGTTCGGTGATTTCGCGGGTGATGCCATGAAAGCCGATAATCGTTCCCGCCTTGTCGCGCACGGGTTTGGACAATACCTCGCCCCAGAGTATGCGGCCGTCCTTGCAGCGATGCTCGACTTCGAAGGTGATCGAGCCGAGCGGCGTCCCGGACTTCTCGGCCTGCAGCCGCTGTTCCATGATCAGCTTGACCCTGGCGGCGCCTTCCGGCGTGAATGCCTCAAGAACGTGGTGGCCGATGACCTCATCGGCTGCAAAGCCGCGCACACGTTCGTCGGCTGGGCTGATGTAAGTAAAAATGAAATCGCTGATCGGTTTTCCAGACGACATCCTGCACATCTTCGGTGAGCAAGCGGAAGTGGGCTTCGCTGCGCTGCAGCCTTTCCTCGGCCAGGTTTTTCTCGAGCGCAATGCTGGCCAGGCTGGCACATTGCTCGATCAGGTAAATATCTTGATCGGCCGGCGTGTGTGCCGTGCGGTGGTAGATGGCAAAGGTGCCGAGCACCCGGCCGTCCGAGGCGAAGATGGGCTGCGACCAGCAAGCACCGAGTCCGGCGCCGGTGGCCAACTCGAGATAAGGCGCCCAGTACGGATGCGTCGCGATATCCTCGACGATGACGCGCTGGCGGGTAAAGGCGGCCGTGCCGCAGGACCCGACACCCATGCCGATGGCAAGGCCTTCGAGTGCCTTGTTGTAGAAATCGGGCAAGCTGGGGGAGATGCCGCATTCGAACCGTTTCCCTTCGTTGTCGAGCAACAGGATGCTGCACAGCATCGCGGGATACAGTTGCTCCACACCAAGCACCAGTGCCTCAAGAACGTCTGGAAGCGGCTTGCCAGCGGCCAGCATTTCAAGGATATGGCTGCGGAACTGATCGTGCCGTTCGGCGCGTTTTGTCTCGCTGATGTCGATGAAGGTGCTGACAACGAGGCGCAGGCTGCCATCTGGTGCCAGTTCCGGCTTGGCACTCACGAGCAGCCAGACACGGTCACGCATGCTTGGGCGATAGACGCCCATCACGACATTGTTGACGGGCTGGCCTGTAGCAATGGTTTGCGCCGCAGGATGCTCGGCGGCAAGGAAAGGTGAACCGCCTTCACGAATGACGTCCCAGTCCGGATCGAAGGAGGTCTTGCCAAGCAGCTGGCTTTCATCTAGACCAAGCTTTTCAAGGGCAATCCGGTTGCACCGGAGAATTTTTGAGTCCGGCGACTGGATCACGATGCCCACCTGGAGGTCGTCTACCAGACGGCGGTAGTTATCCTTGCTTTCCTGCAGGGCGGTTTCGCGATGCTCGATCGTATCCAGCAGGCGATTGAAGCCGCCGATCAATTCGCCGATTTCATCTTGCCGGTCGACCTGCAAGGGCTTGGCCACCTGCGTAGTTTCGGACAATGTGGCCAGCGTCTTCGTTGCTGCCATCATTGGCGAGAACTGTCGCCGCAACATCCACGCTGTCATCCACCAGACCAGCGCACCGGCGAGCAGGGTAAATAGGCCAGTGGCGAGCAGAATGCGCTGGCGCAGAGCGGTGATCGAGGCAAACGCTTCTTCGGTCGGCAATGTGACGGCGATGAACCAGCCGGTCAGCGGGATGCTCTTGGCTGCAGATAGCTCCTCGGTGCCGAGGGAACTGGTGGCAATGCCATAGCCCTCAAAGCCCTGCATGTATCTATCGTGCATCTGATTCACCCCTGGCGGCGGGGTTGTCTGCATGATGCGGCTCTTGTCTGTGGCCGTCACGATCAGCTGGTATTGCGGGGCGACGATCAGATAGCCACCCGTCTTGCTGAAGCGGTTCTCTGCTACCCGATCGAGAAAGTTCGGCATGCCGAGGTTGATGGAACCGACCAGTGTGCCGATGACTTGCGCCTTGCTGTCACGAATCGGAACGATCATCGGGATGACTGGCGCCTTCAAAACGCGACCGATGATCGGGCGGCCGATGGATGATTTGCCATCCTTGAGCGCGCTGATCATGAAGTCCCTGTCGGCGTAACTGGTACCGATGCGCTGCTCCATATGAAGAACCGAGGCGATTGCCTTGCCATCCAGCGCTGTGACAAAAACGCCATTGTTGAACATGATTTGCAGAATCGGACGCTGTTCGATGAATTCCTGCAGGTCGCCCGGGTTCTTGAGCAAGGCTGGCGAAATTTGAGCAGCAATTTTCTCCAGCGCCTTCAAACGCTCATCCAGCTCGGAATTGATCTGCGAGGCAGCGAGAGTGACTGTTGAGAACTGCTGTTCGCCCAATTGGCGCTGCATGTCATCGCGCAGCATCCGGCTGGCGTAAAAGGACAGTGACCAGATTCCGATCAGGAAAACAGCCAGGGTGAAGAGGGTCAGTCTGGTTTTGAGCGACGTCTTCTGAAAGATGTTCAAGCTCATGGATGGGCTTTCAGTTGCTGAAAGTGAATTTGATTGTTTTTGCAAGACTTTATCACTTGCGCCGTCTCGTCACCCTTATCCTTTCATGGAAGCAGGATGGCGATTGCGCCCGCCTTTACCGGCGAGGTGGGCTGGTTCTGCGATGCTGCGGTCAACCAGAAAAAACAGCCAAATTTCAAGCCAGCTTGGACAGTCCCTTGACTTCAAAGCTGAGCGAACCGGTCGGGCAGGTATCGACACACAGGCCACAGCGCGTGCAGTCAGGGCCGATGGGCACTTCCTTCTCGACGGCGCGGCCCTTGATCACCGTGTCCAGCACGTGCGGTACGAGGCAGACCTTGCGGCAGTCGCCTTCGTGGAAGCAGCCGTCGAGCTTGTAGATGATGCGCACCGGCGAGACGATGCCGACGACGCCGTAAGTCAGCCCGATCGGGCAGGCGTAGCGGCACCAGGCGCGGCGCGAGAAAAAGACTTCGAAGAAAAGCAGGGCGAGCACCCAGAGTAGAGCCAGGCCCGGGCCGTAGATCAGCGCGCGGGAGAGGATGCCGGTCGGCGAAATGGCTTCGAAGACGGTGTAGCCGGTGGCCAGGGCAAGCAGGGCGAAGATGATCCAGAAAACGGTGCGCAGGCGACGATCCATGGTCTGGTCGGTGACCAGCTTTTTCTTGGCCAGATACACATGGATTTTCTCGGCCCATTCGGCCAGCAGATGGTAGGGGCAAACCCACGAACAGAAGGTGCGGCCGCCGAGCAGCACCCAGAGAATGAGCACGGTGCCGGTGCCGATCAGCAGGTTGTTGATGATGTGCTTGTGGGCCAGCATGACCTGCAGCGCCGAGTTGAGGTCGATCAGGTGAAAGCCGACGAAGCGGGAAGCGGTCAGGGCGCCTTCGAGAATCTGGATGTCGAGGAAGAAGGAGAGCGTGAAGAGCAGGTTGGCAAACAACAGCGTCGCCCAGCGGCGGTTACGCCAGGTGTTTTTGTGTTCGGCGTGGGCGCGAGCGTGCAGCTTTTCGGCGATGAGGTCGCGGTTGCCCTTTTTGTAGAAGTGAATCTGCTGGGCGGCCGGGCTGATTTCCTTCGGCTTGGTCGGCTCGGCGCCGAACAGGACCTTGATCTGATCGACAAACCGGCGTTTGAGGAGTTCGCTCATATCTTCCAGACCTCGCCGGCTTCGATGGTGATGGCGGTGGGTTCAACCGGGCAGACCATCTCGCAGACGCCGCAGCCGACACAGGGTTCATGGACGACGGGCGACTTGCGTTTGCTGCCATCGGGCGCGAATACCGTTTCGATGGAAATGGCGCCCTTGACCGGGCACTCGCGAACGCACAGATCGCACTCGGCGACATCGTAGGGATGGCTGCTGACCTTGACCGGTTTCCAGCGGTCGACCGTCATGTAACGGAGCTGGCCCTTGAAGTCGGGGCCGCGCGTCTGGCCCTTGAAGCCCTTGCCCTGAACGGCCAGGCAGGCTTCCGGGCGGCTCAGGCGGGCGACGCCGATGCGCTCGTGCATGTTGAGCGTCGGCTCGGGGTCATTTTGCTTGGCGATCAGGATGGGCTTGGCAGCCAGCGCTGCGCCGGGGCGAACCGGCAGGAAGTCGGGTTTGTGATAGGTCAGCGATCCGGTCGGGCAGGCCAGAATGCACTGCACGGCGTCGCACGAGAAATCGCAGGCCTGGGCGCGCGGGTCGATGTAGGGCGTACCGACGCCAACACCGTCGATCAGGTCGGCCAGCTTGATGGCCGAGACCGGACAGACCTGGACGCACTGGCCGCACTTGATGCAACTGCCGAGAAAGTCTTTTTCGTCGAGCGCGCCGGGCGGGCGCAGGCGTTTTTTCTGGGCGTAGACGAGGGGCAGGAAGCCCGACATTGCCGCACCGAGGACGCCGCCGGTGAGCAGAATGGTGCGCAAGACGCGACGGCGGTTGGTTTGCCGCTTGGCGATCGAAACGGCTGGTTTGCCATTGCCGGCCGGTGGGCGGGGCGGTTTGCTGTTGCTTTCGTTATCGTTGTCGCCACCGACGTCATCGTCGATCTTGCTCATGATCGTGCCGTTCTTTCAGGTTTGACGAAGCGCGGCTTTTCGTCGCGCAGGATCAGGTCCGGTGTGGAGAAGGGGGCCAGGCGTTCGAGAAAGTCGAGCAGCTCCATGACCGGTGAGCTGCGGAAAAAGCGGGCGATGGGCAGTTCCATCCAGATCTGGTCGGCGTAGGCGTAAAGCTCGTGGGTCTTGTCGCCGACGCCGTCGGCGTTGCGGTCGAAGCCCTGGTAGTCGTCCCAGTAATTGCCGCTCCACACGTTTTTCGGGCTGTTGTTATTGTCGCCATGGCCGCCGTAGGCGACCTGGGTCAGGTTGCCCTCGAAGACGTTGTCGATCATGTTGTTGCCGCCGGTTTCGCTGTTGAACAGAATGCCAACGCCGTTGTAGGCGAAGCGGTTGCCGCGGATTTCGATGGTGCTGTCGGGCTGGAAGGGCGAGAGGTCGGAGCCGATGCCGACGCCGCAGTAAATGATCTCGTTGTTCTCGATGATCGTGCCCGAGGCTTCCTTGAAGCCGATGCCCATGCCGGTGGCGCCGGTGGCGTGCGAAATGATGTTGTTTTTGACGACACCGCCTTCGGTGTACATGAAGTACACGCCGACCGCGTTGTCGTAGAACTCGTTGCGCTCGACGACGTTGTCGTTGGCAAACATGAAGTGGATCGAATAGCGGCTGCGTCGGCCAAGGTTTTCGCGGAAAACATTCTTGTTCGAGTACCAGGCGACCATGTCGCGCGAGTCGATGATCTGGTTCTTCTCGATCAGGTTGTCGTTGCTGTACCACAAGCGCAGGCCGTCGCCACGGACGCCGAGTTCGCGGTCCTTGGAACGGATGCTGTTGCCGCGAATGGTGTTGTTGTTCGACTGCTTGAGGTCGAGGCCGAACAGGCAGTTGTCCATCTCGACATTCTCGATGGTGTTGTGATTGCCGCGCACATCAAGGCAGGAGTCATCGGAATCGTGCGAGTCGCCGGAACCGGTGAGGTGGATCCCGCGAATGACGGCATTGCTGGCGTCCAGCATCATGACCGTGCCTCTGTCTCCCGAGTCGATTGTCACCTTGCCGCCGCCATCGATGGTCAGCTGCTTGTTGATGGTGACAGGGCCCGCATAATTGCCGGGCGGTGGTTTGAGTACCGAACCTGGTTCGGCACGGTCAACCATATCCTGAAAGGGCTTTAAGCCATGCACGCGCTTGTCGCGCTCATGCAGCATGAAAGTTGGCTTCGGCCGGTCGACATTGGCGCGAGCCCCCATACCGGCCGGCACTTCCGTTTGCTGCTCAGTGTTGCCGGTAGACAGCACAAGCAGAAGTGCGGTGGCCAGGCTTAGCCTGGCCAGATGGTTAAGGCGGCTCACGTGATTTACTCGGCAGTGCCTTCGCGCAACTGTTTGCGGCGAATGAGCAGAGCCAGCATCATGCAGACGAAAATGGCGACGAGCAGGCCATAGCCCCAGTACGGATAGGAGAAGGTCGAGAACTGGGCGACCTTGCCTTCGCCGAACACGGTGGGCATGAACGGCTTGACGGTGAAGGCGCCCCACGGGTGCATGTTGTGACCGAAGAACCAGAGCCAGCCGGCGTAGGTGATGACGAAGAAGACTGGGAGCAGGGCCGGAACCAGCGCCAGCAGGAGCTGGAACGGTTTGATTTTGGCGGTGCCGGCGATGACGATGGCCATGACCGCGATCAGGCCGAAGATGACCATCTTCGAAACGTTGCGGACGTTGTCACCCCAGACGTTGATGCGATCCATGTCCTTGAAGAAGGTGCCGGATTCCTGCATGTAAGCCTGCACATGGCTTTCGAGGTGGCCGAGCATGAACTGGTCGATAATCATCCAGGCGGCGACTGCAGCAAAGCCGGCGCTCA
Organism: Betaproteobacteria bacterium; assembly: GCA_016705475.1. GTDB lineage: Bacteria > Pseudomonadota > Gammaproteobacteria > Burkholderiales > Rhodocyclaceae > Azonexus. Next base: position 148,821 of record JADIYD010000014.1, on the reverse strand, counting down.
ATATCAAAATTCGCGGTTTTTTCCGGTTGACCGCAAATGCAACGAGCATCACGGCAAAGAAGCCGAAAAAGAACTTGGCCAGCGGCTTTTCGACCGGCGCACCCGTGGCGATCGGGAACATGCCGACGTAGTGGTTGATGGTGTTCATTTCATGAACGCAATCGAGGCCCTCGGCGCCCTTGTCGACGTCCTTCTTGGCATCGGTGATCGGGTTGAAGCGCTCGTCGTCGTGGGCGAGATCCTTCTGGATGATCTCGTTGGCCATGCGGGTGCCCTTGCCGGCTGCTTTGCAGCCGTTATAGACGCCGTCAAAATGAAAATGGATGCGGATGCCATCGGGGAAGGCATCGGGCGGGTAATTCGGGGCGGTCAGGGAAACCCACCAAATCGGGGCAAAGTAAGCTGCAACAAGGCATACAAGGGCAATAAAACTCAGCCCGCCAATAATCCGATTCTGTTTTTCCATGTTGCTTATCTCTGTCCTTGTTTGGAGTTGTCCTGGCATTCTGTGATGCCTGCGTAAAAAAGGGCAGCAGGGCCAAATGGCACCGACTGCCCCTTTATCTTAGTTTACTTCTTCTTGCCGGCTGCCTTCGGCTTGCACATATTACCTGGCATGACCAGGCTGGCCTGATAGGCAGAAATCGAGATCAGTTGATCATTGTTGTACTTCTTGATGATCTTGACCATGTCCGGGTTGGCATTGCGGCGGTGACCGTCACGAATTTCGGTCATCTGACGCAGCAGATACTTGTAGTGCTGGCCGGCGATCACGGGGTAGAACTTCTCTTTGACGCCTTCGCCGTTCTTGCCGTGGCACTCCAGACATTCTTTTTCGTACAGTGCCTTGCCTTCAGCCAGTCGCTTTTCAGTATCGGCCGGAGCTTTCCAGTTCTTGTCGGTATTGTCACCCGGCTTCGAGTCGTAATGGCCGTGGTCGAGCGGAATACACAGCTTCTCGATGTAGGCAGCAACGTTGGCCAGTTCCTGAGCATCGGTCAGGGTGGCGGCAAACGGGTACATCGTCGGGTTGTCACGCAGACCGGCACGGATGTCGGCCATCTGCTTGATCAGCACGGTGGTGTGCTGGCCGGCGAGCTGCGGGAAGGTGCCGTCAGGACGACCGGCGCCGGAGGGCAGGTGGCAGGCGCCGCAGGTTTCATAACCTTCTTCGCCAGCCTTGGCGTCACCTTTTTTGGTTAGCGCTTCATTTTTCTCGCCGCCTGCGGCGTTCCACTTGTAATCCTTGCCTTCGATGCCTTCCTGCTTCGGTGCGGGAGGCGCTGCGATTGCAATACCTGCGGAGAGCAGGCCGATCAAAAAGGATTGATGCTTTCATGTTTGGTTTCCTTTTATGGCAGGTAGTTTTGGCGCTGAATGAATGGTTACATATTTGAATATCAGCGTTCCTTGATGTGGGTCAGAAGCCCGACAAGTCGGGCTTCTTCAGATTACTTGAGCTTGGCGAGCCACTCGGAAATCGCCTTGATTTCCTCATCGTTAACCAAGTGCATGACGCCTTTCATAGCGGCGGTTTGGCCGTTGTTGCGGGCGCCGCTCTTGATGTCCTTCATCTGCGCTTCGGCGTAGGCAGCGTTCTGTCCAGCCAACTTCGGATAGTTGGGCATTAGCGGCTTGTCAGCCTTGGCGCCGTGGCAGGCGTTGCAGGTTTTTTCTGCAAAAAGCTTGCCACCGTCAAGTGCAGCAAAGGCTGGTGTGGCGACAATTGCTGCAGCGATCAAAGTCATTACAAATTTCATGGTTATTCCCTCCTGAATGTGAAACGGGGAACAGATTGGCTCTGTTCCCCGCTGAATGCCTTAAGTCAGATCAAGACTTTTGGCTTACTTGACCTTCTTGGCACCGTTCTGCTCAAGGTAGGTCTTGGCGCGCAGACCGATGTCGGCAGCCTTGACCTGGTATTGCCACACTTGCTCAGCCCACAGATTGGCTTGGTCCCAATCCTTCTTGCTGGCTGCGGCTTCGTGCTTGGCCTTGGCTTCCTTCATTTTGCCAAGCTGGTCAGTTGCGTCATCGACCATGTTGACCACATCCGGGAAGTCCTTGAAGTTCACGCTGGTGATGTAACCGACCACGGAATCAATAACGACCTGGGTGTCGGCAACCTTCTTGACGGTAGCCTTGTAGTCAGCTTCGGTATAGACAGCCTTGGCAGCTTCGCTCTTGCCCGGCTTCCAGCCCTTCGGCTTGACCAGCAGGTAACCCTGCATTTCAAGGTGCAGCGCAGAGCAGAACTCGGTGCAGTAGTACGGATACACACCTTCCTTGTCAGCCTTGAACTTGACGGTCACCGTCTTGCCCGGCTCAACCGAAGCGTGCACGTTCATGGTCGAAACGGTGAAGCCGTGAGTTTCGTCCTGAGCGCGCTCAAGGTTGGTCAGGTGGATGGTCACTTCGTCGCCAACGTCAGCTTCGATGGTTTCCGGGGTGATATGGGAACGGATCAGCGTACCGAAAACTGTGATCTTGTTGCCCTTCTTCTCGGTGTGCTCTTCACCTGCACGAACAGCGCCCGGATGGGGTTTGTCGGTGCGGGAATCAGTACCCACCTTGTAGCGCACGCCCGGCTTAAGCTTCGAAGCTTCGATGGCGACTACGTAGTGCGGCTCGCCCAGCGGCAGCGGCATGTCGTACAACAGTTGCATCTTGTCGTTCGAAATGTCGATCAGTTGGTGGTTCTGCGGATGCAGCGGGCCAACCGGCACGAAACGATCAATCGCCAGCTTGTTCAGCGCAACCAGGTAACGACCCTTAGGATCAGCGGAGTCACCTTCCATGGTCATCAGGTGACCGATGTTGTAGTGCACGGAGATCTTGTCGAGTACCTTGCCGTCACAATGGTTCCACTTGACGACTTGTGAGTCGACGTAGAGCGAGGTGTAGGCGATACAGGGCTTGGAGTCATACTGGGTGTGCAAAGGACCAAGGCCGAGCTGAACCTGGGTGTGCAGCGCATCCTTCATGCCGATGACCGGAATGCCGTACGGATCCTTGGATTCGAACTTGCCGGCCTTGATGGCGGCCTGGATCTTCTCGAAGGAATAGACGGAAACGTGGGTGTCGAGCTTGCCGGCGACGGTCAGGAACTTGCCGTCTGGGGTGACGTCGACGCCGTGCGGCGATTTCGGTTCCGGCACGAGGAAGAGGATGCCTTCCTTGATTGCCGTTTCCATCATCAGCACGTTGTGGCCGTTGATCTTCTTGGCTTTGCCGGCAGCAACCAGTTCGGCCGCCTTCTTCCAGTTGATCACGTGCAGATAGTCGGTGTCCTTGGCGGAGCAGCCGGCTTCATATGGCGGACGACCCTTTTCGATGCCGCCGACGTAACGCTCGGAGCAGAAGGAGTTGGTGAAGGACCAACCGTCGGACGGGCCTTTACCAGCATCGGACAAGTCCTGGCTGTAAGGCGGCAATTCCAGGGAGAAGGACTCCTTCGGATTGAGGCGGCCTTCCTTGCGGTCGAATTTCCAGTAGGTGATACCGCCGCGATATTTTTCGTTGAAATCTTCGAGCGGGTAGAACTTCTTGTTCTCAAGCGGCGAGGCGTACTGGGCGGCTTCGATCACGTATTCGGTATTCGGCGTGGCAAAAGCGCCGCCGTGTTCCGACTTGAAAATCGGGTTGACCACGATTTGCTTGGTTTCGAAGTCACGCAGGTCGATCACGGCGAGGCGCGGATTGGCCTTGTCGTTGATGAACAGGAACTGGCCGTCGTACTTGCCCTGGGTTTCGGACATGGCCGGGTGGTGCGTGTCGCCCCAGTTGATTTCCTTGCCATCGATGTTGCCCTGGCGCAGCACAGCCTTGGAGTTTTCATCGAAGCCGTAGCCCTGCCACGGTTCAGGCGTGAACACGCCGATGTACTTCAGGATGCGCATGGACGGAATGCCATACACGATGATCTGGCCAGACTGGCCGCCCGAACTGAAGGCGACGAATTCGTCACGCTTGCCGGTCGGGACGTAGGTCTTGGATGCGGCGAGCAGATCCTGCTGGCTCAGGCCGCGACGCTTCATGACGTCCTGCAGCGATTCGGCAGACCACGCAGTGGCGGCGAAACCTGCGGCCAAGACTAGCGCGGTGGTTTTTACTACAAATTTCTTCATCTCGATTTCTCCCATGAGCACCAGAAGCAAAAACTTCCATTTCCCCCATTGGCGCCTGCGACTGCGTGTCACTGCGACAATTTGCCGCACACTGTATTCTTGGCCGAGTGTGAAAGAATTGATAATTGCTAAATCCATTCGCATGCGTTCGGCGAAAATGCACTGATTTCAAAATGTCCAAGAGCCCTGAAGCAACTTTGTGAACAAAAAAATACTGACCGACATCATTGGTCTGGAGCTGATAGCGCTTGTCGTGATCGTCGGCTACAAGCTCTCACCCATGCTGCTGCCCAAGGTTGATGTCACTGTCCAGCCCGATCCGATCTGCAATCTGCAGCGCGAAGCCTGCGCCGTTGTCCTGCCGTCCGGCGGCAATGTCACCCTGACGATGGGCACGCGCCCGGTGCCGCTGGTCAAGCCGTTCGAGGTGCAGGTGGCAACCAGCGGCTTTTCGCCGGCGCGTGTTGAGGTCGATTTCTCCGGCATCGACATGAATATGGGCCTGAACCGCCCGCAACTGGCAGCCCGTGGCGCCGGCAGCTACACCGCCGAGGTGACGCTACCGGTGTGCATCACCGGTAGCATGGACTGGCAGGCCACAGTGCTGATCGAAACAGGTGGCGAGCGGGTGGCGATTCCTTACCGCTTTTCGACCGGGGAGTCTCACTAAATGGCCGAACGCATACTAATGGCAATCGCCGGCCTGCTGGCTGCGCTGATTTTCGGCGTCCTCCTCTTCTGGCAACCGGAAATGCCCGAGCGCCCCCTGCCCAAGGCGGTCATCGCTGCTGGCGGCGATTTCACGCTGCAGTCGGCGCAGGGCCCGGTGTCGCTCAAGGATTATCGCGGCAAGCTCGTGCTCGTCTATTTTGGCTATACCTACTGCCCGGATATCTGTCCGACCTCATTGGCCGCGACGGCCGAAGGCCTCAGGCAGCTCAAGCCCGAGGAGCTGGCCAGGGTGGCCATGATTTTCGTCTCGGTCGATCCGAAACGCGATACGCCCGAGCGCCTCAAGGAATACGCTGAATTTTTCCATCCGGCCATCGTCGGCGTGACCGGCTCACCCGAAAACATCGCCGAAATTGCCAAGCGCTATGGCGTTTTCTACGCCGAGCAAAAGGTGGATACGGCCGGCGATGGCTATGTCGTCGATCACTCGGCCGAGACTTTTATCGTCGCCGCTGATGGACAACTGGTCGGCAAGATGGCCCATGCTACGCCGCCGGATCAGGTCGTCGTCGCCATTCGCAAGTATTTGAACCAACCCTGAAGGAGAGTAAGCCCATGAAACAACTGTCCCTGCTTGCAGCCAGCCTGATGTTCTCGGCAGGCGTTCTGGCCGGCGCGGCCGATAATGTGTCGGTCCAGGACCCCTACGTCCGTCTGGCCCCGCCCAACGCCCCGGCCACCGGTGCTTTCATGGTCATCAAGAACAATGGCGACAAAGACGTCAAGGTACTCAAGGCCGACAACCCGGTCTCCAAAGTCACCGAGCTGCACACCCACCTCAACGAAGGCGGCGTCATGAAAATGCGTCCGGTGCCGAGCATCGACATCAAGGCCAAGGGTGAAGCCGTGCTAAAACCGGGCAGCCTGCATGTCATGCTGATCGATCTCAAGGCGCCAATGAAGGAAGGCGACGTCGTGCCGATTACCCTGAGCTTCGACGACGGTAGCACCAAGCAGGTCGACGCCAAGGTCGTCCGCCCGATGGCAGGGGGCATGCCGCCTGCCATGGATCACAAGCACTGATTTTGGCCGTTTTTTCCGGTTGACCGTGGAAGTCTGCGGTCAGCCGGCTGAACTGGATTAAAACCATGTTCATGGTTCTATTCGTTCTGATCGTGGTGCTGCTGCTCTATTCGTTCTTCGCCTGAGCCCGTCCGATCAGCTATCGTCGCGAACCGGTGGTATTGCCGTAATCAGGCGCATCAAGCTTGCCTGGCGGTCGCAAGCAGTTTTGGCGAATATCGAACGCAACTGCGTTTTCACCGTCGGCAGGCGGAGATCAGACTCCCGAGCATAGTCTTCCAAACTTTCCCCGCTGGCCAGCGCGCGGGCCAGCCGCGCCTCGGCGGCGCTAAGCCCCAATAGCTCAATCAACTGCCGTGTCGTTGCGACGCGTCGGTGGTCTAGGGGCGCCAGGATGCATAGCACACCGCTGGCCACGGATAGTGAGGCCAGTGCGGGCATCGTCCCCTGCCTGGGAATGGCCGTTAGCGTCAGACTATAGCGGCGGTGTGGGTGTTTGTGTTTACCGAGTAAAAGGTTCAAGGGGCGACCGCTTCTGGCGGTTTCGCTGATGGCGTTGGTCAAATCTTCCGAACCGCTCTTGCGGCTGCCTTTGCCGAGGCAAAGCAGGCCATCGCGCAAACGTATCACTTCACCTTCGCGTAGCAAGGCATCTCCCGACGGGTTGCAGTAAAGCAGCCGGCCGGCGCTGTCGACTGCGATCAGCGCCAGTGCTGTGGCGGCTAGGCCGCTGGCCATGAATATTGATTGCTGATGTTGGTCATTGCAGCGAAGCATCAAGCCAATTGCCCGCTGCAGATGAGGGATAAGGCGCTGAAGAAACAGGGCCTCGCGCGGCGAAAAGTGCGCATGCCCGACGTAACGTTGAAAGGCAATCTGGACTAGCTGCCGGTCATTTCGGATCAGGGTGCTGGCCAGCGTGTGATATACGCCAATCGGCAAAAGGTAGTCCTGAAAAAACTCGCTGCGAGAAACGAACCGGGCGTCGAAATGCTCGTGACAAAGCAACAGTTCCCCGGTCGATAACTTCTGTTCGGCGATCAACCTTCGAGGATCAATGGCAGCATAGTGGGCAGCGTAATCAGGACCGATACCTTCATCAAAGCCGATCGTAGTGCTCAGTAGTGGTGCTCCTGACTGTCCGTCCCATCCCACCAAATGGCAGGTGTCACCATCGAGCCAGCGGGTTAGCGCCGCCAAGGCTTCGGGCAATTTCTCTGGGACCAGCGCCGCGTCGTAAAGCTGCCCGACCAGTCGGTCGAAGACTTCTGAGTCCACCCTCATTCCCCGACTTTTTCTGATCGCGGGATATTACGCATGATCATGTTTCATGATTATGACGATTGCTTTGATGGGTGTGAGCCGAAATTTTTAGTCCGTTTGGATGATGACGCCATAGGCGTGAAAAATGACAATCGCCCCGATTGCCCATATTTTGTCTTTAAAACCAAAAAGGAAACTGCTGTGAAATATCGTATACCTCCGCTTTTTGTCACCTTGATCGCTGCGGCGACACTTGCTTCCAGTGGCGCCGCTCAAGCGGCACTGAACGACCGTGGCGGAGGGCTCCTCTACGATGACGTGTTGAACGTTACGTGGTTGCAGGATGCGAATTACGCCAAGACCAGCGGCTACGATGCGGATGGTCGCATGAACTGGACCGCGGCTACGGCCTGGGCCGACAAGCTGAGCTTTCATGACAGCGTGCGCAACGTCGATTACAGCGACTGGCGCTTAGCCGCCAACACGCCGGTCGGTGCCAACTGGAATCACAACTATTCACCTGCCGGCACGACCGATAACGGCTACAACATCACCAGTCAGAAATCTGAATTGTCGTATATGTACTACGTCAACCTCGGGCTGAAGGCCCGTTACAACACCTCGGGCGTCGTTCAGTCGGACTTTGGCGTGTTTGGCAACGGCACAAACGTTGGCCAGAAAGATGTCGGGTTGGTAAAGAACCTTCAGGCCTACACTTACTGGTCTGGTACGGCCGTTGCGCCGGGTTCGCCCGTCGTGTGGGCCTTCAGCACCGAGGATGGCCGACAGGGCGCTACCCTCTTTGACAGTGACTTCTATGCTTGGGCCGTTCGCCCCGGCGATGTCGCCGCCATACCGGAGCCGGAGACGTATGCCATGTTGTTGGCCGGGATGGGTTTGCTGGCTGGCGTGGTGACGCGGCGTCGGCGCTTTGGCGCTTCGTAGGCTTCATCGTCCTCAAACGGATAGTCGCGACGGAGGAAGCCGGGTGCATGGTCGAGCGCAGCAATCACAAGTGCTCTACTTTACCGCCTCGGCTATCCGCCAAACCTACTTCCACGGTCAACCGGAAATTTAGCCCAAAATTGAAATGGCCTGGCGGAATGGCCAAACGCCATGCTCAATGACGTTGAACTTTTTTGTGCCGGTGAAACCCAATTGTCATCAACGAGAAATGCATGGGGTCAAGGCGATAAACGGGGACAAGGCGATAAACGGGGACGGCGATAAACGGGGACAGACCACCGATAAACGGGGACAGACCACGGTTTTTAAATAGGAAAACCGTGGTCTGAAAATTATCTAGTCGGCCTCTCGTCGCAGCAGTTGCGGCGGGGTAAAAGTGAGTTCGCCAACTCGCAATAGTCACATGTCAAGAAACCCCATTGCCACGGTCAACCGGAATAATAGCCAAAAATCGAAATCAGCTTTTGACCGGTCGCTTGGACAGTTTGCGCTGCAGCGTCCGACGGTGCATTTTCAGGGCGGGGGCGGTGGCGGAGACGTTGCCGTCGTTTTCGTTGAGCGCGCGCTGGATGTGTTCCCATTCGAGGCGGTCGACTGACAGCGGTTCATCCGACGCCGGGACGTCGAAATCCGGGCCCTCGTTGTCTTCGAGGGCCGATAGGATGGCTTCGACCTCAACCAGCTTCGCGAGGTAATGGACTGCTCCGAGCTTGACTGCGTCGACGGCGGTGGCGATGTGACATCGAGGATGCCCCATACCGGGTAGCCGCGGGGTTCCATCGTGCGCACGAGGATGGTGTTGAAGCTGGGGAAGTTGCTCCGATACCGAAGATATCAGCAACTATTCCGTCTCGCGGCAGAACTCCTTCCCCACAAACCCCCAAATCATCCGCGAAGCATCGGGTCCCTTCGCATCGCTGAAGGGCTGGCTTGCAGCTCCACCGCTCCAGGCGTGGGCGAGTTGGATTATTTCGCAGTGCGTCGCGACCGGTCGGCCATCTTTGCGATAGTCCGTGATGGTGGCGGCGTAGCGAGTGCCGCGTTGTACGGTGCGCGGCTTGCCGGGTTTTGCTGCGACGCGTTCGGCCCAGCGCTCGGCGGCTTCGCGGCCGTTGGCGGGGGCGACGACGCGGTCAGCGGTGCCGTGGATGACGAGTAGCGCCGGCAGCTGCACATCAGGCGGAATGGGCGGGAGCGGTGAGGGCGTGGCGGCTTTGCCGAACATCGCTTTGATGGCGCTGGTTGAGCAATGGGCGACGCCGGTGGCGATGCCGGAGTGCATGGCGATGGCGCGAAAGCGGTCGGGGTGTTGCGTGGCGAGTAGCACGGCCATTCCGGCGCCGGCCGAAATGCCTGCCAAAGCGATGCGCTTGCGGTCGACCCGTTGTGTGAGGCAAATCTGCTCGATGGCGGCGCTGATCGAATGGGCTTCGGCCTGCGCCCGGCCGTTGCGGGTGTCGTACCAGTTCCAGCAGCCTTGCACGTTGGACAGTCGATCCTGCTCCGGATAGAGCACGAAGAAGCGTTCGCGTTTGGCGATGGTGTTCATCCGGCTGCTGGCGGCGAGGGCTTCGGCGTCCTGTCCGCAGCCGTGGAGCATGACGAGCAGCGGCAGGCTTTCGGTTTTGCGCACGCCGGGCGGTTTGTAGAGCCGGTAACGGCGCGGCCCGGCGGCGCCGATGGCGATGCCTGCCGTCCATTCGGTCGAGCTTGCGCGGGGCTTTTTGGCGGCTGCCGGTTTGGCCGGCAGCGGCGCGACGCGCAGGCTTTCCTTGAGGGCTTTGGTGCCAACGCGCACGGCGGTCTGCGTCATGGTCTTCAAGACTTTGTTGACCGACCGGCTCCATGCAGTGGTTCGTGTGCGCCTTGCCATTTCAAGCCCTTATTCCTGATTCCACGGTCAACCGGCAAAATTGGCCCGATTTGGTAATCAGGTCTTGACCGGCCGTTTCGACAGTTTTCGCTGCAGTGTCCGTCGGTGCATTTTCAGGGCACGCGCGGTTGCCGATATGTTGCCATCATTTTCGTTAAGCACGCGCTGGATGTGTTCCCATTCGAGGCGGTCGACCGACAGTGGTTCATCGGAAGCGGGGAGGTCGAAATCAGGGCCGTCGTCATCGTCGAGGGCGGAGAGGATGGCTTCGATTTCAACTGGCTTCGCCAGGTACTGGATGGCGCCGAGCTTGACGGCGTCGACCGCAGTGGCGATGCTGGCGTAGCCGGTCAGGACAACGATCCGGCATTCCGGGTTGATGGCCAGCAGTTGCGGGATGAGCGCCAGGCCGGAACTGCCGTTGAGGTTGAGGTCGAGGACGACACGGCTGGCCTGCATTTCGTGCGCTGCCGCAAGTGCCGATGTCACGTCGAGCGCACCGCGTGCCGGGTGGCCGCGTCTTTCCAGCGTGCGGACGAGGATGGTGTTGAAACTGGGGTCGTCGTCGATGACCAGCGTGGGTTCGCTCATGGTTTTATCCGTGGCAGTTCGATGCGGGCGAGGGCGCCGCCTTCTTCGGGATTCAGTAGTGTCAGGTTGCCGCCAAGTTGTTCGATGGCGCTGCGGGTCAGTATCAGGCCGATACCGCTACCGCGCTGGTGAGCAGGAAAAGCTTCGTGCCCGCCAAATTCCAGAACCTGCTCGGGAAAGCCGGGGCCGTGATCGCGAATCTCGATGCAGATGGTGGCGCTGCACCAACTCAGGCGCAGTTCCAGCGGGCTTGTCGTCGCGTTGGCGGCGTTGTTGAGCAGGTTGAGAACCGCCTGTTCCAGCCGGGGGTCGGCCAGGAGTTCCGGCGCCTCGCCATCACTGGCGACGATGAGACGGCTGCTGGATTTTGGACGTGCGGCGTGCCAGTTCTGGCGCAAGTGGTCGAGCCAGCGGTTGGCGGGCTCCAGCTGAGCGTTTTCCAGGCGTTCTGCACCTGCCCGGCGTGAAAGCCCGGTGACGATTTCCTTGCATACCCCGATCTGCTGCAGAAGCATTTTGACATCATCGCGGACGGGTTCGCTGAGGCCCGGGTCGTTGGCCATTTCACCGGCCAGCAAGGCCATGGTGCCGAGCGGAGTGCCAAGCTCGTGGGCGGCGCCTGCAGCCAGCGTGCCCATGGCCATCACGCGCTCGTCGCGCAGCCCCTGCTCACGGGCCGTCGCCAGTTGGGCATCGCGCTGGCGGATGACGCGGGTGGTATGAACGATGATCCAGCCGATCATGACGGCCGAGACGACGAAAATCAGCCACATGCCGCCCAGATGCAGGCGTGTGGCACGCGTGGCATCGGGCATCGGTAGCGGGACGAAATAGAGCATGAGCAGCGAATAGGCGGCAATGGCGACGGCGGTGACGATGGCGACGCAACGCGCTGGCAGGGTAAGTGCGGCGACGGCGACCGGCGGCAGGAGCAGCGAAACCAGCGGATTGGCGGCACCGCCGCTGAGGAAAACGATGGCGCTCAGCATGCCGATGTCGAACAGCAACTGGCTGAACAGCTCGTTGGCGGTGGCAGTCTGCGAGCGAGCCACCCGCCACTGGGCGATGCCATTGAACAGCAGGGCAATGGCAACGATGCCGAGGAGCGCCACTTGCGGCACGGGAATGTCGAGCAAACCGGGGCCGACCATGATGAGCTGGGTCAAAATGGCCAGAACCACCCAACGGCCAAAAACCAGGCGCCGAAGGTTGGCCAGGTGGTCGGTATTCGCTGTCGTGCACTGGGAAATTGCCATGGGCCGGATTATGCGTGATTTGTGTCAATTTTCCGTTCGATGCGAAGTGCGACAATTCGCCGCATCACACTTGGGAGTTGCCTGCATGCTCAAAATCCTGCGTTTCCCGCTCTTGCTTGTCGCACTCGCGCTGAGCTATCCGGTTGCTGCGGTCGACATCGAAAAAGGCAAGGAAATCAACGGCACCTGCGCTGCCTGCCACAGCGACAATGGCCAGGGGGGCAAGAAGGGCGAGTACCCGCGCATTGCGGGCCAGCAGGTCAAATACCTTGAAACCCAGCTGCGGAATTTTCGCTCGCGGACGCGGGTGAATATCCCGATGTTCCCTTACACGCAGGAACGCGAGTTGTCCGACGAGGATATCAAGGAGATCTCGGCCTATCTCGCCGGCATTGTGCTTGATACCAAGATGCCGACCTACGTCGGCACCGAAGACGCACTGACCAGACTGCTGATGGCCGAAAAGGTCATGATCATCCCGCGCGCCGAGGGCGATCTGGCCAACGGCGAGAAGCTCTATCAAAAGCAGTGCGCCGGCTGTCACGGCAAGACCGGCCGGGGGCGCGGCATGTTCCCGATGCTCGTTGGTCAATACACCAATTACCTGCAGCGCCAGGTCGATCTCTACCTCAAGGGCGACCGGCCGCATGACGAGGAGGGCACCGTCGGTTTGCTCAATGCCCTGAAAGCGCAGGATATTCAGGACATTCTGGCCTACCTCACGTCGATTCAGGAGCCGAAGGAATGAAACGGATAGTGATGGTTCTGATAACAGCGCTCGGTGCGTCCGGTGTCATGGCCCACGGCCATCCCGGGCCAGTCGACGACAGCATGCCGGATGCACAGCGCATTCGCTTCTGCGAACGCGTCCGCGACCATGCGCTGCAGGCTTTCTATAATCGAGACCGGGGCCGGCCGATGAAGTTGTTCGATGAGGATGGCAGCGATGGCGCACGCATAACGAACCACATCATCAAGCGCATTTACGAAGAGCCGCAGATTTCCAGCCCGAAAAAGGCCGAAACCTTCGGTCGGGCGACCTGCAATGAAATGATGGGAACGAAGCCCGTCTCAGAGTAGGAAGGGGATGAAGCGCTTCGTCCGCTGCATGTAGTCGGCGTAGGTGTCGCCGAAATAGGCCAGGCATTCGCGTTCGTCGGTAACGGCAGTCAGCCAGAGTGCAACGGAGGCGATGCAGGCAATGATCGCGCCGATCATGCTTGGCCTCTGGAAAAATGCCCCCCAGGCCAGCGCCAGCAGCGAGCTGTACATCGGATGGCGGATGTAGCCGAAAATGCCGTTCGACACCAGTTGCGTCGTTTTCTCGAAATCGTAGAACGAACCATCGTCGCGCTGGGCGTTGGCGGCGCCATGGCTTTTCAAGGTGCTGACCCCGGCGATGACCAGGAAAATGCTGAGCAACATCAGTATCCATGACGTGAACTGATGCGGCGAGTAGGGGTCCGCGCCCCATACGCTGTGGTTCAGGACGATCAGGCCGAGGATGGCTTCCCAGGCAAAGAAGCGGTAGAAACCATGGCTGCCCGGTTTGAGCAACGGTTTTCTCGAAAGCCAGATGACGATGCAGGATCCGGCAAGGAAGGCAAACAGATCGTTCATGTCAGTCTGAAAATGCAGTGGTCAGGGCGGCGATCATGTAGCCATGATCGAGGACGCCGGCGCTTTCGCGGATGCTGTGCATGGCCCACATCGGCGAGCCGACATCGACGCTCGGGATGCCGAGACGCGAGGCGACGATGGGGCCGATGGTGCTGCCGCAACCGAGGTCCGTGCGGTGGGCGTATTGCTGGCAGGGCACGCCCGCTTTTTCGCAGATGGCCATGAAGCGCGCCGCCGTTTCGGCACTGGTGCTGTAGCGCTGGTTGGCGTTGCTCTTGATGACGGGGCCGGCGTTGACCAGCGCGTGGTGGCAGGGCTCGTAGGCAGCCGGGAAATTGGGGTGCCAGCCGTGCGCCATGTCGGCGCTGATGAAGAAGCTCTTTGCCAGCATGCGGCGCTGGTCTTCGCTGTCCAGTCCGGCGCAGGCGGCCAGTCGGCCGACCACATCAGCGACGAAGCTGCCACCGGCGCCCGTGGCGCTTTCGCTGCCCACCTCTTCGTGGTCGAAGAAGGCGCACAGGCAGGTGGCAGCCGGCTCGGACGTGGCAAGCAGGGCGCTCAGCGCGGCGTGGCAGGAGGCGAGGTTGTCGAGCTGGCTGTTGGCGACAAACTCACGGTCGACGCCCCAAATGGCACCTTTTTGCGTGTCGTAGGCGTTGAGTTCCCAGGTCAGCAGGTCGCCCGGCTCGACGCCAAGCGCTGCGGCGACGGGCTGACGGAAGCGCGCTTCGGCCTTCGTACCATCTTCGGAAACGCCAAGCAGCAGCGGTAGTTCCGTCTGCTTGTTGAATTTCAGGCCGTTCTCATTGACCTCGCGATTCATGTGGATGGCGAGGTTGGGCAGGCGCAGCAGGGGTTGGTCGAAGCGCACCAGCCGGGGTTCGAAGCCGCCCGCCACGCGGACATTGACGCGCCCAGCCAAGGACAGGTCGCGGTCGGCGAAGGTGGCGAGGATGGGGCCGCCATAGATCTCGACGCCAAGCCGCACCATGCCGGACGCGTCTTCGGCCGGCTTCGGCTTGAGACGCAGACCCGGCGAATCGGTATGGGCGCCGATCATGCGCAGGCCGGTCGTTGCCGCCGGCTGGCTGCCGACGATGAAGGCGATGATCGACGAACCACCGCGCACGACGTAGCGACGGTCACCGGCCTTCAGCGTCCAGCGCTCGGCTTCGTCGAGCGCTTGAAACCCGGCAGCGGTCAGTCGGGCTTCGCAGGTCTCAACGGCATGCCAGGGGCTGGGGCTGGCGTCGATGAAATCGAGCAGGTCCTGCGCCTGGGCGCGGGTGGCAGCGGGAATTGTCATGGTTTCTTGAGTTTCAGCAAATCGAGTAGCAATCGGGCAACGCGTTCATCATAAAGCATGGCGATGTGTCCGACCGGGGGCAGTTCGACGTCGCGCGCGCCGGGCAGGCGCTGGTTGTCCTGCGGCATGACGTAATTGTCGTAGGCATTGCGCAGGCTGACGGCGGGAATCTTGATGGGTTCGGTTGCCATGTCGCGCAACCAAAGCGAGCCGGGGGTCATCTCGCGGGAATTCTGGCCGAAGCCGATTTTGCTCAGGAGGCTGCCACTATGCGGCGTGGCCAGCGTGAACAGGCGGTCGACGCGTTCGATACCGTGGCGGGCCAGATAGGAGCGGCAAATCAGGCCACCCATGCTGTGCGCGACGAGGGTTACCTGCTGGCAGCCGGTCTCGGCGCAGACTTCCTCGATGCGCTGGTTGAGGAGCGGGACCAGCTTGCCCATGCTGGTGTAGGGCGGTGCCAGACTGACCGTGGCGACGCTATGGCCGGCTGCTTCGAGACGTCGGCGGAGCAGCCACCAGACGCCACGGCTGCAGCCGTAACCATGGCCAAGCAGGATCGGCTTCTGGCCAGCGGTCAGCCGATCGGCCGGCATCCATAGGCGCTCGAAGGGGATGACAAGCAGGAAGGTGAGCAGGAAGGCAAAGTATTCGCCAAGCATGATCAGGAAGCGTTTGCCAAACCCGAGTGCCGGTGCTGGCGAGGCGAATTTCATGCCGAAGAACCAGGTCGTTGCGTTCATCCAGAAGCGCAGGCCAAGCAGGCAGTTGATCGCGCCAATGATGGCCAGCGGCCACTCGAGGTGCATGACCTGGCGGCCGATGTAAAGGTAGCCACAGACTTCCAGCACGATCCAGACAAACAGTGAAATGGGGACCATGTCGGGTTCAGGCTGCGCTGGTTTCGGGCTTGGGCAGCCAGAGGCAGGCGCCTTTTGATTCCTTGTCGATGGCTTTCAACACCTGCTCGTGTTCGGCCAGTTCTTCGGGCGAGGCGCGACGAACGGCGAGCGGCTTGCGCTCGCGGACCAGGCCGTCGGCCCCGATGTTCGGGCGCGGCGCGGCGTCGGGTTCGATCATCAGTGAGTTCTGGCCGCGCGTCATCGCCAGGAAAACTTCGGCCAGCAGCTCGGTATCAAGCAGCGCGCCGTGCAGGGTGCGGCTGGAGTTGTCGATTTCGTAGCGTTCGCACAGCGCGTCGAGGCTGTTGCGCTTGCCGGGATGGAGCTCCTTGGCCATGCGCAGGGTGTCGGTGACCTTGCCGCAGATGGTGCCGACCGGCACCCGGCCGAGGCGGTCGAGTTCGGCATTCAGGAAGCCGATGTCGAACGGTGCGTTGTGGATGATCAGTTCGGCGCCGTTGATGAATTCGAGGAACTCGTCGGCGATGTCGGCAAACTTCGGTTTGTCGGCGAGGAACTCGAGCGTGATGCCGTGCACTGCCTGGGCGCCTTCGTCGATTTCGCGCTCCGGGTTGAGGTATTTGTGCAGGTGGTGGCCGGTGAAGCGGCGGTTGACCATCTCGATGCACGCCACTTCGATGATGCGGTGGCCCGAGCGGGGGTCGAGGCCGGTGGTTTCGGTGTCGAGGACGATCTGTCTCATGCTGCTTCCCTGTTTCTCAATTCATCGATGCCGCGATTGGCGAGCGCATCGGCGCGCTCGTTTTCCGGGTGGCCGGCGTGGCCCTTGACCCAGACCCATTCCAGCTTGTGCAGCTTGACCTGGGCATCGAGCAGTTGCCACAGGTCGGCGTTCTTGACCGGCTTCTTGTCGGCGGTTTTCCAGCCGTTTTTCTTCCAGCCGTGAATCCACTCATTGATGCCCTTCATGACGTACTGCGAGTCGGTGTAGATCCTGCCGCCGACCGGTCGCTTGAGTGCCTCGATGGCGCGGATGGCGGCGGTCAGTTCCATGCGGTTGTTGGTCGTTTCCTTCTCGCCGCCCCACAGCTCTTTCTCGTGCTGACCAAGGCGCAGGATGGCGCCCCAGCCGCCGGGGCCGGGGTTGCCCTTGCAGGCGCCATCGGTAAATATTTCAACGACTTCTTCAGCGGCCATGGCCTTCCTTTTGGGCGATCGGGCGCAGCGCCTTGGCGCGCACCGACTTGTTTCGCCAGTTGGGGGTGATCAGGTGCATGCCGTGCACGCGCTTGATGGCGCGCAGCACGGACCCCGCCGGAGAAATTCCACCAGCGGTTGCCGGCCGTTTCGATGAACTGCCAGCGTTGCACCCATTTGAGTTGTTCGACCGGCGGGATGTAGCAGCCGAACTGGCCGCGGTCGACTTCAAAACTGAGCAATTTTAGCCAATCCTTGAGTCGAGGCAGCGACAGATAGCTCCCGTTCCACGGAAATTCGCCGCTGCGGTCGAGTTTTCGTTTCATGCCCCACAGCGACAGCGGATTGAAACCGATGATGATGACCTGCCCCTCCGGAATCAGGATGCGCTCGACTTCGCGCAGTATCTGGTGCGGCTCGTCACTGAATTCCAGGACATGCGGCAAGACGACGAGGTCGGTGCTGAGCGAGGCAAAGGGCAGGGCAGCACAGTTGCAGAGCATGTCGACCGCGCCGTATTCGCCGGCCTTGAGGCGCAGTGGAATGCGGTTGGCGCGCAGAAAATCGCCCTGCGGCAGGCCGAGTTGCAGGGCATGAAAACCAAAAATATCGGGAACGGCGGCGTCGAGCTGGCGCTGTTCCCAATCCAGCACGTAACGGCCGGCTGCGGTTGACAGCCAGGCGTCGAGCCCGGGAATTGACATCCGGGGCGCTGCGCTCGATAGTTCCGGTATGTTTGAAATCTCGTTCATTCCCGCGTTCAAGGACAATTACATCTGGCTGCTGACCCGCGGCAAGCGTGCCTTCGTTGTCGATCCCGGCGATGCCTCCCCGGTCATCGCCCGTCTGGAAGCCGACGATCTGACGCTGGAGGGCATCCTGATCACGCATCATCATGCCGATCACCAGGGTGGCGTCGCCGAACTGAAAGCGCGCTGGCCAGTCGAGGTGCATGCACCGGCCAACGAGTCTATCACAGGCTGCACGCGTCCTCTTTCAGGCGGCGAGCAGATCGATGTGCTGGGCCAGACGGTCGCTGTCATGGCGGTTCCCGGACACACGCTCGGGCATCTTGCCTACCATGCGCCGGGTGCGCTGTTTTGTGGCGATACGCTGTTCGGCGCCGGTTGCGGGCGACTGTTTGAGGGGTCGCCGGAGCAGATGTCGGCCTCGCTCGACAGCATCGCGGCGCTGCCTGACGACACTTTGGTCTATTGCGCGCACGAGTACACCGAGATGAACTTGCGCTTCGCACAGGCAGTCGAGCCTGAAAATGCTGTCTTGCGGGCGCGGGTGGCAAAAGTTGCGGCGCTGCGGGCGGCGGGCCTGCCCAGCGTGCCGTTAATGCTGAGTGAGGAAAAGGCGACCAACCCTTTCCTGCGCTGCGCCGAGCCGGCGGTTATAGCGGCAGCCGAAAAGCAGAATGCTGCGGTCGACCGGAAAAAAGCTGCCATTTTCAAAGTCATCCGCCACTGGCGGAATGATTTTTAGGCTTTGGCCTGACGAATTCGGGCGCCGACTTTGGCCAGCGTATCAAGCACGCGGGCGGCATTGAAGGGTTTGATAATGAAGCCGCTGGCGCCGTTCATGATCGACTCCTGAACGGTTTCCGGATCGGAATTGCTGGTCACCATGACCACTTCGGTTGCCGGATGGGCCGCCTTGATTTCGCATAGCGCCTCGATCCCGGTTTTCTCCGGCATCATGACGTCCATGCAGACGATGTCCGGCTTCATGCGATCGACTACGTCGATTGCCGCCTGACCATTGCGTGCTTCGCCGATCACGTCGTATTCCTCACCACGCAGCATGGCGCGCAGGATGCTCCGCATCATGTCATTGTCGTCGGCGATGACGATGGAGATGCGGCGTTTGGACATATCAGGTGGCGTCCGCCCGGCACACGCGATCTCGACCTTCTTGCTTGGCGCGGTGTACGGCTTTGTTGGCGGCTAGTATCAGGTCGTCCGGCGGGTTGTCGAACCCCGGAGCTGCCGAGGCCAGACCGATGCTCAGAGTGACTTGGCCGCCCGGAGACGAGGCGTGCCGGATGTTGAGTTCGCGGATCGCTTCGCGGATTTTCTCGCCAACGATCAGTGCACCACCGATGGTCGTCTCGGGCAGGACAACAGCAAATTCCTCGCCACCGTAGCGGGCCACGATGTCGGATGGACGTTCGATGTGCTGGCGAATTGCCTTGGCCACCTTGCGGAGGCATTCGTCGCCCGCCTGCTGGCCGTAGGTGTCGTTGTACAGTTTGAAATAGTCGACATCGCACATCATCATCGCAATGCTGTTGGAGTGGCGACGCGCCCGCCGCCACTCGACTGAAATCGCCTCGTCGAAGAAGCGCCGGTTGGAAACGCCCGTCAGGTTGTCGGTGGAGGAGATGCGCACCAGTTCCTGGTTGGCTGCATCCAGTTTGCGGGTAAGCGCAATCAGTGACGAACGCATGAGGACGATGTGCTGCATGGCGCGAATTTTGGCGCCGAGGACGATTTCGCTGACCGGCTTGAGCAGGTAATCGTCGCCGCCGGCTACGATGCCATTCTCGATGTTCGGATCGTCGCTTTCAGGTGACAGGAAAATGATTGGCGTCCATTCCCCTGGGTTTTCCATGGCCCGAATGCGCTGGGCGACGACGTAGCCATCCATGTCGGGCAAAGTAAGGTCGAGCAGTACCAGATCTGGCCGGGATTGCGCGTAGCTTTCCAGAGCCGCTTCCCCATTTTCGGCGGAAAGCACCGTGGCACCAAACCGCTCCAAATGCTGCGCAGGCAGGCGGAGGTTGGAGCGACTGTCTTCAACGACAAGTATTTTCATGGTGGCTGCCGAAACGCTATCGGCTCAGTCTAGCGGCAATATCGATTGAAGATAACAAGGGCTGCCACCGCTATGCAAATGGCTGCAGCGGCCCAGCCGATTCCCCAAAAAAGCGAGCGACTGGCTTGGTAGTGAGCAGCGCGTTGCTTGTATTGGAGATATTGCTGAAATTCGCCAAGCGTCAGCAAGGCGGTCAGCATGAAGAAAATCATGCCACAGAACATAAAGATGATGATCCCGTTGCTAAGCTCACGACAGGCGCCGGCCGTACGGTTGAGATAGAGAAGGATACCGTCGGTGCGAAAGGCAAAGCTGCCGACAGAAAACGCGAGGCTGGCAAAAATGCCGATCAGGACGATCGCTGCCCAAGTCTGCCAGCGCTTGAGTTGATCAATCAGGCGGGTTATTTCTTCAATGAACCATTTCATGTGTTTTTGCTGAGATTTCCAGTGTGGCTGTGTGCTAAATTTCGCAGATATAGAGCAACAGGGGCAGAATATCATGTCAGAGCCAACTGCAAGCAGTTCCGCAACAGTGTCACGTCTTGGTAATGCGCTGAAATCACCGCGCAGCCAGCGGATTGGAAAGTGGCTGGCCGGCATTTTTGTGGTTTTCGGGGTGCTCGGTTACTTCGCTGCGCCGCCGCTGCTCAAGTCCATTTTGCAGAAACAGCTTTCGGAGCAGCTCCACCGCGAAGTCAGCATTGAAAAGATAGATATCAACCCGTATGGTTTGTCGGCCAGGATCGGTGGTTTTTCGATAAAGGCTGACGGGGGAAGGGAAGTCGCCGGTTTCGATGAACTTTTCGTCAATCTTTCAAGTGCTTCCATTTTTAAGCTGGCAGCCGTAGTGGACGAGGTTCGCCTTGACGGGCTGCGCGTTGCGGTCGCCCGCGTTGCCGAGGGACGCTACGACATATCCGACTTGCTCGACGAGTGGATGAAACCGAAGGATGAGCCGGATACGGGCACGCCCCGTTTTTCGGTAAACAACATTCAGTTGATCAACGGAAAGATCGTGTTCGACGACAAGCCTAAGGGCAAGGTCCACACGATCGGCGAGATCAATCTGGCATTGCCCTTTGTTTCCAGCCTGCCTTACCACACGGAAATTCTGGTCAATCCTTCGTTTTCGGCCAACATCAACGGTTCGCCGCTCGCGCTGACCGGCGATAGCAAGCCGTTTTCTGAGACCCGGGAAAGCCAGCTTAATCTTGATCTCGATCGCTTCGATCTGGCTGGACTTCAACCTTACCTGCCCGATTCGCTGCCGATCAGGCTCAAGTCGGGAACGCTGGATTCCGAACTGAAAGCAATGTTCAAGGAAGTGTCCGACAACGTCTATTCGGTGTCGGTGGTTGGTGCGGTTCATGTGTCCGGACTAGCGCTGACCGAAACCGAAGGGCAGCCACTGGTTGGCTGGAAGCGGCTGGATATCGATATCGACAATGCCGACCCGATCAACAGCAACGTCGCCGTCAAGCGGGTTGCGCTTGACGGGCTTGATGTGGCGATGGCGGTCACCAAGGACGGTGAGTTCAATGTACTTCGGGTTGTCGACCGCCTGAGCAAACCAGCCTCTGCAGCGCCGGAACCCAAGCCCGCAACAGCCAAGCCGCTGGCATGGTCGCTCGGCGAATTTGCGCTGACCAATGGTCTGATTCGCTGGCAGGACGAATCTACGCCCACGCCTGTGGCTGGCGAGGTGCGCCACGTGCTGGTGAGCGTCGGTAAAGTCGACAGCAAACTCGTAGAGCCCATCGAGATCGGTGAAGTCAGCTATCAGGTGGATCTGGGCGAGCGTTTCCGGGTCGAGAAAATGGCCATCATGGGCATCAAGGTCGACCTTCCGAAGCATCGCGTCGATATCGCCGAGGTGACCAACACGGGAACGCGTGCCCGCATGTTGCGCAACAAGGAGGGCAAGATCGAATGGGTCAGCTCGCCCGTGCTCAAGGTCGTTCGGGCAACCAATGCGGAAAAGGATGGCAAGGCCAGGGCTGAGGCCGAGGCGACCGGCAAGCAGGAGTGGATAGGCAAGGTTGGCAAACTGGCTGTCGAGGATCTGGCTTTCCGTTTCGAAGACCGTTCCCTGCAGCACGTTGCGGTGCAGGAGATTGATGGCTTCAATCTGCTTGCCCAGGAACTGACCAACGAGCCGAACAAGAAGGGCTCGATTTCGCTCAAGAGCAAGATCAACAAGAAGGGCAGCCTGAACGTCGATGGCAGTCTGCAGGTGTATCCGCTCGATGTGGCGGTCAAGGTGGAGACGCTGGCGATCCAGTTGCTGCCGCTCGAGCCGTACTTCGGGCAGTTCCTGAATATTGCCCTGACGCGCGGCCAAGTATCGAACAAGGGTGAGGCGACGGCCAAGCTCGATACCGCCGGTCTCAAGGCTGGCTACAAGGGATCGTTCACGCTCGGCGATTTTGTTGCGGTCGACAAGCTGAACAGTGCCGATTTCCTCAAGTGGAAATCACTGTACTTCGGTGGCATCGACTTCAGGCTGGAGCCGATGGCCATCAACATCGGCGAAATCGCCCTGACCGATTATTTCTCGCGGCTGATCCTGAACAAGGATGGCAAGCTCAATGTGGCCGAGATCGTCAAGAAGCCGGAAAGGCGAGGCGGTCGCAGCCAAGAAGGATGAGGCCAAGCCAGAGCAGCCGAAGGCCGAACCGAAGCTTGCCGCCAAGGATGCCGCCAAGGATGCCGGGCCGGCCAAGCCGCCGATTCCGATCAAGGTTGGCAAGATCACGCTGCAGAACGGTACGGTCAATTTCTCCGATCTGTTCGTGAAGCCGAATTACACGGTCAATCTGACCAAGCTGGGCGGGCGGGTGACCAACCTGTCGTCGGCGGCAGACACCGTGGCCGATCTGGAACTTCGTGGCCGGTACGCCAATTCCGCACCGGTGCAGATACTGGGCAAGCTGAATCCGCTCGCGGCCAAGTCTTTCCTTGATGTAAAGGCTGATATCACCGGCATTGATCTGGTCGGCTTCACACCCTATTCCGGCAAGTATGCCGGTTACGCCATCGAGAAGGGCAAGCTGTCACTCAACGTCGCCTACAAGCTCGAGAACAACCAGTTGGCGGCGGAGAACCGCTTGTTCATCGACCAGTTCACCTTTGGCGAAAAGATCGAGAGTCCGGATGCGACGAAGTTGCCGGTCAATCTGGCGATTTCCCTGCTCAAGAACAATCGTGGCGAGATCGACCTCAATCTGCCGATTTCCGGTTCGCTCGACGATCCGCAGTTCTCGATCGGCGGGCTGATCGTCAAGGTCATCGTCAATCTGTTCGTCAAGGCAGTGACATCGCCGTTTGCGCTGCTCGGCTCCATGTTCGGCGGCGGCGATGAACTCTCCAACGTCGAGTTTGCCGCCGGGCGTGCCTCGCTCAACGCAGCTGGCAGCAAGAAGCTGGAGGCCCTGGCCAAGGCGCTCAACGAACGCAGTGCGCTGAAGCTTGAAATTGCCGGCCGGGCCGATCCGGAAGCCGACCGCGAAGGTGCCAAGCGCGCCGCCCTCGAACGCGCCATGCAGGCCGAAAAGCTCAAGGATCTCAAGAAGGCTGGCGAAGGCAAGTCGCTGGATGAGATTGAGATCGCGCCGGAGGAAAGCAAGATCTATCTGACGCGTGCCTACAAGGAAGCCAAGTTCCCGAAGCCGCGCAACATGGTTGGCCTGCAGAAGGAGTTGCCGGTCGAGGAAATGGAGAAGCTCATGCTGACCAATCTGCCGGTTAGCGACGATGACGTGAAGGCCTTGGCCGGGCGCCGTGCCGAAACCGTCCAGGGCTGGCTGGTCGAGCATGGCAAGGTGCCACCGGAGCGGGTGTTCCTGTTGCCACCCAAGGTCGAGGCTGATGAAAAGGGCAAGGCCAGCCGTGTTGATTTTTCACTGAAATGAGTCTCCGATGAGCGAAACGATGGGGCTGGCGCTGATCGTCGGCCTGGTAGTGGTCATCCTGCTGCAGGTGGCCTTGTTGCTGCGCGGCAACCGGCGGCAGGAGGACGAACGCTTCCGGGCGCAGCAGGACGCTCAGGAAAAGGGTTTGATGCGTCTCGAGCGTGAACTGCGCGAGGAACTGGCGCGCGGTCGGCGCGAGGTGGCCGAAGAGGCCTTCCGTGACCGCGAGGAGCGGGCGCAGTCGTCCAACTTGCTGGGGCAAGCCTTGACAACGCAGGTTGGCCAGTTTGGAACCTCGCAAGCAGAGCGCTTGGAAGCTTTTGCCCGCGAGTTGAACCGCTTCTCGCTGGGCTTGGACGAGCGTTTCGAGCGTTTGAAAATTGCCGTGGAATCGCGGTTGACCGCAATACAGGCCGACAACGCCAAGAAGCTGGAAGAAATGCGGCAGACGGTCGACGAAAAGCTGCACGCAACGCTGGAGCAGCGCCTTGGCGAGTCGTTCAAACTGGTCAGTGATCGCCTCGAGCAGGTCCATCGGGGGCTGGGCGAAATGCAGACGCTGGCCGCCGGCGTCGGCGACCTCAAGCGGGTGCTGACCAACGTCAAGACGCGGGGCACCTGGGGCGAGGTGCAGCTTTCGGCGTTGCTCGAGCAGTTGCTGACGGCCGAGCAGTTCGGCAGCAACGTGGCGACCAAGCCGGGCAGCAATGAGCGTGTCGATTTCGCCATCCGCCTGCCGGGCAAGGACGACGGCGCCGTGGTCTGGCTGCCGATCGACGCCAAGTACCCGATCGAGGATTACCAGCGCCTGCTCGACGCGCAGGATCGCGGCGATCCGGCCGGGGTTGAGGAAGCATCGCGGGCCATCGAAACCCGCCTGAAGAACGAGGCGAAGAGCATCCACGAGAAATACGTGGCGCCGCCCCACACCACGGACTTTGCCTTGCTCTACCTGCCGCTCGAAGGGCTCTATGCCGAGGCGCTGCGCCGGCCGGGCCTGGCCGAAACGCTGCAGCGCGACTGGCGGGTCAGTCTGACCGGACCGACGACGCTGGCGGCGATGCTGAACAGTTTGCAGATGGGTTTCCGTACCCTGGCCATCGAGCAGCGTTCGGCCGAAGTGTGGGCGGTACTGGGCGCCGTGAAAACTGAATTCGGCAAATTTGGCGAGGCGCTGGCCCATACCAAAAAGAAGCTGGACGAGGCGAGCAACAGCATCAGCAAGGCGGAAACGCGGACGCGGCAACTGACGCGCCGCTTGAAGGAAGTCGAGGCGCTGCCGGTGGCAGAGGCCGAACAATTGATCGGTGTGGCGGATTTCGATGGCGAAGACGAGTGAACTGGAAGCCGCCTACAAGGCGACGACTTACCGGGTGTTCCTGCCGGGGGGCATCTGTGATCTGCGCATCGGTAAGCCCTGCGAAACCCTGCGTTGCTGGCTTGAAACGGCGGGTTGCACCGAGTTTGCGCTGATCACCGCGCACAATCCGGGTGGCCAGCGGGCCGATGATGCAAGCAATGCCGAGCGTCAGTCGCAGCTGGAGTGCGAACTGCTGGAGGGGAACTACGAGCCCTACATGGCGCAGCATGAAGCCGACGCCGAGGGCTGGCCAGGTGAAGAGAGTTGCTTCGTCCCGGATATTTCCCGCGAGGATGCCTGCGCGCTGGCTGCCGATTACGGCCAGAATGCCGTGGTCTGCGGCGGTGCCGATGCCATTCCGCATCTGGCCTGGATAGAAGATAGCGCCCAATGACCGCAAAAATAGGCCGTTTCGAGGTTCGTGGGGAACTGGGGCGGGGCGCCCAGAGCGTCGTCCATCTTGGCTTCGATCCCCAGTTGCAGCGTGAAATTGCCATCAAGACCCTGCATTTCACCACGTCAGATCCAGAGTACAAGGGCACGCTGCTCGACGAGGCGCGCACGGTCAGCCGGATGCGCCACCCGAGCATCGTGCCGATTTTCGAAGCGGGCGAGCAGGACGGCGATCTGTATCTGGTCTTTGAATACGTGCCGGGCAAGAGCCTGGCTGATTTTCTGCGGCAGAGCGGGGCATTGCCCCCCCTCAAGGCGATCTCGATCCTGCGGCCGATTCTCGACGCAGTTGCCCATGCCCATGGCCAGGGTATCTTCCATCGTGACTTGAAGCCGTCGAACATTTTGCTCGACGACAACGGCCGGCCACGGGTCATGGACTTCGGCATCGCGGCGCGGTTTGACGCGTCGAATGATCCGGCCGACCGAATTACCGGAACGCCGGCCTACATGGCGCCTGAATACATCCTGCGTCGCGAGATCAGTGCGCGCACTGATGTCTTTGCTGCCGGCCTGATTCTCTTTGAAATGCTCACCGGATGCCGGGCGGTGGTCGCCGATAGTGTCGGCGCTATCATGCAGCGCCTGGCCAGGGAAGACATCAGGTTGCCGCAGGATGCTGCGGTCGACGAGCATTTGAGTGCCATTTTGCACAAATCCCTGGCGCGCGACCCGGAGCTACGCTTCCAGACGGTGGCTCAGTTTGGCGAGGCGCTGGACAGGTATCTGGAGCCGGAGGATAGTCTTCCGGCGGGTGGTGGCCGGCAGGCAACGCTGGAGTTTCTGTTGCGGCGCATGCGCCACAAGAGCGATTTCCCGGCGCTCTCCGAATCCGTCAGCGCCATCAACAAGATCGCCAACAGCGAGACGGAAAGCATCGACAAGCTGTCGAATACGATCCTCAAGGATTTTGCGCTGACCAACAAGTTGCTGCGCCTGGTTAATTCGGCCTATTTCCGGCAGGCTGGCGGCGGCAGTATCAGTACCGTGTCGCGGGCCGTGATCGTCCTCGGCTTCGAAGCCGTGCGCAACATTGCCATTACCGTCCTGCTCTTCGACCACCTGCAAAATAACGCCAACGCCAACCAGCTCAAGGAAGATTTCCTGCGTGCCAACATGGCTGGCGTGCTGGCCAAGGATCTCGGCGCGACGGCACACATGCGCGACCTTGAGCAGTCATTCATCTGCTCACTCTTCCATAGCCTGGGTCGCCTGCTGTCGCAATACTATTTTCCGGAGGATGCCGAGGAAATTCGTCGCATCATTTCGCAAAAGAATTGCTCAGAGGAAATCGCAGCCAAGCAGGTGCTTGGTATCTCTTTCGAGGAGATCGGTATTGCGATCGCCAAACTTTGGGGTTTTCCACCCCTGATCGTTACCTCGATGCGGCGCTTGCCGGTCGGTGCGGTCAAGAAGGCGACAGATCAGGAAGAGCGACTGCGTACGCTCTCCGGCTTCTCCAACGAATTGTGCGATGTCATCGCGCTGGCGACGCCTGAAGTGCGAGACCGCGAACTGAAAAAGACGATGGCCCGTTTTGCCGATGCCGTGGCACTTGGGCAGAGCGATGTAATGCAGACGGTGCAGCGAGCTGTTGAAGAAGTGGCTGATTTTGCCCGCATCATCCACCTCAATCTCCAGCAAACTACGTTTGGCAAGCAGATGCAACTGTTCGTCAAAGCAGGTGCTGTCGAAGTGGTATCCACTGATGACGCGAGTGGCAGCGATTTTGCAGCCGGAACGGTCATCGGAGAGAGCGATCCGCTCGGTGGTGTCGGAAGTGCGGCCGGAAATAAGGATGTCGATGCGCAGTCGGTGCTGACAGCAGGTATCCAGGACATCAGCAATACGCTGATCGACGGTTTTCAGCTCAACGACATTCTGCGCATCATCCTCGAAACCATGTACCGGGCCATGGGCTTCAAGCGGGTCGTCCTTTGCATCCGCGATGCCAAGGCGGGTGTGATGCAGGGGCGCTTCGGTTTCGGGCAGGATGCCAACGAGGTGGCCAGAGCGTTCCGCTTCCCGCTGAGTTTCACGCCGGACATCTTCCATGCGGCGACTTCAAAAGGGGTCGATCTGATGATCAGTGACATCAACGACCCGAAGATCGCCAGCCGCATCCCGGATTGGTATCGGAAGGCCGTGCCGGCCAACTCATTCGTGCTGTTTCCGCTCAATATCAAGGGAAATTCGGTGGCACTGATCTATGCCGACAGCGATGAGCCGGGCGGAATTTCCATTCCGGAGAAGGAACTGCAGTTGCTTCGGACCTTGCGGAATCAGGCGATTCTGGCGATCAAGCAGGGGTCTTGAACGCGTGCCCCGGGCGAGACAGGGCGGTTAAGGATTTGGATTGATTGTTGCTATTGGCTTGGGTAAAACCCAAGCCAATTACCAGAGGTGCCACCAGGCTGTCTTGCGCGTCAAGCCATCCTTGTAAAACCGGCTGGTCGGGAAATTCTTCTTCATCACGCGATCGGCGTCATCGCGCAGATCGTTCATGCCCATCTTGTCGTAAGCGGTGACCATGATGAACATGGCCTCTTCGATGGCGGGTGCCTGCGGATAGGTCATGATCGCGAACTGGGCACGATTGGCCGCGGCAATGTAGGCGCCACGTTTCACGTAGTAACGGGCTACGTGAACTTCCAGTGAGGCCATCGCATTGATCAGGTAGTTCATGCGCAGCTTGGCGTCGGGCGTGTATTTGCTGTTCGGGAAGCGGGTGACCAGTTCCTTGAAGGCATCGAAGGCTTCGCGGGCTGCCTTGGGGTCGCGCTCGGTCGGGTCCTGGGTGCTGACATAGGCGGTCAGGCCGAGGTCTTCGTTGAAGTTGACCAGACCCTTGAGGTAATAAGCGTAGTCGACGGCCGGGTGGCTCGGGTGCAGCTTGATGAAGCGGTCGCAGGCGGCCAGCGCCGAACCGGTTTCGTTGTTTTTCCAGTACACAAAACCCATTTCAAGCTGGGCCTGCTGGGCATAGCGGCCGTAGGGGAAGCGGGCTTCCAGCTTCTCCAGCATTTTTGCCGCCTTGTCCCAGTTGCCGTCGGCCTGTGCATCCTTGGCTTCGCCATAGAGTTTGCCTGCCGACCAGCCGGCAGTTTCGTCGATTTGTGCCGGCATGGAGCCGCAACCAGCGATGAAAGCGGCAATGAAAACAGCCATCAGCACTCGGAAGAGGGCTGGGAATGACTGGAATGCAGGTAAACTTCGCACCATGAATGATGATCCTGTTGAAAACTCCGGCGATTATAGCCGAACTGAACCGCTCCGCTTGACCGTTCCTGACGCCAGTTATGGCCGCCGTCTCGATCAGATCCTGGCCGAGATGTTGCCCCAGCATTCCCGCAACCGATTGCAGGGTTGGGTCCGTGACGCTTGCGTGCTGGTCGATGGCAAGCCCGAGACTGAACCCAAGCGCAAGATGATGGGCGGCGAGAAGCTGCTGGTCAGCGAGCCGACTGATATTCGCAACCAGCCTGAACTGCCTGAGGACATCCCGCTTGATGTTGTCTTCGAGGACGAGACCCTGCTCGTCATCAACAAGCCGGCCGGGTTGGTCGTCCACCCGGGTAGCGGCAACTGGAGCGGCACCTTGATGAACGCGCTGCTCCATCATGTGCCGGGTATCGAGGCGGTGCCCCGCGCCGGTATCGTGCATCGTCTGGACAAGGATACGAGCGGTTTGCTCGTTGTTGCCAAGACGCTGGAAGCGCAGACCGATCTGGTTCGTCAGTTGCAGGCGCGGACCGTGCGGCGCATTTATCTGGCCTTGGCGGCCGGCGCGATGAAGCACGAAGGGACGGTTAACGAACCGATCGGCCGGCATCCGTCGCAACGCATCAAGATGGCCATCGTCCCCGAAAATCGTGGTGGCAAACCGGCGATTACCAATATCCGCATCCTTGAACTCTTCCCCTACACGACGTTCGTGGAGTGTTCGCTGGAAACCGGACGGACGCACCAGATTCGCGTGCACATGGCGGCCATTCATCACCCGCTGGTTGGCGATCAGGTCTATGGCAAACACAATCCGAAGCTGCCCGAGTTTCCAAGGCAGGCCCTGCATGCAACGCGCCTTGGACTCGTGCATCCGTTGACCGGACTAAAAATGCAGTGGGAAGTGCCGATGCCGGAGGATATGCGTGATCTCCTCGATTCCCTGCGCTATGGCTAATCTGCTGGTTCCGGACTGGCCGGCACCCGCCCGCGTCCGGAGCTTGCAGACGCTGCGTGGCGCGGGATGCAGCCCGGCGCCGTGGGACAGTTTCAACCTCGGCGATCATGTCGGTGACGATCCGGCCAATGTTGCCGCCAACCGCGGCACGTTGCGCGATCATTTGCCGGCTGAGCCTGCGTGGCTCAAGCAGGTTCACGGCATTGCCACGGTCAACCCGAAAAATAGCCCGAATTTGAAAGAGGCTGATGCCGCTTTCACTCGGGATGCTGGAGTCGTTTGCGCCGTGATGACAGCCGATTGTCTTCCTGTCCTTTTTTGCGACCGGGCCGGGACGGTCGTTGCTGCCGCCCATGCCGGCTGGCGCGGGCTGGCGGCCGGGGTGCTCGAAGAAACCATGGCGAAGATGGACGTGCGGCCCGGCGAATTGCTCGCCTGGCTGGGTCCGGCCATCGGCCCATCGGCTTTCGAGGTGGGCGACGAAGTACGCGCCGAGTTTGTCGCGCACGATTCACTGGCTGCCCAAGCCTTCGTGCCGCATGCGCCGGAGAAATGGCTGGCTGACATTTATCTGCTGGCTCGCCAGCGCTTGGCCGCGGCTGGCGTCAGTTCGATCAGCGGCGGAGATCGCTGCACGTTCAGTGAATCAGCTGATTTCTTTTCCTACCGCCGTGATGGCGTGACCGGCCGCATGGCCAGCCTGATCTGGCTGGCACCATAAGCGCACGTATTTGCAGGGAAGGCAGATTCCGGATTCTCTGGCTGGCCGGCGTATAATCCGCGCCTTTCCCAAGCTGTCAATTCCCTTGAGTACTCTTACCTGGATCATTGCCGTTTCGCTGGCCGGCGGCGCCTTGAGCGTCGGCGCCGCAGCCGTGCTGAGCGTCGCCCTTGGCACGCATCGCATCAGCATGCTGATCTCCTACGCCATTGGCGCCCTGCTCGGGGCTGCCTTTCTGGAGATTTTGCCGCACGCGCTTGAGCACGGTGAAGTGCATCAAACGACGGCAACCGTGCTGTTCGGCATCATGGCGTTCTTCATTCTCGAAAAACTGGTGCTCTGGCGCCATTGTCATCACGATCATTGCGAAGCGCATGATGCCCACGCGCCGGCCCACGATCACGGGCGTTCAGGTCTGCTCATCCTGGTTGGCGATACCTTCCACAATTTTGTCGATGGCATCCTGATTGCCGCCGCTTTTTTGCAAAGCACCGAACTCGGTATCGTGACGGCGATGGCCATCATCGTTCACGAAATTCCGCAGGAAGTCGGCGACTATCTTATTTTGCTCCACTCCGGCTACAGCAAGATGCGGGCGCTGGTTTTCAATTTGTTGTCCAGCCTGGCTACATTGGTTGGCGCGATGCTGGCTTATTTCGCCTTGGCCGACCTTACCGAGTGGATCCCGACGCTGCTCGCCCTTGGCGCCGCCAGCATGATCTACGTTGCTGTTGCCGATCTGATCCCGGGCTTGCACAAGCGCTCTGAAATCAAGGAATCGATACTGCAGGTGCTATTGATCGGCTCGGGTATCGCCTCGATCATCATCGTTCAGGCGCTGGTTGGCGAGTAGTTCACGATGCGCCCGGCGCTGCCGCCGGACCTTGCTGCCGCCCAGCCAGAGCAGCAGGGAGCAGGGCATCAGCCCGTAAAACAGGAATGAAATGATGCCGGCGACGACGCTGGGTTCGTTGACGGCAATCAGCAATGTTACGTAGAGCCAGCCGATTGCAACAATGTACATATTTGAGGTGCCTTGAAAGTGCGTCAATTATGCATGCAAATTCATTGACAGCGCCGAATCGGGTATGCAGAATCCAAAGGCTTAAACCCCTACAACAATAGAGACGAGTCTTCCCATGGCACAGGGATCGAACAGTAACGACGCTTTCGCTGGTTCTGCCGCGCAGTTCATGCAGAACGGCCAGAACATGATGCAGCAGTTCATGGACTATCTGGGCAAGGCAGGGGGGCAAACGGGCGTTACGCTGCCTCCGGTCGATCCGCAGGCGGTGACCGCGCTGCAAAAGCAGTTCATGGATCAGCAGATGTCCTTGTGGCAGGCGGTGCTGAACAAGACGCCGGGGCAGGATCCTGCCTTCAAGGTGGCTGCCGAGCCAGGCGACCGCCGCTTTTCGGCCCCCGAGTGGAAAGAAAGTCCGATCTACGATTACCTGCATCAGGCTTACCTGCTCAACACGCAGTATCTGAAGCAGGTGGTCGAGGTAATCCCGGCGCAGGATGCAAAATCCAAGGAGCGCATGCGTTTCCTGGCGCGCCAGATGGCGGATGCCATGGCGCCCTCCAACTTTGCCGCGACCAATCCCGAATTCATCAAGCTGGCGCTCGAAACCAAGGGCCAGAGCATTACCGATGGCATCAACAACCTGATCAAGGATTTCGAAAAGGGCCGTATTTCGATGACCGACGAATCGGTTTTCGAGGTCGGCAAGAATATCGCGACGACCGAAGGCGCTGTCGTCTATGAAAACGAATTGATGCAGTTGATCCAGTACTCGCCGCTGACGCCCAAGGTTGGCACGCGGCCGCTGGTTGTCGTACCGCCCTGCATCAACAAGTTCTACATCATGGACCTGCAGCCGGACAACTCCCTGATTCGCTTCATGGTGGATCAGGGCAACACGGTTTTCCTTGTCTCGTGGCGCAATCCGAGCGAAGCACACGCTCAGGTCGGCTGGGACGATTACCTTGAACACGGCCCGATCACCGCCCTGCATATCGCGCAGGAAATCACCAAGGTCAAGCAGGTCAATGCCCTCGGCTTCTGCGTCGGCGGCACCATTCTGACGTCGGCATTGGCGGTACTCAAGGAGCGTGGCGAGGACCCTGTTGCTTCGCTGACGCTGCTGACCACCTTGCTCGACTTTTCCGACACCGGCGAAATCGGCCTGTTCATTGACGAACAGGGCGTGACCGCACGCGAAGGCACGATCGGCAAGGGCGGCCTGCTGCCGGCGCGTGACCTGGCGAATACCTTCTCCTTCCTGCGTGCCAATGACCTGGTCTGGAATTACGTCACCGGCAACTACCTGAAGGGCGAAAAGCCGAAGGCATTCGACCTGCTCTACTGGAATTCAGATTCAACCAACCTGCCGGGGCCGTTCGCCTGCTGGTACATGCGCAACATGTATCTCGAGAATAATCTCCGTGTGCCGGGCAAACTGGCCATGTGCGGAGCCAACGTCGATCTCGGCAAGCTCGACATGCCAGTCTACCTGCTGGCGACGCGTGAAGACCATATCGTACCCTGGCAGTCTGCCTACCAGAGCACGCGTATTCTCGGTGGCAAGATTCGCTTCGTTCTGGGCGCCTCTGGCCACATTGCCGGCGTAATCAACCCGGTCAGCAAGAACAAGCGCAGCTACTGGGTCAATGAAGATGTAAAAACTGAGGCGGAAGGCTGGTTGACCGCAGCAGAAGAGAAGAAGGGAAGCTGGTGGGCCGACTGGGCTGACTGGCTAAAACCGTTGTCAGGGGAACAGCGGGCACCGCGCAAGCCGGGAAATGCCAACTACAAGCCGATCGAACCGGCACCAGGCCGTTATGTCAGGGAACGCGCGGTATAAAAACTTCTCGATGAGGGTATGAAAATGTCGCGAGTTGCATTGGTTACCGGCGGAATGGGCGGTCTCGGTGAGGCAGTCTGCATCAAGTTGGCTGCGTTGGGTTACAAGGTGGTTACGACCTATTCGCCCGGCAATGCCAAGGTTCAGGATTGGCTCAAGGGAATGAACAATATGGGTTATGGGTTCAAGGCCTACCCGTGCGACGTGACCGATTTCGATTCGGCGCACCAATGTGTCGCAACGGTGACCAAGGACGTCGGCCCTGTCGATGTTCTGGTGAACAATGCTGGCATCACGCGCGACATGACCTTCAAGAAAATGACCAAGAATGATTGGGATGCCGTCATTCATACCAATCTCGATTCCGTTTTCAACATGACCAAGCAGGTCATGGATGGCATGCTCGAGCGCAAGTGGGGTCGCGTTATCAACGTGTCGTCGGTCAACGGGCAGAAGGGCGCTTTCGGGCAGACCAACTACTCGGCAGCCAAGGCCGGCATGCATGGCTTCACCAAGGCCCTGGCCCTTGAAGTGGCCAAGCAGGGTGTGACGGTCAACACGATTTCGCCGGGTTATATCGGCACCAAGATGGTTACCGCCATCCCGCAGGAAATTCTCGATTCAAAAATTCTGCCGCAGATACCGGTCAATCGACTGGGCAAGCCGGAAGAAATCGCCGGCCTTGTTGCCTACCTCGCTTCGGATGAAGCAGCGTTCGTGACCGGGGCCAATATTTCCATCAACGGTGGTCAGCACATGTTCTGATCGCCGGCATTTTTTACCCCGCTTTATTTAATCAAGGAAGGAAAAACTATGACACAACGTGTTGCTCTCGTTACCGGCGCTATGGGTGGTCTTGGAACCGCAATCTGTCAGGAACTGGCCAAGGCTGGCCACAAGGTGGTCGCTTCTTACCATCCGCAGTTCGATAACAAAGAAGAGTGGCTGAAGGAAATGGCTGCTGCTGGCTTCAACGATTTCGTTTGCGTTGCTGGCGATGTGTCTTCCCTGGAAGATTGCGAAAAGATGGTTGCCGAAGCCGAAGCCGCTTGCGGCCAGGTCGACATCCTGATCAACAACGCCGGTATTACCCGCGACAAGATGTTTGCCAAGATGGAACGCGATGGCTGGGATGCTGTGATCGCTACCAACCTGACCTCCCTGTTCAATATGACCAAGCAAGTCTCGGCCAAGATGGCCGGCCGTGGCTGGGGTCGTATTGTTAACATCTCCTCCGTCAATGGCGTCAAGGGGCAGGCTGGTCAAACCAACTACTCCGCAGCCAAGGCTGGCGTTATCGGCTTCTCCAAGGCATTGGCCGCTGAACTGGCCGCCAAGGGCGTGACCGTCAACGTCATCTGCCCGGGCTATGTTGCCACCAAGATGGTCATGGCGATCAAGCCGGAAGTTCTGCAGTCCATCATCGACACCGTGCCGATGAAGCGTCTGGCCAAGCCGGAAGAAATCGGTGGCGCCTGCGCTTACCTGTCTTCAGACATCGCTGGTTTCATGACCGGTGCGACGATGAACATCAACGGCGGTCTGTACTACCAGTAACCTGCTGAACCGCATTGCGGCATTTGGCATGAAATATTGCTGAATTTTTGCAATGCACCAGGAACGGGCGCTCTAAAGCGCCCGTTTTTTTTGCTATAATGCTGCACTGCACACAAACTAGTCCTGAGGGATCAAAGCATGTCGGAGCCGGTACGCCTGATCAAGAAATATCCCAATCGTCGTCTTTACGATACCAAGACGAGTGCGTACATCACGCTCGGCGATGTCAAGGAACTGGTCCTTAAGTTTGAAGTCTTCAAGGTGCTGGATGCCAAGACCGATGAAGACCTGACGCGCAGCATCCTGCTTCAGATCATCCTCGAAGAAGAATCGGGCGGCATGCCGCTGTTTTCGAGCGAACTGCTTTCAGGCTTCATCCGCTTTTACGGCAGCACGATGCAGGGCATGCTCGGCAAGTACCTGGAAAACAACATGAAGACCTTCGTGGATTTCCAGGGCAAGTTGCAGGAGCAGTCAAAGACTCTGTACGGCCCGAATGGCGCTGACAATACCCACATGCAGACGGATTTCTGGAACCAGTTCCTGAATTTCCAGCAGCCGGCCATGCAGAACATGATGACTGCCTATATGGATCAGTCAAAAAAAATGTTTCAGTCCATGCAGGACCAGATGAAAACGCAAACCAGGACCATGTTTACGGGTTTTCAGTACAACCCTGGCGACAAGCCCGAATAAAGGGTTTTTCGGGCAGATGATCTGCCCGGAGCCGAACGGCCGGCCAGAAATATTTTTAGCCGTTTTCCCTACAAAACGCTTGGAACATCTGGCGGGCGAGCGCTTCAAAGCTTAAGTGGCTGAAATCCGATGCCGGGGCTGGATGGCAGTGCAAAGCGTGCACCAGCGATGGCCGGAAGGCTGCCCGTGTCTTCTGCAAACCACTCGGCCGTGCCTAGTCCGTGAACCGCATCGGGCGCCACGGCGGCGGCGAAATGAGCACAGGCAAGCAGGCCGCAGGCGCTTTCCAGGCTGGAGGTGACAATCACCTCTATCGCCGAAGCGCGGGCGCGCAGGGCGAGTTCGACGCTGGCCAGCAAGCCGCCGTGGCGGGCCGGCTTGATGACGATGCGGCGGACCGGCGGGTGGCGAAAAAAATGGGCGTCGAGCAGATGAATCGACTCGTCGATGGCCAGCGGGAATGCTGCGGTCGACTGCAGTTTTTGCAGCAAATCCGGCGTCGGCGTGGCCAATGGCTCTTCGAGGCCTTCGATGGGCAGGCCGGCGCAGGCGGCGATGAAGCTTTCGGCGTCGGCAAAGCTCCACGCGCCGTTGGCGTCGAGGCGCAGGCGCAGTCCGGCTGGCAAGACTTCGGCGAGCTGGTGCAGGGCGGCGATTTCATCGCTGACCGGACCAACGCCGACTTTGAACTTGAGAATACTGAAGCCGGCATTGTGTGCGTCAGCCACTGCCTCGGCAGAACATTTCAAAATTGGCCCAAAATTCCGGTTGACCGTGACAAAGCCCGCCGGCGGCTCGCCGCTGAGCCAGGCGTTGAGCGGCAGGCCGGCTTGCTGGGCGATCAGGTCAAGGTGGGCGCATTCTTCGGCAAAGGCCGTCGCGGTATCTTCGCTGATGCCGAATTCGGGCAGCGGCGCACTGTCGCCCCAGCCAATCAGGCCGTCGGCCGATTGCAGGCGGAGCAGGCGGCCTACACGCTGATTTAGTTCGCCGCGACTGGTTTGCCACGGGCGTTTGAGCTGGAGGGCGTAGGGTAGCCAGTCGGCGGCAGCAATTTTCACGGCCGTTTGCGGTACTTGCCAAAATTGGGCGGGCGGCGTTCGAGCCAGGCGTTGCGGCCTTCCTGGCCTTCTTCGCTCATGTAGAACAGGCCGGTGGCGTTGCCGGCCAGTTCCTGGATGCCGGCCAGCCCGTCGGTGTCGGCATTGAACCCAGCCTTGATCATGCGCAGCGCCATGGGCGACAACTGGAGCATGTCGCGGCACCAGTTGACGGTTTCTTCCTCGAGTTTCTCGACCGGCACGACGGCATTGACCAGCCCCCAGTCGAGCGCCGTGGCGGCGTCGTACTGGCGGCAGAGCAGCCAGATCTCCTTGGCGCGTTTTAACCCGATGGTCCGCGCCATGAGTCCGGCGCCAAGGCCGGCATCGAAGCTGCCGACACGTGGCCCGGTCTGGCCGAAGCGGGCGTTCTCGGCGGCTATGCTGAGGTCGCAGACGAGGTGCAGCACGTGGCCGCCGCCGATGGCGAAGCCGGCAACCATGGCGACGACCGGCTTGGGCAGCCGGCGAATCTGCATCTGCAAATCAAGCACATTGAGGTGCGGGGTGCCGCCTTCGTCGATGTAGCCCTCGGCGCCGCGTACCTTCTGGTCGCCGCCGGAGCAGAAAGCCTCGTGGCCGGCGCCGGTCAAAATGATGGCGCCGATGCTGTTGTCGCGATGGGCGCGGTGGAAGGCGTCGATCAGTTCGTTGACCGTTTCCGGGCGGAAGGCGTTGCGGCGTTCCGGGCGATTGATGGTGATCTTGGCGATGCCTTCGGCCGTTTCGAAGAGGATGTCGGTGTAGGCGTGGGCACTTTGCCAGTTGATGCTGAGGGTCATGGTTCGCAAATGATCGGACAGGAAGGCCGGAGTATAGCCCCGCCTTGGCGGGATGGCATCGGCGCCGGGGACTGGATTTGGCGCCGCAACCCGGCTATGGTAAATCCATGTAATTGTCGTGTGTTTGAACCATGTGCATGTAAGAATGTCTGTCTGATTTGTGCAGGAACTTAACCGTGAAAGAACGCCGCCGCTCCCCTCGCGTATTCCTCAAAGGCAATGTCTACCTGAGCTTGGGTGGGCATCACCTCGAGTTGCCTGCGGCTGATATTTCGGTATCGGGTATCGGCGTGCTCATCGACGAAGCCGTTTTTGGTGCCAAGCCCAGCGGCGAGGTTGGTGTCTGCAGGATTGACTCGCCCGATCTGGGTGGGCGGGTTGAGGCCTACGTCAGCATCATGCGCATGCGCCGCCTCGGTGAGCGCAGACTGGTCGGCCTGCGCTTCGAGTCGATCAGCGACGATGAGCTGGAGTTGATCCGCGAATACAAGCGGAAGTGCCGGGAAACCCCGGCAGCTTCCTGATTGCCCCGGTTACGGCCGGAAGAAGGTCTCCAGATCCTGAAATACCGCGTGGTCGGCGTTGTGCCGGCGAATCGCGATGACGTCCTCCAGCTTTCCAGCCTGCTTCATCATCTGCGCCAGCCGCTGGTCTTCATTGACCAGTAGCCAGATGCGGCTTTGGCGTCCGTCGCCGACCGGCAGACAGAGAATGCCCTCAACGTTGTAGGAACGTCGCGAGAACAGACCGACGACGTGCGACATGACCCCGGCGTGATTGTTGACATCGATTTCCAGCACGGCACGGGTGATGGCGTTTTGTTCGTTCTTGGTGATCGCGTTCATCTCAGGCTCCGATCATGTCGCGGTTGGCGGCGCCCGGCGGCACCATGGGATAGACCTTCTGCTCGGCATCGATGCTGGCGTGGATGAGACAGGGGCCGGGACGCGAAATGGCCTCCATGAGCGTTGCGCACGGATTGGTCGAAGAATCCAGGTCGACCGCAGCAATGCCGAAACCCTGAGCGATCTTGATGAAGTCTGGCGACGAACGGAATTGCGAGGCAAATAGCCGCTCGCCGTAGAACAGCGTCTGCTGTTGATGCACGAGGCCGAGCGTGGCGTTGTCCATGAGCACGATCTTGATGTTCACGTTTTCTTCGGCAGCGGTGACCAGTTCCTGGATGTTCATCATGATCGAGCCGTCGCCCGTAAAGCAGACGACAGTGCGTTCGCGTTCGGCCAGCGCAGCGCCGATGGCCGCCGGCACGCCGAAGCCCATGGTGCCAAGCCCGCCGGAAGTCAGCCATTGGCGCGGGCGGCGCAGCGGGTAGGCCTGGGCGACCCACATCTGGTGCTGGCCGACGTCGGTGGCGATGATGGCTTCGTCGTCGAGGCACGCCGCGACGCTCTGGATCAGGCCGAAGTGCGAGCGCGGGTTGTCGGCACCGGTCATGTCGAGCGGGAACTCGGCTTTGAGTTGATTGCTGCGGTCAACCCAGATTTTTCGCACATTTTCAAGAACGGCCGGTAGCAACTGGCCGAGCGCCTCGCTGATATCGGCCGCGATCCCGATGTGCGCCGTCTTGATCTTGTCCAGTTCGGCCGGATCGATATCGATGTGGATGATCTTGGCCTGCGGGCAGAAGGCGGCGACCTTGCCCGTGGCACGGTCATCGAAGCGCGCACCGACGGCGATCAGCAGGTCGCATTCATCGAGCAGGAAATTGGTGTAGCGCGCCGCGTGCATGCCGAGCATGCCGAGCGACAGCGGGTGATCGACCGGCATCGTGCCGAGTGCCATGAGCGTCATGACGGTCGGCAAGCTGGCCTTCTCGGCCAGTTCGATGGCGGCTGTCGACGCGCCGGAATGCACGACGCCACCGCCGAGGTAGAGGATCGGACGTTCGGCGGCATTGATCATCGCCGCCACCTGTTCGATCTGTTCCGGGTTGGCTGTCGGGGCGGGCAGGGCGCGACCGGGTTCTGGCCACTGGCTGATCTCGATGGCTTGCGTCTGGACGTCCTTGGGAATATCGATGAGCACCGGGCCGGGGCGGCCGGAGGCGGCGATCTGGAAGGCGCGCGGGAGAACTTCCAGTAGCTCCTCGGCCGACGAGACGAGGAAATTGTGTTTGGTGATCGGAATGCTCAAGCCGTAGGTGTCGACTTCCTGAAAGGCGTCGGTGCCGATCATCGCCTTCGGAACCTGGCCGGTGATCGCGACGAGCGGGATCGAGTCGAGCTTGGCATCGGCGATGGCGGTCAGCAGGTTGGTCGCGCCGGGGCCGGAGGAGGCCAGGCAGACAGCCGGCATCCCCGTTGCGCGGGCCATGCCCTGGGCCATGAAGCCGGCACCCTGTTCGTGGCGGGCAAGAACATGGTGAATTTCGGTCGACTGCCCGAGCGCATCATAAATCGGCAGGATGGCGCCGCCGGGAATGCCGGCCACGGTGCGGATGCCCTGGCGTTCAAGCAGGCGCACGGTGATTTGCGCGCCGGTGAGAGTTTCTGTCATGGAGATTTCCTTTGGGTTGGTGGCGCAACCGACGGGCTCCAAAAAACAAAACCCCGCCGGTTTGCGCCGGCGGGGTTTGGGGTTCTGTGCTGCTTCTGCTTACCCGATCCGCGACGGCGCGTGCATAACGACGCCTACTACGACCACGCGTACGACAACCGGTTCCACTGCAAAAGCAGCGAATTTGCGGAAGGTACGGGATGCGTTCATGCGGATTACCTGTGGGTTGGCAAAAATAGATGGTGCGACTATGAAGTAGCAGGCGATCAAAATCAAGTGCTGGTTTGGCGGGAGCAACAATTTTTTACACCAACCATCGTTGACGCGGATGGTGGCGCGTCGTTTAAACTTGAAAGTTAGTGGTCGCTAGATTCAAGTATTTGAAATTATTGGTGATGTTGGGATATAAATGACAAATAAGCGCAAGGTTCTGGTTGTCGATGCTTCAAAAGTCGTACGTGCATCGCTGATCAAGCAACTTTCCGACCGTTTTGAGGTTCGTGACGAGCAGAATGACGAGTCGGCCTGGCAAACCATGGTCCTCGACAGCGC
Source organism: Betaproteobacteria bacterium (assembly GCA_016705475.1). Taxonomy (GTDB): domain Bacteria; phylum Pseudomonadota; class Gammaproteobacteria; order Burkholderiales; family Rhodocyclaceae; genus Azonexus. The sequence continues at coordinate 108,483 of JADIYD010000014.1, read as the reverse complement.
GATAGTTGCTGTCGTATCCGGTATTGCTCTGGATAGGGACGATGGTCGTGGGCTGCTTGAGCGCCTCCGCGACAGCAAGTTGTCGCGCTTGAGAAATGTCCCGTTTTTGCTGATGGTTTCGAGCAGCTTTACCGACGCTGATCGACAAAAAGCGCGGAAGTTGGGTGTATCCGAATTCATTGTGAAAGGGGCGTCCGAACCGTCGATCGAAAGCATTGTTTCGGCTCAAATGGAATGGCGAGAGGGTTCGGCCGAGGCGCGTCCTGTAGCGCCGGCCCCGGTTCCTGAGGAGCCGTTCGAGCAGTATGGCGGGCAGTCGGATATCGGTATCAGCAACATCATGGGGCAGGTTGCCGGGCTGGAGGCGTCCGATAGCGAGGCGTCGGACGACGATGCCTTCAGCGAGGACGATACGGTGCTCGCCGAGGAGATGCTTGAAGAATACCTGGCGAACAGTTTGCCCGAGGCGCAGACGGGCAGCGGTGTCGGCGTTCTGGCTTTTTGTCTGGATGGCTACGACGATCTGGTTGTTCGCTACGGTGCCGAACTGGCGTTCAGTTCAGCGCAACGGTTCTGCTATCTGTTGTCCAGAAAGATTCGCCCCGAAGACTACATTGGGCAGCTGGCGGACGGCAGAGTCGTCATCGTGACCCGATCAACCTCCGAGACAATTTGTGCCGGATTTGCCAACCGTATCTGCAAGGCGATGGCCAGCGCGCAGATTTCTGTCGAAGGACAGCGCATCAATCTGACGGTCAGTGTTGGCGTCGCGGTTGTTCCTGATGACGGTGTCGGATTGTCCGAGCAGGCACTGCTTCAATTGGCCTATGGTCGCCTTGACGCTGCTATCCGCGCCGGCGGCAATCGGGTCATGGCTGCATCCAACCTCCAGGGGGCTCAGCTTGGCAGCTGTGAATCCTTCGTGCCGCAGTTCAAGGAACTGCTGGCGACCATTGATCCTGCTGCAATGACCCCTTGCCTGGGAACGATCGGGATGCAATTGATGCCTCTCCTTCGAGAGCTCGACAAAAATTTCCGCTTTGGCTTGCCGATTGAGGAAATGCACAAGCGCCTGTGGGATCGTGCCCGGGCCGAGCGAATGGTGACTTGACCGACGTTGGCTGCGATGTACGCCAACCTTGGCTTGAGTCAGTTGCAGATTGGGTGATTTGCCGGATACTTCGTGGCGGTTGATGATGACCGAACGAATCGGAACGGGCTGTCCACACAAGGAAATTGTATGACCGACACGCAGGGCGATCCGCAGAGCGGTCGCGTTCGGCTTTTTCATGCCAGCCTGGTCTGGCCATTGCATCTTGAGCCCATTGCGGCTTCCGGCAGCGAGGGACGCTACTGGGAGGTCTTCGAGTCACGAACGGAGGCCAGCCACTGGCGCCGGATTGACGATGAATTCATGGAGGATCCTGGCCAGTTCAAGGAGCGCCATTACCGCGAATTTGTTTCATTCCTGCCCTACGTCCAGCGATTCCTTTATGGCGAAGGGCGTTCGCGCCATGCGCCTTCGGACGACCCGCCGGGTGGTTCGCCAATGCATGTCTTCCGGCGCAAGGACATTGCCGGGTTACGTCTGACATTGCGCAAGGGGCAGGCACCGATCGAACTCGAGATCGTGCATCTGGACCTGTATTTTTTCCATGACCTCGACGTTATCCAGCTCAATCTGGAAGTGCGGGCCACCGATCTGCCGCTGGATACCGTCCGCGATATCCTGTTCCGGTTTGGCCGCGCCTATCCATCCGGTTGGGAGGAGGGCGGCGCGGGTTTGCACAACGTCTATCTGGCCGAGTGGCTTGGTCACGATGGTCAGGTCATTGCCCGTTCCGATGCCGAAAAACGGGAGAAATATCTCTCGTACGTCTGTGAACATCGGAGCCCTTGTGTTTCCGAGCATTGGGCCTGCTTGTTGCGGCCCATGGCGCTGTCCCATTCTGATGAGCCGGGTGATCTGCGTTACCGCCTGATCGAATACCAGCGCATGCCGATGATGGCGTATCTGGCAATTGACGAGCCACGCAAGCTGAGTCGTGAAGAATGGGTGCGGCTTGGTCTGGCCAGCATGCTGCATCCGAACGAATCGCTGCCAATCAACGAGCCGGGCGTCATCGAGTTCGAAAAGCGCTTTTGCCACGACCGTTTCTGGACCGATAGCGAAGCCGGGCCGAACACGCGCTTCATCTGCACAGGCAACACCTTTACCGTGGTGGGCGATGCAGCATTTCCGTTTTTTGTCGATGGTGAGCGCGGTGTGCTGGCCCAGTTCCGCCATCAGTACTTCGTGGTATTCCTGATTGCTCATCTCCACAGGGCCGCGCTACTGGCTTTTTCGGAGGTTCTGGCCGACGCGGTCAACGATCTCGACATTCGTGACGATGTTTCGGTACGCCGCTTTAAACGCCGTATCCGGGCCAATTTCGAGACTTTCCTGCGCTTCACGCATCGCTACTGGTTCCACGAGCTTTCCGAGCGGCCGCATGTGCAGGCGATGTACCGCCTGTGCTCGAATCATCTCCACAACGACGCGATGTACGACGATGTGCACGATGAAATCCGCGAGATGAGTCACTACCTCGACAGCGACTCACAGCGCCGGCAATCCAATACCGTTGTCCGACTGACCGTGATCACCATCCTCGGTCTGATTGCCACCGTCACCACGGGCTACTTCGGCATGAACATCATCGCATTTGGCGAGGGGCCCGTCCTGGAGCGCGCCTTGCACGGCCTGCTCGCCACCTCGGTATTCATCGGGCTGGTGCTTTTTGCCGTGGCCAAGTCGAAACGCATGTCCGATTTCCTGGAAGCCCTCTCCGACGAAAGACTGACGCTGGGCGGCAAGTTCCGCGCGTTGTGGGGCGTGATCGGCAAGACCGAGCGCTGATGCTGTGCCGGGGAAGTGCTTTCAGTTTTGGGCGTTTTTTCCTGTTGACCGCAGCACTCCCCGCGTCATGCCGATTTCCTGCGCGGTTTCTGGTCCGATCAACGTTTCGGCAAGGTTGAAGGGGATTTCGGCAGTCCGCTCGTCCATCGGGATACGGCCACCCATGATTTCCGCTTTTTCCTGTGGCAGGCGAGGCTCGCGTCCTGGCTCGGCATAACCCTGCGGGTAAATCGGCTGCAGCGTTACCAAATCGTATTTGTCGGTGGCGCCAAAGGTGTGGAGCATTTCGTGGGCGATCACCACGGCGTTTTGCCGACGCTGCTGGCGCGATGCATAAGCGTGGATGACGCCGATCTGCCCCTTGCTCAAGCCCGTCGAGTGAGGGACCGACGGGTTGAGTGCCGGGTCGTGAAAGAGTACAAACAGCCGGACATGGGGTTTCGGCCCGTCGATATGGTCGTTTTGCGAAGCCCACCAGCGTAATTTCAGGCTCCATAGCATGACATCCAGCGCGCTAGGCTGCGCTGGGCGTGGCGGCGGCATCTCGGTCAATGGTCGGGCAACGCGAAGCGCGACGGGTTGAAGAATGGCCAGTCCCTGCTTTGCGGTCTGCTGTTGCATCCACTCTCCGATGTCGGCAAAGCTTTCATTGTTCAGGGCTGCAATGTAGCTGGCCGTGGCCGGCGAGTTGTCCCCGGCAATGGGATACACCGCCACATGAATGGTGTGCTCCCAGGCGGTCAACCGGGAATTGGCGCGCCAGGCGCCAAGGCCGACAGTGGCGAGGACTAGCAACAGGATAAGGATGCGGAATTTGCGAAACATGGTTTTGGCGATAAAAAACCCGGCCGGAGCCGGGTTTGGTTGTGGTCGATGTTGATCAGGCCTTGAGCGGAATCTTGCCGATCTTGACTTGCCATTCCTTCGGCCCGGTTTCGTGCACGCTGATTCCGGAGGAGTCAACGGCGACAGTCACCGGCATGTTTTCGACATCGAACTCGTAGATGGCTTCCATGCCCAGATCGGCAAAGCCGACCACCTTGGCCGACTTGATGGCTTTCGCCACCAGGTAGGCGGCGCCGCCAACGGCCATCAGGTAAGCCGACTTGTTGTCTTTGATCGCCTCGATGGCGACCGGGCCGCGCTCGGACTTGCCGATCATCGAGATCAGGCCGGTCTGTTCGAGCATCATGCGGGTGAATTTGTCCATCCGCGTGCCGGTGGTCGGGCCGGCTGGGCCAACGACTTCGTCACGAACCGGATCAACCGGGCCAACGTAATAAATCACGCGGTTGGTGAAGTCGACCGGCAGCTTTTCGCCCTTGGCCAGCATGTCGGAAATCCGCTTGTGGGCAGCATCGCGGCCGGTCAGCATCTTGCCGTTCAGGAGCAGCTTCTGGCCCGGTTTCCAGGCGGCGACTTCTTCCTTGGTCAGCGTGTTCAGATTGACCTGGGTTGCCGACTTGAGGTCCGGCGTCCAGGTGACGGCTGGCCAGTCTTCAAGTTTCGGCACGTCGAGTTTGGCCGGGCCGGAGCCGTCAAGGTGGAAATGGCAGTGGCGGGTCGCGGCGCAGTTCGGCACCAGCGCGACCGGCAGGTTGGCGGCGTGGCAGGGGTAATCCAGCACCTTGACGTCAAGCACGGTGGTCAGGCCGCCGAGACCCTGGGCGCCAACGCCGAGTGCGTTGATTTTTTCCATCAGCTCAAGGCGCAGCTGTTCCGGACGGGTCAATGTCGCACCGGTAGCGGCCTTGGCCTTCAGTTCATGAATATCTACCGGCGCCATGATCGATTCCTTGGCCAGCAGCATGGCCTTTTCGGGCGTGCCGCCGATGCCGATACCGATGATGCCGGGCGGACACCAGCCAGCGCCCATTTCCGGGATTTTCTTCAAAACCCAGTCGACGAGGTCGTCAGACGGGTTGAGCATGGCGAACTTGGACTTGGCTTCGGAGCCGCCGCCCTTGGCAGCACAGATCACTTCGACGTGATGGCCGGGTACGATCTCGAAATGGACGACAGCCGGGGTGTTGTCCTTGGTGTTCTTGCGGGCACCGGCCGGGTCGGCCAGCACCGAGGCGCGCAGCGGATTGTCCGGGTTGCCGTAGGCGCGGCGCACGCCTTCATCGATCATCTGCTGGATGCTCATGGTGGCATCCGGCCAGGTGACCTGCATGCCGACCTTGATGAAAACCATGCCGATGCCGGTGTCCTGGCAGATCGGGCGATGCCCTTCGGCGGACATCCGCGAGTTGGTCAGGATCTGGGCGATGGCGTCCTTTGCAGCAGGGCTTTCCTCGCGCTCGTAGGCTTCACCGAGGGCCTTGATGTAGTCCAGCGGGTGGTAGTAGCTGATGTACTGGAAAGCATCGGCAACGGACTGGATCAGGTCTTCTTGTTTGATGGCGGTCATGCGCAACTCCGGAATTAATGGTGTTTTTGATGTTGCAGAGCGAGGGTCTGGGTCATGGTTTTGTCTACCATTGCCATGGCCAGGGCGGAGAAAAGGAATACGACGTGAATGATCACCTGCCACATCAGCGTGTGCTCGGACAAGTTGTTGGCATTGATGAAGCTCTTCAGCAGGTGAATTGACGATATGCCGATGATAGCGGTCGAAAGCTTGATCTTGAGAACGCCGGCATTGACGTGGGATAGCCATTCCGGCTGATCCGGGTGGTTTTCAAGGTCTAGCCGTGAAACGAAAGTTTCATAGCCGCCGACGATAACCATGACCAGCAGGTTGGCGATCATCACGACATCAATCAGGCCAAGGACCGCCAGCATGACATCAGCTTCGCTGATGTGCGCAGCATCGATGGCGTTGTGAACCAGGTGGCTCAGTTCGACCATGAACAGCCAGCAATAGACGACTTGCGCAACGATCAGGCCAACGTAGAGCGGGGCCTGAATCCAGCGGCTGGCAAAGATGAAGGACTCGAGAAATTTGATGGGCGAACTCATTTTGGGAACCGTGGTTTGGGGAACAGAAGTTTATCACGCGACCTGCACGCTTCCGGAATAGCCGGAATTGCTGCGCCGCAGCGTGATTTCGTAAGGCATTTGTAAGAATATCGACGTCTAATGCCGCATCAACGCTGGCGGGGGAGTGGGTTGTTCTCCAGCTTGCGCGGCTTTACACGTTCCAGGGTCAAGCCTGGGATCCAATCGGTTGTTTCAACATAAATTGCGAAGTACCGCAGAGGAGAAGAATATGTCGAATGAGTCCGTGCAGCTAATTTATCCGTCTGACGAAATGGTCAAGAACGCGGCGGTTTCGGGGATGGACGCCTACCGGGCGCTGTGCGCGGAAGCGGATGCCGATTATCCGGAATTCTGGGCCAAGCGCGCCCGTGAATTCATCACCTGGAAGCAGCCTTTTACCCAGTCACTTGATGAATCCAACGCTCCGTTTTTCAAATGGTTTGCCGATGGCAAACTGAATGTCTCCTACAACTGTCTTGATCGTCAGGTCGAAGCCGGTCTGGGCGAAAAAGTTGCCATCATCTTTGAAGCCGACAACGGCGAAGTCACCAAGGTCACCTACAAGGAACTGCTCTCCAAGGTTGCCAAGTTCGCCAATGCCCTGCGCGGCATGGGCGTCAAGAAGGGCGATCGCGTCGTTATCTACATGCCGATGACCATCGAAGGCATCTGTGCCATGCAGGCTTGTGCTCGCCTTGGCGCCATCCACTCCATCGTTTTCGGCGGCTTCTCGGCCCAGTCCCTGCGCGATCGTATCAACGACGCCGGCGCTGTTGCCCTGATCACCTCCGACGGCCAGTTCCGCGGTGGCAAGGCCATCCCGCTCAAGCCGATCGCTGATGAAGCCTTCGCCATGGGTGGTTGCGAGTCCGTCAAGAACGTCATCGTCTTCAAGCGCACCGGCGGCGAAGTCAATATGGTTGCCGGCCGTGACACCTGGCTGCACGACGCTGTTGCCAACCAGTCTGACGTTTGCGAACCGGAATGGGTCGAAGCCGAACACCCGCTGTTCCTGCTTTACACGTCCGGCTCCACCGGCAAGCCGAAGGGTGTTCAGCACTCCACCGGCGGCTACCTGCTGCACGCCATCATGACCATGAAGTGGACCTTCGACATCAAGCCGTCGGACGTCTTCTGGTGTACGGCCGACATCGGCTGGGTTACCGGTCACACCTACATCACCTACGGCCCGCTGGCCTGCGGCGCGACCGAAATCGTTTTCGAAGGCGTTCCGACCTACCCGGATGCCGGCCGTTTCTGGAAGATGATCCAGGATCACAAGGCAACGATTTTCTACACCGCACCGACCGCCATCCGTTCGCTGATCAAGTCCTCCGACAACAACCCGGCTGTGCATCCGAAGAGCTACGACCTGTCTTCGCTGCGCATCCTTGGTTCCGTTGGCGAGCCGATCAACCCGGCTGCCTGGACGTGGTACTACGAAAATGTTGGCGGCGGCCGTTGCCCGATCGTCGATACCTTCTGGCAGACCGAAACCGGTGGTCACATGATCACCCCGCTGCCGGGCGCAACCCCGCTGGTTCCGGGTTCCTGCACCCTGCCGTTCCCGGGCATCCAGTTCGCCGTGGTCGATGAGACCGGCGCCGATCTGCCGTGGGGCCAGGGCGGTATTCTGGTTTGCAAGAAGCCGTGGCCGTCGATGATCCGCACGATCTGGAACGACGACGAGCGCTTCGTCAAGTCCTACTACCCGCAAGACTTCCAGGGCAAGTACTACCTGGCTGGCGACGGCGCGATCCGCGACAAGGACACCGGCTACTTCACCATTACCGGCCGTATCGACGACGTGCTGAACGTTTCCGGTCACCGTATGGGTACGATGGAAATCGAATCCGCACTGGTTGCCAACCCGCTGGTTGCCGAGGCTGCTGTTGTTGGCCGTCCGGATGACCTGACCGGTGAAGCCATTGTGGCCTTCGTTGTGCTCAAGGGCGCTCGCCCGACCGGTGACGACGCCAAGCGCATCATCAAGGAACTGTCTGACTGGGTTGGCAAGGAAATCGGTCCGATCGCCAAGCCGAAGGACATCCGTTTCGGTGACAACCTGCCGAAGACCCGTTCGGGCAAGATCATGCGTCGTCTGCTGCGCGGTCTGGCCAAGGGCGAGGAACTGACGCAAGACACCTCGACGCTGGAGAACCCGGCCATTCTGGAACAACTCAAGGGCTAACCTTAGTTCCAGCATGAGCCAGGAGGCGGCGACTTGCCACGCTGCCTCCAAAGATTAAAAGGCAAGGAGGAGACAATGGTCGCCCAAAAGGTGGCCTCCCGTGTAGTCGCATCAGACTATATGCCAACAACGGCTGGCACGCTTGGCGTGCCAGCCGTTTTCATTTTTGGGATGGGCTTGTGAAAAGAGCAAATCCGACTCGCCAGCGCCTGGCTGCCCTCGGGCTGCTGGGTGTGCCGCTACTGACTTACCCCCTGCTTAGCCTGCCGAGCGGTGAGCTGGGCGGTATTCCGGCAACCTACTTGTATCTGTTCGGCGTCTGGGCTGGATTGATCGTTCTCGCGGCCTGGGTGGCCGAGCGGGGAAAGTAGATGCTTTCTGGCTGGTTCATCGCGCTTTTGGCAACGGCCTATCTCGGGCTGCTGTTCGCCGTGGCGCGTTTTGGTGATGCGCGGGCCGATGCCGGTAAATCGATTATTTCGGCCAATGTCTACGCGCTTTCGGTGGCCGTCTATTGCACCTCGTGGACCTTCTACGGCAGCGTTGGACGCGCCACATCCGGTGGCTTGTCGTTCCTGACCATCTATATCGGCCCTACGCTGATGCTGCTGTGTGTCGGCGTCATCATCAAAATGATCCGCATCAGCAAGGCGCAGCGCATTACGTCGATTGCCGATTTCATCGCGTCGCGCTACGGAAAAAGTCAGTTGCTGGCCGGTATGGTGACGGTCATAGCGGTAATCGGCGTGGTTCCCTACATCGCCCTGCAGTTGAAGGCGATGGCCGCCAGCGTCGATGTGTTGCTCGAGCATTCAGGCGGTAGCTTTCAGGTTTTGGGGCTGGATTCCACTTTCCTGATTGCCGTCGTGCTGGCCTTGTTTTCGATCCTGTTCGGTACCCGTCACCTCGATGCGACCGAGCGGCACGAGGGCATGGTCGCCGCGGTGGCGTTTGAGTCGGTGGTCAAGATCGTCGCGTTCATGGCGGTCGGCATCTTCGTCACTTACGGCATGTTCGGCGGGCTGAGCGACCTGTTCCAAAAGGCGGCGGCGAGCGCCGATTTCGGACGACTGCTGCAGCTTGATTCAAGCCGGGCTGGCACCTGGACCTCGCTGATCATCCTTTCCGGGCTGGCGATCATTTTCCTGCCCCGCCAGTTCCAGATCATTGTTGTCGAGAACGTCGACGAGTCGCATCTCAAGCGCGCCGTCTGGCTCTTCCCGCTCTACCTGCTGCTGATCAATATTTTTGTTTTGCCACTGGCCCTTGGTGGCCTGCTGCACTTTGACGGGCAGGGCGTAAACCCGGATACCTTCGTGCTTACCCTGCCGCTCGCCCGCGGCGCCGAATCGCTTGCCTTGCTGGCCTTCATCGGGGGTCTGTCGGCGGCGACCGGCATGGTCATCGTTGAAACGATCGCCTTGTCGACCATGGTTTGCAACGATCTCGTCATGCCCATCCTGCTGCGGTCGACCGGCAATTTCGTCGATAAACGAAATGACCTGTCTGGCCTCCTCATCGGCATTCGTCGTGCCGCCATCGCGCTCATTCTGCTGTTGGGCTACATCTATTTCCGAGCGGCCGGCGAAGCCTATGCGCTGGTTGGCATTGGTCTGATTTCCTTCGCTGCGGTGGCGCAATTTGCGCCGGCCATGTTTGGCGGAATGTACTGGAAGCAGGGGACGCGGGCCGGTGCGGTGGCCGGGCTGCTGGCTGGCTTCATGGTCTGGCTGTACACCCTGTTGCTGCCGTCCTTTGCCAAATCGGGCTGGATGCCGAGCGGCTTTGTCGAAAATGGTTTGTTCGGCATTGCCTGGCTCAAGGCGCAGGCGCTCTTTGGGTTGGCCGGTCTGGATGAAATTTCGCATTGCCTGTGGTGGAGCATGCTGGCCAACATCGGCGCCTACGTCGCCGTTTCGCTCAATTCAAAACCGGATGCCGTCGAGGCCAGTCAGGCCGAGCGTTTTGTCGATGTATTCCGCTTCGATTCGCGCAATACCGAGGCACGCCTGTGGCGGGGAAAGGCATCGCCTGATGCGCTGGTGCAATTGCTCGAGCGTTTTCTCGGCGCAGCGCGGGCGGGTCAGCAACTGGCCGCTTATGCCACATCCCGGCGTGCTGAGCACTGGCGAAATCTGCCGGCCGATGCCGATTTTGTCCGCTTTGCCGAGTCCGAACTGGCCGGTGCCATCGGTTCGGCCAGTGCCCGGGTCATGGTCGCTTCCGTGGCGCAGGAAGAGGATCTTGGGCTCGAAGAGGTGCTCGATATTCTCGACGAGGCAACGCAGGTTCGTGCGCACAGCCGTGAACTCGAGGCGAAGCAGCGCGAACTTGAAGCAGCGACGACGGAATTGCGTGAAGCCAACGAGCGCCTGCGCGAACTTGATCGCATGAAGGACGATTTCATCTCGACCGTGACCCACGAGTTGCGCACGCCACTGACCTCGATTCGCGCACTTTCCGAAATGCTGCACGAAGATCCGCGCCTTGATCTTGCTGACCGCTCACGCTTCCTGGGCATCATTGTCACTGAGGCCGAGCGCCTGACCCGCCTCATCAACCAGATTCTCGACATGGCCAAGATGGAATCCGGGCGAGCCGAATGGACGACCAGCGAGGTCGATATGGGCGAGGTCGCCCGCGAGTCGATGGCATCGCTCGAGCAACTGTTTCGGGAAAAGGGCGTGGTGCTCGAAGGCGACATTCCTTCATCGTTGCCGTCGGTATTGGCCGACCGGGATCGACTGACCCAGGTCATGATCAACCTGCTGTCGAATGCCGTCAAATTCGTACCGGGTGGAACTGGCCGCGTTCTGGTCAGGGTTTCCGGGGCGGCGGACCTCGTCCGTGTTGAGGTGCATGACAACGGTCCTGGTCTGACGGCGGAGGAATGCATTGTCATTTTTGAAAAATTCCGCCAGGGTGGAAACACGATGACGGACAAGCCGCAGGGGACCGGTCTCGGGCTACCCATAAGCCGACAGATTGTGGAATATTTTGGTGGTAATCTCTGGGTTGAAAGCGAGCCCGGAGCCGGAGCGAACTTCATATTCACGGTGCCTGTGCCGGCGCCGGATGACAACAATGGGAGGCAAACCGCATGAGCAAGAAGATTTTGATTGTCGATGACGAACCCAACATCGTCATTTCCCTTGAATTCCTGATGAAAAAAGAAGGTTTCGCCGTCGCAGTCGCCTGCGATGGTGAAGAGGCGCTGGCCAAAGTGGCGAGTTTTGCACCGGACCTGATCCTGCTCGATGTGATGATGCCGAAAAAGTCCGGCTTTGAAGTTTGCGAAGCCCTGCGTGCCGATCCGTCAAAAGCCGGTGTGTTGATTGTCATGCTGACCGCCAAAGGGCGCGACACCGAGGTGGCCAAAGGCCTTGCTCTCGGGGCCGACGCCTACGTGACCAAGCCATTTTCGACCAAGGATCTGGTGGCCCGCGTCAAGACCATGCTTGGAATCGTCTGAGGACAGACTCCCGCGGTCGACCGGAATTAACGGCCAAAATTCAAAATCACATTTGCTGGAATGTATGCCATGAAGGCTAAACATCGTTTCATCCTCGCGGTGATCGTTCTCGGTCTGCTGATGACGGGCCCGTTCGTCGTTACCTCGCTACTCGTCTGGCTGGACATGAGGGATGCCGAACGTACCATGCTGACGGAGCTGCTGCTGTCCCGGCTGCCGGTCGGCACGATGATGACCGTGTTCGGTTTTGCGGTTGGCGTTCTCGTTCTGCACAAGCTGTTCAAGCAGTATGTCGAAGGCCTGTTGCGCATGGCGGAGACCCTTCGCCTGATGCTGGGTGCCAACCGCAACTTCCGCGTGCATATCGAAGGTCCGCCGGAAGTTCAGCAACTGGCCCAGGCGGCCAATGATCTGGCCCAGCAGCGCGACGTCCTCATGGATGACGTCGATTCGCAGATCGCCACGGCGAAGGCGTCGGTCGAAGAAGAAAAGAACCGGCTGGCAGCGCTCATGTCCGAACTGGCGCAGGCCGTGGTGGTGTGCAACCTTGACGGTCGCATCCTGCTCTACAACAACCGCGCACGCCTGCAGTTCAAGGCCCTGTCGCAGGGCCCCACTTCGGTTGCCGGCGGCGCCTTGATCGGCCTTGGACGTTCGATTTTTTCCATTCTTGAAAAGAGCCAGGTCGAGCATGCCGAGGAGGTTATCCGCCAGCGCCTGTTGGCTGGCAAGACGGCGATTGCCAATTTCATCACGACGACGCGCGGCGGTCAGTTGTTGCGCATCCAGATGGTGCCTGTCCTCGCTGCTTCAGGAGATGAAGGCGAACCAGCCATGTCCGGTTACGTGCTGACCGTTGAAAACATTACCCGCAGCATCGAGCAGGAAGCAAGACGCGACCAGGTCCTGCATTCGCTGACCGAAGGCAGCCGGTCCACCATCGGCAATATTCGCGCGGCCGTAGCGAACCTGATCGATTACCCGGACATGGAGCCGGAGCTGCGCGAACGTTTCGTCAAGGTGGTTGACGACGAAGCAGCCAAGATGAGTCAGAGCCTCGATCTGACCATGGACGAATTTTCCGACTCAATGAAGACGCGTTGGCCGCTTGAAGACGTCCTTGCCATCGATATCGTGGCCGCTGCCCAGCGCCGTATCGAGGACAAACTGAAATTGCCGACGAAGACAGAGGACCTTGACGATGCGCTGTGGATCAAGGCTGACAGTTTCTCGCTGGTGTTTGCGCTGGTCTGCCTGGCCTCCAAGCTGCAGGACCACTACGAACCCCGCGAGCTGCGCTTCCGTCTGACCTCTGCCGGCAAGCTGGCCTATCTGGATCTGATCTGGGCTGGTCCGGCCATGTCGTCGGAAACCTTCTACACGTGGGAAATGGACGCGATGCAGATCGGCAGCGAAACATCGCCGTTGAGCGTGCGCGATGTCATCGACCGGCATGGTGGTGAAATCTGGTACGAGCGCGAAAAGGCAGCGCACCGTGCCTTCTTCCGCTTTGTGCTGCCGGTCGCCGTTCCCGAGATCGAGCACGATCAGGAAGAGCGCTCGCGCGGCAAGGGGCGACCGGAATATTACGACTTCGATCTCTTTCGGTTCGAGGACAAGACGATCGACCTTGACCGCAAGCTCTCGGATTTGACCTACACCGTATTCGACACCGAAACGACCGGGCTGGAGCCCTCCAAAGGTGATGAAATCATCCAGATCGGCGCTGCCCGCATTGTCAATAACCGGTTGCTACGTCAGGAAACCTTCAACCAGATTCTCGATCCCGAGTGTCCGCTCAAGCCGGAGTCGATCCCGATCCATGGCATCACCGAGGACATGGTGCGCGGTCAGCCGAATATCGACGTTGTCCTGCCAGCTTTCCATGAATTCTGCGAAGACACCGTGCTGATCGCCCACAATGCGGCCTTCGACATGCGTTTCCTGCAACTCAAGGAAGAGCGCACCGGTATCCGTTTCACCCAGCCGGTACTCGATACATTGCTGCTCTCGGCCGTCGTGCATCCCAATCAGGAATCGCACAAACTTGACGTCATTCTCGAGCGCCTGGGTATCACCATCGGCACTCGGCACAATGCCCTCGAGGATGCCCTGGCTACCGGTGAAGTCTTCCTGAAACTGGTCAAGCTGCTTGAGGAAATGGGCATCGTAACCGTTCGTCAGGCGCTGGAAGCAGCGGAGAAGACCTATTTTGCCCGCGTGAAATATTGAGCGCAGCGTGAATACTGACTTTACCTTGCCTTGCCGGCTGCAACTTGAATTGGTGACAGCGCTGGGTGCGCTGACCGATCTTGACGCGGCACCGGCACTCTCGGCGCGCCTGCGTGAGTACCTGCTGAAGGCGGCGGGAAATGGCCTAGACGGCCTGGCTGCGACGCGTCTGATTTCGGTCTTCAATGATCGCCTGACTTCTCGCATCATCGAATTGACCGCTCGCCGGCATCGCCTGCCGCCGGTGGCGTGGTGCTGGCTGGCGCTCGGTTCGGAGGGGCGGCACGAACAGACTTTCGTTACGGATCAGGACAACGGCTTGATCTTCAACGCGGTCAGTGAGCAAGAGGCTGTCGCCATGCGTCAGCTCTTCCTGCCGTTTGCCCAGGAGGTTAACCAGCATCTGGCCGACTGCGGCTTTGCCTTGTGCAGTGGCCAGATCATGGCTGGCAACCCGGCCTGGTGCCTTTCGTTTGAAGAATGGCGCAGCCGGTTTATCGACTGGGTACGCCGTCCCGAGCCGGAGGCCTTGCTGAATGCCAGCATCTTTTTTGATTTGCGGCCCTTGTTCGGCGAGCTGGCCTTGGGCGAGAAGCTCCGCACCTTGCTGTTGTCGATGACGGTAGCCACGCCGTCATTCCAGCACCTCATGGCGGCCAACGCCTTGCAGGCTGATGTGCCGCTCAATTACCGCGGTGAAGTATCGGTGGGAGAGGGTGGTGCCGTCGATCTCAAGAAATACGGCAGCCGCATTTTTGTCGATGCGGCGCGTATTTTTGCACTGTCGTCAGGCGCGACAGCCGTGAGCACGGCAGAGCGCCTGCACGAGGCGGGATCGTTGGCTGGTTTGCCGGCGGCCGAGATTGCTGCGGTCAACGCCGGTTTTTCCCACATTTTGCGCCTGCGACTGGCGCAGCAGATTGAAGCAATAGCTATTGGTGAGCCTGCGGGGTATGGCCTGAAACCCGCCGTGCTGCATGACATGGATCGGGCCATCTTGCGCGAGGCGCTCAAGCAGGCAAAACGTCTGCAACAGCGCCTCAAGTTAAACTACGCACTTTAGAAGAAGAGGTTGTCGTGACTACGCAACAGCAAACAGGGAAGGACCCGGAGCAGGTCGTTGGTCAGGTTGAAATGTCGCTGCGCCAGGGCGGGCGAACCCGAATGGCCGGCAATACGCAGGCATTCCTGCGCAACCATGCGCCGTTCAACAAGATGCAGCCTGATGCGCTGCAGCGTTTCGCCGAGAAGGCGCAGATCGTCTTCTATGCTGCCGGCAGCGAGATTCTCGGGCCGGGCTCGGGCAAGGTTCGCTTCTTCTACCTGATCGAGTCGGGGAAGGTGCAGGCGCGTCAGGCAGGCGAAGTGACCGTCACCGAATACTCCATCCTCAGCCTGGGCGCCGGGGAAAGTTTTCCGATTGGCTCGGTGACTGCCGGTCGGCCATCGACCAACGTCTACACGGCGGTTGAAGATACCTTCTGCTACCAGTTGCCGGCCGACGATTTTCTGGCCTTGCTGGCCTCCAGCCCGGAATTCAACCTGTTCTGCACGCAGTACATCGCCAGCCTGCTTGATCAGTCGCGTCGCCAGTTGCAACTGCAATTTTCCCAACGTGCCAGCGAGCAGCAGACGCTCAATTCTCCGCTGGCCGGCATCGGTTCGCGCTCGCCGATTACGGTGACACCGGAAACCCCCTTGCGTGCCGCGCTGGAAACGATGTCCAAGGCCGGTGTCGGTTCGCTGGTCGTCGCCGGCGACGACCGCAAGGCCGTCGGCGTATTCACGCGGACCGACCTGCTCGATCGGGTTGTTCTGGCCGATCTGCCGCTCGATACGCCAGTGGGTCAGGCGATGTCGCCCAACCCGTTCATGATCGAAGAACACGCCACGGCCTACGATGCGATGTTCGCCATGGCGACGCATGGCATCCGCCACGTGCTGGTTACCGATGCCGAAGGCAAGCTGACTGGCGTGGTCTCCGAGCGGGACCTGTTCTCGCTGCAGCGTGTCGGTTTGCGCCAGATTCGCCAGTCCATCGACGGCGCAACCGATGTTGAGGCTCTGCAGCAGGCCGCGGCTGATGTCCGCCAACTGTCGTTCAACATGTTGGCGCAGGGTGTCGGCGCGGAACAGTTGACGCAGTTCATCTCGGCGCTCAACGACGCGTTGACCCGCCGGGTCATCCAGCTCAATCTGGAAAATCACAATTTCGATGGCATAGATTGGGCCTGGCTGGCTTTCGGTTCGGAAGGCCGTGACGAACAGACCTTCAGTACTGACCAGGACAACGGGATTGTCTTTGCTACGCCCGAAGGCATGTCGGCCGACGCACTCAAGCAGCGTTTCCTCGCCTATGCCCTCGACGTCAACAAGGATCTCGACCGCTGCGGATTCCCGTTGTGCAAGGGCAACATCATGGCGAGCAATCCGCAATGGTGTCTGACGCTGGAGGATTGGAAAGAGCAGTTCAATAGCTGGATTCGCATGCCCCAGCCGGATGCGCTGCTCAACGCGACCATTTTCTTCGATTTCCGGGCGCTCTTTGGCAAGGCCGAACTGGCAGATGCGATGCGTCGTCATTTGCTGGCGCTGACGGCATCCAATCCGATGTTCCTGCGTGCCATGGCCAAAAATGCCCTCGACGTCGAGCCACCGCTCGGCAAGATTCGCGATTTCCTGACCGATCTCGAGCCTGGTCATCCGGGCAAGATCGACCTCAAGAAATACGGCTCGCGCATCTTTGTCGACGTTGCGCGCATCTACGCGATGGCCAGCGGTGTGCACAACACCAACTCGATTCAGCGCCTGCGCCTTGCAGCGCAGCGCCTGTCGATCCGCAGCGATGAAATCAACGCTGTGCTTGAAGGTCTGAACTTCATTCAACTGCTGCGCCTGCAGCACCAGTACCTCGAAGGTGAGCCTGGCACGCAGGGCGATAACCTGATCGACCCCGAGAAGCTCAATGAGCTGGACCGACGCATCCTGAAGGAATCCTTCCGTCAGGCACGCAAGATCCAGACGCGCCTCAAACTCGACTACCAGGTGCAATGACCATGCTCGGACTCAAGAAATTCCTGTTCCGGGGCAGTGCCCAAAACACGCTGCCGGACGATGTGCGGGCTTCGCTCGAGGTCTGGCGGGCCAGCAAGGAACCACCGCTCGACGCGCTGCATTTTCACACCCGTTACGTTGTGGTCGACGTCGTCAGCAGCGGTCCGAATCCGGATAGCGATCAGTTGCTTGGCATCGCTGCAAGCACGATCTGGAAAGGCGCCATTCAGCCCGACGATACCTTCTACGTCGATTTTTCGACGCTCGATGGCGAGGGTTCTACGGTCGACCGGGAATTGACGGCATTTTTGCTTTTTGCTGCCAAGGCACCGCTGGCCACTTACCACGTTCCCTATGTCGGCGGCTTCCTGCAGCGGGCCTTCAAGGAGCGTCTGGGCGTCGATTTCCAGCCGCAGTGGATCGATCTGGCGTGGCTGCTGCCTTCCATGTTCGAAGAGAAGGGCGATTCGGTATTGCCGCTGGATCACTGGATCGATGTTTTTGGCCTGAATGCGGGTTCCGGGCGGCGTGATGCCATGGCCAACACCCTTCTGCTGGCACGTATCTTCCAGATGATGACGGTGCGTGCCGTCGGCAAGCAGGTCGATGCGGCGATTCAACTGATCGACGAATCGCGGGCAAGCAGCTTACTGCGCCGCCAGCTCTAGACATATCGGATGTTTGCTTCACTGTCCAGACTGCAGCGCTACTACCTGTATTACACCGTAGGGTTCCTGGCTTTCATCGGGGCGCTGGCAGTTCTGGAACGGCATGGCATGCCGCCGCGATGGATAGGCTACGCCTTCCTGTGTTTCACCATCTCGATGTACGCGCTGATCGGTATCGTCTGCCGAACCGCCGATGTGTCGGAGTACTACGTCGCAGGTCGTCGCGTGCCTGCCTTCTTCAACGGCATGGCGACCGGTGCCGACTGGATGAGTGCCGCATCCTTCATTGGCCTGGCCGGGACGCTCTACCTTTCGGGCTTCCAGGGGCTGGCCTATGTTATCGGCTGGACCAGCGGCTTCGTGCTGGTCGCGCTGCTGCTGGCCCCCTATTTGAGGCGTTTCGGCCAGTACACCATCCCCGATTTTCTCGGTGCTCGATATGGTGGCAATGCGATTCGTCTGGTTGCCGTAGCCGCTGCCATCCTTGCTTCCTTCGTGTACGTTGTGGCGCAGATCTACGGGGTTGGTGTCATCACCAGTCGGTTTGTCAGCCTGCAGTTCGAGATTGGTGTTTTCGTCGGCCTCGCCGGCATTCTCGTGTGTTCATTTTTGGGGGGCATGCGGGCCGTGACCTGGACGCAGGTGGCCCAGTACCTGATCCTGATCGTTGCCTACATCACCCCGGTCGCCATCCTCTCCTACAACCAGACTGGCAACCCGGTGCCGCAACTGGTTTACGGACAGGTGCTGCAGCAGGTTACCGAGCTTGAAGAGCGCCTCTTCAATAGCCCGGCCGAATTGGAAGCGCGGCAGCTCTATCGGGAGCGGGCTGACCTCTACGCCCAAAAGATCATGCAGTTGCCGCAGTCTCTCAGTTTCGAGCGTGAGCAGCTGTCGGCGCAGATAAACAAGCTCAAGGCCAGCGATGCCCAGATGAAAGACATCGTGGCATTGGAACGGCAGTATCGGGATCTGCCGCACGATCCAGAGCAGGCGAGGGCGCGTTGGGAAAATGCCATGTTTTCTGCGGTCGACCGCAGCAAACCGCCGGTTCATCACGCCGAGGCATTCCCGGGCGAGACGGTCGAAGAGCAGGACATCATGCGCATCAACTTTCTCGCGCTGATCTTCTGTCTGACGATAGGAACGGCAGCCTTGCCCCATGTCCTGACGCGCTACTACACGACGCCCAGCGTTCGACAGGCCCGCGAATCGGTATTCTGGTCGCTGCTTTTTATTATGCTGCTCTACATTACAGCGCCGGCCTATGCCGTCTTCGCCAAGTACGAGGTGCTGTCCCATCTCGCTGAAATCCCCATTACCAAGTTGCCGGGCTGGGTGGCAGCTTGGGCCAAGGTCGGGCTCGTCACTATCGAGGACATCAACGCCGACGGAATCCTGCAACTGGCTGAGCTGGCGCTGAACCCTGATGTAGTCGTCCTCGCAACCCCCGAGATTGCAGGCATGCCCTATGTGGTTTCCGGTCTGGTTGCCGCCGGTGGTCTGGCTGCTGCCCTGTCTACTGCCGATGGACTCCTGTTGACCATAACCAGCTCCCTTTCGCACGATGTTTACTACCGCATCTTTCGCCCCGATGCGTCGACCCAATTGCGTCTCGTCATCTCAAAGTCGATGCTGCTGGTGGTTGCCATTCTCGCCGCTACCGTTGCGGCCCAAAAGCCGGGAACGATTCTCTCCATGGTGTCCTGGGCATTTTCCATCGCCGGTTCGGCCTTCTTCCCAGCGCTGGTGCTTGGCATCTTTTGGGAGAGGGCTACGCGTGCTGGTGCGCTGGCTGGCATGGTGGTGGGCACGACACTGTCGATTTACTACATCATTCGTGTCGAGTTCGACAGCATCCCCGTGCTCGGGATCAGCGGCTTTGGCATGGAACCCTGGTTTCACGTTCAATCCAACTCCGGTGGCCTGTTTGGCGTTCTGGCCGGTTTCATCACGATTATCGTCGTCAGTCTGATAACAAGACCTGATCCTCGGGCGGCAAACTTTCTCAACGCGATCCGTTTCCGCAATGGAGATGATCAATGACCGCGAAAGCCGATATTCACTGGCGAAAGACCCGGCGCCTGACCTTTGTCCTCATTGCATGTTGGATATTCGTCAACTTCGGACTAACCTGGTTTGCCCGGGCGATCAATGAAGTGACCATCCTCGGTTTTCCGTTAGGTTTCTACATGGCGGCGCAAGGTACGCTTGTCATCAATCTGATGATCATCTGGTGGTACAACCGACAGATGAACAAACTCGACGCACAATATGGTGTCGAGGACGACTGAACGTTCCCTGTGAGCCTTTTCCTGATCAGTGCGCTACGGGCAATTCTTGAAATGCTGGGCCTGTGTCTTCTCGGGCAAGGCGTTCTCTATCTGATAGCCGGCCGGCAGCGGGCCGGCAATCGGGTCTACCAACTGTTTTCCCTCATTACTGAAGCGCCTCGCCGGATTGGTGCGATATTTTTGCCGCGTTCAGCAAATGGTGCACTCGTCGGCATATTCACCTTTGCGATTGTCCTGCTACTCTGGCTTGGCCTCGCTTTTATCCGAAAGTTTGTTTGACCATTCGGCCGCTTCTGCTACAATGCGCGGCTTCCGGAGGGGTGGATGAGTGGTTTAAGTCGCACGCCTGGAAAGCGTGTGTAGGGTAATCCCCTACCGCGGGTTCGAATCCCGCCTCCTCCGCCAGAACACACCAATTAAAGCGCCTTTCGGGGCGCTTTTTTGTTGTACCCATCGCCATACCCATCAACTGCACAATGCCTGAGTCGGTTGGCGGGGTATTCTCGCAAAACAGCATGTGGCTACCCCGAATTGGGTGCAACACATGTCTATCTGATTGATGGTCCGGCCACACCGTTGACGAAATTCCGCTGGTCAGAGATGAGCATGAAAAAAGCGCCTGAAGGCGCTTTTTTGCATTTCGTGATCTGCCGATTGCCTAGCCGCGGATGGTATCCGGGAGCTTGTCTTGGACCAGCTTTAGTAGCGGTGCAAAAACCTTGGGAGTTCCGGCTATCAGATTCCCGGTTTCCAGATAGTTCGCGTCGCCGCGCAGATCGCTGACGAGGCCGCCAGCTTCCGAGATCAGCAGGGCGCCTGCTGCCATATCCCATGGCGAGAGGCCGAATTCCCAGAAGCCGTCATAACGGCCGCAGGCGACGTACGCAAGGTCGAGAGAGGCAGCACCTGGACGACGCTGACCGGCAGTCTTCTGGGCCAATTCCTTGAAGATCGCGAGGTAGGTGTCGATGTGATCAAACATGCGGTACGGGAAGCCGGTTCCGATCAGCGAGTCCTGCAGCTTGTTGCGTTTGGAAACGCGGATGCGGCGTTCGTTCAGGAAGGCGCCCGCACCTTTGCTGGCAGTGAATAGCTCGTTACGGTTGGGGTCGAAAACGACTGCTTGCTCGATGACGCCAGCCTTGGCCAGAGCAATTGAGACGGCGTACTGCGGCATGCCGTGAATGAAGTTGGTTGTGCCATCGAGTGGATCGATGATCCACTGGTAGTCTGCTTCGTTGCTGCTCTTGCCGGCGGTCTCGCCGGACTCCTCTGCTAGAATGCCGTAGCCTGGATAGGCCTCCATCAGGACTTCGATGATCGCTGCTTCGGCGGCCTTGTCGACCTCGGTAACGAAGTCATTGGGCTGCTTGGTGGTGACTTTGAGCAGGTCGAGGTCGTTGGAGGCGCGATTGATGATCTGGCCGGCACGACGCGCTGCTTTGACAGCGATATTCAGAGTTGGATGCATGAGCTTAAAGAGCTGACGGGCGGCCGAAGCAGCCCTATCTATATTTGAAAGACCGAATTTTACACCATGAACCCTGAAGTCCTCCTTTCACGTATCAGAGTAGTCCTCTGCCGAACCAGCCACCCGGGCAATATTGGCGCGGCAGCGCGAGCGATGAAGACGATGGGCTTGTCCAATCTCTATCTGGTGGAGCCCAAGCAGTTTCCTGATCCGGAGGCTGATGCCCGGGCGACTTCTGCGGTCGACGTGCTGCAAAGGGCGAAAATCACTTCGTCGCTCAAAGAGGCGTTGGTCGGCGCATCGTTTGTTGTGGCTCTATCGGCGCGCCAGCGCGATATCGGACCCGTTATCGGAGCGCCACGCGAAACGGTTGCTCGACTGATCGCCGAAGCAGAGCACGGTGAAGTTGCCCTTGTCTTCGGGAATGAGACGGTTGGTCTGAGCAACGATGAAATTCTCCATTGCCAAGCTGCGGTGACGATTCCAACCAATCCCGAGTTCAGTTCGCTGAATCTGGGATCTGCTGTTCAGGTTCTTAGCTACGAATGCAGAATGGCGGCCTATGGCGAGCAGCCGCCGGTTGTCGAGCAGGGCGTAACGCCATTTGTTTCGCCAGCGGCAACGCATGATGAGGTGGAAGGGTTGTATTCTCATCTGGAAGCGGTGATGACTCAGACCGGGTTTTTCAATCCCGAGCAGCCAGGGCGCTTGCTGCCAAAGCTGCGCCGTTTGTTTGGCAGGGTTCGTCTGGAGAAGGATGAAATCAACATCCTGCGCGGCGTCCTGGCATCTACCCAGGTCAAGACCGGGCACGGCCGCAAGGGCTGATCCGGTTCAGGCGAAACTGCTACGCATCTCGGCTGCCAGTGCATCGATTTCCGGACGCAAGTGCCCGTATTTTTCTTCCAGAATATTCATTTCAGCGGGTATTTCAGGCTGGTCCTGCATCAGCCATTCGAAATGCCCGCCGCTGAGCATATTGGCGACATAGACAATATCCGACAGATTGCGGATGGTTGTCGGGGTCGGTCGCATGTGATCATGGTCGATCGTGGACTCAACGATCTCCTCGGGTAGTCCAAGGGCGTTGAGTAGCGAAACACCAATGCTTTCATGCCACTGGATGATCAGGTACTTGATGGTGTCCGGGCGATGGCGCAACTCGTCATACTGCGTGGCGCGATAAAGCATGTAGAACGCACCGAGATCATGAATCAGGCCGGCCAGCATGGCTTCCTCAGGGTTCTGGCGGGAGAGTTTGCGGGCGACAATATTGGCCGCTGCTGCTGTCGTGATCGAGTGCTCCCAAAGCGAATGGGTAAGCTCCGAAAAATCTGCCATTCCCTTGGCGCGCATCAACTGGGTCATCACAATGGACAGTGCTGTCGTTCTGACGGAATTCAATCCAAGACGGGTGATGGCCGACTTGAGGTCCACCAGTTGCTTGCCACCCGTATTGAAGGCCGCAGAATTGGCCAATTGCAGCAGCTTGGCTGATATCAGGGGCTCGACCGCGACGGCGTGGGCGATATCTGCCATGCTCAGGTCAGGGTCATTCAGAATCTTGCGCAGCCGGAGCACAGCGTCGAAATAGGTCGGAAAAACAACCTCGCCCGATAACTCCTTGGCAATATCGGCCAGCATCTGAAAGCGTTGCGACTTGAGTGCATCGCCTTTTTTATCGTGGTCGTCTGGTGTGCTGGCGATCTTCATGGCCGTATTATCAAACAAAAACCCCGCTGTGTGGGCGGGGTTCCAGCTTCGTGCTCAGGCGTTTGGTGGGTGCTGAGGGGTTCGAACCCCCGACATTCGCCTTGTAAGGGCGACGCTCTACCAACTGAGCTAAGCACCCTGTTTATCAGCGCAAACTTTGGTTGATTTTGCCGGGTAGTGCATTTGCATTTTCCGAAGCTTGTCGTAAGGCGTTGCGCGGTTAAAACGAATTAGTTGCAGGAGTCCTTCAGACCCTTGCCAGCGCGGAATTTCGGCGACTTGGCCGCCTTGATTTCCAGCGTCTTGCCGGTGCGCGGGTTGCGGCCGGTGCGGGCAGCGCGCTCGCCTACGTAGAAAGTGCCGAAGCCGATCAGATTGACGGTATCGCCGGCCTTGAGGGCAGCCTTGATGGTTTCAACGGCGGCGTCCAGTGCACGACCGGCAGCTGCCTTGGAAATATCGGCCTGGGTGGCGATGGAGTCGATCAGTTCAGTCTTGTTCATTTTGGTCCCCTAATGGATGGATTTGGAGTGGTGAAAACTTTGCGAGGACGGATTTATATATCCGGCGAAATCCTTGTGTCAAGCGGATTTTCGGACAATACACAGAGGTGCAGGCAAGGGAAAGGACGAGGGTCTTACGACGCCAGCATCCTTTCCTTGCAAATCAATGAGTAAGCACCGCCGATGCTGCGGCTGCATCAGCCGAAGACTGAACAGCAGAATCCGCGACTGCAGGCTCCGGAAGGGCTTCCGGCATGCGTTCCAGGGCGCGTTCAAGCACTTGGTCGATCCACTTGACCGGAACGATCTCGATCTTGTTCTTGATGTTGTCGGGGATCTCGGTGAGGTCCTTGACGTTCTCTTCCGGGATCAGTGCCGTCTTCAATCCACCGCGCACGGCAGCCAGCAATTTCTCCTTGAGCCCGCCAATGGCCAGAACTTCTCCACGCAGGGTGATCTCCCCAGTCATGCAAACATCGCAACGAACCGGAATGCCGGTGTAGGACGACACCAGGGCAGTGGTCATCGCACTGCCAGCGGATGGGCCATCCTTGGGGGTGGCGCCTTCAGGGACGTGGATATGAATGTCGGTCTTTTCGAAGGCCTCATCCTTGATGCCCAGTCGACGTGCACGGGCGCGCACGACGGAACGGGCAGCCTCGACGGATTCCTTCATGACGTCGCCCAGCGAGCCCGTGCGCAGGATGTTGCCCTTGCCTGGCATGATGGCACATTCGATGGTGAGCAGTTCGCCGCCGACTTCGGTCCAGGCCAGGCCGGTTACCTGACCAACCTGGTTTTCCTTCTCGGCCATGCCGAAGCTGTAGCGCTGGACACCGAGGAATTTGTCGAGATTGCGCGCATTGACGGCAATCTTCGTGTCACGCTTCTTCAGCACCAGGGTTTTGACGACCTTGCGGCAGATTTTTGAAATCTCGCGTTCAAGCGCCCGCACACCGGCTTCGCGGGTGTAGTAACGGACGATGTCGCGAATGGCGCTGTCGGCCACGGCAATTTCGGTCTTCTTCAGACCATTCGCCTTGATCTGCTTGGGCAGCAGATAACGCATGGCGATGTTGACCTTCTCATCTTCCGTGTAGCCGGCCAGACGGATGACTTCCATGCGGTCGAGCAGGGCGGCCGGGATGTTCAGGGTGTTGGCGGTGGCGACGAACATGACGTCGGAGAGGTCAAAATCGACCTCGACGTAATGGTCCTGGAAGGTGTGGTTCTGTTCAGGATCGAGCACTTCGAGCAGGGCAGAAGAGGGATCGCCACGGAAGTCCTGGCCGAGCTTGTCGACTTCGTCGAGCAGGAAGAGCGGATTACGTACGCCGACCTTGGTCAGGCTGCTCAGTATCTTGCCCGGCATCGAGCCGATGTAGGTACGGCGATGGCCGCGGATTTCTGCTTCGTCACGGACGCCGCCAAGCGCCATGCGAACGAACTTGCGGTTCGTCGCCTTGGCAATCGACTGGCCAAGCGAGGTCTTGCCGACACCGGGAGGGCCAACGAGGCACAGTATTGGGGCCTTGACCTTGTCGACACGTTGCTGCACGGCGAGATACTCGACGATGCGTTCCTTCACCTTCTCCAGCCCGTAATGGTCGCTGTCGAGGACTTTTTCGGCTTCGCGCAGATCCTTGCTGATCCGTGTTTTCTTGCGCCACGGAAGGCCGATCAAGGTTTCGATGAAGTTGCGCACGACGGTGGCTTCGGCTGACATCGGCGACATCAGACGGAGCTTCTTGAGCTCGCTCTGTGCCTTGGCCAGACCTTCCTTGCTCATGCCGGCAGCGTTGATCTTCTTGTCCAGTTCCTCGAGGTCGGCACCTTCTTCGCCTTCGCCAAGTTCCTTCTGGATGGCCTTGACCTGCTCGTTGAGGTAGTACTCGCGCTGGCTCTTCTCCATCTGGCGCTTGACGCGGCCACGGATGCGCTTTTCGACCTGAAGGATGTCGATTTCGGCTTCGAGCTGGGAGAGCAGACGATCGATGCGGTCGCGGATGCTTTCCATCTCCAGCACTTCCTGCTTCTGCTCAAGTTTTAACGGCAGGTGGGCAGCAATGGTGTCGGCCAGACGACCGGCGTCCTCAATGCCGGCGATGGAAGAGAGCACTTCCGGCGGAATTTTCTTGTTCAGTTTGACGAACTGGTCGAACTGGGCGACCACTGCGCGGCGCATGGCCTCGATCTCGTGGTCTTCAACCCCGGGTTGGATCAGCGGAACGGCAGTCGCCATGAATACCGAGGATTGCACCTCGATGGCTTCGACACGGGCGCGCTGGGTGCCTTCGACCAACACCTTGACGGTGCCGTCAGGCAGTTTGAGCATCTGCAGGATGTTGGCCATGCAGCCGATGCGATAGAGATCTTCCGGCTCCGGTTCGTCCTTGGCGGCTGATTTTTGGGCAACCAGCAGGATGTTCTTGCCAGCTTCCATGGCCATTTCGAGCGCCTTGATGGATTTCGGGCGGCCGACAAACAGCGGGATGACCATGTGCGGGAAGACGACGACGTCGCGCAGCGGCAGCAGCGGCAGTTCGACAGTTTCCGGGAGCGTGTTGGGGTTCGACATTACGATGCCTTTGAAATAGGTATGTGCCCCCTACGTGGGGGCGGGGAACCGCAATTCAAGACCCGGCTCAGTTGGAGCCGGAAACCTTTGGCTGATCGGCGTAAATGAGCAGTGGCGGGGTGTCTCCGGTGATCATGTTTTCATCGATCACCACCTTTTCGACATTCTCCATGCCCGGGAGTTCGTACATCGTATCAAGGAGAGCATGCTCCATGATCGAACGCAGGCCGCGCGCCCCTGTTTTACGTTCCAGCGCCTTCTTGGCGATGGCTGAAAGGGCCCCCGGACGAATCTCCAGTTCAACATCTTCCATGTTGAACAGCTTCTGGTATTGCTTGACCAGCGCGTTCTTCGGTTCGGTCAGAATCTGGACGAGGGCATCCGCCTCCAGTTCCTGTAGTGTGGCGACCACCGGCAGGCGACCAATCAGTTCGGGGATGAGGCCGAACTTGATGAGATCTTCGGGTTCTGTTTCGAGCAGAATCTTGCCGACGGCCCTGCCGTCATCCTTGCTCTTGACCTCGGCACCAAAGCCGATGCCACCCTTCTGGGAGCGGTTCTGGATGACCTTTTCCAGGCCAGCAAATGCGCCACCGCAGATAAACAGAATATTGGTCGTATCAACCTGCACGAAGTCCTGGTTCGGGTGCTTGCGGCCACCTTGCGGCGGGATCGAGGCAGTGGTGCCTTCGATCAGCTTGAGCAGGGCTTGTTGGACGCCTTCACCGGACACGTCGCGAGTGATGGACGGGTTATCGGACTTGCGCGATATTTTGTCGATTTCGTCAATGTAGACGATGCCCTGCTGGGCCTTCTCGACGTCGTAATCACACTTTTGCAGCAACTTCTGAATGATGTTCTCGACGTCTTCACCCACATAGCCGGCTTCGGTCAGCGTCGTGGCATCAGCCATGACGAAGGGGACATTGAGCATGCGGGCCAACGTTTGGGCGAGCAGTGTCTTGCCCGAGCCGGTCGGGCCGATGAGCAGGATGTTGCTCTTGGAGAGCTCCACCTCGCCGGTATTTTTGGCGGTGTGACGCAGGCGCTTGTAATGGTTGTAGACGGCCACGGCGAGAATGCGCTTGGCTACTTCCTGACCGATGACGTACTGGTCGAGGATGGAGCTGATTTCGCGCGGCGTCGGCAGGTCGGAACGACCCGCCTTGGCAGCTTCCTCGGGCAACTCGTCACGAATAATATCGTTGCAGAGTGCAATGCACTCGTCGCAGATGAACACCGACGGGCCGGCGATCAGCTTTTTGACTTCGTGCTGGCTCTTGCCGCAGAAGGAGCAATAGAGCAGTTTTTCCGGGGTGCCTTTGGTCATCTGTCGCTCTCCGTTCAGGCCGCGTCGCGGCGGGACAATACCTTGTCGATCAAACCATAATCAGCAGCTTCAGCGGCCGAGAGAAAGTTGTCGCGATCGGTGTCTTTTTCGATGCGCTCCAGCGGCTGGCCGCTGTGTTCGGCCATGATGCGGTTAAGGCGATCACGAATGGACAGGATTTCCTTGGCGTGGATGGCGATATCCGAGGCCTGGCCCTGGAAGCCGCCTAGCGGCTGGTGAATCATGACGCGTGAATTCGGCAGGGCGAAACGCTTGCCCTTGGCACCGGCGTTAAGCAGAAACGCGCCCATCGAAGCGGCCTGGCCGATACAGAGGGTGGAAACGTCGGGCTTGATGAACTGCATGGTGTCGTAGATCGACATCCCTGCAGTCACCGAGCCGCCCGGCGAGTTGATGTAGAAGTAGATGTCCTTGTCCGGATTTTCTGCTTCGAGGAACAGCAACTGGGCGACGACCAGATTGGCCGTCACATCGTTGACAGGGCCGACAAGAAAAATCACGCGCTCTTTGAGGAGGCGCGAATAGATGTCGTACGCGCGTTCACCGCGGCCGCTCTGCTCTACCACCATGGGGACCATGCCGAGTGCCTGTGGATCCCAGTTGCTTGCGTTGTCGAAATTCATGTCAGCCCTTGTGTGTTGCCGTTTCGTTACATTCAAGACGATTGTCGTTTTCGCGACAAGGTCCGGATTACTGCTTTTGACCCATCAGTTCATCAAAAACTGCAGCCTTGTCGGTGACCTTGGCTTTGCCCAGGACCCACGCAACCACGTTGTTTTCAATAGCGACGCCTTCAACTTCCTGCAGGCGCTGCGGTTGAGCGTAGTACCAGCGGATGACTTCTTCCGGATGCTCGTAGCTTTGGGCGTTTTCTTCAACCATCGCGCGAACCTGTTCCGGGGTTGCCTGAAGCTTCTCCGTTTTCACCACTTCAGCAAGGATCAGGCCAAGTGTGACACGACGCTTTGCCTGGTCGGCGAACCACTCCGGCTGGATTGGCATGTCCTTGACCTTCATGCCACGTTGTTCCATGTCCTGGCGGGCTGCCTGCATCAGGCGCTGGATTTCCATGTCAACCAGCGAGGTCGGGATGTTGATCGGGTTGACCTTGATCAGGGCTTCCATGACCTGATCCTTCAGCTTGCCTTCAATGCGGCGCTTCACTTCGCGCTTGAGGTTGGTTTCAATCTCCGTGCGCATCTTGGTCACGTCGCCGTCGGCGATACCCATGCTGGTAGCGAACTCAGCGTTGAGTTCGGGCAGTACCGGGGCTTGCACCTGCTTGACGGTGACGTCGAACTGGACTGTCTGGCCGGCCAGATCCTTGGCGTGGTAATCGGCCGGGAAGGTCAGATCAAAAGTCTTGGTATCACCGGCCTTGGCGCCTTCAACGGCGTTTTCGAAATCGGGCAGCATCATGCCCTGGCCGAGAACAAACGGATAATCCTTGGCTTCACCGCCCTGGAACGGCACGCCATCCTTCTTGCCGAGGAAATCGATGACAACGCGGTCTTCCTTGGCGGCTGCGCGGTCGGCATCTTCATAGGAAACACGTTGCTTGCGCAGGATGTCGAGGGTCTTGTCGACTTCAGCGGCGCTGACTTCGAGGATCGGACGTTCGACTTCTGCGGTCGACAGGTCGCCAGGGGTGAATTCCGGATAGATCTCGAAAATGGCCGAGAACTCGATGTGCGTGGTGCTTTCGGTGGTCTTCGGCTCAATGCGTGGGTAACCGGCGACACGCATCTTCTTTTCGGTGACGGTTTCACCAAAAACGCGGTCGAGTTCCTCGGACAGCACTTCGTGGCGAGCCTGATCGCCATGCTGCTGCTTGACGATGCTGAACGGAACCTTGCCCGGACGGAAGCCAGGTACCTTCATATTCTTGCCCATGCGCTTCAGGCGCTGTTCCATGACCTTTTCGACATCGGCAATGGCGATGGAGAGGTCGATGCGGCGTTCAAGTTCGTTAGCTTGTGCAGTAGTTGCTTCCATGAGAGTTCCTTGTGACTTCGGAGCCGAAAAATAAAGCGGACAATAATATCACGGCAGGTCGAATGCCGGATGCTTCTGCCTAACACTCAGGATGGGCGTTAATGCCTGTAGACAGACGCTTTGGAGTTTTGTACAATGCGCGCCTTCTTCAGTGGCGGCTGTAGCTCAGTTGGTAGAGTCCCGGATTGTGATTCCGGTTGTCGTGGGTTCGAGCCCCATCAGTCGCCCCAATGAATTCAAGAGGTTACGCGCAATTTGCCCGTAACCTCTTTTCATTTCAGGTTTCGTGTAAGCATTGGTGTAAGCAAATTTGATCAATGCTTTTCAGGGCGTTATTGCTTATTTCCCCACACTCACCCGTGTCTCAAATCGTCCTTTCTGCCTGTATTCATCAAGGTTTACACCCGTCAGCTCCGGCACTCGTTTGTAGTCGACGTTGCCTGCTTTCCAGTAGCGTGTAACAGAGACGCCGAAGCCTGCCTCACTCGGATGCTCAGCCAGCCCCACCAGCGCCTCCTTGGCAGCATCCAGCCTCCCGGCCAGTAGTTCGGCCTCAGACTTGAGCTGAACATACTGCGCTGCAGCAACCTGCCACTCGGCATCCTTGCGGATGACCTTGTCACGGTCAGTCAGCGCCGGCGGCGTATCCGTCTCAATGCAGCGCATAAACCCGTTCCACGCCTCATGGATAGCCTGCCAACGCTCAGGGCAGGGCGTAACTTCCAGCAAAAGCCCGTCGGTCCCGTCAAAGACGTACAGATGACCCTTGGTCGCCTTGGACACCATAAACTGGTGCTCAATCTGCCACCGGTAGTGCGCCGGGATTTCTCCCGCCGCCACCTGCTGCCAAAGTGATGAGCCTTGGCCTTTGTACGGACATTTGATCTCAACGAGCAGATCACCCTCGAAGGTCAGGCCGTCCAGACTGGCCGAGTAATCCCCCTCGACCAGCACCAGCGGCTGCATGACATGCCCGGTCAGCGCCTCGTAGGCAGCACGCGCCTGTGGCTCCAGCGCCGTACCGCGCGCCATCGCCGCATTCACCGCCTGTTGGCGCCGGCCAGTGCGTAACTCCCATAGCTGATAGGGTGTTTGCCAAGGCGATTCACCCATCACGATTGCCGTTTCCGACGCATTACGATACTTGGCACGATGCGCATGCCACTCAGGGCTACCCTGAACCAGTTTGACGATAGCGCTCATCATGCAGCCCTCCGCTTGGATTCCAGCGCCTTGATGACGCGATTGACCTCGGCCTTGGGGATCGACTCCAGTGAATCAAAGCCAAAGTAGGCCAGTAATTGATCTGTGTCCGATCCGGTCTCAGAAATCAGGCGCCGAACAAAACGCAACTGCGCGTCAGTCAGGCAGTCCGAGCGAACGGGCACAGGCGGCTGGTCCCGGATCGGCATCGGCGTGACCTTGGAAGTCCGCTTGGGCTTTGGCTCCTCGGCAACTTGTGGGGGTTTTGGCGGTTCATCACCCGCATTCAGATCAGGCAAATCCTCACCCGCATAAATATTTAACCCAAGGCCGTGCAAGGCAATCGCCTTGACCAGCGAGCGCTGGATGCTCGTGTTGATGTCGAATGGCGTCGGTGCAAGGATTGGCCGGTTCTTATGATCGAGCACAGGATGAATCTGCGAGAGCGTCACACCCTGTACGGTTACGGCCACTTCAACGAAGTAGCCCAACTCGGTATTCAGATACGGCAGCCCGTCAAAGCGCCGGACCTCCCAGTAGGCATTCGGGT
The DNA here is from genome assembly GCA_016705475.1 of Betaproteobacteria bacterium. Classification (GTDB taxonomy): domain Bacteria; phylum Pseudomonadota; class Gammaproteobacteria; order Burkholderiales; family Rhodocyclaceae; genus Azonexus. The sequence continues at coordinate 77,324 of JADIYD010000014.1, read as the reverse complement.
CAGCCAGGCGCAACTGCGCTACGGCAAACGGCCAGCTCAGGTACGAGAACTGTCCCTTCATCTCGACATACTTCGAGACATCGATCTGGAACAGGGAACGGAAGGTATTGGATTGGTCAGTCATGATGAATCTCCATGTGATGGATAAAACGGGAAAGGTAGAAACGACAAAGCCCGACCGGCTGTCGCCTGATCGGGCTTTGTCAAAGGTGCTGGCTCAAAGCGCCAGCGAGGGGTGCGACGTTGTCAGATTTATTGACCGCATCAATGTCGCCAAACAGTCTTGTTATTGCTATTCAGGGGGTGGCAACCCCCTAAACCCCCAAAACCCAAGTTGTGGGGATTGTGGTTGTAACCATATGCCTAGTTTGTGGGCAGGGTGGCTAACGCCTTGTCGTGCAATGTCTTATGTAAGACTGCCAACGGGCAGTGCACAGACTTATCCACAGAATCTGTGGATCATCATGCCGCCAGCGGCATCGCCTCAGCCGGTGCAATCAAGCCCGCGTGCTCCAGCAGATAATCCGCCGCCTTCTGCGCCTGTGCAGCGGCGACGAATACGGCACGCTTGTCGCGGTGCAGCACCTCCAGCCACGAAGCAATATAGCTGGCGTGCTGTAGCTTGCCGTCGAGCCGGCAATGCGCCGACAGGAATGCCGCCCCCATCTCGGCGATGAGTTCTTCCATCGCATACGCCGACTCGCCAAAGCGCCGTCCGAGCTTGCGCCCGAGCCGGGTAGTCGCCCCCGTCCAGTGGCAAAGCTCATGTAGCGCCGTACTGTAGTAAGACGAGGCATCAGCGAACGACGATTTGCTGGGCAGATAGATCAGATCATTGGGCGGTGAGTAGAAGGCCTTGAACCCCTGATGGCAGATTTCCGCCCCCGAGCCTTCCATGATCCTCTCTGCCGTGACCGACGCATCCCAGTCAGCATCAACGGCTGGCGCTTCCTGATAGGTCTCGGGCAAGCCCTCTATCTGATTGACGTTGAACACCGAGAACAGCTTGATCAACGGGACAAACCGCTTCTCAGCTTCGCTGCCATCGGCCAGATTCTCAGCATCGTCCTTATCCACCATTCGAGACTCGTAGTAGATGATCGTCGATGCGCGTTCGCCCTTACGGACATGCCCGCCCAGCGTCTGCGCCTGCTTGAAGGTCAGCCACTGGTTCGAGGCATAGCCACGGCAGTGCGCCTCCATGCCGAGCAGCACGGTGTTGATGCCGCGATAGGGACGCTTCGACAGCGCATTACGCGGAAACGGATCAGCTTCGCTGGACCACGGGCGAACCCAAGGTGCGGTGCCAGCTTCCAGTTCGGTGATGATCTTGTCGGTGATGCTCTGATAAATGTCGTTCATTTTGATTCTCCAGAAATGTGCACACCCCGAACCGACAGAACTGACCGAAGTCAGCCTGCCGGAGCGGGGTGGCATGAGTACAACAGAGGGATGAAACAGGGAATCGGCTACAAACCCGAGTCAAGTTCGCCCGGAAAATGCCGTTAATGACTGACCCACCGGAATTCCGGCGGTGAGATCACGAGGGACTTTCCATGGACGTCGGCGCAATTGCCTCGGTCGCAACCGAGATGTCACAAGTAGAGACCGCACAAGCGGTACAAATCGCTGTACTGAAGAAGGCGATGGATATTGAGGCGAATTCGGCGCTGCAATTGCTGCAGGCCATCCCAAGCAATCCACCGCATCTTGGCAATAACGTAGACGCATTGGCCTGACGATAAGGACGGCCAATGCTGCTCACACTCATTGCCAGCGGTACAGCTAAGCTGTACCAAGTCCTCCGGGCGCGATATTCAAGCGCCGTCAGGAAGCGGGCACAAGCTCGACAGAAGCGACTGGGTCGCAACGTCGACCTGTATATCTGAGCCAACTACCTGAGCAGTCGCATCGTTACACGCAGCAGGATGCGAAATGCGTGTCGGCCAGCTTCACCGGCAGCCGCAGCGAGAAACAGCCGCGATAGCGGCCGCTCCCGGCTTAGACGTCCAGACGCAAACGTCCGGGCCAGTACTTGTCGCCATCGATATAGCCAACTAGCCTTTTGAGGGTGGAGGTCGCCACGCTGGTCAACAGGCCGGCTACGGTCGCCGCCATCACGCCGCTGAACGTACCCCAGTGAATCAGAAGGGTAATCAGTGAGACAGCTACGTCCAGCAGCAAGTCGTGCTTCAGCACTCGCAGCATCGTCCGGCGGGGCAATTTCGCCAGTATCAGGGCAACACCAAGGAAGATCGTGAATCCTGTGGTCAGCATGATCGGCCTCCGTTAGACGTTTGGGCGGGAGGATTCCTCCCACGCAGTACGCACGTCGGCGGCAGCTTGCATGACAACGCCCGGCACCTCCTGAGCATGTGAGGCAACCTCGCGCACCAGACGGAAGATGCCAAGCGCGCAGCGTTTGACAAGGCGTTCATCGCTACCAGAGGTGGTGTTGAGTTGAACGGGTTGAGATTTGATAGACATGGTGATTCTCCATAAGTGGACAACAAAAAAGCGTCGGTGCGGGATGCACGGACGCCGGGGATTCGAGGCACAGGAAACCTGCGCCTCAGAATGGGACAAGGATTACCGCTGGCTGAAAGCCAGTGGAAGATCAGAATTCAAGAATAGAAAACATTGCGCCACCGGGAGGTGGCGCTGGAGGGTCGGTCAGGGAAGAACGAAATTATTCGTACCGCTGACAGAAAAAGGGTCTCCTACCCGGATTGGGAAACGAATTCCGAACCGGGGTGGGGGTTTTTGGGAAGGGGGGAGGGGGTGGAGCGCACGTAAGTGCGATATAAATTTTCTAAAAAAATCAGAATAAATATGACAAATAAATAAGTCAATTCAGCTTTTTGATCCGAAAAATGTACTAGATATCATGCGCAGTTTCTACAGCTAAATCCCAGGGGCTATGCGTTTCTTTCCCGGAAAATCGCCGAATAGCAATGCTAGTAGCGCAATCATGGTTAATGCGTAGATCGGTGGTTCAGAAATTGGAGTTAGAAGGTAGCCGTGACGCTGACCGTTTAGCAGCCCGGTTCCGACAATTTGCCCAAGATCATTTATTCCGTTAGCTTCATTTAGTTGCCATTGATCACTGCCGACTAGTAAAGAGTCTAGGTCAAGCATCCCGTGGACTTGATCCCATATATATGCGTCACCCATCGAGTTGTAATTAAGCAAATTTCGATGCGTACCCACTACCTGACCCGAGGCGTTTATACCAAATGCCATACTTTGTTCGCTATTCAGATCATCAATAATTGTGAGTTGCCCTCTATGCCAAATAAAACTGGAGTAGCCGCGCCTATTACTCCTTTTATCTGATAGCCAACCTACGACTTGTCCGTTTTCATTGATGCTCCAGGCAGTACTCTCGGTTTTTTGAATGTCTATGTAGGTCAATCCTGTTGCCTGGTTCCATATATATCCTTGGTTCCCCAAACTGCCAACTACGCTTCCCGAATCGTTGATATCGAATGCATACCCACGTTCCCCATAAAGCTGTGACAAGTTTGTAATGTCGTCCGCATTTCTCCGAACAATGGCTTGAGGGGGGGAAGCGCCATCTTGCGCCCACACTCCAGCCAATTGGCCGCTGGCATTAATGCCCCGTGCGCCAACTAAAGAACCTACCAAAGTCGGAGGTTGTTGTAACGAGCTGTCGCTAATAATGAATGCCTGTCCATATGGATTATTTCCGGTGATATTTCCTTGGTCGTTGATAGCCCAGGGAGTGAGCCAACCAAGATCCGAAAACCCATCGTTTTGGTTCCAAATAAAACCATTAACTTGAGCCGAAGGTGAACCGCCAACTGGTGCCCTTCCAATAACATCACCAGAATTGTTAATGCCAGTTATCAGGCTAGGTAAGGTGGTTGTTATTCCGGGTAATGGTCCAATGTCAGTGATTTTGTACTGAATAGCCCATGAGCTTGCGGATACGCCAATTAGTGCAAAAAAAAGGCTGACTGCCACCCATTTCGAGTGTTTATTCGTGTCGGCGCGCGTTTAAATTTGACCACCTGTGCGCGTTGAATTTTGACCAGGCGTGATAGCCACCTGACATAGGCTGGCTTGTGGATAAGTGTAGCTCAGAACAACTGATTTCCGAGCCACAATGAATGCGTTGGGAAAGCCGTGGAGGACGAAGTCCGGAACGGATTTCCCAACGCGGCCCCGATCAGAAGGCGTCCTCCTCCGGTGGATTTCCCCGCTTGCTCTGCTCCCTTGCCTTGATCCTCGACTTGGCCGTTGCTGTGCTGTGCCGGAAGCGAAACGACTCATTCCCCGTTTCCACGATATGGCAGTGATGCGTCAGTCGGTCGAGCAGCGCCGTCGTCATCTTGGCATCGCCGAAGACGCTCGGCCATTCGGCAAACGTCAGGTTGGTCGTGATCATCACGCTGGTGTGTTCGTAGAGTTTCGACAGCAAGTGGAACAGCAAGGCACCACCGGCCTGGCTGAATGGCAGGTAGCCCAGTTCATCCAGAATCACCAGATCCATGCGCAGCAATCCCAAGGCGATCCGTCCTGCCTTGCCGGCGGCTTTCTCCTGCTCCAGCGCATTGGCCAGATCCACCGTGGAGTAGAAGCGAACCCGCTTGCTGTGTCGCGTAATCCCTGAGACGCCCAGTGCCGTGGCGAGGTGTGTCTTGCCAGTGCCCGTACCGCCGATGAACACGACGTTTTGTGCCTCTTCGGTGAAGGACAGGTCGGCCAGTTGCCGAATCAGCTTCTGATCCACCTTTGATTGCGCGAAATCAAATCCCGCCAGATCACGGTGCACCGGAAACCGGGCTGCATGCATCTGGTACCCGATGGAGCGCATAACGCGGTCCGTATGCTCTGCTTGCAGCAGATGCTCAACCAGCCAGCGGGACGTTTCGATACGGGTACCGCCGTCGGCCGATAGTTCTTCCCAGGCCCCCGCCATGCCGTGCAGCCGCAATTCCTTGAACTCGCTCATCAGCTCACGCATGATCAGTCACCTCGCTGCGCAGACGGTCATACCGTCCGGTATCGGCAATAGGGGCTTCACTGACGGTGAGTGCTGTCTCAACTGGGGGTGGCATGGGTCCGGATTTCAAGCGATTGAGCATGTTCTCGACGTGCTCGGCACTCGGCAAGCCCGACTCCAGGACCAGATCAACCGCCACCAGCACCGCCTCTAGGCCGAATTGCGCGATCGCCGACAGCACCTTGGCCATGACCCGATCACCGCTTTCACGACGCAGAAGCAAGCCGCGTAATCGCTGCAACGGGTCCGGCATGTCGGCAAACGGCGCGCCGTTTCTCAAGGCACCTGGCTTTCGTTCAATCAGCGGAATGTAGTGTTGCCAGTCGTAGCACGTCTGTTGCCGGGCAAAGCAGCGTGGGTGACTCGCCACCCGCGTGTCGTACGCCACAATATCCACCCGTTCCGGATAGAGATGCAGGCTGACGCCCTGGCCAACCAACTCGCACGGTACCGAGTAGCGGTTGCGATCCAGCGTGACCAGGCAGGTGCTGGACACCTTGCCCAAGGTTTCAACATAACCATCGAAGGGCGCGACCATCGGCATCAGGCTCGGTTGCTCGTGCTCAAGCATCTCGGCCACGCTCAGATCGGCATACTCGGGATGACGCAATTCCTGCCACAGACCGCGGCAGCGTTCGAGCAGCCAGACGTTCAGTTCGGTGAAGGAACCGAAACGCTCCTTGCCGGCATCCTGCCAGAGCCGCAGCCGACTATCCTGGACATTCTTCTCAACCACGCCTTTCTCCCAGCCACTGGCGACATTGCAGAAATCCGGGTCGAACAGGTAGTGGGAGGCCATGGCCGAGAAGCGCGAATTGACGATTCGGGATTTGCCCTTCTGCACCTTATCGACCGCCGTCTTCATGTTGTCGTAGATGCCCCGTCGGGGAATGCCGCCCAAGGCAGCAAACGAACGGGTGTGGGCGTCAAACAGCATTTCGTGGCCTTGGGTCGGGTAGGCCTGAACCACAAAGGCCCGACTGGCGCAGAACTTGAGATGCGAGGCGAGAATCTTGCGCCAGACGCCGCCAATCACCAGATGCTCTTCGCTCCAGTCAAACTGGAAGGCTTCACCCAATTCAAAGTGGAGCGGAACGAAGGCTTTGCAAACAGCTGTCCCACGGTCTGCACGCCAGCGCCGGATGAATTCGGTGACCCGGCAGTAGGTGCCGGTGAATCCGGCCGCCTGCAATTCACCAAAGAGTTTCAGTGCTGTACGCCGGTCCCGTTTCGGCCGGCGCGCATCGGTTTGCAACGCCTTGATGAGCTGTGCCGCATACGGTGCAATCTTGATGTTCGGATTCTGCCGTTCGTACTTCGGCTCCGTCCCTTCCGGTGTCCGTAGCCAGCGCTTGACGGTGTTCCGGCTATACCCCGTCTTCCTTGAAATCTCAGATAGCGACACGCCATCCCGGTAATACAAACGTCGAACCCTTCCCAGATCCTTCATGGTGATCATCTCCTAAAGTCCTGCTCAAAAAATGAGCGGACGAGTTAATCACCCTGGTCAATTTTCAGCGCGCACAACCTCGCTTTTCTGGTCAGTTTTCAACGAGCGTCAACAAGCGCGTTCTGACACGACTTGATGGCTTCCGATGCCGGCGCCGCTTTAAGTTCAGTATGGGCAAGCCAACCGAGCCATTCGCGGAAGCCAAGTGAATCGATGCGCCAGTGCTCAGGATGGATTGAATCATCATCCTTGCCTGCCGAAAAGGTTGCATAGGCATTGCCGTCCTGATCGTGCCAAAGTTCGCAGCGCGAGGTGGCGAGATCGGTCATGCGTTTAGCAAGTGACTCATCATGAGACCCTGCATCCGCGCTCGCGTGGCGCTCCACCAGCGAATCGAGCGCGCTGACGCGAACGGATGAATTGGCTTGTTTAAAGTCAATGCGCGCCGCTTCATACTCCCGCGGGTCGTAGGCCTTGATGATGCTGAGAGCTTCTGTCGTTGTCGGCGCCAGGTACGCCTTTGGATCACTTACTACGGCAACAAGTGCCAGCTGCAGCGCTTCGCGGGCATTATTGATCAGAGAGAGTTTTTCTTTCTCCCAGTCCCAGCCAGCCTCACGAGCAAAATAGAAGATGGTGCCCAGCATGACAGGCGTGTTGTTATAGTCGCCGAAAGAATCCCACTTGATTTCGGTTTCCCCATCACGATAGCTGCTGCCGGTTGCGCTCCAGTCGTCCCAAAGGGCGAAGGCTTCACCGCTGCCACCCGTGGCATGGTGTAGCGCCATGCCGACTTTCAGCCAATTCAGATATTCGCAATCAGCGTCGATGGCAGCCAAGGCGTTGCTGAGCTGGAGAGGGCTTTCGATACCGCGACCTTGCAGTGCCTGCATCGCCTTTTTATCAACCTGCTTCTTGGGAAGCGGCTTGATCACGTTGGAAATCTGCTGCCAAGAGTAAGGTTGAATGGGCGTACTGGCGTGAATACGCACCATGAACGGACGGTCGGGATTTTTCTGGTGGTAGAAACCAGGCAGACGCAGAACACGTGAGGGATCACACGCATTGGGATCAGAGCCAAAATCCACGACCATACGGTGCATTACTTCGCGCCACGGGCCGAACTCCGGCGCTTCCACTTCGTCAATGATCCAATAGCGGTGAAACTTGCCCGGAGATGATTCAACTTCAATTTGAGGGTCGAGTGGCGGGGGCGGGGTGTTCGGGTGGTCAGCCTCTTGGAAGATGACACGGGGGCTGACTATGTTTTCAATTTTGCGGCCACTACCGTCGGTGCGATTGACGGTAACGAAGATGCCGGCACCGCGGCGGTTGTACTCGACAAGTGTGTCCCAGTGCTGATCAAGGGTGCCGTTCAGGATGCGCGTTAGTGATCCATCCTTGCACTTCCCCTTCGCGTCGTCGAATGTTTGAAAACAGAATTGTTCGGCTTCCTCATCAAGTCCAGTCAGGAATGCTTCTGCCTGGGCGCGGTCGGGGGAAAGCTTCTGAACAAGGGGAGTTGTGGCGTTCATTACAGAACCTCCCCATTCAGGAGCTTCTGAAGATCACTGACCTTCCAGGCCAACCGACCGTTGATGCGTATGGGCCGAATTGGGCCACATTCGAGGCAAGCCCATTTACGCAATGTTTGGGGCGCGCGGTTGATTAGATGTGCTGCCTCATTAGTAGGCAGTATTTCAGGAAGGCCGGCGTGTGCCAGTAGTGCATTGAGAGTTGTCATCGTCGTGTCTCCTGTTCCGCTGGCGTATGGGCAAAATGCTCATACCGGAACCGATGAGTCAAATCTCAAATCGGCACATGGGCCTAACAAGCGCAAGAACAAACATTTTCAAAATCGTTGAAACCCGCTACTGGAGGGGGTTTTGTGTTGCTTGGTGAATCGGCGTAGAAAAATAAAATAGAATTGAATCGGCACGCCGATTCAATTATTCAACTTGCCCTTGCGCTCACCTTTCCCGTAAATCATCGCCGACTGATTTTTTGATCGGCCCTTGTTCTTGCTTCTGCCACCTGTCAAGCCACTGGGAATCATTCGGGTAACGCTGGCATTCGACAATTTGCCTTTCTCTGACTCATAACCCCTTTTTTCAGCCAGAAGCCTGATGCTACTGGCAAGGTCCGCTACCTTGCCAAAATCGTTTGCTTTGTTTTCTGCCTGCCACACCACCCAGTCCATTACCAACTTACGCTTGTTTGGACCTTGTCGTAGGTATGGTTCTGCAGTCGTTGATATAGGGGGGGCCTTTGTATCCAACGATTCGGCATTACTGAACTTCTCGGTGCCACGGTGAATTCTGTCTATATCAGCAGATGACGTCACAACCTCAACATGGCGCCAAACCTTACCTTTGAGTTCGTCCGGCAATATCGGCCTAAGACAGAGTATGTTGTTGGCAGACTGAAATAATTCCCCTTCTATGTCATCGAGAATTTGTGTTCTCGGCTCAGCGCGTTCTTTTTTCAAAGCCTTAGTGCGCGCTTCGTCTTCCTCGCAAGAGAGCATGGGGCGCGTTTTTACATACCAGGACTGAAACTCGTCAAGCCACAAAAAACAGTTGTCCGGCAATTTCAGTACAGCGGCAATTCTCCAAGGTCCATAATTTTCATTTGTCGCATTTTTTCGCTCGTCGGCCATCATTTTCTTGGTCAAGCTGTTGATGTCAATGACTAAGCTCTTCCACTGACTGGGTGGGACCGGTGTGAAACCACCCTGATCCCCCATCTGGTAGGCGACCAATGAATGCTTGTTTGGAATTTCCAGATTTGCGCCGACTTTGATAACCGCTGATTCAGAAAGTGCACGAACGATGCTGTCAGGAGACTCCTGCCAAGAGGTTACATAAGGAATTGCTCTAATAGGCAATGCTTCGCGCCCTTCAATTTTGACCGTAATTACCATTTGCCTCATTCATGAAAGTGTCAATGTGGCCTCTGGAAAAACCCATGATGTTTTTTCAGTGCCATGTCGTATTTTTAATCGACAAAATGTATCAGGCTGCCTCTCTGCGAAGTCGATAGTCCTGAATTAGTACAGTCGCAGGCAAATCTAGCCCAGCGGACAAGCGTCGAATCATGTCCAGCGATAATGGGCGTACCCGATTCATGATGTCTGAGACTCGGCCACGTGGCCCAATATAAGGCTCCAAATCTTTTCGTGCCAGGCCTCGGGTTTCCATGACGTAGTTCAGGAACTCGATAGGGTCAGGCGCTTCAATGGGAAAGTGCTGCTTCTCGTAGGCTTCAACAAGCATCGACAACACCTCAAGCTGCTCGGCTTCGTCGCTACCGTCGGCGGCGTCCCAAGATGCCTCGATCAGCGCCAGCGCGGCCTGATACTCGGCTTCGGTATGGATCGGTTTAATCACCATGGTGTGCTCCTAGATAGTTGAGGCATCAATACGGTCATACTCGACATGGCTGCCGACGAATCGAACGAACATCAAACCCTGCGTGTAGCGCACTGCGACCACCAGCCGGAAATCGTTGCCCTTGATGTTGAAGATAACGCGGTTGTTCGGCAGAAAGCTCGCGTTGCGGTGAACCGCTTTAATCTCGGCGGGCGTTTTCCAGTCGGCATGGCTGACTTCGGTGTACCAACCACGCAACGGCAATTCTGCTTGCGGGTGCCGTGACCAAAATTCGCGCAGGGTTTTGAAGGCGATGATTCTCATGGCTCAATGTAGCATGCTACCAATTCGGTATCAACTGTTATCCACGGCTTTCAATTTGCGGGCCAGTTTGGGCAATTTGATGCCGGCCTGCTCAAGAATCCACGCCTCTATCGTTGTATGCCACTTGCGCAAGAGATCGATGGGCCGGACCTTGTAATGTCGTTCAGCGGTTGCGCTGGGCTTGTGTCCCATGATCTGGGCAACGACGCCCGTAGGGCACTCTATCCACTCCGAGAGCGTAGAAAACGAGCGACGCAAGCCGTGAAGTGTCAGCCCTTCAATGGCAGCGGCTGAACATGCTTTGTAATGCTGCCGGGTTGGGTCTTCCAATCGACCAGAGGCAGCTGTCTTGCTGACGAAGACCCAGTTCGACGGCTTCCAGTTGGCCAGATCGTTCTCAATTTTCTTGCCGTGCAATATCCGGTGCCTTGGCGGCGGCGTCTCGTTGCGGCGCTTAAGGTCTTGAAGCAGGGTTGCGACGTATGGGGTGAGTGGGATCAACCGGGTGCCGTCGACGCCGCCTTTGCTTTCCTCTTTGTCGCGGATGTTTATCGTATTCCAACGAAAATCGACGTCGGCCCATGTTAGCGCGGCCAGGGAATCTCGTCGTGCTCCAGTAAGGAGAAGAATTTGAAGATAGGCGGAAATGGTCGGGCTTGAGATCGCGCGAACACCATCAAACCAAGCTTTCAATTGTTCGCGTTGCAGGCAATCTGATTTCACGCCTCTTTTCGGGAGAATGTCCTTAGCTATTCGGTTGTAAATCGCTTCGGGTTTTACGATGCCTTTGTATTCGTCGATGCTTTCGCACCAGTTGATGAATGCCCGAAACAGGCTAAAGGCCAATTTTGCACGGGTAGGGCGATGGGTAGCTTCTTTGGCGAGCCATCCTTTAACCCGAGACGAATCAATCTGCGACAACTTGAGCGGCATCAGCGAGGCCAGCACACCGGGTGATGTCACTCCCTTGCCGCGCTTTACAGGCCGGCCACCGGGATCGGCAACATCTTCGTGGTCGGTATGGTGTCGAATGCTCCATTTGCTGCAGCGGGCATCGACATAGGCTTGCCATGCTTCGGCCACCGTCACGGTTTTGCGCACTGCTTCCAGTCGCTTTGCGGCGTTGTTTTCCCGTTGAGCAGCTTTCTGCTCGCGCGGATCGGTGCCTTGGTCGACCAGCATTTGCAGGCGACGTGCTTCCTTTCGTGCCGCGTCGATAGTCCAGTCGGTCGTTTTGCCTATCGTTAACCGCAAGGACAGACTATCTAGCCGCGATTGAAAGACGTAGCTTTTGGTGCCAGCAGTTATACGCACCGCCAGTTGCGTTACGTCGGCATCCCACAGGAAGTCTTGCTTAGCGCCTTCGGGTAGGGTTAGGCTGGCAATTCTGCCAGCAGTTAATTTGGTACGGGCCATGACATTATTTCCGTGTAAGCAGCCATGTAAGCAAATTATGGCTATAAAAGGGAATATTCAGGAATGTTTGAAATTAGACGACAAGATAGCATATCTATACAAATCAACGCGATATGTGGATTCGTGTCGATTGGCGATACGCAAAAACAGGCATTTAGTGCGGATTGTGATTCCGGTTGTCGTGGGTTCGAGCCCCATCAGTCGCCCCAAAATTCAAACCCCGCAAACTGCAAAGTTTGCGGGGTTTTCTGTTTTTGGTGGGGCGGTTGAGTGATGCTTGCGAAGCGCGGTTTATTGTGTGCGCTTGGGCTAAGTGGCGCGTTTTGAGTGTGGCTATAGCATCGGGGCGCTTCGGAAAAGAATAGAGGGAAAAAGCAAGCGCTTTTTCCCTCTAAATTCCAGAAACGAATTGTTGGTTAGTTGGTTTTTTTCCGACGGCGCAACGCTGAAATCGCGAAGAGGGCTACGCCAGCCAATCCCAGTGTTCCTGGCTCTGGAACTTGCGTCTCGGTTTTGGTTCCGCCAATCCCGGCCAGCTTGACGTAGTCGTAGCTGGCTCCAGTTCTGCCGAAAGCTATCCAGTTTTGGCCGCTTTTGTCGCCAGAGGTAACTCCACCGCCCGTTGCCGCACTCGAAAATCCTCCTGTACCGATGAGCCAGTATCTCGACGATACAGGAACGGGGTTGGTGGGGGTGACGATGTTGAAAGAGGCGGTCTTGTTAGTGTTGGTGGCCACATTGGAAAGGTTGGCAATCAGAGACCAGCCGTCGCCACCATTAGCTGTGTCAGTTGAAATTCCCGCGAAAGTTTTATCTTTGACAAGGTGTGTTGATGGGTCAACGGGGCCCACCCAGGCCAGGACAAACATGTCGGAGTCGTACTTGGTAGGATCGGGAAAGCCAAGTTTCAGTGAATTCAGCGCGACCATGTCGGTAAAGGTCAGCAACATAACGTCGCTACGGCCGTTGTTGTCCATCGAATGTTCAACGCCACCATTTACGTGTTCTCTACCATCAGTGCCCGTTGTGGCGGAGACCGCGACGGCACTGGTATTGGAGCCATCCCGGTTTACAACACCCAATCCGTTGGTGGGTTCATAGTTGGAAAGGTAGGCGGTTTCGAGGGTGTGCGAGTTGCGAGAGTCGTTGGCTGCCGTGTTGTTGCTAGTTCCGCCTGTGCTTGAAAAGGCTGTGACGTTCACATCAACATTGTTGTTGTAAGCTCGCGTATTTCCATAGGAGGGAGTGGCGTTGCTGCCGTTAGTTGTCGTGATACTCCACGTAACGGCTGCGTTTGCCGAAAGTGACGCCAAACCAAGAGTTAGCAGCGCAAGGCTTAGAATTTTTTTGTTCACGATTTTTCCCAAGATGGAATTTTATTAAACTAAAGCAAAAATTCGGCCATGAAATTTAGTTTTGTAAATTCATATACTTGCGCGATTTATGCTGGAAGAATATGTGATGGTGTAAATTTTTTCGACACTTACAATCCGAGAGTCTTGATCAGCTTTGCACGCTCGTTAGCGAGCGTCTCCCGATTGACTTGGTCGAGGATGCCGCTCAGTTCAGTTCGCGCTTCGTCGTTGCGGCTGTGACTTGCCAATGCAGCAGCCAAATGGAAGCGTATGTCGATATTGTTTGGGTCTCGGAGACGCGCATCCCGCAGGATAAGCAGGGCTTCGTCTCCTTTGCCTGCCAAATGGAGCGACCAACCCAGAGTATCGAGAATAAGGGGAGAGCGTGGGTCAAGTGCCAGTGCCTGGCGCGCTACCTCCACCGCTTTCGGATCCTTGAGTTCCAGCAGTACGTTCGCCAAATTGTTGAACACGCTGGCATCGCGTATTCCGTAGGCAACAATCGCTTCGTACTCACGGCGTGCGGCAGCCCAATCACCTGACCGCATGCGAATTTCGCCAAGCATTTTTCGGGCTTCGATGTCCCTCTCGTGGGATTTTATCCATTCCTGCAGCATCGGTATTGATGCTGCAGGTTTGCCTTGTGCAACGAACACGGCGACACGGCGTTTAAGGATGGAGGCCGAGGACTGGCGCTCGGAGGCCTGACGGAAAAAGTCGGATGCTGCGGGGTATTGGCCGAGTGCGAGGGCTCCATCCCCCGAAATGCGATAGCCTTCAGCACTTCCCGGGTGCCGCTGGCGAATTTCCTTGCCAAAGTCACTTGCCTTATTGGTGTCGCCGGATTGAAGCGCTGCTTCAGCGGCCAGAACCAGCGCTTGGAGATCACCGGGCTTGCTTTGCAAGGCCTTTTGGGCGACATAGGCTGCGTCGGACGGGTAGCCAGCAGCGAGTTGCAGGTAGCCGATACGGATCAAACTGTCGGCATCAAAGCCGGCAAGGCGTTGCATGTTGATCAGTGTTTGTCGCGCCGATTTACTGTCTCCGGCTTCAATCTGACTTTGCGCCAGTGCTGCGGACGCTGCGATATTGTCCGTGTTGCGCAGGAGGAGTGCCTTGGCAGCTTCCAGGGCGCCCTGTTTGTCGCTGGTTGCTGATTTTGCCTGAATGAGGGCCAGACCGATTCGCAGGTTGTTGGGATCTTCAGCGGCAGCTTTCTCTAGCCAGCGCATGGATTCTGTGGGTTTGCCGGCACTTTGTTCAAGCTGCGCAGCCTCGTACATGGCGGTTGTGTTCTTTTTGTCCTTGGCCAGTATTTTGGAATAGGCTGCCCGTGCCACGTCAAACCGTCCTTCCGAGGCATCCAGTCGGGCCAGGTTGAGTTGTGCCGGAACAAAGTTGGGGGCACGTGTGAGTGCTTCACCATAGGCGCTTCGTGCTCCAGCAAGGTCGCCGCTTGCAGCCATGACAGCGCCCAACAGATTCAGCGCACCCGGATTCCCAGGCAGTGCCTTGCTGGCGCGTTGTGCTACATCCAGCGCCTTGCGCTTCTCGCCTTGCTGCATCAAGGTATTGGAGAGCGTGATTGCCAAACCGAGGTTGTTGGGTGTTTTGTCGAAAGCGGCGGAAAGGTTCTTGCGGGCAGCGGCGTTTTCACCTTGTTTCAACATGCTGTAGCCGAGCGAAGCCTGCGCGTGCGGATTGCCGGCTTGAGTCGCTTTTTCCAGCATTTCGGAGGCTCGCGCGTATTGCTTATCAGCCAATTTCATTCGACCGTAAAGATATTGAGCCTGCGTGTCACCGGGCTGAGCGCGAAGTACAGATTCGAGAAGGCGGCCGGCGCGTGCTATGTCCCCTTTGTCAAGATAGATGGAGGCAAGCAATTTCATTGCGCTAAGGTTATGCGGGTAGCGAACGACCAAGACGTCGAGGTATTTGACAGCTTTTTCGTATTGCTGGCCGGCGTGGTGGGCCAGCGAACCAATCATGAGAAGACCTTCGTGGCCCTGAAGCCATTCCAGCGGTAGTGCGTCGACTACCTGGGCGGCATTAGCGTAGTAAAGCTTGGCTTTTTTCGCATCGCCTTTGCGACCTGCAATCACTGCCTGCATGTAGGCGACGCGTGGTTCGACGGTGGCGGTCTTTGCCAAAATTTCCAGCTCCGAAAAGGCTTCGGCATCGCGAGCGAGATCAATCAGCAGGCTGGCACGCGCCAGGCGCGCGTCGAAAAAATCGGGTGACAAGGCAATGGCGCGCTCATAGTCCTTGAGTGCGCCATTGCCGTCACCACTGGCATTTGCGACCTGAGCACGGGCAAGGAATACATTCGGATTGGAGGGGCCTAGCTGCACAGCTTTTTCGGCACGAGCACGGGCTAGATCGAGGCGGCCAAGGCCAATCAAAACGGGCACTTCCGCAACCAATGGTGCTGGGGACATTGGTGCGGCAGAACGGGCCTCGGCAAAGTTGCGTTCAGCCTCGGCTGGTTTGTTCAGGGCCGCATAGGCGGCGGCACGAATCGTCAGAAGTTCCGCGCGTATATCAATGGGTAGCCCGTCGGGTGGCAAAGTGTCGATCACCATCGCCGGCTTTCCCTGCAACATGTAAATGCGGGCTAGGGGAACTGCCACCTCGGCACGATTGACGCCCAGGCTCAAGGCTTCCTTGAATTCCAGGGCGGCCAGGTGAATTTCGCTGGTGGTCAAATATGCTTTCGCCAACAGCAAGTGGGCCGAGAGCATATTGCGGTCCAGCTTGAGTGCATTGCGCAACTGGATGATCGCGCCGGGCATATCCTGTTTCTGGTAGCGCGCCAACGCATCCTCAAAATACCGGCTGGCCTCAGAGGAGTTGGCCATCGCCGCAAATGGGAAGGAAAGAACTGTCGCTAAGAGGAGGTTACGGATTTGCTTTTTCATGAATGACAATTTTGCTGCCCATGAGGGTAGGAAACGCTGGCCGTTGTGGGGGTCCGAGTTTGAACGATAATCTAATGAGCGCCGGACTTGGCGTGATGGATTACGCACTCATGCCGTATTTTGCTTAGTTTAACTGCTGCTTGAATCAATTGTTTTGAATGGTAATCATGTCATTTTCGTTCTCTGGACTTCAACCCGATATTGTTTGGCGACATTTTGCAACGCTGTGCGCGACGCCGCGTGCCTCGAAGGTGGAGGCCGGGCTGCGTGATTTCCTGCTGCAGTGGGCCTTGGCGCGTGGTTTGGCGGCTGTCGTCGATGCAGCGGGCAATCTGAATATCCGCAAGGCGGCGAGCGCCGGTTGCGAGGGGCGGCCGGGTGTCGTGCTGCAGGCGCACCTCGACATGGTTTGCCAGAAGAATGCTGATAGTTGCCATGACTTCTCCTGTGATCCGATTATTCCTCTGCTGCGCGATGGCTGGCTGGTGGCAGAGGAGACGACGCTGGGGGCCGATAACGGGATTGGCGTGGCCTTGATTCTGGCGGCGCTTGAGGATGAAAACCTTGTTCATGGGCCGCTTGAAGCCTTGCTGACGGTGGATGAAGAGGCTGGCATGGGCGGTGCACGCGGCCTGGAGTCTGGCGTTCTGCAGGGACGCTTGATGCTCAATCTGGATACCGAGGAGTGGGGCGAGTTTTACCTCGGATGTGCCGGTGGGCTCGATGTCAATGTTGAACGCGGCAGCGTGGCTGAGCCTCTCCCCGCCGGCTTCGAGGTGGTCAGGATCGCGCTGCGTGGTCTTCGCGGTGGGCATTCCGGTGTCGATATCCACGAGGAGCGGGGCAACGCAATCAAGTTGCTGGTTCGTGTCTTGCGTGAGCTGGAGGGCGTGACGCCCGTTCGGCTGGTCGATCTGGTCGGTGGCTCGGCGCGCAATGCCCTGCCGCGCGAAGCGGTGGCAACGTTGGCCGTGCCTGGCGGTCGGGGTGGCCGTCTGGCGAGCTGGCTGGCCGGTATGGAGGCCAGTTTGCGTGGCGAGTTGCGCGGGATCGACGAGGGTCTCAGTCTCGCTGTTTCGGTCGCCGATGCGGAGGAAGTCATGGCGGAGGCCGAGCAGGAAATCTGGCTGGGGTCGCTGCATGCGGCGCCACATGGCGTGCGCCGGATGAGCCGGCAGGTGCCGGGTGTGGTCGAAACGTCGAACAATCTCGGTATGGTCGATGTGCACCCGAATGGGGGTTCGTGCAACTTCATGGTGCGTTCGTTGATCGGTAGCGGTAGCCTGGCGCTGGCTGATGAAATTGTCAGCCTGTGGGCCTTGAGCGGAACGCATGCCGAAAAATCCGGTTTTTATCCGGGTTGGGCGCCGAATCCGGATTCGGCGTTGCTCAAGCTGTGCCAGTCGGTCTACCTTCGCGATTTTGCCGTGGAGTCGAAGGTTCAGGTCATTCATGCCGGGCTGGAGTGCGGCATCATCGGCGACAAATATCCGGGGATGGATATCGTTTCCTTCGGGCCGACCATCCGCGGGGCACATGCACCGGGCGAGCGGGTCGAGGTGGCTTCGGTGGAAAAATGCTGGCGCTTGCTGACAGCCATCCTGGCTGAATTGCGCTGATAGGGAGAAACGAATGAAAACTGCCCTGATTCTGGCTGTGTTGACTGCTCTGGCCGGCTGCGGCATTGAAACAGCCGGGACTGCGGCAACGGTGGCCGCAGCAAAGAAAAAGGAAGTCGAGCAGGCACAGGCGACGATGGCTCGGGTACAGCAAGATCTCGATGCAGTCAATCGGCAGATAGCGGAACGCGCGGCGCAGGCCGAAGAAGCCACCAAATAGTCGTTAGCGCCGGCGAATTGCCTCACGGCGAGCCAGTCCGAGCTTGGTCGAGCGTTCCAGTTTTTCCACGAAGGCTGGGAAATCGAGGCCGAACTTGGCGCGCAGTTCCTTGGCGTAGTTGTGCAACCAGCGCCAGCGCGGTTCGAAATGGCGCTCCTTGAAAGCGTAAAGAATGTGGTTGCCGTCATCCGGCACCGAAATCACGATGACCTGGTCGTCGAAAACGTGCATGGCTTCGCCGATCAGTCCAGCATAGGTTTCCTTTTCGCCGGCCAGGTTGATGACCAGTACGCCGTTGCCCGAGAGTTTGGCGTAGGCGTTGTCGAAGAATTCACGATTCGCCAGGCTGGGGGCAAATCCGGTCTTGTCGAAGGCATCGACGAGCAGGGCGTCGATGCCTTTTTCTGTGTTTTCGAGAAACTCGGCGCCGTCGGCCTCAAGCACCTGCAGGCGCTCATCGTCGGGGGGCATGAGAAATGTGTCGCGGAAGGCGATGACGTCGGGGTCAAGTTCGACGGCGGTCAGCTGGGTGCCGGGCATCCGCTGGTAGCAGAATTTGATCAGCGAGCCGCCACCGAGGCCGATCAGCACGATGCGTTTCGGGCGTGGCTGGAAGAGCAGGAAGGCCATCATCTTCTGGGTGTAGCGGATGGCCAGGTCGTTCGGCGCCTTGAGCGACATTTCGCTCTGCATGAGGCGGACGTTGAAATAGAGGAAGCGCGATTTGCCGTCGTCGATGACGAAGGGCTTGGGGTAGCTTTCGTCGAGCAACTGGGCGCGCAGTTCGCCTACCTTGGCTGATGATGGCTCATGCATGAGCACGGTGCCCGTTTCGACTTCGAACGGGCTGGGCATTTCAAACAGCGGGCTCAATCGAGGGGCTTAGTCCGGTAGATCGGCGGCGTGGAGCAGGAACACGAATTCGTCGCCGGCGGTGGTGTCGAGCCAGGTGAAGGGCAGTGTCGGGTAGGCGGCTTCGAGTTCGTCGCGATTGTGGCCGATTTCGACGATCAGGATGCCGTTTTCGGTCAGATGCTTCTTCGCCTCGCGCAGGATGATGCGTGTGAAATCGAGGCCGTCTTCACCCGAGCCAAGGGCCAGTTCCGGCTCGTGCAGGTATTCGGGCGGCAATGCGGCAACCGATTCGGCATTGACGTAGGGCGGGTTGGAGATGATCAGGTCGAACTTGCGGCCGGCCAGCTTGGTAAAGGCATCGGACTGGATCAGCTCGACGCGGTCGGTCAGGTGGTAATCGGCAACGTTGCGTGCAGCGACCGAAAGGGCATCGTCTGAGAGGTCGACCGCAGCAAGCTCGGCATTCGGGAAGGCGAGGGCGGTCAGGATGGCCAGGCAGCCGGAGCCGGTGCACAGGTCGAGGGCGGACTCGACGGCCCATGGATCGTCGATCCATGGCGCGAGCTGTTCGTCGAGCAGTTCGGCAATGAAGGAACGCGCCACGATGACGCGGTCGTCAACGTAGAAACGGTGTTCGCCGAGCCAGGCTTCGTTGGTCAGGTAGGCAGCGGGCAGGCGATCCTGGCAGCGGCGGGTGTAGAGATCAAGCAGCAGTTCGCGCTCATGCGGCAGCAGGCGGGCGTCGAGGAAGGGTTCGAGGCGGTCGAGCGGCAGGTTGAGCGTGTGCAGCGTCAGATAGACGGCTTCGTCCCAGGCGTTGTCGCTGCCGTGACCGAAGAACAACTGGGCGGCGTTGAAGCGGCTGACGGCATAACGGATGTAGTCGCGAACGGTGAACAGTTCCGGTTTTGGCGGCTGTGGTCATGCGGTCATCAATTGTTCGAGGATGCGGCGATAGATAGCCGAAAGCTTGGGTAGCGAATCGACGGCAATGCATTCGTCGATCTTGTGGCTGGTCGCGTTGACCGGGCCGATTTCGAGCATCTGCTTGCAGATCTCGGCAATGAAGCGGCCGTCGGAGGTGCCGCCCGTCGTCGAGAGCTCGGTTTCAATGCCACAAATCTCACGGATGGCTGATGTCGCCGCATCGGCCAGCGGGCCGCGGCCGGTCAGGAAGGGGCGGGCGCCCAGCGTCCATTTGATGTCGTAATCGAGATTGTGCTTGTCGAGAATGGAGAGCAGACGCTGCTGCAGGCTTTCCGGCGTGCTGGCAGTGGAAAAGCGGAAATTGAACTTGATTTCCAGTTGACCGGGGATGACGTTGGTCGCGCCGGTGCCGCCGTGGATGTTGGAAATCTGCCAACTCGTCGGCTGGTAGTACTCGTTGCCCTGATCCCATGCCGTGGCGGCCAGTTCGGCCAGCGCCGGAGCAACTTCGTGAATCGGGTTGCGGCCTTTTTCCGGGTAGGCGATGTGGCACTGGATGCCCTTGATCGTCAGGTTGCCGGAGAGCGATCCGCGCCGGCCGTTTTTGATCATGTCGCCGAGTGTATCGACCGAGGTTGGTTCGCCGATGATGCAGAAATCCAGGGTCTCGCCACGTGCTTTCAGTGCTTCGACGACGATCACGGTGCCGTCGGTGGCATCGCCTTCTTCATCGGAAGTGAGCAAGAAGGCGAGCGAGCCGGGATGGTTTGGATTGGCCGCGATAAAGGCTTCAACCGCCGTGACCGAGGCGGCGACGGAGGATTTCATGTCGGCCGTGCCGCGCCCGTAGAGCATGCCCTCACGAACTTCCGGGGCAAAGGGGGGCGAAGTCCACTTGTCGAGCGGGCCGGTCGGCACGACATCGGTATGGCCGGCGAAGACGAACAGCGGAGCGGTTGTGCCGCGACGCGCCCAGAGGTTGGTGACGCCGTTGCGGTTGATGAATTCGATGGTGAAACCGAGCGGTTTCAGTCGGTCGGCGATGATTTCCATGCAGCCGCCATCTTCAGGCGTAACCGAGTGGCAGGCGATGATCTGCCTGGCCAGAACAAACGTGGGATCGGACATTATGGGTGGTGTTCTTCTTCGTGGTCGGCGAGGCTCAGCGTAAATTCCTTGAACGAAGTGCCACCTTCGCTTGTGCTGTCGAATTCGAGCGCGACGTCGGTCTTGCGATCATCCTTGCCGTTGCTGCTGCCGAATTCGGAGTTGTTGATCAGCCACGACAGATTGGTCGGCGAATCGGCGTTGGCCAGGGCTTCGTCGATGGTGATCGTGCCGCTGCTGTAGAGCTTGAACAGATCCTGTTCGAATGTCTGCGACCCCGGAGCCAGGGTCTGTTCCATGGCGTCCTTGATACCCTGAACTTCGCCGCGCTCGACCAGTTCGCTGATATGGCGCGTGTTGAGCATGATTTCAGCGGTCGGGATGCGTTTGCCATCCGGTTTCTTGACCAGACGCTGGGAGACGATAGCGCGCAGTGCAACCGATAGATCGAGGAAGAGTGCAGGGCGATTTTCGGCCGGGAAGAAACTGATGATGCGGTTCAGCGCGTGATACGAGTTATTGGCGTGCAGGGTAGCAAGGCACAGATGGCCGGTCTGTGAGTAGGCGATGGCCGCCTGCATGGTTTCCTTGTCGCGGATTTCGCCGATCAGGATGCAGTCTGGCGCCTGGCGCATGGCATTCTTGAGCGCCGATTGCCAATCCTGTGTGTCCATGCCGATTTCACGCTGATTGACGATGGATTTCTTGTGCTTGAACAGGAATTCAATCGGGTCTTCAACGGTCAGAATGTGACCGGAGCGGTTGGCGTTGCGGTGGTCAAGCATCGAGGCGAGGGTCGTCGATTTGCCCGAGCCGGTGGCGCCGACGATCAGGATCAGCCCGCGTTTTTCCATGATCAGCTCGCCGAGAATCATGGGCAGGCCGAGTTCATCGAGCGGCGGAATGTTGCCCAGGATGAAGCGGATGACGATGCTGGTCGAGCCGCGCTGACGGAAGATATTGACGCGGAAGTTACCGACGTTCGGTACGCCGAACGACAGATTCATTTCCCAGTTTGCTTCGAAGGTCTTGATCTGATCCGGCGACATCAGCTCGTAGGCGATCTTCTCGATCATGTCCGGCTGCATGACCTGCTGGTTGACCGGGAGCGTGTTGCCCTGGATCTTGATATGGATAGGCGCACCTGCGGATATGAAAATATCCGAGGCCTGCTTTTCGGCCATCAACTGGAACAGTTTGTCGAGAATCATGACAAGACCTTCGTGGTTTGTTTACGCTTAAGGGCGCAGCAACTCGTTGATGCTGGTCTTCGAGCGAGTTTGCGCGTCGACCTTCTTGACGATGATCGCGGCATACAGGCTATACGCACCGTTGGCCTTCGGCAAGGTGCCGCTGATCACGACCGAACCCGGTGGCACGCGACCGTAGGTGACTTCGCCGGTTTCGCGATCATAGATCGGCGTGCTCTGGCCGATATAGACGCCCATCGACAGCACCGAGTTCTCGCCGATGATGACGCCTTCAACGACTTCAGAGCGGGCGCCGATGAAGCAGTTGTCTTCGATGATGGTCGGATTGGCCTGCAGCGGCTCAAGGACGCCACCAATACCGACACCACCGGAGAGGTGCACGTTCTTGCCGATCTGGGCGCAGGAACCGACGGTAACCCAGGTGTCGACCATCGTGGCTTCGTCGACGTAGGCGCCGATATTCACGAACGACGGCATCAGCACGGCGTTCTTGGCAACGTACGAACCCTTGCGAACGATGGTGCCCGGGACGACACGGAAGCCGCCCTGGCGGAACTGCTCTTCACTCCAGCCTTCGAATTTAGTATCGACCTTGTCGAAGAAGCGGATGTCGCCGGCTTCCTGAACGCGGTTGTCACGTACGCGGAAGGAAAGCAGCACGGCTTTCTTGATCCACTGGTGGGTGACCCAGTCACCGTTGATCTTTTCGGCGACGCGCAGCGCGCCGGAGTCGAGCATGCCGACGACCTGATTGATCGCTGCGACAGTGTCGACCGGGGATTGCGGGGACAGCTCGGTGCGGCGTTCCCAGAGTTCTTCGATGATGGCTTGCAGGGGATGGCTCATGGATGTTCTCTCTGTTTAAAGTTGTTGTGCGAATTGACGGATACGTTGGGTCGCTTCGAGGCATTCGGCCAGCGAGGCAACCAGTGCGATGCGAATGAAATTGGCGCCCGGATTGACGCCGCGAATTTCGCGGGCCAGGAAGCTGCCGGGCAGGACCACGACATTATAGTGTTCGAGCAGGCCACGGGCGAATTCGGTGTCGGCGATCGGGGTTTTCGCCCACAGGTAGAAGCTGGCATCCGGCATGCCGGTGCCAAGGACTTCGGCGATCAGTGGCGTGCACACAGCGAATTTCTCGCGGTACTGGTTGCGGTTGTCCAGCACATGCGCCTCGTCGTTCCAGGCAGCGACCGAAGCCGTCTGCACCGGTGGTGCCATGGCGCAGCCGTGGTAGGTGCGGTAGAGCAGGAATTTCTTGATGATTTTTTCGTCGCCGGCGACGAAGCCCGAGCGCATGCCCGGCACGTTGGAGCGCTTGGAAAGGCTGGAGAACATGACCAGCCGTTCGTTCGAGCGGCCGAGCAGCTTGGCCGCCTGCAGGCCGCCGATCGGCGGGTTGGCCTCGTCGAAATAGATTTCCGAATAACATTCGTCGGAAGCGATGATGAAGCCGTACTTGTCCGAAAGCGCGAACAGCGTTTTCCAGTCGGCCAGCGACAGCACCTTGCCGGTCGGGTTGCCCGGCGAGCAGACGTAGAACAGCTGGACGCGGGCCCATTCCTCGTCGCTCAGGCTGGCGTAGTCGAAGGCGAAATCGTTGTCCGGCAGGTTGTTCAGGAAGCGCGGCTCGGCCCCTGACAGGTAGGCGGCGCCTTCGTAGATCTGGTAGAACGGGTTAGGGCTGACGACCAGCGGCACGTGACCGCGGCTCGGGTCAATGACGGTTTGCGCGAAGGAGAATAGCGCCTCGCGCGAGCCGTTCACCGGCAGGATCTCCGTTTCCGGGTTCAGCGCCAGATCGTAGCGACGCTGGCACCAGGCGGCAATGGCTTGGCGGAGCGCCGGGATACCCTGGGTTGTCGGATAATTGGCCAAACCCTTCAAGCCATTGGCCAGCGCATCCATGATGAAAGCCGGCGTGGGATGCTGGGGCTCGCCGATGGAGAGCTTGATCTCCTTGTATTGCGGGTTGGGCGTGACGCCGGCGAACAGGGCGCGCAGCTTTTCGAAGGGGTAGGGCTGGAGTTGGGCGAGATGCGGATTCACGTCGGGCGTCGAATGGGTGTAAAAATGGCAATTATCCTCGAAAACGTTGGCGCTGCCTTGTGAACAAACGCGGAATTCCCTTGATGTTTATCGTGGCCTCCCTGCTGGCTGCGTGCGCCTTCGGCTATCAGGCCCGTGGCAGCCTGAGCGATGTGCCGGGCGAGCTACGCGGCAAGGGATTTCCCGGCAACGCGAGCGGCGGTGGGCGTTTTGTTCTGGCTGAGCCGGGCGGTCGTCTGCAATGCGACGGCCAGTTGGCACCCCCAGACATCTCCCCGAACCCCGGTGGCTGCGAGGGCGAGGTTGGGAAAGGAGTCGTCCGCTGCAATGATGGCCGTGAAGTTCAGGTGCAGTGGAAGGCCATTACCTGCCGCTCGTTCGAGGGCAGCGGGGAGGATAAATTTGGAAATCGGCTGATTTTTCGGGTTGACCGCAGGAAGTAGCTTCTCTGCAGGCTCTGTTGAAACTTTGGCGTGCTACCCGGTGTTGTTATGGAGGGCAATCCGATGTCAGGAGTATTCATCAGTTACCGTCGCGACGATCAGCCCGGTTTTGCCGGGCGACTGGCCGATGCGCTGGCGTCGACTTTCGGCGCGGACAACGTGTTTCGCGACATCGAGGATATCCATCCGGGTGAGGATTTTGTCGTAGCCATCGAGAAACAGCTGGCTGCCGTCGATGTCATGCTGGTGGTGATCGGCCCGGCGTGGCTGACAGTGAGCCGGAACGGCATTCGCCGTCTGGATGAGCCGGATGATTTTGTCCGGCGGGAAATCGAGGCTGGCTTGAGGTCGGGCAAGGCCGTGCTGCCGGTGCTGGTGGGCGGGGCGACCATGCCGGCAGAAAACGATTTGCCGCGGAGTATCGCGGCGCTGGCCCGGCGCCAATCGTTCATTCTTTCGGACGTCGGCTGGACGTCCGAGGTGTCTCGGTTGGTTGGCGTCATCAAACCCCTGCTGCCCGCCAGCAGTCGACCTGCGCGGCGCTCCCGGCTGCTTTGGGGGCTGGCTGCTTTGGCTGCGAGCGTGTGGCTGGTGGTTGGCTTGACAGGCAACTGGCCGGGACGCTCATCGGAACAGGCAAAACAGGTATCTGCCGAGCTGACGCAGAGCATTTCTGGGCGCTGGGTGGCGAACGTCAAATACGACTGGGGTGCCGAGCACGCCGAGCGCTTCGATTTGCGTCTGGACAATGGCGAGGTGCAGGGCACCGCCAGCTATCTGCGGGTGGCGCGCAGCGTCGAGCAGGGCATCTTGAAGGGCGAGCAAATCAGTTTCGTCACGCGCAGCCAGGAGGTGGTGGGTGACGGTCCGGGCCGCGAGGTGATGCATCGCTACCGCGCGACGCTCAAGGCCGGCGAACTGCATTTCGTGCTCGAAAGCGGCGGTGGTTTTAGCACCCACCCGCCGGTGGAATTCGTTGCCCGGCGGGAAGCCGGGGGGTGATGACCCGTGGCCGGTCAGGCGGGTTTTTCGCCGCCTGATTCGGTCAGTTTCTGGACGATGAGGCTGCCGACCATGTCGCCCTCGACATTGACGGCCGTACGCACGGTGTCGAGGATGCGGTCGATGGGGAGCAGGATGGCGATGGCGGCGGTGGGCAAGCCGACCGATTCGAGCACGAGGACCATGCTCAGCATGCCGACGCTGGGGATGCCCGGCGCACCGATGGCGCCGAGCATGGCGACGAAGAAGATGATGAGCTGGTGGGCGAGATCTAGTTCGATGCCGGCCAGCCGGGCGACAAACAGCGCAGCCGCCGCTTCATAGAGCGCCGTGCCATCCATATTGACGGTGGCGCCTAGCGGCACGACGAAGTTGGCGATGTCCTTCTTGACGTGCAGGTGCTGCTCGGTGCAGCGCAGCGTGATCGGCAGCGTGGCAGCGCTTGAACTCGTGGCGAAGGCCGTGATCAGCGCCTCCCTCGAACCCTTCCAGAAACGGAGCGGCGACATCCGGGTGACCAGCCAGAGCAGCAGCGGCAGGACGACGATGCCGTGGAACAGGGTGGTGCCGATGACCACGCTGATGAAATGGGCGAGGCTGGCGAGCAGGGCGCTGTTCTGGGTGGCGACCAGTTGCAGCAGCAGCGCGGCGAGGCCGAACGGGGCAAGGCGCATGATCCAGCCGACGACGAGAAGGCAAAGTTCCTGCAATTCCTGGAGTATGACGCGCAGGTTCTTGTAGCGCTCGCCACCGATCACCAACGCAATGCCGAGAAACAGGGCAACGATGACAACAGCCAGAATGTCGCCCTGGGCCAGCGCCTTGAACGGGTTCTGGAACAGGCCGCGCATGAACTGGGCGATGTAGTCGGGCAGCGGCATCTGGCGCGCCTGAAAATCGCGCGTGGCGTCGGCGAACATGGCGAGCTGCAGGCCTTCGCCTGGCTTGAACAAATGCGCGGCGCCGAGACCGAGCACGATGGCGATTGCCATCGACAGGGCGAAAAAGCCCAGCGTCGTCGTCCACACCCGGTGCATCTGCTGATGGGCGCGCAGGTTGGCGACCCCAACGACAATCGACGAAAAAACCAGCGGCACCAGCACCATGCGCAACAGATCGAGAAACAGATTGCCGAGCATCTTGGCGCCATACAGCGTGTTGCTGACGATGGGTGCCGAAGCAGGCTCGGTGGCCAGCCATAGCCCGCCGGCAATGCCGAGCAGGCAGCCGATCAGGATCTGGGTGTTGAGCGAGGGACGGGGCATCGGGCGCGTTTGGGGTTGAGGCAGCGCCATTCTAGCGGCATTGCCCCGGATTTCGGCCAGCGTGTGCAGCGCGTACATTTCAAATTTGGCCGTTTTTTCGGGTTGACCGTGGAAGTCGCTAAACTTGATCCGGCATCGCCTGTCCATGCCTATGACCGGTCTTTTTCGGAGGAGAAAACATGCCAGACCAGAATCTCAAGGGAAAACGCGTCCTCATCACCCACGCCGATGCGTTCATGGTGCCCTTTCTCTGCGAGGTGATGAAGGCGCACGGCGCCACCGTCATCGAAAGCGTCCTGCCCCTGCTGGCGCCGGAAGAACCTGCGACTCTTGTCGCTGAGGCCGGGCAGGTCGATGTGCTGATCGCCAATCTTTCGATCATGGCACCGAGCACGCCAGTCGAGCAGGTCGATGAAGACGAATGGAGCGCCGTCTTCAACGCCCTCGTTGCGCCGCTGCCCCGGCTGGTGCGTGCCGTCGCGCCGCAAATGATCGAGCGCCGTAGCGGCAAGATACTGATCATGGGCAGCGCATCAGCGCTGCGCGGCATGAAACGCGCCTCCACCTACAGTGCCGCCCGGGGCGCGCAACTTGCCTACGTCCAGGCCGTTGGCGTCGAACTGGCGCCGCACAACATCCAGGTCAACGCCATCGCCCAGAATTTCGTCGACAACCCGACCTATTTCCCGGCAGACGTCCAGGCCAACCCCCGTTTTCAGGACCGCCTGAAACGCGAAGTCCCCCTGGGCCGGCTCGTCTCGGCTAACGAGGATGCCGAATTCGCCGCCTATCTCTGCAGCGACGCCGCCAACTGCTTTGTCGGGCAGGTATTCCCGGTTTGCGGTGGCTGGGTGGGGCGCTAGTGTTGCCGGCCGCTGATGCGAATTTCCATTTTCTAAACCCGGTTGTTCAACACTACACAATGAAGAAGCCCGCCGATTGGCAGGCTTCTTGTGGTGCATCTTGGTGCTGCTAATGATTAGCGTGAAGCGCGGCGACGGGCGATGGCGCCGATAAGCCCTAGACCGGCGA
The DNA here is from genome assembly GCA_016705475.1 of Betaproteobacteria bacterium. GTDB lineage: Bacteria > Pseudomonadota > Gammaproteobacteria > Burkholderiales > Rhodocyclaceae > Azonexus. Next base: position 49,728 of record JADIYD010000014.1, on the reverse strand, counting down.
GCAGCATGGCGTAGGACTCGGGTTCCGGTACCGGGGTCAGGATCAGGTTGCCGTCAGCGGCGAATTTCAGGCCGTCGGTGCCAACCATATGGCCCTGAACGCTGGTAATCGGGTCCAGAAAGGCTTTGTCGACCTTGGCGCCCAAACGCAGCGTGAAAATGCTGTCGCCGCCGCCAATGGTGGCAGGGTTGTAGATCGAGGAATCGTAGCTGGTGACTGCGAGTTGCAATGCGCCACCGCCAAATTGCTGGGTACCCATGATGTAGTTGGAGCCGCCGCCGCTAACGACAGTGCCTTTCATGATTTCGATGCTGTCATTGAAGCCGGAGTCAGCGGTGAAACTGTGATCAGGCGTCTTGTCCAGCCACAGCGAGAAGCTACCGCCGGTAACCTGATAGGTGTTGCTGTTGGGCGTGGAGGGCAGCAATTGGCTGGTGAAGTTTGCAACCACGGTGATTTCGTAGTGTTTGGCATCCAGTGCCGGGTTGGCAACTTCGATTCCGTCCAGCAAATGATTGGATACGAACGACTGATAGTAGCCGTTGGCGGAGGTCAAGGAGGAGGTCGGCTTGATCAGCAGAACACCGCCAGACGAGAAGTCGTAGGTGTTGAACGGACCAACGGTTTCGGCGCCGGCACCGTAGTTGGCTGTGCCAATCCAGGTATCGGCAGCCATTACCGGCGCGGCCGCGAGGGCGACGACGACGGCTGCTGCAAGTTTCAGTTTGTTCATGTCAGGGTGCTCGCAAAAAAGTTGGGTAGAGTCGTCAGCGTTACTGTCGAGGGTGAGTGTCGCGGTCCCCCGACCGATACTCATTTTTGCGGTAAATTGTTAAGAAATAACAAGCGGATCGTCCCTGATTTCTAATCCATTCGGACTAGAAGAAAATACTTATTTTTCTCCGAAAGCATTGCTGTACAAAGCAAGTGGTGCTTTTAGGCGGATCCGGGAAATTCAGATTTTGGCAATTTTTTCCGGTTGACCGTGGAAGTTCGCTCGCGCTTTTGTTGGGTAGCAATAACGAAGAAGCCCGCCGATTGGCGGGCTTCTTGAAGCGCAAATCCGTGCTGTCGCGACGGATTACTTTACATTGCGGCGACGGGCGACGGCGCCGATAAGTCCCAGACCGGCGAGCAGCATGGCGTAGGTTTCCGGTTCAGGAACAGGTGCGGTTGATACGGCAAACACGTATTTGCCACCGCTGCTACCGGTTCCTTTGCCTGAGACAGTGAAATAGTAGTCGTTGGCAGGCGCAAACACGCCAGAGCCTGTCTTGAAGTTGGCAGTGCTGTCGGCAAAGGTGTCAAGATCAACGACCAAGAAATTGTTTTTGTCATACAATTTAACGGAAAGATCGCTAATGTTGAACTGAACACCAGAGAATTTCATGTTGCTGACCGATCCGGCCGAGTAAATGTTGGTGGGGATATCAAATATCCACTTATCGGAAAAGCTGCCGACGCCGACCGTAATGATCCTGGAATAGTCTGATGGCGCTGCGATCGTTCCCAGGTCATAAGTTGTAGCATTCGCGCCTGCGGCAATACCCAAACCCATGGCAAGAGCGACTAGAGATTTCGTGAGTTTCATAAGGCTGGACTCCAAGTATCGAATGATTGGAAAAGTTGTCGTCGCTGAGGTGCAACTATTTCAGTTAAAAGGTTACTTGATTTTTATGCAGAAAGAATTAGTCCATTTGGACTAATGTGATGGTGTTTCGGGTACGAAAAAAATAACTTTCGCATGGCAGGTTGCTGCTCATGGTTACTGGATAAGGCTTCGGGCTTGGCGAGTCCGTTTATCCCAGCAGCGTAACCTTCAGTTTTTCGAGAAAGTTTAGCTTCGTCCACCAGGCCAATCCACGCTCCCGGAACTCGCTTCCCTTTTCGGTCAGTGCCAGCTTGATAGCCCCGAATTCGGTTTTGCCGATGCTCGCGATGAAGCCGGATTCCATGAGAAAGCGGGCAATGGCCGGTTGCACTTGCTCGCCGGATAGCGTCCAGCGCGAGCCGTAGCCTTCGTCGTCGCCGCTCAGCATGAGGATCGGTTCGAACGGACCCATCAGGCGGAGTACCTGCAGGGTTTGGGCGCGCTGCGGAATGGTGGCGGGGTCCATGTGCTTTTCCATCCGATCAATAGGGGATTCGACCCGGATTGGCGGCCCAACGTTCCAGCGGTTCGAGGGCGCCGGCTGTCGGGTGGTGCTCCATGACGATGCTGCGTGCCGAGAAATGGCGGTTCAGTTCGCTGTAGAGTTCGTCGTCGCAGAAACCGATGGCCGCGGCTTCGGCCCGGCTGTTGGCAAAGACGATGCGGTCGATGCGCGCCCAGTAGGCTGCAGAGAGGCACATCGGGCAGGGTTCGCTCGAGGCGTAGAGGGTGCAGCCGTGCAGGTGAAAGTGGTCCGATCCGGCGCAGGCGGTGCGGATGGCGCTGATTTCGGCATGGGCCGTGGGGTCGTGGCTGGCGACGACGCGGTTCCAGCCTTCGGCGATTATTTTGCCGTCGCGCACGATGACGGCGCCGAAGGGGCCACCTTCGCCGTTTTCGCTGCCTTGCCGGGCCAGTTCGATGGCGCGGGCGAGAAACTGGTCATCCGTCATCTGGGCGATCCTTCCTGAGGGCAGGGCGATCAAATAGTCGATGTTATTATACGGCCCCCATCATGGCGGAGGCATGTGCTCCGCCGGAATCAGGCATGCGTCTTACCAAACTCAAACTCGCCGGCTTCAAGTCCTTCGTCGATCCGACCTCTGTCGCCGTTCCCGGTCAGCTCGTCGGCGTCGTCGGCCCCAATGGCTGCGGCAAATCCAACATCATGGATGCCGTGCGCTGGGTGCTGGGCGAGTCGAAAGCCTCGGAGCTGCGCGGCGAGTCGATGATGGACGTCATTTTCAACGGCTCGTCGAACCGCAAGCCGGTGTCGCGGGCTTCCGTTGAACTGATTTTCGAGAACCTGCTCGGCCGGGCGCTCGGCCAGTGGTCGCAATACACGGAGTTGTCGGTCAAGCGAACGCTGACGCGGCAGGGGCAGTCGGATTACTTCATCAATAATTTGAAGGTCCGCCGCAAGGACATCACCGATCTTTTCCTCGGCACCGGCCTCGGTCCGCGCGCCTACGCCATCATCGGCCAGGGCATGATTTCGCGGATCATCGAGGCGCGGCCGGATGACCTGCGTGTTTTCCTCGAGGAAGCAGCCGGCGTTACGCGCTATAAAGAGCGGCGCAAGGAGACGAACGGCCGTCTCGAAGATACCCGCGAGAACCTGCTGCGCGTTGAGGATATCCGGCAGGAACTCGGCAACCAGATGGAACGGCTCGAAGCGCAGGCCGAAGTGGCGCGGCGTTATCAGGGATTGAACGAACAATTGGTGTTGCGCCAGCAGGTGCTTTGGCTGCTCAAGAAGCGCGAGGCCGAGGCGGAGCGACAAAAACTGTCGCTCGATGTTGAACGGGCGACGACCGAGCTTGAGGCGCAAAACGCCGCTTTGCGAGAAACCGAGGCGCGTGCCGAGGAAACCCGCGAAGCCCATTTCGCTGCCGGCGATGCGCTGCACAACGCGCAGAGCGACATGTACACGGCGAACGCCGAAGTGGCGCGGCTGGAGGCGGAGATTCGCCATCGCCGCGAATCGCGCAGCCAGCTTGAAGCGCGCCTGACACAGCTCGAAGACGAACTCAAGCACTGGGGTGAAACCGCAGAGAAACTCACGGTCGACCGGCAAAAGTGGGAAGAAACGCAGGAAATTACCAAGCTGCGCGTCGAGGAAGCCGAAGCCAAGCTGCACGAGCAGATGAACATCGCGCCGCAGGTCGAGGAAGACCACGCCCAGGCGCAGGAAGAACTGCAGCGTCTCAAGACGCGCTCGACCAATGGCGAGCAGAAGCTCGAAGTCGAGTTGACCAACAAGTCGCACGCCCAGCGCGCGCTGCAGGCCATCATCCAGCGCCGCGAACGTTTGCGCGAGGAAACCGGCGGCAATGATGCGCCGGACGAAATGGACCTCGCCGAGAAGGAGGAAGAGCTCGCCCTGCTCCGCGAGGAACTGGCCGGCGATCAGGATCAGCTCCAGCAGTTGCAACAGGAAATGCCGCAGCTCGAAGCCCAGCGCAAGGAAGCGCAGACGGAAGTGCAGCGCATCGAGCGCGAACTGGCCGCCGGGCAGGCTCGCCGCGCTGCGCTTGAGCAGATGCAGGCGCGCACCCAACAGAGCGGCAAGCTGCCGGAATGGCTGCGTCGTCACGATCTGGACAGTGCGCCGCCGCTGTGGCAGAAGATTCATGTCGAAGCCGGCTGGGAAGAAGCGGTCGAAGCCGTGTTGCGTGAGCGGCTGAGCGCCATCGCCTGCGACGATCCGGCCAAGCTCGACGCCTGGCTGCACGACCGACCGGAAGCGCGGCTCAGCGTGGTGCTGCCGGGCGATTTCAATTTTGGCCAAAATTTCCGGTTGACCGTGGAAGTGCTTTCATCACGGGTGCGCAGCGATTCGCCGGCGGTTCAGGCCGTGCTGAACGACTGGTTGGGTCAGGTGCGCACGGCGGAAACGCTGGCTGATGCGCTGGCCGTACGCGCCGATCTGCCGCCGGGGGCGGTGATCGTGACGCGCGGCGGCGATCTGGTCAGCGCGGCGAGCGTCACCTTCTTCGCGCCCGATCAGGGCGAACACGGTCTGCTCGAACGTCAGCGCGAGATCGAAACGCTCGGCGAGGGCATCGCCGTGGCCGAGGAAAAGGCCGATGCCATCCGCGAGCAGCTGGTGATGTTCGACGAGCAGGTTGAGGACAAGCAGGCCGAAATGGGCGAGATCCGCCAATACGTGGCCGACCGTCAGCAGCGCGTGCATGCCGTGCAGATGGATGTCCTCAAGCTGTCGCAGGCCATCGAGCGCCACAGGGAGCAGAAGGAACGCCTGCAGGAGCAACTGGCCGAACTGGCCGAGGAAGAAGAGAGCGAACGCGAGCGCGACATGTCGGCCGACGAGCGCATTGCCGAAATTCGGGACGGTTTGGGTCGCATCCGCGTGCTCGTGCACGGCGCGCAAACGCGGCTCGACGAATGCGAACGCGCCGTGCGCGCCGAGCGCGAGCGCAATTCCGATTTCGACCGCGCCCTGCGTGAAGCGCAGTTTTCGCTGCGCGAATGTGACGGCAAGCTGCAGGATGTTTTCGCCCAGCAGGCAATGGCCCAGCGCGAGTTGAACCGGATTGAAAAGGATCGTGCGCAGTGCGCCGAGCAGGTTGAGGCGGCGCCGCCGGATGTCATGGAAGGCGCGCTTCAGGCGGCGCTCGAAGCGCGGCAGGCGGCAGAAAAAGTGCTGGCCGAGAAACGCGATGCGCTCGAAGCGGCAACCAACGCGCTACGTGGCTGTGAAGAGCAGCGCCTGCGCATCGAGCAGGGCCTCGAACCGCTGCGGGTGCGGATCGGCGACCTCAAATTGAAAGAGCAGGCGGCGGCGCTCAATGCCGAGCAGTTCGCCATGCAGCTGCTCGAAGCCGGCGCCAACGAAGAGGCGCTACAGGCCGAGCTGGGCACGGCACGGCCGCCAGCCCTGCAAGGCGAAATCACGCGCCTGACCAACGCCATCGCCGAACTGGGCGCCGTCAACATGGCTGCCCTGCAGGAACTCGAAACGGCGACCGAGCGCAAGGGCTACCTCGACATGCAGGCGGCCGACCTCAACGAGGCCATGGAAACGCTGGAAAACGCCATCCGCCGCATCGACCGCGAAACACGCGACCTGCTGCAAAGCACGTTTGATACGGTCAACGGCCATTTCGGGCAACTTTTCCCTGAGCTTTTCGGTGGCGGGCGTGCCGAGCTGGTGATGACCGGCGACGAAATCCTCGATGCCGGCGTGCAGGTCATTGCCCAGCCGCCGGGCAAGAAAAACTCGACCATCCATCTGCTGTCCGGCGGTGAAAAGGCGTTGACGGCGATTGCTCTGGTCTTTTCGATGTTCCAGCTCAATCCGGCGCCCTTCTGCCTGCTTGACGAGGTCGATGCGCCGCTCGATGACAGTAATACCGAGCGTTTTTGCAAAATGGTCAAGAAAATGTCAGGTGCAACGCAATTCCTGTTCATTTCCCATAATAAAATCGCCATGGAAATGGCCGAGCAGCTGGTCGGCGTCACCATGCAGGAAAGCGGCGTGTCGCGCGTGGTGGAAGTGGATATTCAGGAAGCTTTGAAAATGAGGGATGCGGCTTAAATGACCGAGCTTCAACTAGGTTTGATCGGGCTGGGCGCGACCGCAGTGGTCGGCGTGTTTGGCTATAACAAATGGCAGGAATACAGGCAGCGCAAGCTGGCGCAAGCGGTGCTCAAGCCGCATCACGCCGATATTTTGCTGGGCGATGAAGCGAAACCATCATCGCCGCCGGTTACTGCCGAACGCAGCGAACCGGAAATCCGGGTCGAGGCGCCAGCCCAGCAGGATGAGCGTGTCGAGCCGGTATTTGTTGACCTGCACCCAACCATGCCGTCAGAGGACATGATTGCTGCGCCGGCTGATATTCAGATGCCTGAAATACCGGTTTTTGATACGCCAGCTGCACCGCTGGAGCCGCCGATAGCGGCTCAGGTCCCGGTTCCGGAACCCATGGTTGCGCAGGTTCCGGCCGACATTCCCGACGATGCCCCGGAAATCCCTGCTGGCGCCTTGCCGGCCGAGTTGCTCGATCCGCGTCTCGAATTCATCGTTGCCATGGAACTCGTTGAGCCGGTATTGGCCATGGATGTCATCCATTCGCAGCGTCCCGCATTGGTGCGTCTGAACAAGCCCGTGCATTGGGTTGGCTTCAACGAACGCAACCGTGAGTGGGAGCGTCTGTCGCCCGATAGCGAACTCAAGCTGCGCCGCCTGCGTGTTGGCCTGCAATTGGTCAATCGCCAGGGGCCGCTCTCGGACGGCGACATGACAATTTTCACCAACGCCATGAACGCGTTGGCTGATGAACTGATGGCCGTGGCCGACATGCCGTCATCGCGCGTTCTCGATCAGGCTGCCGAAATCGACCAGTTCTGTGCTGCGGTCGACCTCGAAATCGGCCTCAATCTGGTCAGCAGGGGCAGCGCCTTCTCGGGTACCAAGATTCGCGCCCTGGCTGAAGCAGCCGGCATGGTGCTTGGCCTCGGCGGCGTCTTCACGCGTTACGACGACAACGGTCGCGTCCTGTTCAGCCTGCAAAACTACGAGAGCACACAGTTTTCGGCTGAGTCGCTGCGCACGCTGACGACGCACGGCCTGACCTTCCTGCTCGACGTGCCGCGTGTCGATCACGGCGAACGCACCTTCATGCAGATGACGGAAATCGCCAAGCGCTTCGCCGAGACGCTCAACGGCGCGCTGGTCGACGACAATCGTCAGCCGCTCAGCGAGTCGCAGCTTGACCACATCCGTCGCGAATTCATCGGCAAGCCGCAGGCAACGATGGCCAGTTACGGCCTGATCGCCGGTTCGCCCCAGGCCCTGCGGCTGTTCTCCTGATGGTGGCACCCGCTGCGGCGGCCGAGCGCGCAGCCGAGTTGCGCGCCGATCTGGAACGCCACAACCACGCCTATTACGTCCTTGATGCACCGACCATTCCGGATGCCGAGTACGACAAGCTTTTCCGCGAGTTGCAGGGGCTCGAGGCCGACTATCCCGAACTGCTGACTGCCGATTCGCCGACACAGCGTGTCGGTGGCGCACCGCTCAAGGAATTCCCGCCGCGCCTGCACGGCGTGCCCATGCTCTCGCTCAACAATGCCTTTGCGCCGGAGGAGGTCGAGGCCTTCGACAAGCGCGTGCGCGACGGGCTGGAGACGATTGCTGCGGTCGACTACGCTGTCGAGCCGAAATTCGACGGCCTGGCCATCAGTCTGACTTACGAAAACGGCGTGTTCACTTGCGGTGCGACGCGTGGCGACGGGGTGACCGGCGAGGAGGTTACGCCCAATCTGCGTACCCTGCGCTGCATCCCGCTGCGCCTGCAAGGCGAGGGCTGGCCGGCGCTGATCGAGATTCGCGGCGAAGTGCTCATGTTCAAGGCCGACTTCGCCGAACTCAACGCCCGCCAGCGCGAACGCGGCGACAAGGAGTTTGCCAACCCGCGCAACGCCGCGGCCGGAAGTTTGCGTCAGCTCGATTCGAAAATAACGGCCAGTCGCCCGCTTTCCTTTTTTGCCTACGGCGTCGGGGCCGGGGCGGATGCGGTCGCCGTCAAAACCCACAGCGAGTTGATTGACAGGCTGGCCGCGTGGGGCTTCCCGGTGGCTGCCGAACGTGCCGTGGTCAGCGGCTCCCGCGGTCAACTGGCATTTTTTGCCAAAATCGGAATGTTGCGGCCTGGCCTGCCCTACGACATCGACGGTGTGGTGTACAAGGTCAATCGCCTCGACTGGCAGGCGCAGCTTGGTTTCGTCTCGCGCGCGCCGCGATTCGCCATCGCCCACAAATTCCCGGCCGAAGAGGCGCTGACCGAAGTACTCGGCATCGACGTTCAGGTCGGCCGCACCGGTGCCATCACCCCGGTGGCGCGGCTCAAGCCGGTCTTCGTCGGCGGCGTCACCGTCACCAACGCGACGCTGCATAACGAAGACGAGGTCCGCCGCAAGGATGTCCGGGTCGGCGACACGGTCATCGTCCGCCGGGCCGGCGATGTCATTCCCGAAGTCGTTGCCATCGTTCCGGAAAAACGGCCATCACGTGACCTGTTTGGCGGCGAGCCGCTGCATCCGCCTTTCGAACTCCCCAAGGTCTGTCCGGAATGCGGCTCGGCCGTGGCGCGTGGTATCGACGAAGCTATCGCCCGCTGTACCGGCGGCCTCTATTGCCCGGCCCAGCGCAAGCAGGCGCTGTGGCACTACGCAGCGCGTCGGGCCATGGACATCGAGGGCCTCGGCGACAAGATCGTCGATCAGCTGGTCGATGCCGGTCTGGTTCATACACCGGCCGATCTGTACGGATTGACCGTCGAAACGCTGGCCGGGCTTGACCGCATGGGCGAAAAATCGGCGCAGAACCTCGTTGCCGCCATCGACCACAGCCGTCAAACGACGCTCGCCCGCTTCATCTTCGCACTCGGCATCCGCAATGTCGGCGAGGCGACGGCGCGCGATCTGGCGAGGTATTTCGGAAATCTTGATGGCATAATCGCGGCCGATGTCGAAGCGCTGCAGCAGGTGCCCGATGTCGGACCGATTGTCGCCGCCAGCATCGTTGCTTTCTTCAGCGAGTCACATAACCGTGAAATCATCGCCCAGCTGCTCGCTGCCGGCTTGCACTGGACTGATGGTGAACCGGCAGATTCCGGGCCGAAGCTGCTGGCCGGCAAGACATTGGTCCTGACCGGTACGCTACCGACACTCAAGCGCGACGATGCCAAGGCGATGATCGAAGCGGCGGGAGGAAAGGTGGCCGGCTCGGTATCGAAAAAAACCGATTTTGTCGTCGCTGGCGAAGAGGCCGGCTCCAAGCTGGAAAAGGCCATGGAGCTTGGCGTTGCGGTGATTGACGAAGCTGAATTGTTGAAATTGCTTGAATTGGGAGTTCTATGATGAAAAAAGTTCGCAAAGCCGTATTTCCAGTAGCTGGCATGGGTACCCGTTTTCTGCCGGCAACCAAGGCCGCACCGAAGGAGATGCTGCCTATCGTCGACAAGCCGTTGATCCAGTTTGCTGTAGAAGAGGCGGTTGCCGCCGGCATCACCGACATGGTCTTCGTGACCGGTCGTTCCAAGCGCTCGATCGAAGACCATTTCGACAAGGCCTACGAACTGGAGAGCGAACTGGAAGCTCGCGGCAAACACGAGATGCTCGAATTCGTGCGCAACATGATTCCCAAGAACATCAACTGCATCTACATCCGTCAGGCCGAAGCGCTTGGCCTGGGTCATGCCGTGCTCTGTGCCAAGCCGGTGATCGGCGACGAACCCTTCGCCGTGATCCTGGCCGATGACCTGCTCGACGGCAAGCCGGCCGTCATGAAGCAGATGACCGACACCTACGACTACTACCGTTGTTCGGTGCTCGGTGTGCAGGATGTGCCGCGCGCCGACACCCGCAGCTACGGCATTGTCGATGCCCGCGCGGTAGCTGATCGCGTAGAGCAGATCAACGCCATCGTCGAGAAACCAAAGCCCGAGGATGCACCGTCGACCCTGGCCGTCGTTGGTCGCTACATCCTGACGCCGCGCATCTTCCATCACCTCGAAAACGTCAAGCCGGGTGCTGGCGGCGAAATTCAGCTGACCGACGGCATCGCCTCGCTGCTCAGCGAAGAGCAGGTTCTTGCCTATCGTTACGACGGAACGCGCTACGATTGTGGTTCCAAGCTGGGTTACCTGCAGGCAACGGTCGTTTTCGGCCAGCGCCATCCGGAAGTTGGCCCGGCGTTCGACGCTTACCTGAAGAGCCTTGGAGGCTGAATGGATTTGATAAAAGCACAGGCCATGCTGGCCAATGCCGAGCTGATACACAGCGAGGCGACCGTGCAAGCGGCTGTGGCCGACGTTGCCGCGGCCATTCGCGAACGGCTGGCCGACAAATACCCGCTGGTGCTTTGCGTGATGACTGGTGGGGTGGTCTTCTCCGGTCAACTGCTCACCAAGCTCGATTTCCCGCTCGATTTTGACTACCTGCATGCCACGCGCTACGGACCGGAAACGCAGGGCGGCAAGATTTCCTGGCGCTCTGCGCCGTGGACTTCGGTCAAGGGGCGCTCGGTGCTGGTCGTCGACGACATTCTCGACGAAGGCGTGACGCTCGCCGCCGTCAAGGAAAGCCTGCGCCGGATGGGGGCAGAAGAGGTTCTGACAGCCGTTTTTGCCGACAAACTCAATGGCAAGATCAAACCGATTGCCGCCGACTTCGTTGGTCTGACCGTACCCGACCGCTTTGTCTTCGGCTTCGGCATGGATGCCGGCGGCGTCTGGCGCAATCTGCCGGCCGTCTATGCCATGAAGGATGATGCATGAGCGGTGCGACAGTTGCCGAGTTCATCGGCTACTGGGAAAACGAAGGGCAGGCGTACGTTCGGCGTGGTGACTACGATTGGATGGCAGCCTTGGTTCCCGGCCGGCGCGTGCTCGAAATCGGCTGTGGCGTCGGTTTTGCCACGCAGGCCTTGGCTCGGCGTGGATTGGCGGTGCTCTCCATCGACTTGCTGAGCGAGTGCCTGGAACTGACCCGACAACGCGTTGAGGGAGGCGATGTAACGCTGATGCAGGCGGATTTGACCGCACTGACCAACGAACAGCGCGCCACTATTGATTCCTTCGCGCCCGATGCCGTGGTTTGCTGGCTCATGGGGGCGCCGGCCGAAACGACCGGTGCGGTGGCTGCCGATGGCGGCCGCGCGGTGATTGCCTACCGCGAAAAGCTGCATCGTCTGGTCGCCGAACTGGCCGCCAGCCTGCCGACCGTGCAGGCGCTGCATTTCATCGATCGCACGGCAATTCCCTGGCAGGCCAAGGACATTGGCCGCGATACGCTGGTCAATTATCATGGTGGCAAGACGCTGCTCGACCTGCCATTCGTTGCGGTTCGGGCCAACGCGCTTTATCGCAAGCTGGGCGAAGATGGCTTGAACAACGCCCCAAACCGTAAAACTCACCCGTCGCTCAAGGGCGTGGTGCCGACGCTGGCTTCGTTGCTCGCCGAAAGGAAGAAATAACATGCTGGCAATCATCGGCGGCAGTGGCCTGACAACGCTATCCAATCTCGACGTTTCGCACCGCGAGGTGGTTCGTACGCCGTATGGCGAGGCATCCGGTGCGCTCGTTTTCGGGCAGATCTGCGGCCAGCCGGCGGTCTTCCTGCCGCGCCACGGTTACGGCCACACCATTCCGCCGCATATGGTCAATTACCGCGCCAACATGTGGGCACTGCACCACCACAAGGTGAGCGGGGTCATTTCCGTCGCCTCGGTCGGCAGTATCCGCCCCGACCTGCAGCCGGGTGACATCGTGTTGCCGCACCAGATCATCGACTACACCTGGGGCCGAAAGTCGACGATGTTCGACGGCAACGGTACGCCCGTGACCCACGTCGATTTTACCGAACCCTACGATGGCGAACTGCGCCGCCGCATTCTGGCCGCCGGCCGGCAACTGAGCATCGACATCAAGGTCGACGCTGTGTACGCCGCGACACAGGGGCCGCGCCTCGAAACTGCTGCGGAAGTCAATCGTCTCGAGCGCGACGGCGCTGACGTGGTCGGTATGACCGGCATGCCTGAGGCCATCCTGGCGCGTGAGCTAGGCTTGCCCTATGCCGCAATCAACGTTGTCGCCAACCATGCGGCGGGCCGTGGCAGCAGCGTCAACGGCATCCATTTCGAAAGCCTGGAGCCCGTCCTGCACGGAGCGATGGGACGCGTCAAGGCGATTGTCGAGAAGCTGGTCGGCAGCACGGATAGTTGCCAGCCGATGGGTATGTCGGTTTAAGCACCAATGGCTGCATGCGGCGCAAGGCCGCATGCGTCATGCGCTATACCTTCAAACGTTCCATTAGTTCCGTTTCCAGGCGGATGCGTTTGCTGGTATCGCGCAGGTCGCCACCACTGATCAGGAAAACGTCTTCTGCCCGTTCGCCGAGTGTTGTGATCTTGGCCGTATGCAGGTGGGCACCGTGTTCAGCCAGTGTGTTGGCAACGGTGTAAAGCAGGCCGGGCCGGTCGGCAGCAACCAGCGACAGAATATAGTGCGAGCCCTTTTCGTCGCCGCGAATGCCGACTTCCGGCTTGATCGGGAAATGTTTGACTTGTCTTGAAAGGCGACCTGTCGAGGGAACATCCGGTGGCATCTGATGCACCAGCCGCTGTTCCAGTTCGTGCTCGATGTAGGCGACCATTTCGCGATCGTTGTCACGATTCTCGACGTCCAGCACGACGAAACTGTCGAGGGCGTAGCCATGTGCTGTCGTGTGAATCTTGGCGTCGACAATGCTGTAGCCGGCGCGGGTGAAGAAGCCGACGATGCGGGCGAAGAGGTCGGGCTGGTCCTGCGTGTAGACCATGACCTGCAGGCCTTCGCCTTCCTGATAGGGGCGGGCACGAACGACCGGCTGGTTGTTGTAGATGCGGTAGTGCAGCGAACGGGTGTGCCAGGCGATTTCTTCAGCCGAGTGGCGGAGGAAATAGACGGTGTCCAGCTGTTTCCAAAGGCGCTCGTGCACGGTATCCGACAGTGCGAAGAAACGCAGCAGGCGCATGGCTTCGACCTGGCGTTCGGCAATGACGCCGTGCGCGGCCGGTACGTTGCCGCTGGCCAGGTGGTGCAAGGTCATGAAATACAGATCGGCCAGCAGTTTGCCCTTCCAGTGATTCCAGACTTTCGGGCTGGTGCCGCGGATGTCAGCGTGAGTCAGCAGATAGAGCGACTGAAGGTGGCGCACGTCGCCAACCAGTTTGACGAACTTGCCGATGACATCCGGGTCGCTGAGATCTTCCTTCTGGGCAACCTGCGACATGATCAGATGGTTTCTGACCAGCCAGACGACCAGTTCGGTGTCTTCTGCGGTCAACCCGTGATCTTGGCAAAATTCGGCGGCGTCGACCGTGCCGAGTTCGGAGTGATCGCCGCCACGGCCCTTGGCGATGTCGTGGAACAGTGCTGCAACGTAGAGCAGCCACGGACGGTCCAGTTCGCTGATGATGCGCGAGCACATGGGGTACTCGTGGGCGAACTCGCTCATCGTGAAGCGGCGGATATTGCGCAGGACTTGCAGGATGTGCTGGTCGACGGTGTAGACATGGAACAGGTCGTGCTGCATCTGACCAACGATGCGCCCGAAATTGGGCAGGTAGGCACCAAGAATGTCGAGTTGGTTCAAGCGCCGGAATTCGTGAATGATGCCGCGTTCGCTCTGCAGCAGTTTCAGGAACATCGCCCGATTGGCGGGATTTTCCCGAAACTCCGGGGTCATCAGATCGCGGGCACGCCACAGGGCACGCAAGGTGCGGGTGGTCATGCCGGAAAGCTCATGGGTTTCCTGCATGACCAGGAAACTGTCGAATATGGCTGACGGATCTTTTTCAAACAGCAATTCGTCACGAATGTCGAGCAGATTCCCAACCATCTGGAAATGGTCGTCGAGCGGCTGCGGTGTCTGTTCGTTTTCCGGGGTCAGCGCCGACACCAGGTTTTGCAGCACGATGGTGTTGAGCAGACTGACTGTCTTGGCATTGCGGTAATAAAGCTGCATCAACTGCTCTGAGGCACGCTTCGCTTCGTTCGAGACGAATCCGTACTTGGCTGCGAGGTTGCTCTGATAGTCGAAAAGGAGGCGATCTTCGCGCCGCCCGATCATGAAGTGCAGGCGTATGCGCAGGTGTGACAGAAAATCCTGGCACTCCCGGCCTTGAGTCAGGCCTTCCTGGGTGATGATGCCGTTCTTGTACAGTTCTTCCCAGCTTGATCCGAAACCGGCTGCCTTGGCGATCCAGAAAATGACCTGAAGATCGCGCAGTCCGCCCGGGGAGTCCTTGCAGTTGGGCTCCAGGCTATATGGAGTCTCGTTGAAACGGAGATAGCGTTCCTGCTGCTCGATCCGCTTGGCTTCACAGAATATCAAGGGGTCGAGATGGCCGCGCAGGCGTTTCTCGAAGGTCGAGAACAGCTTGGCGTTGCCCGTCAGCAGGCGAGCTTCGAGCAAGGCTGTCTGGACCGTGATGTCGTTCTCGGCCACGTTCACGCAGTCCTGTATGGTGCGGACGCTGTGGCCGATTTCCAGACCGATGTCCCAGAACGAGCTGATCAGGCGCTCCAGCTTTTCCTGTAGCGCGCCGTTCGCATCTTTCGGCAGCAGGATCAGCAGGTCGATATCTGAACCCGGGTAAAGTTCGCCACGGCCGTAGCCGCCGACCGCAGCCAGTGCCAGCGTGCTGGAAAAATCGAACGATGACCAAAGCCGCTCGAGTACCCCGTCAACCTGCGTGCAGCGTTCGCGGAGCAGTGCTTCGGCGTCGCCGGTTCGTTCGTAATTTTCCTGAAGGCGGATCTGGGCCGCCTTGACTTCAGCCCGGAGGGCAGCTACATCGCAGGACATCAGTTGATCCAGTCAGGTTTGGCGCGGCCACCGGCAGAAAGCGTCATGACTTCGTACCCGGTCTCGGTGACCAGCACGGTGTGTTCCCATTGCGCCGAGAGGCTGCGGTCCTTGGTGACAATGGTCCAGCCATCGGCCATTTCGCGGATGGCAGCCTTGCCGGCGTTGATCATCGGTTCAATGGTGAAGATCATGCCCGGCTCCAGCTTGGGGCCAGTACCGCCCTTGCCATAGTGCAGCACCTGTGGGTCTTCATGGAACTTGGCGCCAATGCCGTGACCGCAAAACTCGCGGACAACCGAGCAGCCGTTCTTCTCGGCATATTTTTGGATAATCGCGCCGATATCGCCGAGATGCGCGCCGGGCTTGACGACTGAAATACCCAGCCACATGCATTCGAAGGTGATTTCGCACAGGCGCTTGGCCTGGATGGAGCCTTCGCCGACGATGAACATCCGGCTGGTATCGCCGTGGTAGCCATCCTTGATGGTCGTGATGTCGAGATTGATGATGTCGCCATTCTTCAGCACGCGCTCACCAGGAACGCCGTGGCAGACTTGCTGGTTGACCGAGGTGCAGATCGACTTGGGGTACGGGTTGTAGCCCGATGGTGCATAGTTGAGCGGGGCGGGAATGCAGCCCTGCACATTGACCATGTAGTCGTGACAAAGCTTGTCGAGCTCATCCGTGGTGATGCCGACCTTGACGAAGGGTTCGATGTAGTCGAGGACTTCCCCGGCCAGACGACCGGCAATTCTCATTTTTTCGATTTCGTCCGGGGTCTTGATGCTGATGCTCATGGCTGTTGTTCTGTGGTGCGTTGGCAAAGGAGAAGAATAAATGATGGGGCGGGTTTCGCAAAGCTGACAGCGCCTGAAATGGCATACTTGGGGCCATTTTCAATAGGCGGATTCCCCGATGACGATTCTTTTGCTCGGCAAGGATGGCCAGGTTGGCTGGCAACTGCAACGATCGTTGGCGCCGCATGGGGCCGTGGTGGCTTGCGGCCGCCCTCAATGCGATCTGGCAGATCCGGCGCAGATTCGTTCCGTGGTGCGCACCATGCGGCCTTCGGTAATCGTCAATGCAACTGCCTACACGGCTGTAGACAGGGCCGAGTCCGAACCCGAACTGGCTCACCGAATCAATGCCGAAGCGCCCGGCGTTCTGGCCGAGGAGGCTGCCATGCTCGATGCCTTGCTGGTCCACTATTCGACCGACTACGTCTTTGACGGCAGTAAGGCCACGCCGTATGTTGAGGCAGACCCGACCGCGCCGCAGGGAGTTTACGGGCGGACCAAGCTGGCTGGTGAGGAGGCCATTCGCGCCGTCGGGGGCAGGTCACTGATCTTCCGCACCAGCTGGGTGTTTGGTGCGCGCGGTGAAAATTTCGTCAAGACCATCCTGCGCTTGGCGCGTCAAAAGGAAAGTCTGGATGTCGTCGATGACCAGATTGGTTCGCCGACGCCGGCAGCGATGGTAGCTACAGTGACCGGCGTCGTCCTGGCCATGGTTCGCCGCGGTCAACCGGAAAAAATGGCCAAAAATGAAATCTACCATCTGGCCGCAGCGCGACCGGTCAGTTGGTGCGAGTTCGCCAGGACCATCGTTGGGCTGGCCGGGCAGATGCCGGGATTTAATCTTCGCCTGACGCCGGAAGCGATTCAAGCCATCACGACGGCACAGTATCCGACACGGGCTCGGCGCCCGGCTAACTCGCGCCTTGACTGCACCCGCCTCGAAACCGACTTCGGCTTGCAGATGCCCGACTGGCAACCGTATCTGGCGCGCATGCTGCAGTTGCTGGCGCTCAAACAGAACGGTTATTGAGCTTCCGGAAAGCCTGTTCAGCTGCTATAATCCGCAGGTTTTTCTCAGCCGTTATGGCTGAAAAAACGGTGGTCTGCACGGTGCAGGCAACCAAAATCCACACATCCGCCGATTAAGGGTGTCTGCCAGAATTCAATAATGGCGGGCGTTTCAGGCGGGTGGAGGTACAACCCTTAAGGAGTTTTACAATGTCCGTTACCATGCGCGAAATGCTGGAAGCCGGTGTCCACTTCGGTCACCAAACCCGTTTCTGGTCCCCCAAGATGGCCCCGTATATCTTCGGTGCCCGCAACAAGATTCACATCGTTAACCTCGAAAAGACCCTGGCCAAGTACAACGAAGCCATGGCTTTCGTGAAGAAGCTTTCCGCCAATCGCGGTTCCGTGCTGTTCGTCGGCACCAAGCGTCAGGCCCGCGAAATCATCGGTGAAGAAGCGCTGCGCGCCAATTCCCCGTTCGTTGACCAGCGCTGGCTGGGCGGCATGCTGACCAACTTCAAGACTGTCAAGACCTCCATCAAGCGTCTGAAGGACATGGAAGTTGCTGTTGAAGCCGGTGAACTGGAAAAGATGCCGAAGAAAGAAGCGCTGACCTTCCGTCGCGAACTGGAAAAGCTCCAGAAATCCATCGGCGGCATCAAGGAAATGGGCGGCTTGCCGGATGCCATCTTCGTTGTTGACGTCGGCTACCACAAGATTGCCATCACCGAAGCCGAAAAACTCGGCATTCCGGTCATCGGCGTGGTCGATACCAACCACTCGCCGGAAGGCGTTGCTTACGTCATCCCGGGTAACGACGACTCTTCCCGTGCCATCCAGCTCTACGCCCGCGGCGTGGCTGATGCCATCCTCGAAGGCCGTAATCAGGTCATGCAGGAAATCGTTAGCGCCGGTGGCGATGACGAGTTCGTCGAAGTCGTCGACGCAGCTGAATAAAGTTGTAACGGCGGAGCGCTAAGCTCCGCCTGTTTTAAAAGCTCAGGAGAAAAATATGGCGGCAATTACCGCAAGCATGGTGGCTGAACTGCGCGGCAAGACCGACGCGCCCATGATGGAATGCAAGAAGGCCCTGACCGAAGCCGATGGCGACATGGGCAAGGCTGAAGAAATTCTTCGTATCAAGCTCGGCAACAAGGCGAGCAAGGCTGCAACCCGTATTGCGGCTGAAGGCATCGTCGCTGTCAGCATCTCGGCCGACGGCAAGCAGGGTGCGATGATCGAAGTTAACAGCGAAACCGACTTCGTTGCCAAGAACGACGAGTTCATCGCTCTGACCAATGGCTGCGCCCAACTGGTCGCTGCCAACAATCCGGCTGACGTCGCAGCATTGTCTGCCTTGCCGATGGGCGAAGGTACGGTCGAATCGACCCGCTCCGCACTGGTTGGCAAGATCGGCGAAAACATGTCGATCCGCCGCTTCGTTCGTTGCGAAGCCAAGGGCAAGCTGGTTTCCTACATCCACGGCGGCGCCAAGGTTGGCGTTCTCGTTGATCTGGTTGGTGGCGATGAGCAACTGGGCAAGGATCTGGCGATGCATATTGCTGCTTCCAAGCCGAAGTCTCTCGATGCCTCCGGTGTTTCCAGCGACTTGCTCGACATGGAACGCCGCGTTGCCATCGAAAAGGCCCGTGAAGCCGGCAAACCGGAAGCGATGCTGGAAAAGATCGCCGAAGGTACCGTTCAGAAGTATCTGAAGGACGTGACCCTGCTTGGTCAGGTTTTCGTCAAGGCTGCTGATGGCAAGCAAACTATCGAACAGTTGCTGAAGGAAAAGGGCGCTTCGGTGGCTTCCTTCACGCTGTACATGGTTGGTGAAGGCATCGAGAAGAAGGTAGACGACTTCGCTGCCGAAGTTGCGGCCCAGGCTGCTGCCGCTGCTGCCAAGAAGTAATTGAAAGGAACGCCGATGTCTGCACCCAAATACAAGCGCATCCTCCTGAAACTCTCCGGCGAGGCCCTGATGGGCAATGACGCCTACGGCATCAACCCGCAGACCATCGCGGAGATTGTCGGAGAGATCAAGGCAGTCGCTGACATGGGTGTGGAAATCGGCGTCGTGATCGGCGGTGGCAACATCTTCCGCGGTATGGCCGGCACGGCCACCGGGATGGATCGCGCCACTGCGGATTACATGGGTATGCTGGCCACGGTGATGAACGCCATGGCGCTGTCGGATGCCTTCCGTCAGTGCGGCCTGAATGCCCGCGTGCAGTCGGCGCTGAATATCGAGCAGGTGATTGAGCCGTACATTCGCGGCAAGGCCATCCGCTATCTTGAAGAAGGCAAGATCGTCATCTTTGGTGCCGGCACCGGCAACCCCTTCTTTACCACCGATACCGCTGCAGCGTTGCGCGGCTCGGAGATTGGTGCCGAAATCGTCCTCAAGGCGACCAAGGTGGATGGCATCTACTCGGCCGATCCGAAGAAAGATCCGCTGGCAACTCGCTACGACAAGATCAGCTTCAACGAAGCGATCTCCAGGAATCTGGCGGTGATGGATGCGACCGCCTTCGCGCTGTGTCGCGATCAAAAATTGCCGATCAACGTATTTTCCATCTTCAAGGCCGGCGCGCTGAAGCGCGTGGTCTGCGGTGAAAATGAAGGTACGCTGGTCTATTGCTGAGGGAGAACAAGAGATGATTGCTGAACTCAAGAAAACCGCCGAAGGCAAGATGCAGAAATCACTGGAGGCGCTGCGACTCGATCTCCAGAAGGTACGTACCGGCCGCGCGCATATCGGTTTGCTGGATCATGTCCAGGTCGATTACTACGGCTCCATGGTGCCAGTCAATCAAGTGGCCAACGTCACATTGGTTGATGCCCGGACCATCGGCGTCCAGCCGTGGGAAAAAACCATGCTGCAAAAAGTCGAAAAAGCCATTCGCGATTGCGATCTTGGCCTGAATCCGGCTTCGCAGGGTGACCTCATTCGCGTACCGATGCCGGCGTTGACCGAAGAACGTCGCAAGGAAATGATCAAGATCGTCAAGACCGAAGGTGAGGGCGTCAAGGTAGCTATTCGCAATCTGCGTCGTGACGCAATCTCCCATCTCAAGGATGCCCTGAAAAAAGGTGAAATTCCGGAAGATGACGAGCGCAAGGCTCAGGACGATGTCCAGAAACTGACTGATCGTTACATCGTTGAAGTCGACAAGATGCTCGCCGCGAAAGAGGCCGAGCTCATGCAGGTTTAAGCCGGTTCCGCTCGGATTCCCGGCTGCATGGCCTTCTTTTCCAGTTCGACACGACAGGTTCCGCCAGAGGCGGTCGTGCCCCGGCACGTCGCCGTCATCATGGATGGCAACGGCCGCTGGGCGAAAAAACGCTTCCTGCCGCGCGTTGCAGGGCATGTCAAAGGCGTTGAGCTGGTGCGCGAGATGGTTCGCGCCTGTCTTGAGCGTGGCATCCAATACCTGACCCTGTTTGCATTTTCGTCCGAAAATTGGCGTCGACCGCAGGAAGAGGTTTCGTTGCTCATGCAACTCTTCGTCAAGGCGCTCGAGCAGGAAGTCGAAAAGCTTGACCGCAATGGCGTGCGCCTGCGCGTCATTGGTGACTTGTCCCGTTTCGAGCCGCGCCTGCAGGAGCTTATCCGCCAAGCAGAGGCTAACACTGCGGGCAACACGCGTCTCGACCTGACCATCGCTGCCAACTACGGTGGGCGCTGGGACATCATGCAGGCAACCAATCAAATGCTGGCTGCCCAACCTGAAAAACGCGATGGCTGGTTGGAAAGTGATCTGGAACCGCACTTGTCGATGAGTTTTGCACCGGAACCCGATCTGTTCATTCGCACTGGCGGTGAGGAGCGAATCAGTAATTTCCTGCTCTGGCAGCTTGCCTATACAGAACTGTATTTCACACCCATCCTCTGGCCGGATTTCGACACAGCGGAGTTCGACAAGGCGATTACCTCGTTCCAGCAACGCGAACGGCGCTTCGGCCGAACCAGCGAACAACTGGTGGAAAAACCGAATGCTTAAAACACGCGTCATCACGGCGCTGGTCCTGATGGCGTTGCTGTTGCCCAGTCTGTTCTATTCATCGCAGGCCGGCTGGGCCTTGCTGGTCGCTGCTTTTATTGGTGTCGCCGCTTGGGAGTGGGGCGCCTTGCTTGGCTGGCCGAGCACTCGCCGTATCATCCTTGGCGTAGCAACAGCCCTGTTTTGCGCGCTGCTCTCTGTTGCTGTTCCTGACGCTATCGGCGCCGGCGAACTCTCCGCGCCAGCGCAGCCCTGGGTTTTGATCGCCTATGCAGTGGCCGCCGCTTTCTGGTGTCTGATGATGCCGCTCTGGCTGAAAAACAAGTGGTCGCTGGGCGGTTTTTCCGGCCTTCTGGTCGGCGCTGTAGTCCTGCTTCCGACCTGGCTGGCCATGGTCCAGCTGCGGATGCTTGGCGCCGGTGCGCTACTGGGTATTTTTGCGGTCGTCTGGATGGCGGATATTGCTGCCTATTTTTCCGGGAAAGCGTTTGGCAAGCACAAGCTGGCACCGACGATCAGCCCGGGCAAGACCTGGGAAGGCGCGATCGGGGCAGGTGTTGGTGTGGTTGTTTACGGTCTCGTGGTTCGCCAATTGTTCGGTCTGGAGTTTGTCTCCTTGCCGCTGTGGGTCGCTGCGCTGGTGGGTGTGACGGCTGTCAGCATCGTCGGCGACCTCTACGAGTCGCTGCTCAAACGTAAGGCCGGCATCAAGGACAGCAGCAACATTCTTCCCGGTCACGGTGGCGTACTTGATCGCATTGACAGCCTGACCTCGACACTGCCCGTTGTGGCTCTGGTCTGGCTGTTGTTCGCAGCCCGGTGAGCGTGACCGTGCAGAACATCACCGTACTCGGTTCGACCGGCTCGATTGGCGTCAGTACGCTGGACGTGATCCGGCGTCATCCGGACCGTTATCAGGCTTTTGCCCTTTGTGCTCATAGTCAGCTTGAAAAGCTTTTCGAGCAGTGCGTCGAGTTTCGTCCTCGTTTTGCAGTGCTCCGTGATGCCCATCTGGCGGCCCAGCTTGCCGAGCGCTGCATTGCCGCAGGGCTGGATACGGAAATTCGCCACGGCGTCGAATCACTCGTTGAATTGTCGTCGTTGCCGGAAGTGGATGCTGTGATGGCGGCTATCGTCGGCGCCGCTGGCCTGGAGCCAACGCTCGCCGCCGCGCGCGCCGGTAAAAAGGTCATGCTGGCCAACAAGGAGGTGTTGGTGATGGCCGGCGAGTTGTTCATGCACGCGGTGCGTGAGCATGGCGCGTCGCTGCTGCCGGTGGACAGCGAACACAATGCCATTTTCCAGTCGCTGCCCGGTGATTTTGCGCGGGGTCTCGATCAGTGCGGCGTCCAGAAAATTTTGCTGACTGCATCCGGTGGCCCGTTCCGCAATACGCCCTTGGCCGATTTGGCCAACGTGACACCCGATCAGGCGTGCGCCCATCCAAACTGGGTGATGGGACGCAAGATTTCGGTCGATTCGGCCACCATGATGAACAAGGGCCTCGAGGTTATCGAGGCACGCTGGCTGTTTGATGCGCCGCCGGACATGATCCAGGTCGTCGTCCACCCGCAAAGCGTGATTCATTCCGCCGTCCAGTACATCGATGGTTCAGTCATCGCGCAAATGGGCAACCCAGACATGCGGACGCCCATCGCTTACGCCATGGCATGGCCTGAGCGAATTGCCGCCGGGGTCGGGCCGCTGGACCTGTTCAAGATTGCCCGCCTCGATTTTGTGGCGCCGGATTTTGAACGATTCCGTTGTCTACAACTGGCTTATGACGTGCTGCGTGAAGGTGGCACGGCGCCTGCCATCCTCAATGCGGCCAACGAAATCGCAGTCGCTGCTTTCCTTGACGGAGCATTGCCGTTCCTCGGCATTGCCCAGCTTGACGAAGCGGTTCTGCAGGCTTTGCCGGCCGGCCCTGAAGGTAGCCTTGCCGATGTGCTGGCGGCCGATGCCGAGGCACGTCAGTTGGCGCATAAATTGGTCCGGGAACGCCGTTTCGCGTGACTAACATCCCGTTTTACCTCGCTGCCTTTCTGGTAGTTCTCGGCGTCCTGATTGTCGTACATGAATTGGGACACTATCTGGCAGCAAGGCTGTGTGGCGTCAAGGTGCTCCGCTTTTCTGTCGGTTTCGGACGCATGCTATGGAAAAGGCAGCTGGGAAAAGATCAGACCGAGTGGGCGATCAGTATTTTTCCGCTTGGTGGCTACGTCAAAATGCTCGACGAGCGTGAAGGCAAGGTTGCTGAAGAAGAGGTTCATCGCGCCTTTAATCGCCAGAGCGTCGGCAAGCGCAGCATCATCGTCGCTGCCGGGCCATTGGCCAATTTTGCCTTGGCAATTCTGATTTATTGGGCTGTGTTCATGCATGGCAGCGAGGAGTTGCTGCCGGTGCTGGGTGCGCCTCCTGCCGGCTCTCCAGCTGCGATGGCCGTCATCGAAAACGGCGAGCAGGTGCGGGCGGTTGATGGCCAGCCAGTGGCAACCTGGAACGATCTTCGCTGGATGCTTCTGCAAAAGGCAGTTGATCAGGAAAAGGTAACGCTTGAAGTGATCAACGAGCGCAATGAAATAGCGGTCCGCCATCTCTACCTCGCTGCCGCTGGAGAGCAGGGTTGGGAAGGCGATGCGCTGGAACGCCTGGGGGTCCGTTTTTATCGTCCGGATCTGCCGCCAGTGATCGGCAAGGTGGTGGCTGACAGTGTGGGGGAGCGTGCTGGTTTGCTACCGGGGGACCGGGTTCTGGCGATCGCGGGAAAAGAAATTTCCTCCTGGTACGAACTGGTCGCGGTCATTCGTGAGTCGGCAACGAAACCACTTCGTCTGGAACTGGATCGTCAGGGGGCAAATCTTGCGGTCGACGTGATTCCTGATGCTGTTTCGGAGCGCGGACAGACGGTTGGCAAGATCGGTGTAGCGGTCGCTGACGGTCCGAAACCGCGACGTGAAGTGAAAACTTTCATCAGTTATGGCGTTGTTGAGGCTGCTGGCCGGGCACTCAGCGAAACGTGGGATAAATCGGTATTCAGCCTGGTCATGATGGGCAAGATGCTGACCGGTGAGGTTTCATGGAAAAACCTCTCTGGGCCGGTGACTATTGCAGACTATGCAGGCCAGTCAGCCCGTCTCGGGCTCGACTATTATCTCAAGTTCATGGCGCTGGTCAGCATCAGCTTGGGAGTCTTGAATCTGCTGCCCATACCGGTTCTGGATGGTGGGCATTTGTTGTATCATGTGATTGAAGTCGTCATGCGCAGGCCGCTTTCGGAGCGAGCCATGGAAATTGGGCAGCAAGTTGGCATGTCCATTCTGTTCGCGTTGATGGCTTTCGCCTTTTTTAATGACTTGACCCGCCTGTTTAATGGCTGAACGATGAAAAAATCCCTGTTGTCCATCCTGATTGCCGGCATGTTTTCGACGACTGCACTGGCTTTCGAACCTTTTGCGGTAAAGGACATTCGGGTCGAGGGTATTCAGCGTACAGAAGCAGGGACTGTCTTTGGCTATTTGCCAGTCAAGGTCGGTGAAACGCTGACTGATGAAAAGGCTGCGCAGTCGATCAAGGCACTTTTCGCCACCGGCTTCTTCAAGGATGTTCGGATCGAGGTCGAGAAGGATGTCATGGTTGTTGTCGTTCAAGAGCGTCCGGCCATTGCGACCATCAATTTTGTCGGACTCAAGGAGTTTGACAAGGATGTCATCGTCAAGGCGCTCAAGGAGACGGGGATCGCCGACGGTCGCATTTTCGACCGAGCCTTGCTGGAAAAGGCAGAGCAGGAACTCAAGCGTCAGTATCTGACGCGCGGCAAGTACGCCGCCAACATCACGACGACCGTTACGCCACTTGAGCGGAATCGGGTCGGCATCAATTTCAACATCGAAGAAGGCGTGGCCGCCAAGATCAAGCAGATCAACCTGGTCGGCGCCAAGGCTTTCTCCGAAAAAGAGTTGCTCAGTCAGTTCGAACTGACGACGCCGGGTATGTTGACCTGGTACACCAAGAACGACCAGTATTCCCGGCAAAAATTGTCGGCGGATCTGGAGAAGTTGAAGTCCTTCTACATGAATCAGGGTTATCTGGAATTCGCTGTCGAATCGACGCAAGTTTCAATTTCTCCAGACAAGCAGGATGTTTACATCACCGCCAATATTGTTGAGGGTGAGCGTTTCCAGGTGTCGTCGGTCAAAATGGCGGGGGATTTCACGATTCCTGAAGATGAACTGAAAAAACTGGTCACCATCAAGCCGGGTGATGTCTTTTCCCGCGAAAAACTGAATGGTACGACCAAGGCAATCAGCGACCGTCTTGGGAAGGAAGGCTATGCCTTTGCCAACGTCAATGCAGCGCCGGAA
Organism: Betaproteobacteria bacterium; assembly: GCA_016705475.1. Classification (GTDB taxonomy): domain Bacteria; phylum Pseudomonadota; class Gammaproteobacteria; order Burkholderiales; family Rhodocyclaceae; genus Azonexus. Next base: position 24,521 of record JADIYD010000014.1, on the reverse strand, counting down.
ATTGACAAGGATAAACGCACGGTTGCCTTCACCATTTTTGTCGATCCAGGGAAGCGGGTTTACGTTCGTCGGGTCAATGTCACTGGCAATACCAAAACACGCGATGAAGTTATCCGTCGAGAGATGCGCCAGATGGAAGGCGGTTGGTACGACGCTGACAAGGTGACGGCATCCAAACAACGGATTGACCGCTTGGGCTTTTTTGGCGATGTCGCTATTGAGACGCCAGCCGTATCAGGTACGGCGGATCAACTGGACGTAAATGTCAATGTCACTGAGAAGCCGACCGGAAACCTGATGCTGGGTCTTGGTACGTCCAGTACCGACAAGATCATCCTGTCGGGATCGATTGCGCAGAACAACTTTATGGGTAGCGGCAACAACGTGGCGATTCAGGTGAATTCTGCCAAGACATACCGCACCTACGTATTCTCCTACACCAATCCGTATTTCACGCAGGATGGTGTCAGCCAAGGCTTTGACCTTTACCAGCGGACAGTCAATACGACGACGACGGCGATCGCTGCCTATAGCTCTTCATCGTATGGTGGCGGCCTTCGGTTCGGGTTCCCGATTGGCGAGAAGGAGTCGATTGGTCTGGGGCTCGGCGTCGACTCCACAACCATTACAACATATACAAATAGTCCCCAATACTATGTGGACTACGTGAAGAATTTTGGAGAAACCAATCTCTCCATTCCGCTTACGCTGAGTTGGGCTAGCGACGGAAAGGATAGTTACTTCTTCCCAACAAAGGGGACGTTCCAAAAGGCATCGCTTGAAGTCGCATTGCCTGGTGGCGATCTGACCTACTACCGTGCCAGCTACCAATTGCAGCATTTCATTCCGCTCACCTCGCGGTTTACGTTGATGCTGAATGGTGAAGTTGGCTATGCTGAGGGGTACGGTGATTCCGGCCTTCCCTTCTTCAAGAATTTCTATGCTGGCGGTATCGGCTCTGTACGTGGCTACAAGGCATCCAGTCTGGGACCCCTATCTACTGATTCCAGCACTGGCACGGTTTACCGCCTAGGCGGTAATAGTCGTGTTATTGGCAATGCTGAACTGCTGTGGGGTATTCCTGGCATGGAGAAGAGCTTCCGTATGGGGTGGTTCTTCGATGCTGGTCAGGTTTATGGGAATGATGCTGCTCAGTCTTTGTCCAGTGGTCTTCGTTACTCGACTGGCTTGTCAGCATCGTGGATTTCACCGATCGGTCCGTTAAAATTCAGCTTTGGGCGTCCTCTAAACAAGCAGGAAAATGACAAGTCCGAGTCTTTCCAGTTCCAGATGGGCACCACGTTTTAATTCAGGAGTGTCAAGTTGAAAATCAAGTCCGTAGTTCTCGCATCGTTGATGTCCGCATTGTTTGTAACGGGTGCGGTCGCCTCCGAGTTAAAGGTTGGTTACGTCAATACGCAGCGCATTTTCCGTGACGCGCCGGCAGCCCAAAAGGCTGCCAAGAAGCTTGAGGGCGAGTTTGCCAAGCGCGATGCGGATCTTCAGCGTATGGCCAAGCAGTTGCAGGGCCTCCAGGAAAATCTGGAGAAGAACTCTGTGACCATGGCCGAGAGTGAACGCCGCACAAAGGAAAAGGAATTCGGCGAGATTTCGCGTGAATTCCAGCGTCGTCAACGTGAGTTCCGTGAAGACCTGAACCTTCGCCAGAACGAAGAAAACGCAGCGGTCATCGAAAAGGCCAACAAGGCGATCAAGCAGATCGCCGAGAACGAGAAGTATGACCTGATTCTGCAAGATGTCGTCTGGGTCAGCCCACGTCTCGATATAACAGAACGTGTGATCAAGGCCCTGTCGGAAGGGAAGTAATATGGCTGGTTTGGGTGAGACTTCTTATACTCTTGCCGACATCGCCGCCCAATTGGGCGGCGATGTGCTTGGAGATGCCGAAACGCCTATTTTTCAGGTGGCAACCTTGGCTTCTGCTGGCGAAGGCCAGATTGCATTTCTGGCCAACCGGAAATACCGGGGCCAGTTAGCTAGCACGAAGGCTTCGGCTGTGATTCTGGGGCCAGATGCAGCGGATGGCTTCCCTGGCCCGCGAATTGTCACAGCCAATCCGTATGCCTACTACGCACGGGTTGCGACCCTCCTCAATCCCGTGGCGGCGATGGCCAGCGGCATACATATAACGGCCGTGCTTGAGTCCGCCGTTCCGGCATCGGTTTCTGTTGGGCCGCATGTCGTTATCGGGAAAAACGTCATTATCGGTGATAACTGCCGGATTCATTCAGGTTGCGTCATAGGGGATGGCGTAACCATCGGCGAAGACAGCACACTTTATCCGAATGTCAGTATTTATTCCGCATGCAGGGTTGGCCAGCGAGCCATTCTCCATTCGGGCGTTGTCATTGGGGCCGATGGATTTGGTTTTGCTCCGGATGGCAAAGAGTGGGTAAAAATTCCCCAAATTGGAGCGGTAGTCATTGGCAACGATGTCGAGATGGGCGCCAACGCCACCATCGACCGCGGGGCGCTTGATGACACAGTGATTGGCGATGGCTGCAAGATCGACAATCTGGTCATGATCGGCCACAACTGCAATATCGGTCCATATTCGGTCATTGCGGGGTGTACCGGCATGGCCGGCAGCACGACGCTGGGCGAACATTGCATTTTGGGTGGGGCCAGCATGATCAGCGGTCACCTTTCCCTTGCGCCGAATACGACGATTTCGGGCGCATCGACAGTCATGCGCAGCATCGTTGAGCCGGGTGGGGTTTATGCCAGCGTTTTTCCGCTCGACACTTATGAACACTGGATGCGTAACGCATCGCATATTCGCCGGCTTTCCAAGCTGGCTGACCGTGTCTCTCAGCTTGAGAAACAACTTAAAGAAAACGACTTAGGGGATTGATTAAATGGATATAGAAGCAATCATGGAGCACCTGCCGCACCGCTACCCGTTCCTCTTGGTCGACCGCGTTGTGGAGATTGAACTGGGCAAGTCCATCCATGCCTACAAGAACGTGACGATCAACGAACCGTTTTTCATGGGCCACTTTCCGCACCATCCGGTGATGCCGGGGGTCCTGATCATGGAGGCGCTTGCACAGGCAGCAGGGATTCTGTCGTTCAAGTCGATGTCAGAGAAGCCGTCGGCTGATACGGTTTTTTACTTTGCCGGCATTGATGAAGCTCGTTTCAAGAAGCCGGTATTGCCGGGTGATCAGCTGCATCTGCATGTCGAGATCGAGCGCCACATGCGCGGCGTATGGAAATTCAAGGGTGAGGCTCGTGTTGACGGCCAATTGGCGGCAGAGGCGCGCCTGATGTGCGCTCAACGGAAGCTCTAGAATGATTCATTCGACTGCCATTGTCGATCCGGGCGCCAGAATCGGCGCCAATGTCGAGATCGGTCCCTATACGATTATCGGTCCGCATGTCGAGATCGGTGACAACACTGTCATCGGTCCGCACGTGGTCATTCGTGGCCATACCCGCATCGGGCGCGACAACCGGATTTTTCAGTTCTGTTCCCTCGGTGAGGTACCGCAGGACAAAAAGTACGCCGGTGAGCCAACCCGTCTGGAAATTGGCGACCGCAACGTTATCCGCGAATTCTGTACCTTCAACCTGGGTACTGTTCAGGACGCCGGTGTCACGAGGCTGGGTGATGACAACTGGATCATGGCCTACGTGCACATTGCGCACGATTGCCAGGTTGGCAACAAAGTGACCTTTGCCAATAACGCCTCTCTGGCGGGCCACGTTGTGGTCGATGACTGGGCAATCCTCGGCGGTTTTACCGGGGTGCATCAGTTCTGCCGAATTGGCGCGCATGTGATGACTGCCGTGAGTACTGTCATTCTGCAGGATGTGCCGCCTTACCTGATGGCGGCCGGTAATACGGCGACGCCTTACGGTATCAATGTCGAGGGCCTGAAACGTCGTGGCTTTACTGCGGATTCGATCACATCGCTCAAGCGTGCCTACCGCACGCTCTACAAGTCGGGGCTGTTGCTTGAAGAGGCCAAGATCAAGCTGACCGAGGACGCCAAGACGCAACCGGATCTGCAGCGCTTTGTGGACTTCCTGGCGCTATCCAAGCGAGGCATCATTCGCTGATATGGGCCGCGCCGTACGTATTGCCATGGTGGCAGGGGAGCCCTCCGGGGATCTTCTGGCCAGCCACCTGATTGCCGCCCTGAAAGAGCGTTTGCCAGATGCCGTTTTCTTCGGCATCGGTGGGCCGCGCATGGAGTCACAGGGTTTTGACGCCTGGTGGCCGATGGAAAAACTCTCGGTCATGGGGTATGTCGATGCCCTCAAGAACTATCGGGAAATTTCCGGTATTCGCCGCCAGCTGAAGAAGCGCCTGCTCGATATCAAGCCTGATATCTTTATCGGTGTCGATGCGCCTGATTTCAATCTCGGTCTCGAAACCAGCCTCAAGTCAGCCGGCGTCAAGACCATCCATTACGTCAGTCCGTCGATCTGGGCCTGGCGTGGCGGTCGTATCAAGAAAATCGCCCGCGCTGTCAATCGTGTATTGGCGCTGTTTCCAATGGAGCCTCCGCTCTACGAAAAAGAGCACATTCCAGTGACCTATGTCGGGCATCCGTTGGCCGACATCATTCCGTTGCAGACCAGTAAGCAGGCGGTTCGTGAAAAGCTGGCCTTGCCTCGCGATTACCCGATTTTTGGCATGCTGCCCGGTAGCCGCCAGGGTGAGCTGGCCATGATGGCTGATACCTTTGTACAGACTGCCAAGCTGATCTGCGAGCGATTTTTGCCGAATGCCATTTTTGTCGTGCCGCTGGCAACCCGCGAGACGCGTCTGCAGTTTGAAGCAGCAATCTATCGGCAACAGGCTGGCGAGGTTCCTTTCCGCCTGCTCTTTGGTCATGCCCAGGACGCCCTCGGCGCAGCAGATGTGTCGCTGGTTGCCAGTGGCACGGCGACCCTTGAAGCTGCGTTGATCAAGCGGCCGATGGTCATCACCTACAAGATCGCCAAGTTTTCGTATTGGCTCATGAAACGCATGGCTTACCTGCCGTACGTCGGGCTTCCCAATGTGCTGGCGGGGCGTTTTGTCGTGCCCGAAATCCTGCAAGACGAGGCAACGCCGGAAAGTCTGGCGGAGGCATTGGTCAAGCTGTACGAAGACAAGGAGAATGCAGCGGCAGTTGAGGATGCATTTACCGACATTCATCTGCAACTGCGCCAGAACACGGCTGAAAAGGCCGCCAATGCGGTCATTGAATGCCTGAACTGATTGTCCCCGAAGGGCTCGTTTGCGGCATCGACGAAGCCGGACGTGGGCCACTGGCAGGTACGGTTGTCGCTGCTGCGGTCATTCTTGATCCGCAACGACCGATTCCCGGGCTCAACGACTCGAAAAAACTCAGCGAAAAGAAGCGCGATGCGCTCGCCGTATTGATCCGCGAACGGGCGGTGGCCTGGGCGGTAGCCTCGGCTTCCGTCGAAGAGATCGACCGCCTCAACATCCTCCACGCCACGATGCTGGCCATGCAGCGGGCGGTAGCCGGTTTGGCCGTGCGGCCGACTGGCGCGATGGTCGACGGCAATCGTTGCCCGAAACTGGAAATTCCCTGTGAAGCCGTGGTCAAGGGCGACGGCAAGATCGCGTCGATCGCTGCCGCCTCGATTCTCGCCAAGACGGTACGCGATGCTGAAATGCTGGGCCTGCACGCGCAATATCCAATGTACGGCTTTGATCGCCACATGGGCTACCCGACGGCAGCGCATTTTCTGGCGCTTGAGCAACACGGTGCGTCGCCGGTGCATCGACGGAGTTTCGGCCCGGTGGCGAAACAGCTTTCCCTTCTATGAAACTGATCCAGTCGCGCGACAACCCGTTCTTCAAGTCGCTCAAGCGGCTGGCTGAATCCGGACGCGAGCGCCGGAAGGCAGGGCTGACGCTGCTGGATGGTGTGCATCTGGTTGAAGCTTACGAGGCCGCATTCGGGCCGGTGGATACCCTGATCGTCGCCGAGTCGGCGCAGGCCGGCGGCGAGGTTGCCGAATTTGTCAAAGGCCGGGAAATCGTGGCGTTGGCCGATGGCCTGATGCGCGACCTCGGTCTGGTCGACACGCCAAGCGGCCTGCTGGCGCAAATCAAGACCCCGAGCGCGAATGCCACGGTCAACCGGAAAAAAGACGCGATTTTGATAGATGGGGTGCAGGACCCCGGCAACGTCGGCACCCTGCTGCGCACGGCGGCTGCGGCCGGTATCGGGCAGGCGCTGCTCTCGCCGGGTTGCGCTGCAGCCTGGTCACCCAAGGTTTTGCGCGCAGGGCAGGGCGCGCATTTCGCGCTGGCTATCCATGAAGAGTGCGATCTGCTTGGCTTCATGGCCGGCTTTGAAGGAACTACGGCGGTTACCTGTCTGGAGGGTGCTACATCGCTTTACGCCGCGAAACTGGATGGGCCGATTGCCTGGGTTTTCGGTGCCGAAGGGCAGGGTGTGCGGACAGAATTGATCGAAGCAGCCGGACTTCGCGTCAAAATACCGATGCCCGGTGCGGTTGAGTCGCTGAATGTGGCTGCGGCTGCGGCTGTTTGTTTGTTTGAGATGGTGCGTCGCCGGGTGATGGCAGTGCAGTGACGGCAAACGTTGCCAGACAATGGAAACTGAAAAATTTTCGGTTATTGATTCGGAATAAATTATGCCAACATTGCACCAAGCTGATTCATGTACGGTACTTGTTCCCCGCTATGTCAGTCGCTTTCGTTGCATTGGCGCTGATTGCGAGGATAGCTGCTGCAGTGGTTGGGATATAACCATCGATCAGGACAGCTTTGTTGCCTATACCGATCCAGCGAAAGCCTACCCAGTTGCGCTGAGAAAGCTGTTCCGCAATAGTCTGCAGATTCAAAGGCCGCCCTCCCGCGAGAAATACGCAATCGCGATCATTGATCCTGCGACGAACGATTGTCCGTTTCTGCAGGAGCGTTTGTGTGCCATCCATCGTGACATCGGGGAGGACAAGCTTTCGAATACCTGCTTCGACTTCCCTCGCTACACGCGCGACATTATGGGAAGTATCGAACAAAGCCTGACCCTTTCCTGCCCTGAAGCGGCTCGACTGGCTTTGTTGCAGGACGATGCCTTCGATTTCGTCGAAGGGGAGGTCTCGATCAGAGCCGAAACGCTCAAAGTGATCACGGAAGAGTCTGGTTTCTCGTTTGAGGATATGAACGAGATCCGTATTTTCTGCTTTCAATTGATGCGTATTGAAGGCTTGCAAACCTGGGAAAAGCTGGTTGTTCTTGGTGCCTTTTGTCGCGAGCTGGATCGTGTCGTCGGGGAAAGCCAAACGCCCTCCGCTACTCAACTGCTCGGGAATTTCCAGTTCGTTCTCAATAGCGGAGAGGCCGTCAAGATGCTCTCCCGGATTCGGCCGGACCATGATCTTCAGGCCAAGCTCTTTCACACTGTCTGGAAATCGAGGAAAGACCAGGCGCGTTCCCCGTTGCGCCAGAGGGTGCAGGATGCCATTGCGCAGGCTCTGGGCGGAGACCGCGAAAATGCCTTGCTCGACAACTACCGCCAGGGCTTGAGGAATCTCCCCGTGGCGCTGGCTGACACGCCCTATCTGCTGGATCACTACGTCCTCAACGAGATGTTCCGGGAGCTCTTTCCGTTTGGCGCGCAGACGGCCTACCGGAACTACCTGGGAATTGTTTTTCGCTTTGGCGTTTTGCGCTTCATGCTCGCTGCAATGAGCACCGATGCGCAGGCCTTGCCGGATAGGGACACGCTGATCAGAACGGTCGGCGTGTTTTGCCGTATCTACCAGTACGACAGCCTGACCGATCTCTTTAACCAGGCTTTGAAGGAAGTTGGCTGGGATAGACTGGACGATGTCTTTGCCTTGTTGCCAGCCTGAAAGCCGGGCTTTGACGTAAAAATGGCGCATCGACGGATGCGCCATTTGCATGCTGGCAAGGTGATTGGCGCTAGCGCAGCTTCAATTCCTGCAGAATTGTCGTCGAGATTTCCTCGATCGACTTGGTCGATGAATCGAGCCAGCGGATACCTTCCCGGCGCATCATCTTTTCGGCTTCGGCGATTTCGTAGCGGCAGTTGGCAAGCGATGCATATTTGCTGCCGGCGCGACGTTCTTCGCGGATTTGGGTGAGGCGTTCGGGCTGGATAGTCAGGCCGAAGAGCTTGGGTCGATGTCTTTCCAGCGTGCTCGGCAGGCGGCCGCGGTCGAAGTCTTCGGGAATGAGCGGGAAGTTGGCTGCTTTGAGGCCGAACTGCATCGCCAGATAGAGCGAGGTCGGCGTTTTGCCGCAGCGTGAGACCGCGACAAGGATGACGTCCGCCTCTTCAAGATCGCGGTCGGTTATGCCATCGTCGTGGGCTAGCGTGTAGTTGATCGACTCGATGCGCTTCTTGTACTCCGAGCTTTCAGCGGATCCGTGCGAGCGCCCAACTGTGTGGTTCGATTTGCGACCGAGTTCGGCTTCGAGCGGCGCGAGGAACGAGTCGAAGTAGGACAGGCAAAAGGCATCGGACTGATGGACGAGGCTGGACAGTTCGGGATTGATCAGCGTCGTAAATACGATCGGGCGCATGCCGTCGGACTCACCCTGGGCGTTGATGCGGGCGACCGCCTCCTGAGCCATCTCGATGGTTTTGAGAAAGGGGATACGAATCTGCTTGAATTCGATTTCCTCGAACTGGGTCATCAGGCTATGGCCAAGGGCCTCAACCGTCAGACCCGTGCCGTCCGAGACGAAAAATACGGTGCGTTTGATTATCGTAGGCATCTGCCAATTTTACCCGCTGTTGCGCAGTCCGGAAGCAACTCCGTTGATCGACAGGTGGATGCCACGTGCCACACGCTCATCCGTTTCGCCAGCGCGGTGGCGTTTGAGCAACTCAACTTGAAGGTGGTTAAGTGGGTCCATGTAGGGCGAGCGCAGTTGCAGCGAACGCTTGAGCATCGGGTTGTCGGCGAGGAAATCATCCTGTTCGAGAATGGCCAGCAGGTGCTTCCTGGTCAGCGCCCATTCAGCCTTGATCTGGCTGAAGATGCGCTCGCGCAGCTCAACATCGGCGACCAGCTCGGCATAGCGCGAGGCGATGGCGAGGTCGGTCTTGGCCAGCACCATGTCCATGTTCGAGAGCAGGCTCTGGAAGAAGGGCCAGGATTTGACCATACGGCGCAGGGTAGCCAAACCTTCCGGATTTGCCGATAAATAGCCGTCGACCGCAGCACCGAAGCCGTACCAGCCCGGTAGCATCAGGCGGCATTGCGCCCAGCTGAAGACCCAGGGAATGGCGCGCAGGTCTTCGATGCGTTCCGAAGCCTTGCGTGAAGCCGGGCGGCTACCGATATTGAGCAGGGCGATTTCGGAAACCACCGTCGATTGGCGGAAATAGGTAGTGAACCCCGGTGTTTCATAGACCAGGCCGCGATAGGCGTTGAAGGCGCGTAGCGACAGCTCGTCCAACACGGCGTGGAACTGCTCAGCCGGCTCGACACGATTTTCGTGGTCGGTCAGGCTGGCTTCCAGCGTTGCGGCGAGCAGCACTTCGAGGTTGCGGCGCCCGGTGTCGGCGTTGCCGTATTTGGTCGAAATCACTTCGCCCTGTTCGGTCAGGCGGATCTGGCCGGATACAGCGCCGGCCGGCTGGGCGAGGATGGCGTGATAGGTCGGGCCGCCGCCGCGGCCAACCGAGCCGCCGCGACCGTGGAACAGGCGCAGGCGGACGCCATGCTGCTTGAAAACTTGAGCCAGTTCGATCTCGGCCTTGTACAGTTCCCAGCCCGAGGTCAGGAAGCCGCCGTCCTTGTTGGAGTCGGAATAGCCGAGCATGACTTCGTGCTCATCGCCGCGGCCGGCAATCAGTTCGCGGTAGGCCGGGATGGCGAAGACGCCAGCCATCGTTGCGGCACTCTTCTGCAAGTCTTCAATGGTTTCGAAAAGCGGGATGATATTGACGTTGAGTTGCGGCTTGGCACCGGGCAGCAGCAGGCCGGATTCCTTGAGCAGCAGGGCGAGTTCGAGCATGTCGGAAACGCCGTCGGTCTTCGAGATGATGCAGTTGGGCAGTCCGGCGGCGCCGTACTTGGCGCGTAGCTCGCGGGCGGCGAAGAAGATGGCCAGTTCGCCCTGCGTTTCTTCCGAATAGCTCAGGTAGGGCGAGTAGAGCGGGCGCGGCGTGGCGATTTCTGCGGTCAACAGGGAAATTCGTTCATTTTCCGAAAGTGCTTCGTAGTCCGGGCAGCGGCCTGCGCCGGCGAGCAGCTCGGCGACGCTGCGGGCATGGACTTCGGAGTTCTGGCGCAGGTCGATCGGGGCAAGGTGGAAGCCGAAGATCTGCACGCCGCGCATCAGTCGGCGCAGGCGGCCACCGGCCAGGTTGCGGCTACCGTTCAGCTTCAGTGAATTGGCCAGCACCTTGAGGTCGGCACGCAGGGCTTCCGGTTTTGCGTAAGGCTCGGCGCTACCGATTTCATGGCGGACGGGTTCGACTTGATCCAGCACGCGGGCCGTCGCGGCGAGGCGGGCATAGATGCCGGACAGGGCGCGGCGGTAGGGCTCGTCGGCGCGTTGTGGCGAGTGGTCGGTGGAGTGCTCGGCCAGTGCCAGCAGTTCCGGCGTGACCTTGACCAGCAGGTCGGATAGCGGCAGTTCACCACCGAGTTCGTGGATTTCTTCGAGGTAGTGATTGAGCGCCGCGGCCGATTGCAGGCGCAGCGCTTCGCGCAGGATCTCGGCAGTGACGAAGGGGTTGCCGTCGCGGTCGCCACCAATCCAGCTGCCGACGCGGAAGAACGGCGGCAGCGCCCACTGGGTGTCCGGGTAGCGCTTCTGCAATTGCTGCGTCGCCTGGATGTAGAGGCGCGGCAGTTCGGTGAAGAAGGTTTCCTTGAAGTAGGTGATGCCGTTCTTGACCTCGTCGAGCACCTTGAGGCGCACCGGGCGGAGCATGCGCGACTGCCACAGGGTGAGGATGGAATTGGCCAGGGCGAGGTCGTTCTCGGTAGCCTCTTCCGGCGTCATCTGCAGGCGCTCGCGCTGGTCGAGCAGACGGGCCAGGTCGCGGTGGTTGCGAATCAGGCTCTGGCGCTGGACTTCGGTCGGATGGGCTGTGAGCACCGGGGCGACGACGGCGTGGGCGAAGAAATCGGCGATGGCTTCCGGCGAGACTGCTGCGGTCGACAGGGAATCCAGGGCAAAAATCAGACTGCCTTCGCGCGGTGGCGAGCCGGCCAGATCGTGGGCGCGACGTCGGCGGATGTGGTGCTCGTCCTCGGCGATGTTGGCCAGTTGCAGGAAGTAGCTGAAGGCGCGGACGACGGCCTGCGTCGTGTCGCGCGGCAGCGGGTCGAGCAGGGCGGCGAGTTCGTTGCGGGCGGCCGGGTCGCCGTCGCGGGCGAAACGCACGGCGGTCTGGCGGACGCGCTCGACGAGTTCGTAAACGGAATCGCCTTCCTGCTCGCGCACGGTATCCCCGAGAATGCGCCCAAGGAGGCGGATATCGTCACGGAGAGGTTCGTCCTTGTTGGATTCGGCGGCACGTTCAGACATTGGGATTCCCATCATGATTGATCCCCGGGCAAGCGGGGATCATTGAATTTCAGAAACAGGTTTTCCCGCCGGGGCGGGGGCCGCAGCGTTTGGCTTTAGTGCTTGCGCACCAGCAGTACCGACGCATCAGCAATTTTAGCCAGTTGTTCGGCAACCGAGCCAAGAATCATCGTGGCGAGTCCGCGCCGGCCGTGGCGGCCGATAATGATCAGGTCGACATCGAGTTCTTTTGCCTTTTCATTGATGTTGTCGGCAATGCCGCGCTTGAATGCTTCAAGCAGAATGGTTTCAGCATCAATCCCGTCTGCTTCCTTCAAAGCGTTGGCGAGCAATTGCTTGCCGGCGGCGCTAAGAGGCTGTTCACAATCATTTGCATGTCGTAAACTGGGGCATGAGAAAGAGATACCCCAGCGACATCAGCAAGGAAGCCTTCGAAGAAATCAGGCCACTGCTGGAAAGCGTGCGAAAGCAGACCAAGCCGAGGACGGTTGATTTATATGAGGTCTTCTGTGGCGTGCTGTATTTGCTGAAAAGCGGCTGCCAGTGGCGGATGTTGCCGAGTGAATATCCGAAATGGCGAACGGTGCATGCGTATTTCGCCAAGTGGAGCGAGCCTGGTTCAGACGGTTTTAGCGTTCTGGAGCGGGCTTTAAAAAAATGTGGTTGGCGAGGCTCGTACAAGACAGGGGCGCAAATCCTCGACGAGCTTTTTGATCGTCGACGCGCAGAGCGTCAAGAATACCGATAGCGCGGGCGAAAAAGGCTACGACGCTGGCAAGAAGGTGTCGGGAATCAAACGCCATATTGCGGTCGACACCCAAGGTCTGCCACATGCTATTGCTGTTACAACAGCCGAGGTCACGGATCGCAAAGGGGCATTGCTTGCGCTGGGCCGCTGTGCGGCTGATTTACAAGCTGTTCAAAGTATTCTGGCTGACGGCGGATATGTCGGCCAACCGTTTGCCCATGCCGTTGAAGAACTGCTTGGCGCCCAGGTTCAAATCGCCAAACGCAGTGAGCTGCATACCTTTGCTGTCATGCCTCAGCGCTGGGTGGTTGAGCGATCATTCGCCTGGATCGAAAAATGCCGCCGTTTGTGGAAAAACTGCGAGCGCAAACTCAACACCAGCCTACAGTTCATTCACCTCGCCTTCCTCGCGCTTTTGCTCAGAAGATCGTGAACAGGCTCTAAGAGAGACGGCTGCGTCGTCCGAGCTGCCCATGTCCAGCTTGGCATGGCCGTGCATGTTGAGCAGGATTTCGTCTACAACGTGGGTGATGTAGAGCTTGGCGTTGCTGGTGCGGGCGATATGAATCGCTTCGGCCAGTGCGATGCGGGAGGTCGCGCTGTCATCGATGGCGACGAGGATCTTCTTGTACATGGGTGTTCTCCTTGAATTTGTTGGATGGGGCGTAACTTAACAAGTCGTTGCGTTTTGCGCTGTTAGGGAAATCCTCAACATGCTTCGGGCTGTCGGCTGCACTTTTCGAGCAGGTAGGCGATGGATTGGTAGTTGATGCCGGTTTCCGCAGTCAGGCCGATTTCGCAGGTACGGTTGGTCGACACGCCACAGGCACAGTTGCTGGGCAGATCCTTGTGGATGTGGCGCAGGGCGTGCTGGTTGAGTTCGGGCACGACAAAGCCACGGTCGCCGGCGAAGCCGCAGCACGTGACGCCGGCCGGTTCGATGACGTTTTCCGTGCAGGCCTTGAGCAGGGCGCGCAGCTTGGCATCGGCGCCATTCTTGCGCACGCTGCAGTTGATGTGGAGGGCGACCGGCCCGGCCTGACGGGTGATCATCAGGCGCGGCAGCAGGGCGTCGTGGGCGAATTCGTGGAAGTCGTAGAGCTTGAGCTTGTCGGCCAGGTGCTTCTGCATGCGTGCCGAGCAGGTGCTGGCATCCATGATCACCGGGTACTTGCCGTTCTGCGAGGCTTTCATGAGCGCCGCTTCGAGGGTGTTCGACATGCTGTCGGCTTCCTCGGCCATTCCCTTGCTGGACAGCATCTGGCCGCAGCAAAGGCTGTCGACATCGTCGGGCAGGATGGGTGCGTAGCCGGCGCGGGTCAGCAGGTCAGGGATAACGTCACCGAGCTGCTTTTCGCCAGTGGTCGATGGCCCGAATATACGTCCGCCGCAGGTCGGGAAATAGACCACCGGGTCGCCCTTTGTGGTTCGCGCAACCGGGGCCTTGCCGGCGTATGGCATGTTCTTCTTCCAGGCGCCGCCGGAGATGCGGCTGAGGAAGTTGTCCCCCAAAACGCCGGAAACGGCGTGACCGACCTTCAGGCCAAGGCGGGATGCATTGGCCAGCGTGCCGAAATGTTCGCCGGTCCAGACGTTCACTGCGCGAGAGGTGTCGCCGATCTGGCGGCCGCGCAGGCGGCGGGTCAGGTCGCCGGTGTCGATACCCACCGGGCAGGCCGTCGAGCACAGGCCGCAACCGGCACAGGTGTCGAGGCCCATGTAGGCGTAGTCGGCGCCGACGCTGCCGGCCGCTTCGCCGGCCGCTTCACGGCGGGCCAGTTCGCGAATGCTGGTGATGCGCTGGCGGGGCGACAGGGTCAGCCGGTGCGACGGGCAAAGCGGCTCGCAGAAGCCGCATTCGATGCAGCGGTCGACGATGTCCTCAGCGGCCGGCATCGGCTTGAGGTTTTCGAGGTGGGCGTGCGGGTTGTCGTTGAGGATGACGCCCGGGTTGAGCCGGTTTTCCGGGTCGAACAGCGCCTTGATGCGGCGCATCAGGTCGGCCGCGTCCCTGCCCCATTCGAGCTCGACGAAGGGTGCCATGTTGCGGCCTGTGCCGTGCTCGGCCTTGAGCGAACCGTCGTATTTGTCGACGACCATGTGGCAAAGATCGTCCATGAAGCGGGCGTAGCGGTCGACTTCGCTCTGGTCGCCGAAATCCTGGGTGATCACGAAGTGCAGGTTGCCTTCGAGCGCGTGGCCGAAAATGATCGCCTCGTCGTAACCGTGTTGGCGGAGCAGGGCCTGCAGGTCGAGCGTGGCATCGGCCAGGTTCTCGATGTGAAAGGCGACGTCCTCGATGAGCACCGTCGTGCCCGTGCGGCGCATGGCGCCAACGGCCGGGAAGGTGCCCTTGCGGACTTTCCAGTACATCTCGCAGGTCGCCGGATCGGTCGAGAAAACCATCGGCTCAACGGTGGCGACGCCATCCATCGCGGCGGTGGACTTTGGAAATGCGCTCATTTATCCCGTCGACCGTGGCAGACCGCACTTCGATAAGCAGCGCGGCAGCTTCTTCGCCCAGTTCGCGCATGATTGGCGGCAGGCCGGGCTTGTTGTCGACGGAGCGCAGGGCGGGGCGGTCGAGCAGTTCGACGGCCGAGACTGGCTGTGGCTTGAGGCGGATGACCGCCTCGCAGGCAGTGCGGATGTCCGGGAAGAAAACCAGCGCTGATGCCTTGAATGGGTCTTCGACGACAGTGTTGTAGGTGATGCGCGAGATGAAGCCGAGCGTGCCTTCCGAGCCGATCATCAGATGCGACAGGATGTCGATCGGGTCTTCGTAGTCGATCAGCGCGTTGAGGCTGTAGCCGGTGGTGTTCTTGATCTTGAACTTGTGGCGGATGCGATCGGCCAGCCTGGCGTTGTTGCGCGTATCGCGGCCCAATCGCTCCAGCTCGCCGAGCAGCACGGCGTGGCTTCTCGAAAAGGCATCGACGCTCAGGTGATCTTCGGTGTCGATCGTGCTGCCGTCAGCCAGCATGACGCGCATGCCGGCCAGAGTCCGGTAACTGTTCTGAGCCGTGCCGCAGCACATGCCGGAGGCGTTGTTGGCAGCGATGCCACCGATCTTGGCGGCGCCAATGGAAGCGGGGTCCGGGCCGATCTTCATGCCGAAGGGGGCGAGACGGCGATTCACTTCACCGCCGACGATGCCGGGGCCGACTTTCACCTTGCTGGCGTCCGCGTTCTGTTCGTAGGTGGCAAAACCTTCGCCGATCAGGGCGAGGATGCCATCGGTGATGGCCTGCCCGGATAGGCTCGTTCCGGCGGCCCGGAAGGTGACTGGCCGGTTGTGCTGTTTGGCCGTTTGCAGCACGGCGCGCGCTTCAGCCTCGTTTTCGATGACGGCAATCACCTCCGGCGTCAAGCGGTAAAAGCTGGCGTCGGTGCCATAGGCCAGACGGCGCAGGTCATCGACGATGATCTGGTTGGGTGGCAGGTGTTGGCTCAGGTGCTGAATGAGTTCGCTCATGGTCTGTCTCTTGAATTTGTTGCGTGCTGCTCGATCGGTTCGGGTTCAGTTTTCCAGGGTAGGGAAAACGCCATCAATGGCGTTCCTTCAGCATGTCCCGCAAGCGCTTGGGTGCCGGTTTCAGTGGCACCCGAACCGAAGTCCAGGGGCCTTGTTTCGACGGCATCAGCCAGGAAAAGCGGCTACCCAACCAGGTCACCACACCGTAGAGCGCTGGCGAGCGATAAACGGCTGCCCAGCCCTTCCAGACGGACGTCATCAGCGCGCTGTAACCAGCACCCTGCCCAACCATTGTCGGATTCGCGTGCGGTGCCGAGAAAGACTCTTCGCGCAGCCGCATCAGCAAATCCGGAATGGGGATTTTCACCGGGCAAACCTCGCCGCAAGCGCCGCAGAGTGATGATGCGGTTGCCATCGTCTTGGTCGCTTCCAGACCCAGCATGTGCGGCGAAATGATCTTGCCGATCGGGCCCGGGTAGGTCGTGCCGTAGGCATGGCCGCCGATGCGCGTATAGACCGGGCAGTGGTTCATGCATGCCCCGCAACGAATACACTGCAGCGTCTTGCGCAACTGTTCGTCGGCGTAGGCTTGCGTGCGGCCATTGTCGAGCAGCACCAGATGCACTTCGGTCGGGCCATCCTTCTCGTCCGCCTTGCGCGGCCCGGAGATCATGTTGAAGTAGGTCGAGATGTTCTGGCCGGTTGCTGATCGGGTCAGCAGGGAAAGCAGCGGCGGCACGTGGTCGAGTTTTTCGACGATTTTTCGATGCCGGTAATGGCGATATGCACGGGCGGTGCGGTGGTGCTCAGGCGGCCATTGCCTTCGTTTTCGACGAGGCAGAGCGTGCCGGTTTCGGCGACGGCGAAATTGACGCCGGACAGCCCGATGTCGGCGACGAGGAATTTTTCGCGCAGCACCTTGCGGCCAATCTGGATCAGCTCATCGACGTTGTCGGTGTAATCGACGCCTTCGACCTTTTCGTGGAAGAGGCGGGCGATTTCCTCCTTGGTCTTGTGGATCGCCGGCATGATGATGTGCGAGGGCTTTTCGCCGGCCAGCTGAACGATGTACTCGCCCATGTCCGACTCCATGGCCTCGATGCCGACCGCCGCGCAAGCGTGGTTCAGCTCGATTTCCTCGCTGACCATCGACTTGCCCTCTGACCATCAGCTTGGCTGAATGGGCCTGACAGATGCCCAGGATGATGGCGTTCGCTTCATCCGGTGTTTCGGCCCAATGCACCTTGATGCCGTTGCGCGTGAGGCTTTCTTCAAGCTGCACAAGCAGCGACGGCAGCTTGCCAAGGTTGTACTGGCGAATCTGCTCGCCCAGCGTGCGCAGGGTTTCCAGTTCTTCGGCGCTGGGAATTGCGCGATGCGCTTGTTGATCAGGAAATCCATGGCGCCACGGGAAGCTCTGGCGCAGGAAGGGATTTTCGACCACGTCCTTGGCGCGAGCGCGGAAGCCCTCGGAGGGCATGAAGTTCATTGCGTGTTCGCTCATGCTTCGTCTCCGATAAGCAGGACAACCAGTTCTTTCGGGCCGTGGGCGCCGTAGGCTAGCGTTACCTGAATGTCTGCGGTTTTCGATGGGCCGGAAATGAGCAGGGCATTGGTCGGCAGGCCATCGGCCCAGCCTTCGGCCGTCATCGCTTCGTAAAAGGTGTTGTGGATGGTTGAAGCATTGAGCAGGACGATATGCACCGGCGGCACCAGTGACATCAGACGCGGCTCGTGCGCATCCGGCCACAGGACCAGTGTGCCGGTTTCGGCAATAGCGCTGCGGGCGATGGTCAGGCTGGCGGGGATGTCGTGAAACATCTCCTCTTTCCAGTCCTCGATCCGGCTGTCGTAGCCTTTGCATTTGATTTCATCGGATGGCAGTTCGGCGATGGCGCGCGCACCGTGGTATGTCCCGGGTGCCACCAGCAGCTTGCTGACCTGTTTTGCCGACAGCACTTCCCACAGCTTCTGTAGCCAGCTGACGCGGGAGACGGCATAGACCTCGGCGTGCGCAAACTCGATGCAATTCCGGAAGCGGGTGACTTTTTCAGCCGTGCTTTCGGTGCCGCGATGCGTGGCGTACCAGGCTGCGATATGCGGTGCGGCTTTCGGCAGCACCGGTGCTGCGTTCAGTTTGGCGAGAATGCGATCACGGGCGCTCATTTGGATGTCCTCCGCAGCAGGAAGCTGGCGATGTGTTCGCCGGGAAGGCTGGGTTTCGAGAGGCCTGCCTGCTTGTCCTTCCAGGCTGCGTGGCCGAGGATGTTCATGAGGCAGCCGCAGTCCGCGCTGACGACGCGCTCGGCGCCGGTCGCCTTCAGGGCCTTGACCTTGTCTTCGACCATGGCACCGGAGATTTCCGGTTGCTTGACCGAAGAAGGTGCCACCAAAACCGCAGCACTCCGATTCGTGGTCCTGTTGCGCCACCGTCACCTTGCCAAGACCGCCAAGCAGTTTGCGTCCGGTCAGATGCACGCCCATCTCGCGGCGGGCCGAGCACGAGTATGCAGCACGACCGTGCAGTCGCTGCCTTTGTCCTCCGGCTGGAAATTCAACACATTGACGAGAAAATCCGTCAGCTCATAGATGCGCGCCGAGAGTGCCTCGGCTTGTGCCTTGCGTACCGGATCGGCGGCGAACAGCGTCGGGTAGTGGTGCTTCATCATTCCGGCGCAGGAACCGGATGGCACGACGACCGGCCAGTCGTTTGGAAACAGGGTCAGCTGGTGTGCCGCAACCTTGCGTGCCTCGTCGGGAAAACCACTCGTATATGCCGGTTGACCGCAGCAGGTCTGCTCCTCAGGGAAATGGACGCGGATGCCTTCGCGTTCGAGCAGGGTGATGGCATCCATGCCAGCACCGGGAAAGAACTGGTCAACGACGCAGGTCGCAAAAAAATAAACGTCGTCAGGCCGTGGCACTGCGGATTCCGCTTGTTTCATCTTTGTCTCCGTTGTGAATTATTTAACGGTAAAATGGTAAGACCAATATTCGTGTAGATGAAAATTTACGTGAATACCGTTACTTAGTCAATAATATAAGGGAAAATCCTATGCTTGCGATTTACCGAAACGCTGATTAAAATGTGGTGGTCTTACCAATCAAGCCGAGCTCGATGACCCTCAACAAAGTGCAGGTCCCGCGTATTTCCGATGCCGTTGCCGCTTCGCTGGAGCGCCGCATCCTGGAAGGCTCGCTGAAATCAGGCGACCGCCTGCCGCCGGAGCGCGAACTGGCGACCGAGTTTGGCGTCTCCCGGCCATCGTTGCGCGAAGCGATCCAGAAGCTGGCATCGAAGGGCATGGTGCAAAGCCGGCAGGGTGGTGGCACCTATGTGACCAACGCGCTTGAAGCCACTTTTTTCGACCCGTGGCAGGACATGATGGGCAGCCATCCCAACCTGCGCGAAGACATGCTTGAATTCCGCCGCATGCTTGAAGGCCAGGCTGCCGAATGGGCTGCCGAGCGTGCGACCGAAGCCGACCTGACGCGACTCGGTCAGCGCTTCTCTGCGCTGAATGCCTCGTTTTCCAACGAGAACATGGATCAGCGTTCCGAGGCTGACATTGCCTTTCACCAGGCAGTTGGCGAGGCCGCCCACAACGCGCTGCTCGGCCATCTGTCGGCTGCCCTGCTGCGCCTCATGCATGACAACATCCGCCTCAATCTCGGCGAACTGAAAACCGTGCCGGCTGCAGGCAACCTGCTCAAGAGCCAGCATGCCGCCATTTACGACGCGATCATTGCCCGCAAACCGCAGGCTGCCCGTGCTGCCGCCGAAACGCACATCGATTTCGTCCGCGAGACGCTGGCCCAGACGCTGCGCAGCGTCGCCCGCCGCGAAAACGGCTGCCCGTCGCCTCAGCCCCGATTTTTCTGACTCCACTTCCTGATTTTCAATTCAACTTCCCCTGCAAGGAACCCGTATGGAACCGCTCGTCCTACCTTTCGAAACACTCCGAATGAACGACGTCGACAAAGTCGGCGGCAAGAATTCTTCACTCGGTGAAATGATCAGCCAGCTGGCCGATACCGGCGTTCGTGTGCCGGGCGGCTTTGCCACGACAGCGCAGGCTTACCGCGATTTCCTGTCGCAGTCCGGCCTCGATGCCAAGAGATCAATGCCGTCCTCGACGTGCTCGATGTCGATGACGTCAATACCCTCGTCAAGACCGGCGCCGAGATCCGCCAGTGGATCATGGACACGCCGTTCCCG
The DNA here is from genome assembly GCA_016705475.1 of Betaproteobacteria bacterium. Lineage (GTDB taxonomy): Bacteria > Pseudomonadota > Gammaproteobacteria > Burkholderiales > Rhodocyclaceae > Azonexus. The sequence goes on along the minus strand of JADIYD010000014.1, from coordinate 4,543 downwards.
ATGGATCTGACCATCGCCATCACCGAGCAATACCAGCGCCTGGTCGCCGATTCCACGACCGACATGTCCTTCGCCGTGCGCTCTTCGGCCACCGCCGAAGATTTGCCGGACGCTTCCTTCGCCGGTCAGCAGGAAACCTTCCTCAACATCGTCGGCCTGGAAAACATCCTGCACGCCATCAAGGAAGTCTCGCTTCCCTGTACAACGACCGCGCGATTTCTTACCGCGTCCAGAAGGGCTTTCTGTGCATGCTGATGTCGCGCTGTCGGCTGGTATCCAGCGCATGGTTCGCTCCGACAAGGGCGCCGCCGGCGTGATGTTCACGCTCGATACCGAATCCGGCTTCGTGATGCCGTGTTCGTGACTTCCTCCTACGGCCTCGGCGAAACCGTCGTCCAGGGCGCCGTCAATCCCGACGAGTTCCACGTGCAAGCCCATGCTGGCTGCCGGCAAGAAGGCTGTCGTGCGCCGCAACCTTGGCTCGAAGATGATCAAGATGACGTTCTCGGCTGAAAAGTCGCCCGCAAGTCGGTGGTCACCGAGGACGTCGAGGAGTCCCTGCGTCACCAGTTCTCGCTCAATGACGAAGAAGTCATGGAACTGGCCCGCTACGCCATGATCATCGAAAAGCACTACGGTCGTCCGATGGACATCGAGTGGGCAAGGACGGCATCGACGGCAAGCTGTACATCCTGCAGGCCCGTCCGGAAACCGTTCAGTCGCAGGCTGGCGCCGGAAAGGTCGAGAAGTTCAAGCTCAAATCCTTCTCCAGGGTGCTCGCCTCCGGCCGCGCCATTGGCCAGAAGATCGGGGTCGGCCCGGTCCGCATCGTCAGGGACCCGAAGGAAATGGACCAGGTCAAGCCGGGTGACGTGCTTGTCGCCGACATGACCGACCCGAACTGGGAACCGGTCATGAAGCGCGCTGGCCATCGTCACCAACCGTGGCGGCCGCACCTGCCACGCTGCCATCATCGCCCGCGAACCGGGCATCCCGGCCATCGTCGGTTGCGGTGACGCGACCGAAACGCTGACCGAAGGCGATATCGTCACCGCCTCCTGTACCGAAGGCGACACTGGCCACGTCTATCGCGGCAAGCTGGATTTCGAAATTTCCTCGCGCGACATTTCGGCCATGCCGGACGTCCCGGTCAAGGTCATGATGAACGTTGGCAACCCGGAACTGGCCTTCGAATTCGCCCCAGCTGCCGAACGCTGGCGTCGGTCTGGCCCGCGTCGAATTATCATCAATAACGTCATCGGCATCCACCCGAAGGCCATCCTGATGTCGAGCGTCTGCCGGCTTCCAAGCGCGAGGAAATCAACGCTGTGCCCGGTGGAGTAGCGCTTCGCCGAAGGAATTCTTCGTCGAGAAGCTGGTTGAAGGCGTAACCACCATCGCCGCCTTCTGGCCGAATCCGGTCATCGTCCGTCTCTCGGACTTCAAGTCCAACGAATACCGCAAGCTGCTTGGCGGTGATCTCTACGAGCCGGAAGAGGAAAACCCGATGCTCGGCTTCCCGGGTGCTTCGCGTTACATCGCTCAGTCCTTCCGCGACTGTTTCGAGATGGAATGCCGCGCCATGAAGAAGGTCCGTGAAGAATGGGCCTGACCAACGTGCAACTGATGGTGCCGTTTGTCCGTACCGTCGGCGAAGGCCAGGGCGTGGTCGATCTGCTGGGCCGAACACGGCCTGAAGCAGGGCGAGAACGATCTCAAGCTGATCATGATGTGCGAAATCCGTCCAACGCCCTGTTGGCCGACGACTTCCTCAAGATATCTGACGGCTTCTCATTGGCTCCAACGACCTGACCTAGCTCACCCTTGGCCTCGACCGCGACTCCGGCCTGGTTGCCAACCTCTTCGACGAACGCGACCTGCCGTCAAGATGCTGCTGTCCATGGCCATCGCCTCCGCCAACAAGGCCGGCAAGTACATCGGCATCTGCGGCCAGGGCCCGTCCGACCACCCCGATCTGGCCGAATGGCTCATGGATCAGGCATCAGCAGCATCTCGCTGAACCCGGACACCGTAGTCGACACCTGACGCAACTGGCGAGCCATAAAAAGGCCTGATTTCTGCCTCTGACCGCAGCTTGCTGCGGTCGTCAACCGGAAAAAACAGCCAAATTGAAAAGGCCGGGAGCGATCCCGGCCTTTTTTTTGGTTATTTTGACAGTCGTTTTTCGCGCTTGACTTTAATGCTTGGTCCATCCAACGCGTGACCATTTCCCGGAAGGCGGCATCTTCCGGGGATGGATGCGGGCGATATCGTCAAGTGTGCCTTGCACAGATGCTCACCACCATCATCTTTTGCTGTTAGTGCATCGCGGAAGGTGGCTTCCGGATTCGGCGGGTCGTTTCAGCAGCCACGGCAAAGCCAGACTCCTGCTATGCCCATTGAGGCTTTCTCTCAACAGCTGCTTGCCAGTCCGTCTCTCCCTTTGCAATGGGTTATTGGCCTGGTGGCTGTCGCCACTTTCAAGCTGTTCCTTGGCCGATAGCAGGAGAGTAAAACCTTTGCAATTTAAGGCCCTGGTGACCTGTTCGTGGAGGGCGGGCAAAAGGGTCGGAGCTGTAGGAGATTGTCAATCACTTGCTCGTAGGTGGCGATTTCCGCGTCGGTTGTTGCCCATTTTCCCGTGGGATGCCCCGAGCTGACCATGGCCTTGGCGACCTGTTCGCGGAGGGCGGGGGCGGGGTCGGAGCTATAGGTATCAATCACTGCCGTAGGTGGCGATTGCCTTGTCGTTGGCGCCCATTTGCCCGTGTGGTGGCGCCCTTGTTCACTCATTGCCCTGGCGACCGGTTCGCGGAGGGCGGGGCGGAGCTAGGTGGCAATCACTTGCTCGTAGGCGGCGATTTCCTTCTCGTTGTCGCCTATTTGCCCGGGGGGCGCCCTTGTTCCACTGGTCTTGGCGACCTGTTCGCGGAGGGCGGGTGCAGGTTGAGCTACCGGTGGCAATCACTTGCTCGTAGGCGGCGATTTCCTCTCGTTGTCGCCCATGTTGCCCGTGGGTGAAGCCCGTTGACCATGGCCCTGGCGACCTGTTCGCGGAGGGTGGGTGTGGGGTCGGAGCTGCAGGCGGCAATCACTTGCTCGTAGGCGGCGATTTCCTTCTGTTGTAGCCCATTTTTCCGAGTCTGATACCTTTGAGCCGACATGGCCGTGGCGACCGGTTCGCGGAGGGCGGGTCGGAGCTATAGGTGGCAACCACTCGTCAGGCGGCGATTGCCTTGGCGTTGACCCCATTTGCCCGTGGGTGGCGCCCGACGTTGACAATGGCCTTGGCGACCTGTTCGCGTAAGGCATTCGAAGTGTCGTTGGTGTATCTGGAAATTATTGGTCAAAGGCTGCAATTGCCGCATCGTGCTTAGCAGTTGTCCAGGCTTACTCTTGGTTGAATAATGCACTCGCCGAATTTCTCGGCGCCGCAGGATTTTTGGGTGCATTTTCCCAGTACAGTGCTGCTCGTTCCAGTCGTTCATCGTTGTGCGCAAAGGCTCGTGGTATTCCAGTCGTCAAACGAATAGCTGTTTTCCGGGATACTCTTTAACTCTTCAGAGCGGCGCTGGAGTGTTTCAGTGTCTTTCTGCTTACCGGCGTGGCCGGCGCATCAGGCGGGTTCTGCCAATTTCTCTTGTGCCCTTCCATGGCGGCCTTGGCTTCCGGAAGCGCTGTTGGTGACACCTCTAGGTTGTATTGATGGCTTTCGCGTTCGAATGTAGCGTATCGGTCCTGAAAACGAAGTTCTTTTTCGTTTTCTTGGAGCCATTTTTTGTTGTTTCTGGGCCGTCTCCCGCACTTTTGCTACATGACCGAGAAATAGCCATCAAACCACCCAATGTCAGCAGGACGGTGATGAGAGTCCTGATAACGCCGATGATGGTGGTGAAGCGGTCGACCGAGTTCCCTATGTCGCTTACACGGCTGACTCAGTCGTCGATTCGTCGAAATGACGGCATCGAATCGCTTTGTAGAGGATTACGTCCTTCTGTGTCAATTCTCGCTGGCGTCTAGCTTTGCCTGGAGGAGTTCCTTGTGCGAAAGATCGTCTTGAGAGACTGACTTCGGGCCGTGCAAGGCCAGGATGCGGCAAGGCAGATTGCAATCGATAAGGTGGATACGAGGCTGCGCACAGGACATGGTTCAAACCAGTGGTGAATTTGGATTATGCAATTGTGCTGTATTTACGGTATTTGCGGTTGACTCACATCGCCAGTAAATTCTCGGCCAAACCGGTCGTAACTCGCAACAAGTCGTTCAGCAGTTGTCTGTCGATTTCGAGCGATGGGTCCGGGTGCTGGGCGTCGTTCAACCTGAGTAGGCTGGAACGAACCAGACAATCGAATTCTGGCGATCCGGAGGTTCAGCCAGATGGCCTGTCTATACGAGGTTCAGCAGGTTTCAGTAGGTCACTTTCTGTTTCGTGGAATGAAAATCTTGGGCCAGGCTAGGATGCGACTGACAAGTCTGGTTTTCGGCTTGGCCGCAGCTTGCCGCGGTCAACCGGAAAAACAGCCAAAAATGAAAAGGCCGGGAG
>JADIYD010000013.1:50000-203709 GCA_016705475.1 Betaproteobacteria bacterium | reverse complement strand
TTGTCATCCCCATGTAACGTCGGCTGGCTAGTGTGCTTGCCACCTCATCGTGACAAGCGGAATTCAATTGTCCCCCTGCCGGCGCAACTCACTGTCGATCTTCGTCGCCCTGCTGCTCGTCACCCTGCTGAGCGCCTGCTCGCCGCGCCAGATGGTGATTGGCGGGATGGCAGACGAACTGGCGGCGCAGGGGCAGGCGAGCGAGGGCGATCTAGACTTGGCCCGCGAGGCCAGTGCCTTCTACCTGAAACTGTCGGAATCCGTGCTGCGCAGCGATCCCGGCCATCGCCGGCTGGCCGAGTCGGTGGCTGCCGGTTTCACGCAATACACCTATGCCTTCGTCGCCTTCGAGGCTGACCGCATCGAGGCTCGCGATGCCAAGGCCGCCGAGCGCCTGCGCCAGCGCGCTGCACAGCTTTACCGGCGGGCGCATCGCCATGCGCTGGCGGCGCTGGAAAAGGAACTGCCCCGGTTCGCCGGGCGCTCCGACGCCCCGCAGGGCCGACTGGCTAACCGCGGCCGGCCCAGGATCCCGCCTTGCCTACTGGGCAGCGGCGGCCTGGGGCGCTGGATTTCGCTGGCCAGGGATGATCCGGAAGTCGTCGCCGATCTGCCGCAGGCGGTGCGCCTTGCTCGCCTGGCCTGGGAGGCCGATCCGGAGTGGGGGCAGGGGGCGCTGACCGGCCTGCTCGCCACCTTTGAAGCGTCGCGCCCCGGTGGTAGCCAGGCGCAAGCGCTGGTCTGGTTCGACCGGGCCATTGCCCAGTCGGGCGGCCGAAGTGTCGGGCCGCTGGTCGGCAAGGCCGAGGGTTACGCCCAGCCTGCCGGAGACCGGGCGCTGTTCGAAAGCCTGCTCAAGCAGGCGCTGGCCATCCGCGACGGCGAGGACAGCCCGCAGGCATTGCAGAACGAAGTCATGCGCAGGCGGGCGGCATGGCTGCTCGAACAGGCGCCCGACCTGTTCTGAAAAAACTCCAGGAGAGAATGATGAAAAGCAAACTGGCCGCGCTGTTGCTCGGCACCCTGCTCGCCTTGAGCGCCGTCGCCGCCGACAAGCAGTTGCGCATCGGCACGCTGGCGCCGAAGAACTCGCTCTACCACCGCCAGTTGATGGAGCTCGGCGAAGTCTGGCGGGCGGCGCAGGGCGGCAATGCCAAGTATCTCGTCTATCCGGATGGCAGCCAGGGCGGCGAAACCGACATGGTGCGCCGGATGCGCATCGGCCAGTTGCAGGGCGGCCTCTTGTCGGTGGTCGGCCTGCGCGAAATCGAGCCGTCGATTGGCGCCCTGCAAAACATGCCGCTGATGTTCCGTACCTGGGACGAGGTTGATTACGTGCGCGAGAAACTGCGCCCGGCGATGGAAAAGAAGTTTCTCGACAAGGGCTTTGTCGTGCTCGCCTGGGGCGATGCAGGCTGGGTCCGCTTCTTCTCGAAAGTCCCAGCCTTCGCCCGACGACTTCAAGGAAATGAGTTCTTCGCCTGGGGCCGAAGCCGACCAGCAGGAGATCATGAAGAACCTCGGTTACACGCCGGTGCCGCTGGAAACCGCCGACATCCTGCCGGCCATCCAGACCGGCATGATCAACGCCGTGCCGTCGACGCCGTATTTCGCGCTGGCGACGCAGGTCTACAACAGCGCGCCGAACATGCTCGACCTCGACTGGGCACCCATCGTTGGCGCCCTGATCATCACCCGCAAGGCTTGGGACGAGCTGTCGCCTGAGGGCCAGGCCGCCGTCCGAGAGGCCGGCGCCAAGGCCGGTATCCAATTGCGCGCCAAGGCCAGGGCCGAAGTCGACGAAGCGGTGGCTGCGATGGAAAAACGCGGCCTCAAGGTCAACAAGCCGAACGCCGAACAGATGAAGGAATGGAACGCGTTGGCCGAAAACCTTTACCCGCGCATACGCGGCAAGACGGTGCCGGCGGAAACCTTCGACGAAGTGGTTGGCCTGCTCAAGGCCTATCGCGCCGGTAAGGCGCGTCAGTGGTCAGGCCTGCGCCGTTTCGGTGAATTCGATGCGCTGGCCGGCGGGGCGCTGGCCGTGATGCTGCTCGTGCCTTGCTCGAGATTGTCTTGCGGCCGCTGTTCGGCTCAGGGATCGACAACGCGCCGGACCTCGTCCAGCATTGCGGTTTGGTGCTCGCCATGGTCGGGGCGCTGCTGGCCGAGCGCGGCCTGCACCTGAGCGCGCTCGGCGCCGGCTTCACCGCCTCGGCCAATCCGCTCGTCCGCAATAGCGCTGTGGTTGTCGGCAAGGCCAGCGCGGCGGTGCTCTGCGGCATGCTGGCGCAGGCGAGCTGGACTTTCGTCGTCAGCGAAATGGAAATGCCGCGCGACATCGCCTACGGCTTCGCCGGCTGGATGTTCGAAATCGCCATGCCGCTCGGCTTTGCGCTGCTTGGCCTCAAGCTCGCCTCCCGACTCACGCCCGAGACCTGGCCGGCCGCGTCGTCCTGGCGCTGGCATTGCCGGCGGCCGGCTCGCTTTCGCCCAGCATTTCGACGGCAGCACCTTGCCGATCTGGCCCCTTCGCCATCTGGCTGACGCTGATCCTCTTCTGTGGTGCGCCGGTCTTTGCGGTACTCGGTGGCTTGGCGCTGGCCCTGTTCTGGCAGGAAGGCCAGCCGCTCGCCTCGGTGCCGCTCAGCCACTACCAGATCACGGTCAATCCCTCGCTGCCCGCCTTGCCGCTGTTCACGCTGGCCGGCCTGATCTTCGCCCGGACCGGTGCGGCGGCGCGTCTGGGCGAGGTATTCACGGCCGCCTTCGGTAGCGGCGTGACCGGCACGGCGATTGCAGCGGCGGTGCTTTGCCGTTTTTCACCGCCTTCACCGGCGGCAGCGGCGTCACCATTCTGGCCCTCGGCGGCCTGCTTTTGCCGCTGCTCATCAAGGCCGGTTTTCCCGAACGCCGCGGCATCGGCCTGGTGACCAGCGCCAGTGCGCTCGGCGTTCTGCTGGCACCGTCGGTGCCGCTGATCATGTACGCCATCATCGCCCGCGTCCCGATCAACACCATGTTCCTCGCTGGCGTGCTGCCGGCGGTGGTCATGGTCGCCTTTCTGCTGCTGGTTGGCGGCTATCTGCGGCGGGGCGGATTGTTGGGGCAGCAACAGGCGTTGCCACGGTCAACCCGAAAAATGAGCCAAATTCGAAAGCCTGGGCAACGCGCTGTGGGTCGCCAAATGGGAGTTGTTGGCGCCGGTCGTTGCCATCGGCTCGCTGGTCAGCGGCATCGCGACGCCGACCGAGAGCGCTGCGCTGACGGCCATGTACGCACTGCTCACGCAATCCATCGCGCATCGCGAACTCTATTGGCCGGGCATCCGCAAGACGCTGGTCGATTGCGCCGAAGTCATCGGCGGCATCATGCTTATCCTCGGTATGGCGCTCGGCCTGACCAACTACCTCGTCGACGCCGGCATTCCCGACGCGGCCATCGAGTGGGTGCAGTCGGTGCTGCCCAACAAGTTCGCCTTCCTCATCGCCCTCAACCTATTCCTACTATTGGCCGGCGCCCTGATGGAAATCTACGCCGCCATCGTCGTCCTCGTCCCGCTACTCTTGCCCGTGGCCCTTGCCTACGGTGTCGACCCCGTCCATTTCGGGGTGATTTTCCTGGCCAATATCGAGATGGGTTTCCTTTGCCCGCCGGCTGGCATGAATATCTATTTCGCCTCGGCGATGTTCGGCAAGCCGATCCGCTACGTGGCCGCCGCCGTGTTGCCGGCAGTGTTCGCCATGTTTATCGGGGCGCTGATTATTTCGGGCTTGCCCTGGCTGGCGACGTGGTTGCCAAAAATGGCCGGTTTTTCGGTTGACCGCAGCAGCACCCTGGTCGGTTATCAGGCATCCCCGGCGTGTGCGATAGCTGACCGTTTGGGCGCCAGCAGGCGAGCAAGCAGGCTGCCCGAGTTTTCATGGCCGGTCAGCACATAGTCGAGTTCGTTGGCGTTTTCAGGGTCAATTCGAGATCGCGCTGGGCTGGAAGCGTGCTGGCCATGAGGAGTTGATCGCCGGCTTGCAGTAAAACTCATCATCCGGCAGCAGGTGGCAGTCGCTGCCGCGCTCGACCAGCAGCGGTACGGCGGGCTGGCGGCGGCTGCGGTCGGCGCCATTGGGCAAAATTTCGCCAAGCCGGATCGGTCGCTCATGCATCAGCGCCTGCCAGGCGGCCGGCGCTTCGGCCGCGTTGATGCGGATGTCCCAGACCGCCGGCGTCAGGCCGCCGCATTCGCCATGCAGGCGTTCGACCAGTTGCCGGCAGTGGTTTTCATCAAGGCTGTGCAGGCGCTCCAGAAAGCGGGCAAGCAGCGGTGCGGTGAGGATGGCGATACATTCCTGAGCGACGATGCGGCTCGGCAGCACGGTAAAGTCCGCATCATAGGCTGCGAAGAGTGCGCTGTTGGCCGCATGATTCTGGCGCGCGACGACGAAGAGTTCGGGCTTGATTTCACTGGCCGTGACGGCGATGGCGAGGTTGTTCACGTCGTTGTCGCTGCCGGCGACGATGCCCGCAGCTTCTTCTATGCCGGCCTGGCGCAGGGTGGCGGCCTCGGTGCCGTCGCCGATGAACTGTTTGTCTGCATCCTTGGCGGCGGGGTCGATGATGGTCAGCGTGATGCCGGTGTCGCGCAGGTGATGGGCAACGGCATGGCCGAAACTGCCGTAGCCGCACAGAATCCAGTGGCCACGCGGCGGGCGGTGCGGTTCCGGGATGGGGCTTTCGGGCAGGCTGGTCAGCAGTTCGATCAGGCGAAAGCGTTCGGGGGCCGAGACGGCCAGCGCCAGATGCTCGGCGAAGCGCTCGAAGGGATTGATGATGTGGTCGGTGCCGAAAGAGGCCATGTTGGCAGTCACGGCCGGCGTCCGCGCGCGGGCGATGACCGGGATGTCCGGGTTGAGCAGGCGGACGGCGATGGCGATGGCCAGGTTGCTCTGCTCGTCGTTGGTGACCGCCAGTACGCCCCGGCATTTCGGGTGCTTGAGGCCGGCCAGCAAAAGGTTGTCGGGCAGGCGGGCATCGGCGGCGAGGGCAGGGGTGTCGGTGTTGAAATCCAGCAGGTCGATCTCTTCGACGCGCAGTTCGTCCTTCTCGATGACGACGAAGGCCTGGTTGAGGCGGTCGAAGGTGCGGGCAATGAGGTTGCCGGTCTCGCCGCAGCCGCAGACGATGTAGAACGGCGCTTTCAGTTGGCGGACGCGGCGCACGAAACGGTTGGTCGTCAGCGTGTTCTGGAAGCCTTTGTCCTGGAGCAGGGCAATCAGCGTGACCACCGAGTAGGACCAGCCGACGACGGTCAGGTAGATGCATACGGTGACCCACAGCCGCTGGGCATCGGAGAAGGCGACCGGAATTTCGCCGAAGCCGATGGTCGTGGCCGTGTAGCTGATGAAATAGAAGGCGTGGAAGAAGCTCATCGGCGCCGTCATCTTGCCCTCGGCGTCGACGCCGGGAACCAGCGTCAGGCCGACGACCGAGATCGCGTAGATGACAATGAGGACGATGATCGGCGCCCGCATGCGGCGCAGGACGAGGAAGAAGGCGCTGTTCACGCGCGGCTCCCGGCTGGCCTAGCGGCGCAGCATGACGGTTTCGACGATGAGGATGATGACCGAAACGATATTGGCGAAGAGCGCCGCCGGACAGCGAAACAACACTGGAGGTGACGTGGGGCGTCATGCCGACGCCGGTGATATGAACGGCAACGCCCCAGGTGACGGCGGCAGCGATCAGCTGCAAGTCCGCAACCAGACTGGTGGACAGATGGATGGCACCGATCTGCGTGCGGTCGCCGAACTTGAGGGCGGTGGCGATCAGGCTGACGATCAGCGCGGCCGCCAGTTCATACACGTTGTGCAGTTCCGGCCGCTCGATGTCGCCGATGAAGAAGCCGAAATTCAGCGTCGCGGCCAGTACGATGAAGAAACCGAAGATGACCTTTTCCAGATTCATTTTGCTTCCCCTCGTGCTCGGCCCCAGCTCATGTTGGCTGGGGTTTACGCGCCGGGAGCCCTTTCTCCCGGAGCGGTCAAACTGGCTTGCTACGTAACGAACTAAAGTCAGCGATTTTCGACCGGCGCGCTGGCTGGCGGCGGGTTGCGCGCGCCCAGTGACTGATTGTCGAGGCGGCGGGTGTCTTCGTCAGCGACCACTTCGAGTACGTTGACCACCTTCTTGACGCCCGAAGTGGTGCGCGCGACATCGACCGCAACCTTGGCTTCGCGGGCGTTGACGATGCCCATCAGATGCACGACGGCGCGTTCGGTAACGACCTTGATGTGGTTGGCCGAGATCTGGTTCGAATCGACCAGGCGGGCCTTGACCTTGGAGTCGATGTAAGAATCGGTGCTGCGGCTGCCGAGCGACGAGGCAGGGCCGATGCCCAGTTCGTTGTACACCTCGCGGACGCCGTCGAGCTTGCGCGTTTCGGCTTCGAGGCGGCGAGGGTGAGTTTGGCTTTTTGCATCATTCGACTCCCAGTAAAAGTGCATCGATACCATCGCACAGGCAATGGATGACGAGCAGGTGGGTTTCCTGAATACGCGCCGTCCGGTCGGCCGGCACGCAGAGATGAATATCGTCGTCGCGCAGCATTTCGCCGATCAGCCCGCCGCCCTTGCCGGTTAGCGCGACGATGTGCATGTCGTGCTCGTGCGCCGACTTGATGGCTTCGATGACGTTGGCGGAATTGCCGGAGGTCGAGATGGCCAGCAGCACATCGCCGGCATGGCCGAGGCCGCGCACCTGGCGCGAGAATATCTGGCTGAACGAATAATCGTTGGCGACCGCCGTGATGATCGAGGTGTCGGTGGTCAGCGCGATGGCCGCCAGCTCCTGGCGCTCAGCCTCGAAGCGGCCAATCAGCTCGGCGGCGAAATGCTGGGCATCGCCAGCCGATCCGCCGTTGCCGCAGGCGAGAATCTTGCCGCCATTGATCAGGCAGTTGGTCATGGTTTCGATGGCCGCAGCAATCGGGGCAGCCATCATGTCGACGGCGTTCAGCTTGGTTTGGGCGCTGTCTTCGAAATGCTTGGCAACGCGGGCGATCAAATCCATATCGTTCAATGAGTTGGGGCTAATAGTGAAAGCATTCTACCTCACAGCTCGACGAAGACCTCGAACGCCAGCCGTTGCCAGGGATTTTTGTTGTCGCTCAGCGACGACACGCGGGCGGTCAGTTTGTCGCCGGCATCCATTGCCGCAGCGACGGCGCGGTTCTGGGCGCGTGGCACGTAGCCCAGCTGGTGGCCGCGCCATTCGACGCGGATGGCATTGCGGTCGTGCTTGTTGTCGGGTTCGCGGATCAGGGCCAGGCCATCACCGATCTTGATTTCCGACCAGAAAGTTTCGAGCGCGTAATACTGGCTGCCGGCCAGCGGTGAATTCTGCACCAGCATGCGGATGCTGTCGGCCTGCGCCGCCGTCAGCCAGAGGGCCAGGCTAATCGTCAGCAGAAAACGCATTTTTGATCCATTCGAGCTGGTCGCCATCAATCAGCACGCAGTCGAAGCGGCAGTCGCAATCGCGCTTGCCGAGCAGGTAATGCTGGGCGGCCAGGACGATGCGGCGGCGCTTGCCGGCGGTGATGCTTGCCCCGGCACCACCGAAATCGCTGCGGCTGCGTTGGCGAACTTCGACGAAAACCAGCACCTTGCCGTCGCGGCAGATCAGGTCGATCTCGCCGCCGCGAATTCGAAAATTGCGCGAAATTACCCGTTGACCGTGAGATTCGAGATAACGCGCCGCCCGCTCTTCGGCTTCGCGGCCGCGCGTCGTGGTGGTATCGTTGGTCTTTGCCTGCATCTGGTTTTCAAATGACGGAAGAATCCGCCGCATTGTATGTTGTCCCGACGCCGCTCGGGAATCTCGCCGATCTGACCCGCCGGGCCGAAGAAATCCTGCGCACCGTGCCCTGGGTCGCTGCCGAAGATACCCGCCACAGTGGCCCGCTGCTCAAGCAGCTCGGCGCCCAGGCGCGGACCATTCCGGCGCATCAGCACAACGAACATGAAGCCGCCGCCCGCATTGTCGAAAAGCTGCGGGCCGGCGAGGCGGTGGCTTTGATTTCCGACGCCGGCACACCGGGCATTTCCGATCCTGGCGCCCGCATCGTTGCCGCTGTTCGCGCCGCCGGCTGCAAGGTCATTCCGCTGCCCGGCCCGTGCGCGGCCACCACGGCGCTGTCCGCCTCCGGCCTGCTCGACGAGCATTTCCTGTTCTACGGGTTTCTGCCCTCAAGGGCGGCCAGCGCCGGCAAGCACTGGAAGAACTGCGTGACCTGTCGAGCGCGCTGGTGTTTTACGAAGCGCCTCACCGCGTTCTCGAAACAGTCGAGGACATGGCCACCGTGTTTGGTGATCGAACGCTGGTCATCGCCCGCGAACTGACCAAACTGTTCGAAACCATCCATTCCCTGCCCGTGGCCGAAGGGCTGGCCTGGCTCAAGGCAGACCCTAACCGGCAGCGTGGCGAATTTGTCCTGATGCTCTCCGGGGCCCCGGCCAGTGCCGACAACGGCGAAGGCGAGCGTGTTCTCAAACTTATGTTGGCCGAAGGCCTGCCCGTCAAGCAGGCCGCCAAGCTGGCAGCTCAGATCACCGGCATGGCCAAGAATGCGCTTTATGATCTGGCGCTGACGCTCAAGTCCGGATAGCCCTCGGCACGGCGCGTTTGCTGGGTATCAGCAGATTTCAAATTCGAAAACGTGCTCGCCATCGATCTGGCACGAATGCCCAAAAGCGATCTGTCCACGGCCACTTAGCGTGACCATGTTTTTTCGGATCGCCTTTTCCGGGCTCTCGCCTGATTTGACGAAGGTGCCGTTCATGCTCATATCAACGAGAACATGATTGTCGAGTCGATACACGATCCGGCAATGCTCGCGTGACGCATTCGGGGTACGGATCACGATGTCGCTCTCTGGTGCCCGGCCGATCGTGATGACAGATTTGTCTCGGTCAAAGCGGTAACTACGATCACCCTGGCGCAATATCAGGCTGGTGCCGGGGAGCTTGCTCGGGCTCGCTGGGATAGACGCCGGTGCAGGGCGCATGGGAATGGCATCCCAGTCGACCACATGCGCGGCGAGGTCGAGTTTGTCGCCAACGAGGAGTGCGGTCTTCTCACGCAGCGTTTCGGGCAGGGCTTCAACAACGGCGCTGGCGGCAACGATGCATCCTTCGCTGAGCAGCCCGGCCAACCTGGCGGCCATGGATTCGGCTGCAGCCTGGTTGCTTGCCGGCACCAAGGGATAAATGCCGATCTTCAAGCCGATCTGGGTTTCCATGATCTGCGGGATGACGGCGCAACGCCGCTGCATTTCGCAGGCCACCAAAACGGCTTGCTCGGCAGAATCAAAGGCAACAAGCAGCCCCTGCTGCAAGTGTCTGACGAGCGTTCCGCCATGCGTAGCCAGAACCCGCTCAAGGCGGCTCAGTCGGCGGCGAAGCAGTTTTCCCAGCAACTCGTTATCGAGCGTATTGTTCTGCCCCGAAACTTTGAAGACCGCCGCGTGCAGGAGATAGTTATCGGTGTTTCCGCTGCTGGCCGGCGTCGCACTGGCGACGTGGCGAAGGGTATGGTCGGGCATGCCTGTCTGTGAACGTAGTCTGTTTGGGTTCCGATGTATGGAATGGAGCGGTGGCCTGTGAGTGCTTCCTCGCTGCGATTGGCTTGCAGGGAAATCAACATGGTCATATTAGCGCTTTGCGATTGTCATTTTGTAAAGCTTTGTGGCGGCTTTGAAAAATGAGCACTGACACTGCTGCGGCGAATCGCCCCGACTATGCCGGGCAGCCTGTTAAAATTATCGGAAACCGTACCGAGAGAAGTCATGCAGATCACCATTACCCGCCCTGACGACTGGCACCTTCACCTGCGCGACGGCGAAGCGCTGGCTTCCGTTGTTGCCCACACGGCCGCCCAGTTTGGCCGCGCCATCGTCATGCCCAATCTCAAGCCGCCGGTCACCACCGTTGAGCAGGCTGCCGCCTACCGCGACCGTATCGTGGCCGCGCTGCCTGCCGGCGCCAGCTTCGAGCCGCTCATGACGCTGTACCTGACCGATAACACGCCGGCCAGCGAAGTCGCCAAGGCTGCGGCTTCCGGCTTCGTCAAGGCGGTCAAGCTCTATCCAGCCGGGGCGACGACCAATTCCGACGCCGGCCTGACCGACGTCGCCAAAGCCTACGACACGCTGGCTGAAATGGAGCGCGTCGGCCTGCCCTTGCTCGTCCATGGCGAAGTAACCAATCCGAAAATCGACCTTTTCGACCGCGAAAAGGTTTTCATCGACACGGTGTTGTTGCCGCTGACCCAGCGCTTTCCCAAGCTCAAGGTGGTCATGGAGCACATCACGACCAAAGAAGCCGCCGATTTTGTGCAAAATTCCGGGTTGACCGTGGCAGCGACCATTACCGCCCACCATCTGCTCTACAACCGTAACGCGATTTTCCAGGGCGGCGTCCGGCCGCACTGGTATTGCTTGCCCGTGCTCAAACGCGAGACGCATCGCGAGGCGCTGGTTGCCGCAGCGATTTCAGGTAATCCGAAATTCTTCCTCGGCACCGATTCGGCACCGCATGCCAAGGGCGCCAAGGAGGCCGCCTGTGGTTGCGCCGGCTGTTACACCGCCTACGCCGCCATCGAGCTCTATGCCGAAGCCTTCGAGCAGGCCGGGGGGCTCGATCAACTCGAAGCCTTTGCCAGCTTCAATGGTCCTGACTGGTACGGCCTGCCGCGCAACAGTGGCAAGATCACGCTGGTCAAGCAGGACTGGACCGTGCCGGCCGAATACCCGTACATCAGCACCGACAGCATCGTGCCGCTTCGCGCCGGTGAAACGCTATCCTGGAAAATGCTCTGAGGAAAACCATCATGCGTCTGCGTCACCTTCTTTTGCCGTTGCTGGCTGCTCCGCTGCTCACTGCCTGCGTCAACGATGGGGCAACGTATGAAATCGACAACACCCGCGAACACGTACTCTCGTTGATTCGCGAGCAGCCGTATTTCTGGGATGGCAAGGTCGAGCTATTCATGATCGTTTCGCGCATGCCGGCCTGCATGCGTCGGCATAGTCTTGGCTTTGGCACGGAAAAGACCAAGGTCGAGGTCTACCAGGTCCCATCCGGTGCGTTCATCATCAAGGCGGGCAAGAAGATGTTCGCCACGGAAACGCAGACCTGCGAAAGCATGGCCAAAATGGATAGCGAACCGCCCGAGGGTATGGGCCAGTTGATGGGTGTCTTCCGCGTCAAGAAGGGCGGGCTGGTCTTCGTCAAGGAAGAGAAGGGCGAATCACCGGCCGAGGAGTGAGCACCGTTTCGCTCTACGCCTCGCCGCTCTTCGATCCGCTGCGGCCCTGGCTTGATCGCCTGCCGCAAGCGCCGGATGCTTTGGCCGTGGCCGACTTGTCCGAACAGTTTCCAATTCATGTTGCGAACGGCCAGCGCATTCGTTTTGTGCCGCCGCGCGCGGACGGGTTGGTCTACGAGTGTCGGATCTGGGAGAGCGGAGAGGTCGAAACTCGCCCCGACAATTGGCACGATTTCTTCAATGCACTGGTCTGGCTCAGCTTTCCGCAGACCAAGACCGCCATCAGTGCTGCGCACGTGCGTGTCATGCAGGCGCCAGGGGAAGTGCGAGGGACGGCGCGCGATGTGCTGACCCATTTTGACGAATGCGGCATTGTGGTTCTCTCGAGTCAGCCTGATCTGCTTGCGCTGTTGCGCGCCTTTCGCTGGAAAGAACTCTTCGTTGAGCGCCGCGCCGAGGTGGTTCGCTCCATGCGTTTCGTGATCTTCGGTCACGCAACCTATGAGCAGATGCTCCGGCCTTTTCGTGGCCTGACGGCCAAAGCGGTGCTCTACGAGGTAGACGAGGCGTGGCTGCTGATGGATGGTCTGGCGCAGCGTGCTGCGGTCGACACGCTTCTGGCCGCCGATTTGACCAGCGGCCGATACGTTCGGCCACGTGATTTTCAACCGCTACCCTTGCTGGGGATTCCTGGCGTTACGCCGGACAACGAAGATCCGGCGTATTACGACGATACCTGGCAATTCAGGCCAGGGCGTCGGGCTACGGCAAAGCAGGCTGCTTAGTAGCGGCGGCGTTGCTGCGGCATCGGCGAGCCACGGTTCTCGATGTGGCGGAACGTGATGCGACCCTTGGTCAGGTCGTAGGGCGACAGTTCCAGCGTTACCTTGTCACCGAGCAGAATGCGAATGTGGTTTTTCTTCATCTTGCCGGCCGTGTAGGCGATCATCACGTGACCGTTTTCCAGCGTTACGCGGAAACGACCATCAGGAAGCACGTCTTCAACGACGCCTTGCATTTCCAGTAGTTCTTCTTTTGCCAAGTGTTCTTCTCCAGTAATCGTAAAAATGTTCAGGGGGTGGCGACGGCAACTGCCGCTGCGTCAGTGGATAGTGCTTCGTGCCGGTGGCGCGGTAATTCCCACGCCTGGCCGGCTTCGGTAATGGCGCTGATGGTGATCACCGGCGGCGGCGATAGAACGCCGCCGAAAATGGTCGCAAAGGATACATCGGCGGCATCGCGGCCGGTAGCCAGACGGACAAAGCCCATCGGGATCGCCGTGCCGGAGGGGTCGAACAGATACCAGCGGTCACCGAGGAAAACCTCGACGTAGGCATGGAAATCGGTTGGGCCTAGCAGCGGGTCGGCGCCGTAGTCGATGCCGGTGGTGAAGCGGGCAGGAATGTTCAGGGCGCGGCAGATGGCGATCATCAGATGCGCGAAGTCGCGGCAGACGCCAACGCGGTCAATCAGCGTATCGAGGGCGGCAGTCGCCGAGTTGGTGGTGCTGCCCTTGAAAATCACATGCTTGTTGACCCAGTTGCGGATCGCTTCAACCCGGCGATAGCCCTTGGGCAGGTGGCCGAATTCGCTCATCGCCAGGGCGGCGAGGCGGTCGGACTGGCAGTAGCGGCTCGGGTAGATATAGGTCAGGACCGACAGCGGCAGCTTGGCGATCGGTGTTTCCTGGATCAGATCGGGCAGATCGACTTGCTGCTTGATGTCGACCATGGCCTTGTAGGTGATATGCAGGGGGCCGGGCGCGCCGGTAAGGCGCAGGTAGCGGGTGCAGGTGGCCGGATCGGTCTGGATCGTGTGCGGCACCTGCTGACTGATGACCAACTGCTCGTTGATGATCGTCTGGTTGGCTGTCTTGGCCGCGTGGATGTTGAAAACGAAATCGGCGCCCTGAAAACCCAGTTCATAGTGAAGATCGATAGCGAACTGGATGCGGACCATTTATTCCCCGAAAGTGATATTCGTCCGGTGTCCGATAATCCGGACAGGCTCGGGCGAGCAATGAAATAGCGCTTTGCGACGGGAAATGGTGACTTCGGCGTGCCGGAAATCGTCGATTGACGGGGCGGCAGAGGAACGGCATTTACGCGGGCAGAACGGTGGTGCCGGATATTTTAACTCCGACTAATCCCGCATCTTACGCGCCGATCCCGGGTGTGGCAAGGAGAGCCAACGAAAATCGCCGAATATTCAATCCCTTGCCGATTTTTTGGCAAGGGATTTTGGGGGGGCGTCAGGCGGCTTTCGATTGTTCTCCGCGCATCTGCATGGCGCCGAGGCGATTGACTCCGCTCAACAAGGCCTTGATCGAGGCGGTGACGATGTTGCCATCGACGCCGACACCGTAGCACTCGCCGCTGTTCTTGCCGGCGACCTCCATGAAGGCACAGGCGCGGGCGTTGCCGTCCTCGCCCATGGGGATCATCGAGCGCTCCTCGTAACTACGCACCTGGATGTTGATTCCGGCGCTCTGCAAGGCGTGGACCGCAGCATTGATCGGGCCGTTGCCTTCGCCGGTCAGGATGTGCGGTGTGCCATCGATGTCGATGTTGAGGCGGATGCCCTGGGCGCTGCCATGCTCGAAAAGGTGATGCTCGCGGTAGCGGATCGGGCTGCTCGCGTCGAGGTAGGTCTGGGCAAACATGCTCCAAATGCCGTCAGCGCTTACTTCACCGCCGTGGGCGTCGGTGTGTTGCTGGACAACACCCGAAAACTCGACCTGCAAGCGCCTCGGCATCACCACGCCGTGCTCGGTTTCCATGAGGTAGGCAATGCCGCCCTTGCCGGACTGGCTGTTGACGCGAATGACCGAGTCGTAACTGCGGCCGACGTCGGCCGGGTCGATCGGGAGATAGGGCACTGACCATTCCTCTTCCGCCTTTTGAGCAGAGAACCCCTTCTTGATGGCGTCCTGGTGGGAGCCGGAGAAGGCCGTGAATACGAGATCCCCGACGTACGGATGGCGCGGATGGATCGGGAGCTGGGTGCAGTGTTCGAAGGTGCGGGCGATGGCGTTGATGTCCGAGAAATCGAGGCCGGGATGAACGCCCTGCGTGTACATGTTGAGGGCGAGGGTGACGAGATCAACGTTGCCGGTGCGCTCGCCATTGCCGAAAAGGCAGCCCTCGACGCGGTCGGCGCCGGCCATGAGGCCGAGTTCGGCCGCAGCGACAGCTGTGCCGCGATCATTGTGCGGGTGAAGGCTGATGAGCACGCTGTCACGGCGAGCAAGGTTGCGATGCATCCACTCGATCTGGTCGGCGTAGATGTTGGGCGTGGCGATCTCGACCGTGGTCGGGAGATTGAGGATGACCTTGCGCTCTGGCGTGGCGCCCCAGGCGGCGGTGACGGCATCGCAGATTTCGAGCGCGAACTCGAGTTCGGTGGCGGTAAAAAGCTCCGGGCTGTACTGGAGCGTGATCTTCGTTTCCGGCATTTCATCAGCAAGCTGGCGGATGAGCTTGACGGCGTCGACGGCCATTTGTACCACTTCGGTCTTGCTCATGCCGAAGACGTTCTCGCGGAACGTTTTGCAGGTGGCGTTATAGACGTGGACGATGGCCTGTCTGGCCCCCTTGATTGATTCGAAGGTGCGGCGGATGAGGTGTTCGCGGGCCTGGGTGAGGACTTCGATGGTGACGTCATCAGGGATGTGGCCGCCGTCGATGAGGCCGCGTACGAAACCGAATTCGGTTTCCGACGCCGACGGGAAGGCGATCTCGATTTCCTTGAAACCGATGGCGCAGAGCGTCTTGAACATGCGCATCTTCTTTTCGGCATTCATTGGCTCGAAAAGAGCTTGATTGCCATCGCGGAGATCGGTGCTCATCCAGATCGGCGGCTTCTCGATGATGCGGTTCGGCCACTGACGGTCGGCGAGCCGGATGGGGGGGAAGGCGGCGTACTTGGTGTTTGGATTCTGCATCATGGCACTGCTCCTGCAAGCTGGATTCGATACAACGAATCTTACGGAACAATGCCCGGCAGGTGCTTGCGTTCTATGGCCACGATTGCATATAAATCGGCAGAATGAATCATTAATTGCACAAATCACGCAATATTAAATCAACCGTGCGAGTAATGGCGATTTAATATTCTTATGCGAGGTTGTGTTCGCGACAAATCTGCTCACTGTCAGCTTCGCTAAGCGCCTCACCGGTCAGCCCGCATTGGTGGCTGGACTCGCCTTGCCGGAAGTGGCGGCACGTCCGGCAAACACCAAAAGTCTTGCCGTTTCTTTCCTGTTGCCACGACGACAGCAGTCGTGTCAGCAAGCTGCGCAGGCGTTCCCGTTCGTTGGCTGGCAGGTGCTGTGCCGCTATCCGCCACGCATCGTCGTCAGCCCGCTCGAGTGCCGTCAGGCCGGCCTCCGACAAGGTCAGGCGAACAACGCGCCGGTCGGCCCCGTCAGGCTGCCGGAGTACCCAGCCGCGCTCCTCAAGGATCTTGAGGCTCTGCGACACCGTGCCCTTGGTAAGGCCAAGATATTCCGCCAGGCATTGGGGCATGTTGCTGTAGCGGTTGGCATCCCGGAGATAGCCGAGCATGGCCAGTTGAACCGGTAGCAAGCCGGCACCGACGGCAGCTTGGCGTTGCTCGAACAGCATGGCTCGGGACAGGGCGTTGAGAAGTTGCGGGAGAGAGGCTGTGTTCATGTGCAAATAGTAGCGATTCAAAACAAAGTTGACAAATTAAAGTATCGAATCGAAACTATAAATGTCGCCCGGTTTGGGTGATGTCCAACTTACCTGACATAGGAGAAGATCATGCGCATACTCATCAAACTGATATTGGCGGGGCTGGCAGCTACCGCAACCGTCTCGGCCATTGCCGGCGATGTGGCCTATCCGAACGGCTTCCGCCAATGGGGGCATGTCAAATCCATGGTTCTCAAGCCGGGACACCCGCTCTATGACGCCGTGGGCGGCATGCACCATATCTACGCCAACCCCAAGGCCATGCGTGGATATAAATCGGGTCGATTTGCCGATGGCTCGGTCATTGTGTTCGACCTTTTCGAGGCGGTAGACAAGGACAATGCTGTTGCGGAGGGGAAGCGCAAGGCAGTCGTGGTCATGGCGCGCAATGCCAAGGCTCACAAGGCTAACGATGGTTGGGGTTACGAGGTGTTCGACCCGCAATTGAAGAAGGGCAGCCTGGATGCCAAGGCGCAAGCCGACTGCCACTCATGTCACCGCTCCCAGCAGGATAAAGACTTCGTTTTCAGTGCCTGGCGTGACTGAAAGTTGCGAGTATTCGCAATTTTGTGATCAAGCATTGCTGAAATAAGTCAGAGGCAGCAGTATTGCTGCTTCTGAACTTGGAGCTTCATCCGTGGAACTCGACCGCTACGATCGACAGATTCTTGCCATCCTGCAACTTGAAGGGCGTATCAGCAACCAGGACCTTGCTGACCGTATCGGTCTGTCGCCCTCACCTTGCCTGCGTCGCGTCAGGGTGCTTGAGGAATCGGGCCTGATCACCGGCTATCGCGCCATGCTGGATGCCAAAAAGCTCGGGCTGACGCTGATGGCGCTGATCGGAATTTCGATGGATCAGCACACGCCGGAGCGTTTTGCCAATCTGGAAGCCGCTATTGGCGATATTCCCGAGGTGCTGGAGTGCCTGCTGATCACCGGGCAGCAGTCCGACTATCAGCTCAAAGTGGTGATTCGGGACATGGATGCCTATCAGGATCTTCTGCTCAACAAGATCACCCGCATTCAGGGTGTAACCGGCGTCCATACCAGTTTTGTATTGCGCAAGGTAATCGATCGCACGGCGCTACCGGCCTAGGCAGGTTTTGGTGGCGCTCGGGCTGTTCGAGGCTAGTCGCGAACGCGCTCGAAGATCGATGATGCGGTGTCGATAAACTGGTGGTGGTGATCAGGGACTCGCTGGTTAGGCTGTGTCTGCGCAAAGTATCGTTCCCACTGCACGTCTGAAAGCGCCACCTCGCGGACGAGGACAACCCGGCGCTCGCGTGATTGCCGTCTGTCATGGAAATCGGCGGGGGGGCCAACGTTCCGTCTTCTCCGGTCGCCCCGCTTGCGGCGTTCGGCGCTGTTGGCGAGCGGCATCTGGACGTCGGCAGGAAGTTCGGCGCCGTGTGCCAGAAGCAGCTGAATGATATGGGTGTGCTGGCCCCGGGCGGCCATGCGGATTGGCCCGCCGCCGCCTTGGCTGTTCGGTGCTTGGATGTCGGCGCCGCGTTTGATCAACTCAAGCACAATGTCGGCGTGACCCTTGAAACAGGCGATTCGCATCGGCAGGCCAGAGTCGCCGTGCATGTCGCTTTCTTCGATGGCGGCGCCGTGGTCGAGGGCTGCTATCACTGACTGCAGGTTTCCTTTTTCGACGGCTCGCCTGAGTGCGCTGTGCATGGACATGAATGTATTCTCCGAAAAAGCCGGCGGAAATCTATTTTGCATTATTTTGACGCCCGGAGTTGCAGGATAGCCGGGCGAGTCGAGAATCAATGTCAAATTTTTCACGAAGTGCGCATCGGTAGATGAGATTTCCTGATGGCGGAGAGGCTATTCGGTGATGCGGCGCGTCGCTGGCTGACAGGCGCGTATAATCCGCAGCGGAAAGTCGGCCAGGCAATCGCTGGACACGCAAGTGTCGGGAGGAAAGTCCGGGCTCCATTGGGCGGGATGCCAGTTAACGGCTGGGTGCTATAAGTTGCAAGGCGAAAGTTGAGTGACCCAAGGCAACGGAAAGTGCAACAGAGAATAGACCGCCGATGGCGTCGCAAGACGCACAGGTAAGGGTGAAACGGCGAGGTAAGAGCTCACCGCGTCCACGGTAACGGCGGACGGCACGGTAAACCCCATCCGGAGCAAGACCAAATAGGGAAGCTGAGGCGTGGCCCGCGCTGCTTCCGGGTAGGTTGCTTGAGCCTGTCGGTAACGGCAGGCCTAGAGGAATGATTGCCGAACCCCGCAAGGGGGGAACAGAACCCGGCTTATCGGCCGGCTTTCCATTTTTGTTCGCTTTTGCTCACTTTTGGGTGAGCGGATTTTCTGCTACCCACTCCCTGATGATTTTCCACTCGTCGTTTTCGCGGGTGATGAGCAGGGTCTTGGTTCGCGCCATTTCCCGATAGCTGCCTGAAGAATAATCCTGCAGGAAAGTTGCCTTGAACTGGTCGGCGTTGATGCGCTCGATGCCGAGTTCGCGAATCTGGATCGCGATAGGTGCGCCGGCCGAGAGCTTGCTGGTTCTTGCGGCCACCCAGGTGTCGCGCGACTTGCCGTCTGCGGGCGCGAATTGCTGGCCGTAGGCGCTCAAATAGGCCGCTACATCGCGGCTTGCCCAAGCGTTTCGCCAGTTTTCCAGCATGTCGCCTACTTTCGCCTTGTCGCTGATTTCCGTCGAGGCAGGCGAAGGCAGCGTGGCTTCGAGGGGCGTCACGGTTGCAACCGGTGGGGCTGGCAGCGGTTTAACGGAGAAGGTCTGATTGACGGGCGCAGGTGTGCCAGACGTGGCCAGCCACATCATTCCCGCGCCAAGCAGGGCAGATATCATGGCTGTGATGATCAGTGTGCCAGTCCCGAACGAATTGCCCGCATTGTCCGTCGCTACCTGTTTTTTTATGACGGTTGCCGGGAGCGGGGCGGCTTCGGCATCACCCAGAGCAGCATGCAGTTGTTCCAGACGGCGCGCCATGGCATCTCCATGTTTGGCGCTCATCGGAGATGCCTGCTGTCGGAATGTGTTCGTCGCCCCTGGTGTGCTGGATGCGTTACGCCCAAACAACGCGCTCGCCGATTCGATGATGCCACTGGAGGGAAGGTGAGTCGAAATGGCCACGGGGCAGATCCTCAGAGGTGATGACGGGGTGTGACAAGGGCGTCAATTTGAGCTGATTGTGATTGCCCAATCGCTTAGTGACTATCGAATAATTCACAGTTTCAGCAATTGCCGGGTTTGGGCCGGCTCGACTCGCGTTGGTCGTCACCCTTCTGCCCTACAATGCCGGCCATGAGTGCCATTAAATATCCTGTAGTAGCCTGGCTGGACGGGGGGGACGCGAAGTCCGCCCGCTGGCGTTCCGAAGCGGGTCTGCCGCCCCATGGCAAGATCGTGCTCGTCGATGACCGTCTCAGCGTGGACGCGGCCTGGAAAATGGCCAGTGAGGGTACGGCGATGCTGTGGTGCGGTGACTGGCAAAATGTCCGCCATCTGTTGCAGGGCTTGAGTCGCCGCGCCGACCGCCAGCCTCGTTCCGGAGGTCAGAAAAAGCCGGTAACGCCGGCCGAGGCATTCGAGTTGCATCGCCGGAACCAGGGGCGGCGGGCGCAGGTGCTTGGCATGTTGCTGGTGCCGCTCGGTGCCGATTTCAGTATTCCACTGCGCCGCGCGCAGGACGTGCGTCAAGCTTGTATCGAAGCTTATGGGCCGCCCGGGGGCGAGGATTCCGTAGTGTCGCTGCGCGAACTGCTGGCCGTGATCAGTGCCCATGAGTGGCGCAAGAAGGGCGTCCCGGTGCCTGCCGTGGAGGGTCGCATCTACCCGCACTATGGGGTTTTTTCGCCGGTGCGTGGTGAGTATGTCGATCTGGTCGCCAAGGCGCCACTACCTGCCAACTGCGAGCTGGCCTTCGATATCGGCACCGGTTCCGGGATCATCGCCGCCATTCTGGCTCGGCGCGGCGTCCAGCAGATCATCGCGACGGACATGGACGAGCGAGCCTTGGCGTGCGCTTCCGAAAATGTCGAAAAATTGGGGTTGACCGCAGCAGTCCGGCTTGTGAAGACGGATCTCTTCCCGGAGGGGCGGGCGAAGCTGGTTGTGTGCAACCCGCCGTGGTTGCCGGCCCAGCCGACGTCGCCGGTCGAGTACGCAGTTTACGACCCGGATTCGCGCATGCTGCGCGGCTTCCTCGGGCGCTTGGCATCGCACCTGGAGCCTGACGGCGAGGGCTGGCTGATTATTTCGGACATTGCCGAACACCTCGGCCTGCGCTCGCGGCAGAAGTTGCTCGGTTGGATCGAGATGGCCGGGCTGAAAGTGATTGAACGTCTCGATACGCGCCCGAAACACCCCAAGGCGCAGGATGCGAGCGACCCGCTGCACGCTGCTCGGGCGGCCGAGGTGACTTCATTGTGGCGGCTGGGCAGGGCCAATGGAATAAACTGAATGCCATTCCCGTATACGTTGGTGTAGCCCCCCAAAACCAACGGAGATCATCATGAAAACGAAAAACCTGCTTCTCGCCCTGCTCGTATCTGCCACGCTGGCCGCCTGTTCCGGTGCCGGCATGCGTGCCTCGTCGCCGGCGATGGTGTCGGATGGCATGCTTACCGGTAGCAACGGCATGACGCTGTACACCTTCGACAAGGATGCAGCCGGCAGCGGCAAGAGCGTGTGCAACGGACCGTGCGCCACCAACTGGCCGCCGTTGTTTGCCATGGATGGCGATACGGCAAGTGGCGACTACAGCATCGTTGCTCGCGACGACGGCAAGAAACAATGGGCCTTCAAGGGCAAGCCGCTTTACTTCTGGATCAAGGACCAGAAGGCTGGCGACAAGACCGGCGACGGCGTCAATGGCGTCTGGCGTGTTGCCAAGCCTTGATTCCTCGGCCCGCCCGAGCGTGAGCGGCGTCGCCAAAGCGATTGATGCGGAGGCCTTGCCTTCGCATCACGGTCGGGCGAATCAGGGAATCGTCTGAATGGACAGCCGCGCGATCATCACCGAGCTGCCCCGCCTGCGTCGTTATGCGCGGGCGATGATCGGTGATCGCGCAGCGGCTGACGATCTTGTGCAGGACACGCTCGAGCGTGCCTGGAGTCGAATTGCCCAATGGCGGGCGGGTAGCGACTTGCGCGCCTGGCTGTTTGGCATCATGCACAACCTGCGTGTCGATCAGCTGCGTCGCGGAACCTTGAGCACGCATTCGCTGGACGACGATGCCTGTGACGTGCCGACCCGTGCAACCCAGAGTGATCGACTGGAAGTGATGGATCTCGAATCTGCCCTTCGCCAGTTACCGGACGATCAGCGCGAGGTGCTGCTGCTCGTGGCGCTGGAGGAAATGAGTTATGCCGACATAGCCGCCGCACTCGGCATTCCGATCGGCACCGTGATGTCCCGCCTGTCGCGCGGACGCGAACGGCTGCGCCAGATCATGGAAGGCCAGAAGCCAAGTGCCAATTTGAGGGTCGTGCGATGAGCCCGCTCAAGATTATCGAAGACGATCTGCATGCCTACGTGGATGAGGCGTTGACGCCATCACGGCGGGCCGAGGTGGAAA
This sequence comes from Betaproteobacteria bacterium, assembly GCA_016705475.1. Lineage (GTDB taxonomy): Bacteria > Pseudomonadota > Gammaproteobacteria > Burkholderiales > Rhodocyclaceae > Azonexus. The sequence goes on along the minus strand of JADIYD010000013.1, from coordinate 182,110 downwards.
CCTGGCTGGCCGAATGCCCGGAAGATGCCGAGCGTGTGCAGGCTTACCTGGCTCAGAAGCAGGCGCTGAAGGCGCTGTTCGATCCGGTGCTTGCCGAGCCTTTGCCGGACAATCTGCAAGCGCTGACCGTCCAGCCGCTCCATGCTGCGGTCGACCGGGAAAAACAGGCAAATTTGAAATGGTGGTCGCTGCAACGCATTGCGGCAGGCCTGCTTGTTGCCGCGCTCGGTGGCGTTGGCGGCTGGCTGGGTCATGGCCAGTACCAGAGTGCCGAGCGCGTCGCGACTGTCGTCCCGCTCTTCCGGCAGGCGGCAGTGGCCCATGTGGTCTACAGCCCGGATGCGCGTCGGCCGGTCGAGGTCGCGGCCGATCAGGAAGAGGCGCTGGTCAAATGGTTGTCCAAGCGTCTCGGTACGCCAGTCAGTCCGCCCAAGCTCGGTGCCGTTGGCTACGAACTCGTCGGCGGCCGCCTGCTTCCCGGCAACACCGGCCCGGTCGCCCAGTTCATGTATCAGGACGCCAATGGCCAGCGCATGACGCTGTACGTCACCACCGAAAACGTAGCCCAGCCGGAAACCGGGTTCCGTTTTGCCCGGGAAGGCCAGGTCAATGTCTTCTACTGGGTTGACGGCAAGTTTGGCTACGCCCTGTCGGCGGGGCTGGACAAGGGCGAACTGGCCAAAGTGGCCACGGCTGTCTATGACCAGCTTGAAGCCAAACAATGAGCGTCGTTGTCCTCAACGAGGGCGAAGTTGAATTCACCGCCATACGTGCGCAAGGGGCTGGCGGGCAGAACGTCAACAAAGTGTCGAACGCGGTGCATCTGCGCTTCGATATTGAAGCGTCAAGCTTGCCGGACGAGGTCAAGGAAAAACTGAGAGCGCTGCGCGATCAGCGCATCAGCAGTGACGGCATCATCGTCATCAAGGCACAAAAACATCGCAGCCTTGAGCGCAATCGCGAAGACGGGCTGGTTCGCCTGCGCGAATTGATTGCATCAGCGGCCTTTGTCCCAGCCGTGCGGCGGCCGACCAAACCCAGCCGGAATTCCCAGCGCAAGCGCATCGAGAGCAAAATCAAACGCGGCCAGGTCAAACTGCAACGTGGCCGCGTCGTTGAATAGCACGGAAATTCAGGGTCGGCCTGGCCGACCCCTGCCGTCAGTGTCTCAGGTCTTGACGCCCGGCTTGCGGCCCGGGGCGGCGGATGGCATGTAGCCGGAAACGCGGCAGAACATGCCTTCGGTCGGCGTACCATTCTTGAACGTCGTCATGCTGCATACGGAAATGGCTTTTTGGGCGGACAGTTCGAGGATCGATGTACGCACATCCGACAACGCAATGCCCGTGCCCTTGGCGATATCCGCATCAAGCAGCTGGCCGTGCTTCTTGAGGTGCGTGAGGATGGATTCTGTGTTCATGTCGAATGCCTTTGCAAAAAATTGCCTAAAAAACCTGCCACTCCGAAGCAGCCAATACGCTGCAATCAAAGTGCCTGCCGGGTGCTTCTGAAACATCTGGCCAACCCCGAAGGGTTGGTCGCAGAACTGCAAATTGGTGGGCCTGCACGGACTTGAACCGTGGACCAAAGGATTATGAGTCCTCTGCTCTAACCAACTGAGCTACAGGCCCGGAAAACTTAGTTGCCGTTTTGGTCCAGGAAGCTGCGCAGCTTGTCGGAACGGGTCGGATGACGCAGTTTGCGCAGCGCCTTCGCTTCAATTTGACGGATACGCTCGCGGGTGACGTCGAACTGTTTGCCGACTTCTTCCAGCGTGTGGTCAGTGTTCATTTCGATACCGAAGCGCATGCGCAGGACCTTGGCTTCCCTCGTCGTCAGTGTGTCGAGGATTTCCTTGGTGACGCCACGCAGGCTGGAGTACATCGCCGCATCAGCCGGGGCCAGCGTCAGTTGATCTTCGATGAAGTCGCCAAGATGCGAGTCGTCGTCGTCGCCGATCGGGGTTTCCATGGAGATCGGCTCCTTGGAAATCTTCATGATCTTGCGGATCTTGTCTTCCGGCATGTCCATCTTCTTGGCCAGCGTTGCCGGATCGGGTTCGGCACCCGTTTCCTGCAGAATCTGGCGGCTGATCCGGTTCATCTTGTTGATCGTTTCGATCATGTGCACCGGAATACGGATGGTCCGCGCCTGGTCGGCGATGGAGCGCGTGATGGCCTGGCGGATCCACCATGTGGCGTAGGTGGAGAACTTGTAGCCGCGGCGGTATTCGAACTTGTCCACCGCTTTCATGAGGCCGATGTTGCCTTCCTGGATCAGATCCAAGAACTGCAGGCCGCGGTTGGTGTATTTCTTGGCAATCGAGATGACCAGACGCAGGTTGGCTTCGGTCATTTCGCGCTTGGCGCGGCGGGCCTTGGCTTCACCGGTCGACATCTGTTTGTTGATGTCCTTGAGGTCCTTGAGCGGAATGCCGATGCGATCCTGCAGGGCGATCAGTTTCTTCTGCTCTTCCTTGATGTCCGGGGCGCAGCGGGTCAGGATGGCCAGGTAGGTCTTGGGGGCGGCAGCGATTTCACCGTCCACCCATTCCAGCGTGGTTTCCTTGCCCGGGAAGGTCTGGATGAAATGCGGGCGCGGCATCTTGACGCGGTCGACGCAGATTTGTTGAATCTTGCGCTCGGAGCCACGAATCTGCTCGACCATGCCGCGCACGCTGTCGCACAGACGCTCGATCGAGCGCGACGTGAAACGGATGTTCAGCAGTTCGTCGGAAATCTGTTGCTGCAGCTTGAGGTAAGCCTTGTCATGCGGGCCCTTGCTCGCCAGCATTTTCTGCATCTTGGCATGCACGCTCTTGATGATCTTGAAGCGCTCCAGGGCATCGGTCTTGAGTTGCAGCAGCGAGGCAGAGGCAGCGCCGGCGCCACCTTCATCGTCCTCGCCCTCGTCGTCTGCGTCCTCATCGTCGGTTTCGGGCATTTCCGGGGCGGCGGCGACTTCTTCGGTGGCATTCGGGTCGATCAGGCCATCGACCAGTTCGTCGATGCGCATCTCGTCGCTCTCGACCTTGGCGGCCATGTCGAGGATGTCGGTAATCGTGGTCGGGCAGGCGGAAATCGCCTGGATCATGTGCTTCAGGCCTTCCTCGATGCGCTTGGCGATCTCGATTTCGCCTTCGCGGGTGAGGAGCTCAACGGTACCCATTTCGCGCATGTACATGCGGACCGGGTCGGTGGTGCGGCCAAATTCGGAATCGACTGTGGACAGCGCCTGTTCGGCCTGAGCTTCGACTTCCTCGTCGTCGGCGGCAACGGCGGCCGTGTCCGACATCAACAGATCTTCGGCAGCCGGGGCTTCATCGAAAACCTGGATGCTCATTTCGCTGAATGTGGAAATGATCGCTTCGATGCTTTCGGCATCGACTACATCGTCCGGCAGGTGGTCGTTGATTTCGGCGTAGGTCAGGTAGCCGCGCTCCTTGCCCAGCTTGATCAGGGTCTTGAGGCGGGTCTTGCGCGCTTCGGCGTCGAGCGGTTCGGGAACTTCAGCCATCTGGCCCTGGAGCAGCGCCTTCTCGGCTGCCTTTTCCTTGGCTTTGCTGATGCGAGCCTTCGGGGCTTCCTTAACGGGGTCTTTTGCCTTAGCCATGCACACGATCCATAGAATTCGAGAAAACCATAAATTTTACCACAACTTAGCTGCGATTTGATTGTTTGCCGAGTAGCTGCAGGTACGCCAGTTTTTCGTCGGCGCTGAGTCCGGATACGCCGAATTGCTGGGCTTTCATCTGCAGTTCGGCAAAGGCGCGCTTCTGGCCACCTTCCTGCAATTTTTCCAGCGTGTCGCTAAACTCTGTATCTGCTTCGTCTTCGTCAAAAGGTTGGCCAAGAAGTTCCGACGCCGCATTTTCAATCATGGCTTCTTCCGGCTGGCCACGCAGCTGTTCGCGCAAGCTGGCGTAGCTGCAGGTGTCATGGCGGGCGCTGACGAGCTGATGCAGACGGAGCAGCGCCGGGCGTTCCGGCGTGTCAGGCAGCAGGTCAATGGGCAGGCGGCTGGCCAGCGGTGGCTTGTGCAGCACGATGCGCAGCAGGTTGCGGGTCAGCGACGGCGCTGTGCGCTTGGCGCGGGGCGGGGCGGATGGCGTGTAGGACTTGAGTTCGCACAGGCGCTCTACCTCACCCTGGGCAAAGCCGCTGGCTTCGGCCAGGCGCTTGACCAGTTGCAGGCGGAGCAGTGGGGTCGGCAGCTTGAGCAGCAGCGGCTTGGCTTCGTAGATCAGCTGGGCCTTGCCTTCGGAGCTGGTCAGGTCGCAGCGCTGGGCCAGTTCGCGCAGCAGGAAGTCGGAGAGCGGCATGGCCTGGGTGACTTGCCGGTCAAATTGCTCCTTGCCGAATTCGCGGATGTAGCTGTCCGGGTCATGTTCCTGCGGCAAAAATATGAAGGCGAGGCGTTTGTTGTCGGCCAGCGCTTCCAGCGAGTTTTCCAGGGCGCGCCATGCCGCCTTGCGCCCTGCGTTGTCACCATCGAAACAGAAAACGATGCGGTCGACCTGGCGTAGGAGCTTGGTGACGTGGGTGGCAGTGGTTGCTGTGCCGAGCGTCGCCACGGCGTTGCAGACGCCGTTCTGGGCCAGCGCGATGACGTCCATGTAGCCTTCGGTGACGATGGCGGTGTCGGTTTCGCGCAAGGCCTGGCGGGCCTGCGGCAGGCCGAACAGTTCGCGGCCCTTTTCGAAGAGCGGGGTCTCCGGCGAATTGAGGTATTTCGGTTCGCCCTGGTCGATGATCCGGCCGCCGAAGGCGATGATTTCGCCTTTCGGGTTGATGATCGGGATCATCAGGCGGTCGCGGAAGCGGTCGTAACGACGGCCCGCTTCGTTTTCGATGACCAGTCCGGCGAGTTTCAGTTCATCGCTGTTGTAATCGGCAAAAACTTCCTGCAGGTTCTGCCAGCCATCCGGCGCGTAGCCCATGCCGAAGCGGGCGGCGACTTCTCCGGTCAACCCGCGTTTTTTGCAATATTCGATGGCCTGCGGCGATTTCTTGAGCTGGTCTTTGTAGTACTGCGCAGCGCGCGCCATGATCTCGATCAGCGTCCGCGTCTGGCCGGGCTTTTCATCCTTGAAGCTGCGGCCTTCGCTTTCCGGCACTTGCATGCCGGCCCGCGTGGCAAGGTCTTTTACGGCATCGACGAAACCGAGTCCCTGGTATTCCATGACGAAGCTGATCGCCGTGCCATGGGCGCCGCAGCCGAAACAGTGGTAGAACTGCTTGGTCGGGCTGACCGTGAAGGACGGCGATTTTTCGTTGTGGAAGGGGCAGCAGGCGGCGTAGTTGGCGCCGGCTTTCTTGAGGGGCACGTAGCCATCCACCAGTTCGACGATGTCGACCCGGGCCAGCAGATCCTGAATGAATGAATCAGGAATCACGGCTTTTTAGCCGGCAAGCGCAGCCTTGACCAGTTTCGAGACTTCCGCCATGTCGGCCTTGCCGGCGAGTTGCGGCTTGAGGACGGCCATCAGCTTGCCCATGTCGGCCGGGCCCTTGGCGCCGGTTTGGGCGACAGCGGCGGCCACGGCGGCGGCGGTTTCCTCGGTGCTCATCTTTTCCGGCAGATAGACGGCAAGGACGGCAATTTCAAATTTCTCGGCATCGGCCAGTTCCTGGCGGCCGGCGGCTTCGTACTGGGTGACGCTGTCCTTGCGCTGCTTGGTCAGTTTTTCGATGACGGCGACGACGGCGGTGTCATCGAGTTCGATGCGTTCGTCGACTTCCTTTTGCTTGACGGCGGCGAGCAGCAGACGAATCGCGCTCAACTTGGCCGATTCCTTGGCCTTCATGGCCGTTTTCATGTCTTCGGTGATGCGTGCTTTGAGGCTCATGCTCATTCTTTTCGGAAATTCAAAGAAAAAAGCCGCCGGCTGTTGAGGCTGGCGGCTCTTTTGTGCAGCGAAATTTTTCTGATTAGAAAAGTTTCGGCGGCAGGGTCAGGCTACGGAGGCGCTTGTGCTGGCGTTTGACAGCAGCGGCAGCCTTACGCTTGCGCTCGGCGGTGGGCTTTTCGTAAAACTCACGGGCGCGCAGCTCGGTCAGCAGACCAGTCTTTTCGACCGTGCGCTTGAAGCGGCGGATAGCAACTTCGAACGGCTCATTTTCCTTGACACGAACGTTTGGCATATAAATCACCCCCTTCCGTTAGGCGCCTGCCAGGTCAAGTGAAAGGCAGTGCGCGCAAAAATTGTTCCGCAAACTTTGCGGGTAGCCGAACAGTATAAGCGAAAAAACCACCTCGCTCCAAGTGTTAAAATCCGCGCCATGCTTGTTCTTGGTATTGAATCTTCCTGCGACGAAACCGGTATTGCGCTCTACGACAGCGAAGCCGGTCTCCTGTCGCATACGCTCCATTCGCAGGTGGCGATGCACGCCGAGTACGGTGGTGTCGTGCCGGAACTGGCGTCGCGCGATCACATCCGGCGTGTTGTGCCGCTCCTGCGCGAGACGCTGGCGCAAGGCAATCGTTCGCTCGACGATGTCGATGCCGTGGCCTATACGCGGGGGCCGGGACTGGCCGGGGCGCTGCTCGTTGGTTGCGCCTTCGCCGAAGCGCTGGCGCTGGCCATCGACAAGCCGACCATGCCGGTGCATCACCTTGAAGGGCATTTGCTGTCGCCGCTGTTGTCAGCTACGCCGCCGTCCTTTCCCTTCGTTGCCTTGCTGGTCTCTGGCGGTCACACGCAATTGATGCGGGTCACTGGTGTCGGCGAGTACGAACTGCTGGGCGAGACGCTCGACGACGCGGCGGGCGAGGCGTTCGACAAGAGCGCCAAGCTGCTCGGCCTGCCGTATCCGGGTGGGGCCTTGTTGTCGAAGCTGGCCGAAACGGGAACGCCGGGGGTTTATGAACTGCCGCGGCCGATGCTGCATTCCGGTGATCTGAGTTTCAGCTTCTCGGGGCTGAAGACGGCTGTCCTGACGCTGGTGCGCGAGCACGCCGATGACATGAGCGATACGTTCAAGGCCGATGCGGCCCGGGCTTTTCAGGAGGCCATCGTCGAGGTGCTGGTCAAGAAGTCACTGAAAGCGATGAAGCAGACCGGCCTCAAGCAACTGGTCGTGGCCGGTGGTGTGGGTGCCAACAAGCAACTGCGCACGACGCTGAATGACGAGGCGCGGCGCAAGCGCTTCCAGGTTTATTACCCGGAACTGGAATTCTGCACCGACAACGGCGCGATGATCGCGCTGGCCGGTTGCCTGCGCCTTCAGGCCGGCACGCCGGCCAAGCCGGCCGGTGCTTTCGCCATCCAGCCACGCTGGCCGCTGATGGAAATGTCGGCCGGCGCGAAATAGCGCATTTCAAATTTGGCCGTTTTTTCGGGTTGACCGCAGCAAGCCTGGTTGACCGAACAGCCAGCCCTTGCGGCGATGGTTTTGGCCATCCCTTGAAATCCGTTGCCCGACCGCCGGGTTGTCCCGGACGGCCGGCAATTCATCCGATCAGAGTGCGGCGAGTGCTGCTGCGTAATCGGGTTCGTTCTTGATTTCGCTGACCAGTTCGCTGTGGATCACGTTGTCGTTTTCGTCGAGGACGACAACGGCGCGGGCAGTCAGCCCGGTCAGCGGGCCGCTGGCGATGGCGACGCCGTAGGCTTCGATGAACTCGCGGCCACGCAAGGTGGACAGGGTAACGACGTTGTCGAGGCCTTCAGCGCCGCAGAAGCGTGCCTGGGCAAAGGGCAGGTCGGCCGAGATGCAGAGCACGACGGTGTTCGGCAGGCCGCTGGCCTTGGCGTTGAACTGGCGAACGGAGGTGGCGCAGGTCGGCGTGTCGACGCTTGGGAAAATGTTGAGGATCTTGCGCTTGCCGGCGAAGCTGGCGAGGGCGACATCCGAAAGATCCTTGGCGACGAGCGAGAAGGTCGGGGCGGTAGCGCCCTTTTGTGGGAAAGCGCCGGTGACGGTGATCGGGTTTCCGCCGAGGGTGACTTGGGACATCGTTTGCTCCAGTAGTTTTGAATTGCAGGACGCCCTTTGAGGGCAAGGGTTTGCCTTGGTTCCCGGCGTGCAGGTATTTAATCCGCGCACCCGGTGGGCGTTTGCTCCTGTTGCTTGAGGTTTGGGCAGCCCCGCCGGGCGGGGCTGCCATCCCTCACGCCAGATCGAAGCGATCAGCGTCCATCACCTTGGTCCAAGCGGCGACGAAGTCATGGACGAACTTCGCCTGGTTGTCGTCCTGGGCATAAACCTCCGCGTAGGCCCGCAGGACCGAGTTGGAGCCGAAGACCAGATCGACACGGCTCGCCGTCCATTTGGTGGCGCCGGACTGGCGATCGACGATGGCGTAGCTGTTGCGCCCGGTCGGCTTCCAGCTGTTGGCCATGTCGGTCAGATTGACGAAGAAGTCGTTGCTCAGCACACCGACCCGCTCGGTGAATGCGCCATGCTGGCTGCCGCCGTGATTGGTGCCGAGGACGCGCAGGCCACCGACCAAAGCGGTCATTTCGCAGGCAGTCAGGCGCATGAGCTGGGCTCGGTCGAGCAACAGTTCCTCCGGCGTGACCACGTAGTCCTTCTTCTGCCAGTTGCGGAAGCCGTCCGCCAGGGGTTCGAGCACATCGAAGGATTCGACATCGGTTTGCGCCTCGGTGGCATCGCCACGGCCCGGTGCGAAGGGTACTGTCACGGCAACGCCGGCTGCCCTGGCTGCATGCTCGATGCCGAGATTGCCGGCGAGCACGATGACGTCGGCGATACTGGCGCCAGTCTCGGTGGTGATCTGGTCATAGACCGCCAGCACCCTGGCCAGCCGTGCCGGCTCGTTGCCTTCCCAGTCCTTTTGCGGGGCGAGGCGGATGCGGGCACCGTTGGCGCCGCCGCGCTTGTCGGAGCCGCGGAAGGTGCGGGCGCTGTCCCAGGCGGTGCTGACCATCTCGGCAATGCTCAGTCCGCTGGCGGCGATCTTCGCCTTGACGGCGGCCACGTCGTAGTCCTTGCGGCCGGCGGGGACCGGGTCTTGCCAGATCAGGTCTTCGGCCGGGACGTCCGGGCCGATATAGCGGGACTTCGGCCCCATGTCGCGGTGCGTCAGCTTGAACCAGGCGCGGGCAAAGGTTTCCGAGAAGTAGGCCGGATCCTTGTGGAAACGCTCGGCGATCTTGCGGTATTCCGGGTCGAGCTTGAGCGCCATGTCGGCGTCGGTCATCACCAGCTGGCCGCGAATGGAGGGATCTTCGACATCGACCGGGTTGTCTTCCGGGGCGACGTTGATCGGCGCCCATTGTTGCGCACCGGCCGGCGATCTGGTCAGCTGCCACTCATACTTGAACAGCAGCTCGAAAAAGCCGTTGTCCCATTGGGTCGGGTGCGTCGTCCACGCGCCTTCGACCCCGCTGGTCACGGCGTTGCGGCCGATGCCACGGGTCGTGTGGTTCATCCAGCCCAGACCCTGCTCATGCACCTCGGCACCTTCCGGCGTCGGCCCCAAATTAGCGGCGCTGCCATTGCCGTGCGCCTTGCCGACAGTGTGGCCGCCGGCCGTCAGGGCGACCGTTTCCTCGTCGTTCATCGCCATGCGGGCGAAGGTGACGCGCATGTCCTGAGCGGTCTTGAGCGGATCGGGGTGGCCGTCCACGCCTTCCGGGTTGACGTAGATGAGGCCCATCATCACGGCGGCGAGCGGGTTTTCCAGATCGCGCTGGCCGGAATAGCGGCTGCCGGCGCTGCCGGTCGGGGCCAGCCATTCCTTCTCGGAGCCCCAGTAGATGTCTTTTTCCGGCTGCCAGATGTCTTCGCGACCGAAAGCGAAGCCGAAGGTCTTGAAGCCCATCGACTCGTAAGCCATGTTGCCGGCGAGGATCATCAGGTCGGCCCAGCTCAGCTTGTTGCCGTATTTTTTCTTGATCGGCCAGAGCAGGCGGCGCGCCTTGTCGAGGTTGCCGTTGTCCGGCCAGGAGTTGAGCGGCGCAAAGCGCTGGTTGCCGGTGCCGCCACCGCCGCGGCCATCGGCGATGCGATAGGTGCCGGCGGAGTGCCAGGCCATGCGGATCATCAAGCCGCCGTAGTGGCCCCAGTCGGCCGGCCACCAGTCCTGGCTGTCGGTCATCAGGGCCTTGAGGTCGTTCTTCAGCGCCTCGACATCGAGTGTCTTGACCGCCTCGCGATAGTTGAAGCCGGCACCGAGCGGATTGGTCTTGCTGTCGTGCTGGTGCAGGATGTCCAGATTGAGGGCCTTGGGCCACCAGGCCATGGTCTGCATGCCGGCTGACGTGGCGCCGCCGTGCATCACGGGGCATTTGCCTGCGGAAGTCGTGTCTTTGTTGTCCATCTCTCGCTCCTTGGGTTGCGTGTTTATGGGTTAAAAGTTGTCGGGCAGGGTGGCCAGGATGTCGACGCACAGCTCCCAGGCCGACAATTCGTCGAACCAGCGATCAATGAAGTCTGAAATCATGTTGGCCTCCTGAAAATTTCAAGGTCACAATGACCTGATGAACTCAGTGTAGGCAGCGCGATGCAATTGATCCAATCGATTGATTGAATACGGCGGATTGAAAATGACTATCGCGCAGACGAAAAAAATGCCGGCGAACCGGCATGGTTTGCGGGGCTGCCTGACTCAGGCCTTTTTCTTGCCGCCGATCCTCGTTTCCTGCCCGGCCATGAGGCGCTGGATGTTCTGCCAATGCTTGCCGATCAAGGCCATGCCAAGGATGCCGACGACGATGGTCTGATTGGTGGCGCCGTGCATCAGCGCAGCGTAGAACGGCGCGGCTGCGGCGGCAATGAGCGCGGCCAGCGACGAGTAGCGCGAAACGTAAGCAACGAGCAGCCAGGTTGCGGCGACGGCGAGGCCGAGCACGGGGTCGAGGGCGAGCAACACGCCGGCCGCTGTGGCGACGCCCTTGCCACCCTTGAATTTGAGGAAGACGGGATAGAGGTGGCCAAGGAAGACGGCCAGCGCGACAAGGGCGACGACCGTGTCGCTGAGGCCCAGTTGCCGGGCGACGATGATGGCGACGGCGCCTTTCAGGGCATCGCCGATCAGCGTGAACAGCGCCGCCTTCTTGTTGCCACTGCGCAGCACGTTGGTGGCGCCGGGATTGCCCGAGCCGTAGGTGCGCGGGTCGGCCAGCCCGAAGATCTTCGAGGAGATCATCGCGAAGGGTACGGAGCCGAGCAGGTAGGCGGCAATGAGGGCGAGGGCTATTTGCATGGGTCGCTTAGGTGACTTTGGTCGCTGAGGTACAATCGCGCCAAATTTTACACCGCTGCTGCGGTCGACCGCCCTATGGACATCATTTTCCTCGAAGAACTGCGCGCCGAAACCTGGATAGGCATCTATCCGCGCGAAAAGGCCATGCCGCAGACGGTCGAAATCTCACTGCAGATCGGCGTGTCCACCGCGTCGGCAGGGGCCAGCGATGACATTCGCGACACGGTCGATTATTCGGTCGTTGTCGACCGCCTGCGTGCAGACCTGGCCGCCGTGCACTTCAATCTCATCGAGGCACTGGCCGAGCACGTGGCAACCTACGTGCTGGAAACCTTCGCCGTGCATTGGGTGCGCGTGTCGGTTGCCAAGTTGGGCATGATGCCGGGCGTCAAGCGCGTCGGCGTCATCATCGAACGCTCGCTCTGAGCGTTTCGTTTTCGGCTGTTTTTTTTCGGTTGACCGTGGTAATGGCCAAAAAGCCGTGCATTCAGCCCTTGAGCGCCGCCTCGACCACCTTCGGGTGCAGCGTGCGCAGAATGTCGTGCGGATGGACGCCAACGAGAAAGCCGCGTTTTCCGCCGTTGATGTAGATCAGCGGCAGATCGAGAATGCTCTTTTCGATGTTCACCGGCATGGCTTTTTTCGTGCCGAACGGGCTAGTGCCGCCGACCAGAAAGCCGGTGTGGCGGTTGGCGACTTCCGGCTTGCACGGCTCGACCTTCTTGCAGCCGATCTGCCGCGCCAGCTCCTTGGTCGATACCTTGCAGTCGCCGTGCATCAGCACGATGAGCGGCTTGGCGTTTTCGTCCTCGAATACCAGCGTTTTGACGACGGCGTGTTCGTCGACGTTGAGTTCGCGTGCTGACACCTTGGTGCCGCCGTGCTCTTCGTAGGCGTAAATGTGCGTCGAAAAGGCCACCGTGTTCGCTTTCAGGAACTTGGTGGCTTGCGTTTCGGGGGCGTGTTCGGGTTTGCTCATGGCGCGGGGACTTTCAGGATACGCGTTTAATTTTACATCCCTGGCCGGGGCGGATTGGCCGGTGCCTTCGGCTGGAAATACAGGCAGGCCTCGCCCGAGGCGGCAATGACGTCGAGTTCGGGTGCGCGCGTGCTTTTGAAATCGAGCGCACGGCAGCCGTAGCGGAACGGCAGTTCGTGGGTGATGAAATGGTGGGCGCACCGGCTGCAGCGTGGCGACGACATGACTTTCCCTCAGCCCCGCGGGTGATGGACCGCGTGCAGCGTCTTGAGCCGTTCGCGGGCAACGTGGGTGTAGATCTGCGTTGTCGAAATGTCGGCGTGGCCGAGCAGAAGCTGGACGACGCGCAGGTCGGCACCGTGGTTGAGCAGGTGGGTGGCGAAGGCGTGGCGCAGGACGTGCGGCGACAGCTTGTCGGGGGCGATGCCGGCGATCTGGGCGTAACGCTTGATGATGTGCCAGAACGCCTGGCGGGTCATGCCGCTGCCGCGTGTCGTGACGAACAGGTCGTCGCTCTGTTGCCCGTTCAGGATGTCCGGCCGCGCTTCGTTGAGGTAGCGCTGGATCCATTCGATGGCGAGCTGGCCGAGTGGCACGAGGCGCTCCTTGCTGCCTTTGCCCAAGGCGCGCAATACGCCGTCGGCCAGGCTGATTTCGTGCAGCCGCAGGCCGACCAGTTCCGAGACGCGCAGGCCGGTGGCGTAGATGGTTTCGAGCATGGCCCGGTCGCGCAGGCCGAGCGGGGTGTCGAGGTCGGGTGCCTCGAGCAGGGCTTCGACCTGCTTCTCCGACATGATCTTGGGCAGGCGCGACGGCCGGCTTGGGTTGGCTAGCTTGAGCGTCGGGTCGGCAACGATGCGGCCACGGCCCAGCTGCCAGCGGTAGAAGCGGCGCAGCGTGGACAGGTAGCGGGCCTGCGAACTGGCGCGGGTCTGCTTCGACAGATGGGCGATGAAGCCGGTCAGCGTCGTTTCGCGCAGGTCGAGCAGCGGCTCGGGGCGTTGTTGGCCAGCCACAGGGCAAGGCGTCCAAGATCGGAGCGATAGCTGTTCAGCGTCGCCTTGGCCAGCCCGTCTTCCAGCCACAGGGCGTCGCAGAAATTGTCGATCTCGGCGAGGTCAGCCGGACTGGCGAGCGCTGTCGAGGCCAAATTGTTTGTTTTCGTGCGTCAGCAGCCAGCGCTTGACGTCGAGCAGGAAACCGCCGCGTTCGCGGGCAAAACCGCCCAGCTTCCTGTCGCCTGTGCCGCAGGTGGCGACGACGCGATGGCAGGGCACGACGAGCGGATAGGGATTCGCCCCACAGGCCTGACCGACCGCGCGCGGCGCATTGTTGAGGTATTTGGCCAGCTGGCCGTAGGTGTCTGTCCGGCCCGTCGGGATGGCCGAAATCTGCTCCCAGACGCGGCGCTGGAAAGTGGTGCCAGCCGGGCGCAGCGGCAGGCCGAAGGTAAAGCTCGGGTCGGCGATATAGGCCTCGAGCTGGCGCACGGCTTCGGCAGCGAGCGGGGTCGTTGCCGCGAGTTCCGGACGTGGCTCGAGGAAGTCGATGCCGGTGATTTCATCGTCGTCACACTGCACGCCGAGGGCGAAGCCGGGCGCGGCGACGATGGCTTGATAGGTCTTGTTCATCAGGGTGCCTCCATGGCTATTGCTGCGGTCGACCCGAAAAAACGGCCAAAATTCAAAATGCCGACAAGCCGGTTTGCGCCCGGCCGAGGATCAGCGCATGAACGTCGTGCGTGCCCTCGTAGGTCGTCACCGATTCCAGGTTGACCATGTGGCGGATGACGCCGAACTCGTCGGAAACGCCGTTGCCGCCCAGCATGTCGCGGGCATTGCGGGCGATTTCCAGGGCCTTGCCGGTGCTGTTGCGCTTCATCAGCGAGACCAGTTCCGGCGTCGCGCTGCCATCGTCCATCATGCGGCCGAGGCGCAGCGCGCCCTGAATGCCGAGGGTGATTTCCGTCTGCATGTCGACGAGCTTTTTCTGGATCAGCTGCGTCGCGGCGAGCGGCCGGCCGAACTGCTGGCGATCCAGCGTGTATTGCCGCGCCGTGTGCCAACAGGCCTCGGCCGCGCCGAGCGCACCCCATGAAATCCCGTAGCGTGCCGAGTTGAGGCAGGTAAACGGCCCCTTCAGGCCGCTGGCCTTGGGCAACTGGTTCTCGGTCGGCACGAAGACCTCGTCCATGACGATGTCGCCGGTGATCGAGGCGCGCAGGCTGACCTTGCCGGCGATGACCGGCGCCGACAGCCCGGCCATGCCCTTTTCGAGAATGAAGCCGCGCAAGGCGCCGGCGTCATCCTTGGCCCAGACGATGAAAATATCGGCCATCGGCGAATTGGTGATCCATGTCTTGCGCCCGGAAAGCTTCCAGCCACCCGGCACGCTGCGGGCGACGGTGCTGGCGCTGGCCGGGTCGGAGCCGGAGTTCGGCTCGGTCAGGCCAAAACAGCCGATCAGCTCGCCCTTGCCGAGCTTCTTCAGATATTTTTCCTTCTGCGCCTCAGTGCCAAATTCGAAAATAGGCAGCATGACCAGCGAAGACTGCACGCTCAGCAGCGTGCGATAGGCCGAATCGACGTACTCGACCTCGCGGGCAATCAGGCCGTAGGAAACGTAATTCAATCCGGCGCCGCCGAACTGCGGCGGCAGCGTCGCGCCGAGCAGGCCCATGTCGCCCATTTCGCGGTAGATGGCCGGATCAGTCGTTTCATTGCGAAAAGCGTCGCGGATGCGTGGCTTGAGCGCCTTCTGCGCGAAATCGCGGGCGGCATTGCGGACTTGTCGTTCGTCGGCGGCCAGCTGGCTGTCGAGCAGGAAGGGGTCTTCCCAAGTGAAGCTTGGTTTGGCCATTGTCGTCTCCGTTGGATTTTTTTGTTGTTGCCGGGAACGACATCGCGTTCCCGGCGTGCGTAAAAAGCTTAGGCCCGAACGTGCCCGTCACCCAGCACGATCCACTTCTGGCTGGTCAGCCCTTCGAGGCCGACCGGGCCGCGGGCGTGGATCTTGTCGGTCGAGATGCCGATTTCGGCGCCCAGGCCGTATTCGAAACCATCGGCGAAGCGCGTCGAGGCATTGATCATGACCGAGGCCGAATCGACCTCGCGCAGGAAGCGCATGGCTTTCGGGTGGTTGTCGGTGACGATGGCTTCGCTGTGGTGCGACGAGTATTTGTTGATGTGGGCGATGGCTTCATCGATGCCGGCAACGACCTTGACGGAAATGATCGGCGCGAGAAACTCGGTGTAGTAGTCCTCTTCCGTCGCCGCGATGGCATTCGGCACGATGGCGCAGGTCTCCGCACAGCCGCGGATCTCGACGCCCTTGGTGGTCAGCATGTGGGCAATCGGCGGCAGCAGCATGGCAGCGACCGAGCGGTCGACGAGCAGCGACTCGGCGGTGTTGCAGGTGCCGTAGCGCTGGGTTTTGGCGTTCTCGACGATCTTGAGTGCCTTGTTCGGGTCGGCTTCCTCTTCGAGGTAAACATGGCAGTTGCCGTCGAGGTGCTGAATCATCGGCACGCGGCATTCGGCCAGCAGGCGGGCGATCAAGCCCTTGCCACCGCGCGGCACGATGACGTCAACGAATTCGCGCATGGTGATCAATTCACCGACGGCGGCGCGGTCGGTGGTGTTGATGACCTGCACGGCATCGGCCGGCAGACCGGCAGCCAGCAAGCCTTCCTGGACCAGCGCGGCGATGGCGCGGTTGGAGCGGATGGCTTCCGAGCCGCCGCGCAGGATGGCAGCGTTGCCGGATTTGAGGCACAGCGCCGCGGCATCGGCTGTGACGTTCGGGCGGGCTTCGTAGATGATGCCGATGACGCCGAGCGGCACGCGCATCTTGCCAACCTGGATGCCGGAAGGCTGGTATTTGAATTCGCCCATCTCCCCAATCGGGTCCGGCAGCGAGGCGACTTGCTCGACGCCGTCGGCCATGCTGTCGACGCCTTTTTCGGACAGCGTCAGGCGGTCGAGCATGGCGGTTTCGAGGCCGGCGGCGCGGGCGGCGCTCAGGTCTTCCTGGTTGGCGGCGACCAGCGCAGCTTTTTCGCGGCGGATGGCGGCGGCGATGGCGAGCAGGGCGGCGTTCTTTTCAGCCGTTGAGGCCGAGGCGAGGCGGCGCGAGGCAGCCCGGGCCTGGCGGCCGACGGTCTGCATGTATTCCTTGATGTCCATGATGTGCTTTGTGCGGGCAAAGGAACATTATAGCCAGACAAATAAGTGGGAACTTCTGGAACCGGGTAAACTCTTATCCGCAACGACAACAGGGGTTTCCGTCGAGGATATGATGGCTGAAAAATTGATTTTGCCGACCGAGGTCAAGGTCTGCGCAACATGTAGCTTCTGGGATGGCGAACGTCACGTCGATACCGAGATGAAGCTGGTCGTGGTTTCCGAGGAATGTGTGGGCGAATGCCTGGTGCAGGAGGAGATCAAACCCGGTTTGCACGACGTTCGCGGCGAATGCAGTTGCATGTGGGAGGATCTGGAACCGGACGAGCCTGTCGCTGACAAGCCCGCGGTTTGACTATTTTGCCGCGGTGAGGCGCAAGCCGAGCCGCAGGAACTCTTCCCAGATATTGCCGTGACCGATGCCCTTGGCCAGTCGGTCGATTTTTCCGGCATGTTGCAGCGCGCCTTCGAGTGCTGCGGTCGACAGGCGTTGTAGCGCCTTTTTCACCGGGTTGGCGCGCGGCCCCCAGACCTTCGCATCCTTGAGCAACATGTCGATCGGCTTGCCGGCGTCCATGCCCGCACGAATGATGGTCAGCGCCCGGATTTCCTCGCTCATTGCCCACAGCACCAGCGGCGGCGCCTCGCCTTCCTGCATCAGGCCGTCCAGCGTCCGGGTCAGGCGGGCGATATCACCCGAGAGCAGTGCTTCGCGCAGGCCGTCGATGTCGTAGCGGGCGACGTTGAGCACGGCTTCGCGAACCTGCGCCAGACTGAGCGCACCGGCCGGGTAAAGCAGGCCGAGTTTCTGGATTTCCTGGTGGGCAGCCAGCAGGTTGCCTTCGACGCGCTCGGCAATGAACTTGAGTGCGTCCAGTTCGGCGCTCTGTTGCTGCCGGCGGAGGCGCCCGATGATCCAGCCGGGTAGTTCAGTGAGTTTCGGTGCGACGAGCTTGATGGCGACGCCGGCGTTGACCAGCGCGGTGAACCAGGCGGCCTTTTCCTCGCGCCAGTCGAGCTCGGGCAGGGTGATCAGCAGCAGGTTGTCCATCGACAGGTTCTGGCACCACTGCTGCAGCGCCGCGCTGCCTTCCTTGCCGACCTTGCCGGTCGGAACGCGCAGGTCGATCAGTTTTTTATCGCCGAACAGCGACATGTTGCCGCCGGCTGCGAGCAAGGTGCCCCAGTCGAACTGCGGCAGGACGGTGAGAACTTCGCGTTCCGTGTAGCCCTGCTGGCGCGCCTTGGCGCGAATGGCGTCGGCGGCTTCAATGACGAGCAGCGGATCGTCGCCGTACAGCACATAAAGCGGCCGCAACTCGCGTTCGAGATGGCCCGCCAGCTGTTCGCCCTTGAGCAGCATTACTCGTCGTCTTCTTCGGCGTCGGGGTTCTTCGGCTTGATGATGCTCAGCCGGCGCATGATCTGGTTGACGAGATCACCGGTCATGTCGCGCCAGAGCAGGTTTTCTTCGCTTTCCTTGGCGAGAATGTTCGAGTCGTCATAGGAAACGTCGCGGGTTATGGCAACCTCGTTGGGCGGTACCAGCACTTGCCCCTTCTGATTGACGATTCGGAAGGTATAGGTCAGTTGCAGCCGGTATTCGCTTACGCGGCCCTGGGCATTGACGCTCAGGATGCTTTTTAGCCGGTTGTCGCTTAGCTGCTGGAAGACGGCATCAGCCAGCTTCGGGTCCTCGGCGATCTGCGTGCTGCCGCTGGCCTTGATGTAGCGCGTCAGCCAGATATTGACGTCCGCCGTGTCCGGCAAGGCGATGTACATCGCCTTGTAGGGCAGGTTGCCGCTGCCAGCGCCGCGCAGATGGAAGCCGCAGCCGCTGAGGGCGGCGGCAATGATCAGGGCGAGCAACAGGCGGAGCGGCGAACGCATGGCGGCTTTCCTCAGGCGACGATATTGACCAGACGGCCCGGTACGACGACAACCTTCTTCGCCGGCTTGCCTTCCATGAACTTGACGGCGCCTTCCGAAGCCAGCGCAGCGGCTTCGATGCTCGCCTTGTCGGCCTCGGCAGAGACGCGGATCGAGCCACGCAGCTTGCCGTTGACTTGGACCATGAGCTCGATTTCGTCCTGTTTGAGGGCGGCGGGGTCGGCCTTGGGGAAGGGCTGTACGCCGGCATCCTGACCCGGTTTCAGTTCGGCAAACAGCGCCTGACCGATGTGCGGGACGATGGGGAAGAGCAGCAGGGCGATGCTTTCCAGCGCTTCCTGCGCCAGCTGGCGGCCGGTGGCGTCGGAGAGATCGCATTTGTCGTAGGCGTTCAGCAGCTCCATGACGGCGGCGATGGCCGTGTTGAACTGCTTGCGCCGGCCGTAGTCGTCGGCCACCTTGCCCATGGTCTGGTGCAGCTTGCGCCGCAGGTCGGCTTGCGCGGTCGACAGCGAATTTTGCTCAAATTTGGCATCGACGAGGCCGGCCTGAACGTGGTCATACGTCGTCTTCCACAAGCGACGCAGGAAGCGGTAGGCGCCTTCGACGCCGGCGTCGGACCATTCCAGCGACTGGTCGGGCGGCGAGGCGAACATGATGAACAGGCGGGCCGTGTCGGCACCGTACTGGTCGATCAGGGCCTGCGGATCGACGCCGTTGTTCTTCGACTTCGACATTTTCTCGGTGCCGCCGATGACCACCGGCAGGCCGTCGGTCTTCAGCGTGGCGCCGGTCGGGCGGCCTTTTTCGTCGGTGACAACATCAACATCGGCTGGATTGATCCACAGCTTCTTGCCGCCGTCGAGATCGCGGTAGAAAGTCGGGGCGACGACCATGCCCTGCGTCAGCAGGTTGGCGAAGGGCTCGCCCAAGTCGCCGATCAGCCCGACATCGCGCATGAGCTTGGTGAAGAAGCGCGAATACAAGAGGTGGAGGATGGCGTGCTCGATGCCGCCGATGTACTGGTCGATGCCGCCCTTGCACCAGTAGGCGACGCGCTCGTCGACCATGGCCGTGGTGTTGTCCGGGCAGGCGTAGCGCAGGAAGTACCAGGACGACTCGAAGAAGGTGTCCATGGTGTCGGTTTCGCGCCGGGCGTCGCCGCCGCACTTCGGGCACTTGCATTCGTAGAACTCGGGCATCTTGGCCAGCGGCGAGCCGGCGCCGGTGATCTCGACGTTCTCGGGCAGGACGACCGGCAATTGGTCGTCGGGCACCGGCACGTCGCCGCAGGTCTTGCAGTGAATGATCGGAATCGGGCAGCCCCAGTAGCGCTGGCGGGAAATGCCCCAGTCGCGCAGGCGGAACTGGACTTTCTTGTCGCCCAGATTCTGGGCGGCGAGGTCGGCGGCGATGGCGTCGACGGCGGCTTCGTAACCGAGGCCGTCGTACTTGCCGGAATTGACCAGCTTGCCGCGTTGCTTGTCGGCGTACCACTCGGCCCAGGCTTCGTGGCTGAACGAGGTTTCGCCATCGACGGCGACGACCTGCTTGATCGGCAGGTTGTACTTCAGGGCGAAGGCGAAATCGCGCTCGTCGTGCGCCGGCACGGCCATCACGGCGCCGTCGCCGTAGCTCATCAGCACGTAGTTGCCGACCCAGACTTCGACCTGTTGGCCGGTCAGCGGATGGGTGACGTAGATGCCGGTCGGCATGCCCTTCTTTTCCATCGTCGCGATGTCGGCCTCGGCGACGCCGCCCTTCTTGCATTCCTCGATGAATTTGGCCAGTTCCGGGTTGTTGACCGCAGCACGGGTCGCCAGCGGGTGTTCGGCGGCGACGGCAACGAAGGTGACGCCCATGATGGTGTCGGCGCGGGTAGTGAATACCCACAGCTTTTCGTCAGCGTTGTCGGCGAGCGGGAAGGCGAAGCGCACGCCAGTGCTCTTGCCGATCCAGTTTTTCTGCATCAGGCGGACCTGTTCCGGCCAGCCCGGCAGGTTGTCGAGTTCGGTCAGCAGTTCTTCGGCGTAAGCGGTGATCTTCATGTAATACATGGGGATCTCGCGCTTCTCGATCAGCGCGCCGGAACGCCAGCCGCGGCCGTCGATGACCTGTTCGTTGGCGAGCACGGTGTGATCGACCGGGTCCCAGTTCACGGTGCCGAGCTTCTTGTAAACCAGGCCTTTTTCGTAGAGGCGGGTGAACAGCCACTGTTCCCAGCGGTAGTACTCGGGCGTGCAGGTGGCGAATTCACGCTCCCAGTCGATGGCGAAGCCGAGCGACTTGAGCTGGTTCCGCATGTAATCGATATTGGAATAAGTCCAGCCAGCTGGCGGAACATTATTTTGCAGTGCAGCATTTTCGGCCGGCATGCCGAAGGCGTCCCAGCCCATCGGCTGCATGACGTTGAAGCCCTGCATCTTGTGAAAACGGGAAAGCACGTCGCCGATGGTGTAGTTGCGCACGTGGCCCATGTGCAGCTTGCCCGACGGATACGGGAACATCGACAGGCAGTAGTACTTGGGCTTGCTGGTGTCTTCGACGGCGCGGGCGGCGCCGGTGGCATCCCAGTGTTGCTGGGCGGCGCGCTCGATGTCGGCCGGGGTGTATTTGTCCTGCATGGGCATGGCGGTGTTCATTCGCTGAAAGTCGGAGAGTAACCGCGAATTATACCGGGTGATCCCGCCTCCTCGGCGATGAGGGCAGGGTGATGCGAAAGCCTGTCGAATTCGGACGTTTTTTGCCGTCGACCGTGGCATGCATGCCTTTTTCACCATGACCGGTCAGGGTCATGGTGGTGAAGTCCGCTGGGCCTCTGTGGGCCTCGCAAGGCGAGCTTCTATGGGCAAAATTCGGCAGGTAGCGAATCTGTTCGATTCGCTGAACCATAAAGCCGGAACTGCTAGTGACCGGGTGAGGCTGACGCAGGGCCTGCACGCCTTGCGTCAGCGGTGATCAATTTAACGTCGCCCGGTCACGCCGCTTTTTTTTGCGGATACATGCCTTCCCAGGTGTTCTGCCAGTAACGGTACGCGTTTTGGGTCGCTGCCAGTGACAGCAGGGACATCCGGGACTGATGGCGCCACATCCAGGAAAGCTGGGGGGCGGGCGTCAGATTGTAGGACTGAACGTTGCCGACCTCGTCCTCGACGATGGACAGGAAGCGATCGATGGCCAGGCCCCAATAGGCGGAACCTTCGGTTTTGCCGGTGAGATACTCGGCCTCGCTGACAGCGCGGCGCCACAGCTTGAGCGCGAGCTCGTCACTGATGCCGGCCTTGCGGGCGATCCACGGCAGGATCTTCGGTGCATTCATGCTGTTCATGCTGATTCTCCTTCTAGTTGCTCTCTGGGTAGCGGGTGGCTACTTGTTGGGTAGGACAGCCTTGTGGGCCAAAAAGTTTTGTGCACTGCAATATTTTTTTATTGAGTATACGTGCGCACTCACTTCCCGACTGTGAAAAAATGCACTTGATTGTAGTTTTCGTTGTACAAATGCAACTAATTGGTCCGACCAATTGACCGGGCGTTGCCCGGTTTAACCTTGAGACTTCATGTCCGATCTCCTTGCAAATCTGAATTCGCCGCAACTTCAGGCGGTTACCTTGCCGCCTGTTCACGCCTTGATTCTCGCCGGTGCCGGAAGTGGCAAGACCCGGGTGCTGACCACGCGTATCGCCTGGCTCATGTCGACCGGTCAGGTCGGGCCGCACGGCATATTGGCCGTGACATTTACCAACAAGGCGGCGAAGGAGATGACGGCGCGGCTGTCTTCGCTGGTGCCGATCAACACCCGCGGGCTGTGGATCGGCACTTTCCACGGCTTGTGCAACCGCCTGCTGCGGGCGCACTACCGCGAGGCCGGGTTGCCGCAGACCTTCCAGATCCTCGATTCGGCCGACCAGCTGGCAATGGTCAAGCGTCTGCTGAAGAATCTCAATGTTGACGACGAGAAGTATCCGCCGCGCGAGCTGTGCCATTTCATCAACGCCCACAAGGAGCAGGGCGTGCGGGCGGCGCAGGCCGAGGCGTACGACAATTACACGCAAAAGCGCGTCGAGTTGTACGCCGAGTACGAAACCCAGTGCAACCGCGAAGGTGTGGTCGACTTCGCCGAGCTGCTCCTGCGCTGCTATGAATTGCTGCAGCGCAACGAACCTTTGCGCAAGCACTATCAGGATCGTTTCCGTTACATCTTGGTCGACGAGGTGCAGGATACCAACAAGCTGCAGTACGCCTGGCTCAAACTGCTCGCCGGTGGCGGCGCCGTGGTTTTTGCCGTCGGTGACGACGATCAGAGCATCTACGCCTTCCGCGGCGCCGAAGTCGGCAACATGCGCGAATTCGAGCGCGATTACGCCGGCGACAATGTGATCCGGCTCGAGCAGAACTACCGTTCGCACGGCAATATCCTGACGGCGGCCAACGCCATCATCAAGAATAACCGCGAGCGGCTCGGCAAGAATTTGTGGACGGATGCCGGCGACGGCGAGCCGATCCGTGCTTTCGAGGCTTATTCTGATCTCGACGAGGCACGTTTCGTCGTCGAGGAAATCCGCGAACTGGTCCGCGACGGCATCTCGCCGACGCAGATCGCCCTGCTTTACCGCTCCAACGCCCAGTCGCGCGTGCTCGAAAACGAGCTATTCACCAAAAACGTGCCGTACAAGGTCTATGGCGGCCTGCGCTTCTTCGAGCGCCAGGAAATCAAGCATGCGCTGGCCTATCTGCGCCTGTTGGGCAATCCGGACGATGACACGGCGTTCCTGCGGGTCGTCAATTTCCCGACGCGCGGCATCGGCGCCCGTTCGCTCGAAAACCTGCAGGCGACGGCGCATCAGACGAATTCCAGCCTGTACAACGCGGCCGCTTCGCTGAGCGGCAAGGCCGGGCAGACGGTCGGCGCGTTCATCCGGTTGATCGAGCAACTTCGCCACGAAACCGAAGGCCTGCCGCTACCGGAAATGGTCGAGCACGTCATCGAGAAGAGCGGTCTGGCCCAGCATTACCGGACTGACAAGGAAGGCCAGGACCGGCTGGAGAATCTCGACGAACTGATCAACGCTGCCGCGACGTTCATTGACGACGAAGGCGCCATCGGCGAAGGCGGTGCGCTGGTTTCCTTCCTGACCCTGGCCTCGCTCGAGGCGGGCGAACATCAGGCTGGCGAGGGGCAGGAGGCCGTCCAGCTCATGTCGGTGCATGCGGCCAAGGGCCTCGAGTTCGACGTGGTGTTCATCACCGGGCTGGAGCAGGGCCTGTTTCCGCACGAAAACTCGATCAACGCCGGCAAGGACGGGCTGGAAGAGGAGCGTCGGCTCATGTACGTGGCGGTCACCCGCGCCCGTCAGCGTCTTTACGTTTCCTGCGCGCAGACCCGCATGCTGCATGGCCAGACGCGCTATTGCGTACCGTCGAGCTTCCTCGATGAAATCCCCGAGCAGTTGCTGCTCAAGCTCAACAAAAAGGCGGCGCCGGCCGCAGCCTTCCCGGCCTTTGGCTCGTTCGGCGGCGGTTATGCCGAGCCGGCGCCGGCTGGTGGTTTGCGGGTCGGGCAGACGGTCGAGCACGCCAAGTTCGGCATCGGTGTCATCGTGTCGACCGAAGGGCGAGGCGACGATGCGCGCGTGCAGATCAATTTCGGCGGCAGCGGCATGAAGTGGCTGGCGCTGGCGTACGCCAAACTGACCCCGGTTTGAGCGTTTGCGGGCGACTGCCACGGTCGACCGCAAAAAATGGCCGATTTTCAGGCCTCCTGGCGGTAGATCGCCAGCCGGCACGGTGATAACCTCGTTGTCTCGCAAAAAATTACACAGACAACGAGGAGATAACCATGCCCTACGCCATTCGCCTTCACCAAAACGGTGGCCCGGAAGTGCTGTCATGGGAAGCCGTCGATCTGCCGGCGCCGGCCCCCGGCGAAGCGACGGTTCGCCACCATGCGGTCGGCCTCAATTTCATCGACGTCTATCACCGCAGCGGCCTGTATCCAGTGGCGCTGCCATCCGGCATCGGCATGGAGGGTGCCGGCGTGGTCGAGGCGCTCGGCGAGGGCGTGACCGACCTCAAGGTAGGCGACCGCGTCGCCTATGCCGGCGGGCCGCTCGGTGCCTACGCCGAGGTGCGCAACATCCCGGCGCATCGCCTGCTCAAGCTGCCCGATGCCATCTCGTTCGAAACCGGCGCGGCCATGATGCTGCAAGGCCTGACTGCCGCCTACCTGCTGCGCAAGACCTATCGCGTACAAGCCGGCGATGCCGTGCTCATTCAGGCCGCCGCCGGCGGCGTCGGTCTGATCGCCTGCCAGTGGGCGCGGGCGCTCGGCGCGACGGTGATCGGTACTGTCGGTTCGCCGGCCAAGGCCGAGCTGGCCAAGGCCCACGGCTGCCACCACGTGATCAATTACAGCACCGAAAACTTCCCGGCCCGCGTGCGTGAAATCACCAACGGCGAAGGCGTCACGGTGGTTTATGACGGCGTCGGCAAGGATACCTTCGCCGGTTCGCTCGACAGCCTGCGGCCGATGGGCATGATGGTTTCCTTCGGCAATGCCTCCGGACCGGTGCCGCCGCTCGACCTCATCGTACTGTCGCAAAAGGGCTCCCTGTTTGTCACCCGGCCGACGCTCATGAACTACACGGCGAAGCGCGAAGATCTCGTTGCGCTGGGCAGCGAGCTGTTCGACGTCGTCGCCTCCGGCCAGGTCAAGATCGAGGTCAACCAAACCTACGCCCTGAAGGATGCCGCCCAGGCCCACCGTGACCTCGAGGCGCGCAAGACGACGGGCTCAACCATTCTGCTGCCATGATGGCCAAAATCAAGGCGGGCTTGCTGTCGCTGCGTGACCTGTTTGCCACCGCCTGGTGGATCATCCTGCTCGCCGGCATTGGTTTCGCCATTGCCTACCAGTTCGTCGAGCCGGCGCCGCCGAAAAAGATTGTTATCAGCACGGGCAGTGAAAGCGGTGCCTATTACCACTTCGCCCAGCGCTACGCGACCATTCTGGCCAAGAACGGCATCACGCTGGAAGTTCGGGCGTCGGCCGGTTCGCTGGAAAATCTGGCGCGCCTGAAAAATGACGAGGTGCAGATCGGCTTCGTCCAGGGCGGTGTCGTGCCACCCAAGGAAGACCCGGATGCCGAGGACGAGTCCGGCCTGCTCTCGCTGGGCAGCGTGTTCTATGAGCCGGTCTGGGTTTTCTATCGTGGCGAAAAGAATCTGACCCGCCTGACCGAACTGCAGGGCAAACGCATCGCCATTGGCCAGGAGGGTTCAGGGGTGCGTCAGCTGGCCCAGCAACTGCTCAGCGCCAACGACATTCCGGCCGGCGATCACCTCGTGCCGCTTGGCGGCCTCAAGGCTGCCGAGGAACTGCAGCAGGGACGGATCGACGCCGCCTTCATTATTGCAGCCGAAACGGCGCCGGTCGTTCAGGTGCTGATCCGCTCGCCAGGCGTCAAGCTCATGAGCTTTGCCCAGGATCGCGCCTACCAGCGCCGCTTCCCTTTCCTGACCAAGCTGACTTTCCCGCGCGGCGTCGCCGATCTGGTGCGCGACTATCCGCCGGAGGACATCAAGGTGCTGGCACCGACGGCCAACCTGATCGTTCGCGACGACCTGCACCCCGCTCTGCAGGCACTGTTGTTGCAGGCGGCCAGCGAGGTGAACGGCAAGACCGGTTTCTTCCAGGATGCGGGCGAATTCCCTGCCTACATGGATCCAATGCTGCCCCTGTCGCCCGACGCGGAACGCTATTTCAAGTCCGGCCCATCCTTCCTGCAACGTTACCTGCCGTTCTGGCTGGCCGTGCTGGTCGACCGCCTGATCGTCATGCTGGTCCCGATCTTTGTGCTGCTCATCCCGCTGCTCAAGGTGGCGCCGGCGATCTACAACTGGCGGGTGCGTTCCAAAGTTTTCCGGATCTACGGCGAACTGAAGTTTCTCGAGGACGACCTCAAGCTTCATTTCGATCCGGCCAAACTGGCCGACTACCGTAGCCGGCTCGATACGCTTGACGATGAGGCCAGCGCCCTGCACATCCCGCTCGGCTTTACCGATCTGGCTTATACCCTGCGCGAACACGTCAATCTGGTTCGCCATATCCTCGACAAGAAAGAAGCTGCAGCATGAAAGCGTTTTTAGTCGCCAACCCCAAGGGCGGCTCCGGAAAAAGCACGCTGGCCACCAATCTGGCCGGCTATTTTGCCAACAAGGGCAACGAAGTGATGCTGGGCGACATCGACCGCCAGCAATCGTCGCGCGAGTGGCTGGGCATGCGCCCCTTTGCGTTGCCCACCATCGATACCTGGGCGGTCGGCGAGGACAATATTTCCCGCCCGCCCAAGGGCACCACGCACGTCGTGCTCGACACCCCGGCCGGCCTGCACGGCAAGATGCTCGAGCGCGTGCTCAAGCTGTCGACGCGGGTCATCGTGCCTGTCCAGCCGTCGATGTTCGACATGCTGGCGACGCGCCATTTCCTGGCCGAGCTGCTCTCCGAAAAGGCTGTGCGCAAGGGCAAGGCCGATGTCGCCGTGATCGGCATGCGGGTCGATGCACGAACCCGTGCTGCCGGCGAACTGGAACGCTTTTTTGCTGGTTTTGATCTGCCGGTGCTGGCCTATCTGCGCGACACGCAGGTCTATGTTCAGGCGACCGCGGCCGGCATGACCATTTTCGACCTGCCGCCCTCGCGTGCCGAGCGCGATATCGAGCAATGGCAGGCGATCATCAAGTGGGTCGAGGCTGACTGAGTTTTTTACTGTGCTTCCACGGTCAACCGCGAAAATTGGCCAAAAACGAAATCAGGCAGGCCCCGACTTTGTGCTCAGCCACTGCTTCAGTTTGGCGAAGAGCAGTTCCGGTGTGACCGGTTTTGCAATGAAGTCCGACATGCCGGCTGACAGGCAATGCTTTCGGTCCTCCCCGAAGGCATTGGCCGTCATGGCCAGGATCGGCGTTTTTGCGTAACCGGGGAGGCGGCGTATGGCGACGGTCGCCTCAAGGCCATCCATGTTGGGCATCTGCATGTCCATCAGGATCAGGTCGTAAGGTTTTTCAGCCGCTTTCGCCAATGCGATCGCGCCGTCGTCGGCGACATCGATAGTCAGGTCGGGCAGGCTTCGCAGGAGTTCAAGCGCGACTTCCTGGTTGATGGGATCGTCTTCCGCCAGAAGCACGCGCTTGCCCCTGAAGGTGCTGAGCCATCTATCACTGTCTTGATCTGCTGCTGCCAAGGGGTCTGTCGCCCTCTCAGCCATCGCCTTGTCGAAATGGATAGTCAGCGTGAAGCTGCTGCCGACGCCCGGTGTGCTCTCCAGTTCAAGCGTGCCGTTCATCAGATTGACGAGTTGGCGGACAATCGTCAGGCCCAGGCCGGTTCCGCCATACTGTCGCGTGGTCGAGCCATCGGCTTGCTCGAAGGGCTGGAATATCCGCTCTTGCGCTTCAGGAGGGATGCCGACGCCGGTATCCGAGATGCACATGCGTACGGTCAGCCCGGTTTCCGTCTCGTCGAGCACCGTGGCGCGAAGCGTCACGCTGCCGTGCTCGGTAAACTTGACGGCATTGTCGGCCAGATTGATCAGAATCTGCTGCAGGCGCATCGGGTCGCCGAGCAATCTGGCTTGAGCCAGTTGCAGGGCGATATCGGCATGGAAATTGATTCTCTTGGTGGCAGCCTTGACGCCAATCAAGCTTTCAATGTTGGCGAAGATGGTCCCGATACGTAGGGGGGCATTTTCCAGGGTCAGCCGTTCCGCATCGATTTTTGACAGGTCGAGAATGTCATTCAGCAGGCTCAGCAAGTGGTTGGCAGCGTTGCTGATCTTGCCAAGCTTGTCGCGTTGCTCAGGGTCGCTGATCCGGCGATTGAGCAGATGGGTCATGCCGATGATGGCATTCATCGGCGTTCGCAGTTCATGGCTCATATTGGCCAGGAAAGTACTCTTGGCACGATTGGCCGATTCGGCGGCTTCCTTGGCCAGCTCCAGGTCGGCCGTGCGCGCCTTGACCAGCTCTTCGAGGTGCGTCCGGTAGCGATGGAGTTCTGCCTCTGTGCGCTTTCGCTCGGTTACATCGACGCAGATACCGATCACGGCTGGCTGGCCCTCGAAATCCACGCCGCTGCCGAAAACCTCAAGCGACACGGTGCTGCCATCCTCGCGCAATCCGGTAAATCCGTAATGCAGGGCGTCGATCTCGCCCGATTCCCGGCGCAGGACATTGTTGGCGACCTTCTGCCTGTCCTCTGGAGATACCAGGTCGCTCACGGGTATCCGGTCGATGATTTTTTCCGGAGTGTCATAGCCAAAAATCCTGGCAAACCACGGGTTTACATAACGGAAGCGCCCGGCCTGGATAATGTACACGCCGGCCAGAGACTGCTCGACCAGTCCGCGGAACTTGCGTTCAGCCGAGCGCAACTCCTTTTCGGCCAAAACACGCTTCGTTATGTCGTGCCCAACCATGACCAGCGCCAGTCGCCCACCATCGGCGTCGAAGAGGGGAACCTTGGCGATATCAAAAACCCGTTCGCTACCGTTGTCATCGCGGATGATCAGTTCATCGTGCAGGCGCTCGCCTGTTTGCCACACGGTCTCGTCGGATCCCTCCAGTATCTCCAGAGCGGATTTGTCGAAATTGCCGGAAGCCGCCAACGCCTGGCTGGTCGAACCACGGTAATCGGTGTTGCCAAGGCCCAGCATGTTCAGAAGCTGGCTGTTGGCCTCGGTCCAGCGCCCAGACCCATCCTTCAGGCAGACAATATTGGGCATGGTGTTGATCAGTGTCCGCAGACGAACTTCGTTGTTGCGCAGACGTTCGGCATCGTTCCTGGTGCGCTGATTGAAGCGTTCATTGCGCCTGAGCCACAAGAACACCGCAAGACCGCCAAGAATACCGCCGATGGCGATGCTGGAAGGCAGAGGCGATTCGGTAATGCTGTCGAATTCGGGGCGACTGCGGAATTGGGCTACCCACTGGTGGCCACCGAACTCGATCGGCATCGTCACCATCTGGCGGCCGCGGGAGGTGGCTTTGTGGTCCGTCTGAGAGTCAAAAAGCAGGTTGTCGGGCGCCACGGCAGTGTCGTAAAGCTCGATTTCGACGTCCTTGTTGCCAGGGTTGTACACCGCACCGAGCAGGTCTTGCGCGCGGAAGGCCGAATAGGTAAAGCCAAGCAGCGCCATCCTGCGTTCCGTCGGGCTGTCGTGGGGCATGCGGGGGCGGTAGACCGGGACGTAGATCAGGAATCCCGGCTGCGGTTTCTCTATCTTGTCCTGTTGCAGGGTTATGCGCCCGGAAAGGGCTGGCTGGCCACTGTCCTGTGCTCGCTCCATGGCATGGCGGCGAACGGGGTCGGAGAACATGTCATAGCCGAAAGCGCGCTGATTGATCTCGGAAAAAGGTTCGAGAAAGACGATGCTGCTGTACTGCTCGCGTTTCCCGTCGGGCTTGATCGCGTAGTACGGAAAACCCGTGGCGCGGATCGCAGCTTCGTGCACAGCCTTTTCGGTGGGCTGGATCATCAAGGCAAGGCCGGTGGCCTGAATGCCAGGGAGCGTTTCGGCAAGGCGCAGATGGGAGACGTAATTTCGCCATTCTTCCCGATTGACCGATCCGCTGGCCTCAAAGAAGGCGGCGCCGCCTCGCAATACCTGAGCGTGTGCGTTCAGGCGAAAGATCAGGGCATTGCGCTCCTGCTCAGCACGATAAATGAAGCGCTGGTAAATCTGCTCCTCGGTAACTTGTCGTACTACGCCGTAGAGCACCGCCGTGAGAGCCAAAATCAGCCCGAGCGCTATCAAGGCTCCACCGTCTCGCATAAGGTACAGCGAGAGCGGGTGGCCACCTTGTCTCCGTTTCGGTGGGTCGCCTCTTGAATTTTCCACTGTTGTGCTTTTTGTTGATTGCGGATTCACGATAGCACTTTGTTGAGCCAGAGTGGAAAGCAAATTTTGTCGGTTCAGATTCCATCGGCAAGCGCGTTCAAGACGTCGTCATTGGCGAGCTGTTCAATGAACCACTGGAGCGCTTTTCCGTTTTGCCGGGTTCGCCAGGCAATATGCAGCGGAAATTTTGAGCGGGGGTCGCCGAGCACCTTTTTGACCAGTCGTCCGGCGGCAATTTCCGGCTCGGCCAGCCAGCGTGGTACATGGCCGATGCCCAGTCCGGCTACCTGTGCGGCGAGTTTGGCGCGAATGTCCGGAACGCGCAGGATGTCTTGCCCCTCGAGCAGACCGATCGTTCTGGCGTCCAGCTCCTGCGATGTATCGGCGACGACGATGGCCCGGTGGCGCAGCAGTTCGCTGGCCGGAATGTCGCCCTCCCAGCTGGCCAGCGGGTGGTCCGGGGCGATGGCAAAGATGAAATCGGTGTGCGCGCTCAGCATGCGGGTGGCGATGCCGCTGCGCGAAGGCGGGTCGCCCGGCGCGCCGATGGCAAGGTCGGCACGGCCAGTCGTCAGCGCATCCCAGGTGCCGCCCAGCACTTCTCCGGAAAGCCGGATCTGCGTGCCGCAGCCAGCGGCGTAGAAGCGCTTGAGCAGCGGGAGGACGCGTTCAATCGGAATGACGGCATCGATCGCGATGCGCAGCTCGGCTTCCCAGCCATCGGCCACACGCTGGACGCGCCGCTCGAGCTCGCTGGCTGCACGCAGCAGGTGGCGGCCATCGTCGAGCAATGTGCGTCCGGCCTCGTTGAGCGTGGCCTTGCGCCCTTCGCGCAGGAACAGCGTGATGCCGAGATCGCTCTCCATCTTGGCAACGGCGTGCGACAACGCTGAGGGGACGCGGTGCAGCGCGGCAGCGGCGGCGGTGAAGCTGCCGCGGCGATCAATGGCATCAAGAATGAGCAATAGGTCGAGTGATATCTTCATGTGAAAAATATTAAACGATAGGCTCTAAATTATTCGCTATTTATTGTTGAACACTATAAATATCATGGTGACTAATCGTTACGATAAATTCATAAGGAGACTGAAATGATCCAGCTTCGCCCTTCTGCCGAACGCGGTTACGCCGATCACGGCTGGCTGCGCGCCAGGCACAGTTTTTCCTTTGCCGATTACTACGATCCGGCCGAAATGGGCTGGGGCGCCCTGCGCGTCATCAACGAAGACCGCGTTGCCCCGGGCGCCGGTTTCGGCCGGCACGGCCATCGCGACATGGAAATCGTCACCTACATCCTGTCCGGTGCGCTCGAGCACAAGGACAGCCTGGGTAGCGGCGGTGTCATCCGGCGCGGCGAAGTACAGCGCATGACAGCCGGCAAGGGTATTCTGCACAGCGAGTTCAATCCGTCAGCCGACGAAGAAACGCATCTGCTGCAAATCTGGATCGAGCCGGCGCAGCGCGGTACTCCGGCCAGCTACGAGCAACAGGCCCTGCCGCTCGACGAGATGCGCGGTCGCTGGCGGCTCGTCGCCTCGCCGGACGGTGCCGACGGCAGCACGACCATCGGTCAGGATGCGCGCCTGTGGGCCACCGTTCTCGCGCCGGGCGAAAGTATCGAATATCGCCTGCAAAACGGCCGCCTGGGCTACGTGCAGGTTATCTACGGTCAACTGGAAATAAACGACAAAAACGTCA
This sequence comes from Betaproteobacteria bacterium, assembly GCA_016705475.1. Lineage (GTDB taxonomy): Bacteria > Pseudomonadota > Gammaproteobacteria > Burkholderiales > Rhodocyclaceae > Azonexus. The sequence continues at coordinate 150,296 of JADIYD010000013.1, read as the reverse complement.
GTGCCGGCGACGGCGTGAAGATTGCCGACGAAACCGATCTCCGCTTTTTGGCGAGTGAAGAAGCGGAATTCCTGCTCTTCGACCTGCCGCCTGTCGCCTGAATCCACACCCAACTTTAATTCGAGGAAATCACCATGAGCAAAACCATCGTTGTTTATCACTCCGGCTACGGCCACACCAAGCGCGTTGCCGAATCAGTTGCCGAAGGGGCTGCAGCCGAACTGCTGGCCATCGATGCCGAAGGCAACCTGCCCGAGGGCGGCTGGGAGCAACTGGCCGCCGCCGACGCCATCATCTTCGGCACGCCGACCTACATGGGCGGCCCGAGCTGGCAGTTCAAGAAATTTGCCGATGCTTCATCCAAACCCTGGTATTCCCGTGCCTGGCAGGACAAGGTTTTCGGTGGTTTTACCAACAGCGCCAGCCCGGTCGGCGACAAGGGCGCGACGATGATCCAGCTGCAGACGCTGGCATCGCAGCATGGCGGCATCTGGGTCAGCCTCGGCATCCTGCCGGCCAATAGCAAGGCCGCCACGCATGCCGACGCGAACCATCTGGGCGGCTCGGTCGGCCTGCTCGTCCGTTCGCCGTCCGATGCCGGCGTCGACGAAGTGCCGGCTGGTGACCTCGATACCGCCAAACGCTACGGCCAGCGCGTCGCCGGCATCGCCACCCGCCTGCGCGGCTAAAGCCTGGAGCGGGTGGCCCCCCGGCTGCCCGCTCGCTGCTATAGTGAGATCATTCCCTTTCGTTCCGGAGTGATCGCATGTCACTGACAACTTCGCTGGCTGACCTCGCCATCATTCTCGTCGAGCCGTCACAAATGCAGGCGCATCTGGTCACCCGCATGCTGGAACATCAGGGTGTCCGCAAGGTCAGTACTGTCGACAAGGCCAGTGCCGCCATGGCTCTGCTCAAGGCCGAAAGCACCAACGTCATCGTGATCAGCAGCCTCTACCTGCCCGATCAGGCCGGCACCGAACTGGTCGCCGCCATGCGCGCCAATCCGGATTTCGAAACGGTGCCCTTCATTCTTGTGTCCAGCGAAACCAGGCCTCAGGTGCTCGAGCCGGTGCGCCAGTCCGGCGCCTGCAGCATCGTCGCCAAGCCTTTCAACGAACAGCAGTTGTCGCGCGCGCTCTATGCCGCTGCCGACTACCTCAACCCGCCGGAAGACCTTGACGTCGCGGAAATCGAGAACCTGCGCGTCCTGCTCGTCGACGACAGCATCTCGTCGCGCCGCCATTTGCGCCGCCTGCTCACCGAACTCGGCATCGAGCGCGTCATCGAGGCCGTCAATGGCAAGGAAGCAGTCAAGTTGCTCGAAGAGGCCATGGTCGATCTGGTGATCACCGACTACAACATGCCGGAAATGGACGGGCGCGAGCTGACCGAATACATCCGCACGCAAAGCTGGCAAGCCGAGGTGCCGGTGCTCATGGTGACCAGCGAACAGAACATGGGCCGTCTGGCCGCCGTCGAGCGGGCCGGCGTTTCGGCCATCTGCGACAAGCCTTTCGAGGCCGGCAGCATCCGCCGCCTGATCAGCGAGTCCTTGACGCGATAAAGCGGATGACCTGCTGGCGCACAACGACAATCAGCGCCAGCAGCACGAGCAGCGGGTCGAGCAGCACATCCCATAGGTTGGCGAAGAATCCACTGGCGTAGCCGGCGAGGTCGATGGCGAGAATGGCCAGCCAGACATCCTGCCGTTTCCACCACAGGGCCAGGCCAATGGGCAGCAGCGCGGCCAGCAGAGGCGCTGGCTGATAGCCGAGGGCGTACGGGTCGAACGATCCCAGTCCGAGCGAGGCCGCATAAAACGGCAGGGCGAAGGCAAGCAGGCCGAGCGCCGGGCGGTAGCTCAGCGGCGACGGCGTTTTGTCGGCCAGTTGGAGCACGGCCAGCGCCACGAGGGTCAGCGATGGCGTGCCGAAAAAGGCATGCATGCCGGGGGCGATGCCGACGATCAGAGCCATTGTGGTCGCCGCCAGCGCAACACGGGCGCGCAGTTCGCCGAAGGGGATGAGGGCGGTCAGCGCCCCGAAAATCAGGGCGTGGGCGAGTAGACCGTAGGCGGCGATGAAGTTCATGGCTGTGCGCCGTCCAGCCACGCTTCGCTGAACGTGATGGCTTTGATGCCCTGCCGGCGCCAGTCGTAGGCGAGGTGGATGCGTCCGTGGCGGCCGAGCAGCAGAGACGGATTGCCATAGTCGGCGCCGCCGTCGGGCGCGGTTTCGACGGTCCGTGCTTCCTGCCAGGTCTGGCCCTCATCAGCCGACAGCCAGAGCAGCAAGGCTTGGCTCCCGCTACCCGGGTTGCCGGCAAGCAGCAGCCGGCCGCTCTTCAGGCGCAGCAGGGCGACGGAAGCGTTCGGATTGGGCACGGCGAGGGCTTCGCCCGCCTGCCAGCGCTGGCCGCCGTTGTCCGTCGTCGCCACCCGGACTGAACCCGGCACCGGGCCGGCATCGCGCAGCACAGCCATCGCCCGCTGTTCGTCGAGGGCGGCCGCGGCTGGTTGCAGCGTGCTGCTCGCTGCCAGCAGGCGAGTCTTGTCGAGTATCTGGCCGGTGGGCGACAGGCGCAGCCATTCGCCATGCTGGCCGATAAAGTCGTGGCTGATCGCCAGCCCCAGCCCTCCATCGGCCAGCGGCACGGGGGCGGTTCGGACAGTGCCGCCGAAATTGGCCAATGGCGAGGTTTGCAGGCGCACCGGCTTGGTCCAGCTCTTGCCGCCATCGGTCGATACGCTGTGATTGATCGAACTGCCCAGCATGCTACTGCCGTACCAAAGGTGCAGCCAGCTGCCTTCGGCGTGCAAAACCGGATTGCCGAGCCGGCCGATCTGGGCAAAGGTGCCGCCGGCGGTCGTTTCGAGCGAGGCGACCCGGACCGGGCTACGCCAGCCGTCCCGGTCGCGCACGCTGAAATGGACGGCCATGGCATCGTCCGGGCCGGCCAGCCAGGCCGCGGCAATGCGGCCATCGGGCAATTCGGTCAGGTTGGGTGCGGCAGCGACCAGTCCGGCATCGCGCCAGAGCATTTCATTGACAAAGAGCGCCGGCAGCGTCGAAGGCGTGGCGGCCGGGGGTGGTGCAAAAGCCGGCTCTGCCGGGCTCGGCGCCCGCCAGAAAGCGCCGGCCAGCGCGCCAATGAACAGCAGCAACAGGAGAGGGCGGGCGGGAACCGGCATGGGCCGGAATTCTAACCCGCTTCGCCCGGTGCTCCGCTCAGCAGCCCTTGTATTCCGGCTTGCGCTTCTGCATGAAGGCATCGATGCCTTCGCCGGCATCGTCGCTCATCATGTTGCAGGCCATCACCTCGCCGGCGTAGGCGTAGGCCTCGGTCAGGCCCATTTCGAGCTGCTTGTAGAACATGCCCTTGCCCATGCGGATGGCGACCGCGCTCTTGCCGAGGATGTTGCCGGCGATGCGCTCGATTTCGGCATCCAGCGCATCGGCCGGCACTACGCGATTGACCAGCCCTTTTGCGCGGGCTTCCATGGCGTCGATGAACTCGCCGGTGAGCAGCATTTCCAGTGCCGCCTTGCGCCCGAGATTGCGCGCCAGCCCGACAGCTGGCGTCGAGCAGAACAGCCCGACGTTGATGCCCGACACAGCAAACTTGGCGACATCGGCAGCGACGGCCAGATCGCACATCGACACCAGCTGGCAACCCGCCGCCGTGGCGATGCCATGCACGCGAGCAATGACCGGCTGCGGCATTTTGGTGATGCTCAACATCAGCTCGCCACACTGCTTGAACAGCGCCTGCATGAACTCCTTGCTGTGATTACCGCGCATTTCCTTGAGGTCATGCCCGGCGCAAAAAGCCTTGCCGGCCCCGGCGATGACGACAACGCGCACCGCTTCGCTGGCGGCAATGGCATCGAGTTCCGCCTGCAGCGCGCTCAGCATGTCCTTCGACAGCGAGTTGAACTGGCCGGGGCGATTCAGGGTCAGCGTCGTCAGGCCGTCGGCGCGGTCCGTGCGCAGGACGAGCGGTTCGGTGGTGGTCATGGGTGTCTCCATTATTTGTTTGGTTTATTGATGCTTGCTGATTTTACCCCCGGAGGCGAGACCGCTTCCATGGCGGGCATGCCGACCTGGCAGCAATGGTGAGCGACGCATCTCGGGAGCAACGCTGTGTTCGGGAGGAATGGGGCCGTTGCTGCGGTCAACCGGGGAAAACGGCCAAAAATGAAATTTGCTGGCGAGTCGCTAAATGGCGCCGGCTTACTGCGTTACTTTGAAAACAGTGGTCTGTCCCCTATTGTTTCCCAGCCGGGCTTGGAATAGTATTTCGCAAAGGAGGGAAGATCATGGCCGAGGGGGAATTTCTCAGCACTATCCTGCGCCTTACCCTGGCGCTGGTGGCCGGCGGGCTGGTCGGGCTGGAGCGCAGCTATCACGGCCGACCGGCGGGTTTTCGCGAACATACGCTGGTTTGTATTTCTTCATGCATGTTGATGCTGCTGGCCGATTACCACGTGATCCATGTCGCGGCGACGACGCATCGCGATGGTTTCCTTGATCCGACCCGCATGGCCCAGGGCATCATGACCGGTATCGGCTTCCTCGGGGCTGGCGCCATTGTCAAAGAGGGTTTTGCGATCCGCGGCCTGACTACGGCCGCCTCGATCTGGATGATTTCGGCGATCGGCATCATGATCGGCATGGGCTATTACCTGGCGGCCGGTGCGGCCACCTTTGCCACGTTCAACATCAACTATGTGTTCCGGCTGATCGAGGGACGCATGCGTCTGGAGTTCTACGCCCACTTTCATGTCCGCCTCGCGCGCAGCGAAGCGCTGTCTGAAACTGATCTGCGAGCGGTACTCACTGACTGCGGCTGCGAGCCATCGGGGATGAGCTACGGGCTGGTCGGTGAGGGGCGCTGGTTTGAATACCAGGCGTTGATCAAGACCCACGACAAGGACAACCTGCACCGCCTGGCGGAAAGGCTTTCGGCCAAGCCCTGCGTGTGCGAATTCGGGATTGCGCCACGCGGCGACTGAGGGGAATTCAGCAGGCGGAGCGAGGGCCGGGGTAAAATTACGCCCATGAATTTCCCGCGCTACGTCCATCTCCGCCTCCATTCCGAATACTCCGTGACCGACGGCATCGTCCGTGTTGGCGATGCCGTCAAGCGTGCGGCTGGCGATGGCATGCCGGCCATGGCGATGACCGATCTGGGCAATCTGTTCGGCTTGGTCAAGTTCTACACCGGAGCGCGTGGCAAGGGGGTCAAGCCGATCGCTGGGGCGGATGTCTGGATCGCCAATCAGGATGCGCCGGAGGATGCTTATCGCCTGTTGCTGCTGGTGCGTAACCGGGTCGGTTATCAGCAGTTGTGCGAGCTGTTGACCAAGGCCTATCTGGTTGAAGGCCGGCGTGATCGTGCGGAGATTCGTCGCGAGTGGTTCGCCGAACTCGGCAGTGATGGATTGATCGCCTTATCTGGCGCGCATCTTGGCGATGTCGGCGAGGCCCTGCTGAACGGCAATTTCGATCTGGCCGGCGAACGGGCCAAGGCCTGGGAGGCGATTTTCCCCGGCGCCTTCTATCTCGAAGTGCAGCGCTACGGCCAGCCGCAGCAGGAGGCCATTGTTCAGCAAACGGCCGATCTGGCCGGTGAGCTTGGCTTGCCGCTGGTGGCGACGCATCCGATCCAGTTCATGAACCGTGATGACTTCCGGGCGCACGAGGCTCGTGTCTGCATTGCCGAAGGTTACGTGCTGGGCGATACGCGCCGGCCGAAACTCTATACCGAGGAACAGTATTTCAAGACCCAGGCCGAGATGGTTGAGGCTTTTGCCGACCTGCCGGAAGCGCTGGAAAATACCCTCGAAATCGCCAAGCGCTGCAATCTGACGATGACGCTGGGCAAGAACTTCCTGCCCGACTTCCCGATTCCGCCGGGCATGACCGACGGCGAATATCTGGTACAGGAAGCACAGAAGGGGCTGGAAGTCCGCCTCGCCGAGCTCTATCCGGACCCGGAGGTGCGCCAGCAGCGCCGGCCGGAGTACGACGAGCGCCTGGTTTTCGAGTGCAAGACCATTCTGCAGATGGGCTTCCCCGGCTACTTCCTGATCGTGGCCGACTTCATCAACTGGGGCAAGCAGAATGGCGTGCCGGTCGGCCCCGGCCGGGGTTCGGGTGCCGGCTCGCTGGTGGCCTACTCGCTGCGCATCACCGACATCGACCCACTGGAGTACGCGCTGCTCTTCGAGCGCTTCCTGAATCCGGAACGGGTGTCGATGCCCGACTTCGATATCGACTTCTGCCAGGACAACCGCTGGCGGGTCATCGAGTACGTCCGCCAGCACTACGGTGCCGATGCGGTCAGCCAGATCGCCACCTTCGGTACGATGTCGTCGAAGGCGGTGATCCGCGACGTCGGCCGGGTGTTCGGCCTGCCGTATTCGATGTGCGACCGGATTTCCAAGCTGATCCCCATCGTCCAGAACAAGCCGGTGTCGCTGGCCGAGGCGCTGGAACAGGAGCCGCAGCTCAAGGAAATGATGCAGGGCGACGGCGATGGCGAGACCATCCGCGAGCTGTTCGACCTGGCCGGCCGTTTGGAAGATTTGACCCGCAACGTCGGCATGCACGCCGGCGGCGTGCTGATCGCGCCGGGCAAGATTACCGACTTCTGCCCGATCTACCAGGCGACCGGCGCCGATGCCTCGCCCGTCTCGCAATTCGACAAGGACGACGTCGAGAAGGCCGGCCTGGTCAAGTTCGACTTCCTGGGCCTGCGCAACTTGACGATTATCGAGCTGGCCGTCGAGTACATCCGCCGGATGACCGGCGAGAAGCTCGACCTGATGTCGCTCGGCTTCACCGACCCCGCCGCCTACCAGATCCTCAAGGATGCCAACACGACGGCGATCTTCCAGGTTGAATCGGAAGGCATGAAGAAGCTGCTCAAGAAGCTGGCCCCTGACCGTTTCGAAGACATCATCGCTGTGCTTGCGCTCTATCGCCCCGGCCCGCTCGGCTCCGGGATGGTGGATGACTTCATCCTGCGGAAAAAGGGTCAGCAGAAGATCGACTATTTCCACCCCGACCTGACCGCCTGCCTGTCGCCGACCTACGGCGTCATCGTGTATCAGGAACAGGTGATGCAGATCTCGCAGATCATCGGCGGCTACACGCTGGGTGGCGCCGACATGCTGCGCCGGGCGATGGGCAAGAAGAAGCCCGAGGAAATGGCCAAGCACCGCGAGACCATTGCTGCCGGTGCCAAGGAAAAGGGCTACGACCCGGCGCTGGCCGAGCAGTTGTTCGACCTGATGACCAAGTTCGCGGAATACGGCTTCAACAAGTCGCACACCGCCGCCTACGCCGTCGTCACCTACCACACCGCCTGGCTCAAGGCGCACCACTGCGCGGCCTTCATGGCGGCGACGATGTCTTCCGATCTCGACAACACCGACTCGGTGAAGATCTTTTACGAAGACACCATTGCCAACAAGATCAAGGTGCTCGGGCCGGACGTCAATGTCTCGAATTACCGCTTCGAGCCGGTCGACCGCGGCACCATCCGCTACGGTCTGGGGGCGGTCAAAGGCACCGGCGAGCAGGCGGTCAACGTCATTCTCAAAGCCCGCGAGACCGGTGGCCCGTTCAAGGATCTGTTCGATTTCTGCCAGCGCTGCGACAAGCGCATGGTCAATCGCCGGACCACCGAGGCGCTGATCAAGGCCGGCGCCTTCGATGCAATTGCGCCGGAAATCGCGCCGGGCAAAGGTGCGGACCGCTGCAAGCTGCTGGCCACCGTCGGCATCGCCATGGACTTTGCCGAGCACATGGAACGCAATGCCATGCAGACCAGCCTGTTCGACGTTGGCGACGTGGCGGACGAACATGCGCCGGAATACGTGAACGTTCGTCCGTGGGATGAAAAAACGCAGTTGATGGAAGAAAAGACCGCGCTCGGCTTTTTCTTCTCGGGGCATCCGTACAACACCTGCAAGAAAGAACTGTCGCGCTTCGTTCTTCGGCCGCTCAACCGGCTCGAGCCGGCCAAGGAAATGACCAAGCTGGCCGGGCTGGTCGTGGGTGTGCGCACCCAGATGACCCGGCGCGGCAAGATGCTGTTCGTGCAGCTCGATGACGGCACGGGGATGATCGAAGTCTCGGTCTTCAATGAACTGTTCGAGGCTGAACGCGCCAAGATCGTCACCGACGAGGTGCTCGTCGTCGAAGGCAAGGTCAGCTACGACGAGTTTTCCGGCGGTAACCGCGTGGTTGCGGACAAACTCATGACACTTGGCGAAGCACGTGCCCGTTTTGCCAAGCACCTGTTGCTCAAGATGAACGGCAACTCTGACGCGCGCAAGCTCAAGTCGCTGCTGACACCCTTCGCGCCGGGTCCGGCGGCAGTACGCGTGCGTTACCGCAACGCCGTTGCCGAATGCGAACTGCAGCTAGGCAACGTACTGCGTGTCAGGCTCGACGACGCCCTGCTCGAAGCCCTGAACGGCTGGCTTAAGCCGGAAAACGTTGAGATCGTCTATTCATGACGACGCTTATTGACCGGAGCCTGCTCGATAGCCTGAGTGCCGAGGCCGAATTGGCGCCACGCTTGCGCAAGCATCGCAACTTTCATCCGGGTGATACCTATCCAGCCCATCGTTTGCTGGTTGCCATTGAACCCGGATCGTATGTCGCACCGCATCGCCATCTCGATCCCAACAAGGATGAGACGCTGCTCGTCGTCCGCGGGCGACTGGGCGTTATCATTTTTGGGGCCGAAAATGCCGTTGACCGTAGCATCGAGCTACAGGCCGGCGGCGAGGCCATAGGCATCGACATCCCGCATGGCGTTTTCCATACCGTTGTCGCGCTCGAGGCAGGCACCGTCTTCTTTGAGGCCAAGGCAGGGCCTTACGTGCCGATTGCCGAAACAGAGCGTGCTCCCTGGGCGCCAGTCGAGGGAGCCCCGGCTGCCGTCGACTATCTGGCAGGGCTACGGATGCTGTTTCCCTGAATTGCCATGCCGTGTCCACGTCTTGCGTCAGCGGACTGGATTTTAGTGCCGGTGCGCAGCACCTGAGGAACGATTCGGCGCTATTTGACCAGATCGGTCTTGAACCCGATGCGAACGGCTCCCCAATGGCGACCGCCGATAATGATGGGCATCGAGAGATCGGCCAGGATCTCGCCGGTGTCGCGGACGTAGGTCTGGAAGAGCGAGGTCTTCTGGTTCTTCGCTAACTTGAGGCCAACGGGGTCGTTGAAGATGCGCTTGTGCCGGCATTTGACGAGGTCTACCGCCGGATCGCCGCTGGGCTGGTTGGAAAAGACGCCGTTGTGGGCGGGCGCATAGCCGTTGGTGTCGACCGACAGTGAATAGGTCAGGCCGGGCACGTCGCGCAGCAGGTCGTCATACATGCGGGTCAGTTCGGCATCGCACTGATTGTCGTAGGCAGTCGTATAGCGCTTCGGGTTGGAACCCGGAATTTCCTTGTAGGCCTGGTCGAATATGTTGACGCCACGGTCGGCCATTTTTTGCATGACGGCGGCGACGTTGTCGCGGAAACCGGCACACTTGTCATGCAACGTGTCGAACATGCTGTTGCCGGTGCGGAAATCGGCCAGCGTGCATTGCAGATCTTCGGTCGACTCGCGCAGGGTCTTGGCGCTTTCCAGACATTGTTTCATGCGACCCGAAATATCGCGCGAATGATCGCGGATGCCTTCGACTTCGTGGTGGATTGTCTGATTGCTCTCGCGCAGGTTGTTGATGGCGCTTGAAATTGACGAGAGTTGCTCGGTCGTCTGCTTGAAGTCGGCAACCATGGTCGTCAGGTCGGTGGCCGATGTTTCGATGTAGCCGTTGGCACGGGTTACTTCGCCGACGATGGTTTGCGTTTTGGTCGAGGTATCGGCGACAAGGTTGATCATTGACTGCGTGTTCTGCCCGATGACCTGCGTTGCGGTCTTGACCTTTTCCGCCAGCTTTCGCACTTCGTCGGCAACCACGGCAAAACCACGTCCCGCTTCACCGGCACGGGCGGCCTCGATGGCTGCGTTGAGGGCAAGCAGGTTGGTCTGGTCGGAAATGTCGTTGATCAACGAGACGATCTGGTCGATCTTCATCGAGTTGGTGTGCAGTTCGGCAACCGTCGATGAAAAATGCTCGATGTGGGCGTTGGTCGAGCGCATGGTCGAGGCCACGGTCTCCATCTGCTCGAGCGAGCGCTGGGCGAGGTCAAGGTTGTTCCGGGTTGACGCCTGAATGGCTTCCGAGTTTCTGGCAACTTCGCTGACGGCCTGATTGACCAGGTTGCTCGATTCGAAAACATTGGCGGCCAGGGCTTCCTGGCGGCGCACGGCATCGTCGGTTTGCTGCACCAGACTGTTCATCCGGGCGGCATCGGCAGCGATGCTGACGCTGCGCTCCCGGGCGTGCGAAATCAGGCCGCGGACTCGGCCAAAAAAACGGTTCAGGTTGCCCGAAATTCGGCCTGCAGCGTCGCTGCCGTTTTTGCCTACCGCGTATGAAAGATCGGAGTTGCCGTCAGCAATCGCCGCGATATCGCGGTCGATTTTGTCGAGAGCACCACCATTGCCAAAAAATCCCATGTTCTGTCTCCTGAACGTTATGTTTTACTCGGGATTGCGGTGCAATTCTGGTCGTCCGCCCGAATTGTTCGGGCGGAGCCATTTTTTATTTAGCTGACGCGCTGCCGTGAAGCCAGTCGACCAAGGATGAATCCCTTGATCTCATGGAACGGAATCGGCTTGCCGAAGATGGTGATATCGGCCGGTAGCCCGCGTGCGAGGATCTCGTCGCGGTCGATGTCGCTCACGACGATGATGTCCATTCGTGCCAGATCGGTGTTGGCACGCAGGCGACGAATCATCTCGAAACCGTCCATGCCGGGCATCATGAGGTCGGCAATCAGGATGTCGGGAACGCGTTGTCCGACTTGCAGCAGGCCATCGAAGCCGTTGGCGACGATGCGCAGCTTGACCGGCAGATTCCAGCTATCGACGGTCATCTGGTAGAGCATCTGCAGGGTCAGATCGTCCTCGGCGACGAGGATGTCGATCTGGCTACCGTATTCCTGGGCGCTCGGTGTCAGGCTGCGCCGACGGGCAAGCAGCGTCTCCACGGAGGCAACCGGAATCCGGCGATGTCCGCCAGCAGTCTTCCAGGCTTCGAGCGCGCCGCTCTCCACCATGTTCTGAACGGTACCCAGGGAAACACCCAAACGGATAGCGGCTTGCCGGGTGCTGAGATATTCGGAATCGGCCATGATTTAGTCTTCGCTGAAATTACAAATTCAGCAAATTGTATCCTGTAATCTGGCAAGCAAACAATAAAAAAAACCCGAGGCGTTCCGGCGCTCGGGTTTTTGTCGCAAATGCCCGTCCAGCGGGCTAAAGCGAGGCTTACAGCTTCTTGGCGTTCTTCGCCAGGTAGGCGGCGACGCCTTCGGTCGAGGCAACCATGCCGGGCTTGCCCTTGTTCCACCCGGCCGGGCAGACTTCACCGTGCTCTTCGAAGAACTGCAGTGCATCGACCATGCGCAGCATTTCGTCGATGTTGCGGCCGAGCGGCAGCATGTTGACGACCTGGTGCATGACCACGCCGTTCTTGTCGATCAGGAAGGAGCCGCGCAGGGCGACGCCGGCGGCTTCGAGTTCGACGTCGTAGGCGCGGCAGATGTCGTGCTTGACGTCAGCAACCAGCGGATAGCCGACCTGACCGATGCCGCCGTCCTTGACTGCGGTGTTCTTCCAGGCCAGGTGGGTGAATTGGGAGTCGATCGAAACGCCGATGACTTCGACGCCACGCTGCTTGAATTCGGCCAGACGGTGATCGAAGGCGATCAGTTCGGACGGACAGACGAAGGTGAAATCGAGCGGATAGAAGAACAGGACAACCGGTTTGCCCTTGAAGGAGGACAGCTTCAGTTCCTTGATTTCGTTGTTGCCATATACGGCGGTAGCGGTGAAATCCGGGGCTTGTTTGCCAACGAGAACGGCCATGGGGAACTCCTTGTATTGAATTCTGTAGGTTGGGGGGAAGCTGGCAATTTAACCAAGCGGGCATGCCGTGTCAAACGCGTCATTCGGCCTGAATAGCCACGGCGGGATGCGGTATGGCCTGCCCGGAACGGCCGGGTCGCTGGCATAATCCCGGAATGAAAATAATGATAGTCAAGCAGACTGGCGGAGGGGCCGGAATTTGCTGAAAGTGCTGGTGTTTCTGCCGGTGGTGGGGGCTGCGCTACTGGCCGTTCTGCCTGTGCGTCGCGCCTTGCCGCTGTGGCAGGTGGCGATGGCCTGTTCGCTGGCGGCGCTTGGCTATTCGCTTTGGCTGGCCGGGCAGTTTGACACGACCGGGCCGGCGGTGCAGATGTTCGAGAGCCAGGCATGGAATCGCCGGCTGGGTTCCTATTTCGCGCTCGGCGTCGACGGCATTTCGCTGGCCATGGTGCTGCTGACGGCACTGCTTACGCTGATCGCCGTGCTGGTATCGCGGCGGATGGAAGAGGGCGCACGGCTCTATTTCATGCTGGTGCTGCTCCTTGAGTCAGCGATGTTCGGTGTATTTACGGCGCGTGACTGGTCGCTGTTCTACGTTTTCTGGGAAGCGACGCTGCTCCCGCTGTTTTTCCTGATCGACCGGCTGGGCGGCCCGAACCGGCAGCGCGCCGCGCTCAATTTCTTTCTCTACACGCTGGGCGGCTCGGTGTTCATGCTCGTCGCCCTGCTTTTTTTGTATGACGCAGCCCCCGGCCACAGCTTCGCCATGGCCGACATGGCCGAGGGGGGGCGCGGCCTGCCGCTCAACACCCAGTTGCTGATTTTCGCCGGCTTGTTCATCGGTTTCGGTGTCAAGATGCCGGTCTTCCCGCTGCATGGCTGGCTGCCGCTGGCCCACGTCGAGGCGCCCAGCCCGGTGTCGATCCTGCTCTCCGGCGTGCTGCTCAAGATGGGGGCTTACGGGCTGATCAGGGCTGCCGAGACGCTGCCCGCCGCGCTATTGGCGACGCAGGACTGGCTGGTCATACTCGCCTTCATCAGCCTGCTCTACGGCGGCATCCTGGCGTGGCGGCAACAGGATCTCAAGGCCATGGTCGCCTATTCCTCGATCTCGCACATGGGCGTCGTGCTGCTCGGCATCGCCACGCTCAACGTCACCGGCCTGACCGGCGCCGTCATGCAGATGGTGGCGCACGGCCTGACCGCCGGCCTGCTTTTCCTGATCGTCGGCCTGCTCTACCAGCGCACGCATAGCCGCGATCTGGCCGACTACGGCTCGCTGCTCGGCAAGGCGCCGCGCTTCGCCTTCTTCACGGCCTTCGGACTTCTTGCGGCCATCGGCCTGCCGGGCAGCGCCGGTTTCATCGCCGAACTGCATGTGCTGGTCGGCGGCTATCAGCGCTGGGGTGGCTGGGTGCTGATCCTTTGCCTGACGATGCTCATCGCCGCCGCCTACAGCCTGCGCGTCATCGGTCGCCTGTGTTTGAAAGGTGAGCCGATGGAACTCTCCGACATGACGCGAACCGAAGCCGTGGCCGCCGGCTTGCTGACCGTCTGCATCCTTGGCTTTGGCATCTGGCCTGCACCGCTGCTTGATCTGATCGCCGGCAGTGTCGGCGAGGTCGCACGATTGTTCGGGACGTGAGATGAGCGCCGAACACGAGTTGCCCATCCGCGAGCGTCTGGCCCACTGGGTTGAGCATTTGACCCATGTTCTGCCGGCGCAGGCACCGATTCGCGATTTCGTGCATCACAACACCCTGCATGGTTTCCAGCATCTGCCCTTCACCGAGGCGCTGGCGGCGGCGTCGGCCTTGACCGGCGCGGCGACCTACTGGCCGGAGGCGAAATTTCGCGCCTGCCTGGCCAGCGGGCGTATCACCGCCGATGACCTGAATGCGGCGCTTGACGATGTCGGCGTGGCCGATCTCGAGGTGCCGCTGATCCGCTCGCTGAGCCGGCGCGACGTGCTGCTGGCCAGCCTGCAGGCCGGCAACGAGGCGCCGGATGCTAGTCGCCTGGGGTGGCAACAGCGGGAAAGCGGGCTCGCCGAGGATTCCATTTTTGCCCATTTTTCCCGGTTGACCGTGGCAGTGCCGGCCGGGGCCACGTCGCCGACCTGGCAGCAGCTCGCCAAGGCGCGCTGGGAAAAGCTCAGCGGCCGCGTCGGCGATACCTGGACCTGGCGCAGCCTGCTCGAACACCTGAGCGGCGAGGATGTCCTGGAGCGCGTGCGCAGCATCCTGCAGCGCCACCTCGCAGCTCATCTCGATCTTGGCGTCGCGGCCTGGCGCAATCCGGCGCAGGGGATGGGCTTCTTCGCCGCCTGGCGGGCCAGCGCCGGACTCGATTTGGCGTGGGAAATGGACGAGCTGCCCAATGTCCGCGACGAAATTTTGCACCTGCCCGACAGCCCGATCGACGTCCTGCTCGAAGAGTTGCCGCGCCTGATCGCCGACGAGAGCCTGTGGTTCGGCTACCTGCAGCGCCTGAGCCTCGAATTGCCCGGCTGGTCCGGCATGGTCCTGTGGCGCGACCGCAATCCGGAGCGCGGCGACGGGACACCGGTGGCCATGATCGATTACCTCGCCGTGCGCGTCCTGCTCGAGCGCCTGCTCAGCGACGACGTGCTGCGTCGGCTGGCTGGCTGGCCGATGCCGCTGGCCGATTTGCCGGAACACTTTGCCGCCCGTCCCGAGGAGTTCATTGTCCGCGATGTGTGGCAGGAGGCCTGGCTACCCGAGGCCTTGCAAGGCCGGGCTGCCAGCCTCGTCGATCTGGCCCGCAACGGGCACGTCGGTGTCGATGACTGGCGCGACATGGCCGAAGCGCTGGCGCCAGCGATGGCTGCCGCGCAGGGCGAGAGCGCTGCCTGGCAACTGGCGGCGCTGAGCCGGCAACTCGGGCTGAACCTGATCGACGTACAGGCGCTGAGCGGTGACGAGCTTGTCGCCCTGCAGACTTGCGTCGCCAGCCTGAATGCCCGCCAGCGCCGCCAAATCTGGCTGCTTGCCTACGAGCGCCATTATCGCGAACAGCTGTTCGCGGCGCTGACCGCCAACCATCCGCGTCAGGCCGCGCCGGCCACGCCGTCGGCGCAGGTCATCATGTGCATGGACGACCGCGAGGAGGGCACGCGCCGGCATCTCGAAGAAATCGCCCCGGACATCGCCACCTACGGCGCGGCCGGTTTCTTCGGCGTGCCGATGTACTGGCAGGGGCTGGACGATGCCGAGAAGACGGCGCTCTGCCCGATCGTCGTGCGGCCGACGCAACTCGTCCGCGAACTGGGCGTTGTTGGCGCCGAAATCCTGCAGGGCCAGCGGGCTGCGCGTCGCGAGAAGCGCCTGCAATGGCGCGAGCAGTTCTATCAGGCAACGCGCCGCCATCTGGTGGCCGGGCCGATCCTCACCGCGCTGGCCAGCCTGCCGGCTATCGCCGCGCTGACTGCCGTCACGCTGGCGCCGGGCTGGTTCGGCAAAACGACGCGGCGCTGGCGCGAACAATACGACGGCCGGCTGGCCACCCGGGTTGTCGTGACCGCCGACCGGCAAATCGAGGCGACGCCCGAGCAGCCGCAACTGGGGCTGGCCAACGACGAGCAGGTCGGACGCGTCGCGAACTTCCTGCGCATGATCGGCCTGACCGACAATTTCGCGCCGCTTGTCCTGTTGTTCGGGCACGGTTCGGGTAGCCGGAACAATCCGCATCTGTCGGCCTACGACTGCGGTGCCTGCTCGGGCAAGCACGGCGGGCCGAATGCGCGGGTCTTCGCGGCGATGACCAATCGACCCGAGGTTCGCGCCGGGCTGGCCGAGGGTGGCCTGGTCATTCCCGACACCTGCTGGTTCATCGCCGCCGAGCACAACACCTGCGACGACGGTGTCGAGTGGTATGACCTCGAGTCCGTACCGGAACCCTTCCAGCCGGCGCTCGATACGCTGCTGGCACAGGTTGGCGAAGCCTGCCGGGCGCATGCCGCCGAGCGCTGCCGCCGGCTCGCCTCGGCCCCCATTCGCCCGACGCCATGGCGGGCGCTCCAGCACATGCGTGGCCGGGCCAGCGACATTTCCCAGGCGCGGCCGGAACTCGGCCACGCCACCAATGCCGCGGCCTTCGTCGGACGGCGCGAGATGAGTCGCGGGTTGTTCCTCGATCGCCGCGTCTTCCTGATTTCCTACGATCCGGCGAGCGATGCTGACGGCGCCATCGTCGAAGGTATTCTGCTCGCTGCCGGCCCGGTCGGTGCCGGCATTTCGCTCGAATACTATTTCTCGACGGTCGACAACGAGCGTTTTGGCTGCGGCTCCAAAATTACCCATAACATCACCGGCCTGTTCGGCGTCATGGAAGGCGCCGATTCCGACCTGCGTACCGGCCTGCCCTGGCAGATGGTCGAAATCCACGAACCGATGCGCCTGCTCGTCGTTGTCGAACAAACGCCGGATTTGCTGACGGCCATCCTCAATCGCCAGCCGCCGCTGCAGGAACTGATCAACAACGAGTGGATCATTTTGGCCTCCAAATCGCCGTCGACCGCAGCAATCGAACGCTACTGCCCGCGCCGCGGCTGGCTGCCATGGTCGGGCAAGGCCGTGCTGCCGCAGGTCGCCCATTCAGCGGACTGGTTCGCCGGCGAGTCGTTGCCGCTGGCGCCGGCCATCATTCTCGGGGGGGCGCGATGAGCCCGCTGTTCGTCCATCTGCCCGACTGGGTCTGGCTGGTGCCCGCACTGCCGCTGGTCGCCGTCGTCATCAATGCTGTCCGCGTGCTGCTCGGCTCGGCGACCGGCGATGCCGCCGAGCCGCTCACGGCACGGCTGTCGTCGCTCGCCGCGTTCGGCGGCTTCGCCCTGATGCTGGCCATCGACGCGCTGGCCCTCAGCGACGGTGCGCCGGGGCATCGCCGCCTCGGTCACTGGTTCGGCAACGGCAACTGGGAAGTCAGCCTGTCTTTCATGCTCGATCCGCTGTCGCTGACGCTCGGCACGCTGACGGCGCTGATCGGCTGGCTCGTCACCCGCTTCTCGGCCAACTACCTGCACCGCGAAGCCGGCTTCCATCGCTTCTTCATCGCGCTCGGCTTTTTCCTGGCCGGTATCCAGATCGTGCTGCTGGCCGGCAACGGCGTGCTGGCCTTCGTTGGCTGGGAGATGTGCGGCGTTTCGTCCTTCCTGCTCATCGGTTACGCCTGGCATCGGCCTGTGGCAACCGGCAACGCGCTGTTCGCCTTCGTGACCAATCGCGCCGGCGATGCCGGATTTTTGCTCGCGCTGGGGCTGGCAGCCACGTGGCTTGGTGGTTTTGAATGGACCTTGCTGGAGAAAACGGCGCAGATGAGTGTCGTCAACGACCGCCTGCTGGTCATCGGTTTCGTCATTGCGGCGCTCGCCAAGTCGGCACAATTGCCGTTCTCGGCATGGCTCACCAAGGCGCTGGAAGGGCCGACGCCGTCGTCAGCGATTTTCTACGGCGCGGTCATGGTCCATGCCGGCGTCTATCTGATGTTGCGCCTCGAACCGTTGCTCCTTCAGGTGCCCGACGTCATGTTCGGCCTCGTCGTTGCCGGCGCCCTGACGGCAATCTACGCCTGGCTGTGCGGCCTGGTGCAGACCGACGTCAAGTCGGCACTGATCTTCGCGACCCTGTTCCAGGTCTCGCTGATGTTCGTTTCCATCGGTCTGGGCTGGACGACGCTGGCCCTCGTTCATCTTTGCCTGCATGCGTGCTGGCGGGTCTGGCAGTTCCTCGTTGCGCCATCGTGGCTGGTCATCACCCGGGAGCGGCCGGCGCCACCACCGGCCTGGCTGCGCAACAACCAGTTTCTGTACACCGTCGCCCTGCAACGTTTCTGGCTCGACAAGCTGGCCGATACGCTGCTCGTTCAGCCGACCGAAACTTTCTCGCGCGATGCGCGTGCGCTCGAGGAGCATTTCATTGATCACGCCATTGGTCAGCCAGGGCAGGGCAAGGCGGTCCATCCCGACCGCCAGCTGGTTGTCGCCGACGGTTTGCCGGGACGCCTGCTGGCCTGGGCTTCGGATGTCCTGCAGCAGATCGAATACCGCCTGCTGCTGCGCGGCAAGGGCGGCACGGCCGAGAAGCTCATGCATCGGGCCGGCGCCTACCTGCGCACGCTGGAAAACCTGCTTGAACAGCCGCGCTACCTCATGATGGCCGTGATGGCGACTTTCGTGGTGATCCTGTGATGGGCGGCCTGACCGAAATCATGTGGACGGAGCAGGCCGGCATGCCGCTCCTGCTGCTGCTGCAATTGCTGCCGCTGCTGGGCGCGGTTGTCGTTTTTGCCTTCAAGGAGCGGTCGACCGCAGTCTTGCTCGGCAAGGTCTTCGCGCTCGGCGAACTGCTGCTCGGCATCGTCGTCGTCAGCCACATCAACCCGACATTGCCCGCCCTGCAACTGGCCGAACGTTTTGCTCCGCTGGCCTACCACGTTGCGGTCGACGGCCTGAGCCTGCTGTTTTTGCTGCTCGTCGCGCTACTGACGTTTCTCATGACGCTCTATGGCATGAGCCGCGGCATGATTTCGCCGGGGCGGCTGTTTGCCGTCCTGCTGCTGGCCGAAACCGGGCTGGTCGGCATGCTGGTGACGGTCAACGTGGCGTGGTTCGCCGCCTTCTCGGCGCTTGAGCTGTGGTCGGTGGTCTATCTGCTGCGGCGCTGGGCATCTTCGCGCGCCGAGATTCACGCGCTGGCCCGCTTCGTCCAGTATCAGGCTTTCGGCTGGGTGCTCTTTGCAGCAGGCTGCCTGGTGCTCGGCTGGGGGCATGCCGAAGCGACCGGCGGCTACTGGAGCTTCGATCTCTTCGACCTGATGGGTGCGGTGCCGGCCGGCAAGTTCGAGACGGCGGCCTTCTACCTGCTGTTCTACGGTCTGGCCGTGCGCACGCCGCTTTTCCCGCTGCATGGCTGGCTGCCCAACATGGCGCAGCATGGCCTGATCGCCGTGGCGCCGGCGCTCATGGTCGGCGTCAAGGTCGGCATCTACGGCATGATGCGTTTCGTCCTGCCCTTGACCCCGACGGCCGTCGAATACTGGCAGCCCTATGTTGTCGGCTTCGCCATGGCCGGCGTATTTTTCACGGCGGCGCTCGCCTTCCAGCAGAGCAACCTGCGCCGGCTGCTGGCTTTTGCCGTGGTCAGCCACACCAGCCTGCTCGTCATCGGCCTGTTCAGCCTGCACGAGTCGGGTATCCAGGGCGCCATGCTGCTCGCCGCCAACTTCGGGCTGGCGGTGACCGGCATGTGGTTCATCGTCGGCTTCGTTTTCCGGCGTACCGGGACGACCGAGTTGCACGAGCTGTCCGGCCTCTTCGAGCGCATTCCCTTCCTCGCCATCGCCTTCCTGAGTTTCGGTCTGGCCATCGTCGGCATGCCCGGTACGCCGGGCTTCGATGCGGCCCACCTCGTCCTCGAAGCCTCCATCGACAAGTTCGGCGCGCTGTCCACGGTGGCGACGGCGCTCGGCAACGTTGCGGCGGCCGGCTTCCTGCTCTGGGCTTTCCAGAAGGCGTTCCTGTCGCAGGCGAAGGCGGGCGGGCATGATGTCGACAAGACGCAGACGATGGAATATCTGGTCTGTGGCATCGCGCTGGCCGCGATGCTGGCCATCGGCTTCTTTACCGAGCCCTGGCTGTACCTGACTGAAACAGCCAGCCAGGCGGCGGCAGCGAGGTTTGTGCGATGAGCCTGCCGCTGTTGTCGCTGTTGCTCCTCGCGCCACTGGCCGGCATTTTCGCCATCTGGTTGCTGCCAGCCCGTGCCACCCGCCAGGTCGTGACCTTCAGCATGCTGGTCACGCTGGCCCTCGCCACGGCGGCGCTGGCGGCCTACGATCCGGCCGGCGCACGCTTTCAGTTGCTCGAACGCATGCCGTGGATCGCCAGCCTGAATATTCATTACCTTGTCGCGGTCGACGGCATTTCGGTGCTGTTTTTGCCGGCCACGGCGCTGCTCTTCCTTGGCTCGCTGGTCGCCAGCTGGAACGCCGTGCCCGATGCGCCGCGCCTGCATTTCAGCCTGCTCCTGCTGCTGCAGGCGGCGACGCTGGGTATTTTCTGTGCGCTCGATACGGCGCTGTTCTTCGTCTTCTGGGAAATGACGCTGGTGCCGCTCTATTTCCTGCTCGGCCGCTGGGGGGCGACCAGCGGCAGCACGCAGGCTGCCGCGCGCTATTTCCTGATCATGCTGGCCGGCGGCATCCCCTTGCTCATCGCTTTCGTCATCCTCGCCACCAGCCAGCCGGTGCCGACTTTCGACGTCACGGTACTGCTCGACGCGCCGCTGCCGAGGTCAACGCAGACCGCGGTATTCCTGCTCTGCCTGTTTGGCTTTGGCGTCAAGGTGCCGCTCGTTCCGCTGCACACCTGGCTGCCACAGTTCGCGCTCGCTGCGCCCGGTTCGCTGACCGCGCTGCTCGTTGGCCTCAAGCTCGGCGCCTTCGGCCTGATCCGCTTCGCCATCCCGCTCGCCCCGGACGCCGCGCTCGAGCTGCACTGGCTGCTCGCCGGGCTGGGCACGGTGGCCATCCTCTACGGCGCCGTCGGCATGCTGGCGCAGAGCAACCTGCGCGTTGGCCTCGCCTACGCCAGCATCTGCCACGTTGGCCTGGCCGTGCTCGGGCTGGCTTCCTACACGGCGCAGGCGGCGCAGGGCGCGGTGTCGCTGTTGCTCAGCTTCTCGCTGGCCACCGGTGGTGCCTTCGTGTTGCTTGAGTTCCTGCGCCAGAGAACCGGTTCGACCGATGTCAACGCACTGGGCGGTGCAGCCAAAACCATGCCGCTGCTCGCCACCGGTTTCATGGTCTGCGGTCTGGCCGGCGTCGGCATGCCCGGCACCAGTAGCTTCCCGGGCGAATTCATGCTCATCATCGCCGCCCTGCAAACCCATACCGGTGCCGGCATGGCGGCCTTGTTCGGACTCTCCATCGCGGCCGGTGGCTTTCTGTCGCTCTACCGGAAAGCGTTTTTCGGCCCGGTAACGCGTCCGGCTGTGGCTGACGCGAGCGACCTACGCCCGCGCGAATGGGCTGTGCTGGTGGCGCTCATGGTCATGATCGTCAGCATCGGCATCTACCCCGGGCCGTGGATAGAAATCGTCAGGCCGGCGGCGGAAACCTGGGCGGCAGGTCTTCAGCGCTAGGCAGGCTGCCGGCCTATTTGGATTTTGGCCGTTTTTTCCGGTTGACCGTAGCAGCCGGAGGTTCAGGCTTTCTTGACGAATTCCGACTTGAGCTGCATGGCGCCGATGCCGTCGATCTTGCAATCGATGTCGTGGTCGCCGTCGATCAGGCGGATGTTCTTGACCTTGGTGCCAACCTTGACGACCGACGACGAGCCCTTGATCTTGAGATCCTTGATGACGGTCACCGAGTCGCCATCCTGCAAGACGTTACCGTTTGCGTCCTTCCAGACGCGTGCCTGCTCGGTGCTTTCTCCGGCATCCTTGCTCCACTCGTGGGCGCATTCCGGGCAGACGTAGTTGGAGCCGTCCTCGTAGGTGTATTCCGATTTGCACTTCGGACAGTTCGGCAAGCCGCTCATGGTGTTTCCTTTTCAGTAATCTTCTTCAAAGCCGCCCATCAGATTGGGCAGGAGAATGTAGGCGCGTTTCAGCGCTTCAGATAAGTCGGCGCTGACATTGTCGTCGCCCAGATGGTCGATGAAGCCGGAGCGGTAAAGCAGCGAACCGGGCTGCGAATTGAGGCCGCAAACGAGCAGTGTGCAACCGCGTTTTGACAGCTTGTCGCGCAGGTTCTCTAGCCCTTCGAGGCCGGTGGTGTCGAGCTGGATCAGGCGGGTCATGTCGAGGATGACGACCTCGGGATGGCCCTCGCGCGGATCAAGCAGCTCTTCAAGCTTGTTCACCGCGCCGAAGAACAGCGAGCCGAACATCTGCCAGGCGGCGACCCGCATGGTGCCGTCCGGGTAGAGGAAAGCCGGCTCGTCGGCTTCTTCGGTGAGCGGCAGGCGCTCGATTCTGGTCAGCTCCGACATGCGGTAGATGAAGAACAGGCTGGCCAGCACCATGCCCAGTTCGACGGCGATGGTCAGGTCGAAGAGCACCGTGACGAAGAAAGTGGCGAGCAGGATGATCCGGTAGTTGTACGAATAGCGGCGCAGCTCGAGGAATTGGTGCCACTCCCCCATGTTGATGGCGACGACCATCACGATGGCCGACAAGGTGGCCAGTGGCACGTAGGAGGCAAGCGGCGCCAGAATGAGCACGATGGCGAGCAGAACAACGGCGTGGATGATGCCGGCGATCGGCGTTCGGCCGCCCGTCTTGACGTTGGTGGTCGTCCGGGCGATGGCGCCGGTGGCTGCGAAGCCGCCAAACAGCGGGGCGGCGATGTTGGCCAGCCCCTGGGCGATCAGTTCCTGGTTGGGGTCGTGGCGGTCGTCAATCTGACTGTCGGCGACGCGGGCCGAGAGCAGCGACTCGATGGCGCCGAGCAGGGCGATGGTGATGGCCGGCGAGATGAGCTTGCCAAGATCATGAATCGACAGTGCGGGCAGCCCGAAGTCGGGCAATTCCTGCGGGATACCGTTGAAGCGGCTGCCAATGGTTTCGACCGGCAGATCGAAGAGGAAGGAGACCAGCGTGCCGACGATCAGCACGACGAGCGGCCCGGGCGCCCGGCGCAGCGGCGAAATGCGCTGGGCCAGCCAGTTGTAGGAAAGCAGGAAAGCGAAACAGGCGCTGGCGAGCGCCAGTGTCGGCAGGTCGACGGTGTGGGCGTAGGCGGCCAGCGTCTTGATGCGATGGAAAAACTCAGCCGGCAGGTTGTCGATCTGCAGCCCGAAGAAATCCTTGATCTGGGCGAGGAAGATGACCACGGCGATGCCATTGGTAAAGCCGATAACGACGGTGACCGGAATGAAGCGGATCAATTGCCCCATGCGCGCCAGCCCCATGGCAAGCAGGAAAATGCCGGCCAGAATGGTGGCGCCCATGAGGTTGGCAAAGCCGTGGATGGCGACGATGCCATAAACGATGGGGATGAAGGCGCCGGTCGGGCCGCCGATCTGCACGCGCGAACCACCCAGCGCCGAGATGATCAGGCCGGCGATGATGGCCGTCCAGATGCCGGATGTCGGCGAGCAGCCCGAAGCGATGGCAAAAGCCATGGCCAGCGGCAGGGCCAGTACGCCGACCGTGATTCCCGCCGCGACATCCTTGCCGAGTTGCGAGCGGTTGTATGTCGGCAGGCAATCCAGCAGTTTGGGGCGGAAAGCGATTTTCATGGCGCGCGCTCGGAGGGTAAGCGCAGCATTATATGAGTACCCGGTTTATCGTCAATGTTAATCATATGTTAATATGATGTAACACGAATCCTATGCGAGTAAATCATGGAGAACCGGACAGCGCGTTTGACCATCCTGATCGATCCTCGGAAAAAGAAAATTTTCGAGGAAATTTGCGCGGCCAACGACCTGACATCATCGCAGGTCATCCGGCGCCTGGTGCGCGAGTACATTCTTGAAAACGCGGGTGACCGCGAGTTGCCGGCCTGGTTGAAGCCGGGCGGTAAGGTAGCCGACTAGTCCTTTTCGTTGTCGGCCGTCTTGCGCACTTTGTCGGGGTGCTGGGCACCCACATAGGCATCGTACTTTGCCTGCATGACCGGCCCCTGCTTGGCCAGTTCGCGCAGGATGCGTATTACTGCCCACAGCATGACGACAACGCCGCCTGCCGTGCAGGCAACCGCTTCCACGGTCGACGTCGGGAAGTTGGCCAGAATCGCCCCCTTGCCGGCAGCGAACCAGCTGGCGCCGATGGCGACGCAGGCCAGCCCGAACATGTCGACCAGCGCGTAAAGGAAAATCGGGCCGGTCAAGGCCGGGCGGGGTGGGCGATTGAGTGGATTGAGCATTTTTTGGCCGCCTAACGATCAGTATTCAGATTTTTCCAACTGGGCTTGACAAAGTGAAAGTCAAGGCTTGACTTATGCACAGAGATGGGGCGCTTTGTGGCTTCCCTTTTCTGTCTGGCTGGTACATTTGCCAGATTAAGGTTGTGAATTAATTTTACTTAAAAATCAATAACTTAAAATACAGCCCAAGTTTCGGGCAGGGTAAGAAAAAGCCTTGTGGAACGGTCACTTAGCGACTTACCCCTTGATTCATTCACAGACTTATCCACAGTTTTTGTGGATAGTTCAAAAAGCCCAAACGGTGTAGTGAGATTGGGTGGCGAAGTTAAAGTGATACTTCAGGTTTCGTCACAAATTTGCTGCGGCGCAACAGCGAAATCCCTGCTGCGCCGGTCATTTGCGGCGACCGCCAATTATTTCACCCG
The DNA here is from genome assembly GCA_016705475.1 of Betaproteobacteria bacterium. Classification (GTDB taxonomy): domain Bacteria; phylum Pseudomonadota; class Gammaproteobacteria; order Burkholderiales; family Rhodocyclaceae; genus Azonexus. The sequence goes on along the minus strand of JADIYD010000013.1, from coordinate 125,965 downwards.
CATCCCCGGTTGAGCGCCTGAATCCGGCGACAGCAGGAAGATTCCGGGGGTTTTGCCTTCCGTGTCTGATGCGGCGAGCACCATGCCTTCCGATAACCCGAATTTCATCTTGCGCGGTGCCAGATTGGCCACCATGACGGTCAGCCGGCCAACCAGTTGCGCCGGATCGTAAGCAGCCTTGATGCCCGCGAAGACATTGCGCGTTTCGTTGTTGCCGACATCGAGCGTGAGGCGTACGAGCTTGTCGGCGCCCTCAACGTGTTCGGCATTGGCAATGCGTGCGATACGCAGGTCGATCTTCATGAAATCGTCGATGTTGCAGAACGGCTCCCACGGGCTTTCGGCCTTCACTTCATTTTGCTGATGCTCGGCATGGCGCTGCTGTGACTGCTGTTCCTGCGTCGGCGCCAGCGATTCCTTGTTGGCCTCGACCAGTTTTTCGATGAGCTTGGCATCAACGCGCGTCATCAGATGCTCGTAGGTATTGATACCGTGGCCGGCGGCGAGCAGGCTCCCGGTGTCGGTCCAGGTCAGCGGCGCGATGTTGAGGAATTTTTCGACCTTGCCGGCAACAACCGGCAGGATAGGTTTGAGCAGCACAGTGAGCAGGCGGAAGAGGTTGAGCGCATTGGTGCAGGCCGCGTGAAGCTCGAGCTCCTTGCCTTCCTGCTTGGCCAGCTCCCAGGGCTTGACGCTATCCACGTACTGATTGGCGGCATCGGTCAGCGCCATGATTTCGCGCATCGCCTTGCCAAACTCACGGGCTTCGTAGAGTTCGGCAACGCGGCTGGCCGCTTCCTGAATGCCCTTGATGGCCGGGAGGTCGGCTGCGGCAGGTGCAAGCTGGCTGTTGAAGCGCTTGGTGATGAAGCCGGCCGAGCGGCTGGCGATATTGACGTACTTGCCGACCAGATCGGAATTGACGCGGGCAGCGAAATCCTCGAGGTTGAGGTCGATGTCTTCCATGCTGGCCGACAGCTTGGCGGCGTAGTAATAGCGCAGCCATTCCGGGTTGAGGCCGGTGTCCAGGTAGCTTTGCGCGGTGATGAAGGTGCCGCGCGATTTCGACATTTTTGCGCCGTCGACCGTGAGAAAGCCGTGCGCGAAGATCTTGGTCGGAGTGCGATAGCCGGCGTGCTGCAATTCGGCGGGCCAGAACAGGGCGTGGAAGTAAAGGATGTCCTTGCCGATGAAGTGGTAGAGCTCGGTCGTCGAATCCGGCTTGAAGTATTCGTTGAAATCGAGGCCATTCTTACTGCACAGGTTCTTGAACGAACCCATGTAGCCGATCGGTGCGTCGAGCCAGACGTAGAAGTACTTGCCCGGGGCATCGGGGATTTCGAAGCCGAAATAGGGCGCATCGCGCGAAATGTCCCAGTCGGTCAGCTTGTTTTCGCCCGGGGCGCCCAGCCACTCCTGCATCTTGTTGGCGGCTTCGTTCTGCAGAACGCCATTTTCGCGGCTGGTGTACTGGCGCAGGAAGGATTCGCAACGCGGGTCGGAGAGCTTGAAGAAGTAATGCTCGGAGCTGCGCAGCTCGGGCTTGGCGCCGGAGATGGCGGAGTAGGGATCCTTGAGGTCGGTTGGCGCGTAGGCGGCCCCGCAGGACTCGCAGTTGTCGCCGTACTGGTCCTTGGCGCCGCACTTCGGGCACTCGCCCTTGATGAAGCGATCGGGCAGGAATAGTTGTTTGACCGGGTCGTAGTACTGCTCGATGGTCCGGGTTTCGATCAGGCCGGCGGCGCGCAGTTTGAGGTAGATGTCGTTGGCGCAATCACGGGTTTCGTCGGAATGCGTGCTGTAGTAATTGTCGAAACCAACGCCGAAGCCGGCAAAGTCCCGCGAATGTTCGCCATGAACGCGGGCGATCAGGGCTTCCGGCGTGATGCCCTCTTTTTCGGCGCGAAGCATGATCGGCGTGCCGTGCGTGTCATCGGCGCAAACATACCAGCACTCGTTGCCGGCCATTTTCTGGAAGCGAACCCAGATGTCGGTCTGGATGTACTCGACAAGATGGCCAAGGTGAATGGCGCCGTTGGCGTATGGGAGGGCGGAGGTGACGAGTATTTTGCGCGACATGGATGGTCAAGGCAGTAAAGGTAAACAATGATTTTACCGCGAGGAAGCTCAGAGAAGCTTTTCAAATCCCGAATGCCGCTTTTTACGGGCAATTGTTACGCAACGTAAACGAGTATGCATTTTTGGTAAAACATGATCGATGAATCATTGCCGAAGAGGCACGATCGGAGCAGAATCGCGCCGAAATGTGGAGGACTTATGAATTTTGCAGTGGTCGAGGACAGCCGGAGTCAGGCTGAGGTGCTCAAGGCTTTGCTGAAGAGCGAGGGACATCAGGTTGACGTGTTTGCAGATGGAAATTCCTGCATCGACGCGCTCAAGTCTCGCAGTTTTGATTTCTTCATCATCGATTGGACGCTACCGGATATCGGCGGCGATGAAGTACTGAAGCATGTGCGCGAAAAGTGTGGCTGGGACGTCCCTGTCATCTTCTGCACGGGGCGCACCGACGAGGAGGCCGCTGCGGATATCCTGCGTCTCGGTGCCGACGACTACATTCCCAAACCCATCCGCTACATGGAGTTCATGGCGCGGATTCACGTTCTGCTGCGCCGCCGCCAGGTGCGTCCTGAGAACCTCCAGGTCGGCAGCATCGAGATCGATATGGAAGGGCGGCGTATCAAGCTGGTTGGCTCCGAGGTCGAATTGACCCAGCGGGAGTTTGAGCTAGCGGTCATTTTGTTGCAAAACATCGGTCGCGTGCTGTCGCGGGACGAACTTCTGACCAGCGTCTGGGCGCGTGATGCAGGCGTCGATACCCGCACCGTCGATACCCATGCCAGCCGCCTGCGCAAGAAACTGGGACTTGCCGGAGAGAGTGGCCTGATGCTGTCGTCGGTCTATGGTCAGGGTTATCGCCTGGATACCGTTCAGCAGGGCTGATTTCACTCGCCGGTTTCGGGTATACTGGACAAAATCACTCGGGTATTGCCCGTGTTCATCCCCAAACCGGAGTTTCCATGAGTCTTACAGAACAGCAAGTCAGGGCTGCGCTATCTGCTGCGGTCGACCCCAATACCGGCAAGGATTTCGTCGCCGGCAAGGCGGTGAAGAATGTAAAAATCGATGGCGACGACGTGTCGTTTGACATCGAACTGGCTTATCCGGCCAAAACCCAGATAGATGGCATCCGCAAACAGGTCATTGCTGCCGTGCGCGGCGTTCCAGGTGTCGGTAATATCTCCGCCAACGTCTTCAGCAAGATCGTCGCCCACTCGGTGCAGCTTGGTGTCAAGCTGATGCCGAGCGTCAAGAACATCATCGCTGTTGCCTCCGGCAAGGGCGGCGTCGGCAAGAGTACGACAGCGGTCAACCTGGCCCTGGCTTTGGCCCAGGAAGGTGCCAGCGTCGGCATTCTCGACGCTGATATCTACGGACCTTCGCTGCCGCAAATGCTGGGGCTGGCCGGCCAGCAGCCAGAGTCGAAAGATGGTCAGAACATGGAGCCGCTCGAGGCCTATGGCCTGCAGGCCATGTCAATCGGTTTCATGGTCGATGTCGAGACGCCGATGGTCTGGCGTGGCCCGATGGTTGCCCAGGCGCTCGATCAGTTGCTTGGCCAGACCAACTGGCGTGACATTGATTATTTGATCGTCGACATGCCGCCGGGCACGGGCGATATCCAGTTGTCGCTGGCGCAGAAGGTGCCGGTAACCGGCGCCGTGATTGTCACCACGCCGCAGGACATCGCGCTGATCGATGCACGCAAGGGCCTCAAGATGTTCGAGAAGGTGAATATTCCCATTCTCGGCATTGTCGAAAACATGAGCATCCACATCTGTTCCAAATGTGGCCACGAAGAGCATATCTTCGGCCAGGGCGGTGGCAAGCAGATGTGCACGGATTACGACGTCGAACTTCTCGGTAGCCTGCCGCTGGAAATGGCGATTCGCGAGATGGCGGACGGTGGCAAGCCGACCGTGGTTGGCGCACCGGATTCGCGGACAGCCGAGATCTACCGCGGCATTGCCCGCCGTATCGCCGTCAAGATTGGTGAGAAGGCCAAGGACATGACGTCGAAGTTCCCCAACATCGTCGTGCAGAACACCTAATTTTTTGCCAAAACCCCAGAAAAAGGCGGGTAAAATCCCGCCTTTGCTTTTTGTGGTGCGGACGATAGAAAATGACCATCAAATCAGATAAGTGGATACGCCGTATGGCGGCAGAGCACGGCATGATCGAGCCGTTTTCGCCTGAACTGGTGCGTGAAGCCAATGGTCAGAAAATCGTTTCCTACGGGACGTCGAGCTACGGCTATGACATCCGCTGTGCCCGCGAATTCAAGGTGTTCACGAACATCAACTCGACCGTCGTCGATCCGAAAAACTTTGATCCGAAGTCTTTCGTCGAGATCGAGTCCGACGTCTGCATCATCCCGCCGAACTCGTTTGCGCTGGCCCGCACGATGGAATACTTCCGCATTCCACGCTCGGTTTTGACTGTCTGTTTGGGCAAGAGCACCTATGCCCGCTGCGGCATCATCGTCAATGTCACGCCTTTCGAGCCCGAGTGGGAAGGCTACGTCACACTGGAATTTTCGAACACGACGCCGCTGCCAGCCAAGATCTACGCCGGCGAAGGTTGTGCCCAGGTACTGTTCTTCGAGTCCGACGAAGTCTGCGAGACGTCGTACAAGGACCGTGGCGGCAAGTACCAGGGGCAAGTCGGCGTCACATTGCCGAAAATCTGATTCCATTCTCAGACCAACCGTGACTGACCTCAGACCGTAACGAAATCGTCTTATTCTGTGACCCGCTGCCCGCTGCGGCGGGTCGCCGCATTTTAAGGATTCAACATGCGCTTTCACTTCCCCGTCATCATCATCGACGAAGACTTCCGTTCGGAGAATACCTCCGGTCTGGGCATCCGGGCTTTGGCCGAAGCCATTGAGAAGGAAGGCCTGGAAGTGCTGGGCGTCACCAGCTACGGCGACCTGACCTCCTTCGCCCAGCAGCAGAGCCGCGCTTCGGCTTTCATCCTGTCCATCGACGACGAAGAACTGGCGTTGGAGCCGGAAGAAACGCTGGCCGAACTGCGCGCCTTCGTCAGCGAAATCCGCAACCGGAACGCCGAGATTCCCATCTTCCTGCATGGCGAAACGCGGACTTCGCGCCATATCCCGAACGACGTGCTGCGCGAGTTGCACGGCTTCATCCACATGTTCGAGGACACGCCGGAGTTCATTGCCCGCAACGTCAAGCGCGAAGCCAAGGCCTATCTGGCATCGCTGCCGCCGCCTTTCTTCCGCGCGCTGGTTCATTACGCCGCGGACGGCTCGTATTCGTGGCACTGTCCGGGCCATTCGGGCGGCGTCGCCTTCCTGAAGTCGCCAGTCGGCCAGATGTTCCACCAGTTTTTCGGCGAGAACATGCTGCGTGCCGACGTCTGCAACGCCGTTGAAGAGCTGGGCCAGCTGCTTGATCACACCGGCCCGGTCGCTGCGTCCGAGCGCAATGCGGCACGCATCTTCAACTCGGATCACCTGTATTTCGTCACCAACGGCACGTCGACGTCGAACAAGATCGTCTGGCATTCCACCGTTGCGCCGAACGACATCGTGGTCGTCGACCGCAACTGTCACAAGTCCATCCTGCACGCCATCATGATGACCGGTGCTGTCCCCGTATTCCTGATGCCGACGCGCAACAACTTCGGCATCATCGGTCCGATCCCGAAATCGGAATTCCTTTGGGAGAACATCCAGAAGAAGATCGCGGCCAACCCCTTCATTATCGACAAGACGGCCAAGCCACGCGTGCTGACCATCACCCAGTCGACCTACGACGGCATTCTCTACAACGTCGAGGACATCAAGGAAGAACTGGACGGCAAGATCGATACGCTGCACTTCGACGAAGCCTGGCTGCCGCACGCCGCTTTCCACGACTTTTACGGCGATTACCACGCCATCGGCGCTGATCGCCCGCGCTGCAAGGAGTCGATGATTTTCTCGACGCAATCGACGCACAAGTTGCTGGCCGGCCTGAGCCAAGCCTCGCAGATTCTCGTTCAGGATGCGGAGAACCAGAAGCTCGACCGCGACATCTTCAACGAGGCTTACCTGATGCACACCTCGACCTCGCCGCAGTATTCGATCATCGCGTCCTGTGACGTGGCAGCGGCCATGATGGAAGAGCCGGCGGGTACGGCGCTGGTCGAGGAATCGATCACCGAAGCTCTCGATTTTCGCCGTGCCATGCGCAAGGTTGACGAGGAGTGGGGCGTGGACTGGTGGTTCAAGGTCTGGGGCCCGGACGACCTGTCCGAAGAGGGCATCGAGGAACGCGAGGCGTGGATGCTCAAGCCGGGTGAGCGCTGGCACGGCTTCAACAATCTGGCCGATGGCTTCAACATGCTCGACCCGATCAAGGCGACGATCATCACCCCGGGCCTCGATGTCGATGGCGATTTTGCCGACGAATTCGGCATCCCGGCCGCCATCGTCACCAAATACCTCGCCGAGCACGGCGTTATCGTCGAAAAGTGCGGCCTGTACAGTTTCTTCATCATGTTCACCATCGGCATCACCAAGGGCCGCTGGAACACGCTGGTGACGGCGCTGCAGCAGTTCAAGGACGATTACGACAAGAACCATCCGCTGTGGAAGGTGCTGCCCGAGTTCGTCCAGAAGAACCCGCGCTACGAGCGTGTCGGTCTGCGCGATCTCTGTACGCAGATCCACAGCGTTTACAAGCAGAACGATGTCGCCCGCCTGACCACGGAAATGTACCTCTCGGACATGGTGCCGGCCATGCGTCCGGCCGATGCCTTCGCCAAGATGGCGCACCGCGACATCGAGCGGGTTCCCGTCGACGAGTTGGAAGGCCGCGTCACGGCCGTGCTGCTCACGCCGTATCCGCCGGGTATTCCGCTGCTGATTCCGGGCGAGCGCTTCAATGCCACCATCTGCAGCTACCTGAAATTTGCCCGCGAATTCAATGCAGCGTTTCCGGGCTTCGAGACCGACGTGCACGGCCTCGTCAAGGGTGCGGACGGCCGTTACTACGTGGATTGCGTGCGCTGAACGAATGGTGCTGATGGTGTTGTCCGGCGCGGCGGCAGTGTCCGCCACGCCGGGCGGCGCTTATTGCCGTTGGTAGGTGACAAAGGCGCAGCCGGCGCTTTTCAAATTTGAGGTTTTTTTCCAGTTGACCGTGGAAATCTCGGGAAACCACGCGTCGCCCTCGGGTTCAAGGTCGACTTCGGTGATTTCCAGGCGATCCGCCAGCGTCATGGCCTGCGCGTAAATCTGTTCGCCGCCGATGATAAAAATGCTTGCTGCGGTCGACGCCAGTTTCAGGGCATTTTCCAGCGAGCCGGCCACGTCGGCGCCAGGGGCTGCGTAATCTGCCTGACGGCTGATCACGATGTTGCGCCGGCCCGGCAGCGGCCGAAAGAGCGGCGGCAACGACTCCCAGGTTTTGCGCCCCATGACCACCGTCTGGCCGGAGGTCAGCGCCTTGAAATGCGCCATGTCCTCGGGAATGTTCCAGATCAGCGTGTTGTCCTTGCCGATCACGCGGTTCTTGGCGACGGCGGCGATGATGATGATTTCGGACATGCGATGACTCAAGCTTTCCTGGCAATGGCGTCGCGGTATAGCGCAACGTATTCGTTGGCGGCGTGCGTCCAGGAAAAATCCCGACGCATGCCGTTTTGCTGGACGCGTTGCCACAATTTTTTGTCCTGCCAGGTACGGCAGACCCGCTCCATGGCCACCCACAAGGCATGCGGGGTGTCACCATCGAGCACGAAACCGTTGGCAGACTTGTCGGCCAAGCTGTCTTCACAGACGTCGACCACCGTATCGGCCAGCCCTCCCGTGGCGCGGACGATGGGGGGCGTGCCGTAACGCAGGCTGTACATCTGGTTCAGGCCGCAAGGCTCGAAACGTGACGGCATGACGAAGCAGTCGCTGCCGGCTTCAATGCGATGAGCCAAGGCTTCGTCGAAGCCCAGTTTGACCGCGATCTGTTTCGGGAAGCGCGCCGCCAGTTCGGCGAAACCGGCTTCCATGGCCTTGTCGCCACTACCCAGAACGACCAGTTGTGCAGGCAAGTCTGGCAATCCGTCGGCGATGGTCAGCAGCAGGTCCAGGCCTTTCTGGTGGGTCAGGCGGCTGATCACGCCGAAGAGCGGCCGGTCGGCCGTCACGTCGAGGCCCATTTCGGTTTGCAATGCCGTCTTATTGGCCCGCTTGGCAGCCAGCCGGTTGGCCGCATAGGCAAAAGGCAGTGCCGGGTCAGTTGCCGGATTCCAGATGCCGGTGTCGACTCCGTTCAAGATGCCGCGTAGCGCGTCACTGCGATGGCGCAGCAGGGGGGCCAGACCATAGCCGAAATGCTCGTCCTGAATCTCGCGAGCATAGGTTGGGCTGACCGTGGAAATCTGCGAGCAAAGTTGCAGTCCGCTTTTCAGGAAGGAAAGCTGGTCGTGGTATTCGACGCCGTCAAAGCGCCAGGCGTGCTCCGGCAGCCCCAGCGCAGCCAGCATCTCGCGGCCGAAACAGCCCTGAAACGCAATGTTGTGCACGGTGACGACGCTCGCCGCGCCGCCCTGGTAATGCAGGAAAGCCGGTGCCAAAGCCGCTTGCCAGTCGTTGGCATGCACTACATCCGCCGCCCAGTCGAGCGGTGAATCAGGCTGGCCGAGACGGGCCGCGACGCGCGACAGCAGGCCGAAACGGATAGCGTTGTCCGGCCAGTCCTGGCCGCTGGCATCGAGGTAGGGGTTGCCGGGGCGGTCAAAGAGTTCCGGGCATTCGAGCAGCAGCAATGGCAAGCCCGAGGCCTTGGCTGACAAGAGGCGGCAGGCCGGGAGGCCGGGTGCCAGTGCCGGCAGGCTGGCCACCAGCTCGGCTTCGGGAAAGGCTGTCTTGAGGGCGGGGTAGGCCGGCAGCAGCACGCGGATGTCGTGGCCGGCCTTGCGCAGCGAGGCGGGCAAGGCCGCGGCGACATCGCCGAGGCCACCGGTCTTGACCCACGGAGCCATCTCGGAGGTGGCGAAGAGGATCGAGAGGGCGCTCATGATTATCCTTTCAGGGCCGCAATCAGGCCTCGTGTCGAGCTATCGAAGGCCGAGGCATCGCCTTCGCCGGAGAGCAGCGGAGTCAGTTGGCCGGCCAGTTGTTTGCCGAGTTCGACGCCCCATTGGTCGAAGGCGTTCAGGTTCCACAAGGCGCCCAGACAGAAAACCTTGTGTTCGAAAAGCGCAAGCACCTGACCCAGCGTGTAGGGGGTCAGATTCGGCAGCAGCAGGGTGCTCGACGGCTGGTTGCCAGGGAAAATCTTGTAGGGCACGAGGTCTTCGGTAATGCCTGTGGAGCGGACTTCTTCAGCTGTTTGACCAAAGGCCAGAGCGGCAGCCTGAGCCAGGCAGTTGGCGAGCAGGGCCGTGTGATGGCCCGGCAACGGAAAATCGTTTTCACGCAGGGCGATGAAATCGGCCGGAATGATGCGGCCGCCCTGATGGCATAGCTGGTAGAACGAATGCTGGCCGTTGGTGCCCGACTCACCCCAGATCACGGGGCTGGTTGCGATACCGGGCATGTTGCCATCGCGGTCCACCTGTTTGCCCAGGCTTTCCATTTCCAGCTGCTGCAGATAGGCCGGCAGCAGATGCAGCGACTGGCTGTAGGGCAGCATGGCCTCCGTCGTGGCGCCGAGGAAATTGGTGTTCCACAGGCTGATCAGGGCCAGCGTCAATGGCAGGTTTTCGGCGGCCGGGGCTTCGATGAAATGCTGGTCCATGGCCCGGGCGCCGGCCAGTAGTTGTTCAAAATTTTTCCAGCCGATGGCCAGGGCCAGCGACAGACCAATTGCCGACCAAAGCGAGAAACGACCGCCGACCCAGTCCCAGAACTCGAAGACGTTTTCCGGGCTGATGCCGAATTGGCGGGTCAGTTCGAGGTTGGTCGAAATGGCGACGAAATGGCGGGCAATGGCGCTTTCCTGAACTACCGTGGCGAGCAGCCAGTCGCGGGCAGTGCGCGCATTGGTCAGGGTTTCCAGCGTCGTGAAGGTCTTGCTGGCGACGATGAACAAGGTTGTGCGCGGATTCAGCCGGGCGAGCAGGGGGGCGATGTCGGCGCTATCGACGTTGGCAATGAAATGGACGGTAATATCCGGTTGCTGGCGGGCTGCCAGTGCCAGTGTTGCCATGCGTGGTCCGAGGTCGGAGCCGCCGATGCCGATATTGACGACATCGGTGACGCGCTCGCCGGAAAACCCCCGCCATTCGCCACTGTGGATGCGTTCGCAGAAGGCTTGCAGGCGGCTGAGGACCAATTGAACTTCAGACGGGGCCTGCTCGCCGGCGCGCAGGGCCATGTGGCGCACAGCGCGGCCTTCGGTGTGGTTGATTGTTTCCCCGGCCAGCATTTTCTGCTTCCAGCCATCGACGTCGGCTGTCTCGGCATATTCGCGCAGCAGGCGTAGGGTGTCGGCGCTCACCCGCTGTTTCGAGTAGTCGAGCAGCAGACCATCATGATGCAGAGAGAAATGCGCGAAGCGCTGCGGATCGTCGGCGAAGAGTTCGCGCAGATGCTGCGGCCGGATGGCCTCGGCATGGGCGGCCAGCGCCCGCCAAGCCGGGGTGTCGATGGGGTTCATAGCCAGATCATCAGTCCGGTTTCAAGAGGATGGATCAGCGAGGCATGGGTCGGGAAGATCCGGATGCGGTATTCCAGCTTGCCGCACAGTTCCGGGGTCAAGACCAGGTGGTAGCGCATTTCGCCGTACTCGTTCTGACCGTCGCAGGTCAGCGCGTAATGGCGAACGCGGCCGATGCCGCCGTTGCGGCCCGGGCGGCCGAACAGGGCTTCGAGCGTGACATCTTCCGGGCTCAGGCCGTTAAGCTGGACCGCCAGCTCAATGCGCACCGAGCTGCCGAATTTCAGCCGGCGCTCCGGTGTGTCGTTGCGGTGCAGGCGGACGCCCGGCCAGGCGGCGCGGACCTTGGCCTTCCAGTCGGCAACCTGGCGAGCGACAGTAAAGTCGGCCTGGGCGAAGCGGCGGCCGTGGACGGCAGCCGGTGCGTAGAATTTCTTGACGTATTCGCTGACCATGCGGGTCACGTTGAAGCGCGGCGAGATGGTCGAAATCGAACGCTTCGACATCGCCACCCATTCCGGCGAATAGCCCATCGGGCCGGTCCGGTAGTAGGTCGGGATGACCTGATCCTGCAGCAGTTCGTACAGTGTGCGGGCTTCCTCCGCGTCGCGCTGGGCATCGCTGAGATGACCGGGGACGGGCTTGATTGCCCAGCCATTGGCGACGCCATCATCGCCCTCGTCGTAGCCTTCACCCCACCAGCCGTCGAGCACCGACAGGTTGAGGGCGCCGTTCATCGCCGCCTTCATGCCCGAGGTGCCCGATGCTTCGAGCGGGTAGATCGGGTTGTTGAGCCAGACATCGACACCGGCGACCAGCGAGCGCGACAGGTGCAGGTCGTAGCCTTCGACGAGCAGGATGCGCCCTTCGAATTCCGGCCGCTTGGCTATTTCGGCGATCTTGCGGATGATTTCCTGGCCCGGATGGTCGGCCGGGTGGGCCTTGCCGGCAAACAGGAAGAGCACCGGGCGGTTGGCCTGGGTGATGATTTCGCGCAGCCAGGTCGGGTTCTGGAAGAGCAGGGCGGCGCGCTTGTAGGTCGCGAAGCGGCGGGCGAAGCCGATGGTCAGGATGTTGGGGTTGTCCGGGTCGGCGTATTTGAGCAGGCGGTCGAGGTGCGACGGCGAGCCCTGGTTGCGGTGGTGCTGCTCGCGGATACGCTCACGGAGCAGTTTCAGCAGCTTGGATTTCAGCTGCTGGCGGATACTCCAGAAGGTGGCGTCGGGGATGTCGTCAATGCCGTGCCAGTTGCCCGGCTGGGTTTGCCGCTGCTGCCAGCCGATGCCGAGATAGTGCTCGAAGGTTTCGAACCATTCCGGGGCCAGGAAGGTGGGCAAATGGACGCCGTTGGTGACGTAATCCATCGGGTTTTCGGCGGGCAGGATCTGCGGCCAGAGATAGCGGCAGATGTCGGCTGAAACGTCGCCGTGGATGCGTGACACGCCATTGTGGTGGCGTGAGCCACGCAGGGCCAGGGCGGTCATGTTGAAGTCGGTTTTGCCCGGTTCGGCACCCAGTCGCATCAGGTGCTCGCAACCCAGTCCGAGGTCGTTGCACCAGCCGCCGAAATAATTGCGCATCATTTCTTCGGTGAAGTGATCGTGACCGGCCGGCACCGGGGTGTGCGTCGTGAATACGACATTCGAGGCGACGGCTTCGAGGGCGGCGGCATAGGGCAGGCCGCCCTTGATCAGGCTGCGGATACGTTCGAGGATCAGGAAGGCGGCATGGCCTTCGTTGACGTGCCAGACCGTCGGTTTCAGGCCGAGGGCAGCCAGGGCGCGGGTGCCGCCGACGCCGAGCAGGATTTCCTGTTCGATGCGGGTAGTCTTGTCGCCGCCATAGAGGCGGTGGGTGATTTCGCGGTCGCGTTCGCTATTGGTCGGCAGCCAGGTATCGAGCAGGATGAGCCGGACGTGACCGACGGTTACTTCCCAGACTTTGGCCTGGATGGTTCGGCCGGGGAATTCGACGGTGACCAGAACCTCCTTGCCATCGGCATCGAGTACCGGGGAAACCGGCAGGTCGTCGAAGTCGGAATCGTTGTAGGTTGCCTGTTGGTGGCCGTCGGCAGTCAGCGTCTGCTGAAAGTAGCCCTGGCGGTAAAGCAGCCCGACACCGATGAAGGGCAGGCCCATGTCGCTGGCCGCCTTGCAGTGGTCGCCGGCCAGGATGCCGAGGCCGCCGGAGTAGATCGGCAGGCTCTCGTGGAAACCGAATTCGGCGCAGAAGTAGGCGATCAGGTCATCATCGGCAAAAGGCTGACCATGCACGTGCGCCATGTTCGGCATCTCGTGGTAGGTGTCGTAGGACGAGACGACGCGATTCAGGGCGCCGAGGAAGACCGGGTCTTCGGCAATGGCTTCGAGCCGCTTCTGGTCAGCCCGTTTGAGGAAGGCCTTGGGGTTGTGATTGGTCGCCTTCCACAGGGGATGCGACAGGCTGGCGAACAGGCCCTGCGTCGGGCGGTCCCAGCTGTACCAAAGGTTGTTGGAGAGCTCTTCGAGGCGCTCCAGACGTTCCGGAAGCTGTGGATTGACTTCGAGGTTGTAAACGGTTCCGGTCATGGTCTGGGTTCTATGTTCAGTTGGAGTGTCAGGGTGCAGCTGTCATCGGGGATGGTCCAGCCGAGGCGGAGTTCGACCGCCTGCATGATTTTCTCAAAGCCTGCTTCGGATTGCGAAACGGTTTGCTGCGGTCGACCGGAAATTTCGGCCAAATTTGACATGTTCAGGCTCAGCCGGCCGCCGAGCACGCCATCGTCGAGGTGCAGGGTATCTGCCGCGTCAAGCTGCAGCGCCTGCCCGAAACCGCCCGGAATATGCCCATCAGCCAGCGTGTAGTGGCCCAGGAAGCCGTCGCAACTGGGCATGGCCAGATTCAGAGATGTCGTGAAACGATGGCCGGCCAGGCCGGTCAGTCGCCAGGTCACCGTCGCCGTGGCGCCATCCAGGGTGTAAGTCTTGGCGATGTGGGCGCGGGCAAAAGCCAGTTCGCCTGTGCTCTGGTGGTAATCGGTGATGGCGCTGCCATCCAGTTCGTCCAGCCAGAGCGCGCGGGGCAAGGTGTCGGGAACGATGTCCTCGACCGAAATCGGATGCTTGAAGCGAACGATGTCGTGGGCCGAGGCGATGCCGTCGCCTTGATGTTCGCTCGGGCCGTGGGCGATCTTGTCGTGATAGTGCTCGTGGTAGCGGCGCAGCGTGTCGCCGAAATTGTGGCTCAGCGCGTAGCTGCTCAATTCGTGGGCGGCGGCCAGGCCGTCGTTGCGGACGACGACCTGCAGCGCCGACGTGTGGGCGAGGGTTTCCGTTTTTCCGTCAAAATCGAGGTCGACCGTGGCAGTCGCCGGTCGGGCTTGCCGGGCGTCGAGTTTGGCTTCGAGGGCGACAATATTGTTCCAGACTGCGCGTCGCAGGTGCGGCAGGTAGAGGCCGCCAAACAGACCATGCCAGTACGCGTCGTTGGCCTGGGCACGGTACAGGTCGTCGACCAGCGCCTGCGGCGGATTGGGGATTTCGCCGAGGCGTGCCGACAACCCCTGCATGCGCTTGTGCATCCAGTTGGCTTCCGGGTAACGGGTCAGGAAATTGCGCCAGATGCCGCCACGCATGAAGGGACGGTGCTGGTCGCCGCGGCCGGCCGCCTTTTCGGCGGCGAGGAAGGACGAATAGATGCCGGCGGCCGGCATCGGCAGTGTCCATTCGTTCATTTCGCTGTACGAGGTGGTCGGCAGGTATACGATGCCGCGCGTGGCGTTTTGGGCGTGGAAATCGGCATAGGTGCCGGTGCGGATTTTCGGGCTGGCCAGCACGCCTTCGATCAAGGCTTTGAGCCAGCCGCGGTTGTAGACCCAGTCGTAGGTTTCCGGCCAGATGCCGAATTTTTCGATGTCGTCGAAGTAGATGGCGGCTGACTGATTGCGGTCGGCCAGGCTTTCGAGGTAAGCGATCACTTCGTGCGCCGGCGAGAAAGGCAGGCGATAGCGCAGGGCTTCCGAAATCGGGAAAAGGTCTAGCCGGGTGCCGTCTTCTTCGGTACTGAAGTAGCCATCGAGTTCATCGGCCGACTTGCCGGTGCAGAAGAAATGGTAGTCGTCGACTGTCACGTAGCGGATGCCGGTTTCCGCCAGCGCGGGCACGACGGCCGACTCCCAGACGCGCTCGGTCAGCCAGGCGCCGGTCGGTTTGACGTCGGTCCAGTCGGCCAGCTTGTCGTTCAGGGTTTTCAGCTGGCCGACGCGGTCGCGATGCGGAATGGCGGCCAGCACCGGCTCGGTATCGCCGGAACTGAACAGTTCGACCTGGCCGCGCTTGACCATCTGGGCCAGCAAATCCATGTCGGCCGGGTGGCGTTCGCGCAGCCAGTCGAGTAGCCAGCCCGAGAAATGGGCGGCAAAACGGAAGTCCGGGTAAGCGTGGAGCGTTTCGAGGAAGGGCTTGTAGCAGCGCTGGTGCGCGTCTTCGATCACTTCGGGGAAATTGCCGACCGGCTGGTGGGCGTGCACGCCGAGAAGCAGGGTAACTGCATGAGTCATGATGATGCCTTGGTGATTCCTAATTGGCGCGGCGCATGGTGCCGCCACTTTCCGGCTCGCCGCCACCCTTGCTGATCGGATGGTCGATGTTGGATGGAGGCGGAAGGTTGAGTAGCTTGTACAGAGCCTTGAGATTCTCGCGGAACAGGGTGTCGAAACAGCTGACCGATTGCGGCGAGTTGTAGTCGCCCAGCCACCAGAACCAGTCGGAGCTCTCGCAGATGGCCAGCCGGCGAAGTACTTCGCGGCGGGAGGCCTTGCTCATCTTTTCACTGTCCAGCGCGCGGTCGGCACATTGTTTGATGTCGCAGAGCATTTCCCAGGCGCGGTTTTTGTCGGGGTTGCCGATCCACGTCGACAGCGTGCCAAAGACCCAGCTGCCGGCGGTCAGGCGCGGCAGTCGCACCCGGCGTTCGTGCTGGCTGGCGGCCGCTTCGGAAAGCGTCACGGTGCGAATGCCCGGATTCTTGCTCAGGGAATCATAGAGGTCGGAAAAGAAGTACCAGCCGTTGTACGGGTAATACTCCCAGGCATTTTCGCCGTCGAGAAAGACCGGGATCAGGTTGCGGTCATCTTTAAGGTGCAAGGCTTTCAACTCTGTCATGAAATGTTGGGCAGCGTCCCGGCCGTGCCATTTGGCATATTCGAAGCCGATCAAGTCTGACAGATGTTCGTTACGGAAAAATAACGTGATGTCGCCGGGGATACCCTCGGGCGCCTGCCAGGCGACGCTGGTACGGGCGTCGTTGCCGGCGGAATGCTTGAGAACGCCCTGACTGCTTGCCGTCCAGAGAAATCCGGATTCGGCGACCTGCTTCAGAAAGGGCATCGACAAGGCGCCTTCGGCCGGCCACAGACCTGCCGGCGCCTGCTTGAAGCGTCGGGTATGGCTTTCCCTGGCCTCGGCCAGATGCGCCTCGACCCGCGAACGCCCGCCGGGGTATTCGGGTGCGGCGGGCAACGGGCATTCCGGCCAGGCTTCTCGGGCACAGTTGAAATCGATCATCAACGGCGCCAGCGGGTGGGTACCCGGCGTGCAGCTGAGTTCGACCTGGCCGCTTTCGGCCAGCGCCCGATAGCGCGGGATGATGCCGCTAACAGCCTTGCCAAGCTCTTTCAGTAGCGCTTGCCGGTCCTGCAGAGTGAAGGCGCTACCCTTGGCCATCAATTCCGGGATCACCGTACCGCTGCGGCGCAGGCTTTCGCCGCACCAGGCCAGCAGGTACCAGGTGGCCAGATCGGCAAAATAGTCACCAGAGAGATAGTTCAGGCCATTGCCATCATGGGCGCGAACGAAGTCCAGCATGTCACGCAGGCGCCGGTAGGGGGCGAATGGCTCGAGCATGGTCGGCGCGTGGCAGCGGAAAGCCATGTCGAGCAACCAGTCGCGGTCAGCGACCGTGAGTTGCTCCAGAGCCGAACTATCGGCAATGCGCAATAACGGGTCGCGCCACTGATGCTTCTCGAACTGGTCGGCGTAGTCCTCGATCTGGTCGAGCAGTACCGGCACGAAATTGACCGTGCAGCGAATGCCCGGATGGCGCTCCAGATGGGCCGCCATGTCGGTGTAGTCCTTGATGCTGTGCAGAAACACCCAGGGCAGCAGGAACTCCCCGCTGTCCGGGTGCCGGTAGTCCGGCTGATGCATGTGCCAGAGAAATGCCAGATCCGCCATCAGAGACCCTCAGCGGCGCCCTGGCCGAGCATTTCTGCCGTGACCAAGGTGATTCCCTTGGGGCTGACGTGGAAACGCTTGCGGTCTTCTTCGGGATTGACGCCGATGACCATGCCTTCGGGAATCCGGCAGTGCTTGTCGACGACGCAGCGTTTCAGCACGGCGTGACGACCGATGTCGACGCCGGGGAGGATCACTGAATCCTCGACGCTGGCCCAGCTATGCACATTGACGCTTGAAAAGAGCAGCGAGCGTTTCACCGTGGCACCCGAAATGATGCAGCCGCCGGAGATCAGCGAATCGACGGCCGTGCCCCGCCTGTCTTCATCGTCAAAGACGAACTTGGCAGGTGGCATTTGCTCCTGATAGGTCCAGATCGGCCAGTCGTGGTCGTACAGGTTGAGTTCGGGCGTGACCTTGGTCATTTCCATGTTGGCCTCCCAGTATGCGTCGATGGTCCCGACGTCACGCCAGTAGGGCTGGTGCTGCGGGCTACCGACGCAGGAGTCGGCGAAGCGGTGGGCGAAGACACGGTAGCGCGAGACGATGTAGGGAATGATGTCCTTGCCGAAGTCGCGGCTGGAGCCCTTGGTCATCGCATCGCGTTCCAGTTGCTCGAACAGGAACTTGGTGTTGAAGATGTAGATGCCCATCGAGGCCAGCGCGCGGTCAGGCTGACCCGGTATGTGTGGCGGGTTCTGCGGCTTCTCGACGAAATCGATTACCCGATCATGGCCATCGACGCCCATCACCCCGAATTCGCGGGCCTCGGCCAGCGGCACGTCGATGCAGGCAACGGTCATGTCGGCGTTGTGCTTGACGTGGTGCGCCAGCATGCGGCCATAGTCCATCTTGTAGATATGGTCGCCGGCGACAATCAGGATGTGCTCCGGGCGGTAGCGCCGCAGGAAGTGAAGGTTCTGATAGACCGCGTCGGCCGTTCCCTGATACCACTGGTTTTCGTCGATCTGCTGCTGGGCGGGCAGGAGCTGGATGAATTCGTCGAAGCGGCCGTCGAGGAAGCTCCAGCCGCGCTGGATGTGGCGGATCAGGCTGTGCGCCTTGTACTGCGTGGCCACGCCGATCTTGCGGATGCCGGAGTTGACGCAGTTGGACAGCGTGAAATCAAGAATTCGGAACTTGCCGGCAAACGGTACGGCCGGCTTGGAGCGGAAGCCGGTCAGTTGCTTCAACCGGGTACCACGGCCCCCGGCCAGGATGATGGCGAAGGTATTGCGCGTCAAATGACTGATGAAGCGCATATCGGTCTGTTCCCGCATTTCGCAATAGGGCTGATGCGGACAGCTGGTGCTCATGGGCATGGCGGACCTCCCTGGTCGCTGTTTTGGCTTATGATACTGCGGTAAGGGGGCCCTATGCAGCATGCCGACGCACTTTATCTGTTCAACGAAGGCCGGAATAATCAGGCTTATCGATTGCTCGGCGCCCATGCCGATGTTTCCGGAACGACGTTTCGAGTCTGGGCACCCAATGCCGGACGAGTCTCGGTGGTTGGCGATTTCAATGGCTGGCATGGCGACGTTCACCCGCTTCACCCGCTGGGCGAGTCAGGCGTCTGGGAAGCTACCGTTGCCGAAGCGCATCCCGGCAACCTCTACCGTTTCGAAGTCACCAATCGCCATACCGGCGACAAACTGATCAAGAGCGACCCCTATGGCCGAGGCTTCGAGTTGCGCCCCGGTTCGGCCGCCTACATCGTTCCGCCATCGACGTATGCCTGGGGCGATGCCGGCTGGCTGCAGCAACGCGCCGGCTGGGACTGGCAGCAGGCGCCGGTCAATATCTACGAAGTCCACCCCGGTTCGTGGATGCGCCATCCGGGTGGCAAGCCCTACCTGTGGGGCGAGCTGGCCGAACGGCTGATTCCTTATGCGCTGGCACAGGGCTATACCCATCTCGAACTGCTGCCGATCACCGAGCATCCGCTCGATGAGTCCTGGGGTTACCAGACTACCGGCTACTTCGCACCGACGGCCCGCTATGGCTCAGCCGACGAATTGCGTGCCTTCATCGACGTCTGCCATCAGGCCGGCCTTGGTGTTCTGCTCGACTGGGTGCCCGGCCACTTCCCGCAGGACGACTGGGCGCTGGCGCGCTACGACGGCACGGCGCTCTACGAACACGAAGACCCGCGCCTTGGCCTGCATATCGACTGGGGGACACACATTTTCAACTACGGCCGGCATGAGGTGCGCAGTTTCCTGATGTCCTCGGCCCACTGGTGGTTGTCGGAATTTCATTTCGACGGCCTGCGTGTAGACGCCGTGGCCTCGATGCTTTATCTCGACTATTCCCGCAAGGCGGGTGAATGGCTGCCCAATAAATTCGGCGGGCGGGAAAATCTGGAGGCGATCGACTTCCTGAAAGAACTCAATGCCATGGTCCATGGCGATTTTCCTGGCGCATTGACCATCGCCGAAGAGTCGACCGCCTGGCCGATGGTTTCCAGGCCAACCTATGTTGGCGGATTGGGATTCTCGATGAAATGGAACATGGGCTGGATGAATGACAGCCTGCGCTACTTCCATCGTGACCCGATCTTCCGGCGCTGGCATCACAGCGAGCTGACTTTCGGACAGGTCTATGCCTACTCCGAAAACTATGTGCTGCCCTTCTCGCATGACGAAGTAGTGCACGGCAAAGGCTCGCTGCTTGGCAAGATGCCGGGCGATGCCTGGCAACGCCACGCCAATCTGCGCCTGTTGCTGGCCTGGCAGGCGCTGACGCCGGGCAAGAAACTCATGTTCATGGGTGGCGAATTCGGCCAGCAACGCGAATGGTCCGAGGGGCGCGAACTCGATTGGGGTTTGTTGGCCAATCCGGAAAATGCCGCGTCGCAACGCCTGTCGGCTGATCTGAATCGGCTGTACCGCGACTTGCCGGCGCTGCACACGCAGGATTTCAGCCCGCTCGGATTCGAGTGGATCGACTGCAACGACAGCGAACATTCCGTGCTCTCGTGGCTGCGCTGGGGCAGCGACGGCAGCTTTGTCGTCATCGTCTTCAACTTTACGCCCGTGCCGCAAACCGATTATCGCCTCGGCGTTCCCGCAGCAGGATGCTACGTCGAACTGCTCAATACCGACTCCGTGTTCTATGGCGGCAGCAACCTCGGTAACGGTGGTGCCTTGCCGGCCCACGAAGGCGAGTGGATGGGGCGCCCGGCCAATCTGGAAGTGACCATTCCGCCGCTCGGGGCGGTGGTGCTGCGCCTGGGCTGAGGGCGGTTTTCAAAATTGGGTATTTTTTCTGGTTGACCGTGGCAATCGCGGTCAACGGGTCGCTCCAGGTGTTGAAGCGGGTTTTAGCGGCTGGCGCAAGCCAGCGTGCCGCGTAGCCCGAGGTCTTCGACCGTCAGCAGGCGGACGGGCATGCGTCTGACCAGATCGCTGTGCTCGCGCTTGGCCATGAAGGCGTCGATGAAGGGCGCTGCATCGATGTGCGGTAGCAGCTTGGCGGCCATGCCGCCGGCCAGATAAACGCCACCACGGGCCAGCCAGTGCATGGCGAGGTCGCCGGCAAAGGCGCCGTAGCATTCCAGCCACAGGCGTAGTGCCGCGCGTGCATGCGGATCGGTGCCGGCAAGCGCGGCCTGGCCGATTTCTTCCGGTTCCCACGGTCGACCGGAAAAATGGGCAAAAATCCGCGTCAGCCCCGGGCCGGAGACGATGTCTTCGACCGTCACCCGGCCGCTTTGTGTCAGCAGGGATTGCCAGAGCTCGCCCTGCTCGGCCGTTTGCGGCGAAAAACCGAAATGCCCACCCTCACCGGGAATGACCTGGTAGTGCCCGTTCTGCCAGATCAGCCCGGCCACGCCAAGGCCGGTGCCGGCGCCGAGGATGACGCGCGGCGCCTGCGGCTCCGGCTGGCCGGCATGCAGGGTCAGGATGTCCTTGTCGTCGACCAGCGGCAGGCCGTGGGCGGCAGCGGCAAAATCGTTGATCAGCGCGACGCGGCCGATGGCGAACTTTTGTTCGAGCGCGCCGGATGTGAGTTGCCAGGGCAGGTAGGTCAGCTTGGCGATGCGGCCATCGGTCGGGCCGGCGACGCCGAAGCAGGCGGCGCCGATGCTCTCGCTGCCGGTGAGGAATTCGGCCAGCAGGTCGTCGAAGCTGGCGAAGTCCCGGCTGGCGTAGCGTTGCTGGCGGACGATTTCGATCCGGCCATCAATGACTTCGGCCAGGGCGAGCAGCGTCTTGGTGCCGCCGAGGTCGCCGCCGAGAATCATGTCAGACGGCCACCGGGGCTGAAATGTGCGGGTGCGGGTCGTAGCCGTCGAGACGGAAATCTTCGAATTTGAAGGAAAAAATGTCGTTGACCGCGGGATTGATCCACATCGTCGGCAGCGGTCGCGTGTCCCGTGACAACTGCAGTCTCGCCTGCTCGAAGTGGTTCGAATAGATGTGGGCGTCGCCGAAGGTATGGACGAATTCGCCCGGCTGGTAGCCGCAAACCTGCGCCAGCATCATCGTGAATAGCGCGTAGGAGGCGATGTTGAAGGGCACACCGAGGAAGATGTCGGCGCTGCGCTGGTAGAGCTGGCAGGACAGCTTGCCGTTCGCCAGGTAGAACTGGAACAGGCAGTGGCAGGGCGGCAGCGCCATGTTGTCCACATCGCCCGGATTCCAGGCGGAGACGATGTGACGGCGGGAATCCGGGTTGTTCTTCAGGCTGTGGACCAGTTGCGTGATCTGGTCGATGAGGCGGCCGTCCGGCGTTTCCCAGCGGCGCCATTGCTTGCCGTAAACCGGGCCGAGATCGCCGTTTTCGTCAGCCCACTCGTCCCAGATCTTGACGCCGTTTTCCTGCAGGTACTTGATGTTGGTATCACCCTGAATGAACCACAGCAGTTCGTGGATGATCGATTTCAGGTGCAGCTTCTTGGTGGTCATCACCGGGAAGCCTTTGGCCAGGTCAAAGCGCATTTGCCAGCCGAAGACCGAGCGCGTGCCGGTGCCGGTGCGGTCGGATTTGTCGTGCCCGTTCTCCAGAACGTGGCGCATGAGGTCAAGGTAGGGCTGCATCGAGTCGGCTATCCGGAGCAATCAGTAAACGATCTATTTTACATGCCGGATCACGTCGTCGCATGGCCGTAAGCTGGGGCCAAGCACAGACAAACTTGGCGGGATTTGGAAATTGCGCATGATGGAAGGCTGTTTGTCGGTTTAGACTTGGAAAAGATCATTTTTCAGAGGAGTGGGGCGTTGCTCAACAAGGTTGCCGGACTGGGCGGACTCTTTGCCCAGAGGACAGATCATCCGCTGGCCAATGCGCGCGAGTTGCGCAGAGTCCTCAGCGAACTGCCCAAGGACAATGCCTTCAAGGCACTCGACGAAATTTCCGGCTGGCTCGAATCGCTGGAAGGTGCGGACAATTTCCCGAGCGGCACCTTGTACGAAGTACTCGAGCAGTTCGAGGAAGCGGCCTTAGTCCATCTGAAGCGTCTTTCCCGTGAGTATTTCGGGAGCGCTCGACTCTCGAAATCCGAAGAAAACCGACTGTGGTCGATCAACTACGGTTTCTGGACCCGGCTGGCTGCGGGGTATGACCGCTGCTTGCTCGCCGTCGATTACAAAAATCGCTCGGGAGACCTGCAGAAATCCATGCTGCCGAGCTTGTGTGTTCGCCAGATCATTGCTTTCGGTCAGGCGCTCAAGTGGGAGCACTTCCATTACGGCCCGTCGCGCGATAGCTGTTGGCAGAGTCTTGGGCGCGCCTTGCTGGTTGCCGAGGAGGCGGGGGTGGCAAACAAGGCGCTGGCCTTGCCGGGCCGGCGCGGCATGACCTCGCCGCTGCAGGAATACCAGAAAGTCATGATTTTCCAGGCCGCCTCGCTCGACAGCCTGCTGCCAGTTGGCATCGAACTCGCCGAACAGGTCATCGCCCATTTTCTGCCCGGCTTTGTCTTTACCGTTGGGGCCCAGATAGACAGCGTTTACTGGGTAGACCTCAAACTGGCCCAGCCGCCCCAGCGCCTGGCGCGCATGCCGGCCAAGGCAGCGCCGACGCAACGCTTCCTGAAGCCAGGTAATGCGCACGAGTCGATGCGGGCAGTGCTCGATACCCTGGAGCGCGGTGGCGACATGCCGCCCGACATCAATCTGGGCGGGCAGTATCCGGTCAAGCTGCTGGTCACCGTGTTCCGACATTTGGCCAACTACCTTTCACCGATACCGCCGCAGCGTCTGCACGACCGTCATCGCGTCACACACCGGATGTCGGTGTTGAATGGGCTGGTCAACGCTTTCGTTGTTTTTTTCGACGAATTCGGCGGCAAGCCGGCCGGCTTGCCGATGGATACCTGGGTTGCCGAGAATGTCAGCCGTGGAGGTTTCGGTGCCTTGCTTGGCAGCGCTCCGGGCGACTGGCTGAAGGTCGGCACCCTCGTTGCCATGCAGCCTGAAGGCGGCGAGAACTGGTTGCTCGGGATCATTCGCCGTTACCACCGGCTATCCGAAAAGGATGCCCGTGTCGGCATTCAGTCCCTGGCCAAGAAGGCGCTCGCGATTGAGGTGCAGGTCAAGTCGGTTTCCAGCTACGCGAAAGCAGCGGGAATGCCTGCACTCATGCTGCTCGATGGTAACGAAGCCGGCGAATTTCGCGTGGTTCTGCCGCCGATGACTTTCGATACACGAGAAAGCCTGGAGTATGTTCGGGATGGCCAGCGCTTCCAGCTGACGCCGGTTGCGCTGAGCGAGCAGACCGCCGACTATGAACTGGCGCGCTACCGCCAGAGTTCGCTCGGCTGAAGATTACCGGGCGGGGCGAATCGCTGATTTGGGCCGGAAGGCCTTGATCACCGCTTCATTTGTTTCCACGTAAGGGCCACCGATCAGGTCGATGCAGTAAGGCACGGCGGCGAAGATGCCGACGTGGGCGACCGTGCCATCGGCATTGCGGACCCCTTCCAGCGTTTCCTTGATCGATTTCGGCTGGCCGGGCAGGTTGATGATGAGCGCCTGCTTGCGGATGACAGCCACCTGCCGCGACAGGATGGCGGTGGGCACGAAATTGAGGCTGATGCGCCGCATTTCCTCGCCAAAGCCGGGCATTTCCTTGTCGGCGATGGCCAGCGTCGCTTCCGGGGTGACGTCGCGCAGGGCCGGGCCGGTGCCGCCGGTGGTCAGGACCAGATGGCAATTGCTACGGTCAACCAGAGAAATCAGCGTATTTTCAATCGTCTCGCGGTCGTCGGCGATCAGTCGTGTTTCGACGCGCCATGGTGTGGTCAGTGCGGAAGAGAGCCATTCCTGAAGAGCGGGGATGCCCTTGTCTTCATAGACGCCAGTCGATGCGCGGTCGCTGATCGAAACAAGGCCGATGACGAGCTCCTCACTCATCGCCGGCTTCCTCGTCGGCGGGCGGGGTACCTTGTCTGTCAAGCTCCTGCAGAATCTGGAAAATGGCCCGGAAATTCTTCGGCGGCTTGTGGTTTTCCAGCTCTTTCAGCGCATTGCGGCGCAGTTGGCGCATGTGCTGGAGGTCGATCGAAGGCCAAACAGCGGCTATTTCGGCCAGATAGGCTTCGTCTTCGATAAAGCGATTGCGGAAGCGCTCAAGCCGATGCAGGCGGGCCGTTTCAGCTGACGATTCGCCGCGCAACATGGCCAGGCCGGCACGGATCGGCTCGTCGTCGACGCCGCGCATGAGCTTGCCGAGGTACATCACCTGCCGGCGATGGGCGCCGTGTGCGGTGATTTTCTGGCATTCGCGGACGGCCTCGAAAATGTTTTCCGGCAGGTTGATCTTTTTCAGTTGGCCGACGGAAAGCTCGACCAGTTCTTCGCCGAGATCGCGCAGCTCGTGCATCGCCTCCTTCTTTTTGGTCTTCGAGGGGCGGCCGGTGTCTTCGGTGAAATCTTCTTCATGCATGGGGTGCGTCCGGTGCTGGCAATAACGGGCTGTTATGATAGCGACTTTCCCGCTCCGACGCCGCCTCCATGTCCGAAACTGCCGCATTTTCCTATTCCCACGCCGCCCTGCAGCAACTTTCCGAGGATGTGCTCAAGCACGCCAGGGCCAAGGGGGCGACTGCCTGCGAGGTCGATGTCTCCGAAGGTTTCGGGCAGTCGGTGACGGTGCGCTGCGACGAGGTCGAGACCATCGAGTTCAACCGCGACAAGGGTATCGGCATCACCATCTACTCCGGCCAACGCAAGGGCTACGCGAGCACGTCAGACTTCTCGGCGCAGGCCTTGCGTGAAACGGTCGAAGCGGCGCTCGACATTGCCCGCTTCACGGCCGAGGACGATTGTGCCGGCCTGGCCGATGCGGCGCTGATGGCCAAGGATTATCCGGATCTCGATTTGTACCATCCGTGGGCGTTGACCGTGGAAGAGGCCATCGAGACGGCGCGCCGTTGCGAGCAGGCCGCTTTCGATGCCAGCCCGCTGGTCAGCAATTCCGAAGGTGCTTCGATCTCGACGCAGCAGGCGCATTTTGTCTCGGCCAACAGCCTGGGTTTCATGGGCGGCTACCCGACGTCGCGTCACTACATTTCCTGTTCGGTCATTTCCGGCGAACAGGATGCAATGCAGCGCGACGACTGGTACACCACGCATCGCGATGCCCGCCAGCTGGATGATGCCGCGCAGGTCGGCCGCATTGCGGCCGAGCGTGCCATTGCCCGACTCGGCGGCCGCAAGGTCAAGACCGGCGAATTCCCGATCATTCTTGAAGCGCCGCTGGCTGGCGGCCTGCTCGGCAGTCTCGTGCATGCGGCAAGCGGCGGTGCCTTGTACCGCAAATCATCCTTCCTGCTTGACCAGCTCGGCAAGAAGATCATGCCGGACTTCATCCAGATCGCCGAACGCCCGCATATTCCCTGCGGGCTGGGCAGCGCTTCGTTCGACAGCGACGGCGTAGCGACGCGCGACCGTGATCTGGTCAGCAATGGCATCCTGCAAGGCTACTTCCTGAGCACCTACACGGCGCGCAAGCTGGGCATGCAGACGACCGCCAATGCGGGCGGCAGCCACAACCTGGTCATTCAGCCGGGCGAACTCGGTCTGGAAGGGCTGATGGCCAAGATGGGCCGCGGTCTGCTGGTCACCGAACTGCTAGGGCATGGCATCAACTACGTGACCGGCGACTACTCGCGTGGTGCGGCGGGCTACTGGATCGAGGATGGCAAGATCGCCTACCCGGTCGAAGAAATCACCATTGCCGGCAATCTCAAGGCCATGCTGGCCGGTATTGTTGCGGTGGGTAACGATGTGCAGATTCGCGGCAGCAAGATCACCGGCTCGATCATGCTTGATCGAATGACGGTAGCTGGCGAGTAAGCGCATACCTAAGGGTTTTCCTCAACTCGCCAAGACTCGGCTTTTGGCTAGAATGGAGTTGCATGATTCTGACGTGCCCAACAAATTCTGGAGGAGACAATATGCAACGTCGTGATTTTCTGACCAAAGCGGCTATAGGTGCTGCTGCGGCTGGTTTGGCAGCGTGTGGAAAAAAAGAAGAACCTGCTTCTTCTGTTGTGCCAGCAGCTCCAGCTTCGCCTGCTGCGGCTGCCCCGGCGGTCATTGGCGCGCTACCCAGCATCAAGTGGCGCCTGACTTCGAGTTTTCCGAAGAGCCTGGATACTATCTACGGCGGCGCCGAAGTGCTGGCCAATCGCCTGCGCGCCATGACCA
Organism: Betaproteobacteria bacterium; assembly: GCA_016705475.1. GTDB lineage: Bacteria > Pseudomonadota > Gammaproteobacteria > Burkholderiales > Rhodocyclaceae > Azonexus. The sequence continues at coordinate 99,406 of JADIYD010000013.1, read as the reverse complement.
ATGGCAAGTTCGACATCCGCGTTTTCCCGGGCGGGGAGATCGTCCCAGGCCTGCAGGCACTGGACGCTGTGCAGCAAGGTACCGTCGAGTGCTGCCATACCTGTTCGTACTACTACGTCGGCAAAGACAAGACCTTCGGCTTCGGCACCTCGATTCCGTTCGGCATGACGGCCCGCCAGATGAACGCTTGGATCTACTATGGTGGCGGCCAGGGGCTGCTCGATGAGTTCTACAGTAATTACAACGTTCTTTCTTTTGCTGGCGGCAACACCGGTACCCAGATGGGGGGCTGGTGGCGCAAGGAAGTGAAGACGGTTGCTGACCTCAGCGGCATCAAGATGCGCATCGCCGGTCTTGGCGGCACCGTGTTCTCCGCGCTCGGCGTCGTGCCGCAGCAGATTGCCGGTGGCGACATCTACCCGGCGCTGGAAAAGGGCACCATCGACGCGGCCGAGTGGGTTGGCCCGTACGATGATGAAAAGCTCGGTTTTTACAAGGTTGCCAAGAACTATTACTACCCGGGCTGGTGGGAGCCGGGCCCGGTCATCCACTTTTTCGTCAATAAGGCCGAATGGGCCAAGCTGCCGAAGGAATATCAGGAGGCCTTCCAGGCTGCTGCCTTCGAAGCCAACGTGACGATGATGGCCGAATACGACCACAAGAATCCGGCGGCACTGGCCAAACTCATGCAGGCTGGCGTCAAGGTCAGGGAGTTCTCGTCCGAGATTCTCAAGGCAACCTACAAGGCGGCGACGGAATTGTATGCTGACGAAGCAGGCAAGAACCCAGCCTTCAAGAAGATTCATGTCGAATACGAGAAGTATCAGCGAGCGCAGTCTGCCTGGTTCAGTCTGGCCGAACGACGGATGGACGGCTTCCTGCAGACCGGGAAATAGCGTTTCCACGGTCAACCGGAAATATCGGCCAAAATCAAAAACCCGCGAACTTCGCGGGTTTTTTACGTCTCGCCGATTGAATATTTCAAATTTGGCCGTTTTTGCGGTTGACCGTGGAGGTCGATTATTCCAGCAGGCTACGCAGCATCCAGGCGTTCTTTTCGTGAATCTGCATGCGCTGGGTCAGCAAATCGGCGGTCGGCTCGTCGCCGGCCTTGTCGACGATGGCGAAGATGCCGCGGGCGGTCTTGGTGACGGCTTCCTGGCCGGCGACCAGTTGCTTGATCATGTCCTCGGCCGAAACCTTGCCTTCGCTTTCCTTGATCACCGTCAGCTTGGCGAATTCGCTGTAGGTGCCGGGGGCGGCGACGCCGAGGGCGCGGATGCGTTCGGCGATCAGGTCCAAAGCGTTCCACAGTTCGGTGTATTGGTCCATGAACATCACGTGCAGCGTGTTGAACATCGGGCCGGTGACGTTCCAGTGGAAGTTGTGGGTTTTCAGGTAGAGGGTGAATGAGTCGGCGAGCAGATGGGACAGGCCGTCGGCGATTTTTTCGCGATCCTTCTTGGTGATTCCGATGTCCATGGTTTTCTCCCTTTTTGCCTTGGTTGATGAATGGGCAGAGACGTTATTCGTCAGGCCGCAATCAAATGATGCTCGCCTTGTCGGCGTGCAGCCAATCGGATTTGGCTATCTCAACGATAGCCGTCCGCCTCCCACGGTCAACCGGAAAAAAAGCCTATTTTTCGACAAAGGCGCGTTCGATCACGTAGTCGCCCAGTTTGCCGGTGTGGTGGTTGCCCACCTCGAAGCCACGCGCATCGAGCATGGCCGAGGTTTCAGCCAGCATGGCCGGGCTGCCGCAGATCATGGCGCGGTCGGTCGCCGGGTCAAGCGGCGGCTGGCCGATGTCTTCGAAGAGTTTGCCGGACTCGATGAGGTCGGTCTGGCGGCCCTCGTTGCGGAATGATTCGCGCGTCACGGTCGGGTAGTAGATCAGCTTTTCCTTGACCCAGTCGGCGAAGTATTCGTGCTCCTTCAAGTCCTGCTCGATGTAGTCGTGGTAGGCCAGTTCATTGGTCCAGCGCACGCCGTGGATGAGGATGACCTTCTCGAAGCGCTCGTAGGTTTCCGGGTCGTGGATCAGGCTCATGAAGGGCGCCAGGCCGGTGCCGGTGGCGAACATGAAGAGGCGCTTGCCGGGTTTCAGGTCGCGCAGGACCAGCGTGCCGGTGGGCTTCTTGCTGACGAGGATCGGATCGCCGGGTTTGAGATGCTGCAGGCGTGAGGTCAGCGGGCCATCCTCGACCTTGATGCTGAAAAACTCGAGATATTCCTCGTGGTTGGCGCTGGCGATGCTGTAGGCGCGGGTCAGCGGGCGGCCTTCGACTTCCAGACCGATCATCACGAACTGGCCGTTGGTGAAGCGCATGCCCGGATCGCGTGTGGTGCGGAAGGTAAACAGGGTGTCGTTCCAGTGATGTACGGAAGTGACAGTTTCGGTGGCCAGGTTGCTCATGCGTTTTCTCGTCCAGATACAGAATGGGACAGATCATAGGCGGCATCGTTTATTGATAAAAGCGGGTAATTTACATATCGGTAATCTAAAATACAGATATGAAAATTACCCTGCGCCAGATTGAAGTCTTTGCTGCCATCGCCCGTCTTGAAAACGTGTCGCGCGCCGCGGTGCAGCTGAACATGTCGCAATCGGCGGCGAGCACGGCGCTGCTTGAACTGGAGCGGCATTTCGATTGCCCGCTGTTCGACCGTATTGGCAAGTCGTTGCGCCTCAACGCCAGCGGTCGCGGCTTGCTGCCACAGGCCGAGGACATGCTGGCCCGGGCCAGCGAGGTCGAGGGCTATCTGGCTGGCGGTCGCCTGGCACCGGTGGCGGTAGGCGCGACGCTGACCATCGGCAATTATCTGGCAACGCTGGTTGTCGTCGATTACCTGCAAAAGAATCCCGGCAGCCGGATCGAACTCAGTGTTTGCAACACGCAGCAGGTAATCGAACGCCTGCGCCGCTTTGAACTGGATCTTGGCCTGATCGAAGGCGAGGCGAGCGATTCCGATCTGCTTTTCGAGCCCTGGCTCGACGACGAACTGGTCGTTTTCTGCGCGCCAACCCATCCGCTGGCCACGGCAGGCATGCTGCGGTCGACGGCGCTGGCAGGGCAAAAATGGATTGTTCGCGAGCCGGGGTCAGGCACCCGTGCGCTATTCGATCGGGCCATGCACGCGGTCGGCATCGATGCCGATGTCTGTCTGCAACTCGAGCATACCGAAGCGATCAAGCGGGCTGTCGAGTCGGGGCTGGGTATTGGCTGCCTGTCCCGGCTGTCGCTGCGCGAAGCCCTGCGGCGCGGTAGCCTGGTCGAGATCAGGACGCCGGAACTGGCGCTGCGTCGTCGCTTCCAGTTCGTTCGTCAGCGTCAGCGGCATGTCAGCAGCGCAACCCGAAAATTCATCGAAGAGTGCCGGCGTTTTTCTGGCGGTGCCAGCGATACGAGCGAACTGAGCCTGCCCTTCATCCCCTGAGCCGGACGAAAAAAAGGCGGGGTCCGCAGACCCCGCCCTTGATGTGAGCCGGAGAGCTTACTTGCTGTCGCTCTGCAGATTCTTGAGCAGATCGGCGGCTGAACTTTCGTCGTCTTTCTTCTCGTCCGGTTGCTCGTCGCTCTGCTTCATGAGCGAGTCGAGGTCGATGGCAGCTGGGGCCTTACCTTCCTTCTCCAGGCGCTGCTGTTCCTTCTGAGCCTCGTCGCCGTAGCTGACGATGTTCGGGAAGATGATGATCAGCGCGACCATGATGATCTGGATACAGACGAAGGGAATGGCGCCCCAGTAGATGTCCGTCGTCTTGACCGAGGCCGGTGCGACCGAGCGCAGGTAGAACAGCGCGAAGCCGAAGGGCGGGTGCATGAACGAGGTCTGCATGTTGACCGCGAGCAGTACGCCGAACCAGACCAGATCGATGCCCAGCTTGTCGGCCACCGGTGCGAGCAGCGGGACGATGATGAAGGACAGCTCGAAGAAGTCGAGGAAGAAGGCGAGCAGGAAGACCATCAGGTTGACCACGATCAGGAAGCCGGCCTGACCGCCCGGCAAGCCGAGCAGCAGGTGCTCAACCCACAGGTCGCCATTGACCGCCCGGAAGACCAGGCCGAAAACCGTCGAGCCAACCAGGATGAAGATCACGAACGACGACAGCTTGCCGGTGGTCTCCATGGCCTGCTTGAGCAGCTTGAAGCTCAGGCGACTGCGAGCAACGGCCAGGATCAGCGCACCGGCTGCACCCATGGCGCCGCCTTCGGTTGGTGTTGCGATACCGAGAAAAATCGTGCCGAGAACCAGGAAAATCAGGACCAATGGCGGAACCAGTGTGGTCAGTACGCGCATCATCAACTTGAGGCCGCGCAGGCTGCGGGCTTCGGGCGGCAGGGCCGGGCATGCATTCGGCTTGATGATCGAGAGCACGAAAACGTAGCCGACGTAAAGTCCGGTGAGGATCAGGCCGGGAATGAAAGCGCCTTCGTACATGTCGCCGACCGATTTGCCGAGCTGGTCGGCCATGATGATCAGCACCAGTGACGGCGGGATGATCTGGGCCAGCGTGCCGGAAGCGGCGATGACACCGGCGGCCAGTCGCTTGTCGTAACCGTAGCGCAGCATGATGGGCAGCGAGATGAGGCCCATCGAGATCACCGAGGCGGCAACGACACCGGTCGTCGCGGCGAGCAGGGCGCCGACGAAGATGACCGCGTAAGCCAGACCGCCGCGCATCGGGCCGAACAGCTGGCCGATGGTGTCGAGCAGGTCTTCCGCCATGCCTGATCGTTCAAGTATCAGCCCCATGAAGGTGAAGAACGGGATGGCGAGCAGCGTGTCGTTGGACATGATGCCGAAGATGCGTTCGGGCAGGGCCTGGAACAAAGCCGGCGTGAGCAGGCCGAGTTCGATGCCGATCAGGCCGAAGACGATGCCGTTGGCTGCCAGCGCGAATGCCACCGGATAGCCGAAGAGGAGGAACATAACCAGCGCGCCAAACATCAGGGGCGCCATGTTCGCAATCATGAACTCAGCCATTATTTGGCCTCCTGTGCTTTGGCGGCGGCGATGGCGGCGGCCAGTTCTTCTTCGGCTGTCGGGCCTTTGTCCTTGCTGTTCGGGTCGTCGATCATCCCGGCCAGAAAGGCGATACGCTTGATCAGCTCGGAAATGCCTTGCAGGGCGAGCAGCGTGAAGCCGATGGGCAGCAGGATCTTGACCGGCCAGCGAATCAGGCCGCCAGCGTTGGATGACATTTCCTGAATCTTGTAAGACTCGGCGACCAGGGGCAGCGAGAGCCAAAGGACGGTAATCACCATCGGCAGCAGGAAGAACAGGGTGCCGATGATGTCGATAACGGCCAGGCCGCGCGACGACAGCTTGCCGGACAGCACGTCGATGCGGACATGCTCGTTCTTTTGCAGCGTGTAGGGTGAGCAGAGCAGAAAAACAGCGGCAAACAGGTACCACTGGATTTCCAGCATGCCGTTTGAACTGTCATTGAAAACAAAACGGTAGCTGGCATTGGCGGCGCAGATGATAGTCATCACCAGAACCAGCCAGAATGCCGCTTTGCCGACACGCTCATTGAGCCAGTCGATAAGCTGCGATAGCTTGATCAGAAGGGTCACGAAAAAGTCCTCCTCGGTTGATAGAATTCCCGACTTCTGAAGTGGCCGGGGTGAATTGAAAATTTCAGTGGGCCAAATTTACAGCGAAGGCGAGAGGCAGAAAATGGTGGAAATCCCTACAACCCGGTCAACGCATATCTGTCTGGTGCGCCACGGCGAAACCGAATGGAACGCCGAGCGGCGTATTCAGGGGCAGATCGACATCGGTCTCAACGAAATCGGTCTGCGCCAGGCCATGGCCGCCGGACGCTGGCTCAAGCCGGCCGGCATTGTCGCGCTCTACAGCAGCGATCTGAAACGCGCATGGACGACGGCGCAATCGATCGGTGCCGAACTCGGCCTGGCGCCGACCCCGGTTCCCGAGATGCGCGAACGCCGCTACGGGGTGTTCGAAGGCCTGACCTACGACGAGGCGAAGGCGAATCATCCGGATGGCTATGCCGCTTTCGAAGGGCGCAACGCCCACTACGATTTCGAGAACGGCGAGAGCCTGGTCACCATGTTCGAGCGCGTGACCGGCAAGTTGAAGGAGCTGGTGGCGCGCCATCCGGGCGAGACCATCGCCATCGTGCTGCATGGTGGTGTGCTCGACATCATCAACCGCTTTGTCCGTGGCAACCCGCTCGAAATGCCGCGTGACTTCCTGATTCCCAATGCCGGCATCAACTGGATTGCTGCGGTCGACGGCCAGTGGAGCCTCAAAACCTGGGGTGAAACCGATCATCTTGAGCCGGGCGCCCTTGACGAGCTTCCGGCGTGATAAAATTCCACCCCTTTTCAATGGCTTGAGGCATTCCCCATGTTTTCCGCGAAAGACACCCTGGCAAAAGTTGACCCTGAACTCTTTAAGGCCATGCAGGCCGAAGTACAGCGTCAGGAAGACCACATCGAACTGATCGCGTCTGAAAACTACGTGAGCAACGCCGTCATGGAAGCCCAGGGCTCCCAGCTCACCAACAAGTACGCCGAAGGCTATCCCGGCAAGCGCTACTACGGTGGCTGCGAATACGTCGATATCACCGAGCAGATCGCCATCGACCGCCTGAAGAAGCTGTTCGGCGCCGATGCTGCCAACGTTCAGCCGAACTCCGGTTCGCAGGCCAACCAGGCCGTCCTCATGGCCTTTGCCAAACCAGGCGACACCATCATGGGCATGAGTCTGGCCGAAGGCGGTCACCTGACCCACGGCATGGCGCTCAACATGTCCGGCAAGTGGTTCAACGTCGTTTCCTACGGCCTGAACGAGAAGGAAGAGATCGACTACGACAAGATGGAAGCGCTGGCCCGCGAGCACAAGCCGCGGATCATCGTTGCCGGCGCCTCGGCCTATTCCCTGCGTATCGATTGGGAACGTTTCGCCAAGATTTCGAAGGAAGTCGGCGCCATTTTCTGGGTCGACATGGCCCACTACGCCGGCCTGATCGCCGCCGGTTACTACCCGAACCCGGTCCCGTTTGCCGATGTCGTGACCTCGACCACGCACAAGACCCTGCGCGGCCCGCGCGGTGGTGTCATCCTCATGAAGGCCGAGCACGAAAAGGCGCTCAATTCCGCCATCTTCCCTGGCCTGCAGGGCGGCCCGCTCGAGCACGTCATCGCCGCCAAGGCTGTGGCCTTCAAGGAAGCTGCTACGCCGGGCTTCAAGCGCTATCAGGAACAGGTTATCAACAACGCCCGCGTCATGGCCAAGGTGCTCGGCGAAGAGCGCGGCCTGCGCATCGTTTCCGGGCGCACTGAAAGCCACGTTTTCCTCGTCGACCTGCGCGCCAAGAACATCACCGGCAAGGAAGCCGAAGCTGCTCTGGGCCGGGCCCACATCACGGTCAACAAGAACGGCATCCCGAACGATCCGCAGAAGCCGTTCGTCACCTCCGGCATCCGCATCGGTTCGCCGGCCATGACGACGCGCGGTTTCACCGAAATCGAAGCCGAGACCATCGCCCATCTGGTTGCCGACGTGCTTGAAGCGCCGAACGACGAAGCCGTGGCCGCCACCGTGCGCGCCAAGGTCGCTGCGTTGTGTGGCAAGTTCCCGGTCTACGGGGCGTGATAGTTTCAGCGCTCGCCCGCGCGGCCTTGCCTTGTTCGGGCGGCGCGCTGAAATTTTCAGGAGTTTGAAGTGAAGTGCCCCTTCTGCGGCCACGACGACACGGCAGTTGTCGATACCCGCCTCTCCGACGAGGCGGATGTCGTTCGTCGCCGCAGAAAGTGCAATGCCTGCGACAAGCGTTTCACGACCTACGAGCGGGCTGAAATCCAGCTGCCGCAAGTGGTCAAGAAAAATGGCCTGCGCACCGAATTCAGCCGCACCAAGTTGCGCGCCAGTCTGGAATTGGCGCTGCGCAAGCGGCCGGTGTCGATTGAATCGGTCGATGCTGCGGTCGCCGATATCGAGGAAAGACTCCGCTCGGCAGGCGAGCGCGAGGTGACGACGCAGCAGTTGGGCGAACTCGTCATGCGTGAGCTCAAGAAGCTCGACAAGGTCGCCTACATCCGCTTCGCCTCGGTCTATCGCAATTTCGAAGACGTGGATGCCTTCTCCAAGGCCATTCGCGAAGTGTCACCCACCCCGAAGAAAAAATGAGCTTTTCAGCCGTCGACCACGGCATGATGGCGCGCGCCCTGCAACTGGCAGAGCGTGGCCTGTGGACGACCTCGCCCAATCCGCGCGTGGGCTGCGTTTTGGTCCGCGACGGTGAAATCGTTGGCGAAGGCTGGCACGAGAAGGCAGGCGAGCCGCACGCCGAAGTCCATGCCCTGCGCGCGGCGGGTGACAAGGCCAAGGGCGCTACGGCTTACGTGACGCTGGAGCCGTGCAGCCATCACGGCCGCACGCCACCGTGTGCCGAGGCCTTGATTGCCGCCGGCGTTACCCGTGTCGTCGCGGCGATGACTGATCCGAATCCGCTGGTTTCCGGCAAGGGGCTGGCCTTGTTGCGGGCGGCCGGCATAGCAACGGCGAGCGGCCTGCTGGAAGATGAGGCGCGCGAGTCGAACATCGGCTTTGTCTCGCGCATGACGCGTGGCCGGCCGTGGCTGCGCCTCAAGGCGGCGGCCAGTCTGGATGGAAAGACGGCTCTCAACAACGGCGTCAGCCAGTGGATCACCGGCCCCGATGCCCGTCGTGACGGGCACGCCTGGCGGGCGCGAGCCTGTGCCATCCTGACCGGTATCGGCACGGTGCGCGACGACGATCCGAGTCTGACCGTGCGCGATGTGGCGACAACCCGTCAGCCCTTGCGTGTGGTGGTCGACAGCCGGCTGGAAATTTCGCCGACGGCGCGCATTCTGCAGGGCGAGCCGGTACTGATCGTCGGGGCTGTCGAGAATGCCGAAAAAATGGCATTGCTGCGGTCGACCGGCCATTTCGTCGAAATTCTGAATAACGGCGCCGGCAAAGTGGACCTCAAGGCCCTGCTCGACATGCTGGCCCAGCGTGGCATCAATGAAGTGCACGCTGAAGCCGGCTTCAAGCTCAACGGTTCGTTGCTGCGCGAAGGTCTGGTCGATGAGCTGCTGCTCTATCTGGCGCCTTGCCTGATCGGCCACGACGCGAGCGGCCTGTTCAACCTGCCCGAGCTGACTACGCTAGACGGCAAGAAGGCGCTGAAGATTCGCGATCTGCGTCAGCTTGGCGAAGATATTCGCCTGATCGCACGTTTCCCTTAGGGCCGCACACGGCGCAGTCGTCGTCCTTTTTGAAACGGACAGTGCGCCACTCCATCGTGAGCGCATCAAGCAGCAATAGCCGTCCGGTCAGCGTTTCACCGATGTCGGCCGCCAGCTTCAGAGCCTCCGCTGCCTGCATGGTGCCGATGATGCCGGTTAGCGGTGCAAAGACGCCCATCACCGCACAGCGTACTTCCTCAACGTCCTCGCCTTCGGGAAACAGGCAGTGGTAGCACGGTGAATCATCGCGGCGCAGGTCGTAGACGCTGATCTGGCCATCGAAACGGATGGCCGCACCGGACACCAGGGGTTTGCGATGATGCACGCAGGCGCGATTGATGGCATGCCGGGTGGCGAAATTATCGGTGCAGTCGAGCACAAGATCGGCGCTGGCAACCAGCGCATCGAGCGTTTCGCCCGATAGACGCTGCTGCAGCGGGATGATCTCGATCTCAGGGTTGATGGCGCTCAGCGCTTGTCGGCCAGATTCGGCCTTGGCCATGCCGACACGTGCCTGGGTATGGAGAATTTGCCGTTGCAGGTTGGTGAAATCGACGGTGTCGTCATCAACCAGCGTAATTCTGCCGACGCCGGCTGAGGCCAGGTAGAGCGCTGCCGGCGAGCCAAGACCGCCGGCGCCGATGATCAGCGCGTGGGTGTCAAGAATGCGCGCCTGCCCTTCAATGCCCAGCGCGTCGAGCAGGATGTGTCGGCTATAGCGGAGAAGCTGGTCGTCAGTCATTCAGGATCAAGGGTCGAGATGTTGGGATCGAGTAGTTTGGCAAACGGCTCGATCCTCGATCCTGAGCGCTACTTGTATTCCCGCCACTCTGGCGGCGTGTCGTCGTGGTCGCCGTGCGGGTGGTGTTCCCAGGCATGGACATAGGCTTCCTGGGCCGAGCGCTTGAGGCGTTTTTCCGGGGCGCCGATGTTGTGCAGCTGGGTGTCTTCAACGTAGTAGATCAGCGCCCGGGTCAGTTTCGTAAACAGCGTGTTGTCGAGATGAAAGCCCTTGTCGATCAAGTGCTCGTCCAGTTCCCGCAGCGTGTGCTGCTGCAGGTCGTAGCTGACGTCGAGGCAGCGCTGTTCGAACTTGGCGTGCACCTCGACCGCTTCGATATGCTGAAGATCGTCGGCCGCCTCGGGCACCTGGCCCGGGGGGAACTTGGAGAACAGAATTTCCCGTTTCTTCTTGAGGTCTGTGTCGGCCATCATCCCTCCCGACTGATGAACTATTGCGCTTTATTCTGCATGATCTGAAGACCCTTGAGAAGATTCAGCGCCTGCTGGAACTGGTAGTCGCCCTTGGTGGCGTACTCCAGTCGTTGCGGCAAATCCTCTTCGGTGTCTTCCTTCTTGTCCTTGCCTGATTTCGGGGATTTTGCTTGTCCCTTGGCTTCCGGCTTGGCGGCTTCCTTGTCGCGGTCGTTGCTCAGATGGCGGTCCAGGTCGGCTTCACGAACACGCGTGGCGGGGCTGGCGCCATTCGCGCTTTCTTCGACAACGATATCCGGCGTGATGCCCTTGGCCTGGATCGAGCGCCCTTCCGGCGTGTAGTAACGGGCCGTGGTCAGCTTGATGGCGGTATTGCCCGGCAGCGGCAGGACGGACTGCACGGAGCCTTTGCCGAAAGTCTGGGTGCCGACAATGATGGCACGCTTGTGATCCTGAAGTGCGCCTGCGACGATTTCAGAAGCCGAGGCGGAGCCGCCGTTTACGAGCACGACCATCGGCACCTTCTTGGCTTCAACCGGCATGGTCTTGAGCGGATCTTCCTTGTTGCCGCGCAGGTAGTCCTGCGGGCGCGCCCGGAATTCCTGCTTGGCATCCTCCGTACGGCCGTCGGTCGACACGACCTTGACGTCCGGCGGCAGGAAAGCCGCAGAAACACCGATGGCGCCATTGAGCAGACCGCCCGGGTCGTTGCGCAGGTCGAGCACCAGACCGTTCAGCTTGTTGCCGTCCTTGTAAAGTGCGGAAACATGCTTGGCTACTTCCGCGATGGTGTTTTCCTGGAACTGCGTGACCCGCACCCAGCCGTAGCCCGGTTCGACCAGCTTGGACTTGACGCTCTGCACCTTGATCACTTCACGGATCAGGGTGACTTCGATCGGCTTGGTTTCACCCTTGCGGATGATTGACAGCTTGATCGGCGTCTTCGGTTTGCCGCGCATCTTCTTGACGGCATCGGAGAGGGTCAGGCCTTTCACCGGCGTTTCATCCAGTTTGAAGATCAGGTCGCCGGCCTTCACGCCGGCGCGGTAGGCCGGGGTGTCCTCGATCGGCGAAATGACCTTGACCAGCCCGTCTTCCATGCCGACTTCGATACCCAGTCCGCCAAACTCGCCCTGCGTCCCGACCTGCAGATCCTTGAAGGCGTCGGCGTCGAGATAGGTCGAGTGCGGGTCGAGGTTGGAGAGCATGCCGGAAATGGCATTGGAGATCATCTTCTTGTCTTCGACCGGCTCGACGTAGCCCTGCTTGATGGCGCTATACACCTCGGCAAAGGTCCGCAACTCTTCGATGGGCAGGCCCTGCTTAACGTCCTTGTCGGCCATGGCCGGGAAGTTCAGGCTGATCAGTGCGCCGGCGACAAAGGCGCCAACGGTCAAGCTAATGGTTTTCGTTTTGCTCATTTCAAGCTGGCCCATTTCATCGGGTCGATCGGTTGCCCTTGGTGGCGGAGTTCAAAGTATAAACCGGATTCCGGATTGCCCCCGCTGTTGCCTACAGTCGCTATTGTTTCTCCACCCTTGATCGCCTGGCCAACCTGTTTGAGCAGTGACTCGTTGTTGCCGTAGATCGATAGATAAGCGTCGCCGTGGTCGACGATCAGCAGGTTGCCGAAGCCGCGCATCCATTCCGAAAAGACGACGCGGCCACCAGCGATGGCCTTGACCTCGCTGCCCGAGCCGGCCTTGATGAACAGGCCGCGCCAGGTGCCACCGCCATCACGGGCCGAACCAAATCGGCCGGACACGGCGCCGCGTACCGGCAGGCGCAGGCTGCCGCGCTGGCGGGCGAAGCTGCCGTTGCTGGGGGCCGGCTCATAGTGGTTTTCGGCTTCGCTGGTTCTCGGGCGAGCGGGTTCAACGCTGGGCGTCGGGCGGGCGACTTCGCGCGACTCAGTCGGCGAAGGACGCCTTTCCTTTTCTTGCTGTTTCTCACGTTTTTTCTTTTTGTCGCGCAGCTGCCTGGCGGGCTTCGGCAAGGCGTGCGGCCTCCGCTGCCTTGGCGGCTTGAGCGGCGAGAATCTTCGACAGCCGGTCTATCAGCTGGGTCATGCGCTTTTCGTTTTGCTGCAGGGTGCCGATTTCCTTGCGCTGGGCGCTGACCTTGCTGGATATCTGGGCGTAAAGGGCCTGACGTTCCTCGCGCTGCTTTTTGAGATCGGCATGGCGTTTTTGTTGCTCGGACTCGACCTCGGCCAGCTCCTTGCTGCGTTCCTTGGCGTCGGCCGCCAGCGATTTCTTTTTGTCGAGCGTGGCGTTGATCTCACCCATCAGTTCGGCGCGGGTCAGCGCGATGGCGGAAAGGTAGTGCAGATCACGCGCCATCTGGTTGGGGTCGTCACCGTTGAGCAGCAGTTGCAGTGAGTCCGGTGTGCCGCGCAGGTATTGCTTGTAGAGCAGCTTTTCCAGCTGGGCCTGCTGCTGGCTGAGTGTGACGCCAAGTTCCTGCGACTGTTGTTCGAGGTTTTTGAGCTTTTTTTCCAGTTGACCGCGGGAATCGTTCAGTTCGTGCAGCTCGCGCTGCAGGCGGGAAATCTGCCGATCCGACTCGCGCAGCCGGTCGCCGGCGTCGGCTTTGTTCTCTTCGCTGGCCGACAATTCCTTGCGCAGCCCGTCGATTCGGCTGCGCAATTCGCCCAGATCAGCCTGTTTTTCGGCAATATCGGGAGATGCGACATTTTGTGGAGATTTTTTTTCGGCCGCAGTTGGCTTGGCACCGGCTGGTGTGATGCCAAGGAAAACAACGGCAATCAGTGCCGCAGTCAGCCTTTTGCCGGTGGGCCGAGGGCTGCGCTGGCCGGGCCGGGAGGGTCCAAAGGTCATTGCGGATTGATTTCGATTAAGCTAAACGTAAAACGCTATTTTATAATGCGCCATTCACCGAAACGAGGTTTATCTTGGAAACGCCATCCTTCAGTCTGATCGACAAGCAGGAGCACATCGAGCTGGCCGCCCGTGCGCTGAAATCCATCGCCCACCCGTTGCGCCTCAAGATCCTTTGTGTGCTTGGCGAACAGGAGGCATGTGTTCAGGAAATCGTCGAGGCCGTGGGTACTTCGCAGAGCAATATTTCCCAGCATCTGGCCATCCTGCGCGAAAAAGGCGTTCTGGTCACCCGCAAGGACGCCAATCGCGTTTATTACCGGGTAGGTGACCAGCGTACGTTGCAGTTGGTGAGCATGATGCGTGAAGTTTTTTGCGGTACTGGAGATTAAGTAATGCCGATGGAGTTTATCAATCAGAACATCATGCTGGTCGGGCTGGTTGCCGTCAGCGGCCTGTCGCTTCTTTGGCCGCTGCTGGTCCGTCCGTCGGGCAACAGCGTTGGTCCGGTCGAGGCGACGCAGCTGATCAATCGTGAAGACGCCTATATTCTCGACGTCCGCGAGGCCGACGAGTACGCCAGCGGGCATTTGCCTGAGGCGAAGAATATTCCGACCAGCAAGCTGGCCGACAGAGTCAGCGAACTCGAGAAGTTCAAGGACAAGCCGATCATTGTCTGCTGTGCGTCCGGTATGCGTTCGAGCAAGGCCTGTGGCGAACTTAAGAAGCAGGGCTTCGAGAAGCTTTACAGCCTGTCCGGTGGTGTTGATGCCTGGGTTGGCGCCGGCTATCCGGTCAAAAAGGGTGCGAAAAGCAAATGAGCGCCCGTGTGCTGATGTACACCACGGCGGTCTGCCCCTATTGCACCCGTGCCAAGCAATTGCTCAAGGCGCGGGGGGTGGAGGAGATCGAGGAGGTTCGTGTCGACCTCGATCCGGACCGTCGCGATGAAATGATGCAGAAAACTCAGCGGCGTACAGTGCCGCAGATCTTCATCGGCGAAACCCACGTGGGTGGCTGTGACGATCTTTATGCCCTCGACGCATCCGGCCAGTTGAAGCCGCTGCTTGAAGGCTGACCTGAACCGATTTAACTTCTGAAAGAAAACCATGGAACAAAACGCCCAGCCCGTCTTCGGTATTGAAAAACTCTACGTCAAGGACCTGTCGGTCGAAGTGCCGAATGCGCCGGAGATCTTCCTTGAGCGTGAAGCACCGCAAGTCGAGATCCAGCTCAATACCGGCGGCCGCGCCGTTGGCGACGGCGTCTACGAAGTCGTGCTGACCGTCACGGTTACCGCCAAGATGGCCGAGAAGACTGTTTTCCTGGTTGAAGTTGGCCAGGCCGGCATCTTCCGCATCCAGAACGTACCGGAAGAGCAACTCGAGCCGCTGATCGCCGTTGCCTGCCCGAACATCCTGTTCCCGTATGCTCGCGAAGCCGTGTCGGATGCCGTCAGCCGCGCCGGATTCCAGCCCATCGTCTTGCAGCCGGTTAATTTCGAAAGCATGTACATGCAGCGCCTGCAACAGCAGGAAGCCCAGGCTGGCGCTCCGGCCGAAGCATCGATTCAGTAATGACCTTCTGGCGTCGTGCGCTTGTCGCCGTCTCGCTGATCAGCGCTGCCGGAGCAGCGCTGGCCATCGACTACCGCTCGGTCAGTGTGCCGGCGGCCATCCTGTTCGATGCGCCGTCGCTGCAGGGCAAGAAGCTTTACCTGATCAAGGCGCAGACGCCAGTCGAGGTTGTCGTCAAGCTGGAAGGCTGGCTCAAGGTGCGTGATGCCGAAGGGACGCTGGCCTGGCTGGAATCGCGCAATCTCGTCGATAAACGGACGCTCGTCGTGACTGCGCCGAAAGCTGAAATCCGCCAGTCGGACAAAGCGGAATCGGCCGTTCTGGCCGAACTGGACAAATGGGTTGCAGTCGAATTTGTTGAACCAGCTTCGCCGGGCTGGGCCAAGGTACGGCATCGCGATGGCGCTACCGGCTACATTCGTTCGACACAGGTCTGGGGCCTATGAAAATCACGCTGCTGGGGGCTGGTGCCTGGGGCACGGCGCTGTCGATTGCCTTTGCCGGCAAGCATGATCTGACCCTGTGGTCGCGCGAGGAGGATGTGGCTGCCGACCTCGTGGCTACCCGCGAAAATCATCGCTTTTTTCCGGGTTACAAGCTCCCGGAATCGGTTGCCGTGGCAACGGATTTCGATGCCGCGGTTGGCGGTGCGGAGTTGCTCATCGTGGCGACGCCCATTGCCGGTTTGCGGCCCACTGTTGAACGTCTCAAGGCTATTGGCTGCACCTTGCCTGTGCTGTGGGTGTGCAAGGGTTTCGAGGCCGGTAGCGGCAAGCTGCCGCATCAGGTTGTGACCGAAGTGCTCGGCCAGCAGGCCTTGTGCGGAGCACTCTCCGGCCCCAGCTTTGCCGAGGAAGTGGCGGCCGGGCAGCCGACCGCAGTGGCGCTCGCTGCCAATGACCCGGCATTTGCCCGTGAAGCGGCGCGCCAGTTGCATACGGCGCGTTTGCGCATCTACGCCAACGACGATCTGGTCGGCGTCGAGGTTGGTGGTGCCGTCAAGAATGTGTTGGCCATCGCCACAGGCGTTTGCGATGGCCTTGGCCTCGGGTTGAACTCCCGGGCCGCACTCATGACGCGCGGTCTGGCAGAAATTGCCCGTCTCGGTCTGGCGCTTGGCGCTGACCGGCAGACCTTCATGGGTCTGGCAGGCATGGGGGATCTGATCCTGACTTGCACCGGCGATTTGTCGCGCAATCGCCGTGTCGGCCTGGCGCTGGCCCAGAATAAATTGTTACCGCAGATTCTTGAAGAGCTTGGCCATGTCGCCGAAGGCGTTTATACCGCCCGCGAGGTGGATCGCTTGTCGAGCCAGCTTGGCGTCGACATGCCAATCAGCGCTGCAGTGGCGGCCGTTCTGGATGGCCGTTTGAGTGCTGCGCAGGCCGTTGAGCAATTGATGGCACGCGACCCCAAGGAAGAGCTGGCTTAAAAGGCGCAAACAAAATACTCCTGGCGTCGTTGTTGCCTCCTCGCCGTACTAATCGTACTGTCTTCGTCGGCACGCCTAGCCAGGACCGCTTCGCTGCATTTTGTTAGCGCCTCTAACTGGCGCCAGCGAAGCCGGCCTGGCGCCAGGCTTCGAAGACGGTGACGGCGGCTGCGTTGGAGAGGTTTAGGCTGCGCTGCCCGGCCTGCATCGGCAGGCGGAGTCGCTGTTCCGGCGGAAACTCGGCGAGTACTTCAGGCGGGAGTCCGCTGGTTTCACGACCAAAAACAAACACATCGTTTTCCTGCAAAGCCGCATCGAACGGGCTGCCCGTGCCCTTGGTCGTCATGGCGAACAGACGCCGACCGCTCAGTGCCGCCTTGCACGCCGTCCAGTCGGCATGGCGCACGACACGGGCGTACTCGTGATAATCCAGCCCGGCCCGGCGCAAGCCCTTGTCGGTGATGTCGAAGCCGAGCGGCTCGACCAGATGCAACTCGGCACCGGTATTGGCGCACAGGCGGATGATATTGCCCGTATTGGGCGGAATTTCGGGCTGGTAGAGAACGACAGCAAACACGCGACAGCTTTCAAACGGTGGAAGGGGCGAATTAGAGCACGGATTCAGTGCTTTAGCGCACGGGCGATGACGGCAACGGCCACCTCGGCGGCGCCATGCAGCTTGAGGACGCGGGCGCACTCGTTGGCCGTCGCGCCGGTGGTCATGACATCATCGATGAGCAGCAGGCGCTGGCCGCTGAAGTCTGCGCGGCACTCAAAGGCGCCGCGAACGTTCTTGTGTCGCGCCTTGTGCGGTAGCTCGGCTTGCGGTGGCGTAGCGCGCGTGCGCAGGACATTGCTGCGGTCAACCGGTATTTTGGCCCAATTTCCAAATTCCCGGGCAATCTCGGCTGACTGGTTGAAGCCTCGCTCGCGCAGGCGTTCGGGGTGCAAGGGCAGGGGGATGACCCAGTCGTAAGGCTCCGTGCCGATTCGCTCGGCCAGCATCCGGGCGCCCCACGCAGCAACTGCCAGTTGATGGCCGTATTTCAATGCGTGAATGATGCGGTCGGCGGGGAAGTCATAACGATAGAGCGCGATGGTCCGTTCGAAGTGCGGCGCCTCGCGCAGGCAGGCGCCGCAACGTTCACCGTGCGTCGTCTGGTCGGCGCAGATGGGGCAGCAGGTGGTCGATAAAGCAGGCAGATCGTCGGCGCATGGCGGGCAGAGCAGATTTCCCTGGCTGTCGGCGCCACAGAGCAGACAGCTTCCCGGCAGGAGGGCATTCAGGATTTTTCGGCCAAGGCGCTGGAGTCCGTCGGGCTGGGTTAAAATTGACATCCTCCCTGTGTGTCCGTGATAATTCATAATTACCGATACGCTTCGTGTCTGATTTTTATAGCATTTTTCACGCAAGGCCTTTCATGCAAGCAAGCTCCGTCGTCGCCGTTTCGCCTGTTTCCCCGTCTGCTTCCGTCCGTCGCTGGTCGGTTGAAGAAGTGCTCGAACTTTACGAGCTGCCACTGATGGATCTGATCTGGCGCGCTCAGGGAGTGCATCGCGAAAATTTTGATCCGAATGCCATTCAACGCTCGACGCTGCTTTCGGTCAAGACCGGTGGCTGTTCCGAGGATTGCAGCTATTGTTCGCAGTCGGCACGCTACGATACCGCTACCGAGCGCGAGCGTCTGATGCCGCTCAACGAAGTCGTTGCTGCCGCCCAGGCTGCCAAGGCCAAGGGCGCGTCGCGCTTCTGCATGGGCGCCGCCTGGAAAGGCCCGAAAGACAACGACCTCGACCGCGTGCTCGACATGGTTCGTGAAGTGAAGGCGCTGGGCATGCAGACCTGCGTGACCCTTGGCATGCTCAAGGATGGTCAGGCAGAAAAGCTCAAGGAAGCCGGCCTCGACTACTACAACCACAACCTCGATACCGACAAGGAATTCTACGGTCAGGTCATCAAGACGCACACCCATGACGACCGTCTCGATACGCTCGATCAGGTGCGCGATGCCGGCATCAACGTCTGTTCCGGCGGTATCATTGGCATGGGCGAGTCGCGCAAAAACCGCGCCGGTCTGCTCGTTCAGCTGGCCAACCTGCCCAAGGCCCCGGAATCCGTGCCGATCAACAATCTCGTGCCGATTCCCGGTACGCCGATGGCCGACAAGGACCGTCTCGATCCCTTCGAGTTCGTGCGCACTATTGCCGCTGCCCGCATCATGATGCCGACCTCCTGGGTTCGTCTGTCGGCTGGTCGTCAGGAAATGAGCGACGAATTGCAGACCCTGTGCTTCCTGGCGGGTGCCAACTCGATGTTCTACGGTGATCGTCTCCTGACCACCGACAACCCGGATGTCGATCGCGACGACGCCCTGTTTGCGCGTATCGGCGTCAAGGCCGTTTGAGTACTGCCAGTCCGCATTCCGGCTTCGTCGATCGGCAACACGTCGCTCGGCGTTTCGCCAGGGTGGCTTCAAGCTATGGCGAAGCCGACTTCTTCGCCCGGGAGGTCGATCGCCGGATGCAGGAGCGGCTCGATTTCGTCAAGGTTGAGCCGAAGCGGATTCTCGACCTGGGCTGCAGCCTGGGAGGGAGTTTTCCCGGCCTGACGGTTCGCTATCCCGGCGCCGAAGTGATCGGTCTGGACGTGGCACCGGCCATGCTCAGCACGGATCGGGCACCGCGTGCCGCCTGGCAGCGCTGGCTTGGCATCGGCAAGAGCACTGATCCGCTTCGCCTGGCGGCGGACGCTGCCAATTTGCCCCTGAAATCGCGGTCGACCGCAATCGTCTGGTCCAACCTGCTGTTGCACTGGCTGGACGATCCGATTCCGGCGCTGGCCGAGGCCCACCGCGTTCTGGAAGTCGGTGGCCTGTTGATGTTTTCGACCCTCGGCCCGGATACGTTGAAGGAGTTGCGCACAGCCTTCGCCGATGGTTATGCGCATACCCAACGCTTTGCCGACATGCACGATCTGGGTGACATGCTGGTCGGCTGTGGTTTCGCTGATCCGGTGATGGACATGGAAGTCATCACGCTGACCTACGACGATCTGGACGCCATGTTCGCCGAATTGCGTGCAGCCGGCTCATCCTGCGCCATGAAAGCCAGGCGCCACGGCATGACCGGACGCAAGTCCTGGGAAAGCGGCAAGGCGGCCTACGAGGCCATGCGCAAGGATGGCCGGCTACCGGCAACCTTTGAGGTCATCTACGGCCACGCCTGGAAGGCTGAATCGAAGAAAACACCGGACGGCCGCGCCATCGTCCGTTTCGATTTGCCGCGCAAAGGCTAATCCGGTTTCTTCTTGAAGAACGTCAGCGGTTTTACACCCTGAATTTGCGGCACCGGGACCGCCTTGCGCTTGCGTTCACGAACCCGCCAGCCAAGCAGAGCGGCCACGGCCAAGGAATAGGCCAGCGGCCACATCAATGCATTCGCCTTGCTCAGCCAGAAATAATGCACACAGGCAAGAATGCTGATCAGGTAGATGTTGCGGTGTAATTCCTGCCATTTTCGCCCACCCAGTTTGCGAATCGCCAGATTATTCGAAGTGGCCGCAAGCGGTATCAGCAGCAGGAATGCGGCAAAGCCGACCGTCACGAAGGGGCGCTTGGAAATGTCCTTGGCGATTTCGTCGATCAAAAACCCATGGTCGAATCCGATGAAACTGAGCAAGTGCAGCGTGGCGTAGAAAAAACAGAACAGCCCAAGCGTGCGCCGCAAGCGCGTCAGCCAGTGCATTTGCGTCATCGCCCGCAGTGGCGTCACGCAGAGCGTGATGAGCAGCAGGTTGAAAGTCCAGGTTCCCGTCCAGCGCTGGACGAACTCCTCTGGCTCAGCACCGAAATCGTCTGTGTAGGCGGCCCAAAGCAGGCGCAGCGCAGGTAGCAGGCAGATGGCGAAGAGGGCGAACTTGATCTGGCCGAGTTGGCGGTTGTCAGGGTTGAAGCTCATGTCAGAAATTTATCCAAAAATCCTTGTCGGCGTGCTGAGCGGTGACCTGTGCTGCATAGCTGGCCTTGTGTTTGAGTGTTCCGCCAGGAAGAGGTTTGTTTGCCTTGCGTCAGAGTGTGGGGTGCTTGCGACGGAAGTCGTTGGATGCCAAGTTTGCGTCGGGCTGGGCTATGTCTATGTGGAAACGGGCAGGTTCAGGCAGAAAGTGCGGCCCGCAACTCGGCGATGTCGTCTTCGGCTGTCTTCAGGAGGTCCGCGTAACGCATGCAATCTGCTTCCCGCCTGGCAACTTCCTCAGCATCCAGCGTGCTGCTTTGCCATGGCAGGCCGTTGCCAGCGAGCGCGATAGCAAAATAAAGAACATCGCTGATCGTGCTGGGGGTTTCGACCGGACTCAGATGGCTTTGATCGCGCACGGCATCGGTAATCGCAGCAGGCAGGCCAAGAATATGCAACAGGCTTTCACCAATGCCCTCATGCCAGCCCGCCAGAAGTTCGATCATGGCTGGCTCATTGTTACGGTATTCGGGGTATTCCGCAGCACGAAACAGCAGGTAGAAAATGCCGATGTTGTGTACCAGCCCGGTCAGCATGGCTGTCTCTGGCTGAATACGGCCCAGATGTACTGCAAGCACTCGGGCGATTGCCGCAACCCGTAGCGAGTGCTCCCAGGTTTGGCGCGCAATCTGATCGTAGGCCGCGAGATTCTTCGATTTCAGCATCTGATCCATCGCAACAGCCAGCGAGGTTGTGCGGACGATGTCGAAGCCCAGTCTTCGGACCACGTTCTTGAGGCTTGATGTCGGTTCGCCAGCCGGGTTGTAGCTGACGGAATTGGCCAGGCGCAAAAGCTTGCTGCAAATCAGCGGTTCGACGCTGATGACCTGTACCACCTGATCTGTGCTGGCAAGCGGATCTTTCAGCGCATTGCGGACGAGCAGCGCCGCATCCAGACAGGTCGGGAAATTGACATCGCCCGACAGATCGCGGGCGATGTCTTCGAGAATATGAAAGTGAAGCGTGCTGCCGCTAGCCATATCAGCCAGCGATGTAGTGTTCCAGCTGGGCGATCAGGAACTGTTGGTCGGAAATCGTTTCCTTGACCAGATCGCCGATGGAAATGATGCCAAGAACGCTACCTTCGTCGTCCAGCACCGGCAGGTGACGGAAGTGCTTCTCGGTCATCAGTGCCATGCATTCATCGAGAGAAACATTCGGGGTCACATAGGCCACCTTGTCGCTCATGATTTCACTGACTTGGGTTTCCTTGGACGTCTTGCCTTGCAGAATGATCTTCCGGGCATAGTCGCGTTCGGAAAAAATGCCGACCAGTTGCTCGCCGTCCAGAACCAGGACTGCGCCAACTTCATGCTTGGCCATGACCGTGAGGGCGTGAAAAACCGTGTCGCCAGGTGCGACAACTGCCAATGGCCGAGTCCTGCCTGCGAGAAGCTGTTTGAGCGTCTTCATGTCTTGTCTCCTACTCCGGTGGGGTGTTGTGTGTTCAGTCTAGCTCCGAGCAACTGGACTGCCAAGCCTGCAAAAACAAAAAGGCAGCCGAGGCTGCCTTTTCTTGTTTGCCACGCAGATTAGCGCAATCCGGCGGCGTATTCGGAGACGGCCTTGATTTCCGCGTCGGAAAGCTTGGCGGCGATCATGCGCATCATCTTCTCCGGGTCATTGGCGCGTTCATCAACACGGAAGGCCTTCAGCTGGGCTTCGGTGTATTCCGGGAACTGACCGGCCAGACGCGGGTACTGGGCAGGCATGCCGGCGCCGGCAGGGCCATGGCAACCGGCACAGGCTGGGACGCCTTTCTTGAAGTCGCCCTGACGCCAGAGTTTCTGTCCGACAGCGATCTGCTTCTCATCCTTGGCCGCAGCCGGCTTCTGCTTCTGGCTGGCAAACCAGGCGGCGACATTCTTCATGTCTTCGTCGGACAATGGTGCGGCCATACCAACCATGATCGCGTTGTTGCGAACTGGCGGCTTGTCGCCGACTGGCTTGAAATTCTTGAGCTGCTTGTAGAGGTAATCTTCGATCTGGCCAGCCAGGTTCGGATTGGCTGAAGCCGGGCTGTTGCCATCGGCGCCATGACAGGCGACACAAATGGTTTCAGCGATGACTTTGCCTTTGGCCGGGTCTGCCTTGGCGTGTGCTTGCTCGGAAGCATGGGTGACGAAGCTGGTGGCGAAAAGGATTGCCAGTGCCGCAGTACGGATCATTTCGAACTCCTAGTGCGCGTTTATGGGCGCTTTGGCCGGAACGGAGGTTACAAACCTGTTATTCTATATCAGTTCGCCGCCCTCTTGGCGGGTCTTCCGAGTTTTTTATGCCTCTGTTCCAACAGGCGGTTTTTTTGACAACCGTCGCCAATTTACGTGATTTGCCGCAGGATTCCGTTCGCGAAGTTGCCTTCGCAGGCCGTTCCAATGCCGGCAAGTCGTCCACTATCAATACGCTGGCGGGGCGTGTTCGCCTCGCTTATGTCAGCAAGACGCCGGGTCGGACTCAGCATCTGAACTATTTCACGCTGGCCGACGGCAAGTATTTCGTCGACCTGCCCGGTTATGGTTACGCCAAGGCGCCGGAGGCGATTCGTTCGCAATGGGAGGGGCTGATCGGCCCCTATCTTAACAAGCGCGATCAGCTGGCAGGGCTGGTGGTCATCATGGATATCCGTCGGCCGATGACCGACCTTGATCTGCGCCTGATTGACTGGTTCCGTCCAACCGGGCGGCCTATCCATATCCTGCTTTCCAAAGCCGACAAGCTGAGTCGCCAGGAGCAGACGAAAGCCCTGAAATCGGTCAAGGCCGAGGTGGCGACCTGGGGTGATGCCGATCTGTATTCGGTGCAGTTGTTTTCCAGCTTGAAAAAGACGGGTGTCGAAGAGGCAGAGGGCGTTCTCGCCGGCTGGCTTGAGATCGAAATCAAGCCTAAAGAAAACAAAGGGCCCCCGGATAAGGGTGGTCCGGGGGCCAAAAAGCCTTAACAGAATCAAGGCGCCCGCTCAGGGAGGTGAAGCGGGAGACAGCGCGTGCCATCTGGGGACTCTGACGCGCATCAAGGCGGGAAGTTCCACGCCCAATGAAAATTTCTATGTTCATTTGATTGAGGTTGAGGCATGGCTGTAGTGACTGGTAGTTTCTCGGGAACCCGGATGCGCCGGATGCGGCGTGATGATTTTTCCCGCCGCTTGATGCGCGAGTCGGTGCTGACGCCGGACGACTTCATTTACCCGGTTTTCGTGCTGGAGGGCGAGGGGCGTATCGAGAAGGTGTCGTCCATGCCCGGCGTTGAGCGCCAGTCGTTGGATATTCTCCTGAAAACGGCAGAACGGGCTGTGAAGCTGGGCATTCCCGCCTTGGCGCTGTTTCCGGTGATCGACGCTTCGCTGAAATCGCTTGGTGCCGAGGAGGCGTACAACCCTGACGGGCTGGTGCCGCGCGTAATCAAGGCGCTGAAGCGCGAGTTTCCGAATCTCGGGGTGATTACCGACGTGGCGCTCGACCCGTATACCAGTCATGGTCAGGACGGATTGATTGACGGCACGGGTTACGTGTTGAACGATGAAACGCTCGAGGTGCTGGCAAGGCAGGCACTTTGTCATGCTCAGGCCGGGGCTGATGTGGTGGCGCCGTCAGACATGATGGACGGCCGCATTGGCCGTATTCGCGCCGAACTGGAAGGTGCCGGGCAGATTTATACGCGCATTCTGGCTTACTCGGCCAAATACGCCTCGGCCTTCTACGGGCCCTTCCGCGACGCGGTCGGTTCGGCTGGCAATCTGGGCAAGGGCAACAAGTACACGTATCAGATGGATCCGGCGAACAGCGACGAGGCTTTGCGCGAAGTGGCGCTTGACCTCGAGGAAGGTGCCGACATGGTCATGGTCAAGCCCGGCATGCCGTATCTGGACATCGTGCGGCGCGTCAAGGATGAGTTCAAGGTGCCGACCTATGCCTATCAGGTCAGCGGCGAGTACGCGATGTTGAAGGCCGCCGCACAGAATGGCTGGCTGGACGAGAAGGCTTGCGTGCTGGAGAGTCTGCTGGCTTTCAAGCGGGCTGGTGCCGACGGTATCCTGACTTATTTCGCGCTGGATGCGGCGGAATACCTGAAAGGCTGAAAAGCGGGGTCGGGATGCAAAAATGGCGGCGGCCTCGGCCGCCATTTTGTTTTTCAGGCGCCCGGAGCGCCTGACTGCGACAGGCAGGCAAAATAAAGCATCGGCCATTGCTGCGGCCATTGGGTCAGCGGCTCGCGGGTAAAGCCGCTACGCGCATACTGTTCCCAGCGGCCGACGACGTAGCAGCGGAGCAGGTTGGCCAGGGCGCCGAAATCGGCGTCGGGCTTGAGATTTTCCTGCGTGGCGGCGATACGCAGGGCCTGCTTCATGGCCGCTTCGACTTTGTCGAGCAGGGCATTGATGCGGACTTGCAGGCGCTCGTTTTCATTGACCAGGGCATCGCCGATCAGGACGCGGGTCATGCCGCGATTGCGCTGGGCGAAGCGGAGCAGCAGACCGATGATCTGCTCGATTTGCTTGAAGCCTTCGGTTTCTTCGGAGGTGATCTGGTTGATGACGCCGAACAGGCTTTGTTCGATGAATTCGATCAGGCCTTCGAACATCTGGGCCTTGCTGGCGAAGTGGCGGTAGAGCGCCGCTTCGGAGCAGTCCAGCTTGGCGGCCAGCGCGGCGGTGGTGATCTTTTCCCCTTTCGGGGTTTCCAGCATTTCGGCTAGCGTCTGCAGAATTTGCAGACGGCGCTCGCCCGGTTTTGTCGCCATCGGTGTCTCCTCCTCAGGTTTCATTTTTGGCCGAAATTTGCAGTCGACCGTAGCATTTTGAGAGTTGTGTCGCTGATCGGATTTTAACGTCAACAAAGGGCGATTGACGTGAGCCAGCGCTCACCCACACCGTCTTCATGCCGAGCTTTTTTGCCGTGACCAGATTGGGTAGGCTGTCCTCGATCATGATGCAGCGCCGTGGATCCAGATGCTCGGCGCGGAGCAGGGTGCGGAAGCCGGCGAGCATGGGCTTGGGCTGAAAGCGGACGCTTTCGACCGAATAGACGGCATCGAAACAACGGCCGAGTCCGGTCAGTTCAAGAACGGCTTTGACATAATGCCCCGGCGCGTTGGAGAAGATGATTTTCCGGCCGGGTAGGCGGCGCAGCGTGTGGATCAGGGGCTTGTCGAAAACGACCATGCTCGGCAGTTCGGGAAACTGATGGGTTTCCCAGAGAAAGTGGCGAGGATCGGTGCCGTGGTGGCGCATCAGGCCGAGTAGCGTGGCGCCGTAGCGCTCCCAGTAGTGTTGCCGGATGCGTGTTGCTTCGTGCTTGTCGACGGCGAGATGCCGTTCGATGTACTCACGCATCGAACGATTGATGTGAGGGAAGATGTGCGGGGTCGCGTTGTGCAGCGTGTTGTCGAGGTCGAACAGCCAGACCGGATTTTTCATGACGTTTTCCGTTGCCGAAAGGAAAAAGCCCGCTGTCGCGGGCTTTTTGTAGGCAAATCCTGCATCAATGCGACTTGATCATCGTGCCGACGCCGTGGTCGGTCAGAATTTCCAGCAGCAGTGCATGTTCGACGCGGCCGTCAATAATATGGACGCCCTTGACGCCATTGCGGGCGGCATCGAGGGCTGAACCGATCTTCGGCAGCATGCCGCCGGAGAGGGTGCCATCTTCGACCATATCGTCGATCTGCTTGGGGGTGATGCCGGTGATCAGGTTGCCCGCCTTGTCCAGCACGCCTGGCGTGTTGGTCAGCAGGACCAGTTTCTCAGCCTTGAGGACTTCGGCGATCTTGCCGGCGACGACGTCGGCGTTGATGTTGTAGGTCTCGCCATCCTTGCCGACGCCGATCGGGGCGATGACCGGAATAAAGGAGCCCTTGTCGAGGTGATCGATCAGGGTCGGGTCGATTTGCGTGATTTCCCCGACCTGTCCCACATCGATCAGGTCGCCCGGGTTGTCTTTGTTTTCCAGCATCAACTTCTTGGCGCGAATACAGTTGCCATCCTTGCCGGTGAGACCCACGGCTTTGCCGCCGTGCTGGTTGATCAGGTTGACGATGTCCTTGTTGACCTGACCGCCGAGGACCATCTCGACAACCTCCATGGTCTCCGCATCGGTGACGCGCATGCCCTGGATGAATTCGCCTTTCTTCCCGACCCGGGCAAGCAGATTTTCGATCTGCGGGCCGCCACCGTGGACGACGACGATGTTGAAACCGATCAGTTCGAGCAGTACGACGTCGCGGGCGAAGCAGCTTTTCAGGTGCTCGTCAGTCATCGCATTGCCGCCGTATTTGACGACGATGGTCTTGCCGTGGAAACGCTTGATGTAGGGCAGTGCTTCGGCCAGAACGGCGGCCTTGATGCCGGGGGAAAGGTCTTCGATGCTCATGGCGGGCTCCAAGTGGAATCGCCGCGGATTGTACAAAGAAAAAGGCCGGTACGGTGCCCGGCCTTCGCATGAGCGTGGCGAATTTCAGCTGATGCTGAGTCGCCTGCTGCTGCTTTCCGCGCGTTTGGGCAGGCTCAATTCGAGCACGCCATCGTTGAATCTGGCGACGGCCTTGCTGTCGTCAATGTCCTGTCCCAATTGAAATGAACGGGATACCTTGCCGAAATAGCGCTCGGAGCGAAGTACACGTTCGCCTTCCTTGGTTTCCTTTTCCTGTTTCACTTCAGCGCTGAGCGAGACTTGACTGCCATCGACAACAACGTGGATGTCTTCTTTTTTGACGCCAGGAAGATCGGCATGGATCAGATAGCAGTCGCCTTGCTCTTTCACATCCATTTTGATGGACGGGGGTTGGGCGGGGGCACCGTCAAAATCCACAGGACGCACGAAAAAGCCGCGGAACAGGTCGTCGAATGGGTCGATTCGGGTGATGTTTGCCATGGTTTTCTCCTCGGTGAATGAAGCCCTCATGCACCGAATAAAGGAGAAGATCGGGCAGTTTCAAGTCCCCGAAAAAGGGATTTTTTTCAGCAGGAGAATGGCATCCCGATTGGTCCACGAAAAGCAGCGTTCCGCGGCCTCCGTCCATGGCAACCATTGCCAGTCACGGTGTTCGTCAGGCGTTGTGGTACCACCGATTCAGGCCGGTTTGCCAGCCGAAGGCTGAAAACGTGCTCGGTGTTGTGGGTAACGCCAGGCGCGTATCGGTGCCGCCACTCGTCAAAAATCTCGAAAGTGTTGGTCAGTTTCCAGTCAACAAGTTGGCCCATGGTGGTGTCGATGCCCGTCTCTTCCAGCACTTCGCGACGGGCGGTATCGATCAGCGATTCGCTGCCTTCGCGGCTGCCGGTGACCGATTGCCAGAATCCGGGGTGGGCAGCCCTTTCCAGCAGGAGCACATCAAGGGCCGCCGTGTGAATGACGACCAGCACCGAAACGGGCTGCTTGTGGCCGGCGGTCATGCCTCGGCAAGCGTCGGAATGCCTCGGGCCGGAGCGTCCAGCAGCACCCAGAAAGGGGTGTGTGTTGCGCGACGTATTTCGGATGCCGACTGAAAAACATCGATCAAGGTGGCGAAGTCGCCCGGGTCCGACGCACGCAACCCAGCCAGGCCGTTGATGAACAGGACATGGCCCTTGGCGGGAGCCCAGTCGGGATCGGTCAGGCAGTCATGGAGCGCGTCGAAATTCGCACCATACCAACTTGGGAAGTTGAGTGCAGAGCCGAGTTGGCGCAAGACGGCTTCTGTCGTGGCGGGCCTGGTGATGTCGGCCTTCAGCACGCAGAACTGGGCATGAAGGGCGGCTGATTCGATGCTTGTCCGGCGTGATGTAACGAGGTGATAGACACCGGATTCATCAGCCTTGGTCAGCAGATTGTCGCTCATCGAGGGTCCTGTTCCACGATTCGCCGGAAAGTCCGGTAGTGGTCTTCAGTGTAGAAATACTCGTCGCGTTGCCCGGCGACGATCCGGCGTGGGCCGCGATCCTTGCGCCACGGCGTCTTGACGGTGTATTCGCGGTAATAGCCGCGCGCCTGGATGGGCAGGCGCTTCTCGAAGTTGCCGAAAACGGTGCCGTCGCGTTCATAAGGAAAAGGACCGCCAGCCTTGATCAGCGCCAGGGTTCGCTGGGCTTCGGCCGGCAAATTGGCCGCAGAAACCGTGTTGACCGCAGCATCGCGACCAAAGCTGAACGCGTAGGCGCTCCCGATCGCCAGCCAGGCGACGATCAGGAGGCGCAGAAGTATCTGCATCGTCGTTTAGGACGGGCTGACTTCGACTTGCGTTTCGACCTTCTGGCGCAGGCGAATGTGCAGTTCGCGCAGCTGCTTTTCGTCGACACCGGACGGTGCGTCGGTGAGCAGACACTGGGCGCGCTGGGTCTTCGGGAAGGCGATCACGTCACGGATCGATTCAGCGCCAGTCATCATCGTGACGATGCGATCAAGACCGAAGGCCAGGCCGCCGTGCGGAGGTGCGCCATACTTGAGCGCGTCCAGCAGGAAGCCGAACTTGGCCTGCTGTTCTTCCGGTCCGATGTTGAGGGCACTGAAGACTTTTTCCTGAACATCGGCGCGATGGATACGCACCGAACCGCCGCCCAGTTCCCAACCGTTCAGCGCCAGGTCATAGGCCTTGGCCAGACACTTGCCCGGATCGGTCGCCAGCAGGTCGAGATGCTCGTCCTTGGGGCTGGTGAACGGATGGTGGCAGGCGGTCCAGCGCTTCGAGTCGTCGTCGTATTCGAACATCGGGAAGTCGATGACCCACAGCGGTGCCCACTTGGCGCCGGTGACGAAGCCTTTTTCGTGGCCGATCTTGATGCGCAATGCACCGAGGGCATCGTTGACGATCTTGGCCTTGTCTGCACCAAAGAAAATCAGGTCGCCCGACTGCGCGCCAGTGCGCTCCATGACCGCCTTCAGCGAAGCCTCGGAGAGGTTCTTGACGATCGGCGACTGCAGGCCGGTTTCGTTGATCTGGGTGACGTCATTGACCTTGATGTAGGCCAGGCCGCGGGCACCGTAGATGCCGACAAATTGCGTGTAGGCATCGATCTCGCCACGGGTCAGCGTGGCGCCGCCCGGAATGCGCATGGCGGCAATGCGGCCGCCTTCGCTGTTGGCAACGCCGGCGAAGACCTTGAAAGCGACGTCCTTGAAGGCGTCGGTGACTTCGGTCAGTTCAAGTGTCACGCGCAGATCAGGCTTGTCCGAGCCGAAGCGATGCATGGCTTCGGCGTAAGTCATGCGCGGGAAGTCCGGCAACTCGACGTCGATGGCTTCCTTGAAGACGGTGCGGATCAGCTTTTCCGTCATTGCCATGATCTCGGCCTCGCTCATGAACGAGGTTTCGATATCGACCTGGGTGAATTCCGGCTGGCGGTCGGCGCGCAGGTCTTCATCACGGAAGCATTTGACGATCTGGTAGTAGCGATCATAACCAGCCACCATCAGCAATTGCTTGAACAGTTGCGGCGACTGCGGCAGGGCGAAGAACTGGCCGGGATGAACACGTGACGGCACGAGGTAATCGCGGGCGCCTTCCGGGGTCGATTTGGTCAGCATCGGTGTTTCAATATCGATGAAGCCGTTGTCGTCAAGGAAGCGGCGGAAAGCGCGAGCCGTCTTGTAGCGCAGCATTAAGTTGTTCTGCATCTGTGGACGACGCAGGTCGATGACGCGATGCAGCAGGCGAACGTTCTCGGAGAGGTTGTCCTCATCGAGCTGGAACGGCGGCGTGACTGAAGGATTCAGTACTTCAATCTCGTGGCAGAGGATTTCGATCTCGCCGGACGCCAGATTGGCGTTGGTCGTGCCGGCCGGGCGCGGACGCACCTTGCCGGTGATCTTCAGGCAAAACTCGTTGCGGACCGATTCGGCAATGGCAAACGTGGCAGCGCGGTCAGGGTCGCAAACGACCTGAGCCAGACCTTCGCGGTCACGCAGGTCGATGAAGATGACGCCGCCGTGGTCGCGCCGACGATGGGCCCAGCCGCAAAGGGTGACGATTTGCCCGTCAAGGGCGGCATTGAGTTGTCCGCAATAATGGCTACGCATGAAGCTTTCCGGTTGATTCAGGTGTTGGTGATGACGCGGGGGTGTGGCTGGGGGGCCACGACGCCCATCGAGATGATGTATTTGAGGGCTTCGTCGACGGTCATCTCAAGTTCGATGACATCTTTGGCCGGGAGCATCAGGAAAAAACCCGAAGTTGGGTTTGGCGTGGTCGGTACGTAAACGCTGACATGTTCCCCGTCTAGGTGATTCACGATGTCGCCACCGGGTGAGCCGGTCTGGAAAGCGATGGTCCAACTGCCCTGGTGGGGGTAGCGGATGAGCAAAGCCTTGCGAAACGCATTGCCATTCGGCGAGAAAAGGGTGTCCGAAACCTGTTTGACGCTATGGTAGACCGAGTTGACCACCGGAATGCGAGCCAGAATTTTCTCCGACCAGACAACCAGTTTCTGGCCAATAAAATTGGTGGCGAGCAGGCCAGTGAACAGGATCATCGCCAACGTCAGTAAAGCCCCGGCACCGGGAATGGCGAAACCTACCAAGCTTTGCGGATGCATGCCAGCAGGCAGCAGACGCAAGGACTGATCGAGGGTGCTGATGATCATCGACAGCACCCAGCCTGTGATGACCAACGGGACCCAGATCAGCAGGCCCGTGATGAAATAGCGTTTGATTAGTTGGCCACGCACGACGAGCAGCTTCCTTCTCCGGTCTGGCATGGGGGGGCGGCCTCAGCCTTCTTGCTGCCGCCCTTGAAGTCTGTGGCATACCAGCCATTGCCCTTGAGCTGAAAGCCGGCGGCGGAAAGTAGCTTGCTGTAGCTTTCCTTGCTGCATTCCGGGCAAATCGTGAGCGCGGGATCGCTCATTTTTTGCAGATGTTCTTTCTGGAAGCCGCAGGAATCACAGCGATATTCGTAAATCGGCATGGGAGTCCTCCAAAACCTTGAATTATAACCGAGAGTTTAAGTTGGTTATATCCGGTCTAGGGCCGCTTTTTTCAACCGATCATTCCAAGATAGGTCCGCGTGATCGGCTCTCCCCAAAACAGAGCAATGCCGCCAGCGGCCGCAAGGTAAGGGCCGAATGGAATCGGAACGTTGCGACCGTGACGGGTGGCAACAATCAGCGTGATGCCGACGATGGCGCCAACGACCGACGAGAGCAGAATAATGGCAGGCAACATCTGCCAGCCCAGCCATGCCCCCAGCGCAGCCAGCAGCTTGAAGTCCCCATAACCCATGCCTTCCTTGCCAGTAGCCAGCTTGAATAGCCAGAACACGCTCCATAGGGCCAGATAGCCCAACATCGCCCCGGTGACGGCTGAGGACAGGTCTGTATAGCTTCCCCACAGATTTTGTGCGAGACCCAGCCAAAGCAACGGCAGGGTAATTGCATCGGGCAAGAGTTGGGTGTCGAGGTCGATGGCGGCGAGCGCGATCAGGGCCCAAACCAGCAGGAGGGCGCCTGCGGCCTGGATTGTCGGGCCGAAATGCCAGGCAACATAAGCCGATGCCAAGCCGGTAAACGCTTCGATAATCGGATAGCGCGGTGAAATACGTGCCTGGCACCCCGAGCATTTTCCCTTGAGAATCAGCAGATAGCTGATCAATGGGATATTTTCGATCGCGCTGATCTGGTGGCCGCAATTTGGACAACGAGAACGCGGTTTTGCCAGCGACAGCGGCTCTGCTGCGGTCGACGTTGCTTCTCCCCGCAATTCGGCGCATTGCGCCTGCCACTCCTGCTCCATCATTTTGGGCAGGCGATGAATGACTACGTTGAGAAAACTGCCAATGCACAAACCGAGCAGCCCGGCTATGGCGGCCAAGCCACCCAATGATTCGGGGAGCATCACATTATGGCCCCGAGCTTGAATATTGGCAGGTACATGGCAACAACCATGCCACCGATCAGGACGCCGAGGACAACCATGATGATGGGCTCCATCAGGCTGGACATGGCATCAACTGCATCATCAACTTCCGCTTCGAAGAAGTCGGCGACCTTCGACAGCATGGAGTCGAGTGCGCCAGACTCTTCTCCGATGGAGACCATTTGAATCACCATGTTTGGGAAAAGATTGACGTTTTGCATGGCCGTGGTCAGGTTCGTTCCAGTTGATACTTCGCTCTGAATCTGTCGGGTTGCAAGTTTATAAACGTAATTCCCGGCAGCTCCCCCGACGGACTCGAGAGATTCGACGAGCGGAACGCCGGCTGCAAACATCGTGGCCAAGGTTCGGGTCCAGCGAGCAATGACCGACTTGCGAACGATTTCTCCAAAAACAGGCGCTTTCAATAGCAATCGATCCATTGCTATCTGGATTTTTTCTGAGCGTTTCCAGCTTTCTATAAAGGCATAGAGACCACCACCGATAATGCCGAAAATTGCCCACCAATAGGCTACGAAATAGTCGGAAATCGCTATAACAACCAACGTCGGCGCGGGCAGGTCGGCGCCAAAGCCTGAGAACACCTCTTTAAATGCCGGGATTACAAAAATCATGATTACGGCAGTAATAATGAAGGCAACTACCAAGACTGCAATCGGGTAAAAAAGTGCCGATTTGATCTTGCTCTTGATTGCAATAATCTTTTCCTTGTAAGTTGCAAGGCGGTCGAGCAATGTGTCCAAGATGCCGGCCTGTTCGCCTGCGGCCACTAGGTTGCAATAAAGCGCATCAAATTGCAGCGGGAACTTGCGGAATGCTTGAGACAACGAGCTACCTGTTTCGACATCGGACTTAATGTCGAGCAAAAGCTTGCTCACTGCAGGATTGGAGTGCCCTCGGCCGACGATGTCGAACGACTGTAGTAATGGAACTCCTGATTTCATCATGGTTGCCAATTGGCGGGTGAAAAGGGAAATGTCCTTTTCGGTGATCTTGCCGCCAGTTTTGAAGCGGACTTTCTTGACTTTTGCGCTGGTGACGCCTTGCCGACGCAGTGTCGTTTGCACGACAGACTCGCTTGCCGCGCGCATTTCGCCGCGCACGATTTTTCCATCCTTGTTCTTGCCTTCCCAAAGGAAGGTGCTTTCCTTGACTGCCGAGGCCTTAGATCTTGCGGCGGTAGCCATATTTTTTCCTTTTCATTAGGCGTTTGTAGTGCTTAACACTTCGTCAAGCGACGTCATGCCTTGTTTAACTTTCAGTAAACCGGACTCACGCAGGTTTTTTATGCCTTCAATCTTTGCTTGCGCTTCCAGGTCGAGCGCTGATGCGCCGCTCAGGATCAAGCGCTGCATTGCCTCGGATATTGGCATGACCTGATAGATGCCAACACGCCCCTTGTAGCCGGTGCCTTTGCAGCGATCACAACCACAAGGGCCAAATAGCGTCCAGGACCCATCGAGGTCGGCCTCCGAATAACCGGCATCGAGGAGAGCCTGCTCGGGAACCGCGATGGGTTTCTTGCAGTTGCAAAGCCGGCGTGCCAAGCGCTGCGCAGTGATTAGTAAAACGCTGGATGCGATGTTGAACATGGGGACGCCCATGTTCATAAGGCGGGTCAGGGTTTGTGGCGCATCATTGGTATGCAGCGTAGAAAGCACCAGGTGTCCCGTCTGGGCGGCCTTGATTGAAATCTCTGCAGTTTCCAGGTCACGAATTTCGCCGACCATGATGATGTCCGGATCTTGACGTAAAAAGGCTTTCAGTGCGACAGGGAAAGTTAGCCCGGCGCGATCATCGACGTTAACCTGGTTGACGCCTGGAAGATTGATTTCAGCTGGATCTTCAGCCGTTGAAATATTGATGCCATCCTTGTTCAGGATGTTGAGGCAGGTGTAGAGCGAAACTGTTTTTCCGGAGCCAGTGGGACCGGTAACCAAAATCATTCCATACGGCCTGCTGATGGCTTCCATCAAAACTGCTTTTTGTTCCGGCTCGTAACCAAGTGCTTCAATGCCCAGTGTTGCTGAACTCGGGTCGAGAATCCGCATGACGATTTTTTCGCCCTGCAATGTGGGCAGCGTACTGACCCGGAAATCGATCGCACGGGTTTTGGACAGAACCAGGCGCATGCGCCCGTCCTGAGGCACTCGCTTTTCGGCGATATTGAGTCGGGAAATGACCTTGATTCGTGAGGCGATTTTTTCCTTGATGGCTAACGGTGGGGTGGCTACCTCACGCAAGATGCCGTCTACGCGAAAGCGAATGCGGTAGAACTTTTCATATGGTTCGAAATGAATGTCGGAAGCGCCATCATTGATCGCATCAAGCAGCATTTTCTGTATGAACTTGACGACAGGTGCATCATCTATTTCCTGGCCAGCTGTTTCGTCATTTTTGGCGGCGGATTCCTCGTCAAGAAAGTCGAGATTGATATCTTCGCTGGTGAAGCTCTTGAGCGCATCCGAGGCTGATTCCGAATACTTCAAGACCAGCGGTGCGAGCTTGGATTGTTCGACAACAATGGGGTCTACCGCGAGCCCGGTCTGGAACCGAATTTCGTCGAGGGCGCGCAGATTGGTTGGGTCAGCGATAGCCACCGAGAGGCGGTTACCCCGCTTGTTGAGGGGAATGACCTTGTGCGTGGCGATTAGCTTTCGATCGATCGCGTCGGTCGGGATGTGCGTCTCGTCGAAAGACGCGAGATCAAGCAGCGGGTAGCCGAATGTGTCGGCCACGAAACGCGCGATATCCAGTGCGCCGGCTTTCTGGCTGGAAATGATCTGCTCAATCAGCGATGTCTTGCTGCTGTGAGCCTGCGCCAGCAATTGTTCAGCCTCGGCCTCCTTAAGTTGCCCGGCCTGTACTAGCGCTCGTGCCAGGCCGCCAAGTGGAGGATTTTGAGGTGTTGCTGCCATTGATCGATATGGAATGCCGATTAGATCGTCTGATGATGCTACGCAGGCGCCCTTTTGTAAAGGATGCCCCGGCTACGAGGTCTTGCCGGGTCGAAAGATACGGACCGTAACGACACTTCGGTCCTGAGTTTGAAGTACTTCGACGGCGACGCCGGCGAGCTTGATGCTGGTGCCGGATTCCGGAATGTCCTGGAAGTGTTCAAGAATCAGGCCGTTCAGTGTTTTTGGGCCATCTACGGGGAAATCGAGACCCAGCATTCGGTTAAGGTCGCGCAGAGCTCTGGAGCCCTCAACGATGGCCTCGCCTGTCGGAGA
The DNA here is from genome assembly GCA_016705475.1 of Betaproteobacteria bacterium. Classification (GTDB taxonomy): domain Bacteria; phylum Pseudomonadota; class Gammaproteobacteria; order Burkholderiales; family Rhodocyclaceae; genus Azonexus. The sequence continues at coordinate 64,010 of JADIYD010000013.1, read as the reverse complement.
CCAGCCCAGTTCGTGGCTGAGTCCGGGCAGGGAGGTGGTGAAGTCGCCAACAAACTCTTCAATGATGTCCTCAAGCGTCAGAAGGCCAAGAATCTCGCCGTATTCGTCTACCACGAAGCCGATGCGCTGGCGGTTTTCCTGGAAAAAGGCCAGCTGCGAAAAAACGGGCGTTCCCGGCGCAATGTAATAAGGAGCCTGCAATTGCTGCAACAGGGCCGCTTCGTCGAAATCCTGGTCGCCAAGATTGGTGAGCAAGCGGCGAACTGGCAGGATGCCGATCAACTGGTCGAGTGACTCACGGCAGACCGGTAGCCTGCTGTGATGACTCGTGGCGAGTTGTGCGTGCACCTCTTCCCACTCCTGGTCGAGATCGAGGATTTCAATGTTGCCTCGAGGCGTCATCACGTCTTCGACGGTAATATTGTTCAGCTCAAACAGGCTAGAAAGAATCGCGTGGTGCTTTTGCGGCATCAGGTGTGATGACTCAAGAACCAGACTGCGCAACTCTTCCGGGGATAGCTTGGCAGGACCATCGGAAGTATTGGGCGAAAGGCGAATCAGTCGTAGCAAACCACTGGCGAAAAGATTGATGAACCATACCGCGGGGTAGAACAGGCGGAGTAGCGGAGTCAGTATGTAGCCGAGGCGGATGGCCAGGCGGTCGGCATGGGTGGCGCCGATGATCTTGGGCGTTATTTCCGAGAAGACGAGAATGGCGAATGTGACGGCGAGCGTACCTGCGGCCAGTGCCCATTTTTCTTCGCCGAAGAGATCGATTGTAATGACGCCCACGAGGGTGGCTGCGGCCGAATTGATGAGGTTGTTGCCGAGCAGGATGACGCCGAGCATTTTGTCGGTCTTGTCGAGCAGGGCAACCGCTTTTTGGGCGCCATGATGGCCGGACTGTGCCAAGTGGCGCAGGCGAAAACGATTGCTGGCCATCATTGCAGTTTCGCTGAGCGAAAAAAAGGCCCGACATGGCCAGTAGCACGACCAACACTATCAGTAAGGCCGATAAGGGAATCTCATCCACGGCTTAGACGCGCCCTAGAATAACTTCGGCAACAAACCGACTGCCAACATAGGCCAGAACCAGCAGTGCAAATCCGGCCAGGGTCCAGCGCAGGGCACGCTTGCCGCGCCAGCCCCAGGCGTGGCGCCCGATCAGCAGCGTGGCAAAGATCCCCCAGGAGGCAAAGGCAAAGAGAGTCTTGTGATCGACACTCAATGGTTTTCCAAACAGTGCTTCGGAGAAAAAGACGCCGCTCCCGACGGTCAGCGTCAGCAGAATGAAACCGATCAGCAACATCCTGAACAGCAGTTTTTCCATGGTTAGCAGCGGTGGAAGACTACTCAGGCTGCGTTTCAGGGCGCGCTTGTGCAGGGCGTTTTCTGTAAAGCCCATAAATATGGCGTGCAGTGCGGACAGGGTCAGCAGGCTATAGGCCAGCATGGCGGCTAAAAAGTGAAGCTTGAAGCCGGTGGCGCTGGCGTGGGCGACCAGATGGACGTTCGGAAAGAAAATCGGGAGCGCTGTACAGACTGCGGCCAGGGGCAGCACCATGGGCTGCATGCCCTCCATGCGCGCCATGAAGCTTTCCAGCCAGTAAATAAGAACAGCGAGCCACATCATGAGTGACAGGGCAAAACTGAACGAGAAGCGCATGCCAACTTCGGCAAACAGGGCGTCGTAGAGGCCGGCCGCATGAATGAAAAGCGCAACTCCAATGGCGATGCGCTCCCAGGTTTGCATGGGGCAGGCGACGCACTGGTTTTCTCCCTCGCGCCAGCGGCTGTTCCAGAAATGGAAGCCAAGTGCGCCATAAAGCAGGGCGGCGAGAATGTGCGGCAGAAGCTGAATTACAATATCAACCATCCTTAGATTCTACTAGAAGCCCAAACGACATGCTCGATAACCTGACCAATCGCCTTGCTCGCGTCATGAAGACGCTGAAGGGCGAAGCTCGCCTGACTGAAACCAATATCGCCGATGCCTTGCGCGAAGTGCGTATGGCGCTGCTCGAGGCCGACGTGGCCTTGCCGGTGGTCAAGGATTTCATTGCTGCGGTGAAGGAGAAAGCGGTTGGCGAGGCGGTAATCGGTTCGTTGAGCCCTGGTCAGGCGCTGATTGGTGTTGTACACGCCGAGCTGACCAAAATCATGGGCGACGCCCACGAAGGTATCAACTTCAATACCCAGCCACCGGCGATTATTCTGATGGCTGGTCTGCAGGGCGCCGGCAAGACGACGACGGTTGGCAAGCTGGGCAAGTTCCTCAAGGAAAATCACAAGAAGAAGGTGCTGGTGGTTTCCTGCGACGTTTATCGTCCGGCGGCTATCGAGCAGTTGAAGTCGGTGGCCGGGCAAGCTGGCATTGATTTCTTCCCGTCGACCATCGGCGAGAAGCCGGAAGCCATTGCCGTGGCGGCGATTGACTGGGCCAAGCGCCATTATCATGACGTGCTGTTGGTGGATACGGCCGGTCGTCTGGCTATCGACGAAGAGATGATGGCCGAAATCAAGCGGCTGCATGCGGCGATCAACCCGATTGAAACGCTGTTCGTCGTCGATGCCATGCTGGGTCAGGATGCGGTCAATACGGCCAGGTCCTTCAACGAAGCCTTGCCGCTGACCGGTGTCGTGCTGACCAAGCTCGATGGTGATTCGCGTGGCGGTGCCGCCTTGTCGGTACGGCATGTTACCGGCAAGCCGATCAAGTTCTCGGGCGTGGGCGAAAAGCTCACAGGTCTGGAGGCTTTCCACCCTGAGCGCATGGCCTCGCGGATTCTCGGCATGGGTGACGTGCTGTCGCTGATCGAGGATGCCAAGAAGGGGCTGGACGAAGAAAAGGCGATGGCCTTTGCCAAGAAGCTCAAGTCCGGCAAGGGTTTTGACCTCAACGATTTCAAGGAACAGATCGCCCAGATGCGCAACATGGGTGGCCTGACGGCGATGATGGACAAGATGCCGGCCCAGATCGCCCAGATGGCTGGCCAGATGCCGGCCGGCGCCGAGAACAAGATGATCGGTCGTGTCGAAGGCATCATCAATTCCATGACGCCGCTGGAGCGTTCAAAGCCAGAACTGATCAAGGCCAGCCGCAAGCGCCGGATTGCGATGGGGGCGGGCGTTCAGGTGCAAGAGGTCAATCGCCTGCTCAACCAGTTCGAGCAGTCGCAAAAAATGATGAAGATGATGGCCAAGGGCGGTATCGGCAAGCTCATGCGCGGCATGAAGGGCATGATGCCCGGCATGCGCTGATTTCATTTTTGGGCCTTTTTGCCGGTTGACCGTGGAATGCTGCGGTCAACCGGTAAAAAGGCCCAAAATCAACGTCCTGACTCGGTCAATCGAGCGGGTTTCTCGTAAGCCCATTGGTTTTGCCAGGCAGCCCGAACCATGTTCGGATATTCCGGTTTGCCCAGGCTGCCGTTGTAGCGGCCGAGGGCACGGAAGAGATCGCCTTTTTCGATATCCAGATAGTGGCGAAGGATGGTACAGCCGTAGCGCAGGCTGGTATTTCGATCAAATAGGTTGTCATCGGGGCGGCCAATCAGTTTTACCCAGAATGGCATAACCTGCATGTAGCCGCGCGCCCCGGCTGATGACACGGCATATTGGCGAAAGCCGGATTCAACTTGGATTAGGCCGAGCACCAACTGCGGGTCGAGTCCTGCGCGTGTTGCCTCGTAATGAATCTTCTTCAGTGTGTCGTAGCGGTCTTGGTCGTTTGGAATGCGTTTCATTAAGCGCGGAGACATAGCGCTTAGCCAATTGGCTCTTTCTAATGGGGCACCTCTAAACGAGTCGGGGGCAGGACTGTGGTCTACTACGGCTTTGCGAAGAATGGCCTGTACGCTTGCTGAAAGCGGTTCGTATTGTTGCGCGCCAGCGAAGGCCGCCGACGCGCCAAACAAACAAAATGCCGCAATCAGGCGGCGCACAACTTTCCTTTGATTACGCTGAGTGCGTCAGCTTGCGCAATCATCGTCGGCTCAGCATCGCGGCGGCCCTTGTATTCGAGCTGGCCTTCCTTTAGGCCGCGCTCACCGATAACGACGCGGTGCGGGATGCCGATCAGTTCCATGTCGGCAAACATGACGCCGGGGCGCTCGTTGCGGTCATCGAGCACAACATCGACGCCAGCTGCCTTTAATTCCCCGTACAACTGGTCGGCCGCCGCCTTGACGGCCTCGCTCTTGTGATAGCCCATGGGCACCAGGCAAACTTCGAACGGCGCGATGGCTGGCGGCAGGATGATGCCCTTGTCGTCGTTGCCCTGCTCGATAGCAGCGCCAACGATGCGCGACACGCCGATACCGTAGCAGCCCATTTCCATGATCTGGCTCTTGCCGTTTTCGTCCAGGTAAGCACAGTTCAGCGCCTGGGCGTACTTCTGGCGAAGCTGGAAAATGTGGCCGACTTCAATGCCGCGAAGGATTTCCAGTGATCCGTTGCCGTCCGGCGACGGGTCGCCTGCAACGACGTTGCGGATGTCAGCCACTTCCGGCTCTGGCAGATCGCGACCAAAGTTAACGCCGGTCAGGTGAAAGCCAGCTTCATTGGCGCCACAGACGAAATCGCTCATTGCTGCAACGCTACGGTCGGCAAAAATGGCCACTTTTTCCCGGTCGACCGCAGCAGGTCCAATGTAGCCCGGCTTGCAGCCCAGATATTCCTCAACTTCAGCCTCCGTGGCGAAACGGAAGGGGTTGATGGCGGCAATCTTGCTCGCCTTGATCTCGTTCACTTCATGATCGCCTCGCAACAAAAGCAGGGCGAAAGTCGTGCTGCCATCTTCCTTTTCGCTCATGACTGCAATCGACTTGACGATTTTCTGCAGCGACACCCCAAGAAACTCGGCGACATCGGCACAGGCCATCTTGCCCGGTGTGGCGACCTTTTCAATCGCTTTCATCGCAGCTTCGCGCACCGTGCCCGGGGCAACGGCTTCGGCCAGTTCGACGTTGGCGGCATAGCCTGAATCCGGGCAGAAAGCGATGTCGTCCTCGCCGGAGTCAGCCAACACATGGAATTCATGCGAACCCGTACCGCCAATCGAGCCGGTGTCGGCCGCAACCGCGCGGAATCTCAACCCGAGGCGGGTGAAGATGCGGCTGTAGGTGTCGTACATATTGCCGTATTCGCGCTTCAAGTCCTCGAAGGAGGAGTGGAACGAGTAACCGTCCTTCATTAGAAACTCACGCCCACGCATCACGCCAAAACGCGGGCGAATCTCGTCGCGGAACTTGGTCTGCACCTGATACAGGTGAATCGGCAGTTGGCGATAGCTCTTCACGTCGCGGCGCACGACGTCGGTGATGACTTCCTCATGCGTCGGGCCGATGACAAACTCCCTCTGGTGGCGGTCCTTGAAGCGCAACAGTTCCGGGCCGTATTGTTCCCAGCGGCCGGACTCCTGCCACAACTCGGCCGGCTGCACCGCCGGCATGAGCAATTCAAGGGCGCCGGCATTGTTCATCTCTTCGCGCACGATGTTCTCGACCTTGCGTAGCACGCGCAAACCGAGCGGCATCCAGGTATAAATGCCCGCCGCGGCCCGTTTGATATAGCCCGCGCGCAACATCATTTTCTGACTAATAACTTCGGCGTCAGCCGGTGCTTCCTTGAGAGTTGTAAAAAAGAACTGCGAAGTGCGCATGGGATGCTCTTGAATTCGTTGGGAAACCCTGATTTTACACGGTCCCGCTTCTTTGCATGCGGACGCCCTTTGTGAAAGAATCGGGGTAACTATTAATTTTTGCAGGATATCTATGCTCGACCGTGAAGGCTATCGCCCGAACGTCGGCATCATTCTTTGTAACGCCAAGAACGAGGTTTTCTGGGGTAAACGCATACGTGAACATTCCTGGCAGTTTCCGCAAGGTGGCATCAAACGCGGCGAAACGCCGGAAGAAGCCATGTTTCGTGAACTGCACGAAGAGGTCGGGCTCCTGCCCGAACACGTGCGTATCCTTGGGCGAACCAAAGGCTGGTTGCGTTATGAAGTGCCGACACACTGGATCAAGCGCGAATGGCGCGGATCCTACAAAGGCCAGAAACAGATCTGGTTCCTGCTTCGCCTGGTTGGGCGCGACAACGACGTCTGTCTGCGCGCCACCAACAAGCCGGAATTCGACGCGTGGCGCTGGAGCGATTACTGGATTCCCCTTGATGCCGTCATTGAATTCAAGCGTACCGTTTACGAGCAAGCGCTCAATGAACTCGTGCGTTTCATCGATTTCGACCGAAAAGGGGCGAAGCATCGCCGTCTTGCCGGTGATCCGTCAGATGCCGATACTTCGGCCTCGCACGAGGAATAGCAATGCCATTGTTTTGTAGAGCGTCCTTCTTGTTGACGAGTTTGCTTGTCTCGGCGGCTGTTTTCGCCGACTTCGAGGAGGATTACGAAAACAAGCAATGGCAGGAAATCGAGGTTCAACTGCCGGCGGCTCCCAAGCAAGAAACACTGTTGCCGTTTTACGTCAGTGCGGCGACCGAAAATCGGTTTTTCGTTGATGGGGCGACGCTCAGTGTGGGCGGTGATGGCGTTGTCCGCTACGTCCTCCTCGTCCTGACGCCGCAGGGGGCGCGAAACGTAACCTACGAAGGGATGCGTTGCGAGACTCGCGAACGCCGCATCTATGCATCGGGGCGACTGGATGGAACTTGGTCCAAAGCAAGGAAAAATGAGTGGGTCCGCATTCTGGATGCGTGGGCCAATCGTCAGCATGCCGCGCTTTATCTCGAGTATTTCTGCCCTATTGGCACAATCGTCAAGGATGCCGCGGAGGCCCGTGATGCCTTGATCAAGGGCGTACACCCCGATAACAAACACTGAACCCATGTCGCCTGATCAACTGATTCTCGAAATAGACCGCGCTCTGCGCACGGTTCTGGCTCCGGCTCGCAGTTCTCGGCCCACGCCTGGCGAAATGTTGCCTGAAGCCGATCTTGACGCTGAAATGAAGGGCCATGTCGTTGGTCTGATGCGCGTCAATCATTGCGGAGAAATTTGTGCTCAGGCGTTATATCAAGGGCAGGCACTGACCTCACGGGATCCGGCCATCCGCGAGGCGCTGCGTGGCGCCGCTAATGACGAAACAGAGCATTTGGCCTGGACAGAACAGCGCATCAACGAATTGGGCGGGCGAAAAAGCCTGCTTAATCCCCTCCTTTATCTTGGCTCTTTGAGTCTGGGGTTGCTTGCCGGCGCTTTGGGGGACAAATGGAATCTCGGTTTTCTGGCTGAAACCGAACGGCAGGTCGAAGCACATCTGGACGGGCATTTGCTCAGTTTGCCTGCGGATGATGGCCGTTCTCGCGCAATTGTCGATCAAATGCGTCTGGATGAGATCGAGCACGCTGAAACGGCCATCCAATACGGTGCGGCCGAGCTTCCTCCACCCGTGAAAGCGGCCATGAAGATGGCGGCCAAGGTGATGACCGGGGCCGCCTACCGCATCTGATCGCTCGTCGAGGGGGTTAGGCCTCGTCGATGATCTCGAAGTCGTGCGTAATCTCGGCGGTCTTGCCGATCATGATCGAAGCCGAGCAGTATTTGTCTTTCGATAGCTCGATCGCACGCGCAACCACGTCAGGCTTGAGTTGTTTGCCCTTGACGCGGTAATGAAAGTGGATGTGCGTGAAGATCTTGGGGTCGCTCTCGGCGCGTTCAGCCTTGAGGCTGACGTCACAGGCGCTGACGGCGTGACGACCCTTCTTCAGTATCAATACAACATCAAACGCAGTGCAGCCACCAGTGCCAGCTAGCACCATTTCCATCGGCCTCAGCCCCAGGTTTCTTCCGCCTGCTTCAGGCGCACCGTCCATGACCACCGCGTGGCCGCTGCCTGTTTCTGCTACAAACGACATTCCAGCGTCGTTACCCATCCATCTAACAGTACATTCCATAGTGATCTCCTTGCAAGACTGAAGATTCTAATGGAAGTGACCTGTTCGAGCTTTACTTCGGCAAATGCTGCATTGCAACAAAATCGAGCTGCGATCTCGATAAATATGAAACTGAGATATAGTTAATCGATGGTTAATAATGAATTAATTGATAATAATTACTTATGTAATTCATGTATTAGTATCAAATAAATAAAATTAATTCGTAAATAATTAACGTAATTGTGCGTCGCACAAGTTGCTCTTGTGCTCGGACGGTGTTTCGTGGAGAATGCAAAGCGTACGAACTGAAGTGGCTTGGTAGTTGATGTGCCCTTCGGTTCAGATTTGTCTCCTCCACCCTCCTCCTTTGGTGTGGATTTAACGCGGCTCTGCGAGCCGCGTTTTTTTTGTCCCTTTGGTGAAATGAGTGGATAGGCATTGACATCGATTGCAGGTGTCGACTAGAATCCGCGCCTTTCTCCAATCTGCGCCCAAATTTTTCAGGACGGCACACTTATATGAAAACGTTTTCCGCCAAGCCACATGAGGTGAAGCGCGAGTGGTTTGTGGTAGACGCCACAGACAAGGTGCTCGGCCGCCTCGCAACCGAAATTGCCCGCCGCCTGCGTGGCAAGCACAAGGCTATTTATACCCCGCACGTTGATACTGGCGATTTTATCGTTGTTACCAATGTCGAAAAGCTTACCGTGACCGGTAATAAGGCCGAAGATAAGAAGTACTACCGCCACTCCGGTTATCCGGGCGGTATCTACGAAACCAACTTCAAGAAGATGCAGCAGCGTTTCCCGGGACGTGCCCTGGAAACTGCCGTAAAGGGCATGCTGCCGAAGGGTCCGCTGGGCTACGCGATGCTCAAGAAGCTTAAGTGCTACGCTGGCGAACAGCATCCTCACACTGCCCAGCAGCCGAAGGCTCTGGAAATCTAAGGGGTTATTATGGCTGAAGGTTATTTCTACGGCACCGGTCGTCGCAAGAGCGCCGTTGCTCGTGTGTTTATGAAGCGTGGTTCTGGCGCCATTGTTGTCAATGGCAAGCCGGTCGACCAGTTCTTTTCTCGCGAAACTGGTCGCATGATCGTGCGTCAGCCGTTGGCGTTGGTTGAGCAGCTGAGTGGCTTTGATATCAAGGTTAACGTTATCGGTGGTGGCGAATCCGGCCAGGCCGGCGCTGTTCGCCACGGTATTACCCGCGCCCTGATCGAATACGATGCAACGTTGAAGCCCGCTCTTTCAAAGGCTGGTTTCGTGACCCGCGATGCCCGTGAAGTTGAACGTAAGAAAGTTGGCTTCCACAAGGCTCGTCGCCGGAAGCAATTCTCCAAGCGTTAATTTGCTTCGAGACATCAAAAAAGCCGCCCATGGGCGGCTTTTTTGTATTTGGCACACGGGGTACTATGGGTTGTCGTGGGTGAAGATAGGGCGCAAAGTATTCGTTCCTTGGTGCGAATTGAATGCATGCTGCTTAGCTTTCACCGCGGGGTTTGATTGTCGCGATGCCGAGTATGGTGGCGCAAAGGGGCAAGAATATGAGGTGCCTGGGTAAAACAGAGTGGCTATGACAAATCCCGCTGTCACTTTGAGGTTGAAGCGCTTTCGGCGACGTTTCGGTATTACGGCACCGAAGGTGGTTGTGCGTAGTCACGTACCTTGGCATTGGTTCGCTGCACCTGTTGCGCTGTTGCTTCTTTTGCTGGGCGCGATTGGGTGGTTGGTTGCTCAGCGTGATGAGGCGGGTGCGCTGGGGCGGGAAATGGAGTCGTTGCGTCAACAATTGCTTGCGCAGCGCGAGGAGTTAAATGTACTGCGCTCTAGCGCGGGGACGGGGCTAAATGCGGTTAGTATTGAGCGAGCGACTCAGCAGCAATTGCTGGGACGAGTTAGGGTTTTGGAGTCCCAGAATGCTGCGCTCAAAGAAGATATCCTGTTGTTCGAGCGCTTGATCCCGGTGGCTGGTGAGGGTGCCGCCATTCGCATAGAGAATTTTCGTGTTCTTCAGGATGTGCCGGGTGCTTTCCGCTATCGATTGCTATTTGCATTTCAGCCCGACAAGCAGAATCCGGATTTTCGCGGCCGCCTGCAGCTGGTAATTGATTTCGTGCTATCTGGAAAGAAGATGCAGTTGGTGCTGCCAGATAGGCGCGAAGCTTTTGCAGAGTATCAGCTCGACCTAAAGCATTTTCTGCGTCGCGAGGGGGTGTTTCAATTGCCTGAGGGGGCACTTCTCCAGGGGGTCGAGGCGCGTGTTTTGCAGGGTGATACACTTAAGCTCAAGCAATTGGCCCAACTCTAGGAGCAAACTTTATGTTCGGGAAAAAATCTGAAGACAAGCCCTTGGGCCGTATTGATAGTCTTATTGGCGCCGGTACTCGTGTTGAGGGCAGTATTTGCTTCACTGGTGGCTTGCGCATTGACGGAGAGGTGAAGGGTAGTATTCTTGCTGCCGAGGGGGCGTCCACGTCCGTGCTGGTGTTGAGCGAACACGCGCGCGTTGAGGGTGCGGTGAACGTGGCGCATTTGGTGACTAATGGTATGGTTGTTGGTCCGGTTGCTGTGACGCAGTCGCTGGAGATGCAATCAAAAGCGCGTATCGTTGGTGATGTTGAGTACGCACTTATTGAAATGCATCAAGGCGCTGTTATTGATGGACGTCTTCTGCATTCGGCCAGTAAGCCGATGGAACTAAAATTGGCTTCTTCGGCCTAATCTCATTGACCGCGATATCCTTGGCTCGCATAATCTCGCAAAAAAATGTCTTAGGAGTTTGTCTTATGAATGCAGTTGCTGAAACAACCACGCCGTTTGTATTTACCGATAGTGCCGCTGGCAAGGTGAAGGAGTTGATTGAAGAAGAGGGTAATCCCAGCCTCAAATTGCGCGTATTTGTTACGGGCGGTGGATGCTCCGGTTTTCAGTATGGCTTCACGTTTGATGAGGAGGTCAATGAAGACGACACTACCATGGAGAAGAACGGTGTCACGTTGCTAATTGATCCGATGAGTTATCAATACCTAGTGGGGGCTGAAATTGACTACAGCGAAGGTTTGGAAGGCTCGCAGTTCGTTATTCGGAATCCGAACGCAACTTCTACCTGTGGTTGCGGGTCATCGTTCTCGGCTTGATGTCTTCTTTGTTAAGTATAGGCGGCGAGAGCCGCCTTTTTTACGTCTATGGAATCTGTATCAGGCAATGGATTATGCGTACCTCAGTGCAGTAAATGAGATGCGTCGTTCGTTTGATCAAGTCGCGAGAGGGTGAGGTGATTCGTTTTCAGAGTCCGGTGGGGGTACGGGAGATAGAAATAGTGGAAGTCAGGTATGAGGTAATTAGCTGATTTCAGTGGGTTGAATTGGGTGGAGAGTAGAAAGTTTCAGTTTTGTGTTGACGGGGTGGATTTAATCAGTAGAATGCGCACCTCTCCTGCGGTGCCGGGCGTTTTCGGTGGTTGTAGGGGAGTCAGGTGAGGCAAGAAATTTTGCGAAAAAGCTTGACGGGGTGAGAGGAGTTCTTCATAATCTTGCCTCTCTGCTGCAGACGAAGCGAAAGCGACGGCGCGGTGGGAAGTAAAAAGTTCTTTAAAAATTTGGACAACCGATAGGTGTGGGTGCCTTGATGCGAAGCGACGCAAGTCGCAAAAAGTATTAAAGGCAATCACACGGATGGAGAGATCCATCGAGGTAGAAGTAAAATTCTACCGTCAGTGAATTGTGAGTTGTTTTTTGTTGGATTGAACTGAAGAGTTTGATCCTGGCTCAGATTGAACGCTGGCGGCATGCCTTACACATGCAAGTCGAACGGCAGCACGGGAGCAATCCTGGTGGCGAGTGGCGAACGGGTGAGTAATGTATCGGAACGTACCTTTCAGTGGGGGATAACGTAGCGAAAGTTACGCTAATACCGCATATTCTGTGAGCAGGAAAGCAGGGGATCGCAAGACCTTGCGCTGATTGAGCGGCCGATATCAGATTAGCTAGTTGGTGAGGTAAAGGCTCACCAAGGCGACGATCTGTAGCGGGTCTGAGAGGATGATCCGCCACACTGGAACTGAGACACGGTCCAGACTCCTACGGGAGGCAGCAGTGGGGAATTTTGGACAATGGGGGCAACCCTGATCCAGCCATGCCGCGTGAGTGAAGAAGGCCTTCGGGTTGTAAAGCTCTTTCAGCCGGGAAGAAAACGCATGGGTTAATACCCTGTGTGGATGACGGTACCGGAATAAGAAGCACCGGCTAACTACGTGCCAGCAGCCGCGGTAATACGTAGGGTGCGAGCGTTAATCGGAATTACTGGGCGTAAAGCGTGCGCAGGCGGTTTGTTAAGATAGGCGTGAAATCCCCGGGCTCAACCTGGGAACTGCGTTTATGACTGGCAGGCTAGAGTATGGCAGAGGGGGTGGAATTCCACGTGTAGCAGTGAAATGCGTAGAGATGTGGAGGAACACCGATGGCGAAGGCAGCCCCTGGGCCAATACTGACGCTCATGCACGAAAGCGTGGGTAGCAAACAGGATTAGATACCCTGGTAGTCCACGCCCTAAACGATGTCAACTAGGTGTTGGGTGGGTAAAACCATTTAGTACCGGAGCTAACGCGTGAAGTTGACCGCCTGGGGAGTACGGCCGCAAGGTTAAAACTCAAAGGAATTGACGGGGACCCGCACAAGCGGTGGATGATGTGGATTAATTCGATGCAACGCGAAAAACCTTACCTACCCTTGACATGTCCAGGAGCTCTTAGAGATTTGAGTGTGCCCGAAAGGGAACTGGAACACAGGTGCTGCATGGCTGTCGTCAGCTCGTGTCGTGAGATGTTGGGTTAAGTCCCGCAACGAGCGCAACCCTTGTCGTTAATTGCCATCATTTAGTTGGGCACTTTAACGAGACTGCCGGTGACAAACCGGAGGAAGGTGGGGATGACGTCAAGTCCTCATGGCCCTTATGGGTAGGGCTTCACACGTCATACAATGGTCGGTACAAAGGGTTGCCAACCCGCGAGGGGGAGCTAATCCCAGAAAGCCGATCGTAGTCCGGATCGTAGGCTGCAACTCGCCTGCGTGAAGTCGGAATCGCTAGTAATCGTGGATCAGCATGTCACGGTGAATACGTTCCCGGGTCTTGTACACACCGCCCGTCACACCATGGGAGCGGGTTCCGCCAGAAGTAGGTAGCCTAACCGCAAGGAGGGCGCTTACCACGGCGGGGTTCGTGACTGGGGTGAAGTCGTAACAAGGTAGCCGTAGGGGAACCTGCGGCTGGATCACCTCCTTTCTAGAGAAGCATCTCTGGCACCCACAACCTATCGGTTGTTCATGAGTAGCAAACAGACGAGGGTCTGTAGCTCAGTCGGTTAGAGCACCGTCTTGATAAGGCGGGGGTCGTTGGTTCGATTCCAACCAGACCCACCAACGTCAAAATCAAGGGGGATTAGCTCAGCTGGGAGAGCACCTGCTTTGCAAGCAGGGGGTCAACGGTTCGATCCCGTTATCCTCCACCAGAACCTAAAGATAAGCAGCGTTGCTTATCTTTAGCGTTTGGTGAACACCAATTGCTACGCTCTTTAACAAAATGGAAGAAGGTTGTGTTGCAGCGCTGATGAGGCGTTGGCAACACGTTGTGATTGCATCTGTTCTCATTTCTTAGCCGGAATGAGACAGCACAAATATGAGTTGCCTGTAGCCGCTCTCGCAAGAGAGTACAAGGTTATAGGATCAAGCGAATAAGTGCATGTGGTGGATGCCTTGGCGATCACAGGCGATGAAGGACGTGCAAGCCTGCGAAAAGCGGGGGGAGCTGGCAATGAAGCTTTGATCCCCGATATCCGAATGGGGAAACCCACTCAGCAATGAGTATCCCTTACTGAATACATAGGTAAGGGAGGCGAACCCGAGAACTGAAACATCTAAGTAGCCGGAGGAAAATAAATCAACCGAGATTCCCCAAGTAGTGGCGAGCGAACGGGGAGCAGCCTGCTAGTGATAGCGGAATCGTTAATGGAACGGAATGGAAAGTCCGGCCGTAGTGGGTGATAGCCCCGTACATGAAAACGAATCCGTGGTACTAAGTTAGCGAAAAGTAGGGCGGGGCACGTGAAACCTTGTCT
>JADIYD010000013.1:0-45000 GCA_016705475.1 Betaproteobacteria bacterium | reverse complement strand
TGGTTGTCGCAGGCATTTATTTCGGCAATTGCACGCAACACGGAACGATTTTTTCCGCGATGAATGTGCTTGAGCATAACGGCTTCGAAAGCGTCGACAATGGACAATATTTTAGCGCCAGTGCAAATATCACCATGACGCAATCCGGCTGGATATCCTCCGCCATCGGGCATTTCGTGGTGTTGGGCCACCATTTCTGCAGCAGCTTCCCAGCCTGGCACTCGTTGTAAAAGTCCTGCAGCAAAGGTTGGGTGATTTTTAAGCGTAACCTTGTCTTCGCTGCTCATCTTGCCGACTTTGAGCCAGATGGACTCTGGCATAAACATCATCCCTATATCGTGCAGATAGATTGCAGCCTCCAGTTGAACGGGATCGACCGGGCTTTTTCCGGCCTTATTTGTTTCCTGTGCCAATCGAAGAATCCGCATGGTTCGTCCTTTGAACAACGGGGATCGACTCTCGAATTGGAGTGCGAGGGAGCGAAAAAACTGCAGATCTATAGTGGTATTTTTTTGCTCAGGACTCGGGATAGACGAGCGTGGGGTGCGACTGGAAATATTTGGAAGGACTGGCGGAAATCCACTTACAGCCTCAATCAGATCAGCACATGCAGCGTCAATTTGCTCAGTTGACTCCTGGGCGAGGGCGTCAAGGCCCTGGACGAGAATGGCGAGTTGCAGATTATCTACTGACTTTTTTGCCAGCAAGGCTTCGGTCGCTAGCTCGAGACGGTCGATGGCCAGCAAAATCATTTCTGCCAGCAAATCCGAGAACGGGATCTCCCCTTCACGAAAGCGAGCCATCATGGTCTCAATTGGGTGTGCAATGGCTACGCCAAGGTCAAATTTGCATAATGATGCGTCGCCCTTGATGTTGTGAACTGCTCGAAACAGGCTGGAAATGGTATCCCGGTTGAGAGGACTTTTCCTGAGGAGGGAAATCTCATGTTCAATCTCTGGCGCCCGTTCGGACAGAACGTCTGCGAACTCTTCCAGCGCTTCGCGATCTTGGATCACTGGCGCGATGATCGAACGAAGGTCCATACCATCCTCTATAAACGAAATTAATCTTGCGAGTTTAACAAAGTGTCGCGCAAAACAGCGCTCGGCCTTGACTGTCCAACTTTCGCCACCTAAGATTCCGCGCTTATTCAAGGAATTTCCTGACGTGACTCTGGAACACCTCTACGCCCTTATTGGGCCCGATATGAAGGCCGTTGATGCGGTCATCCGCGACCGACTGCATTCCGACGTAGTTCTCGTCAGGCAGGTAGCCGAATACATTATTGGTAGCGGCGGTAAGCGCATGCGTCCTGCCTTGGTTTTGCTAGCAGCCGGGGCGCTTGGATATCAAGGTGTTCGCCATCAGGAGATGGCTGCAGTCGTAGAGTTTATTCATACAGCCACCTTGCTGCACGATGATGTGGTTGATGAATCGGCGTTAAGGCGCGGGCATGACACAGCGAATGCCATGTTTGGAAACGCGGCCAGTGTTCTGGTGGGCGACTTTCTCTATTCGCGCGCATTCCAGATGATGGTTATGGTCAACGACATGCGTGTGATGCAGGTTCTGTCCAACGCAACGAATATCATCGCTGAAGGTGAGGTTCTGCAACTGATGAACTGCCATGACGCTGATGTTGATGAGGCGCGTTACATGCAGGTTATCCACTATAAAACCGCCAAGTTATTTGAGGCTGCGACCCAACTTGGCGGGATTCTCGGCCAGGCAACGGCAGAAATTGAGATTGCCTTGGCTTCATATGGGATGCATCTTGGTACAGCATTCCAGCTGATTGACGATGTTCTCGATTATTCGGGCCAAGAGGCGGATACTGGCAAACATATCGGCGATGACCTCGCAGAAGGGAAGCCGACCCTGCCGCTAATTTACGTTATGCAGCATGGGTCCGCAGAGCAAGCCGCATGTGTGCGAAAGGCGATCGAGGAAGGTGGAAGGGATGATTTCCCGGCAGTACTTGATGCCATTAGAAACAGTGGTGCTCTGGATTATGCGCGGGAGCGCGCTACTCAAGAGGCTGAGCTCGCAAGAGCATCAATTCAGTGTCTGGGGGATTCAAATTATAAAAAAGCTCTGCTACAATTGACCCTCTTTGCAGTTGAGCGAAATCACTAGGTTTTCTCTCGTATGTCGGAGTGTAGCTCAGCCTGGTAGAGCACTGCGTTCGGGACGCAGGGGTCGCAAGTTCGAATCCTGTCACTCCGACCAAAAATGCAAAGAAAAAGCACCTAGCCATCCTTCGGGGTGGCTTTTGCTTTGTGGCATGATTATTCTCTTTCGGGAAACACCCACACTTTTTGATTGGATATCTGGCCAATCGACTGCCAAAGCATGGCATTCCATTTCTCAAGGAAAAGCTTAGCGAGCCTATCGAGTAAATGTACCCGACTATGGTTCAGCGAGCACGCTTCTGAACTGTGGTAAAAATACGACCTTAGGGGTTTTCGAAGCCTTTTTGTATCCGGGAAAATCGATGAAATACCTGCTTTTGTTTGCGCTCCTGGCGGTAGTCTGGTGGTTGTGGTCCAAACGGCAGAACACGGGGGCTGACATTGCTTCTCATCAGCCTGCGCCAGAGAAAATGGTCGCTTGTGTGCACTGTGGTGTGCATATGCCGGAGAGCGAGGGTGTTGTTGCCGGGGACCGGGTCTATTGCTGTGAGGCCCATCGCTTGGCGGCCAAGGACACAGGGCTCTGATGCAGCATTGGCTTTCGTCGACATGGGAGGCCAACTGGCGCTCGTTCCAGTATTTCAACCTCTATCGGTTGGTATTGGCGGCGCTGTTTTTTCTGGCCATCGTCTTCCCCCATGAATGGACGGCGCGCTTGAATCTGCTGCCATCGCCACTGATGTTCTGGTTAACGGGGAGCTACATGGCAGCCACGGTGGCTGGCTTGCTCCTGGCTACGCATTGGCAACGTCGATTCAATCGCCAATTGTCTGCCCAGATGCTGGTCGACGTGGTGGTGGTCAGTTCGCTCATGTACCTGGCGGGTGGTGTAGCTAGCGGGTTGAGCGTTTTTTTGCTGGTGTCGCTGGCTGCGGCCAGTCTGGTCGGACGTGGGCGCCTAGTGTTGTTATATGCGGCGCTGGCCACGCTGGCGATTTTGTTGACCCAGACTTTCGGGATAGTCACCAAGGATTTTGAAGAGTCGTCGATCGTCCAGGCCGGATTTATCTCTGCCGGGTTTTTTGCAACGGCGATTCTGGCGCGACTGCTTGGGCAGCGTGCGATGGTCAACGAGGATCTGGCGCGCCGGCGGGGCGAGGCTCTCGATAACCAGATGTTGATTAGTCAGCGCGTCGTGGAGCGCATGCAGGATGGCGTTCTTATCGTTAGCAAGGGCGGCGTGGTGAGTCACTGCAATCCGGTTGCCCGGAACATGCTTGGCCTGCCCCGAGAGGACGGGCAGGGTGAGTTGGTAACTCAGTCGCCGATTTTGGCAAGAGCGCTGCAGGCATGGGATAAGGATGGCGGTGAGGGCGGTTTGCTTTTTTCTGGTGCGGACGGACGTGAATTAAGGGCGCGCTTCGAGCGGACAGCGAGCTCCGATGGCGAGGTGCTGGTTTTTCTGGACGACCTGGGGCGTATCAAGGAGCGCGCCCAGCAATTGAAATTGGCCTCTTTGGGCCGGTTGACCGCAAGCATTGCTCACGAAATCAGAAATCCCTTGTCCGCAATTGGCCATGCCGGCGAGTTGCTCCGGGAGGAGCGTCGTGGGGAGATGCAGGAGCGCCTTCTGCGTATTCTTAACGACAACGTGATTCGGCTCGACCGGATTGTCAGCGATATTCTCGATTTGGGCCGGCAGAGCAGGGCCGAGCCGGAGTTACTCCGTGCTGACGAATTTTGCGTCGAGTTTGTCGAGCATTTCAACGCGACAGAAAATCTTTCTGCTGGCATGGTCGTTCTTGATGCGGCGTCGCCCCTCACGCTTTGCTTCGACCGCTCCCATTTGCATCGGGTGTTATGGAACCTGGTCAGCAATGCGCTGCGCCATTCAAGTCGCAGCGCCGGTGCGGTGCGCGTGGAACTGAGCAGCCCGCATGGCGACGGCCGGGTAGAATTGCACGTGATTGATGACGGACAGGGTGTTCCTGAAAATGTGCGTGAGCAGATTTTTGAGCCATTTTTTACGACGCACACACAGGGAACCGGTCTGGGCCTGTTTATCGCGCGCGAGTTGTGCGCCACCAACGGGGCGAGCCTGGAGCTGGCTGCCTCAGAGGGTGGGGCACATTTTATAGTTTCAGGGAGAAACGACACGTGTCTGTTGCCAGAATCGAACGGCGCCCGCGCGGCGAAATGAGCCGGGTCCTCGTCATTGACGACGAGGCTGATATTCGCGAACTGATCGATCTGACGCTGGTCCGGATGGGGCTGGCGACTGAGTGCGTTGGTTCGGTTGCAGAAGCACGCGCAGCGCTTGATGGCGAGGCGTTTCAGCTTTGCCTGACCGACATGCGCCTGCCGGACGGCGAAGGCCTGGAGATCGTCCGCCACATTACCGAACACCACCCAAAAACGCCGGTGGCCGTGATCACCGCTTACGGCAGTGCCGAGAATGCGGTTGCTGCACTGAAAGCCGGCGCCTTCGATTACCTGTCCAAACCAGTTGGCCTCGAGCAGTTGCGTACCCTTGTCAAGTCGGCCTTGCGCCTGCCGGGTGGCGGCCAGGATAGCGAGAATCCGCTGCAATCCCTGCTCGGCGATTCGCCGAGCATGCAGCAGGTGCGGGCGATGATCGAGAAGCTGGCGCGCAGCCAGGCGCCGATTTACATCTCCGGCGAGTCGGGTAGCGGCAAGGAGCTGGCGGCACGACTGATCCATGGCCGAAGCGCGCGGGCTGCCGGCAACTTCGTCCCGGTGAACTGCGGGGCGATTCCGGAAAATCTCATGGAAAGCGAGTTCTTCGGTTATCGCAAAGGCGCATTTACCGGTGCCGATAGCGAGCGCGAAGGCTTTTTCCAAGCGGCCCATGGGGGCACGCTGTTCCTTGATGAAGTCGCTGATCTGCCGCTGGCAATGCAGGTCAAGCTGTTGCGTGCCATTCAGGAAAAGCGCGTGCGCAAGGTGGGGAGCGTTGCAGAGGAGCAGGTCGATGTTCGGATACTCTGCGCCACGCACAAGAATCTGCGCGAGCTGGTCGACCGAGGCACTTTTCGTCAGGACTTGTATTACCGCCTGAACGTGATCGAACTGCGCATGCCACCGCTGCGCGAGCGGATGGAAGATATTGTGCCGCTGGTCGAGGCCATCCTGCGCCGGGTTTTTGGCGACTCGCCGCCAAAACTGTCGAGTGGGGCGGTCAAGGCCCTCTCCTTTTATTCGTTTCCCGGCAATGTCCGCGAATTGGAGAACATTCTTGAGCGGGCAACGGCGCTTTGCTCCGGGGACGTGATCGAAGTCGAGGATCTGCACATCGGCCCGGAGGAAATGGCCGGTAGCGAGGAGCAGGGACGGGGCAGCGAAACGCTGGATGAGTACCTCAATCGCCTCGAGCGGCAAGCCATTCTCGAAGCGCTGCAGAAGGCCGAAGGTAACCGGACGGCGGCAGCCCGCTTGCTGGGCGTTACCTTCCGCTCCATGCGCTATCGTCTCGAGCGCCTGGGCATCGAGTGATGTCCTGGCAGCCCGATGGTTGGCTGGAGGGTGCGCGCTGGCTGCCTTCGCCCAACTTTGGCGAGCGACCGGCGGGCGAACCGGTGTCGCTGGTCGTCATCCACAACATCAGCCTGCCACCCGACGAGTTTGGAGCCGACTGGGTCGAGGATTTTTTCCTCAATCGGCTGGATGCTGCGGTCCACCCCTATTTTTCGACGATTTCCGGAGTGCAGGTCTCGGCCCATTTTTACATTCGGCGCGATGGCCGTGTCGTCCAGTTCGTCGGTTGCGACCAACGGGCGTGGCATGCTGGCCAGTCTTGCTGGTGCGCGCGCGAGAACTGCAATGACTACTCGGTCGGGATCGAACTGGAGGGCTCGGATACGCAGCCGTTTACAGCCGAGCAGTACGCAGCCCTGTGGGGCGTGCTCGATGCCTTGCGTGCGCGCTACCCGATTGCCGCCATCGCCGGCCACTGCCATATCGCGCCGGGACGCAAGACCGATCCAGGGCCGTTTTTCGATTGGCCAGCGCTGCAACTGCGCTATCCAGAACTGCGCTTACCGCCCGAAATATCGGCTTAGCCGTTCCACTGCTTCGGCCAGCCGGTCGACGCCTGTCGTGTAGGCGAAGCGGATGTGTTTTTCGGGTTCATTGCTGCCGAAATCAAGGCCTGGTGTGGCGGCCACGCCTGTTTTCTCCAGCAAGTCCTTGGCCAGCGTGAAGCTGTCCTCCGCCAGTGCGGAAGAATCGCAATACAAATAGAAGGCCCCTTCGGGGCGGGCGGTGATGCGGAAACCGATGCCTTCCAGCGCCGGGGCAAGGAAGTCACGGCGGCGACGAAACTCGGCGCGTCTGGATTCGAGGAGGGCGATGGTTTCCGGCTCGAAAGCGGCCAGAGCTCCGTACTGGGCCGGCGTGGATGGGCATAGTGTCAGGTTCTGCGCCAGCTTCTCAACGTCGCGTACGTAGGCCTCCGGAATGACCATCCAGCCAAGTCGCCAGCCGGTCATCTGAAAGTACTTCGAAAAGCTGTTGATGACCCAGATATCGTCGCCGGCGGCGCAGGCGGTCGGTGCATCGATTTCGTAGGTCAGCCCGTGATAGATCTCGTCGACCAGGATAATGGCCGTTTTTTTCGCGGCAAACGTCAGCCAGCGCTTCGATCTCGGCCAGTGTCAGCAGCGTGCCGGTCGGATTGGCCGGGGAGGCGACAAGCAAACCCGAGGTGGTCGCTTTCCAGTGCTGACGAAGAAGCTCTGGCGTTGGCTGGAAATTGGTTTCGGGACCGACCGGGATGTTCTGCGGTCGACCGTCAAAAGCACGCAAAATGTGACGGTTACACGGGTAGCCGGGATCGGTCAGCAGCCACTCGCTGCCGGGGTCGGCCAGGCAGGCGAACGCCAGGTTAAGCGCGCCGGAGGCGCCATTGGTTACCGCAATGCGGCTTGCCGGTACGCTGACGCCATAGCGCTCGCGGTAGAAGGCGCTGATTGCTTCGCGTAATTCCGGCAAACCGAGCGCCTGCGTGTATTTCGTTTTTCCGCTGTTTATCGCGTTGACCGCAGCATTGGTGATCAGCTCCGGCGTCGGGAAATCCGGTTCGCCGACTTCCATGTGAATGATGTCGCGGCCTTCCGACTCAAGTTGGCGGGCGCGGGTCAGCAGTTCAACGACGTGAAACGGCTCGATGTCGGCAAGGCGTGCAGCTGGGCGATACATGCGGTTCTCCAAAACAAAACGGCCACCCGGAGGCGGCCGTTTGATTATCGCTGACTGACGAAGATCAGGCAGCATCCTTGAAGATGCCCATCTCGAACAGCTCGCGCTTGAGCACGAGTTCGCGCGGCATCTTTTCGCCCATCTTGTCGAACCACTCCTTGTGGCCAGCCAGTTCGGACTTCCAGGCTTCCGGATCAATGGTGCTGAGGGCTTCGAAGTCAGCCTTGTTGATGTCCAGGCCGGTCCAGTCGATGTCCTCGAACTTCGGCATCCAGCCCAGCACGGTTTCCTTGGCCGCCACGGTGCCCTTGCAACGCTGAACAATCCACTTCAGAACGCGCATGTTGTCGCCAAAGCCCGGCCACATGAAGTTGCCATCGGCATCCATGCGGAACCAGTTCACGCAGAAGATCTTTGGCGTGGCATCGACGGTCTTGCCCATCTTCAACCAATGGTTGAAGTAGTCGCCCATGTGGTAGCCACAGAACGGCAGCATGGCGAACGGGTCGCGGCGGACAACGCCCTGCTGACCGAAAGCGGCAGCGGTGGTTTCGGAACCGAGGGTGGCAGCCATGTAGACGCCGTAGTTCCAGTTGAAAGCCTGATAAACCAAAGGCACGGTGGTGGCGCGACGGCCGCCGAAGATGAAGGCGGAAATCGGTACGCCAGCCGGGTCTTCCCAGGCTTCGTCAACCGACGGGCACTGGTTGGCCGGAGCGGTGAAGCGGGAGTTGGCGTGGGCGGCCTTCTTGCCGGCCTTGCCGTCTTCCGGCGTCCAGTCATTGCCCTGCCAGTCGATCAAATGATCCGGCGCCTGCTTGGTCAGGCCTTCCCACCACACGTCGCCATCGTCGGTCAGCGCGACGTTGGTGAAGATGATGTTTTCCTTCAACGTGGCCAGCGCGTTGAAGTTGGTTTTTTCCGAGGTGCCCGGCGCGACGCCGAAGAAGCCGGCTTCCGGGTTGATGGCGTAAAAGCGGGTGACGCCATCCTTGTCGACACGCGGCTTGATCCAGGCGATGTCGTCGCCGATGGTGGTGATCTTCCAGCCATCGAGGGTCTTCGGCGGAATCAGCATGGCGAAGTTGGTCTTGCCGCAGGCCGACGGGAAGGCGGCAGCAACGTAGGACTTTTCACCTTCCGGCGATTCGACGCCGAGGATGAGCATGTGTTCGGCCAGCCAACCTTGATCACGCGCCATGTTGGAGGCGATGCGCAGGGCGAAGCACTTCTTGCCGAGCAGGGCGTTGCCGCCGTAGCCGGAACCGTAGGACCAGATTTCGCGGGTTTCCGGGTAATGCACAATGTACTTGACGGTCGGGTTGCATGGCCACTTGCTGTCCTGCTGGCCC
This sequence comes from Betaproteobacteria bacterium, assembly GCA_016705475.1. Classification (GTDB taxonomy): domain Bacteria; phylum Pseudomonadota; class Gammaproteobacteria; order Burkholderiales; family Rhodocyclaceae; genus Azonexus. The sequence goes on along the minus strand of JADIYD010000013.1, from coordinate 36,299 downwards.
GGCTCGAGCGGTGCGCCAACGGTGTGAATGCAGGGCACGAACTCGCCATCGGTGCCGAGAACGTCAAAAACCTTCTTGCCCATGCGGGTCATCGTGCGCATGTTAACGACGACGTAGGCGGAGTCGGAAATTTCAATGCCGATGTGCGCGATCGGTGAGCCGAGCGGGCCCATGGAGAAAGGAATCACGTACATCGTGCGACCCTTCATGCAACCCTTGAACAGGCCGTTCAGCTTTTCGCGCATGACGGCAGGCTCTTCCCAGTTATTGGTCGGACCGGCGTCTTCCTTGTTCTGCGAGCAGATGTAGGTGCGGTCTTCGACGCGTGCCACGTCGGAAGGATCGGAGAAAGCCAGGAAAGAATTAGGCCGCTTGGCTTCGTTGAGCTTGATGAAGGTGCCAGCCTCTACCATTTCAGCGCACAGGCGGTCATACTCCTCCTGCGACCCGTCAGCCCAGTGAATTCTTGCTGCCTGGGTCAGTTCGGCGATGTCGGCGACCCATTTCTTGAGGCCTTCGTGTTTAACGTAGTCAGGTGCATTCAGCGGTGCGGTCATGGCGATGTCTCTCTCTAAATTACTGAAATAGCTAGTTTTCACGCCAGTCGCCGGGAGCTGCTGCCAAGACTTCGAGCGGCGCTGAAGCCGTCGGCTGGGAAGCCCGCAATTATGCATCAATCTAGGGTAAACATCCACTTGACTTAATTGGACTACGTGATTTCCACGGGTGAATGTGCGCTTGCTGCATGGTATTATGTTCCGCGATTCGAAATTGCATTTCACGATACAAAATGGAGACAAACATGGATTCTCGGCAACTACGTGAAGCAGCGCTCTACTATCACCGTGAGCCCAAGCCGGGCAAGATCGCGGTCACCCCAATCAAACAGCTGACCAATCAGTACGATCTGGCGCTGGCCTACTCGCCTGGCGTGGCGTTCGCCTGCGAGGAAATCGTTGCCGATCCGCGCGAGGCCAGCACACTGACGTCGCGTGCCAATCTGGTCGGTGTCATCACCAATGGCACCGCCGTACTCGGCCTCGGCGCCATCGGCCCGCTTGCCGCCAAGCCAGTCATGGAAGGCAAGGGCGTCCTGTTCAAGAAATTCGCCAACATTGACGTCTTCGATATCGAAATCGAAGAGCGCGATCCGGACAAGTTGATCGATACCATTGCATCGCTCGAACCGACCTTTGGTGGCATCAACCTGGAAGACATCAAGGCGCCGGAATGCTTCTACATCGAGAAGAAGCTGCGTGAGCGGATGAAAATTCCAGTTTTCCACGATGACCAGCATGGTACGGCGATTGTCGTCGGTGCCGCGGTTCTCAATGGTTTGCATCTGATCGGCAAGGATCTCTCCAAGGTCAAGATCGTCACCTCGGGGGCCGGAGCGGCAGCGCTTGCCTGCCTCGACCTGCTGGTCATGCTTGGTGCGCCACCGAGCAATATCTGGGTGACCGACATCAAAGGTTTGGTCTATGAAGGCCGCATCGAAGAGATGGACGAAATCAAGGCGCGCTATGCCAAGGTGACGGATGCCCGGACGCTCGGTGAAGTAATCGCTGATGCCGATGTGTTCCTTGGCCTGTCGGCTGGCGGCGTGCTAAAGCCGGAAATGGTCGCCAAAATGGCGCCGAATCCGCTGATCATGGCCTTGGCCAATCCGACCCCGGAAATTACGCCGGAACTGGTCAAGAGCGTTCGCAGCGACGCCATTATTTGTACCGGTCGTTCGGATTACCCGAATCAGGTCAACAACGTGCTTTGCTTCCCCTTTATTTTCCGGGGGGCGCTTGATGTCGGTGCGACCACCATTACTGAAGAGATGAAGATGGCCGCCGTCAAGGCCATCGCCGAACTGGCGCGCGCCGAGCAATCCGAAGTCGCAGCCCGCGCCTACGGTGAAAAAGTCGCCAGTTTTGGTCCTGAGTACCTCATCCCGAACCCGTTCGACCCCCGCCTGATCGTCAAGATTGCGCCGGCGGTTGCTCTGGCTGGCATGGAGTCCGGTGTGGCAACCCGCCCGATCAAGGACTGGGATGCCTACATTCAAAGCCTGAACGAATTCGTCTATCACTCCGGCATGATCATGAAGCCGGTCTTCTCGCAGGCCAAGATGGCACCGAAGCGCATCGTCTTTGCCGAGGGTGAGGATGAGCGTGTGCTGCGCGCCGTTCAGGTCATCCGCGACGAAGGCATCGCCATGCCGGTGCTGATTGGCCGGACCAGCGAGATCAATCGCCGCATCGAGGCGGCCGGCCTGCGCATCCGTGAAGGTGATGATTTCGAGGTGATTCACGCCGACAACTGCGAGTTCTTCGAGAAGCATTTCGATGAGTTCTCGACCACGTATCACAGCCTGATGGAGCGCAAGGGTGTCTCGCCTGACTACGCACGTCGTGAGGTACGTCGTCGTGCCACGCTGTACGGTGCGCTGATGGTTCGCCTTGGCTACGCCGATGGCCTGATCTGCGGCACCTTCGGGCGGCACGAAACGCATCGCCACTATGTCGAGAGTGTCATCGGCAACCAGGAGGGTGTCGATCGCTGCTATGCCATGAACCTTTTGATGCTGCCCGGACGCACGGTGTTTATTGGCGACACCTATGTCAATTACGATCCGACGGCTGAGCAACTGGCTGACATGACCCTTTTGGCCGCTCAGGAAATTCGCAATTTCGGTATTCAGCCCAAGGTGGCCTTGCTCTCGCACTCGACGTTTGGCACCGAGAACACGCCGACCTCGCTGAAAATGCGTGAAGTGCTGGCCATTCTCAATCAGCGTGCGCCTGATCTCGAGGTCGAGGGTGAAATGCACGGCGATGCGGCGCTTGATGAACGCATCCGGCAGAGCACCTTCCCGAACTCCCGTCTCAAGGGCCAGGCCAATCTGCTGATCATGCCAACGCTGGACGCAGCCAACATATCGTTCAATCTGCTGAAAGTGGCCGCTGGCGACAACCTGACCATCGGTCCTATCCTTCTCGGCGCGGCCAAGCCGGTCAATATCCTGACCCCCACCGCGACCGTGCGGCGGATTGTCAATATGACCGCGCTGACAGTTGTTGATGCGGTATAACTCTCCTCTTTAAGTTGTTGTTGTATCTATCTATTTTTATTGAAATTTCGCGGCCTCCTGCTAAACTAAGGTAAAATTCACCTGATGTTGGCAGGAGATTGTGAATGAAGCATAGATTGAAGACGGCCTTATTGGTCGTAGCCTTGCTGGGCGTTGCGGCCCAAACCCCGCTGTCTGCGGCTCCGATCAAGAAGGCAGAGCAACAGACGGTCAAAAAAGGGCCAGTCAAGGCAGCAGCCAAGGCCCCCTTGTCTGCTAAATCAGCCACGAGCAAATCGACTTCGCGATATGCTGCGACAAAACAACCTTCACGGAATGTGGCAGCCAAGGCGCCTTTAGGCAAGTCGGCATCAGCCGGTGCAGTCAAAAAAACGTCCATCGCCCATGAGTCGTCCAGAAAGCTGGTGCGCCATGCTGTGCTGACTGATATCGATCCGGGCCGTTTGGCGCTCTACTCCGCATCGGCATTGGTCATTGATCAAAGCAACGGTCAGGTGATGCTCGAGAAACATCCGGACATGGTCGTGCCGATTGCGTCGATCTCCAAACTGATGACGGCCATGGTGGTGCTTGATGCCAAGCTCGATTTGCAGGAACTCATCGCCATTGGCGACGAAGATGTGGACGGCCTGAAAGGTACGCGTTCCCGCTTGCCTGTGGGTACGACCATGACGCGTGAAGCGGCGATGCTGCTTGCCTTGATGTCCTCGGAAAATCGCGCAGCGCATGCCTTGGGGCGGCACTATCCGGGCGGCATGCACGCCTTTGTCCAGGCCATGAACAAGAAGGCTCACGCGCTGGGCATGTATCACAGCCGATTTGATGAGCCGACCGGACTTTCCAGCAATAACGTGTCGACCGCGCATGATCTGGCCCGTATGGTCGCTGCTGCGGCGCGCTATCCGGAAATCCGCAGCTACTCGACGACAGCTGAAGCCAAGGTTGAGCTTAACGGGCGTATCCGCGACTTCCACAATACCAATGCGCTGGTGCGCAGCGACACTTGGGAAATCGGTGTTTCGAAGACCGGCTATATTTCGGAAGCGGGTCGCTGCCTGGTCATGCAGGCGCGGGTTGCCGACAAGCCGGTGGTCATTGTGCTGCTCGATTCGCAAGGCAAGATGACGCGGGTCGGCGATGCAAACCGGATCAAGCGCTGGATGGAAAGTGCCGGTCTGGCGGTGGAGCGTCGTCGGGTTTGATGGCCTGACGTATCTGCCAAAGGCCGCCGAGTGCGGCCTTTATTTTTTTGCGCCGGTGTAACCGAGGGTTTTCGAGACGGCGTCGGCAGTTTGCTTGACCTGGCGGGCCCAGTCGGGATCGTGGCGGTCTGCGGGGGCGGAGACTGACAAGGCCGCAACGATGTTGCCTTCATCGTCGTGGATGGGCGCGGCGACGCACTTGAGGCCAAGTTCCGCTTCTTCGTCGTCGTAGGCGATGCCATGACGACGAACCTTGTCGAGTTCCTTTTCAAGAGCGACGAGGTTGGTCAACGAATGCGGTGTCTTGCCGGGCAGCCCGGTACGTTTGGCGTAGTCGCGAACTTTTGGCGCGCTTTCGGCTGCAAGGAAGAGCTTGCCCAGCGAGGTCAGGTGCAGCGGTGCACGGCCACCGACCAGATAGACGACGCGAACCAGCGCGCGACCAGACGAGGTACGCTCAAGGTAGACGATTTCATCTTCGTGGCGGGCGCCGAGATTGATTGCCTCACCAATTTTTTCGTGCAGTTCCTGCATGAAGGGCAGGGCGACTTCGCGCATGTTGATGCGCGATTTGACGATGCCGCCAAGTTCCAGCAGGCGGATGCCAAGGCGATAGGTGCCGGCATCCTGACGTTCGACAAAGCGGGCGGCGCTCATGGCGGCCAGAATGCGGTGCGCTGTCGATGGATGGAGATCGGTGGCCTGGGCCAGCTGCTTCAGGCTTGCGGATTCCGGGGACGCGGCAAGGGCATCAAGCAGCGACATCATGCGCTCGATGACCTGGATGGTGCCTGGCGCTTTGGCCGGCCCGCTGGCAGCTTCGGACAACTGGATTCCTTTATTGGTGCGGTTTGAGTAGCATTAGCCACTTCATTTTCTTGTGCGCCGCAATATTAGCATGCGCTTAGCCTTCTACGTTACCTGTCTGGTCGACCTGATGCGCCCTTCGGTCGGCTTTGCGGCCTTGCGTCTGCTTGAAGCGACGGGCGCCGAGGTTGTCGTGCCGGAAGGCCAGACCTGCTGCGGTCAACCGGCCTGGAGTGCGGGAAATCGGCCGCTCGCCATCGACCTTGCCAGGAAGGCGATTGCCGAGTTGGAGGGCTTCGATTACGTGATCATTCCATCCGGCTCCTGCACCGACCATATCCGCAATGCTTATCCGCAGTTGCTCGGTGATGATCCCGTGTGGGGGGACAGAGCACGTCGATTGGCGGAACGGACTTTTGAGCTGACCAGCTTTCTGGCCGATGTGGCGAAAAGTGATTTCGTCGCGCCAGAGTTCGCCGGCAGCGTCACCTACCACGATTCCTGCAAGGGCCTGCGCGGCTTGGGGATCAAACGCCAGCCGCGAGAGTTGCTCCTCAAGGTGCGCGGCCTGAGCCTCAAGGAAATGCCGGATTGCGAGGAATGCTGCGGCTTTGGTGGTGCGTTTTCGGTGAAATTCGGTGAGGTGTCGACGCAGATCGTTGATCGAAAATGCGACTCGATCGCCCTCGCCGGGGCTGATGCGGTGGTTGGCGGCGACCTCGGTTGCCTGATGAACATTGAAGGTCGTTTGCGCCGGCGCGGCGACGAGACGACGCGTGTTCTGCACATTGCCGAAATTTTGGCCGGCGGTGATTGCTGATGTCGGCGGTCAAGCATTCGCAAGCCATGCATTTCCATGCGCGAGCCGGGGAAAAGGTCCGGAATGCTGTGCTGCAGCGCGCTTTGCAGAAAGCAAAGCCGCTATTTGTCGGCAAGCGCGCCAAGGGAATGGTTTCGCTGGCCGAAGATGGCCTCGATTTCCAGTTGCTGCGGTCAACCGCAAAAAACATCCGAAATCGAACCTTGGCCGATCTCGATGTCTGGCTGGATATTTTCGAGGAACGGGCCACGGCCACCGGCGCCGAAGTGTTGTGGGCGCGTGATGGTGCCGAGGTCAGCAAGCTCGTAGTCGACATCGCCCGTCGCCATGGTGTGAGCAAGGCCGTCAAGTCGAAATCGATGCTCTCCGAGGAGGCGCAACTCAATGAAGCGCTGGCCGCCGCCGGCGTCCGCCCGGTCGAGACTGATCTCGGCGAATACATCGTTCAGCTGGCCGGCGAAGCGCCGTCGCACATCATCGCGCCGGCCGTGCACAAAACCATCAACGAAATTGAAGCGCTGTTCGCCAAAGAGCATGACCGGCCGCTCCAGACGCGCACGTCGGCCGATATTCCGGCCATGGCGCAAGAGGCCCGTGCTGTTCTGCGCCAGCATTTCCTGAGCGCCGAAATGGGTATTTCGGGCGCCAATTTCCTGATCGCCGAAACCGGCAGCGCGGCGCTCGTCACCAACGAAGGCAACGGTCGCATGGTGACCACGCTGCCGAAACTCCATGTTGTCATCACCGGCATCGAGAAAATCGTCCCGACGCTGGAGGATTTTGCGACCCTCATGCGCCTGCTGCCGCGTTCGGCCACCGGCCAGTCGATCTCCAATTACGTCTCGCTGCTCACCGGCACCAAGCGCGACGGCGACCACGACGGTCCGGAAAAAACCATCTTCATTCTCGTCGACAACGGTCGGGCCAATCTGCTCGGTTCGGACTATCAGGACATGCTGCGCTGCATCCGTTGTGGCGCCTGCATGAACCATTGCCCGGTCTATTTCTCGCTCGGCGGCCACGCCTACGGCTGGGTCTATCCCGGTCCCATGGGCTCGGTGCTGACGCCGCTGTTCACCGGCATCGAAAACGCCCTCGACCTGCCCCATGCCTCCACCGGCTGCAACCAGTGCGGCGCGGTCTGCCCCGTCGAGATTCCGCTGCCGACGCTCATGCATCGCCTGCGCGAGGAGCAGAACGAGCGCGGCCTGCGCCCGTGGTCCGAGCGGCTGGCGCTCAAGGCCTGGGCCTGGATGGCCGGCAAACCGCTGCTCTATCGCTGGTTCGCCCGGCGCGCCGCTCGCTACTTGAACTGGCTGGCCGACGGCAGCGGCCGCATCCGCATTTTTGGGCTGGCACCCGAGTGGACCGCAGGACGCGATCTGCCGGTATCCTCCGGCCGGACATTTCACGAACTTTACTCAGCAAGAAAGAAAACCTGAACATGGAATTCGCTCCCGACGGCCCCAAGGCCATCCCCATGTGGATCAACGGTCATGCCTTTTTGACGGTGACCGACGCCTTTTTCACCGTGACCAACCCGGCAACCGGCGAGGCCATCCATCGCGTGCCGCTGTGCGGCGCCAGCGAGGCGGCCGAGGCCGTGGGCGCGGCGCAGGTGGCGCAGCCGGCCTGGGCGATGATGGGCATGCCGGCCCGGCGTCTTTGCCTGGCCAGTCTGGGCGATGCGCTTGATCGCTACACCGGCCACTTCGCCAAACTGCTCATGCAGGATTGCGGTTTCGATGACGCACGCGCCACGGCCGAAGTGGGCGAAGCGGTTGCCGCCCTGCGCGGCGCTGCCGTTGGCGAAACCGGGGTGTTCGCGCTGGTGCTCGACGCCACGCGACCGTTGGCCGGCATGGCCGAAGCCATCGCGCCGGCGCTCATGGCGGGGGCGGCCGTCGTCGTCAAGCCGAGCCTCAAGGCGCCGTCGGCAGTTTATGCGCTGTGCGAACTCTCCGGGCGTGCCGATTGGCCGGCCGGCGTGCTCAATCTCATGCAGGGCGATACGGCGGCCATCGAGGGGCTCTGCGCCGGCGGCATCGACCGGCTGGTGTACAGCGGCCAGGCCTCGCTTGGCGTTCAGGTCGGCGCCATTGCCGAAGCGGCCGGCGTGCCGTTCGAGATGAAAGCCGGCTGATGCTGCGCATAGTCCAGCTCGAAGGCGAGTCGCTGATCGGCGAGGTTCGGCGGCCGGCCTTTGCCCACGACTGGGTCGAGCATGCGAAAACGGCACCGGCGCAAGTCGTCGAGCGCCTAAACGGGGCGGCGATTGCCATCATCAACAAGGTCGCCATCGACGCCGCTGCGGTCAACGTGCTGCCTGACCTGAAAATGATTGCCGTGACGGCGACCGGCACCAACAACGTCGACCTCGACGCCTGCCGGGTGCGCGGCATCGTCGTTTCCAACATTCGAGGTTACGCGGTCAACAGCGTGCCCGAGCACGTCATGGCCCTGCTGCTCGCCCTCTCGCGCAACCTCGTGGCGTGGCGCGAGACCCTGCTGGCCGGTGGCTGGCAGCGTTCAGGACAGTGGTGTCTGTTCGACCATCCGATCCGCGAACTGCACGGCGCGACGCTCGGCCTGATCGGCAGCGGCACGCTGGGCAACGGTGCGGCCCGGCTGGCCGAGGCCTTCGGCATGCGTGTCATGCGCGCCGAGCGCAAGGGGGCGGCCGTCGTTCGTCCTGGCTACACGGCGTTTGCCGCGGTGCTGGCCGAGGCCGATGCGATCAGCCTGCATTGCCCGCTGACAGCGGAAACCCTCAACCTGATCGGCGAGCCGGAGCTGCGCGCCATGAAGCGCTCGGCCTTGATCATCAACACCGCACGCGGCGGCATTGTCGATGAAGCGGCGCTGATCCGGGCGCTGAAGGAAGGCTGGATTGCCGGCGCTGGTTTTGATGCGATCACCGTCGAACCGCCGCCAGCTGATCACCCGATGCTCGATCCCGCTCTGCTCGCCCTCCCCAATTTCCTGCTGACGCCGCATGTCGCGTGGTCCAGCCGGCCGGCCATGCAGACACTGGCCGATCAACTCATCGACAACATCGAAGCCTTCGTCGCCGGGGCGCCGAAGAACCGCGTGGCATGAGCGCCAAGGACGAGATCCTCGGGCGCGTCCGGCGCGGTGTCGGCAAGGATGACTTTGCCGGACGCCGGGCGGCGGCTGTTGCTTCGTTGGCAACAATGGAGCGTGGCCCGCAACCGACAATGAACGCCGATCTCGCCGCCCGTTTTCGGGCCAAGGCTGAATACCTGTCGAGTACTGTCGCCGGCGTTGCCTCGCTGGCTGAGGCGCCGGCCGCCGTGGCCGCCTACCTTGCGGCAAACCACCTCGCCGCTGAGGCCGTGGCCACCGCCGATGTCGGTGGTCTGGACTGGGTGGGCTGCGGATTGAAAGTCGAGGCACGTTCTGCGGTCGACGCCGACAAAACAGGGATTTCCGGCTGTTTCAGCGCCATTGCCGAAACCGGCACGCTCATGCTGCTGTCCGGCCCGCAAACGCCGGCTACGGTCAGCCTGCTGCCCGAAACGCACATCGCGCTGGTCGACATCTCGCGTATCGTGCCGACCATGGAAGACGCCTTCGCGCTGCTTCGCGCCGAACACGGCAGCCTGCCGCGTGCCGTCAATTTCATTTCCGGACCATCACGTACTGGCGACATCGAACAAACCATCGTCCTAGGCGCCCATGGGCCATGTCGGGTGCATCTGATTTTGATCGGGTCCGACTCTTCTCCATGACCGACCAAAAAGCGGAGGGTGCTACCGGCATTTCTGCTCGAACCGTTTTGCTTCTTCTCGCGGTTGCGATCATCCCGATGGCCGTCATCTACCAGTCGGTCAGCGACGCGGAGGCCAAGCGCAAATCATGGCGTGCCGACTGCCTGGCGCCGGAAAAGGTGAAAGTCGAGCTCACCGGCCTGGTTCGCGAGCGCCAGGGCGGTTTTCATCTGGAGGTCGGCCGCTCATTGCATTACCTCGGCAAGGCGTGCGACGGAAAGAACGCCCGGGCCTGCCTGGAGAGTAATCCGGGAAAAGGGCTGCTCGCAGCAAACGTCGGCAAGCCGGCCAGTGCCAGCTTGTGCGATGGCGAGGTGCTTAGCTACGAGGTGGCGGGCAGCACGTTCTACAAATGACCGACGACGGCCGGCTGGACAGCTTGGGCAATGCCAAACTTTGTCGATATCATCGTCACCTGGCCCCTTGGCCAGATTTACTACCCACCTCATCACTCGCCGACATGCGGCGGGGAGACTTGAACGGATCGGAAACATTGTGAGCATCACCTTTGCCATACGCGGCGACTACATCCAGCTCGACCAATTGCTCAAGGCCACCGGCCTTTGTGAATCGGGCGGCGCAGCGCATGCCGCCATCGCCGAAGGGCGCGTGAAAGTCGATGCCACGGTCGACACGAGAAAACGGGCAAAAATGAAACCGGGGCAGGTGGTCAGTTTCGCCGGCGAAGAGGTTGTCCTCGTCGCCGAATAGCGCTTAGCTAGTCGAGCCAGCGGATCGGCGAGGCGAGTTCGGGGTGTTTGCCGGCTCGGCCCTCATAGTGCGCGGCGATGGCTGCAATGTCGGCGGCAGGGTCGCCGGTCATGGAGAGGTAGGCGAGGATGCCGGCTTCGCGCCGGGCGTAATCGACGAAGGCTAGCGCGACGGGCACGTTGGCTTCGCGTGCGATGCGGTAGAAGCCGCTTTTCCATCCCTTGGTCAGGCTGCGTGTGCCTTCGGGGGCCATGACCAGCAGGAAGCTGGGGCGACTGGTGAATTCGGTGGCCATCTGGGCGACGAAGCCCTGGGGGGCGCTGCGGTCGATGGGGATGCCACCCAGCCGGCGCATGATGCCGCCGATGGGCCAGCAAAAGAGGGTGTCCTTGCCGACCCAGTTGGCCGGGAGGGCCAGCGCCACTTTGGTCAGGAGGGCGACCACGCCGTCCCAGTTCGAGGTGTGCGGGAAGCCGACGATGACGGCGTGGGTCGGGCGCTCGGGCGGTTCGATGACGCTCCAGCCGAAAAGACCGAGCAGGGCGCGGGCCAGGGCTTTCAGCATGGATTCAGCACATCTTGACGATGATGTCGTGCAGCGTGTTGGCGCAGTTGGCCATGCGGTCGGCAGCGTTGGACAGGTGGCGGTAGATTTCGCGGCGCTTGAACATGTGGATGTAGTCGTCGCCAACGAAAAGTTCGGCGATGGCCCGGCGGTAGTTTTTTTCGACCCGGCGTTCCGCCTTGCGGGCGGCGTCCGCATCGGCGGCAGCGGCAGCAGGTTCCTTGGCCAGGCGTGAATAGCCCTGGGCCAGTGCGTCGCAGCCGAGCTTGATGTGCATGGCCATTTCGAGGCAATGTTTGTCGGGCGCCAGGCCCAGTACTTCCATTTCGCTGACCGTGGTCTTGCAATAATTGACGATCTCGTCGAGGTCGATGATGGCGCGGTAGAGGTCTTCGCGGTCGATGGGTGTGGAGAAGGCTTCGTTCAGCGTGTGCAGGTTGTGGATCTTGACGCGGTCGGCTTCGTGCTCGTCCTGGCGGATGAGTTGGCCGACGTTCTGGTCACCGGTTTCCATGAACTCGACGAGTCGCCCGGCGGTGATGCCTACATGCAGACACTGCTCGGTGAGGAGCGCAAAAAAGTCCGGCATTTTGGGGAAAACGCGCTCGAACAGGCGGCGAAAGATGGTCGGCTTGATGTCTTCGCTCATGGCGTGACTCCGAGAAAAAGATGAACCAGCGCATAGGACTGGATGGCAATAAGGGCGGCCCCGGGTATGGTGATCAGCCAGGTCATTGCGATGTCCTTGGCCTTGGCCCAGCGCACGGCGCGCGGTCGCTCCGAGGCGCCAATGCCCATGATCGAGGTGGCGACGACGTGGGTGGTGGACACCGGGGCGCCGATGATCGAGGCGGCCATGATGACGCCGGCCGAGGTCAGCTGCGAGCCAAGCGCATGGATGGGGCGGACGCGGTAGATGGCGAAACCGAGCGTCCGGACGATGCGCCAGCCACCCGAGATGATGCCCAGCGTCATCGCTGTGGCACAGGCGAGCATGACCCAGAACGGCACTTCAAAAGTCGGGATGAAGCCGCCGAGGAGCAGGACGAGGGTCAGGATGCCCATGCTTTTCTGGGCATCGTTGGCGCCGTGCGAGAAGGCGAGGCCGGCGGCGGTGACGTATTGCATCCCGCGCAGCCGGGCGTTGGCAGCGGGGTTGGCCGCGACCAGCAGGGCGCTGAGCAGGCGGTGGATCAGGAAGCCGACCCAGAAGCCGATGAGCGGCGATAGCACCAGCGCGGCGAGCACCTTGACGATGCCGGTCAGATGCCCGTTGGCTAGTTCGCCAAAACCCCAGGCGACATGGGCTGGGCCGACGGCGACGACGACGGCGCCGATGAGCCCGCCGACCAGCGCGTGCGACGACGACGATGGTATGCCGAAATACCAGGTGCCAAGGTTCCAGACGATGGCACCGATGAGCCCGCAGAGCAGGATTGATAGCGACAGCACCGGTGCAACGCCATCGAGCGTCACGAATTTGCCGATGGTGTTGGCAACGGCCGTGCCGCCGAGCAGCGGGCCAAGAAATTCGAAGATGCCGACGATCAGCACCGCCTGCGCCGGCGTCATGGCGCGCGAGGCGATGACGGTGGCGACGATGTTGGCTGCATCATGAAAGCCGTTGGTGTAGTCGAACACCAGAACGATGACAACGGTGGCGACGGCGAGCAGGAACAAGGTGTCCATAAGCGCAGGGCCCCCTGTTGTGGCCCGGTCTCCGATTCGTTATAGGTTGTTTGCGGCCAGTATATCGCCGCCAGCCGGCGATGCTACGGTCAACCGAGTAAAATAAGAAAATCCTGATTTTAGAAAATGATGCGATGACGTACCCCAGTTTCTCCGACATTTCCCGCAGCTTCGCACCTGGCTGGTTTGCCGCAGTCATGGGCACCGGTGTGCTGGCGCTCACGACGCGCAGCCTTGGTTTGCGCTGGCCTGCGCTGGCGGTCCTCGCGGAGGTGCTCCACTGGTTCAACAGCGCGCTTTTTGTCCTGCTTGCCATACCCTGGTTGACCCGCTGGCTGCGTTTTCGGCCGGCAGCGCTGCAAACGCTGAAGCACCCGGTTCAGGCCAGTTTTTATCCGACGTTTTCGATTGCCTTGCTCGTGCTGGCGGCGCAATGGCAGGTCTTCTCGCCTTGTGTCGAGGTGGCCATGACGCTCTGGTGGCTGGGCGTGCTTTTACATTTCGCGTTCAGCTTTGCCGTGCTCTTCATCGTATTCCGTGGCGAAGCGGTAGGGCTTGATCATGTGACGCCGGCCAAGTTCATCCCGGCGGTCGGCCTCGTCGTCATGCCCCTCGCTGGCGGACCGCTTCTCGGCCACATGGATGGTGCGCTGCGCGAGTGGGCACTCACCATCAACGTCATCGGACTGGGAGCGGGCAGCATGATGTATCTGGGGCTGCTCGGCCTGACCTTGCACCGCCATTATCTGCACAAGCCGGCGCAGGGCGTGCTGACGCCGACCGTGTGGATACATCTGGCGCCGATCGGGGTCATTCCGGTCAGCCTCATGAATGTGGTCGAGCAACTGCCGTATCCGGCAGCCCGCGAGGTGGCAACCGTGCTCATGCTGCTGGTCTGGGGCTTTGGTGTCTGGTGGCTGGTCATGGCCAGCCTGCTGACGCTGGCGGCGCAGCGGGCGGGGCAATTGCCCTTTGCCTTGTCGTGGTGGGGCTTCACCTTTCCGGTTGGCGCTTTTGTCGCCGAGAGCCTGCGTCTGAGCCAGATCCTCGGCTGGAGCAGCACCTTCGGCATCGGGATCGTTGCCTGGTTGCTGCTCTGTTTGCTCTGGGCGGTTACCCTCTATCGGACGGTGCTTGGCGTAGCCAGCGGGGCGATTTTTCAGCCGCACCCATGAGTGATGGCGCCCTCTGGCTGGTGGGCGTTGTGCTGCTGGCTGGCGGTGTTGCGGCCCTGAATCTGTTCATTCGGCGCGGTCTGGCGGCGCCCCGTATCGTCGAGACCGCCCGCCCGGATGGCTTGCCTTGGCGAGCGGTGACGGTGCCAACGGCGAATGACAAAAAACTCCATGGCTGGTTCATCCCGGCCGGCCAGCGGCAGCCGGCTCTGGTCGTCATGCACGGTTGGGGTGGCAACGCCGAAATGATGTTGCCGCTGGCAGCGCCACTCCATGCGGCCGGGTATTCGCTGTTGCTGGTCGATGCCCGTTGCCATGGTTTGAGTGATGGTGACAGTTTCGCCTCGCTGCCGCGCTTCGCTGAGGATATCGAAGCCGCGTTGTGTTGGCTGGCGAGGCAACCGGAGGTTGATCCGCTCGCGCTGGGGGTGATCGGACATTCGGTCGGGGCAGGGGCGGCGCTGCTTGCCGCCACGCACTATCCATCCATCCGTGCCGTCGTCAGCCTGGCTGCCTTTGCCCATCCGGCAGCGATGATGCGGCGCTGGCTGGCGAGCAAGCGGATTCCGTTCTGGCCGTTCGGTGCGTACATCCTGGCCTATGTGCAGTGGGTCATTGGCCATCGTTTCGACGCCATTGCACCGTGCAACACGATTGCGCAGCTTCGCTGCCCGGTGTTGATCGTGCATGGGCTGGCGGATGATACGGTCCCTGTCGAGGAGGCCCGGCAGATCTTCGCGGCTCGGACGAACGACGCAGTCGAGCTGCTGCTGGTGCCCGGCAGTCATGATGATTACGGGGATATGGCCGAGCAGGTTGGCTTGCTGAGCGCGTTTCTTGATCGCGCCTTTCGGTAACGGGTGAACGAAAAAAAGCGGGAGGTGCGCTCCCGCTTTGCTCCGGATCTGCCCGAGGATTTAGCGGGGCAGCAGGAAAGCCGCTTTTTCGCGAACCTTGATGTCGGGGTTGTCCACCGCGACGATCTCGAAGTGAATCTGGTTCGAGCCTGTCTTGCCGGCATCGGGCGGCACTGCGACGACCGTGTTGAACGATTGCAGCGTGGCCGGCGGGACGTCGACTTCAACTTCACCGGTGATTTCGGCGCCGGGCAGGCCGTCGACCGTGACTCTGTAGCGGTGTGGCTGTTCTTCCGTATTCATGATCTGCAGCATGTAGACGTTCTCGATCCGGCCATCATCGGCTTCGCGGGCCAGCGTTGAACGGTCACGGATGATGTCGACCTTGAGCGGAATCCGGGACATCAGGAACCAGGCGGACAGCCCGGTGATGAGGAGCAGAATGGCCGTGTAGAGCAGGATGCGTGGACGAATGATATGGGCGAGAATTTCCTTTTTGCCCATGTGCTGCGCCATGGCGTTTTCGGTTGAGTAACGGACCAGTCCGCGCGGCAGGCCAACTTTGTCCATGACCTGATCGCAGACGTCGATACAGGCGGCGCAGCCGATGCACTCGTATTGCAGGCCCTTGCGGATGTCGATGCCGGTCGGGCAGACGATGACGCACTGGTTGCAGTCGACGCAGTCTCCCAGCCTGGGGGCGTTCGGGTCGGCGTTTTTCTTGCGTGCGCCGCGCGGTTCGCCACGTTCCTCGTCGTAGGTGATGATCATCGTGTCCGGGTCGAACATCACGCTCTGGAAGCGGGCATACGGGCACATGTGCTTGCACACCTGCTCGCGCATGAAGCCGGCCATCAGGATGGTGAAGCCGCCGTAGAAGAAGATCCAGAAGGTTTCCCAGGGGCCGAGCTGGCCGGTCAGGACATTGTTGATCAGCTCCTGGACGGGCGTGAAATAGCCGACCAGCGTAAAACCTGTCCACAAGCCGACGATGCCCCAGAGCAGGTGTTTGGTCGCCTTTATGCGGAACTTGCGCGCACTCATGGGCGCTTTGTCGAGCTTGAGCCGCGCATTGCGGTCACCTTCGACTGCGTTCTCGATCCACATGAATATCTGGGTGTAGACCGTCTGCGGGCAGGCGTAGCCGCAGAAAAGTCGTCCCGCGACAGCGGTGACGAGGAACAGGGCGTAGGCTGAAACGATCAGCAATGCCGCAAGGTAGATGACATCCTGCGGCCAGAATACCACCCCGAAAATGTAGAACTTGCGCTCGACCAGGTGCAGCAGAATCGCTTGCCGGTCGTTCCAGGTCAGCCACAGTCCACCGTAAAAAAGCACCTGAGTAAAAGCGACCAGGAGAATGCGCCAGTTGTCGAAATAGCCGCGAACACGTTTGGCGTAGATGATCTTGTGCTTTTCGTAGAAGGAAACCTTGGCCGTAGTGGGCTCTACGGTTTTTTCTTGGGGCTGATTCATTGAGGCTTTCGTGAATATGAAAGAAGGGGTTGGAAACCGGCGCTACCGATAGCGAGTGACAACTGCGCAAAGCAAGCCTGCGGGGCGAGGGGAATAATCGCAGTCAGGCACGTCGCTATCAAGGCTGCCGTCCATTGGATTGTGTCGCATGGTCGGGAGCTCCTGTCGTTGCCGGTTTCCAGGTGTGATTACTATCAAGATGCGTGCCTGCGTTCTTCCAGGGCCAAGTTCCTTAAAAATCATTTGCTTATATATCTCATTTGGCGGTGGGTTGGCAAATTGTGTCAAAATTGACGCTCGTGACTGACAAAATTGACGGAGTTGGCATGGGTGAACATTCTTTGGGTGAGTTGATTTCCTTTCTGGACGGTTTGCCTGAGCCGCGCATCGTGATGAATGCCGACTATCGAATCATTGCGGCCAACGCAGCCTATGTTCGGGATTTTGGCGGTGGCCGGCAGATCACGGGGCGGATGTGCTATGAGGTCTCACATCATTTTGATGTGCCCTGCGATCAGGCAGGTGAGTCGTGTCCGCTCCGGTTGAGCGAAAGATCCGGTACGTCGCAGCGCGTGCTTCATCTGCACCACACGCCCCGTGGCGAAGAGCATGTGGCTGTGGAGACAACGCCGATCCGTGACGAAAGCGGGCGGGTGGTGTATTTCGTCGAAACCATGCGCATCGTGCGCCAGGCAAGCAGTCGTCCCGCTGCACAGGGGCTGGTTGGGCGGTCTCCGGCGTTCATCTGCATGCTGGAAAAAATATTGCGTGTCGCCAATTCGAATGCATCGGTTCTTCTGCTTGGCGAAACAGGAACCGGCAAGGAACTGGTTGCCCGTGCCATCCATGAAGCCAGCGCGCGGTCGGAGGGGCCATTTGTTGCGGTCGACTGCGCGGGGATGACCGAAACGCTATTCGAGAGCGAGCTTTTCGGCTACGAGAAAGGCGCCTTCACCGGCGCCACGCACCGCAAACAGGGGCTGGTCGAGGCGGCCGCAGGCGGCACATTATTTCTCGACGAAATCGGCGAGTTGCCGCTGGTGCTGCAGGTCAAGCTGCTGCGCCTGCTCGAAACCGGCACGTACCGCCGGGTGGGCGGTCTGGACTGGCTACCGGCGGATTTTCGTCTGGTTGCGGCGACGCACCGTGACCTTCGCGCCATGGTGCAGGCCGAAACTTTCCGGCGTGATCTGTATTTCCGGATCAACACGTTTCCGGTGCATATTCCTGCCCTGCACGAACGCTCGACGGATATTCCCTTGCTGGCAGTTTCACTGCTCGAACGTGTTGATCGCGAATCTGGGCGCAAATTCACGCCGGCAGCCCTGGATTGGCTGAGCGGTCGGCGTTACAGCGGCAACATACGGGAGTTGCGCAACCTGATTGAGCGAGCAAGCCTGCTCGCTGATGGTGAGCAGATTGACCTGCCGCATCTCGATGAAATGGACGCCGATCTGCCGGTTGCAACGCCGGAGCAGGATGAGGCCTTCCGTATTGATCGCGTCGTCGATCTGAATACGCTGGAACAGCGATATCTGAGCTGGGCAAAAAATCGAAGCGGACTTGACTCGGCTGAGTTGGCGGCGCGGCTGGGCGTTAGCCAGCGGACGCTGTATCGCAAGCTGGAGCCTTTGAGAGGGGCTTGAGTCACCCGTTTTGGCCTGTGTAGGTCGATATTCACATCTTTCAAATTTCGGGAAAATTGCCGGTTGACCGTGGCAGGCGTCAGCTAGGGATGGTAGGTTCCCTTTGCCGCAAAGACCGGCATGAATTGCCTTTACGATTCATTACATTGGACATCTCCGAGTCTTTTACAATCGTCCGAGCCTGGCTCTTTGGCATGGTTTTGTTTCTTGATGATGCACTTCGGCCAGATACATTGACCCGCTGTCGTTTCCAAACATAAAAATAGCCCACATGAAAAAAATAACCCTCGCATCGCTACTTGTCGCAGCAGCGTTTCCGGCCATCGCCCAGGTTTCGCCATTGCCGACCTCAGCCCCCGCCACCCTGAAAGAAGTAGCGCAGCGAGCGGTTTTAATCAGTCCAGAAGTCACGGCCAAGTGGCACGCCTACCGCGCTGCAGACGAAGAAATCGGCGTCGCCCGTGGCGGCTACTTCCCCCGTGTTGACCTCACCGCCGGCACCGGTCGTGAAAGCTTGCGCCAGCCCAGTGCCGCCGACCGCGACTACACCCGCACCGGCGTCCTGCTCAGTCTCAACCAGATGATCTTCGACGGCTTCGCCACGAGAAACGAAGTCCGCCGCCTCGACAAAGCCCGCATCGTCCGCTACTACGAACTTCTCGACGCATCGGAAAACACCGCCCTCGAAGCCGGCCGCGCCTACCTCGACGTCCTGCGCTACCGCCACCTCGTCGACCTCGCCAAAGACAACTACATCCAGCACAAAGCCACCTACGACCAGATCGAGCGGCGCACCCAAAGCGGCGTCGGCCGACGCGTCGACTTCGAGCAAGCCGGCAGCCGCCTCGCCCTCGCCGAAATCAACCTCATCACCGAAAGCGCCAACCTCCACGACGTCAGCGCCCGCTACCAGCGCCTCATTGGCCTACAGCCCGCTGATGCCATCGTTCCCCCGGCCGAACTCAACAGCGCCATCCCGGCCCAGGCCAAAATCGCCCTCGACACCCTGCACCGCAAAAACCCCGCGCTCCTCGCCGCCACCGAAAACATCGAAGCCAGCCAATACGAAATCAACAACCGGCGCGCCGCCTACTCCCCAAACTCGACTTCCGCGCCCGCACCGACAACACCCGCAACTACCTCGGTGACACCGGTGATCGCCACCACAACGTCGCCGAACTCGTCGTCAGCTGGAACCTCTTCAACGGCGGCTCCGACCGTGCCCGCGAAAAACAGACCATCGAAAAGAAAAACATCGCCTTCGACCTCCGGGAAAAAGCCTGCCGCGACACCCGTCAGACACTCCTCATCGCCTACAACGACGTCCAGCGCCTCAAGGAACAAGCCACCTTCAACGCCCGCCAGGTCGCCCTGCTCGAAAAAACCCGTGACGCCTACCGCGACCAGTTCAACGTCGGCCAGCGCACCCTGCTTGACCTCCTCGACACCGAAAACGAACTCCTCGCCGCCCGTCGCGCCAACGTCAACGCCGACACCGACCTGACCCTCTCCTACCTGCGCACCTACGCCGGCATGGGCACCCTGCTCGAACAACTCGGCCTGCAACGCCTCGATGCCCCCACCCCGGGCAAGGATGAACTTGCCGACATCGACCCCAGCCAACTCTGCCCGAACGACCCCATCGCCCTTGGCCTGCCCGATCGCGAAGCGCTCAACGCCAAGGCCGCTGCCCTCAACGCCACGCGTGCGCCGCTCGTTGCTGCCCCGGTTGCCCTTGGTCCCGAAGCCGGCATCCAGAGCCAGGTCAGCTCCTGGGCTGCCGCCTGGTCAGCCCGCGACTACGCCGCCTACAGCGGCTTCTATGCCCCGACCTTCACCCCGGACGGTGGCCTGACCCGCGAAGACTGGGCGCAACTGCGCCGTGGTCGCATCTCGGCCCGCGGCGACATCAACGTCGACATCCAGGACCTGAAAGTCCGGATGGACGGCAACGACCGCGCCTTCGCCGAATTCCGCCAGGTCTACCAGTCGAAGGGCTACAACGACACGACGCAGAAGACGCTGGAGATGATCAAGGTGAGCGGCAAGTGGCTGATCAACCGCGAGACGTCGGTTCCATGCAGCGGCAACACCGTGGGTGGCTGCAAGGGGCTGGTCAAGTAGGACTGGCAACCCGACCGGAATTCCGGTCGGGGATGCCCAAAAAGCCAAAGGCCATGCGAATGCATGGCCTTTGGCGTTAACGGGGCGATGAAATCAGGCCAGTAAACTGGCGTTCAGCGTATAGGTTCCGGTCAGGCTGGCTTCCGCCAGGATATGACCTTGCATCGCGGCACGAACTTCCTGGCCGCCGAATTTGCCGTCGACTTGCAGTTTTTCGACGTCCAGCGCGTACACCGTGAAAACGTAGTGGTGGATGATCTCATCGTTCCACGGCGGGCAGGGGCCATCGTAGCCGTAGTAGTCGCCGCTCATGTCATGGTCGCCGGCAAACCAGTCGGTGTAGTTGTTGATGCCCTGGCGACAGCCCTGTGCAGCCTGCGGGCCTGGCTTGCCGCGCGGGGTGACCTTGCTGCTGAACTCGGATTCCTTGATTTCGGAAATCGTTGCCGGCAAGTCGACCAGAACCCAGTGGAAAAAATCGACGCGCGGGAGGGAGGCCGGGACTGTTCTGCCCTCCTGATTGACGTCGTCCCCTTTGCTGGGGACGTCCGGATCATGGCAGATGATGACAAAGGATTTCGTGGCCGCGGGAGCTTCGCTCCACGCCAGATGCGGATTCAGGTTTTTGCCGAGGCAGACGTGGTGGGCCGGATCGGGGATGCAAAAGGAAAACTCACCCGGAATTTTTTGTCCGTCTGAAAAGCTGCTGCTGGTCAGTTTCATTGTTACCTCTTCTGATTAGGCCGCCCGGCGTTTGAAATCCTTCAGGCGGAAGCCAAGAATCCATAGTGTGGCGAAATAAGTGGCGGCGCCGAGCGGTACCAGCCACGACAAATGGATTGTCCGGTCGACGAAGCTCCTTTGCAACCAGCTTTTTTCCACACCCATACAAAACCAAAGGACAGCACCCATGGCGATTAGTGCCAGCAACAACTTGGCGCTGAACATCAGCCACCCCGCCTGCGGCTGGTAGATATCAAGGCGACGCAGGCCACGATAGAGCATGAGGGCGTTGAGGCAGGCCGCCAAACCGATCGATAGTGCCAGACCGGCGTGTTCGAGCCAGCCGACAAAGGCGAGATTCATGAATTGCGTGGCTGCGAGCGAGATCAATGCTATACGAACCGGGGTCCGGATATTCTGTCGGGCATAGAAACCGGGGGCCAGTACCTTGACCAGAATCATGCCGGTCAAGCCGACGGTGTAGGCAACCAGGGCCTCCCGCGTGCGGAAGACGTCATCTGCCGAGAAAGCGCCATGAAAAAACAATGCGGAGATCAGCGGCACAGCAAGGATGGCCAGAGCAAGGGCGGCCGGGGCGGCGAGCAAAAGGGTCAGGCGTAGGCCCCAGTCGAGCAGTCTAGAGTACTCAACCGAGTTGTTGCTGGCGTGGTAGCGGGAAAGCGAGGGGAGAAGAATGGTTCCCAGTGCAGCACCGAGCAGGCCGGAAGGGAATTCCATAAGGCGGTCGGCGTAATAAAGCCAGGAAACGCTGCCCGATTTTAGAAAGGAGGCAAAGATGGTGTTGATAAGCAGGCTGATCTGTGAAACCGAGACGCCGATCATGGCCGGCGCCATCAACGTGGTAATTCGGCGAACACCCGGGTCAGCCCATGCGGCGCGCCAGTTCAGGGAGGGGCGGGGCAGCATGGCGATTTTTTTCAGGGCTGGAATCTGAATGGCGAGTTGCAGCAAGCCTCCCAGAAAAACCGCCCAGCCCAAAACCAGGATTGGCGGATCGAAATAGGGCGCGGCAAACAGCGCCATACCGATGAATGCCAGATTGAGCAGGACCGGTGTGAAGGCCGGCAGCGCGAAGCGGCTCCAGCTGTTGAGTATGCCGCCCGACAATGCGACCAGCGACATGAAGAAAATGTAGGGGAAGGTAATACGGGTCAGCGCCACCGTCAGTTCGAACTTTTCTGCATCTTCGGCAAAGCCTGGTGCCGAAACCCAGACCAGCACAGGGGCCAGCGCGATACCCAGCGCTGTTACGGCAAACAGGGCAATCGATAGAAGGCTGGCGACATGGTCGATGAGTGTGCGGGTGTCTTCTTCGCTGCCCTTGTTCTTGTATTCGCCAAGGATAGGCACAAAGGCCTGGGAAAAAGCACCTTCAGCAAACATTCGCCGCAGTAGATTGGGCAGCTTGAAGGCCACAAAGAAGGCATCGGTAACCATCCCGGCGCCGAAGGTGCGGGCGATGACAAAGTCACGGGCAAAGCCGAGAACTCTTGAGAGGAGAGTCATTCCACTGACCGTGGCCAGCGCGCGTAGCAGATTCATTCGATGTGGGTTTTGCTGAAAATGCGTGATTCTACGCTGTGCTTCCGGGAAGCCTTCAATTGCCATGAGCAATGGATGCTCCGTTACGCAGGAAAGTCTTTCCGAATGCTCCTTGTTGCCCGCGCAGATCAGCTGCTGTAGAATTCGCGGCCTTGGTTTGCCGCTTTAGCTCAGTTGGTAGAGCAGTTCATTCGTAATGAAAAGGTCGCCAGTTCGATTCCGGCAAGCGGCACCATCTTGATTTAGCCCACCTCGTGTGGGCTTTTTCATTTTTGGCGGAGCGATTACTCAATATTGAGGATGACCCGGTTACGACCAGCGCTTTTGGCGGCATACAGGCTAGTGTCTGCCGTTTTGAGCAAATGTTGTGGCGCCGATTCGGTGCTCGGGTGCGTGCTGGCAACACCGAAACTGCAGGAAACGCGGCCATTGATGCCGCGCTCGTGCGGAATGCAAAGATCGACAGCTGACTGGCGCATGCGCTCGGCGACGGCGTAGGCGCCGTTCGCATCGGTGCCGGGCAGGATGGCGACGAACTCCTCGCCGCCGTAGCGGGCGACAGTGTCTTCGACACGAAAGAGCGATTCGCTGAGCGAACTGGCCACGGCCTTGAGGCAGAAATCGCCAGCCTGGTGTCCATATATATCGTTGAATTGCTTGAAAAAATCAACGTCGCTCAGGATGATGCTGAGCGGTGTTTCATTGCGGATACAACGCTTCCATTCGATGGTCAGGGTATCGTCGAAATGGCGTCGATTGGGAATTCCGGTCAGGCCGTCGAGATTGGCGATTTCCTTTAGTTGACGATGGATTTCGCAGATTTCCTGCTGACGTATTGATATGCGCAGCATGGCGCGCACCTTGGCGAGCAGAACGACCTCCGATACAGGCTTGCACAGAAAATCGTCACCACCGGCCAGAATGCCCTGTGCGAGGGTGTCTTCGTCGGTCACCGATGACAGGAAAACGATTGGCGTCCATGGCGAAATGCCGGTATCGATCCTGGATAGTTCCCAGTCGCGAATCATTCTCGTCAATTCGATGCCGTTGATGTCCTGCTGCGTGGTGTCGAGCAAAATCAGGCTGGGCCAGGTTTCACGAACCATCTGCAGTGCATGATTCCCGTCGCCGGTGGCCATTGTTCTGACTTCCGGCAACTGGCCAAGACACTCGCAGATCAGCGCCCTATTGCTTGCAGATGGGTCGATGACGAGTACGGTCGGCCTGGTTCTGAGGGGGGCGGCCTGTTCAGACATGATCGGTTAGCCATGGTTGATATTTGTATCTAACGATCATAGCACTAGGCTGCCCTGCGGGCGCGCTTCAGAGGCATTTTCGATTGTGCTTTCAAGTAGTAATATGCGCTTTCTTTCCATACGGTACCGTTTGGAAAGAGACATAATAATTTAGGAGAGATTGGCAATGCAGATTACTAACAAGGTGTTTCTGGTTACCGGGGCTGGCTCAGGTCTGGGGGCTGCAACGGCGAGTGCTTTGGTGGAGGCTGGCGCGAAAGTGGTGCTGGTAGACCTGAATCGTCAGGCTGGCGAAAAGATGGTGGCAGATCTGGGTGTGAACACGCGCTTTGTCGAAACCGACGTGGCGAATGAGGCTTCTGCGGTCAACGCCATCAATACGGCAATTTCGACGTTCGGTGCGCTGCATGGTCTGGTGAATTGTGCCGGCGTGGCGCCTGCCGAGAAGGTGCTTGGCAAGGAAGGTCCGCATCGCCTGGAGAGCTTTGCCAAGGTCATCAACATCAATCTGGTCGGTACCTTCAACATGATCCGCCTGGCGGCTGACGCGATGATGAAGCACGAGCCGGATGCAAATGGGGAGCGTGGCGTGATTATCAATACCGCCTCCGTCGCTGCCTATGAGGGCCAGCTCGGGCAGGCAGCCTACGCGGCCTCGAAGGGCGGCATCGTCGCCCTGACCTTGCCGGTCGCCCGCGAACTGGCGCGCAGCGGCATCCGCTGCATGACCATCGCGCCGGGCATCATGGAAACGCCGATGCTGCTCGGCATGCCGCCCGAGGTGCAGGACTCGCTGAACAAAATGGTGCCGTTCCCGACGCGCATGGGCAAGCCGGCCGAGTACGCCGCACTGGTCCGGCACATTGCCGAGAATGCGTACCTGAATGGTGAGGTCATTCGTCTTGATGGTGCCATCCGGATGGGCGTCAAATAAACTATACTTCGGCTCCGTCCTTGACCCAAAAGGCACTTCGGTGCCTTTTTAATTGATGCCCCCCGCTTCCTGCTATCACTGTGGTTTGCCTGTTCCCGACGATGTCGATCTGTCGGTGAAAATTGGCAGCGAGCCCCGGGCGATGTGCTGTTTTGGTTGCCAGGCGGTGGCACAATCGATCGTCGATAACGGATTGGCTGAGTATTACCGCAGTCGCGATGCCCTGCCCGAGTCGCCACGCGAGGCGATGCCGGCGATTCTCGACCAGCTGCTCATGTACGACCACGCCGACTTCCAGAAAAGTTTCGTCAAGGAGCTTGGGCAGAACGAGCGGGAAGCATCGCTGTTGCTTGAAGGGATTACGTGTTCCGCCTGCATCTGGCTGAATGAGCAGCACGTTGGCCGCTTGCCCGGCGTGACGGCCGTCAACATCAATTACACAACCCGCCGGGCCCGCGTGCGCTGGGATGAAGCCCGTATCAAGCTTTCGGATATTCTCGGTGCCATTGTGGCCATCGGCTATCGCGCCTACCCGTACGACGCGGCCAAGAACGAGGAAATATCCCGCAAGGAACGTCGCGAAGCCATGTGGCGTCTCTGGGTCGCCGGTTTCGGCATGATGCAGGTGATGATGTACGCCTACCCCGTCTATATCTCCGACGGTGAGATGGCGCCCGACATCGAAAGCCTCATGCGCTGGGCGAGCTTGCTGCTTACCCTGCCGGTCATCTTTTATTCATCGGCACCGTTCTTTCGCAACGCCTGGCGCGATATCAAGCTGCGTCGGGTCGGCATGGACGTGCCGGTGGCGTTGGGCGTCGGCGCCGCCTTTCTTGCCAGCTGCTGGGCAACCTTCGTGCAGGCTGGCGAGGTGTATTTTGATTCGGTCACCATGTTCATCTTCTTCCTGCTCGGGGGGCGCTATCTGGAAATGACGGCGCGGCAGAAGGCGCTCAGTGTGACCGAAGCATTGGCCAGGTTGCTGCCGGCCTTTGCCCAAAAAATGCCCAAATTTCCGGTTGACCGCAGCACTGAGCAATGCGTCGTCGCTGACCTGCGCCAGGGGGACTACGTCATGGTGCGGGCCGGAGATATCGTGCCGGCGGATGGTCGGGTCATTGAAGGCGTCAGTTGTGCCAATGAGGCTTTGCTGACAGGAGAAAGCCAGCCGGTGCCGAAGTCGCCCGGCGCGGCGGTAACCGGTGGGTCGATCAATGCCGAAAGCCCGCTGGTTGTTCAGGTCGAGCAAGTCGGCGAGGGAACGCGTCTGTCGGCCATCATTCAGTTGATGGAGCGGGCGGCGGCTGAAAAACCGAAAATTGTTGTTCTAGCCGATCGTCTTGCCAGCTATTTTGTCGCCGCCTTGCTGGCGGTCGCGATACTTGTCGCGCTCGGCTGGTATTTCGTCGATCCCTCAAAAGCATTATGGATCACTGTTTCGGTCCTCGTCGTCACTTGCCCGTGTGCGCTTTCGCTGGCGACGCCGATCGCCCTGACCGTGTCGGCCGGCGCTCTGGCCAAGGATGGTTTGCTGGTTACGCGAGGCCATGCCATTGAGACGCTGTCTCGGGCCACCCATTTCGTATTTGATAAAACTGGCACCCTGACTACAGGACGCATGCATCTCGTAGACGTGTTCTTGGCTGCAGGTGCAGACAAGGAAGCATGCCTCGCCATGGCTGCTGCACTTGAGCACGCCTCCGAGCATCCGGTGGCAACCGCTCTGCGGCGGGCGGCCGGGGAGCGCTTGCCCGAAACCTCGGCGGTGATCAGTGAGCCCGGGCAGGGTATCGAGGCGATTGTCGAAGGTCGCCGTTGCCGCATAGGTCGTCCGGACTATGCATTGGCCCTGAGCGCGGCAACGCTTCCGGAGGCCGCATCCGATTGGCTGGAGAGCGGCGACACCGTGGTCGTGCTCGCAGATGAAACCGGCTGCCTCGCGCTATTCCGGATCGGCGATGAAGTCCGCCAGGAGTCTGCGGCGCTGATCTCCGAGCTTCGGGCTGCTGGAAAGAAAGTCATTTTGTTGACTGGCGATGCACCCGCCGTTGCCCATCGCGTGGCGAACAAGCTTGGGATCTCCGATGTGCGGGCTGGTGTAACCCCGCAAGGCAAGCACGATTGTGTTATCGGGCTGCAGGCGGAAGGTGCGGTGGTTGCCATGCTCGGAGATGGCGTCAACGACGCACCTGTGCTTGCCCAGGCGCAGGTCTCGGTCGCCATGGGCGGAGGCGCACAACTGGCACGGACACAGTCCGATTTCATCCTGCTTTCGGAAAATCTGGATCATCTGCGCCACGGACTGCGGCGGGCCAGAAAAACGCTGAAAATAATCCGTCAAAATCTTTGGTGGTCCTTTGCGTACAATTTCGTTGCCTTGCCACTAGCCATTGCAGGCTATGTTACGCCATGGATTGCCGGCATCGGCATGTCGGCCAGTTCGTTGCTGGTTGTCCTCAATTCACTGCGTATTCAGCGTGTGGAGATTGACTGATGGAAAGTGTGTATCTCCTGATCCCCGTTTCGGTGATTCTGGTCTTCGGAATCGCTTTCGCTTTCTGGTGGTCGGTGCGTAGCGGTCAATTTGATGACCTCGAGGGACCAGGGTTTCGCGTGCTCATGGACGACGATCAGCCAAAAGAAACTGAAAAACCGCTGGAAACCAACAAATCAGAGAATGTTTGACCTGCGTCAACGTGAGTGATGCTTGCAATAGGCAGAATGAGCGCATCGTGGAGCGATATGCTTCACAGCAATTCTCTGTTGGGGTTGGGGTGCGTTACAACGCACCCTTTTTTTGTCCACGTTTTGCGCATCCCCGGCTGCGCCTAGATACTTCGGACTATTTGACTTAGATAATAGGTAGGTTGATCTAGGTCAAATCGCCGTTGCTGGACTAGAATACTATCGCTTTCTATGTGTCCCCCTTGGGTTCAGGGAGGTGGGCATTCCGTTTTTTCTTTACGAGAGGTGGGTTCATGTCTGGATCGCAAACCACATATAACGATAAGGTCGTACGGCAATTCGCCGTCATGACCGTCATCTGGGGCATTGTTGGCATGCTGGTCGGTGTCATCATTGCAGCTCAGCTGGTCTGGCCGGAGCTCAATATGGGCTTCCTGCACTTTGGCCGTCTGCGCCCGTTGCATACCAACGCAGTTATTTTCGCGTTTGGTGGCTGCGCCCTGTTTGCAACGTCTTACTGGTGCGTTCAGCGCACTAGCCATGCGCGCCTTTGGGGTGGCCCGCTGGTTCCGTTTACTTTCTGGGGCTGGCAAATCGTCATTCTGCTGGCAGCGATCACTTTGCCGCTGGGTATTACCCAGAGCAAAGAGTACGCCGAACTGGAATGGCCGATCGATATCCTGATCACGCTGGTCTGGGTTTCCTATGCGCTGGTGTTCTTCGGCACGATCGCCAAGCGTACTGTGTCGCACATTTACGTCGCTAACTGGTTCTTTGGCGCGTTCATCATTGCTGTTGCGCTGTTGCACCTTGTTAACAGTGCTGCAGTGCCAATTACCCTGACCAAATCATATTCGGTCTATTCGGGTGTGCAGGATGCAATGATTCAGTGGTGGTACGGTCACAATGCCGTTGGCTTCTTCCTGACGGCAGGATTTTTGGGCATGATGTACTACTTTGTGCCGAAACAAGCTGGTCGTCCCGTGTACTCTTACCGTCTGTCAGTGGTTCACTTCTGGGCGCTGATTTTCACGTACATGTGGGCGGGCCCGCACCACCTGCACTACACCGCGTTGCCGGACTGGACGCAGTCGGTAGGTATGGTCTTCTCCTGATTCTGCTGGCTCCGTCCTGGGGTGGCATGATCAACGGCATCATGACCTTGTCGGGTGCCTGGCATAAGCTGCGCGACGATCCTATCCTGAAGTTCCTGATCACCTCGCTGTCCTTCTACGGTATGTCTACCTTTGAAGGCCCGATGATGGCTATCAAGACCGTCAATGCCTTGTCGCATTACACTGACTGGACTGTCGGTCACGTTCACTCCGGCGCTCTCGGCTGGGTGGCCATGGTTTCCATCGGTTCCATTTACTATCTGCTGCCGAAACTCTTTGGCAAGAGCGAGATGTATAGCACCAAGCTGGTTACGACCCACTTCTGGATCGCCACCATCGGCACCGTGCTTTATATCGCGTCCATGTGGATTGCCGGTGTGATGCAAGGTTTGATGTGGCGCGCAGTTAATGCCGACGGTACCCTGGCTTACAGCTTCGTCGAGTCGGTCAAGGGTTCCTATCCTTTCTGGGCAATCCGTTGGCTGGGTGGCGTTTTGTTCCTGTCCGGGATGCTGATCATGGCTTACAACATGTTCAAGACCATGGCTGGTGGCAAGACTCAGGACGCTCCGGTGGTTATCCCGGTTGCTCATCACGCCTGATTAGGGGGAAATAATAATGTTGAAACACGAGCAAATTGAGAAGAGCGCAGGGCTGCTTTTTGTTCTGACCTTGTTGGTGGTCAGTATTGGCGGCCTGCTGGAAATTGTTCCGCTCTTCTTCCAGAAGTCGACGACGACGCCAGTAGAGGGCACCAAGCCCTACGATGCGGTTCGCTTGGTCGGTCGTGATGTTTATGTTCGGGAAGGTTGTTTCCTCTGCCACTCGCAGATGATTCGCCCGTTCCGTGCGGAAACCGAGCGTTATGGTCATTACTCGGTCGCTGGTGAGTTCAGAGTACGATCACCCGTTTCAGTGGGGCTCCAAGCGTACCGGGCCTGATCTACATCGCGTTGGTGGTCGTTACTCTGATGAGTGGCAGCGTGCTCACTTGATGAATCCGCGTGACGTGGTTCCTGAGTCCAACATGCCGGCATTCGCCTTCCTGGCAAATACCAAGGCCAAGGACTCCGTTGGTGTCGATGTCGTTGCCAAAATGGAGCTGATGCGTGGTTACGCAAATGCTCGCGGCATTCCGACTTACACCGATGAGGAAATCAAGGGTGCCAAGGCAGCCATTGGCGACAAGACCGAACTGGATGTTCTGATTGCCTACCTGCAGGGCATGGGTACGGCGCTGAAGAACGTCAAGTAATAGCCATGGACATCAACGATCTGCGTTCCATCATCACGGTTTCCGGATTGCTATGCTTTTTGGCAATCGTGTGGTGGGCTTACGGCAAGAGCAGCAAAAAGGGGTTCGAGGAAGCTGCCAACTTGCCGTTCGCGGAAAACGATGATCAGGACGCGGCGTCCCGCACGTCGCATCCTCGCTGAAAAAGGAAAGCAAATGAGCGATTTCGTTAGTGGTTTTTGGAACATGTACGTTGTTGTGATCGTGCTAGGAAGTATTTTGGCCTGCGCGCTCCTTCTCTACATGCAGAGCAAGGCGACCTTTACGCCGGGCAAGACAATGGGTCATGTCTGGGATGAAACCCTTGAGGAATACAACAACCCGATGCCCAAGTGGTGGAGTTGGCTGTTTATTTTCACCGTTGTTTTCTCCTTGGTTTATCTGGTTCTTTATCCGGGCCTGGGCGACTTTAAGGGCGTTTTGGGCTGGACACAGCAAGGGGCGCACAAGGCTGAAGTGGCGAAGATGGATGCCACGGTCAAGCCTTTGTTCGACAAGTACATGGCCATGGATCTCAAGGCTGTTGCCGGTGACAAGCAGGCAATGGAAATGGGCAAGCGTCTCTACCTGACCTACTGCATGCAGTGTCACGGTGCTGATGCGCGCGGCGCCAAGGGTTTCCCGAATCTGACCGATGCTGACTGGCTTTATGGCGGCGAGCCGGAGCAGATCAAGGAATCCCTAAACAACGGTCGTATGGGCGTCATGCCGCCGCACGAGCAGTTGGGTGCCGATAGCATCAAGGATCTGGCCAACTACGTCCGTTCGCTGTCTGGTCTGCCGAATGACTCTGTCCGTTCTGCCAAGGGCAAGGAAACCTTTGCTTCAGCCGGTTGTGTGGGTTGCCACGGTATGGATGCCAAGGGTATGGCCGCTGTCGGCGCGCCCAATTTGACTGACAAAGTCTGGTTGTACGGTTCTTCTGAAGCGACCATTACGGAAACGATTGCCAAGGGTCGTCAGAACCAGATGCCCGCCTGGAAGGAGTTTCTGGGTGATGCCAAGATTCATCTGCTGTCAGCTTATGTTATCAGCTTGAGCCAAGGCGCTAAGTAATTGGCTGAAAACGGGGCGGCAAAGCTGCCCCGTTTTTGTTTGTATTTGAAATTGCTGATTTGTATCTAAATTGCGTTGAATAGATCTTCGACGCTGGCTATACAGCGTAATTTAGATACGGATAAGACCATGACTGAACCCTCCAGAAATAGCCACCCTGCCAATTCTGCCGGAACTCAGGTAGAAGTTTCTTTTTACGAGAAGCACAAAAAAATCTATATCCGTGACGTCAAGGGGTGGTGGAACAACTGGCGGTGGGTGCTGGTATGGATTACCCAAATCCTTTTCTACAGCGCACCCTGGCTAGAATGGAATGGCCGTCAGGCAGTTCTGTTGCATCTGGTTGAACGAAAATTCTATTTGTTCGGCCTGGTCCTGTGGCCCCAGGACGTTTTTTACCTAGCCTTGCTGCTGATTATTTCCGCTTATGCGCTGTTCTTGTTTACAGCTATTGCCGGACGCTTGTTCTGCGGATACGCCTGTCCGCAGACGGTGTATACCGAGATATTCATGTGGGTTGAAAACCGGATAGAAGGAGATCGTTCGGCGCGCATGAAGTTGGACAAGGGCTCCATGACGGCTAGAAAGCTCCGTCTTAAGGCCGTGAAGCACGCTATATGGTTGGTGATCTCGCTATGGACCGGTTTTACGCTCGTTGCCTATTTTACGCCTGGGAACGAATTGCTCGCTGCCTTGCCTTTTGGATTTTCCGGTTGGGAATTGTTCTGGACGTTCTTCTATGGTGGCTTTTGCTATATGCAGGCGGGCTTCCTTCGAGAGCAGGTATGCAAGTATATGTGCCCCTACGCGCGCTTTCAGGGGGTCATGTTCGATCCTGATACGCTCATTATTACTTACGATCCAGAGCGCGGTGAGCCACGAGGCGCTCGCAAGAAAGGCGCTGACGTTAAGAACGCAGGCTTGGGTGACTGCGTGGACTGCGGATTGTGCGTTGCGGTTTGCCCGACGGGCATTGATATTCGCAAGGGCAGCAATACGAATGTATCGGCTGTGGTGCCTGCATTGATGTTTGCGACCCTGTTATGGACAAGGTTGGATTGCCTCGCGGGCTTATTCGCTATACAACCGAGAATGCCCTGGCAAAGCATTTCACCTCTAAGGAGGTCATAGCGCATTTGCTTCGGCCCCGGATCATTCTCTATTTGACGATTCTGACAGCAATCACGATTGCTTCGATCTGGTCCCTGGCCGTCCGTGTGCCATTGAAGGTTGATGTTATTCGAGACCGCTCTATTTTGGCGCGAGAGGCAGATGACGGCCGTATCGAAAACGTCTATAACTTAAAGATAATGAATACCACCGAAGAGCCGAAACGATATGCATTGTCAGTTGAAGGCATTGCGGGGGTGGAAATTGTTGGTGATCTGATTGTCGAGGTTGGCAGCGCGGAAAACCATGAAGTGACCGTTGTTGTTCGTGTTCCACCGGATTCCGGGAAAAAGGGTGCGAATACCATTTATTTTGATATCAAGGCCCAGAATCACGAGAAAATCGCGGTTCCTGAAAAAGCCTCTTTCCTGATGCCCTGACATGAGTAATGCAATGACATTGAAGAACGATAATCAGCCTTGGTACAAGGACCGCTGGCCGTGGATACTTATTGCCGGGCCGGCTACCGTTGTCGTTGCCGGGTTTATTACCTTATGGATGGCGGTGGTCAGCGATGACGGTTTGGTCACTGATGATTATTACAAGCAGGGTCTGGCTGTAAACAAAAGCTTGCAGGGCGATCAAAGGGCCGCCAACCTTGGCTTGCATGGCGACGTGATGCGTTCAGGCTCTAATTTGCGACTATTGTTGAGCGCAGAAAGTGACGTGGGTTTTCCCAAGGAGATAACACTGAAATTGGCGCATCCGACACGTGCGGGTCAGGACCAGTTGGTTCAGATGGTTTTGGAGGGACAGGGCTTTTATAGTGGCAAGTTGGCTACAGAAGTCTCTGGTCGGTGGCTTGTCTCGATTGAGGACCCCGTTGCTAAGTGGCGTCTACAAGGCGATTGGCAAGCCGATTCGGTGGAACCGTTGCGCCTGAAGGCGCGATCGGGAACGTAGGTTTTAATCTGTTACTGGGAGGTGGCATATGGCTTGGGAACTTTTGTTTAGCAGTGATTTTGGTCTGATGAGCTTTGCAGTTATCGTCGGTGTTCTGGTTATTGGCGTGGTGATGGGGAAATTGTACGCCAACAAGATGGACGATGAGTCGCGTAACGCCGGCAAGTAGGCTGCTGTCAGCAGCATCACTTGTTAAGTGGCGCTGGCTAGAAACCCCCGATCTGCTTAGCTGTTCGGGGGTTTGTTTTTTTGTGCTGAAAACTTGGTGCTGTTTAGATGCCAACGTTTGCAGCACAAGGGCGGTATAGCCATTGCCCAGCCATCGTTCGGCAGGGTGTATCACGAGGACAGAGCAAGTGTTTCGAGCGGTGGCAATGCCTGATACGATGCCCGCCTCTAGATAATCTCGTGAGCTAGCTAAAAATCACTGGCGGGACAATTCAAATTTGGCCGTTTTTTCCGGTTGACCGTGGGAGCTGTACGTGTGCGAGATGCCAAGTCAAATTCTGCATCTGAGGTTGTGAAGCGGCGCCGTGAGCATGATGCTATCCCCAAGATTCCACAGCGGCGGAGCTGGTTCTGTGGTTTCGCCGGGCTAACGCTATCGGTCAGGGGCATGGGTTCAACCTGCAGGAATGTCGGTCTCGTGAAAGCCGAATACGCCTTTTGCCCGATCGGCAAAGTATCGCTCAAGGCACAGGGTGACACTGCGGAAAGCTAATTCACGCCAAGGAATTTGATCCGGGTGGTATAGGTCGACTTCAAGGCTTTCTACCCCGGCAGCAAAGTGTGGGCTGGACATGCGGCCACGATAGAAAAGGTGAACCTGGTTGATATGGGCGATGCTGATCATCGCGAACGGTGCATCAATTTGAACTCTAGCCCCCGCTTCTTCGTGTGTTTCACGAATTGCTGCCTGAGCCGTGGTTTCCCCGTTCTCCATGAATCCGGCGGGAAGTGTCCAGAATCCGAGTCGTGGTTCGATGGCGCGTCGGCAGAGCAGTATCCGATCCTCCCATTCGACGACGCAACCGACTACCAGGCGGGGATTTTCATAGTGGATGTGTCCGCATGCATCACAGATGTTCGCGGCAGCGGAGTCTCCCGGGTGGAACTGAAAAGTTACACCAGCGCCGCAGTGGTTGCAGTATTGGATCATTTGCTCAAAATTCGTATGGCAATGCGGATCAGTCTACCATCGGATATTTGAGTAAAGCTGACTAAGCGCCATCTCTGCCATTTCTTTCTTTGCACTACAGCAATTCAAGTGGCTACAATAGCGAAAAGCAATTACCGGGCGGATCTTCGCTGGTAAAACGCTGGCGCTACAGGGGGCTTTGCATGTTTCTGATTGTTGGTTACGTCATCATTCTGGCCTCGGCGCTGGGAACGTACGCATTGCACGGGAGTCTGCTTGCGCTTTGGGTGCCGACCGAGTATGTCGCGATCATTGGTTTGACAATTGGTTATTTTGTCGCGTCAAACGATATCAAGATCATCAAGGCCACAGTTGGTGCTGTGCCCGGCATATTCAAGGGATCTAAATATAACAAGGCGTACTACATTGATGCCTTGGCGATGCTTTTTGAGATTCTAGGCAAAGTCCGCAAGGAAGGTCTGATGTCCATCGAGGGGGATATTGAAAATCCCGATGCCAGCCCGATCTTTAGCAAATATCCGAATCTGGTGCGCTGACCACCATGTCATGGAATTTACCTGTGACTATCTTCGCATGATGGTCGGTGGAAATCTGAATACGGTTGAAATTGAAAGCCTGATGGATGTCGAGCTGGAAACGCATCATCACGAGGCAGCAGAACCTGGGCATGTTGTCGCGGCTATCGGTGGCTCAGTCCCCGCTTTCGGTATTGTTGTGGCGGTGATGGGGGTTGTTAACGTGATGGGCTCAGTTGGTAGCCCGCCGGCCGTTCTTGGCAAGATGATCGGCGGCGCACTGGTCGGAACCTTCCTTGGTATTCTCATTTCTTACGGCTTTGTAGAGCCGGTCGCCAAGCTGCTCGAGCAAAAGGCGCATGAGGGTCGACTATCTACAAAACCATCAAAATGGTCCTATTGGCTTCCATGTCTGGCTGCACCACAGGTTGCGATCGGTTTTGGCCGCAAGACGCTGGGTTCTCACGAGCGCCCGACCTTTGCAGAGCTTGAGGAAGAGTTGAAGGCTCGTAAAGGCAAATAGCCTGTCGCCAATCCATAGATCGAGACAATGAGCGACGATTCCACACGCCCCATAATTATCAAGCGCAAGAAGGTTGTCGCTGGTGGCGCGCATGGTGGCGCCTGGGAAAGTGCCTATGCCGACTTCGTGACGGCAATGATGGCTTTCTTCCTGCTGATGTGGCTTCTTGGATCGACCGCAAAGGGGCGATCTGTCGGGAATTGCCGAGCACTTTCAGAATCCCCTGAAAGTTTCCAGTCAGGGCGGCAGCGGTTCCGGTGATGCAACCAGCGTCCTGCAGGGGGCGGGAAAGATTTGACGCGTCAGGCAGGGCAAGTGAAGCGCGGTGTTGAAGCCAAAAAGTCGACTTCATTTTCAAAAGAGGCCCAGGCTGAGTTTCGGCGAAAGGAACAGGAGCGCTTGGAGACTCTGAAGGCCGATATCGAAAAAAATGATTGAGCAAACCCCGCAGTTGGCGCAGTTCAAGAAGCAGATGTTGCTTGATATAACCTCGGAGGGTTTGCGTATCCAGATCATGACGAACAGAATCGTCCAATGTTCGATTCCAGTAGTGCCGACCTAAAACCATACACCCGCGATATCCTTCGTCAGATTGGCAAGTCACTGAATGGGGTTGCCAACCGAATCAGTCTTGCTGGGCATACTGATGCATCGCAGTTTCCGGTGGTGAGAAGGGTTTTCAAATTGGGAGTTGTCTGCCAATCGAGCGAATGCATCAAGGCGCGAACTGGTCATTGGCGGCATGGACGATAGCAAGGTATTGCGCGTAGTCGGGCTCTTGCCTCAACGGTACTGTTCGACAAAATGATCCACTTAACTCGATTAACCGACGAATCAGCATTGTCGTCCTGAATCAAAACGGAGATGGCTATTCTGCAGGAAGAGGGCCGAATCGGAAGTGGGGAGATGAACTTCTTCCTGGGTTTGAAGTTGCCTGCCACGGGAAAGGTACGGCCGGGTGAGTTTTTTATCAGCCAACATGGGGTGTTGTGAAACACATCAGGCAGTTTGGTATCTTGGAAGGCTGAGTAGAGCTACGCTGGAGCGATGGAGTCTGAAGCGCGATGCTCTGTCTGACTAGCAGCCCGTCGGGCATAACGATCGATTCAAGAAATTGAGCTTACGAGGCCGGAAGTTCGCTGATTTTTGCCTGAAGGCCGCACGATTCCTTCTGTTTTTGCTACTGCGGACCAATACGGCCAATACGTTCAAATTCACGCGAGGCACACCAGCGTCCATTCACCGGTCACCTGCTTTAGTCCCCGTGGCGGGAACTGGCGGCCCAGCACGGACTTGGTGGTGCGAACACGGGTTCGACCCGTTGGCTTGCGCAAGGCGTAGAGCGCCCGGCCTGCCTTTGTTTTCGGCTTGTGCGCCATGGTTTGGGTGGGGCTGGCGTTGGCAGGCAAAGGCCGCAGGTTCGGTAAAAACGCTCTTGCGGTGCCGGATGGTGTTTGT
>JADIYD010000012.1:187500-289383 GCA_016705475.1 Betaproteobacteria bacterium | reverse complement strand
GTGTAGGTTCCGGCCAGGCTAACTTCCCGCCAGAGATGTGTCCCTACATCGCAGCGCAGACTTCCGGACCGCGAATTTGCCGTCGACTTTTGCAGTTTTCGACGTCCAGCGCGGCACCTGCGTGAAAGCATGGTGGTGGATGATCTCATCGTTCCACGGCGGGCGGGGATGCATCGTATCCGTAGTAGTCGCCGCTCATGTCATGGTCGCCGGCAAACCAGGTCGGTGTAGTTGTTGATGCCCGCAGAACAGCCCCTGGCCGGCTTGCGGGCCTGGCTTGCCGCGCGGGGTGACCTTGCTACTGAACTCAGTTCCTTGATTTCGGAAATCGTTGCGCCTTAAGTCGACCAGAACCCAGATGGAAGAAATCGACGCGCGGGAGGAGGCCGGGACTGTTCTGCCCTCCCTGGTCTGACGTCATCGCCTTTGCACAGGAAGCACGTCGGGTCGTGGCAGATGATGACCGAAGGATTTCGTGGCAGCACCCCACGGAGCTTACTCCACGCCAGATGCGGATTCAGGTTTGCCAGGCAGACGTGGGCCTGGATCGGGGATGCAAAGGAAAACTCACCCGGGATTTTTTCCGTCTGAAAGTTGCTGCTGGTCAGTTTCATTATTACCTCTTCTGATTAGGCCGCCCCCGGCGTTTGAAAATCCTTCAGGCGGAAGCAAGGGGAATCCATAGTGTATGTGGCGAAATGAAGTGGCGACCGCCAAGCGGCACCAGCCACAGCAAATGGGGTGTCGGTCGAGCAGAGCTCATTTGCAACCAGCTTTCCACACCATACCAAACCATAGGACGGCCCCCATGGCAATCAATTGTAACAATAGTTTGAGCGCTAAACATTGCCAACCACCTGCCTGAACGGTTGGTATAGATGATCAAGGCGACGCAGGCCACGATGAAACATGTCCAAGGGCGTTGAGGCAGGACCTGCAAACCGATCGATAGTGCCAGACCAGTGTATCAGGCCAACCCGACAAGGCGAGATTCATGATTGCATTAGCTGCGAGATCAATGATACAATGCGAACCGGGGTCGGATATTCTGTCGGGCATGACCGGGAACAGCACCTTGACCAAAAATCATGCCGGTCAGAAGAAAGCCGACGGTCTAATAGCCGAAGCGAGGCCTCCCCGCGTGCGGAAGACGTCTGCCGGAAAGCGCCGTGAAAGAACAATGCGAATTAGGGGCACAGCAAGGATGGCCAGAGCAAGGGCGGCCGGGGCGGCGAGCAAAGGGTCAGGCGTAGGCCCCGGTCGAGCAGTCTGGGGCTCAACCGGGTTGTTGCTGGCGTGGTAGCGGAAGCGAGGAGAAGAATGGTTCCCAGTGCAGCACCGGAAGAGCAGGCCGGAAGGGAATTCATAAGGCGGTCAGCGTAAAGCCCGAAGGCTGGGATTTTGAAAAGAAGGCAAAATGGTGTTGGCCCGGCAAAGGCTGAGTCTGAAAAAAAAACCGAGACGCGCCGATCACTGGCCAAACGCCATCACCCTCACGGTATGGCGTTCGGCGAACACCGGGTCAGCCCGCACGGCCTTCCAGGTTCAGGGAGGGCGGGGCAGCGCCTTTGATTTTTTCAGGGGCTGGAATCTGAATGGCGGTTGCAAGCAAGCCTCCCAAACCACAGCCCCCGAAACCAGGATTGGCGGATCGAAATAGGGCGCGGCAAACAGCGCCATACCGATGGAATGAACCAGAATTGAGAAAACAGGGACCGGTGAAGGCTGGCAGCGCGAAGCGGCTCCAACTGTTAAGTATGCCCGCCCGACAATGCGACCAGGATGACAGTGAAGAAAATGTCAGAGGGGTAATACGGGTCAGCGCCGTCAGTTCGAACTTTTTCTGCATCTTCGGCCCAGCCTAGGTGCCAGAAAACCCAGACCTTTGGGGGCCAGCGCGATACCCAGCGCTGGCGACACGGCAAACAGGGCAATCGATGAAGGGAACTGGCGCACATGGTCGATGAGTGTGCGGGTGTCTTCTTCGCTGCCCTTGTTCTTGTATTCGCCAGGAGTGGGAGCTAAGGCCTGGGAAAAGCACTAAGCAAACATTCGCCGCAGTAGATTGGGCGGCAGAAGGCCACCAAAAGAAGGCATCGGTAACCATCCCCGGCGGATCAAAGACCACGTGACAAAGTCACGGAAGCAAAGCCGCGAGAACTCTTGAGAGAGAGTCATTCCACTGATATGGCAACAAGCGCGCGTAACAGATTCATTCGATGTGGGTTTAACGGAAAATGCGTGATTCTACGCTGTTGAGCTTCAGGAAGCCTTCCAAATTGCATCCGAGGCCGAATGGATGCTCCGTTACGCAGGAAAGTCTTTCCCAAGAATGCCTCGACTTGTTGCCCGCAGATCCAGCTGCTGTAGAATTCGCAGCCTTGGTTGCCGCTTTAGCTCAGTTGGTGAAACGGTTCATTCGTAATGAAAGGTCGCCGAGTTCGATTCCGGCAAGCGGCACCATCTTGATTTAGCCCACCTCGTGTGGGCTTTTTTCGGACCCTAGGCGGAGCGATTACTCAAGGATGAGGATGACCTGGTTACGACCAGCGCTTTTGGCGGCATACGCAGGCTAGTGACTGCCGTTTTGAGCAAATGTTGTGGCGCCGATTCAGCTAGTGCTCAGGTGCGTGCTGGCAACACCGAAACTGCAGGAAACGCGGCCGTGCATGCCGCGCTCGTGCGGAATGCAGGGATCGACGGCTGACTGGCGCATGCGCTCGTAGCGACGGCGTAGGCGCCGTTCAAATCGGTGCCGGGCAGGATGGCGACGAACTCCTCGCCGCCGTGGCGGGCGACAGTGTCTTCGACACGACCGCGCGATTCGCTGAGCGAACTGGCCACGGCACAGCAGGCGAAAATCGCCAGCTAATTTGTCCATATATATCGTTAGATTGCTTGAAAATCAACGTCGCTCAGGATGATGCTGAGCGGTGTTTGTCTGGATCCAACGCTGCCATTCGATGGTCGGGGTATCGTCGAAATGGCGCGTCGATTGGGGAATTCCGGTCAGGCCGTCGAGATTGGCGATTTCCTTTAGTTGACGATGGTTCCGCCGATTTCCTGCTGACGTATTGATATGCGCAGCATGGCGCGCACCTTGGCGAGCAGAACGACCT
Organism: Betaproteobacteria bacterium; assembly: GCA_016705475.1. Classification (GTDB taxonomy): domain Bacteria; phylum Pseudomonadota; class Gammaproteobacteria; order Burkholderiales; family Rhodocyclaceae; genus Azonexus. The sequence goes on along the minus strand of JADIYD010000012.1, from coordinate 286,264 downwards.
CCGATACAGGCTTGCACAGAAAATCGTCACCACCGGCCAAGAATGCCCTGTGCGGGGTGTCTTCGTCGGTCACCGGTAAACAGGAAAACGATTGGCGTCCATGGCGAAATGGAGGTATCGATCCTGGATAGTTCCCAGTCGCACGAATCATTCCTCGTCGAATTCGATGCCGTTGATGTCCTGCTGCGTGGTGTCGAGCAAAAGTCCGGAAAGCTGAGCCAGGTTTCACGAACCATCTACGGGTGCATGATTCCCGTCGCCGGTGGCCCATTGTTCTGACTTCCGGCAACTGGCCAAGACACTCACCAGATCCAGCGCCCTGTGCTTGCAGATGGGTCGATGACGAGTACGGTCGGCCTGGTTCTGAGGGGACGGCCTGTTCGGGTGTGATCGGTTAGCCATGGTTGATATTTGTATCTAACGATCATAGCACTAGGCTGCCCTGCGGGTGATAACGCTTCAAGGCATTTTCGATTGTCCTTTTAAAACAATGTCGTAACACCATTTCTTTCCATGGTACCGTTTGGAAAGAGACATAATAATTTAGGAGAGATTGACAGTGCAAGATTACTAACAAAGGGTGTTTCCTGGTTACCGGGGCTGGCTCAGGGTCTGGGGAGGGCTACAACAGCGAGAGAGTGCTTTAATTGGAGGCTGGCGCAAAGTGGTGCTGTTGAACCTGAATCTCATCAGGCTGGCGAAAGATGGTGGCAGATCTGGGTAGTGAACCCGCGCTTTGTCGAAACCGACGTGGCGAATGAGGCTTCTGCGGTCAACGCCGTGAATGGCAATTTCGACATTTGGTGCGCTGCATGGTCTGGTGAATTGTGCCGGCGTAGCTTGCCGGGGGGAAAAGTGCTTAGCCCGGAAGGTCCGCATCGCACGGAAGAGCTTTACCAAGGTCATCAACATCAATCTGGTCGGTACCTTCAACATGATCCGCCTGGCGGCCTGACGCGATGATGAAGCACGGACCGGATGCAAATGGGGAGCGGTGGTCGTAATGACCGCCTCGATCGCTGCCTATGAGAGCCAGCTCGGGCAGGCAGCCTACGCGGCGGCCTCGAAGAACGGCATCCTCAGGATGACCTTGCCGGTCGCCCGCGAACTGGCGCGCAGCGGCATCCGCTGCCCGACCATCGCGCCGGGCATCATGGGAAACGCCGATGCTGCTCCGGCATGCCGCCCCAGTGCAGGACTCGCTGAACAAAAATGGTGCCGTTCCCGACGCGCATGGGCAAGCCGACCGGGGAGACTACGCCACTGGTCAGCCACATTGCTTAAAATGCGTACCTGAATGGTGAGATCATTCGTCTTGATGGTGCCATCCGGATGGGCGTCAAATAAGCCCTGCTTCGGCTCCGTACCTTGACCCAAAAGGCGCGGATGCCTTTTTCCCCCCAGATGCCCCCCGCTTCCTGCACATATCACTGTCCATTGCCTGTTCCCGACGATGTCGATCTGTCGGTGAAGTGGCAGCGACCCGGCCCCGAGGCGATGTGCTGTTTGGTTGCCAGGCGGTGGCACAATCGATCGTCGATAACGGATTGGCTGAGTATTACCGCAGTCGCGATGCCCTGCGAGAAGGTCGCCGCGAGCGATGCCGGCGATTCTCGACCAGCTGCTCATGTACGACCACGCCGACTTCCAGAAAAGTTTCGTCAAGGGAGCTTGGGCAGAACGAGCAGGAAAGCATCCCTTTGCGCTGAAGGGGATTACGTGTTCCGCCTGCCATCTGGCTGATAAGGGCAGCACGTTGGCCGCTTGCCCGAACGTGACGGCCGTCAACATCAATTACACAACCCGCCGGGCCCGCGTGCGCTGGGATGAAGGCCCGTATCAAGCTTTGAGATATTCTCCCGGTGCCATTGTGTGGCCATCGGCTATCGCGCCTACCGTACGACGCAGCTGACCAAGAACGAGAGAAATATCCCGCAAGGAACGTCGCGAAGCCATGTGGCGTCTCTGGGTCGCCGGTTTCGGCATGATGGGGATGATGTTGTACGCCTGCCGTCTATATCTCCGACGGTGAGATGGCGCCCGACATCAAGCCCTCATGCGCTGGGCGACTTGCGCAACACCCTGCCGGTCATCTTTATTCTCGGCACCGTTCTTTCGCAACGCCTGGCGCGATATCAAGCTGCGTCCGGGTCGGCATGGACATTGCCGGTGGCGTTGGGCGTCGGCGCCGCCTGGGAAAGCAGCTGCTGGGCAACCTTCATTTTGAGAACTGGCGAGGTGTATTTGATTCGGTGCCGAAATTCATCTTCTTCCTGCTCGAAGGGCGCTATCTGGAAATGACCCACGGCGCCAGGCGAAAGGCGCTCAGATGTGACGAAAGCATTGGCCAGGTTACTGCCGGCCTTTTGCAGAAATGCCGCCATTCCGGTTGACCGCAGCACTGAGCAATGCGTCGTGGCGATGACCTGCCCAGAGGCTACGTCATGGTGCGGGCCGGAAATATCGTGCCGGCGGATGGTCAGATGTTCGCCAAAAGCTCAGTTGTGCCAGACGAAGGCTTTGCTGACGGGAGAAAGCCAGCCGGTGCCGAAGTCGCCCGGCGCAGCGGTAACCGGTGGGTCGTCCAATGCCCTGAGCCCGCTGGTTGTTCAGGTCGAGCAAGGTCGGCGAGGGAACGCGTCTGTCGGCCATCATTCAGTTGATGGGCGGGCGGCGGCTGAAAAACCAGCGAAAATTGTTAGTTCCTAGCCGATCGTCTCGCCAGCTGTTTGCATGCCCTTGCTTGCTGGCGGTCGCGATACTTTGTCGCGCTCGGCTGGTATTTCGATCGATCCCTCAAAAACGTTACATGGATCACTGTTCCGGTCCTCGTCGTCACTTGCGGGTGTGCGCTTTCGCTGGCGACGCCGATCGCCCCTGACCGTCGTCGGCCGGCGCTCTGGCCAGGATAGTTTGCTGGTTACGCGAGGCGTACCATTGAGACGCTGTCTCCAGACACACCCATTTCGTATTTGATAAAACGGCACCCTGACTACAGGACGCATGCATCTCGTGAACGTGTTCTTGGCTGCAGGTGCAGACAAGGAAACATGCCTCGCCGTAGCTGCTGCGCAGGAACACGCCTCCGGAGCATCCGGTGGCAACCGCTCTGCGGCAGGCGGCGAGGGAGCGCTGCAGGAAACCTCGGCGGGGATCAGTGAGCCCGGGCAGGGGTATCGAGACGATTGTCGAAGGTCGCCGTTGCCGCATAGGTCGTCGGATTATGCATTGGCTAGGCGCGCTTAACTTCCGGAAGCCGCATCCGATTGGTTTCGAACGGCGATACCGTGGTGTTGCTCGCAGATGAAACCAGCTGCCTCGCGCTATTCCGGATCGGCGGTGAAGTCCGCCAGGAGTCTGCGGCGGGGATCTCGAGCTTCCGGGCTGCTGGAAAGAGAATCATTTTGTTGACTGGCGATGCACCCGCCGTTGCTTACCATCGCGTGGCGAACAAGCTTGGGATCTCGATGGCTGCGGGCTGGTGTAACCCCGCAAGGCAAGCACGATTGTGTTATCGGGCTGCAGGCGGAAAAGTGCGGTGGTGCCCATGCTCGGAGATGGCGTCCCCGACCCACCTGTGCTAGCCGAAACGCAGGTCTCGGTCGCCATGGGCGGAGGCGCACAACTGGCACGGTTGCAGTCCGATTTCATCCTAACCCTAGGAAAATCTGGATCATCTACTTTGGACTGCGACGCGGGCCGAAAAACGCTGAAAATAATCCGTAAAATCTTTGGTGGTCGCTTTGCGTACAATTTCGTTGCCTTGCCACTAGCCATTGCAGGCTATGTTACGCCATGGATTACCGGCATCGGCATGTCGGCCAGTTCGTTGCTGGTTGTCCTCAATTCCCTGCGTATTCAGCGTGTAAGAGATTGACTGATGGAAAGTGTGTATCTGTTTCCCCCCCGGGGGGTGATTCTGGTCTTCCAGGTCTTTCGCTTTCTGGTGGTCGGTGCGTAGTCAGGGGTTTGGTAACCTCGAGGGACCAGGGTTTCGCGTGCTCATGGACGACGATCAGCCAAAAGAAACTGAAAAACCGCTGGAAACCAACAAATCAGAGAATGTTTGACCTGCGTCAACAGTAGTGATGCTTACAATAGGCAGAATAGGCGCATCAGTAGCATCCCGATATGCTTCACCAGCAATTCTCTGTTGGGGTTGGGGGGGTGCGTTACGACGCGCCCTTTTTCATCGTTTGACGCATCCCCGGCTTCCGCCTAGATACTCAGACTGTTGGCTTAAGATAATAGGTAGAGTTGATCTAGGTCAAATCATAGATTGCTGGACTGAATACTATCGCTTTCTGTGTAACCCCCCCTTGAGGGTTCAGGAGGAGGGCATTCGTTTTTTTATTTCACAGAGGTGGGTTCCTCTGGATCGCGGACCACATATAACGTTGATAAGGTCGTACGGACAATTCGCTGTCATGACCGTCATCTGGTGTATAGGCATGCTGGTTGGTGTCATCATTGCTGCTCAATTGGTCTGGCCGGAGCTCAATATGGGCTTCCTGCACTTTGGCCGTCTGCGCCGTTGCACCAACGCAGTTATTTTCGCGTTTGGTGGCTGCGCCTGTTTGCAACGTCTTGCTGGTGCGTTCGGCGCACTAGCCATGCCGCGCCTTTGGGGTGACGCTGGTTCCGTTTACGCCGTGGGGCTGGCAAATCGTCATTCTGCTGGCAGCGATCACTTTGCCGCTGGGTACCCCAAAGAGCAAAGAGTACGCCAGAACTGGAATGGCCGATCGATATCTGAAATCACGCTGGTCTGGGTTTCCTATGCGCTGAAGGTGTTCTTCGGCGGGAGTGTCAAGCGTACTGTGTCGCACATTTACGTCGCGGACTGGTTCTTTGCGTTCGTCATTGCTGTTGCGCTGTTGCACCTTGTTAACAGTGCCCAAATGCGGTGCCAATTTTACCCACAAACCAAATCATATTCGGTCTATTCGGGTGCGCGGGATACAATGATTCAGTGGTGGTACGGTCTGGGGATACCGTTGGCTAAGGGCTGACGGCAGGATTTTGGGCATGATGTACTGCTGTGCCGAAACAAGCTGGTCGTCCCGTATACTCTTACCGTCTGTCGATGGTTCTTTTCTGGGCGCTGATTTTTTTTTTTTACACCATTACGTGTGGGCAGGCCCGCACCACCTGCCTTACACCTAACGTTGCCGGACTGGACACCCAGTCCGGTAGGAGTATGGTCTTCTCCCTGATTCTGCTGGCTCCGTCCAGGAATGACATGATCATGACATCATGACGCCATAAGTTGCCCCACTGGCATAAACTGCGCGACGATCCTATCCTGAAGTTCCCTGATCACCCTCGCCGTGCTTCCTACGGTATGTCTCTATTTGAAGGCCCACGATGATTATTTCCTCGAAACCGTCAATGCGCGCCTGCATTACTGACTGGACTGTCGGGGTCCGTTCCACTCGACGCGCTCGGGCTGGGTGGCGGTAGTTTCCATCGGCTCAATTTACTACCTCTGCCCAAACTGTTCGACAGACCGAGATGTACAGCACCAAGCTGAGTGCGACCCCACTTCCTGGATCGCTACCATCGGTACCGTGCTCTATATCGCTTCCATGTGGATTGCCGGCGGGGTGGAGGCCCGGGTGTGGCGTGCAGTCAATGCTGACGGGACGCTGGCCTAGGCTTTGTCGGGAGTCGGTGAAGGGTTCCCATACCGTTCTGGGCAATCCGTTGGCTGGGTGGCGTTTTGTTCCTGTCCGGGATGCTGATCACAACACAACATGTTCAAGACCATGGCTGGTGGCCAAGACTCAGGACCCGCTCGGTGGGATTATCCAAGGTTATATACGCCTGATTAAGTAGGGGATATGTTGAAACACGAGACAAATTGAGAAGACTGGGCTGCTTTTTATTCTGACCTTGTTGGTGGTCAGCATTGGCGGCCCGCCGGAAATTGTTCCGCTCTTCTTCCAGAAGTCTTGACGACGCCAGTAGAGGGCACCTGCCCTACGATGCGGTTCGCTTGGTCGGTCGTGATGTTTATGTTCGGGAAGGTTGTTTCCTCTGCCACTCGCAGATGATTCGCCCGTTCCGTGCGGAAACCGAAAGCGTTATGGTCATTACTCGGTCGCTGGTGAGTTCGTACCCCGATCACCCGTTTCAGTGGGGCTCCAAGCGCCCGGGCCTGATCACATCGCGTTGGTGGTCGTTACTCCGATGAGTGGCAATGCTTGCTCGCGGTGATCGCGTGACGTGGTTCCTGAGTCCAACATGCCTGCGTTTGCCTTCCTGGCAAATACCAAGGCCGACCTCCGTTTGCGTCGATGTCATTGCCAAGATGGAGTTGATGCTGGTTACGCAAATGCCCGCGGTACCGGACTTATACCGATGAGGAAATCAAGAGGTGCCAAGGCAGCCATTGGCGACAAGACCGAGCTGGATGTTCTGATTGCGTACCTGCAGGGCATGGGTACGGCGCTGAAGAACGTCAAGTAATAGTTATGGATATCAACGATCTGCGTTCCATCATCACGGTTTCAGGGTTGCTGTGTTTTCTGGCAATCGTGTGGTGGGCATATGGCAAGAGCGCAAGAAGGGCTTCGAGGAAGCTGCCAACTTGCCCTTCGCAGAACACGATGATCTGGAAGCGACGTCTCGCACGTCACATCCTGCTGAACAAAGGAAAGCAAATGAGCGATTTCGTTAGCGGTTTTGGAACATGTACGTCGTAGTGATCGTGCTGGGAAGTATTTTGGCCTGCGCGCTCCTTCTCTACATGCCAGAGCAAGGCGACCTTTACGCCGGGCAAGACAATGGGTGTGTCTGGGATGGAAACCCTTGAGGAATACAACAACCCGATGCCCAAGTGGTGGAGTTGGCTGTTTATTTTCCCCGTTGTTTTCTCCTTGGTTTATCTGGTTCTTTATCCGGGCCTGGGCGGCTTTAAGGGCGTTTTGGGCTGGACACAGCAAGGGCGCAAAGGCTGAAGTGGCGAAGATGGATGCCACGGTCAGAGCCTTTGTTCGACGATACATAGCCTGGATCTCAAGGCTGTTGCGTGACAAACAGGCAATGGAAATGGGCAAGCGTCTCTACCTGACCTACTGCATGCAGTGTCACGGTGCTGTAACGCGCGGCCTCAAGGGTTTCCCGAATCTGACCGATGCTGACTGGCTTATGGCGGCGAGCCGGAGCAGATCGGAATCCCTAAACAACGGTCGTATGGGCGTCGTGCCGCCGCACGAGCAGTTGGGTGCCGATAGCATCAAGGATCTGGCCCAACTACGTCCGTTCGCTGTCTGGTCTGCCGAATGACTCGTCCGTTCTGCAAAGGGCAAGGGAACCTTGCTTCAGCCGGTTGTGTGGGTTGCCACGGTATGGATGCCAAGGGTATGGCCGCTGTCAGCGCGCCCAATTTGACTGACAAAGTCTGGTTGTACGGTTCTTCTGAAGCGACCATTACGGAAAACGATTGCCAAGGGTCGTCAGAACCAGATGCCGCCTGGAAGGAGTTTCTGGGTGATGCCAAGATTCATCTGCTGTCAGCTTATGTTATCAGCTTGAGCCAGGCGCCAAGTAGTGGCTGAAAACGGGGCGGCAAAGCTGCCCCGTTTTGTTTGTATTTGAAATTGCTGATTTGTATCTAAATTGCGTTGAATAGATCTTCGACGCTGGCTATACAGCGTAATTTAGATACGGATAAGACCATGACTGAACCCTCCAGAAATAGCCACCCTGCCAATTCTGCCGGAACTCAGGTAGAAGTTTCTTTTTACGAGAGCACAAAAAAATCTATATCCGTGACGTCAAGGGGTGGTGGAACAACTGGCGGTGGGTGCTGGTATGGATTACCCAAATCCTTTTTCTACAGCGCACCCTGGCTAGAAATGGAATGGCCGTCAGGCAGTTCTGTTGCATCTGGTTGAACGAAAATTCTATTTGTTCGGCCTGGTCCTGTGGGCCCAGGACGTTTTTTACCTAGCCTTGCTGCTGATTCCCGCTTATGCGCTGTTCTTGTTTAGCTATTGCCGGACGCTTGTTCCGCGGATACGCCTGTCCGCAGACGGTGTATCCGAGATGTTCATGTGGGTTGAAAACCGGATAGAAGGGGAGATCGTTCGGCGCGCATGAAGTTGGACAAGGGCTCCCTTTGCCGGCTAAAGCTCCGTCTTAAGGCCGTGAAGCACGCTATGGTTGGTGATCTCGCTATGGACCGGGTTTTACGCTCGTTGCCTATTTCACGCCTGGGGACGAATTGCTCGCTGCCTTGCCTTTTGGATTTTCCGGTTGGGAATGTTCTGGACGTTCTTCTATGGTGGCTTTTGCTATATGCAGGCGGGCTTCCTTCGAGAGCAGGTATGCAAGAATTATGTGTGCCCCTACGCGCGCTTTCAGGGGGTCATGTTCGATCCTGATACGCCTATCATTACCTGCGATCCAGAGCGCGGTGAGCCACGAGGCGCTCGCAAGAAAGGCGCTGACGTTAAGAACGCAGGCTTGGGTGACTGCGTGGACTGCGGATTGTGCGTTGCGGTTTGCCCGACGGGCATTGATATTCGCAAGGGGGGCCAATGCGAATGTATCGGCTGTGGTGCCTGCATTGATGTTTGCGACCCTGTTATGGACAAGGTTGGATTGCCTCGCGGGCTTATTCGCTATACAACCGAGAATGCCCTGGCAAAGCATTTCACCTCTAAGGAGGTCATAGCGCATTCTTCGGCCCCGGATCATTCTCTATTTGACGATTCTGACAGCAATCACGATTGCTTCGATCTGGTCCTGGCCGTCCGTGTGCCATTGAAGGTTGATGTTATTCGAGACCGCTCTATTTTGGCGCGAGAGGCAGATGACGGCCGTATCGAAAACGTCTATAACTTAAGATAATGAATACCACCGAAGAGCCGAAACGATATGCATTGTCAGTTGAAGGCATTGCGGGGGTTGAAATTGTTGGTGACCGGATTGTCGAGGTTGGCAGCGCGGAAAACCATGAAGTGACCGTTGTTGTTCGTGTTCCACCGGATTCCGGGAAAAAGGGTGCAATACCATTTATTTTGATATCAAGGCCCAGAATCACGAGAAAATCGCGGTTCACGAAAAGCCTCTTTCCTGATGCCCTGACATGAGTAATGCAATGACATTGAAGAACGATAATCAGCCTTTGGTAAGGACCGCTGGCCGTGGATACTTATTGCCGGGCCGGCTACCGTTGTCGTTGCCGGGTTTATTACCTTATGGATGGCGGTGGTCAGCGATGACGGTTTGGTCACTGATGATTATTACAAGCAGGGTCTGGCTGTCATAAAAGCTTGCAGGGCGATCAAAGGGCCGCCAACCTTGGCTTGCATGGCGACGTGATGCGTTCAGGCTCTAATTTGCGACTATTGTTGAGCGCAGAAAGTTACGTGGGTTTCCCAAGGAGATAACACTGAAATTGGCGCATCCGACACGTGCTGGGTCAGGGACCAGTTGGTTCAGATGGTTTTGGAGGGACAGGCTTTTATAGTGGCAAGTTGGCTGCGGAAGTCTCTGGTCGGTGGCTTGTCTCGATTGAGGACCCCGTTGCTAAGTGGCGTCTGAGGCGATTGGCAAGCCGATTCGGTGGAACCGTTGCGCCTGAAGGCGCGATCGGGAACGTAGGTTTTAATCTGTTACTGGGAGGTGGCATATGGCTTGGGAACTTTTGTTTAGCAGTGATTTTGGTCTGATGAGCTTTGCAGTTATCGTCGGTGTTCTGGTTATTGGCGTGGTGGATGGGGAAATTGTACGCCAACAAGATGGACGATGAGTCGCGTAACGCCGGCAAGTAGGCTGCTGTCAGCAGCATCACTTGTTAAGTGGCGCTGGCAGAAACCCCGATCTGCTTAGCTGCTCGGGGTTTGTTTTTTGTGCCGAAAACTTGGTGCTTTTTGATGCCACAAAGTTTGCAGCACAAGGGCGGTATAGCCATTGCCCAGTCATCGTTTGGCGGGTGTATCCCGAGGCCAAGCAAGTTTTTCGAGCGGTGGCAATGCCTGATGCGATGCCCGCCTCTAGATAATCTCGTGAGCTAGCTAAAATTGCTGGTGGGAAAATTCAAATTTGGCCGTTTTTTCCGGTTGACCGTGGGAGCTGTGCGTGCGCGACATGCCAGGTCAGATTCTGCATCTGAGGTTGTGAAGCGGCGCCGTCAGCATGATGGCTTCCCCAAGGTTCTATTGCGGCGGAACTGATTCGGTGGTTTCGCCGGGCTAACGCTATCGGTCAGAAGTATTACTTCAAGCTGCTGGAATATCGGTCTCGTGAAATCCGAATACGCCGTTTGCCCGATCGGCAAAGTATCGCTCAAGGCACAGGGTGACACTGCGAAAGGCCAATTCCCGCCAAGGAACCTCATCCGGGCGGTACAGGTTGACTTCAAGGCTCTCTACGCCGGCAGCAAAGTTCGGGCTGGACATGCGGCCACGATAGAAAAGTGAACCTGGTTGATATGGGCGATACTGATCATCGCGAACGGTGCATCAATTTGAATTTAGCCCCAGCTTTTTCTTGTGTTTCACGAATTGCTGCCTGAGCCGTGGTTTCCCCGTTCTCCATGAAACCGGCGGGAAGTGTCCAGAACCCAGTCGTGGTTCGATGGCGCGTCGGCAGAGCAGTATCCGATCCTCCCATTCGACGACGCAACCGACTACCAGGCGGGATTTCCATAGTGGATGTGTCCGCATGCATCACAGACATGTCGCGGCAGCGAATCCCCAGGTGGAACTGAAAAAGTTACACCCGCACCACAGTGGTTGCAATATTGGATCATTTGCTCAAAATTCGTATGGCAACGCAGATCAGTCTAACATCGGACATTTGAGTAAAGCTGACTAAGCGCCATCTCTGCCATTTCTTTCTTTGCACTACAGCAATTCAAGTGGCTACAATAGCGAAAAGCAATTACCGGGCGGATCTTCGCCGGTGAACGCTGGCGCTACAGGGGGCTTTGCATGTTTCTGATTGTTGGTTACGTCATCATTCTGGCCTCGGCGCTGGGAACGTACGCTTTGCACGGGAGTCTGCTCGCGCTTTGGGTGCCGACCGAGTACGTCGCGATTATTGGTTTGACAATTGGTTATTTTGTCGCGTCAAACGATATCAAGATCATCAAGGCCACAGTCGGTGCTGTGCCCGGCATATTCAAGGGATCTAAATATAACAAGGCGTACTACATTGATGCCTTGGCGATGCTTTTGAGATTCTTGGCAAAGTCCGCAAGGAAGGTCTGATGTCCATTGAGGGGATATTGAAAATCCCGATGCCAGCCCGATCTTTAGCAAATATCCGAATCTGGTGCATGACCACCATGTCATGGAATTTACCTGTGACTATCTTCGCATGATGGTCGGTGGAAATCTGAATACGGTTGAAATTGAAAGCCTGATGGATGTCGAGCTGGAAACGCATCATCACGAGGCAGCAGAACCTGGGCATGTTGTCGCGGCTATCGGTGGCTCAGTCCCCGCTTTCGGTATTGTTGTGGCGGTGATGGGGGTGGTTAACGTGATGGGCTCAGTTGGCAGCCCGCCGGCGGTTCTGGGCAAGATGATCGGCGGCGCACTGGTCGGAACCTTCCTTGGTATTCTCATTTCTTACGGTTTTGTAGAGCCGGTCGCCAAGCTGCTCGAGCAAAAGGCGCATGAGGGGTCGACTATCTACAAAACCATCAAAATGGTCCTATTGGCTTCTATGTCAGGCTATGCACCACAGGTTGCTATCGAGTTTGGCCGCAAGACGCTGGGTTCTCACGAGCGCCCGACCTTTGCAGAGCTTGAGGAAGAGTTGAAGGCTCGCAAAGGCAAATAGCCTGTCGCCAATCCATAGATCGAGACAATGAGCGACGATTCCACACGCCCCATAATTATCAAGCGCAAGAAGGTTGTCGCTGGTGGCGCGCATGGCGGCGCCTGGAAAATTGCCTATGCCGACTTCGTGACGGCAATGATGGCTTTCTTCCTGCTTATGTGGCTTCTTGGATCGACCGCAAAGGGCGATCTGTCGGGAATTGCCGAGCACTTCCAGAATCCCCTGAAAGTTTCCAGTCAGGGCGGCAGCGGTTCCGGTGATGCAACCAGCGTCCTGCAGGGGGCGGGAAAGATTTGACGCGTCAGGCAGGGCAAGTGAAGCGCGGTGATGTTGAAGCCAAAAGTCGACTTCATTTTCAAAAGAGGCCCAGGCTGAGTTTCGGCGAAAGGAACAGGAGCGCTTGGAGACTCTGAAGGCCGATATCGAAAAAATGATTGAGCAGACCCCGCAGTTGGCGCAGTTCAAGAAGCAGATGCTGCTAGATATAACCTCGGAGGGTTTGCGTATCCAGATCGTAGACGAACAGAACCGTCCAATGTTCGATTCCAGTAGTGCCGACCTAAAACCATACACCCGCGATATCCTTCGTCAGATTGGCAAGTCACTGAATGGGGTTGCCAACCGAATCAGTCTTGCTGGGCATACTGATGCATCGCAGTTTTCCGGTGGTGAAGGGTTTTTCAAATTGGGAGTTGTCTGCCAATCGAGCGAATGCATCAAGGCGCGAACTGGTCATTGGCGGCATGGACGATAGCAAGGTATTGCGCGTAGTCGGGCTCGCCTCAACGGTACTGTTCGACAAAAATGATCCACTTAACTCGGTTAACCGACGAATCAGCATTGTCGTCCTGAATCAAAAAACGGAGATGGCTATTCTGCAGGAAGAGGGGCCGGAATCGGAAGTGGGGAGGATGAACTTCTTCCTGAGGGTTTGAAGTTGCCTGCCACGGGAAAAGGTACGGCCGGGTGAGTTTTTTATCGTGCCAACATGGGGTGTTGGCGAAACACATCAGGCAGTTTGGTATCTTGGAAAGGCTGAGTAGAGCTACGCTGAGCGATGGAGTCTGAAGCGCGATGCTCTGTCTGACTAGTTTGGCGACCAGCATTTAGTCGTCTTTTTGGCGCGATAATGCAAGTCCCAGCATATGCTCGGCGCGAATTTGTTGGTTCTCACATTGGCCATATTTCGCAAAAAATGGGTGCCATTTCGTAGAAAATAGACAATAATCCTACAGGTAAAAACAGCTTCGCCTAAAGCTGTGCTTGAGTTGACCTGAATTTTTTTACGAGGGAAAAATGGCAAAAACCATTCTTGCAGTTGATGATTCCGCATCCATCCGTCAGATGGTGTCTTTTACCTTGAAGAGTGCCGGTTATGATGTGGTCGAGGCAGTTGATGGGCAGGATGGTCTCGATAAAGCCAAGTCGAAGAGCTTTAATCTGGTTTTGACCGACCAGAATATGCCACGCATGGATGGGCTGACTTTGATAAAGAGTCTTCGCGGTCTGCCTCAGTACGCTTCGACACCTATCTTGATGCTGACGACCGAGTCGTCTGATGCGATGAAATCGCAGGGGCGTGCAGCCGGCGCTACAGGTTGGCTGGTCAAGCCTTTCGATCCCCAGAAACTGATTGAAGTCGTGCGCAAGGTGATCGGCTAAATTAAGCCGGCAGACCTGTAGCAGGGCAGGTCTTTCGCATTCAATTTTCGGCTATACCTTTGTGGATGGCCGAAATCAGGGGGGGTGGTATGACTATCGACATGAGTCAGTTCTACCAGGTTTTCTTTGAGGAATCTGCTGAGCATTTGGCTGCAATGGAAGGCCTGCTGCTTGGGTTGGATATTGAAAACCCGGACTCAGAGCAACTTAACGCCATATTTCGCGCGGCTCATTCCATCAAGGGAAGCGCTGGAACGTTCGGGTTTACTGACCTGGCAGAAACGACCCACATTCTGGAAAACCTGCTGGACCGAATTCGCAAGCAGGAACTTGGATTGCGGGCCGATATGGTCGATGCTTTTCTTGAGTCCGGCGATCTCCTGCGCGGCATGCTCGAGGCCCACCAGGGTCGAGGCGAAGTTGCCCCCTCGCAGGTAGAGGCAATTTGTTCAAGGCTGCGGCAGTTATCGGCTGATCAAGTGGCGCCCGCCGTTTCTGAATCCGTTGCAGCGTGTGGCGATGTGTCCGGAGTTCAGCCAGCCGCAGGCGCCAAGCGAATTTTTGATATCCAGTTTGTGCCGACAGATGTATCGGCGCGAGGTGGCGGCGTCGCCAATTTTCTCGATGAGCTGCGCTCACTGGGAGCCTTGGAAATACTGAACCAGCCCGCATCAGATATGAATAATGTCGGCTACTGGCAACTTCGTTTGGTTACCGAATCCGAGCAAGAGGAATTCTCCGATCAGATTGATTTCATCGCTGAAAATAGCGCGTGGCGTGTCGTTGAAGAGTCTATGGGCAATGACGACAGCGGCGTTTTCGGTATCTTCGGTGATTCGCCTGGGGCGCCAGAGGAAGATCAGGGCTATGGCTTCTTCGCTCCGCTGGACTCAGTAGTAAATTCCGTTGCCGCGGCTCAGGGCGATTCGGCAGACGATCAATCGTATGGCTTTTTCGATCCGCTTCCGCGGGGGGCTAACAGTCCGCTCCCTGTCGCGGAGGTGTTGAGTGACGATAGCGATGGCTATGGTTTTTTCGCACCCTTACCTTCTCCTGCGCCTGCGCTGTCTTTGGCAGAGGAGGGCGAGGGTTTTGGCTTTTTTGCGCCGATTGCGCCAGTCGCCGCTCCTGAGACCCCTGTTTCGAGCGTTGTTTCGCCACCAAGCCCATCGGTTCAGGTGCCTGCGGACAAAAAAACAAGTGAGCCCGTTGCTCGAGTCGCCAAGCCGGCGACTCAATCCGCGGCGGCTGGAGACTCGTCGATCCGTGTCAGTGTTGAAAAGGTTGATCAGCTGATTAATTTGGTGGGCGAATTGGTGATCACTCAGGCGATGCTGCTGCAAACGGCTGGACAGATTCAGCAAGGCGCGCCAGAGCGACTGATCAATGGGTTGGCTCAACTGGAACGCAATACGCGAGATTTGCAGGAATCTGTGATGTCTATCCGGATGATGCAGATTTCCTTTGTTTTTTCACGCTTTCCACGCGTGGTGCGTGATCTTTCCGGCAAGTTGGGAAAGCAGGTCGAGCTAAAGACATCGGGTGAAACCACCGAGCTGGATAAGGGACTGATTGAGCGGATTGCCGACCCGTTGACGCATTTAATTCGCAATAGCCTGGATCACGGAATCGAGTTGCCGGAAACGCGGGTTGCAGCCGGCAAGAATCCCATCGGAACGATTACCTTGAAGGCTTACCATCAGGGCGGAAATGTCGTCATTGAGGTTGGTGATGATGGTGCTGGATTGCCTCGCAACAAAATTCTGGCCAAGGCCCGCGAGCGAGGACTGCCAGTATCCGACCAGATGACCGATGCAGAGGTGTTCAGTCTTATTTTTGAAGCAGGCTTCTCGACTGCGGATCAGGTAACAGACGTATCGGGGCGTGGTGTGGGTATGGATGTTGTCCGCCGAAATATCCAGTCCATGGGGGGGCGCGTGGAGATTGAATCCATGGTGGGTGTAGGCACGCGGATGACCGTACGCTTGCCTTTAACGCTAGCCATCCTTGATGGAATGTCCATTGCTGTGGGTGATCAGACCTACATTCTGCCGCTGTCGTATGTGATGGAGTCGTTTCAGCCGCAAATTGGCGATATCAAAACCCTATCCAATCAGGCGCGGGTCATTCAGGTTCGTGGCGAATATCTGCCGGTTGTGGTGTTGCACGAGTTGTTCAATATCAAATCTCGCTCGAGTGATTTCACTCAGGGCATCATGGTTGTTATCAACGCCGACGGGATAACCGCAGCCCTGTTTGTAGACGCGCTGGTTGGCCAGCACCAGGTTGTCATCAAGAGCCTTGAGGCAAATTATCGCCGCGTACAGGGGATTTCCGGAGCGACCATCATGGGTGATGGTCATGTGGCGCTAATTCTTGACGTATCGGCTATCGCCGGCATGGCAAAGACGAATATGCAAAAAGCCGGCTGACGGCTGAAATGAGGAGCAAGAGATGGAAGCGATGACGCATGGTGGTTCTGCCAACGATGAGGATCTGGTGGCAAGTGAATACCTGACCTTCACGCTGGGCAGCGAAGAGTACGCAATCGATATCCTCAAGGTGCAGGAAATCCGGGGCTATGAACAGCCCACGCTGATCGCCAATGCGCCGCCATTCATCAAAGGGGTGATCAACTTGCGCGGCATTATCGTGCCCATCGTGGATCTGCGTATCAAGTTCAATCTAGGCAAGATCGAATACACGCCTTTTACTGTGGTCATCATTCTCAATGTTGCCGGACGTGTTATCGGTGCTGTGGTCGACAGTGTTTCTGACGTGTTTTCCCTGACGCGAGCACAGATTCGCCCGGCGCCTGACTTTTCGGGGACTTTTGATACCAAATACATCCTTGGTTTGGCCACGGTAGACACTCGGATGATGATTGTGACGGATATCGAGCGCCTGATGACCAGTGCCGATATGGCGCTCATCGATTCAGCTAGCGAATAAAGTACAGCCCTCATTCAGGAGCCGTGGCATGTTGAATTTACGTAATTTCAGGATTGGGCCCCGACTAATGATGGCGACTGTCGGTGCCTTGGCGCTGATGATCGTGTTTGTCACTATCTCTCTGCTCAGCCTGACTTCTATTAGCGACAAGGTTGATCGCATTGCCAACAACAACATCAAAACAACTGAGTTGGCAGTCGGCATGCGCACAAGAGCGCTTCAAATTGGAACGCATGTAAGAACGGCTCTGCTTTTTGAAGAAATTGAAAAACAGGTTGGCGAAGAGAAGAAGGTTAGCGCTGATCTGATTGCCTATATGGAGTCGGAGAACCAGATTGGCAGCACATCGGTATCGGCTAGCGGGAAAGAGGTATACGACCGCATCGTGCTGGCCAGAAAAGAGGCGGAAGGGAGCTCATCCCGTATCTTTGTGTTGATCAAGGCGGGAAATCGGCCGGAAATAGAGGATCATTTTTTCAAGGATTTTCTTCCCAAGATGCAGGCTTGGTTTGACCAAACAGAAGAAATGGTCAAGCTGCAAAAAGACAACAATATTCGTGATGTTGCGGAAATCGATACGGTCAAATCGCGCGTCCAAACTACCATGTTGCTTCTCATCGGCTTGGCAGTGATTATCATGATTCCCGCGGGAATATGGGTTACGCGTCAGATAACAGGGCCATTGGGTACTGCCGTTACGGTGGCTGATGCGGTTGCTGCCGGAAATCTGGATAACACGATCGATGTTAGCGGAAGCGATGAAGCGGCGCACTTGATGAGCGCGTTGAGTCGCATGCAATCAGACATCAAGGCGCGCTCCGAAGCGGAACGCAAGGTGGCAAATGAAGCTTTGCGCATCAAGGTTGCCCTGGATGGCACTTCGAACAGCGTCATGGTTGCTGACCCGGATGGGGTAATTGTCTATTGCAACGCGGCGGCGCTTGAAATGATGCGGTTGGCTGAGGCTGATATTCGCAAGGACCTGCCAGCTTTTCGGGCCAGTTCCATCCTTGGTTCGAATTTCGATATCTATCATAAGAACAAAACACATCAGCGCAACATGCTGGCCGCCCTGAAGGGGGTTCATCGTGCACAGATCACGGTGGGCGGACGTGCTTTCAAACTTGTGGCCAGCCCGATACTCAATGAGCGAAACGATCGTCTGGGAACGGTAGTCGAGTGGACGGATCGCACCGCCGAGGTGGCGGTTGAAGACGAGGTCAGCACCATAATTTCAGCCGCAGCGGCGGGAGATTTCTCGCGCCGAATAGACGCCAGTGAGATGACCGGATTCTTCCGTTTGATTTCTATCGGCATCAACGATCTGCTGGAGGTAAATGGCCGGGCGCTTGAGGAGGTCGGCGCCATGTTGACGCGGCTTTCGCAGGGGGACCTGACCAGCAAGATCAGCACCGAGTATCAGGGCGTGCTGGGTCGATTGAAGGATGACGCGAATGTCACGGTCGACAACCTGCAGGAGATCATTTTCTCGATCAAGAGCGCGACCGACGCCATCAACACGGCGGCGCAGGAAATTGCCAGTGGCAATCAGGATCTGTCCGGCCGTACTGAACAGCAGGCATCCAGCTTGGAAGAGACTGCGTCGAGCATGGATCAGTTGACCAGCACGGTCAAACAGAATGCCGACAATGCTCGCCAGGCCAACGAACTTGCCGACAACGCCCAGCGCGTGGCGGAAAAGGGTGGGCAGGTGGTCGGACAGGTGGTGGAAACCATGGGGGCTATTCACCAGGCTTCAACCCGGATTTCCGACATCATTGGCGTTATTGACGGTATCGCGTTTCAGACCAATATCCTGGCCCTTAACGCAGCGGTTGAAGCGGCCCGTGCTGGTGAACAGGGGCGAGGTTTTGCAGTGGTGGCTACGGAAGTGCGAAATCTCGCTCAGCGCAGTGCGGCGGCTGCCAAGGAAATCAAGGTGTTGATTTCGGATTCTGTCGATAAGGTGCAAACTGGTGGTCGCCTTGTTGATCAGGCTGGGCAAACGATGAGTGAGGTTGTGGCGAGTATTCAGCGTGTCGCCAAGATCATGGCTGATATATCGCACGCCAGCCGCGAACAGACTGCTGGCATCGAGCAAGTAGGATTGGCCGTGAGTCAGATGGATGAGATGACGCAGCAGAACGCCGCGCTCGTCGAGCAGGCGGCGGCGGCAGCGGAAAGTCTGGAGGAGCAAGCGCGTAATTTGGCTGAGTCGGTTTCTGTCTTCCGTCTTTCCGGAGGATTGATGGTTCAAGGGCAGCAAGAGGTTGCCGGCCTTGATTTCGATGGGGCGATAGCCGCCCATGGCAAATGGAAGCAGCGCCTGATCGATTACGTGAATTGCGGCGGCGAGCAGCTTGACCCAGTCGTCGTCGGTCGTGACGACCAATGCGCTCTTGGTTGCTGGATTCATGGTGACGGGCGTGCATTACGTGGCAATGCCAAATACACCGAACTCAAGGGTGAGCACGCCGGATTCCATCGTTGTGCTGCGGATGTTATACGGACCCAATTGGCAGGCAACAGTGAAGGTGCTCTGGCGCAGATATCCGGTGAATTCAGTAATCGCTCAGCGCGTGTCATTGGACTACTGGAGAACATGCGCGGTGGCGGCAAAAGCGCCAATCCGAAGCAGTTGGCAGCCGCCATCCCAAAGAGCAGTTCCAACGTCAAGATGCCGGCACTAGCAGCCCCGGATGAAGACGAATGGGAAGAGTTCTAATACAACAGCGCAATAGAGACCAAATTCATGCGAAACAACCTGCCAGTAAGCAATATTGAAATCGAACTGGACGAACGCGCTCTGATCGTCTCCAAGACTGATCAAAAGGGCCAGATCACTTATATAAACAGGGATTTCATTGATATCAGCGGGTTTACCGAAGCTGAGCTGATCGGGCAGCCTCACAATATTGTGCGCCATCCCGATATGCCGTCCGAGGCCTTTACCGATATGTGGAGTGACCTCAAGGATGGTCGCCCCTGGACTGGCATGGTCAAGAATCGTTGCAAAAATGGTGACCATTACTGGGTATTGGCCACCGCGACACCGATTCGCGAAAACGGTCAGATCGCTGGCTACATGTCGGTTCGTCGCAAGCCTACTCGGCAACAGGTTGAGGCTGCCGAAAGCGCCTATCGTTTGTTTCGCGAGAAGAAAGCGGGGGGGCTGCAGATCCGTCATGGTGAAGTGGTCAAGGGCGGCGAGGGCTTCCTGGCTGGTTGGTCGCTGAAAAAAAGGCTGGTTGCCGGGTTTGGTGTGCTGTTGGCTGCAATGGTTTTGGTTGCTGGCTTGGGTATCTGGGGAATGTCGGATACCAACAGGGCGGTGGGAAATCTTTATAACGATCGCTTGCAGCCCACGCAGGCCCTGGCCTCTATCGGCAAGCTGATGGCCGATAACCGTTCGCAGGTGTTGTTGTCCCTGCAACATGACCCTGCGGGTCCGTATGCCAGCTTGCATGACCACCCACTGGATTTTCACATCAAGCAGATCGACGCAAATGTTGCTGAGATCGCGCTGCAGTGGGAGCTTTACAAGAAGACAGTTGGCGCCGAAGAGCACCGTCAAATGGCTGATGCCTTTGACGAGGCCCGTAAGCGTTATGTTGTGGATGGCTTGATTCCGGCAAAGGAAGCGCTGCTCGGCGGCCTTTTTGGGGAGGCCAATCTGATTCTGCTCAAGCGGATCAATCCGAGCTATACCGTGGCGGCGCAAAAAGCCTCGGATCTGTTCAAGTTTCAGGTTCAGCAAGGGCAGGCCCAATTGGCCGATAGCGAACAAACTTTCACCAGCGAACGCCTTTGGATATTGCTGGTGGTCTTCTTGGCGCTTGCTATTGGTTCCGCAATCGCAGTTGGGATTATTCGCTCGATTACCCGTCCGATCGATTCGATTCTTGACACATTTCAGGCACTGTCTCATGACGACTTTACGCGCAATGTCAATGTGTCGCGGAACGACGAACTGGGCAAGGTTCTTCAGGGGCTTCAGTCCATGCAAATTCAGCAGGGATTCAACGTTGCCGAGTCCCTTCGGATTGCGAATGACAATCTGCGCATCCGCATAGCGCTCGATTGCGTTTCGTCCAACCTGCGCATCGCTGATGATGACGGAAAGGTGCTTTACGCCAACAAGGGGATGTTGAGCACGTTGCGTCAGATAGAGCCTGGCTTGCGTGAACAACAGCCGGGATTCTCCGTTGACGGCTTCGTTGGCAGCAATATCGGCGCCTTTTATCAGGACTCGGAGGCTGCCCTTAAGACCCTGCGCGAGTTGCAGGGGACGCGCCAGACCGAACTGGATATCGGTCATCGCATCTACAACATCATTACCAATCCGATCATCAACGAGCGTGGCCAGCGGCTCGGCACTGTCGGCGAATGGGTGGATCGCACCGCCGAACTAAATGCTCAACGTTCAGTTGCTGCGCTTGTCTCGCGGGCATCTGCCGGGGATCTGGCAGCGCGCCTCGATACCTCGACACTCGATGGGTTCTATAAAGAGCTCGGAACGGGCATCAATAGCCTGGTTGAAACCAGCGGAGCGGCCATTGGCGAGATTGCTGACCTTTTGTCCAGAGTGGCCGATGGCGATTTGACTCAGACCCTGAGCAGCGAGTACCAGGGGACGTTCGGCGTGTTGCGTGACGATGCCAATCAGACAGTCATCAAGTTGCGTGATCTGGTCGGAGAGATTCAGCTATCGGCACAAACGATCAATACGGCGGCAAAGGAAATTGCTTCGGGTAACCAGGATTTGTCGAGCCGGACTGAGGAGCAGGCGAGTAGTCTGGAGGAGACCGCTTCAAGCATGGAGCAGCTGACCAGTACGGTGAAGCAGAATGCTGATAACGCGCGCCAGGCAAACCAGCTTGCCGGCACGGCACAGCAGGTTGCTGACAAGGGGGGCGAGGTGGTCAATCAGGTGGTTCACACCATGAGTGCCATTCATCAATCGAGCAGCAAGATTGCAGACATCATCGGCGTGATCGACGGGATTGCTTTCCAGACCAATATTCTGGCCCTCAACGCGGCAGTGGAAGCAGCCAGGGCGGGGGAGCAGGGGCGCGGTTTTGCCGTGGTCGCCACCGAGGTGCGCAATCTCGCCCAGCGCAGCGCAGCGGCTGCCAAGGAAATCAAGGGGCTGATCTCCGACTCGGTAGAAAAGGTCGAGAACGGCAACAAGCTGGTAGATCAGGCCGGGCGAACAATGGAGGAGGTGGTCTCAAGCATCAAGCGTGTCGCAAAGATCATGGGTGATATCGCTGATGCCAGCAACGAACAAAGCGCAGGCATAGAGCAGGTCAGCTTGGCGGTTAGCCAGATGGATGAGGTGACGCAGCAAAATGCAGCTCTGGTTGAACAGGCTGCCGCTGCTGCCGAAAGTTTGGAAGAGCAGGCGCATCAACTGGCGCAGACCGTCGCTGTTTTTCGTATCGCCGATAGCAAGGAAGCCCCCCGTTTGGCTAAGCCGCAACTACGCATTCAGCGTGAGCCTGCTTCCGCAAAGACGAGCGAGCGGCCGCGCGCCGCAAAGGCACAGGTGCCGCAGATTAGCCTCGATGATGAGTGGGAAGAGTTCTGATCATGGTTGATTTCAGACCTCCGCCACCCCCCAACTCTCCGGGACGAGCATCCGCCTTGGCAACACTGCCCAGCCGTGACGGCAGCGCCCGGGAGTTTTCGTTTTCGACGGCCGATTTTGACCGTGTCCGCAAACTGATTTATCAGCATGCAGGGATTTCGTTGTCACCCGTCAAGCAGGACATGGTGTACTCGCGCCTGGCGAGACGTCTTCGGGCGACCGGTATGCCGTCTTTCGCGGCGTATCTTGATGGCCTGGAGCGCAACGGGGGCGATGAGTGGGAGCGTTTCGTCAATTCGCTTACGACGAATCTGACTTCTTTCTTTCGCGAGCCGCATCACTTTCCGATCTTTGCCGATCATCTTCGTAAACTGGGTACGAAACGTCCAGTCCGGGTTTGGTGTTCGGCCGCGTCGACAGGTGAGGAGCCATATTCGATCGCGATAACGGTAGCCGAAACCTTCGGAGCCGATGTTTCGCATATTTCGATCGTTGCTTCTGATCTCGACACCAGCGTGCTGGCAACAGCAGAGAAAGCCGTTTATCCGATCGAGCGGGTTGAAAAGCTCTCGCCAGAACGCTTGCGGAAATTCTTTCTTCGCGGCACCGGCAGTCAAGAGGGTTTTGTGTCAGTGCGCCCCGAACTGAAGCGGATGATCACGTTTCAGCGGCTCAATCTCCTGGACGCGAGTTATGCGGTCAAAGGTCCGCTTGATGTCATCTTTTGCCGAAATGTGATGATCTATTTCGACAAGCCGACGCAGTACAAGATTCTGTCTCGCTTTGCTCCGATTATGCAGCCCGATGGCCTGATGTTTGCCGGTCACTCGGAAAGTTTTTTGCACGCGGCCGATCTTTTCAAGTCCCAGGGAAAAACAGTTTATGCCTTGGCGAATGCCCGATAGGAAAGGTCCCTCGTGCAACACGCCTACGACGAGCAGCTAGCTACTAACCGCTACTTCGACCGAAAATTCGGCCTCGAAGCAGCCAAGATATTGCCGGGCGAATATTTCGTATCGAGCAAGGAGGCTCTGCTGGTGACGGTACTTGGCTCCTGTGTCGCTGCCTGTATTCGAGACGCAGACTCGGGCATTGGCGGGATGAATCATTTCATGTTGCCGGACGACGGCGGCAGAAACCGGATGGGTATGTCAGCCCGGTATGGCACGTATGCAATGGAGGTGCTGATCAACCACCTGTTGAAGCTTGGGGCGCGGCGCAATCGCCTTGAAGCCAAGGTTTTTGGTGGCGGAGCTGTCATGGCGAGCCTGGCGAGCAGCAATGTGGGCGCCAAGAATGCCGAGTTTGTGCTGGATTTTCTGAAGACGGAAAAAATCCCGGTAGTCGCCAAGGACCTGCTCGATTCGTACCCGCGAAAAGTCTACTATTTCCCGCACTCGGGGCGGGTTCTGGTCAAGAAATTGCACAGGGTGCACAACGAAACATTGTTCAGTCGCGAAAACGACTACAAGGTACGGTTAAGCGGTTCCAGCATTGAAGGCGAAGTTGAGTTGTTCGTTTGATGCGGTCAACCAGAAAAAAAGCCAAAATTTACATTTACCCTGATAGATGCCCATGAAAACTCGAGTCCTGGTTGTTGATGATTCGGCCTTAATGCGCGGGCTGCTGAGCCAGTTAATCGGCATGGCGCCCGACATGGAAGTGGTGGGTGCAGCACCGGATGCACAGGTCGCCCGCGAAATGATCAAGGCGCTGAATCCGGACGTCATGACACTGGATGTGCAAATGCCGAAAATGGGCGGGCTTGAGTTTCTTGAGCGCCTTATGCGTTTGCGTCCCATGCCGGTTGTCATGGTTTCGTCTTTTACAACTTCGGCTTCGGATACCACGCTTAAGGCACTTGAGCTGGGCGCCGTTGATTTCATCGGCAAGCCACGGGTTGATAGTGGCAAGAGCATGGAAGGCTATGCGGAAGACCTCGTTGAAAAAATTCGTGCCGCCAAAGGCGCGCGTTTGCGTGGCGCATTGAATTTGTCCCCCACTTCACCATCGTTACCACCATCGATGCCGACTAGGCCTGGCCTTGCAGCAAGCGGGAAAATTATCTTTGTCGGCGCCTCGACTGGGGGTACTGAGGCGATCAAGGAGTTTCTGCAGGGTATTCCAGCTGATTGCCCACCCATTCTTATTGTTCAGCATATGCCAGAATCGTTCACGGCCTCGTTCGCCCGGCGCCTGGACTCCCTTTGCGCTCCGCGTGTCATTGAGGCGCAGGGCAATGAAAAAGTTGAACCGGGTACGGTTTATATTGCTCCGGGACATTCTCATTTGCTCATTCGACGTGGAAATGCAGGCTTTCTGACCGAATTGGCTGCGACGCCGCCAGTGAACCGACATCGCCCTTCTGTCGATGTGCTGTTTGACTCAGCCACTGCCCTGGTCGGACGCAAGGCAATTGGCGTTATTCTTACCGGTATGGGCAAGGATGGCGCTCAAGGCTTGTTGCGCCTGCGTCAGTCAGGCGCTAGAACATTCGGTCAGGATGAGGCTAGCTGTGTGGTTTACGGCATGCCACGCGAAGCGTTTCTGATCGGCGCAGTAGAAGAGCAATGTCCGCTGGGCGACATCGCACGACGGGTAATTGGTACAGTTTGCGTCTAACAGGCATCTCGGACTTGTTGCCCTTGGGCAAAAGATTAAACTAGAACCCTACTGATTTTTGCGATAGGAAGACAAATGCAGGCAAGTATTCTCAGTGAGTCCGGCAAGGTGACCATCAAGTTGGTTGGACGTTTCGATTTCAATACACATCGCGAGTTTCGTGCAGCCTATGAGCCCCTTGTTGCCGATCAAGGTGTTCGATCCGTTGCTGTTGATTTTGCCGGGGTTGACTATCTTGATAGTTCGGCACTGGGTATGTTGTTGATGTTGCGGGATAAAATGGGTGGAGCAAGCAAGGAAGTCGCACTGACCGGCGTTCGGGGTAACGTAAAACAGGTGCTAGATATTGCTAATTTTGGTAAATTGTTTCAAATTTCCTAAATGCTTTGTTTTTGTTTGACGTGAATGGAAGACGGTGTAGGCGCCTGAGTGGTTCTGGCAGCAGGTTCGTCGCCGGATATGAGCGGTGCTGGGAGTAACGGTTAGCGGGTTTTTTGCTACCGAGGGCAACCGGATACGCAACATGCGAGAGGATGACAATGTCAGAGTTATTGAAGAATATCGATGCGCGAACAAAATTAGCTGGCACCAACAAACTTGAGATTCTTTTGTTCTTTCTCGGTGTAGATCAGCGTACCGGGCGTCGTGAAACCTTTGGCATCAACGTTTTCAAGGTTCGTGAGGTTATGCGGACCCCAGTGATTACAGCTGCCCCCGATATGCCCTCCTCCGTTGAGGGGATGGTTAGCTTGCGCGGGGCGTTGGTGCCTGTGATAGACCTCGCCAAGTATTCTGGAATATCCCCTGAGACCCCGCGTGAGATCATGATTGTGACCGAATACAACGGCCACACACAGGGATTCCTGGTTGAAGGCGTCGATACCATCCTTCGTCTGGACTGGAGCAAGATGCGTGTTCCGCCGGAAATGCTGACCTCGCAGACCGGAGGTTTGGTGACGGCTGTTACCGAATTGGACGACAACCGACTTGTCATGATGATGGATGTTGAGAAGGTGCTTTCCGAGACTTCCAGTATTGACAACGAGATCATGTTCCGCGGGGTTGTTTCGGTGGACCGGCCGGACAGCACGGTTTTTTACTGCGATGACTCCAGTGTCGCCCGCAAGCAGATTGAACGCACGCTATCGGCCATGGGAGTCCGGGGTATTTCGGCAGTCAATGGTCGACAGATGTGGGAAGAGATGGAAAAGGTTGCCACCTACGCACAGTCGATTGGCAAACCCGCTTCGTCCATTATCAGTCTGATCCTGACGGATATCGAAATGCCGGAAATGGATGGTTACATCCTGACCAAGAAAATAAAGTCGGATCCCAGATTCAATGGAATCCCGGTGATTATGCATTCATCTTTGTCGGGGATGTCCAACCAAAAGCTGGGGGTGTCCGTCGGCGTTGACGAATATGTGCCAAAATTTGAGCCATTGCGCCTCTCTGAAACACTGGCTCGGCGACTCGGTGTCGATACCGCGCCGGTTAGCTTGGCTTGAAGGATAGCGGGAGTTAACGATGGAACTCGTTGAGAACAAAAACCTGCTTGATAGCGTTGATGCCCGGACGCGCCTCGCAGGCTCCAACAAGATGGAAATTCTGCTCTTCTCGCTCGGAACACGCGAGATTTTTGGCATCAATGTCTTCAAGGTAAGAGAGGTTGGCCGGACGCCGCACATAACCAAGACACCAAATATGCCGCGCGGCGTGGAGGGGCTTATTTCGTTGCGTGGCAACGTGATTCCGGTTTTGTCCCTGGCTCCGTTCATGCAACTCGATGCGCCTGCGGGCCTTGGCAAGACGATGATGGTTGCCGAGTATTCAAAGCGTACGCTGGGCTTTCTGGTTCACGATGTGGATCGCATCATCCGCGTCGACTGGGAGCGAGTGAAGGCGCCAGAAAGCGTGCTGGCGACAAATCAGGGTTTGATCACCGCAGTGATCGAGCTTGATAGCGGGGGTCTGGTTTCCATTCTCGATGTCGAACAGATTCTCGCCAATGCATTCGGCGAAGCAATGATTGTGGACATCACTCCGGCGCGAGTTGATCCCGATACGAGCGTATTTTTTGTCGATGATTCGATCGTTGCGCGGCGCAAGATAGCGGAGGTACTTGATAAACTGGGTGTTCGTCACAAGCATGCCACCAATGGCATGGAGGCTTGGACGCGCCTTCAGGGAATCGCCGCGCACGCCATGCAGATGGGGCAAAATATTCGAGAGGATGTTCGTCTCATCCTGGTTGATGCCGAAATGCCAGAAATGGACGGTTACGTTTTGACCAAGAACATCAAGTCCGACCCGCGTTTCGCCGGCGTTCCGGTAGTTATGCACTCCTCCCTGTCTTCCGAGGCAAACCGTGCCATGGGTAAGTCAGTTGGGGTGGATGCTTATGTCGCAAAGTTTGATGCCGAGGCGCTGGCCGATACCCTGCGTCCGCTGATTGAACGATAACAACCCCAGTTTCCGGAGTAATGCATGGCCGCTGATCCCAAAATGAAATTTCTGGTGGTGGATGACTTTTCCACCATGCGTCGAATTGTCCGGAACCTGCTGAAGGAGCTTGGATTCACGAATGTCGATGAGGCCGAGGACGGCGCAATTGCCCTGCAGAAGCTGCAGTCTGGCGGTTTTGAGTTTGTTGTAACCGATTGGAACATGCCGAATATGGACGGGCTCACCCTGTTGCAGTCCATTCGTGCAACCCCAAACCTCAAACATCTGCCTGTGCTGATGATTACGGCGGAGGCCAAGAAGGAAAATATTATTGCAGCAGCACAGTCCGGGGCCAGTGGCTACATCGTCAAGCCGTTTACTGCAGGGACTCTTTCGGAAAAATTGAACAAGATTTTTGACAAAATGGGCCAGGCGTAAGGAGTGAATATGTCTGCCAATAACGATTCCGATGATCTTGAAGCCCTTTTCGACTCTATTGCTGCGAGTAGTGTGGCCGTTCCTGAGCAACCCAAGATAGTGCAGGCAGAGCCTCAGGCTTCGGCGTCCGCTAGTGGGGATTGCGATGATCTGCAAGCCTTGTTCGATAGCGTGGCCGCAAAGGCCGAGATTTCGAACGTGACTCCTGATGTTTCTGCTGATCTTGGCGATCAATCTGCAGGCAACGCCGAGAGTTGGTCTCAGCAAGAGGCAGTATTCAATCGCATCGGGCACATGGCGCGCGCGTTGCATGACACCTTGGGGCAACTCGGCTATGACAAGCTGCTTGAAAAAACTGTCTCGGCGCTTCCTGATGCCAAGGACCGCCTTGCCTATGTTGCCAATCTGACGGAGCAGGCTGCCTGCCGCGTTCTGAATGCTACCGATATCGCCAGCCCGCTCATCGAAGGCATGGAAAACGGTGCTTTGGCGCTGGGCAAGCGCTGGGACAAGGTTTTTGCCAATGAAATGAATCCTGCTGAATTCAAGTTGCTGGCGGCTGACACGCGTGTTTTCCTGAATGAGCAACTTCCGCAGAAAGCACAAGCCACGCATGCTCAATTGACTGAGATCATGATGGCCCAGGATTTTCAGGATTTGACGGGGCAGGTAATCAAAAAAATTGTCGCCCTTGCGCATGAGCTCGAGTCAGGACTAATGACGGTGCTTCTTGAGGTCTTGCCGGAAACCAAACGCACAGAGGAAGTTGCCAGTCTGATGAATGGTCCGGTAATCAATGCCGAAGGGCGTACCGATGTTGTGGTTAACCAAGAGCAGGTCGATGACCTGCTGGACAGCCTCGGTTTCTGAGGGGGACAAAAATGAGTGACTTTGGCGGAATGGAAGATCTCCTGCAGGATTTTCTGCAGGAGGCCAATGACCTGTTGTCTGACGTAGACAACAAACTCGTTGACCTCGAAAAGATGCCCGATGATCGTGCGCTACTGAACGATATTTTTCGTGGCTTTCACACCGTCAAGGGAGGGGCTGGCTTTCTCAATGCCACCGAATTGGTGACGCTGTGCCACCTGACAGAAAATCTCTTTGATCGACTGCGTAACGGCGAACTTGAGCTGACTGCCGAGTTGATGGATGTCATCATGGACGCCACCAAGGGCGTCCGCGAAATGTTTGGCGAATTGGGTCAGATGGTTCAGCCGCAACCTGCCGACCCGGCAGTGATTGCGGCACTGAAGGGCGTTCTGAGTGGAGATGCAGCGGGCGCCGCCCAAGGTGCTACAACGCCTCAAGCGGTAGCAGATGTTGCGCCTGTGTCTGCAGCTGCGGCCGGTGAGCCAGACTGGAATGCGCTACATGCTGCGGTAACTGGGCAGCCGGCTGTAGCGCCAGTTCAGAGCGAAGTAATTAGTAAAGCAGAAACTGCCATCGTCGAGGCTGTGCTTTCTCCGGCAGGGGTGGTGCCTCAGGCGCCTGTGGCTGCGTCGGCATTCGGCCGGCGGACGACCGACAAGCCCGGGGGGCAGCCGACTTCCGCTCGGCGTGCCGAAGAACGTGGACGTGAAAATACCATCCGCGTCGATACCTCACGACTGGATCAGGTCTTGAATCTGTCGGGTGAAATTGGGCTGACGAAGAACCGACTAACCAGTTTGCGGGCCGATATCCTTGCCGGGAAGAGTGATTCCGAGACCTTGCATGCGCTGGACCAGGCGGTAAGCCAACTGGACTTGCTGGTATCCGACCTCCAGAACTCGGTGATGAAAACACGGATGCAGCCAATTGGCCGGCTGTTCCAGAAATATCCGCGGATTGCCCGCGACCTGGCCCGACAACTGGGCAAGGATGTCGAACTGGTTCTTGCTGGCGAAGAGACCGAAGTCGACAAGACCATGATCGAGGATCTCGCTGATCCTTTAATCCACCTGATTCGCAATGCGGTCGATCACGGCGTGGAGATGCCCGAGGAGCGGCAAGCGGCAGGGAAACCGCCAAAAAGCCTGGTTCGCCTTGAGGCTCGTCAGGAGGGTGATCACATCGTCTTGATCATCGCTGATGATGGCAAGGGGATGAATGCCGAGCGTATTCGCGCGAAAGCGACGGAAAAAGGCTTGATCTCCGAGGAGGAGGCCAACACGCTTGATGAGCGCCAGAGCCTCAACCTGATCTTTATGCCGGGATTTTCGACCAAGACACAGATTTCCGATGTGTCAGGGCGAGGGGTGGGCATGGATGTGGTCAAGACCAACATCCAGAAATTGAATGGCTCGATCGAGATTCGTTCTGAGCCAGGCAAAGGGTCTGTATTTATCATCTCTTTGCCGTTGACCCTGGCTATTTTGCCGGTATTGCTGGTGTTGCTTGGCGATCAGCCGTTTGCGTTGCCGCTGTCGCTGGTTCGCGAAATATTGCCGATAGAGCAAAATCGGATTCAGGAAGTGGGTGGCAAGGAGACTCTGGTTGTCCGTGGCGAGGTTCTGCCGGTGATTACACTGGCTCGTTTGCTCGGCTGGCCTCTGGAGCGCTATCCGGAGTACGGGGTATTCATGCAGACAGCGGAGCGCAGCTTCATTTTGGCGGTCGATAGTTTCGCCGGACGCGACGATGCGGTGATCAAATCTCTCGAAGATTTCCGGCCGAAGGGTGTGGCTGGTGTCACAACCCTTTCCAACGGTCAGATTGTCTTGATTCTGGACATGAAGGAGTTATTGACTGATCTCGGACAGCATCCGGATATCGGTTCCGGTGTCAGGGCTCTGGACTTCGCCTGATTCCTGTTTTCAGTCAACGAGTTGAGAGGGGGCTATGCCCCCTCTTTTCTTTTGTGGGTTTACTCTGTTGTCATGGGCTTGCGGATGGCATCTAAGAAACGAAGTAAATAAACGCACGTACCTATATAATTTTTCTAGTTTTTTCCTATAATAGCCATAACGTAAACCAAAGATGGCTATGGCCGAAGATAGCGACCTCGAGAAAACAGAAGAGCCTACAAGTAGGCGAATCGAGCAGGCTCGGGAGAAGGGGCAGGTCCCTCATTCTCGCGAACTCAGCACCTTTCTCGTTCTGATCGTCGCGGGTGCTTCGTTCTGGATGATGGGTGACTGGTTCCTGCAGCGCTCCCTGGCGATTCTGAAAAAAGGGTTTACCGTTGAGTCGGAGGTGATGCGTGAGCCCGCTCTGATGTTGCCCCGCTTGGCCGAGATTTCAGGCGACGCCTTGTTTGCATTTTCTCCCTTGCTTGGGCTGCTTTTGCTCGCTGCGGTACTTCCTCCGTTTTTTCTGAATGCATGGGTGTTTTCGCCGCAGGCAATTGTTCCCGATTTCAATCGGCTCAATCCGCTAACTGGCTTTGGCCGGATGTTTTCCTGGAATAGCCTCATGGAGTTGGGCAAGGCTACGCTCAAGGCTGGCTTGCTGGGTGGGGTTGCCGTTGCATTGATCTGGGGCGAGCGCGACGAAATATTCGGATTGTTGGGCGAGCCGCTGGAGGCCGGTTTGGTGCATGCGGGAAACCTGGTTTCTTTTTCTTTCTTGATCATGGTTGCCACCTTGCTGTTGGTTGTGGCGGCTGATGTCCCATTTCAGCTTTGGCAATACTTCGACAAGTTGAAGATGACCAAGGAAGAGGTCAAGCAGGAAATGAAGGAAATGATGGGCGACCCGCACGTCAAAGGTCGCATTCGTAGTCTGCAGATGCAGGCTGCGCGCAAGCGCATGATGGCTTCAGTGCCCACGGCAAATGTTGTGGTGACGAACCCGACCCATTTTGCCGTGGCGCTTGCGTACCAGACTGGTATGGCTGCACCGAAGGTGGTCGCCAAGGGGGCGGGAATCATTGCCCTCAAGATTCGGGAAATCGCCAATGAAAACGCTGTGCCGATCATGGAGGCACCGCCGCTGGCAAGAGCGCTTTATAAGCACGCGGAGCTCGATTCGGAAATTCCCTCCGCACTGTATAGCGCCGTAGCGGAAGTGCTTGCCTATATCTATCAACTGGCAAACTGGCGTCAGGTGGGCGGCGTCTATCCGGTGCCTCCGCGCGACCTGCCGGTGCCCGCTGAACTGATTCCGGAGGCGGCGTAAATGGCAGCCTCGTCGGTTGGTATGCAAAATTTCATGGCGAGAATGAACATCTCGCAGTTGGCGGCGCCGGTCTTGATCATGATGATCCTGGCGATGATGGTGTTGCCACTTCCAGCATTCGCCTTGGATGTGTTCTTTACCTTCAACATCGCAATATCAGTGATGGTCCTGCTTGTTGCGGTCAACACGCAAAAAACGCTGGATTTCTCGGTCTTTCCGACCGTACTCCTCGTTACGACTTTGCTTCGTCTGTCATTGAACGTGGCTTCGACCCGAATTGTTATGCTCGAGGGGCATAACGGTCCTGATGCTGCCGGAAAAGTGATCGAGGCATTCGGGCATTTCATGGTGGGCGGAAACTTCGCCGTTGGTATCCTGGTGTTTCTGATCCTGGTGGTCATTAACTTCGTCGTGATCACCAAGGGTGCCGGTCGGGTCGCCGAGGTGTCGGCGCGGTTCACGCTTGATGCCATGCCTGGTAAGCAGATGGCTATCGATGCTGACCTGAACGCCGGGCTGATTGGCGAGGAAGATGCACGCAGGCGCCGTTCCGAAATTTCCCGTGAAGCCGAGTTTTTTGGTTCCATGGATGGTGCGTCCAAGTTTGTGCGCGGCGATGCTATCGCCGGCATCATTATCATGCTGCTCAATCTGGTGGGTGGGCTGATTGTCGGCGTGCTTCAGCACAACATGGAGTTGGGGCAGGCTGCAAAAAACTACACTTTGCTAACAATCGGCGATGGTCTTGTAGCGCAGATTCCCGGTCTCATTATTTCCATCGCTGCCGGTATGGTTGTGACGCGGGTTTCGGATGATCGTGACATCGGCCAGCAAGTCATGATGCAGATGTTCAAAAGCGCCAAGGTGATCGGCATTACCGCAGGGATCATCGGAATCCTAGGCCTCATCCCGGGTATGCCAAATCTGGTATTCCTCGCCTTGGCCTCAGGTATGGGCTGGATGTCGTGGCGAATGATGGAGAAAGAAAAGCGCATCGTCGAGGCGCCGGTCAAGGTCGCGCCGGCACCTGTTCAGGAAGCCTTGGAAGCAACGTGGAACGATGTGGCGCCGTTGGATGTTCTCGGCCTGGAAGTCGGTTATCGCTTGATCCCTCTGGTTGATAAATCGCAGGATGGCGAGTTGCTGCGTCGTATTCGTGGCATTCGCAAGAAATTCGCGCAAGAGGTCGGGTTCCTGGTTTCCCCGGTTCATATCCGTGACAACCTTGAACTGAAGCCCAATGCCTACCGAATCCTTCTGAAGGGCGTTGAGGTTGGGCAAGGCGAAGCCTTTGCCGGGCAGTTGATGGCGATCAACCCGGGGCGCGTGGCAGGGACATTGAACGGTACAGTCACCAAAGACCCGGCTTTCGGTTTGCCTGCTGTCTGGATAGATTCCGCACAGCGAGAGCAGGCGCAGGCCTACGGCTATACCGTGGTGGATGCCTCGACTGTGGTTGCTACACATCTCAATCATCTGATCCTCACGCATGCGGGCGAGCTGCTTGGGCGTCAGGAAGTTCAGCAGTTGCTGGATCACCTTGCCAAGGAAATCCCGAAATTGGTCGAGGACCTGGTGCCCAAGGTGTTGCCGCTCGGCACCTTGCAAAAGGTTCTGCAGTCGATGCTCGAAGAAGGTGTTCATATCCGCGACATGCGGACCATTATCGAGACGGTCGCCGATCATGCAACGCGCACTCAGAATGCCGATGAACTGGCGACTCAGGTGCGTATCGCTCTGGGTCGAGCCATTGCTCAACAGCTTTTCCCCGGCAATGTCGAGATGCAGATGATGTCGCTCGACCCGACCCTGGAGCGCCTGTTGGCACAGGCTGTGGCAGGTGGTTCTGAAAATACCAGTTTTGAGCCAGGGCTGGCAGATACGCTTTTGCGCGAAACGGCGCTGGCTGCAGGGCGTCAAGAGGCGCTAGGCTTGCCCGCGGTGCTGTTGGTGCCGGGCAGTCTGCGCCTGCTTTTGTCCAGATTTTTGCGACGTACCGTTCCTCAGTTGAAGGTGCTGTCTCACAACGAAGTACCTGAAACCCGAATAATTAAGGTGACCTCGATCATCGGAGGTAGAACATGAACGTCAGAAAATTCATCGCGGCCAATGCAAGGGATGCCCTCCGGAAAGTAAAGGAAACGCTGGGCAACGACGCGATCATCCTTTCCAATCGCGGCGTGCCTGGTGGGGTTGAGATCATGGCCGTGGCTGCACGTGACATGGCGATGATTGTCCCGACCCAGGTTCAGGACAACCACATCCCGGAGAGAAAGGTGCCGGATAGCCATCCGGACGATGATTATCGTGTCGTTCTAAGTTCCGCGCGCGCAAGGGTTTCCCAGCCCCCTCCGCCTACCGTAGTGCCCCCACCATCTGCGTCGCAGCATCAGGTGAACGCACCAAAGCATCACCTTGGTTCTGTGAATGCAGGCATACCCAGGACGGGCGCTTTGCGGCAGACGGAAAATGGCCGTTCTGGGCCGTCGACCGCAGCAGCCCCTCGCGTTGCTCCGATTGTTCCGCCATCTGCTTCTGTAGCGCCTCCAGTGAGCGCCCCGCGTCGCCCGGAGGCGGAGGTGGTGCCGATGGAGGTTATGGACGAGATTCGCTCGTTGCGCAAGATTGTCGAACAGCATCTGGCTGGATTTGCCTGGGGTGAATCTGCCCGCTCAGAGCCGGTCAAGACAGATATCCTGCGTCAAATGCTTGATGCGGGGTTTTCCCCGCAGTTTTCCCGCGATCTGCTTACGGATTTGCCGCGAGAAATGAACGGTTTGGAAGCAATGGCTTGGGTCAAGGGCGCTGCTGATCGCTCGCTTCTCACCATCGGCAGCGAGAGCGATATCGTTGACCGTGGGGGCGTTTATGCCTTGGTCGGCCCGACCGGCGTGGGGAAAACAACGACCACGGCCAAGCTTGCTGCCCGTTGCGTGCTGCGTCACGGTCCAAGCAAGGTGGCGCTGGTGACGACCGATGGATACCGCATCGGCGCCCATGAGCAACTGCGTATCTATGGTCGAATCCTTGGCGTTTCGGTACATCTGGTCAAGGATGCCAACGAGTTGCGGCAAACCTTGGCTGAACTTCAGCACAAGCATATGGTGCTGATCGATACGATGGGCATGAGCCAGCGGGATAAACTGGTTCCGGAGCTGACGGACATGCTGTCCGGTTGCGATGTGAAGCGCCTGCTCCTGCTGAACTCGACATCGCGCGGCGATACCCTGGATGACGTCGTTCGTGCCTATGCGGGCGACACCCTTGCTGGATGCATTCTGACCAAGATCGACGAAGCCGCCAGCCTTGCTACTGTGCTCGATGTCATCATGCGCCATGGCTTGAAGCTTCAGTATGTGTCCAACGGGCAGCGAGTCCCGGAGGACCTGCATATGCCGAATCGAAGCTATCTCCTGCATCGTGCTTTCAAGGATGTTCCGGAAACTTCGCCTCACAAGTTTGATGGACTTGAGCCTGGGTTGATGATGGCCAGCGCGGGCATGGTTGCCGCTGGAGGCCGTCGTGGCTGATTTTCGCGTTGATCAGGCGGCGGGATTGCGCCGCCTATTGGGTGGCGGCCAGCAATTGCAGGTTGTCACGTTTGTTGCTGGATGCGACGGCGTTGGCCGCAGCATGGCAGTGGCAAATCTTGGGGTGGCCCTGGCGCGACTGGGAAAAGAGGTATTGATCATCGACGAGCATGCGCAGGGCGACGACATCGCTTCTGCTTTCGGCATGACCGCCAGGCATGATCTTCTCAATGTGGTGCAGCGCGAAATGCCACTTTCTCAAGTCTTGCTTCAGCCCATGCTGGGTTTGCGAGTACTTCCTGCGCCCCGAGCGGCCAAGAAACTGGGGCGGCTGTCATTACCGCAACAGCAGACGCTGCTTGATGCCATGTCCACGCTGGAACGACCGTTTGATGTGATTCTGGTTGATGCCAGCATGGCTCACCCAAATGGCTTTTCGCCATTTGGACTGGTATCTCAGGAGGCAGTCGTCGTCCTTTCCGGGAGCAGTGCTTCGATTACAGAGGCATACTCGCTGATTAAAAAAGTAAGTCATGCTTTTTCGCGAAAGCATTTCCGCATTCTGGTTAACAAGGTTCGCAGTCAGGCCGATGCGCGCTCCATTTTTGAAAACATTGCTCAGGTTGCAGCACAGCGTGGTGTCGCGCGCCTGGATTACGCTGGTGCCATACCGCTTGATGAAGCGCTGCGGCAATCAGCGCAGCTATGTCGGCCAGTGTTGGTTCAGGCTCCCGACTCCCTGGCGGCGGAAGCATTTCGGGATATCGCCTCGGATATGCTGTACTGGCAGCGTAGCGAATGCGAAGCCGGCGGTGTCGGCCAGTTCATGCAGCAACTGTTACACTTGAGCCAACGCATAAACCCCGAAGTACTACGAGCCTGATGTACACCGCTGCCGGGCAGCCTGATAGAGAACAGTTGGTACAGCGCTTCATGCCGCTGGTGAAGCGTATTGCCTATCACCTGATGGCACGTCTTCCGCCCAGCGTGCAGTTCGATGATCTGGTCCAGAACGGCATGCTTGGATTGCTGGATGCCATTGATCGCTTTCAAGAAGGCTTCGGCGCGCAGTTCGAAACCTATGCCACCCAACGAGTCCGTGGTGCCATGCTGGATGGACTAAGGGAGAACGATTGGCTCCCGCGTAACTTGCGCCGGGAGTTGCGGCGTATTGAAACGACGATCAACCAGCTTGAACACGAACATGGGCGTGCTCCTTCGGAAAAGGAACTGGCGGACGCTCTGGGCATGACCTTGGCAGACTATCAACGGACCTTGCAGGATGCGCGTGGGCACCAGATAGTCTATTACGAGGATTTTTCGGGTAGTGATGACGAGGATTTTCTCGAGCGGCACTTTACGGACAACGATGCTGACCCGGTAAGTATCCTGGAGGATCGCAGCGTAAAGGAGCAGTTGGTTCTGGCCATTGGCATGTTGCCGGAACGCGAGAAGCTGATGATGGCTTTGTACTACGAACAGGATCTGAATTTGAGGGAAATCGGTGAGGTGATGGGCGTTACCGAGTCGCGTGTTTGCCAGTTGCATACACAGGCGATCGCACGGTTGCGTGCTCGTATCGTCGGTGAAATTCCTGCTGCCGCAAAAAAGCGCAAGGAGAAGGCTGGTGGATAAGATCAGCCTGGCCGGTCTCGCCATTAGCATCGTGGCGATCATTGGCGGTCAGTATCTCGAGGGTGGAAGCATCGGCTCTCTGGTCCAGCCAACAGCCTTGCTGATCGTGCTTGGTGGTACCCTGGGTGCTGTGCTTTTGCAGAGTCCGATCCACGTTTTCAAGCGTGGAATGAAGATGGCCAAGTGGGTCTGGGTTCCCCCTGTTATTGAGCAGAAACGTCAGATTGAACAGATCCTGAACTGGAGCCAGATGTCCCGCCGCGAAGGCTTGCTTGCGCTTGAAAACTATATTCCGGGGATCAAGGACGAGTTTGCTCGCAAGGGCCTGCAACTTCTGGTGGATGGTGCCGACCCGGAGCGAATCCGGGAGTTGCTTGAGGTCGAAATAGGTACCTTTGAAGATGAGTGGCGCCAGTCCGCCAAAATATGGGACGCAGCTGGTGGTTACTCACCAACCATCGGTATCCTTGGTGCTGTAATGGGGCTCATCCATGTCATGGAGAATCTCTCGGATCCGACCAAACTTGGGGGCGGCATCGCGGTCGCATTCGTCGCCACGATCTATGGCGTTGGCTTGGCCAACCTTGTCTATCTGCCAATTGCCGGCAAGCTGAAGTATTACGTCACGCGCATGGTTTCATCGCGGGAAATGCTGGTCGATGGTCTTGTCGGTATTGCCGTCGGTGACAATCCGCGGATTATCGAGGGGCGCCTGAAAGGCTACCTCCACTAATGGCTCGCAAGCGCCGTGAAGAGGAGCACGAGAACCACGAGCGCTGGTTGGTTTCCTACGCCGATTTCATTACCCTGCTGTTTGCATTTTTTGTGGTCATGTACGCTGTTTCGTCGGTGAATGAGGGCAAATACAAGGTCCTCTCCAACTCGCTAAACAACGCTTTCAGCAATAAAACGGGTGAGCCAGGCGGGCAGCCAATTACGGTCATGCCGGGAGCTCTCCCGATGCCGCCGAGGCCTGCTGTTAAAGTTGACAGGGTTCCGGAAACTGCCAAGAACGAGGCCAAAAAAGTCGAACAACGGCAAAAGATGAAGAATGTCGCCGGTAGCATCATGGAGGCATTACAGCCACTGGTTGCAGCGGGAAAAGTCCGGCTACTCGAGACCAGTCGAGGCGTGACTATCGAAATAAACGATAGCGTGCTTTTCTCGGCGGGGCAGGCACGTCTTCAACCCGCCTCGATAAGCGCCATGGGCGTCATCGCTCAGGTGCTAGCGAGTACGGATTTTCCAATTACCATCGAAGGCCATACCGACAACATACCGATTTCGACTCCCCAATTCCCCTCAAATTGGGAGCTTTCCGCAATGCGGGCGACAACGGTCCTTCGGCTTTTCAATGATGGTGGCGTTGGCGCTGAGCGTCTGACGGCCATTGGCTATGGTGAAACGCGGCCTCTGGAAACCAACACCACACCCGAGGGGCGTGCCAGAAATCGTCGTGTCAGCGTCATGATCGACTCTAACCGTCCGGAAGAGCCGACCGAGATCAACGAAGTGCCCGGGGTACCAAGCCGATAAGTTGTTTGTCGGGAAGGTCAGGCTGAATCGATGATTCGGCTGCCAGTACTCAGTGATGCCTGTCCATTGCTGCCATACAACGATTGGTCAGCTTGGCCCTGAGTCAGGATGGAGAGTGCGTCACTGGTTTTCTGATGTAGCACCTGGATCAGGTTGCCATTTTGTTCGTTGATGTCGCGTGCTTCGCGCGCGGTTCCCAGCAAGCCCTTCCAAACCTCTGCTGCTTCATTCTCAGATGGGTGAGCCGCAAACCAAGCCTGCATGTCAATCGTCTCATCGTCGCCAGATGAAAGTGTGCGGGCGCGTTCTGCTCCCAAGATATTCAGATTTTCTACCAGTGACAGTTTTTCTGCGTTTACCTCGGCCAAGCCGTCTGCTGTGCCCGATTGCAGAACACGTTGTTCACGCAACAAGGTATCCCTGAAGCGCTCGACTAATTCAGCTTCGCGCTTTAACAGCTTGGCAACCAAGGACATCAAGCCTTGCGCTGGGAGTCAAGCAGGTCGCGTGCGGACTGGATCAAGCCATCGGCAATTGCCTCCGGGTTGACCTTGAAACGCCCCTGGGCGATGGCTTCCTTGATTTCCTGAATGCGCGCCGCGTTTACTGGTGGCTTCTCGGTGCCTTGCATGGTGCTGGCTAGCTGGCTCAGGCTCACGGATGCGGCTGCTGATGGCTCTTGCGATGGCCGGGCTGCTGAGCGGGAGGTGATCTGCGCAGTGGCAGGATTGTATGTGCTGTCGATTTTCATGATGTGGCTCGCAATACTTTTTTGGTCTCAGACGGTATATCGGCCGTCTACGCCGAAACTTTAGCTCAATATTCGATTTCTACGCTGCCATCAGCACGTGCTGTGCCAGTTATTGTCTGGCCGGAGTTCATGCGAATTTGGGCGGGCTGGCCAAGCGCTGCATTATTTACTGCCTTGCCTTCAGCGCTGACCGAGAATCCGCTGCCTTTTGAAATGACTCTGACTGTCTGCCCTTGGCGGATTACGATCGGCGCAACTAGCTGATCGAAACGTATGGTTTGACCAGCCCCCAGTGAGTTGCGAAGCGTCTTTCCGACAACGCCAGAGGGGTCGCTGGCTACGCCGGCTGGTAAATGGGAGACGTCACCACTCAGGATGACCAGATCGGATTCGCCGATGAGCTGACCGGCAATTAATGGTCGGCTGGTCGTGACATAGTTGCCGGCTACGGCAATTTGAGCCGGTACCAGGACGGACCAGCTGTTGGGCGACAGGCAGCGGACGCCGATGTGGGTACGTCCAACGATCTTGCTCCCTTGCGGGGTAAAGGCTTCGAGCGCAGAACAGGGCGGGAGCTTGCTGGCATCGAGTTGCCCCATCGTGATCGTTGCTTTGCCGCTGAGGTTTTTTGTTTGCAGGCGAATATGTTGCTCTGCAGTATCAAGGATCATCGCCGCGTCTGCCGCACAGGCAGGCAGGCAAAGTGGGAGTAGGCAAAGCAGGGAGAAAAAACGCATCAACATATGTTCATTTTGCCCTAATGCCCATGTTGCCGCGCATCATTTTTTTGGTGGCATGAAGTGTGCTTTTTGTAGAGCATCAATTGTTGGAGGCGACCATGGCAAGTATCGCGCAAGACTTCTCGGTTCTAAGCAAGGCACTCGATATGCGCACGCAGCGCCATCAGGCGCTGGCATCCAATATTGCCAATGCGGACACGCCGAATTACAAGGCTCGCGATATCGACTTCAAATCAGCCATGCAAAATGCGCTGGCCGGTCGCGCTGATGGCGGCTCTTTGGCGATGGCTGTAACTGCTGGTTCCCATCTGGCAGGCAACGGCGCGGGTGGTCCCGGCGCCTTGCAATATCGTACAGAAACTCAGTCTGCCGTTGATGGCAACACCGTCGACATGGATGTCGAGCGTGCCCAAATTACGGATAACGCCCTTCAGTACCAGATTCTTACCCAACTGATCAGCAACAAGTTCCAGGGCTTGCGTAGCGCCATGAGCTCTACCCAAAGCTAAGGAGAGATTGAATGAGCCTGTTTAATGTATTTCAGGTGTCTTCGAGTGCCATGACTGCTCAGTCGATGCGCCTCAACGCCGTGGCCTCCAATCTGGCCAATGCCGACAGTATCGTGTCGTCGGATGGCAAGCCCTACCGCGCCAAACAAGTGGTGTTCGAGGCAACGCCCATGGGCGGCAACGGCGACATCTCGAAAGGTGTCCGGGTACGTCAGGTGGTCGATGATGCCTCTCCTCCTCGCATGGTTTACGACCCCAAGAATCCAGCTGCTGATGCAAAGGGGTATGTCGCTTTTCCAAACGTCAATGTGGTCGAGGAAATGACCAACATGATTTCCGCGTCGCGCTCTTATCAGACGAACGTCGAGGTTATGAACACCGCAAAGACCATGATGCTGCGAACGCTGCAGATTGGCCAATAAGGAGATGAATCATGAGTAGTGTTACGAGTACTTCCACGGTCAACTCGGTTTTTAAGCAACTTTCTGAATCCAAAACCGGATCGACCAGTGACGCCGAGCAAATGAGCGATCGATTCATGACCTTGCTGGTGACGCAGATGCAGAATCAGGACCCGCTCAATCCTTTGGATAACGCGGAACTGACCAGTCAACTCGCACAGATCAATACCGTCAAGGGCATCGACAGTCTGAACAGCACGCTGCAAAAGTTGCTCACCTCCTATAGCGATGCGCTTTCGATGCAGTCTTCCTCACTCGTCGGCAAAAATGTCCTTGCCGCCGGCAATTCTCTCCAGTTAGGCGATGCCGGGGCGCTGGGCGGCGTCAAGCTGGCCGGTGATGCGGACAAGGTCAGCATCACCATCACCGATGCCAAGGGGGTCAAGGTCGCGCAGCAAGACCTGGGGGCGCAAAAAGCCGGTGTGCTTGATTTTGGCTGGGATGGCAAGAACTCGGATGGCGTTCGCGTGGCCAACGGCAGTTACCAGTTCTCCGTGCAGGCTACTCAAGGTGCCAACAAGGTGACAACGACGGCGCTGGAAGTTGGCACGGTATCTGCTCTTGTTAGAGGACAGAGCGGCTTCCAGCTTGAAATCCCGGGCACAGGCCTGGTTGATTTCAATTCGGTCCAACAGATTTACTGAGATTGATTCAAGGAGTACATCATGGCATTCCAACAAGGTTTGAGCGGTCTGGCTTCGTCTTCCAAGGCACTGGACGTAGCCGGCAATAATATTGCCAATGCGTCGACGGTCGGTTTCAAGTCCTCGGCTACTCACTTTGCCGATGTTTATGGTGCTTCTCTGCAAGGGGGCGGCGGTTCGCAGATCGGTATCGGCGCGACGCTGGGGGCCGTGGCGCAGCAATATACCCAGGGCAATATTACGACAACGAACAACCCGCTTGATATCGCGATCAACGGCACCGGCTTCTTCGGCATGTCCCTGAATGGCGCCACCAGCTATACGCGAAATGGCCAGTTCCATCTGGACAAGGACGGTTACATCGTCAATGACCAGAGTCGGTCCTTGCTGGGCGTGATGGCCGACTCAACCGGATCGATTCCCCAGACCCCGCCGACTGATCAGCTCAAGGTGGATTTCGTGACCGGAACGCCTGCTGCTACAACCGACGCATCTATTACGGCCAACCTGGACTCCCGTGAGTCTGCCCCCACTGTTTCGCCCTTCACTACGGCGAATCCGGATAGCTACACTAGTTCTACAGCGATGACAGTTTTTGACTCGTTGGGAAATCCGCATACGCTTTCCTATTATTTCGTTAAGTCGTCCACGGCCAATCAGTGGGGTTTATATACCGGGTTGGATGGGGCAGCCCTTACTGCCGCGACATCGACGCCGGATTCTTTGACGTTTTCAAGCTCTGGTGTTCTCACTTCAGCGGCAACATTGGCCAAATCCTTCACCGTTACCACTGGTGCAAGCGCGTTAAATTTCGATATTAACGTATCGGACATGACCCAGTTTGGCAGTGGATTTGCCGTTAATGACCTGACTCAGGATGGATATGCACCGGGAAATCTGGCGGGGGTAAGCGTTTCCGACGACGGCGTTGTCCAGGCCAGTTACGACAACGGTCAGGTTCGTGACATCGGTCAGGTGGCCCTGTTCAATTTCCGTAATCCGAATGGCTTGTCAGCGATTGGTAATAACCAATGGGTGGAAACCGGGGATTCCGGTCAGCCGACACCGGGCACGCCGAACACCGGGATTTTTGGGGTGCTACAAGCATCTGCAGTCGAAGAGTCGAACGTCGACCTGACGGCAGAACTGGTCAATCTGATTGTCCAGCAGCGTAACTACCAGGCGAGCGCCCAGTCGATCAAGACGCAGGACGCGATTCTCCAGACTCTGGTCAATATTCGTTAATCGTTACTGAGCTGTCAGGGACTGCACCATGGATCGTCTGATCTACACCGCGATGACCGGCGCCAAGCATGTCTTCATGCAGCAGGCCGGGACGGCGAACAACCTGGCGAATGCCAGCACGGTGGGATTCAAGGCGCAGGA
Organism: Betaproteobacteria bacterium; assembly: GCA_016705475.1. Classification (GTDB taxonomy): domain Bacteria; phylum Pseudomonadota; class Gammaproteobacteria; order Burkholderiales; family Rhodocyclaceae; genus Azonexus. The sequence goes on along the minus strand of JADIYD010000012.1, from coordinate 243,460 downwards.
GCATCGTTTTCGGGCGGTGCCTGTCCTGAGCGACGCCATGCCGACGCGGGCGTTCGTGGTGGACGCTTCGGTCAGCGATGTCATGGACGAAGGTCCATTGATGTTTACCGGCAACAATCTTGATGTCGCGGTCAATGGCAAGGGTTGGCTGGCCGTTCAGCTGCCGGACGGTAGCGAAGCCTATACCCGTGCCGGTAGCCTCGAAGTTGAAGTAACAGGGTTGTTGCAGACTAAAAGTGGCTATCCGATGGTTGGTGATGGTGGCCCTATTAGTGTGCCACCGGACAATCGGGTAGAGATTGCGCCCGATGGAACTGTCTCCGTCATTCCCAAATTTGGCACCCCGAATAATGCCAGCGCGATCGGCCGGATCAAGTTGGTCAATCCGCCTGAGGCTACGCTGGTTCGCGGCTCGGATGGATTGTTCCGGGTGAACAACGGCCAGCCAGCGGCGAGGGATGATGGCGTCAAGCTGACCTCTGGCACGCTTGAGGGCAGCAACGTCAATGTGACCGATGCCATGGTCAATTTGATCAGCTTGTCCCGCCAATTCGAAATGCAGATAAAGCTCTTGCAGACAGCTGATACCAACGCCCAGCGGGCTGATCAGCTGCTGTCATTAAACGCCTGATAGGACCTGTCTCATGATTCGCTCCCTGTGGATTGCCCGAACCGGACTCGATGCCCAGCAGACCCAGCTGGATGTCATTGCGAACAACCTGGCCAACGTCAGCACCAATGGTTTCAAGCGATCGCGCGCCGTGTTCGAGGACTTGCTGTATCAGACCATCCGCCAACCCGGCGCCCAGTCCTCCCAACAAACCCAGATTCCAACCGGTCTGCAACTGGGCTCGGGCGCTCGGCCGATTTCTACAGCCCACCTCTTTTCGCAGGGTAATTTGCAAAAGACCGACAACTCGCTTGATGTGGCGATTCAGGGCGAAGGGTTTTTCCCGATTTTGCTGCCCGATGGCACGACTGGTTATACCCGCGACGGGTCATTCCAGAAGGATAACCAGGGGCAGATCGTGACCTCGAATGGCTATCCCCTATCACCGAACATTACCATCCCCGCCAATGCCCTGTCGGTGTCGATTGGTACCGATGGCACGGTCAGTGTGACGCAATCCGGAAGTGCCGCATCGACCCAGATTGGCAGCATCCAGGTGGCGACTTTTATCAATGCCGGTGGTTTGCAGAGCATGGGCCAGAATCTGTTTCTGGAGACGGCGGCGAGCGGTACGCCAACGCCGAATACGCCAGGATTGAACGGCGCTGGCGTAGTGAATCAGGGCTATGTCGAGACATCCAATGTCAATGTCGCCGAGGAGTTGGTGAGCATGATCCAGACGCAGCGTGCCTACGAACTCAACTCGAAGGTGATATCAACTTCCGATGCCATGCTGGGGCGTCTGACTCAGTTGTGAGGTAAGGCCATGAAATCCATTTTTTGGCTATTTTTCGGGTTGACCGTAGCAGGCTGCTCCACAGTCCCCGCGACCAATGTGCACCAGCCGATGTCGGCGCGCCCCGCGGTACGCTATGACACGCCGACGGCCAACGGCGCAATTTTCCAGGCGAATTCCAGCCGTCCCATGTTTGAAGATAGGCGGGCCCGTTTTGTCGGTGACACCATTACGGTCACCATTACCGAAAGCACGTCGGCGTCAACCACATCGAACGCCAAACTCGATAGATCGAGTTCCTCTACAGCCTCAATCTCAGGTTTGAGCAAGATTCCGGCGAGTAAATTGCTGAATGGAATGAATCTGAATGCCACCAGTGCCAGCGCCTTTAGCGGCGAGGGAGAGGCGGCCAACAAGAATGCCTTTTCCGGCAACATGACCGTGACCGTTATCGATGTCATGCCCAATGGAAACCTGTTGGTTTCAGGCGAAAAACAAGTTTCAGTCGGTCATGAGCAGGAGTTCGTCCGGATTTCCGGCATCGTGAACCCTAGTTTTGTCAGTGCCTTCAACGTGATCGAATCGTCAAAGATTGCCGATGCGCGGATCGAGTACAAATCGTCCGGGCAAGTGGCTGATGGCCAGATGATGGGTTGGCTGGCACGGTTCTTCCTTACAGTAATGCCATTCTAGGAAAGTTCTTCGGAGAGGCATCATGAAAGCGAATAGCGGCAAACTGTTCCGGCAGACGGCAATTCTGGCCGCGTGCCTGTTGCCGTTGTGGTCGCAGCCTGTGCTGGCCGAGCGCATCAAGGATCTGGCCAGCATTCAAGGTGTCCGCAGCAACCAGTTGATCGGCTACGGTATTGTCGTCGGGCTCGATAGTACGGGTGACCAGACGACACAAACGCCATTCACCACGCAGGCCATCAGCAATATGCTGTCGCAATTGGGGGTCAATCTGACAGAGGCCCAGTCGCGGGCGCTGCAACTCAAGAACGTTGCCGCAGTCATGCTGACAGCCAGCCTGCCTCCTTTCTCGCGGCCGGGTCAGACCATCGACGTGACAGTCTCGTCAATGGGTAACGCCAAGAGCATTCGTGGCGGTACCTTGCTGATGACCCAGTTGAAAGGCGCTGATGGGCAGGTGTATGCCATTGCCCAGGGAAACGTACTGGTTGGCGGCGTTGGCGCGTCTTCGGGTGGTTCCAAGGTGGCAGTCAACCACCTTTCGGCGGGAAGGATTCCTGGTGGAGCAACGGTCGAACGTGATGTACCAACAGCGGTAGGCCAGGGTGGTTTTGTCTATTTCGAACTGGCCAACACGGATTTCGGAACCGCGCAAAATATGGTTGAGGCGATCAATCGAGCGGTAGCACCAGGGACCGCGCGAGCCATCGATGGTCGCCGGATTGCGGTACGCGCGCCTGACGATATGGACGCCCGTGTTTCCTTTCTTGGGGCGCCTGGAAAATCTGGATGTCAAACCGGCAGTTGGCAGTGCGCTGGTGGTCATCAATCCGCGAACCGGTTCGGTGGTCATGAATCAGAAAGTAACCCTCGAGCCCTGCGCGGTGGCGCATGGCAGCCTTTCAGTCGTTGTTGATGCAGGGAATCCGGCGACCGGTCAACCGGCGGATATTCAGGTCACCCAAGCCAACGGCAGTCTGATGAACATCAAGGCCGGAGCCAATTTGGCAGATGTGGTCAAGGCCCTCAACGCACTTGGCGCCAACCCCCTGGATCTTCTGGCCATTCTTCAGGCCATGAAGGCGGCGGGCGCCTTGCGCGCCGAGCTTGAAGTGATCTGAGCGGTAGTCGGCCAGATGAAAATTCAAGATACGCCTAACCGGGCGGCCTTTGATGTCAAGGGCACGCAGGATATTCGCGCCCAGTTTCAGAAAGATCCGCAGCAAGGATTGAAGGCGGCAGCCCAGCAGTTCGAAGCACTTTTCCTGCAGATGGTCATGAAGAGCATGCGTGATGCCACGCCGCAGGATGGGCTGCTCAATAGCGATCAGTCGCGTTTCTACACCGGCATGCTCGACCAGCAGATGGCACAGAACATGGCTTCGAGTCGCGGCGGGGTCGGGTTTGCCCGTTTGATTGAACAGCAACTTGGTCAGCACATGACGACCCCCAAGGGGCAAAGCGAACTGACCGGACCGGCAACTGCTGCCGCCAAGGACTTGCCGCTTGCCGTTTCCGATGTGAGTCATTTGCAGCACAGACCGGTGCCCAGTGGCCTGCCGACCTCTGCATCCTATGGCACCAATGCGTCTGTGGCGCCAGCAGTGACTCAGGAGGCTCCTGCGTCGTCGAAAGAGTTCGTCAATCGCGTTTGGCCACATGCAGTCGAAGCCTCACGGTCAACCGGAATTCCACCCGTATTTCTGGTCGGCCATTCGGCACTTGAGAGCGGCTGGGGGCGGGGCGAGATACGCAAGCCGGATGGATCCAACAGTTTCAACCTTTTCGGGATCAAGGCTGGAAAAAACTGGACGGGTGATACCGTCGAAGCGGTTACCACCGAATACGTCGATGGCCAGCCAGTCAAGGTGACGGAACGTTTCCGCGCCTACGCGTCCTATGAAGAAAGCTTTCGCGACTATGCCAATTTGCTTCGCAATAGCCCACGTTATACCGGGGTGATTGGCTCGCAGGATGGCACAGAGTTTGCTCGACGTTTACAACAAGCAGGGTATGCCACTGATCCCATGTATGCCGACAAACTCTCGCGCATCATCAATGGCCCTACGCTGCGCCAGGCCCTTATCGGTTAATCCGCTCTCAATATTTCGGATTTGTGGCCGTTATTAGCGTTGTAGAGTAAAGGAATTGCTATGGGCAGCGGAATGCTTTCAATCGGGATCACCGGGATCCAGGCGGCGCAGTTGGGGCTTGAGGCGACTCAGCACAACATCGCCAACGCCAACACGCCCGGCTATAGCCGCCAATACATTCAACAGTCGGCGGGTATTCCGCGACTGACCGGCTCTGGTTACTTCGGTAGTGGTACAACGGTAGACACTGTTCGACGTGCTTACGATAAATATCTGACGGCCCAGACCTTTGCCGCCCAGGCAACCGCCTCCGAGTATCAAACTCAGCTGGCCAAGCTTAGCCAAGTCGACAATATGCTGGGCGATCCGACATCTGGCCTGGCACCGGCCATGCAGGATTTTTTTACCGGCGTGCAGCAGATAGCTGCGAATCCTTCGCTCGTCTCGGCGCGTCAGAGCATGTTGTCCTCAGCAGAGGCGTTGGCCAGTCGCTTTAACGCAATGTCTGGTCGCCTAAGTGAGCTATACGATAGCGTCAATGGCGAGATAGCCAGTGAAATCGAGCTGATTAACGTTTACGCCGAGCAACTGGCTGATATCAACGGCCAGATAACGCGGGCGGAAGCCTCCACGAGTCAGCCGCCCAACGACCTGCTCGATATGCGCGATCAGTTGGTAGCGGATTTGAACAAACACGTTCGGGTGACTACAGTTGAAGACTCGATAGGCAACTTCAACGTCTTTGTCGGCAATGGTCAGCAACTGGTGGTTGGCTCCGTCGTGAATGAACTCGTTCCGTTGACCTCGAGTTCAGACCCAGAACGTATCGTCGTTGGCTTGCGCGGGCAGTCAGGTGTCGTCCAGGAGTTGTCGGAGTCACTGATTGAAGGTGGTGCGCTTGGCGGTTTGATGAAGTTTCGCGCCAACTCCCTTGATGATGCGACGAATACGCTAGGGCAGATCGCTGCGTCGCTGGCCCTGACCTTCAATGCCCAGCATGCGCTAGGACAGGATCTGGAGGGATTGAACCAGACTTCTTCGACAGCAGGCTTTCAGGCAGATTTTTTCACTGTTTCCCAGCCCAAGGTGCTCGCCAGCAGTACGACGGCCGCTACCGTGACTGCCAGCTTCTTGCCGCCTGCAGGTGACCCTGCGACGGGGAATTTCAAGACGAATTTGACGGGTAGTGACTATGTCTTACGAGGTGACGGAAGCAACCTGACGCTGACCCGCCAGTCCGACGGAAAGGCATGGACGGCGGCAACAGTTGCGGCCTTGAATACCTCCATCGCGACTGAAAGTTTCAGCATTACGGGATCGCCGACGGCCAATGTCGATTACCTCATTGAACCCACACGTGATGCAGCGAAAAATCTCCAGATCAACTCCGTGATAGCCGCCGATGTAAAGCGTATCGCGGTGGCTGCGCCAAGCGTAACTTCGCTCGGTTCATCAAATACCGGTTCGTTGGAGGTAAGCCAAGGAACAGTATCAGGCGGATACTTGCTTTCAAGTTTGCCAACGTTTACCTACACGACAGGCACTTCTGCGGCCAATGGAGCATTTAGCATCAGTGTTGCCGGGGCTGTAACGGCATACTATGCCGATGGTACGTCTGTTTCCGGTGCCGCAGTGTCTTCTGTGAGTCGCCTGAATGGTACCTCTGAGCTGGCACGCATCACCTACAATGGCATTTCGGTCGATGTTTCCGGATTGCCGGCTGGTGGCGACACCTTCAGCATTGCAGCGAATACCGGTGGCGTTTCCGATAGTCGTAACGCCGTAAAGCTGGCGGCATTGCAGACGCAAAATACGATGGAAGGCGGTAAAGCAACCTTTCAGGGGAGTTATGCAAGTCTGGTCAGCGGCGTTGGTTCGGTCACCCGCCAGGTCAAGATCAGCGGAGAGTCACAGCAAGCCCTGCTCAAGCAGAATGAATTGGCGCGTTCGGCGGTATCGGGTGTCAATCTCGATGAGGAAGCAGCAAATCTGATCCGCTATCAGCAGGCCTATCAGGCATCAGCCCGATCACTTGACATTGCTGCGAAGCTGTTTGATACGCTTCTAAGCATCAGCAATTAAGGAGCGACATCATGCGCATCAGTACTTCAATGATGTTCGATACCGGAACGCAGAACATGCTGCAATTGCAGACCGGTTTGTACAAGCTGCAAAACCAGCTTTCCACCGGGCGCCGTATTCTGAGCCCGGCGGACGATCCAGTTGCGGCTGCGCAGGCGCTCGTCATTAGCCAGCGCCAGTCGATCAATACTCAGTTTATCGACAATCAGGGCAATGCCGAGAGTCAACTCGCCAGTCTGGAAAGTCGCCTCGCAGGGGTTAGCGATCTGATTCAGGCGGTCAAGACACGCGCAGTCGAGGCCGGCAATGGGGCCTATAGTGACAGCGACCGGCGAACGATTTCCGCCGAAATTCGCGAGCGATTTGACGAGTTGGTGGGATTGGCCAATAGCTCCGATGCCATGGGTAATTATGTGTTTTCCGGATTCCGTGGCGACACGCAACCTTTCTCCACGACAGGCGCTGCCGGCAGCAGAACGACAGCTTATGACGGAGACGATGGTAAGCGGCAATTGCAGGTCGAGACTGGGCGTTTTATGGATGTCACCGAGTCGGGGCGGGATGTCTTCATGAAGATTCCGCAAGGTAACGGTCAGTTCATGTTCACGGCAGATTCGGCAAATACTGGAACCGGTGTCGTGGGAGCTTCATCGCTTATCACCGGGTACAACGACAGCAGCTATCAACTGAAATTCAACGCGAACAGTACATACGACCTGACGGTCACCACAAATGGTGTTCCAACTGTTACAGCGGGGGTGGCTTACACTAGCGGGGCGGATATTACGCTTGGGCCTGTCGGTCAACAGTTCAAGATCAGCATCTCTGGCACGCCGGCTACCAACGATACATTCGAAATTGAACCGGCCACCAACCAGGATATTTTCAAAACGCTGGACAACATGATCAAGGCGCTGGAAGGAAACGTTTCGTCCAGCGCAGCAAATCGTGCCGCTTTTCAGAACCAGATGACTAGCATCGGTGAAAATCTGGATCAGGCGCTGGATCATATTCTGAGCAAGCAGACTTCGATCGGTGCACGGCGCATTGAGTTGCAGTCGCTGACAGATGTCGCCGCCGATTTGAACATTCAGTACAGGCAGGATATTTCCAAGCTTCAGGACCTTGATTACACCGAAGCAATTTCCGATTTGACCAACCAGAAAATGGTGCTGGAAGCAGCGCAGCTTTCCTTCAAGCAGGTAAGCCAGATGTCATTATTTAATTACCTATGAAAAAGCTTCGCGCAGCAGTGATCACATCTGCCTTGTTGGCGGGCTGCGGGGGAACGCCCCTGATTCCGAATGAGACTATTCAGCTGACGGCCACAACCAGTGTCAGCTTGGCCACACTGGCTACTGCTGCGGTGATTGGTGCGGCGATCTATGTGGTCTACGATCCGCTGGCGCCGAACTGGGAGATCGAGGAGTCCAAGCTGTCGCCGGACGTCTATCGTTTCTCCATGAAGATGAAGCGTTACCACACCGGCGGTGCAGGGGAGTCCGTGCAGATTCTCAAGCGGCGCGCCAGCCAGTTGCAATACGAAAATGGTTATTCCAGCTACCAGATTCTGGAATACACCGAGGGTATCGACTCACAAACTATTGGTGCCCGGCGCATGGCCGAGGGGACGATACGCCTGGTTCAGCGTCAGGATGCTGATTCCTACAAAATGAATGAGCGCTACTGATTGGCGGGAACGGCGAAGCCCAGTATTGCACCGAGCGCATATTCGTAGAGCGCTTGTAACGGGGGGGGCCAGATAATTCATGCTGATGGCCAGCGCGATGAATCCTCCGAGCATTGTGATCGGAAAGCCAAGTGCAAAGATGTTGAGTTGTGGTGCTGCCCGCGTCAGAACCGCGAGCGCAATGTTGGTGATCATCAGCGCGACTACGACGGGGAGCGCCAGCAAGACACCGACAGAGAACATTTTCGATCCGAGTTCGACGAGGTTCAGCCAGCTCGTTGCCTGTAGCGGTATTGCGCTGACCGGTATGGCATAGAAACTCTGGGCCAGGGTTGCGACGTACATGAGATGCCCATTCAGCGATAGAAACAGCAGGAAGCTGATCAGGCCGAGGAACTCGCCGATCACCGGCGTTTGTGAAGAGCTCATTGGGTCGTAGGCGGTTGCGAAGCCAAGGCCCATCTGGGCGCTGATGAACTCTCCGGCCACATCCACAGCGGCGAAAACAATGCGGGCAGCGAAGCCCATACCAATGCCGATCAGCATTTGCTGCGCCATTATCCAGAGGCCAGCCAGCGAACCAGGCGCAACGACTGGCATCGGTGGCAGGGCCGGGGCGATGGCCATGGCGATGCACAGGCCGAGTATGAGGCGTGTGCGACGGGGAATGCCGGCCGAGCCCCAAAGCGGTGAGGTGGCGATGAACGCCAGAATGCGGGTCAGCGGATAGGCAAAGGCGACAATCCAGGCGTCGAGTTGTGCCGTGGTTATGCTGAGCATGATCAGCCGATCAGCTGCGGAATGCTCTCGAACAGACGCTGGATGTAGTCGATCATGTATTGCAGCATCCAGGGGCCGACGAGGATCAGGACCAGGAACATGACGACCAGTTTTGGCACAAACTGCAGGGTCGCTTCGTTTAGCTGGGTTGCCGCCTGAAAAATGCTGACGATCAGGCCGACGATCAATGCCGAGAGCAACATCGGCGCAGCCATGATTAGCGTGACCTCAATGGCTTGTCGGCCGATTTCCATGACAACGCCTGGGGTCATGGGTTGAAACTCTTCACTAGCGAGCCGATAACGAGGTGCCAGCCATCGACGAGGACGAAGAGCATCAGCTTGAATGGCAGGGCGACCATGACGGGCGACATCATCATCATGCCCATCGACATCAACAGGCTGGCGACCACCATATCGATGATCAGGAAGGGGATAAAAATGATGAAGCCTATCTGAAACGCTGTTTTTAACTCGCTGATGACGAAGGCTGGCACCAGGACGCGCAGGGGAATGTCGTCAGGGTTTTCAATTTTGTCGACCTTGGCGACACCCGCCAGCATCGCGATATCGGCCTCCCGGGTCTGGCGCAACATGAAACTGCGCATCGGCACCGCAGCTCGCTCGCCAGCCTGGGCAATGTTGATCTTGTTTTCCGACAGCGGCAGATAGGCGTCGGTATAGACTTTGTCGAGAGTCGGCGACATGATGAAAAAAGTCAGGAACAGGGCTAGTCCGACCAAAATCTGGTTGGGCGGCGATGTCTGCGTACCCATGGCATGGCGGAGCAGGGAGAGCACGATGATGATGCGGGTGAAGCTCGTCATCATCAGAATGGCGGCCGGCAGGAAGGTCAGCGCCGTAAGGAAGAGCAGCGTCTGGATGGTCAGACTGTAGGTAGTGCCGCCACCACCCGAAGGCGTGCTGGTAACCGAAGGCAGTCCGCCCGAGGCCTGGGCCAGTGCGATGATCGGGGGGAGCAGCAGGGCGAGCCCTAATGTGACTCGCTTAAGCATTGTTCTGGCGTTCCTTGATGGATTTCAGCCACTGGGCAAATGGCGCTTCAACGGTACCGGTGGCGGCCTCAAGATCCACGCTGCTTCCCTTGGGGAGTTGATGCAGCGTTCGAATCTGTCCCGGGACAATGCCAATGACCAGCCAGGTTTCGCCCACTTCGACCAGCACGATACGCTCGCGCGGGCCCAGTGCAACGCCGCCGACGATCTTCATGCCACCCTGGCCGAATCCTTTGCCGCCAGAGAGTTTTCGGGCAAGCCAGGCGGTCCCGAAAAGCAGTCCGACGATGAGCAGAAGGGCGAGCATTGCCTGGACGTAGGTGCCGGCCGGAATGCCAGGATTGGCAGCGTCGCCAGCCCACGCGGTGAGGGGCAGCAGCAGTGGAAATGTTAGACGCAGCAAGTCGGGAACCGTATTCAGATGGTGTCAGGGCGCTATCTTAAACCCAAACCCGAAAATTGGCTTTGCTACGGTCAACCGGGAAAAATGCCCAAAATTGAAAGGGCAGCCGACGTTGCCATTGGCAACGCCGGGGGCGATCAGCGGTTGAGTTTACGCATGCGCTCCGAGGGCGTGATGATGTCAGTCAGGCGGATACCGAACTTGTCATTCACGACAACGACCTCGCCCTGTGCGATGAGCGTGCCATTGACCAGAACATCCATCGGCTCGCCAGCCATGGCGTCGAGTTCGACGACTGACCCGTGGGCCAGTTGCAAGAGATTCTTGATGGTGATTTTGGTCCTGCCAAGCTCAACAGTGATCTGGACGGGGATGTCGAGAATCATGTCGAGTTCGTTCATGATTCCGCCCTGGCCCGGTGGGGCTGAGAACGAGGGAAATATGTCAGCCGGCTGGACGCTTGCCGTGGCGGCGCCTTCGCTAACGACCTGCTCTGCCATGGCGGCAGCCCAATCGTCCTCGCTGATCTGGCCGTCGTCCTCGGCGGGGGTTTCCATGTTTTCGATTTTTTCGATTTCGTCAGCCATTTTTCTCTCCCATCACCGGTTCCCCGGGCGGTGCGTCGGGCGAAGCAGCGATGAATCGCTCGACTTTAAGTGCGTATTGGCCATTTTGCTGGCCATAGGAACATTCCATCAAGGGTACGTTATCCACCTGTGCTTCGATTCGCGGCGACAGGTTGAGGGGAATAACATCACCCTCCTTGAGATTCAGAATTTCGCGCAGCGATATTTTTCCCGTGCCCAAGTGCGCGACGATTTCGACTTCCGCGCCTTGCAACTGCTTGCGCAGCGTGCCGATCCAGCGCTTGTCGGTAGACAACTGGTCGCTTTGCATCGTGCTGTAGAGCAGGTCGCGTATCGGCTCAAGCATCGAGTACGGGAAGCAGATATGCATGTCTGCCGTCGCCCCGCCGAATTCAAGCGTGAAGGTCGTCGAGACAACGATTTCGGACGGCGTCGCAATATTCGCGAACTGGGAGTTCATTTCCGAGCGAATGTACTCGAAGTTGATGTCGTAGACCGGTTTCCAGGATTTGCTGTATTCGGTGAAGACGACACCCAGCAAACCCTGAATGATGCGCTGTTCTGTGGCAGTGAAGTCTCGTCCCTCAACGCGGGTATGGAAGCGACCGTCGCCGCCAAACATGTTGTCGACGACCAAAAACACCAGGTTCGGATCGAATACGAACAGGGCCGTGCCACGCAACGGCTTAGACATAACCAGATTCAGGTTGGTCGGTACGACCAGGTTGCGGATGAATTCGCTGTACTTCTGCACGCGGATCGGGCCGACTGAAATCTCCGCATTGCGATGCATGTAGTTGAACAGGCCGATACGCAGATAGCGTGCGAAGCGCTCGTTGACCAGTTCCAGCGTTGGCATCCGGCCGCGGACGATCCGCTCCTGTGTGCCGAGATTGTACGAACGTATCCCGCCGCCTTCCCCTTCGTTATCGTCGGGTTCGTCGGTTTCACCGGTGACGCCCTTGAGCAGGGCATCAACCTCGTCCTGGGATAGGAAATCTCCCGCCATGTGGCCTTACTGAATAATGAATGAGGTGAAGAGAACGGCTTTGACCGGGCCTTCGGGTGCCACAACGACACCTTTCTTGTTCTTCACCGGAGGATCGATGACGGAATTGATCTCGTCCTTGAGTGCTTCAGCCAGTTGCTCCTTGCCTTCCTTGGGCAAGAGTTCGGATGCTTTCTTGGAGGATAGCAACAGGGTCAGGTTGTTGCGAATCTTCGGCATCTTGGCCTTGATGTCCGGCTCGGCTGTCGCATCTTCAACTTCCAGAGAAAGCGCCACCTGCAGATACTGATCGCCGGTTTCCGGAACCAGATTGACCGTAAATGCGTCCAGGCTGATGAAAACTGGCGGGGCGTCCTTTTCCTTTTTCTTGTCTTTCTTTTTGGCGGGCTTGGCCGTTTCTTCAGCGGTTTCCTCGTCATCCTCGGCGTGGTCACCTTTTTTGAGCAACATGAAGGCAGCGCCTCCGCCCAGAACCACCAGGAGAACGACGGCCAGGATGATGATCAACATTTTTTTGCTTTTTTTCGGGGGGGCTTCTGCCCCTTCTTCGGCTGGCTTGGCATCCTTGGCCATTGTCTCTCCCTCTTTACTCGATCATGACGATCCGGTTATGCGAACAGGTCAACCAAACCGCGTCCCCGCTGAATTGGCATTCCGGCAGGATTGGTGCTTGCGTGGCTATCGGGCGAAAGTATAGCGTTTTCCCCGGAGGAGCGGGCTTCATTGGCAAACTGAAAGGCTGCTTCGCGGTTCTGCGATGGCATATGGCTGCCAACGTTGGCTTGACCGAGACTGATGCCGGCAGTCGAGAACATTTCGCGAAGTTGGGACAGCGACTCCTGAATGGCTTGGCGAACTTCCGGGTGTGGCGAGGCGAAAACGGCCGTGGCCTGATCGCCGCTTATCGATATGGAGATTTGCACAGGCCCCAGTTGTGGCGGATTTATGCTGATCTGGGCAAGCTGCTGATCGTTCTTGGCGAGCCAGACTACTTTGCTACCAAAATCCTGGCTCCAGTTTGGCGAATGGAGTGACGTGTTGACGGTGGCCTGCTGGGTGGGTGGAGCTGTTGTTGTGCTGGCACCGGAAGTGCCGGCAGCGGCAAGTGCCGACGCAAAGGCCGGCGTGTTGCCGCTGTTGCCGGGGTTGGTGTCGCCGGCAAGAATTGCCGCATTCGCGCTTTCGGATCGCGGACTGATTCTGGGTTCGCCGGCCTGGGCCGCTGATGTGACTGGGGCGCTGCTGGCAGCGGTGCCGCCGTTTGCGGCAGCAAGCATCCGTTCGGATTGGGCTGAGCGCCCTTCTTTTGAATCAGCTTCCAGGCTGTCTGCCTTGACTGCTTTTTCGGGGAGAGGCAGCTTGTTGCGGTCGACGGTGTCAGGAAGGCGATTTTGAACGGGCGCTGTCGCCAGCGGAACGATGTACTGAGCAGCCATGCCAGGATCGATCGGAATGGTGTCTGAGTCAGGGGCTGACTTCCTGCCCTTGTCCTCGGTTTTCTTTTCGCCTTCAGGGGCGATGATCGGTGAAGTCGCGCCTTGTTTGGCGTTCGGAGCGAGCGCTGCCAGAACGGTTTCCGCGCTTTGCTCCGTGGCGGGAGTAACTGTCGGTAGCTTGTCGGAGATGGGTAGTAGCTCGCCGTCTTTTGAAGGGATAACCCTGGCGATAATTTCACTGAGCAACTCCCCGTCCGGTTTGGAGACGGCGGGGATGCCAGGCGCTGTATTCGCGATCAGCAGCGAAGGAACCGCCTGTCCATCGGCGGGAATCTGCTCCGCCAGAAGGGCGGCGAAGTCCAACGGCAAACCTGTTTCCGGGACGATGTCGCCTAGACCAAGCGGTGCCATTTTTCCACCGATGGCTGCAATCAAACTGGGAATTGCCGGAATAGTCATGATCAGACCTTGAAGTGCATGAAGATGCTTTCAAGGTAAGCAAGGCATATGCCTGATTCTAGCCGGCGTCATCATCGTTGCGCACGGCGTATTTGCGCGTCGAATGCTCTTCGAGAATTTTCTGTTGCTGCTTGTTGTCGAGCACCCTTTCTCGCACATCGTGACGATGCGACAGTGTGTCAATAGCCTTCAGTCGCTTGTTCTGCTCTTTCCAGTTTTCCTTGCCGCTGGCCGTGCTCTGCTCCGAATGGCGAACGGCCAGCGCTTGCTGGCTGATAGCCTCATCGATACGAGCCAGAAAGTCCTGATAATTGCGCAGGGCCATCGGCGTGAGGCCCTGAGCGCAGGCTTCGCGTAGCTTGATCGCGTATTCGGCCCGATAGTCTTCCAGCATCTGCAGGCGGCTTCGGGCGCTGTGTTCGGCAGAGATCAGCCGGCCGAGCTGACGCGTGGCTTCATCTGTGCGGGTCTGCATCAGGTCCAGCAGTGGTTGCAATGAGAATTTGCTGGGCATGGCTTACGGGAACAGGGCTGAAAGAGCGCCGATGCTGCTCGAAAAATCGGCCTGCTCGGTCAATTGCTGTTGCAGAAAGGCTTCCATGCGCGGATACAGGCTGATGGCCTGGTCAAGAACAGGATCGGAGCCGGGGGAATAGGCGCCAACCGAAATCAGGTCGCGTGAGCGCTGATAGCGGGCAAAAAGTACCTTGAATCGGCGAATTTGATCCAGTTGCGAGGGCTCAATCAGGTTGACCATGGCCCGGCTGATCGATTGCTCGATGTCAATCGCCGGGTAATGCCCGGCATCAGCGAGCGTTCGGGATAGAACGATATGGCCGTCGAGAATGGCGCGCGCCGAGTCGGCAATCGGGTCCTGCTGGTCATCGCCTTCGGCCAGAACAGTGTAGAAAGCCGTCATCGAACCACCGCCTTCGGGGCCATTGCCGGCGCGTTCGACAAGTTGCGGCAAGCGGGCAAATACGGAGGGTGGATAACCTCGCGTAGCGGGTGGTTCGCCGATGGCCAGGGCAATTTCCCGTTGCGCCATGGCGTAACGGGTCAGGGAGTCCATGATCAGGAGAACCTGCTTGCCCTGGTCGCGGAAATACTCGGCAATCGTTGTTGCGTAGGCTGCACCCTGAAGCCGCATCAGCGGCCCGGTGTCCGCCGGCGCAGCAACGACGACGGCTCGGCGCATGCCTTCTTCGCCGAGAATCTGTTCGATGAACTCCTTTACTTCGCGGCCGCGCTCGCCGATGAGTCCAACGACGATCACTTCCGCTTCGGTATAGCGAGCCATCATGCCGAGGAGTACGGACTTGCCAACCCCGGAGCCGGCGAACAGCCCCATGCGTTGTCCCCGGCCAACGGTCAGTAAGGCATTGATGGAGCGAATGCCGACGTCGAGCGGGTGCTCGATTGCCGCCCGTGTCATCGGGTTGATCGGGCGGCTCTGCAGGGGGCGAGTCAGGTTGGAGCGAAGAGGGCCTTTGTTATCGAGCGGGCGACCGACGCCATCGAGAACCCGACCCAGGAGTTCGTCTCCAACCGGCCCTTGCTTGGCACGATCAATGGCCCGACGTTTGTGCTTGACCGGGAAATCGACACGCGGAGCCGGGCTGGGTGGCTCGCAGGCGATGACGCGGGCTCCCGGTGCCAGTCCGAAAACATCGTCGGATGGCATCAGGTAAAGTTTTTCTCCGGAAAACCCAACAACTTCGGCTTCAACCGGCGCGCCACTGGCTGGGAAGATGTGACACGAACTGCCCAGTGGCAGCTTCAGGCCAGATGCTTCCATGACCAGACCATTGATCCGTGTCAGCCGGCCTGCCGGCCAGAGTGGCTGAGCGGACGTGGCAGAAAGTTGGCAGCCATCGAGGAAACGCTGCCAACGCCCGACATGGTCGGGAAGCGGGGTCAAGGCGCGTTCATCCATTCCGACGGATCGACGCCGATGGATTCAAGCACGCGCTTCCAACGTGTTTCGATCGTGGCATCGACTTCACTGGCACCAGCCACAAGCAGGCACCCACCGGGCGAAATCTCGGCGTCATCAATGATATGCCCGCCTGATTGAGATATCTGCTCGCCGATCTGTTCGCGAATCACCTTCGCATCTGCCGGATTCAGCCGAACGACGATATGAGCATGGTGCAGGGGTAGTGCAGTGATCGCCTCGCGGATGACTGGCAAAAGCAATTCGGGCCGAGTGCTGACAGCCCCACGAAGCACTTGCGCCGCCACTTCAAGGGCAAGGTTGAGTACCTGATCGGCTACGTGCTGGTCAAGATGCGCCAGCGAAACCTGAAGGTTGCCCAGGAGTTCGGCGAATCTCGCGGTCGTTTCGGCAATGGTTGCTGCTACAGCCTCTTGGCCGGCTTCCAGTCCTTCACGGTAGCCAAGGCTGTGACCACTGGTCCGGGCTTCCTGGTGGAGGCGCTCAGTCTCTTCAGTGTTCGACTGGCTTTGAATGATGACGTGAGCTTCGGCGTGGACCGGAGGGGCGGATGGCGCGCTGGCGGCGGTGGTCGCGCTATCAGCGGGCGACTTTGTTGGTGGCGCGGCTGGCTTTGCATCGAGTGAGCCGATGTTCCAGCGCTGGTAGCTTGCGAGCTTGTCCTTGGGTATGACGCCTGCCATCTCGGGTTAGACCATTTGTTCGCCACCGGCGCCACCAAGGACAATTTGTCCCTCGTCGGCCAGGCGCCGTACCACCTTGAGGATTTCCTTCTGCTCGCCTTCGACTTCGGAAAGACGGACAGGCCCCTTCGACTCCAGATCTTCGCGCAACATTTCTGCCGCTCGTTGCGACATGTTCTTGAAAATCTTTTCGCGAAGATCGGGGGAGGCACCCTTCAGCGCAAGGATCAGGGAATCGGACTGTACTTCGCGCAAAATGAGCTGGATCGAGCGGTCGTCGATTTCCATCAGATTTTCGAAAACGAACATTTCGTCGAGAATCTTCTGGGCGAGGTCCGGGTCGTACTCACGAATGGCGTCGACAACGGATGTTTCATTGGCCGTGCCGATGAAGTTGAGAATTTCGGCAACGGTGCGAACGCCGCCCATTGCCGTCCGCTTGACGCTGGTAGAGCCAGACAGGATGCGCATCATTGCCTCGTTCAGCTCACGCAGTGCGGTGGGCTGAATCCCTTCGAGCGTGGCGATACGCAACACCACGTCATTGCGCAGGCGCTCGGTGAAATGATTCAGAATCTCGCTGGAGTGGTCATGTTCCAGATGGACCAGGATCGTCGCGATAATCTGAGGGTGTTCGTTCTTGATCAGGTCGGCAACGGTTGTCGCGTCCATCCATTTCAAGCCCTCGATCCCCGAGGTCTCGCCTCCCTGCAGGATGCGTGAAATAAGGTTCGATGCCTTGTCGTCGCCCAGCGCTTTGGTCAACACGGAGCGAATGTAGTTGTCGGTGTCGACATGGACGGCCGAATGCTCTTCAGCGTTTTTGTGGAACTCGTCCAAAACGCTTTCAACTGTTGATCGCTGTACGCTCTTGAGCGCCGCCATGGCGTGCCCGAGTTTTTGTACCTCGCGTGGTCCGAGATGCTTGAGCACTTCGGATGCGTTGTCCTCGCCCAGCGCGATCAGCAAGGTTGCACTCTTTTCCAGGCCGTCGTCGCTAGGAGGCATTGGCGCCCATCCAGTCCTTGATAATGTTGGCTACGGCCTTCGGGTCTGCCTGCGCGATGTCGCGGGCTTTTTGAACCTTGACGGCATAGTGATCAATCCGGACATGATCTTCGCCCGGTTCTCCGTCGACGCCGGCAATCGTCACGTGACCCGCGGCGCCGGCAACGCCCTCGGCGGTCGTTGGCGCATGGCGGTGATCGGCGGGGGGCGGGAACATCGTCTTCAGTGATGGCTGAATAACCTTCAGGAACAGGAAGGCAACGATCAGGGCGATCATCAGGTATTTGAGAATATCCTTGCCGTACGAAATCGTTTCTGGATCCTTCCAGAGCGGGATGCTGCTATCGAGCTTTTCAGTGGCCGTGAAGGGGGCATTCGCTACTGAAATGGAGTCACCACGTTCCTTGTTGAAGCCCATGGCTTCACGAACGAGATCGTTGATCTGTTTCATCTCCGCTTCGGGAAGTGCCTTGTTGATGGGCTGGCCATTCTTGTCCACATCCTTGCGATGATTGATCACGATGGCAGCAGAGAGGCGCCTGATGTCGCCCATACCTTGCTTCGTGTGCCGAATTGTTTTGTCGACTTCAAAATTGACGGTTGCTGTTTTGTTGGTGTTGATCGGCTGACCGACCGCATTGAGCGGCGCTGTTACGCCGGCTGCGTCAAGCCGGCCTTGAATATCGCCCGGTTTTGCGGGTTGACCGGGAGTGGTGCCGGTTGCCGGTTGTGTCAGTGGTGCTGTGGCGGGAACGGGCGGCTGGTTGGTCAATGCGCCAGGAACGCCACCGGCCGACTGGTTGATGCTCGCCGATTCATTAGTTTGTCGGCTACGAATGGCCGTTGTTTCGGGCGTGTTGTTGGGCCGGTAGCTCTCGGCCGTTTGTTCGCTTTGGGAAAAGTCGATGTCCGCGGCCACCTGAACCTTGTAGTTCTCGCTTCCCAGCATCGGCTTGAGGATGTCCTCGATGCGCTTGATGATGCTGCCCTCGATATCCCGAACATACTTGACCTGAGTGGCGTCCAGACCTGCCTCGGTCAGCTTGTTTTTCAGTTGCGAGAGGAGGGCGCCACTCTGGTCGATGACGGTGACGTTGCTTGCCGGCAAATGCGGAACGCTGGACGAAACCAGGTGCGTGATGCCGGCGATCTGTGCGCTATCCAGCGCTCGACCGGCAAAGACGTTGAGCATGACGGAAGCGGTCGGTTTTTGCTCTTCGCGGACGAATACCGAAGGCTTGGGAATGGCGAGATGAACACGCGCCGACTGCACGGCGCCAATCGACTGGATGGTGCGGGCCAGCTCGCCTTCCAGGCCACGCTGATAATTGACCTGCTCAGCAAACTGGCTGACGCCGAACTTCTGGTTTTCCATCAACTCGAAACCGACCATGCCGCCGCGCGGCAGGCCTTGTGAAGCCAGTTTCAGCCGAATGTCGTGGACACGCTCGGAGGGAACCTGAACCGCGCCACTGTCGCTGAATCGGTGGGGAATGTTTTGTTGTTCAAGAATGGCGACGATAGCCCCGCCATCCTTTTCATTGATGTTCGAGAAAAGCGTCTTCCAGTCTGGCTGCCGGCTCCAGAGAATCGTGCCGACGACAATGGCGATCAATGCAGCCGTTGCCACCATGAAGACAAGCTTTTGCTGATTTTCCAGTCGGTTAAAGGCGTCGCGCAGACGCTCCAGCGGATTTCCGGCCGGTGCGTTTCCTGCTGTCGTCTCAGTTGTTGCTGCCATCAATAGCCGGTCTAATTACGGTGAAACAGAAGAAGAATCAATCGAGAAGCCAAATTATCCTAGAAATATTCTACTATTACCCGGGCTGAATTCACCCTTTCTTTTTCGATGTTGCCGCACTGATCAATCCCTTGACCCCTGATCCCGATACCAAGACCGCCGAATTGCAACGGGCATTTGCCATGTTCAATCAGGTATCTGCCGAGCTGACTCAGGCATACGAATCGTTGCAGGTTCGTGCCGCCTCGCTGACCGAGGAACTGGCCGTGGCCAATGGTGAGTTGCGGCGGCAGTATCAGGAGAAGGAAGCACTCTCCGAGCGCCTGTCGTCACTACTCGATGCTTTGCCGGCTGGCGTGGTGCTGCTTGATGCCTCGGCCATCGTTGCTGCGGTCAACCCCGCTGCGATGGCCATTTTCGGCGCCGATATGGTCGGGCGGCATTGGGGCGATGTGGTTCGGGCCAGCCTGGAGCCAACGATGGCCGTCGGCGAGTGGTTGCATGGCGAAGGGCGCTTGTCGATTGGGGAGAGTGCTTTGCCTTCTGCCGGCGGAAAAATTCTCCTGATTCACGATGTGACGGCAGCGCACCGGATGAAAACCGAACTGGAGCGCAATCAGCGCTTGGCGGCCATGGGTGAAATGGCGGCTTCGCTGGCCCACCAGCTTCGTACGCCGCTTGCTGCGGCGCTGCTGTATACCTCCAATCTCGGCGAAGCTGCTGTTTCGGACGAGGCGCGCGCCCGATTTTCAGAGAAGGCGAGCGGGCAACTGCGTCGTCTTGAGCGCTTGATTCAGGATGTTCTTCTTTTTGCCCGGGGCGAGAGTATCGGGCGCGATGTCATCCCGGTCTCGGATTTGCTGGCCGAAGCTGCCCAAACTGTCGAGCCGCTGATGCGTGAGCATGGCCACATTTTTTCCGTGGACGAGTCCTGCGGCGGGGCTGTTATCGTCGGCAGCCGCAAAGCCTTGTTCGGGGCGCTCGTCAATTTGCTGGAGAATGCCATGCAGGCAACGGTCGCGGGCGGCAAAATTTGCCTCTCCGGCAATTGCCGTGGCGATCTGGTGGTGATTGGCGTGCGCGATAGCGGCCCGGGTATTACGCGTGAAATGCAGACACGTATCTTCGAACCCTTTTTTACCACCAAGGGGCAAGGAACCGGCCTGGGTCTGGCGATTGCCCTCGGCGTCGCAAGAGCGCATGGCGGCACAATCGATCTGCTTTCGGAGCCGGGTGCTGGCGCCGAGTTTGTCATTACCTTGCCGGTTTCGCCGGCAGAGAGCGAATCTGAACACCATGGCTGAACATAGTTTGCCCATACTCGTTGTCGAAGATGATCCCAGCTTGCGCGAGGCAATAGGCGATACATTGGAGCTTGCGGGGCGTCCCTACGTGGCTGTCGATGGTGGTGAGGCAGCGCTGAAAGTGCTGGGCGAGCAGGCTTTTTCAATTGTGGTCAGCGATGTTCGCATGATGCCGATGGATGGCATTGCCTTGTTGAAGGAGATTCGGAGTCGCCTTCCTCACTTGCCGGTTGTCCTGATGACGGCTTACGCCGAGGTAGAAAAGGCAGTTGACGCCATGCGCTCCGGCGCCTGTGACTTTCTGCTCAAGCCGTTCGAACCGAAAGCCTTGCTCGCGCATATCAACAAGTATGAGCTGCCGGATTCTGATGACGGTGCCGGCGTCGTTGCCATCGACCCGGCCAGTCGCGACTTGTTTGCCATCGCTCAGCGCGTGGCGCAAACCGATGCGACGGTGCTCCTCACTGGTGAGTCCGGTGTTGGCAAGGAAGTCGTCGCTCGTTTCATTCATCGGCAGTCCGCACGTCGAAACGGCCCGTTTGTCGCCATCAATTGCGCGGCGATTCCGGATAGTTTGCTTGAAGCTACCTTGTTTGGTTACGAGAAAGGTGCCTTTACCGGCGCCCAGCAGGCGCAGGCCGGCAAGTTTGAGCAGGCCCAGGATGGCACGCTGCTTCTCGATGAAGTCACCGAAATGCCGATGGGACTGCAGGCCAAATTGCTCCGCGTGTTGCAGGAGCGCGAGGTCGAGCGGGTCGGTGGCAAGAAGCCCGTGGCGCTGAACATCCGCATTGTTGCGACTTCCAATCGCGATATGGCCGAGGCTGTAGCCAAAGGGGTTTTTCGCGAGGATCTGTATTACCGGCTGAATGTGTTTCCGGTGGCGATACCGCCGCTGCGTGACCGGCCGCTCGATATCGTGCCGATAGCACGCTATTTTTTGGTCGAACACGGTGGGCGCTTTGGACGAAGCGGCGTCAGTTTTGGTGCGCAGGCCGAGCAGGCGCTGCTGCGTCATACGTGGCCGGGTAACGTCCGCGAATTGGAAAATGTGATCCAGCGCGCCCTGATTTTGTCGACCGGGCCGGAAATTGGCGGCGAACACCTCAATTTGGCGTCCGCCCCGGGGAGAGAGTCGCCAAAAGTTGTCGCTGAGATGCCGGTGCATGAAAGCGATAAAAAGGTCGATAATATGAAGGATCTTGAGCGCGAACATATCCTTCGAACCTTGGCAGAGGTTGATGGCTCACGGAAAATGGCCATCGAGCGTCTCGGGATTTCGGAGCGTACGTTGCGCTACAAGTTGCAGCAGTACCGCGATGAAGGGTATTTCAAGGATTAAGATTGGCCTGACTATTGCTTATGTTTAGGCAGGTTTAAGGAGCTGGCTATGGACACCCAAGGTATTGAGCAAATGTTAAGCGTTCTGCGGTCGACCGCAGCACAGGCTTCTGGCAAGCCGGCCGAGAGCGCCGCTACGGGCGGCGCCGGCGGTGTGGATTTCGCGCAGGTGTTGAAGTCGTCGATCGACAAGGTCAACCAGACCCAGCAGCAGGCCAACGGGATGGCGGAAAAACTTGCCGCCGGCGATACGACGCAGAATCTGCATGAAGTGATGATCGCCCTGCAGACCGCCAGCGTTTCATTCCAGGAAATGGTTCAGGTACGCAACAAGCTGGTCACTGCCTATCAGGACGTGATGAACATCCAGGTTTAAGGCAATAAGCTAGTCCAGAGCGGACCGGAGCGCCTTGCGCTCGCGCTCAAGTCGGGTGATATAGCGCTCGATAAAGGCCAGTCGGGTGCCCGGCAAGCTGACGAATTCGCACCCGAGTCGCAATTGCTGCTCGCCAGAGGGTAGCTCCATCTTCAATACTTCGCATGCGCGCAGATTGACCGACAGTACGCTTTCACCCGGAATTTCCAGGCGGCAGTCATGAAACAGTTCGCCCAGTGAAAACAGTTCGGCGTCCTTGATTGGGCCCAACAGGCTGAGTCCGCCACCACTGAGGTCGAAAAGCGGGTAATCGACTACGTCGTGACCGCCAGCAGCGTTTGGCAGGGCGAGTTTGCAGCGCAGGGGGTTGATGTGGTGAGGCGTTTCGACGCGAAAGAACTCACGTCGCTGCAGCCGCAGGATCGACGCTGGGAGCCGGGCGGTCAGGGCTTTTTTGCCGTCAATACTCACCATTGTCAGGCCATGCAGGCGAATCTGGATTTTGACCCGATCGAGTGGGGCTGATAGGGTGATCCGGGCGGATTTCAGCGCAGCATCATTGCTTGCTTCGTGGTTCGAGCCGTCAAGAATCAGCAGATTGGTTTCTTCGTCGATTGAAAGCAGGGTCGAGAGAAAGAACTGCTCCCCTTCGTCCAGATAGACCGTTACGAGCGTGTGGTTCTTGAGCAGGGCGCGCAGATAAACGAGGATTTCAGCGCGGTTGTGGAGCAGGTACTTGGCGTAGGTGGCGGGCTGGTCTATTTCGAAAACTGGAACCGAAATTTCGTTTTGGGCAAGGGTCATGAAACCTGAATCATCGTGGTGGTTGAGCGGGGAGGCCGATCTGGGTGGCGGGAGTACCGTGTTCAAGTCGGTAAAGCCAGGCCAGAAGTTCAGCTACCGCCATGTATAACTGCGGGGGGATGCGTTCGTCAATATCCACCTGGGTTAGCAAGGCCACCAATTCCGGGGATTCATGGACATAAATGCCGTGTTCCTTGGCGCGGGCGATGATCTGTTCGGCAATCAGCCCCTTGCCTTTGGCGACCACGCGCGGCGCGGCATCGGTCTGGCTGTAGGCCAGCGCAACGGCCTCGCGGGTGGCGTCACTCCCCTGCTTGGTCATGATCCACTCGCAATTGGGTTAGCGTCAGTCCGGCTGCCTGTAGTTGCTCGCGAAGTGCTTGCGCGCTGTCGCGCAGCTTTGCTTCGCTGGATGAAGTTTCGGTGTTGACGGAAATCGCCAGGCTGCCCCCGGCGCCGAGTCGCAGGGAGACATCGATCCCGCCGAGTGCCGGCAGGTCGAGTTTGAGTCGGGTCTGCCACTGGCTGGCTGGCTCGTTTTCTTTTAAAGCTTGCGATTCCGGGTCGCTGGAGATTTCCCACCACAGCGGTTGCCCGGGCCAGACCTGCCCTTGCCAGACAAAGTTCTGCGTCGCCAGCCCGTTGAGCTGTTGCTGAACCAGCGGCACCAGTTCGCGCGGCACCGGATTTTCGTTCGGGACCGCCATCGCGCTTGTTGAAACAGGGGCTTGTGGTGCGGTGGGGGCCGTCGCGAGCGGCTTGTCGATTAACTTCGAATTCTCGCCAAAATTCCGGTTGACCGCAGAATCGGCCGCCTGAGCTGCCAATTTGTTGCCTGCTTCGGTGCTGGGTGCTGGAAGTTGACTCTCTACGCCCGGCAAGAGGGGCGAAGATGTCGGCGGCGTTGTCGAAAGTGTGGGGCGAAGGAGTGATTCGGGAGACAAGTCCGGCGCGCCGTCATTGCCCAGGTTGCCGAGCGGAAAGCTTGAACTGCGATTAACAAATTCGGGTGCGTTCAAGGGCGCCGGGGAGAGTTTTCCCTGTGGCTCCTGCAGCAAGGCGGCGGTAGGAAGCTGCCCGGCAACCCAGCGCGCCTGATGTGCTTCATAGAACATGCCGCTCTGGGTGAGTGCCTGCTTCAATACGGGGGCTAGATCCGCTGCCGTTTTTGGCATCGTTTCGACCAGGGGCTGGCTGCGATTCAGGGCGGCAGGTGCAGCCTGCTTTCCTTCACCTTCAAGCGGATTCAGCAGGTTGCCGATCACCTTTCCGGCCGTGCTCAGGGAGGTGCTGACCGAGTCGGGAAGACTGGCGGCAGTCTTGCCCGAAGTGCGATTGGCCACGAAGGCAAGGATCAGCTTGCCGTCGCTCTCAGCGACTTCAAGCTCGAGGGTGTCGCCGGGTTTTGCCGAAAATGGCAGGGCGAGCGTGATTTCGCGTTGAGCAACCACCGCGCGGTAGGTGCCGTTCGGCAACATCGCCTGAATTTCAGCCAGGATACGCTGGCCGGGAACCGCATTGCTGAGAACGTCGGCAATACGCTGCGCCGCGGGAACGGGGGCGGTTTGCTGGGACTGTAGTGCGTTGGTGTCGGGTAATACCAGCCGCAAACTGCTGGCAACGTCGGGCGGTATCATCCGGGACGATTATGGAGAGGGAGAAAGGCGGGACAGCAGCTTTGCCACATCGTCGCGCCAGGGCGTTACATACGCCAGGATCTCGCTGTCCAATCCTTGGATTTCTTGAATGCTTAGGCGCATGGCTGCCTGTTCAGCCGGCGTCATGCTGGCCAATGCCGGGGGCAATCCGGCGATCAGCCTGGCGCGTTGCTCCTGGGCCTGGGCGAGCGACTCCCAATTCTGCTGTTTGGCGAGCTCCAGCATTTGGCTGGAAAGCGCCAGCACGGTGTCGTAGCCTGACGTGTTCATTGATTACGCGGCAGCTTGTTCACCCGGCGCAATCTGCGCCCAGGCGTCGCGCAGGCTGCCCAGCAGCTCGGAAACTTCATCGAGAGCAGCAACGCTGTTCTTCATATTGGCGAAAAGCAGGCGCTGCGCCATGTATTCATACAAGGCAGCCAGGCGCTCAGCCAAATCACCGCCAGATTCGATGTCGAGACTGGCACCGAGGCCGTTGGTGATCAGATCGATGGCCTTGGAAATGGCCGCCCCTTTTTCGGGAATCTGGCCGTTCTGCATTTGAATGCGAGCCAGTGAAATGGCCGTCATGGCGCCATCAAACAACATCAGTACCAGACGGTGCGGATCTGCAGTCTCGACTGCAGCATCGACGCTGACCTTGGCATAACTCTCTGCGGGGCTGCGCATCATCCCAAACATTATTATTTTCCTTTAACTTGAAGCAGCGCCGGGCAGGTTGGCGAGTTGTTGAGTCAGATACGAGCTGGTCTTGTTCATGCTGGCCACCAGCGTGTCCAGTGCTGAGAACTGCTTGCGGTAGCGAGCCTCTACTTGGTTCAGGCGATCAAGCAGGGCCGTCTGGCGCTTGCCGAGATCCTTGATCAATCGGTTGGCGCTATCTGTTGCTGCAGTAATGTTGCCGGAGGTGCCGACCAGACCTTCCAGACTTTCCTTGAAACGCGTTCCCACAGTGGATACCAGACTGGTCACGCCGGCATAATCAGCGGCAATCGCTGCATTCAGTTTTGTTGTGTCGAGCTTGAGCGTCCCATCGGTTTGTAATGCAATCCCGATGTTGGAGAGTGTCTGGTACGCAGAGCTTCCGCCCGCCGTAGTTTGCAACAGCGATCTAACCTGGCTGGTGGCGCCGCGCAGCGTGCTGTCGCCCTGAAGCGCACCCGCCTGTTTGGTGTCGGCGTTGAAATATCCAAGGTCTTTCATCGATTTGGCCGCTTCGTTAAAGGTCTTGACGAAGCTGTTGACGGCTGTGGTCAACGAAGTTGTGCTGTCCTTGGTGACAGTCAGGTTGGTCGGGGTGCCAACATTGGTCTTGCTCAGTGTCAGGGTTACCCCATCCAGCACACCGGTAACCGTATTGGTGCTGCTGGTGGCAGCAATACCGTTCAGTTTGAAGGCCGCATTCGACGCGGCCTGGCCGCCGTTGACTGTCGCCTGGGACAGTGTGCCGGTGCCAGCACCGGCCGGATTGAAATCAAGCCCGCCAATGCCGGACAGTTTCATGACATTTTCGGTGCCAGTCTTGGTGCTGGACAGAACCAGCTGCTTGCCATTGGTGCCGTTAACAATCGTGGCGCTGATTCGGCCATCGGTTGCCGCCGTGTTGATGGCATCGCGCACGTTTTCCAGTGTTGCGCCGGCGGCTACCGTGACATTCAATTCTCGCGCCGAGTCAGCGGCAAAAGCCAGAGCCGGGCTTGTACCCGTCAAGGCACCCAGCTCGATTTTCAGCGTGCCGCCGGCCGCCAGGCCAGCTGTCAATGCTGCCGTGCCGACGAGGTCGGTCGAGTTGGGGCTGGTCAGTCGGTGTCCAGCGGCCAGGGCGCTGACTTCAAGGCTATAGACGCCCGCGACAGAACCCGTTGAAGCGGATGCCGAGGCGATGGTGTTGTCAGCGACCGTGGCCGAAAAACTGGCGTATTTGTTCAGCGCCGTCTGGCCTGTGGTCGGAATAAAGCCTTGGGCGGCTGTTTGCAGTGACGACAAGGAGCCCTTGAGCGAACCCAGCGCCGAAATTCGTGACTGGAAGGAGGCTTCCTTTCTTTGCAGAGCAACCAAAGGTTGTTGCTCTGCCTGCATCAGGCTGGTGAGCAGGTTGTTGAGATCCAGCCCTGACCCTACACCGAGAGAAGAAACGGCCATAGTGGGCCTCCACGTTTAACGTTGGCGACAGTTTACGCCTTTTGCTGAACCAGCAAACCCTTCATCTTGTCGATAGCCTTGGCGATGCCCAGCATTTCCTCGGAGGGAAACTGCCGGATAACGTCCTTGGTGGCCAGATCGATCACCTTGACGATGGTTTTGCCGGTGTCGTCGTCGAGATTGAACTGGATCGAATTGTTGATCGGCTTGAGAAAGTCATTGACCTGCTTGACGGCGTCTTCAAGTTCCTGGCGAGTGGCCTCGGCTTTTTGCGTCTGGCTGGCCGCCTGTTCAGTTTGAACGGTGGAAACACCGCTGGCCTGCGCTGCGCGTGCCTGGCGAACCTCGGTAGCCGGTGCTTCGGCGGCGACTGGGCGAGGGGTGGCACCGGGCAGGTTATTGTTGATGGACGAGATGTTCATTGCCAACTCCTTGATTTACGGGCGAAGGGCGCGGGGCGTTTCCGCCACCGCGCCCGGTTCGTTGCAGCCGGGCGCGTGGCCTGGCTAGCCTCGGGATTAGCCGCGCAGCAGGGTGAGTACGTTCTGCGGCAGGGCGTTGGCCTGGGCCAACATGGCGGTACCAGCCTGTTGCAAAATCTGCGCACGGGTCAGGTTGGCGGTCTCTGCTGCAAAATCGGCATCCTGGATGCGGCTACGGGAGGCAGAGAGGTTTTCGGAGGTTGTGCTTAGGTTGCTGACGGTTGCCTCAAGGCGGTTCTGGAGAGCGCCATAAGATGCACGTTGTCCGCTGATCAATGCAAGTGCTGAGTCGATGGTGGTAATTGCTTTGTTGGAGCCGGTCGTTGATGAGATATCAATATCCGAGACTTTGTTAAGGGCAGATGCAGTCGTAACAAGACCAGCTGCACCAAGTATGTTTGTACCAGCGGCTGCTTGGGAAACAGAGAACGTTTTCTCCGAATTAAACGAAATCTGTCCAACTACAATCGATGTGTCAGCAGTGGTGTCAGCCGCCAGGGTTCTGGCAGTACCAAGGGCCGTCGTTCCATCGACTGCAAGGGCGGTGAGTATGGTTGTCCCCGCATTTGCCGTGGCAGTGTCGGCGATGCTAATGTCGTTGCCGGTTGCGTTGGTCAGGATAATCCCTGATTTGTCAGCGTTAAGAGTGGCTGTAACCCCAGTTTTGGCAGACTTGTCGTTAATAGCTGTGATAGCTGTCGAAAGCGCATCTCCACTACCTGCAGTGAGTGAGAAAGTGACTGTTTCAGCGGTACTATTATCACTCTTGATGGTTAATGCGTAGTTGCCAGCAGCGCTGAAAACAGCTTTAACATCGGTGCGTGCCGTTGCTGAGACGCCAGTGTCCCCTGATACATTATTGATCTGAGCAGCAATGGTTTTCGCGCTTGTGGCTGCAACGACGGCAACATCTTTTGATCCCACCGAGCCATTAATCGTAAGGGTACCGGCAGTTACAGCTTGGGCTGTGGCCAACGCACCTGCACCACCGCCTGAGCCCGTTGCACCACTAGTCACCTGATTGTTGCCGTAGTTGGTCGTGCGGAGATTGCTTGTGGCTGCAGTGATGGTTTGATTGGCATTTGCCCCTACTTGAAATTGGGCGGTACCAAAACTGCCGTCGAACAAAGTGCGACCGTTGAAGTTGGTGGTCGTGGCGATTCGATCCAATTCTTGTGCAAGTTGTGCAACTTCGTTTTGGAGTGAGTTACGGTCACTAGCGGAGTTCGTTGCATTGGCGGACTGAACCGCAAGTTCACGCATGCGCTGCAGAAGATCGCCAGCAGAGGAGAGGGCTCCTTCCGCTGTTTGAGCCAAAGAAATACCATCGTTGGCATTTCGAGCGGCTTGATTCAAACCACGAATCTGTGAGGTCATGCGGTCTGAAATGGCTAGGCCGGCAGCATCATCTTTCGCACTGTTGATGCGCAAGCCAGTGGAAAGGCGCTGCAA
Source organism: Betaproteobacteria bacterium (assembly GCA_016705475.1). Taxonomy (GTDB): domain Bacteria; phylum Pseudomonadota; class Gammaproteobacteria; order Burkholderiales; family Rhodocyclaceae; genus Azonexus. Next base: position 214,862 of record JADIYD010000012.1, on the reverse strand, counting down.
GGAGGTCGCCAGTGAAGACTGGGACGTCGTCAGGTTGCGTTGCGCATTCAGCGACGAGATGTTGGTGTTGATTGTTTGGGCCATTTTGTATCTCCTTGGATCGTTGATCTGTTGGCTAGCGCTGGGCGCTGGCCGCTTTAAATCTGGGAGGAGCAATCAATTTGTTCCGCCGTTGAATCAATTTACGGAACTGGCGGAAAAAACTTTAGGGTATTTTGGCGTCTTTTTCAGGTTGACCGTGGCAAGCGGTCCATTGCGGGTCAGGCGGTTTCTTTTTCGGCGGTGACAACGCGGTTCTTGCCGGTTTGCTTGGCTTGGTACATCGCGTCATCGGCCCGTTTGATGACTGTTGCCTGCGTGTCGTCCGGTTTCATCCTGGTCACCCCGGCGCTGAAGGTGATCAGGACTTTGTCGTTGCCGTGCAGGAAGAACTTTTTGGTGAGTTCGCGCTGGAGGCGGGTGAGGGCGCTGGCGGCGTCGTTCAGCGGCGTGTCCGGCAGCAGGATGATGAATTCTTCACCGCCGTAGCGGGCGACGGTGTCCTGGGGGCGCAGGGTTTCGCGGCAGATGGTGGCGAGGTGGATGAGTGCTTCGTCGCCGGTATCGTGGCCCATCGAATCGTTGAGTTTCTTGAAGTTGTCGATGTCAATCAGCGCGACGCAGAGTGAGGTTTCGTGACGCGTTGCGCGCGCAGCTTCCTTGGTGAAGATTTCCTCCAGGCCGCGGCGGTTGAGGACGCCGGTGAGCTGGTCGTGGCGCACTAGATCGCTGGTGGTTTCGAGTTCGCGTTCGAGTTCGGTGATGCGCGCTTCTGATTCCTGCACCTTTTTCTGCGTCGACCGCAGCTCGTCGCGCGAGCGTTGGGCGCTGATTTGAATTGTCCGGGTTTCACGCATGACTTCGCCGAGGACGCTTTCGAGTTCGGATATGTCATTGGCGGCGGTGATTTTCTCGGCGCAACTTTCAATTTTGTCGTGGTAGTCGGAGGTGGCATCCGCGAAATCGGCAAGTTGGTCGACGAAGCCGGCCAGCATGTGCTTGATGGCTTCTCGCGCTTCTGACAGGCTGGCCTTGAGCTGGCTTTGTTTGTAGAGAACTTCCTTGAGCCGCCGTTCGGCATCGTCGAGGGCGCGTTGCGATAGCGGCTTGTCGATGATCTCCCGAACCACGTCGATCTGTCCGTGCAGCCAGTTGTCGTCCAGAACCAGATCGGTGATGTTGCCGACCAGCAGGCGGAGCAGGCCAAGGAGGCTGTGGCGGAGTTCGGTCTGGTCTTCGGCAAGCAGTTCTAGCTTGAAGGCGAAACGCTTGAGACGGGTGAGGAATTCCTGCAACTGTTCAGCGCTGTTGGCGGTGCGTATGTCCTTGGCGAGGGCTTTGGCATCTGTCGAAAGCTGCGGGCTTTCAATCAACTGGGTGGCCATCGCTGTTTCGAGCGTAAAGGCAAACAGTTCGCGTAATTCGGGCAGCAGATCGTTGCTTGCTACGGTCAACCCGGAAATTGGGGCAATTTCGGAAATGCCTGCTTCGGGCGCATTGATTGCCTCAATGTGCTCTGCCTCCCTGCCTTGCCCCCATGAGCGTAGCAGGCTCTGCATTCGCGTAAATAGCGTGTCGGGATTCGCAACGCTGGTTTTCAGCACATGTTCAAGCGATTCGCGCTTGCGCGCGGCCGTCAGCCCTGAATGCTTCGCATCCCAAAGACGCAGCAGATCGGCGATAAGCTCAGACCAGCCGAGTTTTTGCGATTCGGCAAGGCCGGCGACAAAATCGGCAAGGTGCTTTTTGTAGTCGTCCCAGTTGGCGGACTTGACCGCTTCTTCAAGTTGTCGCGCCAGGCGTAGCTGGTCAGGCGATGCCTTGGGCAGGGCTGCTGCGAGTGAGCGCAACTGGGCTTCCGGAAACAACCCGCCGCCGGGTTTTGTCCCGGCTATCTCGTGGTAGAGCGTCTGGTAATTTTCAGGCGATGGCGGAATTCGGCGAACAGCCAGCAGCCGGAGTGTTTCACGGGCGATTTCGAATGGATTGGTCAGAGTGCTCATGTCGAAATTTAAATGTTCAAGCTATAATCCGGCCCCATCGCTAGGGCCCCCGTAGCATGAAGGTCGTGCAGTTGATTTGTAATCATCAGGTAGCGGTTCGATTCCGTTCGGGGGCACCAGTAAAATCAAACAGTTAAGCCATTCTTTGGAATGGCTTTTTTGTTTTTCATGTTTCATGTAAGAGCTTTGTAAGAAAATTTCATCAATGCTCCCGACGCTTTGTTTTTCATCGATACGTGATGATAACCGGGCGTGGGTGCGTTGGCACCAATCAAACCGCTCGTTTTCCCCGCCGTGAGCAGGCTGTTGCCTTGCAGCGTCGCACTGCGTTCGCAATTAGGGGCAATGCACCATAGGTTGGAGGTTCGATTCAGCTAAATCGTCACCACGCAATCAACGGCCCGGCTCAACCAAGGCTTTTCGCCTACAACACGGTGGCGCTCAATTCAGCGTGAAAAAAGTTACCGATTTTTCCGCGGAGACGTAGGCGGCGCTTTGCGCTGCCGGCCTTCCTTTCTCTGGATTCAGAATATCAGGATTCAGGATTCAGGATTCAGGATTCAGGGCGGTTTTGCCCGGTAACGTAGCGGATGATTCTTGTAATGTAGCGCTATTGTAGCGCTATTTTCTTTTGTCATATCTGGCGGCTAGGCTCACTGAGTTAGTACATTGCTTTGCATTGCGGTTTGCAATATCTATGCACAATATGTTTTTGCAGGCAATAGACCCCCCAAGGGTGATAAGCCTAGGCTTTACCCTTGCTCCGCAACCAATCTGTACTGCTGATGGATGCCAAGCGCCGCAGGACGGAGCAATTGATTCATCCGTTTGGTTGTCGTCACCGCTTGCCAACCGGACTACCGCGATACCTTGCTCAAAGTTCGCGCGACAGAAAGTGCGCCTGCGGGTGTAGCAGGGTCGGTGTTTTTCGGTGCATCCAGCCCATTCAGGCCAACTATCTATCGCGTCACTTGCGGATGCGCGCCAGGCTGACAGTTCAATCTGGTCTTGGCCTCTGTCGGAAAAGGCGACACGGCGAACTTCGGCAGAAGGCGGGCTGTTCCCGTTTGGCGGTGTTGCCATCAGAGGCCAAGCCACAATGAACTGCTGGGCGCTGCATCCTTCTGCCTGTCGCCGCACTTGCCTTTCCGAGGCTAGCGCAACAAAAGTAATTTTCAGCGCCGCCACCAGTGGACACATTGAGCGGGATTTTTGACAGTCATGTATCCTATGACAAATGCTAGCCTCACAGTCGTCCAGCCCTTCATCCGGGCTTCCCAAGAACCCGCCATGACCAGATTTGCAAAGCCGCTCTTACTCGAAACACCCTGTTGCCACGAAAAGGTAATGCACCAGCGTTTTGCGTCGGTTAATAGCTTTGGCCTGTCTTCGCGGTGGAGCGACGGCTATACGTGGATGCCGATGGTGTCTGAGGCATCGCGCCTTGCGTACTGCCCTGGCTGCAATAGAACCTATTGGCTGGAAGACGCGACAGAACTTGGCGTGGTGCCATCGTTCAACGAGAATTCAGCACACAAAAGCAGATGGTTGCCTCGTATATTCTGGAAAAGTCAAAACGAGGGCAATATTGATGTAGAGGCGCAGGTCGAGCTGAACGACCTTGATTTTGTCGATTACCACAAACACCCGAGGCCGGCCGACTTGCTGTTAGCCGTCCTGCGTGAAGAATGGTCGAATCCAGAGCGTGAGCTATACCTGCGAACCAGATTGTGGTGGATTGGCAATCACGGTAAGCGCGGCAGGCGCATGCTCAGCCCGATGAGCGATGAACAGGCCACAGATAACATGCTGAGCCTTCTGGCTCTGCATCGGGCCGCCCCTGTTCTAGACCAAGATGCAAAGGCTATTGCCGAGTTGCTTCGGCAGTTCGGCCGGTTTGACGAAGCGCTTTCGGCTCTCAGCAGCTATGGCGAGGATAGTGGCAGGGCTACGGCCATCAAGGCGGCTGCAACGCGCGGCGAATCAGGTGTTTTCGAGGTCGAAACTTTTTAGCGAAAGACATCGGCTATGCAAGAAAACCGTTTGACTATTGACCCGGCAGAGTTCAAGGCAGCGTTGAAGCCGTTTGTGCGCAAAGGTGTGAAGCTCGGGCGGGTCATGGTGGCCTTTGACGGTGGTTTCTTGTCTATTGAATCTGGTGATGTGCCTCGCGTGATGCGTACGTTAGGAACACGGCAGGGTTGGGGCATGTTCAAGCTGGGTGTGCTACGGGCATTGCTAACACCACGATGAGCGCCCATCATTTTAGTCGTCAGGTCAGGCATACACTCGGCATAGAAGGCGAAGAACAGCTTGTAGCTGCCCAGCGGTTATTAACCGATTTCTTGCGCGTATTACACCGATTCTTTGTCGCATGCGGTCGTAACCATCAGGTATTTTTGGCGGTATTGCGTGACGGCGTGGGCATCGCCGCTGCCGGTTATCTAGCGGCCAGCCTGTCTTACGGTAAGCATGCTCAGGGGCAACTACATGTTCCATGGCCTGACGATGAGCGAAAGAGCGCTGACCATAAACGATTGATGGAGGCCATGGGTATGACCGTCACCGAATTGTATTTCCGTCAAGATATATTGCCTGTGCAGGACTGTGGTCATGCCATCGAGCTGTTTTTAAGGGACCTGATGGATGCGTGCGAAAGTGCCGAAAAGGAAACCGACAAGGCGCCCTATCTCGCCTATTTTGTTATCGGCGACGAAGCTGCGTTTCATTTGGCAGGATTGCTGCAGGAATCGCAGCGCGGTGCTGTAATGGATGACCTTGACTTATTTGCGGACCGTCTTGTGTATTTTGATGGCCTGGTTCGAGGTTGGGAAAATGAATCCATTAGCCAAGTAAAGTAACGTGCCTTTCCCGGTTAACAACGTGGGTTAACGGGAAATTAACGTTATTTTGCCGGAACTATCCCGTTGTTGATTGTTCCGGTCTGCGTTTGTTATGCGCTACAGAACGGTGGCAATCTAACTAGATGACTAGGAGGGTTCAGCGCAACAAACAGAGGCAGCAGAAACAACCGTGATTTCGTTGGTTTCGTAGGCAAGCGAAGACCGCGTTGAATGCTAAGTGGCTATACTATTCGCTTAACGCAGAAATCGGCGTGCAGTTATCTGAGCGTGTAAGAATTTTTGTGTAAACGGTCACCCGGCAGGAAACTGCCACATTGCCAGGAGCGATGATGACCGTAGGAAAGAAAGCAGTACCGAAGGAGTTGCTGGACAGCCTGTTGGCTGACTATCGGAAGCCGGAAGACCTGATTGGCGAGAATGGCTTGCTCAAGCAGCTCACCAAGCTGCTGGTCGAGAAGGCCTTGGAAGCGGAGATGGCCGACCATCTCGGCCACGGGAAGAATGAGCCGGTGGAGAATCCGGCTGGCAATACGCGCAACGGTAAGAGCAGGAAGACGCTCAAAGGGGAGTTCGGCGAACTGCCGATAGAAATACCCCGCGACCGCCACGGCACCTTCGAGCCGCAGTTGATTCCCAAGCACCAGACCCGCTGGACGGGCTTCGACGAAAAGATTCTGTCGCTGTACGCCCGAGGCATGACGGTCCGCGAAATCCAATCGCACCTGGAAGAGATGTACGGCACCGAGGTATCGCCGACACTGATTTCGTCAGTTACAGATGCTGTGATCGAAGAGGCCAAGGCCTGGCAGTCACGGCCTCTGGACAGCATCTACCCCATCGTCTATCTCGACTGTATCCACGTCAAAGTCAGGGATGGCAGCGTGCGCGTCAAAGCCGTGTATCTGGCCATCGGACTGAACATGGCAGGCGAGAAGGAAGTCCTCGGTCTGTGGATCGCCCAGACAGAAGGCGCAAAGTTCTGGCTGCAAGTGGTCACGGAATTGAAGAATCGAGGCGTTCAGGATGTCTTCATCGCCTGCGTTGATGGCTTGAAGGGATTTCCAGAGGCCATTGAGGCAATCTATCCGCGTGCCGCCGTTCAACTGTGCGTCGTCCATATGGTCCGGCACAGCCTGAACTATGTCTCGTGGAAAATGCGTAAGGCCGTTGCCGCTGACCTTCGGCGGATATACACCAGTGCCACTGCCGACGAAGCCGAGCAGATGCTCGGCGAGTTCGAGGATAAATGGGACGATGCCTACTTGCCCATCAGCCAGTCCTGGCGGCGGAACTGGTCGCGCATAACACCGTTCTTCGACTACCCGCCGGAGATCCGGAAGGTGATCTACACGACCAATACGATTGAATCAGGTGAACATGAGCCTGCGGAAAATCACCAAGAACCGGGGCTCGTTCCCGAGCGATGAGGCGCTGATCAAACTGTTCTACCTGGCACTCCGAAACATCAGCCAGAAATGGACCATGCCCATTCGGGATTGGAAAGCGGCACTGACCCGATTTACTATCCAGTTCGAAGACCGGATGAACAACGTTTAACTCACACCCCGTTTACACAAAATTCCGGACACGCCCAGTTATCTTGTTTAGCTACTTTGGAAATTTAACATGCCGGGCTCTGCCGTCACTACATCGCCAACCGTACGTCCCATCGGGCTCACTGACGGCGAGTTTGCAAGCCTGCTTCAGGGGCTCTTGTCCGCTGGCAAAGAATCTCTCCTGGTCGTCAATCGCTTCACCTGCAGTGTCTTTTCAAGGACCGCCTCGACCGATGCGTGGGCCTTTGAAGGCATTGGAGACCTGGGCGGCGACTCCTTGAGTGCCATGGCACCATCTTTCTGCCGCGGAATCGTTAAGTGGGCTGAAACCACCGAAGCCCACCCAAAGGATGCTGACCTTGCTGCCTTGACGGTCAGTTCAGCAACCAAGAAGTTGGTTCGGACTTGGCAGGCAGGGGTTGTCACGGCTACCACCTCCAAGGGACGCAAAGGCGAGGTGAAGACAAAAACCGCTAGGAAGGTTTTCATGGCTTCGGCTTGGCGCTGTCAATTTGATGGATGTGGAGAAGACCTCTCATCTCATTTTGCGACCGATGAGCCCGCTAACTATAGTTACCTAGCCCACATCGTTGCATCCTCGGTTGACGGACCGCGTGGGGATGCCGCACTGTCTCCGTTGCTCGCCGACGACGCGGAAAACATCATGTTGCTCTGCGACAAGTGCCACCGGCTTATCGACAGAGTGGCGCCGGCCGTTTACACCACGGAGAAGCTTCGGGATATGCGAGCCAGAAACGTGGCTGATGTAAAGCGCCTCCTTGCCGGCCTGCAGTACCCACCGGCCGAGCCAATCATGCTCATCGGCAACATATCTGGGCAACCGCATCACTATTTAAAGAGAAACGTCGAGGACGCTATGCTCAATGCGGACCTTCGGCCCAGCAGAGATGAGCCAGAGTACTTCTGTTTCAACAGCTACATCCTACATAACCCGCACTCGGCTTCGTACTGGGGCAGTCTCTTCGAGTCGCTCTCGACGGATGTTCCACGGCTAAAAGCTCTCTTGAACGGCTCAGCACGTGGTCGCGCGCGCCCCCATCTTGCTGTCTTCCCTGTACACAGCACCTCGGTCTTAATGCTGGGTGGTCGGCTCATCGGGGACACTGCAGGGGCTTCAGTCTTTCAGTTTCACCGTGACAAGGTGGCTGGCAACCAAGGCGGCCAGTGGGCCTGGCCATCGGATGCCGCAGAGCCAAGCTCCGACAAGTATCGATTGAATGTACTCAACGACTTCTCGGGGGTAAATGAGGCTTGCCTGCTGGTGTCTCTGACGTTCGACATTGCTCACGATAGGCTGACTGCTCAATGCTTTGAGAGCGGAGCGCTGCAGTTGCCTACCCTCAAGCTCACCGCTGACCGGTTTGGCTCTGATGTTATTGGGCACCCTAAGGACTTGGAGCTCTTCGGCGCCAAGCTGGATGAAGCCATCAGGATACTTCAGGACCAATGGAAGGTTCAGCGCATCCATCTCTTTGTAGGAGCGCCGGCTTCGGCCTGCTTCCGCGTCGGACAAAAGATGCAAGCACGTCACCAGGCCACCTATGTCTGCTACGAGACCGACCGGGGTTTCGGTAGCCCGTTTAAGAAAACCATCGAAATCTCGTCGACTGTGGTCTCTGGCCCTAGTGGTGAGCAGGTAGCAATTTAATTTTGAACCAGAAAGCCTCTTGACATGACCACAGCTAATAACTACGCAAAACGCATTCTTGAGACTCTTCAGGCCCGCCAGGAACGGGTTCAGTGGGAGGCCTTCATCGTTGAGATGCTTCAAAAGCTGGAGCTATCACAGGAAGAACGTGCTCGAGCCACCAAGAAATACGAAGCGCTTGGTCGGCACGTGGCAGCAAAGCTGGGCATCGCCGATACCGATGCGCACGTATTCGTCCAAGGCTCCATGCGAACCCAGACAACGGTGTCGCCGAGAGGCAACCAGAATTTCGACCTCGACATTGTGGTGAAACTGACCGGCCCACGGGTTCATAGCGTTACAAACCCTGAACCGTTTTTCCAAGCTTTCGGCGAGGCGCTAAAAGGTATCCAGGGAGCCGATGACCCAACTGCAAAGCGTCGCTGCTGGCGACTCAATTATCCTGGCGAGCCGTTCTACTTCGATGTGACGCCTGCCTTGCCTGACAGCCGCTCAATGGGTGTAGCTACTGACCTTCGGGTTCGCGACCCAGATACTCGGTGGAGCCCATCCAACCCGGAAGAGTTTGCCGACTGGTTCTGCACCATCGCCAAAAAGCGGTTCTCGTTCCATCGGGGGCTGCGAGAGATGGTCATCAAGGCTGAGACGCAGGTCACACCGATACCTGATGCCCCCGTTGGCATCGACGACATCCTTCGGCGTGGCATCCAGCTTATGAAACTGCATCGTGACAACTATTACTGGAACTTTTCTGATGAGCGGAAGGACGCCAAGCCCATTTCAGTTATCTTGGTTACGTTGGCGGGGAATGCATATAACCACATGGTGACCCACGAACAGACTGCCTATTCCTCGCCTATCGAAGTTCTTCTTGAACTGGTTGACCGAATGCCTCGAGGGATTGTCACCGATGGCCGCAACTACCGCGTCTCGAACCCTGCTCTGGCGACAGAGAACTTTGCCGACCGCTGGAATTCCGATGGAGGCCTTCGAGTTCGCGAGTTTAATACCTGGCAGAAGCAGTTGGTCACCGACCTCGAGGCGCTGTTTGCCGAGGAGTACAGCAAGAAGAGCGAGACTCGTATTCGTAGCGTGTTTGGCCAGTATGGTGTGGAAGCTTGGAAGGCATCACTGGCAAGCCCGCTGCAAGGCCTGCTTGCCGCTGTTCCTGGTCAGCCGCGGACCAACCCGACAATGGTGCGTCCTCAGGGCTCGAAAAACACATTAGCGTGAAGCTGGGCTGCATGTCCAAACCTTTTGCCATCGCCGCAAAGGCTGTTGAGGCATGGCTTACTGAGGCTGGAGCGCCGTTTGCAACCCGTATAACTGGCTTGCCGGGGTCGTCAAAACCGATGGTGTGGGAACTCAAAGTGCCCCACCCACAGTTGATGCACGATACCGCGCGGCTCTCGATACCTCGTGACTTCCCTGCGACCCCAGCCCAAATCCATCTGCATAAAGACCACTGCTTGGCTCTTCCTCATGTGGAGGAGACAGGAAAGGTCTGCTTGGGCGTGGAAGCCTTACCTGACGATTACGCCGACCCCGTTCAAGCCATAGGGCGGGTCCTCAACGCGTTTCAGCATTTCCTTACGCAATGCAACGACGAAGACTGGATTGTTTCGGAGCTCAAGCGTGAGTGCTGGTCATACTGGCTTAGATTCTGTGACAAAGCAGCTTCACGCCGTGATGCTCGGCCAACTCCCAGCCAGTTGTATTTGGCCATCCAAGGGCTGACGAAGATTGAGGGAGGGTCACTAGCCGTCTACTACGTGGGCAACGACCGTCAAAAGGTCAAAACTGTAGTTGGCTGCACGGGTGTGGCAGACCCGCATACCCTAGCGCGACGGCACGGTTTATCGACTGGTCAAATGGTGCATGGGCAGGCGCTCTTCGTCCCTCTGTCAGAGGGCCATGATTGGCGACCGGGTGTTTGGCCTCAGGACTTCGAGGACCTCGACATTCTGGTTGGCCTACTATCGGATAACACGGTGTCCGTCAGTTCGTGGTTGCAGCAGTTCGCCGGCAAGCCTGGGCAGCCATACCTTGTGGCGTTTGTCCAAGGCCAGTTCGCCTATGCCTACCAGCTATGTCCGCCACTGATTCCAGGGCTGTCGCCAATTGCCATTGAGCCGGTCCCCGCGATTCGGTTGGACGCCGAATGGTCGCTAACTCGAGGTTATGGCACGGATGCGTTCGCCAACCGGCAGGCCAAACGTGTTTTGGTCCTTGGCTGTGGCTCCTTAGGTAGCCCCATAATCGAGCTGCTGGCCCGAGCCGGTATCGGCAGCATCACCATAGTCGACCCCGACCTATTTTTACCAGAGAACTGCTCAAGGCATGTTCTTGGGCTGTCGTCGGCGTATCAAGGCAAGGCTACGCAGCTTGCAGACCGCCTGACCCGCGAAATCCCAGGTGTGTCTGTTCAAGGAGTGCCAGCTTTGGCCAGCTCCTGGGTGAGCGACCGCGTATCACCCAACATGTTCGACTTGGTTGTCGACTGCACGGGTGAAAGCTCAGTGCGAGCACTACTGAGTCAGTATCGACAAAGCGCTCTCGAAGGCACGCCAATCATGCATACCTGGGTTGAGCCGTTCTGCGCGGCCGCCCACGTCGTGCAGGTGGGGGCATCCGATGCCTGGCCGATGTCTGACCCAGCGGAAAGTTTGGTCAATGCAGCTGATTGGCCTGAATCGACTAAGCATGAAATTCCTGCATGCGGGGCTGGGTTCCACCCGTATGGCGTAGCTGACACATGGCAAGCAGCTGGCTTTGCATCAGAGCGGATATTGAGTGTCCTTGACCGAGCATCTGGCAACTCTGAGATATGGTCGTGGGTTCGCTCCAGGGCTTACTTTGAGGCTCTCGATGTAGGCGCAAGGCCAAGAGCGATTGTCCCAGTTGATGGCAGCAAGCATGACTCGAAGATGCTGTCACGAAGCTTCAATGAGGTTTTGAACCTCAATGTCTGACCAAAGCCTTCGTTTCCGGTTGCCAGGTGCTGCTTGGAGCCTTGAGATACCCACGGATGGATTAGCCGTGCTCAAGAGTCATGTGCAACGCGGATGGTTGAAACGTGAGGTTGTTGGCCAACTTTTCGCCCGAGACCTCACAGCAGAGGTAGTCGTAGTCGAAGTGGTGACTAAGCTCCCGGCTCAGTGGTCCGCGTTCACCGGTGTTGGTTTCGACCTGCAAGCCGCGGAGGCCGAACGGGAACGGCTTTTCGAGCAAGGTCTTCACTGTCTTGGGTTTTGGCATACGCACCCAGAACCAATTCCTCACCCGTCTGGAACTGACCTACAGATGGCCGCCGACCATGCCAATGCCTCAAAGAGTCTTTTCACCGGGCTCGTGTTCCTGATTGTGGGGAAAGCCTCATTTCCGCGGGGACTCGGCGTTTGGCTTCATGACGGCCATCAGGCATTTCGCGCCCAGTCGGAGTGAGATGTAAAGTAGGCATCTACCGAATTGCCCCGGCTTAAGTGGACAACTCAAAGACCGCTTCGCTTCCCACAACTGTTGGTCACGTGAGCAGAGTCGAACATCCGCTTTGTCGAGGTGTTGTCTTAGAGCAAAGGCGCTGAACGACGGCTCCACTCAGAAAGCTGACATTGGAGCATTTACATTGCAAATGTCCGATTTGGGCACGGTGCTGCCGGTGAGGACATAAATTTTCAAACCGGAATTGACGGCATATTTCTGCGTCGCACAATAAATTGCCGCCATGACGGTGCAATTTAATTCGCGCTGATTAATCCAGCCTGCCCACCTGTTAATCCCTGATACCCAAGAAACGCGTCGTCACCCGTGGCGGGCCATAGCATCTTGGTGTCGCAAGCCCTGGCGGGCGTGTGCGGCAGGTTAAGGAAGCGGTAGCATCAAGTCCATTGTGGCCTTGGCCCTGATAACGAGTCGGTCAATGGCGCATCAGCGCCGCCGCTTCCAGAATCTGCCGACACGTTCCGCCAGCAGGGCCAAGGGCCAGAATGGATTTTCATTTGATGCCAGGCGACCAGTGCAGGAGTAGGGAGGGATAACCGCCGAACGACTTGTGCTGGAAATGCCGAAGAAAGAGCGCAGCGGCAGCCGTGGGCGGATTGATAGAGCGGGCGCGGGAATATTGAGCTATGGCTGTGGCCAGCCTAACCGACGCAAGTGTCACGCGCGGTTGCGCGCCCGCGCTGTTGCCGCCCCCCCGGCCACCCCTTCCCCAACTCGCCCCCGGCTCCGCCCCGTCCCCCCCCCCCCCCCCCCCCCCCCCCCCCCCCGGTCCTGACCATTGGCGGTGGCCCGCCAGCCCTGCCGCTTTGGCCGGTGGCGCGCCGCCAGGCAGGCCCCGTTCCCGGAACCCCCGTTGGATGGTCGGCCGCACCCCCCCCATGGTCGCCCCAGCCGGGAGGGCCAAAGGGCAAAACGGGGCGCAGAACACGCCCATGCCCTCGACGCAAGCAGCATCGGGTAGCAAGATGTGAAAGTCTGTCATTGCCATAAGCGACGGGACGGCTCCATGCGGCCAGAACCATCGAAGGGCGAGCGAACATACATTAACCTGTGGGTTGGGGATGAGCTTGCCTTTTGCTCAAAGACTCACCTTCAGCCAGTGTTTACCTTCGGTATCATCAGTAGTGTACACGGGAGCGCAGTAATCGATTTACATCGAAGCCTGCGAGCGTTGCGATGACCTGGCACGCAATGCCTCGTACAGCATCGCCGGCCCGAGCAGCGTGTCCTTCAATCCATCGCGAATCTTCACTGACCCTAGCGCCTGTGTGCTCATCGTCGTGTGCGCCTCCAGCGCGTCCATGATGGCGTGCATCAGCGCCTGCGACAGGTCTGGAGAGTTCGCAAACTGTTCCTTGGTATTGTTCGCCGCCTGCTGCATCAGCGTTTCATTTTCCAGCAGCTTGCCCTTTAGCACGCCATTGACGTAGACCAACTGGTCGTTATCTGACAGCTCGCCTTCGAACAGGCCGTTTACCTTCTCGATGATTTCATCCAGGAAGGCCTTCTCCTTGTCCTGCACGGCGCCACTGCCGGCCTCCGTCATCGGCGGTAGCTTAGGTGTATCGCCATGTTTCAGGCTTAGCGCCTGCACACCCTTGTCGCGTAGCGTGTGATGAGTCAGCACTACCTTCGACAAATCGACCGTATCGCGCTCTCGGCCAAAGTCGAGTAGCGGTATCAGGCGCTTGAAGAAGATAAAGCGCTTTTCAATGTCGGTATTGCCGTAGTCGAAAATTTGCGACAGGAAGGCATACAAGCGATTGAAGGCACCCATGTCGGCCTTGAATAGCTGTAGTACGGCCATTGCATCCTTGGCTGTCTGCGCGGCGGTTTCGTCCTTGTTGGCCTCGGCTATGGCTTTGTCGTTCTTCGCCGCTTTGTAGCGCTTCAGCAGCCGGTCAGCCACGGGTGCGATGGCTGCGTTTAGCTGCGCCTGCGTTCCGTTCGGGTCAGTTTCGACATGGGCAACACGGTCAACCTCAAAACTGTCGTAGTAGCCGCTGGCATCGAGCTTGGCGCGTAAGTCGAGCACTAGGTGCGGGTCGGTCGTGGCTTCCAGTTGTGCCGTTTCATAGTAGGTCTTGAAGGCGGCCAGCACTTCTTCTGCGTCATTGACGAAGTCGAGGATGTAGGTCGTATCCTTACCAGGGTGCGCACGGTTCAGTCGCGAAAGTGTCTGCACAGCCTGTATGCCGGCAAGGCGCTTATCGACGTACATGCCGCAAAGCAGCGGCTGGTCGAAGCCAGTCTGGAATTTGTTGGCGACCAGCAGCAGGTGATAGTTCGGTTCCGCGAAGGCGTCACGGATGTCGCGCCCCTTGAGTCCTGGGTTCAGCGCCTTGCTGTGTTCGCTGACCGGCTCCGGGTAGCTTTCCGGGTCGTTAATTTCGCCCGAGAAGGCCACCAGCACGCCGAGCTTGTAGTTTTGCTTCTGGATGTACCCGGCAATCGCTTTTTGCCAGCGCACAGCCTCCCGGCGGCTACTGACCACAATCATCGCCTTGGCCTTGCCATAAAGCAGTGGCTGTACGTTTTCGCGGAAGTGCTCGACTACGGTCTGTACCTTCTGCGCGATGTTGTAGGGGTGCAGGCGCACCCACTGCATGATGCCCTTGAGCGCCATGCTTTTCTCGACCTGGGTCTCGTCATATTCCTGCCCGTCATTGGCTAGTTTGAACGCCAGTTTGTAGGTCGTGTAATTCTGCAGCACGTCGAGGATGAAACCTTCTTCGATGGCCTGGCGCATCGAATAGACGTGGAATGCCTGCGGCAGGCCATCGGCATCCTTGCGGCCAAACAATTCCAGCGTCTTCTGCTTTGGTGTTGCCGTGAAGGCGATGTAGGTGATGTTTTTTTCCTGGCTAGCCTTGGCCGCCATCTGAAGCGCCAGCACTGTTTCCGTGTCGATTTCGCCGCCGTCCTGCAGTTCGGCTAATTCCTCGGCCGACAGCAGCTGCTTGAGCTTGGCTGCGGCCTCGCCGGTCTGTGAGCTATGTGCCTCGTCGGCAATCACCGCGAAGCGCTTGCCCTCTGTGGCCGACAGCTCCTGCACCGCCTTCAGGGCAAACGGGAAGGTCTGGATGGTGCAGACGATAATCTTCTTGCCATCGTTTAGCGCCTGCGACAGTTGCGCGCTCTTGCTGCCATGGTCATCGGTGATGGTGGCGACGACGCCGGTCGTCCGCTGGAAGTCGAATATTGCGTCGCGCAACTGGGCATCCAGCACATTGCGGTCGGAGACAACCATCACGCTGTCGAACAGCTTGATATTGTCGGCATCGTGCAGGTCGGCGAGAAAGTGCGCCGTCCAGGCAATCGAGTTGGTCTTGCCTGAGCCGGCCGAGTGCTGAATCAGGTAGCGCTGGCCTGGGCCATTTGCCAAAACGTCAGCGACCATCTGTCGGGTTGCTGCAAGCTGGTGATAGCGAGGGAAGATGACGCTGGTCAGTTGTTTTTTGTCGTTGCGCTTGCCTATCAGGTAGCGGCCAAGGATTTCCAGCCAGCTATCGCGCTGCCAGACCTCTTCCCATAGGTAATGAGTGGCAAAGCCGAATGGATTTGGCCGGTTCCCGGCGCCGCCATCGTTGCCGCGATTAAAGGGCAGGAAACGGGTTGCCGGGCCAGCTAACTGCGTCGTCATCATCACTTCAGACTGGCTGACGGCGAAATGCACTAGCGCGCCACCAGGGAAGGCCAGCAGCGGTTCGACCATGCCGCCCTTGGGCGCCGGGTTACGGTCAAAGCGGTACTGGTCCACGGCATCGCCGACGCTCTGGGTGAAGTCAGACTTCAGCTCGGCGGTGGCGACCGCAATACCATTGACGAACAGCACCAGGTCGAGCGCATCCTTGGCGTTGTTCAGCGAATGATGCACCTGGCGCACCACGCGCAGGCGGTTGGCGGTGTAGGCCTGCTGGATGGCCGGGTTGATGCCCAGCGCAGGCTTGAACTGCACCAGTGACAGCGGCTTCTTGAGGCCGACCATTTCGACGCCGCGGCGCAGCACTTCCAGCGTGCCTTGCTCGTTCAGGCATTTGCGTACTCGCTCTGCCAGCACCTTGGGCAGGCCGGCGCCATGTGTCTTGGTGAGTTGCTGCCAGCTTTCCGGCTGAGTGGCCTCAATCCAGGCCAGCAGGTCGGGCACAAACAGCGCGTTCTGCCGGTCATAGTGGGCGGCATCGCCTTCCGCGTAGAGCCAGCCGTTATCGCCGAGGTGCTGGCAGATGGCGAATTCGAAATGGTGTTCCTGGTGCAGGTTGTACATCAGGCGGCTTTCTGTTCGGCGAGGTTGCGGACGTCGATTTTGCCGGTGACGGCGGCGGAAATCAGGGCGGCGCGGCGTTCCTTGAGCAAAGCGATGCCGCGGGTGGCTTCAGTGGTCAGTGCATCTAGGCGAGCTGTTTCTGAATCCAGCAGTGTGGAAATCGCTCCTTGCTCTTCTGGCGGAGGTAGTGACAGCCATACCTCCTTTAATGATTCTCGATTTATCTTTGGCATTGCTACCCGTTCGGATTCAAGCGCAGCGAATGCTGAAAATGGCTCAGATAACATGAACCACATCAGGAATTTGTTCGATAGTCCTGCCGTGCCTCGCATCGGATACATGTCTGCACTGCATAGGCAGGCCTCTGGTGCGATACATACTTTTCTTAAGGCAGGCCGAATCTTGCTATAAATTACGTCGCCAGCTTGGCAGAGATATTTTCCACTCTCTGCTGACTGCTCTTCTGCGGTTTCAAAATACAACAGGCGCCCAGAACCAGATTCAATGTGATTTGGCGCAATTAAAAGCATTGAACAATAAGGTTGTAGTTCTGGATTCACCTGCCCCTCAGCAACGTACACACAGCGCTGCAACGTTTGCACCGACCAATGCGCCGGCACCTCGCCCAGCCACGCCACCCCGGAATCCTTCAGCGGCGCATCGGGGTTCAGGCCTTTGGTGACGGCGTGGGAAATGGTGGCTTGGCGCTTTTCAGCCAGCAGGGCGATGAGTTTTTCCTGCTCGGCAATCAGCCCGTCAATCTTCGCCGTTTCGCGGTCGAGGAAGGTGGCGATGGAGGTTTGTTCTTCTGCCGATGGCGCAAGAGTAGGCAGTCGCTTGATGTCTGAAAACTTCATCGATTGACGCAGTCCGCCGCCCATGGAGTAAAAAACTTTTGTGACATCGTAGGCACGAAGTAAGTGGCTTAAATAGCCGGACTGCAGCCCGGTCGGTTTCGCTGCGAGGTAGGCCGATGTAATGATGCCTTGCTCTTCAACGATGGCGGTGCGGAGGCTTCGCTTATCGTTTTGGAGGTCGGTTAGTCTGAATACTATGTCGCCCGGTTTGACGATTTGGTATGTTTCAAACGACTCAGGCAGTAGACCGTCGTTCGACTCGATGTTTTTTCGAACGATTCGACCATAGCTTAGTGACAGCAGATTATCTTCGAGCATCCCTGAATTTGGCTCGGTCCGCTCAGAGGCAAGGCTATAGAAAGGGTTAATTGCCCAATGCGCAGGCACCTCGCCCAACCAATCAACCCCACTGTCCTTGTATTCCGGGTAACGCGGCAAGCTCATGCCTCGTCTCCCCGGTCGGCCACGTCCAGCTGGTAAAACTCATGCAGCTTGGCCTGCAGTAGAAGCTTGTCGGGCAACTGGGTCTGGTATTCGGCAATCAGCGCCGGTGACAGGCTGCGGCTCAGTGCGTACTCGACGACTTCATCATCCTTGCTGGCGCAGAGCAGGACGCCGATGGCGGGGTTCTCATGAGGCTTTTTGACATCGCGGTCGAGTGCTTCAAGGTAAAAGCCCAGCTTGCCCAGGTATTCCGGCTCGAAGCGGCCGACCTTGAGTTCGATGGCGACCAGGCAGTTTAGGCCGCGATGGAAGAACAGCAGGTCAAGAGCAAAGTCGCGGTTGCCGACTTGCAGTGGGTATTCTGAACCAACGAAACAAAAGTCCCGGCCCAGCTCGATGAGAAAGTCCTTGAGGCGGTGCAGGAGGCCGCGATGCAGGTCGGCTTCAGCGTGGCCGGCTGGCAGGTCGAGGAATTCAACCAGGTAGCTATCCTTGAACACGCTGAGTGCGTCGGGGTGCGTTTGTATCACCAGCGGTGAGACTTTTGCCGGCGTCAGTACGGTGCGCTCGAACAGGGCGCCCTTGAACTGGCGCTCCAGTTCGCGCTTGCTCCATTGTTCCCGGATGGCGAGGCGCAGGTAGAACTCGCGCTCATCCGGGCGTTTGCTCTGACTCAGGATGATGAGGTTATGCGTCCACGGCAATTGTCTCGCCAGTGGTGAGATTTTTTCGTCGTCGCGGTAAGCCTCGTAAAACTGGCGCATGCGGAACAGGTTGGGGCGGGTGAAACCGCGCAGACCGGGCTGGGTGCGGGCAATATGCACGGCCAGTTGGTCAACCACGCCATCGCCCCATTCGGCGCCGGCAATCTTGCGGCTGATGACTTCACCGACTTGCCAGTAAAGCTCGATAAGGGTGGTGTTGACCGCCTGCACTGCTCGCTGTTTTGCCGAGGCAATGATGCCAAGGATTTCATTGAAGTCAGACCGGGTGTCGGGCAGTGTGCTCATTCGGCCAGCCCTTCCAGCATGCGCATGATGTTGGCGGTGACGCCTTTCAGTTCCTCGTCGATTTCGTGCAGGCTGCGCGGCGGCTCGAAGACGTAGAAATGCCGGTTGAACGGGATTTCGTAGCCTACTTTGGATTTGTCGTGGTCTATCCAGGCATCGGGGGCGTGAGGCAGGACTTCGCGCTTGAAGTAGGCAGCAATGTCTTCGCCGAGTGGCACGTTCTCGGTATCGCGCAGTGCACTGTCGGCCTGCGGCTTGCCTTTCTGCTTGCCCTTTTCTCCGAGGATGACCTGGCCGGCTGCATCGCGCAGCGGGCGCTCGACGGTGAGCGTGATGTAGCCGAATTCTTCATTCTTGAAGATGCGGGAAATGGGCGCGACCTTGACCTTGCCGCCTGCTGGCGCGGTTGGGCGTGTGGCGCCGGGCAACAGTAGCTGGCGACTGACTTCCTTGCCAGCGGCATCGAGCACGGTGGCTTGCTCGGCTTCGGCGAATTCGCCGAACAGGCGGGTGATGTCGTCAATATGCTGGTCGGAGAGTTCCTTGCGCTTGCTGCCCAGGCTCTTGCGCATCTTTTGCCAGAAGCTGCTGGCGTCGATGAGCTGCACCCAGCCCTTGCGGTCGGCAGGTTTCTTGTTCGACAGTATCCAGACATAGGTGCTGATGCCCGTGTTGTAGAACATGTCGGTCGGCAGGCCGATGATGGCTTCGACCAGGTCGTTTTCCAGCACGTAGCGGCGGATTTCGCTTTCGCCGCTGCCGGCGCCGCCAGTGAATAGCGGCGAGCCATTGAGGACGATGCCGAGACGGCTGCCGCCATCGACGGCCGGGCGCATCTTGCTGATGAGGTGGAGCAGGAACAGCATTGAGCCATCGGAAACGCGGGGCAGGCCGGGGCCGAAACGTCCATCGAATCCTTTTTCGGCGGCTTCCTTGCGGACTTCTTTTTCGACTTTTTTCCACTCGACGCCAAACGGCGGATTGGACAGCATGTAGTCGAACTTGCGGCCGCCATGGCCATCTTCAGACAGCGTATTGCCTACGACGATGTTGCCAACATCCTGCCCTTTGATGAGCATGTCGGCCTTGCAGATGGCGTAGGACTCGTCGTTCAGTTCCTGCCCAAACATGGTCAGTCGGGCATCGGGGTTGTGCTCAAGCAGGTATTCACCTGCGACAGAGAGCATGCCGCCCGTGCCGGCGGTCGGGTCATAGATGGTGCGCACGACAGCGTTGCCGGGTGTCAGCACGTCATCGTCTTCAATAAACAGCAGATTGACCATCAGCCGGATGACTTCGCGCGGCGTGAAATGCTCACCGGCCGTTTCATTCGAAATTTCAGCGAATTTGCGTATCAGTTCTTCGAAGACCAGCCCCATCTGGCCGTTATCGACGGTGTCCGGGTGCAGGTCGATGTTGGCGAATTTTTCCGTGACCAAATAAAGCAGGCCGGATTTGGCCAGGCGCTCGACCTGGGTATAGAAATCAAAGCGCTCGAAAATGTCGCGTGCGGCCGGCGAAAAACCCTGGATATAGGCATAAAGATTTTCGCGAATGTGGTCCTGGTCGCCTAGCAGCTTGCCCAAGTCGAGCGGTGAGGTGTTGTAGAAGGTTTGGCCAGCCTTGCGCGTCAGGAATGGTTCTGGGTTCAGGCCTTGTGCGCTTTTTACGGAAAACTCGGCGAGGACGGTTGGCTTGCTGCCCTCCAGCACGCAATCGAGTCGGCGAAGGACCGTAAAGGGCAGGATGACCTTGCCGTATTCGGATTGCCTGTAGTCGCCGCGTAGCAGGTCGGCAACTGACCAGATGAAAGAAGACAGGGCTTGATGGTTCATTGGGTACCTGATGGCGCCAGCACTTGTGCCGGGGCGAAATGCAATGCGTATAAGCGCGCCATTCTACGCGCCGCAGATGGTTGCAGGAAGCCGGGTTGTTTTCGAAGGCAAAGAGCATCTTTGGCGGTAA
Source organism: Betaproteobacteria bacterium (assembly GCA_016705475.1). Lineage (GTDB taxonomy): Bacteria > Pseudomonadota > Gammaproteobacteria > Burkholderiales > Rhodocyclaceae > Azonexus. The sequence continues at coordinate 194,687 of JADIYD010000012.1, read as the reverse complement.
TTCTGAGTGCTTGGCAAGCCTGGGTTGTCTTTTTTGTGTCTGTAAACTTCATTGTATTCAATAGGATGCCGGTGCGTAGACTCATTCAGTGGTGGCCGTCGACCTGAGCGAAAACAATTGCATCAGCCAGAAGCCCTGGTGACATTGAAAGAAAACACAAATGACTCAAAACACCATCCACCCGGAGGATGCCGAAAAGACCGGCAAACCTCACGCTCCAGCCGTTCAGCTGCAGGCATCGGCAAACCCCATCCGCCACCGCCTTACTACCGAAGAATTGGCCCCTCTCTTGCGCGTCAAGCCGCAGACGATTCGCGCCGGCCTCTGCAATTCGGGCCACTACGTTGGGCTGCGCCCGGCAGTCAAGCTCGCGAATCGTCGCTTGCTTTGGGATGCCGAGCAGGTCGCAGCCGTCATCAACGGCTAGTCAACAAGCACTTATATATTTGGCCTGAAGAGGGTTTTTTATGAACCAAACCGAAATCAATAACATTGAGCTGGCACCGATTGGTGTGACCAATACGGATGTGCTCAGCATCTATGAGCGCGTCCTTAATCGTACAAAGGCTGCCCTGAATTCCATGCACATTGCTTTGCGCGCCGACCATCCCGAGGCGGACACCACTTTTCAGCGTGCGATGTTGTCTGTTACTGGTCGTCAGCGCTTCAATCCTGCTAATACGCAGCATTTTCACGCTGAGGTGGGCATCTACGATGGCACCCCCCGCGAGTTGGGCGCTGCTGTTGAGGGGCCAGCCAGCAGTGAGCGTCGCGTAATTCGGAGCAAGCAGCAGTTGCGCACGCTGTATCACTTGCTGCACGCTGAGAGCGAGGACGGCATTCCCGCTTCTGAGCTTGCCGCATTGGTCGGTGCGGGAAATCAGTGGGATGTGGTACACCAACTGCGCCAGAAAGTCGGTAAGGACGTGATTCAGCGAACCGACCTGCTGGTCAAGAACAAGACTGGCAAAACGACTCACCGCGCAAATTACTGGCTGACAAGCGAGGGCAAGCAAATTGCTGCAGACATTCTACAGCGCTCTGGGTATGTGCATGATGCAGCCTCGGATATCGGCCATATCCGCCGCCCTGGGGTGGTGGCGTACGAATTCTTGGCGGTATCTCCCATTGATCACGATGACCTGATGTTTCTCCGCGATGGCACCAAGGCACAGTGGGTGCGTCTCGTCTATCTGCTGCATGTGATGAACGGCGAGTGGGTTCCGCGCTATGTGGCGGACGAACTGCTGGACTCTCTTAACGTACGTCAGGTTGTCTGTATCGCAAACATGAAGCTTGGCGGACAGGCTATCGAGAGCGCTACTCGCCACATGACGAATCGTGATGGTGGAGTGTGTGACTATGGCCTGTATCGCCTCGCCGAAGGCTGGGGGGATGTGGTGGGCAAGGCCATTCGTGAGGTTGGCTTGTCTAAATAATGGCGTACAAGACCGCGCCGAGGTTTTTAGGTGCGGTCTGCCTCCCCGGAGGCGGTAACTAAGCACCTATATATGGTTATTGTGCACTGAGTTCTAGATAGGTCGGCATTTGCGGATTTAAAGCCTACAGCGCAAGTTGTGTCGTAGCCATGCCAACTGACTAAGGATAATATCGGCCATCAGTAAGCCTCGTTCAAATGGTGTAACTGCTGCGGCCAGTGATACAACGTTAGGCAGGATGACGTGGCCTCAAGTGCCGTGAGGTGATGGTAGTTGATGTGACGTGCCCTCAAGTGATACCAGATGTCTTGGGTTACGGTTTTGATTGCGCCACGTGGTCTGCCATCCGGCCAGTCGCAATTTCTTCCAGTCGTTGTTCCCAAGCCACTAGAGCCGCGCGCTTCTCGTGGGTGTAGCTGTGGCGGTCATAGTGGGCGGCCTGTACGCCAGAAATGCCATGGCTGAGAAGCTGGGCGCGGGTGTCCCTGCTGATGCCAAGTCCAGCCAGCATCGTTTCACATGTGCGGCGAATATCGCGCAGGTCGAATGCTTCACCCTTCATGGCTTTGCTGATTTCCATGGCTCGCTTGCCCGGTGTCGTATCGACAAGCTGTGCTTTGCCGTGGCTAGAGAATAGCCACAGGCTGCTATAGGCCGCTTCCCGGTTTTCCTTCTTGGCGTTGGCATCTTCGCGGTCGCGGGCGCGCTGTATCAGGCTCTCTACGATGGCGGCGGCCTTAGGGGCCAGTGGCAGAAGATGCTCACGAGGAGCGGCACGTTTGCCTTTGCCATCCCACAGGCGCAGCGTTTGAGTTTCGTTGTCGTAGTCGCTTACCTTGGGTCGTAGCAATTGCGCCATACGTTGCCCGCCTGCGTACAGGGCCAGCTTTAGGGCTAGGTCGGATAGGTCGTCATCCGATAGGGCGGCCATGTAGGCTTTCAGTTCTGCAGAAACTAAGGTTCGGTCGCCTCGGTGCACTGCGATGGTGGAAACCGGTTCGACTGGGTTTAATTTCACTCCGTAGGCAATCAGGGTGGCGGGCAATTTTGCATCGAATGGGGCTTTTCTGGCCGCGTTGAATGCAGCGGACAGGTAGCTGCGGAGAATGCCGGCTGTCCTGTCTTTTCCTTGCTCGACAACCTTTCGAATCATTGCGGCTATCTGATGGGCGGTTATGTCAGACGCGGGTAGGGATGCAATATCAGGGTTAGCCTCAAATACGTGGCACTTGAAGATAGAGCGGGTTTGGCGTGCGCTTTGGCTTTTGCCTTTTGCTTCCAATGAGTCGCAGTACGCCTCGCAAAGCGTTCGCAGGGTGTAGCGTAGCTTGTCCTCAAGTTCGGCTTTGGCGGCTTCGCTGGCTGCCTTGGCGGTGGCTTTGGCGGCTTCTTGCTCTCGTTTCTGTTCGCGCGGGTCGATATCCTTGTCCAGCAGGATTTGTAAATCACGGGCTTCAATTCGGGCTTTGTCTAGATGCCATGCCTTTGTGTCGCCAATCGTAATGCGTGGCGTAGCGCCGTTCAGATAGCCTTGAAAAATATAGGCACGGGTGCCGTTGGGCGTGCGCTTGCCGGGCGGGGTGGCGCGAACAGCAAAGCCAGGAACCTCGGAGTCCCACAGGAAGGCTTGCGATTTATCGGGTGGGCACGAGAACGAGGCTATTCGTCCAGGGGTTAGCTTGACTCGCTCCTGCTTGGCCATAATTCGCTCGTTTCATGTAAGAGTTTTGTAAGAGCTAATATAATATATGGCTCAACTTCAATCAACATGATGATTGCGGAAAATCACGGTTTTATGCGGTATTTTGGTTGTTTTTACTGCGCTGATGAATATCTATCAACACCGATGAACCATAAATTTTGATGATTTGTAATCATCAGGTAGCGGTTCGATTCCGTTCGGGGGCACCAGTAAAATCAAACAGTTAAGCCATTCTTCGGAATGGCTTTTTTGTTTTTTGGGTTCATCTTGACCCTTTGTAAGGTATTTTGCTTGTCCAATAGCCTCGATCTCAGTTGATTTGTGATGTTCGAGGTGAGCCGGTCTCATGTCAAATGGACTGCGAAACAAGCTTGCTGTGGCCTGCATTTTCTTCTGAAATATGCGGACGTAGCAAACCTCACGCAGCTAAGCCACCATGGCCTAGTCGGTGCGAGAGCGCTTGTGAGGCATGAAGCATGGCCTTGGCAACGGGGCTGTCCCATTCGACATTGAACTCACCTATGGATCCGAGTGAAGTAATTGCCGCCACCATTGTGCCGGTGTGATCATAGACCGGGGCGCTGAAGCCGTTGATGCCCGGCGTCAAGCTGCCAGAGGCGCGGCTGATGCCATGTGTGCGAATCTCCGTCAAGCTCTTCTCAAGTTGCCTTCGAACTGTAGTAATTGCCGTTTTGCTTGATTCTGAAACGTTCTTGAGCTCCTCATCCAGTATATTTTTGAGGAATGGGGAGCGATAAAAGGCTGCGAATGCTCTTCCTGTGGCTGAGTTGAATAAAGGAAGAACAGTCCCGGCGCGGAGTGTGATCGTAATCGGCCCGCCGGCATCAACGAAACGAACAATGGTCGCCCCGTGATTTCCCCAGACAGCAAGGGCGACGGTTTCCTGTATTTCTTCGCAGAGCGACTCAAGGATCGGACCGGCAAAGCGCACAGGATCAAGGCGCCCTAGTCCGGAAAGCCCTAGTTCCAGAGCATAGGCACCCAGATCGTAGCGGCCGCTGCTGCTATCTTGCTCAACTATCCCAATGCGCAGGAAGCTGACCATATATCGATGCGCCTTGGCGGCGGGCATCCCGGCGCCTTTAGCGATGTCACGCAACATCATTGGGCGATTTGTTGCCGCCAGTACATTTAAGAGTCGAAATCCTACCTCAATGGACTGAATGCCCTGACGGTCGCTAGCTACTTTAATGGCCATGATGAGTTTTGTGGGAAGAAAGCATACATTCTATGCACCTATGAGCCATTTAAGGTGGCGAATATAATGACCCTGCAAATATATAAGGGAGTTCATATGCGGGCTGTTCTGGTTGCAAATCCAAAGGGAGGGGCTGGCAAGACAACGCTGGCGACGAATCTGTCAGGCTATTTTGCGAACAAGGGGAAAAAAACGACATTGTGTGATTTGGATCGCCAGCAGTCTTCTCTGCGCTGGATGGCGTTTCGTGACCCCGCGTTGGCAGCTATTACCGGGTACTTCGCAGGAAACCAGATCTCTCTGAATTTGCCAAAGGAGGCAGACTGGGTTGTGGTTGATGCGCCGGCGGGATTGCAGGGGTACAAGCTCTCCGACTACCTGCGGACAGTGGACAAAGTTATCGTGCCACTAGTGCCCTCCGTTTTTATATGGCAGCGACAGAGGACTTTCTGAACTCCATCCGCAGTGAAATCCGAGGGCAACGAGTGAAGGTCGGTATAGTCGCAATGCGAGTTGATCCACGTACTCGGGCCGCCGGGATGCTGGAAGAGTTCCTGAAGCACTTTGATATTCCCATAGTCGCCTATCTGAGAAACACTCAGAACTATGTGAACGTCGCCGCAGCAGGAGCGACCGTTTTTGACCCCCCTCGCGCTCGGCACAAAAGGGATTTGGAGCAGTGGGCGCCGCTGGTTGAGTGGATAGAAAAGAAATAGTCCATATTTTTCCGATTGTCCTTGACGCACCGCGACATCCTCTGGATAATGCGCCCTCTTTCTGACGGACGCGGGATGGAGCAGTTGGCAGCTCGTCGGGCTCATAACCCGAAGGTCGCAGGTTCAAGTCCTGCTCCCGCAACCAAAAGCAGTGGGCTCACGTAATTCGAGCTGGCTGGGTCGAAAGAAAAAATTTCAGATTTGTTTCTGAAAAGCTTGACGGGGTGAGAGGAGTTCTTCATAATCTTGCCTCTCTGCTGCAGACGAAGCGAAAGCGACGGCGCGGTGGGAAGTAAAAAGTTCTTTAAAAATTTGGACAACCGATAGGTGTGGGTGCCTTGATGCGAAGCGACGCAAGTCGCAAAAAGTATTAAAGGCAATCACACGGATGGAGAGATCCATCGAGGTAGAAGTAAAATTCTACCGTCAGTGAATTGTGAGTATTAGTTGGATTGAACTGAAGAGTTTGATCCTGGCTCAGATTGAACGCTGGCGGCATGCCTTACACATGCAAGTCGAACGGCAGCACGGGAGCAATCCTGGTGGCGAGTGGCGAACGGGTGAGTAATGTATCGGAACGTACCTTTCAGTGGGGGATAACGTAGCGAAAGTTACGCTAATACCGCATATTCTGTGAGCAGGAAAGCAGGGGATCGCAAGACCTTGCGCTGATTGAGCGGCCGATATCAGATTAGCTAGTTGGTGAGGTAAAAGGCTCACCAAGGCGACGATCTGTAGCGGGTCTGAGAGGATGATCCGCCACACTGGAACTGAGACACGGTCCAGACTCCTACGGGAGGCAGCAGTGGGGAATTTTGGACAATGGGGGCAACCCTGATCCAGCCATGCCGCGTGAGTGAAGAAGGCCTTCGGGTTGTAAAGCTCTTTCAGCCGGGAAGAAAACGCATGGGTTAATACCCTGTGTGGATGACGGTACCGGAATAAGAAGCACCGGCTAACTACGTGCCAGCAGCCGCGGTAATACGTAGGGTGCGAGCGTTAATCGGAATTACTGGGCGTAAAGCGTGCGCAGGCGGTTTGTTAAGATAGGCGTGAAATCCCCGGGCTCAACCTGGGAACTGCGTTTATGACTGGCAGGCTAGAGTATGGCAGAGGGGGTGGAATTCCACGTGTAGCAGTGAAATGCGTAGAGATGTGGAGGAACACCGATGGCGAAGGCAGCCCCTGGGCCAATACTGACGCTCATGCACGAAAGCGTGGGTAGCAAACAGGATTAGATACCCTGGTAGTCCACGCCCTAAACGATGTCAACTAGGTGTTGGGTGGGTAAAACCATTTAGTACCGGAGCTAACGCGTGAAGTTGACCGCCTGGGGAGTACGGCCGCAAGGTTAAAACTCAAAGGAATTGACGGGGACCCGCACAAGCGGTGGATGATGTGGATTAATTCGATGCAACGCGAAAAACCTTACCTACCCTTGACATGTCCAGGAGCTCTTAGAGATTTGAGTGTGCCCGAAAGGGAACTGGAACACAGGTGCTGCATGGCTGTCGTCAGCTCGTGTCGTGAGATGTTGGGTTAAGTCCCGCAACGAGCGCAACCCTTGTCGTTAATTGCCATCATTTAGTTGGGCACTTTAACGAGACTGCCGGTGACAAACCGGAGGAAGGTGGGGATGACGTCAAGTCCTCATGGCCCTTATGGGTAGGGCTTCACACGTCATACAATGGTCGGTACAAAGGGTTGCCAACCCGCGAGGGGGAGCTAATCCCAGAAAGCCGATCGTAGTCCGGATCGTAGGCTGCAACTCGCCTGCGTGAAGTCGGAATCGCTAGTAATCGTGGATCAGCATGTCACGGTGAATACGTTCCCGGGTCTTGTACACACCGCCCGTCACACCATGGGAGCGGGTTCCGCCAGAAGTAGGTAGCCTAACCGCAAGGAGGGCGCTTACCACGGCGGGGTTCGTGACTGGGGTGAAGTCGTAACAAGGTAGCCGTAGGGGAACCTGCGGCTGGATCACCTCCTTTCTAGAGAAGCATCTCTGGCACCCACAACCTATCGGTTGTTCATGAGTAGCAAACAGACGAGGGTCTGTAGCTCAGTCGGTTAGAGCACCGTCTTGATAAGGCGGGGGTCGTTGGTTCGAT
>JADIYD010000012.1:0-182500 GCA_016705475.1 Betaproteobacteria bacterium | reverse complement strand
TCTGAACGAAGCGGAGTGTCTGCTGCGCCTGTCACCCTCAAAAACCCATCTGCAGATGAAGCCTAGTCCTGATAGATTGCAACAGGCGCTCTGTGATTTTTTAGGCCGCCAGGTGAAAGTGCGCTTTGAGTTGGCTGAGAATGAGATTGATACCCCGGCCGCAACCGTCGGTCGTCTGCGGCAAGAGCGCCGGGATCAGGCGCTCAGTTCGATTTCGCAGGACACATTTGTACGCGACGCGATCGAGTCGCTTGATGCGTCGCTCATTGAATCGTCAATTAGACCTATTCACAACGGAGAATTACTATGATGAAGGGTGGCTTGGCTGGCCTGATGAAACAGGCGCAAGCAATGCAGGAAAACATGAAAAAGGCACAGGAGCAGCTCGCGCAGACCGAGGTTGATGGGGTTTCCGGTGCGGGAATGGTTAAGGTGGTCATGTCTGGGGCGCATGAAGTGCGTCGCGTCAGCATCGACCCTTCCGTTATGGATGATCGGGAAATGCTTGAGGATCTGATCGCTGCCGCTATGAATGACGCGGTTCGCCGCTGTGAGGCACTGAGTCAGGACAAGATGTCTGGCTTCGCTTCGGGCTTGAACTTACCCCCTGGCTTCATGCTGCCCTTCTGATTGAATTGCTCAATCCATCGGGCCTTGATTCGTTGATTGATGCCTTGCGTTGCCTGCCCGGGGTCGGCCCCAAATCAGCGCAACGTATGGCCTATCATCTCTTGCAGCATGACCGGAAAGGCGCGCAGCGCCTGGGTGATGCTGTTTGCCATGCCTTGCTGACCATCAAACACTGTCAGCGCTGCAATACATTTTCCGAAGGCAATATCTGCGAGCGTTGCGCTTCGTCGAGGCGAGATTCGACCCTCCTTTGTGTCGTTGAAACCCCCATCGATATGAACATGATGGAGCAAACCCAAAGCTACCAGGGTTTGTATTACGTATTGATGGGCAAAATTTCTCCTCTGGATGGCGTTGGGCCCAAGGATATAGGCCTCGACAGATTGATGGCCAGAGTGCTTGATGGTGATGTTCAAGAGGTCATTCTGGCAACCAATTACACCAATGAAGGTGAAGCCACGGCGCATTACATTACGGCCATGCTCGCTTCCAAGGGGGTTCGGGTAAGCAGGATCGCACGCGGCGTCCCTGTTGGTGGCGAGCTGGAATATGTCGATTCTGGAACCTTGGCGCAGGCTCTTCGAGAGCGAAAGGCCTATGGCGGGTGATATCCGGCTTTTATAGAGCGGTCCGATATCGTATAATTTAGCGTTTAATTTTTATCCCATCTAATTCCGTTAGGGGTCAGCGTTATGAGCAATCAAGGAAAAATGGACTGCGGGCGGCGGCGTTTGGTCGTCGCGACCGCGGCCGTGGGCGGTGCGGGGGCTGTAGGAGCACTCGTGCCGTTCGTCTCCAGCTTGCTTCCGTCCGAGCGTGCCAAGGCTGCAGGCGCACCGGTGGAAGTCGATATCAGCAAGCTTGAGCCGGGTCAGATGATGACTGTCGAGTGGCGCGGCAAGCCGGTGTGGATCATCAATCGCACCAAGGAAATGATGGACACGCTGCCCAAGTTGGCTGATGCCGTTGCCGATCCGAAGTCTGAAAAGGATCAGCAGCCAGCCTACGCGCAGAACGATACCCGTTCGATCAAGCCGGAAGTTATGGTCGTAGTCGGTATTTGCACGCACCTCGGCTGTTCGCCCTCCCAGAAATTCAAGGCCGGTGCCGACGAGGGTATGCCCGGCGATTGGATGGGCGGCTTTCTCTGTCCTTGCCACGGTTCGACCTTCGACTTCGCCGGTCGTGTTTACAAGTCGAAGCCTGCCCCGACCAACCTTGAAGTGCCGCCGCACGTGTATCTCGCTGATGCCCGTATTTTGATTGGCGAAGACAAGAAGGGAGCATAAGAAATGGCTGCTGGCAATTTCGAAAAATACAAGTCCGATGGTTCCATCGGCGGGAATGTTCTGGAATGGGTTGATGCCCGTTTCCCGGCAACCTCCCTCTGGAAAGGCCATCTTTCCGAATACTACTGCCCGAAGAACTTTAATTTCTGGTATTTCTTCGGCTCACTGGCCTTGCTGGTTTTGGTAATCCAGATTGTTACCGGCATCTTCTTGGTCATGCATTACAAGCCGGATGCAGCGTTGAATGCCAACGGAGTGCCGATTGCATTTGCTTCGGTTGAGTACATCATGCGTGATGTACCGGGTGGCTGGCTGATTCGCTACATGCACTCGACCGGCGCTTCGGCCTTCTTCATCGTGGTTTACCTGCACATGTTCCGTGGCTTGCTCTACGGTTCGTATCGTAAGCCGCGTGAACTGACCTGGCTGTTTGGCGTCGGCATCTTTCTGGTGCTGATGGGTGAGGCCTTCTTCGGCTATCTGCTGCCATGGGGACAGATGTCGTACTGGGGGGCTCAGGTGATTGTTAACCTGTTCTCGGCGATTCCGCTTATTGGCGGCGACTTGTCGCTGATCATTCGCGGCGATTTCGTGGTTGGTGATGCAACCCTGAACCGCTTCTTCTCCTTCCACGTGATTGCCTTCCCGCTTGTGCTGGTCGGCTTGGTCGCTGCTCACGTTCTGGCGTTGCACGAAACCGGTTCAAACAATCCGGACGGTATCGAGATCAAGGCTAACAAGGATGAAAATGGAATTCCGCGCGACGGCATCCCCTTCCACCCGTACTACACGGTAAAGGACATTGTCGGCGTTGTCGTCTTCCTGATGGTTTTCTCCGCAGTCATGTTCTGGGCTCCTGAGGGTAGTGGATATTTCCTGGAGACGCCGAATTTCTATCCGGCTGACCCGTTGAAAACGCCGCCGCATATTGCACCAGTATGGTATTTCACGCCGTTCTACTCAATCCTGCGCGCCGTTACCTTCCCGCTCTTTGGTCTTGATGCCAAGTTCTGGGGTGTGGTCGCAATGGGTGCTTCGGTCGTGATCTTTGCCTTCCTGCCTTGGCTTGACCGTAGCCCGGTCAAATCGATTCGCTATCGCGGCCCGATCTACAAGACTCTGCTGACCCTGTTCGTCATCTGCTTCTTCATTCTCGGCTATCTCGGCACCTTGTCTCCTTCGCCGATGGGTGAACTGGTTTCGCAGGTTTGTTCGGTGTTCTATTTCGGTTTCTTCCTCGGCATGCCTTGGTGGTCACGGATGGACAAGTTCAGCCCGGTTCCCGACCGTGTGACGTTCAAGTGAGAGGATGCCTAAAATGAAAAAATTCCTTATCGCCTTGCTCTTCGCGCCGATCATGGCATTTGCTAGCGGTAGTACGGCTCATGTCGACAAGTGGCCTGGTTCTGTTAGTGACAAAGCTGCATTGCAGAACGGAGCCAAGCTGTTTGTCAATTATTGCCTGAACTGCCATGGTGCTTCCTACATGCGCTACAAGAACCTGCTTGATCTCGGCCTGACCGAGCAGCAGGTCAAGGAAAACCTGATGTTCACCTCTGACAAGATTGGTGAATTAATGCGTGTAGCGGCCCGTTCCGACGAGCAGAAGCTGTGGTTCGGTGCCACTCCACCGGATCTGACCATCATTACCCGGGCCCGCGGCGAAGCCGGCAATGCAGGTGCTGGTGCGGACTGGCTCTACACCTACCTGCGTTCCTTCTATCGTGACGCTGATCGTCCGACGGGCTGGAACAATACGGTTTTCGAGAATGTCGGCATGCCGCATGTCCTGTACGGGCTGCAAGGCCAGCAAGTGATGAATCACGAAACGCACAAGCTCGAACTGGCTGTTCCTGGGTCTATGCCGCCGGCTGAATTCGATAAGTCGGTATCTGATCTGGTCGGTTTTGTGGTCTGGATGGGCGAGCCGCAACAAGAGTTCCGCCGCAAGCTGGGCTGGTTTGTTCTGGCATTCCTGTCAGTTCTCTTTGTTGTCGCATACGCGCTCAAGAAGGAATACTGGAAAGACATTCACTGATCCTGCCTGGATCGGCAAACGGCATCGCGGGTTTGGCTTTGGCCGGCCCCCGATGCCGAATCTCATTTTGAGGGTTACCACAAATGATGAACCTCTACTCGGGCACCACGTGCCCATTTAGCCATCGCTGCCGTATTGTCCTGTTCGAAAAGGGCATGGATTTTCAAGTCATCGATGTCGACATGTTTAACAAGCCGGAAGAAATGGCGGCGATCAATCCGCACAATCGCGTGCCGGTGCTGGTTGAGCGTGATCTGGTTCTGTTCGAGCCGAACATCATCAACGAATACATTGATGAGCGCTTCCCGCATCCGCAATTGATGCCGGCTGATCCGATCATGCGCGCCCGTGCCCGCCAGTTGCTGGTTGGAATGGAACGCGAAATCTTCTCTTTCATGGAAGTAATCGAGAAAAACGGCAAGACGGCCGACAAGGCGCGTCAGGAAATCAAGGCCCGTCTGACCGAGATCGTGCCGATTTTCAACAAGCAGAAATTCATGTTGGGCGACGAGTTCTCGATGCTCGACGTGGCCATCGCGCCGCTGCTCTGGCGTCTGGATCACTACGGTATCGATCTTGGCAAAGCGGCCGCGCCGCTGATGAAGTACGCCGAGCGTATCTTCAGCCGCCAGGGCTTCATCGATGCGCTGACGCCATCCGAAAAGGCAATGCGCAAGTAAGCATGGAACTTCCGTCTACCAAGCCCTACCTGCTCCGTGCCATCTGGGAGTGGTGCTGCGACAACGGCTTCACTCCTCACATTGCGGTTGACGTTGATGAGCGAACCCGCGTGCCGCGCGAGTTTGTTCGCGACGGTCAGATCGTGCTCAATCTGGGACCGGATGCCACGAAGAGTTTGCTCATCGGTAACGACTTTATCGATTTCCAGGCACGTTTTGGCGGTGTTGCACGCGATTTGTCGGTGCCTGTCGCGCGAGTTTCGGCGATATACGCTCGGGAAAACGGTGCCGGAATGGCGTTTGAAATCGATGGGGCGGAAAATGAGGGCGAGGCGGAATTTATTGATGCCGGGGAGTCCGTAGGCGAAACCGAGGAGCCCCCTCCTGAACCACCACGCCCAGAAGCTGGGCGTCCTTGGTTACAGCGCATCAAATAGGGACACAGGCAGAGATCGATGCACTAAAAAGGGGATATTCCAAAATGGAGTTTCCCCTTTTTTCATGCAAGTCCATGATTTTTCGAGGTGGCATGGCTGTTGCTGAAGCCAAGCCGGAAGGAAAAACATGAGATCTGAATTTAAGTCCACCTGTTGCTACTGCGGTGTCGGTTGCGGCGTTCTTATCGAAACCGAGGATGGAGCGATTACCGGATTGCGGGGCGATCCGGAACACCCGGCCAATCGCGGACGCCTGTGCACCAAGGGCGCGACCTTGAACCAGACGGTCAATCCCACATATCGTCTGCACTATCCAGAGAAGCGAGTCGGCCGTGGTGGGGCAGGGCAGCGTGTTGCGTGGGATCAAGCGCTCGATGAAGCTGCCGATCGTTTCGCTGCGACCATTCAGGAACATGGCCCGGACTCTGTTGCCTTCTATATTTCCGGCCAGTTGATGACCGAGGACTATTACGTCTTCAACAAGCTGGCCAAGGGCTTGATCGGCACCAACAATGTCGATACCAATTCACGCCTTTGCATGTCATCGGCGGTCGCTGGCTACAAACAGACCTTGGGCGCCGATGCGCCGCCATGCAGCTATGCGGATATTCTGGCCGCCAAGGTGATCTTCATCGCCGGCGCCAACCCGGCCATCGCGCACCCCATCGTGTTCCGGTATATCGAAGATGCGCGGGCGGCCAACCCGGATCTCAAGATCATCGTCGCCGACCCCCGTCGTACGGAAAGCGCCGAGATTGCCGATCTCCATTTGCCGATCAAGCCGGGCAGTGACATTGCGCTCTTCAACGGCATGCTGCATGTCCTTATTGGTGAGGGCCTGGTTGACCAGGCTTATGTCGCGGCACACACCAGCGGGTTCGATGCACTGGCCGACATTGTCAAAAATTACTCACCGGATAAAGTTGCTGCCATCTGCGGCATACCCGCCGATGCGATCGTTCAGGCAGCCCGCTGGTTTGGCGCCAGCGAAGCGTCGCTATCGCTCTACTGTCAGGGCCTCAATCAGTCGGCTCATGGCACGCACAACAACGCCGGCATCATTCACCTGCATCTGGCAACGGGGCAGATCGGCAAGCCCGGTGCTGGCCCATTCTCGCTGACCGGGCAGCCGAACGCCATGGGCGGACGCGAGGTAGGCGGTTTGTCCAACCTTCTGTCAGCCCATCGCGACCTTGCCAATCCTGAGCATCGTGCCGAAGTGGCTCGCCTGTGGGGAATTCCTGAGGTGCCGGCGAAACCGGGCAAGGCTGCGGTCAACCTGTTTCAAGCGCTCAAAACCGGTGAAGTAAAGGCGGTGTGGATTGCCTGTACCAATCCGGTGCAGTCCCTGCCGAATCAGGCTGCAGTGCGCGAAGCGCTGCAGGCAGCAGAATACGTCGTGGTGCAGGAAACCTACGGCAACACCGACACCGCAGCGTACGCTGACCTGCTGCTGCCAGCCAGTGGCTGGGGTGAGAAGCATGGCACGGTGACCAATTCGGAGCGCTGCATCACGCGCGTTCAGTCCGCCTTCCAGGCGCCGGGTGAAGCGCGTCACGACTGGGAAATCGTTGTCGATTTCGCGCGTCGTCTGGGCCACAGATTGGGCCGAACCGATGCGGAACGTTTGTTTCCCTACGAAGATGCGGAGTCCATTTTCAACGAGCACCGTGAAAGCACGCGTGGTCGTGATCTCGACATCACCGGCCTTTCCTACGCATTGCTTGATGCACGGGGGCCGCAGCAGTGGCCGTTCCCGGAAGGGGCTGACGCTGGCAAGATCCGTCTTTACGAGGATGGACGTTTCCCGACGGCCGATGGCAAGGCGCGTTTTGTCCCCATCGAACACAAGGCCACGGCTGACGCCACGACGCCGGATTTGCCGATCAGCCTGCTCTCCGGCCGCATGCGCGACCAATGGCACGGCATGAGCCGGACTGGCACCGTGCCGCGGCTGTTCAACCTTGAAGATGAACCCTTGCTTGCCATGCATCCATGCGACATGCGCCATCGTGGTCTGGAGTCGGGCGATCTGGCTCGCGTGACCAATGGTCGTGGCGAAATGGTCGTCCGCGTAGGCGAGCGCCCTGGCCTGGTCAAGGGCCGGGCCTGGATGCCGATGCACTGGGGTAACCAGTTCATGAATACGGCTGGTGCCAATGCGCTGGCCTGCGACAGTACCGATCCCTACTCGCAGCAGCCGGAACTGAAACACGCGGCTGTGCAGATCAGCAAGGCCGATCTCACCTACCCGCTGGCCGTGGTGCGTCGCTGTGCCAACCAGTCCGAGGCGCTGGCCCTGCTGCAGCGTGCCCGCTCCGTGCTGACCGAGTTTCCATACGCCAATGTCGGGCTCTACGGGCGGACGAGTCCGCTCGTGGTATTTCGTGGCGCCAGTGCCGAATGCGTGGCCGAAGCCGATATTCTGGCGCTCGATCGCCTGTTTGGACTGGATGGCGAAGACGGCGCAATTGTCTATGTCGATGCCAAGCGTGGCGTGACCAAGAAAGCGATTGCCCAGGGAGGCCGTCTGCTCGGCGTGCGCCTGGCCGGCGAAGCACTTGCCGAGACCTGGCTCAAGCAGGCAATGGCCGAAGACGAGCTGGATGCCAGCCTGATCCGCTTTGCCCTGGCGCCGTCAGCCAAGCCACCGATGACCATGGTCCCACGCAACATTGTTTGCAAATGCGCCGATGTCAGTGACGTTCAGATTCGCAAGGAGCTGGAGGGCGGCGCCGATTTGCCGCAACTCCAGAAGAGCCTGAAGTGCGGCACGTTCTGCGGTTCCTGCGTGCCGGATATCAAGCGCATGGCCGCAGAACACATCCAAAAACTAGCAGCTGCGGCCTGACCGCAACCGGAGGGGACAGTGAGCTACGCGCAATACATCAAGGAGATCGGACGCGGTGCCGAGGGTGCCCGTGATCTGTCGCGCGACGATGCGCAGCAGATTTACGCGGCGATGCTCGACGGCGGCGTACCCGATCTTGAAATGGGCGCGATCATCCTCGGCCTGCGGGTCAAGGGCGAATCGCTCGACGAAATGCTCGGTTTCTTGGATGCGACCGACGAACGTACCCACCGGCTCGACATGCCGCGCGGTCGTGTCCGCCCGGTTGTCTTGCCGACCTACAACGGTTCGCGCAAGGAAGCCAACCTGACGCCGCTGCTCGCCCTGCTGTTGCAGCGTTTTGGTGTGCCGGTCGTGGTTCATGGCCTGCTCGAAGGCTATGGGCGAGTGACCACGGCGCATATCTTCCGCGAACTGGGTGTCATGCCTGTCGCCTCGATAACGCAGGCCCAGATTGCCCTTGACGAAAAGGGGCTGGCCTTCCTGCCGCTCAACGCACTGTGTCCGGGCATCCACAATCTGCTGGGCCTGCGCCGCCGGATGGGGGTGCGCAACAGCGCGCACAGTCTGGTCAAACTGATCAACCCGTTTCATGGTGAGGCCGTCTTGGTTGCGCCGGCGACGCACCCCGAATTTCTCAACCTGATGCGCGATGTCCTGCAAGCCCGTGGCGATCGTGCGGTGCTTTTACGCGGCACCGAGGGTGAGCCCTTTGCCAATCCGAAGCGTCGCCCCCGCCTCGAATTCATCCGCGATGGCGGCGTCGATATCCTGTTCGAAGCCGAACACGAGAGCCTGCGCGCCTTGCCCAATCTGCCGGAGGCCAATGATGCGGCAAGTACGGCAAAGTGGATCCGGCGCATTCTCGACAAGCAGGTACCGCTGCCCAAACCGCTGGCCAATCAGCTGGCCTGTCTGCTCTACGCCAGCGGTTATGCCGAAGATTTCAACCAGGCCAAGGCCATCGTCGCGGTTGAAGCGACCGGTCTGATCATGGGCGGCAATTGACCTGAATTTGCACCGGGCTGGAATCTCTCGCCCCGCCGTGGTGCGTGAATTCCACGGTCAACCAGAAAAAATGCATAAAAATCAAACGCCTGCTCAGCTGGCACACTGATTGCAAGAGACCAGCAGGAACAGCGAATCTTCCGCCAACGCAGGCGGTTCGATGGCAACGACGTCATGCGCTGAAATAAATTTTGCACCCCCGGGTGCGCGCAACGTTGGAGTCAACCATGAGAAAACCTCGTCTCGTCCTGATCGGCAACGGCATGGCCGGTGTTCGCACCGTCGAAGAGCTGCTGAAGATAAAGCCGGATCACTACGACATCACGATTTTCGGCGCCGAGCCGCACCCGAACTACAACCGCATCCTGCTTTCACCGGTCCTCGCCGGTGAAATGACCATTTCCGAGATCGTTCTCAATGAACTCGAGTGGTACAAGGAAAACAAGATCACGCTACATACCGGCAAGCAGATCAAGACGATCGACCGCGCCAAGCGCAAGGTCATTGCCGAAGACGGCACCGAGGAACCCTACGACCGCCTGCTCATCGCCACCGGCTCGACGCCCTTCATGTTGCCGATTCCCGGTAACGACCTGCCTGGCGTCATTGGTTACCGCGACATCAAGGACACCGACGAGATGATCGAGGCCGCCAAGCTGCACAAGCACGCGGTCGTCATCGGCGGCGGCCTGCTCGGCCTCGAAGCTGCCAACGGCCTCAAGCTGCGCGGCATGGATGTCACCGTGGTGCACCTTGGCCCGTGGCTGCTCGAGCGTCAGCTCGACGAAGTGGCCGGCAAGATGCTGCAGAAGTCGCTTGAAGACAAGGGACTCAAGTTCCTGCTGCAAAAGCAGACCGAAATGCTCGTCCAGGGCGAGAGCGGCCGCGTTGCCGCCGTGCGTTTCAAGGACGGCATGACCATCCCGGCCGACCTCGTCGTCATGGCCGCCGGCATCCGCCCCAACTACGCGCTGGCCGAATCGGCCGGCATCTACTGCAACCGTGGCATCGTGGTGAACGACACCATGCAGACCTACGACCCGAAGGTCTACGCCGTCGGCGAGTGCGTCACCCACCGCGGCATCGCCTACGGCCTGGTCGCCCCGCTCTTCGAACAGGCCAAGGTTGCCGCCAACCATCTGGCCGGCTACGGCATCGGCCGCTATACCGGCTCGGTGACGTCGACCAAGCTCAAGGTCACCGGCATCGACCTGTTCTCTGCCGGCAACTACATGGGCGGCGAGGGCACCGAAGAAATCCTGCTCAACGACCCGCACGGTGGCGTTTACAAGAAGCTGGTCATCAAGGACAACAAACTTGTTGGTGGCGTCATGTACGGCGACACGGCCGATGGCCCGTGGTATTTCCAGCTGCTCAAGGATGGCCGCGACATTCATGACATCCGCGACTCACTGATCTTCGGCCAGTCTCTGGTCGGCGACGTTGGTCATGCCGGCAAGAGCAAGGCGGCCGAGATGGCGGACAGTGCCGAGGTTTGCGGCTGTAACGGCATCACCAAGGGCGTCATCGTCCAGGCCATCAAATCCAAAGGGCTATTCACGCTGGACGAGGTCAAGAAGCACACCAAGGCGGCGTCTTCCTGCGGCTCCTGTGCCGGCCTGGTTGAGCAGATCCTCGCCTCGACCATTGGTGGCGCCTATACGCCCGCTGCTTCCGACAAGAAGCCGATGTGCGGCTGCACCGAGCATTCGCACGACAAGGTCCGCAAACTCATCAACGACGAGCACCTGACGACCAAGGAAGCGGTATTTGCCGAACTGGGGTGGACGACGCCGAACGGTTGCGACAAGTGCCGCCCGGCCATCAACTACTACCTGATCTCGACCTGGCCGCATGAAGCCAAGGACGATCCGCAGTCGCGCTTCATCAACGAGCGCTCGCACGCCAACATCCAGAAGGATGGCACCTACTCCGTCGTGCCGCGCATGTGGGGTGGTCTCACGACACCCGCCGAATTGCGCGCTATTGCGGATGCAGCCGAGAAGTACAACGTGCCGACCGTGAAAGTCACGGGTGGTCAGCGTATCGACCTGCTCGGCGTCAAGAAGGAAGATCTGCCGGCCATGTGGGCCGACCTCAACGCTGCCGGCATGGTATCCGGCCACGCCTATGGCAAGTCGATCCGCACCGTGAAGACCTGCGTTGGTGCCGAGCACTGCCGCTTTGGTACGCAGCTCGCCATGTCGATGGGCGTCAAGCTCGAAAAGATGCTGTTCGACATGTACGCCCCGCACAAGGTCAAACTCGCCGTCTCCGGTTGTCCGCGTAACTGTGCCGAAGCCGGCATCAAGGACGTCGGCGTGATCGGCGTTGATTCCGGCTACGAGCTCTACATTGGTGGCAACGGCGGCATCAAGACCGAAGTTGCCCAGTTCCTGTGCAAGGTCACCTCGGACGAGGAGGTCATGGAATATTCCGGCGCCTTCCTGCAACTTTATCGCCTCGAAGGTTGGTACCTGGAACGCACCTGCCATTACCTGGAGCGCGTCGGTATGGACTACATCAAGGGCAAGATTCTTGAGGATGATGAAGGCCGCAAGGCGCTCTATGCAGCGCTGCTGGCTGAGCTGAAGGATGCCAAGGACCCGTGGGCGACCTCCCGCGAGGAGAAAGCCATCAAGCAGTTCATCCCCATCATGGTCGAAGCCTGAGCATTCGGAAAACAAGGACAGAAAAATGAGCAACTGGAAACTGATCTGCAAGCTGGAAGACATCCCGCAACTCGGCTCGCGCATCGTCAGGCCGGGTAGCGGTGGCGATATCGCCATCTTCCGCACTTCAGACGATGAAGTCTTTGCGCTGCACGACAAATGCCCACACAAAGGGGGGCCGCTGTCGCAGGGTATCGTTCATGGCAAGCGCGTGACCTGCCCGCTACACGGCTGGAACATCGGCCTCGAAGACGGCCAGGCGGTCGCGCCGGATGTCGGCGGATGCAGCAAGTTTGAAGTGAAGGTCGAGAAGGGCCAGGTACTGCTGGCAGTGTAGTCCCCGTTTGAGCAACTTCTGATTGGCTGAGGCTCCTGCCACGGTCAACCGGGAAAAAAGCCCAAAAACTGAAATGGCGATGGTGAATCCATCGCCATTTTTTCGTTGTGCGTAGTTCGCCTCCAAGGTGATGTCCTGATTTGTGGCGTTTCGGGCGCCCGAGCGCAGGCTGTCCGGCCTGAGCATGCCGGGGATACGGGCAAGGCGTCCGTCAATCAAGGAAAAAACGCACCTTGATGGCCCCGCGTGCGCGAGCTTGGTGCATTGCAGCATAGTTAAAAAGAACTAGTTCTTTTTAATAAAACCCATACAAATCAATATCGTGATAGTTGGCACGGGGGTTGCATAGAGATCCGTATCGCGCATTTTCCGGCAAGGGCGTCGGGCAGTGATAACGGTGTCACGTGCGCTTCAGTTCCCGATGGTTTTTGCCATCCGGTTTTTCCGCAGCCCTTCCGAGTCAATGTCATGGACAAAAAATCATTCCTTCAGGCCGGCCATACGCCGACGCTGCTTGCCGCCTTCCTCTACTTCGATCTCGCCTTCATGGTCTGGGTTCTGCTCGGCCCGCTCGGCATCGGTATCGCCAAGGATCTGGGCCTCTCCCATGCCGAAAAGGGCATGATGGTTGCCACGCCGGTTCTGGCCGGCGCGCTGCTGCGCATCGTCATGGGCATTCTGGTGGATCGCCTGTCGCCCAAAAAGGCGGCCATCATCGGCCAGATCGTCGTGATCGCCACCATGGCCTACGCCTGGCAGGTCGGTGTTCATTCCTACGCTGAAGTCCTGATCCTCGGACTCTTCCTCGGTGTCGCCGGCGCTTCCTTTGCCGCTGCGCTGCCGCTGGCCTCGCGCTGGTATCCGGCCGAGCATCAGGGCACGGCGATGGGCATTGCCGGTGCCGGCAACTCCGGTACGGCGCTCGCCGCCTTGTTCGCCCCGGGCCTGGCCGCCGCCTTCGGCTGGGTCAATGTTTTCGGTATCGTGCTGATCCCGCTGACCATCGTCCTCATTGCCTTCATCTTCATGGCCAAGGATGCGCCGGACGCGCCGCCGCCCAAGACCCTGGCCGAGTACATGAAAGTGCTCAAGGACAAGGATGCCTGGTGGTTCATGTTCTTCTACTCGGTCACTTTCGGCGGCTTCGTTGGCCTGGCTTCCTCGCTGGTCATTTACTTCAATACCCAGTATGGCCTTGATCCGAAGATGGCTGGCTTCTTCACCGCCGGTTGCGTCTTCGCCGGTTCGCTGGTGCGTCCGATTGGTGGCAACGTCGCTGACCGCATCGGTGGCGTCAAATCGCTGTCGGTGATGTATGTCTTCGCTGCCATCTTCCTCGCCATTGTCAGCTTTGGCCTGCCGGAAGCCTGGATGGCGCTGGCCGCCTTCGTTTGTGCCATGCTTGCCCTCGGCATGGGCAACGGCGCCGTATTCCAGCTCGTGCCGCAGCGCTTCAAGAAGGAAATCGGCGTCATGACCGGGCTGGTCGGCATGGCCGGCGGCGTCGGCGGCTTCTACCTGGCGTCCAGCCTCGGCTACTCCAAGCAGCTGACCGGAAGTTACCAGGCCGGTTTCCTGATCTTCGCCGCGCTCGCTGTCTTTGCCCTGATCGGCCTGACCGGTGTCAAGACCCGCTGGCGCACGACGTGGGGTGCCAGCCACCTGACGGCAGCCAAGATCTGAGCGACAGCCGTTCGCTGGTAGGATCGAGTGGGTACCAGCCCACTCGATCCCGATATCCTGCTCCCGATGCCTGAAAAAACATGCCCCTGAAAATTGATGTTGGCCATGCCTCCCTGACCGGGCCGCGCGAGCGGAACGAGGACTACTGCGGCATTGCCACGCCAGAAGGTCTGGAGCTCGAAAACAAGGGCGTCATCGCTGCCGTTGCCGATGGCATCGGCGGCCACAAGGGCGGGCGGGAGGCGGCCGAATACACGGTGCGCGGCCTGCTCTCCGACTATTTTGCGACGCCCGATACCTGGGGCGTGCCGCGCGCCATCGAAACGGTGACGACGGCGCTCAACCGCTGGGTCATCGCCGAGGGGAGCCGCAACGCCGAGCTGTCCGGCATGGCGACAACCTTGTCGGTGCTCGTCTTGCGCGGTCGACGCTTCGTCACGGCCCATATTGGCGACAGCCGTATCTACCGATTGCAGGAAGGCAGCCTGCTGCAGATGACGGTTGACCACACCTGGGAGCACCCGGAGCTCAACAACGTGCTGTCGCGTGCCATCGGCCTTGACCCCCGTGTGCTCATGGATTTCGCCGACGGCGAGCTGGCGCTCAATGACCGTTTCCTGCTTGTTTCCGATGGTGTCTGGGGCGTTCTGCCCGATGCGCTGATGGCCGAGGTGCTGCTCGATCATCCTGATCCGCAGGCCGCCGCCGCCGCGTTGACCAGCCTGGCCCTGGCTCAGGGCGGGCACGACAACGCGACGGCCGTCGTCGTCGATGTGCTTGGCCTGCCGCTGGCCAGTTTGCGCGACAGTCTGGAGAGCGCGGCCAGTCTGCCATTGCCGCATCGCCTCAAAATGGGGCATGAACTCGACGGCCTGTTCATCGAGGAGGTGCTGCACGATTCGCGGGAAACGCTGCTTTACCGCGTGCGCAACCCGCGCAATGGCCAGCAACTGGTATTGAAAACCCTGCAACCGGCGATGGAAGGCGACCATAGTGTCATCGCCGCGCTGCTCATGGAGGAATGGCGGGCCCGGCGCGTCGTTTCCCCCTTCTTCCCGCAGGTCGTGCCGGCGGAGCAACGCAGTTGTCTTTACTACCTCATGACCTGGCACGCCGGCGCGACGCTGCAGTCGCGACTAGAGGCTGGCCAGCATTTCCCGGCCGGCGAGGTCGTTCGCCTGGGGATTGCGCTCCTCCGGGCGATTGGCGCCTTGCACCGGCTCGACATCGTGCATCGCGACATCAAGACCGACAACATCCACCTCGGGCAGGATGGCGTGCTGCGCGTCCTCGATCTGGGCGTCGCCGTCAGCCTGGCCGAACGCAAGGCCGACGATCCGATCGGCCAGGCCGGTACGCCGTCCTACATGGCACCCGAACTCTACGAGAGCCCCGAGCCACAGCCCGGCCACGACCTCTACGCGGCGGGCGTGATGCTCTACCACCTGCTCACGCGCAAATATCCCTACGGTGAAATCGAGCCGTTCCAGACACCCAAGTTCGGCGAACCGGCCCGGCCGACCCGCTGGCGCCCGGAAATCCCCGGCTGGCTTGAAAACATTCTGCTCAAGGCCGTAGCGCGCGAAGCCAAGGACCGTTTCGAGACGGCCGAGGAGTTCGTGCTGGCGCTGGAGCGCGGCGCCAACCGGCCAATCGCAGCACCGAGCCGGCAGCCGCTGATCGCGCGCAATCCGCTGCAATTCTGGAAAGTTGTCGCAGCGCTGTCTCTCCTCGCCAACCTGCTCCTTCTGCTTGTGTTCATGCGCTAGTCGGTAACGAATTCCACGGTCAACCGTATCTTGTTCTGGCCTGCAGCGCGCACTGGAGCGTCGTGCTGGGCGGTGTGGCGCTGTGGGGCATTCACCCCGGCATGACGCAGCGGCTGTTGGCGACGATGGTGGCCGATACGGCGCCTGCCGATCTGCGGGGAACTGCCTACGGTTTTTTCAATCTGATCAGTGGCGTGGCCATGCTGCTGGCCAGCGTTTGTGCCGGCTTGCTGTGGGATAGCTACGGCGCGGCTTTCATCTTTTATGCCAGGGCCGTTTTCTGTTTGCTCACACTGCGCCTGCTTGCCTGGCGCAAAAAGCCCGAGCCGCCCGGAGAAGCTGGCCTTTCCAGCGGTCAGGCCGGATAATCCGCCGAACTTAACGAGAACCGAACCATGACGACAGCCCTCATCCTCTTCGCCCACGGCGCCCGCGACCCGGAATGGGCCAACCCGATGCGCCGCGTGCAAGCCGCGATTCGCCAGCGCATGACGAGCGTGCCAGTCGAGCTGGCCTTTCTCGAATTCATGACGCCGACCCTGCCTGAACGCGCTGCTGAGCTGATCGCACAGGGGGCGGACAAAATCGTCGTCATGCCCATGTTCGTCGCGCGTGGCGGGCATTTGAAGAAGGAAACGCCGGAGATGATGGAGCTGCTGCGGTCGACCTACCCAAAAGTGGAATTTTCACTGGGCAACGCCATTGGCGAGCACGAACTGGTGGTTCAGGCCATGGCAACGGCAGCGCTGGAGGTGGCTGGCCTGTAGCTTGCTAGTAACGTTGCATGCTTACCGTACTTGTCATTGATGAATCCCGTATCCGTGCTGGCGAAATCTGCGCCGGCCTGGCGTTGGCCGGCTATCAGGTTGCCGCCATTCTGGCTGGCTCAGAAAATCTGACGGCTGAAGTCGAACGCCTGCAGCCTGACGTCATCCTGATCGATACCGACAGCCCGAGTCGGGATACCCTCGAGCATCTCGCTGCGATGAACAAGGACATGCCGCGTCCGGTCGTGATCTTTACGCATGAAGATGGCCAGGAAACTATCCGGGATGCCGTCAAGGCGGGCGTTTCGGCCTATGTGGTCGACGGCCTCGACCCAAAGCGGATCAAACCGATCGTGGATGTAGCGCGGGCGCGTTTCGATGACACGCAGGCCTTGCGCCGCGAACTGGAAGCCACTTCAAGGAAGCTGACGGATCGCAAACTGGTCGACCAGGCCAAGGGCGTACTCATGAAGGCGCGTGGACTGGACGAAGATGCGGCGTATCACGCCATGCGCAAGCTGGCGATGGAGCGTGGTCAGACCATTGCCAAAGTGGCACGTGACGTGATCGACATGGCGCGCGTACTGCTCTAAAGCTGTGCGGTGAAGCCGTATGTTGCACTGCAATAGTGCATCCATTCCGGCCTCGGTGGCCGGATAAAAAACTACCTAAGTGCATGAAAATAAGCTAGTTAATTGTGACTAGTTCTAATTAACTAGTGCTGGCACGGCCATTGCAATAGTCCTACCAAAGCGCACGGTCAATGGCGGCCGGGCGAGAATCGAGCGAAAGCCGATTCAAGGACACGGGCGTCCATCCGAGCTGCCAATTGGCGGTCTGGATGTGACGCCCATTCTGTTTTTGGATTCTCGCAATCAAGGAGCAAGCAATGGAAGACAAGAAAATGGCCGCACCGGAAGTCGTCACCGACAAGCCGGGCATTTCACGTCGTGATTTCGTATCAACTGCCTTGGGAGCCTCTCTGATGGCCATGGTCCCCCCCGGCGTTCGCAGCGGCGCCTGGGCTGCTGGTTCCGACGCCCCCGAAAAGAAGGAAGTCCGTATCGGCTTCATCCCGCTCACCGACTGCGCCTCCGTCGTCATGGCTTCGGTCATGAAGTTTGACGAGAAGTACGGCATCAAGATCATCCCGACCAAGGAGGCATCCTGGGCTGCCGTTCGCGACAAGATGGTCAATGGTGAAATCGATGCCGCCCACGTGCTTTACGGCTTGATCTACGGCGTGCAGATGGGCGTCGGTGGTCCGAAGAAGGACATGAACGTCCTGATGAGCCTGAACAACAACGGTCAGGCGATCACCCTCTCCAACCAGTTGAAGGACAAGGGCGCCATCGACGGCCCGAGCCTGGCCAAGCTGGTCGCCAAGAAGGAGCGCGAATATACCTTCGCCCAGACCTTCCCGACCGGCACCCACGCCATGTGGCTGTACTACTGGCTGGCTGCCCAGGGCATCAACCCGCTCAAGGATGTCAAGACGATTACCGTGCCGCCGCCGCAGATGGTTGCCAACATGCGCGTCGGCAACATGGACGGCTACTGTGTCGGCGAACCGTGGAACAACCGGGCCATCATGGACAACATCGGCTTCACCGCCGTCACCACTCAGGACATCTGGACCGATCATCCGGAAAAGGTGCTCGGCACCACCGCCGAATGGGTGCAGAAAAATCCGAATACCGCCCGCGCCGTCGTTGCTGCCATCCTCGACGCCGGCAAGTGGATCGACGCCTCGCTGGCCAACAAGCAGAAGACGGCTGAAACCATCGCCCAGAAGGCCTACGTCAATACCGACACCGAGGTCATCGTTGCCCGCATGCTCGGTCGCTACCAGAACGGCCTGGGCAAGAGCTGGGACGACAAGAACCACATGAAGTTCTTCAACGACGGCGCGGTGAACTTCCCCTACCTCAGCGACGGCATGTGGTTCATGACCCAGCACAAGCGTTGGGGCCTGCTCAAGGATCACCCGAACTATCTCGAAATCGCCAAGAAGGTTAACCGTATCGACATTTACAAGCAGGGCGCTACCGCCGCCGGCGTCGCGCTGCCGAAGAGCGAGATGCGCAGCCACAAGCTGATCGACGGCGTGGTCTGGGACGGCAAGGATCCGGCCAAGTATGCCGATGGTTTCAAAGTAAAGGCTTAAGGCCAGTCGAGGAAGCGTCATTCCGGCGATTGCTGGAATGACGTTCAACCAACGCTTAGGAGAGAACCATGAGCGCACTGACGATGAATGTTGATTTTGGGGCAAAAATTCCGGTTGACCGTGGAATTGAGGAAATCGGCGCTGTAGAGCCGACCGTTGCTCCTGCCAAGGAAAAGAAAATGGAAAAAACCGCCACCGTGCCGCTTGACCCGGGCACACCTTTCGCTGAGAAGCTGGCCGGATTCGGCCGCGCCGTCCTGCCGCCGCTGTTGGGCATGCTGGTGCTGCTCGGTATCTGGTACATCGCCACCATGAAAGGCGGCAGCATTCCCGGCCCATTGAAAACCTGGGATGCCGCGGCTGTACTGTTTGCCGACCCGTTCTACCAGAACGGCCCGAACGACCAGGGCATTGGCTGGAACATCCTGTCCTCGCTGCAACGCGTCGGTATCGGCTTCGGCTTTGCCGCGCTGGTCGGCATTCCGCTCGGCTTCATCCTGGGCCGCTCGGCTTTCCTGGCGGCCATGGTCAACCCGATCATCAGCCTCCTGCGCCCGGTTTCGCCGCTGGCTTGGTTGCCGATCGGCCTGCTCGTCTTCCAGCGGGCTGACCCGGCAGCGACCTACACCATTTTCATCTGCTCGATCTGGCCGATGATCATGAACACCGCGCAGGGCGTCCAGCGCGTGCCGCAGGATTATCTCAACGTCGCCCGCGTCCTCGCGCTGTCGGAGTGGAAAGTCGTTACCAAGATCCTGCTGCCGGCCGTGCTGCCCTACATCCTGACCGGTATCCGCCTGTCGATCGGCACTGCCTGGCTGGTCATCGTTGCCGCTGAAATGCTGACCGGCGGCGTCGGAATCGGCTTCTGGGTGTGGGACGAGTGGAACAACCTGAAGGTGGAGCACATCATCATCGCCATTTTCGTCATCGGCATCGTCGGGCTGATTCTCGAGCAAAGCCTGATCCTGCTGGCCAAGAAGCTGACCAAGGAATCGTCATGAGCGGAGCAAACACCATGGAAAAGTTCGTACAGGTTCAAACCGTCGGTCAGACCTTCGAAACCAAGAAGGGCAAGTTCGTCGCCCTGCGCGACATTAACCTGACCATCAAGAAGGGCGAGTTCATTGCGTTGATCGGCCACTCGGGCTGCGGCAAATCGACCCTGCTCAACCTCATCGCCGGGCTCACCAAGCCGACCGATGGCGTGCTGTTGCTCGAAGACCGCGAAATCGCCGGTCCTGGCCCGGAACGCGCCGTGGTTTTCCAGAACCACAGCCTGCTGCCCTGGCTGACCTGCTTCGAGAACGTCTATCTGGCTGTCGAGCGCGTCTTCGGCACGAAGGAAAGCAAGCAGAAACTGCGGGACCGCACGGCCGCCGCGATCAGCCTGGTTGGCCTCGATCACGCCAGCAGCAAGTACCCGAACGAAATCTCCGGCGGCATGAAGCAGCGTGTCGGCATTGCCCGGGCGCTCTCCATGGAGCCGAAGGTTCTGCTCATGGACGAGCCCTTCGGCGCCCTCGACGCGCTGACCCGCGCCAAGCTGCAGGACGAATTGATGCGCATCTGCGAGACAACCAAGGCGACCACGGTCATGGTTACCCACGATGTCGACGAGGCCGTACTGCTCTCCGACAAGATCGTCATGATGACCAACGGCCCGGCGGCGACCATCGGTGAAATCCTCGAAGTCAATTTGCCGCGCCCGCGTCATCGCCTGACCCTGGCCCATGATCCGGACTACATCGGCTACCGCGCTGCGGTTCTTGAGTTCCTTTACGAAAAACAGGCGCACGTCGAAAAACAGGCCGCCTGAGCAAGATCAGTCGATTCATCGTCGCGGCGCTCTCTCCAAAGCGACTTTTTGCCCGCCGGGTCAAACCGGCGGGCTTTTTTCTTGATCCATCTCCTTTGCTTTCCCGGGGGCGTGGCGCTAAGGTTAGACATTTGGATTCCGGACAATTCCTGATGCTAGGCAATCCTGGCAAGCTTTCGCGCAAGATCATCGGTATGCTGATGGCGTTTTTTCTGGTGGCCGCCACGGCTATCGGATTGACGCTGCTCATTTCCTGGCAACTGGAAGGTGTCGCCGCCGCGATCAACGATGCCGGCAGCCAGCGCATGCGGACCTATCGCATGGGCCACCTGATGGCGCGCGATCTCGAAGCAAAGGCGCCGGAACTGAGCACGGCACAAGCACTGAGCGAAGAATTAACGCGTTTTGATGATGTTCTGAGCGACTTGCAACTCGGCGATCCCGAGCGTCCGCTGTCACCACCACGCAACGCCGAGGTCCAGGATCGTCTGCTATCGGTTGAAAAGGTCTGGCGGGAAACCATGCGGCCGGTTGTGGCAAGTTATCTGACCGGTGTGCGAGGCGAGCGCGAGGTCGCGCTGCAGCAGTTCGACAGCAAGCTTGAGCTATTCGTCGGGTCCATCAATGAGTTGGTGCTGTCGATGGAGCGCAGCTATGCCGCCGACACCAATCTGTTGCGCAGCGTACAGGCGGCGCTGATGGTGCTGGCGATTATTGGCACGCTTATCCTTATCCGTTATTTCTCTCAGCTGGTCATTCGACCGGTCGGCACCCTGCATGCCGGTATGCAGCGCATGACCGACAATGATCTGACCGTGCGCTTGCCGGTCGATAGCGACGATGAACTGGGTGGACTGGCTTTTGGTTTCAACCAGATGGCTGCGCACCTGCAGGACGCCTACGGCACGCTGGAGCAGCGCGTCGAGGCGGAGACCCGCCGCCTTGCTCAGCGCAATCACGAGTTGGGTATTCTGTACTCGGTGACCACCTTCCTGAGCGAGCCGGCACCGGTCGAGGTGTTGAGCCGGGGCTTCCTCGATAAGATCAAATCGGCGCTGGGCGCGGATGCCGGTGCTGTCCGCATGTACGACCCTCAGTCGGACAAATTGTGCCTGCTTATTTCTGAGGGACTGTCCGAAGAGTTTCTCGACCGCGAAGCGGAAATGAACTGTGGCGACTGCCTGTGTGGCGAGGTCTTCCAGTCCAGCGTTTCGGCGGCATTTGCCACGGTCAACCCGCCCGAAGGCATGAAATTGCGAACCTGCATTCGCGAAGGCTTCGCCACTGCCACGGCATTCAGCATTCTTTACGACAAGCACAAACTCGGGGTTTACAACCTTTATTTCCGTCGGCCGCAGGCGCTTTCCGAGCAGGAAATTCATCTGCTCGAGACGCTTGGCCACCATCTCGGCGTGGCGATTGAAAACCAGCGCCTCAAATCCCGCGAGAAGGAGCTGGCCGTTTCCGAAGAGCGCAACCTGCTCGCGCAGGAGCTGCACGATTCCATCGCCCAGGGCCTCGCCTTCCTCAATATCCAGGTCCAGTTGCTGCAGGATTCCCTGCGCAAGGGCAAAGCAGAAGAGGCGATGCAGACGGCAGGGCAATTGCGCGAAGGCGTCCAGGAAAGTTACGACGATGTGCGCGAACTGCTCGTCCATTTCCGCACGCGTGTCCATCAGTCCGACCTCGATACGGCGATCCAGAGCACATTGCAGAAATTCGAGGGGCAGACCGGCATCGCCACCGAGTTCGAACGCATCGGCGGTGGCGCGGCGCAAGTGCCGACCGACGAGATTCAGATCATGCACATCGTCCAGGAGTCCCTGTCCAATATCCGCAAGCATGCAAAGGCCAGGCATGTGCGGGTCGTGGCCAAACGCGAGTCTGGACGCATTAAGATCGACATCGAGGACGACGGTGTCGGCTTCGATCCGGAAAACTGCCCAAATTGTCTGTCCGACCGCCACGTCGGCCTGAAGATCATGCGCGAGCGCGCCCACCGGATTGGTGGCGAATGTCGTATTGCGTCGATACCGGGAGCGGGTTCCCGGGTTACCTTGACCTTGCCTAGAGAAAGCAAAGAGGCTGCCTGAAAATGAGCGAAAAAATCCGTGTCCTGCTGGTCGATGATCACACCCTTTTCCGTAGTGGCATCAAGTCGCTGCTCCAGCGCAACGAGGACTTTGAAGTCGTCGGCGAGGCCGGCGACGGGCTGGAGGGCATCAAGCGGGTTCGCTCGCTGAAGCCGGATGTGACTCTGCTCGACCTGCACATGCCCGGTGTTTCGGGGCTCGAAGCGGTCAAGGTCATCGCCGAGGAAATGCCGGAGGTCAGCGTCCTCATGCTGACCGTGTCGGAAGACGCGCAGGATCTGGTTGATGCCTTGCGGGCCGGCGCCAGCGGCTACCTGCTCAAGAATATTGAAACCGATGCGCTGATCGACGCCATCCGGCGTGCCGCCCAAGGCGAGTCAGTCGTTTCGCAGCAAATGACGGCCAAGTTGATTCAGGGCGTGCGCAATCCGCCGAAGGCCGAGGGGGCGGGCCACGAAAAGGATCGTTTCTCGCCGCGCGAACGCGACATCCTGCTCTCGCTGGCGCATGGTGAAAGCAACAAGGAAATCGCCCGCAAGCTAGATCTGGCCGAAAGCACGGTCAAAATTCACGTGCAGAACATCTTCAAGAAACTGAACATGAGCAGCCGCGTGCAGGTTGCGCTCTATGCCGTTGAACACGGCTACGCCCAAACGCGACACGCCTGAGCGTCGGGCATCGATTCTTGAGCATTGCTACGGTCAACCCGAATTTTGGGCCAAATTTGAACTGCAAAACCCCTCCGTGACGGTTGGGGCTTGGGTCGCACTGCCTGCAACGCAAATACCAGGCTGCTAATTGCTCGGTATCGGGTGAGTCCGCTGCAGGTGTTCGTAGGTTTCCGCCAGATCCTTCACGTGCTGGTAATGGCCAGAATCAAGCGCGTGCTGCATGTTTTCGATGATCATCGAATGAAGGCGGCAGACGCCGTCCGGCGTGCACAGCAATAATTCGCTCATTTCGGCGGCAACGGTTACGGGGATGTGTTCATGCTCGGCGATGGCCTCGATTTCACCACGGTCAAGGTCGCAATAGTCGATAACGTCTTGAATGGACAGCATATACTCCTCCTGGATAGGAAAAAATAAGAAGTCAGGCTGAAATCCCTGCTTGTTATTTTTGTTCTGTCCGCCTTGTCGTTATTGTCGGTGGAGGATCATTTCAGTCTGGCTGAAATATCCGAAAAAGCAAGTTGCCGTTGCGCTCAGAATTGCAGGCGGCCGTCCGGTAGCGGTTGGGTCAGCTGCAGGCGGCTGATGGTCGGCAGGAGATCGAGGCGCGACTCCTTTTCAGTTGTACGGCGCGGGTGCGCATCTCTTCAAGAGAGACATCGACCGGCTCGCCGCCCGTCGCGAAAGCGATGGTGTTCCCGCTGTCGCACGATGGAAAAACGGCGACACGGTCATCAAAAGCAGCGCGGATACGCTCGACACTGCCCTTGAAACCCTTGTTCCAGCCGAGCAGGTTGAAGCTGCACAAGCCGCTGTCGCTCAGTCGGGCGCGGCAGGCCTGGTAGAACGGGTCGGTGTCCAGCGCACCGGCCTTGGCATCGGGGTCGAAACCGTCGACCAGGATCAAGTCAAAACGCCGCTCGCCGCCCAGCATGAAATCGGCGCCGCAGCCGATCACCACATCAAGTCGACGCGGGTCGTCCGGTAGCTTGAAATACTGGCGCGCGATGAACTCGACCTGCGGGTTGATCTCGACCACGGTGATCCGGCAGTCGGGCAGATAGCGGTAAATGAATTTGGCCAACGAACCGGCGCCGAGGCCGATCAGCAGCGCGCTGCGTGGCCAGTGGGCGGTCGGCCGCATGAGCAGACCGGCCATCATTTCCCGGGTGTAGGCCAGTTCCAGCGACCACGGCCGGGCAATGCGCATCGCACCCTGTATCCACTCGGAGCCGAAGTGCAGGTTGCGAACGCCGCCGTCTTCGCTGATATCGACGGAATGGCGGGGAGTTTTTCTTGCCGGCTTCATGGCGGTGCGACCGAAAGGGGGTTGGCGTCCCCACCCGGAATCGAACCAGGAACTGCTCCTTAGGAGGCGCGAGTTTAATTCTCTTGGAGGCTGTATAGTTATTTAGTTTGTGTTTCAGCGAATGTGTTTTTTCTCCACTTTCTCTCCACTCGCCTTGATCCAATTGTATAGTTTCACCTATCAAATGGCCCGGAAATCGGGGAGGCGGCATGGCGAACATCAGACCCAAAGAGGGGAAAAAAGGGCGGACGTGGGAGGCTCGTGTGCGTCTGGCCGGCGCACCGCCTTTGTCCCGGACCTTCCCGACATATCAGGAGGCCGTCGCCTGGGTGCGCGAGAAGGAAGGGGCGATAACGAGGGGCGCCAACCCAATGACCACCGCAGACAAGGTGCTGGTGTCCGAGGTGATCGAATGGTGGCGCAAATCGAAGACGGTGCCATACAACGAAGATCTGCGACTCGAAGGGCTATCCCACGACCTGGGGAAGTTTTCGGTAAAGGCCCTGAATCACGACCGGATCAACAAATACATGAAGGCCATGCTGGATACCGAGATCCAGCCGCAGGCCCGGAAGAAGAAAACCCACGCCCTCTACGACGGGGACCGCAAACGGAAATACGCGCCGTCCTCCGTCCGCAAGTATTACTACACGCTAAAGAAAATCGTGGAGGCACATGCTTGGGCTCATGGATATCCGCTCGACCAGTCGCAGTTCAAGAAGCAGTCCATCCCTAAGGCTTGGGGTAACAAGAAGGAGCGCCGACTTGAGAGTGATGAGGAGAAGCGACTCTTCGATGCCTTGGACGGTTGCTACGTCCATAAGGAGGAATGGAGGAACCTGCTCTCGTTCGCCTTGGAGACGGGCATGCGCGCTCAAGAACTGCTGCTTTGCGAATGGCGCCACCTCGACACCCAGCGCAGGGGGTTGTTCCTGCCCTCGGCCATCGTCAAGAAAACTGGCAAGCATCTGGAGGGGCTGGAGCGGACCGTGGCGCTGTCATTGAAGGCGCTGGCTGCGCTGGAGGCTCACATGGCGACGAAGAGGGACGACGAGCCGAGGATCTTCTGGCAGTGGTCCGGCTCCGGGCCTCTCGGGCAGACCTTTAGGCGCATCTGCAAACGGGCGGGTATAGATAACCTCACGATCCACTCGCTTCGACATGAGGCCACTGCCCGGCTTTTCGAGAAGAACAAGCTGACCGACGCCCA
Organism: Betaproteobacteria bacterium; assembly: GCA_016705475.1. GTDB lineage: Bacteria > Pseudomonadota > Gammaproteobacteria > Burkholderiales > Rhodocyclaceae > Azonexus. The sequence goes on along the minus strand of JADIYD010000012.1, from coordinate 157,070 downwards.
GATCATGAAGCAAACCGGCCATACGGAGTTGAAGACCCTACTTGGCTACTACAAATACCGCCCGGAGAGCGTGGCTGCGCTCTTGGATTGTTTGCCGCACGGGACAAGTCGTCCCGCAACGACGCCACGGACCTCGGAAAATCAGCAGCCGGCAGAAAGATCGGCAGGGAGAAGGCGGACGCTCCCTTTGCTGTCAAAAAAACCTCTTGTGTGGATTACAACTTTATCCCAATCCGCTTGCGATTCTCGGGTGCAGCCGCCACGACTTCGACAAGCTGATCGACAGTAGCGCTTTCCTTTGCCTCGGCGGCTACCAAGGGCACCACGGCATGCTCTCGTAGCCAGTCACATGCCTTCTGCGCCCGCGCTGCTGCCTTGAAAATCTCGTTCTTGTCCTTCTTCAAGGATTCCAGCCACGAACCAATGTAGGCGGCGTGGTTCTCCAAATGTGTTCCGGCGATTTCGCCACCGGCCAGCAGGCCAACGGGCAAACCGATTTCAGCGCCGTAGAACGTCGCACCTAGTTCAGCGGTCAGTTCCTCCCGTGCCCTCGCCTCTACCGTCGATAGTTTCTGAAACAGTCCGAACCGATCCAATCGTTTCTTGTGGCCAGAGGCGTGCATCGCTTCATGCAAGAGGGTTGAATAATATTCATAGCTGGCATCGCCCTTGAAACGTCCCTTGTCAGGCATGGTCAGGGAATCCATTTTGGGCATGTAGTGGGCGGAATCGCCGCCGTGCAGCAACACCATGCCATCCGCCTTCAAGCCATCCAGAACTCGCTCGACCGCTTCAACTGGCGCAATCTCCCGAGTCTGAACAGGCATCGGCGGTATGCCGTCGATCTGGCTGGCGTTGAAAACGTTGAACGCCTTCATTACCAGTCGCGTCTTGCCGTTTTCCGCGATGACCTCGCCATCTTCCGGTGCTTTGTCGTTAGCTCTTTTTTCCACTTCAACCATCCGAACGATCATCGTGGCCTTCTCGCCTTTCTTGACCCGCAAGCCCTCCGGATGCTCATCCGATTTCATGGCATTCGCCTGTTTCAAAGTGAGCCAGCGCGGATCGGAAAATCCCGACATGCCCAGCAATAGCTGGTTGATGCCTTGGTATTGCTTGCAAGTGGAGGCGTTGAAATGGCTTTCCATGGCATCCCATCCCCTGCGCCACGGTGGCGTGCCGGCCTCCAAGGCCTCGACGATTCGCTGTGTCACCTGATCTCTGATATTGACCATGACAAGCCCCTTGTTGTTTTCTGATTTGCATATCAGACGCCAAGGGGCTTGTCCTTACCGCTCGTCAGAGCACTCAAAGTGCCACGCCGCACCGCATCGCACGTTTCTGCTCTTCCCTGATCGTTGCATCGCTCGGGAAAAGCCATCGGTTCAAGTCGCCGGGGCGCAGAGGGGAGCTATCCATTGCCGCACGCTCGGCAATCGCTCGCTTCACGGCCTCTACCGTGACTTTTGCTTGCTGCCATGACGCGAAAATCCCCCGGCTGATCTCTGTGGTCAGAAAAATCCCGCCGGCAGATTTCAAACAGGCTTCGTATTCGCCCATGAGATGATTCTGCATGGTCGCCCCTGTCGATTGCACTCGCTCCAACGCGCCCTGAGTTGCAAAACAGCCATCAAGTTCGAGCGGGTCAAATGTCGGTTCTCCTCCCAGGGTGGCAAGACAGATCGCCGTTTCAAGCTCTCTTTCGCCAACGCCCAAGGACGCCCAGCGGGCGTAAGCTTTCCGGCATTCTGGTCGGTCGGCGCCAGCGCCGCCTGACTTGGAAATCATGGCTTCAAATCTGCCAACCAAGTCGCCAGATCGCGGTGCGCTCTTCCCCGGCGCCGTTGCCGCCGGGCGCGCATCCCGCCCCTTCGGGAAATGGGAGGCGGCTACGCCGCCGGGGTCATTACTGACACTACTGAAAAAAGGTATTGATCCTCTTTTAGAGGTCATTACTGATCCATCTTGGGGAGCCTGCGAAGAGCCTTGCAGCGACTTGGCTTTCGCCGATTTGCCTGGCTTTTCGCCTGGCAACTTCCCGATGTTTGCAGGCAGTTCAGGGTTGTCCTTCCAGAGTGGCGAAAGTGGTAGGCAGAGGGTCAGCCGCTGATCCTTGAAAACATGCTCGGCAACCAATCCGACCTCTTCCAACTGAGCCAACAGCCGCTTGATGGCGGTGCTATCGAACTCCAATGCCGCCCGGCCTTGGCTGGGTGGGCGCCCCATGAGCTTGGCAAAAACGGCATAGCTTAGTTTCTGGTTGAAAAACCGCCCCACCACGCCTGATCGGAAGTTCGCCTTCTCCTTCAAGCGCATGTAGAGGCCAAAGGCTTCATAGCTGAGGCCATTCAGGCGACCAAGCTCCTCCTTGTTCAGCGAGATGTAGGTTTCCGTATTTTTTGTCATTGCTGTCTCCTTGTTTTTTTGGTTTGTTTAACAGGCTGGCCGGCGTGGGGTCATCGGTGCGCTATCGGTGCCATCGCCACACTCAGGTCTTCGGTTACGCAGGCGTTCCGCGATGCCTCCCCGGCCTTTCAATCCCGCCAGACTTGCGACGGCCTCTGCTGCTTCCCCGGTGTTACCCGATGAAGAAACGACATCGCGTCCCGCCTGCTTCGCTACCGCGTTATAGATCGCCACCTGATTAGGCTTCGGATTGACGGTCAGCCCTTGCGCCAAAGCCGCAGCAAAAGCGAGGTGCAGGAACTCATCGCTGCCGTTGATCTCAACGCTGCTCCACCCTTTCAGCACGGCAAGCTGCGCCATCGCCTTGGCTGCCAATGCTGGCTCCATCGCAAAAGCCGACACACGATCCCCGGAATCCAGAATCCGGCCGCCATCCTTGAAGTGCAGCGCAAGGCCAAGACGGTTACGACGCATATAGCGTAGGGTTTCCTCGAAAAGGGCGCGCAGTTGCTTCTGGTAGTCGTCTTCGAGGAGTTTCCGCCGTAACTCGCGGCGTTGCTGCGGGGTTAGTGATTGGCTCATGGAGAGGCCCATCACCTCGGGTGCCGCGATTTCTACCAGTGCCTCCTCATTGGCCGTTGCCGCTGCTGTTTCCAGCCGGCCAATCGCGTAGGCATCCATTGCTTTCTGTCGTTTGTCGTTCATTGCTTGTCTCCTTGGGGTGGCTTTTTTAGTGGGTGATGCAACTGCTACAAGGCCAAACTGCGCCTCGATTTCCCGGATCAATCGCTCTGACCTGCGATAGTTGTTCTGATCCGAAACGGTGCTGCCGTCGGGTCGAACTCGACAGGCAAGAATATGGACATGGGGTGGCCTGATCGCCTCGCCATCGGCTTCTTCGTCGTGCTTGATGAGGACATAGCCACAGTTCTCGAACCCCATGCCTGCCAGGTAGCGTTGGGCAATGCTTCGCCACTGCTCATCCGATACTTCATCACCGGGGGCCGGAGAGAGGGATACGTGATAAACAGCCTTGCCGAGCTTTGGGTTCAGCTTGCGAAAACCGCCAAAGCTGGCGGCAAAGGATCGGGGCGAATGGTCGGCCACAGGGAGATTGCTATCCAGCACGATGCCGCGCTCAGGGTCGCTGCGTTTGCTGCCGTGCCGCAGGTATTCAAGTGCCCCGCGGAATCCACCACCGATGATCTGCTTGGCAATCATCCAGGCTCTCCCAAGAGCAGACGGCGGACCGATTCGACCTGATCCCGCAACTCATCCAGAACCTGCTCCGGCAGATAGGCAATCTCCCCGGAGTGGATTTTGGCGGCCAATGCGTTGAGATTGGCTGTGGTGCGGGCAAGCTCCGCCCAACGCTCCCCGTTGATTACCGGCACACAATGGATCGGCTGGCCGAGGGCGGCAATCCGCAGAAAACTGGCGAATGACAATCTGGCTTCGCGTGCCTTCGAAACGATCTCTTCCCGCTCTGCCGGGGTGAGATAAGTTTCCGCCTTCTTGCGCAAATCACTTGCGCGCAGCAGTGGTCTGCCCATATTTTCTCCTCCCTTGGGAGCGGACGTTTTGTGCAGGTATTTATCCTGCGCAAAACATGGCTCGCTCTCTACCGTTTTGCCGGGTCTGAAAGCAAAGTCAAGAGCGATCACAACCCATCCTGACAGAAGGTGGAAAAAGCCGGGGTAGAAACAAAACCGAACCAAGCCAGAACTCAAAAACACCGCTCGCCGGGATTGAGCCGGGATATTCAGAGCGGAACCAGCTCCGAATATCTCGGCTTGCAGTTCCGGCAGATGCTTCTCGCGAGTTGTATCTGCCACCTGTGAAATACCGCTGGCAATCACAAGCGCCGCCGGCCACGCTTTGCCGATGCCGCTAATGCTGCCACCGACTCGGCCAGCCATTCGGCCTCCTTCTCGGCGGTAAGTATGGGATTAGTCGCACGTAACGCTTCACCGTCCCGCTGAACCAGTGCGGCTTTCTCGTGGGTCAAAACTGCAAGATTCCGTAACATGCCCTTGTCGATGCTTTCGCTGACACAGCCGGAACGGCAGATAATGGTGCGGTGCTTGCACAGGCGATATCCCTGCATCCATGCGACCAAATGCGTGATGTCGGGACCACCGGATTGCCAGCCGATAATCATTCGTGTCCCATAACCATAGGTCTGCCTGACGGAACCCAGTGCCATGATCGAAAACGGCCCGGTCTGCTGCATGTTTGTGTCGATACTGCCAATCGTCGGTTTTCCCGCCGCACGCCAGCCGGCAAGCCACTCCGCCGACACTGCGATCAGTTCTGTTTTGGTGAGTCGTGCCATGATGTTTGTCCTCCTTAGGCAGCCAGTTGAAGAACAGGTTGAGAAATCGCGGCTCGTAGCTGCTCGGCCATAGCATCGGGAATCAGCGTCCGCTCCAAGGCACGCTGGGCGAACAGGAAGCGATCACCAGTCACGAAGCCGAGGGCAGCCCAATCGACGGTGTTGAGAATGCTCACGGCCAGATCGACATTCATGGCCGGGTTGCACGGGAAGAGCGCCAGCACCGAACCATCGAAGGCCGTGGCCTCGTGGGTAAAAAACGGGGATACCTGACGGGTTTTGGCATTCACATAGATCCGGCGTGCTGCCGATTCCTTCCATTTGCGGCCCCATTCCCACCAGTTCTCCTCGTTGAAGGTGCGAACTCGACGGTTCAGCAGTTTCGCCTTATGCGGAGGCAGCATCAGCTTGGCATGGGCACCATGCAGCACCTTCCGCGTTTTGCCGTTCTTGCGGGTCGTTGAGCACACCACATCCAGGTTCCCCAGCGGATGGGTGTAGAGTTCGTCGGCACCGGTCAGCCCGCCGACGGCAACGGTAAAAAACTCCGCCAGCGGCACGCCGCGTGTTCCGGCTGGCAGGAAAAGCAGTTGCCCGTCGTGTTCCGCGAAAACCCGACCGTCGGTCATGGTGCGATCAGTGCGGCCCTTCTCAAAACGAAAAACACAGCAGGCCGGGGTGGCCCCGTCGAAAACCTTGTCGCCGATGTCGGAAAAATCCGTGACCGCGCCCTGCTCGAACAACCAATGATTCAGCCTGCGGGCTGCGGTGGCCTTGGGGAACTCACGGGGCACCACAAAGATGAGTTCGCCACCGGGCGCCAGATGCTTGACGCACTTCTCGATAAAAAAATAGAACAGGTTGCTGCGGCGGTCAAAGTTCGTCATGTCAAGCTTCGCCTTGGTCGCCGCCGGAATGTCCTGATACCGGAGATAGGGCGGGTTCCCGATGATTGTGTTGAACCGTTCGGATACGGGTAGATCAAAAAAATCCTGCACAACGGCATAGGCAGGTGCGTGCTCCCTGTCCAGTTCCAATGCCGTCAGATCGGTGCCTTCGGCGTGCAGTACATTGGAAAACGCACCCGATCCGCAGGACGGTTCGAGGACGCGACCGGTGTTACGCCGCAGGGCCAGCATGTCCTTGACCAGCGTGGCCGGTGTGAAGACCTGCCCGTGGGTGTCGGGTTTCAGGATGCCGTTCGAGAACTTGTCACGCTTCGGCGTGGCATGCTTTCGGCTGGTAGTATTTCCAGCCTTGCGGCGCGTGCTGTCGATTACGGTGATTTCAGGTGCAGCTGTGGTGATGTTTTTCATGGTGGTTTCCTTTTGGCTGGCAGGTTGAAGTAACTGATTGATAATGGCTTCGGCGATGGCAGCCACAACCGGGACGGCAACGCTGTTTCCGAACTGCTTGTTGGCGTGGGTCATAACCGGGTGCGGCTGAAACGTCTCGGGAAAACCTTGCAACCTCGCGCGCTCACGCGGGGTCAAGGCACGGGGAGTGCCATCAACGAGATACAGGCCGCAGTTCTGCTGACTGGCCATCAGGGTTGCGGCATGGCCGGCCGGGTCATACACGCGGGCATCCTGCCCACGGCGACCGAACATCTTCCCGATCCGCTTGAATGGGGATTTTTTGTTGATCGTCGGAGCCGGCACCATGTCCTTGATGTCACGATGGCCTGCCGGTGCATTGGGTTCGAGAATATCTGCCACGGAAACCCACTGGCCATCGCCACGGGGCATGTGAAACGTTTTCACATTTGGAAAGGCATTGCGGCGGTAGGCTACGAAGAAGACCCGCTCACGTTCCTGTGCCGTGCCGAAATGGGCAGCATTCAGGACGTCACTGATAACGGTGTAGCCCAGGATATCCAGACGGTCGCAGAGGGTTCGATGCCACTCGCCGTTGCCTCCATTGAGGAAGTTTTTGACGTTTTCTCCTACGAACACGAGGGGGCGCTTCGCTTCGATGATGCGGAGCATGTGAAACACAAGTTCGCCACGGACATCGTTGAAGCCTTCCTTGCCACCGGCGATGCTGAATGCCTGGCAAGGGAAACCTGCACACAGCACTTCATGGTCGGGCACATCCGCAGCATCAAGCGTGGTGATGTCATCAGGGAAAGGCACGTCATCCATGTCATGGTTGGCGAGGTAGGTCTTGCGTGCTTCCTTGTCTTTCTCGCAGGCCAGCACGCAATGGCCGCCGTTCTGCTTCATGCCAAGGTGGAATCCACCGATGCCAGCGAACAGATCAATGAATCTGAAAGCGTGTTTCAGCTTGAAACCAAACGTGCGCGCAACTGCGATTTCCGGGGTGGCGACAAGCTTTTCGACGAAGAGGGTATTACGAACGACTACGGCCATGATGGCGTCTCCTGGGTAGAAGACGCCACGCCCAAGGAAGCCCCTCGGGTTGGTGGTTTCAGGAACCTATGTGGATTCGGTTTCCTGAACGATTCGCGGGGAGAACGTCATCGCCCGGTTGCCCGGGCGCTTTCCTTCGCGGCAGGTTCGGTCTTGCGGCCTTGCCTACGTTGCTACGATCAACGGAAAAATGAACCTTCCCGCCAACCACAACCGGCCGCTTCTGCATCCCACGCTGCCGATTGCAGAGGCGATGCTAAAAAAACAGGGGGGAAATGACGATTTATGGATGCTGCACTTTTTTCGTCAAAAAGAATCTCTTTTTATTTGCCAACAAAATCATAGGCATAAAATAAAAATGGCGGAAACTTGCGTTCCGCCATCAATAAATAAATCGACAAAAACCAAATATTCCGCTAGGAAGCTTCCGGCACGTCAGATTCGTCGATTGCTCGCGCAAGCGCTTCCGCTTCGGATAGCCCGTGGCTTCTGCCCAAATCAGCACTCGTTCCAGCACGAACGGCATCCAGATACTCGTCCAGCGTCATGATCTGCCAAGGTGCCTGATCCCCTGCCAACGCCGAATCAAGAAAGTCATAAGGCCGCTGGCCTGCGGGTTTGGCAAACAGCCATTCATCATCAAGACCTGCCTTGCGCAGAAAATCCGATGTTGAGAGAAAGCGCCGGGGACGAGCGATGCGACCACCGGGAAGCAGTGCTTCCGCCTGCTCGGCTTTTCGTGGGCGCCCGCGTCCTCGTCTGGCCGATTCTGTTTTGGCGTCAGCGTGACCATGATTGCGCAAGGCCTTGGTTTCCCAAGTTTCCTCTTTCCGGTCATAACTGATCGGTTCAAACCAGTCAGGCGGTGGCGGACCAATCCGATTTTCCAGAAGGTCTTGGGCGTCTTCCCGCTTGATGGTGCCACCGTCAGCAGAAACGGCATCTGCCATGTCTGCCGCCGTGAGGATGTCGCCTAAAAGGAAGGTTCGATTCACCCGATTGGTCTGATCTGGAACGTAGGGAACAAATCCCGGGTCACCGGGGTTGCTGCTCTGCATCACGTTCAGGTGAATCCCCAACAGTGATGCGGCCTGTGAAGCAGGAAAAGCAGACATGGGACTGCAATGCTCGGCCAATACAGCCAGTGCGTCATTCTTTGCTGGCATTAACCCAGATTGGCGAAAGGCAGAAAAATGTCGTCGGCCATCGGTTCGTAATCCGCTGGCAAAACACCCTTCATCTCAACCAGCACGCGACGATTTAGCGGCACGCCATCGGTATTTACCTTGATGATCGTGGCGCTAATGTCGTGGGCTTTGGTGATGGATTTCAGAATATCAGGGACGATATACCGGGGCGTCCAGCCGATGAACTCGTAATCTTGGTGGCTGGTGAGTTGAATCGCCAAACCATATTTTGGGTTGTTCAACTCCAAGGAGACGCCAAGCAGTTCGCCCGGAACGAGATGCTGCGCCCTTGCCTGTGCTGCTTCACTCATATGCCGCAGGCCATGCAGAAAGAATCGGCAACGGAAGGAGCCATCTGCTTCCTTCTCGATTTTGGGGAACACCTCAAAACTATCTGTTTGCCGTTCGCCGCCGGAGACAGCCAAAATCTCGATGGGGTCAGGCGTTTCCAGACCCAAAGAAGCCAAGTAGTTGGCAAAATCGCGGCGCTGACTGCCCAAAACCCGATTTTTGAACATCGGGAACAACTCGGAGGACTGATAGGACTCCCCAAGTGTTGGAAACGATGCGATGGGGTGAAAGCCAACTTTCTTGGCGCCAATGACGCCCTGCGTATAGCAAAATCGGTATAGGGAGTGCTCGGTGTCCGCATCTAGGCGACCAACAGGAAACCACGCTCTATCAGTGGGTGCCTGCCAAGCCAAAAACAAGGTTCTCATGAACCAATCCTCCTCAAACTTTCGTAAGCCACCCGCAGCATTTCCTTGGCAAAGGCACAGGCATCATTGCTGATCCTGTCATGCGGCACACGGTCCAAAATATCGGTTAGTTTTGCAAGCGGAACGCCGCGCAATGCAGCCAAAGTTGGCTGAAAATAATCCGGGTGATCATTAGCCGTCGATTCTACCAGTTCAAGGGGATTTGCCCCCCGCTTTCCGTCTGGGAAGAAAATGCCGCCTTTGCCCTTCCGAACATAAACCTCAACCGCACCACGTCGCAGAATATCGGCCCGTTTTTCGTCAAGCAGTTCCCTGCCAAGCGATGAGGCATGGTCAAAACTGGGTGCGATGTCGTATTGCTTTTCAAGGCGGGCGGCTTCGCTAACTTCGTCGATATTTACCAGCACCTGCCAAAGCAAGCCCCAGTTTTCGTGATGGCGATCCGTATTGCCAATCAGCGCGTCCAGCACCAGATAACTGGCCAACTGCCGCAGCACGGTGCGATGTTCATTGGCCTTGGGAAACATGGCCCTGATTGCCTTGATGATGTTTTCGACGGTATGGCTGGACTGCTGAAAACGCATTTCAGGGTCATAGCCTTTCAGATAACCCGCCATAACCTCATTCCCGTGCATCAACTGCTGTGCCGGCGAAGTGAAGTTGAGGGAGGCACAACCCCAACGCCCTTCAAACTCTGCCAGTTCAACAGTTGCCGCCGGGATGTTCATCAAGTGGGCGATTTCTGCCGCCACCTTTTCTGCCCAATCTTCGCCAGTTGGCACAATCACACCAGACTTTTCGATTACGCGGACTTCCTTGAACAGCCAAAGGCTTCCGCTTTGCCTGAACCAGAACTTTTCTTTGCTGCCCAGTTGTTCGTCGCCAACGATCTGATCGTTGGAAATGGAAAATACAGGGAAAATATTGCTGGTCACGGCGGCTTATGCAGTAAAAGCCTGTGCCAGCAAAGCATCAAATGTGGCTTTTGCTTTTAATGTCGCCATAGCATTCTGGCCTTGAATAGACTGGACTAGCGAAACGTGGCGTGCAAAATCGGCTTGCATATCAAGTGACGGAGTGGTTAGTTGAAGGTGTCGAAGGTCTTTGTAGTAAATCGCAAAAACGGAGGTGGTTCCGCGTTTGATTGAATCCAGTTGATTTTGCATGTGCTTGGTTTGAAAGAGCGCATTGACATACTCTGGCACGAGTATCTGCTGATCAAACCTCATGCGCATTAAGTTGTTGTTGAAAAGAACAACAGGCTCACTTGCTCCAATAAACATACCTGTTTTACCGACAAGTTCCTTTGAGTTTCGCGTATTGAAAAGAAAGTCGCCATACCGCAGTGAATAATCGGCTATTTCAGTGCTCGTGGCATCTACGCGTTTCAATCCAGTGGTGCGAACATATCCTCCACCTACGGCATCCATTCGCAAGTATGGAAAAGGTTTATCGTCAGCAGTCTCTTTTGCGCCTCGCACCAATCCCAACTTGGTTTCTGCCAAAACCGCATCCAGTGGTTTCGAAGGCCACCCCTTCGGATTCCTCCCCGGGTCACCAAACATATCCAAAAACAGCGCCGGGATGAGTTCAGCGGCTTTCTTCTCGGCCTCCCGCCGCAGGCGAACGATGCCCTCGGCACGGGAAAGCAGATCAACGATGCGGCGTTGCTCGGGGAGTGATGTCGGATATGAGATAGTCAGGGGCGACAGATTCGCGCGCGTAATCTGAGGTTGTGCAGCCCCCGTGATTGCCTTGTGTATTTCCATCCCACCGCGAAAAACATATTCGAGAAACTTCAAGTCAATCGAACCATCTTTGGGTCGAACAACCATAGCATTTCCGGTGATCCACGAATACGGCTCAGAAACATTGACGGTGCCGCATGTCGCGCCTCGACAAGTGATCAGCAGTTGAGGCTCTTCATGGTTGTATTTGTCGTAGCGACCAATGATCCCGTTGGCACCGAAGACAGGATATGGACCGTTCTCAATCAAGTCCTTTCCCGTAATCGTTTTGGGCTGGTAGATTTCGCAAGTCTCTCCGAGAGTTTTGGTTATCCAACCTTGCTTCATTAAGCTTGCTCCGCCAGCGCCGCCTTCAACGCTTCCACTTCCTCAACGATTTCCGCCTCAATCGCCGCCAGTTCATCCAACAAAACCCGTGGGTCACGGTGCTCCACCGCCGACTGGCTCATCGGCCGGTAGCGCCCGGCTGACAGATTGAAATCGTTGGTTCTGACGGTTGCCGCATCGGCAAACCACCATTGCGCCGTCCATTCAGCATCGGGATCGCGAACCTGCCAGGTAGCTAGATTTGCCTCTTTTTCGCGGTAGGCCGCAGCAAGGCCTGGCAGGTCATCGGTTTCAATCGGGTTGTCGTGGTTGGCATCCAGCTTGTAGCCGTCGTTATCGGCGTGCAGGAACAGGACATTCTCGGTCGTGCCACCTTTGCGGAAGAAAAGCACCGAAGTCTTCACGCCCGAATAGGGCTGGAACACACCACTGGGCAGCGACAGCACCGCCTCTACGCGGTTGTTCTCGATCAGTTGCCGCCGCAGTTCCTTGTGGGCTCCGGTTGAACCGAACAGAACGCCCTCCGGCACAATCACGCCGCAGCGGCCACCGGGGCGCAGGTTGTCCATCATGTATTTGAGGAACAGTAGTTCTGTGGCCGTGCTGGTGCCAACCTTTACTTCCTCGACTACCCGATCCTTATCCACCCGCCCGGCAAACGGCGGATTGGCCAGCACAACGTGGTAACCCTCTTGCGGCAGGCCAAGTTGTTCCTTCTTCTCGTTGTCGAGGTTGCTAGTCAGCACATTGCGCAGCAGCACGCGGACATTGGCCAGCCCGCGCAGGGTCAGATTCATGGTGGCCAGCCGAACCATCTTCGGATCAACGTCGTTGCCGTAGAAGGTGGCCGATTGCAGTGCCGATGTCTGGGCTGCTGATAGTCGGTCGCCCAAGCCTCGCTTGTGCGTCTTGCCGTCCAGTTCCACTTCCTGAATGGCGCTCGATGACGAGTTAGCGAGACGGATATGGTTGTAGGCTGCGACCAGGAAGCCCGCTGTGCCTGCGGCCGGGTCATAGATAGTTTCGCCCACCTTGGGGTCGATGATTTCGACAATGGTGCGAATCACATGCCGGGGCGTGCGGAACTGGCCCAACTCGCCAGCCTGCCGAATCTGCCGCAGGACGTGTTCGAACAGATCACCCTTGGTATCGGAATCTGCGGCATCCAGCCGCAGGCCATCCACCAGATTGACCACCTGAGTGAGCACCGTCGGGTCGATGATGGCGAGTCGCGCGCCGTCCATGAAGTTATGTGCGGCGTTCTCGCCCATCTCGGCAAAGAAGGCAAACACCTCGTCGCGCAGGAAGCGAACCAGTGCTTCCCCGGATAGCCCTTTGGCCCAGACAGACCAGCGGAAGCGGTCACGCGGGATGGTAGTCTGGCCATTCTCTGCGTTCAGCGGATTCTTGATCTGCCAGTCACCTGCAAACAGGCTCTCGTAAGGTGTTTTCAGAACCTTGGCCTTCATCTTGTTTTCAGCATCAATGCCTTCGACAAGGTAGAAGAAGAACAGGAAGGAAAGCTGCTCGGCGTTACTGACGGGGTCAGGGTAGCCGCCGCCAAAGAGGTAATCACGAATCTGGTCAATCGACCGCCGCATGTCGGGCGTTAAGGGCATTGGCTTGCTTTCTTGTTGTTAGTGGGCTGCCGGGCGCTGGCTTTCTGCCTGCCCGCCGTCGCTATTTTCGTTGAATAAGGCGACGTTGAGGGTGTCGAGTCGGGCTTGCAGGGCGGCAGCATCGCCAAAAACCCGCTGGGCCTCGCGCAAACCGCCCATCTGCGAGAAGGTGTGGAAATAGGCAAAGTGTTCGGGGATCACTTCATCAAGGGTGTCAGCATTGGCTCGAATCTGGCTGCCAAGTATCCGCAACCAGCGTTCCTGCTCCGCGTCGAGTCCAGTCTGCGTCAGCAGCCATGCCTCGAACTTGGTGCCAAGTTCAGCGGCTTTCTGCTCAGAGGCTTCGGGGAACAGCATGTTGCCGTCTTCATCGACCGTGATCCATTCGCGTGTGGTTGGGTCAATGTGATCGTCAATATCCAGCGACAGCAGCCGCTTGGGTTCGTATTTTTTCTTCGATGGCTCCTTGGCAACCAGAATGCCGCCGTCACCGATGGCATCCTCATCGCCGTGGTAGTCGCACACGCCGACAAAATCGAACATGGTGAAGATCGGTTTCTTGTTGGTCTTGCGCGTGCCCCGGCCCCGCATCTGCTGATAGAGGATGGCGGAACGGGTGAAGCGGGCGAATATCAGATTGCACACCTCGGGGCAGTCAAACCCTGTGTCGAGCATATTCACGGAAACGAGGATTTGCGGGAACGGTTCTTTCTTGAAACGGCGGATTTTTGCCATGGCATCCATGGTGTCGTCAGGCCCGGCGCCGGAAACGACGTAATCGGCAAACTTCACTTCGGCGGAGGGTTTCTTGTCGGCAAACTCGTTGTCGAAGAGTTGCGCCAGCGTTTCCGCGTGCTTCTTATTGACGGCGAACACGATGGTTTTGCCGATCAGCGGCATGCGCACGATGCCCTTGTGGTCGGTAAAGCCTTTTTCCAGCACCTGCCGGAACTCACGGACGATGGCCCGATTACGTTCAGGGATCGTGAAACGGCGTTCCAGCGCTGACGGGTCGATCACGATAGGGTCAGCGTCGGCAAACAGCAGTTCGAACTCGGCACGGGTGTCGGCATCCATGGCCGACCAGTCCAGTTCGCTCCGCTTGACCTCAAAACCACCTTCGGCGGCAGTCTTTACCGTCTTGGCCTGATAGATTTGATACGGAGCCAGCACGCCATCGCGGATGGCATCCTTCAACTTGTAGGAGAAGGTGGGCGCATCAACCTCGAAGAAGCGCAGGGTGTCGCGAACGAACAGCTTGTCCTCGTCATCTGCGTTGATCCCTTCCAGATTGGCAACGCAGGGCGTGGCGGTCAGGCCGATCTGGATGCCGTCAAAGTATTTCAGCACGCCACTCCACTGGCCGTAAATGCTGCGGTGGCATTCGTCGGAAATGATCAGGTCAAAGTAGCCGGACGAGTATTCGCTGTAAATGTTGATCATGCTTTGCAGCGTGGTGATGGTGATCCGCTTTTCATCCTGAAAGCGGCGACCGGCGCGCAAAACATAGGCGGGGTAATCGGGCAGATGCTCGGCAAAGGCATCTTCGGTCTGCTTGGCCAGCGGAATGCGATCCACGAGGAACAGCACGCGGGTAATGGCATTGGCCTCAAACAGCCGCTTGATGAGGGCGGCAGCGGTGCGGGTTTTGCCCGTGCCGGTCGCCATTTCCAGTAACAGTTTGCGCCGCCCCTGCTTGATTTCCTTGCAGGTGGTCTGGATACATTCCTGCTGGTAGTCGCGCCCGGCAATCTTCAAGTCAATGGGAACGGATAGCGGGTCACGCCGCAGTTGGCGTGTGGCAAAGCGGCGTTCAAGATCGTCCTGTTTGAAGAAGGTTTTGACGGCATGAGGAAAGGCCTCGCGTTCCCATTCCCAGAACAGGACTTCCTTCCCATTGGTCAGAAAGATATAAGGCACGCCCATCTGCTTGGCGTAGCCCTTGGCCTGTTCGGCAGCATCGGCGGGATTGAACGAATAACGCTTGGCCTCGATGACGGCCAGGGAGCGGCCATGGCGGTCACACAGCACATAATCCGCGCGAGTGCTGTCGGGCATCACCACTTCGAAACGAACTGCGTTCGGATCGGTAGTTTGCCATCCTTGCGCAGCAAGCATGGCATCAATCACCACCCGCGAAAATGCTTCGTTCTTATTCATGTCCCTGCCGTTGTTGATCTTTTCCCCGGATAGTAGCCCGTTTATGACGGTTCAATCAAAGGCGGTGGCATCCTCGCTTATTTAGTGTCGGGCTGGCGCGTGTGGCCGCTCCTTTTCTTGATGGCGAGGGAATCAACCTTGTGGCAGAGCTTGGAAAAGTCCAGTCCTAGATGTTTGTCCCCATCTTGGTGACAAAATCAAGGCTTCCTTTTGGTTCTCCGGTCGGCCTTCTTGGCTTCCGCCTCAAGGAGCACTGCTTCCAGTGCGACGAGCACCTCGGTATCAAACTGGTGGGCCCGCTGCGCAAACACCAGAGCGGATGCAAGACTTGCTCTGCGCGGCTTGCCGGCAGTCAGGTTTCCTTGGGTGGTGTGCCCGGTCTTGGTTGGTGCCTCTGCCGTCGGTTTCGGTTCCGAGCCTTCGTCTTGGGTGTAAAGCCAATCAACCAGATCGTGAAGCGAGACGTAGAGTTTGCGCCCCCGTTTTCTCAGCGGGATGTCGAAGCGCCCACGACACCTTGCGGCTGCCTGCGCTCCCTCGGATTGCGAGATGACCTCGGCGATGTCGGCGGGGCTCAGCATCGTTTTCCGACCGAACAGGCCGCGCATATCGGCAAGGATTTCGTCTTTGGTCATGACAGTGCGGTCTTCGTGGTTTGTGGTGTCCCCGACAGGAATCGAACCTGTAGCTGTCACTTAGGAGGCGACCGATTTATCCATTAATCGACGGGGACGCGAGGGTGGGGATTTTAGCCGTTTTGCACCTTGGCATGTGGCCTGGCTTTTTCTCCAAATTTTCTCCAATGGTGGGGAAATTTTGGGTAAAAACCAGTAATGCTGGGTAGTTTTTTATTTTATATATCAGTATGTTGTGTTGTTGTTAATGGTGTTATGTCCCCCTTAGGAGGGAGCCGTTATATCCATTTAACTATGGAGACGCACAGGAGGGCGAATTGTACCGATGTGGCCAGCCTTGCGATAGATGCGGCCGAGTGCCGGGCGAGCGGCTAAAATGCCGGTTCTCCCAACGTGGCGCCGGCTCGGCGCTGCATCAAAGTGTGCCATGCCCTACCTAAAACTCTCCTCTGCCTGCCTTGCCTACGGCCACGTGCCGCTTCTCGATCACGCCGATTTCCTGCTCGACCCGGGCGAAAGGGTTGCGCTGATCGGCCGCAACGGCACCGGCAAGTCATCCATGCTCGCGGCGATGTCGGCGGGCTCCGGGCGAGGGCGTCTGGACGACGGCGAGGTCTGGGTGCAGCCCGGTATTCGTGTCGGTTATGTGCCGCAGGAGCCGCCTTTCGACATGGAGGCGACGGTCTTCGAGGCGGTCATTTCCGGCATGGGTGAAAACGCCGCGATCTTGGCGGAATACCATGATGTATCGCACAAGCTGGGCGAAATCGACGCGGACCACGACGTCCTGCTCGAACGCATGTCCGAGCTCCAGCACGAGCTGGAATCGCGCGGCGCCTGGGCTTTCGAGGCGCAGGCCGAGCGGGTCATCGAGCGTTTCAGCCTGGATGCGGATGCCAAGGTCGGCAGCCTGTCTGGCGGCCAGAAAAAGCGTCTGGCGCTGGCTCAGGCGCTGGCCGTCGCTCCGGAAGTCCTGCTGCTTGATGAGCCGACCAACCACCTCGATATTGCCGCCATCGAATGGCTGGAAAATATGCTGATCGAATCTGGCGTCACGCTGTTTTTCATTACCCACGACCGTTCTTTCCTCGACCGTGTCTGTACCCGCATCGTCGAGCTCGATCGCGGCAAGCTGGTCAGTTTTCCCGGCAGTTTCAAGGATTACCAGTTGCGCAAGGAGGCCATGCTGCACGAAGAAGGCCTGGCCAATGCGCGGGCTGACAAGCTGCTCAAGGAAGAAGAAATCTGGATTCGCAAGGGCGTCGAGGCGCGGCGGACGCGCGCCGTATTCCGCGTCCAGCGCCTCGATCAACTCCGGGCCGAACGTCAGGCGCGCCGCGAGCGCATGGGCAAGGTCAATCTACAACTCGATTCGGGCGACAAGAGCGGCAAACTGGTGGCCGAACTCGAGCACGTCTATAAATCCTACGGTCAACGGCAAATTGTGCGCGATTTCTCAACCCGCATTCAGCGCGGCGACAAGATCGGCCTGATCGGCCCCAACGGTGCCGGCAAGACGACACTGCTTCGCCTGATCCTCGATGAAATCAAGCCGGATTCCGGCATCGTGCGTCAGGGCACGAAAATGGATATCGCCTATTTCGACCAGTTCCGCACCCAGCTCGATCCCAATTCGATGCTGTCCGACATCATTTCGCCGGGCTCGGACTGGGTTGATATCCGCGGTGCGCGCAAGCACGTCATCGGCTACCTCGAAGACTTTCTGTTCGCGCCCGAGCGTGCCCGCTCGCCGGTCAGTTCCTTGTCCGGTGGCGAGCGCAACCGCCTGCTGCTGGCTCGCCTGTTCGCCAAGCCGGCCAATGTGCTGGTTCTTGACGAGCCGACCAACGACCTCGATATCGAAACGCTGGAGTTGCTCGAAGAGTTGCTGCAGACCTACGAAGGCACGCTTTTCCTGGTCAGCCACGACCGGACATTCATCGACAACGTGGTGACCCAGACCATCGCCGCCGAAGGCGACGGTACCTGGCAGGAATATGCCGGCGGCTATACCGACTGGGCGACCTACAAGGCCAGCGTGGCCAAGGATGCACCGAAGGTCAAAGCAGAGCCGAGGCCGGCTGCAACGGCCCCGGAGCCCGTCAAGGCCAGCGAGCCGGCCAAGCCGAAGGGCGAAAAACTGTCTTGGAAAGAGCAGCGCGAACTCGAGGAGCTACCCGGCAAGATCGCCGGCCTGGAAGCCGAGCAGGCCGAACTGGGCAAGCGTCTTGCTGACTCTTCCCTCTACCAGACCGATCCGGCGGCAGCGCAAAAGGCCTCGGACCGACTGGCCGCCATCGATGATGAGTTGATGACCATGCTCGAACGCTGGGAAGGCCTCGAAGCACGCGCCGGGAACCCGGCATGAGTCTGCCGCTCCAACGGTGTTATCGGGGGGCATCGTGACCACAACGAACACCACCTGGCGTACGCCGCTTGTCATCCTGATTGTCGGCTGCATCATCCTGACGCTGTCGATGGGTGTTCGCCACACGGCAGGTTTGTTCTTGCAGCCGATGACGCTGGACAACGGCTGGTCGCGTGAAACTTTCTCGTTCGCCTTCGCCTTGCAAAATCTGATTTGGGGCTTGGGTTCGCCCTTTGCCGGTGCGCTGGCTGATCGCTATGGCGCCGGACGAACCCTGCTTGTCGCGGCGACCTTCTACGTGCTCGGCCTGGTGCTCATGTCAGTCTCACCAACGCCGCTGACCCTCGACTTGTCGGCTGGCCTACTCATCGGCATTGGCCTGTCGGGCACGACCTTCCCGGTCATCATGGGCGTCATCGGCCGCCATACGACGCCGGAAAAGCGCAGTCTCGCGCTCGGTATTGCCAGCGCCGGCGGTTCGTTCGGGCAGTTTGCCGTGCTCCCCATCGGCCAGATGATGATCTCCACCTACGGCTGGCAGAGCGCGCTTGTCCTGCTCGCCTGCGGCGTCGGCCTGATCGCGCCGCTGGCCTATGCCATGGCAGATGGTCACAAGCCGTCGGCCGGGGCCGGGCAGTCGGTCGTCGAAGCGCTGCGTGAAGCGGGCGGTGAGCGCAGCTTCCATTACCTGTTCTGGGGCTATTTCGTTTGTGGCTTCCAGACCGCCTTCATCATGCTGCACCTGCCGTCTTACCTGGTCGATGCCGGCATGTCGGCCAATGTCGGCATGACAGCGGTGGCGCTGATCGGCTTGTTCAATATTTTCGGCTCGTTCTATTTTGGCTGGGCGGGGGGACGCTCGAGCAAGAAAAATCTGCTGGTCTGGATCTACGGCCTGCGTGCAGTGGCTATTTTCATTTTCATGCTGGTTCCGCTGTCGACCGCAGCAGCCTGGATTTTCGCCGCCGTCATCGGCATTTTGTGGCTCGCTACCGTGCCGCTGACCAACGGCCTGATCGCCCAGATTTTCGGCTTGCGCTACATGTCGATGCTGACCGGCGTCGTCTTTCTCGGCCACCAGCTCGGCAGCTTCCTCGGCGCCTGGCTGGGCGGGCGAATCTTCGACGAAACCGGCTCGTACTCGCTGGCCTGGTCCATCTCCATCGGCCTGTCGATCATCGCCGCCATCTGCTCATGGCCGGTCAATGAAAAACCGCTGGCGCGATTGGGGCCGGCAACGTGAAAGCCAACTGGCGCTGGTTTCTCGGCGGCGTCGGCGTGGCGTTGCTCATGTTGCTGCTGGCACTGATCTTCGCCGCCTACCAAATGCCCGAGCTGTTGCTCGACTGGGCAAACCTGCGTTATTGCGGCTAAGCGGCGTCAGCCGACTGTCTTCCGCATCGGCTCGCCGCGTCACCCGTTCGGGCTTCGCCGCTAGGCTAGCGCCGCCTCGCCATCCGCCTCGCGGGCCGGCATCGGCAACAGCCCGAGGCGCTGGCGAACGGTTTCCGGCGTGACATTGAGCAGCTCGCCGATGTCCTTGTAATCGTCAGGCAGCGCCGGGTCTTCCCAGCTGTAGGAAGAGTGCCGTGCCAGGCGAACGGCGAGCGTTACATTTTGCACGCGTGGCGTTCCCGCGTTTTCCTCGTCGATCAGCGTGCGCAGCAGTTCGGGCAGATTCCAGACGCGGCAGAGTTCCTGCTGTATCTCCTGGAAAGTGAAGCCCAGCGTTTGCTTCTGCGCGTCGGCGCTGCGCATGGTCGGATTGGCCTTCTGCTGATCGTGAATGGCCAAGCCAAGGTTTGGTGCCGAACACCAGACAAGGATTTCGGCCAGGTCGTGCAGCAGCGCAGCGATGCGTACCTCTTCCATATTCACGTCATGGCGCCAGACAGCCCAGTCCTGCGCGTAGTCAGCCGCCCGCTGCGAACGACGCACGATTTGCAGGACACCCAGCAGGGCATGCGAACCGGCGCCCTTGAGTTGGTCCTCGATCGTGAAAAGCTCGCTGAAGTGATTGAAGAAGGGTTCGATGCCGGCCATGACGACCGAGCTCGCAATGGTCGTGATGTCCCGCTGCAGCGAGCGTCCGCGCATGGGCTGGGTGAAGGCCAGAACGCGCACTGTCATGATCGGGTCTTGCAGGATCACGCGGGCCAGTTCGCGGGCGTCGACGCGGTCGAGATTGGTCCGCATTTCCTCGATTCGCCGCTTGGTGACGCGCAGGACAGGCAGCCCGTTGTTGCTGAAGAAAAGAGCCCAGGCATCAATATCCGGTAGCGGGTGGTCGAGCATGGCGTCAGGCTTTCGAGTGGAGAGTAGGGCTGTTCGCAGTGAGTTTAAGGGGGCGGGCTGCGCCGGGCAAGCGCGTTGGCATGCGATAATCCGGGCCGGTCAAATTCCTCAAATTCAGTCATGCGCTACGCCATCGTTCCTGTTACGCCATTCGAGCAAAATTGCACCGTTTTCTGGTGCGAGAACACCCGTCAGGCTGTCGTCATCGATCCCGGTGGCGATGTCGAGCGCATCCAGCGCCTGCTCGCCGACGAAAAGCTGACCCTGGCCAAGATACTGGTGACCCACGGCCATATCGATCATGCTGGCGGTGTCGCCTTGCTGGCCGAGAAAAGCGGCGTCAATATCATCGAAGGGCCGCACGAGGACGATCGTTTCTGGATCGAGGGCATGCCCCAGCAGAGCAAGATGTTCGGCTTCCCCTGTGTGCGCACCTTCGAGCCGACGCGCTGGCTCAAGGATGGTGACAAGGTGAGCTTTGGTGAGGTCGAACTCGATGTGCTGCACTGTCCGGGACACACGCCCGGACACGTTGTTTTCTTTCACGCACCGAGTCGTCTGGCCCAGGTTGGCGACGTCCTGTTCCAGGGGTCAATCGGGCGGACCGATTTTCCGCGCGGCGATCACGAGACACTGATCCGCTCAATCAAGGAGCGACTGTTCCCGCTGGGGGACGATGTCGATTTCGTACCGGGCCACGGGCCGATGTCGACGCTGGGCGAAGAACGAAAATACAACCCCTTCCTGAGCGGCCGTTTCGGCTGATCAGGCCGCGATGTGGATTTTCGAGGCCCAGCCGTAGGCCTCCAGTTGTGCGTTGAAGAAGTCGTCGCCGTCGATGCCGAGTGCGGCGAGTCGGCTGGATGCCAGTTTCAGGTCGTGCTTGTCGACGGCGTTGATAACCGCCAGCAGTTCGCCCAAGCCGCCTGCATGGTCGCTCAGCGCCTGCTGGGCGAACTCCGGTAGCGGCAGTTGGCGCAGGATTTCCGGCATGCTCATGCCGAGCAGGACGTCGAGCAGCGAGAAGGTGCCGATCATGAAGGCGGTATCCGCCACCTCCTCTGCTGGTAACGGAGGTGTTACTTGCTTGGCGAGCAACTCGATCAAGCGCCCCCGTGCGGCCGCTTTCTGCAGGAGCGGGTTGGGGTGCTGGCCGTTGTTGGGGTCGGAATAGACCAATAGTTGCAGCCAGCGTTGCAACTGGCGACGGCCAAGCAGGGTAATGGCCTGGTTAAAACTGGTGATCGGGTGTCCCGGGGAGAGCGCCGCTGAGTTGACGAGGCGAAGCAGACTGTACGAGAGCTTCGGCTCTTCGCGGAAAACGGCATCCAGCGAGCCGGTGTCGGCATCATCCACGATCAGGGTGAGCAATTTCAGCAACTTCAGCCGGGTGATATCGGCTTTCGCATTCTGCGTCGCGCGGGTCTGCAGAAATTCGCCGGTCGACAGGACGCAGGCGTTGTTCAATACCCACGCTCGGTCGTTGTGCGTGTGCACCTCGGTGGCGACCAGCGACGTGCGGCTGGCCAGACCAACGAGGGTGAAGGGCGGCAGACTGCGAGCGTGGCTGCTGCCGATCAGCAGGTGGTCCCAACTGCCTGCTCCCGGCAACTTGGTGTTCGGTGATGTGTTCAACCCCACTTTGCGTCGCGCCAGGCGCAGGTTGGCCTCCAGCTCGCTCATGGCGTCCGCATCGTCTGGTTCAGGGGTGCTCGGGAAAATGGTGACGGAACGGTTGGTCAGCGTGCCGTGGTCATATCCGCCGCTCAACGCCGGCAATAGCCAAGGTTGCCGATGATCAAATATTTCAAGAAGGGGCGATGAAAGCTGGCGTGCCAGCGTTTCGCGATCAATTTTGGCGCCAGGAGCAAATTCGATGGAGAAGCCAGACCACGAGTCATCGGCACCTAGAAGCGGATAAACGAAAATTGGTTCCGTGCTAGCCATTCTTTTTCTCGGGTTTGTTTTTTGCCATGTTAGCAAACTTGCTCAGGCGGCGTGCGCAGCTTATTGAAAATTGGCTTGTTTTCCCGGTCGACCGCAGCATCCTCGTATAATTTACCGATGATTCCCGACTATTGGTTGCAGGCTGCCGACGAGCTTTCCTCCGGTGATCCGGCGATGGCGGAACTGGTTCAGCGCTATGCCGGTGTTTCGCTCGTTTCACGCGGCGACGCCTTCGGCACACTGGCGCGGTCGATAGTCGGCCAGCAGATTTCGGTCAAGGCCGCTGATGCAGTTTGGCGGCGATTCGCCGTGCAGATCGGCGAAGTGACGCCGCAACGCGTGCTCGAGGTTGGCCCGAGCGGGCTGGAAGGCTGTGGCCTGTCGCGGCGAAAAACCGAGTATCTCGGTGATCTGGCTAGTCATTTTGCTGACGGGCGACTGGATCCGGCGGCCTGGAGCCGCTTGGGCGACGATGAGATCATTGCCGAACTGACCGCAGTGCGCGGTATCGGCCGGTGGACGGCGGAGATGTTTCTGATTTTTCACCAGTTGCGCCCCGATGTTTTTCCGCTTGATGATATCGGCTTGCAGCGTGCAGTCAGCGCGCGCTATTTTGTCGGTGAAAAGCAGTCCCGGCGAGTGCTTGCCGAGTTCGGAGAACGCTGGCGTCCCTGGCGTTCCGTCGCGACGTGGTATCTCTGGCGGAGCCTTGATCCGGTACCCGTCGAGTACTGAAACGGTCGCCTTCCTGCCTTTGAGGTAAAATGCGCGCCAATATAGCAAACGAGCAGTCCATGAAAACTAGTTTCCTCGACTTCGAACAATCCATCGCCGACCTTGAAGCCAAGATCGAAGAACTGCGCTTCGTGCAGGATGATTCCGCTGTTGATATCTCGGAAGAGATCGACCGGCTGGAGAAGAAGAGCGGTCAGCTGACCAAGGATATCTACGGCAAACTGAGCCCGTGGCAAATTTCGCAAGTCGCGCGCCATCCGCAGCGCCCCTACACGCTGGATTACCTGTCGCTGATCTTCACGGATTTTGAAGAATTGCATGGCGACCGCGCCTTTGCCGATGACCACGCCATCGTTGGTGGTCTGGCTCGCTTCAACGGCCAATCCGTCATGGTGATCGGCCACCAGAAGGGGCGCGACACCAAGGAAAAAATCTATCGCAACTTCGGCATGCCGCGTCCGGAAGGTTATCGCAAGGCCTTGCGCCTGATGAAACTGGCCGAAAAATTCGGTATCCCGGTCTTTACCTTTGTTGACACGCCGGGTGCGTATCCCGGTATCGATGCTGAAGAGCGCGGCCAGTCCGAGGCTATCGGGCGCAACCTGTATGTGATGGCCGAACTGAAAGTGCCGGTCATTGTCACCATCATCGGCGAAGGTGGGTCTGGCGGTGCGCTGGCCATTGCTGTTGGCGACACGGTACAGATGCTGCAATACTCGACCTACTCCGTGATTTCTCCTGAAGGATGCGCGTCAATTCTCTGGAAAAGCGCTGAAAGGGCCCCGGAGGCTGCAGAAACCATGGGTATCACGGCACAGCGCTTGAAAACCCTCGGCTTGATCGACAAGATCATCAACGAGCCACTGGGCGGCGCGCACCGCGACCACGCAGCGATGGCGCAAAATCTCAAGAAGGCCCTTCAGGATTCGCTGAAGCAGCTTTCCGGCCTGTCCACAGCAGAGCTTCTGGCAACGCGCTACGAGCGGCTGATGAGCTATGGACGCTACAAGGAACAGCCTGTCAGCTGATCTCAGGGAGCGGGTCCGCGCGTTTCTCGCCACCCGTCTTCAGCCGGACTCCCACCTTTGGGTGGGGCTCTCCGGAGGTTGTGATTCCGTTGTCCTGCTCCATGTGTTGAGCCGTCTTGGTCTCGGCAGGATATCGGCCATCCATGTCCATCATGGTCTTTCGCCCAATGCCGACGCCTGGGCCGAGTTCTGTTCTGATTATTGCCAGAAGCTTGCCGTTCCGCTGACCATTCGCCATGTGACTCTCGACGCTTCGTCAGGGTATGGCCTGGAGGCAAGCGCCCGGGCAGCGCGTTATGCAGCTTATGCCGAATGTGTCGGCGACTGCCTTTTGCTTGCACAGCACCGCGGCGATCAGGCAGAAACCGTGTTGTTCAACCTGCTGCGCGGCACTGGCGTGACCGGTGCAGCAGGCATGCCGGTCGAACGCCGTTTTGGCTCGCTGCGACTTATGCGACCGATGCTTGATGTGTCGCGTGCCGAAATTGAGGGCTATGCGTCGGCCGAGGGGCTGACGTGGATAACCGACGAAAGTAACGCCGATACCACCCTGACCCGAAATTTTCTTCGCCACGAAGCGTTGACCGCAATAAGCCAGCGTTTTCCGGCTGCGGAAGCCTCTCTGGCTCTGGCGGCAAGCCATTTTGCCGAGGCTGCCAGGCTGCTTGACGAGTTGGCTGAGCAGGACTGGCGGCTGGTCTGTGAAGGTGATGCGGCGCGCATGCGGCCTCTGCGCGAATTGTCGCTTCACCGCCTCAAGAACCTGCTGCGCCATCGATTGCGTTGCCTCGGCTGGCAGGTTCCGGTAGCGTCGCGCCTTGAGGAGTTCGCCCGGCAGTTACAGTCTGCCGCCCCTGATCGTCACCCTGAACTGCGCTTGCCTGACGGGAAAATGCGTGTTGCAGGCGGCATGCTTCATTGGTTGTCGGAAAAATAACAAACTGTTACCAAGCGCCTTTCCCCGGCGATTGGCCTTAAGTTACAATCGATAGATTACTTATTCCATAAACAGCCATGATTACTGGATCCATTGTCGCCATCGTTACGCCCATGCATGAGGATGGCAGCCTCGATTTGAATGCTTTCCGCAACCTGCTCGACTTCCATGTCAGCGAAGGAACCGATGCCATCGTGGTGGTTGGCACGACCGGAGAATCGCCGACGGTCAACGTCGAGGAACATTGTGAACTGATCAAGGTTGCGGTTGATCACATTGCTGGCCGCATTCCGGTTATTGCCGGGACGGGTGCCAATTCGACGGCTGAAGCCATCGAACTGACTGAGTTCGCCAAAAAAGCGGGCGCCAATATGGCGTTGTCAGTGGTTCCCTACTACAACAAGCCGACTCAGGAAGGCCTCTATCGCCATTTCAAGTCGATTGCCGAAGCGGTCGAATTGCCAGTCCTGCTCTATAACGTGCCGGGTCGTACCGTTGCCGACATGTCGAACGACACCATCCTGCGTCTGGCTGAATTGCCGGGCATTGTTGGTGTCAAGGATGCGACCGGCAACATTGATCGCGCCTGCGATCTGATCGCGCGCGCACCAACGGATTTCGCGCTCTATACCGGCGACGATATGACTGCCGTGGCGACCATCAGCCTTGGTTTTCATGGTGACATCTCGGTGACGGCCAACGTCGCACCGCGCCTGATGCACGAGATGTGTGTTGCGGCAGCGAGCGGCAACATCACCCGGGCGCGCGAAATCCATTTCAAGCTGCTCGGATTGCATCGCGACCTGTTCTGTGAAGCCAATCCCATCCCGGTCAAGTGGGCTGTGCACAAGATGGGCCTGTCGCCCAATGGCATTCGCCTGCCACTGACCACACTGTCCGAAGCTGGTCAGGTTCGTGTTCTGGCCGCCATGCGCCAGGCTGGCATTCTTGCCTGAGCGGAGTTAAGAAAAAATGAATCGTCGGCTTTCTGGCCTCTCCCTTTCCCTGATCGCGCTTGCGCTGGCCGGGTGTAGCGTTCTTCCCGAATCCCGCAAGATCGAATACAAGTCAGCCGGCAAGGTGCCGACGCTTGAGGTGCCACCGGATCTGTCCCAGATTGCCCGTGATGATCGTTATCTTGTGCCCGATGTTGCTGGCAAGGGAAGCGCGACCTTCTCTGCATATAGCGCAGATCGTACGCCGCAGGCCCAAGCGCAGAACGCTGTCGTCCTGCCTGAGGTCGACAAGGTGCGCGTCGAGCGCTCCGGCAATCAGCGCTGGCTGGTCGTTGCCGCTCCTGCGGACAAGCTGTGGGATACGGTCAAGGATTTCTGGCAGGAAACCGGATTCATCATTTCCGTCGAGCGCCCCGAAGCTGGCGTGATGGAAACGGACTGGGCCGAAAATCGGGCCAAGATTGGTCAGGATATTCTGCGAAATACCCTCGGACGTCTGCTCGATTCGCTTTATTCAACGGGTGAGCGGGACAAGTTCCGCACTCGTTTCGAGCCAGGTACAACGCCGGGAACAACCGATGTTTTCGTCAGCCATCGCGCCATGGAGGAAGTGTACACCTCGTCGGCGAAGGATGACACGCGCTGGCAGCCGCGCGCTCCCGACCCGGAACTGGAAGCAGAGATGTTGCGCCGGCTCATGGTTCGCCTCGGTTCCGAAGAAAAGCGTGCGGAAGCCTCGATTGCTTCGGTCAAGGCTGAACCGCGTGCAAAGCTGGCCAAGTCGGATGACGGTGCTGGCACGCTGGAAGTGCTGGAGCGATTTGACCGTGCCTGGCGCCGTGTCGGCCTGGCGCTGGATCGTGTCGGCTTCACTGTGGAAGACCGTGATCGCTCGCGTGGCTTGTATTTTGTGCGCTATGTCGATCCCGAACTGGATAACCGTAGCAAGAAGGATGACGGTATCTTGTCCAAGCTGGCGTTCTGGAAGAGCAAAGAGCAACCGGCCAGTGCCAAGGAACAGTATCGGATTTATGTGAGCGATGCAGGTGAGCAAAGCATCGTCAAGGTTTTGTCCAACGAAGGTGGTACCGATAAGTCGGATACGGCCAAGAGGATTCTCGCACTGCTCCTCCAGCAGTTGCAGTGATTCGTTTTGCCTCGCTCGGCAGCGGCAGCGCGGGAAATGCGCTGCTTGTCGAGCACGAGGCAACATGTCTGATGCTCGATTGCGGCTTCGGGTTGCGGGAAACCGTGACCCGTTTGCAGCGTTTGGGCCGAACCCCATCTGATCTCGCTGGTATTCTGGTTACCCACGAGCATGGCGACCATGTTGCAGGCGTGTTTCGACTTGCCTGCAAGTTCGGCTTGCCCGTCTGGATGACGCACGGTACATGGGTTGGCTGTCGCGAAGACGATTCGGCTCTGGATGTGCGCATTATCGAAGGCGACCGACCGCTGTCGATTGGCGAGTTGGAGGTCCTGCCGTTTCCTGTGCCGCACGATGCGCGCGAACCCGTGCAATTCGTGTTTTCCGGGGATGGTATCCGCCTCGGCGTTCTGACGGATATTGGGGAGCCGACCGCACATGTTTGCGCTACTTTGTCCGGTTGCGCAGGGCTGGTGCTTGAATTCAATCATGATGCTGAACTGCTTGAGCGTTCGGCTTATCCGGCGTCACTCAAGCGACGTATAGCCGGTCGCTACGGGCATCTGGAAAACTCTGCGGCTGCCTCGCTACTTGGTCGAATTGATTGTTCAAGGCTGCAGGCGCTGGTGGCTGCTCATCTCAGCGAGCGCAACAATCGATCTGAATTGGCTGTTGGCGCCGCAATCAAGGCACTGGGCTGCCCGGAGGACTGGGTCGGCGTAGCGAGTCCTGATCACGGATTTGATTGGCGAAGCCTGGGTTAAAAATTTCAGGCAATAAAAAACGGGGCCGAAGCCCCGTTTTCGTTGCGGCAAGAAGATTACTTCTTGGCAGCAGCGTCAGCAGCAGCCTTGGCGGCATCAGCAGCAGCGGCAGCGGCGGCCGGGGCAGCGGCTTCAACAGCAGCCTTGGCGGCTTCAACCGGGGCAGCAGCCGGAGCGGCAGCAGCCGGGGCAGCGGCTTCAGCCGGCTTGGCAGCTTCAGCAGCCGGAGCGGCAACCGGGGCCGGAGCCGGAGCGGCAGCAGCCGGGGCTTCCGGCTTCTTGCCACAAGCGGACAGGGCAACGGCGAGCAGAGCAGCAACGAGGATAGACTTATTCATGGGATTTCCTTATCGACAAGAGGCAACAAAATCTGAAATGATCGGAGATCAGGAGAAACCTAATCAGTCTGTAATTATAACAATAATTTATTTGAGTGGGCGAGAGATGCTGCAGTGCGCAATACTGCCTGAATGTCAGAGCCCAAGCGTGGTGCCGGTAACGCTGTCTCCTCCTTCTGACCAAATTTCCTTGAAACGGGTCAGATAGGGGCGGGTTTCGTCAATTTCATCGATCAGTAATTTGCTGCGGGGCATGTCTCGCTCAAAGCGAATCAAGGCATGTTTGTCATCGACCAGAATCATGCAGTCGCGCAGGTGGGCAAGCTGCTCGGGCGTTTCACGGGCAGTTGCGCGGTGGCCGAAGGTGCTTAGCAGGTTGAGGATCAGTGGATTTTTTTGCCGAATCAACTTGGCATTCCGAACGGCGATTTGCAGGGAGTTGTGCGGCCCTGCCTCAAGTACGCGTTTTACATGAAGCAGCCTGGGGGCGAATTCAAGTTTCAGCGTGACAAGGTCTTCGTCATAAATGCTGATCTTGTGACAGGCAATGGCCAGCAGGCGGTCGAGCGCCATCTGGTAGTCTGCCCAGGAGGTAATCAGTTCGCGAGCCATGGCGCTTAGTTTAACCGATTGTTAAAATTCGCGCTTTTTCGGAGTTGACCGTGCCAATCGGGATCATCGCATCGCTGGACCATGAGGCACGAGGAATTACCCGTCAGGATGGCAAGGCCATCTTTGTCGATGGCGCCTTGCCAGGTGAGGTTGTCGAATACGCCAGTTTCCGGAAAAAGTCGAAGTTCGAGTTGGCGAATCTGGTTCGGGTCATTAAACCCTCGAACGCCAGAGTCGTGGCGCGCTGTCCGCATTTTGGTGTTTGCGGTGGCTGTGCCATGCAGCATATGGATCCATCCGCTCAGGTCGCTGCCAAGCAGCGTGTGCTTGAAGACAGCCTCTGGCATATCGGACGGGTTCGTCCGGAAACGATGCTGCCGCCGATTCAAGGCGAGCCCTGGGGCTATCGGCACCGTGCCCGCCTGGCAGTTCGTCAGGTTTCAAAAAACGGGGTTGTGCTGATTGGCTTCCATGAGTGGCGAAGCAGTTATATCGCCGACATTCGTCGCTGCGATATTTTGCCACCCCATGTGTCGGCCTTGCTGCTGCCGATGCGCGAGTTGTTTGGCGCGCTGACGGTGGCTGATCGCATCCGCGAAGTTGAGGTGGCCGTTGGCGAGCATTGCACGGCAGTGTTGCTCCGCATTTTGGAGCCGCTGACCGGCGCCGACGCGCGTTTGTTGCGCGAGTTTGCCGACCGGCACGCCATCGTCTTTTATCTGCAGCCAAAGGGGCCGGATTCCATCCAGCGTTTTCATCCGCTGCCCGGCCCTCGTTTGTCGTATACCCTGCCGGAGTTCGACCTTGAGTTTGATTTCAAACCCAGTGATTTCACCCAGGTTAACCATGCGGTGAATCGCGTTCTGGTTCGCCGTGCATTGCGTCTGCTCGATCCACAACCAGGCGAGCGGATAGCTGACATGTTTTGCGGCCTAGGGAATTTCACCTTGCCGATTGCCCGATCAGGGGCCGCCGTGGTCGGCGTTGAAGGCAGTGCCGGGCTGGTGGCCCGTGGGCGAGAAAGTGCGGCCTCGAATGGGCTGGCGGAGCGCGTCGAGTTCGGCGTTGCCAACCTGTTCGAATGTTCCGAACAATCCCTCGCGGCGCTGGGCCGGTTTGACAAAATGCTGATCGACCCGCCACGCGAAGGGGCGGTTGAGCTGGTCAGGGCGCTGGGAAAAGATGCGCCGCGCCGCATTGTCTACGTGTCCTGCAATCCCGGTACGCTGGCCCGCGATGCTGCGGTACTGGTTTCGGAGAAGGGTTACCGTTTCGTCTCGGCCGGTGCCGTGAACATGTTCCCGCATACCGCCCACGTTGAGTCGATTGCCGTTTTTGAACGGCCTTGATGAGGCGAATATTGAGGACGTAAAAAAGGCGGCCGAGGCCGCCTTTTTTATCGCGCCAGCGAAGCTTAGTCGCGTTCGCCGGTGAAGGCCATGATCAGTTGCAGCAGGCCGACGAAAACGTTGTAAACGTCGAGGTAAACCGCCAGGGTCGCGCTCACGTAGTTGGTTTCGCCACCCTGGATAATGCGGCTGATGTCGTACAGGATGTAGGCCGAGAAGATGCCGACAACTGCGACGGAAATGGTTAGCGACAGCGCCGGAATCTGGAAGAAGATGTTGGCGACGGCGGCGAGCAGCACGATGATCATGCCGACGAACAGGAACTTGCCCATGCTGCTGAAGTCACGCTTGCTGACGGCAGCGACGGTCGACATCGTGAAGAACACAGCGCCCGTGCCACCGGCGGCCATGGCGATCATCGAGCCGCCGTTGGAGAAGCCGAGGGCGACTTGCAGGATGCGCGACAGCATGAGGCCCATGAAGAAGGTGAAGCCGAGGAGCAGGGCGACGCCCAGTCCGCTGTCCTTGTTCTTCTCGATGCCCCACATGAAGCCCATGGCAACGCCCATGAAGAGCAGGAAGGAAATGAACGGGCTGCCCGCCAGGAAGCTGAATTGCATCTGGATGCCGAGCAGTGCGCCAATGACCGTCGGTACCATGGAAAGACCGAGCAGCATGTAGGTGTTGCGCAGAACGCGGTTCTGCTGCAGTGCCAGTCCAGCAGAGCCCTGATTGGCAATCTCGAAATTGGTGTTCATGCGGGAAAATCCCTTTTCTGGTTTCAACGTAAGCGTCGTTCCGAGGCCGTCTGGCGAATAGCGTCATATTGATAGAAAGTGGTGCCCGCCAAATAAAGTAGCGGGGACCATTTTGGACACAGGTGAAGTTGTTGCGAGGGTCGGGCCGGTCGGCCCAATTACCCGACTGAATTCAAGCGCCGACTGGCCGTCGAAGCCAGCGAACTGGAGATATCCGTCGCGAAATTGGCGCTACGCTATGGGCTCAACGCCAACATGGTGTTCAAAGTGGCGGCGGCAATACCGAGCGGGCAAGTTCGGTATGCAAAGCATCGGCTGCCAAGCACCTGAAGCACCCCAGTTTCTTCCGGTCGTGACATCGGCGCCGCCCAGCAAGGCAAAGTCGGCAAAGGTGGCAAGCAAGGAACCGGGATACATCGAGATCCTTCGTGGCGATTCGAGGATTCGTGTCTGTGGCGATGTGACGGCCTCGGCCTTGCATCTGGTGCTCGACTGCCTGGCTGCGCGCGAATGATCGGATTGCCGGTTGGCACCCGCATCTGGCTGGTCGCAGGCATCACCGATATGCGCCGTGGCTTCGATGGCCTGGCATCCATTGTGCAGGCGCACCTGTCGGCCGATCCCTTGGGGGCCACGTCTTTGTCTTTCGTGGCCGACGTGGCGACCTGATCAAGTTACTCTGGTGGGACGGCGATGGACTGTGTCTGTTTGCCAAGCGACTGGAGCGCGGCCGCTTCATTTGGCCGAACGCCACAGAGGGCAGCGTGCATCTCTCCGGCGCCCGACTCGATGCTGTTGGAAGGTATCGATTGGCGCCGGCCATCACGCACCTGGCAACCCGAGCGGGCTGGGTAAATACCTGCGTTGGGGGCTGTTCCACCGCGTCCACTTTCCCGTAAACTTCTGGCATGCCCAAGCCAGTGATCCCTTCAGCCAGCCGCGCTTCCAGCGAAGTGGATGCCCTGCGCCAGCAGGTGAAGCACTGACCGAAGAGAACGAGCACCTCAAACTTCTGGTCGCCAAATATCGCCGCATGCACTTCGGCCAGAAGGCGGAACCACAGGCCCAACTGGGGCAACTTGATCTAGCCCTGGCCTATGATCCGCTCGCCATCAAGTTGGCCGAATCGGTGAAGCCGAGTCCTGCCGCCAACGATGCGGAAATCGAGAAACGCTCAAGGAAGCGCAAGCCCTTCCCGGAAACCTTGCCGCGTGAAACGGTGACGCATATGCCGCCAGCGACCGACTGCCCGGACTGCGGTGGGCCGTTCAAGCCCTTGGGTGATGATGTCTCGGAAATGCTCGAGTATGTGCCCGCCAGCTTCAAGGTCGTTCGCCATGTCCGACCGAAACTGGCCTGCGCGCACTGCGACCACATTGCGCAGGCGGATGCACCGCCACGGCCGATTCCGCGGGGTATCGCCGGTCCTGCCTTGTTGGCACACATGCTGGTCGGGAAGTTCTGTGATCATTTGCCGCTATACCGGCAAAGTGCCATTTATGCGCGTAGCGGTCTGGACCTGGATCGCGCACTGCTCACTGAATGGGTAGGGCATTGCCATGAATTGCTCTCGCCGCTGGTCGAAACGATCCGGCGCTATGTGTTGGGCGGCCCCAAGGTTCATGCGGATGACACCCCGCTACCGGTCCTTTCGCCCGGTAAAGGTCGAACCAAGACGGCAAGGCTCTGGACCTATGTTCGGATGATCGCCCTGCCGGCAGCGATGATCCACCCGCCGTCTGGTTTGCCTACCCGAGGATCGGAAGGGGCATCATCCGCGCGACCACCTAAAATCCTTCCGGGGTACCGCAAGCCGATGCCTATGCCGGGTTCAATGCTCTTTATGAAACAGGGAACATTCAGGAAGCGGCTTGTTGGGCGCACGTCCGACGTAAATTCGTCGATGTCTATCGGGCGAATGGTTCGCCGATCGCCGCCGAGGCCATTGCCCGAATTGCCACGCTGTACGGCATCGAAGCCCAGATACGCGGGCAATTGCCGGTGGAACGAAGAGCAGCCCGGCAAGCCGAGGCTCGCCCGCGGCTGCATGAACTACGTGACTGGCTGGAGACACAGAACCAGCGGGTCTCCCGGAAGTCCGGGATCGCAGATGCGATTGGCTATGCCTTGAATCAATGGTCTGCGTTGATGTACTACACCACGGATGGCCGGGTCGAGGTCGATAACAACGCGGCCGAGCGGGCCTTGAGGACGGTGGCTCTGGGTCGCCGAAACTATCTGTTCGGCGGGTCCGATGCCGGCGGTGAGCGAGCAGCCAGCATGTATTGCCTGATCGGCAGCGCGAAACTCAACGGCATTGACCCCGAGGCCTATCTGAATACGGTCCTCGCAAGGATTGCCGAACACCCGATTAACCGGATCGATGAACTGCTGCCCTGGAATCTCTATCCCGCTCAGGCAGCCCCATTACAGAAAGCCGCCTGAGATGAGTCCTGTCGTCCCCCTGAAACAGCCGAAACCCAAGAAGATTCCCGATCTGCTGCAACTGCGGATCGAACTGGCCTGGATCAAACCAAAGATCTGGCGCCGCATCGTCGTGCCGGAATCGATCACCCTAGGCAATCTGCACCATGTGCTTCAAAGGGCCTTCAACTGGGGCGATTATCACCTGCATGAATTCGACATCGATGGCGAACGCTTTGGCATTCCTGACCCCGAGTTTGACTGGGAGCCGGTTCGGTCAGAGAAGCGGATTCAGTTGAAGTCGGCCTTGAGAGGCCTGACCTCATTCAAGTACATCTACGACTTTGGCGACCACTGGGAACACCGGATCAAGGTCGAGAAGAAATTGCTCGGCGATCCTGAGCTATCTCGCTGCGCCCTGTTTCTCGGCGGGGCCAATGCGGCGCCCCCGAAGACGTCGGCGGCGCGCCAGGCTACGAGGGCTTCGTCGCCGCCATGGCAGATCCCAACCATCCAGAGCATCAAGAAATGCGCGAGTGGTATGGCGATTCATTCAACCCCACTCATTTCGACGACATCGCCCTGAGCCTCGCCCTCCAAGACCTCAAAATCTAACGGTCAAGACGGCCTTGGAACGACGCTAACGTTTCAACAAACGCTAAGACTAGCGGAGCGGGGCGGAAGTTTCAATAATTCCTGAGTGTTTCGGACAGATTGTCTCCGTGGTGACTGTGCTATCATGCGCGCCTTCCGGGTCTGTGGCAGAGTGGTTGAATGCACCGGTCTTGAAAACCGGCGTGCTGAAAAGCATCGTGAGTTCGAATCTCACCGGACCCGCCAGGAATTGCATCGGCCCCTTTCGGGGCCGTTTTGCTTTGTGCGCTGTTGTGTATTGGGGGCAATGTCCCATCCATGCGGCTCGCTGTATTCCTTCGACACCACGATGATTTCAATATTGGGCTTTTTTTCCGGTTGACCGCAGAAGAGCGCAAAAGGATTGTCGCGCAATGGCTCGGATTCAGAGGTCCAGGAACTCACCGACTTCATCGGAACGGGCCATCGTGTCCGCGTAGCCCAGGTCGATCAGGGCGCGCGTGTAGGGTTTTTCGAACAGCAGGTAGCTGGTCAGTGTGCCGTTGCGGCGGTTCATGCCGCCGATGCCGCCGAGCAGCATGCGCATGGCCCAGGGCAGGGCGCCGGCATGTTCGGCTGCGATGCGCTCCAGTCGCTCGGAGGGCGAAATGATGAGGGCCTTGATTGGTCGTAACGGAATGTCGTTGTTTTCCCTGACGTCGGGCGGGATGGCGGCAAGTGTCCGGTTGATCCGCTGCATGCGCTCGATATCGACTGCCAGGCTGTCGAGGAATATGCTGGACAGGGCATGTCCGGCAATTTGCGCCAGCGAAGGGTGGCCGTCGACCCGGCGCCGTTCATGATGTTCATTTTTGCGCCCGGCACCGACGATCAGCACCCGCTCGGCGCCCAGGTGAATGGCCGGGGAGATCGGCGCCAGCTGACGCATCGAGCCATCACCAAAAAACTCGCGATGGATTTTGGTGGCTGGAAAGATGAACGGGATCGCGCTGGATGCGAGCAGATGGTCCACGCCGATTTCGGAACGGATGCCGATACGCTGGACGCGATGCCAGGGTTGCGCATCAGCGTGGCCCTGAAAGAAATTGATGTTGTCGCCGGATTCGTAACCGGAGGCCGAGATGCTCAGGGCGTGCAGCGCGCCATTGGCGATCGAGCGTTCAATGCCGTGGAAATCAAGGTGACGAGTGAGCAATTCGCGTAGCGGCGAGTTGTCGAGCAGCGACTTTGGGCGGCTTCGAATCAGCCAGCCCAGTGTCAGCATGGTCATCCAGTGGGCCCCTGAGAGGCCGAGACCGAGCGGATCGGCTCGATAGATATCGCTGGCGTGCATATTGCGCCAGAAGCTGGCCAACACGGAAACGCCCTTGCCGAAATTGTCAGCCACGCAGGCGATGCCTGCTGCGTTGATGGCGCCGGCGGATGTGCCGCACAGGATGGGGAAGGGATTCCTCCGACGATTGCTCGAGAGCTTTGATACAGCGAGTAGAACGCCGACCTGATAGGCAGCCCGAGCGCCACCGCCGGTCAGGACGAGCGCGGTCTTTGGTGAATTCGCCGGGGGCTGACTCATGCCGCGTTGCGTGCTTGCTGGGTCAGGCTGGATTTCTTGTTATTCATCTCACCCTCCGTGCGCTTGCAATCAATGTGCTAGTCGTGTTCCGGCAGTATAGGGGGAGAATTTTTTTCGCTCAATCAAGCCTGGTGCGTAGTGCGTCGGCCCAGCAATTGGGCGTTTCGTAAAGCCGGACCTGTTCGAGGCGCAAATGGTTGCCGTAGGTGTCGCGGTAAACCGCGTCGAGGCGCTCAAAGGCAATGCGGGCAAGGTTTTCGGCGGTTGGTACGCGGTCGAGGATGACCGTCTTGTGGCCGGGCATCGAAGCGAGAAAGTCGACAACCGCCTTGTCGCCAGCGTAGGCGAGGAAAGCGTGGTCCCATTCATTGACCAGATGGATGTTGGCGAGATCCTTGACCTGCGAGAAGTCCATGACCATGCCGTTGGCGGCATCGCCTGCCTTGTCGATGACGCTGCCTGACAAGGTGATTTCCAAGGCGTAGCGGTGCCCGTGCAGGTGGCGGCACTGGCTTTTGTGGTCGGGGATGCGGTGCCCGGCATCGAATTC
This sequence comes from Betaproteobacteria bacterium, assembly GCA_016705475.1. GTDB lineage: Bacteria > Pseudomonadota > Gammaproteobacteria > Burkholderiales > Rhodocyclaceae > Azonexus. The sequence goes on along the minus strand of JADIYD010000012.1, from coordinate 121,187 downwards.
GAGACGGCGGGTAATCAACATGGGCGTTTTGCTCGACAAGGCGGTCGCGGATTATACAATGCGCCATGCTCACCACAGATGATCACCGCCGCGACAGTGCCGGTCTGCGCTATGTTTATCCCGTCATTTCGCGCCGGGCCGGCGGGGTGTCGATCGGCATCAACCTCAACCCCAACAACGCCTGCAACTGGGCCTGCGTTTATTGTCAGGTCGACAACCTGACGCGCGGCGGGCCGCCGCCGATTGATCTGGATTGCCTGGAGCATGAACTGGCTGGCTTTCTCGATGGCGCGCTCAACGGCGACTTCATGCTGCGCCATGTGCCCCCTGAGGCGCGCCGCTTGATGGATGTGGCGTTCTCTGGAAACGGTGAGCCGACCAGTGCGTCCGAGTTTGCCGAGGCTGTCGGTGTTGTCGGGAAGGTGCTTGAACGCTTCGATCAAAAGGGCAAATTGGTGGTGCGCCTGATAACCAACGGTAGCTTGATGCATCGTGCGGAGGTCCAGTCCGGTATTCGCAAACTGGCAGAACTGGGGGGCGAAGTCTGGTTCAAGATGGACCGCGCGACCGCTGATGAGGTGGCTGAAATAAATGGCGTGCCATGGCAAATGGCAAAAACATCAAAAAATCTCGAAATATGCGCCGGGCTCGCGCCGACGTGGGTGCAAACCTGCTGGTTCGCGCTGGATGGCATCCCGCCACCGCTTGCGTCGCGAATGGCCTATTGCAAGTTGCTTCATCCACTTGCCGACAAGCTGGCCGGCATACACCTCTACGGTCTGGCCAGACCATCCATGCAGCCTGGGGCGGCTCGCCTCAGCGCCCTGCCAGTGGGCGATTTGCAGGATTTTGCCAGGCTTGTAGAAAAAGAAACGGGCATCCGGGTCATTGTTTCCCCGTGATGCCCGTTGTTACGGTCGACGCCCCTTTTGGGGCAAAAATCAAGCCGCTTTTTTGGCGTGGGCGCGAGCCGACTTCTTCAGGGACTTGAACAGTTCCGGTTCCTGAGCCTTCAAGTATTCGACGACTTCAATGTCGTCACGCTTGATGTTCTTGATATCGACCTGTTCGACGTGCACCAGGCGGAGCAATTCGCGCACCGGCTTGGGCATGTTGCGGCCGCTTTCATAGCGGGAACCGCCACTTTGCGTCACGCCGAGGGTGGACCAGAATTGTTGCTGGTTGAGGCCGAGCTTGCGACGAATTTCACGAGCGTCGATTTTCTCGATGGTTTTAACATTGGTCATCATTCGATCTCCATACGCTAGTGTAATAGGGTTACCCAAGCATCCTAGCGATATATGCCTTAGGTGATAGGACTAAGTGTATAGATGGATATGACATTTTGCAAGTGCTAACCACGTTAAATTTATCAAATACGTGTAAAGTTTTTTCGGAATTGGAATCTTGATATTTGCTTGGACAGTATGCGAAACGAGAAGTGCCGTTGTCCTTTCCGAAAATCGGTGGATGCTCTAAGATCACCCGATCAATCAAAATCGATTTTGGGAGAGCGCAATGCAGGTGCGGGAAATAATTCGGGTCAAGGGCGGGACGTTGTTTACGGTTGCGCCACAACAATCTCTGGCTTTTGCCATCGATACCATGGCCGATCTGGATGTCGGCTCGCTGGTCGTCATGGATGGCGGCAAGATGGTCGGCATGCTGACGTTTCGCGAAGTCCTCCTGGCGCTCAAGGGCAAGGCAACGACTACAGAAAACCTCATGGTGGGCGATGTGATGGTGGCCAACCCGGTGACTGCCTTCCCTGATATGGAGGCCAACGAACTGCGCCGGCTAATGATTGAAAAGCACTCGCGTTACCTGCCGGTTGTCGAGGGTGAAACCCTGCTGGGTGTGATTTCGTTTCTTGATGTGGCCAAGGCTGTGCTCGAAGAGCAGAGTTTCGAAAACAAGATGCTGAAGAGTTACATCAAGGATTGGCCGAACGATCAGCAGGCCTGAGTTTCTGGCAGCAAAAAGCGAAAAAGGCAGCTTCGGCTGCCTTTTCTTCGTTCACCGTCAGCGACTGTCCCAGCCATAGCGTTTGGTTCTTTGCCAGCGGTTATCGGGTTGCTGGCGCGGGTTCGGCGGCACCGCGGCAGTCCCTTTGCGTGCCGGTGGCTGGGTTGATGGCTTTGCTGCGGTCGACGGTGCGGGCAAGGGCTTTTTGCTTGGCATGGTAAACTCCTAGTTCCATATTAGAACGCAGATTCCATGTCCGGCAATACTTTTGGCACCCTGTTTACCGTTACCTCTTTTGGCGAATCGCATGGCCCGGCAATCGGCTGCGTCGTTGATGGTTGTCCGCCCGGACTGGCACTGTGCGAGGCCGATATCCAGGCTGAACTGGACCGTCGCAAGCCGGGGACCTCGCGTCATGTGACGCAGCGCCGTGAGCCCGATACCGTCGAGATTCTCTCCGGTGTGTTCGAGGGCAAGACGACCGGTACGCCGATTGGCCTGCTCATCCGCAATCAGGATCAGCGCAGCAAGGATTACGGCAACATCGCCGAAACCTTCCGCCCCGGTCACGCTGATTACACTTACACGCAGAAATACGGCTTCCGCGACCCGCGCGGTGGTGGCCGTTCGTCGGCCCGGGAAACCGCGGTGCGCGTGGCGGCGGGGGCGATTGCCCGCAAGTGGCTGAATGAACGCTACGGCGTCAGTATTTGCGGCTGGATGAGCGCCCTCGGCCCGATCGATATTCCATTCGTTTCGGCCGATGACATCCGGGAAAATGCCTTCTTCGCCCCGAATGCCGCGCTGGTGCCGGAACTTGAAAGTTACATGGACAGCCTGCGCAAATCGCTGGATTCGGTCGGTGCCAAAATTACGGTAACGGCCACCGGCGTCCCCCGGGTTGGGGCGAGCCGGTCTATGACCGTCTCGACGCCGAAATCGCCTATGCGATGATGGGGATCAATGCGGTCAAGGGTGTTGAGATTGGTGCTGGTTTCGCTTCGGTCGCCCAAAAAGGGAGCGAGCACGGCGACGAGATGACACCGCAAGGTTTCGCCACCAACCATGCCGGCGGCGTGCTGGGCGGGATTTCGACGGGGCAGGAGATCGTTGTCAATATGGCCATCAAGCCGACCTCATCAATTGCCCAGGCACGTCGCTCGGTTGATCGTCAGGGAAATGCCATCGAAGTGGCTACCGAAGGGCGTCACGACCCGTGTGTGGGTATCCGCGCGACGCCGATTGCCGAGGCCATGTTGGCGCTGGTTCTGATTGACCATGCGCTGCGCCACCGCGCCCAGTGTGGTGATGTGGTCTGCGCCACGCCACGCATCCCGGGAAAAATCGCGTAATATTTCTGTTTTTGCCGCCTTGGCGGCTGATGACTATAAGAGGGAGAGAAATTCATGCACGTTGATCACCACGATCTGTATCAGGAGTTTCCGGAGTTCAAGGACGGCATTGATGCGCTCAAGACCAGCAATGCCTATTTTGCCCGGCAGTTCGCGTCCTACAACCGCCTGACCGGCAAGGTTGAAGACCTGGAAGAACACGACATGCCGATCGCCGATTTCACGCTGGAAGACATGAAGAAACAGCGCGTTAAATTGAAGGACGAAATCTATCACCTGCTGCTGGCCTTCCGCGCCGGCCAGCAATCCGTCAAGGCCTGATAAGCCCCTGTGTCCGACGATGCATCCGGTAAAATCGCCGGATGCATGCATTGCCTTACTGGCGCCTCTCGGGCTACTACTTTTTCTACTTCGCCTTCATTGGCGCATTCTCGCCCTATTTCGGGCTCTATCTCCAATCACTGAACTTTTCTGCCTGGGACATCGGCCTCCTGATGTCGCAGATGCAGTTGATGCGCCTTTTTGGCCCCAACCTATGGGGCTGGCTGGCTGACCATTTCGGTCGGCGCATGGCGATCATTCGTCTGGCTGGCGTTATCGGACTGGCTGGCTTCACCGCATTTTTCTGGCTCGACAAGTTGCCCGGCATGCTGCTGGCGATGGCAGTGCTCGCCTTTTTCTGGAGTGCCGCATTGCCGCTGGTCGAGACCCTGACCTTCGACCACCTGCGCGAAGAGCGCGGACGCTACAGCCGCATTCGGCTCTGGGGATCGATCGGCTTCATCGTCGCCGTCATGGGCACCGGTGCGCTGCTCGACATGGCGCCGCCGGTGGGTGTGCTTTGGGTCTGCTGGGGAATCCTGGCGGGCATTCTGCTTTACGCGCTCGTCTTGCCGGAAGCGTCGCCGGTTCCCCACGCGCACGATGCTCAGCCAATAGGCGAGATTCTTCGCCAACCCAAGGTTATCGCCCTGATGACTGCCTGCTTTGCGATGTCGGCAGCGCATGGCGCGTTCTACGTCTTTTATTCGATCCACCTCGATGCCCATGGTTACTCGAAAACCGAGGTCGGTTTGCTGTGGTCGCTCGGCGTGGTCGCGGAAATTGTCGTTTTCATGTTCATGGCGCGTTTGTCCCGGCAGTTCTCGCTACGCGCCATCTTGCTTGCCTGCTTTGGCGCCGCCGTCGTTCGCTTTCTGCTCATGGGCTGGGGCGTCGAGTCGGCAGCCATCATGATTTTGGTCCAGTTGCTGCATGGCCTGACGTTCGGCGCCTACCACGCGGCTTCGATCGCAGCGGTCAACCAATGGTTTCCCGGTCGGGCGCAAGGGCGTGGGCAGGCGCTGTATTCCAGTTTGTCCTTCGGTGCCGGCGGCCTGCTCGGGGCGCTGATCAGCGGTTGGACCTGGGAGTCGCTGGGGTCTGGCTGGACATTTACGCTGGGCGCGCTGTTCGCCCTGGCGGGTTTTGTTCTGGTCTGGGGCTGGGTCAGCGCAAATGCTACGGTCGACCGGGAAAACAGGCCAAAAACCAAAAATCCTGTGCAATAATTAAACGCTTTACGGCTTATTGAACGCACCATGTCGAAGACTCTTTACGACAAGCTTTGGGAGAACCATGTCGTCCATCAGGAAGCTGATGGCACGGCCCTTCTCTACATCGACCGTCACCTCGTCCACGAAGTCACCAGCCCGCAGGCTTTCGAAGGCCTCAAGCTGGCCGGCCGCAAGCCGTGGCGCGTTTCATCGATCGTGGCGACGCCCGATCACAACACGCCGACTGATCATTGGGACGAAGGCATCAAGGACCCGATTTCCCGGCAGCAGGTTGAGACGCTGGATGCCAATATCCGCGAAGTCGGTGCCTTGGCCTATTTTCCGTTCAAGGATGCGCGCATGGGTATTCTCCATGTCGTCGGCCCGGAAAATGGCGCCACGCTGCCCGGCATGACCGTCGTCTGCGGCGATTCTCACACCTCGACGCACGGTGCTTTCGCCTGTCTGGCGCACGGTATCGGCACCTCGGAAGTTGAGCACGTACTGGCGACCCAGTGCCTGCTGCAAAAGAAGTCGAAGACCATGCTGATTGCCGTCGAAGGCAAGCTCGGCAAGGGCGTGACCGGCAAGGATGTGGCATTGGCCATCATCGGTACCATTGGCACGGCCGGCGGTACGGGCTACGCCATCGAATTCGGCGGCAGCGCCATTCGTGGCCTGAGCATGGAGGGTCGCATGACCCTGTGCAACATGGCTATCGAAGGTGGTGCGCGCATGGGCTTTGTTGCGGTCGACGACAAGACTGTCGAATATTTGAAGGGCCGCCCGTTCTCGCCGAAAGGTGAGGTCTGGGCTAACGCTGTTGCCTACTGGCGTACGCTGCATTCCGACGCCGGCGCGCAGTTCGACCGCGTCGTTACCCTGAAGGCCGAAGAGATTCGTCCGCAGGTGACCTGGGGTACATCTCCGGAAATGGTTGTGGCCATCGACGCTGTCGTTCCCGATCCGGCCAAGCAGACCGATCCGGTCAAGCGTGAAGGCATGGAACGCGCCCTGCAGTACATGGGTTTGAACCCGAACACACCGATGAACCAGATCACCATCGACAAGGTCTTCATCGGCTCCTGTACCAACTCGCGCATCGAAGATTTGCGCGAAGCAGCGGGCGTACTCAAGGGCCGCCATGTCGCCGCCAACGTCAAGCTGGCGTTGGCAGTGCCGGGTTCCGGGCTGGTCAAGCGCCAGGCTGAAGCCGAAGGGCTGGACAAGGTGTTCATCGCCGCCGGTTTTGAGTGGCGCGAGCCGGGTTGCTCGATGTGTCTGGCCATGAATGCCGACCGTCTGGAGCCGGGCGAGCGTTGTGCCTCGACCTCCAACCGCAATTTCGAAGGCCGTCAGGGCCCGGGCGGGCGTACCCATCTGGTCAGCCCTGCCATGGCCGCAGCGGCAGCCATCGCCGGACGTTTTGCTGATGTTCGCGACGTTCTGTAAGCGGGGTCGATCATGAAAAGCTTGCTTGTTTTTGCTGCAGTCGTTTGTTTGGCAGCCTGCAATACCGCTCAGGGCGTCAAGAAGGATGTCGCCATCGGCGCTGAAAAGACCGGTGAAGCATTGCAAAAGGGCGGCGAAGCCGTCGAGCATGCGCTGCAGAAGAGTGGTGAGGTCGTTGGTGGCGCCATCAAGAAAGGTGGCGAAGCCGTGCAGAAGGTGGTGGATTAATGGATAAATTTGTTCGTCTGGAAGGCTTGGTTGCTCCCCTCGATCGCAATAACGTCGATACCGATGCAATCATCCCGAAGCAGTTTCTGAAATCGATCAAGCGCTCCGGCTTTGGCCCGAATGCCTTCGACGAATGGCGCTACATGGATGTCGGTCAGCCGGGGCAGGATAATTCCGGGCGTCCGAAAAATCCGAATTTCGTGCTCAACCAGCCGCGCTATCAAGGTGCCGAAGTGCTGCTGACGCGCGCTAATTTCGGTTGTGGCAGTTCGCGCGAGCACGCACCGTGGGCGCTGCTTGATTTTGGCTTCAAGGCCATCATCGCCGAGTCGTTTGCCGACATCTTCTTCAACAACTGCTACAAGAACGGCATCGTGCCGATCGTGTTGCCGGCGGCTGAAGTTGAAGCCTTGTTCAAGCAGGTCGAAGCGACGCCGGGTTACAAGCTGGTCGTCGACTTGCAGGCACAGGCTGTTGTTCGCCCCGATGGCTATGGCATTTCGTTCCAGATTGACGCCTTCCGCAAGGAATGCCTGATCAACGGATGGGACGACATTGGCCTGACCCTGCGTCATGCTGAAAAAATTCGCGAGTTCGAAGAGCAGCGTCGTATCAACCAGCCCTGGCTGTTTGCGTAACAAGGAAAACCCATGAAAATCTGTGTTCTGCCGGGTGACGGCATTGGTCCCGAAATTACTGCTGAGGCAGTACGCGTATTGAAGTCGCTCGATCTCAAATTCGAGATGGAAGAGGCGCTGCTGGGCGGTTCTGCGGTCGACGCCACAGGCGTGCCGTATCCTGAGGCAACCCAGAAACTGGCGCGTGCGGCTGATGCCATTCTGCTTGGCGCCGTTGGCGGTCCAAAGTGGGACAGCCTGCCCCGCGAACAGCGTCCGGAGCGCGGCCTGCTTGGTATCCGCAAGGATCTCAACCTGTTTGCGAACCTGCGGCCGGCGATCCTGTACCCGGAGTTGGCCAACGCATCGACGCTTAAGCCGGAAGTGGTCGCAGGTCTCGATATCCTGATTATTCGTGAACTGACTGGTGACATCTATTTCGGTCAGCCGCGCGGCGTGCGCGAAGAAAACGGCGAGCGCGTCGGTTTCAACACCATGGTCTACAGTGAGTCGGAAATTCGCCGCATCGGCCATGTTGCCTTCCAGGCCGCGCAGAAGCGCGACAAGCGTTTGTGCTCAGTGGACAAGATGAACGTGCTCGAATGCACCCAACTCTGGCGCGACGTGATGATCGAGATTTCGCACGACTATCCGGATGTCGAACTGAGCCACATGCTGGTCGACAACGCTGCGATGCAACTCGTCAAGGCGCCCAAGCAGTTCGACGTGATGGTGACTGGTAACATGTTCGGTGACATCCTGTCGGATGAGGCATCGATGCTGACCGGTTCGATCGGCATGCTGCCCTCCGCTTCGCTCGACGACAAGAACAAGGGGCTCTACGAGCCGTCCCACGGATCAGCGCCCGACATCGCTGGCAAGGGTATTGCCAATCCGCTGGCGACGATTCTGTCGGCAGCGATGATGCTGCGTTACACTTTTGGTCTCGAAGCGCAGGCACTGCGTATCGAAAATGCGGTCAAAAAGGTCCTGGCCCAAGGTTTCCGTACAGGCGATATCTACGAGCGCGGCACCAACAAGGTTGGCACAAAGGAAATGGGCGACGCCGTGCTGGCGGCGCTGTAAAAAGATTTTTCACGGAGAGTGACGAGATGAAGAAAGTTGGTCTGGTTGGTTGGCGCGGTATGGTCGGTTCGGTCCTCATGCAGCGCATGGTGGAAGAGGGCGATTTTGCCCATATCGATCCGGTGTATTTTTCTACTTCGGCTGCCGGCGGCAAGGCCCCGGTATTCGGTGGCAAGGAAGCCTCGCTGCCGCTGCAGGATGCGTCCAATATCGACGCCCTGAAGGCCTGCGAAATCATCATTACCTGCCAGGGCGGCGATTACACCAAGGAAGTCTTCGGCAAACTGCGCGCTACCGGCTGGAACGGTCACTGGATTGATGCTGCATCGTCGCTGCGCATGGCTGACGACGCCGTGATCATCCTCGACCCGGTCAACATGCACGTCATCAAGAACGCGCTGGCCAACGGCGGCAAGAACTGGATCGGGGGTAACTGCACGGTTTCCCTGATGCTCATGGGTCTCGGCGGCCTGTTCCAGAACGACCTGATCGAATGGGCATCGTCCATGACCTATCAGGCCGCTTCGGGCGCCGGCGCGCAGAATATGCGCGAACTGATTTCCCAGATGGGCGCCATTCATTCGTCGGTGGCTGACCTGCTGGCCGATCCGGCTTCGGCTATTCTCGACATCGATCGCAAGGTGGCCGAAACCATCCGTTCCGATGCCTTCCCGAAGAAGAATTTCCGCAATACGCCGCTGGCCGGTTCTTTGATCCCGTGGATCGACGTGCCCTACGAGAATGGGCAAACCAAGGAGGAATGGAAGGGTGGTGCCGAGTGCAACAAGATTCTCGGCCGTCCGGCTTTCCGGACCGCTGGTTCGATTCCCATCGATGGCCTGTGCGTCCGTATCGGTGCGATGCGCTGCCACAGCCAGGCGCTGACCATCAAGCTCAAGAAGGATGTACCGCTCGATGAGATCAGTGACATGCTCGCCAAGGCCAATCCGTGGGCCAAGGTCGTGCCGAATGATCGCGAGATCTCCGAGCGCGAACTGACCCCGGCAGCAGTGACCGGCACCCTGACCGTGCCGGTTGGTCGCCTGCACAAGATGGCCATGGGGCCGGAGTACCTTGCAGCCTTTACGTGTGGCGACCAGCTGCTGTGGGGCGCTGCTGAGCCCCTGCGCCGCATGCTGCGCATTCTGCTCGATGCCTGATCGGCATCATTCTTTTAGCAAATAAACCGGGGCTTTGACCCCGGTTTTTATTTGTTGGGGATATGCAAAAGCGGCCGGTTTGAGAAGCGGGTTTAGCTTGCATTGCTAAGTACATGATGTTAATTTGAAAGTCCCAAAATTGACGCTCAAGGTTTCGCCGTGAACGGAACTGTACATACCAAGTTCAAGAAACGCGCTGCCGCGCTTGCTGTCGCTTCTTGTCTTTCAATTTCCCCGTGGATTGCCGAGGCTGCCAGTTTGGGCAAGCTTACCGTGCTGTCGGGGATTGGGCAGCCCTTGCGGGCCGAACTCGATATTGGTGCAACCAAGGACGAGCTCGGTGGAATGACCGCTCGTCTGGCCCCACAGGATGTCTTCAAGCAGGCCGGTGTTGATTTCGCCAGCGTCTTGCTGGATCTCAGGTTCACCGTTGAGAAGCGGCCCAATGGGCAGTCTGTGGTGAAGGTGAGTTCAGTCAAGCCGATCAATGAACCGTTCCTCGATTTTCTGGTCGAGTTGAACTGGCCAGCCGGACGCCTGGTCCGTGAATACACCTTCCTGCTTGATCCGCCCGAGATGAGGGCTGCTCAGTCGGAGCGCCCGGTATCCGAGGCGCGGATCGTGGAGACGGTGCGCGGTGGCGGTAGTGCGGGGGAATCAAGGGCGGCTCCGGTCAAGGCGGCGCCTGCGCCCCGTCCGGCTCCCGCGCCGAAGGTTGCGGCCGAACCCACGCAAAAGCCGGAGCGCACCGGGTCGCATGTTGTGAAGCAGGGCGAAACCTTGCGCAAGATAGCTGCCGAAAACAAATATGAGGGGGTTTCTCTTGAGCAGATGCTGGTTGGCCTGTTCCAGAGCAATCCGGATGCCTTCGTGGCCCAGAACGTCAATCGTCTGAAGTCAGGCGCCATCCTGAACATGCCCGAGCAATCGGCTGTTGAGTCGATCTCGCCAGCCGAGGCAAGAAAAGTTTACGTTGCTCAGGCGCGTGACTGGAATGACTATCGGCAAAAGCTGGCAGCCTCTACCGCCAAGATGCCAGCAGCAGATGGCGCTGCGACTCAGACAAGTGCCGGAAAGATTACTGCCAAGGTTGAAGAGAAGGCCGCGCCGGCAGATCAATCCAAGGATCAAGTCAAGGTGGCGCGCACCGACCCTGCTGCCAAGGGCGTTGCCGCCAGCAAGGCTGCCGAGACTGCCGACCAGGTTGCCAAGGACAAGGCGCTCAAGGACGCGCAGGATCGCCTGCAAGCGCTGGAGAAGAACGTCAATGAGTTGCAGAAACTTCTGGAGATGAAAAACCAGAAGTTGGCCGAATTGCAGCAACCGCCAGCCAAGAAGGAAGAGCCCAAGATTGCCGAAGTGGTTAAGCCGGTCGAGCCACCCAAGCCGGTCGAGGTGCCAAAGCCGGTTGAGCAAAAGGTTGTCGAGGCGCCCAAGCCTGTCGAGCCGCCGAAGGTGGCTGAGCCAGCAAAGCCGGCTGAGCCGGTAAAACCCGTTGAACCACCCAAGCCGGTGGAGCCTCCGAAACCGGCGGCGCCGAAAGTGGTGGCTCCTGAGCCTGCACCCGAGCCGGGTTTGGTCGATGCGTTGCTCGAAGATCCGCTGCCGTTGGTTGGTGGGGGCGGCATTCTTGCCCTGCTGGCGGGTTATTTCCTATACAGCCGTCGCCGTGCCAGAAGTGCATCGGTTGAGACGACCGCGCTACCGATGCCGTCCAGCCTTGGTCCCAATTCCGTCTTCCGCATGACCGGTGGCCAGAGCATCGATACTGGGAATACGCCTCCGCAGACAGGTGAATTCAGCCAGACCGGCCCAGGCACGATTGATACCGATGAGGTCGATCCGGTTGCCGAGGCTGATGTCTACATGGCCTATGGTCGCGACACGCAGGCCGAGGAAATTCTTCTTGAGGCATTGCAGAAGGATCCGCAGCGCACGGCCATTCACGCCAAGCTGCTTGAAATTTACGCAAATCGCAACAGCGTAAAGCAGTTTGAAACGCTGGCTGGTGAGTTGTACGCCCAAACGGCGGGTGTTGGTCCGGACTGGGCAAAAGTGGCGGCGCTTGGCTTGGCGCTTGATCCGAACAACCCGCTTTATTCGGCTTCGCACGCTCAATCAGCTTCGGATGTGCCGAAAGTGCCGATGGCAGATTTGCCTGTCGATGTTCCGGCTGAGATGCCTGAGTCCTTAGCGACACTTCCTGAGCCTGAACAGGCGCCCGTCGTAGAGGATGTGCCTGCCGCGCTGGATATTTCTGACGAGTTCGAGCGGGACACGATGGTTCTTCCAAAAGAGCCACAGCCGCAGGCTGAACGCGATACGGCTGCTGAGGCCATGGACTTCAGTCAGGATGCAATGACCCTCGATTTTGACCTTGGCGCAGAGACGGTCGCTCCCGAGATCATGAGCCAGATGGCCGCAGATGCCGACGTTGGGGCGTATACCGATACCGTGGTTTCGGTGAATGACGCGGACGCACTTGATTTCGATCTGGGTGGCGACATGACGCCGGTTGTCGCGGAAGCTGCTCCGCCGGAAGACATGAGCGTTTCAGGGCTGGATCTTGATTTTACGGTTGCTGAGCAGACGATCAGCGAAGATCCTGCTGTATCAGCACCTGATTTCTCTCCGGAGGGGACGTTGGTAATGCCGTCGGCCACCGCAGAGATGGCTGACGATATTGATGTTGGTCTGGGGACCTGGGTTGGTGGAGAGCCGGTGCCCGACGAATTGCGTGCAGAAGACTCCCGCCAGGACGATGTCCCGTCCATTGATTTTGGTCACGATCAGGATGCAGCGATGTCGAAGACGGTGGTCAACCAGATGGCCGGCACCGACACCCTGATTGATTCCAATATCCTGAATTTTGGCGCCGAAGAGGATAATGCCAAGTTGGCTGCTACTGTCGTCAATGCGGGTGCTGTCGATACCGATTCGCTTGAGTTTGATGTCAAGCTGACGGACTCGATGTTCCTTGGCCAGCCGATGGGGACGCAGGAGTTCGACATCGGTTCGATCAATCTCGATCTGTCGGCGCCACCGGAGTCAGCACCTGCAGAATCAACTGCCGCGCCTATTGAAGCCTCGCAACCGGATGTGCCGTTAGCAGTTGAGGCGGTTTCTGAAGCGGAGCCGGTGCACAGTGAGCAATGGGAAGAGGTCAATACCAAGCTCGACCTGGCCAAGGCCTACGAGGAAATGGGCGACCTGGAAGGGGCCCGCGAGCTGCTTCAGGAAGTGGTCGGCGAGGGTTCGGTTGACCTCGTTGAACAGGCTCGCACGATACTCGGCCGCTTGGGCGGTTAGAATTCAGGCTTGTGATCGGCATAGGGCCCCGCAAGGGGCTTTGTGCTTTTTGGGAACCCGGTTTGCATCCTTCTTGCGCATTGATCATCTGGTTGGCAGCGGTTGCCGGCGTGCAATTCGTCGGCTCTGCCGGCCTTGGCCTGCTCGTCGCAGCACTTCTGCTGCAGACGCCGGCCTTGGTTGGCCGCTGGTGGTCCTTTGTCTGGCGGGCTCGCTGGCTGTTGCTGACACTCTGGCTCATCCTGGCCTACAACACGCCCGGCGAGGCGCTGCATGATCTGGCCTGGGCGCCGACCTTTGAAGGCGTTGCCGAAGCCAATATGCAGGCAGCGCGCCTGGTGACGATGCTGGCTTGCCTGGCCTGGCTTTTTCAGCGACTTGGGCATGAAGGGGTGGTGGGCGGATTGTGGGGGCTGTTGCAGCCCGTTCGTTTCATGGGCGTGGATATCGAGCGCATCGTCGTTCGCTTGTCGCTGGTCCTTGAAAATCTGGAGGCGCCAATGGAAAAGGGTAGCTGGAAGCGGATGCTGAGGGATCAGCCATCGGTGCCGGGCGGGCGGACGTCGCTACAGCTGAGTCTGGCGCCTTGGATGCGACGCGACACGGTGTTGGTGGCAATATCGGGACTTGGATTGATCGGAGCGGCTTTGTTGTGAGAATTGCGTTGGGTGTCGAATACTGCGGTACCGCATTCCACGGCTGGCAGAGTCAGGCCGGTGGTGGCACGGTGCAGGATGCACTGGAGTCGGCGTTGCGGGAAATCGCCGGGATGTCGGTCGGTGTCATGTGTGCAGGGCGGACCGATGCCGGCGTTCATGCGAGTCATCAGGTCGTCCATTTTGAAACCTTGGTGGACCGTCCGCTGACGGCCTGGGTGCGTGGCGTCAATTCGAATTTGCCGGCAGGCGTTGCCGTGCGATGGGCGCAAGCGGTGGATGACGAGTTTCATGCGCGCTTCAGTGCCCGGGGGCGGCGTTACCGCTATTTGCTGCTCAATCGGCCGCAGAGGCCAGGCTTGTGGGCGGGGCGGGTCGGCTGGTTTCATGGAGAGCTGGCGCTTGCGTCAATGCAGGACGCCTGCGGTCGACTGCTTGGCGAGCATGATTTTTCGGCTTTCAGGGCGGCGGGCTGTCAGGCCAAGTCGCCGGTGAAAACCTTGGCGCGGGCCGAGGTCAGGCAGTGCGGCAGCATGTTTGTCTTCGACTTCGAGGCGAGCGCCTTCCTGCATCACATGGTGCGCAATCTCGTCGGTACCTTGGTCTATATTGGCAAGGGGGCACAATCGCCCGACTGGATCGATGCGTTGCTGCATATGAAGGATCGAACGCTAGCAGCGCCCACGTTTTCACCGGATGGCCTTTACTTCCGTGGCCCGATCTATGAGCCACACTGGGGGCTGCCAGATCCGGACGATGATTTTCTCGATGGATTGTTGAAATGATGCTTTCGGCAGTCGCGTTTTCAAATTTGGCCATTTTTTCCGGTTGACCGCAGGAATGAATAATTCATGAAAACACGGATCAAAATCTGTGGCCTGACCCGCGAAGAGGACGTTGATGCCGCTGTTGCAGCCGGCGCTGACGCGATCGGTTTCGTCTTCTATCCGCCCAGTCCGCGTTACATCACCCCGCAGCGTGCGGCCGAACTGGCGAGGCGGATTCCGCCTTTCGTCGATGTGGTTGGACTCTTTGTGAACGAAGCGCCGGAATTTGTGCGCGCCGCCTGCGAAGCCTTGCCCATCAACGTCCTGCAGTTTCATGGTGATGAGGATGCAGCTTATTGCAGCCAGTTCGCCAGACCCTATCTGCGGGCGGCACGGGTGAGGCCGGGGCTTGATCTGGTAGAATTCGCCAGCTCGTTTCCCGACGCCCGGGGTGTGTTGCTGGATGCCTTTGTCGAGGGCTACGGCGGCGGTGGCCATGTCTTCGACTGGACGCTGATTCCGTCAAATTTGCCGTCGTATCTCGTGCTTTCCGGCGGACTGACCGCAGATAACATCGGCGATGCCATACGGCGCGTGCGTCCGGTAGCGGTCGATGTGTCGTCAGGCGTGGAAGCGGGCAAGGGAATCAAGGATCACTCAAAAATCGCTGCCTTCGTGGCGGCTGTACGGAAAGCCGATGAGTCAATATAACTTCCCCGATGCCAAAGGCCATTTCGGTCCCTATGGTGGTGTGTTCGTCGCCGAGACGCTGTTTGGCGCACTCGATGAGCTGAAGGCTGCTTACGTGACAGCGCAGGCTGATCCCGCTTTCCGGGCCGAATACGAGTACGAGCTCAAGCATTTCGTCGGCCGCCCGTCGCCGATCTATCATGCCAAGCGCTGGTCGGAGATGCTCGGTGGCGCGCAGATTTATCTCAAGCGCGAAGACCTGAACCACACCGGCGCTCACAAGGTTAACAACTGCATTGGCCAGGCCATGCTCGCCCGACGCATGGGCAAGCCGCGCGTCATCGCCGAAACTGGCGCCGGTCAGCACGGCGTCGCCACAGCCACCGTAGCCGCCCGCTATGGCATGGAGTGCGTGGTGTACATGGGCAGCGAGGACGTCAAGCGCCAGGCGGCCAACGTCTATCGCATGAAACTGCTCGGCGCTACTGTCGTGCCGGTCGAATCCGGATCGAAGACGCTCAAGGACGCGCTCAACGAAGCGATGCGCGACTGGGTCACCAATATCCACAACACCTTCTACATCATCGGCACGGTCGCGGGGCCACATCCGTATCCGATGCTGGTCCGCGATTTCCAGAAAATCATCGGCGAAGAGTGCATTGAGCAGATGCCGGGAAATGGTTGGCCGTCAGCCGGATGCGGTGATCGCCTGCGTCGGTGGCGGTTCCAACGCCATGGGCATCTTTTACCCGTACATCAACGTCGAAGGCGTTCGCCTGATCGGCGTCGAAGCGGCGGGTGACGGCATGGAAACGGGCCGCCACTCGGCTTCGCTGACCGCCGGTGTGCCCGGTGTGCTGCACGGCAACCGGACCTATCTATTGCAGGACGAAAATGGCCAGATCATCGAGACCCATTCGGTCTCGGCCGGCCTCGATTATCCGGGTGTCGGTCCGGAGCACGCCTGGCTCAAGGATCTGGGCCGTGCCGAATATCAGCCGGTGACGGACAGCGAAGCGCTGGCCGCCTTCCACACCCTGTGCCGCATCGAAGGCATCATCCCGGCGCTCGAGTCGAGCCACGCTTTGGCCTACGCCGCCAAGCTGGCACCGACGCTGGCCAAGGACAGAATTCTGCTCGTCAACCTCTCCGGTCGGGGTGACAAGGACATGCACACCGTGGCCGAAAAATCCGGGATTGTTTTCTGATGTCGCGCATCAAGTCCGCTTTTGAACGCCTCAATGGCGAAGGCCGCAAGGCGCTGATTCCCTTCATCACGGCCGGCGATCCGGATGCCGCGCTGACCCTGCCGCTAATGCACACGCTGGTTGAAGCCGGCGCCGATGTTATCGAACTGGGCGTGCCGTTCTCCGATCCGATGGCCGATGGTCCGACCATCCAGCGTGCTTCCGAGCGCGCGCTGGCCAAGGGCATGACGCTACGCAAGGTGCTGGGCCTGGTCGTCGAATTCCGCAAAACTGACAGCACGACGCCGGTCGTCCTGATGGGTTACGCCAATCCGATTGAGGCCATGGGTCTCGACCAATTTGCTGCTGCCGCCGCACAGGCCGGTGTGGACGGGGTGCTGGTCGTCGATTACCCGCCGGAAGAGGCGGCTGCCTTTGGCGCGACCATGAAGGCCAACGGCATGGACCCGATCTTCCTGCTGGCGCCAACCTCCAACGCCGAGCGCATCGCCCACGTGGCCGAAATCGCCAGCGGCTATGTTTATTACGTCTCGCTGGCCGGTGTGACCGGCTCCGGGGCGCTTAATGTCGATGCAGTGGCCGAGCGCCTGCCGCTGATCCGCGAAAAGACCGGTCTGCCGGTTGGTGTCGGTTTTGGGATCCGTGACGCGTCGACCGCAGCACGCATTGCCGCCATTGCCGACGCAGTTGTGGTCGGCAGCCGAATTATTGAAGAAATTGAAAAATCAACGGCGGAAACTGCCTGCGCCAACGTGAAAGCCTTGGTTGCAGATATTCGTCGCGGTGTGGATGAGGTGAAAAAATGAGCTGGCTGACCAAACTGCTGCCCCCAAGATCAAGCGCGAACAAGGCGCCCAGCAACGTCGTGGCAACCTGCCGGAAGGTCTGTGGAGCAAATGCCCGTCCTGCGAGGCCGTGCTCTACGCCACCGATCTGGAAAACAACCTGAATGTCTGTCCCAAGTGTGGTCACCACAACCGGATCAATGCCCGTCAGCGCCTTGATCTGTTGCTTGATGCCGAAGGTCGTTTCGAAATCGGCGCCGAGGTGTTGCCGGTGGACAGCCTCAAGTTCAAGGATTCCAAGCGCTATCCCGACCGCCTCATGGATGCCAACGAATCCAGTGGCGAAAGCGATTCGCTGGTGGTGTTGCAGGGCGCCATCAAGACCATGCCGGTCGTTGCTGCCGCTTTCGAGTTCGACTTCATGGGCGGCTCGATGGGCTCGGTGCTCGGCGAGCGCTTCGTACGTGGCGTGCAGACGGCAGTCGAGCAAAAAATGCCCTTCATCTGCATCACCGCATCCGGTGGCGCGCGCATGCAGGAAGGCCTCTTCTCGCTGATGCAGATGGCCAAGACGACGGCTGCCCTGACCAAGCTATCAGAAGCTGGACAACCGTTCATCTCCATTCTGACCGATCCGACCATGGGTGGCGTTTCCGCCTCGTTTGCCTTTGTCGGCGACATCGTCATTGCCGAGCCGAAGGCCCTGATCGGCTTTGCCGGGCCGCGCGTCATCGAGCAGACCGTGCGCGAAACCCTGCCGGAAGGCTTCCAGCGTTCCGAGTTCATCCTGGAAAAGGGCGCCATCGACATGATCGTCGACCGCCGCGAATTGCGTGATCAGGTTGCCCGCGTGCTGGCGCTTCTGCAGAAACTGCCGGCTGTCGCTTGAAGACTCTCGAAGAGTGGCTGGCCCATCTCGAAGGACTGCACCCCAAAGGTCAGGCCGGCATCGAGTTGGGCCTCGATCGTATCCGGCAAGTCAAGGCGGTGCTCGGGCAGATTCAACACTGCCCGGTTATTGTCGTCGGTGGCACCAACGGCAAGGGTTCGACCTGTGCCTATCTGGAAAACATCATTGATCGTGCCGGCTACAAGGTCGGTTGCTACACATCGCCGCACCTGCTGGCCTACAACGAACGGGTGCGCCTGAACGGCAGGTCGGTCAGTAATGACGCCTTGTGTGCCGCTTTTGCTCGCGTCGAAGCGGCGCGCCAACAGGCTGGCAATGTCGCGCTGACCTATTTCGAATTCGGTACGCTCGCCGCCTGGGAGGTCTTTGCCGAAGCCGGCGTCGAAGCCGCGATTCTCGAAGTCGGCCTCGGCGGACGGCTTGATGCGGTCAACGCCTATGAACCCGATGTTTCCATCGTGACCACGGTGGCGCTTGATCACACCGACTGGCTGGGCCCGGACCGCGAGAGCATCGGCTTCGAAAAGGCCGGCATCTACCGCGCTGGCAAACCGGCTTTGTGCGCCGACCCGAATCCGCCGCAAAGCCTGCTTGACCACGCGGCGTCCATCGGCGCCGATCTGCGCCTGATCGGCCGTGATTTCGGCTTCGAGCGGCCAAGTGCCGAAACCAATGAAAACCGCCTGCAATGGCGCTGGTGGTGTCGCTCGGGGGCGCAGTTGATCAAGCGCGCACTGGCCTATCCCGGCCTGCGTGGCCCGACCCAGCTCTACAACGCCGCCGTTGCGCTGGCTGCGCTCGATGCCCTGGGCAACAAACTGCCGGTGACCATGCAAGCCATCCGCCCCGGCCTGATCGAAACCGAACTGCCCGGACGTTTTCAGGTCGTTCCCGGCAAGCCGGCCATCGTACTCGATGTTGGACATAACCCGCAGGCGATCCGCGTTCTCGCCGACAACCTGTCGAGCATGGGGTTTTTCAACCAGACTCTCGTCGTGCTGGGCATGCTGAACGACAAGGATATCGTCGGAGCGCTGGCGCCTTTGAAGGACAAGGTCGATGTCTGGCACTTGGCGACGCTGGAGGGGCCGAGAGGGACGAGAGCCGAGGCGTTGGCGGCGATCATTGCCGAAACGAAGCTTGGCGGCGACGTGATTTGCCATGCTTCGCCGCAGGCCGCCATGCAAGCGGCCAAGGGGCAGGCTGCTGAAAGTGATAGAATCCTCGCCTTTGGATCTTTCTACACGGTAGCCGGTGCGCTAGAAACGCTTCGGAAAAGCCCATAGTCATGGACGACAACGACGCCCAGTTGCACATCAAGAAACGCGCCCGCCGCCGACTGGTCGGGGCGATATTCTTCGTATCCGTGGTTGCCGTCGTGTTGCCCATGGTGATGGACCACGAACCGCGCCAGACCGTGCAGGATGTCGAGATACGCATTCCCGGACAGGACGAAAAGCCGTTTGCGCCGAAATTTGCAGCGGCACCCGTCGAGCGAGCAGCGCCCAAGCCCGCCGAGCCCCCCGTTTCGGCGGCGGCCGTTAGCCCAGAGGCCGCTGTGCTCGATCCGTCGGTCAAGCCGACCGCTCGCATCGTCGAGGTCGCCAAGGATGCCAGGCAGGCAGAAAAGCCCGTTGAAAAGCCAGTG
The DNA here is from genome assembly GCA_016705475.1 of Betaproteobacteria bacterium. Classification (GTDB taxonomy): domain Bacteria; phylum Pseudomonadota; class Gammaproteobacteria; order Burkholderiales; family Rhodocyclaceae; genus Azonexus. Next base: position 101,819 of record JADIYD010000012.1, on the reverse strand, counting down.
GTAAAGCCCGAAAAAGCCCCGGAAAAAGCGGCCGCCAAAACACCCGAAAAACCGCTGGAGAAGCCCAAGGCGGAAGACGCCAAGCGGGCGGCAGCTATTTTGGCCGGTCAGGCCGCCGAGACCAAGCCGGCCGCAGCGAAGGCTGGGGAATATCTGGTGCTGATCGGTGCCTTTTCCAACGAGGCGAATGTCAAGAACTTGAAGGCCAAACTCGGCGAGGAGGGCATCAAGACTTACAGCGAGCCTCTGGATACGCCGCAGGGCAAGAAAACTCGTGTTCGGGCAGGGCCGTTTGCGAGTCGCGAGGCGGCTGAGAAGGCGCTGGAAAGGATGAAGCGGATCGGTGTCAGTGGAGTCGTTGCGGCCAAGCCATGACCGGTTTTGATTATGTCGTGATCGGGATTGTGTCGGTGTCGCTGCTGTTCGGCTTGTGGCGTGGCGTGATCAGCGAGGTTATCGCGCTGGTGGCCTGGGGTGTGGGGATATTTGCTGCGATCGAATTCGGTGCCCCGGTCGGGCATGCCGTCTTCGCCGGCTTGAGCGATCCCGCCTTGAGGACCTTGGCCGGTTGCGTGGTGATTTTCGTCGGCATACTGGTCTCGATGGCGGTATTGAACATGGTGGTCCGCAGCATGGTCAAAGCCTTGGGGCTCTCCGTGTCGGATCGCATTCTGGGCATGCTTTTCGGGCTGGTCCGTGGTGTGTTGGTGTGTATGGTGCTCGTCGGGTTGGGCGGTATGACCTCCGCACCGATGCAGTCGTGGTGGAAATACGCCATGCTGGCGGCGCCACTGGAAACCGTCGTTATGGCAGCCAAGCCGTGGCTGCCTGATGATTTGGCAAAACGAATTCGATTTAGCTAGGCAGGAAATACTATGTGCGGGATCTTGGGTGTAATGGCGACAACGCCGGTCAATCAGCTGCTTTACGATGGCCTGATGGTGCTTCAGCACCGCGGCCAGGATGCGGCGGGGATCGCGACGGCGGAGAACAATACGTTTCACCTGCACAAGGGGCCGGGGCTGGTGCGCGACGTTTTTCGCACCCGCAACATGCGGGCGCTGCCCGGCAATTGCGGCATCGGCCACGTCCGTTACCCGACGGCCGGCTCGGCCTACAACTTCGCCGAGGCGCAGCCGTTCTACGTCAATTCGCCTTTCGGCCTCTGTCTCGGTCACAACGGCAACCTGACCAATGCCGAGCAACTGAAAGGTGAAATGTTCCGCCTTGACCGCCGGCACATCAACACCAATTCTGACTCCGAAGTGCTGCTCAACGTGCTGGCGCATGAGTTGCAGTCGGCTGCGCACGGTTATGAACTCGACGTCGATGCCATTTTTCAGGCGGTCGGCGGCGTGCACCGCCGTTGCCGCGGCGCCTATGCGGTCGTCGTTTTGATTGCCGGTTATGGCCTGCTTGCCTTCCGCGACCCGCACGGTATCCGCCCGCTGGTCTATGGCCAGAACGAAACGCCAGAAGGCATGGAGTATCTGGTTTCTTCTGAATCCGTCGCCCTTGATACCCTGGGTTTCAAGATGGTGCGCGATATCGAGCCGGGCGAGGCCGTCTTCATCGACTTCAATTACCAGTTCCACAGCCGCCAGTGCGCGCAGCAACCCATGTATGCGCCATGTATTTTCGAATACGTCTATCTGGCGCGTCCGGACTCGGTGATCGACGGCGTTTCGGTGTACGAATCCCGTCTGGCCATGGGCGAAATGCTGGCAGAGAAGGTCAAGAAATTTATTCCGATCGACGAGATCGATGTCGTCATTCCGATCCCGGACTCCAGCCGTCCGTCGGCCATGCAGCTGGCGCACGCGCTGGGAATTCCGTTCCGTGAGGGCTTCGTCAAGAATCGCTATGTCGGCCGCACCTTCATCATGCCGGGGCAGGCCATGCGCCGGAAATCAGTACGCCAGAAGCTCAACACCGTCGGTCAGGAATTCAAGGGCAAGCGCGTACTGCTGGTCGATGACTCCATCGTTCGTGGTACGACCAGTCGCGAGATCGTCGACATGGCGCGCGCCGCCGGGGCAGTCAAGGTCTATTTTGCTTCGGCCGCGCCCCCCGTGCGTTTCCCGAACGTTTATGGCATCGATATGCCGACGCGTGCCGAGCTGATCGCCACGGGCCGCACCGGTGACGAAATTGCTGCAGAAATTGGCGCCGATGCGCTGGTTTATCAGGATATCGAAGCCCTCAAGGAGTCGATCACGTCGCTGCGTGCCGACCTGACCCTGTTCGATGCCTCCTGCTTTGATGGCTGCTACATCACCGGCGACATCGACGAACATTATCTCGATGCCGTCGAGGGCAAGCGCGGTGGCAAGGGGTCGAAGAGCGATGACGATGGCGATGGCAAGGCTTCGCAGCAACTTGTCCTGCAACTGGCAACGGATGCACAGGATTGAGCATGACTGATTTGCCCGAATACCGTCCGGAAACGCTGGCTGTTCGTGCTGGCCAGCAGCGCAGCCAGTTTGGCGAGCATTCCGAGGCGCTTTACCTGACCTCGAGTTTCGTCTTCAAGAGCGCCGCGCAAGCCGCCAGGCGTTTCTCCGGCGAGGAGGAGGGCAATGTTTACGCCCGCTTCTCGAACCCGACCGTCACCATGTTTGAGGAACGTCTCGCCGCCCTCGAAGGCGCCGAGGATTGCGTCGCCACGGCCAGCGGCATGTCGGCGATCATGGCTGCCGTGCTGGCCCACCTCAAGCAAGGCGACCACATCGTTGCCTCGAACAGCCTGTTCGGCGCCACGGTGCAGTTGTTCAACAACATCCTGTCGCGCACCGGCATCACGACCACCTTCGTCTCGCACACCGATCCGGCAGCCTGGGCTGCGGCGATCCGTCCCGAAACCAAGCTGTTTTTCCTCGAGACGCCATCCAATCCGCTGACAGAAATAGCCGACATCCGCAAGCTGGCCGAAATCGCCCACGCCAAGAATATTCTGGTCGCCGTCGACAACTGTTTCTGCACCCCCATTCTGCAGCGTCCGCTCGACATGGGGGCCGATCTGGTCATCCATTCGGCGACCAAATTCCTTGATGGGCAAGGGCGCGTGCTTGGCGGTGCTGTCTGCGGCCCGAAGGTGCTGACCGAAGAAGTCTTCAAATATCTGCGTACGGCAGGCCCGACCCTGTCGGCCTTCAACGCCTGGGTGCTGCTCAAGGGGCTGGAAACGCTGAAGCTGCGTGTCGAGGCACAGTCAGCCAACGCGGCGCAACTGGCGGCCTGGCTCGAAGCCCATCCGAAAGTGGCGCGCGTTTTCTATCCGGGTCTGCCCTCGCATCCGCAGCACGAACTGGCCAAAACCCAGCAGAAATCGGGCGGTGCCATCGTTGCCTTTGAAGTCAAAGGGGCGCGCGAACAAGCCTGGCAGGTCGTCGATAATTGCCGCCTGCTATCCATTACCGCCAATCTCGGCGACACCAAGACGACCATCACCCATCCCGCCTCCACCACGCATGGCCGTATTTCCCCGGAAGCTCGGGCAGCAGCCGGCATCAATGAAGGGCTGCTGCGCATCGCCGTCGGCCTCGAAGCGGTGGAAGACCTGCAGTCCGATCTTGAACGGGGTCTGGCCCTGATCTGATCGTCTGAACCATTACGCGCCGACAGCGAGGGGGCGCAAACAACCGGAGCAGGGCTTTTTTGGGGTAATAGACCATTCCACGGTCAACCGGAAAAAATGCCCAAAAATGAAATCCGGTTTCTCCTGACCCTCGCTGTTTCGCAGCACCTTGACCATTCCGGTCAGGTTTCATCCAAGGATTCACATGCACTTCACCGATCTCGGCCTCAAGGCCGAACTCCTGCGCGCCGTTGCCGAACAAGGCTACGACACGCCGACCCCCATCCAGCAGCAGGCCATCCCGGCCGTCATGACCGGCCGCGACCTGATGGCTACTGCCCAGACCGGCACTGGCAAAACGGCCGGCTTCACGCTGCCCATTCTGCACCGCCTGTTCAGCGGCGAGCGCCAAGCCCGCGTCACCAAGAAACCGCGCGTGCTGGTCCTCGTGCCGACGCGTGAACTGGCCATCCAGGTCGAGGAAAGCGTGCGCACCTACGGCAAGCATTTGCCGGTCGTCTCGCTGGCCGTCTTTGGTGGCGTCGGCATCAATCCGCAGATCGCCGGCCTGCGCCGTGGCGTCGATATCCTGGTGGCGACACCGGGCCGCCTGCTCGATCACATTCAGCAACGCACGGCCGACCTCTCGGCGATCGAGATTCTGGTCCTCGACGAAGCCGACCGCATGCTCGACATGGGCTTCATTCGTGATATCCGCAAGATCATCGCCCTGCTGCCGAAACAACGCCAGAACCTGATGTTCTCGGCCACTTTTTCGCCGGACATCCGCGAACTGGCCGCCGGCCTGCTGCACAATCCGGCCTCGGTCGATGTCGCAGCGCGCAATACCGCCGCTGAAACGGTGGCCCAGTGCGTCATCGAAACCAACCGCGACCAGAAGAAGGCATTGCTCTGCCACCTGTTCGAAACCCGCGGCTGGCATCAGGTGCTGGTTTTCGCCCGGACCAAGCATGGTGCCGATGCCTTGTCCAAAACGCTGGAAAAAGCCGGCATCAGTTCGGCGGCCATCCACGGCAATAAGTCGCAGGGGGCGCGGACCCGGGCACTGAGCGATTTCAAGGACGGCAAGCTGGTGGCGCTGGTGGCGACCGATATTGCGGCGCGTGGCATCGATATCGATGCGCTGCCCTACGTCATCAATTATGAACTGCCTGATGTCGCCGAAGACTACGTGCATCGCATCGGCCGTACCGGGCGCGCCGGCATGGAAGGCAAGGCGATCTCGCTGGTCAGCCACGACGAGCGCGGCAACCTGCGCGACATTGAACGACTGATCAAGCGCGATCTCGAGCGCCTCGTCATTCCGGGTTTCGAAGCATCTGCTATCGCCCCGCCCAAGCCGGTGCAGCCGCCGCGTGGCGCGCGCAAGCCACAGCCGGGTCGCCCGCAGGCCCAAAAAACGGCACCAAAACCGGGTCGACCGCAGCAACATCACAGCGGCAACCGGCATCGCTGACCTAATGTCGCCCGGAATTCCGGGTGACGCTGACTTGTCGGGGGGCGAAAAAACGTCTACTGTGGAAACTTAAGCCGTAACTTCATATTGTTAACGCAGTTTTTTAAGGTGTTTTGGAGGTCGGGATGCCCCCCCCGCAAAAAGTCCGGCTCGGTGACCTGCTGATCCAGCAAGGTCTGCTCACCGACGAACAACTGAAAATTGCGCTCGACGAGCAAAAACGCACCGGGCGCAAGCTCGGCCGTGTCTTTGTCGAGAGCGGCTACGTCACCGAGGAAGGTATCTCGCAGGCGCTGGCTAGACAGTTGCGGATTCCTTTTGTTGACCTCAAGAATTTCACGCCCAAGCCGGATCTGATCAAACTGTTGCCAGAAGCACCGGCCCGGCGTTTTCGGGCCATGGTGCTCGCCCAGTTGCCGGATGGCCGTTTGCAAATCGGTCTGGCTGATCCGACCGACTTGCAGGCCTATGACGAAATCACCCGTCTGGTCAAACGCGAGATCGATCTCGCCGTCGTGACCGAAAGTCAGTTGCTGGCCATGGTCGACCGCGTTTATCACCGTGGCGAGCAGATTACCGGCCTGGCCAAGGAACTGACGGCCGAACTGGGCGACATGCCGATCGAGTTTGGCGAGCTGCTCGGTCTCAATCCGGGCGCCGAAGATGCGCCTGTCGTCAAGCTGCTGCAAACCGTGTTCGAGGAAGCGATGCGCCTGCGCGCTTCGGACATCCATTTCGAGCCTCAGGAAAAATCGCTGCGCATCCGTTTTCGTATCGACGGCGTTTTGCACATTCAGACCGAAGCCGACGCCAAGGTTTCATCGGCTGTCGCCCTGCGTCTCAAGCTGATGTCCGGCCTCGATATTTCCGAAAAGCGCCTCCCGCAGGATGGCCGTTTCAACATCAAGGTGCGCAGTAATCCGGTCGACGTCCGAATATCGACTTTGCCCACCCAGTATGGCGAATCGGTGGTCATGCGTCTGCTCGCCCAGAATACCGGCCTGCTTGAACTCGACAAGATCGGCATGCCGCCCCGCGTACTCGAGCGCCTACGTCATGCCTTGAAACGGCCAAGCGGCATGGTGCTCGTTACCGGACCGACCGGCTCCGGCAAGACGACCACGCTTTACGCCGCCCTGAACGAACTGAACAGTCCTGAAAAGAAGGTCATTACCGTTGAAGACCCGGTCGAATACCGGCTGGGCGGCCTGAACCAGGTGCAGGTGCACGAAAAAATCGACCTCTCTTTCTCGCGCGTGCTGCGTACCGTGCTGCGGCAAGACCCGGATATCGTGCTGATCGGTGAAATGCGTGACCAGGAAACGGCCGAAATTGGTATGCGCGCCGCCATGACCGGCCACCTTGTGCTGTCCACGCTGCACACCAACGACGCGGTATCGACGCCAATCCGCCTGCTCGACATGGGTGTTCCGCGCTACATGGTCGCGCTGTCGGTGCATATGGTCATTGCCCAGCGTCTGGTGCGAATCATCTGCAGCAATTGTCGCGAAGCCTATGCGCTGACGCCGAACGAGCACGAATGGCTACGCTACGAGCTCGGCAATGGCATAGATAACCATACCTATCATCATGGCCGTGGCTGCTCGCATTGCGCCAACACCGGCTATCAGGGACGAAGCGGCGTCTACGAATTTCTCGAGATGAGCGATACCGTGGTCGAAGCGATCAACCATGAAGATCCGGGTGAATTCATGCGGGTTGCCCGTCAGCAGATGGCTGGCGAAACCCTGCGCCGCGACGCCGTTCGCTTGGTGCTTTCCGGTCGTACGACGGTGTCCGAAGCCATGCGCGTCAGCAACCAGTTCGAGGAATAAGCAGGCGTGGCCAACTTTTCCTACAAGGGACGTGACGGCGGCGGCAACCTGATCGAGGGGGTGCTGGAAGGCGCCAGCTCGGGGGGCGTGGCCGATGTGCTGCTCGGCCGCGGCATCACGCCGGTGTCGATTCAGGAGACCCGCGCCAAGGCCAAGAGCACCGGTGACGCCGGCTTCGACCTGTTCAAGCCCAAGGTCGAACATGTCGATATCCTGCTCTTTTCACGGCAAATCCACACGCTGCTGAAATCCGGCGTGCCGATCATGCGCGCCTTGAGTGGCCTGCAGGAGTCGGCAACCAATCCGGCGATGAAGGAAGTCATTCGCGATGTGCGCGAAAGCCTGGAGGCAGGCCGCGAACTGTCGGTCTCGCTGGCGCGCCATCCCAAGGTTTTCAATCCCTTCTATATTTCGATGGTGCGCGTTGGCGAAGCCACTGGCCTGCTCGACGAAATCTTCCTGCGCCTCTTCGATCACCTTGAATTCGAGCGCTTCATGCGCGAGCAGGTCAAGTCGGCCCTGCGTTATCCCATGTTTGTCGTGATGGCGATGGCGGCGGCCATGGTGGTTGTCAATCTTTTCGTCATTCCGGCCTTCGCCAGGGTTTTCGAGGGTTTTGGTGCCGAGCTGCCGTTCATGACGCAAATACTGCTCGGTTTCTCCAATTTCATGGTTGCCTGGTGGCCGGCCATGCTCGTCGGTACGGTTGCTGCCATCTTTGTTTTCCGGGCCTGGGTGCATACGACGGCCGGGCGTATGCAATGGGAGTCGCTGGTGCTGAAATTTCCGATTGCCGGGAAGATCGTCCGCAAGGCAGCGATGGCGCGCTTTGCCCGCAGCTTCGCGCTTGGCATGCGGAGCGGCGTACCGGTCATGCAGGCACTGACCAACTCGTCGCAAACCGTTGATAACAGCTATATCGCCGCCAAGATCGAAGGCATGCGCGATACCGTCGAGCGCGGCGAAAGCGTTGTCCGTTCGGCCATCGCCTCGGGCTTTTTCTCGCCGGTCGTGCTCCAGATGATTTCGGTTGGCGAGGAATCGGGTGCACTCGACGACATGCTCGAAGAAGTCGGGCAGATGTACCAGCGCGAAGTTGAATATGAACTGAAGACGCTAGGCCAGCAGATCGAACCGATCCTGATCGTCTCTCTTGGCGTGATGGTTCTGATTCTTGCTCTGGGTATCTTCCTGCCGATGTGGGACCTCGGCAAGGTTGCCATCAAGCGTTGATGAGGTCATGCGACGTTATTACGAATTTGCCATTGCCGTCATCCTGATCGGCATTCTCTCCCTGATGCTGCTGCAGGCTTTGGGGCGGACCGGCAACGAAATGGAAGAAGCGGGCGTGCAGGCTGACGCGGCGGCGATAAGGATGGGGTTGATCGAGGTGGTGGCACATCGCGAAACTTTTGGGGGCAATTTGCCGAAAAGTGACAACCCCCTCGACTGGGTGGCCACGCGGCCGGAGAGATATCTGGGAGAAGTCGATGGCATGCCGGACAGCACGTCGGTCTGGTATTTCGACCGACGGGCAAAGGAGCTGGTTTACCGCTTTCGCGATGGGCACAGAGCCAGGTTCAAGCTCAGTCGGGATGGCAATGTCGACAGCCCTAGAGCTGTTGTCGCCGGAGTGGGTTTGTTGCGGCTGGAAGATCAATGAGAATAAATGTTGAGAAGGAATGAAGATATGTCTAAAGTACTAAAACTTATACCCGTTAATGCAGACATGGACCATAAACCTACCCGTCGCAGACAAGGTCAGTTCGGCTTCACGCTGATCGAACTGATCGTTGTCGTCATCATTCTCGGCATTCTGGCTGCTGTAGCATTGCCGCGTTTTGTCAATTTGCAGCGCGATGCGCGCATCGCCAAACTGCAGGCGGCGCGGGGCAGCGTCTCAGCTGCCTCTGCGCTGGTGCATGCGACCGCCTTTTCGCGGGCAGGCATTGCCGATACGGCGACCTGTGCCGGTGGCGGCACGGCCGACAACGCAACCGGGGCAAGCGGCACTATCTGTACCGAAAGCGGCTTGATCAACATGGTCTACGCCTACCCGGCGGTGACGGCAGTAGGCACAGCTGGCATTCTCTCCATGGCTGGTCTGACCGGGGTTTTCAACCCGACAGCTGCGCAATTGCAGGCTGAGGGCTACACCTACGATGTCGCGGGCGGCGTTGCCACCTTCGGCGTTCTCGGTGCCACGACTGCAGCAACCTGTTTCTTTACTTATACCCAGCCGACGGCGCCGAATACAGCGGCAACGATCAGCGGGCTAACCACGACCGGATGTTGATTTTTTAATTTTTAGGAGTTGGCAATGAAAACAATGCAAAAAGGTTTCACACTGATCGAACTCATCGTCGTGATCGTCATTCTCGGTATTCTGGCAGCAACGGCCTTGCCGAAGTTTGTTGATCTGCGTACCGATGCTGCCGATGCTGCTGTAGAGGGCGTGGCCGGTGCGCTGACGTCAGCTGCTTCGATTAACTATGCGACATGCATGGCGCGCGGTGTCACCCACGCAACCTGTGCTCGCCTCAACGCCGCAACTGCCTGCGCAACACTCTCGACATCAGCCGTTGGAGGCATGGTAGGTAATGCTTTGCCGGCCGGATATTCCGTTTCTGCTGATGGCACGTGTGCTGCTCAGGCCGCTGGAACTGCCGTAACCTGCACGATCAGTTCCACCGCAAGCACTCCAGCTCAAACGGCGACGGCGACAGTTATCTGCACTGGCTAATTGAACTTTCTGTCTGAAGAAACGCTGCTTTCGATACCGGCCAAGGGCTATCCTGGCCGAGTTTCGGAGGCGTCTGGAAACCCGTCGCGAGGCGGGTTTTTGTCTTTTCAGACAGCCGTGGCTTCACGCTGATTGAGTTGGTTGCCAGCATGCTGATCATTGGCATTCTTGCCGTGGTTTTGTTGCCCAAATGGAGTGGTAATTCCGGCTTCGATGAGCGTGGTTTTCGTGATCGAATTGTAGCTGGCTTGCGCTATGCTCAGAAGTCAGCTGTTGCCAGTCGGCGAACGGTTTGTGCCAGTTTTTCGTCCCCACCGGCGCGCGTCACTTTTAATATTTCGACCGCCAACGGAGTGGCGAATTGCGCGCTTGGAAGTGCCCTGGCTGGGCCGGATACCAATCCGCTGATAGTGACGGCGGCTGGAAACGTTGCTTTCTCGGCTCTGCCTGCTGATGTTGTTTTCGATGCCGGTGGGCGTCCGGGCAGTGCTGCGACAATCAGCGTATCCGGCCTTCCCGCCGCGCTGGCGATCACCGTTGAAGCGGAAACGGGTTATGTCCATTAGGCCTGCCCTGCAGCGCGGCATCACGCTGATCGAACAGATCATGTTCATCGTCATCGTCAGCGTGGGCGTGATCGGGCTGGTCTCGGTCATGAACCCGGCGATCCGCGCCAGTGCCGACCCCCTGCTGACCAAGCAACTGGTGGCCATTACCGAGTCACTTCTTAACGAGGTCCTGCACCAGCCGTTCACTTGGTGCGATCCGGATGATCCGGCGGCGCCTACTGCGCTGTCCTATGCGGCCTGCGCCACACCACAGAATGCCTTTGGGCCCACGCCGGCCGGCGAAACCCGCTATGCGGTAGGAGCGGGGACGGCGTTTGACAACGTGGCGGACTATGGCGGTTTTTCCATGGCCAATGTTGATGATCCATCGGCGAGCAACGCCATGGCTGGCTACACCGCAAGCATTGCCGTCGCAGCTGCCGGCGCAGCTCTGGGGCTGGCCGACAACGCCGCAGCGCTCAGTGTCACCGTGACGGTCACGCGCGGCGGCGATTCCTTCTCGCTCACCGGCTATCGTTTCCGCTATGCGCCGCGTATCTGATTTTCGGCCATTTTTGCGGGTCGACCGTGGATTCACGCTGGTCGAGATGATCATCTCGATCGTCATCACCGGCATCATCGTTTCGATGATGGCGCTTTTCGGTCGCGGCCAGGTCGATGCCTACATCGATGTCGGTAACCGGGCTGAATTGTCGGATGCTGCCGACACCACCCTGCGTCGGGTCGCCCGCGAACTGCAGGCGGCCTTGCCCAACAGCGTACGGCTATCAGGCAACTTCCTCGAATTCGTGCCCATCCACGATGGTGGTCGCTACCGGGCCGAGCTCAATTCGACCGGCGGTGGGAATATCCTCGATTTCACCAGCAGCACCGACACGAGCTTCGATGTGCTCGGGCCGCCGGTGACCATACCGGCGGGCGATCAACTCGTGATCTTCAATCTGGGGCAGCCCGGTTCGGATGTTTACGACGGCAGCAGCCGGCGTTCGGCGACGGCGGGAGTCGGTCTGAACACGATTGCCTTCGCCCCGGCTGGTACGCAGTTTCCGCTGGCCTCGCCGCAGAACCGTTTTCAGATCGTCGGCACGCCAGTCATCTTTGAGTGCAGTGTGGCGACGGGGCAGCTCATTCGCCGCTCCGGCTTCGCCTTCGGCCATGCCTGGCCACCGAATACCGCCACGCTGGGCGGTGTCGCCGCGGTTCTCGCCGACAACGTTTCGGCCTGCGCCTTCAACTACGTGCCGGCCATTCTGCAGCGCAACGGGCTGGTCGTTCTGCGCCTGACGCTGACACGCAATAACGAGTCGGTCGAATTGCTGCATCAGGTCGATGTACTGAACACGCCATGATTTCAAATTTGCCCGTTTTTTCCGGTCGACCGTGGCATTCGCGAATGTCCCCGCAGCGTTGTCAGCGTGGCGTTTCCATCATCACCGGCATCTTCCTGCTCCTGCTCATGGCCGTGCTGGCGGCGGTTATCGCGAGTGTGGTGTCGACGGCACATGTCAATCAGGCAGCCGACATTGGCGGCGCTAGGGCTTATCAGGCCGCGCGGGCGGGGGCCGAATGGGGCATGTACCAGCTTGATCCGAACGCCCAAGCAGCCGGCCTGCCCGCCTGCGTTAACGGCACGCCGGCCATTCCTGGCCATGCGGTGACGGTTACCTGCCAGAGCTTTGACGCCTCTGAGGGTAGCCGGCAACTTCGCATTTTCCGGATTGTGTCGCAGGCTGTCGCCACCGGCGTCAAGGCGCCAGGTATCGAGCGGCAGGTTGAGGTGACGCTGGAAAAATGCCGGGACGCAGCGATAACGAGTGCGCCCTATGATTGTTGAGGAGGGAGCCATGAACCTGCGAAATAGAAACACCCAACCTCGCGTGAATCGTTGGCTGATGCGGGTTTTCGGGCTGCTGCTAAGTATTGGCGCCTCGTCCGCGATGGCGGCGGTCGTACAGTTAAACTCCACCGGCGGCACGACAACGACCGATGGCCTGCGTATCTACATCGAGGATACGTCCAAGATTCAGGTCATCCGGCGCAATGCGAATGGAACCTCGGCCGGCCAGCTGTATGCCGCCAATGCAGTACCCCCAAGCAACAATCTCGATAACGGCATATTCCTGCGGGCGAACGGAGCTATTTACGGGCCGTCGCATACGGTTAGCGGAGGTTTTTCCCCGACCGCCTACAACACGCGCAGCGTTTCCGGCCCAAACCCGGCCAATCCTATTGCCAATGGCGTGGCGCAGACAGCTACCGGCAATTTCGGCATTACGAACGGGCCTCAGTTGTCGGTGGAGTATCGCTACCTCAGGCCGTACGACTTTGTGACGTTGACGGTGACCCTGGTCATTCCCGCCGGGTATGCCGTCAACGCGGGCAATCCCGTGCGCTACTACCACGCGGTGGACACCTTCTTGGGCGGTAGCGATAACGGCTGTGGCTTAACCTACGTCGATACGGCTGGCAAGCGGGTCGTCGGTACCTATCCGCCGGCATCGGGCACTACCTGTCCGTCGAGTACCAGTGTTCCAACTGGCGTGGCCATAGTCGAGTCGTTTCGCGAGCGCAGCGGGCAGCCTTTTTCCGCCTACTGCACGGCGGCCTGGAACGCATTCTGGGATGCGACGAGTCCTTATGCCGCCTGCTCGGTTTACAACCCGGTCAGTCTGCCGAATACCGTGACGACAACCTATCAGGATACCGGCGTAGGCATTCAGTACGACTTTACCGCGCCGGGAACCTACACCTTTTCCTACGATTTCGTGATTGGCTCTCCGTCGGTACCGCCCTATGACCACGTTGAGTTGCGCTATACGCCCGGCGGCAATCTGTGTTCTTTCCCGGTGACCGTTTTGGGCTGTACCTCCAGTACGGTTCCTTGCCCAGCGGGAAGTGAAGTGAACGCCAATCTCACCGGGACGATGACTGCCAGTGGTGGTGGCGGGGTAACCTGGACACCAACCGGATTCACGATTACGGCCGGTACGCCAACGACAATCGTGACGGCTCAACCGGCTTCACCCGGCGGAACCATCACGCTCGGAGCCAGCGGTCTGAGTTCGGTTCCGCTCAATGGCGTGAAGTGCTGGAACGGCAGCAGCGCAACTTGTTCGCTGACGCTGCCCGATATCGGCTGTTTTGCGTCGGATCTCGACGCTTGCAGCAACTTGACGGGCACTCCGGCGCGCTGTGGGGCAACTGGCAATCGCCTCTATACCAAGGTGGCCGGTCAGGCGATGAGCTTTGACCTCGTGGCGCTCAAAGGAACGCCGAAGACGGTTGACACAGCGTTCAACAGCGGGTCTGGCAATCCGGTCAGCGTCGACCTGGTCAGCAGCAGCGGGACCGCGATTGACGCGACGCGTTGCCCGACAACGTCGCCGACAACCGTGAGTGGCGTCAGCGCCCAGACAATCACCTTCGCCTCGGGCCGCCCGGCCACGGCCACCACCTATACCGTGCCGGCCGGGCAAAACACCCGGGCCTACAAGAATGTCTGGGTGCGCTTCAATCAGGGGGCGGGCGGCACGCTCTGCTCCAATGATCGTTTCGCGATACGGCCGGCGGCCTTTACAGCGGTCACCTCGAGCAATGCCAACGCCGATAGTGCTGGCACCAGTGCCACGGCAACACCGACAGTCAAGGCCGGGGCCGCGTTTGCTTTGACCGCGGATACCTCTACGCCAGGCTACGACGGTGTTCCCGGTGTAGCACCCACGCTCATCGAGTGGCTAGGCATGCCGGTGCAAATCGGTACCCTGACCGGGGCCTTCACGGCGGCGGCAAGCACCACGACCGGCAACGGCGCAAGTGGCTCTGCTTTCACCTATGGCGAGGTCGGATACTTCCGTTTCCAGCCGCAAGGGGTGTTTGACGCCAGCTTCACTAGCGCCTATCAGGATGCTTCGGATACTGTCTGCGTCAATACGGCACCGAACGATTTCTCGAATACACCCGATGGTGCGGGGAAGGTGGGTTGCAAGTTCGGGAATGCCGCAGCAAGCAACCACTTCGGGCGCTTCGTGCCCGATCATTTCGATACCGCAGTCACCCAAGCCTGTAGCACAGGGGCGTTCACCTATTCCGGCCAGCCGTTCAGCGTCACGGTCACCGCCCGGAATACAAGCGGCGGCACGACATTGAACTACCACGGTGCCAGTTTTGCCAAGGCGGTGACGCTCGCCGCCCGCGATTCTGCCGATACGGCAGCCAACCCCGGGCCTGGGGCCTTCGTTCCCAATTCGAATCTGATCGCTGCTGCCAGTTTTTCCAATGGCGCTGCCACGTCCGCCACGCCGGCCTACGCTTTTACCTCCGCTGCGACGGTGCCGAACGCGGTGCGGATACGGGCTACCGATACCGACAATGTGTCCTCGTTGCGCACAGCGCCGGCAGTAACCGTTGAGGGAAGCAGCGCGGTGCGCAGCGGCCGTCTTTGGTTGAACAACGCCTATGGCAGCGAGCTATTGCCCATCCTTGTGCCGGTCAGGACGCAGTACTGGGGCGCCAGTGGCTGGACCACCAACACGGCGGATAGCTGCACGGCATTGACAACGCCCACTAACCCGAATACTGGCCTGACCAATACCCTGAAGGCAATTACGACGGCAACCCTGGCCACGCCAGCATCGGCAGGTGTGGCTCGCTTGAGCATGTCAGCGCCAGGCGCCGGAAATGCTGGCCTGGTCGATATCTCGGGCACCATTCTACGCGGCGCGAACACATGGCTGACTCTGTCGGCCCCCTCGGCGCGTGCTTGTTTTGGGGCCTGCGGTCCACGTTCTCCAGTGATCTATTTTCGCGAGCGGTACTGAGTTAAAAAGCCCTTGAAAAATAATGCGTTACTGGATATCCTTCTGAAAAAACTTAAGGTGTAGGGACAATGTGGCCGAAACTGGGCGTGAAGTTTGATGCAGGGTGGATGTCGGTGGTCCGGCATGGCGACCGCATTGACCTTGCTCATGTCATTCGTGCGGCTGGCAAGCGTCCTGAAATCAAGCTCTGCGAGTCGTTCCGCATTGAAAGGAGCGAATCCGATGCCTTGTCCCGTCTTGCTCAGAGTCGTGGGCTAAAGCGCTACCGCTGCGCCATTCTGCTGGGCGAGAACGACTACCGGATGGTTCAGCTTGACGCACCTGCCGTCCCTGCCGAAGAGCGGGTACAGGCCCTGCGCTGGCGTCTCAAGGATGTGGTGGATTTTCCGGTCGATGATGCGGCCATTGACGTCGCCGACATTCCCACCGAAGGCGGGCGTCAGGCTAACGTTTTTGCGGTCCTCTCGCCGGCATCGGTCGTGGGCGAGCGCATGGCGCTGTTTCACGAAAAGAAAATTCCGCTTGAAGCCATCGATATTCCCGAAATGGCCGTGCGCAATATCGCCGTGCTTTTCGAGGAAGAAAATCGCGGTCTGGCCTTTCTGGCGCTGACTCAGGGCGATGGTTTGCTGACCATCACCTGTCGCGGCGAACTGTTCCTGTCGCGGCGTATTGAGATCGATACGGATGCCCTGGCCAAGGCAGATGAAGAGCGGCGCCGGCAAATGCTGGAGCGTCTGGCGCTGGAGCTTCAGCGCACGCTGGACAACTTCGACCGGCAGTACGGGTTCATCTCGGTGTCGCGTCTGCTCGTTGCGTCCGAATTCGATTGTGCCGGCACGGTTGCGGCACTCATTGAGAACCTCTATCTGCCCGTGCAGGCTGCTGATCTGGCGGCCGTGGCTGATTTTGCCGGGTTGCCTGAGCTGCGCTCGGCCGAACGTCAGGGGCAGAGCCTGCTGGCCATCGGTGCCGCATTGAGGGGAGACGCATGAGTCAGCAGATAAACCTCCTGCTGCCAGCCTTGCGGCCGCGCTTCGATTGGCTGGGTTTGCCGGTGGTTGCCGGCGCGGCGCTGGTCGGGCTGGCGCTGATCAGTCTGATGGCCATTCTGGGTCAAACGCGCGCGGTGAGTCTCAGGGCCGCCGAGGCCGAAATCAAGAGCCAGCTCACGGCCGCGCAGCAGCAGGTGCAGGCGCTGGGCCAGTCCCTTGCCGCACGTCAGGGCGATACCTCGCTTGATCGTCAGATTACGGCAGCGCGGCTGGCGCTTACCCAGCGCCAGGAAGTGCTGGCTGTCATTGCCCAGGGCGACGTGACGCAGGGCAGCGCCTATTCCGGTTTGCTGCAGGGTTTTTCCCGGCAGACCGTCAATGGCGTCTGGCTGGTTGGTTTTGGCTTCGCCGACAAGGAAATCGAGATTCGGGGCCGACTGCTTGATCCGGCGCTGCTGCCAACCTACATCAACCGTCTCAACAACGAGCCGGCATTTGCCGGCCGTCGCTTTGCTGCGCTGGTCATGAAGAGCGTTGATCCGGCTGACGAGAAGCGTACCGATGCGTCGTCAGTGGACAAGGCTCCTGTGCCGGCGCGATATACCGAGTTCGCGCTGCGCACCGCGCAGGTCGTCGGCCAGGAGAAGGTGCGATGAACGCATTGGCCAAGCAGTGGAGCCAGCTGAGCCACAAGTATGCGGCGCTGTCACGCCGTGAGCGTTTGCTGGTTGCCCTGGCGCTGGTCCTTGGCCCGTTGTTGATTGGCAACGCCCTGTTTGTCGATCCGCAATGGAGCCGCGCCAAGGCGATGCAGAATGGAATTGCGACGCAGAACGGGGCGCTCGCTGCCATGCAAACGCAGGTTGCCAGCTTGCAGCACGAGTTGAGCATCGATCCCGATGCAGGCCGGAAGGCTGAACTGGCAACTCTGGTCGCGCAACGGGAGCAGATGGATGCGCAGTTGCAGCAAGTTGGTTCTGCGCTGGTTCGCCCCGAGGACATGAATGCATTGCTCGAAGGTCTGCTCATGCGCAACTCTGGTTTGCGCCTCGTCAGCCTCAAGACCCTTGCGCCGCAAGGTGTGTTGCGTGAGAAGGAGGCGACCAAGGAAGCCGATGGCAAGCCGGTTGAGCGTTCCTTCGATCTCTATCGGCATGGCGTTGAAATTCGCGTCGAAGGTAGCTTCGGCCAGTTGCAGGCCTATCTGGCCCAGTTGGAAAAACTACCGCAGCGCTTGCTTTGGGGTCAATTGAGCTATCGCGTGATTGAATTCCCGCAGTCTGAAATGAGCCTGACCGTCTATACCCTGAGTTCGGACAAGGCATGGTTGACCCTATGAGGCTTATTGCCCTGCTTCTTCTAGTTGGCGCCACGTCGGCCTTCGCGCAGCAGGCAGATCCGACGCGCCCGCCTGCGGCCTGGCTGGCGCCGGTCGACGACAGCGCTCGGGGAGCAACAGGGGAACAAGCCGGAGGATTGCGACTGCAGTCGGTTCTGATGCCACAAGGTGGCCGACCGGTGGCCGTGATCGGCGGCAAGACCGTAGCCTTGGGCGGCCGCGTTGGCGGGGCGACCTTGATTCGCCTGAATGAACGTGAAGCCGTATTGCAGGGGGCGGATGGGGTGACGCATCTTTACCTGACTCCCGACGTTGAAAAACAGATGATTGAAACGCCCAAGCCCCGAAAATCGGGGACATCCGTGCCAGTGAAGGGTCTGCCATGAGCAAGATATTGATAATCGGACTGTCGGCACTGTTGCTCAGCGCGTGCAGCAACCAGCATGCGCGCCGCGGCGATGCCTTCGAGCGGGCCGACAAGGAACTGGGGGCGGCTGCCGCCAGCAAGGCAACGCGTCCACAGGGCGACGTTGTTGGCCAGGCTATGGTGCCGCCGTTGCAGCTTGATCAGCCAATGGCAGCCAAGCCGGAGCCGCGCTTCAATCTGGCGGTGAACAATGCGCCGGTGGCGCAGGTTTTGAACGCACTGGTTTCGGGAACGCCTTACAGCATGCTGTTTCCACCGGAGCTGACGGGAACGGTCAGTCTCAATCTGAAAAGCACGACTGTGCGCGAGGCGCTCGAAACCCTGCGCGAAGTTTATGGCTACGACTACCGGATTCAGGGCACCCGGATTTACGTGCAGCCCAATTCCATCCAGACGCGCATTTTCAAGATCAACTATCTGGCCAATCGTCGTCAGGGCATGAGCGACATGCGTGTGACCGGCAGCTCGCCAACCACCTCTACGCCGACGACGACCAGCGGTGCATCCAGCGGAGCAGGAAGCATTCCGGCGGGAACGACGGGTTCGCAGTCGCAGCGGACGAATGACAGCGCACGCGTGCAAACTACCTCGGATTACGATTTCTGGAAGGATCTCGCCTCGGCGCTCAATTCCATTGTCGGCAACCAGGAAGGGCGCAACGTTATCGTCAATGCGGGCTCTGGTGTGGTGCTGGTCAAGGCATCGCCCGTCGAATTGCGCTCGGTGGCCGAGTATCTGAAGGCTACCCAGTTGGTAGTTGAGCGCCAGGTCATGCTGGAGGCCAAGATCATTGAAGTATCACTCAATGATTCGTACCAGACCGGTATCAACTGGAGCAAGTTTGGTGGCCTGCTGGGCGGCAAGGTGGCCTTTGGCACGCTGGCGCCGGGTGCGACCTTGAGTGGCTCGGCTACGCTGGGCGGATCAGCGACTGGCATTGCCGCGGGCACAGTGGTTGGTGCAGTACCCGGGGCGAACGGTTCGATTGATACGAGTTCGGCTGGCCGCGGATTTTTCGGCCTGGCCTTCGAGTCACAGAATTTTGCCGCCCTCCTTTCCTTCCTCGAAGGGCAGGGCGACGTGCAGGTGCTGTCCAGCCCCCGCATCGCGACGACCAACAACCAGAAGGCCGTGCTCAAGGTGGGTACGGACGATTTCTTCGTGACCGGTATCAGCACCAACACGACGACGAGCGCCAGTGGCAATGTGGTGACGCCCAACATCACACTGCAGCCCTTCTTCTCCGGTATCGCGCTCGATGTGACGCCGCAGATCGATGACGAGGGCAACATCCTCCTGCACGTCCATCCGTCAGTGAGCGTGGTTGAGGAAAAAACCAAGAACGTTAATCTCGGCGACCTCGGTACTTTTACACTTCCGCTGGCGTCCAGCACCATCAATGAAACTGACAGCATCGTCCGTGTCCAGGATGGCAGCATCGTCGCCATCGGGGGGCTGATGAAGCAGGAGCAGAACACCAGCCGTTATGGCCTGCCGGGTGTTAGCGGCCTACCGGGCGTGGGGGCGCTGTTCGGTCAAAAAAGTGTCTCTAACAACAAGCGTGAACTGGTCATTTTGATGCGGTCAACCATCATTCGCGACGAAAATTCGTGGCGCAATGCCTCGGCTGAAGCCCAGGAGCGCGTTCAAGGCCTCGATCCCCGTCAGCAGCGCCATCTCGAATGGCAATAATCGGTAACGGGCAGCCTTGTATCTAGACCATTTCGGCCTGAGCGAACTGCCCTTCGGCATCACGCCGGATACCAGCTACACGGTCATCACGCGCAGCCATCAGGAGGCGCTCAATACATTGTTGGTGGCGCTGGGCAGCGGCGAGGGCTTCATAAAGATCACCGGCGAGGTCGGTACCGGCAAGACGCTGCTTTGCCGTCGTTTGTTGCAGGCCCTGCCCGAGGGCAGTGTTTCCGCCTATCTGCCCAACCCGTTTTTGGCACCCCGTACCCTGCAGCTGGCGCTGGCCGAGGAGCTTGGCCTTACTGTGAGCGCCGAGAGCGACGACTATCACCTGCTGCAGAGCATCAACCGGGCACTGCTCGAGCATGCTGCTGCGGATCGCCAGGTTGTTGTCTGCATCGACGAAGCGCAGGCCATGCCGCTCGAAACGCTTGAATCGCTGCGCCTGCTGTCCAATCTGGAAACCGAGAAACGCAAGCTGCTGCAGATTGTCCTCTTTGGCCAGCCGGAACTGGACCGCAAGCTGGCCGAGCCGTCGGTTCGCCAGTTGCTCCAACGTATCGCCTTTCATTACCGGATCGGCGGGCTGGCGCGAGAAGAGGTGGCGAATTATCTGGCGCATCGCCTGCGCGTTGCCGGTTATCGTGGCGAAGATGTTTTCGGATCGAGCGCCGTGCGCTGCCTGCACAAGGCCAGCCGGGGCACGCCACGCCTGCTGAACATACTGGCCCACAAGTCGCTGCTCGCTGTTTTTGGCGAGGGCAAGCACGCCGTTCGCCCCGGTCACGTTCGCCGTGCTGCAGCAGATACCGAGGGTGCGGCTTCGGCCGGATGGTGGTGAGATGAGCCTGATCAACGACATGCTGCGCAACATCGAGGCCAAGCGCCCCGACGATCCTGCCCGGCAAAACCTGCAACGTGAGATCCGTTCTCTGCCCGCGGCCCCCGCTGGTGCCGGGCGCTGGCTGATGCCATTGCTGCTGGTTGCAGTACCGGCGCTGCTTGCCGCCTTCATGCATGCCAACGGCCAGTTGCTGCCTCTGCTCGGCATGGTACCCGACGCGACGCCGGTGGCACCGCCTGCCCCGGTTGCCGTGCCGGCGCCACCGCCGCTCCCGGTTGTCTCGGCTGAAGAGAAGCCCGTGCCGGAAAACGAGTTGCGCCTGGCGCCGAATCTGGCTGTTCTGCCTTTGCCGGCGGCGCCAATCCTGGCGGTGCCCGACCCCATCGTGCCCGCTTCGCCGCCAACTGTGGTGAAGCCTGACGCGCCGATGGCCCCGGCTCCGGCCGTAACAACGGCACCGGCTGCACCGGCCGGCCCGGTAAAAATCGAGAAAAGCATTGTGCTGGCTACCCCGCGTGACCGCGCCGATGCCGAGTATCGAAGGGCAGAAAACGCCCTGGCCGCCGGGCGTAGCGCGGAGGCCATCGAGGGGCTGCGTGCCGCCTTGAAACAGGACCCTGGCTATGTTCCCGTGCGCCAGTTGTTGCTCCGCCAGTTGCTGGAAATGCGCAAGATAGAAGAGGCAATGACGGTTCTGCAGGAAGGACTGGAACACCAGCCGGCACAGACCGGATGGGCGATGTCGCTGGCCCGCCTGCAACTGGAACAGCATGATCTGGCAGCAGCTGACCGGACGTTGGCCCGTTCGCAGGTTTATGCCGAAGCCAGCGCCGACTATGCCGGCTTTCAGGGGCATCTCAAGTCACGCCAGAGCGCCAATCGCGCCGCTGTAACGCACTACCAGCGGGCGACCCGCCTTGCTCCCAACGAAGGCCGGTGGTGGCTGGGGCTGGGGTTGGCCCAGGAGGCCGATGGGCGCCTTGCAGAGGCGAAGGAGTCGATGCGCCGCGCCATCGCCACCGGTACCCTGTCGGTCGAATTGTCCGCTGTGGCCGAGCAGCATTTGCGCTGACCAATTTGTGAGCTTAAGGTCGCGTTCATGCTGTATTCACCCTTTCTCCTCGCTGAAGACAAAAAACCATGAGCCACCACGATAGTCCCGTCATCTACGGCACCGAAGATATCTTGCGCAGCCTGTGTAATTCAGTGACCAAGGTGCTGACCATCGCCACCCAGAGCCAGATTCACTATTCCGGCATGGTCCAGCGCATCACCAAGACCTGCCTGAAGCCGGACATTGGCTGTTTCGTGCTGTTCGATGGCGGCTTTTCGGGGCTGGTGGTGACCAATTTTTCAGCTGCGGCAGCGATGGAGCTCTACGAGAGCTACATGCTGAGCATGGGCATGGCCAAGGATGAACTGGCCAGTTCGCATACTTCGGACGAGGTGTCGAATGTCATGGGCGAGCTCATGAACCAGATCGTCGGCGATTTTACCGGCAAGGTGGCGCGTGAACTGCAGACGCACATCACGCAGAACCAGCCGAAGATGCTGGCGCTGACCAAGCAGGTCATGCTCAGTGTCGATACCAATCTCGACAAGCCGGAAGCGCGTCGCGTGACGTTCTTCACCGGCCGCAACAACATCTTTTATCTCGAACTGGCGATCGATCGTACCGAGTTCATCAAGCTCAACGATTTCGAGAGCGAGGAATGTGATCCTGATTCCCTGATCGAGCAGGCCAATTCAGTGAATGCTGCGGCCTCGCCGGCGAAGGATGGCGATGCCAGCGAGCAGGACGATTTTCTGAAATCGCTCGGGATGTAGCTGCTGATGGGCACCTGGCCGGGGCTTCTGCGGTCGACCGGGAAAAAAGCCCTATTTTGAATCCAGGCGTTTGAGCTGGCGGTCATGCCAGCCGGAAAGCAGCGCAATGGCCGTGCTCGAGCCGATCAGCGCCATGAACATGTCCGACTGTGTATCCCACTGGTCGCCCTGGGTGCCGAGGAATTCGTCGGCGCCCTGGCCCATGGCCAGCGCGGCGGCCCATTCGATGAGTTCGTAGCTGGCACTGATCGCCATGGCGATGCAGATGCAGACAAATCCGGTCATCCGGCGCCCGACGACGTAAGCGCCGCGGATCAGGATTTCCCGCGCCACCATGGCCGGGACGAAGCCCTGCATGAAATGGCCGATCTTGTCGTAAGGATTGCGCACCGTGCCGAGCACATCCTGCATCCAGAAACCGAGCGGTACGCGGGCGTAGGTGTAGGCACCGCCACCGATCAGGACCAGTGCGTGGGCAGCGATCAGCACGGTGAGCAGCGTCGTCAGCGGATAATTTTTGCGCGTCGCGACCATGATCGGCAGTGCGATCAGCACGGGGGCCACTTCCATGAACCACGTCGCCCGGTCGAAGGGGGCGATGCCGGAAGCGACGAGCGCCGCGATGACGATGGCAGCCAACGTGGCGTTCAGCAGCTTGCGTTGTTCCACGTCAGCCCTCATTGCGGATCAGATCGAGCAATTCCGCGCCGTAGTGCTCGATCTTGGCGCTGCCCATGCCGGTGATGCCGGCCAGCATGCCGTGGCTGGTCGGGCGGACTTCGGCCAGCTCGCGCAGGGTCTTGTCGTGCAGAATGACGTAGGCGGGCACCGCCTGTTCCTTGGCCGTATCGCTGCGCCAGCTGCGCAGCAACTGGAACAGCACCTCGTCGGCCGAGGACAGCTCGCTGTGAACGACCGTGCTGCTTCGCGAAGAAGACGATGAGGTGGCCTTGCGCTTGGCAGGCCGGCGCAATTGCACGGTGCGCTGGCCTTTGAGCACCTCGCGGGCGGCGTCGGTCAGTTGCAGCGCGCCGTGTTCAGCCATGTCGACATGAACCAGCCCGGCCGCGGCCAGTTGGCGGAAGACGCTCTTCCAGCCGTGGTCGTCGAGATCGCCGCCAACGCCGAAGGTCGGTAGCTGGTCGTGATTCCATTGCTTTATCTTGTCGGTCGCCTTGCCGCGCAGGACATCGGTCAGGTGGGTGACGCCGAAGCGCATGCCGGTGCGGAAGATGGCGGACAGCGCCTTCTGCGCTGCCTGCGTGCCATCCCACAATTCCGGCGGCTCGATGCAGACATCGCAGTTGCCGCAGGGCTCGCGTTCCTCGGCGAAATAATTGAGCAGTACCTGACGCCGACAGCGCGGCGCTTCGCAGTAGGAGAGCAGGGCGGTCAGGCGTTGCGATTCAAGGATCTTCTGGCCTTCGCCGGCGCCCGATTCGGCGATGCGCGCATGTTGCAGGGCGACGTCCTGCATGCCGTAGGCCATCCAGGCTTCGGCCGGTTCGCCGTCGCGGCCGGCACGGCCGGTTTCCTGATAGTAGGCTTCGATGCTTTTAGGCAGGTCGAGGTGGGCGACGAAACGGACGTCCGGCTTGTCGATGCCCATGCCGAAGGCGATGGTGGCGCACATGACCAGCCCTTCTTCGCGCAGGAAACGGCGCTGGTTGGCAGCGCGCGTCGGGGCAGGCAGGCCGGCGTGGTAGGGCAGCGCCGGGTAGCCTTGGGCCGACAGCCATTCGGCCGTTTCCTCAACCTTCTTGCGGGACAGGCAATAGACAATGCCGGCCTGACCCTTGCGCCCGGCCAGGAAGCCGAGCAGTTGTTTCTTGGCGTTGTCCTTCTCGACGACCGTGTAGCGGATGTTCGGGCGGTCGAAGCTGGACAGGAAAACGCGCGCTTCGGTCAGGCCGAGGCGGGCCAGCATTTCGTTCTGCGTCGCCTTGTCGGCAGTGGCGGTCAGGGCAATGCGCGGGACGTTCGGATAGCGTTCGTGCAGCGTCGACAGCTGCAGGTATTCCGGCCGGAAATCGTGGCCCCATTGCGAGACGCAGTGGGCTTCGTCGATGGCGAACAGGGCCAGCTTGCCGGCTTCGTAGAGCGCGTCGATCATCGACAGCGTGCGGTCGACGAGCAGGCGTTCCGGGGCGATGTACACGAGGTCGATCTGGCCGGCGAACATCTGCTGTTCGACGGCCTGCGCCTCGCGCCAGTCAAGCGTTGAATTGAGGCAGGCGGCCTTGACGCCAAGCTGGGTCAGGGCATCGACCTGATCCTGCATCAGCGCGATGAGCGGCGAGACGACGATGGCGCAGCCTGGGCGGAGCAGGGCGGGAATCTGGTAGCACAGGCTCTTGCCGCCGCCGGTCGGCATGAGGACGAGCGCATCGCCACCGCTGCCGATGTGGTCGATGATCTCGGCCTGGGCGCCGCGAAAGGCGGGGTAGCCGAAGACGTCGCGCAGGATCTCCAGCGCGCCGGACTTGCCCACTGCTACGGTCGACACGGAATTTTGCTCAATTTTCAAAAGTGATGGCTTCGCGGCTCAACTGCTCGCCATCCCAAAGCAGCGCTTCGGCGCGCTCTTCGTGCCAGTCGGACAATACCCAGCGTTCGACATGGATGCCATCGACGATGTGGTCGTGCTTTTCCGGCCGGTGCGTGTGGCCGTGAATGAAGGTGGCGTAGCCGTGTTCGCGCAGGAAATCGTCGGTCGCCGGGCCATTGAGGTCGACAAAAACATAGGCTTGGTCGCGCTTGCGCCGGGCGCTGCGCCAGCGGATGTAGCGGCCGAGCAGGCTGCGCAGGAAACGCGGCTTGGCGCGCATCTTCCGCTGCCATTCCGGGTCGCGCACCTTGGCCCGATAGGCCATGTAGGCGTGGTCGTCAAGGCACAGGGCGTCGCCGTGCGAGAGCACGAACGACCACTCGGGCAGGACCAGCAAATAAGGATCCGGCAGCAGCGACATGCCGGCGGCGGCGGTGAACTGCTCGCCGATGGCAAAGTCGCGGTTGCCGTGCATGAAACAGATTTTCAGCCCGGCGTCGCTGGCCGCGCGCAGTGCGGCGGTGATCTGCGCCGCGTAGGGGTCGTTGATGTCGTCACCGACCCACACCTCGAAAAGATCGCCGAGGATATACAGCGCCTCGGCCTGGCGGGCGCGGCCGGCCAAAAAGCTCAGGAACAAACGAGTCGCCCCGGGTGACCGGGGCGACAGGTGCAGATCAGAGATGAAGAAGATCAAACGATCTCGGCCTTCTCGATGATCACGTCTTCAGCCGGGACGTCCTGATGGAAACCCTTGTTGCCGGTCTTGACGGCGCGGATCTTGTCGACCACATCGAGGCCTTCGACGACTTCGCCGAACACGCAGTAGCCCCAGCCCTGGCCAGACGGCGACTTGAAGTCGAGGAAATCGTTATCGACGGTGTTGACGAAGAACTGGGCGGTGGCCGAGTGCGGGTCATTGGTACGGGCCATGGCGACGGTGCCGCGCTTGTTCTTGAGGCCATTGGCGGCCTCGTTCTCGATCGGGGCCTGGCACGGCTTCTGGCCCATGCCCGGTTCCATGCCGCCGCCCTGAATCATGAAGTTCTTGATGACGCGGTGGAAGATGGTGCCGTTGTAGTGGCCGGCTTCAACGTAGGCGACGAAGTTGGCTACGGTCTTCGGGGCCTTCTCGGCGTTGAGTTCGAGCGTGATGTCGCCGTGGTTGGTGGTGAGCTTGATTTTGGACATTGGGGATCCTTATTTGTCGGAGATGATTTTGACGTCCTGAATGACGACCGGAGTCGTCGGAACGTTTTCGTAGTAGCCAGCGTTGCCGGTCGGCACCTTGGCGATCTTGTCGACGACATCCATGCCCTGGGTGACCTTGCCGAAAACGGTATAGCCCCAGCCGCGCGGGTCGGCAGAATTGCGGTGGTTGAGTGCATCGTTGTTCTTCAAATTGATGAAGAACTGGACGCGTGCTGAATGCGGGTCGGGCGTACGGGCCATGGCGATCGTGCCGCGCTCATTGGCCACGCCGCTGGGGGACTCGTTCGGCAGGGCCGGCGTCCGCGTCTTCTTTTCTTCCATGGCACGACTGAAACCGCCGCCCTGGATCATGAAGCCGTCAATGACGCGATGGAAAATGGTGGCCTCATAGAAACCATGCTTGGCGTTGTAGAGAAACATCTCTACCGTTTTCGGCGCTTTTTCGGGGAAGAGCTCGAGCGTGATCTTGCCCATGTTGGTCGTCATTTCGACGGTCGGGGCAGCCCAAACAGCGAGCGATACAAGCAGGCCGGCGGCGAGCGCGGAGATTTTCTTCAACATCAGGCACTTCCTTCGTAAATGATTTTCCACTGGCTACCTTCGCGCAGCCAGTACTGACGTTTCTTCATCTGGTTGTTAAGGTTGTTGCTGCGGTAATCCTGGTCGAAAGTCACGACGACCACTTCGTCCTTGCCCGGGTTGCGGAACACGGAGAGATTGTCGATCTTGAGCTTGATCCATTCCTTGCCGGCATTGACCTGCTTTTTCTGGGCGGAAAACTCGGCGAAATCCTGGTCGCCAGCCTTGAAACGCTGCGAATAATGCTTCAGGTAGCGGTCGGTGTCGCGGCTTTCCCAGTCAGCACGCCAGGCGTCAATGGACTTGTTCAGTTCGCTGCGCTCTTTCGCCCAGTCGTCCAGCGAGAGCCATTCGACCGAATTGCTGATGATCACCGGCGTCAGGCCTACCTGCAGGTTTTTGGCGACGACGTCGAGATCCTGATTGGTCAGTACGACGCAGCCATCCGAGGCGCGCGGCGGACGGGCAAAGGTGTCGGACGGGGTGCCATGCAGCCAGATGCCGCTGCCGCCGCGGCCCTGACGCTTGTCCCATTCGTTCGGGTAATTGAGCGGGAATGCGCCACTGCCGTAAAGGTCGGCCAGTTTCTGGCGGGGCAGGTTGGCGGTGACGTGATAGACGCCTACGGGGGTCTTCTTGTCACCCTCGACCAGCTTTTCGGCACCCAGCTTGCCCTGCGTGACGTAATAGTCAGCAACAAAGCGCGGTTGACCGCCGTTTTTCTGGTCGTTCTCGTATAGATAGAGTCGCGAACGCTTGGTGTCGACGACGATGGCAAAGCGCTGGTCCGGCTGCATCTGCAGGAGATAGCGCGGCACGAAATCGGCCGGCGGTTTTTCGCGGTAGGCGGCGAGGCGGGCAACGGCTTCGGCGCGCAGGTCAGCGACTTTGTCGGCCGGTGCACCGTTCAGGGCGCCGAACGACTGGATCGGCTTTGCCCGGGCGAGCAGCAGGTCGCCCTTGATAAGGTGGGCCAGACGATAGTTGGGATGCTGGCGGAGCAAACCCTCGGTCAGTTGCAGCGCATTGCTCAGCCGATTTGCTTCTATTTCCGCAAAAATACGCGTCAGCGTCTCTTCCGGAGCGGAGTCGGATACGACCAAAGGTAGCGTGGAGCCCTGGCTGGATGCATCGGGCGTTGTCCGCGCCAAGGCGATTGCCGAGAGTTCGCTGACAGTAACCGGGGACGTCGCCGGCTGATCTTTAAGCCGGGCTGCTGCACCGGCGGCCAGGGCGACCGCCAGTCCTGACAGAACTAATTTACGGCCTAATTTCACCGTGCGTTTTCTTCCTTGATCAGCCACTTGCTACCGGCCCGAACAAAGACGAGTGTTTTGGTCGTCGAGCCGCTCAGACCGGTTGCCTTGTAGTGCTGACGGAACTTGGCAGTAGCCTTGTCACCATTGATGGTGATTTGTGGCGTATCGAAGGAAACCGAGATCTTGCCGCCCTTGCCGGCGATGCGCTGCTCGCGTTCCTGCTCCCAGGCCTTGCGGCTCATGCCCTTCGGGGTGTCGAAATCGTTGGCATAGGCGCCCAGATAGGCTCGCATGTCCTTGCGCGACCAGGCATCGGCCCAGGCATTCATGGCCTTGACGACGTCGTCGCTACCGGTAGCAGTCTTGACTGGTGCAGGGGTCGGCGCCGGGGCCGGTGCTGCAACCGGTGCCGGGGCGGCAGTGGCGACTGCGACAGGCTTGGCAGCAGGAGCCGGGGTGGCCGAGGCTGCGCCTGGTGTTGAGGCGACGACGGTGGCGCTCGGCGCGGTGGCCGTGGCGGCAGGCTTGGCGGCAACCGGTGCTGCGGCGGCAGCAACCGGAGCCGCTGCCACTGTGGCCGGCTGCGGCTTGACATTGCCCTTGCCAGAGGTGGTGATCAGGTCGCGGATCAGGGCCAGCTTGTTCTGGGTGGTGGAATTCGAGTTGTCGAGTTGGAGCGCCTTGTCGTAGGCCTGGCTGGCCAGCTTGGCATAGACGTCGCCAAGGTTTTCATAGGCGATGGCGTAGGACGGGTGAGTCCTTATGGCCATTTCAAGTGCCGTGCGGGCCTTGTCGTACTGCTTTTGCTGGGCGTAGAGTACGGCCAGGTTGTTATAGGGTTCCGGCAGTTCCGGGTAATCCTCGGAAAGCTTGGTGAAGACGCCGATGGCGTCTGCCGGTTTGTTCATCTCGGTAAAGATCAGGCCCTTTAGGAAACGGCCCTGGGCATCCTTCGGGCGGCTGCTCAGGTAGGCGTCAACTTTTTCAAGAGCCTGCGGGTACTGGCCCTGCTTGATCAGGCGCTGGACGTCCGGCAGGTTGTCGGCGAAAGCCGGTGCCGCGAAGCTGATGGCCAAGCCAATCGCCATTGCACGCAACGTCTTGAGCTGCTTAAAACGGGGCTGGAGCAGGGAAGTAGTGGTCATCGCTATGCTATACTTTTCGAGGTTATACAATCCTCCGATTCTACCAAAAACGCCGGTGATTCCATAGGGATTAGCAAGCCGGCCAACCCCGATTCCTCCCCGCATGCTCAAGATCTACAACTCCCTCAAACGCGAAAAACAGGTTTTTACCCCGATCGAAGCGAACAAGGTTCGCATGTATGTCTGTGGCATGACGGTCTATGACTATTGCCACCTTGGCCATGCCCGTGTCATGGTTGTTTTTGACATGGTGTATCGCTGGCTCAAGGCGAGTGGTTACGACGTGACCTACGTCCGCAACATTACCGACATTGACGACAAGATCATCAAGCGCGCCATCGAGAATGGCGAGACGATCCAGCAACTGACCAACCGCTTCATCGCCTTCATGCACGAAGATGCCGATGCGCTGGGCGTCCTGCGACCTGACGCCGAGCCGCGGGCGACTGAATTCGTTCCCGAAATGCTGGCGCTGATCGACAAGTTGCAGGCCAACGGGCTGGCTTATCAGGCGACTGATGGCGACGTTAATTACGCGGTGCGCAAATTCGATGGCTATGGGAAGTTATCCGGCAAGTCGCTTGACGATCTGCGCGCCGGCGAGCGCGTCGAGGTTGATTCGGCCAAGCAGGATCCCCTGGACTTCGTGCTCTGGAAGCATGCCAAGCCGGGTGAGCCGGCCTGGCCATCGCGCTGGGGTGATGGCCGTCCGGGTTGGCACATCGAATGTTCGGCCATGAGTTCGTCCTTGCTCGGGAACCACTTCGACATCCATGGCGGTGGTCAGGATCTGCAATTCCCGCATCATGAGAACGAAATTGCCCAGTCCGAAGGTGCGAATTGCTGCAGCTACGTCAATTACTGGATGCACAACGGTTTTGTTCGCGTCGACAACGAGAAGATGTCGAAGTCGCTGGGCAATTTCTTCACGATCCGTACGGTGCTCGAGCAATTCGATGCCGAAGTCGTGCGCTTCTTCATCCTGCGCGCGCATTACCGTAGCCCGCTGAATTATTCGGATGCTCATCTCGACGATGCCAAGCGGAGCTTGGACAGTCTTTATTTCACGCTGCGCGACGTGTCGGCCGTTGTTGCTGACATCGACTGGAAAAACGATTTTGCGGCTCGCTTCGCAGCGGCGCTGAACGAGGATTTCGACTCGCATGGCGCCATTTCGGTGCTCTTTGAACTCGCGGCCGAGGCCAATCGGCAGAAGAGTGGCGAGCTGTCCGGTCTGCTCAAGGCGCTGGGGGCCGTGATCGGCCTACTCGAGCGGGAGCCAATGGCTTACCTGCAGGGGGGGGCTCAGGCGGGCGGCCTTGATGAGGCGGCGATCGAGCAAATGATCGCTGATCGTGCGGCAGCCAAGAAGGCGAAGAACTTTGCCGAATCGGATCGCATTCGCGACGAACTGAAAGCGGCAGGTATTGCGCTGGATGACAGCCCGCAGGGGACAAGTTGGCGCCGCGCCTGATTTTTCGACCGGATGCGGAAATGAAAACGGCCCTGAAACGGGCCGTTTTCGTTGGGAAAACAGGTTTTTATTTGAGAATCTTGCCGCCTTGCCCGATCACGGTGAGCTCGACGAAGCGCGAACCAAGCCGGTTGGTCGGGCTGTAATTGATGCGGTAGCCACCAAGGTCCGTGCCGCTCAGGCCTTCCAGCGAAGAGGCCAGTTTTTCCCGTGTAAGGTCCTTGCCGGCCCGCTTGAGGCCTTCGATCATGGTTCTGGCCATCAGGTAGCCTTCCATGCCGTAGTAGGAGTAGGCCCCTTTGTCAGACAGCTTCTGGTAGTCACGAACGACCGGCACGACGTTGTTCCAGGGATAGGGTACGACTTGCGAGACGCCGATGCCACGCGAGTCTGGCCCGAGTTCAACAGCCAGTTGCTCCGCACCGACCGGCGACAGGGTCATCAGCATCGGATATTGGCCTGCTTTTTTCATGGCCCTGACGAAGGCGGCTGTCGGCTTGTACAGTGTGACCATGACGACTGCTTGCGGCGTTGTCTTGGCAATAGCTTCCACCGCCTTGGATACATCTACCGAATTGCGCTCAACAGTACCAACCGATGAGGGGGCGAGGTTGTGTTTCTTGAGTGCCGCTGTGACGCCTTCCAGCCCGGATTTGCCGAAGCCGTCGTTCTGGTAGAAGACGGCAATATTCTTGAGGCCGAGGGAAAGCATCTGGCCGACGATGACTTCAGCCTCGTCAGCATAACTGGCGCGGACATTGAACATATAGCGCGCATTCGGGTTGGTGTTCAGCGGTTCGCGCAGGGTGGCCGCACCGGAGATCGTGCCGACCAGCGGCACCTTGGCCGGACCAAAGATGGTGTTCATGGCTTCGGTAGTCGGGCTGGAACCGTAGTAGGCGAGCAACGCAAAGACGTTCTTGTCCTTGATCAGGGTCTTCGTATTGGCAACAGTGCGCTCGGTTTCGTAGCCATCGTCGAGGGCGATCAGTTCCAGCTTGCGGCCATTGACACCGCCGGCCTTGTTGACCTGCTCGAAATAGGCGGTGATGGTCTGGCGCATGTCGAGGCCATAAGCCCCATTCGGGCCCGACAAGGGGGCGGACATGCCGAGGGTGATGGTCGTGTCGGTGACACCAGGCTCTGCGCAACACAACGTGGAAACGGCAATTGCACCAACGGCGGCCAGTTGCTTGAGAACCCGCATTGTTTTCTCCCCCTTGATTGATCGATCAATTCTATCAGTCGTGGATGCTACCGCGAACAGGCTGTCGCAGGCATTCCGCATTTTGTACAGTGCTGCGGTCAACCGGGAAAAAGGGCCAAAAACGAAACAGCCCCGGTATCCCGGAGGATTTCCGGGAAGCGGGGCTGCTTTGCAAGGTTCCGTGACAACTCGGCGAAGAAATCCTTGTCCTTGAAGCTTAGATCGAGGCTGCGTCAGTTAGCCTTCATTGCAAGGGTAAGCAATCACTCAGCAAAAAAGTCCTTAACCTTGTAGCTTCGGCCGGCACTTCGTGCCTTAACCTGCAAGGCAGGTTAGCCTGCGCTGCAAAGTTAAGGAGTTACTCAGCAAAAAAGTCCTTAACTTTGTCCATCCACGACTTGGAGCGCGGATTGTGCTTGGCGCTGTTGTCGCGGCTGGATTCTTCCAGTTCGCGCAGCAGTTCCTTCTGGCGCTCGGTCAAATTGACCGGTGTTTCGACAACCACGTGGCACATCAGGTCACCATGAGTGTGGCTGCGTACCCCCTTGATACCCTTGCCGCGCAGACGGAAAACACGCCCCGACTGGGTTTCGGCCGGAATCTTGATGGCCGCAGCGCCATCCAGTGTCGGGATTTCGATTTCGCCGCCAAGTGCTGCGGCAGTGAAGGAAATCGGCATTTCGCAATGCAGGTCGTTGTGGTCACGCGTAAATACGGCATGCTGCTTGAGGTGGATCTGCACGTAGAGATCGCCCGGCGGGCCACCATTGACGCCATGCTCGCCCTCGCCGGACAACCGGATACGATCGCCTTCATCGACCCCAGCCGGAATCTTGACGGCCAGCGTCTTGTGTTGCTTGACGCGGCCGGCGCCATCGCAGGTTTTGCAGGGCTCGGCGATGAAGCGACCGGTGCCGTGGCACTTGTGACAGGTCTGCTGGATCGAGAAGAAGCCTTGCTGCAGGCGGACCTGACCGGAACCGCCGCAGGTCGGGCAGGTCTTTGGCTGGGTGCCGGGCTTGGCGCCGGAACCGTTGCAGGGATCACAGACTTCCATGGTCGGAATGCGAATCTTGGTTTCCGTGCCGTGTGCTGCCTGCTCGAGGGTGATTTCGAGGTTGTAGCGGAGGTCCGCGCCGCGATAGATGTTGGAGCGACCGCCCCCGCCACCACCGCCGCGACCACCGAAAATCTCGTCAAAAATACCGCCGAAGGCATCCGAGAAGCCCCCTCCGCCACCACCCATGCCGGCCTGTTGCTCGATGCCGGCGTGACCGTACTGGTCGTAGGCGGCGCGTTTCTGGCCATCCGACAGGATTTCGTAGGCTTCCTTGGCTTCCTTGAACTTCTCCTCGGCCGCCGGGTTGTCCGGGTTGCGGTCGGGGTGATGTTTCATGGCCAGCTTGCGGTAGGCCTTCTTGATTTCTTCGTCGCTGGCGTCGCGGTTGACGCCAAGGATTTCGTAAAAGTCGCGTTTTGACATGGCTGATTCCGACTGATGCTGTGCAAAGGCCGGATCAAGCGGCGCCAGGGCGTCCGCGTCGATCCGGCCACTTAAAACGGCGCTGCTGCGTCCGTCTTAAGCTTTCTTGTCCTTGTTCACTTCCGTGAATTCGGCATCGACAACATCGCCTTCAACGGTCTTTTCACCCTGTTGCTGGGCGCCGGCACCGGCTGCACCGGCCGCTGCGCCTTCAGCAGCCTGTTGCTGGGCGTACATCTTTTCGCCGAGCTTCTGGGCGGCTGTCGACAGGGCTTCGGTCTTGGCGGTGATGGTTTCCTTGTCGCCGTCGCGCATCACGTCCTCGACATCCTTGATGGCGGCTTCGATGCTGGCCTTTTCTGCTGCATCGAGCTTGTCGCCGTACTCGGTCATCGACTTCTTGACCATGTGCACCATGCCGTCGGCCTGGTTGCGGGCATCGGCCAGTTCGTGCGCCTTCTTGTCGTCTTCGGCGTGCAGTTCGGCATCCTTGACCATGGCCTGGATTTCAGCCTCGCTCAAGCCGGAGTTGGCCTTGATGGTGATCTTGTTTTCCTTGCCGGTGGCCTTGTCCTTGGCCGTGACGTGCATGATGCCGTTGGCGTCGATGTCGAAAATGACTTCGATCTGCGGCGTACCACGCGGGGCCGGCGGGATGCCTTCCAGGTTGAACTGGCCCAGGCTCTTGTTGCCGGAAGCCACTTCGCGCTCGCCCTGCAGCACGTGGATGGTCACGGCGGACTGGCTGTCATCGGCGGTCGAGAAGACTTGCGAGGCCTTGGTCGGGATCGTCGTGTTCTTCTGGATCAGCTTGGTCATGATGCCGCCCAGGGTTTCGATACCAAGGGAAAGCGGGGTCACGTCGAGTAGCAGAACGTCCTTGACTTCGCCCTGCAGCACGCCGCCCTGGATGGCAGCGCCGACAGCAACGGCTTCGTCAGGATTGACGTCCTTGCGCGGTTCCTTGCCGAAAATTTCCTTGACCTTCTCCTGAACCTTCGGCATGCGCGACTGACCGCCAACCAGGATGATGTCGTCGATGTCGCTGATCTTGCAGCCGGCGTCCTTGAGGGCCATGACGCACGGGGCAACGGTACGCTCGACCAGTTCATCGACCAGCGATTCGAACTTGGCGCGGGTGACCTTCAGGGCCAGGTGCTTCGGACCAGAAGCGTCGGCGGTGATGTAGGGCAGGTTGATTTCGGTCTGCTGGCTGGAGGACAGCTCGATCTTGGCCTTTTCAGCGGCTTCTTTCAGGCGCTGCAGGGCCAGCACGTCGGCCTTGAGGTTGACGCCGGATTCTTTCTTGAATTCGTCGATGATGTAGTCGATCAGGCGCTGGTCGAAGTCTTCGCCGCCGAGGAAGGTGTCGCCGTTGGTGGCCAGCACTTCGAACTGCGTTTCGCCGTCGACGTTGGCGATTTCGATGATCGAGATGTCGAACGTGCCGCCGCCGAGGTCATACACGGCGATCTTGCGGTCGCTCTTGCTGGTCTTGTCCATGCCGAAGGCGAGGGCAGCAGCGGTCGGCTCGTTGATGATGCGCTTGACTTCCAGACCGGCGATGCGGCCGGCGTCCTTGGTGGCCTGACGCTGGCTGTCGTTGAAGTAGGCCGGAACGGTGATGACGGCTTCGGTCACTTCTTCGCCGAGGTAGTCTTCGGCGGTCTTCTTCATTTTGCGCAGCACTTCGGCGGAAACCTGCGGCGGGGCGATTTTCTTGTCGCGTGCTTCAACCCAGGCGTCGCCGTTGTCGGCCTTGACGATCTTGAAGGGCATCAGGGCGATGTCCTTCTGCACTTCCTTCTCTTCGAAGCGGCGACCGATCAGGCGCTTGACGGCGTACAGCGTGTTCTTCGGATTGGTCACGGCCTGGCGCTTGGCCGGGGCGCCGCACAGAATCTCGCCATCTTCGGTGTAACCGATGACGGACGGCGTGGTGCGCGCGCCTTCTGCGTTTTCAATAACCTTCGGCTGGCCGCCTTCCATGATGGCGACGCAGCTGTTGGTGGTGCCGAGGTCAATACCGATGATCTTGCCCATGATTCGTTCCTTAAAGATAAATGACTGATGTTCGTGAGTTGGGGGCTTTGCCAGCGATTTCAAGCCGCGGTTATCAGACTTCCACGGTCAACCGGCAAAAACGCCCAAAAAAGAAATGTGTTTATTTGCCCTTGGCGACCATGACCAGCGCCGGACGCAGTACGCGGTCGGCGATGGTGTAGCCCTTCTGCAGTACGGTGACAACGGTGTTCGGTTCCTGCTCCGAATCGACCATGCCGATGGCCTGATGCTTGTGCGGATCAAACTTTTCGCCAGCGGGGCTGACTTCGTTGAGCGCATTCTTCTCGAAGGCAGCTACCAGTTGCTTGAGCGTCAGTTCGACACCCGACTTGAAGCTCTCGACGGTCTGTTCCGGCACGGCCAGCGCGGCTTCGAGGCTGTCCTTGACGGCCAGCAGTTCGCCGGCAAAGCGCTCGACGGCGAACTTGTGCGCCTTGGAAATGTCTTCCTGAGCACGGCGGCGAATATTTTCGCCTTCGGCCTTGGCGCGCAGCCAGGCATCGTGGTGTTCGGCCGCTTTAAGTTCGAGGGCGCGGAACTGCTCCTCGACGCTCGGCAGCGTGTCGGTGTGTTCGGCGACAATCGGTTCGACCACCGGTTCGATGGCAGGTTCGTTACCCAGCAAGGGTTCCTGGGGGTTTTGTTCCTGAGGCGTTTCTGTATTGCTCATGCGTTGTTCTCCCAAAATTCTGAGACTTAATCTGGGGGCTATGTGCTTACTTTCAAGGGGCCGGATGTGTTTTTTTTGCTCGGCAAAACTGATGCCGCACCGCGGCCTGCGTGCTACGATAAATCCATGCATACCGTTGGGTCATCCTGAATGGAAAAGATCGGCAAATACCGGATAGTCAAGGAGCTGGGCAAGGGCGCTACGGCCACTGTCTACCTCTGTGACGACCCTGATGCCGATCGCCAGGTTGCAGTCAAGGTGATCAGCTTCGGCCACGACAGCGCCGCCATGTCGCGGCGCATGCGCAAGCTGTTCCAGAACGAGGGCATGGTTTCCAAACGCCTCAATCATCCGAATATCGTTCAGGTTTACGAGGCGGTGGTCGAGAAGGATTTTGCCTATCTCGCCATGGAGTATGTCGAAGGTTTTACGCTCGAGGACAATTGCCGCATCGACAGGTTGCTACCCATGCACCGGGCCATCAGCATCATTTTCAAGTGCTGCATGGCGCTCGACGCGGCCTATCGGCAGGGCATCATCCACCGTGACATCAAGCCGGCCAACATCATGATCGCCGCCAACGACGAGCCGAAGATCGCTGACTTCGGCCTGGCGCTGAACATGAACAAGGACATGGACCGCGACTCGACCTTCATCATGGGTGTTGGCTCGCCGGCCTACATGTCGCCGGAACAGATCAAGGGCTATCCGCTCAACCAGAAGACCGACCTCTATTCGCTTGGCGTGCTGATGTTCCAATTGCTGACTGGCCGCTTGCCCTTCCGCGCCAACAACCAGGCGACGCTGGTCTATCGCATCATCAATACCGATGCCCCGGCCGTCACGGCGCTCAACCCGAATCTGCCGGAGGGCCTTAACGCCATCATGCGCCGGGCGCTGGAGAAGGATCTTTACAGCCGTTACCGGAATGGCGCCGAAATGGCCAAGGATCTCTCGGCCGTGCGCTACCAGATTCTCGAAGAGGACGAAACGGCGCAGGATATGAAGCATTTCGAGACACTGCGCGCCCTCGAGTTCTTCGTCGAGTTTGAAAATATCGAAATCTGGGAAGTCCTTCGGGTTTCCGTTTGGCGCGAGATGTTGCCCAACGTGACCATCATTCGTGAAGGCGAGCGCAACAAATTCTTCGGCATCATTCTCAGCGGTTCGGTCGAGATTTCGATCGATGGCAAGGCTTTGTGCCGTCTGGGGCGCAGCGAACCGGTCGGTGAGGTTTCTTATCTGAACCCATCCAGCGACCAGCGCTGTTCGACCGCAGTCACGCTGGAGCCTACGCTGTTCCTGGAGGTCAATGCGGCAGCGCTTGCCCTGTCGTCGGAAGAATTGCTTGAGCGCATGCGCAACACCTTGCTGACCAGAATGATCAAGCGCCTGCGGGAAGTTAACCGCATCGCAGCGGCGCAGGGTCAGCCAGCTGTCCAGAGCCTGACTGCATCCATTACGGGGGGCTCGTCACGGCCAGGAGGCGGACTGGATCTCGAACTGGCGCCAATGTAAAAACAGCCTCCGGAGAGGCTGTTTCGCTGTCAGTTTCCCAATTCTCAGACCTTGAATCGTCCGACCAGTGTGGCCAGCCCTTCGGCCAGACGTTTCAGGTCGTGCGCTGCACCCGCCGTCTGTTCGACCGTGCCGGAATTCTCGCGGGCCATGCCGGCGATCGCCTCGATGCTGTTTTCGACATCACCCGAGAAACGTCGTTGCTGATCAGTGGCCGAGGCGATGGCGTCGAGGCCATGGCCGACTTCGGTGACCGAGCCATTCGTCGCTTCCAGCACGTCCGAAACCGAATGCACGGCAGCCTGGCTGCTTTCCAGATGGGAAATGCCGGCTTCGATGCTGCGGCGG
Source organism: Betaproteobacteria bacterium (assembly GCA_016705475.1). Lineage (GTDB taxonomy): Bacteria > Pseudomonadota > Gammaproteobacteria > Burkholderiales > Rhodocyclaceae > Azonexus. Next base: position 64,167 of record JADIYD010000012.1, on the reverse strand, counting down.
ACAGCCACCGATTGCGCGCTGAGCTGAGCCGTGATGGCATCAATTTCGGTGGCCGAGCGGGAGGACTTTTCCGCCAGCTTGCGAACCTCATCGGCAACAACGGCGAAACCGCGCCCCTGTTCGCCAGCTCGTGCGGCCTCGATGGCGGCGTTGAGTGCCAGCAGGTTGGTTTGTTCGGCGATGTCCTTGACTTCACGGGTCATTGCCGTGATGGCTTCGGTGTTCTTGACGAAGTTATTTACCGAGTCCGCCATTTCCTTGACGGCGTGCTCGACCACGTTCATTTCACCTAACAACACGTTGAGGTTGCGGCTGCCTTCGGTGGCGCGGGCCAGACTATCCTGCGACTGGTGCTGGACGTGTGCAGCGCTCTGGGCGATTGAAGATATGCTGGAGACGAGTTGTTCGACCGCTGCCGCTGCCTGGTTGGACTTCTCATTCTGCTGATGCGAACTCTGCGTGACGCGGTCGGCGCTGTCGGAGAGCGCGGCAACGCGGGCGGAGACCTGGCTGGCGGAGTCGCGGACCTGACGAACCAGCTGGTTGAAGTTTTCCATCATTTCATTGAAAACCTGCGCGGACTGGCCCACTTCATCGTTGCCCCTGACGTCGAGCCGGCGCGTCAGGTCACCCTCGCCGCGGGCGATGTCGGCGAGGCCTTTGCGCATGGCTTCGAGCGGCTTGCTGACGAAATGATTCGTGATCAGGTAGATGATGACGAGCAGGGCACCCAGCGCAGCCAGCGCGACGCCGGCGATCTTGATGCGGAAGGCTGCGACCTGCGCCTCCACGGAATCAAGCGAAACCTTCATGCTGACAACCCCCAGAACGGTGCCTTCCGGGACCTGGTGACAGACGAGGCAATCCTTGCCGAGATAGTTTTTTGAGGCCTTGGTCGGGTTGATGACGTGCAGGAAGGAGCTGCCGTTGGCGGACTCCACAGCCATGTACGGGGTGCCGCTGGCCATCACTTGGGTTTCCAGAGCGTCGAGCGGACGCTTGCTCTTGGTGTCGGGGCCGTACAGCTTGACCACGGCGTCGCTGCGCGCGACGACCAGATCCTTGATAACCGAAAGCTGCTCGATCTGATCGAGGAAAACCTCGCGCTGGCCAACGGTGCCGGTAATCATCATGCCGGTCAGGCCGGCCATGGTCATTTCGTGGATGCTCTTCGAGAAATCCTGGGCTTGCAGGATCGCCGTGTCCCGATTGACCTGCGTGGTCCAGACAATAGCGCCGGCCCAGATGATGGCCAGTACAACCCAGATGGCCGCCGTCAGGCGGATCCATATCTTCAAATCGGCGATGCGTGGCATATTGTTCCTCAAGGTGCTGACGCAATTTTCAGTCAGGCGGTCAGGCTACTTGGCGGATTGTGCCAGCCGGATCAACTTAACGCAAAAAAATTCCATAAGTGCGAATTTACCCGGTTGGCCGTTCAATCTGTTTTTGTCGTCAAATGCCGTATTTACGGGGATCTTCCGGGGTTGGCCAAGCTTGTTATAGCCGAATGAACGGCATATGCCGTTGCCAATTTTGTCAGGTGTCCGCAGCGACAGCTGCGCAAATGTTGTACCCCCTAAATTTTTCAAGGCCATCTTCGGCTGCTTGCGGCCGACTTCACCGAGGCTCACGTCGACCGTGCTGGGGGGGCTTGGCGGGGTGGCCGGGCGGCGGACTCAAGGCTGGTGAAGATGTGGTTGTATCCAGCGTTTTAGCGAGCCGAGGTCAAGTGCGCCGCTCTGGCGGGCGATCTCGCGGCCGTTCTTGAAGATGGCCAGGGTTGGAATGCTGCGGATATTGAAGCGTGCGGCCAGTTGCTGCTCGGCTTCGGTGTCGACCTTGACCAGCCGGGCAAAGGGCTCGAGATCAATTGCGGCCTGATGGAAATTCGGGGCCATCTGCCGGCAGGGGCCGCACCACGGCGCCCAGAAATCGACGACGACGGGCAGGTCGTTGCGCGAGATATGGCAGTCGAAGTTGGCGGCGGTCAGTTCGGTCGGCTCACCGATAAATAGCGGCTGTTTGCACTGGCCGCAGTTCGGCGCAGCTTTCAATTTCTGGCCAAAAATCCGGTTGACCGTGGAACAGTGCGGACAGACGACGTGCAGGCTTTCTTCAGGCATCGGTAACTCCTGGTATCAGATGCTCCTGATATTTGGCCCCGATGCCGGATTTCAAGAGCGGGCGCCGAATTTGATGGCTTGCCGGGCGGAGGTTTCGAGTGCCTTCGGATCAACGGCGGTCTTGGTCGGCCAGCCGGCCAGGTGGCTTTCGACGATGTCAGCCAGCGTTTTGTCCAGTCGTCGTTTTCGTTGAGTGCCGGAATGTAGTGGTACTCCTTGCCGCCCGCCTTGAGAAAGTCGTCGCGGCCTTCCTGGGCGATTTCTTCCAGTGTTTCAAGGCAGTCGGCGACGAATCCCGGGCAAATGATGTCGACCCGGCGGATGCCTTTTTTGCCCCATTCTTCTAGTGTCGGCGCGGTGTAGGGTTGCAACCATTCGGCTTTCCCGAAACGCGACTGGAAACAGATCTGGAATTGTTCTGGCTTGAGGTTCAGGCGTTCGGCGAGCAGGCGGCCAGTCCTGTGACATTCGCAGAAATACGGATCGCCGAGGGTCAGGCTGCGCTTGGGCAGGCCGTGAAAACTGATGAGCAGCCGGTCATTTTCGCCGAGCGCACCATTCGTCTGCCAGTGCTTGCGTACCGTCTGCTCGAGCGCGCCAATGTAGCCGTCGTGGTCGTGGAAATTGCGCGTGAAGCGCATTTCCGGCTGGTTGCGGATTTTCGTCAGCCAGTTGCAGGCATCGTCGACGACCGTTGCCGTCGTGCTCGCCGCGTATTGCGGATACATCGGCACGACCAGAATGCGGTTGTGCCCTTCAGCCTTGAGGTGGGCGAGGGTGTCGGGAATCGACGGCGATCCGTAGCGCATGGCCCAGGTGACGGTCACGTGATGGCCGCGCTGGCCGATCAGGCCCTTGAGCAGCTTGGCCTGGCGCTCGGTATGCACGCGCAGCGGGGAGCCTTCCGGCATCCAGACGCTGGCGTACTTGGCCGCCGACTTCTTTGGCCGGATGTTGAGGATGATGCCGTTGAGGATCAGCCACCAGATGGGCTTCGGAATCTCCACGACGCGCGGGTCGGACAAAAACTGTTTGAGATAGCGCCGGAGGGCCGGCGCGGTCGGCGCATCCGGCGTACCAAGATTGACCAGGACGACTGCGGTACTGGCCGCGTTGCCATGACGATGCGGCGGCTCGGGGAGAAAACGGGGCATTAGTTGTCGGTCTTGTAGGAAAGTGCGCTGGAAAGCAGGCGGGCGGTGATGTCGACGATGGGGATGACGCGTTCGTAGGCCATGCGGGTCGGGCCGATGACGCCGACCGAGCCGACGATGCGGCCATCGACGCTGTACGGCGCTGCGATGACGCTGCATTCGTCGAGCGGTGCGATGCCCGATTCGCCGCCGATGAAAATCTGCACACCCTCGGCACGATGCGAGATGTCGAGCAGGCGAACCAGGCTGGAACGCTGCTCGAAGAGATCGAACAGTTCGCGCAGACGCTTCATGTTTGACGACAGCTCCTCGACGTCGAGCAGGTTGCGCTCACCGGAGATGACGTAGGGGGCGGAGTTATCGGCCATTGCCGCATCGCCGGCATCGAGCGCGAGGGCCATGAGCGGCTTGATGTCTTCGCGCAATTTCTGGATTTCGCTGGCGAGACGCTGGCGAATCTGCTCGAAATCGAGGCCGGCGAAATTTTGCGTCAGGTAATTGGCGGCGCTGACCAGTTCGGATGGCGAATAGGCCTTGTCCGTCGTCACGATGCGGTTTTGCACGTCGCCGTCGGTGGTGACGATGATGAGCAGGATGCGTTTTTCCGAGAGATTGAGAAACTCGATCTGCCGAATGCGGCTGGCTTGACGGCGGGGGGCGATGACGACGCCGGCAAAGTTCGACAGGCTGGAGAGCAGTTGCGAGGCGCTGGCGATGATCTGGTTGTTCGGCAGGCCATGCAGCGATTCTTTCATCTCGCCCATCTGTCGGGCTTCGAGCGGCTGCACGGTGAGCAGGCTATCGACGAACAGACGGTAGCCGCGCGCCGTCGGAATGCGCCCGGCGGACGTGTGCGGGCTGGCGACGAAGCCGGCCTCTTCCAGGTCCGCCATTACGTTGCGGATGGTGGCCGGCGACAGGTCAAGGCCGGAAAACTTGGACAGCGCACGCGAGCCGACCGGTTGCCCGTCGGCAATATAGTGTTCGACCAGGGCTTTCAGCAGGGTGCGCGAGCGTTCATCAAGCATGGCTGAGGATTGTACAAAAAACGGGGCGGCAGCGAAGGGGGATTATTGCCGGCCGCCAGGATGCAGTGCCTTGCTGCGCGTTTCGAATTCCTGACGCAGTTCGCGCCGGAGCATGGCTGACTGGTAACGGCGTTTTTCAACATCGGTGGCTGGTTCCAGCGGCGGCACGCCGGTCGCCTTGCCGTTTTCATCGACCGCCACCATGGTGAAAAAGCAGCTGTTGGCGTGACGCACGCTATGTTCGCGAATGTTTTCGGTAAGCACCTTGACGCCAATTTCCATTGAGGTTCGGCCGGTGTAATTGACGGCGGCCAGAAAGGTGACCAGTTCGCCGACATGGATGGGCTGGCGGAACATCACCTGGTCGACCGACAAGGTGACGACATATTCGCCGGCATAGCGGCTTGCGCACGCGTAGGCGACCTGATCGAGCAGCTTGAGGATGGTGCCGCCATGGACGTTGCCGGAAAAATTGGCCATGTCCGGCGTCATCAGGACAGTCATGCTGAGTTGGTGGGTGGCAGGCTGCATGGGGGATTTGTGCTCAGGGTGGGGAAATCATCTTACTGCGCTTTTCCGGCGAATCAGTGGCGTGTGGTGGCACGAAGGCGCGGTTTTTATGCAAGAATTCGACTCCATGAACAGAAGCTTCGCTTCCTCCCGCAATCCCCGGACCATCGCCCTGGTCGGCAAATACCACAGTATGGAAATTGCCGAATCGCTGCGTCGTCTGGCCGAGTACCTTTATGAGCGCGGCGTATCGGTGTTCATCGAGCGCGAAACATCAGAGCACATCGGCAAAAAAGTCGATCTGTCCCGGTGGGTGACCTGCGGTTTCAACGACATTGGCGCCCATGCCGATCTGGCGATCGTGCTCGGCGGCGACGGCACCATGCTCAACGCGGCGCGCCGCCTGGCTCGTTATTGTGTGCCGCTGGTCGGCGTCAATCAGGGCCGCCTCGGGTTCATGACGGACATCGCCCGCGACGACTTGCTGACCTGCATGGATGATCTGCTCGACGGCCGTTTTACCCAGGAAAATCGCCTGCTGCTGGCCGCCGAAGTCACGCGCGACGGCAAGGAAATTGCCGAAAACCTGGCGCTCAACGATGTCGTCGTCGATAAGGGCGCCATCGGCCGGATGATCGAATTCGAGCTGTTCATCGACGGCGAATTCATCTACAACCTGCGTTCCGACGGCCTGATAGTCTCGACGCCGACCGGCTCGACGGCCTATTCGATGTCGGCTGGCGGCCCCATCCTCCACCCGACGACGGCTGGTATCGCACTCGTGCCGCTCTGCCCGCATGCGCTGACCAACAGGCCGATCATCGTCAACGAAAGCGCCGACATCGAGTTGCGTATTGCCAATGCGGATGATGCCCGCGTGCACTTTGACGGTCAGGTGACGATCGACCTCGAACGCGGCGATTGCGTCCGCCTGCGCCGCTCCGAACACGCCATCTGCTTCCTGCACCCGCCGGGCTACAGCTATTTCGCCATGCTGCGCCAGAAGCTGCAATGGAGCGAGCGGCCTCGAGGTACTTGATGCTGCAGCATCTGACGATTCGCGACTTTGTCATTGTCGACCGGCTGGAACTGTCGTTTTTGGCCGGTTTTGGGGCGTTGACCGGAGAAACCGGGGCTGGCAAATCCATTTTGATCGACGCTCTGGCGCTGGCTCTCGGCGAACGCGCCGATGCCGGCGTAGTTCGTTCTGGCTGCGACAAGGCCGAAGTCGCTGCCACCTTCGATATCGTGGCCTTGCCACAAGTAAGTGACTGGCTGCGCGCCAACGACCTCGACGGCGACGATGAATTGCTGCTGCGCCGCGTCGTCGATGCCGGCGGCCGTTCGCGCGCCTACATCAACGGCTCGCCGGCCACCGTTCAGCAACTGCGCGAAGTCAGCGAGTGGCTGGTCGATATTCATGGTCAGCACGCTCACCAGTCGCTGCTGCGGGCCGAAGCCCAGCGCGCGCTGCTCGACAGCCACGCCGGTCTGAGCGTGCAGGCGCGCGAAGTCGCCGCTCACTGGAAAATCTGGCGCGATGCCGAGCAAATGCTGCGCACCGCCAGCGAAAGCGCCGACTCGCTGCAACGCGAACGCGAGCAATTGCAATGGCAGATCGGCGAACTCGATGCGCTGGCTTTTGGCGACGACGAATGGGCGACGCTCGACGTCGAACACCGTCGTCTCGGCCACGCTGCCAGCCTCATCGAAGGCGCGCAATACGCGCTGGCTGTGCTGTCCGATGACGATGCCGCCTGCGAACGTCAGATCGACGGCGTCGCGACGCGACTGGGCAATCTCGCCGAATACGATCCGGCGCTGGCGGAAGTTGCCGCGCTGATCGGCTCGGTGCAGGCCGAGTTGTCCGACGCCGTGTCCACCCTGCGCCGCTACGCCGACCGGGCCGATCTCGACCCGACCCGTCTGGCCCAGGTCGAGCGCCGGATGGATGCGGTGATGAGTCATTCGCGCAAATATCGCGTCCAGCCCGCCGAGCTGCCCGGCTTGCTCGCCGGCTGGCGGCAGCGTCTGGCCGAGCTCGACGAGTCCGCTGATCTGGCGGCGCTGGAAACGAAGGTCGCCGCCGCCCGCAAGGATTATCTGGCACAGGCCGAAAAACTCTCGGCCGGCCGCAAGAAAGCGGCGACCGAGATGGGCAAGGCAGTCAGCGAAATCATGCGCCAACTGGCGCTATCCTCCGGCCGCTTCGAAGTCGCCCTGATGCCGGTTGCCGATGGCGCTGTTTACGGCCTCGAACAGATCGAATTTCGCATCGGCGGCCTGGCCGGCAACGAAGCCAAACCCATGGCCAAGGTCGCCTCCGGTGGCGAACTGTCGCGCATCAGCCTAGCGATACAAGTGCTCACTTCGCGCTCAGCCAGCGTGCCGACGCTGATTTTCGACGAGGTTGATGTCGGCATCGGGGGCGGCGTTGCCGAAATCGTCGGCCGTCTGTTGCGCGAACTCGGCAGCGAACGCCAAGTCCTCTGCGTCACCCACCTGCCGCAAGTCGCGGCACAGGCCAATTGGCAGTGGCAGGTCAGCAAGGCGACGCGCGACGGCGTGACGCTGAGCGCCATCCAGCCCCTCGACGACAATGGCCGGATTCAGGAGGTTGCCCGTATGCTCGGTGGCGTCGAAATTTCCGAGATCACCCTCCAGCACGCCCGGGAACTGCTCCACCTGCCGGCTTGAGGCCAATCAGGCTGCCTGCTGCGGTCGACCGGAAAAAACAGCCAAAAATCAAATGATGCCGAGCAGGCGCAAGACCGCCAGCAGCGCCAGCAGCAGGAAAAAGACGCCGCTGATGCGGTGAATCCATTTCAGTGGCAGGCGATTGAGCCAGCGGCGGCCGGCGACAACGCCGAGGATCGAGGTGCAAGCCAGGGCCAGCGTGGCGCCGACCCAAGTGGCCATGGCGTCGGCGGTGCTGCCGAGGCCGGCGACGGCGATCTGGGTCTTGTCGCCAAATTCGGCGAGGAAGATCATCAGGAAAGTGGTGGCGAAAATGCCGTAGCCGGGCTTTTCGGCGATTTCTTCATCACCGTCCTCTTCCTCGTAGCGCAGGGCGCTGATGCCGAAGACGGCGAAGAGTACGGCGACCGCGGCCGTGACGACCCATTCCGGCAGCCAGGCGGCAATCGCCGCACCAAAAAGTACGGCAAGCAGGTTGAGGATGGCAAAGGCGGCAACGGCACCCAGAACAACCGGCAGGCCGCGATGACGGGCAGCGAGCGTCATGCAGACGAGCTGGCTTTTGTCGCCGAATTCGGCGAGGGCGATCAGCAGGAAGGTTGCGCCGGCCGTGGAGAGCCAGGCCGCCGGTGCAACGGTGGTTATTTCGGTCATCAGGGAATTCAGTAGGTCAGGACTTGGCGCCCGGATTGTTGCGATGCGGGCACTCGGTTTTGGTGCACTGGGCGTAGAGGTAGAGCGCGTGGTCCTGAATGGCGAAGCCGCGCTCCTCGGCTATGGCGTTTTGGCGCTGCTCGATCTCCGGGTCGTAGAACTCTTCGACGCGACCGCAGTTGATGCAGACCAGGTGATCGTGATGCTTGCCGTGGTTGATTTCGAAAACGGCTTTCCCAGACTCGAAGAAATGCCGTTCGAGCAGGCCGGCCTGTTCGAACTGGGTTAGCACGCGGTAAACCGTGGCCAGTCCGATGTCCATGTTTTCCGCGATCAACATCTTGTAAACATCTTCCGCCGACATGTGGCGCAAGGTGCTCGTTTCGAAGAGTTCAAGAATTTTCAGGCGGGGAAAAGTGGCTTTCAACCCCATATTCTTGAGGCTTTGCGGATCGCTCATGGCGGGAATTCCTGAAATTGTTCGATCAGGCGAAATGCTGATTTCGGGTATGATATACCGCTTCAAAGCAGATTGAAAAACTCCGGAAAACTGAATGCGCCGTTCCCGTCTATTGCTCGTAGCCGCCTCATGCGCGCTCATCTCCGCTTGTTCATACAAGCCAGGCTTCATCAATGAATACAAGATCGACATCCAGCAAGGCAACGTCCTGACGCAGGAGATGGTTTCCCAGCTCAAGCCGGGTCAGACGCGCGATCAGGTTCGGTTCCTGCTCGGTACGCCGCTCGTGGTCGATATCTTCCACCAGCAACGCTGGGACTATGTTTACCGTTACCAGAACGGCCAGACCGGCGCTGTCGAGTCGCGCAAGTTCACCGTGTATTTTGATCGCGAAGACCGACTGGCCAGCGTTGCTGGCGATATCGCCGAGGGGAATGCCGGCGAATTGAATGCGCCGCTCAACAAGAGCCGCCTTGTCGATCTTGGTTCGCTGACGCCAGAGCAGGCTGACAAGCCGTTACCGCCACGCGAGCAGCCGAGTTATTACCGTCGATTCATGGACATGATTGGGTTTTAAAGAATGAGTGCAACACGTATTGGCGTCGTCGGGGCTGGCGGCCGCATGGGCCGGATGTTGATCGAGGCTACGCTCAAGAATGAACAGTTGACCCTCGGGGCTGCTTTCGATGTGCCGGGTAGCCCGGCCATTGGCAAGACGGCCGGTGATCTGGTCGGCATGCCCTGTGATGTGGTGGTGACCGATGATGTTGCTGCCGGGCTAAACAACATAGACTGCCTGATCGATTTTACGCGCCCGCAAGGCACGCTGGTTCATCTCGAACTGTGCCGTCAGGCCGGCGTTGCCATGGTCATCGGCACGACGGGATTCGAAGCCGACGGCAAGGCGGTGATTGCCGCCGCGGCCAAGGACATTCCGGTCGTCTTCGCGCCCAACATGGCGGTTGGCGTCAATCTCGTTTTCAAGCTGCTCGATACGGCAGCTCGCATCCTGAATCAGGGCTATGACATCGAAATCGTCGAGGCGCATCATCGCCTGAAGATTGATGCGCCGTCCGGGACGGCGTTGCGCATGGGCGAAGTCGTTGCCGGTGCGCTCGGCCGCGATCTCGAGGAATGTGCGGTTTATGGACGCGAAGGCGTTACCGGCGAGCGTGATCCTTCGACCATCGGCTTCGCCACCGTTCGGGGCGGCGATATCGTTGGCGATCATACGGTCATGTTCTGCGGTCTTGGCGAACGCGTCGAGGTCACACACAAGGCTAGCAGCCGCATGCCTTATGCGCTGGGTAGTCTGCGTGCAGCACAGTTTCTGGCGGGCCGCAAGAGCGGTCTCTTCGATATGCAGGACGTTCTCGGCCTGCGCTAGAGACCATGAAATCCCGCCTGCTGGATCGGCAACTCCTGGAAATATTCGGCGGCGAAGGTGAGTCGCAATTCCGGCAGCTGATCGAGCAGGCGAGGGCTGCTCGGCAGGATGTGCTGGCTGACGGGCTGGAAAAACTGATCAGCATTGTCGACTCGTCCTATCGCGCGTATGCCGGGATGAACCTCAGTGCCTGGCACACAAAATTGTCGGGCGATGCCCTGGCCGACTGGAATCTTCGGGCCGGCAGCGTCGAAGCAGGTCGGCAGTGGAAGGAAATGCTGGGCTATGCCGCTGGCGATATTGACAACTCGCTCGCGCAATGGCAACGGATGCTCCATCCGGATGATCTGCGCATGCTCCAGGCACGTATTGACGTGCATGTGCAGACCAAAGACCCCTATTTTCAGGCCGAATGCCGATTCAAGGCGCGTGATGGCCAGTGGCGGTGGTTTTTGCTGCGTGGCGCCGTGGCGGCGCGTGATACGGAGGGAGCGCCGGTTCGCATGCTTGTACTCCAGAGGGACATCAGCGACGTCAAGGCAGCCGAGTCGGCGCTGATTTCGGCCAAGGAGGCGGCCGAGGCGGCCAACAAGTCACGCGGTGCCTTCCTGGCCAATATGAGCCACGAAATCCGGACTCCCATGAACGGCATCATCGGCATGACCGAACTGGCGCTCGATACCCAACTCGATGCCGAGCAGCGCCATTACCTGAAGACCGTCAAGTCATCGGCCGAAGCGCTGCTGACGATCGTCAACGATATTCTCGATTTTTCCAAGATCGAAGCCGGCAAGATGGATTTCGAGGCGCTGGCCTTTTCGATTCAGGACACGGTGCTCGAAGCGGTTCGGGTTCTGGCAGTCAGTGCGCACAAAAAAGGCCTTGAGTTGGTGGCCAATGTGCATTCTGACGTGCCGGCGCGCATTGTTGGTGACCCGACGCGTCTGCGTCAGGTAATCATCAACCTTGTCGGCAACGCCATCAAATTTACCGAGCACGGTGAAGTTTCGCTTGATGTCAGCATCGATCAGCAGACTGAGCACTCGGTTTATTTGCGTTTTTCCATTCGCGACACGGGAATTGGCGTTCCGCCCGACAAGCAGCAGGCGATCTTCGAGGCGTTTTCCCAGGCTGATGTGTCAACAACGCGTCGCTTCGGCGGTACCGGCCTGGGGCTGGCCATCAGCGCCCGCCTCGTGCAGTTGATGGATGGAAAAATCTCACTCGAAAGCACCCTGGGGGTGGGGTCGGTCTTTTCATTCACCGGGCGCTTCGGGGTCGAAGCCTCGATGATGGCGCAGACACAGGCGTTTGCTGCGGTGGCAAAGTATGCCGGCCGGCGTGCATTGGTCGTGGATGACAACGAGACCGTCGGGCGGTATCTGGTTGATTTGCTTGAGCGCCTCGGTATTCAGTCCTCTTTGTCGGCCGATGGCGCGTCGGCTGTTGCGGCAATCGAGCGCAGTCGGGCGGTCGATTTTCCCTACGACTATGTGCTTGCTGACGCCAACATGGAAGCGCCGGCAGGATTTGAGCTGGCTGAGGCCTGGCAAAAATCCGGTCGGGTCGAAAAGCTGCTGGTCATGTTGACTACCGAGAACCAGCGACATGATCTTGCCAGGATGCGCGAAATTGGCGTCTCGGCTCATCTTGTCAAACCAATTGGCAGTGCAGATCTGGTTGATGCGCTGGCGCTGGCCGAGGGGCCGGGTCTCGATGAGCAGAACGAATTCATGCTGTCTCAGCTTGATCTCGGTGGGCTTTCGCAGGAAGCCCCTTCCGGACTGAATATCCTGTTGGTCGAAGATAATCCGGTGAATCAGGAGTTGGCAACCCGCTTGCTCGAACGGCAGTCGCACCGTGTGACGCTGGCCAACAATGGCGTTGAGGCCGTTGATTTGTTCGACAGCAGCCATTTCGACGTGATCCTGATGGATATGCAGATGCCGGTCATGGGTGGCATCGAGGCGACCGAGGCCATTCGCTCCCGCGAGATGCGCCGGAGCTGGGTGGTATCTCACGAGATGAAGCCGGTGTATATCATCGCGATGACGGCCAACGTCATGGCCAGTGACCGTGATCGCTGCATGGAAGCTGGCATGAACGACTATGTCGCCAAGCCCCTGCGGACCGCTGAGCTGTTTGCTGCTCTGGAACGGAGTCGTGGACTTGGTGGCGATGATGAACCCATTGTTTTTGGTGCGGCACCGGCTCGCGCTGGTGGGCAAATCGATCTTGCCGCAGCGCTTCGCGATATTGGCGATCCTGAGCTGTTTGCCACGATGGCAGGCATGTTCCTCGCGGAGTGGGACAAACACCTTGAGAATATCGCGAAGGCGCTGGACAGTTCCAATGGTCATGACCTGCACATTCACGCGCATACCGTGAAGAGCCTTCTGGCCATGTTCCATGCTGAAAGTGCCCGGCGCCGTGCGATGGAAATCGAGCAGGCGACCTTGGCTGCCGACAATGTCGACTGGGCTGCCTGCCGGCGCCTCAACGCCGCACTGGTCGATGAAATGTCGCAGATCAAGCCGGCTTTGAAGGGCTACGTCGATACCCGCGTAATCCCTTGAATTTGCCTGAAAAGCCTCTTTTCGGCTAAAATAGGAAGGTTAAAAAGCACGAGCGGGGGGGCGCAAGCCTCCCCGCTCGGCACATGAAAAATTAGAAATTCTAGGAGAGCCGGTCGTGTCGTTGCTGCCCTCATTCATACCCGCCATTCTCGCCCTTGCCGACGGAACGGTTTTTAAAGGCCAATCCATCGGTGCAGATGGTGTCACTAGCGGCGAGGTAGTGTTCAACACTGCCATGTCCGGCTACCAGGAAATCCTCACTGATCCCTCGTATTGCCGCCAGATCGTCACCTTGACTTACCCGCATATCGGCAACACCGGTTGCAATGCGGAGGATTTTGAATCCAATGCCAATTACGCAGCTGGTCTGGTCATTCGTGACCTGCCGCTGGTTGCATCGAACTGGCGTTCCCAGGATGACCTGTCGTCCTACCTCAAGAAGCATGGCATTGTTGCCATCGCCGGCCTCGATACACGCAAGCTGACCCGTATCCTTCGGGAAAAGGGCGCTCAGGCCGGTTGCATCCTGGCCGGTGAGGTTGACGATGCCAAGGCGCTGGCTCTGGCCCGGGCTTTCCCGGGACTGGCCGGCATGGATCTGGCCAAGGTGGTTTCCGCCAAGGAGGGCTATGCCTGGACCGAAGGCGAATGGACGTTGGACGGTTACCAGCCGGGGCCGGCGCCGCGCTTCCATGTGGTTGCCTACGACTTTGGTGTCAAGAAAAATATCCTGCGCATGCTCGCCCAGCGTGGCTGCAAACTGACCGTCGTGCCTGCTCAGACGCCGGCAGCTGATGTTCTGGCGCTGAATCCGGATGGCGTTTTCTTGTCGAATGGTCCTGGTGATCCGGAGCCTTGTGATTACGCCATCGCTGCCATACGCGAATTTCTGGATCGTGGTATTCCGACCTTTGGCATCTGCCTTGGCCATCAGTTGCTGGCTCTGGCATCCGGCGCCAAAACGCTCAAGATGAAATTCGGCCACCATGGTGCAAACCACCCGGTCAAGGACATGGATACCGGCCAAGTGCTGATTACCAGCCAGAACCATGGTTTTGCTGTCGATTCCGAGAGTCTGCCGGCCAACATGCGTGCTACCCATGTCTCGCTGTTCGACGGTTCCCTGCAAGGTATTGCCCGCACCGATGTGCCGGCTTTCTCCTTCCAGGGGCACCCGGAAGCCAGTCCCGGTCCGCACGATGTGGCCTACCTGTTTGACCGCTTCCTTGATGCCATGACGCGTGGCGTTGCCGCGCTGCAACCGGCGAAATAAGGCGAGAGTAAAGAAATGCCGAAACGTACAGATATAAAAAGTGTTTTGATTATTGGCGCCGGCCCGATCATCATCGGTCAGGCCTGCGAATTCGACTACTCTGGCGCGCAAGCCTGCAAGGCCCTGCGTGAAGAGGGTTACAGGGTCATTCTGGTGAACTCCAATCCGGCGACCATCATGACCGACCCGGAAATGGCTGATGTCACCTACATCGAGCCGATTACCTGGCAGGTTGTTGCCAAGATCATCGAGAAAGAGCGTCCGGATGCGCTGCTGCCGACGATGGGTGGGCAGACTGCGCTCAATTGCGCACTCGACCTCGACCGCGAAGGGGTGCTGGCCAAGTTCAATGTTGAACTGATCGGTGCTTCGAAGGAGGCCATCGACAAGGCTGAAGACCGCCAGAAGTTCAAGGATGCGATGACCAAGATCGGTCTCGGTTCTGCCAAGTCGGCAACGGCGCACAGCATGGAAGAGGCTTACCAGGTGCAGGCCGTCATTGGCTTCCCGACCATCATCCGGCCGTCGTTCACGCTGGGTGGTACGGGCGGCGGTATAGCCTACAACATGGAAGAGTTCGAGACCATCTGCAAGCGCGGTCTCGAAGCCTCGCCGACCAACGAGCTGCTGATTGAAGAATCGCTGCTTGGCTGGAAGGAATACGAGATGGAAGTGGTCCGCGACAGGGCGGACAACTGCATCATCGTCTGCTCGATCGAGAACCTCGATCCGATGGGCGTCCACACCGGCGACTCGATCACCGTTGCCCCGGCCCAGACGCTGACCGACAAGGAATACCAGATCCTGCGTAACGCCTCGATCGCCGTGCTGCGCGAAATCGGCGTCGATACCGGCGGTTCGAACGTTCAGTTCTCGATCAACCCGAAGGACGGTCGGATGATCGTCATCGAGATGAATCCGCGCGTCTCGCGTTCGTCGGCGCTGGCCTCCAAGGCCACCGGTTTTCCGATCGCCAAGATTGCCGCCAAGCTGTCGGTCGGCTACACGCTGGATGAGTTGTCGAATGACATCACCGGTGGCAAGACGCCCGCCTCGTTCGAGCCTTCGATCGACTACGTTGTCACCAAAGTGCCACGTTTCGCCTTCGAAAAATTTCCGCAGGCCGATAACACGCTGACGACGCAGATGAAGTCGGTTGGCGAGGTCATGGCGATTGGCCGCACCTTCCAGGAGTCGCTGCAGAAAGCCTTGCGCGGTCTGGAAGTCGGTGTTGATGGTTTCAATCTGAAGACGGTTGATCCGCAAACGATCGACGAACAACTGGCCCGGCCAACGCCGGATCGCCTGTGGTACGTCGCCGATGCTTTCGGTGTCGGGATGACGGTTGAGAAGGTATTTGAGCTGACCAAGATCGATCCGTGGTTCCTCGTTCAGATCAAGGAGATCGTCGATCTCGAACTGGAAGTGGAAAAACGCGATTTTTCCTCGTTGACCGCAGAAGAGCTGCGCTATCTCAAGCGCAAGGGCTTTGCCGACCGTCGCCTGGCTTATCTGCTCAAGACGACTGAAACTGAATTCCGCAATCGTCGTCATGCACTCGGTGTGCGTCCGGTGTACAAGCGTGTCGATACCTGTGCCGCTGAATTCTCGACCGATACCGCCTACATGTACTCGACCTACGAGGACGAGTGCGAGGCCAATCCGACCGACAAGAAGAAGATCATGGTCCTTGGCGGCGGCCCGAACCGCATCGGCCAGGGCATCGAATTCGACTACTGCTGCGTGCATGCCGCCATGGCAATGCGCGAAGACGGTTACGAAACGATCATGGTCAATTGCAATCCGGAAACCGTTTCCACCGACTACGACACCTCGGATCGCCTGTATTTCGAGCCGCTGACGCTGGAAGATGTGCTGGAAATCGTTGCCATCGAGAAGCCGGTTGGCGTCATCGTTCAGTACGGTGGCCAGACGCCGTTGAAGTTGGCGCTGGCCCTCGAAGCCAATGGTGTGCCAATCATCGGCACCAGCCCGGAATCGATCGACGTGGCCGAAGACCGCGAGCGCTTCCAGAAGCTGCTCCACGAACTGGGCCTCAAGCAGCCGCCGAACCGTACCGCCCGTACCGAGGAGGATGCGCTGCGTCTGGCTCAGGAAATCGGTTATCCGCTGGTCGTCCGCCCATCCTATGTGTTGGGTGGCCGGGCCATGGAAATCGTTCATGAGCAAAAGGATCTCGAGCGCTACATGCGCGAAGCCGTCAAGGTTTCACACGATTCGCCGGTGCTACTCGATCGCTTCCTGAACGATGCGGTCGAGTGTGACGTCGATGCGCTGTCCGATGGCGAAGAAGTCATCATCGGAGGCGTCATGGAGCACATCGAACAGGCTGGTGTGCACTCCGGTGACTCGGCTTGCTCGCTGCCGCCCTACTCGCTGGGCAAGTCCGTTCAGGACGAACTGCGTCGCCAGACCAAGCTGATGGCCAAGGCGCTCAACGTCTGCGGGCTGATGAACGTCCAGTTTGCGATCAAGGACAACGAGGTCTACGTGCTGGAAGTAAATCCGCGCGCCTCGCGGACTGTGCCGTTTGTTTCCAAGGCGACCGGTTTGCAGCTGGCCAAGATTGCCGCGCGCTGCATGGCCGGCCGTAGCCTCAAGGATCAGGGCGTGACCAAGGAAGTGATTCCGCCGTATTTCTCGGTCAAGGAAGCTGTCTTCCCCTTCGTCAAGTTCCCGGGCGTCGATACCATTCTCGGCCCGGAAATGAAGTCGACCGGAGAAGTCATGGGCGTCGGCGTCACGTTTGCCGAAGCCTTCGTCAAATCGCAACTGGCGGCCAGCGTCAAATTGCCTTCATCGGGCAAGGTGTTCCTGTCGGTCAAGGACAGCGACAAGGCCAAGGCTATCGAGATCGCGCGTCACCTGCACGAGGCGGGCTTCCACTTGGTTGCCACCCGAGGCACGGCACACGCTATCGAAACGGCAGGTTTGCCGGTGCAACTGGTCAACAAATTTACCGAAGGCCGTCCGCATATCGTCGACATGATCAAGAACAACGAAATTTCGTTGATCATCAACACGGTTGAGGAAAAGCGTTTGGCGATCAACGACTCGCGTTCCATTCGGACCTCTGGCCTGCAGGCACGGGTGACGATGTATACGACGATCTGGGGTGCAGAAGCCGCTGCCGAGGGCATCCGCAACCACGGTGAGTTGGTGGTCTATCCTATCCAGGCTTTGCATACACAACTAAACTGAGACAAACCTGAAGCCGCCGGGTAGCTCCTATGGGGCGCCGGCGGTTTTGCTTTTTGCTGGAAGACGAGATGAACAAAGTTCCATTGACGGTACAAGGCGCCGAAAAACTTCGCGAGGAGCTGCATCGCCTCAAGACGGTCGATCGTCCGTGGGTGATCGGCGCCATCGCTGAAGCGCGCGCGCATGGCGATCTTTCTGAAAACGCCGAATACGATGCGGCCAAGGAGCGCCAAGGCTTCATCGAAGGCCGTATCCAGGAGGTCGAGGGCAAGCTGTCGCACGCCCAGATCATCGATCCGAAGCTGCTCGATGCCGATGGCCGCTGCGTGTTTGGTGCGACCCTGGACCTTGAAGATCAGGATACCGGCGATGCCGTGACCTACCAGATCGTTGGTGAGGACGAAGCGGACATCAAGGCCGGCAAGATTTCGGTGAATTCACCGATTGCCCGGGCGCTCATTGGCAAGTATGCCGGCGATATTGCTCAGGTTCAGGCGCCTGGCGGCATGCGGGAATACGAAATCATCGACATCCGTTACGAATAAACTGCTGTGCGGCGCCTGTCCGAAGCCCTCTACCTGCTCGCAATTACCCTGTGGGTAGGCGGCATGTGGGCGATAGGCTACCTGGCGGCGCCAGTGCTTTTTGCCAGCCTGGGCGACCGGCAACTGGCCGGTATGGTGGCCGGCAAGCTGTTTGCGTTGATCGGCTGGGTGGGATTGGGTAGTGCTGCCTGGTTGGTAATATTTCTGGGGGCGCGCTGGGGCGGGCAAGTGGTCAAGCGTGCCGTGTTTTGGTTGGTCGTTCTGATGGCGCTGATGACAGCCGCCAGCCAGTTCGGCATTCAGCCGTTGATGGCACAGCTCAAATTGGATGCGATGCCGCGCGAAGTGATGGAAAGTGTCTTGCGCGACCGCTTTGCGGCGTGGCACGGCATTTCCAGCATCCTCTACCTGGTGCAGAGTCTGCTGGGATTGTGGCTCGTGATCTGGAGTGGTCGCGGACTGAAGTGATCAGCCCTGGAAGGCGCGCTTGCTTTTTCGTGGCGCGGCAGGAATGGGGCGGCGGGTTTTCGGGGCTTTTTTGGCGTTGACCGCAGCAATCTCGGCGGGAATAGGGCGGTAAACGACCAGTAGCTTGCCGATGTGCTGAACCGGTGCGGCGTCCAGCTGGTCACAGATTTGTTCGTAGTAGGCCAGGCGATCTTCGCGGCTGTCACCATAAACACGAATCTTGATCAATTCGTGAGCGTTCAGGTTCATCGCGATTTCCTTCAGAACGCTCTCAGTGAGGCCGTTCTCGGCAATCGAAACAACAGGATTCAGGTCGTGGGCCTTGGCGCGCAGTTCGCGTCGCTGGGCCGATGATATTTGCAGCATAGTAAACCTTTCAAAAACGGCATTTTACCGAATGAAAAGAACCAGAACCAGTAAAGCTTGGATGCGCGAGCATGTTAACGACACCTACGTTCAACTTGCGAGGAAGGAAGGGTGGCGTTCTCGTGCCGCTTTCAAGCTACTTGAGATCGACGACAAGGACAAGCTGCTCAAGCGTGGCGAGGTTGTTGTCGACCTCGGTGCCACACCGGGTGGCTGGTCTCAGGTTGCCTCCAAGCGCGTGGGCGATGGTGGCATGGTGGTTGCGCTTGATTTGCTGGAAATGGAACCGATCCATAACGTCCATTTCATTCAGGGCGACTTTCGTGAAGACGACGTATTGGAGCAACTCGAAAAACAATTGGGTGATCGCCACGTGGGGCTTGTAATGTCCGATATGGCCCCCAATATGTCAGGTGTCCCGCTGGTCGATCAGGCTCGCGTGATGCATCTGGCCGAGCTGGGTTTGGAGTTTTCCCGGGCCCATTTGAAACCAGAGGGCGCTTTTCTGGTCAAAGTCTTTCAGGGAACGGATTACGAGACGTTTCTTCGTCAAATGCGTGAGACGTTCAAGACTGTCGTAGTGCGCAAACCGGATGCTTCCCGCGATCGTAGTGCCGAGCTTTATTTGCTGGGACGCACATTGCGCTAAGAAGTTTGTTTAGAATGGCATTTTTATCGCTCGTCGCTGTATAAGGAGTGCAAACTTGAACAACATGTTCAAAAATCTGGCGGTCTGGCTGGTAATCGGCCTGGTGCTGATGACCGTGTTCAACCAGTTCAACAGCCGTCAGGTTGCAACCGGATCCGTCGAATACTCCCAGTTCATCGAGGAGGTTAAGTCCGGCCGAATTTCCAAGGTGGTCATGGAAGGCCGTACGCTGAAGGCGACAACGAGCGAGGGCAAGCGCATTACGTCTTATGCGCCGCCCGATCTTTGGCTGGTTTCCGATCTGCTGAAAAGCGGCGTCAAGGTGGAAGCGAAGCCGGAAGAGGAGCCGTCCTTCCTGATGAATCTCTTCGTCAGCTGGTTCCCGATGCTGCTGTTGATTGGCGTCTGGGTCTTTTTCATGCGCCAGATGCAGGGCGGCGGAAAGGGCGGTGCGTTCTCCTTTGGCAAGTCCAAGGCGCGCATGATGGACGAGTCGACCAACGTCATTACCTTCGCTGACGTAGCGGGTTGTGACGAGGCCAAGGAAGAAGTCCAGGAAATTGTTGATTTCCTGCGCGATCCTTCCAAATTCCAGAAACTCGGCGGCCGTATTCCGAAGGGCGTGCTGATGGTCGGCAACCCCGGCACCGGCAAGACCTTGCTCGCCAAGGCGATTGCCGGCGAAGCCAAGGTGCCGTTCTTCAGCATTTCAGGCTCGGACTTCGTTGAGATGTTCGTCGGCGTTGGTGCCGCACGCGTCCGCGACATGTTCGAAAACGCCAAAAAACACGCTCCTTGCATCATCTTTATCGATGAAATCGACGCCGTTGGCCGTCATCGCGGTGCCGGTTTGGGTGGTGGCAACGATGAACGCGAACAGACCTTGAACCAGTTGCTGGTCGAGATGGACGGTTTTGAGGGGCACTCCGGCATTATCGTGATTGCTGCGACCAATCGTCCGGACATCCTCGACCCGGCCTTGTTGCGTCCGGGCCGTTTCGACCGTCAGGTTGTCGTGCCCTTGCCGGATATTCGTGGTCGCGAAGAAATTCTCAAGGTTCACATGCGCAAGGTGCCGATCTCCGGTGACGTCAAGGCTGACATCATTGCCCGTGGTACGCCGGGGTTCTCCGGTGCAGACCTCGCCAATCTGGTAAACGAGGCTGCCTTGTTTGCTGCTCGCACCAACAAGCGCCTTGTCGATATGGATGACTTCGAGAAGGCCAAGGACAAGATCATGATGGGCGCCGAGCGTCGCAGCATGGTCATGAGCGAGGAAGAAAAGATGAACACGGCGTACCACGAGTCGGGTCACGCCGTGGTTGCCAAGCTGGTTCCCAAATCGGATCCCGTACACAAGGTCACCATCATTCCGCGCGGTCGTGCGTTGGGCTTGACCATGCAGTTGCCGGAAGAGGATCGCTATGCCTATGACCGGCAGTACCTCATGAGCCGCATTGCCGTGCTGTTCGGCGGTCGCATTGCCGAAGAGCTGTTCATGAACCAGATGACTACCGGTGCATCCAACGACTTCGAGCGCGCCACGGCCATGGCTCGCGATATGGTTACCCGCTACGGCATGTCGGATCTTGGCGTGATGGTCTATGGCGAGAACGAGGGCGAGGTTTTCCTTGGTCGTTCGGTGACCCAGCACAAGAACGTTTCCGAAGCGACAATGCAGAAGGTTGATGCCGAAATTCGCCGGCTTATCGACGAGCAGTACGCGCTAGCCCGCCGCCTGCTCGAAGAAAATCGCGACAAGGTTGAGGCAATGACCAAGGCGCTGCTTGAGTGGGAAACCATTGATGCCGAGCAGATCAATGACATCATGGCCGGCAACCCGCCGCGTCCGCCCAAGCCTTCGCAGTCGAAGCCGCGTTCGACAACGCCCAGCGATACGCCAGGCGCGGAACCAAGCGCTGCTGCGACGGCCTGATTTTCTGAATGCTGAATTGGCCGGGAGTTTCTCCCGGCCTTTTATTTTTTCGCCATGAAAATATTGGATTGTGGCCGTTTCAGGCTTTCGCTGGACCGTCCCTTGTTGATGGGGATCGTCAACCTGACGCCGGACTCGTTTTCGGGTGACGGTTTGGTTGGTAGTGTCGAACAGGCAATCAATCACGCCCGTCAACAGTTCGAAGCTGGCTCGGATATTCTCGATATTGGCGCCGAATCATCGCGGCCGGGGGCAATCCCCACTCCCGAGTCACATGAGTTGCAGCGCCTCTTGCCGGTTTTGAAGGAGCTTGCCAGCTGGGGCGTTCCGGTGTCGGTCGATACCTACAAGCCGGCCGTCATGCGCGCGGCACTGGAGGCTGGCGCGACGATGATCAATGACATCACCGGCATGATCAGTCCAGAAGCTTTGTCTGTCGTCGCTGAGAGCGATTGCGCAGTCTGTGTCATGCATATGCAAGGCGAGCCCGGTACGATGCAACAGGCGCCGCAGTACCAGAATGTGGTTGCCGAAGTGAGATCATTTTTGACAGATGCGGTTGAGCGCTGCCGGCAGGCCGGTATCGCTGATCAGCGAATAGTGGTCGATCCGGGATTCGGCTTCGGCAAAACACTGAATCACAATTTGGACCTTTTTTCGGCGTTGACCGTGGCAGGCGTTGGCGAACTACCAATTTTGGTCGGGCTTTCAAGAAAATCGATGCTCGGTGTCATTACCGGGCGACCAGTTGGGGAGCGGTTGGCCGGAAGTGTTGCGGCGGCGCTTCTGGCCGCGCAAAAAGGTGCGAAAATACTACGTGTGCATGATGTGGCAGCTACCCGGGATGCTTTGGCGGTCTGGGCTGCAATCGAACAAAGGGAGCAGGAATGAGCAGGAAATATTTTGGTACAGACGGCGTTCGGGGTCGCGTTGGCCAGTCGCCGATCACACCCGATTTCGTCATGCGTTTGGGCTACTCCGCAGGCAAGGCCTTGCTTGAGCAAAGCAATATGCCGCCAGGAGAGCGACCAGCTGTGCTCATCGGCAAGGATACGCGTCTGTCGGGTTACATGCTTGAGTCGGCTCTGGAGGCTGGGCTTTCTGCTGCAGGCATCGATGTCTTTTTGGTGGGGCCGTTGCCAACGCCGGCTGTTGCTTATCTCACCCGTGCATTGCGCTTGCAGGCCGGTATTGTTATCTCCGCGTCGCACAACCCGTTTTACGATAACGGTATCAAGTTCTTTTCGGCACAGGGCACCAAATTGCCCGACGCTGTCGAGCAGGCTATCGAGGACGGCATCGATCAACCGATGGTTTGCGCGGCGCCAGCCGATCTTGGGCGTGTCAGGCGGATCGAGGATGCGCGCGGTCGGTACATCGAATTTTGCAAGAGCACATTTCCCAATGACCTCGACTTGCGTGGATTGAAGATCGTTGTCGATTGCGCGCACGGTGCCGCATACCATATTGCCCCCAGTGTTTTTCATGAACTGGGTGCAGATGTCGTCAGCATCGGTACGCAGCCCAATGGCCTGAATATCAACGATGGCGTTGGTGCTACAGCCCCCAAGGCTTTGGCAGAGGCCGTGCTGGCCAACCGGGCTGATCTCGGCGTGGCGCTGGATGGCGATGCTGATCGCCTCCAGATGGTTGATGCTGAAGGCAATCTATATGATGGTGATCAACTTCTGTTTGCCATTGTTCGTAGCCGGGCCCGTGCGGGCAAGGTCAAAGGGGTGGTCGGTACGCTGATGACCAACCTGGCCTTGGAGCACGCCTTGGGGAAAATCGATATACCGTTCGCCAGAGCAGCCGTGGGTGATCGTTATGTTGTCGAGATGCTCAACGAAAAAGGCTGGCTCTACGGCGGTGAAAATTCGGGCCATATTCTCGCCATGGATCGTCATACGACCGGTGACGGCATTGTTGCTGCCTTGCAGGTTCTGGCCGCATTGCGCGAGGTCGGTGGTGATTTGAAGGGCTTGCTCGGCGGCTTGACGCTCTACCCGCAAAAGCTGATCAATGTGCAGGTGGCGCGCGGATTTCCTTGGAAGGATCATCCTGCAATTACGTCGGCGCTCGCCGAGACCGAAGCGAGCATGGCTGGTCGTGGCAGGGTGCTATTGCGCGCCTCGGGGACCGAGCCTTTGTTGAGGGTTATGGTGGAGGGGGAGGATGCCTCTGAAGTGCTCTCTGCAGCGGAAAAGCTGGCTGGTGTGGTGCGGGAATCTACGCAATAAATCACCCTATGTTTCTAATCGTATTGACCGAAAAATCGACGAGTCGCTATAATCCAAAGGTTTTTCGCCAACCCAATCGTCTAGTCCATGCGTAAAAAGCTCGTTGCGGGTAACTGGAAGATGAACGGCTCATTGCGGCAGAATGAGGTGTTGCTGTCAGATATATCGGCAGCGGTGCCTGGGCTGACTTGCGAAGTAGCAGTTTTCCCGCCGTATCCGTACCTTGCTCAGTCTCAATTGGCGTTGGCCGGTTCCGGGGTCGCTCTTGGTGCGCAGTCGGTAAGTGAATACACGCAAGGCGCGTTTACTGGCGAAGTTTCAGCGTCGATGCTGGCCGAATTCGGGTGTCGCTACGTGTTGCTTGGTCACTCGGAGCGACGTGGGTTGTTCGGTGAAACGGATGCTGTGGTTGCTGCAAAATTTGAAGCAGCACAAAAAGCCGGTTTGATTCCAGTGTTGTGTTTGGGCGAAACACTGGCTGAGCGTGAGTCAGGAAGTACGATGGCTGTTGTTGCTCGGCAGTTGTCATCAGTCCTGGATCGTTCTGGGGTTGGTGCGATGGTGTCGGCTGTGGTTGCGTACGAGCCGGTGTGGGCAATTGGCACTGGCATGACAGCATCTCCGGCGCAAGCGCAGGAGGTGCATGCAGCAATCCGGGCTCAAGTTGCGGTGCTGGATGCGGGGGTTGCTGAAGGGTTGTGCATTCTCTACGGTGGCAGTGTAAAGCCGCAGAATGCAGAGGAGTTGTTTGGGCAGGCTGACATTGATGGTGGTTTGATCGGTGGTGCTGCCTTGGTTGCTGATGATTTTCTGAAGATTTGCCTCGCGGCGAGTTGATAGGCTTATAAATGAACTGGTTTTTCTCTCTCCTTTTGACGGTCCACCTCCTGGTTGCGATCGTGATTATTGGTCTGGTATTGATGCAGCACGGCAAGGGGGCTGATATGGGTGCCGCTTTTGGTAGCGGTGCGTCCGGAAGCCTTTTTGGTGCCACTGGCTCGGCCAATTTCCTTAGTCGTACCACGGGTATACTGGCTGCAGTTTTTTTCGCGACAAGCCTGACCTTGGCCTACGTTGCGTCCAGTAAGCCAAAAACGACTGGCAGTGTGATGCAAGAACAAGTACAATCGCAAACTGTTCCACAGCCTGTGTCTGCGGGTGTTGGGGTGCCGGCGAGTCCTGCTGATGCAGGGTCAAAGGCGAAAGAAATACCGAAGTAACGCAAGGTGGTTAGCTCGACAATAATTCCTCGTTGGGTGGCCAAAAAATAAGTGCCGACGTGGTGAAATTGGTAGACACGCTATCTTGAGGGGGTAGTGGCGCAAGCTGTGCGAGTTCGAGTCTCGCCGTCGGCACCAAAAAACTGGGGCAGTGGCTGAAAAGTACGCTGTTTCGAACGAAAAACTGAATATTGGCGGCGGGTCATGGAAAACTACTTTCCAATCCTGATGTTCGTTCTGGTGGGGGTTGCGGTGGGCGTGTTGCCTATCGCGATGGGCTTTTTGCTTGCTCCAAGCCGGCCGGACCCAGAAAAGCTCTCTCCTTACGAGTGCGGCTTTGAGGCTTTTGAAGATGCGCGCATGAAGTTTGACGTGCGTTTCTATTTGATAGCCATTCTCTTCATTTTGTTCGATCTGGAAATTGCCTTCCTCTTTCCGTGGGCTTCAATATTCAAGGATATTGTTGCGAACGAGTCGATCAAGATGTTTGGCTTTATTGAAATGCTCGTGTTCGTCGCTATTCTGGTCATTGGCTATGTGTATGCCTGGGCCAAAGGCGCGCTGGAATGGGAATGAGGCTAGGCTATGGCTATTGAGGGCGTCCTCCAGGAAGGTTTTGTCACCACAACGGCTGACAAGCTAATCAATTACATGCGCACCGGGTCAATATGGCCAATGACCTTCGGTCTGGCGTGTTGCGCGGTCGAAATGATTCATGCTGGCGTTTCTCGTTATGATCTGGATCGTTTTGGGATCGTTTTTCGGGCCAGTCCGCGGCAGTCTGATGTCATGATTGTTGCTGGTACCCTGACCAACAAGATGGCGCCGGCGCTGCGCAAGGTTTATGACCAGATGGCTGAGCCGCGTTGGGTTATCTCAATGGGCTCTTGTGCCAATGGTGGTGGCTATTACCACTATTCGTACTCTGTTGTGCGCGGTTGTGACCGAATTGTGCCTGTCGATATCTATGTGCCGGGCTGTCCGCCCACTGCTGAAGCGCTGATTTACGGGCTGATTCAGTTGCAAAACAAGATTCGTCGTACTAATACCATTGCTCGTTAATTGCCAAGGCTGATTCGATATGTCTGCCAAGCTGGAAACGCTTAGTCAAAACCTGCAGAAGCACTTTGGCGATAAATTGAAATCGCTGACGCTGGCTTTGGGTGAAGTAACCATTGAGGTTGGTGCGGCCGATTATCTCGGCCTGATGACCGCCTTGCGCGACAATGCAGATCTTCGGTTCGAAGAAATCATTGACTTGTGTGGCGTTGATTACTCGACCTACGGTGACGGAGGCTGGCAAGGGCGCCGATACGCTGCGGTCTCGCATCTGCTTTCGGTTTCCAACAACTGGCGTTTGCGTGTGCGCGTCTTTGCCGAGGATGATGAATTTCCTTCGGTGGATTCCGTAACGGGTGTCTGGCAGAGCGTTAACTGGTTTGAGCGCGAAGCATTTGACCTCTACGGCATTGCGTTCGTTGGCCATGACGACCTGCGACGCATCCTGACCGATTATGGCTTCATTGGGCACCCGTTCCGCAAAGACTTCCCGATTTCTGGTCACGTTGAAATGCGCTATGACCCTGATCAGGCTCGGGTGATCTATCAACCGGTTACGATTGAGCCTCGCGAAAACACCCCGCGCATCGTGCGCGAAGATACATTCGGGGACACTGCCCATGGCTGATATCCGTAATTTCACGCTGAACTTTGGTCCGCAGCATCCTGCAGCGCACGGTGTATTGCGCCTGGTTCTTGAGCTGGATGGTGAAGTTGTGCAGCGCGCTGACCCGCACATCGGGTTGCTCCATCGGGCCACGGAAAAACTTGCTGAAACCCGTACTTGGGTCCAGTCCGTGCCTTACATGGACCGCCTCGACTACGTGTCGATGATGTGTAACGAGCACGCCTACTGCCTGGCGACGGAGAAGTTGCTCGGCATTGAAGTTCCGGAACGTGGCAAGTACATCCGCGTCATGTTCGACGAAGTTACCCGTATCCTCAACCATCTGTTGTGGATTGGCTGTCATGCCCTGGACGTTGGGGCGATGACCATGGCGCTCTACACCTTCCGCGAACGCGAAGACCTGATGGACGTTTACGAGGCTGTGTCCGGAGCGCGGATGCATGCCGCCTACTATCGTCCGGGCGGTGTCTATCGCGATCTGCCTGACCGCATGCCGCAGTATCAGGAGTCGACCTGGACCAATGCCAAGAAGGCTGGTGAGAAGAACGAGAACCGTAGCGGTTCTGTGCTGGACTTCCTTGAAGATTTCACCAATCGTTTCCCGACTTACCATTCCGAATATCACACCCTGCTGACTGATAACCGTATCTGGAAGCAGCGCCTGGTCAATGTCGGCGTCGTAACGCCGGAGCGCGCCATGCAGATGGGCTTTACCGGTGCCATGTTACGCGGATCTGGTATCGCTTGGGATCTGCGCAAGAAGCAGCCTTATGCTGCCTACGACAAGATCAACTTCGATGTTCCGGTAGGTGTCAATGGCGACAGCTATGACCGTTACCTGGTTCGCATGGAAGAAATGATCCAGTCGAACAACATCATCAAGCAGTGTATTGCTTGGCTGCGCAAGAATCCCGGCCCGGTTATCACTGACAATAACAAGGTGGCGCCGCCGCCGCGTGAAAACATGAAGACCAACATGGAGGAGCTGATTCATCATTTCAAGCTCTTCACTGAAGGCATCCATGTTCCGGCTGGCGAGGCTTATGCCGCTGTCGAACATCCGAAGGGCGAGTTCGGCATCTACTTTGTTTCCGATGGTGCCAACAAGCCGTACCGCATGAAGATTCGTGCCCCGGGCTTTGTCCACTTGGCAGGTCTGGATGAAATGTCCAGAGGCCACATGATTGCCGACGTCGTTACGATTATCGGTTCCCAAGATATTGTTTTTGGCGAGATCGACCGCTGATGTTTTCCGCTGAAACCCTCCAGAACTTCGCCCGCGAAGTCGCCAAGTATCCCGCCGAGCATAAACAGTCGGCGTCGATGGCCTGCCTCGCACATGCCCAGGCTGAAAAAGGCTGGTTATCCTCCGAGTCCATCGAGGCGGTAGCCACCTATCTTGGTATGCCGCCTATCGCGGTCTACGAAGTGGCCTCCTTTTACAACATGTATGACCTGAAGCCAGTGGGCAGGTACAAGATTACGGTCTGTACCAACTTGCCTTGCGCTCTCTCCGGTGGGTATCACGCCGGCGAATACATTCAGAAAAAACTGGGTGTTGGCTACGGTGAGACGACTCCAGATGGAAAGTTCACGTTGAAGGAAGGCGAGTGCATGGGTGCCTGCGGTGACGCACCGGTATTCATCGTCAACAACCGCTCGATGTGCAGCCACATGCACCCGGAGCAGATCGACAAGCTGCTTGAGGAGTGCAAATAATGGCTATGCTTGGTGCGATCAACGGCGTCCTGATGGAAGGTCTGGATGGCGAGAATAGCTGGGGTCTGGACGATTACGTGGCTCGGGGTGGTTATTCCCAACTCCGTCGCATTCTGGAAACCAAGATGACGCAGGAAGACGTCATCAGCGAAGTCAAAAAATCTGTTTTGCGTGGTCGTGGCGGCGCAGGTTTTCCGACCGGTCTAAAGTGGTCTTTCATGCCGCGTTCCTTCCCGGGTGACAAATACGTTGTCTGCAATACCGATGAAGGCGAGCCGGGTACATTCAAAGACCGAGATATCATGCGCTACAACCCGCATTCGGTCATCGAGGGTATGGCCATCGCCGCCTATGCGATGGGTGCCAATCGCGGTTACAACTATGTACACGGTGAGGTCTGGCTCGAGTACAAGCGTTTCGAAGAAGCGCTTGATCAGGCTCGCGCTGCCGGCTTTATTGGTCAAAATATTCTTGGGTCAGGGTTTAACTTCGAACTGTTTGCGCATCATGGTTACGGCGCTTATATCTGCGGAGAAGAAACTGCATTGCTCGAATCCATAGAAGGCAAAAAGGGTCAGCCGCGTTTCAAGCCGCCGTTCCCTGCCTCATTTGGTTTGTACGGCAAGCCGACGACAATCAACAATACCGAGACTTTCGCCTCCATCCCTTTTATTCTGAAAATGGGCGGAGAAGAGTTCCTGAATCTGGGCAAGCCGAATAACGGTGGTACTAAGTTGTTTTCGGTGTCTGGTCACGTTAATCGTCCAGGTAACTACGAAATTCCACTCGGAACGCCGTTCTCGACACTGCTTGAAATGTGCGGCGGCATGCGCGGTGGACGAAAGCTCAAGGCCGTCATTCCGGGAGGATCATCAGCTCCCGCCATGCCAGGTGAAGTGATCATGGATTGCACCATGGACTACGACTCGATCAGCAAGGGTGGTTCCATGCTCGGGTCAGGTGCCGTCATTGTCATGGATGAGACCGTTTGCATGGTCAAAGCGCTGGAGCGCTTGTCATTCTTCTATTACGAAGAGTCCTGCGGTCAGTGTACGCCTTGCCGTGAAGGTACCGCTTGGATGTACAAGGTCGTGCATCGCATCGAGAACGGTCTCGGCAAGCCGGAAGATCTGGATCTCCTGAACAGCGTGCTAGGCAACATCGCGGGTCGCACCATTTGTGCGCTCGGCGATGCAGCTGCCTTTCCGGTGCAGAGCTTCATCAAGCACTTCGGCAATGAGTTCGAGTATCACATTGAAAACAAGACCTGCCTCGTACCCAAGGATGTTCAGTGGGCGGGTAGCGGCTTCCACAAGATTCCGGCCTGATGGCTGTGGGTTGCAACGAAACTAACGACGAAAAGTCAGGCTACAAGGTAGCGACATGCTAGAAATCGAGATCGACGGCAAAAAAGCGCAAGTGCCCGATGGCAGCACGGTGATGGATGCCGCGCAGCAGGTCGGTGTATATATTCCGCATTTCTGCTACCACAAGAAACTTTCGATTGCCGCCAACTGCCGCATGTGTCTTGTGCAGGTGGAAAAGGCACCGAAGCCGTTGCCGGCTTGCGCAACGCCGGTGACCAACGGCATGAAGGTATTTACGCACTCCGAACTGGCCGTCAAGGCTCAGAAGGGTGTGATGGAATTCCTGCTCATTAATCACCCGCTGGATTGCCCAATATGTGATCAGGGTGGCGAGTGCCAGTTGCAGGATATGTCCGTCGGCTACGGCCCGATGAAGAGCCGTTACACTGAAGAAAAGCACGTTGTTTTCCATAAGAGCGTCGGTCCGCTTATCTCAATGGAAGAAATGAGCCGCTGTATTCACTGCACCCGCTGCGTCCGCTTCGGTCAGGAAATAGGTGGCATCATGGAACTCGGCATGGGTAACCGCAACATGCACTCTGAGATCATGACTTTCGTTGGCCGTTCGGTGGATTCCGAATTGTCCGGCAACATGATTGACATGTGCCCGGTTGGCGCGCTGACCTCGAAGCCGTTCCGCTATACCGCCCGTTCTTGGGAACTGCAGCGCCGAAAGTCTGTCAGCCCGCACGATTCAGTTGGCGCCAATCTGGTTGTCCAGGTCAAGCACGAAACTGTAATGCGCGTTTTGCCGCGCGAAAACGAAGAAGTCAACGAGTGCTGGATTTCTGACAAGGAGCGTTTCTCCTATCAAGCTCTGAACTCCGAAGAGCGGTTGACCAAGCCCATGGTCAAGCAAGGCGGCGAGTGGAAGGAAGTTAACTGGAACGTCGCTCTCGATTACGTCGCACACGGCCTGAAGGATGTCGCGCGTAACCATGGTGGCGATGCAGTGGCAGCACTAGCAGCCCAAAGCTCGACGCTGGAAGAGCTGACCTTGCTGGGTAAGGTAATGAAGGGTCTTGGTAGCGGCAATATCGATTTCCGTACGCGTCAAAGCGACTTTTTCGCCGATTCCAAGCGCGCCGGTACGCCTTGGCTTGGTATGCGCCTCGCCGAGATTCAGAATCTTGATGGCGCTCTGGTAGTCGGATCCTTCCTGCGTAAAGACCATCCGCTGATTGCCCAGCGCCTGCGTCAGGCTGCCAAGAAGTACACGAATGTCAGCTTGCTGTCTGTGACCGGTGATGATCAACTGATCAATCTGCATGCCCGCATGACTGTTGCACCTGGTCAACTGGCTACCGGGTTGGCCGCTATTGTCAAGGCTGCGGCTGAGATCAAGGGTATTGCGGTTCCGGCAGGTGTCGAATCTTCCGGCGTCTGCGAAACGAGCAAAAAGATTGCGCAGAGCTTGGTGGATGGTGACAAGCGCGCGATTTTCCTTGGGAATGTCGTAACCCAGTCGGCTGACGCGACCCAATTGCAGGCGCTTGCGCTTGAGCTTGGCAAGATTACTGGCGCAACTGTTGGCTTCCTTGGCGAGGGTGCCAATACGGTCGGTGCTTACGCGGCCGGTGTCTTGGCGGCAGGTGCCAATGCCCGCCAGATGTTCGAACAGCCACGTAAGGCCTACGTCCTGATGGGCGTCGAGCCAGAATTCGATTGCGCCAATCCGCAACTGGTTCTCGGTGCGCTCAAGCAGGCCAGCTTGGTTGTTTACATGTCTGCATTCAAGCACGCAGCGGCGCTCGAGTACGCCGATGTGATCCTGCCGATTTCGCCTTATACCGAAACCTCGGGGTCCTTCGTCAATATCGAAGGCCGCGTGCAGAGTTTCAACGGCGTGGCCAAGCCGCGTGGCGATGCACGCCCGGCTTGGAAGCTGCTGCGTGTGCTCGGCAATGTGCTCAATCTCGATGGTTTCACGTACGAATCCAGCGAAGCGGTACGCGATGAGTTGTTGGGGGCGGGCGTTGAATTCCTGGCTGGTCTGAACAACGACCTTATAGGTGTTGCCTTGGCAGTTCCAGTCGCTGCTTCCGCCGGATTGCAGCGCATCGCTGATGTGCCCATCAACTTTGCCGATCCGATGGCGCGACGCGCCCCGGCTTTGCAGCAAACCGCTGATTCGGTTCCCCCTAGCGCCCGCATTTCAGAGCAGACCCTTGCCCAGATCGGTATTGCTGATAAAGCAAAGGTTCGCGTCAAGCAGGGAAGCGGCGAAGCAATTCTGGTTGCCTGCATCGACAATAATGTGCCTGCCGGTTGCGTACGCGTCTCAGCGGCGCATGCGAGTACCGCGATGCTGGGCGACATGTTCGGGTCGATAACCGTGGAGCGTGCATAAATGGACGCATTGATGAATTTCGGCACAGGGATTTTTGGCGGCGCTTGGCCTGCCGTATGGACCCTGATCAAGATCGTCCTGATTGTTGCACCATTGATGCTCGGTGTGGCTTATCTGACCTATTTCGAACGCAAAGTCATCGGTTATATGCAGGTCCGCATCGGCCCCAACCGGGTCGGTCCGTGGGGTCTCATCCAGCCTATCGCTGACGGCCTCAAGTTGCTGCTCAAGGAAATTATCGTTCCGACCACGGCCAGTAAGGGAATCTTCATCATTGCACCGATGTTGGCGATTGCGCCGGCACTGGCTGCCTGGGCTGTGGTTCCCTTTACCGACTCTCTGGTGGTAGCCAATATTGATGCGAGCCTGCTCTACATCATGGCAATCACGTCGATGGGGGTATACGGAATCATCCTTTCCGGGTGGGCATCCAACTCCAAGTACGCATTTCTTGGTGCCATGCGCTCGGCTGCCCAGATGGTTTCCTATGAAATCTCGATGGGTTTTTCGCTGATTTGCGTGTTGATGGTCTCGAACAGCCTCAATCTGGTGGATATCGTCAATGTTCAGGATCAGGGGCGTTTCGCCGGATGGGGGTTGAGCTTCCTGTCGTGGAACTGGCTTCCACTGTTTCCGATGTTCATCGTATATCTGATTTCCGGCACGGCCGAACTGAATCGCGCACCGTTTGACGTTGCCGAGGGCGAATCAGAAATCGTTGCTGGTTTCCACGTTGAGTACTCCGGGATGGCCTTCGCGCTGTTCTTCCTGGCTGAATACGCCAACATGATCCTGGTTGCGGCGCTGACCTCCCTTCTGTTTTTGGGTGGCTGGTTGTCGCCCGTGGGATTCCTGCCTGACGGCATCCTGTGGCTATTCATCAAAATGTCGGCCATTCTCTTCCTGTTCCTGTGGTTCCGGGCGACTTTCCCGCGATATCGCTATGACCAGTTGATGCGTCTGGGCTGGAAGGTTTTCTTGCCGATCTGTCTGATCTGGCTGGTTGTTGTCGGCGTCTGGATGATGTCGCCTTTGAATATCTGGAAGTGAGGAGAGACTAATGGGTTCGATGAAGGAAATCTTCAACAGCCTCTTCCTCAAGGAATTGTTGAAGGGCATGTCGGTTACGGGCAGGTATTTCTTTGCTCGCAAGATCACCGTCCAATATCCGGAAGAGAAGACACCGCAGAGCTTCCGCTTTCGTGGTCTGCATGCGTTGCGTCGGTATCCGAATGGTGAAGAGCGCTGCATCGCCTGCAAGTTGTGTGAAGCGATCTGTCCTGCGCTGGCTATCACCATTGAGGCGGAGCCACGCGATGACGGTTCACGTCGTACAACGCGCTATGACATTGATCTGACCAAGTGCATTTTCTGTGGTTTCTGCGAGGAAGCCTGCCCGGTTGATGCCGTTGTTGAGACGCGCATTTTTGAATATCACGGCGAGAAGCGTGGTGATTTGTATTACACCAAGCAGATGTTGCTGGCTAACGGCGACCGCTACGAAGATCAGATCGCGAAGGATCGCGAACTTGATGCTTCTTACCGATAACAGGTGCTAGCGATGGATTTTCAAACTGCCGTTTTTTACTTCCTTTCGGCGATTCTGGTCTTCGCGAGTCTTCGCGTGATCACCGCCCGAAACCCGGTTCACGCTGCATTGCATCTGATTCTTGCCTTTTTTACCTGTGGTGGAATCTGGGCCTTGCTGCAAGCTGAATTTCTGGCGATTGCCATCATCCTCGTCTATGTTGGCGCGGTCATGGTGCTGTTCTTGTTCGTCGTGATGATGCTGGATATCAATATCGACCGAATCCGCCAAGGCTTCTGGAATTATCTGCCACTTGGTGCACTTCTCGGTCTGCTGATGGCTTTGGAAATGAGCCTTGTGCTCGGAAGCAAGTATTTTCAAATACCTGCAGCCGAAGCGATGGTCCCGGCCGGGGTGTCGAATACCAAGAGCATCGGCGCTCTGATGTTCACCGACTTTGTCTATCCCTTCGAGCTGGCCTCAATCATTCTGCTTGTCGGCATGATCGCAGCGATTGTGCTGACCTACCGCGGTCCGAAGAAGTCCAAATACACCAACCCGAATGAGCAGGTCTTCGTCAAGGCGAGTGATCGCGTGCGCGTCCTGCAAATGCCGGTTGAAAAAGACTGATCCCCGGGGAATCCATGCTAACTCTTTCTCTCTCCCACTTTCTGATCCTGGGCGCGATTCTCTTCGCAATCAGCGTGGTCGGCATCTTCCTGAACCGAAAGAACTTGATCGTTCTGCTGATGGCCATCGAGCTGATGCTGCTTGCGGTCAACATGAATTTCGTGGCGTTTTCCCACTACCTGAATGATCTATCCGGTCAGATTTTCGTCTTCTTCATCCTGACCGTAGCCGCAGCTGAATCGGCAATTGGTCTGGCCATTCTGATCGTGCTGTTCCGCAATCTCAAGAGCATCCATGTGGATGACCTGGGCAGCCTGAAGGGTTAAACATGGAAATGCAAAAACTCTACCTGCTCGTACCCATGGCGCCGTTAGTCGGTGCCATGATTGCCGGCCTGTTCTGTCGCGTTATACCGCGCTGGGTTGCCCATACCGCAACTATTGCCGGTGTCGCTATTGCCTTCATCGCCTCTGTCATCATCTTCAAGGATGTCCTTGCCGGAAACACCTACAACGGTGCGGTCTATACCTGGCTGACCAGCGGCGACTACAAGTTTGAAGTCGGTTTCCTGATCGACACGCTGACTACGACAATGATGCTGGTCGTTACCTTCGTGTCCCTGATGGTGCATATCTACACCATCGGCTACATGCAGGAAGATCCCGGCTACAACCGCTTCTTCAGCTACATCTCGTTGTTCACGTTCTCCATGCTGATGCTGGTGATGAGCAACAACTTCATGCAGCTTTTCTTCGGCTGGGAGGCGGTAGGTCTGGTTTCCTATCTGCTGATCGGTTTCTGGTACACCCGCCCCACAGCCATTTTTGCCAACATGAAGGCCTTCTTGGTCAATCGTGTCGGTGACTTTGGCTTTATTCTTGGCATCGGTCTGATCCTTGCTCATTTCGGTACGCTGGACTACAAAACAGTATTTGAGAGAGCTCCTGAGCTGGCATCGGCCATGATCAACATCTGGGGCGCGGCTGAATGGTCCCTCATGACAGTCACCTGTATCTGCCTGTTCATTGGTGCCATGGGCAAGTCAGCTCAGGTTCCGCTGCATGTGTGGCTGCCTGATTCAATGGAAGGCCCGACCCCGATTTCGGCACTGATCCACGCGGCAACCATGGTGACCGCTGGTATCTTCATGGTCGCCCGGACGTCTCCCCTGTTTGAACTGTCAACAACCGCGCTGTCCTTCGTGATCATTATCGGCGCGATCACAGCACTGTTCATGGGCTTCCTCGGCATAATTCAGAACGATATCAAGCGCGTCGTGGCTTACTCCACGTTGTCGCAGCTTGGTTACATGACTGTCGCCTTGGGTGCTTCTGCATACTCTGTTGCCATATTCCACCTGATGACGCACGCCTTCTTCAAGGCGCTGCTCTTCCTTGGTGCCGGTTCGGTCATCATTGGTATGCATCATGATCAGGACATCCGTAACATGGGCGGCCTGCGCAAGTACATGCCGATTACCTGGATTACTTCCCTGATTGGTTCGCTGGCTCTTATCGGTACGCCTTTCCTGGCGGGCTTCTACTCGAAAGACTCGATCATCGAAGCGGTCAAGTTCTCTAATATCCCGGGTTCCAGCTTTGCCTATTTCGCCGTACTGGCCGGTGTGTTCGTCACCGCTTTCTATTCGTTCAGAATGTATTTCCTGGTTTTTCATGGAGAAGAACGGTTTGGGAAAGCGGATGATGCGCACCACCATGAACATCATGGCGACCATGATGACGAGGAGGCCTCGCACGACCATCACCATGGTCTGGCACCGGGTCAAAAGCCGCACGAAACGCCGTGGGTGGTAACCTTGCCGCTGGTCTTGCTGGCCATTCCGTCTGCAGTCATCGGGTTCATCGGCATCGGACCGATGGTGGCGGGGGATTACTTCAAGGGCGTAATCCACGTTGATAACGTCGCACATCCGGCACTGTCACAGTTCCTTGAACATTTCCACGGAGCTGCAGCGATGGGTGTTCATGCTTTCTCGACTCCGCCGTTCTATCTGGCGCTGGCCGGCGTGTTGCTGTCGTGGTTCTTCTACATGAAGCGCCCCGACATTCCGGCAGCCATTCAACGTCGTTTCTCGGCCATCCATACGCTGCTCGAGAACAAGTATTACTTCGATAAATTCAACGAACTTGTCTTCGCTGGTGGCTCTCGCCTCCTGGGCAAGGTGCTCTGGAAGGGCGGCGATGTCGCCATCATTGACGGATTTATCGTTAATGGCTCAGCCAAGCTTGTTGGATGGATCGCCTCGATAACCCGCCTGTTCCAGACCGGTTACGTATATCACTACGCTTTCACCATGATCATTGGCGTCTTTGTGCTGATGACCCTGTGGATCAACCGCGCTTAAGCGTGAATAGTTCGCAGAAAAGCAAGGAATAACATGTCGACTTACCCGTTGCTATCGCTCGCAATCTGGATTCCGATCTTCGCCGGACTGGTGGTTCTCACCACCGGCGGTGACCGGAACGCACCTCTGGCCCGGATGATCTCCCTGGTCGGTGCGGTTGCCGCTTTCCTGATCACGATTCCGCTGTGGGTCGGTTTCGATGTTGCCAATGGCGGCATGCAGTTCGTAGAGCTTAGTAGCTGGATTCCGCGCTTCAATATCAACTATCACCTCGGCGTGGACGGCATATCGATGCTGTTCGTGGTGCTCAATGCTTTCATCACGATCATCGTTGTTGCAGCTGGATGGGAAGTCATTCAGAACAAGGTTGCCCAGTACAACGCTGCGTTCCTGATCATGTCCGGTTTGATGAACGGCATCTTCACTTCACTCGACGGCGTGCTGTTCTATGTCTTCTTCGAAGCTTCCTTGATTCCGCTTTACCTGATCATCGGTGTCTGGGGCGGACCTAACCGTGTTTATGCGGCCTTCAAGTTCTTCCTCTACACCCTGTTCGGCTCGCTGCTCTTCCTGATCGCGTTGATGTATCTCTTCATCCAGTCGGGTGGCAGCTTCTCGATTCTCGAATGGCACAAGCTGCCGATCGCACTTGGCCCGCAAATCTGGTTGTTCCTTGCATTCATGATTGCGTTTGCAGTCAAGGTGCCGATGTGGCCGGTGCATACCTGGCTGCCGGATGCCCACGTTGAAGCGCCTACCGGCGGCTCCATCGTGCTGGCTGCCATCGCCCTGAAGCTAGGTGCCTACGGTTTTCTGCGGTTCTCGCTGCCTATTCTTCCCGATGCATCGCACGAGTTGTCTGGCTTGGTGATCGCCCTGTCGTTGATCGCTGTGGTTTATATCGGTTTCGTCGCCCTGGTTCAGGAAGACATGAAGAAACTGGTTGCGTATTCATCGATCGCTCACATGGGCTTCGTGACACTGGGATTCTTCATGTTCAGCGCCATGGGTATCGAAGGCGCTCTGGTTCAGATGGTTTCTCACGGTTTCGTCTCCGGCGCGATGTTCTTCTGTATCGGTGTCATGTACGACCGCGTGCATAGCCGCCAGATCGCCGATTACGGCGGTGTGGTCAACAAGATGCCTAAATTTGCTGCGCTGTTCATGTTGTTCACTATGGCCAATGCCGGTCTGCCGGCGACCTCCGGGTTCGTTGGTGAGTTCATGGTCATCTTAGGCGCGGTGAAATTCAACTTCTGGGTTGCCTTCGCTGCTGCCAGCTCCATGGTCATTGGTGCGGCTTACTCGCTGTGGATGTACAAGCGCGTTGTCTTCGGCGATGTCGCAAATCATCATGTTGAAGAGCTCTCAGACATCAACATGCGCGAGTTTGCCATCCTCGGAGTTCTGGCTATTGCCACCCTGTGGATGGGTCTCTACCCGCAGCCTTTCACGGAAGTCATGCACGCCTCGGTCAATGACCTGTTGCGTCATGTCGCCATCAGCAAGATTCAATAAACGGTAGCCGACATGTTCGACAATTTCGTTGTCCCCAATCTCCTGCCCGCTGCGCCGGAAATCTTCCTGACAGTGATGGCCTTGGCCATTCTGATGATCGATCTTCTGGTCAAGGATAGCCGCCGCACCGTTACCTTCGTGCTGACTCAGTTGACGCTGATTGGTTGTGCTGCGATTCAGTTTGCGACGAGTACAGGTGAAATCACCTATACCTTCAGCAACATGTTCGTCGACGACTTGATGTCTGACCTGCTCAAGCTGTTCCTCTACATGACCATGCTTATTGTCATGTTCTATTCGCGTGGCTACATCATCGACCGCGAATCGATGAACAAGGGCGAATACTACGTGCTGGCGCTGTTTGCGACGCTCGGCATGATGGTCATGATTTCCGCCAATAATTTCGTGACCATCTATATCGGTCTTGAATTGCTCTCACTGTCGCTCTATGCCATGGTCGCCATGAACCGCGATTCCGTGGTATCGACCGAAGCGGCGATGAAATACTTCGTTCTCGGCGCACTGGCTTCCGGTCTCCTGCTTTATGGCATGTCGATGATTTACGGTGCTACCGGCACGCTTGAAATTACCGGTATCGCAGAACGCCTTTACGGCGGTGGTGTTAACAAGAGCGTCATGGTCTTCGGCCTCGTATTCCTGGTTGCCGGCCTTGCTTTCAAACTGGGTGTCGTCCCCTTCCACATGTGGATTCCGGACGTCTATCACGGTGCCCCGACCTCGGTCACGCTGCTCATTGGTTCCGCACCCAAGCTGGCTGCGTTTGCCATCGTCATGCGTCTGCTCGTCAATGGCCTGATAACCATGGCTGCCGACTGGCAGGCCATGCTGGTTATCCTGTCTGTTTTGTCGATGGCCATTGGTAACCTCGCCGCCATCGCCCAGACCAACCTCAAACGCATGCTGGCTTATTCCGCCATCTCGCACATGGGCTTCATGCTGCTTGGCATCGTTACCGGCGTGGTCAGTGGCGACGCCCGCTACGCGCTAAATGCTTACAGCTCGGCCATGTTCTATGTCATCGCCTACGTGCTGATGAGCGCCGGTACCTTCGGCATGATCCTGCTCATGTCGCGTGCTGGCTTCGAGGCCGAGGAAATTGATGATTACAAGGGGCTTAACAAGCGCAGCCCGTGGTTTGCCGGCATCATGCTCATGCTGATGTTCTCGATGGCTGGCGTGCCGTTCTTCATCGGTTTCTTCGCCAAGTTCTCCGTGCTCCAGGCCGTCGTTGCCGCCGGCTACATGTGGCTCGCCATCGTTGCGGTACTGTTCTCGCTGATTGGTGCTTTCTACTACCTGCGTGTCGTCAAGATCATGTACTTCGACGCACCGGTTGACGATACCCCCTTGGTCGCCCCGATGGACATGCGCATCCTGATCTCCGCCAACGGTCTGGCTGTTGCCTTCCTCGGCATCTTCCCGCAGGTCATCATGTCGCTCTGCGCCTACGCGCTGCTGCGTTCGCTCTGATGCCTCGCTGAAGTGTTTCAATAAAACGCCCCGCCAGTCGGGGCGTTTTGCATTCCGGAGATTGAAATGTCACACGATGCACACCTGATCGAGTCCGAGGTCTCGTCCGAGACTGTATTCAAGGGGGCTTTGCTCAATGTCCGCAAGGATCGCGTGCTCCTGCCCAATGGCCAGGAATCGATCCGGGAATACATCGTGCATCCTGGCGCCGTCGTCGTTCTCGCCTTCCTCCCCAACGGCAACCTGCTGTTTGAGCGCCAGTTCCGCTACCCGTTGCGCCGCGTATTCCTTGAGCTGCCGGCCGGCAAGATCGATCATGGCGAAGCCATCATTGACACCGCCCAGCGCGAACTCAAGGAAGAAACGGGCTACGTCGCCAGCGACTGGGAATACCTCGGGGTGATGCATCCATGCATTGGCTATTCCGATGAGCGCATCGAAATATTCGCCGCCCGCTGCCTGCATCTGGCCGGGGAAAAGCAGCTCGACCACAACGAGTTCCTTGATGTCGTCGAACTGTCGCCGGCCGAAGCCAGGCAAGCCGTCTGGGACGGCCGGATTACCGATGCCAAGACTATCACCTCTCTATTCTGGCTCGACAAGCCGTGAACCTGTGCTCTAGAGCCATTCTGGATGATTGCTACGGTCAACCGGAAAAAATCGCCAAAATTGAAAGATGGAGAGCGCCCGGTATGTTAAACCGGGGACCGCTGCCAGCATTCAGGACGGGTCTGGCACGTAATTGCCCGGGAAGGCATTCGGCGACTTGTGGCGCCGGGGCGAAGGAATGATTCCGCGTGCAACGAGCCTGGCATAAGAGTCGTAGCGGACCGTGATGGTGTCATCCGGCGCATTGCTCGCCCGCTTGAAATCAACCTGTTGCGTTGGCGAATAAACCCGCTCACCATGGCCGGTACCCAACCTGCGCTCGGCCATGGGCGAGGCTGCCTTGTCAGCCGCTTCGTTGCGACTGCGCATCGGGGCCGAGGCTGTAGCGGCCGAAATTTCCTGTGCAGGTGTGGGAATAGGTTCCTGATATTCGCGGAAGGCAGCTACCCCGATCACACCAACGTTGTCCGGCCGGCCGGTCCTGCCAGCGTAGGAGTCTTCGACCGCCGTGAAATAGAAAGCAGCCACGTCACGTTCGCTCTTGCGCCACCCGGCGATTTCGACGGAACCGCTTGGCGACAGTACATATCCTCGCTGGTTTTGGGCGGCGGATTCGCCGCTGACGACGTTGATGCCATCAACCGAAACAACGGTCAGCATGCGCGCCCCGGTCCTGTTGATGACGCGAATGGCATAGCGATCCCCCGGTTTGCCTGCGATCCAGAGCTGACCATCATGCCTGTAGGTCGGCAGATGCTCGCCGGTCGTCCGGTTGACGATCTCGATGTCGGTAACGCTGGCGGCGTGGGAAACGGAAGAAATTCCTGCGGCGATGATGGCCGAGGCAATAAAGCGGAAGACAGGTTTCATTTTGAGAGTCCCTTTGGGTTGGCAGGTACTCTCTTAAACGATCAGCATTCGGAAACGGGGTTAAAAAATTTTCCGATTGCGGCTATCTTCCGCTTGCCCCATCTTCCGTAGTCCTGAGTTTTGTCCTGAGCTCATCGGGAACGGCCTCGCCCGGATAGGCCTGAACAAAGGCATCAAGGCTTTTTTGCGCCTCTTGAAGTCGATTCTGTTTGATCAGTGTCTGAATCGAATCCAGCCAGTCCTTTGGCGACCTGGCCTGATCGGCTGCAATCCTTGCAGTAGCCTTCGCGCTGGGGACTGCCACCGCTTCCGGCGTGGCCATGGGCACCGTAACCGCCGATTCGGCAGCGACGGAGCGCCCGGCTGGCGCAGATGAAAGAACAGCTTCGCTGCTGGCTGGAGAATGGGCGGGTGCGGCCGGGGCTGCCATCCGGGCTTCGGAGCGCATTTGCTTTGGCGCCTGATCGGCCATTCGAACCCTCGACTCAGCAACGACGGTAGCAGGGCCCGGTACTGCGGGGGGGGGCGGCTGTTGATCGGTAGCAGGGCCGCTATCGTTCATGGCCAGTGGGGGAATTGCGGGTGTCATCGGCTCGCGGTGTTCGAGCATGATGCTCACCATGGCGAACAGGCAGATAGTGGCAACAGCCTGCAGCGGCAGACGCCAGCGTGGCCACCACGGAGCGGGCGTGCTGTCACTTTTGACTACAGCGCGGGCGGCTGTCAGGATATTTCGGTCAAGTTCGTCGCTCGGGCCGGATGGGCCGGCTTCCTGATAAAGCGCCAGAATTTCCTGATCGGTAGGTTTTATCGCCATTTCGACAGCTCCTGACGCAACTTGCCTAGCGCGTAGCGCAAGCGGCTTTTAACGGTTTCTCTCCCGACATTCATCAAGGATGCAATCTCCTCCAGGCTCATGTTGCCATCTTGGGAAAGCAGGAAGGTTTCGCGCTGGACGTCCGGGAGAGAGTGAACAGCAGCGACAATATGTTCCGCCATGGCTTTACGTTCGGCGAGGCGATCCGGACGATCATCCTCCGGGGAAGGGATGGAAGCCGTGAAATCAGCATCCTCGTCGTCCGCGAGTGCGTTGTCGATGACCGGTGCCCTGTGGCTTGAGCGCCAATGATCGACCAGACGGTTGTGGGCAATGCGAAAGAGCCAGGTGGAAAACTTGGCAGCGGCCTCGTATTGCTGACGGGCGTTGACCACGCGGAGCCAAATATCCTGGAAGAGTTCATCGCTTGCCCCGTCGTGCCCGCATTGGTGCGCCACATAGCGAAACAGCGGGCGGCGCCACCGACCATACAGCACCTCGAAAGCCGCTGCATCGCCGTTTTTGTAGGCGAGCATCAGGCCCTCATCGGTTCTGGGATCTTGATCGGGTAAACGTTCGGTCATGGGGATCGGGGTGAAAGAGCCCGAATCTTATCCTGTTAAGAAGTCTGCCTGAGATCAAGTTTGCCATGGGGGCCGATTGGCAGGGGTAAAGCGAAAAAGCCCCGGGATCATTGATCCCGGGGCTTTCGTTCCTTGCGGCTTATCCCGGTACGCCTACCCAATTTTCATTTTTGGGGCATTTTTCCGGTTGACCGTAGCATCCGCTGATTTAGCCGCAGGTGCCTACTGCGCCACAGGCCGTACAGAAATCACAGCCATCCTTGCGGATCATCGTGTGGTTGCCACACTCGCCACAGAGCTTGCCTTGCGTCGGCAGAACCTTGTTGCTGGTCGAGTCTTCCGGTGCTTCGAGGATACCCATCTGCTGCAGCGGGAAGCCGCTCTCGTCGAGGATGCCGAGCATGGCGTAGCGGTGGATGATCAGGTTGGCGATGTAGGCAACGGTGGACGGATAGGTCTGCTGCTTGCGCGAACCCGGGACGAAGGCCATGAAATCGCCGAGCGGCTCGGAGTAATCGATCAGCTTGCGCAGCTTCATGCCGATCCAGGCCGGATCGAGCACACGCATGTCGAGCGAGAGCAGCTTGGAGAGACCGTCGAGGGCGCGCGGGTAGTTACCGGAAAGCCACATCGAGTAG
The DNA here is from genome assembly GCA_016705475.1 of Betaproteobacteria bacterium. Taxonomy (GTDB): domain Bacteria; phylum Pseudomonadota; class Gammaproteobacteria; order Burkholderiales; family Rhodocyclaceae; genus Azonexus. Next base: position 21,483 of record JADIYD010000012.1, on the reverse strand, counting down.
GGGCGGGTAACGCCATCCGGCAGGGTGATTTCCTTGAGGCCGAGGACGAAGTCTTCACCGGTTGATGGGTTATTGACGTCGACCGTCCAGGACAGCGTGCCGTCGGTGCCGGTCTTCGGCTCCTTGGCGCTGAACAGGGCATCCTTCACCGGCGTCGGGCCTTCGTGCTTGAAGGCGCCGAGCTGTTCGCAACGCCATGCAATGACCTGGGCCATGGCGGAAACCACGGACGGGACACGCTTGCGTTCGCCGTGCGGCGGCATCGGCATCTCAAACGAGTCACCGGGCGTCTTGGCCAGTGCTTCGAGTTTCATTTCCAGCCAGCCGTGATCCTTGGCGCGCATGTCCATGGACAGTGTCTTGGCGACGGCGCCCAAACCACGCGGTTCGGCCGGGCCATTGGCCCAGACTTCGAACGGCCAGGCACGGCCTTCCGGTTCGACGTGGCCGACGAACAGCGCAAACTTGCCGATCGGCGAGTCGAGCATGTAGGTCCAGCACATGTTGCCTTCCGGCAGGTTCGGGCGGCCCGGCCAGCGCAGGCTGGCGAGCACCGGTGCCGGCAGGTTCTTGATCGACAGGCGGCGGTTGGCATCGGACACAAAATCCTGCGGCGCCTTGGCTGCGTCAGCTTCGGTCTTGGCCGGTTCGCTCGAGGTTACCGAGAGGACGGAGCCAAGCACGCTGTTCGGGCGGTAGGTGGCCAGACCCTTGAGGCCGGATTTCCAGGCGCTCATGTAGAGATCCTGGAAGTCTTCGTACGGGTAGTCAGCCGGCACGTTGACCGTCTTGGAGATCGAGGTGTCGATGAACGGGGCCACGGCGGCAACCATGTCGCTGTGCGCCTGGGCGGAGATTTCCAGGGCCGTGACGAAGTACTCGGGCAGCTTGGAGACGTCGCCGCCATGATGCTTGTAGAGGCGCCAGGCGTAGTCCTCGACCGAGTATTCCTTGATCGTGCCGTCCTGCATGCGCTTCTTGCGGTTGTACGTCCAGGAGAAGGGCGGCTCGATGCCGTTCGAGGCGTTGTCGGCGAAAGCCAGCGAAATGGTGCCGGTCGGGGCGATGGACAGCAGGTGCGAATTGCGCAGGCCGTGCTTGCGGATCTCGGCCTTGACGTCACCCGGCAGGCGGGAGGCGAAGTTGCCGCCGGACAGATACAGCTCGGCGTTGAACAACGGGAAAGCGCCACGTTCCTTGGCCATCTCGACCGAGTACATGTAGGCCGTGTCGCGCATGAATTCGCTGATGCGAGCGGCCATGGCGCGGGCTTCCGGCTTGTCGTAGCGCAGGCGGAGCATGGCCAGCGCATCGCCGAGGCCGGTGTAGCCAAGGCCGACGCGGCGCTTGTTGGCGGCTTCCTGCTGCTGGCGCTCGAGCGGCCAGTGGGTCGCGTCAAGCACGTTGTCGAGCATGCGGGTCGAGATGCGGATGACTTCGGCAAAGGTGTCGAAATCGAACTCGGCCTGCTCGGAGAAGGCGTCCTTGATGTACAGCGTCAGGTTGATCGAACCCAGGCAGCAGCAGCCGTACGGCGGCAGCGGCTGTTCGGCACAGGGGTTGGTCGCCTCGATCACTTCGCAGTAATTGAGGTTGTTGTCCTTGTTCATGCGGTCGAGGAAGAGGATGCCCGGCTCGGCGTGGTCGTAGGTCGATTTCATGACCTGGTCCCACAGCTCGCGAGCGCGCAGCTTGCGGTAAACCCACATGCCGTCCTCGCGCTGATAGGCGCCGGCAGAGCGCATCTCGGCATTCGGCTCGGCGCGGTGCAGCAGCTCGACGTCACCATCGGCATCGACGGCTTCCATGAACGGGTCGGTGACGCCGATCGAGATGTTGAAATTGGTCAGGTCGCCCTTGTCCTTGGCGTGGATGAAGACTTCGATATCCGGATGGTCGCAGCGCAGCACGCCCATCTGGGCGCCGCGGCGGGCGCCGGCGGATTCGACGGTTTCGCAGGAGCGGTCGAAGACACGCATGTACGACACCGGGCCGGAAGCGCGCGACTGGGTACCCTTGACGCGGGCGCCTTGCGGACGGATGGACGAGAAATCGTAACCGACGCCACCACCACGACGCATCGTTTCAGCGGCCTGGGCGAGCGCGGTATAAATGCCTGGTTTACCATCGACGTTTTCGACGATGGAGTCGCCAACCGGCTGCACAAAGCAGTTGATCAGCGTCGCCTGCAGGTCGGTCCCGGCGGCAGAGTTGATACGGCCGGCCGGAATGAAACCGTTTTCCTGGGCCCACAGGAACTTGGCTTCCCACTGGGCACGATCAGCTTCCTGCTCGACCTGGGACAGCGCATAGGCAACGCGGCGACGCACGTCGTGAACATTGGTTTCCTTGCCCTTGGCGTACTTTTCAATAAGTACTTCGGCGGAAATTTCCTGCTCCGGCAGCGGGGCAAATTGCGGTGCTGCGGGAATGTCTGTCAGCGAAAGCTGTTCGGCGATTTTGCTCATCCAAGGCTCCTCTACAAAATTCGGATTTTTCTGGGTTATTAATCTTCGAATGTTGCAAAGCTACTAGATATAGTGGCTGGAGGCAATATCTTGACTAGATACAGTGTTTCGTGTGTTGCTGCTGCGTGATGCCACAGGGGTAAAAAAAGCCCGAAAAAACAAAGCCCCGGCACCTCGCGGTAGCCGGGGCAGGGGCAAAAATATTTTTTGTTAAAGGGTGAGAAGCGTCTGTGCGTGGTGCGCCATCATCCACTCTTCGTTGGTCGGGATGACCAGCACATCGACGCTGCTGTTGCCAGCGCTGATCACGATGTCGTGCTGCGCATTGGCTTCCGGATTGAGGCTGATGCCCAGCCATTCGGACAGCAGGCAGACGCGGCGACGGACTTCGGCGGCATGCTCGCCGATGCCGCCGGTGAACACCAGTGCATCGATACCGCCAGAAGCCGCAGCCAGCGAGCCGAGCTCACGCGCAATGCGGTAGCAGAAGAGGTCGACGGCTTCCTGCGCTTCCGGCTTGTCGCTGGCGAGCAGGGTGCGCATGTCCTGGCTGATGCCGGAGACACCGAGCAGGCCGGATTCCTTGTAGAGCAATTTGGTCATGTCCTTGACCGACAGGCCCTTGGTTTCCATGAGATGCAGGATGACGCCCGGATCGAGGTTGCCGCAGCGGGTGCCCATGAGCAGGCCGTCGATGGTCGAGAAGCCGAGTGTCGTGGCGACGCACTTGCGATTGACCATGGCCGCCATGCTGGCGCCGTTGCCAAGGTGGGCGACGACGACGCGGCCATGGGCGCGGTGCGAATGCTGGGGCAGGGCGCGGGCGATGAATTCATACGACAGGCCGTGGAAGCCGTAGCGCTTGATGCCTTCTGCGGTCAACGCCCGGGGAAGCCCAAAAGCCTGGGCGACGTCCGGCTGGCTGCGATGGAAGGCGGTGTCGAAACAGGCAACTTGCGGCACGGTTGGCAGCAGGGCCTGCAGGGCGCGGATGCCGGCGACGTTGTGCGGCTCATGCAGCGGCGCGAGCGGGATGAAGCCGGTCAGGTGTTCAAGGACCTGCGCGTCGACAATGGTCGGCTGCGAGTAGAGGTCGCCACCATGAACGACGCGGTGGCCGGCGGCGACGATTTGCCAATCCGACTGTGTTGCCTGAAACCATTTGAGCAGGGCGTCAAAGGCCTGGTCGTGGCTGACGTTTTCGCCGGCAATGGCCTGGTCGGCAATTTTCTGGCCGGCCTTGTCCTTGGCCACCATTTTGGTGGCGTTGGTGCCAATACCGTCGATCTGGCCGGAGACTTCAGCATCCGGAGAAATCGGGTGGGCGAGCGGGAAAAGGGCGAACTTGATGGAGGACGATCCAGCGTTGATCGTCAGGATGCCTTGCTTCATTTAGACGGTTCCAATCTTGCGGTTGTGGTGGGCGATCAATGCGGCGATGACGCACGATGCGGTACGGGTTTCGGCGGTATCGGCGCGGCTGGTCAGCACGATGGGCACCTTGGTGCCGAGCACGATGCCGGCGGTCAGCGCGTTGGCCAGGTATTCGAGCTGCTTGGCGATCATGTTGCCGGACTCAAGATCGGGCACGACGAGGATTTCGGCATGGCCGGCGACCGCCGACTTTATGCCCTTGGTCTTGGCGGCAACGATGGAGACGGCGTTATCGAAGGCGAGCGGGCCGTCGAGGATGCCGCCCTTGATCTGGCCGCGGTCGGCCATCTTGCATAGCGCAGCTGCATCGAGTGTTGACTGGATCTTCGGATTGACCGTCTCGACGGCCGACAGGATAGCCACCTTGGGTTCCGGAATGCCGATGATATGGGCCAGTTCGATGGCGTTGCGGATGATGTCGGCCTTGTCCTCGAGCGTCGGCGCGATGTTGATGGCTGCGTCGGTAATGAGGAGCGGGCGGTGGTAGGTCGGCACGTCCATGATGAAAACGTGGCTGATTCGGCGGCTGGTACGCAGGCCGTTGGCGCGGGCGACCACCTCGCCCATCAGCTCGTCGGTGTGCAGGCTGCCTTTCATGAGGGCTTCTGCGTCGCCGGTACGAACGAGGGAGACGGCCAGCGCCGCCGAGTCGTGGCTGTGCGCGGCATGGACAATGCGGATGCCGTGCAGGTCGATGCCGAATTCCTCGGCGACGGCGCGAATCTTGTTTTCCGGCCCGACCAGGATGGGTTCGATGATGCCGGCCTGAAAGGCCTGCACCGGGCCCTTGAGCGACTCCTCGTCACAGGGGTGGGCGACGGCTGTCGGGATCGGCTCCAGCCCCTTGACGCGATCAAGCAGTTGCACGTAGCGCTGATGCTTGTCGTCGATGCGGATCTCCGGCATGTGCACTTCCTGCAGCCGCGAGACCTTTTCCGTCGGGGCCAGTACTTCGGCGGTGCCGCGCACCACCTGCAGGCCTTCCTGGTTGGTGCACACGCAGTCGAAATTGACGTGCTTGCTGTGATCGAATTTCTGCTTGGCGGTGACGGTGATCGTGATCGTGTCACCGATCGTCACCGGCCGCGAGAAATGCAGCGACTGGTCGATCAGGATGGTGCCGGGGCCGGGAAACTGGGTGCCAAGGACGGTCGAAATCAGCGAGCCGCTCCACATGCCGTGGGCGATGACTTCGCGGAACAGACCGCTTGCGGAGTAGCTCGGATCGATCACCGAGGGATTGACGTCGCCGGTCAGGATGGCGAACAGTTTTACATCCTCGGGCATTAGTGTCCGTGTCAGACTTGATGAATCGCCGACGCGGATTTCGTCGTAGGTCTTGTTGACCAGAAAACGCTGTTCGCTGCTCTCATGCATGGTAAGGCTCCACAAAAATGTCTGATCCAGGCAGGCTCGCGCCAGTATAGTATGCTGCGCTGCAGCAAACAACGCTATGCGCTGCCTTTTCGGACTCGCGCTTCAAGTTGGCCGCGGTCTGGCGCGCCTTTCGGGCGCTGCGTTGGCCGGTGGAATGTCAATATCCAGTTCCGGACGCAATTGCGACAACTGGTCGACGACCCACTGGTTGGCTTCGCCCGTGAATTCCCGTGAAATCAGCGGCGCCCCGGAATAGGCTTCAACAAAGAGCGCAACGGCGGCCGAACGGCTGACCCCATATTCGCAATGAACGACCATCGAAACCACATTCGGTGAATTGTGCAGATCCTGGACGAAGGTGGCGATCTGGCGCGCCATGCGGTAATCGAACAGGCCGGGCATCGGTGCCGGCAGGTATTCGTCGGCCGGCATGGCGTCATAGAAAGCCAGGCGTAGGACGTGTTCGAAATTGGCGTGAAGGTTGGCCTCCGGGGTGCCCGGGTCGGTAATCGAAATGACGGCGATGGAAGGCTTGCCGATCAGCGACTCGGCCAGTTCGCGCGAGGCGAAATAGACTTTGCTGATGCTCATTCCATGAATACCGGGTCGGAGAAAACCAGCGTCCCGTCCTTTCGCATCATGAGGTTGTCGGCCTTGATCAGGTCGGGGAGGGCGCCGTATTCGGTCGAGAAGTCTTCCACCGCCTTGAGCGACTCCTTGAGCGCGTCGGTCCAGCCCATTGGGGTCACGACGAGGTGGTGCAGCGCGATGCGTCCCATATCCTGAGCCAGATTGCGCCACATCATGCAGGCGTCGAAATACGATGCAGAGAGCTTGGTGGCGATTTCGGCGGCATCACCACTACCCGGCAGCGGGTAGAGGCGCTCGACCTCGACGACATGGAACGGAAAGCCGCGGCTGGAACGGCCGACGGTGCCGTGGTCGGCGACGATGGGAAAATGTTCGCCGGTCGGTCGGTCGTCAGCGGTGTAGTAGGCGTAGTCGGTGGGTGACGACAACACTTTGAAGACACGTTCATGGCCGTCCACGGTATCGGCTTCTAGAACGATGGTGCTCTCGCCGCGACCAATTTCCTGACGGCCGCGCAGCAGAGGGTGATCCGGGACAGGATCGGGGAGTAGTCCGTCAATGTCAGGCATCAGATTCTCCGAAATCACTTCAAATTAGCGGGAGACTACCCCCGCCAATTTGAAATTTAGCCCTTTTTTCGGGTTGACCGCAGCAATTGCTGCGGTCAGGCCTCAGGCGACGATATGTGCGCCAGCGTCGACGTAGATCGTCTGGCCGGTCATGCCGGAGGAACCCGGCGTGCACTGGGAAGGCGGTCAGGGCGCCAACTTCGTCAATGGTCACGGTGCGGCCGAGCGGTGCCTTGGCAGCGTCATTTTCAAGCAGGGTGTTGAAATTGGCGATGCCGGAGGCGGCGCGGGTCATGATCGGGCCGGGCGACACGGCGAAGACGCGGATGCCCTTGGGGCCGAGGTCGTAGGCCATGTAACGGACGGCGGATTCGAGAGCAGCCTTGATGATGCCCATGACGCCGTAGTTGCGAACGACGCGCTCTGCACCCAGGTAGGACATGGTGATCAGCGAGCCGCCGTGGGCCATCAAGGGCTCCATCGCCTTGGCCATGCGCAGGAAGCTGTGGCAGGAGATGTTCATGGCGGAGTCGAAACCGGCTTCGGTGGTGTCGATAACGCGGCCATGCAGGTCGTCGCCATTGCAGAACGCCATTGAGTGGATGGCGAAGTCGAGTTCGCCGAACTCTTCACCGCACTGCTGAATGGCGGCTTCAAGGCTGCCTTCTTCGCTGACATCGAGCTTCAGGAAGAGCTTGGCGCCCAGCGCTTCGGCCAGCGGCTGCGTGTATTTGGCGGTCTTGTCGTTCTGGTAGGTCAGGGCAATCTCGCCACCCAGGGCGCGAATGGCCTTGGCTACGGCGAAGGCGATCGACTTGTCGTTGGCGACGCCGGTAATCAGGCCTTTTTTGCCGGCCAGCGGCAACAGGGTGTTCATGCTGGCTACGGGGGACTGTTCATTTATTGTGTTCATGCTGTTCATCCTTTCAGGGGTGATCAAGGAGTATTGCGCTGCATCATTCATGGGTGAATATCACCAATTGATGATGCTTTATCTATGCTGCGACGCAACAACATTGTTGCACATTCAGGTTTCCAGAAGTGTGACAAATGACCAGGTGTTGACCTTGGACAACAAATGGAGACATTCGGGTGCTAGTCTTCTCATGTCATGGGCAATTTTTTGTAGGAGATTGTCGTGGGATTCAACGAGATGCATGCCGAAGCGGTCGCCGGTGTTGTTGACCGGGTGATCAATCGTTACAAACGCGATCCGACCTGCATGTTGCAGATCCTGCGCGAAGTTCAGGAGTCCTGCGACTGGATTCCGCCCGAAGCCATTGACCGAATGCAGGCCATGCTTGGCGTGCCACGCACCAAGATCGAAGGCGTCGCCGGGTTTTATTCATTCATTTATACCGAGCCGCGCGGCAAATATCGGGTGTTGTTTTCTGACAACATTACCGACCGCATGCAGGGCAACCGGGCAATGATGGAACGCCTGTGCAACAACCTGTGGGTCGAACGCGGCAAGGTCTCCGAGGATGGCCTGGTCAGCGTCGGCAAGACGGCATGCACCGGCCTGTGCGACCAGGGCCCTGGCATGATGGTCAATAACTACGCCATTGGCGGCATGTCCGAGCAGCGCATCGACGAAATCGCCGAGTTGATCCGCAACAAGGTGCCGCTTGCCGAATGGCCTCCGGCTTATTTCAAGATCGAAGACAACATCCGGCGCGCCGACATCCTGCTCAATGCCGACTTCAAGCCTGGCGAAGCCTTGCTGGCTGCGCGGGCGCGGGCGCCGAGCGATGGCCTCAACGCGTCGAACATGCGATCGTGGCGCGAGGGCCTGCCCAGCGGCATCGGCGGTCCGGGCGCGACGCTCGACGAAATCAAGCGTTCCGGCCTGCGCGGCCGTGGTGGTGCCGGCTTCACCACCGGCCTCAAGTGGGAAGCCTGCCGAAATGCGCAGCTCAAGGCCGGGCATCAGCGTATTGTCGTTTGCAACGCCGACGAAGGCGAGCCGGGTACCTTCAAGGATCGTGTGCTGCTTTCGAAATGCCCGGATCTGGTTTTCGAGGGCATGACAGTCGCCGCCTATGCCATCGGCGCAACCCGTGGTTTTGTTTATCTGCGCGGCGAATACCGCTATCTGCTCGATCACCTCAATGCCGTGCTCGCCCACCGCCGCCGCGAAAATCTGTTGGGCAAGGACATCTGCGGCTTGCCGGGGGCTGATTTCGACATCGAGATTCACGTTGGTGCCGGCGCCTACGTCTGCGGCGAGGAGTCAGCGCTTATCGAGTCGCTCGAAGGCAAGCGCGGCACGCCGCGCAACCGGCCACCTTTCCCGGTCACCAACGGTTATCTCGACCAGCCGACCATCGTCAATAACGTCGAAACCTTTGCCGCTGCGGCAATGATCGCCCTCAATGGCGGCGAGTGGTACGCCGGTATCGGTACCAAACACTCATCCGGGACAAAGATTCTCTCGGTATCCGGCGATTGCGCCCGGCCGGGCATCTACGAATATCCTTTCGGCATCAGCATCCGCCAGGTTCTGGAGGATTGCGGCGCGACCGACACACAGGCCGTGCAGGTCAGCGGCCCGTCCGGTGTCTGCGTCGATGCCAGCGAATTCGACCGCATCATTGGCTTCGAGGACATCCCGACTGCCGGTGCCTTCACGATCTTCAACAAAACCCGCGACATGTTCGAAGTAGCGCGCAACTACGTGCATTTCTTCCAGCATGAAAGCTGCGGATTCTGCACGCCGTGCCGGGTCGGCACCTCGCTGCTCAAGAACCTCATGGACAAGCTTCATTACGGCAGCGGTTCACCCTACGACTTCGCCGAGATCGAGAAGCTGAACCAGCTGCTGCAATCGATGAGCCATTGCGGTCTCGGCCATACCGCCTGCAACCCGGTACTCGACACCATTGCCAAGTTCCGGCCCTATTACGAGAAACGCATGATGCAGCAGGACTTCACGCCTGCCTTCGATCTCGACCGCGAATTGTCGGCGGCCCGGCAGATGACCGGCCGCGACGATGCCGGTGCGCATCTGGTGACGGAACACGGAGGTCAAGCATGAGCTATACCTTTACGCTGGATGGCAAGGTCATCCCCTTCGCCGATGGGCAGACCATCATCCAGGCGGCCAGTGCCGCCGGCGTCTTCATTCCGCACCTGTGCTACCACCCGGAATTCAAGCCGCATGGGTCGTGCAAGCTTTGCACGGTCAGGGTCAATGGCCGGCACACGGCCTCCTGCACCATGCGCGCTTCGGCCGGCATGGTCGTCGAGAGCGAGACCGAGGAAATCAACGCTGAACGCCGGGCGCTGACCCAGATGCTGTTCGTCGAAGGCAATCATTTCTGCCCGTCGTGCGAGCAGAGCGGGAACTGCCAGTTGCAGGCCACGGCCTACCATCTCGGCATGATGTCGCCGCACTACGACCATTTTTTCCCGAATCGCCCGGTCGACGCTTCGCATCCCGAGGTTTTGCTCGAATTCAACCGCTGCATCCTCTGTTCGCTGTGCGTGCGCGCCAGTCGCGACGTCGATGGCAAGAACGTCTTCGCGCTTTCCGGGCGCGGGATCAAGACGCACCTCATCGTCAATGCCAAGTCCGGGGCCGCTGGCAGATACGGACTTCGCGCTGGCTGACAAGGCGGCGCAGGTCTGCCCGGTCGGCGTCATCCTGAAAAACGTCGCGGCTTTGCCGTCCCGATCGGCGAACGCAACTACGACAAGGCGCCGATTTCGGAAACCATCGAAACGACGGAGGGCCGCTGAGATGACCGAAAAGAAGAAACTCAAGGTTGCCACGACCTCGCTGGCCGGTTGTTTCGGCTGCCACATGTCTTTTCTCGACATCGACGAACGGCTGTTCACGTTGCTCGAACACATCGAGTTCGACCGTTCGCCGCTGACCGACATCAAGACCTGCAGCCCGGACTGCGACATCGGCATCATCGAGGGCGGGCTGTGCAATGCCGAGAACGTCCATGTCCTGCGCGAGTTCCGCAAGAACTGCAAGATCCTCATCGCCATGGGCGCCTGCGCCATCAACGGTGGCCTGCCCGCGCAACGCAACCACCTGCCGCTGACGACCATCCTTGAGGAGGTCTATCACACCAGCCCGGGGCTGGCCAACGGCATGATCCCGAACGATCCGGAACTGCCGTTGCCCCTCAACCAGGTGCATCCGATCCATGAGGTCGTCAAGATCGACTACTTCATGCCGGGCTGCCCGCCGTCCGGCAGACGCAATCTGGAAGGTGCTGACCGATCTGTTGGCCGGCAAGGAGCCCGAACTCGGGCATGGCCTGATGCACTATGACTGAATCGTTTTCGACCGCAGAGCGCGGAGACGCAGAATCCGGTTTCTCCGCGCCGTGAGCACTGCCTTCGCTCGTTTTCGCGCCCTGGGCGATATCACCATGAATTGTAGGAGATTTGAATGACCTACCAACTCGAAACCGCCGCCCATCCCGAAACCCTGCGCCGCGTGGCGATCGACCCGGTATCCCGCGTCGAGGGGCATGGCAAGGTAACCATCCTGCTCGACGACCAGAACAAGGTGCATCAGGTGCGCCTGCACATCGTCGAGTTCCGCGGCTTCGAGAAGTTCATCCAGGGCCGGCCGTACTGGGAAGTGCCGGTCATGGTCCAGCGTCTGTGCGGCATTTGCCCGGTCTCACACCATCTGGCTGCCTCCAAGGCGCTTGACATCATCGTTGGCGCCAAGAAACTTACGGCGACGGCCGAGAAGATGCGCCGGCTCATGCACTACGGCCAGATGCTGCAATCGCACGCGCTGCATTTCTTCCACCTCTGTTCGCCCGACCTGCTGTTTGGCTTCGACAGCGACGTGACCAAGCGCAACATCGTTGGTGTTGCCATGGCGCACCCTGAAACGGCCAAGCGCGGCGTGCTGCTCCGCCGCTTCGGGCAGGAAGTCATCCGTGTCACGGCCGGCAAGCGCGTCCATGGCACCGGGGCCATCCCGGGCGGTGTCAACAAGGCGCTGACCATTGCCGAGCGCGACGAGCTGCTCAAGGACATCTACCACATCATCCAGTGGTCGCGCGAAGCGGTCCATCTGATCCAGAAGGTGCATACGCAAGACCCGGGGCTGTACAACAGCTTCGGCATTTTCCGCTCCAATTTCATGTCCATAGTCGGCAATAACGGCGATCTCGATTTTTATCACGGCACCCTGCGTGCCCGCGACGACAACGGCAAGATCCTCTTCGACCACGTCGATTACCAGCAATACAACCAGTACATCGAAGAAGAAGTGCGGCCGTGGAGCTACATGAAGTTCCCGTTCTTCAAGTCGCTCGGCAAGGAACACGGCTGGTACAAGGTTGGCCCGCTCGCCCGCGTGCAGAACTGCAATCAGATTTCGACCCCCTTCGCCGAACACGAGCGCCGCGAATTCGTCGATTACGCCGGCGGCTCGCCCATGCACGCTCCGCTCGCCTACCACTGGACGCGCATGATCGAAATGCTGCACGCCGCCGAAGTGATCAAGGAACTGCTGCACGACGACGACCTGCTCGGTGGCGAACTCACCGTGCAAGGCGAACGCCGGACCGAAGGCGTCGGCGTCATCGAAGCCCCGCGCGGCACGCTGTTCCACCACTACCGCGTCGATGAAAAACGACCTCATCACCATGGCCAACCTCATCGTCTCCACCACCAACAACAACCAGGCCATGAACGAAGCCATCCGCCACGTCGCCCGGCGCTATCTGCACGGCCGCGAAGTAACTGAGGGCCTGCTCAACCACATCGAAGTCGCGATCCGCGCCTTCGACCCCTGCCTTCCTGCGCCACGCACGCGCTGGGCAAGATGCCGCTCGAAGTCGAACTCGTCGACGTCGAAGGGCAGGTCGTCCACGCCCTGAGCCGCGGCGCATGAAAGCACCTGTCGTCATCTTCGCCGTCGGCAACCCCAGCCGCGGCGACGATGCCATCGGGCCCGAACTCCACGGTGAACTGGAAAAATGGCTCAATAATGAAATGCTCGCCGACCGCTTCGAGTTGATCGAAGACTTCCAGCTCAACATCGAACACGCTCTGGACCTGCAGGGCAGGCAAATCGCCCTGTTCATCGACGCCGGCGAAAACACCCCGGCCCCTTTCGATTTTCGGCAAATTTTCCGGTCCACCGTAGCAACGCACTCCACCCACGCCCTGCCGCCCGAATCCGTGCTGCAGGTGTACTACCAGATGGAAGGCCAGGAACCCCGCCGGCCTTCGTGCTCTGCGTGCGCGGCGAAAACTTCGACCTCGGCGCCAGCCTGACGCCAGCAGCTCAGGAAGGAATCAAAGCGGCAATGACGCTGCTGAAACGTGTGTTGCGGGAACCGGATTTGGCGGGGTGGGTGGGGTAGGGGGGGGTTGTCGGTGATTGGTTCTTTGCCGAGGCTGACCTATATCAGCTAACCAAGAATCATCCGCTTGGAGGAGTTTTCTGACCAGAAAGCTGTTTCGTAACCGTGACGGAATGACCACCCGTGACACCATGCCAAATGGACAAAAAGCTACCAGATGGCGCAGTTGAATGGCATAATGCTTGCCAGCTACCATCGATCGGATATCGCTTGTCTTAGGAGGATATCGGTCGCGGAACGCCTGTTCTCAGGCACTTAGAAGTTGGAATTGGTCATCTGGCACAAATATCGGTTGAAGAATACGAAAAACGTGATAATCACTTGCCCATCCAATTTCACTAGTTCCGTTGCATCTGACTTCGCTTCAGGTCTTTTTCACTATCACGACGAACCGAACGTTTCAAAATTGATTTTCGATCCGTCGGCTTTGTGGAGCCATTTTCTAACTATAGGTCTTAGCCCAAGGGTTGAAACAGTTTATTGTGAACCTTAGGCAGCATAAAAAATTACCAACTGAAGTTATTGGAGCAGAAAGCCATTTCAGGGTTGCAAGTTATTTAAGGCATATAGGGTTTTTTAGGTTTTTGCGGTATTCAAGCCGGTAAGGATGTGGGCGAGGCTCCTGGAAATTCAAATTACAATCCTTCCACTGAGGTACGTAATGTGGCCAGATCGTGTGGAGAGGAAGTGTGATGCAAAAAGTAATCGACGAAAAGATCGGATCAACTAGCTGGCATTATGTTTCCCTGGGTCTCAAAATGCCGGACCTACAATGATGTTGGGCTATTCAATACACGGGAGATTATCCGCATACTCTTTTCGAACATGGATTGGTGTCGGAATGCATAGTTAGCGCTCAGCGATGGGCCAATGGCGAAGCTTGAAATCGCAATTGGTGACGAAGGAATTGGAGTTTATCGATCCCTTTTCGAAGACGGGGCGCTACCCTACCCCTGAAAGACCAATAGACGCCTGCCTACTGCCAGGTGTTTCAAGCCAATGACCAGTTATAGACGACACTGAGTGGTCAGAATTCCGGTTTTGAATTATATGTGCTCTGAACTTGGAAAAAAATTTGGCACGTTTGAGATTATCAGCTCCTATCGAAGTAGCGTTTAATGGTCAAAAAACGAAACTAAACCCACTGATATTGCCGGAACGTTGTTAAGACTCCGTGTATCTACTGCAGATGCCACACTATTTCCCCAACATCCTTGTGCAAATTGTCGGGGAGGGCGAGAAGATAGCTTCAACGCCTATTACCTGGCGGCATAAAATCAGCCTCAAAAATGTCCAAGACAGCCGCACTGTCAAAGTATTGGCCATGCAGCTGTCTGTTATGATGAAAATACTGGATCAATATTTATACTAGACCGATGGGACTTACCTCGTAATCCACGAATTGAATACCGGTTAAATGATCAGTTGCGGCGTAGTTCAGAAGGTTGGTGAATCGGTTTAATAGTAGCTGTATTGGCCGACATCGCGACTCCAAAATCGATCAGAAATTGTTCCATTCGCCATACCGATCTTGAATGCTTCCGGCGAGCTTTCATTTTTGGCCGGTTTTTGCCGTTCACCGTGGAGTGGCTCGAACTGCATCGTTCCGGCGGTTCTGTCCCCGGCAGTGAAACCGGCAAGCGTCTGGTCTTTGCGGAGAAGGCCGGCCTGGCGGTATTCTTCAAGCCTCTGGTTCCGTTTTGTCGCTTTCCGCGGGGTTCTCGCGCATTTCCTGAACCGTCTGCAAAAACCAGCCGATTACCAGTGATACGGTGGTCGTGATTGATGTTCTGCGTTCGTTCCGTTCGGCGTAGACCATCATGCTGGCGCGGAGGGCGCGGGCGTTTATCCGGTGGAGCGCATTGCCGGGGGCGGTGTCGCTGCTGAGCCGGGTTCCGCATCCGGTTTCGGTGGGGGCGGTGGGTGGGGGCGACCCGGTGCCGGGTTTCGATTTCGGCAATTCGCCTTCGCAATTGTTGCGGGCGGAGCTAGCCGGAGCGGCTGGTGGTGATGACCACGGCGGCGGGCGTTCGCGGCTTACAGCGTTTTCATCAGGCGCGCCGGCTTTTCTGCTGCCAGCCTGGTTTGCGCCCGGGCATGACAGCGGAGGCGATCCTGGCCAAGGGGGCGGGCGAAGTGTGTGTTGTGTCACTGGCGGATGGGTGGACCGCGATGGTGACGAGGACGTCGCCTGCGCCGATTACATCAAGCTATCCTGCGCGGCGAGGCGGTGGTTGCCGATCCGTTTGTCCAGCGCGTGCGCGATTCCGGATTTCGGCCGGCGCTTCACAGCGAACTCAACCCCACGAATCTGCCCGCAGCCGATCTGGAGATCGCCATGCAGGCGGATCTTTACAGCTTCCCCATAACCGGTGCGGCACGAAGGTCAAGGCGGCTGGTCATTCGCTGAAGCGTCGCGGTCGCGCGTTGGCCTGGGTTGATTTGGGTTTGTTGATATGAATCATGGTAAGCGGACAGGCGGCGCGGAAAATTCCAACTGACTTGTTGCTCTGTCCAGGGTATTCAAGTCGACATGCTATGCCTCAGATATACATTTCACGGCGGCCTTGGTCGCCGTATTTTGAGGATGCTGCGCACGCTGCTGAGGCTGGCAGGAGCACCAGTTCGTAGCCTACGCCGGGTTGTCGGGTGAGAGCCTGGTTGCCAAGGCCGGGCATTCGATTGAAGTCGATGTCGATCTGACCTCCGGCGGAAGCCTCGATGTCACGGTCGTCGGCGAGCGGATGGACGTCCTCTTTCGCATGGCCTTCAACCAGGTCGCCGAGGCTGGAGCTGGCGACCGCTGGCAAATCCTGCGGTCGACGACTATTACCAGTTCAAATTCCTGCCGCTGCAGTCGGTCGCCATAGAGCGCAGCCAATGCCAATTTGAAGACAAGATCGGCACGTCGCAGCAAGTGAAGGTCAGCTGGCGTTACGACTATTTCCTGGCTTTTGGGAATCTCTGTAATTTTTATCCGCGTGCCGCTGATGACGACGCGGGTTTCAACCATTGCCGGCTGTACCGGCTGCGCACATCGGGATGCGGGCGGAAGGCTCAACTGGTAGAACCGGTGATCCCAAAGGTACGACCTTCTGGAAGGCAACTTATGGCAAGCCGACCGATTTCACTGAAAAAGCGCTTCTATCTGGTCAGCAGGCTGGAAGAAGTGGCGTTCATCGATACCGCCAGCGGCGGTGTGCTCTGTCGCATCAGGCCGGGGCAGGGCGCTGTACCGGCCGCTGATTCTGGGTTTGTTGCTGGTTCAGCGGTGGGCCAGGCACCGGTACCTTGGAATGGGTCAGCGCCCTTGTTGGTCTCGCTGCCGAGCAAAAAGCCGCTGATGCCGCGACGGCCGTGGGAGGCCATAGAAAATCAGGTCACAGCCCGATTTTTCGGCGGCTTCGATGATCGCTTCGCAAAGAACGTCGCTGGTTGCTGCCGCAGTGCTGCACTGGACGCCGGCATCAGCGCACATTTCTCGACCTCGCCCAGAAATTCGGGCTTGCTGGTCAGCCAGCTCCCGGCAAAATTTTCCGGGGTTGTCGGATCGATCAGAGCGCCCTCGCCAAAGTAGGCGATGGGATATTCCGGCTTAGCGAAAAGGTGCGGTGATCCGGGCGCCGGCTTCGCTTGCGAAGAGAGGCAGCACATTGCGCCGTGGCCAGCGAGGATTCAGAGCCGTCGGTCGGCAAGAACAGTATGCTTGAACATGCTTAACCTCCTGAGATGAGCTTTGAGGACAATCTCGCGCTGAACAATTCTAAAATCGCGGAATTGATGACTGGCGTTGCATTGCAACGTGTTGAGGTTCATGCTACACGCCAAGTCGTTGGGAATGAAAACATGCGTCTCGGTTTCTCGGAGCAGCTGGTGAAGTGACGGGTTCCTGCACCCTTGTGTGGAGGCGGGCGGTGTTCGTTTTCCTGGTCGATTACGGCATGTTTCAGGGTGGCCCGGAGGCGCGGCAAAGAACCATAAAGCGCTCAATTTCGGCTTCGATGTCCGGCTGATCGATTTCGTTTTGCTGACCCATGCCCACATCGACCATTCCGGCTTGTTGCCGCGGCTTTGCATGCTCGGTTATCGCGGCCCGGTTTTATGCCACGCGGGCGACCATCGGAGCTGATCGAAGTGCTGTTGCCAGACAGCGCCCACAGGTCAGGAACAAGGAAGCCGAGTGGCAGTTGCGCCATCGGCGGCGCGGTGTAAGGCCGAGCAGGGCATTCCGGCCCCCTTGTATTCCGTCGCGCAGGCGTAGGCCTCGCTCAAGCTGCTGCGGCCGTCTGCTGCCACGGTCAACCGGAAAAAAAACGGCCGAAAGGCATCCAGGCGTTGTTTCCGCGATGCACCGGCCACATTCTCGCTCGGCTTCGTTGGAGGTTACCGTCGGCGGCGAGGGGAAAACCGCGCCCGGCTGGTCTTTTCCGGCGATCTCGGCATGTCGGACCGGCCCGGTGCTGTGCGACCCAGCGCCTTTAACCCACGGAAGGCCGTCCTGCTCATCGAGTCGACCTCACGGCGACCGCCTGCACCGCTCGCTGCCAGAAACCGAAAGATGAAATCGTCGCCGCCTTCGGAAAGGCGCACGCGGGCAGCCAGGGCAACCTGATCATCCCCGCCTTCGCCGTCAGGCGAGACGCAGGAAATCATCTACATGCTGGCCGACCTCGTGCGCCGCAAGCGCCTGTCGCCACTCAAGGTTTATGTCGATTCGCCGATAAGTAACGCGGCAACGCGGATCACGCTGGCCAACCAGAATCCTGCTGGATGCCGGAAACCTGCGAGCTGATCGCCTGGTTGAAAGCCATCCCAAGCAGATGAGCGTTAATTGGTCGCCGATGTCGAGCGCTCCGGGAGTCGGCTCAACGACATTGCCAGCTTGACGCCGGTGATCATTTCGGCCAGCGGCATGTGCGAGGCGGGACGGATCAAGTACCACCTGCGCGAGAACCTGCCGCGTAGCGAGGTGCACGATCCTGATCGCCGGCTTTCAGGCGAGCAGGCACGCTGGAGCCGCCGGCTGGTGGACAGCGCGAAACTGGATTCACATTTTTGGTCAGCCGGTGCCGGTTCGGGCGCGCATCTATACCGTTGGCGGGCTGTCGGCCCATGCCGATCAGGCAGGCCTTGCTCAAGTGGCTGGGCGGTTTCCACAGAACAGCCGGCCAATACGTTTGTTGTGACTGGCGAAGCCGGCACCCCCGCCAGTTCCAAGCGTGCCATCGAAGACACGCTCGGCTGGTCAAATGTCCGAATGCCGCTCCCCAGGCGAGACCATAACAGCGTAACATCGATTTTTCGAGTTAACTCAGAACAAGCAAGAGGAAATCTCATGTCTGGCAATGGAAATGGTCATACAACGGCCTGAATATAAACCAGCCCAGCCCGTCGAGTCGCTCGGCAAGGCTGTCAACAACGCCATCGACCCCTACGGCGTCACCACCTCGCTGCTTAACGCGCAGATGGCTTGGCTCATGCACCCGCAAAAAGAGCTGACGACCCGGCCATAGGCGCGCTGGCCAGACTTGATCTGGTCGCGCTTCAGTCGCACCTCATGCGCAAAGGCGCTGGGTATTCCATCCGGCGATGGATCAGGCCGAGCGCTGATGATGCGCGTTTTGCCGACCCGATCTGGGTGAATCGGCCAGCTGGGACATCGTCAAGGAATGGTATGTCGCCCCGAGCACCATTTCGAGGACATGCTGTTCGAAACGCCGGGCCTGTCCGACAGGAGCGTCGCCGCTCCGCTTTCTGGCTCTGCGTAACTGGCTCAACATGGTGGCGCCGACCATTTTCTTCTGGCTCAACCCGGTGGCCATGGAAACGTTTCGTCGAAACCAGTGGCGGCAGCCTCAAGCAAGAATGGGAGAACTTCCAGCGCGACGTCAAGGCCAAGAACATCCTGATGGTCGAGCCGGACGCCTTCAAGGTCGGCGAAGATCTGGCCACGACGCCGGGCAAAGGTTGTCTTCCGCAACCGGCTGGCTGGTCGAGTTGATCCACTACACGCCGACCACCGACAAGGTGCGGGCCATGCCATCGTCATCATCACGCCGTGGATCCAACAAGTTTTACATCGCCGACGTGATCCCAAGAAGAGCATGGTCAAACACCTGACCGACCAGGGCTTCTCGGTGTTCATTACAGGCTGGAAGAATCTGGTGTGGATCACAGCTGACGTCCGCTTCGACGATTATCTGCTTGAAGGCGTCAACAAGTCGTTCGCGTCGTGACCGAATTCTGCAAGGTGCCCAAGGTGCATCTGGTCGGCTACCATCGGCGGTACGGCTGGTCAGCACCTCACATGGCCTGGGCCAACAAGCACTTCAGAAACTGAATGTAAGGTGCCGGTCGCGCACTGGGACGCTATTCGACGCTGACCGATTTTGCGCATCCGGGCGATATCGACGTTTTCATCGACCCGAAGCCTGCATCGGCGCACTGGAAAAGTCGATGGCCAGAAAGGGCTATCTCGACCGGCAGCGAAATGGCAGTTCCCTTCCGCCCCATGCTCCGTTCCAATCCGCTGATCTGGAGCTACTGGGTCAATAGCTATCTGCTCGGCCAGCCGCTGCCGCCCTTCGACGTACTGTTCTGGAACATGGACACCACACGCATGCCACCAGGCCATGCACTCCACTACTGCGCGAGTTCATCTCAACAACAACCTGATCAAGCGCGACAAGCTGACCATCGGTGGCAGGTCGATCGACCTTGATCTCATCCGGTTCAGCCGCTCTGTGTGACGGCCGAAGACGACCATCGCGCCATGGAAGCAGTGCTGCCCCAAACGCATCCCGCAAGCAGATCAACGTCTGCAGGGCGCCAGTGCGTTTCGTGCTGTCACTGCTCGACCCATTCTCGGCATCGTCAATCCGCCAGCCAACCCGCCCAAGCGCGCCTACTGGATAGGCGAACCCCGACCGCAACGAGCACTGGGAGCACTGGTTCGACCGGGCCGAGAAGAAGCCTGGCACCTGGTGGGAAGACTGGACCCGCTGGCTCGGCGAACGAACAGGGGATCTGGTTGGCGCCTATCCCCGCTGCCAGCCACAGAAGTTCCACGCTGGGCGATGCGCGGGGCAGCTATGTATGAGAAATAATTAGCAAAATCGGCAATTCTCTGGTTGTTCTTTGTGAAATTGATACATTGCCAACTTACTGAACGACTAGTTGCGGGATGACCATGACGACTGCACTGACCATACGAAGCGAACAAGGCGCAGCAAGCCGGGAAGTGGACCTGTTGCGCATCGTTCGCATCAATGAGGAAATCAAATCGGTTGTCGGTGTTGCCTTCAAGATCCAACATCATGGCCCTCAATGCCATTTTCTCGCCAAGCGGGCGGGAACCGCGGCATGGGGATTCGGCGTACTGTCCAACGAACTGCGGATTTTTCGCAGGATCTCCATGACGGCGCATGTCGGCGCTAACCAGCATGATTCATAACTGTGTCACTGAAGTGTCTTTCGTTTTGCAGGATATTCGTCATACGGCGTTGTTGCCCCATGGGCTGTCAAACAATCCGCTCGCCTCCGGACCTCAGGTGTTAGCCGCTCCGGGAACTCGAAAACGATCATACCGGAGAGGTCTGGCCCGCTTGCGCAAACGCTCAGGGGGCGATTGATGCCTTCGAATGGGATCGAACTGGGTAGCGTACTGGCCAAGTCGGCCAAAATCGAGGCAGCTACTATGGACAATCCTTCGCCCAGCCACTGGCACAGGTTTTCGGGGAGTTCGACGGCGTGGTCGAAGAAATCCGCGCCTCGCTGGAATCGCTGCGCCGGTCGGCCTTTTTACCGGCAACTGGGCATATTGGAGCGCATGCGTGAAAACGACAAAACGATCTTTCAGGATGGCAATCACAAATGGGTCGCCATCGTTCGCGACCGGAAAAGCCGAATCACCTATTCGATACCAATGAATATCTGGTCACCCATGGCGGGCAGGGGCTTTTGCTCGGTCGGGGTAGGCTGAGATTTTTCCCTGCCGTATTTTCGGCGCTCTCTGCCGAGTTCGATCCATCGGCGCTGACAGCGATTTTTCATCATCAGGACCCTGATGTTTGTTCATCTCTCGCCCTGTGGCGCAATTCCAATCCGAAGATGCGATGCTACACGTGACTGGCTGTGGGCTGGCTTCATTCCCCATTTGGGGCTCGGCGAAACCTTCGTGTCGATGCCCGACGAAGGCATCGATATTTCACTGAACTGACCTGAGATGCCAAGTCCGTTCCGGCCCACTACTGCATTCGTCTGGCAATTTCCACCTGTACGACAAAGGTCGCCAAGGTGCTCTTTTCCGGCGATGTGGGTGCAGCGTTGCTGCTGGCGGGCGAGGGGATGGTCTTTTGTCGATAACTTCGACAAGCACATCCGTCATGCCGAGGGCTTCCATCGGCGCTGGATGGGTTCCAGCGAAGCCAAGCGTCGCTGGTGCGAGCGGGTTTCGCAAATGGACATCGACATGCTCTGTCCGCAGCGCAACCATCTGTCAAGTTGCCGACGTGCAGCGTTTCATCAACTGGTTTGATGGCTTGCAGGTCTGGGATTTTGCGACGGCTGACAAAGTCGGGTTAGATGACGGTCAAGGCGTATTCAGGGGGCCAGCCAGAGAATGGATCATCATGAGCCACTGAGCATGCCATGACCACCATTCGCGGTTTCATGACCGAAGACCACCGCCGTTGC
>JADIYD010000011.1 GCA_016705475.1 Betaproteobacteria bacterium | reverse complement strand
AGCACCTGCAAGCAAACGAATGTCGGCAGCGGGCTGTGCGAGATCACCCAGGACACCTATACCTGCCCGGTTGCCGCGCAAACCACGACTACTGCCTCGAACTGCCCGGCTAACGTCTGCCTGGGCGCGAACTGCTTCAATACCAGTTACACCAATGATGCGGACTTCGCCCGTTCGATGTCCATGATGGAAGCCGGACGCGAGGCCGGCGTGTATCTCGACACCAGCAAAATGCAGGTCTTCAAGGGCGAAGGCAACCGCTGTCGCCACCGCCTATTGAAGAACTGTTGCAGTTCCGACTCGTCTGGTGCCGGCATGACCAATCAGAGCCTGTTCGGCACCGGCTCAAGTCTGGTCTACGACGTGCTGATGAATTCCCAGAACCGCGAGTTCCTTTATCAGGGCATGCAGGCCTTACTGCTAGGCGGCGGTTTCAGCGGCAGCTTTACCACCTATGGCATCACAGTCGCTGTCAACGGGACGGCACTACCGGCCAGTTCGGCCGTGCTCTATTCCGGTGAAAGCCTGGTCGTGGCCTTCGACCCCTGGTCGCTGGTCATTGCGGTGGTGATCTACATCATCATGTCGATGTCGTCCTGCAACGAGGAAGAAGGCAAACTCGCCATGAAGGAAGGGGCCGGCCTGTGCCATACCGTCGGCACCTGGTGCTCCTCCTGCTTCCGCCTCTTCGGCAAGTGCGTCTCCTGCCTCGAACACAGCACCGGCAAGTGTTGCTTCAACAGCAAACTCGCCCGCATCGTCAATGAGCAGGGCCGCATACAGGTCAGCAAGGGCTGGGGCTCGGGCGAAAGTCCCGACTGCTCGGGGTTCACCATCGCCCAACTCCAGAGCCTCAACTTTGCGGCCATGGACCTCACAGAGTTCTACGCCTCCATCGTCCCGACGCTGCCCAATGCCGGCGCAATCCAGGGCAGCAATGCTGCGCGCCTGACGACCTGCTACTACGGACAGGGAAAGTGCCAATGAAGATCGCCTATACCGCCGCGTTGATCGCCGGATTCACATCGCTCGTCCTTGCCGACGAGGTGCCCAGAGCCCAGGTCCCGGATCCACGACCGGTCATGTTGGCCGCCCTCCAATCGGTCAATGGAGAGGCCCATGGCATCCTCAGCGGCGAAATTGCTGAGGCGCTCACCCAGCGATTTGCTGCCACCTCGCCGATCTACATCGATGTCACGACCGAGAAGCGCTATGCCCAGGCCGGTTGTGCCCGCTTGAATGTCAGGTTCTGGCAGGACGGGGTTTTGCTGCCCGGTGCGTCGAGTCCGCGCCGCCAGACCATGGATTTCGGCATCAACTACTGCCTTGATGGCCAGCCACCGCAATCCCTGAAGTAGGGCTACACATGAATAGTCATAACCGCCCCGCCCTCCCGCTGCTGCTGACCTTCGCCGTGATGCTCGGCAGTCATAGCGCGACAGCCCAGGATGCTTCCCGCTACTGGGCCGACAGTTGGCGCGGCTGGCATTTCTATGAGGCGCCGGCACCAGAAGAGACCGAACATCCATTCCCGCTGGGCAAGGCCACAGCCACTGCACCGCCCGCCCAACCCTCGCGGGCACAGGAACTGGTCGAATTCGAACGTCTCCAGAAAACGCTGGAAGAGACGCGCAACATTGCCATCATGCGCCCGAGCGAAGCCAATGTCCGGCGCTACATGGAACTGGAGTCCCTGGTCGTCGCCCGCGCTTCCTATTTCGCTGACGTCGCGCAGCGCGTTGCCTGGGCCACGCCCCAACTCGACCCGACCCTGCAGGGCCGCCCGGTCAATGCCAAGGCACTGGAAGTCTTCGACCAGGCCGAACTGGTGGATCGTTCGCGCGCTATTGCCGACCTGGGCAAGGATCACGTGCTGTTCTTCTTCTATCGCTCGGACTGTCCGTACTGCCATGCCTTCGCACCGACACTGGCAGCCTTCCAGGCGCGACACGGTATTCAGGTCGTCGCCATCAGCGTGGACGGTGGTCCGCTGCCGAGC
The DNA here is from genome assembly GCA_016705475.1 of Betaproteobacteria bacterium. GTDB lineage: Bacteria > Pseudomonadota > Gammaproteobacteria > Burkholderiales > Rhodocyclaceae > Azonexus. The sequence continues at coordinate 29,696 of JADIYD010000011.1, read as the reverse complement.
TTCCCCAATGCCCGCCCGGACAATGGCATTGCCACCACCCTGAAGGTCAGCCAGGTGCCCGCCATCTTTCTGGCTCAGCCCTTCACCGGAAAGATCTCTCCCATTGGCTTCGGGGTGCTCTCGGAATCCCAGTTGCTCGAGCGCATTGCCACTGTGTCCGCTCCCCAAGCCGAGGCCATCCTGCCTACAACCACGCAAGGTCTCGCCCTTCCCCTGGAGGCGCCATGAAAAATTACGACCATCCTCATTTCCGGCGTAGCGCTGCCACGTTCATGGCCTTGCTGCTGGCGATCCCATCCGTTCAACTACAGGCCGGCGACCTCAACAGCGAGGTGAGCAACATGTTCAACAACCTGGGCGCCATTGGTAACTACACAGCACCCGGTGCCTTCCGCGGCCAGACCTTCAATACCTACACCGGCGGCAGCCTGATGATGCGTTCGCCGAACAAGGTTTATCAGCTGGCCGCCATCCAGTTCCCCAGCGCCAAGGCCGGCTGTGGTGGCATCGATGTCTTTGGTGGTTCCTTCTCGCACATTTCGGCAACCGAGTTCAAGAACATGCTGAAGAACATCACGGCCGCGCTGCCGGGGATCGCTTTCCAGCTCGCCCTGGAGGCGGTCTCGCCGCTGCTCGGCGGACTGACCAAGTGGGCAAAGGGGCTGGAGACGTGGATCAACAATGCCCGGATCAATTCCTGCGAAACCGCCAAGGCCATTGTCAGCACGGCGGCTGAATCGATTGGCTACAGCTCTCAGGAAACCTGCGCCGATCTGGCCATCGAAATGGGCATGGAAAGCGACCGCGATGCCGCGCGGCGGCGTTGTGCGACGGATCGGCCCAGCATTCTGTCGTCAGCACGCTCCTCGGGCGACCCGAAGGTAAAAAACAAGGCGCCCTTCGTCGGCAACCTGACCTGGAAAGCCTTGCAGTACACCGGTGCCTATCTGGATGATCAAGAGCGCGAACTGATCATGAGTCTGGTCGGCACGATCATCTATTACCCGGAAGAGTCGGCCCGCGATCCCGAACCGATTGCCCCGACGCTGACCTCGATCAGCCAGTTGCTCTATGGTCAGGGTGCGGCCGCCGGCACGGATGTCGTCCAGCATGTCTTGAAGTGCAACGACTACACCAATTGCGACGTGGTCACCTTGAACACCACGTATACCCACACGCCGTTTACCGCCAAGGTCGAAACGATCATGCGCTCCATCGCCGAGAAGATCACGACGCGCACCGCCATCCCCAATAACTCGGCCGAGGTCGGCTTCGTGAACCAGACCACCGAGCCGGTCTACAAGATGCTCTCCATCGGTACCAGCATCCCCGGATCGGGCTTGGCCGACAGCCTGATTGCCCAGTACCGCGACGTGATTGCCGCCGACTACGCCTATGTTTTTCTCGAACGCAATCTGCGCCTGGGCATGGCCGCACTGGACAAGAACTACACCCTGCAGCAGTCGCAGCGAGAACAGGCCAACCAGGTCCGCCAGCGGGCGCAGGCCATGCTCATGCAACTCTCCCAGGAGAAAAACCTGCTCTACCAGAAGGTCGGCTCCTTCCGGGCGGTATCGAACCACCTGGAGCAACTCGAACGCCAGCTGCGTTCCAGCATGCCGCAGCACGTGATGGACATGCTCGGCCAACAGGCCGCGTACCTGTCGCAGTAGAAACGAAGCGATAGCGCGACCGGAGAAAGCGCCATGTGGGAAATATACGCTTACCAGAACGCCGACAGTCTGTTCGGTGTCTTCAATGCCGCGGCGGCGATTCACGCCTCAGGCGACTACGCCGCAGCCCTGGCCGCCGTGGCTTTCTGCGGTTTTGTGGCGGCCCTGATTGCTTATGCTTTCGCCCCCGAGAAGTTGCAGGGCTGGAAGTGGCTGGGCACAGTCGTGCTGGTTTTCTCGGTGTTGATCGTGCCCAAGGTCACCGTGGGTATCGTGGACAAGACCGGCGGTTCGGCCGTCAAGATCGTCGGCAACGTGCCGTTCGGAGTAGCCGCGCTGGGCAGCATCACCAGCACGATCGGCAATACGCTGACCGGTCTGTTCGAAACAGCCTTCCAGGTTATCCCGGGCGCTGGAGCCCTGCCGGTCGAATTGAGCTATCAGCAGAACGGCCTGATGTTCGGCAACCGGCTGATCCGGGAGACCGGCAATGTGGTTTTCCAGGACCCGGCCTTCCGCACCGACCTGATCAACTTCATCCACAATTGCACGACCTACGACCTGATCGACGGCACGCTCGATCCGGCAGTCTTTTCTGCATCGGACGATGTTTGGCCGTTGATGGCCTCACCCAATCCGGCGCGCTTCAGTACGCTGACCGGCACTGGCAGCAGTGTCGGCATCGATACCTGCCCCAATGTGTATCTGAGCCTCAACGGGCGACTGCCCGCCCAGATCACCCGTATCCAGGGGCGTCTCGCCTTTCAGCTTAATCCGACCTTGCCCGGTGCCGCTGCTGCGGCGGCCATCGCCGGACAGATTCAGCAGGCCTATCTAAAGGACAGCATTGCCAGCGCGGCGGCGACGGCGGCCGACATCATCCGGCAGAACGCCATGCTCAACGCGCTTGAGGACACCAGCAAGATCGTCGGTCAGAAGGTTAACGACCCGGCGGCGATGGTGCTGGCGGTCGGCCGCGCCCAGGCGGTGGCCCAGCAAAACGCTTCTTGGCTCAATTACGGCAAGGTAGCTGAACAGGCTTTGCCCGTTTTTAGAAACGTGGTCGAGGCGGTGACCTATGCGATGTTCCCGCTCTTTGTGATGCTCCTGCTGCTCACTAGCGGACGGGAGACAATGCTCGCCTTCAAAGGCTATGCGGCCGTGTTGATCTGGATTCAATTGTGGCCGCCGCTCTATGCAATCCTGAACTACATGGCCTCGATCTATGCGGCCTACGACCTTGCCGCAGCGGCCGACCTCGGAACGGGGGGCAAATCGCTGGCACTGCAAACTGCGTCCACGATCTATTCGCGGGCAATCTCGGGGGAGGCCGTCGTCGGTTACCTCGCCATCAGCATTCCTTTCATTGCCTGGGCCGCCCTGAAGCGCATGGAAAACTTCGGGACTGCACTGGTCGGTGGCTTGTCGGGGCTACAAGGGATGATCTCGGGCGGCACCTCAGCCGCCACCGTTGGTAACGTCTCGATGGGGAACGTCGGCATGGACCAGATGCAACTGGCACCCAACCGTACGTCGGCGTTCATGGGCAGTTGGCAGAACGACCTCTCCGGAAACACTTTCTCGTCGAATGCGCTGACCGGGCGTACGGCCGTCAGCCTACTGCGCAATCAGGGGTTTGCTTCCCGGATGGTTTCGATGCGAGTGTCTGAGCAGGATGTGGCCCAAGCCAGCAAGCAGGTCGATGCAGCTCAAAACGAGAGTGTCGCAGCCAATACCGAACGCTCAGCCATTCTGTCAGAGGCATTCTCGCGAGGATTGAGCAAATTGCGCTCATCGCGTAGTAGCAGCGGCTCTACGTCCAGCAGTTTCGAGCAAATGGGAGAAACGTTGAACGAGATGAATCAAATTACCAAGAGTGTCGCGGAAAATACAGGACTGAGCCAAGCACAGGTCGCACGCATCGCTTTCGGTGCAGCCGGGCATGTCGGCGTCAACGCAGGTTTCGCTGGAGGCCAGTTGAGGGCAAGTGCGGAGAAATCCTATTTGTCGAGTTTATCGTCACAGGAACAGAAAGCGCTGGCCAGCATGAGCGGAGAGCAGTTGGTAGCATTCAAGCAATTTGGCGATCGGTTATCCCGGGATAGCAGTTTCTTGAATGCACTCTCCAGCGACTCCCGCGACGCCCATGAAATATCGTCCCGACTCGGATCAACTGTCGCGCGCTCCGAACGAGCCGAAGCAAGCCTTGCCGAACGCACCAGCTTTGCGGAGCGAGTATCCTCGGCCTATGAAAAAGGCGAGTCCATTTCCATCGACATTGCACAGGACCCTCATAATCTTGAGATGTTTATGCGCTATGCCGAGGAATACGGTGGCGACAGTGCGGCGGCCCATACCTTGATGGAATCAGAATTGGCACGGCAGTCCCTGCGCCCGAACCGGGTGTTTTCCGACGGGACGGCACTACCTGCTTCCTTTGGGAAGATTCGGGATCAACATATACAGGAACAGGGCAAAACTGCGCTGACACCCGACATCATCGGTCAGCATCAATCAAATCAGGATCGAATCTCACGCTTTGGAAATGCCGCCCCATCTCGAGAGCGCGCACCGGCATCATCACCAATCCGAGAGGACGTTCATGCCCGCGGCAATCAAATTCGCTCAGACGCTGCATCACGCGGCGCTGACTTCGACGCCAAGGCTGAGATCATCAAGACGGATGACGGAACACTCGCATCGAAGAAATCGCTGTTGGTGCAATCGGGTAAACAGGTAGGCAGAGATACAGGAGCGACATTCGACAATGCCAAAGAGGTGGTGAACGACTTGCTCAAGAAACCGTAAGTCATCAGCCGGCGGAGCCCCGATCCCAGCGATGCATTTCGCCCTCGCTGGTTCCTGGTTTCACAAACGGTGAATGCCCTTCGTCGCGCCAGTAGTTTGCCGCCAGATCTTTCGATGAAGTGCCATCACTTGGTAACAGACTTTCGCCCCTCCCAAGGGATCGCCCGCTTTTTCCGATGCCGGCCAGTGCCCCGCCAATGGGCGCCGCGAAAAGTGCGCCAACGCCCATCATCACAAGGCGGGTTCCCCAATCGCTATTCATAACGGAGATACAACCGATCAGCGCACCCAGTCCAATGAATCCAATAAAAATGAGTTTTCTCATCTCAGCCTCCTGAATTCAGAGTACCTCTGGTGGCACTGGTTGCAAGCCTATGGCGACCTATCCAGCTAACATTTCCACTACCAAGAGAAGGCATCGAAAATGCATCTCATATGGAACTATCTTTTTCTAAGAAGCAATACCGTTCTTGGTCGAAAGCAAATGTGTAAAGCGGATACTTTGACTGCTGAACATGAAACCAATCAACAAACAGAACTCGATACACCCCCTTTGCTCGGTAAAAATGAACTTGTTCTGCTATCTTGAAGACTCATTCACGTGTGCAATCTTGGTCAAGTTTGTCGTACTATAGAGTCCATCAACAGAAGGAGTTTTGCTTTGAAGTCCGCACACGTGGGTTCATACAACGGGTACGCCTTGTCCAAGAAGGATCGGCAAGAGGCTTTTGTTGTCCGTGCCGCAGACCAGCGCTTGTCTCAGGAGCAAGCGATTGACCAAGCTCGTCTTATCCCAAAGAGTGTCGTTTCGCAGTTCAAGGTGGTTCGCTGGGTTAGATAGCCCGCTTGCTGCATGCAGACTAGCAGCCCCTCGGATCTAGGCTGGTTTACTCCACCAGACCTTGACCTCCTCTTCACAGCACTATCCCGGTTACCCAACCCAGGCTCCGTAATACTCATCGGAGGCCAGTCACTCTCGTTCTGGGTGGATTACTTCGACATCCCTATGCCGAGGTTGGAATCCTTGTATCTGACACAAGATGCAGACTTTCTTGGCACACATCGAGATGCTGAGTTGTTGGCCAAGGAACTGGGAGCTGAGATTAGGCTTGCCACTATGGACGACAATACGTCGAACTTGGCGACATTGCTCTATCAAGGCGTTGAGGGAAAGAAGCTGCTGATCGACATTCTGAGCGTAGTCATCGGCCTCGACGAGTCGGAAGTAAAGAAACGCGCCATCATGATAGAAGGTCGGGGGCAACAACTTCATATCCTTCATCCATTACTCTGCTTGAAAAGCCGTATCGAAAATCTGAGGACGTTGCCAAGCAAGCGTAACGGCAATGGAATTTCACAAGCTCAAGTTGCCGTTGAGGTCGCTCGGAAGTACATCGGAGCCCTACTTTCTCAACCCACAGAGCGGGATGCCATCAACGCCGTACACCAGATCAAGGATATGGCCTGGAGCCGCGCAGGTCTTTTCGTTTTCAAAGAGTATGGAATTGACCTTCTTCGTGCAGTCGAACTAGAAAAATTTCACTCCGTTCCTTTCAGGGAAAGGACTGGCCGAATATTCTTCGGTGGATAACCGATAGACGAAATCGCTCTGGTCGTACGGCTCTTCGCCTCGAAGCTATGGCCCTCGCAAAGAAGCACCAAGGGTAGATAGGCCGCTCAACGGGACTCTGTGTCCGAAAATTGTGGATCTTATTCGGACATGGAAAAGCCCCCTGCCGATGCATTTGCCACTGCAAGGCAGCTAAAAAGCTACGTGCTCCTACCTGTGCGCAATGGCACCGATTTGGCACCACCAGCAACCCATTCATCAACCATATCGGCCCAATTTTGCAGCATTTCTCTGCGCTGAGCAGCGTACTCAGCCTTGTTATAGACGGCGCGTACGCCTCGCTGCTCGTGCGCCAAGCACTTCTCGATCCAGTCGGTATTAAAACCGGCCTCATGCAACAGTGTCGAAGCTGTCCGGCGTAGGTCATGGACGCAGAAGTGTGGTAGATCAAGGCCCTCCTTTTGTGCCTTCTCGACTACCGCAGTAATCACACGATTGAGCGTTGCATCGCTCATCGGTTTATCCGTCTCATATCGACCGGGGAGCAGGTATGGGCTACTGCCGGCACAAGTCTTGAGCCCTACGAGCAAATCAAGGGCTTGTTGGCTCAAATAGACGACGTGCGGCCGACGAGCCTTCATGCGCTCGGCCGGAACCGTCCAGGTGGCTGCCTCGAAATCAACTTCCTTCCAGGTCGCCTGCAACAATTCACCCTTGCGACACATGGTTAGCAGGACCAACTTGATGCCGAGTTTAAGTGTGGGCAAAGTCCCGACGGTATCGAGTACGAAAAAAACGTCTGTATCTCCCCGGCGTCAAAGCCCGCTCACGCGGCTTGAATGTAGCAATGGCTGAAGCCTTGACACTCTCGGCTGGGTTTTCAATCTTGAGGCCGCGGGACATGGCGTGACGGTGGACTTGCTGGATGATTTCGCGGGCGTGTATACCGCCGTGGCCGGCGCCCCACGTTCTTTGATCTTCTCGCACAGAGCTAGCACTTGGCTTGGCGTAATTTCTTCCAGCTTGCGTTTGCCTAACTTAGGCAACACGTCGCGATCAAGGATGCTCTTACGCATCGCTGCTGTACTGTCTGCCAAACCGGCGTCGCGCAACCAGATTTCGGCAAAGGTCTGAAAAGTTCCCGATTCCCGAAGCCCCTTTTTACCGTCAGCCTTATCACGTGCCGGTGACTCACCACGGCTGACAGCATTCTTGGCCCGCATCAGCAGTTCGCGGGCATCGGCCAGCGAGAGTGGATCCCCGTACTTGATGGTCTCGGGATCACGCTTGGGCCGGCTGGCTTGAAACTCGTCGTACTGGCCCAGGGTAAGAGTTTCGCGCCGACTGGCTAAACGGTAGTCATAACGGAAGGCGATGACCCCCTTTGGCCACACCACCACATACATGCCGTCACGATCTGCAACCTTATAGATCTTTTCCTGTGGCTTGAGGTTCTTGAGCTTCGCATCAGTCAGTGCCATTGCGTTCACCTCCATTACTCACGTCTACCGTCAGATCATCAAGACGGTAGACAGTTCACCGTTCTATATACCAATAATTCTACCGTCACATCTACCGACAAAAATGATGGGATGTCTAGATACTACATGAGACGATATAAAAGAAAAGACCCTTGTTTTATAAAGGGTCTTTATCAGAAATGAACCGCTATGGGACAGTGTTAAACGCTATCGAATCATTCCCACTCGATGGTCGCTGGCGGCTTGCCCGAAACGTCATAGACAACACGATTCAAGCCGCGCACTTCGTTGATGATCCGGTTCGAGACCCGGCCAAGCAACTCATACGGCAGGTGCGCCCAATGGGCGGTCATGAAATCGCTGGTCACCACGGCGCGCAAGGCAACGACGTTTTCGTAGGTACGACCATCACCCATCACGCCAACGCTCTTGACCGGCAGGAAGACAGCGAAAGCCTGGCTGGTCAGGTCGTACCAGCTCTTGCCGACATCAGCAGCCGTGCAGGCACCGGAAGCCACATCGCGCTCGGTAGCGTGCGTCGCGCGCAGTTCATCGATGAAGATGGCATCAGCGCGTTGCAGCAGATGTGCCGCCTTCAGCGTCACCTCGCCAAGAATCCGAACCCCCAGGCCCGGACCGGGGAACGGGTGACGATAGACCATCTCGCGCGGCAGACCGAGCGCGACGCCGAGTTCGCGGACTTCGTCCTTGAACAGCTCGCGCAGCGGCTCGAGCAGTTTCAGATGCATGTCTTCCGGCAGGCCGCCGACGTTATGGTGGCTCTTGATGGTGTGGGCGCCCTTCTTGCCCTTGCCTGCCGACTCGATCACGTCCGGGTAGATGGTGCCCTGAGCCAGCCACTTGGCGGCGCTCAGCTTCTTGGATTCGGACTGGAAGACCTCGACGAATTCCTTGCCGATAATCTTGCGCTTCTGTTCCGGGTCGGAGACGCCGGCCAGCTTGCCCATGAAGGCATCGACGGCATCGACGCGGATGACCTTGACGCCCAGGTTACGGGCGAACATCTCCATGACCATGTCACCCTCGTTCAGGCGCAGCAGGCCGTGATCGACGAAGACGCAGGTCAGCTGGTCGCCGATCGCCTTGTGGATGAGCGCCGCGGCAACGCTGGAATCAACGCCACCGGAGAGGCCGAGGATGACTTCTTCATCACCAACCTGGCGCTGGATGGCGTCGACGGCTTCGGCGATGTAGTCGCCCATGACCCAGTCGGTGCCGCAGCCGCAGATACCGTGCACGAAACGTTCGAGAATGGCGCGTCCTTGCTGTGTGTGCGTCACTTCCGGGTGGAACTGGACGGCGTAGTACTTGCGGCTCTCGTCGGCCATCGCGGCAATCGGGCATGAGGCGGTTGAAGCCATCTTGACGAAGCCGGCCGGCAGTTCCATGACGGAGTCACCATGGCTCATCCAGACCTTGAGCATGCCGTGGCCTTCGGGGCTGTAGAAGTCGGCAATGTCGTTGAGCAGTGCCGTATGGCCGTGGGCGCGAACTTCGGAGTAACCGAATTCACGGGACTTGCCGGCCGATTCAGCGGTCATCACCTTGCCACCGAGTTGCTGGGCCATGGTCTGCATGCCGTAGCAGATCCCCAGGACTGGAACACCCAGCTGGAAAACAACTTCCGGCGCGCGCGGCGTATCGCCTTCGGTCACCGAACTCGGGCCGCCGGACAGGATGATGCCCTGGGCGCCGTAGTTGCGGATGAATTCGTCCGAAACATCGTACGGATGGATTTCGCAGAACACCTTGGCTTCGCGCACGCGGCGGGCGATCAGCTGGGTGACCTGAGAACCGAAATCGAGGATGAGGATTTTCTGGTGAGCCATTTTCAAAACCTTGAATAAAAAGGGCGGCTCCCGGAGCCGCCCTCAGTAACACGGAAAAGATCAGTCGAGGTGGTAGTTCGGCGCTTCTTTGGTGATCTGCACGTCGTGGACGTGAGATTCGCGGATACCGGCCGAGGTGATTTCGACGAAACAGGCGTTGTCGTGCATGTGGTTGATGCTCGGGCTGCCAAGGTAACCCATCGACGAGCGCAGACCGCCCATCAGCTGGTGAATCACGGCAAGCACGGAGCCCTTGTAGGGAACGCGACCTTCGATACCTTCAGGCACGAATTTATCGACGTTGGAAGTCGTTTCCTGGAAATAGCGATCCGACGAACCAGCCTGCATGGCACCCAGCGAGCCCATGCCGCGATAGGATTTGTAGGAACGTCCCTGGAACAGCTCAACCTCGCCCGGCGCTTCTTCGGTACCGGCGAACAAACCACCCAGCATGACTGTATCCGCACCGGCGGCAATCGCCTTGGCGATATCGCCGGAATAACGGATGCCGCCATCGGCGATCATCGGCACACCAGAGCCTTTGAGCGAATCGGACACATTCTGGATGGCGGTGATTTGCGGCACACCAACACCGGCGACGATACGTGTCGTACAGATGGAGCCGGGACCGATGCCGACCTTGACGCCATCGGCACCCATATCGACGAGCGCCCGTGCCGCATCGGCCGTGGCGATGTTGCCGCCGATGACTTCGATCTGCGGATAGTTCTTTTTGACCCATTTAACGCGGTCGAGAACGCCCTGCGAGTGGCCATGAGCAGTGTCGACCACGATTACGTCTACGCCAGCCTCAGCCAGCAGTTCGACGCGCTCCTCGGTACCGGCACCAACGCCGACAGCCGCGCCAGCACGCAGGCGGCCCAACGAATCCTTGTTGGCGAGCGGGTGCTCGGTGGACTTGAGAATGTCCTTGACCGTGATCAGGCCACGCATGTGCCAATCATCGTCAATAACCAGCACGCGCTCCAGACGGTGCTTGCGGATCAGTTCCTTGGCATCGTCTACGCTGGCGCCTTCCTTGACCGTGACGAGGCGCTTGCGCGGCGTCATGATGGCCTTGACCGGCTGATCGAGATTGGTTTCGAAACGCAGGTCGCGGTTGGTAACGATACCCACCACCTTGCCCGACCGATCAATCACCGGCAGACCGGAAATCTTGTACTGACGGGTAATCTCGATGACGTCACGTACCGTCATGGTCGGCGAAACGGTAATCGGATCCTTGAGAATGCCCGACTCGAAACGCTTGACCCTGGCCACCTCGGCCGCCTGGGCCTTGGAGGACAGATTCTTGTGGATGATGCCGATACCCCCCTCCTGCGCCATTGCGATCGCAAGGCGGCCTTCCGTCACGGTATCCATGGCGGCGGAGAGTAGCGGCAGGTTCAGGGTGATGTTGCGGGTCAGCCGGGTAGCCAAGCTAACATCGCGGGGAAGAATCTGGGAATGTGCGGGGACGAGCAGAACGTCGTCGAAAGTCAGTGCTTTTTGCAGCAGTCGCATGGCCTTTAGCCTTTAATCCAAGGTCACAAAATCGTATTATACAGAAAAGCCAAGGAAACCCTGATGACCTCGAAATCCTGCTTCATTTTTGCCCTTTTTTTCCCGTTGACCGTGGCATTGCCATCAGCCCAGGCGGAAACTTATCAATGGAAGGACAGTAACGGCCAGACCGTCGTTTCTGACTATCCACCGCCGTCAACAGCCAAGGGAAGACGATCCATTGGTGGCGTGAAGCCCACTGTCGTTTCTGAAGCACTCCCGGAAAAAACAGCCGACACCCCGAAAATCCCCGAAGCGCCGAAGAACATCGCGGAAAAGGATCTTGAGTTCAAGAAACGGCAGCAGGAATCGAGAGAGAAGGCTGACAAGCAAGCCAAGGAGCAAGCCGCCCAAAAAGACAAAAGTGAGAACTGCGACCGCGCCCGGCGCAACCTGGTCGCGCTCGAGTCAAATCAGCCGATCAACACGGTTGGCGCCGACGGCGAGCGAAGCGCCATGGATGCCGCCCAGCGAGCCCTGGAAATAGAACGCGCCCGCAAGTTATTGGCAGAGTCCTGCCAGTAAGCTGATGCGTCAGCCCTCGGCGTCGGCATCACCGGCGCCTTTTTTCATCACTTTGCCTTCAGCAGCACGTTGCTTCCGAACCTCTTTCGGATCGGCAATCAGCGGTCGGTAAATCTCGATGCGATCCAGATTTCGCAAGACTGAATCCGGCTTGGAAAGCTTGTTCCAGATACCGAACTTGTTCTTTTTCAGGTCGATTTCCGGGTATTTCTCGAGCAAGCCCGATGCATCCAGTGCCTGCTGCAGCGTTGAACCTTCGTCCAGTTTGAGACGGAGAAGCTCCTGCTTGCCAGGAACGGCATAACAAATTTCGATACTTAACGTTTCAGCCATGGCTGACTCCATAAACCTGCGCGGCGCGACGCACGAAGGCGTCCACAAACGTGTTGGCAATGTGACTGAACACGGGGCCGATGACCTTTTCGAACAATTTGCTGGAAAACTCGTAGTGCAACTGGAATTCGATCTTGCAGGCATTCTCAGCCAGCACCTTGAAGTGCCATGAGCCCTCCAGCCGGCGAAATGGCCCATCAACCAGCCGAATTTTCATCAACCTCGGAAATTCCTTGTCGTTTTCCGTCGTAAAGCAGGATTTCACCGAATGGTAGTTGATGTGCAGTGTGGCCGCAGTTTTCGCTGCGTCGCGAAACCTGACCTCGGTATGACTGCACCAGGGCAGAAACGCGGGGTAATCCTCACAGCGATCCACCAGTTCGAACATGCGTTCGGCGGATTGCTCAATCAAGACGGTCTTTTCAACGAGAGCCATGCAGCGGCGGGATTCCTGTTTCCTGTAGAATCGCGATTTTAAAGGAACAGCCGGTAGCATGAGCATTACGGTCAATAAAAAAGCCTTTCACGACTATTTTGTCGAAGAAAAGTACGAAGCAGGGATTGCCCTCGAAGGCTGGGAGGTCAAGGCCATTCGTGCAGGCCGCATGAACATCAAGGAATCCTACGTCATCATCAAGAGTGGCGAGATTTACCTGATCGGAATGCACATCAGTCCGCTGGCGACCGCCTCCACACACAATCAGCACGACCCGATCCGCACCCGAAAATTGCTGTTGCACGCCAACGAAATCGGCAAGCTGATCGGCAAGGTAGAGCGCGCCGGTTATACGCTCGTGCCCATCGACCTGCATTTCGTGCGTGGCCGCATCAAGCTGGAAATCGGTCTGGCCAAAGGCAAGAAGCAGCACGACAAACGTGCTGACGCGCTGGACAAGGATTCAAAGCGGGAAGCCCAGCGCGCCATGAAGGAACGCTTGCACTAAAGCTACCCGGCTTCTGCAGCATCTTTTCCGTTCATCGTACGTCCCTAGTCACGAATGACTATGTCGTTTTCTTGCCCCAATGGCGGCATATTGGCATATCCTTGTGGTGACCATGAAGACAATACGAGTTGTGCTTGCCGATGATCAGCTACTGATCCGTGCCGGCATCCGCGCCATCATTGATACTCTGCCCGGATACCGGGTCGAGGCAGAATGCGCCGACGGCCACGAAACCATTGCAGCCATTCACGAGCTGCAACCCGATGTCGTTCTACTTGACATCGCCATGCCCGGACCATCTGGCATAGAGGTCACGCGCACCATTCGCCAATTTGACCTGGACACCCGAATTCTGGTGCTATCCAGTATCGACCGTCAGGAAATTGTCGAGCAGGCTCTTGCTGCGGGCGTCAACGGCTATCTGCTGAAAGACTTCGTGCTCGAGGAACTTGTTCAGGCTCTTGCTACAACGCTTGAAGGTGGCAGCTTCCTGTCGCCGAAAATCCAGGCAATGACGCTGCGCTCCGAGACAGAGCGCGACTCAGGCCGCAGCGCACGACTGACCACCCGGCAAACCGAAATTCTCCGGCATCTAGCCTCAGGCAGAACCACCAAGGAAATTGCCCGCGAGTTGGGCATAAGCCCCAAAACCGTCGAATTTCACCGCGGCCGCCTCATGGAAAAAATTGGCGTCCGCGATGTCACGGGACTGACCAGATTCGCACTGAACACGGGAATAGTCTGCTGAGACGAAAAAAGGCAGCTACTCAGCTACCCTTTTCTGTCAAAAAACCGTTTAATTCGGCCGACATGCACTGAAGGCAAAGGATCAGCGGTGCTGACATTGACACCCAATCGGGAGCAGAAGCGCCCATTCGTGATTCGAGAAGATGTTGGCGCACCAGTTGTTCGATGTCACGCGCCTGATCCAGGCAGCGAGTTCCCGAAAAAAGGACACAACTGCTGCGGATGTCATGCAGCACGTCTCTCAGCGCCGGCAGATCGCCTTGATTGGCTGCATTTTCCAAACGTTGGCATAACGCAGGCGAAGTTTCGATGAAAATGTGAATGAGGCGATCTGCAGCCGCCTGGTTTCGACCGAGATTGACCAGCAAGTACTCCAGACTGCAGAAGTCATTGCCCTTCCCGTTACCACGACTCTCTGACATTACCGAATACCTTGGCTTATTTGTATTATTCGGTCAGAGCTTATGCCTACGGGAAAAATCAGGGAACCGGGTGTTACCCTAGGGATCATCTGAACAACCCTGTATTTCGCACGACGCCATGACGCGCATGGCGAGCTGAAGTTGAAACTGATGGGAAATTCTCGAATCGATTCCGCGAACCCATGCCACAAGAGGCTTTTCATCCCCCTTTGCGGCGTATTTTGCCGATCATGGGCGCACCTCTGCCATCAACGCTCGTCTCGCCATCCACAGATTCGAGAGCGCAAAGAGCGTATTGAGTTGCGCCGCGTTTTTGGCAATGCCCCGGTAACGTACTTTCGTATAACCGAACTGGCGCTTGAGTACACGGAACGGATGCTCGACGCGGGCACGCATGCAGGCAATCGCGTGATTGAGATGCGCCAGCCACTCGGAGAGCGGATGACCGGGCTTCTTCTTCACGGCGATCCAGTCTTCAACGCCGCGATCTGCCAGGTGCTCGCGCAGCCTCGGGTAGTCGTAGCCCCGGTCGGCGCCGGCCCGTTCTTCCTCGCCATGCAGGCAGGCTTCGAACATCGCCATGTCGGCTACCTTGGCTGTCGTGCCAATTACCGTATGCACCAGCCCGCTATCGGCATCGACGCCAATGTGTGCCTTCATGCCGAAGTGCCAGACGTTACCCTTCTTCGTTTGCGTCATTTCCGGATCACGCTTGCCGTCGGCGTTCTTTGTCGAACTCGGTGCGGCAATCAGCGTCGCATCGACCAGCGTGCCCTGGCGAAGCAACAGGCCCTGCTCGGTTAGCAGCGCATTGACCTCACCGAAGATCACCTCGGCAAGTCCCTTCGCTTCCAGCAGATGGCGGAAGTTGAGGATGGTCGTCTCATCGGGGATTGCATCCTCGCCGGCATCGATGCGGGAAAACGCCCGCATCACCGGCATGTCGTGCAGCGCTTCTTCCATGCCAGGATCGGAGAGGGCAAACCATTGCTGCATGAAGTGGATGCGCAGCATCATCTGGAGCGGCTTGGGCGGCCGGCCACCTTTGACACCAAGTTTCGGATAGTGCGGTTCGATCAGCGCGCACAACCGAGCCCACGGCACGACGCGATCCATCTCGGCCAGAAAAATCTGGCGTCGCGTCGCTTTCGGCTTCTTCACAAAACCCGATTCAGTGAGGCTTAGCTGTTTCATCCTTCATTCCGTTCCTGTCGTGGGGTTCTATACATAACGCATCATCATCGCGTTACGTCGACAGGTTTTTCAGAGAATCCCTAGGGATCATCTGAACAACCCTGTATTTCGCACGACGCCATGACGCGCATGGCGAGCTGAAGTTGAAACTGATGGGAAATTCTCGAATCGATTCCGCGAACCCATGCCACAAGAGGCTTTTCATCCCCCTTTGCGGCGTATTTTGCCGATCATGGGCGCACCTTCTGCCATCAACGCTCGTCTCGCCATCCACAGATTCGAGAGCGCAAAGAGCGTATTGAGTTGCGCCGCGTTTTTGGCAATGCCCCGGTAACGTACTTTCGTATAACCGAACTGGCGCTTGAGTACACGGAACGGATGCTCGACGCGGGCACGCATGCAGGCAATCGCGTGATTGAGATGCGCCAGCCACTCGGAGAGCGGATGACCGGGCTTCTTCTTCACGGCGATCCAGTCTTCAACGCCGCGATCTGCCAGGTGCTCGCGCAGCCTCGGGTAGTCGTAGCCCCGGTCGGCGCCGGCCCGTTCTTCCTCGCCATGCAGGCAGGCTTCGAACATCGCCATGTCGGCTACCTTGGCTGTCGTGCCAATTACCGTATGCACCAGCCCGCTATCGGCATCGACGCCAATGTGTGCCTTCATGCCGAAGTGCCAGACGTTACCCTTCTTCGTTTGCGTCATTTCCGGATCACGCTTGCCGTCGGCGTTCTTTGTCGAACTCGGTGCGGCAATCAGCGTCGCATCGACCAGCGTGCCCTGGCGAAGCAACAGGCCCTGCTCGGTTAGCAGCGCATTGACCTCACCGAAGATCACCTCGGCAAGTCCCTTCGCTTCCAGCAGATGGCGGAAGTTGAGGATGGTCGTCTCATCGGGGATTGCATCCTCGCCGGCATCGATGCGGGAAAACGCCCGCATCACCGGCATGTCGTGCAGCGCTTCTTCCATGCCAGGATCGGACAGCGCGAACCATTGCTGCATGAAGTGGATGCGCAGCATCATCTGGAGCGGCTTGGGCGGCCGGCCACCTTTGGCACCAAGTTTCGGATAGTGCGGTTCGATCAGCGCGCACAGCCGAGCCCACGGCACGACGCGATCCATCTCGGCCAGAAAAATCTGGCGTCGCGTCGCTTTCGGCTTCTTCACAAAACCCGATTCAGTGAGGCTTAGCTGTTTCATCCTTCATTCCGTTCCTGTCGTGGGGTTCTATACATAACGCATCATCATCGCGTTACGTCGACAGGTTTTTCAGAGAATCCCTAGGGAAGCGTCGCCAAAAACAAAAAGCCCGAAAAGCGATGGCTTTCGGGCTTGAAGGTAGCTGGCGGAGTGGACGGGACTCGAACCCGCGACCCCCGGCGTGACAGGCCGGTATTCTAACCAACTGAACTACCACTCCGCGTCGTGGCCCCCGAAATTGGCAGGCAGCAACGAGCGGCGAATAATAGCACGGCCCTTTGGCTGCACGAGACCGGCTGCGACTACAATTCGACGTTTAAAGCCGTGTAACGAAACGATGACCGATACCGGTACCCTCAACTTTTGCTGGTCGCAAACCATGCTTGCCGGTTTTGTCGCAGCCGGTGCAAGCGATGCGATCATTTCCCCCGGCTCACGCTCGACACCGTTGGCTCTGGCCATGCTGCGCCAGCCACGGTTGCGTTGTCATGTTGCGGTCGACGAGCGAAGTGCGGCGTTTTTTGCGGTTGGCATCGCCAAGGCCAGCCGGCGGCCCATATTGCTCCTCGCCACCTCAGGGACGGCGCCCGCCAACTGGCTACCGGCGGTCATCGAGGCCAGCCAGTCCGGCATTCCATTGATTCTGCTCTCAGCCGATCGTCCGCCTGAATTGCTGGGCTGTGGCGCCAATCAGACCGTCGACCAGATCGGGCTTTTCGGCTCCCACGTCCGTGCCAGTCACGCACTTGGCACGCCGCATGAGGGTTTTGATCCTGACTACCTGCACCGCCTCGCCGCCCGCGTCTATGAGCAGGCGACCTGGCCCAACCCCGGTCCCGTCCATATCAACCAGCCCTTCCGCGAACCGCTGCTTCCTTTGGCGGATACCGCTGAAGCAGAAATACCGGAATCCATCCGCGTTGCCTACCCGGTGCTAAAGCCGGCCCAAGAGGACATACGCGACTTCGCCAACCGAATCAGCGGACGTCCCGGCATTATTGTCTGCGGTGAAATGCCGGCATATCGTGAAAACAGCAATGCCATTGCCGCCCTAGCTCAGCGGCTCAATGTCCCGATTCTTGCAGAGCCGCTGTCCGGCCTGCGCTACGGCGATCATGATCGCTCTCATCTGTGTGTTCGTTACAACCACTGGCTGAGCAATCAGGCGTTCGCTGACGAGCACCAGCCGGAGTGGGTGCTGCGCCTCGGTGCCTTCCCGGTCACCCGCAACCTGCAAAACTATGTGAGCGAAATCCGGCAGACCCACGCCGTGGTCGAGCCATGGCCACGCTGGCGTGATCCCGCCCATCGGCTGACCCATCTGTTCCGCGCCGAGCCAGCCGTTTTCTGTGCCGCCTTGCTGGCAGAATCGCCTCTAGCGGCCACTGGTGGCTGGCGACAGTATTTTGTCCAGCAGGAGCTTATTGCCGCAGAGAAGGCTGACGCGGGTCAGATTGCTGCCATTCTCGAAGAAATCGCTGATGCCACGCCCCTGTTTGTCGGCAACTCGCTGGCCATTCGCCAGCTTGACAGCCTGTCAGGCAGCGGCGAAAAAACCATTCACTTTTACGGCAACCGGGGCGCCAGCGGTATCGACGGGAACATTTCGACTGCCATGGGAATTGCTGCGGTTCATGGCAATGTCGTTGCATTGCTCGGTGATCTGACCTGCCAGCATGACCTTGGCGGCCTTGCCCTGGCCCAAGGTCGAAATGCCGTGATCGTCACGGTCAACAACGCCGGGGGCGGTATTTTCGATCACCTGCCCCAATGCGCGCTGCCCGAGTTCGAGCGTGGCTGGCGTACTCCGCAACAGATCAGTTTCGAGCATGCTGCCCTGACTTTTGGCCTTGGTTTTGCCCACGCTGACTCGATTGCTGAGTTCAGAAGAGTGCTGCGCGCGGCGCTCGCCGCCGGCGGCCCGCATCTGATCGAACTGCAGATGCCTTGAGGCCTTGCGGTAAAATCAGCCCCCATGAATTCGTCGATCAACGCCGCCGACCCGAGCAACGCCTCGCCATTGGGCAAGGCCACCGAATACCAGAGCCACTACGCGCCCGAGTTGCTCTACCCCATTCCGCGCCAGCTCAAACGCAGCGAGCTCGGCATTGCCGACAACGCCTTGCCCTTTGTCGGCGAGGATTTGTGGAATGCCTATGAATTGTCATGGCTCAACCCAAAGGGCAAACCTGTCGTTGCCGTCGGCACCTTTCGCGTACCGGCTGACAGCCCGAACCTGATTGAATCGAAGTCCTTCAAGCTTTACCTGAATTCGTTCAACCAGAGCACTTTCGCTGATCTTGAAACCGTCTCGAAGACGCTTGAACGCGACCTCTCGGCCGCCGCCGGCAAGCCGCTCAGCGTCGCGCTCGAACCACTCGGCGACCGCCCGCAAGCAGTGATCGGAGTACCCAAGGGAATTCTGCTCGACGATCTCGATATTGCGTGCGAGCGCTACCAGCCGGCCCCCGAACTGCTGACTACGCAAACCGGCGAAGTCGTCGAAGAAACGCTGTTCTCCCACCTGCTCAAATCGAACTGCCTGGTCACCGGCCAACCGGACTGGGCGATGGTTGTTATCCGCTACCGTGGCCGCCCCATCGACCGGGCCGGGCTGCTGCGTTACATCGTTTCCTTCCGCAATCACAACGAATTTCACGAGCAGTGTGTCGAGCGGATATTCACCGACATCCAGAAGCATTGCGCACCCGAGGCGCTCGCCGTCCACGCCCGCTATACCCGGCGCGGTGGCCTCGACATCAATCCCTTCCGCAGCAGCGGCGATTGCTACGGTCGACCGGAAAATATCCGCGAAATCCGCCAATAATTTTCACCCGCTGACGAATAACAATAAACGACAAGCTCATGGTTAAAGACGCCGCGCCCGACCTTTCAAAACACACGCCGATGATGCGCCAGTATATGGCGCTCAAGGCCGGCCATCCGAATACGCTGCTGTTTTACCGGATGGGTGATTTCTATGAGCTTTTTCATGAGGATGCAGAAAAGGCAGCGCGCCTGCTCGACATCACGCTGACCACGCGCGGCCAGTCGGCCGGCGTGCCGATCAAGATGTGCGGCATTCCCTTCCATTCGCTGGAGCCCTACCTCGCCCGCCTGGTCAAGCTCGGCGAATCGGCGGTGATCTGCGAGCAGATCGGCGATCCGGCGACCAGCAAGGGTCCGGTTGAACGCGCCGTGGCGCGTATCGTCACGCCCGGCACGCTGACCGACGCGGCGCTGATCGACGACAAGCAGGACATCTGGCTGCTGGCTGTAACCACCATCCGCAACACCGCCGGCCTGGCGCGGCTCAACCTGGCCAGCGGCGAATTTGTGCTGCTCGAAGTACCGGCCGAGCAGATTTCGGCGACGCTGGAGCGCATCCGCCCGGCTGAAATCCTCTACCCGGAAAGCTGGACGCCCAATTTCGGCCTCGACGTCGCCAGCACCCGCCAACCGGACTGGTATTTCGAATTCGACTCGGCTCGCCGCCTGCTTTGCGAGCAATTTGAAGTCGCCTCGCTGGCCGGTTTCGGTGCGGAAGGATTGAAGCCGGCGATCGCCGCCGCCGGCGCCCTGCTCCAATACGCGCAGGCAACGCAGGCTGGCAAATTAACCCATTTACGTGGGTTGACCGTGGAAATCGAGGGTGCCTACCTCGGCCTCGACCTCGCCACGCGGCGCAATCTTGAATTGACCGAAACGCTGCGCGGCCAGCCTTCGCCGACGCTGTTTTCGCTGCTCGACAACTGCGTGACGAGCATGGGCTCCCGCCTGCTGCGTCATTCGCTGCACCACCCGTTGCGCGAGCGCGATATTCCGGCCGCGCGCCATGGCGCCGTCGAATTCCTGCTCGACGACTATGGCCGCATTGCTGGTGAAACCCGCCGCAGCCTGCGCGGCATTGCTGACATCGAACGCATCGCCGGCCGCATTGCCCTGCGCAATGCCCGGCCGCGCGACCTGGCCAGCCTGCGCGAATCGCTGGCCCGGCTTGAGAACCTGCGCGCCCCGCTGGCGGCGGCCGTCTCGCCGCTGGTCACCCAACTTTTTTCCGATCTTGGCACGCCACACGCCACGCTCGACCTGCTCATCCGTTCCATCGGTGCCGAACCTTCCGCCCAAATCCGCGACGGCGGCGTCATTGCCCCGGGCTTCGATGCCGACCTCGATGAATACCGCTCGCTCAACGACAACTGCGGCGCCTACCTCGTCGACATGGAAGTCCGCGAGCGCGAGCGCACCGGCGTCTCCAGCCTCAAGGTCGAATACAACAAGGTGCACGGCTTCTACATCGAGGTCACGCACACCCATGTCGACAAAATTCCGGAGGACTACCGTCGCCGGCAAACGCTCAAAAACGCGGAACGCTACATCACGCCAGAACTGAAAGCCTTCGAGGACAAGGCGCTGTCGGCGCAGGAACGGGCGCTGGCTCGCGAAAAACTGCTGTACGAGGCCATTCTCGACGAACTGCAGCCAGTTATTCCGACGCTGCAAACCATCGCCCGTGCCGTCGCCCACCCTAGACCTGCTGGCCGGCTTCGCCGAAACCGCGCTCAAGCGAAACTGGTGCAAGCCTGAATTTGGCCCGGAAATCGGGTTGACCGTGGAAGGCGGCCGCCATCCGGTGGTCGAGGGCGAACTGGCCAACAATGCCGAAACCTTCATCGCCAACGACTGCCTGCTGGCCGAAAGCCGCCGCCTGCTGCTCATCACCGGCCCGAATATGGGCGGCAAATCGACCTACATGCGGCAGGTGGCGCTGATCGCCCTGCTCGCCCATATTGGCTGCTACGTGCCGGCCGACCGCTGCGTGCTCGGCCCGCTCGACCGCATATTCACCCGCATCGGCGCCTCCGACGACCTCGCCTCCGGCCGTTCAACCTTCATGGTCGAAATGACCGAAGCCGCCGCCATCCTGCATCACGCGACTGCGCAGAGCCTCGTGCTGATGGACGAAATCGGCCGCGGCACCTCGACGTTCGACGGCATGGCGCTGGCCTTCGCCATCCTGCGCCACCTGATCGACAAGAACCGCTGCCTGACGCTGTTCGCCACGCACTATTTCGAGATGACCCGGCTGTCGCACGAATATACCGAGCTGGCCAACGTCCATCTCGGGGCCGTCGAGCACGCGCATCGCATCGTTTTCATGCACGCCGTCGAGGAAGGCCCAGCAAACCAGAGCTACGGGATTCAGGTCGCGGCACTGGCCGGCATCCCGATCGCCGTCGTTCGCGCCGCCCGCAAGCAGCTCCGGGAATTCGAACAGCGCGCCACGGTCGACCCCCTGCAACCGGACCTCTTCGCCCAGAGCGCAGCGGAGACGGTCGAGCCCGAACCCCATCCCGTCCTCGGCCAACTCGCGAGCATCGACCCGGATGCGCTCACCCCCCGCGAAGCCCTCGATGCGCTCTATGCGCTGAAAGGAATGCTCCGTTGAGTGGCAAAGGGCCGACTCCCACGGTCGACCGGAAATTTTGGCCAAAACTGACATGGGCGCTGCTTCTGATCGGCGCCATGACGCAGCCCCACGCCGAGGTCTGGCGTTTTGCGCTCATCGGAGACACGCCGTACTCCGACTACGAACGGGCCGAACTGCCGAAAATGCTTGAGGTCATCGCCGACAATCAGGTCGAATTCGTCGCCCATATCGGCGACATCAAGTCGGGCAAGGATCGCTGCGACGACAGCCTTTTCGACGATCGTCACCGCCTCTTCAACGCGTCCCGCGTACCTTTCGTCTATGTACCCGGTGACAACGAGTGGGCCGACTGTGATCGCGTCTCGAACGGCAGCTACGTGCCGGCCGAGCGTCTCAATAAATTGCGCAGCCTGTTCTGGAGCAACGACCTGTCGCTTGGCCAGAAAAAACTGACGCTGGAGCGCCAAAGGGGCAATTATCCTGAGCATTCCCGCTTCCGGATTGGCCCGGTCCTGTTCGTAACGATAAATCTGCCGGGCGGCAACAACAATTGGGGCATGACCAGCCAGCCAACGGAAGAGTTTCTCAACCGCAACCCGGTCGTCCTTGCCTGGCTGAAGGAAAATTTCGCACTTGCCCGTCGCGAAAAACTCGCCGGCATTGTTTTCCTGTTTCAGGCAAACCCCGGTTTCACCCACTTTAGCCAAGGCCTTCCCCATCGGGGATATCAGGAATTTCTCGAGTTGCTTCGCCATGAAGCCTCGCAATTCACCGGGCAGGTCGTCGTCGTGCATGGCGACTCGCACATCAGCCGCGTGGATCATCCGCTCCGCGACAAACAAGGCCGAACGCTGAACAATTTCACGCGCGTTGAAACCCACGGCTACCCGATCATGGGCTGGACGCGCGGCATCGTTGATACCGAATCCCCCACTCTGTTCCGTTTCGAAACCCATCCCTGGCCGCCCAAAAAGCCATGAAAAATGCCCGCCGAAGCGGGCATTTTCTTGGCGCGAAGAAGCCGCCGATCAGTGGCAGCCGTCCTCGTCCTCATCGCCGCCATGCACATGACCGTGCTCGATTTCTTCTGCGCTGGCCGGGCGAATCGCCGTGACCGTACAGGTAAAAATCAGGGCCATGCCAGCCAGCGGGTGATTGCCATCGAGAACAACCTTGTCGTCGGCAATTTCAGTAACGCGATAGATAACGAAGTCATCTTCGCCGCCTTCTTCCGGACCACCCTCGAACTGCATGCCCACCTCGAGTTCCTTCGGGAAGTCCTTGCGCGGCTCAATCTGAACCATCTCGGCATCGTATTCACCAAACGCCTCGTCCGGCTGCAGCTTGACCTTGACCGACTCGCCGACCTTCTTGCCCTGAAGGGCCTCCTCGATCAGCGGGAAAATATCGTCGTAACCGCCATGCAGGTAAATCAGCGGCTCGCGGCCCTCATCGACCACTTCGCCATCGGGATCGGTAACGTGGTAATCGAGGGTGATGACGGAATTCTTGGCAACCTGCGTGTTCATGAATTGAGTTCCTTGACGAGGCGCAGCACTTCCAGTGCGTGGCCCTTGTAATTGACGTTGTAAAGCGCGTGGCGAATGATACCGCGACGATCGATGATAAAGGTGGAGCGGCAAACGCCGAATTTCCTGTGACCATCCACCTCTTTGGCCTGCCAGACACCATACTGCTTGCAGACGACACCTTCCATGTCCGAAAGCAGTTCGATGCCGATTCCTTCCTTGTCGCGAAATTCCGCGTGTTTCATACAGTCGTCACGACTGATACCGAACAGCACACAATCCTGACGCAGAAATTCGTCCTCGTGATCCGAAAAATCTGTGACTTCCTTTGTGCAGCAGGGGGTTCCATCTTTTGGATAGAAGAAAATAACAATGTGCTTTTGCCCCTGATACTTCGCCAGATCGATAGTCGCCATATCGGCATCCGGCAATGAAAATGAGGGAGCCTTTTCGCCAACCTTGAGCAGCATGTTGTTCTCCTTGAGCGCTCTGCGTGGGGCACTGCTGAGAACGATTCTAACGGAGGCAAATGCGGGTGACTACTGCGGTCGACACCTTTATTTCGCTTATTTTCCCGGAACTTTTTCCGGAATCTGCACGAAGGTTTCGTCCTGTCGGACCATGCCCAGCTCGAAGCGGGCGCGTTCTTCGATGGCATCATAACCCTGTTTCAGATCGCGGACCTCGGCATCGAGGCCCGCGTTCCTGATTTCGAGTTTCTTGGTCACTTCCTTCTGCTGCTGCAATTGACGGTCGTATTCCCAGACCTTCAGCCAGCCACCCTTGCCCACCCACAGCGGGTACTGGAGCAGGCCGATGGCTGCGAGAAGGCCGACCGTCAGCCAGCGCATGCGTGATTAGCGCAGGTTGTAGAAGGTTTCGCGGCCCGGATAAGAAGCGGTATCGCCCAGATCTTCCTCGATGCGGATGAGCTGGTTGTACTTGGCGATACGATCGGAACGGGACAGCGAACCGGTCTTGATCTGGCCGGCATTGAGGCCGACTGCGATATCGGCGATGGTGCTGTCTTCGGTTTCACCGGAACGATGCGAAATCACGGCGGTGTAACCGGCGCGCTTGGCCATTTCGACAGCAGCAAAAGTTTCGGACAGGGTCCCGATCTGGTTGATCTTGATCAGAATCGAATTTCCGATGCCCTTCTTGATGCCTTCCTTGAAGATCTTGGTGTTGGTCACGAATACGTCGTCACCAACGATTTGCACGTTCTTGCCAAGGCGATCTGTGAGCAGCTTCCAGCCATCCCAATCGGCTTCGGACATGCCGTCTTCGATCGAGACGATCGGGAACTGGTCAGCCAGGTTGGCCAGGTAATCAACGAACTGGGCCGAGGTCAGTTCCAGACCTTCGCCAGCCAGCTTGTACTTGCCGTCCTTGCAGAACTCGGAAGCGGCGCAATCCAGCGCCAGCAGGACGTCCTTGCCCGGCACGTAACCGGCCAGCTCGATTGCCTGCATGATGATTTGCAGCGCTTCGGCATGGCTGCCGAGATTCGGGGCAAAACCGCCTTCGTCACCGACAGCGGTGGAGTGACCAGCCTTGTTGAGCAGCTTTTTCAGCGCGTGGAAGATTTCGGCGCCACAGCGGATGGCTTCACGGATATTGGCAGCGCCAACCGGCATCACCATGAATTCCTGAATATCCAAGCTGTTGTTGGCGTGCTCGCCACCGTTGATGATGTTCATCATCGGCACCGGCATCTGCATCGGGCTCATTCCGCCGAAGTAGCGGTAGAGCGGCAGGCCGGATTCTTCGGCAGCAGCCTTGGCGACAGCCATGGACACGGCCAGGATGGCGTTGGCACCCAGACGCGACTTGTTTTCGGTACCGTCGAGGTCGATCATCGTCTGATCGATGAAAGCCTGTTCCTGAGCATCAAGGCCGATGATCGCTTCGGAAATCTCGGTATTGATGCCTGCAGCACGCCCTTGCCAAGGTAGCGACCCTTGTCGCCATCGCGCAGCTCGATAGCTTCGCGCGAACCAGTAGAGGCGCCGGACGGAACGGCAGCACGGCCCATGACGCCGGACTCGAGCAGAACATCGGCTTCTACCGTGGGATTACCACGGGAGTCAAGAATTTCACGGGCTACAACATCAACGATTGAACTCATACTTCTTCCTTATTATCAGAAGGTTAAATTAAAAACTTAAACTAAATAATTAACAGGCTGCTTACTTCAGTTCCTCGAAACCTGCCGACTTTACGGCCCTGTCGAGCGCCACCAGCGTCGCCAGAAGGCTTTCCATGCGATCCAGCGGCCAGCTGTTCGGACCATCCGACCATGCTTTTTCCGGACAGGGATGGGTTTCCATGAACAAGCCGGAGATACCGACAGCAACCGCCGCCCGCGCCAGAACCGGCACAAATTCGCGCTGACCACCGGATGTTGTACCCTGCCCGCCCGGCAATTGCACCGAGTGGGTGGCATCGAAAACGACCGGGCAACCCGTTTCGCGCATGATGGCGAGGCTACGCATGTCCGACACGAGGTTGTTGTAGCCGAAGGAGGCCCCACGCTCGCAAACCATGATGTTGTCGGCGCCGTTATTCACTTCGCGCGCCTTGTCGACGACGTTCTTCATGTCACCCGGCGCCAGGAACTGGCCCTTCTTGATGTTCACCGGCTTGCCACAGGTCGCGACAGCGTGGATGAAATCGGTCTGACGACAGAGGAAAGCCGGCGTTTGCAGGACATCGACAACGCTCGCTACAGCCGGAATATCTTCGATGGTATGCACATCGGTCAAAACCGGCACGCCGATCTGACGCTGCACTTCCGAGAAAATCCGCAGGCCTTCTTCAAGACCCAGACCGCGCACCGACTTGCCGGAACTGCGGTTGGCCTTGTCGTAAGAGGCCTTGAAAATGTACGGAATACCGAGTCGACCGCAGACTTCCTTCATGTGGCCGGCGACATCGAGACAGAGCTGCTCGGATTCGGCGGTACACGGACCGGCAATCAGGAAAAAAGGCTGGTCAAGACCAGCCTCGAAACCGCAGAGCTTCATTTAGCCTTGACCTTTTGATTGGTCAGCGCAGCCTTTACGAACGACGTAAAGAGCGGATGGCCCTGACGCGGGTTGGAGGTGAATTCAGGGTGGAACTGGCAACCGACGAACCACGGATGGACATCCGCCGGCAATTCGACCATTTCGCAGAGGTCAGTACCCGGCGCACGGCCGGCAACGACAAGGCCCTTGGCTTCAAGTTGCGCCAAGAGGGTGTTATTGACTTCATAGCGATGGCGGTGACGCTCGGTAATTTCCGGATCACCGTAAATCTGACGAGCCAGAGAGCCTTCGGCCAGCGTGCAAACCTGACCACCCAGGCGCATCGTGCCGCCGATGTCGGAGTCTTCGCTGCGCTTTTCGACCTTGCCAGAGGCATCGAGCCATTCGGTAATCAGGCCGATGACCGGATAAGGCGTGTCCTGAACGAACTCAGTGGAGTGCGCCTCGGCCATACCGGCCACATCGCGGGCGAATTCGACGACAGCGAGCTGCATACCGAGACAGATACCGAGGTAGGGCACCTTGTTTTCGCGGGCGTAACGGATGGCGGCAATCTTGCCTTCCGTGCCACGACGACCAAAGCCCCCCGGCACCAGAATGGCATCAATGCCTTTCAGAACACCGACACCGTTCTTCTCAATGTCTTCCGAATCGAGATAAACGATATTGACCTGGCTGCGCGTATGGATGCCGGCGTGCTTGATCGCTTCGATCAGCGACTTGTAGGACTCGGTCAGATCGACATACTTGCCGACGAAAGCCACGGTCACTTCGTGCTGCGGATGCTCCAGCGCAATGATCAGGTTGCGCCAGACCGTCGGATCGGCGGCCTTGGCCAGGATATTGAGCTTGGCAGACAATTTCGTCGAGCATCTGGTCGTGCAGCATGCCCGGGATCTTGTAGATCGAATCGGCATCGAGACACTCGATAACCGCTTCGGGCATCACGTTGCAGAACAAGGCGATCTTGCGACGTTCTTCGACCGGAATCGAACGGTCAGCACGGCAGAGCAGGATGTCCGGCTGAATACCGATTTCGCGCAGTTCCTTGACGGAGTGCTGGGTCGGCTTGGTTTTCAGTTCGCCGGCAGTCGGAATGTAGGGCAGCAGCGTCAGATGCATGTAGCAGACGTTGTTGCGGCCTTCCTCGAAACCGATCTGGCGAATGGCTTCCAGGAAGGGCAGCGACTCGATGTCGCCGACCGTACCGCCGACTTCGACGATAGCCGCACTCGGCGCCTTCGGCACCGGCCTTGACCTTGCCCTTGATTTCGTCGGTGATGTGCGGGATGACCTGCACGGTCTTGCCGAGGTACTCGCCGCGACGCTCTTTCTTGATGACCGTGTCGTAGATCTGGCCGGTCGTGAAGTTGTTGCGCCTGGTCATGCGGGCACTGGTGAAGCGCTCGTAATGGCCGAGATCGAGATCGGTCTCGGCGCCGTCCTCGGTAACGAAAACCTCGCCGTGCTGGAAAGGACTCATCGTGCCGGGGTCGACGTTGATGTAGGGTCAAGCTTGAGGTGGGTGACTTTGATGCCGCGGGATTCCAGAATGGCCCCGAGCGACGCAGCAGCGATGCCTTTGCCCAATGAGGACACGACACCACCGTAACGAAAACAAATTTGGTCATGGAAAGACGGAGGCTGCGGGAAACCAGAATCATAGCCGATAAGGGCCAAAAGCGCAAGCGTCTCGACCAAATATCGCACTCTCAAATGGGATATCCGCCATTTCCGTGGCAACACGCTGATTTACTAGAATGATGAGTTCGCCAGCCCAGTGGATGCCTCTTGGAAACGCGTTCTCGTCGTCAGTTCTCAATCGGGACGGCTTTCCGGACATTTCCGCCGGATCATCCCGATCGCTTCCGACTGCCGGGCACGACGTACATGTTGAAACACTGGCACCGGAAACACCCTTTCCGTTTCCGTGGCCCATTGTCCAGTTTTTCGACGCGTTTCCTGAATGCGTGCGGCAGGCGCACGCCCTTCGCGCTCTGGAAGTCGCCGCCGGCACAACCTTCGACCTGGTGATCCTGACCCTATCGGGTCTGGTATCTATCCCCCGCCTGCCGATGACCGCCTTCCTGAAAAGTGAGGAAGGCCGGAAGCTGATCGACGGCAAGCCCGTGATCACACTGGTGGCCTGCCGTAACATGTGGCTATCAGCGCAGGAGACGATGAAGCTGCTGATCGCCGATGCCGGCGGCCGCCTGATCGACCACCTTACTTCACCGGCCGGGGCCACCCCAGCCACTTCTCACCCCGCCGGGCTGGGTTGGCCGGCTGAAAATCAGCTTTCTGGGACTGCCACCAGCTGGCGTATCACTAAAATCCGGCAAGCCGGTCGTTTCGGGCTGGCTCTGGCCGGCAGCGACTAATGACCGGGGAAAAACCGGCCAACCGAGTGCTGGCCAGCATGCGTCGCCGTCACGGTCAATGCCCGTCTGCTGTCAGCGAACAGGCCGGGCGACGCTTTCCCGGGGTCTGGTCGAAACTCGACCGGCTATTCGGCAAACAGGGGTCAGTGGCGTCGGCGCCCTGTCCTATTGCCTGTTCGGGTTTACTTCATTCGCTCATCGTGACAGTCGTTCCAATAAACCTGTTCGTTACAATGTTATTTTCTCCGCTACTCAAACCGAGGCTTGAGCGGCTCGAGGCCGAACTGGAACGTAATCGGCTCGCAGGAATTCAACACAAAATATGCACCTAAAGCGGATTCATCAGCAACGCGTCGGTCTTTCTGCCCAACAGCGCCGGTCAGCAACGGCTTTGTTTATCGAACGTGCTCGGCATGATTGCCGGCAAGCCGTCGCGCGCCCGGCGCATCGTGCTGCGTAGCAACGGAATCCGGCAGCGCCACCGCCCTTGACCCGACGACTGGCGCGCCGACCCACACCAATGCCCAGCTGACGGCCGAAGCCGTGCGCGGCGCCGCCTGCGAACGCTTTTCGCCACGACGATATCGACTGCCTGGTGAGCGGCACGACCAGCCCCGATCAACTCATGCCCAATCACGCCGTGATGGTGCACGGCGAACTGGGCATTCCGCCCTGCGAAGTCAATGTCCTGCGGTGATCTGCGTCGCCGGCATCACGGCGCTCAAATACGCCTGGATGAGCGTGCTGTCGGAGCAGGCCCGCAACGCCAGTTGCGACCGCCTCGGGCTTAGCACCCAGCCGTTACTCCTTGCCCGCAATTTCGCCGCCGAATCGGAACGCCGGGTGGCCGAACTGGGAAGTAATCACGAAATCGCCTTCGAAAAGTTTCCTGCGCTGGATGCTGTCCGATGGTGCCGGCGCCTTCCTGTTGCAGGATCAGCCGCGTACCGATGGCCTGTCGCACTTCGTATCGACTGGATCGACATCCTGTCGCAGGCCAACTCGATGAAGTCTGC
>JADIYD010000010.1 GCA_016705475.1 Betaproteobacteria bacterium | reverse complement strand
CCGGCACAAGTCTTGAGCCTACGAGCAAATCAAGGGCTTGTTGGCTCAAATAGACGACGTGCGGCCGACAAACCTTCATGCGCTCGGCCGGAACCCGTCAGATGGCTGCCTCGAAATCCAACTTCCTTCCCAGGTCGCCTGCAACAATTCCTTACGCGACACATGGTTAGCAGGACCAACTTGATGCCGAGTTTAAGTGTGGGCAAGAAGTCCCGACGGTATCGGTACGAAAAAAAACGTCTGTATCTCCCCCGGCGTCAAAGCCCGCTCACGCAGCTTAGATATAGCAATGGCTGAAGCCTTGACACTCTCGGCTGGAGTTTTCAATCTTGAGGCCGCAGGACATGGCGTGACGGTGAACTTGCTGGATGATTTCGCGGGCGTATACCGCCGTGGCCAGCGCCCCACGTTCTTTTGATCTTCTCGCACAGAGTAGCAGTGACCCGGCGTAATTTCTTCAGCTTGCGTTTTGCCTGGCAAACCCAGCACGTCGCGATCAAGGATAATCTTACGCATCGCTGCTGTACTATCTGCCAAACCGGCGTCGCGCAACCAGATTTCGGCAAAGGTCTGAAAAGTTCCCGATTCCCGAAGCCCCTTTTACCGATCAGCCTTATCACGTACCGGTGACTCACCCAGGCTGACTAGCATTCTTGGCCCGCATCAGTTCGCGGGCGTCGGCCAGCGAGTGGATCCCCGTACTTGATGGTCTCGGGATCACGGCCAGGGCCGGCTGACGAAACTCGTCGTACTGGCCCAGGGTAAAGAGTTTCGCGCCGACTGGCTAAACAGTAGTCATAACGACCCCCGCGATGACCCCCTTTGGCCCACACCACCACATACATGCCGTCACGATCTGCAACCTTATGGATCTTTTCTTGACGAGCATGAGGTTCTTGAGCTTCAGCATCAGTCGGTGCCATTGCGTTCTGCCATTACTCACGTCTAACGTCAGACATCAATGAACGGTAGACGGTTTTTTCGTTCTATACACCAATAATTCTACAACCACATCTACCGACCAAAATGATGGGATGTCTAGATACTACATGAGACGATATAAAAGAAAGGCCCTTGTTTAGAGAAGGTCTTTAGTCAGAAAATGAACCGCTATGGAGGACGGTGTTCAAAACGCTATCGAATCATTCCCACTCGATCGTCGCCGGCGGCTTGCTGAAGCGTCGTCATAGACCACACGATTCAGGCCGCGCACTTCGTTGATGATCCGGTTCGAGACCCGGCGAAGCAGTTCATGCGGCAGGTCAGCGCTCAATGGGCGGCATGAAATCGCTGGTCAGCGCGGCTCGCAAGGCCACCACGTTTTCCGTAAGTACGACCATCACCCATCCTCGTAACAACCTTTGACCAACAGGAGAGACGGCGAAAGCTTGGCTGATCAGGTCGTTACCAGCTCTTGCCGACATCAGCGACGGTGCAGGCACCAAGAAGCGTCATCGCGCTCGGTAGCTTGCGTCGAGAACGCAGTTCATCATATGAAGAATGGCATCAGCGCGTTGCAACAGAATGGGCCAATTCAGCGTCACCTCGCCAGAATACGCACCAGACCCGTCCGGGGAACGGGTGACGAGAACCATCTCGCGCGGCAGACCGAGATTACGCGACGCCGAGTTCGCGGACTTCGTCCTTGAACGGCACGCGCGGCAGCTCAGAACAGTCGATGCATGTACTCTTCCGGCAGGCCGCCGACGTTATGGTGGCTCTTGGTCGGTCGTCGGCGCGCCACTACATGCCCTTGCCAGCCGACTCGATCATCAGGGTTGATGTTACCTACGGCCTGCCACTTAGCAGCAATCAATCTTTCGATTCGGACTGGAAGAACTCGACAAACTCGCCCGCCGATGATCATCGCTTCGCTCCGGGTCGGAACTCCAACCAACGCTTACCCTGAGGTCGTCGACCGCGTCGACGCGGATAACTATGACGCCCAGGTTACGGGCGGGCGTCTCCATGACCATGTCGCCTTCGTTCCAGCCGCAACGGGCCGGGATCGACGAAGACGCAGGGTCGACTGGTTGCCGATCGCCTTGTGGATGAGCGCCGCGGCACGACGCTCGAAGCATCGCCACCGGAGAGGCCGAGACCACATCTGTCATCACCAACAGGCGCGGGATGGCGTCGACGGCATCAGAAATGTGGTCGCCCATGACCCAGTCGGCGCCGCAGCCCGGAGATACCGTGCACAAAGGCTCGAGTGGCGCGTCCTTGCTGCACCAACGTAGGTCGCTTCCGGGTAGAACTGGACGACGTAGAGCTTGCGGCTCTCGTCGGCCATCGCGGGTCAATCGGGCGGGAGGGGGTTGAAACCATTCTTGACAAACCCGGCCGACATCTCCATGACTGGAATCTCCGTGACTCATCAGACCTTGAACATACCGTGGCTTTCGGGATAGTAGAAGTCGCCCGGCAATGTCGTTGAGCGGTGCCGTAGGCCCGTGGGCGCGCACTTCGGAATAACCGAATTCACGGGCCTTACCTGAGGCTTCGGCCGTCATCACCTTGCCACCGGTTGCTGCGCCACGGTCCTGCGTGCCGTCGCCGATCCCCATCGGACGGAACACCCATTTAAAAAATCGCCTTTCCGGCGCGCGCGGCGTATCGCCTTCGGTCACCGGACTCGGGCCGCCGGACGGGATGATGCCCTGCGCCCCGTATTCGAATAGATTCGTCGAAACGTCGTACGGATGATTTCGCAAGGACACCTTGGCTTCGCGCGCACGCGGCGGACGATCAGCTGGGTAACCTGAGAACCGAAATCGAGGATGAGGATTTTCTGGTGAGCCGTTATCAAAACTTGCAGGAAGGGCGGCTCCGGAGCCGCTTCTCGAACTCTGGAAAGATCGGTCGAGGTGGTAGTTCGGTGCTTCTTTGGTGATCTACGTCGTGGACGTGAAAGATTCGCGGATACCGGCCAGGTGATTTCGACAAAACGGGCGTTGTCGCCCATGTGCTCGATCGTCGGGCTGCCAAGGTAACCCATCGGCGAGCGCAGACCGCCCATCAACTGGTCAATCACGGCCGGCACCGGGTCCGCTGTGGGGACGCGACCTTCGATACCTTCAACGCCAGACGCGAATTCATCGACGTTGGACGTCGTTTCCACCAAATGGCGATCCGAAGAACCAGCCTGCACAACGCCCAGCGAACCCCATGCCGCGATAAGTTTGTCGGAACGCCCTGGAACAGTTCGACCTCGCCCGGCGCCTCTACGGTACCGGCGAACCGACCTGCAAGCATGACTGTATCACGCACCGGCGGCTAATCGCCTCGGCGATATCGCCGGAATAAGGCTCTTCGCATGCCGCCAAATCGGCGGTCATCAGCACACCGGAGACTTCCATGCGCGAATCGGACACATTCTGAATGGCGGTGATTGCAACACGCCGACACCGGAAACGACGATGGCTGTCGTACAAATGGAGCCGGGACCGATGCCGACCTCGACGCAATCGGCACCCATATCAACGATCGCCGGTGCGGCATCGACCCGTGTCGATCGTTGCCGCCGATCCCTTCGATCTGCGGATAGTTCTTCTTGACCCACTGAACGCGGTCGAGCACGCCCTACGAATAGACCATGCGGCCGGGCGGCGTCGACCACGATCACGTCGCCAGCCTCAGCCAGCAGTTCGACGCTTCCTCGGTACCGTCGCCGGCACCAACAGCCGCGCCAGCACCCGGCCGCGGCCGTCAGGAGTCCCGTTGGCGAGCCCATGTTCGGTGGACTTCAGAATATCGCTACGACCGTGAAATCAGACCACCCATGCGCCATTCATCGTCAATAACCCGCACGCGTTCCGACCCGGCTGCTGCGGATCGACTCCGTCCCATCGTCGCGCTGGCGCCTTCCTGGACCGTGACGAGGCGCTTGCACGGCGTCACAATGGCCGTCTGACCGGCTGATCGAGATTAGTTTCGAAACGCAGGTCAGCGGTTAGGTAACGATACCCCCCGCCTTGCCGGCACGGTCAGTCACCGGCAGACCGGAAATCTTGTGCGGACGGGTAATCTCGGTCCACGTCGCGTACCGTCATGGTCAGCAGAACAGTAATCGGATCTTCAGAATGCCGGACTCCAGAAACGCTTGACCTGGCCACTTCGGCCGCCTGGGCCTTGGAAGACAGGTTCTTGTGGATGATGCCGATACCACCCCCTACTGCGCCATTGCGATCGCAAGGCGGCCCTTCCGTCACGCGGTATCCATGGCAACGGAGGAGTAGCGGCAGGTTCAGGTGTGATATTCGCGGGTCAGCCGGATAGCCAGCGAACATCGCGAGGAAGAATCTGGGGAGTGTGCGGGGACGAGCAGAACGTCACGTCGAAAGTCAATACTTTTGCAGCAGTCGCGTGGCCTTTAGCTTTAATCCAAGGTCACAAAATCGTACTATACAGAAAAGCCAAAACCTGATGACCTCGAAAGCCTGCTTCATTTTGCCCTTATTTCCCGTCGACCAAGGCATTGCCATCAGCCCAGGCGAAACCTATCAATGGAAGGACGGCAACGGCCAGACCGTGGTTTCTGACATTCCTACAGCCGTCAACACCCAAGGACGACGATCCATCGATGGCGTCAAACCCACGTCGGTTTCGAAGCGGTCCCGGAAACAACAGCCGACTCCCAAAGTCTTCGACGCGCCAAAGAACATTGCGGAAAAGGATCTTGAGCTTCAAGCAGCGCCAGCAGGGAATCGAAGAAGGCGGACAAGCAGGCTGAAGGCAAGCCACTTGAAGACAATTGTGGGGAGTTGTGACCGCTCCCGGCACAATCTGGTACGCGCACGGTCAAATCAACCGGTCGTCTCTTATATGATGACAAAGGCGAGCGCAACTTCATTGACGCCGCCACGCGAGCCCTGGAAATAGAACGCGCCCGCCAGAAGTTCACTGGCCCCGAATCACCGGTAAACGGGCGGTTGCGTCAGCCCTCGACGTCGGCATCACCGTCGCCTTCTTTCATCACTTTGCACTCAGCGGCACGCTGCTTCCGAACCTCTTTCGGATCGGCAATCGGCGGTCGGTAAATCTCGACGCGATCCAGTTTCGCAAGACGGAATCCGGCTTGGAAAGCATTCTTGATACCGGGCTTGTTCTTCTTCAGGTCGATTTCCGGGTGTTGCTCGAGCGAGCCGATGCGTCCAGTGCCTGCTCCAGCTTCGCTCCTTCGTCCAGTTTGAGACGGACAATCTCCTGCTGCCCGGCGAGGCATAACAAACTTCGACACTTCACGCTTCAGCCATGGCTGACTCCATGAACCTGCGCGGCACGGCGCGCGAAGGCGTCCACAAGCGTGTTGGCAATGTGACTGAACATGGGGCCGATCACTGTCTCGAACAATTTGCTGGAAAACTCGTAGTGCAACTGGAATTCGATCTTGCGGGCATTCTCGCCAGCACCTTAGCGAAGTGCCATGGGCCCTCCAGCCGGCGAAATGGCCCATCAACCAGCCGAATTTCATCAACCTCGGAAATTCCTTGTCGTTTTCCGTCAATAAAGCAGGGATTTCACCGAATGGTAGTTGATGTGCAGTGTGGCCGCCAGTTTTCGCTGCGTCGCGAAACCTGACCTCGAAACCTTCGACTGCACCAGGGCAGAAAAACGAGGTAATCCTCACAGCGATCCGCCAGTTCGAACATGCGTTCGGCGGATTGCTCCAATCAAGACGGTCTTTTCAACGAGAGCCATGCAGCGGCGGGATTCCTGTTTCCTGTAGAATCGCGATTTTAAAGGAACAGCCGGTAGCATGAGCATTACGGTCAATAAAAAGCCTTTCACGACTATTTGTCGAAGAAAAGTACAGAAGCAGGGATTGCCCTCGAAGGCTGGGAGGTCAGGCCATTCGTGCAGGCCGCATGAACATCAAGAATCCTACGTCATCATCAAGAGTGGCGAGATTTACCTGATCGGAATGCACATCAGTCACTTCAGCGACCGCCTCCGCACACAGTCAGCGCGACCCGATCCGCACCCGAGAATTGCTGTTGCACGCCAGCAGAAATCGGCAAGCTGATCAGCAGGTAAAAACGCGCCGGTTATGCGCTCACGTGCCCATCGACCTGCATTTCGTGCGTGGCCGCATCAAGCTGGAAATCGGTCTGGCCAAGAGCAGAAGCAGCGACAAACGTGCTGACGAGCACAGACAAGGGTTCAAAGCGGGAAGCCCAGCGCGCCATGAAGGAACGCTTGCACTAAAACCACCCGGCTTCTGCAGCATCTTTCCGTTCATCGTACGTCCTAGTCACGAATGACTATGTCGTTTTCTTGTGGCGGCGTATTGGCATATCCTTGTGGTGACCATGAAGACAATGGGAGTTGTGCTTGCCGATGATCAGCTACTGATCCGTGCCGGCATCCGCGCCATCATTGATACTCTGCCCGGATACCGGGTCGAGCGGGAATGCGCCGACAGCCACGGAAACCATTGCAGCCATTCACGGACCGCAGCCCGATGTCGTTCTGCCCGGCATCGCCATGCCCGGACCATCTGGCATAGAGGTCGCGCACCATTCGCCAATTTGACCTGGACACCCCAATTCTGGTGCTATCCGGTATCGACCGTCAGGAAATTGTCAGAGCAGGCTCTTGCTGCGGGCGTCAACGGCTATCTGCTGAAAGACTTCGTGCTCGAGGAACATGTCAGGCTCTTGCTACAACGCTTGAAGGTGGCGGCTTCCTGTCGCCGAAAATCGAGGCAATGACGCTGCGCTCGAGACAGAAGGAGCGCGACTCGGGCCCGCAGCGCACGAATGACCATTTGACAAACCGAAATTCTCCGACATCTGGCCTCAGGCAAGAACCACCAAAAATTGCCGCGGGTTGGGCATAAGCCCCAAAACCGTCCCGAATTTCACCGCGGCCGCCTCATGGAAAAATTGGCGTCCGCGATGTCACCGGGACTGACCAGATTCGCACTGGAACACAGGAATAGTCTGCTGAGACGAAAAAAAGGCGGCTACTCAGCTACCCTTTCTGTCAAAAACCGTTTAATTCGGCCGACATGCACTGAAGGCAAAGGATCAGCGGTGCTGACATTGTTGCCCAATCGGGAGCAAGAAGCGCCCATTCGTGATTCGAGAAGATGTTGGCGCACCAGTTGTTCGATGTCACGCGCCTGATCCAGGCAGCGGGATTCGAAAAAGGACACAACTGCTGCGGATGTCATGCGGCTACGTCTCTCAGCGCCGGCAGATCGCCTTGATTGGCTGCATTTTCCAAACGTTGGCATAACGCGAGGCGAGGATTTTCGATGAAAATGTGAATGAGGGCGATCTGCAGCCGCCTGGTTTCGACCGAGATTGACCAGCAAGTACTCCAGACTGCAGAAATCATTTGCCTTCCCGTTACCACGACTCTCTGACATTACCGAATACCTTGGCTTATTTGTATTATTCGGTGGAAGCTTATGCCTACAGGAAAAATCAGGAACCGGGTGTTACCCCTGAGGATCATCTGAACAACCCTGTGTTTCGCACGACGCCATGACGCGCATGGCGAGCTGAGATTGAAACTGATGGAGAAATTCTCGAATCGATTCCGCGAACCCATGCCACAAGAGGCTTTTCATCCCCCTTTGCGGCGTATTTTGCCGATCATGGGCGCACCTCACCATCAACGCTCATCTCGCCATCCACGGATTCGGAAGCGCAAAGAGCGTATTGAGTTGCGCCGCGTTTTTAGCAATGCCCCGGTAACGTACTTTCGTATAACCGAACTGGCGCTTGAGTACCTGGAACGGATGCTCGACGCGGGCACGCATGCAGGCAATCGCGTGATTGAAATGCGCCAGCCACTCCGGAACAGATGGGCGGGCTTCTTCTTCGCGGCGATCCAGTCTTCAACGCCGCGATCTGCCGGAGTGCTCGCGCGGCCTCGGGTAGTCGCTGGCCCCGATCGGCGCCGGCCCGTTCTTCCTCGCCATGCAGGCAGGCTTCGAACATCGCCATGTCGGCTACCTTGGCTGTCGTGCCAGTACCGTATGCCACTGTCCGCTATCGGCATCGACGCCCAATGTATTGCCTTCATGCCGGAATGCCAGACGTTACCGACTGCGTTTGCGTCATTTCGGATCACGCTTGCCGTCGGCGTTCTTTGTGAACTGGTGCGGCAATCAGCGTCGCATCGACCAGCAGCGTGCCTGGCGGTAATAACAGGCCCTGCTCGGTTAGCAGCGCATTGACCTCACCGAAGATCACCTCGGCAAGTCCTTCGCTTCCAGCAGATGGCGGAAGTTGAGGATGGTCGTCCCATCGGGGATTGCATCCTCGCCGGCATCGATGCGGAAAACGCGCATCACCGGCATGTCGTGCAGCGCTTCTTCCATGCCAGGATCGGAGAGGGCAAACCATTGCTGCATGGAGAAGTGGATGCGCAGCATCATCTGGAGCAACCCGGGCGGCCGGCCGCCCCGACACCAAGTTTCGGATAGTGCGGTTCGATCGAAAGCGCGCACAACCCAGGCCACGGCCCGACGCGATCCATCTCGGCCAGAAGAAAATCTGGCGTCGCGTCGCTTTCGGCTTCTTCACGAAACCCGATTCAGTGAGGCTTAGCTGTTTCATCCTTCATTCCGTTCCTGTCGTGGGAGTTCGCCATAACGCATCATGATCGCGTTACGTCGACAGGTTTCAGAGAATCCCCTAGGGATCATCTGAACAACCCTGTATTTCGCACGACGCCATGACGCCGCATGGCGAGCTGAAGTTGAAACTGATGGGAAATTCTCGAATCGATTCCGCGAACCCATGCCACAAGAGGCTTTTCATCCCCTTTGCGGGGTATTTTGCCGATCATGGGCGCACGCTCTGCCATCAACGCTCGTCTCGCCATCCACAGATTCGAGAACGCAGGAAACGTATTGAGTTGCCTCCGCGTTTTTGGCAATGCCCCGGTAACGTACTTTCGTATAGCCGAACTGGCGCTTGAGTACACTGGAACGGATGCTCGACGCGGAGGCACGCATGCAGGCAATCGCGTGATTGAGATGCGCCAGCCACTCAGAGAAGCGGATGACCAGGCTAACTGCTTCACGGCGATCCAGTCTTCAACGCCGCGATCTGCCAGGTGCTCGCGCCCAGCCTCGGGTGATCGTAGCCCCCGTAGGCGCCGGCCCGTTCTTCCTCGCCATGCAGGCAGGCTTCGAACATCGCCATGTCGGCTACCTTGGCTGTCGTACCCGAATTACCGTATGCACCAGCCCGCTATCGGCATCCACCCCAATGTGGGCCTTCATGCCGAAATACCAGTCGTTGCCCTTCTTCGTCGACGACATCTCGGGGTCGCGCGCGCCCGCCTTGTTCTTCGTCGAGGACGGCGCATCAATGATTGTCGCATCGACCAGCGTGCCCTGGCGAAGCAGCAGGCCTTGCTCGGTTAGCAGGGCGTTGACCTCACGGCGAAGATCGCCTCGGTCAGCCCGTGTCGCTCCAGCAGATGGCGGAAGTTGAGGATGGTGGTCTCGTCGGGTATGCGGTCATCGCCCGCATCGATGCGGAACCGCCCGCATCGCCTGCGCTGTCGTGCAGCGCTTCTTCCATGCCGGGATCGGTCAGCGCATACCATTTCTGCATGAAGGGGATGCGCAGCATCATCTGCAGCGGCATGGCGGCCGGCCACCTTGGCGCCAAGTTTCGGGTAGTGCGGTTCGATCAGCGCGCACAGCCGACCCCACGGCACGACGCGATCCATCTCGCGGCAGAAAAATCTGGCGTCGCGTCGCTTTCGGCTTCTTCGCGCGAACCAGATTCAGTGAGGCTTATGTTCATCGTTCGTTTTCCGTTCCTGTCGTGGGGTTCTACACAACGCATCAACACCGTTACGGTCGACAGGTTTTTTTCAGAGAGTCCTAGGAAGCGTCGCCAAAAACAAAAAGCCCGAAAAGCGATGGCTTTCCGGGCTTGAAAATAACTGGCAGCAGTGGACGGGACTCGAACCCCGCGACCTCGGCGTGACAGGCCGGTATTCAAACCAACTGAACTACCGCTCCGTCGTTTGGCCCCCGAAGTTGGCGGAGGCAGCCGACGAGGCGGCGAATAATAGCACGGCCCACTTGGCTGCACAGGACCGGCGACTACAATTCGACGTTTAAAGCCGTGTAACGAAACGATGACCGATACCGGTACCCTCAACTTTTGCTGGTCGCGAAACCATGCTTGCCGGTTTTGTCGCAGCCGGTTCAAGCAATGCGAATCATTTCCCGGCTCACGCTCGACACCGTTAGCTCTGGCCATGCTCTGCGCCAGCCACGGGTGCGTTGTCATCTTGCGGTCGGAACGAGCGAAGTGCGGCGTTTTTAGCGGTTGGCATCGCCAGGCCAGCCGGCGGCCCATATTGCTCCTCACCCCCTCAGGGACGCCCGCCAACTGGCTACCGGCGGTCATCGAGGCCAGCCAGTCAGGCATTCCGGTGATTCTGCTCTCAGCCGATCGTCCGCTGGGTGCTGGGCTGTGGCGCCAATCAGACCGTCGACCAGATCGGGCTTTCCGCTCACGTCCGTGCCAGTCACGCGCTTGGCACGCCGCATGAGGACTTTGATCCTGACTACCTGCACCGCCTCGCTGCCCGCGTCTGTGAGCAGGCGACCTGGCTCTTTCTTGGTCCCGTCCACATCAACCAGCCCTTCCGCGAACCGCTGCTTCGCTGGCGGATACCGCTGAAGCAGAAATACCGGAATCCCATCCGCGTTGCCTGCCCGGTGCTAAAGCCGGCCCAAGAGGACATACGCGACATCGCCAACCGGATCAGCGGACGTCCCGGCGTTGTTGTCTGCGTTGAAATGTCGGCATATCGTGAAAACAACCGAATGCCATTGCCGCCCTAAGCTCAACGGCTCAATGTCCCGATTCTTGCAGAGCCGCTGTCCGGCCTGCGCTACGGCGATCGCGGTCGCTCTCATCTGTGTGTTCGTTACAGCCACTGGCTGAGCAATCAGGCGTTCGCTGACGGGCTTAACCCAGCCGGGGTGGGTCTGCGCCCTCGGTGCCTTCGCGGTCACCCGCAACCTGCAAAACTATGTGAGCGAAATCCAGCGGACCCACGCCGTGGTCGAGCCATGGCCACGCTGGCGTGATCCCGCCCATCGGCTGACCCATCTGTTCCGCGCCGAATCAGCCGTTTTCTGTGCCGCCTTGCACGCAGAATCGCCTCTAGCAGCCACTGGTGGCTGGCGACGAATTTTTGGTCCAGCAGGGCTTATTGCCGCAGAGAAAGGCGGACGCGGGTCAGATTGCTGCCATTCTCGAAAAAGTCGCTGATGCCACGCCCCTGTTTGTCGGCAACTCGCTGGCCATTCGCCGGCTTGACAAGCCTAATCGGGCACGGCGAAAAACCATTCACTTTTATGCGGCAACCGGGGCGCCAGCGGCATCGACGGGAACATTTCGATTTGCCATGGAATTGCTGCGG
Organism: Betaproteobacteria bacterium; assembly: GCA_016705475.1. GTDB lineage: Bacteria > Pseudomonadota > Gammaproteobacteria > Burkholderiales > Rhodocyclaceae > Azonexus. The sequence continues at coordinate 346,623 of JADIYD010000010.1, read as the reverse complement.
TTCATGGCAATGTCGTTGCATTGCTCGGTGATCTGACCTGCCAGCATGACCTTGGCGGCCTTGCCCTGGCCCAAGGTCGAAATGCCGTGATCGTCACGGTCAACAACGCCGGGGGCGGTATTTTCGATCACCTGCCACAATGCGCGCTGCCCGAGTTCGAGCGTGGCTGGCGTACTCCGCAACAGATCAGTTTCGAGCATGCTGCCTGACTTTTGGCCTTGGTTTTGCCCACGCTGACTCGATTGCTGAGTTCAGAAGAGTGCTGCGCGCGGTGCTCGCCGCCGGCGGCCCGCATTTGATCGAACTGTAGATGCCTTGAGGCCTTGCGGTAAAATCAGCTCCCATGAATTCGTCGATCAACGCCGCCGACCCGAGCAACGCCTCGCCATTGGGCAAGGCCACCGAATACCAGAGCCACTACGCGCCCGAGTTGCTCTACCCCATTCCGCGCCAGCTCAAACGCAGCGAGCTCGGCATTGCCAACAACGCCTTGCCCTTGTCGGCGAGGTTTGTGGAATGCCTATGAATTGTCGTGGGCTCAACCCAAAGGGCAAACCTGTCGTTGCCGTCGGCACCTTTCGCGTACCGGCTGACAGCCCGAACCTGATTGAATCGAAGTCCTTCAAGCTTTACCTGAATTCGTTCAACCAGAGCACTTTCGCTGATCTTGAAACCGTCTCGAAGACGCTTGAACGCGACCTCTCGGCCGCCGCCGGCAAGCCGCTCAGCGTCGCGCTCGAACCACTCGGCGACCGCCCGCAAGCAGTGATCGGGTACCCAGGGAATTCTGCTCGACGATCTCGACATTGCATGCGACCGCTATCAGCCAGCCCCCGAACTGCTGACCACGATGGCCGGCGAAGCCGTCGAGGAAACGCTGTATTCCCACCTGCTCAAATCGAACTGCCTGGTCACCGGCCAGCCCGACTGGGCGATGGTTGTTATCCGCTACCGTGGCCGCCCCATCGACCGGGCCGGGCTGCTGCGTTACATCGTTTCCTTCCGCAATCACAACGAATTTCACGAGCAGTGTGTCGAGCGGATATTCACCGACATCCAGAAGCATTGCGCACCGGGGCGCTCGCCGTCCACGCCCGCTATACCCGGCGCGGTGGCCTCGACATCAATCCCTTCCGCAGCAGCGGCGATTGCTACGGTCGACCGGAAAATATCCGCGAAATCCGCCAATAATTTTCACCCGCTGACGAATAACAATAAACGACAAGCTCATGGTTAAAGACGCCGCGCCCGACCTTTCAAAACACACGCCGATGATGCGCCAGTATATGGCGCTCAAGGCCAGCCATCGAATACGCTGCTGTTTTACCGGATGGGTGATTTCTATGAGCTTTTTCGCGAGGATGCAGAAAAGGCAGCGCGCCTGCTCGACATCACGCTGACCACGCGCGGCCAGTCGGCCGGCGTGCCGATCAAGATATGCGGCATTCCCTTCCATTCGCTGGAGCCCTACCTCGCCCGCCTGGTCAAGCTCGGCGAATCGGCGGTGATCTGCGAGCAGATCGGCGATCCGGCGACCAGCAAGGGTCGGTTGAGCGCGCCGTGGCGCGTATCGTCACGCCCGGCACGCTGACCGACGCGGCGCTGATCGACGACAAGCGGACATCTGGCTGCTGGCTGTAACCACCATCCGCAACACCGCCGGCCTGGCGCGGCTCAACCCTGGCCAGCGGCGAATTTGTGCTGCTCGAAGTACCGGCCGAGCAGATTTCGGCGACGCTGGAGCGCATCCGCCCGGCTGAAATCCTCTACCCGGAAAGCTGGACGCCCAATTTCGGCCTCGACGTCGCCAGCACCCGCCAACCGGACTGGTATTTCGAATTCGACTCGGCTCGCCGCCTGCTTTGCGAGCAATTTGAAGTCGCCTCGCTGGCCGGTTTCGGTGCGGAAGGATTGAAGCCGGCGATCGCCGCCGCCGGCGCCCTGCTCCAATACGCGCAGGCAACGCAGGCTGGCAAATTAACCCATTTACGTGGGTTGACCGTGGAAATCGAGGTGCCTACCTCGGCCTCGACCTCGCCACGCGGCGCAATCTTGAATTGACCGAAACGCTGCGCGGCCGGCCTTCGCCGACGCTGTTTTCGCTGCTCGACAACTGCGTGACGAGCATGGGCTCCCGCCTGCTGCGTCATTCGCTGCACCACCCGTTGCGCGAGCGCGATATTCCGGCCGCGCGCCATGGCGCCAGCGTCGGATTCCTGCTCGACGACTATGGCCGCATTGCTGGTGAAACCCGCCGCGGCCTGCGCGGCATTGCTGACATCGAGCGCATCGCCGGCCGCATTGCGCTGCGCAACGCCCGGCCGCGCGACCTGGCCAGCCTGCGCGAATCGCTGGCCCGGCGAGAACCTGCGCGCCCGCTGGCGGCGGCCGTCGCCGCTGGTCACCCAACTTTCCGATCTTGGCACGCCACACGCCACGCTCGACCTGCTCATCCGTTCCATCGGTGCCGAACCTTCCGCCCAAATCCGCGACGGCGGCGTCATTGCCCCGGCTTCGATGCCGACCTCGATGAATACCGCTCGCTCAACGACAACTGCGGCGCCTACCTCGTCGACATGGAAGTCCGCGAGCGCGAGCGCACCGGCATCTCCAGCCTCAAGGTCGAATCAACAAGGTGCATGGCTTCTACATCGAGGTCACGCACCCCATGTCGACAAAATTCCGGAGGACTACCGTCGCCGGCAAACGCTCAAAAACGCGGAACGCTACATCACGCCAGAACTGAAAGCCTTCGAGGACAAGGCGCTGTCGGCGCAGGACCGCGCGCTGGCCCGCGAAAACTGCTGTACGAGGCCATTCTCGACGAACTGCAGCCAGTTATTCCGACGCTGCAAACCATCGCCCGTGCCGTCGCCCACCTAGACCTGCTGGCCGGCTTCGCCGAAACCGCGCTCAAGCGAAACTGGTGCAAGCCTGAATTTGGCCCGGAAATCGGGTTGACCGTGGAAGGCGGCCGCCATCCGGTGGTCGAGGGCGAACTGGCCAACAATGCCGAAACCTTCATCGCCAACGACTGCCTGCTGGCCGAAAGCCGCCGCCTGCTGCTCATCACCGGCCCGAACATGGGCGGCAAATCGACCTACATGCGGCAGGTGGCGCTGATCGCCCTGCTCGCCCACATTGGCTGCTACGTGCCGGCCGACCGCTGCGTGCTCGGCCCGCTCGACCGCATATTCACCCGCATCGGCGCCTCCGACGACCTCGCCTCCGGCCGTTCAACCTTCATGGTCGAAATGACCGAAGCCGCCGCCATCCTGCATCACGCGACTGCGCAGAGCCTCGTGCTGATGGACGAAATCGGCCGCGGCACCTCGACGTTCGACGGCATGGCGCTGGCCTTCGCCATCCTGCGCCACCTGATCGACAAGAACCGCTGCCTGACGCTGTTCGCCACGCACTATTTCGAGATGACCCGGCTGTCGCACGAATATACCGAGCTGGCCAACGTCCATCTCGGGGCCGTCGAGCTTACGCGCATCGCATCGTCTTCCTGCACGCCGTCGAGGAAGGCCCGGCAAACCAGAGTTACGGCATCCAGGTCGCCGCACTGGCCGGCATCCCGATCGCCGTCGTTCGCGCCGCCCGCAAGCAGCTCCGGGAATTCGAACAGCGCGCCTGGTCGACCCCTGCAACCGGACCTCTTCGCCCAGAGCGCAGCGGAGACGGTCGAGCCCGAACCCCATCCCGTCCTCGGCCAACTCGCGAGCATCGACCCGGATGCGCTCACCCCCGCGAAGCCCTCGATGCGCTCTATGCGCTGAAAGGAATGCTCCGTTGAGTGGCAAAGGGCCGACTCCCACGGTCGACCGGAAATTTTGGCCAAAACTGACATGGGCGCTGCTTCTGATCGGCGCCATGACGCAGCCCCACGCCGAGGTCTGGCGTTTTGCGCTCATCGGAGACACGCCGTACTCCGACTACGAACGGGCCGAACTGCCGAAAATGCTTGAGGTCATCGCCGACAATCAGGTCGAATTCGTCGCCCATATCGGCGACATCAAGTCAGGCAAGGATCGCTGCGACGACAGCCTTTTCGACGATCGTCACCGCCTCTTCAACGCGTCCCGCGTACCTTTCGTCTATGTACCCGGTGACAACGAATGGGCCGACTGTGATCGCGTCTCGAACGGCAGCTACGTGCCGGTCGAGCGTCTCAATAAATTGCGCAGCCTGTTCTGGAGCAACGACCTGTCGCTTGGCCAGAAAAAACTGACGCTGGAGCGCCAAAGGGGCAATTATCCTGAGCATTCCCGCTTCCGGATTGGCCCGGTCCTGTTCGTAACGATAAATCTGCCGGGCGGCAACAACAATTGGGGCATGACCAGCCAGCCAACGGAAGAGTTTCTCAACCGCAACCCGGTCGTCCTTGCCTGGCTGAAGGAAAATTTCGCACTTGCCCGTCGCGAAAAACTCGCCGGCATTGTTTTCCTGTTTCAGGCAAACCCCGGTTTCACCCACTTTAGCCAAGGCCTTCCCCATCCGGGATATCAGGAATTTCTCGAGTTGCTTCGCCATGAAGCCTCGCAATTCACCGGGCAGGTCGTCGTCGTGCATGGCGACTCGCACATCAGCCGCGTGGATCATCCGCTCCGCGACAAGCAAGGCCGAACGCTGAACAATTTCACGCGCGTTGAAACCCACGGCTACCCGATCATGGGCTGGACGCGCGGCATCGTTGATACCGAATCCCCACTCTGTTCCGTTTCGAAACCCATCCCTGGCCGCCCAAAAGCCATGAAAATGCCCGCCGAAGCGGGCATTTTCTTGGCGCGAAGAAGCCGCCGATCAGTGGCAGCCGTCCTCGTCCTCATCGCCACCATGCACATGGCCGTGCTCGATTTCTTCTGCGCTGGCCGGGCGAATCGCCGTGACCGTGCAGGTAAAAATCAGGGCCATGCCAGCCAGCGGGTGATTGCCATCGAGAACAACCTTGTCGTCGGCAATTTCAGTAACGCGATAGATAACGAAGTCATCTTCGCCGCCTTCTTCCGGACCACCCTCGAACTGCATGCCCACCTCGAGTTCCTTCGGGAAGTCCTTGCGCGGCTCAATCTGAACCATCTCGGCATCGTATTCACCAAACGCCTCGTCCGGCTGCAGCTTGACCTTGACCGACTCGCCGACCTTCTTGCCCTGAAGGGCCTCCTCGATCAGCGGGAAAATATCGTCGTAACCGCCATGCAGGTAAATCAGCGGCTCGCGGCCCTCATCGACCACTTCGCCATCGGGATCGGTAACGTGGTAATCGAGGGTGATGACGGAATTCTTGGCAACCTGCGTGTTCATGAATTGAGTTCCTTGACGAGGCGCAGCACTTCCAGTGCGTGGCCCTTGTAATTGACGTTGTAAAGCGCGTGGCGAATGATACCGCGACGATCGATGATAAAGGTGGAGCGGCAAACGCCGAATTTCCTGTGACCATCCACCTCTTTGGCCTGCCAGACACCATACTGCTTGCAGACGACACCTTCCATGTCCGAAAGCAGTTCGATGCCGATTCCTTCCTTGTCGCGAAATTCCGCGTGTTTCATACAGTCGTCACGACTGATACCGAACAGCACACAATCCTGACGCAGAAATTCGTCCTCGTGATCCGAAAAATCTGTGACTTCCTTGGTGCAGCAGGGGGTTCCATCTTTGGATAGAAGAAAATAACAATGTGCTTTTGCCCCTGATACTTTGCCAGATCGATAGTCGCCATATCGGCATCCGGCAATGAAAATGAGGGAGCCTTTTCGCCAACCTTGAGCAGCATGTTGTTCTCCTTGAGCGCTCTGCGTGGGGCACTGCTGAGAACGATTCTAACGGAGGCAAATGCGGGTGACTACTGCGGTCGACACCTTTATTTCGCTTATTTTCCCGGAACTTTTTCCGGAATCTGCACGAAGGTTTCGTCCTGTCGGACCATGCCCAGCTCGAAGCGGGCGCGTTCTTCGATGGCATCATAACCCTGTTTCAGATCGCGGACCTCGGCATCGAGGCCCGCGTTCCTGATTTCCGAGTTTCTTGGTCACTTCCTTCTGCTGCTGCAATTGACGGTCGTATTCCCAGACCTTCAGCCAGCCACCCTTGCCCACCCACAGCGGGTACTGGAGCAGGCCGATGGCTGCGAGAAGGCCGACCGTCAGCCAGCGCATGCGTGATTAGCGCAGGTTGTAGAAGGTTTCGCGGCCCGGATAGGAAGCGGTATCGCCCAGATCTTCCTCGATGCGGATGAGCTGGTTGTACTTGGCGATACGGTCGGAACGGGACAGCGAACCGGTCTTGATCTGGCCGGCATTGAGGCCGACTGCGATATCGGCGATGGTGCTGTCTTCGGTTTCACCGGAACGATGCGAAATCACGGCGGTGTAACCGGCGCGCTTGGCCATTTCGACAGCAGCAAAAGTTTCGGACAGGGTCCCGATCTGGTTGATCTTGATCAGAATCGAATTTCCGATGCCCTTCTTGATGCCTTCCTTGAAGATCTTGGTGTTGGTCACGAATACGTCGTCACCAACGATTTGCACGTTCTTGCCAAGGCGATCTGTGAGCAGCTTCCAGCCATCCCAATCGGCTTCGGACATGCCGTCTTCGATCGAGACGATCGGGAACTGGTCAGCCAGGTTGGCCAGGTAATCAACGAACTGGGCCGAGGTCAGTTCCAGACCTTCGCCAGCCAGCTTGTACTTGCCGTCCTTGTAGAACTCGGAAGCGGCGCAATCCAGCGCCAGCAGGACGTCCTTGCCCGGCACGTAACCGGCCAGCTCGATTGCCTGCATGATGATTTGCAGCGCTTCGGCATGGCTGCCGAGATTCGGGGCAAAACCGCCTTCGTCACCGACAGCGGTGGAGTGACCAGCCTTGTTGAGCAATTTCTTCAACGCGTGGAAGATTTCGGCACCACAGCGGATGGCTTCGCGGATATTGGCAGCGCCAACCGGCATCACCATGAATTCCTGGATATCCAGACTGTTGTTGGCGTGCTCGCCACCGTTGATGATGTTCATCATCGGCACCGGCATCTGCATCGGGCTCATTCCGCCGAAGTAGCGGTAGAGCGGCAGGCCGGATTCTTCGGCAGCAGCCTTGGCGACAGCCATGGACACGGCCAGGATGGCGTTGGCACCCAGACGCGACTTGTTTTCGGTACCGTCGAGGTCGATCATCGTCTGATCGATGAAAGCCTGTTCCTGAGCATCAAGGCCGATGATCGCTTCGGAAATCTCGGTATTGATGTTCTCGACAGCCTGCAGCACGCCCTTGCCAAGGTAGCGACCCTTGTCGCCATCGCGCAGCTCGATAGCTTCGCGCGAACCAGTAGAGGCGCCGGACGGAACGGCAGCACGGCCCATGACGCCGGACTCGAGCAGAACATCGGCTTCGACCGTGGGATTACCACGGGAATCAAGAATTTCACGGGCTACAACATCAACGATTGAACTCATACTTCTTCCTTATTATCAGAAGGTTAAATTAAAAACTTAAACTAAATAATTAACAGGCTGCTTACTTCAGTTCCTCGAAACCTGCCGACTTTACGGCCCTGTCGAGCGCCACCAGCGTCGCCAGCAGGCTTTCCATGCGCTGCAGCGGCCAACTGTTCGGGCCATCCGACCAGGCTTTTTCCGGGCAGGGATGGGTTTCCATGAACAGGCCGGAGATACCGACTGCCACGGCGGCCCGCGCCAGTACCGGCACGAATTCTCGCTGACCACCGGAGGTCGTACCCTGCCCGCCTGGCAACTGCACCGAGTGGGTGGCATCGAAAACGACCGGGCAACCCGTTTCGCGCATGATGGCGAGGCTACGCATGTCGGAAACCAGGTTGTTGTAGCCGAAGCTGGCACCACGCTCGCAAACCATGATGTTGTCGGCGCCGTTATTCACTTCGCGCGCCTTGTCGACGACGTTCTTCATGTCGCCCGGCGCCAGGAACTGGCCCTTCTTGATATTCACCGGCTTGCCGCAGGTCGCGACAGCGTGGATGAAATCGGTCTGACGACAGAGGAAAGCCGGCGTTTGCAGGACATCGACAACGCTCGCGACAGCCGGAATATCTTCGATGGTATGTACATCGGTCAAAACCGGCACGCCGATCTGACGTTGCACTTCGGAGAAAATCCGCAGGCCTTCTTCAAGACCCAGACCGCGAACCGACTTGCCGGAACTTCGGTTGGCCTTGTCGTATGAGGCCTTGAAAATGTAGGGAATGCCCAGTCGACCGCAGACTTCCTTCATATGCCCGGCGACATCGAGACAGAGCTGCTCGGATTCGGCGGTACACGGACCGGCAATCAGGAAAAAAGGCTGGTCAAGACCAGCCTCGAAACCGCAGAGCTTCATTTAGCCTTGACCTTTTGATTGGTCAGCGCAGCCTTTACGAACGACGTAAAGAGCGGATGGCCCTGACGCGGGTTGGAGGTGAATTCAGGGTGGAACTGGCAACCAACAAACCACGGATGGACGTCAGCCGGCAATTCGACCATTTCGCAGAGGTCAGTACCCGGCGCACGGCCGGCAACGACCAGTCCCTTGGCTTCGAGTTGCGCCAAGAGGGTGTTATTGACTTCATAGCGATGGCGGTGACGCTCGGTAATTTCCGGAGCACCGTAGATCTGACGAGCCAGCGACCCTTCGGCCAGCGTGCAGACCTGACCACCCAGGCGCATCGTGCCGCCGATGTCGGAGTCTTCGCTGCGCTTTTCGACCTTGCCAGAGGCATCGAGCCATTCGGTAATCAGGCCGATGACCGGATAAGGCGTGTCCTGAACGAACTCAGTGGAGTGCGCCTCGGCCATACCGGCCACATCGCGGGCGAATTCGACGACAGCGAGCTGCATGCCGAGACAGATACCAAGGTAAGGCACCTTGTTTTCGCGGGCGTAGCGAATGGCGGCAATCTTGCCCTCCGTGCCACGACGACCAAAGCCGCCCGGCACCAGAATGGCATCGATGCCTTTCAAGACGCCGACACCGTTCTTTTCGATGTCTTCCGAGTCGAGATAAACGATATTGACCTGGCTGCGCGTATGGATGCCGGCGTGCTTGATCGCTTCGATCAGCGACTTGTAGGACTCGGTCAGATCGACATACTTGCCGACGAAAGCCACGGTCACTTCGTGCTGCGGATGCTCCAGCGCAATGATCAGGTTGCGCCAGACCGTCAGATCGGCGGCCTTGGCCAGGATATTGAGCTTGTGGCAGACAATTTCGTCGAGCATCTGGTCGTGCAGCATGCCCGGGATCTTGTAGATCGAATCGGCATCGAGACACTCGATAACCGCTTCGGGCATCACGTTGCAGAACAAGGCGATCTTGCGACGTTCTTCGACCGGAATCGAACGGTCAGCACGGCAGAGCAGGATGTCCGGCTGAATACCGATTTCGCGCAGTTCCTTGACGGAGTGCTGGGTCGGCTTGGTTTTTAGTTCGCCGGCAGTCGGAATGTAGGGCAGCAGCGTCAGATGCATGTAGCAGACGTTGTTGCGGCCTTCCTCGAAACCGATCTGGCGAATGGCTTCCAGGAAGGGCAGCGACTCGATGTCGCCGACCGTACCGCCGACTTCGACGATAGCCACATCGGCGCCTTCGGCACCGGCCTTGATCTTGTTCTTGATCTCGTCGGTGATGTGCGGGATGACCTGCACGGTCTTGCCGAGATACTCGCCGCGACGCTCTTTCTTGAGCACCGTGTCGTAAATCTGGCCCGTCGTGAAGTTGTTGCGCTTGCCCATTTTGGCGCTCGTGAAGCGCTCGTAATGCCCGAGATCGAGATCGGTCTCGGCGCCGTCCTCGGTGACGAAAACCTCTCCGTGCTGGAAAGGACTCATCGTGCCGGGGTCGACGTTGATGTAGGGGTCAAGCTTGAGGTGGGTGACTTTGATGCCGCGGGATTCCAGAATGGCCCCGAGCGACGCGGCGGCGATGCCTTTGCCCAATGAGGACACGACACCACCCGTAACGAAAACAAATTTGGTCATGGAAAGACAGGCTGCGGGAAAGCAGAATCATAGCCGATAAGGGCCAAAAAGCCCAAGCGTCTCGACCAAATATCGCACTCTCAAATGGGATATCCCGCCATTTCCGTGGCAACACACTGATTTGCTAGAATGATGAGTTCGCCAGCCCAGTGGATGCCTCTTGAAACGCGTTCTCGTCGTCAATTACTCCCAATCGGGACAGCTTTCGGACATTTCCGCCAGGATCGTCGATCCCTTGCGAGCTGCCGGGCACGACGTACATGTTGAAACACTGGCACCGGAAACACCCTTTCCGTTTCCGTGGCCCATTGTCGAGTTTTTCGACGCGTTTCCTGAATGCGTGCAGCTTGACGCGCCGCCCTTACGCGCTCTGGAAGTCGCCGCCGACACAACCTTCGACCTGGTGATCCTGACCTATCAGGTCTGGTATCTATCCCCAGCCCTGCCGATGACCGCCTTCCTGAAAAGTGAGGAAGGCCGGAAGCTGATCGACGGTAAGCCCGTCATCACGCTGGTGGCCTGCCGCAACATGTGGCTGTCGGCGCAGGAAACGATGAAACAACTGATTGCCGGCGCCGGCGGCCGCCTTATCGACCACCTTGCCTTCACCGACCAGGGCCATCCGCTAGCCACCTTCATCACCACGCCGCGCTGGGTATGGACCGGCAAGAAAAACAGCTTTCTGGGTCTGCCACCAGCTGGCGTGTCGCCAGAAGAAATCCGGCAAGCCAGTCGTTTCGGGCTGGCTCTGGCCGACGGCTTGAACAATGACCGGGAAAAATCCGGCCAGCCGATGCTGGCTGGCCTGCGTGCCGTCACGGTCAATGCCCGTCTGGCTGTCAGCGAACGGGCCGGGCGACGCGCTTTCGGGGTCTGGTCGAAACTCGTCCGGCTATTCGGCAAACGGGGTCAGTGGCGTCGGCGCCCTGTCCTATTGCTGTTTGTGGTTTACCTGATCACGCTCATCGTGACAGTCGTTCCAATAAGCCTGTTGTTACAATGGCTATTTTCTCCGCTACTCAAACCGAGGCTTGAGCGGCTCAAGGCCGAACTGGAACAGCCATCCGGCTCGCAGGAATTCAACTTACAAAAATATGCACCCTAGCGGCAAGGTTTACATCAACGGCACGTCGGTCTTTCTGCCCAACGCGCCGGTCGGCAACGACGACATCGAGAACGTGCTCGGCATGATTGCCGGCAAGCCGTCGCGCGCCCGGCGCATCGTGCTGCGTAGCAACGGAATCCGGCAGCGCCACTACGCCATTGACCCGACGACTGGCGCGCCGACCCACACCAATGCCCAGCTGACGGCCGAAGCCGTGCGCGGCCTTGCCTGCGAACGCTTTTCGCCCGACGATATCGACTGCCTGGTGAGCGGCACGACCATCCCCGATCAGATCATGCCCAATCACGCCGTGATGGTGCATGGCGAACTGGGCATTCCGCCCTGCGAAGTCGTGTCCACCGCAGCCATCTGCGTCGCCGGCATCACGGCGCTCAAATACGCCTGGATGAGCGTGCTGTCCGGGCAGGCCCGCAACGCGGTTGCGACCGCCTCGGAGCTTGCTTCCAGCGTTCTCCATGCCCGCAATTTCGCCGCCGAATCGGAACGCCGGGTGGCCGAACTGGAAACCAATCCGGAAATCGCCTTCGAAAAGGATTTCCTGCGCTGGATGCTGTCCGATGGTGCCGGCGCCTTCCTGTTGCAGGATCAGCCGCGTACCGATGGCCTGTCACTGCGTATCGACTGGATCGACATCCTGTCGCAGGCCAATTCCATGGAAGTCTGCATGTACGCCGGCGGCGAGAAACTGGACGATGGATCGCTCCGGGGCTGGCAGCATTACTCACCCGAACAGCGGGCCGCGCAGTCGATTTTCTCGGTCAAGCAGGATGTGCGCTTGCTCAACGCCGAAGTGACCTACCAGACCATCGGCAAGTCGCTGGAAAAAATGCAGCGCACGCGCGATGTGAAACCGGCCGATATCGACTGGTTCCTGCCGCACATGTCTTCGGAGTACTTCCGCAAGCCGATGGACGCGTGCATGAACACCGTCGGCTTCCCCATCGCCCAGGAAAAATGGTTCACCAACCTGCAGACCAAGGGCAACACCGGCTCGGCGTCGATCTACATCATGATCGACGAATTGCTCAAAAGTGGCCGACTCAAGCATGGCGAACGGCTGCTCTGCTTCATTCCCGAAAGCGGCCGATTCACCGGCTCACTCATGCACCTGACGGCTGTCGACCATGCTTGATAGCGAAGTTCCGCAGGAAGGCAACAGCACGCTAGCCGGCCACCGCAAGGCAGTCTATGCGCGCGGCGACGACGGCAAGCTGCACATCGTGCAATCGGCTGGCTGGGAGGTCGAGGAAATCGTCACCCGGCAGGCCGTCGAAGATCTCAACCGGCTGGCCGAAGATGCCCGCCAGCGCGTCATCGCCGGCCAGACGTCGGTGCTTGAATACCACATGCACAAGGCGCGCATGGACGTGCCGCTGCTGTCGCAGGTCACCGGTCTGTGGCAATGGCGCATCCGCCGCCATTTCCGGCCCGACATTTTCGCCGGGTTGTCGGCCGGGCTGCTCCAGCGCTACGGCGAGGCCATGGGCCTGAGCGTCGAGCAACTCAAGAAGGCCGAATGATGGAATTCCAGCACAGCCACGCTTCCCATTGCGAAAGCGGCGTCATGTCGTCCATGCTGCGCCATCTCGGCCTGCCGATTTCGGAAGCGATGGCTTTCGGCCTGTCGTCGGCGCTCTCCTTCGCCTATCTGCCGATCATCAAGATCAACGGCCTGCCGCTGGTCGCTTACCGGATGCCGCCGAAGTTCATCATCAAGGGCCTGCAGAAGCCACTCGGCCTCAAGATGCGTTTCGAAACCTTCCGCAGCCCGGAAGCCGGCGAACAGCGCCTCGATCAACTGCTAGCCGCCGGCCGGCTGGTCGGCATGCAGACCTCCGTGTTCTGGCTGCCCTACATGCCGGAAGACCTGCGCTTTCATTTCAACGCCCACAATGTGCTGGCCTATGGCCGCGATGCGGCGAGCGGCGATTACCAGCTGTCCGATCCGGTGGTGGAAACGACCGTGACCTGCGCCCCGGCCGACCTGCGTCGCGCCCGCTTTGCCAAGGGCGTGCTGGCACCGAAGGGGCTGCTCTACTACCCGGAAGGCAAGCCGTCCGAGCCGGACTGGGCGAAAGTACTGCCCAAGGCCATCAAGAAAACGACTCGGATTTTGCTCGATTCGCCCATCCCGATCATCGGCGTGCGCGGCATTCGTCGGCTGGCCAATGCCATCCAGCGCCTCGATGCAACCGGCAACCCGGCCGCGGCCAAGATGTTCATCGGCCAGGTCGTCCGCATGCAGGAAGAAATCGGCACGGGCGGCGGCGGATTCCGTTTCATCTACGCCGCCTTCCTGCAGGAAGCGGCTGAGCGGCTGGCCCGCCCGGCGCTCAACGAACTGTCCGAAACGCTCGTCGACATCGGCGACGAATGGCGCGAATTCGCGCTGTCCACGGCCCGCATGATCCGCGACCGCGAACCGCTCAATCCGGTCAAGCTGGCTGACAAGCTGCGCGCCGTCGCCGACCGCGAGCAGACATTCTTCCGCGATCTGCGCCGCGCCGCCTGATGCTCAAGGTCGATGGCGTTTCCTACCGCTATCGCGATGCCGCCGCCCCGGCGTTGCAGGACGTCTCGCTGAACATTCCGGCTGGCTGCGTGTACGGCCTGCTCGGCCCGAACGGCGCCGGCAAGACAACGCTCATTTCGCTGCTCGCCGGGCTGTTGACCGCAGCAGATGGCAAGCTTTCCCTAAATGGCCAGCCGCTGGCCGAAGCCCGCGCCGCCAATTCACGCGCCATCGCGCTGGTGCCCCAAGACTACGCCTTCTACCCGATGTTGACGGTGGCCGAGAATCTGCGTTTCTTCGCCGGCGTTCTCAGCCTGAACGGCCCTGAAATCAAGACGCAGATCGACGCCGCCATCGCCTTCGCCCGGCTCGAACAGGTCACCGGCAAGCGCGCCGAACAACTCTCCGGCGGCCTGCGCCGGCGCCTCAACCTGGCCATCGGCCTGCTCGGCCGGCCGCAATTGCTGCTGCTCGACGAGCCCACCGTCGGCGTCGACCCGCAGTCACGCAGCTTCCTGCTCGAATCCATCGCCGCCCTGCCCGCCAGCCGGCACGACGGTGCTCTACACCAGCCACTACATGGAAGAAGTCGAGGCCATCTGCCAGCGTGTCGCCATCCTCGACCAGGGTCGCGTTCTGAGCGAAGGCACGCTCGACGACCTGCTGGCCACCGCCGACAGCAGCGCCGAAATCGAACTCGACCGGCCGCTGCCGCCCGCCCTGGCCGAACGCTACGCGGCGACCGATCTCGGCCATTTCAAATTTGGCCTTTTTTTCCGGTCGACCGTGGAAGCGGCCCGTTTGCTAGACGAACTGGCCGAAGCCGGCTGCACCGTGCGCCAGCTGCACGTCGGACGGCAAAATCTCGAACAGCTTTTCATGCGCCTGACCCGGCGCTCACTGCGGGACTAGCCAAACATGACCCGCCTGCTTGCCCTGTGGACCAAGGAAACCCTGGCTTTGCTGCGCGACCGGCACGGTCTGGCCGCCCTTTTCGTCATGCCCATCATCTTCATCCTGGTCATGACCATGGCGCTGCACGATGCCTTCATGCCCGGCGCAGCCATCGACGTGGCCTACGCCATCGTCGACCTCGATGGCAGCCCGCATTCGCAATCGCTGGCCCGCCGCCTGGACAAGACCGGCAGCTTCCGCCACGTTGCCGCCCCGGCGACGACCGACGCCGCCCGTTCCGACATCCGCGCCGGCCGCTACGCGCTGGCGCTGGTGTTGCCCAAGGGTTTCGGCGAACGCCTGCTGACCCCGGCCGGAGCCGACGGCCAGGCCACCGAATCACTGACCCTGATGGTCGATCCGACCCTGAACCCGGCGCTGCAACTGGCCTTCCGCAACCAGACCAGCGCCGCGCTCGGCATGCTGCGGGCCGACGAACTGACGCACAGCGCCGGCAAGCTGTTCGGCCTGCCAACGACCGCCCGGCCGGCCGAACGCGACTGGCCGGACGAAATCGTCAGCACCGCCGTGCAGAACGACCGCAGCATCCGCCCGCCCTCGTCGGTGCAGCAAAACGTGCCCGCCTGGCTGGTCTTCGCCATGTTCTTCGTCGTCATCCCGATTTCCGCCATCCTGATCACCGAACGCCAGCAAGGCACGCTCCAGCGCCTCGCCGCCATGGGCGTCCCTTTCCGCGATGTCCTGCTCGGCAAACTGCTACCCTTTTTCGTCGTCAATCAGATTCAGGCCGTCCTGATGGTTGCCGTCGGTATCTGGGGCGTCCCGCTGTTCGGTGGCGAGGCGCTCGTCATGCCGTCAGGCGTCGGGCTGTTCCACTGCTGGCTGGTCGCCGCCGCCGTCAGCCTGGCTGCGGTCGCCTGCGCCCTGCTCGTCGCCAGCCTGGCGCAAACAACGCAGCAATCGACGATCATCGGCGGCGTCGGCAACATTCTGATGGCGGCCATCGGCGGCATCATGGTCCCCAAATTCATGATGCCGGGCACCATGCAGACCCTCGCCGAATGGTCGCCGATGGCCTGGGCGCTCAACGGCTTCCATACCGTCATGCTGCGCCACGGCGACTTTGCCGCCATCCTGCCTGACCTCGTCAAACTCCTCGCCTGCGCGGCCCTGGCCCTCGCCGTCGCGACCTGGCTCAACCGCCGCCAAACCGCATGACCACTGACCTCCGCCTCGCCCTCAAAGCCCTGATCGTCGAAGCCTGCGACAAGGACTGCGCCCCGGAAAGCATCACCGACGAAGAACTCCTCTTCGGCCCGGAAGCGCCGCTGCAACTCGATTCGCTCGACGCGCTGCAGGTTTCCATGGCAATCAAGAAGACCTACGGCCTTCGCCTGCCCGACAGCAAGGAAACCCGCCGCGTGCTGTCCAGCGTCGCCAACATGGCAGAACACCTCGAGGCCTGGCTGGCCAGCCGCGCATGACGCGTCAGGTTTTGCCGCTCAGTACGCGTCAGGTTTTCATCGCCGAAACTGCCCTGCTTTGCGCCCGCGGCGATTTGCCGGCCACCGTCGCCAGCGCGCTGTGGAATGGCGAATGCAGCGCCGGGCTCCGAAAGATCGGCGAACGCGTGTTTCCGTATTTTTCCCTGCCGCTCGACGAAGCCGACTGGATGCGCCGCGCCGAACGGGCCGTCCGTAAGGTCGCCGGACAGCTCGTCCGCTTGCCAGCAGAAATGCCGCTGTTCATCGCCTCATCCTCCTTTCAGATCGGCCATTTCGAGCAACTCGGCGCGCCGTTCGAACTGCCGGTGGCCAACGCCGCGTTCAGCCGACAAATTGCCGAATGGCTGGCCCTGACTGGCCCCCGTTACAGCTTCTCGAACGCCTGCACCTCGGGCTTTTCCGCCCTCGACGCGGCGCGCAGCCTGATCGCCGCTGGTCTCATCGACGACGCCATCGTCCTCGGCGTCGAACTCGCCAACGACAGCACGCTGGCCGGTTTCGCCGCCATGGAATTGCTCTCGCGCACCGCCGGCCGCCCCTTCGACGCCCAGCGCGACGGCCTGGTTCTCGGTGAGGCCGTTGCCGCCGTTCGCCTCAGCGCCGAACCGGCCCGCTGGCGCATCGCCGGCCTGCGCACCGGCCTCGACGGTTTTTCGACCACCGGACCCAACCCGGATGGCAGCCGAATCGCCGATGTTGCGGTCGACTGCCTAAAAGAAGCCAATTTGCAGGCCGCCGACATCGAGCTGATCAAGCTGCAGGCCGCCGGATCGCCGGGTACCGACCTCGCCGAAGCCAATGCCCTGCGCAGCGTTTTCGGCCAGCGCATGCCACCGCTCCTCTCGCTGAAACCCGGCCTCGGCCACACGCTGGGTGCCAGCGGCGTGGCGGAACTCGCCGCCCTGCTTGCCTGCCTTGATGCCGACAAAATCCCCGCCACCGCAGGGTTCGCCAAAGTCGACCCCGAAATTGCCCTGTTTCCGATGGTTGACCGCAGCACCGAACACATCGAGCGCGCGCTGCTCAACCTGATCGGCTTTGGCGGCGGATTGGCCAGCCTGATCGTGGAACGCCAGCGATGATCAGCCTGACGACTACGCTGAGCCAAAGTTTCGCCCCCGCGAATCTGCCGGCTGCTGTGCGCGCCGCGCTCGGCAAGCCGCTGCGCCGCGCCGCACCGCTCACCCAGTTGGCGCTGGTCGGCGCCCTGGCCTGTCTGCCGGCCGAACGTCGTACCCTGCCCACCACCCTGCTCTGGCAATCGACCAGCGGCCCGCGCCTCGAAACGCTGACCCTGCTCGAAGAAGTCTGCGGCGGCAGCGCCGAGCCGATGCCTTACGATTTTCTGGCCACCCAGCCGGCCATCGCCGCCGCCCAGATCCAAAGCTTTTTACCCGGCCTGCAAACCGCCATGCACCTGCCGCTCGACAGCGAAGGCAGCGCCAAGCTGGTCGCTGCTGCTCAGCCTCGCCATCATCTGGCTCGACGAAGGCCGTTGCGCCCAGGTGCTCTGCGCCCAGCTCGACCACACGAGCGATGCCGCGAGCGGACACTGGCTGGCTTTGAGCAGCGCGCCTCTTGAAAATTCGCCGACCGGCCTCCATTTGGTTGAAGGCGAAGCAACCAACGCTCTTCCCGACACGCCCGACTTTCCGGCCCGCCTTGCCGAATGGCTGGGGCGTAACGACAACGCCACAATATCCCTGCAATCTACCGCCACCCTGAGGCGAACGGTAGAATTCGCCCGACTCTAATTTACACAGGCCACGCCATGTCCGAATTTGCTTTTGACGTATCCATCGAAGATTTCGAAACCAAGGTTCTCCAGCCGGCCGAAACCGTGCCCGTGGTCGTCGATTTCTGGGCACCATGGTGCGAGCCGTGCAAGGTACTCAAGCCCCTGCTCGAAAAGCTGGCCGAGGAATACAAGGGCCGCTTCCTGCTCGCCATGGTCAATGCCGACGAAAACCCGGAAATCGCCCAGCAATTCGGCGTACGCAGCATTCCGGCGGTCAAGGTGCTGTTCCAGGGCCAACTCGTCGATGAATTCGAAGGCGCACTGCCCGAAGGCCAGTTGCGTGAATTCCTCGACCGCGTCGCCCTGCCGGCCGGCCCCGGCGGCGACCTGCGCGCCGAAGCCGCTGCGCTGGTCATCGAAGGCAAGCTCGAAGAAGCCCTCGCCAAGCTGGTCGAAGCCAGCAAGGCCAAGCCGGAAGACCAGGCCATCCAGCTCGACGCCGTCGACGTCATGATGCAACTCGGCCGCAACGACGAAGCTGGCCAGTTGCTCTCCGGCGAGTACACCCAGGAAGCCGACCGCGCCAACGCCCTGCGCGCCCGCCTGGCGCTCGCCGCCGGTGCCGCCGGTGCCGCCGACACGGCCGAACTCGAAGCCAAACTG
The DNA here is from genome assembly GCA_016705475.1 of Betaproteobacteria bacterium. Taxonomy (GTDB): domain Bacteria; phylum Pseudomonadota; class Gammaproteobacteria; order Burkholderiales; family Rhodocyclaceae; genus Azonexus. The sequence goes on along the minus strand of JADIYD010000010.1, from coordinate 328,181 downwards.
GCCGCCAACCCGGCCGATCATGGCGTTCGCCTCGATCTCTCGCGTGCCTATGCCGCCCAGGGCAACTTCCGCGCCGCGATGGAAGCCGCACTCGAAGTCGTCACCCGCGACCGCGCCTTCGACGAAGGTGCCGGACGCAAGGCCCTGCTGACGCTGTTCGAAGCCCTCGCCGGCAGCGACCAGTACGACGACCTGATCCGCGAATTCCGCCGCAAGATGTCGGCTGCGCTCAACTAGGTTTTTCGGCGAAGGCATCGGCCGTGCAGCTGTTCTACACCGATGTCTTCGTTTTGCCTTTGCCGGTCGGGCACCGTTTTCCCATGGAAAAATATTCCCGGCTACGCGAGTCTTTGCTCGCCAGCGGTGAGTTCAGCCCAGCCGATTTTCACCTGCCGCACGCCGCCACTGACGAAGAACTGGCCCGCGCCCACGACCTGAGCTACATCCAGGCCGTTTCCTGCGGTCAACTGGAAAAAACGGCCGAAAAGCAAATCGGCTTTCCGTGGAGCACAGGCATGGTCGAACGCTCGCGCCGTTCGGCCGGGGCCACCATCGGCGCCTGCCGCGCCGCGCTCGAAGATGGCGTTTCCGCCAACCTGGCCGGCGGCACGCACCACGCTTTTCGCGACCACGGCGAAGGCTTCTGCGTCTTCAACGACGCCGCCGTCGCCGCCCGCGCCATGCAGGCCGAAGGCCGGGTCGAACGCGTGCTGATCGTCGATTGCGACGTCCATCAAGGCAACGGCACCGCCAACATCCTGCGCGGCGACGACAGCATCTTCACCTTCTCCATCCACGGCGCCCGAAACTATCCATTCGACAAGGAAGAAAGCGACCTCGACATCGAACTGCCCGACGGCTGTTCCGACGACGCCTACCTGCTGCAACTCGCCCACGGCCTCGACACCGCCTTCGACCTCGCCCGCCCCGATCTCGTCATCTACCTGGCCGGCGCCGACCCCTACCACGACGACCGCCTCGGCCGCCTGAGCCTGAGCTTCGACGGCCTGGCCGAACGCGACCGCCACGTCTTCACCCGCTGCCGCGAACACGGAACCCCAGCCGCCATCGCCATGGCCGGCGGCTATGCGCGAAATATCGACGACACTGTCCGCATTCACGCCACGACCATTCGGATGGCCAGATGTGCTTGGACATAGGCAATCCCGGCTGATTTTGCGGCGGCAATTCACTTGTAAAATATGGCAAAATTGCTTGTGGATATCTGCAGCAAGGGAAGCTGAATGGCTTCTTCAAGAATGAAAAACTTATCCCGGATCAGGCGGAAGACTGAGATTCCGGGGCAGATATTTGGATAACAAATAGCCCCTCATCCCCTAGAAAAGCCATCCCACGCCAAGCCATTTCTGCGGAACTTGCTAGGGAGACGGCTACCGAGGCATGAGAATGGCCGCCAGAAACACGGAAATCAAATGGCCACTCCTGAACAACTGGAACGAAACATCCGCAGGTTTATCCTGTTCAAGATTCTGTTCAACGCGCGATTTTATTATCCGGTATTTGCTATTTTATTCCTGGATCTGGGACTGACCCCTGAGCAGTTTGCCCTGGCAAATACTGTCTGGGCCGTGACGATTGTATTGCTGGAAGTGCCTTCAGGGGCATTGGCAGATTTAGTTGGGAGACGGAAACTGCTGATGGCGGCCTGAGGTAGGTCGTCAATCGTAGACGCCATCGGATTTATGCTGCCAACTGTTCTGCATAGAATTGTTGGGTGAATGTTGCGGGCGACAGATAGCCCAATCGCGAATGACGGCGATATCGGTTGTAGAAGATTTCGATGTACTCCGTGATCTCCTGAGTTGCCTCGCTCCGGGTGTGGTACTGGCGGTGATGGACGAGTTCGTTTTTCAGCGTTCCCCAGAAACTCTCCATCGGTGCATTGTCGTAGCAATTGCCTCGCCGGGACATGGATGCCTTCATGCCAAACTGGCTGACGAGTCGCTGATAATCATGACTGCAATATTGGCTGCCACGGTCTGAATGATGGATCAGCCCGGGTGACGGGCGCTTCGCCGTAACGGCCTGAAACAAGGCCCTGCCTACCAGATCTTTGGTCATGCGCTCGCCCAGGGCATAACCCACGATCTCGCAGGTGTAGATATCCTTGATCCCGGCAAGGTAGAGCCACCCTTCGTTAGTTGGAATGTACGTGATATCTGTCACCCAAGCCTCATTGGGCTGCTTCGCCGCAAAGCTCTGGTTGAGCAGGTTCTCGGCGACCGGCAACGTGTGATTTGAGTTCGTGGTGGCCTTGAATTTCCGTTTTTGCTTGCAGCGGATATTCATCTGTTTCCGTAATCGCTTGATGCGACCCACCCCAGCTCGAAACCCATCGGCTTCAAGCTCGGGCTGCAAACGCACGGCGCTGTAGGTTTGCCGGGTACGCTGATGGGCGGCACGAATTGCCACACAGAGTTGCGCATCTTCCTGAGCGCGTTTCGACGGCGGTCGCTCATCCCAAGCGTGATAGCCGCTGACCGAAACCTCAAAAACTCGAGCCATCAGACTGACCGGATAATGGAGTCGATTCTGTTTCATGACCGCGTACCGGGCAGTGACTCCCTCGCAAAGTACGCGGCCGCTTTTTCAACAGGTCACGCTCCATTCGCGTTTCAGCCAGTTCCTTGCGTAGCCGCGAAATCTCGGCTTCCTGCTCACTCACAAGGGAACGATTCGAGCCGATATCAGCCAACTTGCCTGCCTTAGAACGCATCAGCCAGTTGTCCAGTGTCTTCTTCGATATCGCCAGCCGTCTCGCAGCCTCGGATGCCTTCAGTCCATCACGAAAAACCAGCGCCACCGCTTCAGCCCTGAATTCCGGCGTATAGACCGCCTTCGGTATTCTTTCCATTTGATGCCTCCTGTAAAAACAAGCTTACAGATGGCGTCCACTTTTTTCAGCCTACCTCAGCCTCCCTGCTGATGGTGGTGGAGATGGGGCTTTTGCTGAGCGCTCCTTTGCTTGGTACAGGTTTTTTGATCACCTGTATTTTGCTGAATCGCATCCTGAGCGGGGCGGCGGAGGCTTCGGCAAGTGGCGCGGATGAGGCGCTGGCGTATGACTCCCTGGCCGCACTGGGACGCGCCGATCGATGGCCGCTACTGCTTGAAAAACTTGGACGCTATCAATCGCTGGCCTTTGTCTTTTCGAGCATTGCCGGCGCCTTGATCTATGACGCAGGCGCATTGAATAAAATTGGCTCATGGTTTGGCGCCGATTGGAATTTACTGCCTGAAAGCACCCGCTTGCTTCCCGTCGTGTTGACGCTTATCAGCGCTGTTACGTTGTTTATGGCCTGCCTTGGATTCAGGGATGTCGAACATGTCCAAAGAGCTTCTGACGAAGGAATCGATACCTGGCAGCAAATACGGGAAACCGGGAAGTGGCTTTTGCGTTCACCAATGCCGCTGGCCTTGATTGCCTGCGCGCTCGTTTATGACAGCGCGGTGCGCATTGTTCTTACGTTTACGAGCTCCTATTACCGGCTGATCGATTTGCCGGAAGCGAGCTACGGATTATGGGGATCCGGATTTGCACTGATTGGATTTTTTGCAGCACCCGCCGGGCGTCGGCTGGTTCACTCCCTGAATGCCTCTCGGAGTCTCGCGCTGATTGGCGCAATGCTACTGGGCGGACTAATAGGCGTGGCGATGGCGATTCCGGTGTGGGGATTGTTGTTTGTGATACCGCTGGGGTTCGGGTTTTATCTGCTGAATTTTGTCGTGTCGCATCATCTCAATGCCGTTGTGGAATCGAAACGGCGTGCCACGGTTTTGAGCTTCAAGGGATTAGCCACGAACCTCTCTTATGGCTTTTTGGGTACGGCATTTGCAGGATTGCTGGCGTATCAACATGATGCGAGCAGGGCTGATCCGGCGACAGCAGCATTCGGGGCATCACTGCCCTGGCTGTCAGTCTATTTCTTCATCTCTCTGGGTTTTCTGTATCTCTTCGCCAGGAAACGGCTCAACATTACAAACTGAAGTTGAAACAGCAGATCGTCGCCCTCAGCTTTCCGCTATTTTTGCCCCGTTCGTTCGCAGCGGGTCAGTCCAGTCCCATGCCGGCTATGGGCTTGGCTTGGCGATCACGCGTCGAGTCGTTGAAGCACACCGTGGCTCGGTCAGCGCGAGCAACCGGACCGAGGGGGGCTTGGTTGTAGTCATGGATTTACCGGAAGCCTGATCGCGAGGAATGGCGGCTTTTCACAGATCAACAGCCCATCCCGCTTCACCAAACCGCACTATCGAATGCCGCGCTATCCCCTAGAATAGCAGCATGGATACCGCACTTTTCCTGAGTCCTTCTTTACGCCGCATCGAGGCTGCTCATGCGGCAGAACCGTTGATGCAGCGGGCGGGCGCTGCTGCTGCTGATTGGGCCTGCGAGCTGGCTGCCAACCGCGGTGATCCGGTGCTGATTCTGGCCGGGCCGGGGAACAATGGCGGGGATGCCTTTGAGGTTGGGCTGCTGTTACGGGCACGGTTTTTCGATGTCCGGCTGGTCTTTTCGGGCGACCCGGACACCTTGCCGCCGGATGCTTCAGCAGCTCGCCGGCGGTTTCTGGATGCAGGTGGTTCGGTGCTGGCGGAGATTCCGGATATCAGCCGCTGGGCGCTGATTGTCGATGGGTTGTTCGGCATTGGCCTCGCCCGTGCGCCGGCCGGCCGCTACGCTGAATGGATCGATGCCGCCAACCGGCTGGCGGCGCGCGACGGCTGTCCCCTTGCTCGCCCTGGATTGCCCGTCCGGGCTCAACGCCGATACCGGCCATGTCTTTTCGCCGGCCATCCTGGCCACGCACACGGTTACCTTCATTGCTGCCAAGCCGGGGCTGTTTACGGCTGACGGGCCGGATCAGTGCGGGGAAATCAAAGTTGCCGATCTGGCGCTGGATGCCGCAGCCACGGCCGAGGCGGATGCCCGCTTGATCAGCACGGAGGCCTTCTCTAGCTTTCTGCGACCGCGCCGCAACAATACGCACAAAGGCAGTTTCGGCAGCGCCGGCATACTGGGCGGCAGTGAGTCCATGGTCGGCGCCGCCTTCCTGGCCGCTCGCGCCGCACTCAAGCTGGGCGCCGGACGCGTTTACCTCGGCATGCTCGATCCGGCGGCGCCGGCGGTCGATCCCTTGCTACCGGAAATCATGATTCGCCGCGCCGAGGCTTTGTTTCAGGCCGACCTCCAGGCGCTGGCCTGCGGCCCCGGCCTCGGCCAGTCGCCGGAAGCGCGGCATCTGCTCGACCAATCGATCAAGGCGCCAATGCAGCTGGTGCTTGATGCCGATGCGCTGAACCTGCTGGCCGAGGACAGGCAGCTTGAGTCCGCTCTCCGCAGCCGCCCGCTGCCCGCCATCCTCACCCCGCACCCGGCCGAAGCGGCTCGCCTGCTTGGTTGCACAGTCGGCGATATTCAGGCTGATCGCCTCAAGGCGGCAGGCGAACTGGCCGGCCGCTATCGCTGCCATGTCGCGCTCAAGGGCTGCGGTACGGTGATTGCTGCGGTCGACAGCAAAAAATGGCTGAATTCCACAGGCAATCCGGGCATGGCCACGGCCGGCATGGGCGATGTACTGAGCGGCCTGATCGTTGCCCTGCTCGCCCAGAACTGGCCGCCTGAAATGGCCCTTCTGGCCGGGGTTCATCTGCATGGCGCGGCCGCTGATCGCCTCGTCGCCAAGGGTGTCGGGCCGGTCGGCCTGACTGCCGGGGAAGTTATCGACGCCGCGCGCGATCTCTTCAACGATTGGGTTGCCAGCCACGGTAGCCTGTAAAATCCGTTCTCCACTGTCGCCACCCGCTCCGCAATGACCATCGCCTTCGACTACCCGCTCGCCGCCGAGATTTCCCGCAATGTTGATGCCGCCCTCGCCGAGGATGTCGGCGCCGGCGACCTGACCGCCAGCCTTGTTCCCGGCGAGCGCCAGGTCAAGGCCACCGTAATCTGCCGCGAGCCCGGCGTCCTGTGTGGCCGGGCGTGGTTTGACGAATGCGTGCGGCGCTGTGACCCGACGGCACGCGTGACATGGCATGCCGCCGACGGCGACCGCATCGCGGCCAATCAACTGCTCTGCGAAATCGACGGCAACGGCCGCGCCTTGCTCACGGCAGAACGGAGCGCGCTCAATTTTCTACAACTGCTCTCTGCGGTGGCCAGCAAGGCACGCATCTACGCCGATGTGATCGCCGGGACCAAAGCGCAGGTCGTCGATACCCGCAAAACTCTGCCCGGCCTTCGCATCGCCCAGAAATACGCGGTTCGCGCCGGTGGCGGCGGCAATCATCGCCTTGCCCTGTGGGACGCCATTCTGATCAAGGAAAACCATATCCACGCGGCCGGCGGCATTGCCCAGGCGATGGATGCCGCCAAGAAAGTGGCGGCTGGCGCAGCCGATCGCTGCAAGTTCATTCAGGTCGAAGTCGAAAACCTCGACGAACTGAATCAGGCACTGAATGCCGGCGCAAAGATGATCCTGCTCGACAATTTCGACAACGATCTGCTCCGCCAGGCCGTCGCCATCAACGCCGGACGCGCAGTTCTCGAGGGCTCCGGCAATGTCACGCTGGATACCATCCGCGCCATTGCCGAAACCGGCGTCGACCGGATTTCGGTCGGCGCGCTGACAAAAGACGTCAAGGCGCTCGATCTCTCCATGCGTTTCGTCGGCTAGAATGCACGGGTGATTGTCGTCAGAATCCGACAATAAAAAAATTACCAAAGGAATATCAGATGCTGTTTGCGCTGTTCTACGTCGTCGCCATTTTCATACTGGTGCTTCATTTCACGGGCTTCCTGGCCCGACGCAATCTGGAATGGCTGGTCATTGTGCTGGCCGTGGCCGTCTTCCCGGCCGTCATCTACCTATAGCGGACGACGTGCAACGAGGTCGATCAGCGCTGATCGGCCGATGTGTGCAGTACCTTCTTCGATCGTGTCCTCGTGCTCATGAAGCGACACAATTTCCCAGTCCGAAAAGAACGCTCGCAACATCTCCGCGGTGTAGAGATTTTCCACCGCTGACGGCCCACCCGTCTTGTATTCCAGCTGTTTTGGCGTGTAGCCCTGCAGCAACAGCAAACCGCCCGGTTTAACCGCCTGCTTCATGCCCGCCAACTGGCGCGGCCGCTCGGCCGGCGTGGCGAACTGGATGAAGATGCCGACCACGGCGTCGAATTCCTCCCGCGGCCAGTCCCAGTTCAGAATATCCGCCTGCACGAAGTCGACCGCAACATTGCGGCCACGAGCCAGTTTGGCTGCTTTTTCGAGGGCCACCGGCGATATCTCGGTTGCAGTTACCTGGCAACCCTGCTCGGCCAGCCAGACGGCATTGCGGCCCTCCCCGTCAGCAACTGACAGTACGCGCATGCCTGCCCCAAAACTGGCGGCCTGCGAGGCGAGAAAACGGTTGGGCGCCGTGCCGAACAGGTAGTCGTCGCCAATGTCGCGATAGCGTGCCGACCAAAAAGCTTCATGATCAAAAGTCGTCATTTGACGTCGTCCTAAATTCCGGTTTGAAAATTGCTAGGGATACGCTGGGCAACGCTGCCCAAGGCCACAGCCAATAGTTCGACATTGTGCAACAGCCTTCTTTCCAGGGGTCAACGGCGACACCGGACATAACGACTTCATACCAACATTGTCAGGACCGCGACATCATGAAAACACTGATCCGGGTGACCGAAATATGGGTACCCAACAAACAACGCACGCATCTGGAGTTCTTCGATGGCCTGTATGGCGAACTGGCCGAATTCAAGGGTGCCAGCGAGTCGATGGTCTTCGCCTACGGCGAGGGAATGCCCGGCAAGGCTTGGGCGACAAGGCGACCGGTGATTCTCCACAGTTTCGACAACTCCTACTTCCTGCGCACTGAAGCCGCCCAGAAGGCCGGTCTGACGGCAGGTATCGCGCTACCGATCTTTGCCGGCGACTACCTGCAGGCGGTCATCGTCTTTTTCATTGGTGACGACCTTGAGAATGTTGGCGGGATCGAGGTGTGGAGCAACACGCCGGCCGAATCCTTCGACATGGGCATGGAAGACGGCTATTACGGCACAGCCGAGACGTTCGAATGGACTGCCCGCCATACCAAGTTCCGCCCCGGCTTCGGCCTGCCCGGCACCGTCTGGCAAAGTGGCATGCCGTGCATCATGCAGGATCTGCTCAGTTCGAAACGCACCCTGCGCCAGGACAGCAACGTGCGGATCGGCATCAGCAAAGGTGTCGGCATTCCCTGTTCGTACGACAGCAAGCAGGCGGTTGTGATGACCTTCCTGTCGGCGCTGGGAACACCGATCGCCCGGCGTTTTGAGATCTGGGTGCCCAACGAGGATGGCAGCGGGCTGCGATTCGGTGCCGGCGACTGCGATCAGATGCCCCATCTTTCCGAGTGCCATGGCGATGCGACCATTGCCCCATGGGAGGGCGCAATTGGCGAATCCTGGAAAAAAGGCATCCCGACGGTGCGTGACAACTTGGTTTTCGAGCCTGGCCCGGCTGCACGTGCAGCAACCTCAGCCGGCCTGACCTCGATGGTCGTCATCCCTGTGATTCAGGATGGGCGCTTCAAGGCAGCCGTCACCTGGTATTTCTGAGCAAGAAAAAGGGCAGCCTCGGCTGCCCTCGTCAGATCAATGCAACGCGATCAGACGCGTTCGACCAGATAGCGTTTGACCGCCTCGACATCGGGCGCCATGACCACGACGCGCTGCGGCAGGTTCTCGATGCCGGCCAGATCGGCCGGACGAACCGGTTCGGTGCCCAGCGCTTCGCGGATGGTTTCCTCGAACTTGGCCGGTTGCGCGGTTTCCAGAACGATCATCGGCACATTCGGCAGGCGATGCTCGAGCGCCACCTTGAGGCCATCAGCCGTGTGCGTGTCGAGCATCACGTTGTAGCGCTCTTGGGCGAAACGGATGGTTTTGATGCGATCGGCGTGCGAACTCTTGCCCGAAACGAATTTGAATTTGGGCAAATTTTTCCAGTTGACCGTGGCAGACAGGTCGAAGGCTTGACCCTTGTCGACCTTGGCCCACAATTCCTTCACGACAGCCGGGTCGCGACCAACCAGATCAAAAATGAAGCGCTCGAAGTTGGAAGCCTTGGAGATGTCCATCGACGGGCTGGAGGTGATGCTGGTCTGGGCGGCAGTGCGCGGACGATAGACACCCGTGCGGAAGAACTCGTCGAGCACGTCATTCTCGTTGGTCGCCAGCACCAGACGGGCGATTGGCAGGCCCATCTGGTGGGCGATATGGCCGGCGCAAATGTTGCCGAAGTTGCCTGAGGGCACGGCGAAGGCGACCTGCTCGTCGTTCGATTTCGTGGCCAGGAAATAGCCCTGGAAGTAGTAGACGATCTGCGCTGCAACCCGCGCCCAGTTGATCGAATTGACGGCGCCGATCTTGTACTTGGCCTTGAACTCGGCATCATTTGAAACGGCCTTGACGATGTCCTGCGCGTCGTCAAAAAGGCCGGTGACGGCGATGTTGAAGATGTTGGCATCCTGCAGCGAATACATCTGCGCGCGCTGGAAGGCGCTCATCTTGCCATCCGGCGAAAGCATGAAGACCTTGACGTTGTGCTTGCCGCGCATGGCGTATTCAGCCGCCGAACCGGTGTCTCCCGAGGTGGCGCCGAGAATGTTGATCGCCTCGCCCCGCTTGTCGAGCACGTACTCGAACAGGTTGCCGAGCAACTGCATGGCCATGTCCTTGAAGGCCAGCGTCGGGCCGTTGGACAGTTCCTGCGTGTAAAGGCCATCTTCGAGTTTGGTCAGCGGCGTTATCTGCGCCGCATCGCCGCCATTGCGGGTGTGGCAATAAACCTGCGCCGTGTAGGTCTTGGCAACCAGCGCCTTGAGGTCGGCTGGTGGAATGTCGGTGATGAACTTGGAGAGGATTTCGTAGGCCAGGTCGGCGTACGACAGCTGGCGCCAGGCATCGAGTTCGGCCCGGGTGATCTGCGGATAGCTTTCCGGCAGGTAGAGGCCGCCATCGGGCGCCAGGCCACCGAGCAGAATGTCGCAGAAAGACTGAGGCACGGCGTGGCCGCGGGTCGAAATGTAGCGCATGGCGAAAACCTGAAAGGCGAAAAACCGTGATTTTACCGCGTCGACCGGGTGACGCGCACGGCTTGCAGCAGCCCGATGACAAAGAGCAGGAGTGCGAACGCCACCAGTCCTGCGCCGAGAACCTCCAATTCGGCAAGAAAGGCCAGTGCCGATGACAGAAACAATCCGGCCCGCACCGAACCCGACGAGGCCAGTTTCCGTCGCATCAGCAGGCGCTCCGGCGTTTGCGGGCCGGGCCAGCGCCAGACGGGCAGCAACTGACTCAGCGCCCCGCTCACCAGCGGCATCAGGAAACCGCTCGCCCAGGCCAGCAGGGATGGCCGGGTTGGTATCAGGCCGGCACCATGCAATAGCCCGGCCGCCAGAGTGATCATCAGACCAACAAGCGCAGCCAGCAGCGAGGCGCTCACCCCGTCGCGCAACAGCGGCCAGCCCCCGAAGCGCCGCCCCCACTGCCCGAGCAGGCCAAGGGAGGCGACCAGGATCAGCGCCGTGCCGGGGGCGGCAAAGGGCCACGAGATGGCCGCGCCGGTCGCCACCATCAGCGCGCCGGAGGCCACCAGCCACAATCGCCGGCGCAGCCAGACACTGGCCTGCGGGTCAGCCAGGCCCAGCGCCGTCGGCAGCAGTACGGGCAAAGTACCCAGCGCGGCCAGACCGATCAGACCAAGCGTATTGAGATGCAGGTGAAATATTCGCAGCGCGTGCCAATACGTTGGCCAGACGGGGATCAGCACGATGGCGGACAGCGCCATCATCAGACAGCCGAGCGCCGTGGCGTACCACCGCCAGCCAGGATGCGGGTCGCCGAGCGTAGCGCGCACGCGCAGCGCGATCCACTGAAGCAAAATGGCAGCAAAAACGAGGTCGACCGCAGCAGCGAGATAAACCAGCCAGTAAGGCAGCCAACCCTGCATGGCCGCAACGGCCACCAGCCCCGTCGCCTGCACTGCCGATGGCAATTTTGCCAGGCTCTTGCCAGGCTCGCCGGTGCGCGTCAGCACCGGGACAAAATGCATCATCGCCGCAAAAATTAGCGGAACGATGCCAACGGCAAACGCCAGATGCGCCACAGCCAACGGCGAACCCAACCCGCTCAGCGCCAGAATGGCGCTGCACACCAGTGAAAGCAGGGTTAGGCTCGCAGTCTGTATCACTCAGCCAACAACGGAAAAATCGATGACAATCGCGCCCGGTTCGCGCTGCTTGTACTCGATCGAGAGATTGGCACCATAGCGGGCCTGCAACTGGGCCAGCAGGGGCAAGGGATCATGGTCATTGCAAAAGCGCATCGTTTCACCAACTTGCAGTGCATCAAGCGCGCCAAAAATGGCGGCATGACGAAAACGCTTGGCAATACCACGGGCGTCGAAGGGGTACAGGGCCGCAGCGGTCGGGTGGTCGCAGGAATGAACAGGGTGAATCGTTTGCATGTGAGCTCCAGTATAGGCATGCCGGGATGGCATTCGGAAGCGATTCTGCCTTCCGCAAACTGTCATTTCCTTGATCCTGATTGGAATACCCCTTTCACGATCATGCCCACTCGCCAACATCACTTGCCCGTCCCCGATTGACGAGCCTGCTCAAGCGCCTTCTGGATCTGCACCCTGTCCTTGGCCCGCAAACCCTCCACCATGGCGCGGGATGCATCGCGCCGCTTTTCGGCATAGCGTGTCATACGCTCGGCAGCCAGTGCCGAAGGTAGATTGGGGTCATGGGGCAAGGCAGAAAGCTCCTCGAAGCTATGCTCGTATCGATCAACCACCAACGACTCGATCACATCGGCCAGTTCCTCGAAAGAAGCGCCCTTTCGCTGCCCTTGCCGCACGATGCTCTCCCAGGCCCGGGTAATGGCCGCATCCTCCTGCATAAATTCGCTGATCTCCCGCTGGACCTGCTTTTCATCGCTCCAACGGTAGGCCCTTTGCGGAATATTGGCCGTCATCGCAACGACAAGCGCAAGAAACACCAGCCCCGCGGACAATTTCGTCCAACCCGGTACACGCACGGAATCGGCTTGTGGTTTGGTCAAGAGCCCCATCAACATCCCGGCTATCCAGCCGCCGATATGCGCCGCGTTATCTATCCCGGGAATCAATAGCCCGAACAGGATGGTCACCACCGAGAAGCCAACAGCGCCCCAGAACAGCGTGCGAAACTCCCAGCGCTGAATGCGTGAGCGCTCCAGCCAGAGATAGCCGAGCAAGGCCCCATAGAGTCCAAAAATGGCCCCGGAAGCCCCTCCTGACACGGCTTGGCCCTGATGAACGACGAGTGACAGGAGATTTCCGGCCAGCCCAGCGACAAAATAGATCGCCGCGAACCGAACATGGCCGTACATGCGCTCCACCCACTGGCCAACATCCCAAAGAGCCCACATGTTCAAGGCAAAATGCAGCAAACCGAAATGCAGGAACATCGCGCTGCCCAGGCGCCACCACTCGCCATCCTGGGTGGCCGGACCAAAATTTGCCCCCCACGCCAGCTGGACGCCGTTCTGCGAGTGCCACAGCCCCGCCCCACTCAGCAGCATAGCGACGAACACCAGCGCGTTGACGGCAATCAACACCGACGTTACGCGCAATTGGGGCATGCGCTGGTTCAGCTGATCGTTGAGAGACGGCATGAGCGGTTATAAACGATGATCAATGGATTTCAAGACCGTGATTATGCGCGACAATCAACTCACTGTTGAACAAGCGAATCGCCATGTCCGCCAAGCGTCTACCCGTTTTCGTATGCATTCTGGCCTTGAACACCCTGCTCGGATTGACGCAGGCCCTGGCCGAACCCAGCATCCAGTTGCCGAGAACCGGCATTTCAGTCGATGAACTCGCGCTACTGATCAACGACAACGACCCACTCTCCCGCGAAACCGGCGCCTATTACCAACGGATTCGCCAGATTCCGGAGAAAAACGTCATTCGCCTGCATTTTCCTGCCGGGAAAACGGCCCTCAGCGTCCAGGAGTTCGAGCCAATCAAAGCTGCGATTGATCGCCTGACGCCAAGTCACATTCAGGCCTACGCCGTGGCATGGACTCAACCTTATCGGGTTGGATGCATGTCGATGACCTCGGCCCTGGCGTTCGGATTCGATGAAAAATATTGCCCGGCGACATGCGGCCCAAGTGCTGCCAGCCCCTATTTCAATACAGGCAGCACTTATCCGTTCGATGACCACAAGATGCGCCCGGCCATGATGCTGGCCGGAGAAAGATTCGACGCAGTCAAGGCGCTGATCGACCGAGGCGTGGCCGCCGACAGGACTTTCCCCGAGGGCACGGCCTACTTGCTCAATACCTCGGACAAGGCCCGCAGCGTTCGCGCCGGGCAATTCGGCATCGCCAAAGCCGAACTCGGCGCCCTGCTACCCATCGAGGAAATCGAGGCAGACTCAATCACGGGCCGCCAGGATGTCTTGTTCTATTTCACTGGTCTGACACAGGTGCCAAATCTGGGTACGCTAAAGTTCTTGCCGGGCGCGCTGGCCGACCATCTGACGTCGTTCGGCGGGCAGCTGACCGACTCGAAACAAATGAGCAGCCTGCGCTGGCTGGAAGCTGGCGCTACAGCCAGTTACGGCACGGTCACCGAACCCTGCAATCATCCGCAGAAATTCCCCATGCCGGCCGTTGCCATTTTTCACTATTTGTCAGGTGCAACAGCGATTGAAGCCTACTGGAAAAGCGTCGCCTGGCCCGGCGAAGGCCTGTTCATCGGCGAGCCGCTGGCCCGCCCGTTCGCACCGTCGATGAACAAAACAAGTGAAGACACCTACCATCTGAATCTGATTTCGCCGAAGAAAACGGTGTGGCGAATAGAGCAATCGGATTCGATCATGGGGCCGTTCCAGCCTCTCACACGAGGGTTGCCCGTCGTGGCCGGAAAAAATACGCTACGGATTGCAATCCCATCCGGCACCAAAGCCTATATTCGACTCGTCCGCTAATAAAAACGGGAGCGCAAGGCTCCCGTTTTTAGTTCAGTTTCTACGCCAGGCTTACTGCAGCTCTTCCAGACGAATGCGCTTGACCTTGCCCTTCTGGGCAGACAGGCCTTCGATCTTGGCAATCGCCGCATCGGCTGCGCTTTCCTTGCAGACGTGCGTCAGGATGATGATGTCGGTCTCGCCCTCGCCCTCTTCCGGCTCACGCTGCAGCATGGCGTCAATGGAGATGCCCTGGTCGGCCAGGATGCGGGTGATATCGGCCAGCACGCCCGGCTTGTCTTCAACGCGCAAACGCAGGTAGTAACCGGTTTCAATCTCGCTCATCGGCAGGATAGGCAGGCTGGACATGGCATCCGGCTGGAAAGCCAGGTGCGGCACACGGTGCGCTGCATCGGCAGTAGCCAGGCGGGTGACATCGACCAGATCGGCAATGACGGCTGAGGCCGTCGGCTCGGCGCCAGCGCCCTTGCCGTAGTAGAGGGTGGTGCCAACGGCATCGCCCTTGACCATGACGGCGTTCATCGCACCTTCGACGTTGGCCAGCAGGCGCTTGGCCGGGATCAGGGTCGGATGGACGCGCAGCTCGATCCCCTTTTCGCGTCGCTTGGCGATACCAAGCAGCTTGATGCGGTACCCCAACTGTTCGGCGTACTTGATGTCGGAGGCTTCTAGCTTAGTAATGCCCTCGATGTAGGCCTTGTCGAACTGGACCGGAATGCCGTAGGCGATGGAGGCAATCAACGTCGCCTTGTGGGCAGCATCAACACCTTCGATGTCGAAGGTCGGATCCGCTTCGGCGTAACCGAGGCGCTGGGCTTCCTTGAGCACATCGTCAAAGGACAGGCCCTTGTCGCGCATTTCGGACAGGATGAAATTGGTCGTGCCGTTAATGATGCCGGCGGCCCATTCGATACGGTTGGCCGTCAGACCTTCGCGCAGGGCCTTGATGACGGGTATGCCGCCAGCGACGGCCGCTTCGAACGCAACCATGACGCCCTTTGCCTGCGCAGCGCTGAAAATCTCGGTGCCGTGCACGGCGAGCAAGGCCTTGTTGGCCGTAACAACGTGCTTGCCGTTGGCAATGGACTGCATGACCACGTCTTTGGCAACGCCATAGCCGCCAATCAGTTCGACGATGATGTCGATTTCCGGATCATTGACCAGAGAAAAGGCATCGTCGGTGACGCGGGCAGTGCCACCGGTAATCTGCTTGGCCAGATCAACGTTCTTGTCGGCAACAGCCGTAATGCGAATCGGACGGCCGGCGCGGCGGGTGATTTCTTCCTCGTTGCGCTTGAGAACGGTCCAGGTGCCACCGCCGACGGTGCCGATGCCGATAAGGCCAACATTGATAGGTTTCATTTTTTAGGATCGAGTGACTTAGAAGTTAGATTCGGGAGAGGGGATGCTCAAGGCTAGTTAGTGCCGTGGCGTTTACGGTAATTTTCGAGGAAACGTGCAATGCGGCCAACAGCTTCACGCAGATCGTCCTCGTGCGGCAGGAAAACAAGGCGGAAGTGGTCAGGATGCGGCCAGTTGAAGCCTGTCCCCTGAACCAGAAGCACTTTTTCTTCCTGCAACAGTTCGGAAATGAACTGCTGGTCGTTCTTGATCGGATAAACAGCCGGATCGAGCTTCGGGAACATGTACAGCGCCGCTTTGGGCTTCACGCAGCTCACACCGGGAATGGCGGAAATCAGCTCATGCGCGATGTCGCGCTGGCGACGCAGGCGTCCGCCTTCCTTGATCAAGTCATCAATGCTCTGATAACCACCCAGTGCTGTCTGGATACCGTGCTGTCCAGGCGCATTGGCGCACAGACGCATCGAAGCCAGCATGTCGAGCCCTTCGATGTAGTCCTTGGCGTGGCGCTTGTCGCCGGAAACCACCATCCAGCCGGCACGATATCCGCAGGAACGATAGTTCTTCGACAAGCCATTGAAGGTGATAATCAACACATCTTCGGCCAACGAGGCAATCGACGTGTGCTTGGCCGCGTCGTACAACACCTTGTCATACACCTCGTCAGCGTAGATCGTCAGGTGATGCTTGCGGGCGATGTCGATGATCTCGTGCAGCAGGTCGTCCGGATAAAGCGCACCGGTCGGGTTGTTCGGGTTGATGATGACAATCGCCTTGGTATGCGCATTGATCTTGCTGCGGATATCGTCAAGATCAGGCAACCAGCCTTTGCTTTCATCGCACAGGTAGTGCTTGGGCGTGCCGCCGGACAGGCTGATCGCCGCCGTCCATAGCGGGTAGTCGGGTGCCGGGACCAGTACTTCATCGCCGCCGTCGAGCAAGGCATTCATTGCCATGACAATGAGCTCGGAGACACCGTTGCCGACGTAGATATCCTCCAGCGTCACACCCTTGATACCCTTCTGCTGGGTATAGTGCATGATCGCCTTGCGCGCCGCGAAGATGCCTTTCGAATCCGTATAGCCGGCCGCGTTCGGCAGGTTACGGATCATGTCCTGCTGAATTTCCTCAGGCGAATCAAAGCCGAACGCGGCCAGATTGCCGATGTTCAGCTTGATGATCTTGTGGCCCTCTTCCTCCATCTGCTTGGCCTTCTGCAGCACAGGGCCGCGGATGTCGTAGCAGACGTTGGCGAGTTTGGCGGACTTCTTGACGTGTTTCATGGGAATCTTCCGGCTTGACAGCGTATGGCCCACGAGGGCCAAAGGTATAATCCTACTTTATCGCATGGTGCACCGCAATTTTGGCGGGCTTTTTGGAATGATCGCGCAGTGAAACTACATATTGCCAATACCGCAGGACTCAACCTGTTCACCGCCTACGGTGATGACTATGCTGCGGTCAACCACGAAAAACACGAGAAAAATCTGATTCTGCTTCCGGAGTCGATCATTCCCGCCTGGACCGGCGCGACTGTTAACACATTGACCGAAGCGGACATCAATATCCTGCTGGGACTGGATACTGAAATCATCCTGCTGGGCACCGGAAAAAGCCTGCGCTTCCCGCCCGGCGCCCTGCTCCGCCCCTTTGCACCCGCCGGCATCGGGCTGGAAATAATGGATCTCAAAGCCGCTTGCCGGACCTACAACATCCTCGCAGCCGAAGGTCGCAAGGTCGCTGCCGCATTGCTTTTCGACTAATCAGCCTCCGGCGTCAACGAAACGGACAACCAGGCTACCGAAAAGGCCAGAGTTCAATCCAGTTTCTTGAGATATTCCTTGGTGAACAACTTGTCCGGCAAATCTCGTAACTTCATGTCCGAGTATTCCAGGATGGATTTTTCACCATTCCGCAGCGCGTCCTCCATCACAAGCCTTGTTGGGCGTAGCCGCCCGGCCAGTGTCTGGAAATTCTCATAGCTGCACTTCTTCATCAAACGATTGGACAGTGAGTAGAACTCTGCCTTCAACGGCCACCCAGATTTCTCGTTGACCCAATAAACGACGCGCTGATAGGTAACGCTACGGTCAACCGCAATTAACTCAAGAATATGAAAAGAATCGTTGCCGATTTTTTCGGTGCCGATGACTTTCGGATTGTAGTCCCCGGCAAAATTGGCGCGTGCCAGGTCACCGTTGGCCACCTGCCCCGTCAGGCGCTGCGCCAGTGAAATCCGTACTGGTTGCGATACCTCAGGCATAAAGACCCAGAGGTCGCGCCCCTTCATCAGAATGATCTGACCCCGCTCCGACGCCGGCTCAGTCACCATGACCACCGTATTCTCGTTACCCTTTGAAAGCACGCGATATTTCCGCATGTCTGCGTCTTTGTCGGGGCGCTGGGAATTTATTACAATGTCAACCTGAAAGCCATCTGCGGGAAAACGAACCTTGTCCGCCTTTTCAACTATACTGCGGGCAATCGCATCATCGGTTGGCGCAACACTGCTTCCTTGCGCTGCAACGCTCAATGACTGGAGCAAAAGAAAAATGCCGGACATCAGAGCAAGTATCCATCTGCCGTTCCGAACGCTATCTTTATGTACCATGAATATTCTCCCGCACCACTTCGATGTAATCACTGACGGCGAAAACCAGCCATGAGCGTCGTCCGTATCGAACATGTATTCAAGGAATATCAGCTCGGCGAACAGACAGTCCACGCCTTGAATGATATTACATGGTCCATCGAAGCCGGCGTCTTTCTTGCCATTTCGGGCCCCTCCGGCAGCGGCAAGACCACCTTGCTCAACCTCATCGGTTGCATTGACAAACCGAGCAGCGGCAAGATCTTCATCAATGAAGAAGACGTCTCGGAAAAATCCCCGAACGAACTTGCCGACCTGCGTTCCAGGTCAATCGGCTTCATTTTTCAGACCTTCAACCTGCTTCCGGTACTTTCCGCTGCTGAAAACGTCGAATATCCGCTGCTTCGCCGCACCGACATTTCCGCCGAAGAACGCAAGAAGAGGGTCGATTATTTTCTGGATATCGTCGGCCTGAGCCAGTTTGCCAATCACCGCCCCAACCAGTTGAGCGGCGGGCAACGTCAGCGTGTCGCCATCGCCCGAGCCTTGGCCATCAAGCCAGCCATCGTCCTGGCTGACGAGCCAACTGCCAACCTCGACAAGGCGACCGGCCGTGAAATCCTCAGCCTCATGAAGAAGATCAATCGCCACCTCAAAACCACCTTCATTTTCTCGACGCACGATCAGAAAGTCATTGATCGTGCCGACCGCCTTGTCCAGATGGAAGATGGCTGCATCACCGCCTTTGGTGTTCGCAATGAGATGGACAAGACCTGGAATCTGGCGCGAGTTCGCGCACTGCCCGAATCCGACGACGAATAACCTGCCTACCGAAACACAGGAAGCTTCCGTGACCGTACTGAAATCCGCCCACCGCCTGACCATCATAGCTGCCAGTTGCCTGGCACTCGGCGCAAACGCCGCAGACAACCTGCTGAGCCGCGACGCGCTTTTTGGTGATGACCTGCCAACGGTATCCGCCCCAGCCAAGGACACATCCCCTGGCATTAAAGGCTTCGTTCAATTTGAAGCAGCCCGGACAACCAGCAATCCGGAACACTGGTCAAAACTACGCACACGCGCTGAACTCGGCAGCTCCGGAAAACTCGGCGATGGGTTCAAATGGAAGTTGGGCGCACGTTTAGGCTACGACGCGGCCTACAGCATCAACGACTACTACCCCGCCGATGTCGAACGCAATCAACGCTACAACGTGGAACTGCGCGAAAACTACCTTGACTACAGCACTGGCAACTGGGACTTCCGATTCGGCAAACAGCACGTCGTCTGGGGTGAAATGGTCGGTCTATTCTTCGCCGATGTCGTCTCAGCCCGCGACCTCCGCGAATTCATCCTTCCTGAATTCGACCAGATGCGCACTCCCCAATGGGCCGCCCGCGCCGAATACTTCGCTGACGATTTCCATGCTGAATTGCTGTGGATACCGGTGGCCAGTTACGACAACATTGGCAAACCTGGCTCGGAATTTTATCCGATGCCTACAGCTCAAAACGTACGTTACCTCCCGGAAACAAGACCCGAGCGTAACGCCGACAACATGAACTACGGTCTACGCCTCTCAACCCTGAAAAATGGTTGGGATATTTCAGGTTTCTACTACCGTAGCACAGACATAAGCCAGACCTTCTACCGCCAATTCGATGGCCCAACTATCGTCTATCAAGCACGCCACGACCGTATCCATCAATACGGCAGCACACTGTCCAAGGACTTTGGGGATGTGGTGTTGAAGGCGGAGGGTGTCTATACGACAGGCCGTAGCTTCAGCGTGCAGGACCTTGCCGATAGTGATGGAGTAGTTCGGCAAAATACGCTCGACTGGGCAATTGGCCTAGACTTTACCCTGCCTGCCGAAAGCCGTTTCAACGCTCAACTATTCCAACGTCGCTATTCAAACTACAACGCCACCCAGATTCCGGATAAGGAAGAAAACGGCTACAGCCTCTTGTTCAATAGCAAATTCATCAACAATTGGGAAGCTCAAGCCATCTTTATATCCAGTTTTAACCGGAACGATTGGCTGTTGCGGCCACGCTTGGCTTGGAACTTTGAGCGAAATTGGCGCCTGCTAGTCGGCGCGGATATATTCAAAGGCCCACCATCCGGACTTTTCGGAAGATACGACCAGCAGGATCGCATCTACTCAGAGGTCCGCTACAGTTTTTAAACTTTCGTTTTGGGTGCTCAACACCCTCAACACTTGGTCACGGGTATCCCATTGAAAAAGCTAAAAGTGCTTTTCTTTGCTGAAGGAGCCACCCTTGCCCACGTTGCAAGGCCCGTGATGCTGGCCAAGGAGTTGGATCCCACTCAGTTCGAAGTCACTCTTTGCCGTCCAGAATCTTTCTCGAAACTTACAGCAGGGCTGGCATTCCCCGTTCTCGAACTCGAATCTCAGGATGCAAAGATATTTGCCCAAAAGCTGGCTTATGGCGCTCCGCTGTATGACTTCCCGACGCTTTGCCGCTATGTGGATGAAGACTTCACACTCATCGACCAAATACAGCCCGATGTCATCGTCGGCGACTTTAGACTTTCGCTGTCGGTGAGCGCTCGTCTTCGATCGCTCCCCTACATCGCCATCTGCGACGCCTACTGGAGCCCAGAACGAGCACTGAATCCACCACTACCGGTCTTGAGTATTTCCAAATACGCGCCAATTCCCGTGGCCGAATGGATTTTTCGCCGAGTTGCACCCTTGGCACTCCGCCTGCACGCCTTGCCACTGGAACGCCTGCGGAAAAAATTTGGATTGCCTTCGCTCAATTACGACCTCCGCCGCGCTTACACCGAAGCAGATTTGCGACTGTTTGCGAACTTTCCCGCCCTCTTTCCTGAAGTAATTCGGAATGAGGCAGCAGATTTCATCGGCCCAATCGCCTGGTCGCCTGATTTCGAAGGAAAGCTTGATTTCAGCAACGGCAACCCATTGGTCTACGTAACCATGGGCAGTTCAGGAAATCCCCAGGTCATCGAAAAAATCATTCCGATACTTGAGCAACTTGGGAGCCAGCTAGTCATAGCGACAGCCGGAAAAACAATCTCGTTTACGCCACAAAGTCCAACAACCCGGATTTTCGACTACCTGCCCGGCTCGCTGGTCTGCCAACACGCAAGCCTTGTGATCTGCAATGGCGGCAGTCCTACTACCAACCAGGCGCTCAGCTGCGGCGTCCCCGTTCTTGGCATTGCTCAAAACATGGATCAATTCCTGAACATGGAAGCGATAGTCGCTTTTGGGGCTGGCCAGTTGATTCGTGCAGACCGTGCCGAATCATCCCTGATCAAAGACACCATTCAATCCCTGATGCTCAATCCGAATTTTAAAACTCGTGCGCAGGTGCTGGCCAAGAGTTCAAAAATGGAAAATGGCCCGACTGTGCTTTCAAGGCATATTCTTGCCCAAAGCCAGCGACGCAAAACCAACGCCTCATGACGGTTGCCTCTACCCAGAAATCAGTGTCGGATATTTTTACACACCTCCGATAATTCGCCCCATATACGACGAAACAATAATTCAATTATCTGATTTTAAATACAATTTAAAATATGGCACAGCTGTTGCTATATACATTGCGAGTAGCAAATGATTGTTCGACGTTTGACCCACCCCAAGGAGAATTCCATGTCATTTATTCGCAAAACTGCTAGCGTAGCCGTTGCAGGCGCAATGCTGCTAGTTGCCGCACAAGCCAACGCCTTCCAGATCAATCTGGGTGGCGGCATCGGCAATGTCAACTTCAATACCATCGACTGGGCAGAGAACGGTTCAGCCTATGTTCAGGGCTTTGACCGGGATATCACCGGCGCTCCGATTGTTGGTGACACCTTTTCCATCTCCGTCATCAGCCAGGCTGCCGCACTCTCGCTGAACTCTGTGCAGACCGCCAGCTTCCTCGATACTTTCGCCGTAAATACCGTCCCAAATTTGTCCACGGTTGAGCTAACCCTCAAGGCCACGCTTAACGAGACTGTCCAGTCAGTTGTTGGCAATGTCGCCAACTTCGTGCTGCTGGGCGGCCGCTTCGATCTTTATTTGGACTTTACCCCGGAAGCCAACAATCTCATCTCCGGCCAAGGTTTTTCTGATGGTATCCGGATTCTGGGTGGAACGTTCGCTGCCGGGCAGTCGGGCAGCTTCACCGACCTCAACTTGATCGCGCCTGGCAATGCTGGCGCTGATGGTACAGGTTCCAACAACCTCCGGTCGGTTATCGATTTCGTCGACTCCGCCTACATTACGCCAGATCCGCAAGCAAGCAATGCGACTACCACCCTGCAATACGGCTTCTCGGCCACTGGCTGGGCACGTCCGACCACGATCGACGGTGTTGCCCTCGGTGCTGATACTCCGGTTGACTTCGTAATGAAGGCTGACGCGAACCAGACTCTTCTTCAGGTTCCGGAGCCGGGCTCCATTGCCCTGTTTGGCTTGGCACTGTGCGGTTTGGGCCTTGGCCGCAAGCTGAAGGTTGCCTAAGTTCTCCTTAGCAAACGCTGTAACCAAAAGCCGCCGCAAGGCGGCTTTTTTTCGTCCTTGCTAACGAAAGATTGTCTTCCGAACTATCGACTCCGAATGCTCTCCGCATCTAACAAAGCCAGTGCCACCCTTCCCGCCATGCACTTTGGCACAATTACATTTCTATTTGATGCATCCTGTAAAACCAAGCTTGCGCATAGGGTTTCCCGCCTATGCCATCCCGTTTTGGCCTTTCACATTTCCTTCCTGATCCTCTAAACAACCGCCGACAGGACGGGCCGGGCATCCGACCCAAGTCTCCCCACACCGGATATGAGCTCCCTTCCGGACAACCGACTGTACGCCCACGATCGCGCCATCATCAATGGTCACACCGGCCATAATGATCGCCCTAGCACCGATTGTAACGTTTTTGCCGATGCGAATCGGCAGAAACGCCAGTTCGTCGCCCTCGATGACATGCGCAATGAGCATCGCGTCATTTCCGATCAGAGAGTTATCGCCAAGGGTAACGAAGGGCGGGTCCATCACCAAACCGGCACAGAAGGAGTTCTTACCCATATGAGCGCCTAGCGCGCGAAGCAAAACGCCTAATACAGGGAAAGGCAACAATCGTGAAAATAACAGCGGATTGAATACGAGGATGAAGTGAAGCATGTATAGGAACGCCCGATGTTCCTGAACGCCGCCAGCCGGAATCTGCCCGCCACGAAGTGGTGCGAGTCGCTGCAAGGATCGAAATCCTAGTATTGCCAAGGCATAGAATAAAATGATCGTCAGCGCTATTTCGGCTATTCCTCGATAAGTATCCGTTATCTGCGGGCCAATTAGGCAAAACGAAACACCACCAGCGACCGTGATTTCCAACGCTCCAAGCACCACGAACTGAGCGATGGCCTTTGGTGCAATTTTTCTCATAATTTGCTCCCTCCTCAAAAAATAAATGGGTTGGGATAGGCCGAAAATTCAGTCCCTACTTGCTCCAAGCCTAACGTGCAAGGATAGTTTCTATATTATTTAAAAATAAGATCGCTTACATCTTTACGAAGCGATCGAGAAACCGGCGACTTACCACTACCGACTCTGCTAAAAAATACTAGCGGTGTATTTCCGTCTCCACCAATTAAACTCTCAAACCGATCAGCAAGTAACGATGCATGATGAACGATATCTGAGGATTCCGAAAAGGCTTTGCCAGAACGCGCATACCAACGAAAAATTACTGGGGTCATCTGTGGCTGCAAGTACAAACCGACCGAACTTGCTGTAAGCCATAGGCGCTGCAGCGCTATACCAGCCCGAACGTAATCAACGAGTTCTATCAAGGGCTGATGAGAACGTAAAAGTACATGTGCGGCACAACCAAGTGCAGGCAGAAAATCCAGCTGTATTCGTGGAAGCACAGTCCCCAACAAATAGCGATTGAAGAAGTCGACACGTGACCATCGCTGCATTACCCATTTCATGAGTCGGCCAGTCAGCACATCAACACCAACGGCTTTTTCTGGGATCCGTTCCTTGCTGTAGCGCGCCCCCCACTCAATGACCTCGCGATGAACTTTATAGGCCTCCGGGCAAGTCAAGCGAATAAAAGCGTTATCCCAAAGCAATCGTGCCATTTTGAGTCGCTCGGGAAATACTTCAAAAAACTGTACTTCATAGGCGCTCCCCGGAGCGCGGACCAACGCTTGGTGCTGTGCTTGAGTCAGAGGTGTGGTGCGCATAACTCGGCGTTGGACAACACGCTTTTCGATGTACGGGAATAGTGGATCGATCGTTATTCCTGGATTTTCTTCTAGCAATACATCGTAAATGGGAGCAGTGGCCGGGCCCCCCAGGCGAAGACTCCAGCTTGCCTCGAGTCCAAATCCCGTCGCCGCTATTCGGAGGGTTTCGAGCAAGGCTCCGTGTGCCATATGGCTGGCATGGCCATCGAAATCATAAAGGACCTGGTCTCGCGTATCGAATCCATGAACAGCTATATGATTGCAGGCTACGATTTCAAATCGCCATGGTTGAGTATTGTCACCGCTAGGCGCCCAACGTGCCAAATCCAGAATTCGCTCTAAAGCCAACCCGCTCATCACTAAACCACTTTTGCCGTAAGCTGCAGTTGCCGGCGCACGAGAGCCCGCATGACAACTTGCAATGGATTTTTGTATCCACCCGGACGCCAGGTTTTCTTATAGAGCATTCGATAGGCATCAAATTGACTTCCCCAAGGGGCCAGTTTCACCCCCCCACGTCCAAGTAGCAGCTTTAATGTTTCAACGGCAGCGACACCAGCACATAACTGACAGGCAGCAATACTTGAGGGACCACGCCGATCAGCAAGGTTGATCCGACTCATATCAGCAACATAACCTCTTTGCAGCATAGCCGGTGAAAGCCCTACCAAGAAACGAATTGCCATTTCTGTTTCATCACACCCTTCAAAGCCAAAATAATCGTCAAATGACATTCCTCCTGGGCCAAAGAGCACCACAGCCACTCCCAGACCTAACGGGGCAGCAGTTATTACTGGAATTCCCTTCCGCTCGCATGCTGCAAAAGTCAGGCGACGAGCGGAAAACGCGAAAAAATCCAGTCCGTCAACGTAGAGATCCACATCACAAAGAAACTCTTCCAAAGAGTCACCCTGTATGCCATTTGAAAAACACGTCAATTCAAGGTCCGGATTTATCTGGCGAGCCATGCCGGCTAGAACGTCAATTTTAGGTTGGTTAAGCGTCTCCATGGTCGCCCCAACCTGACGGTTAAAATTTACGATGTCAAAAACGTCAAAGTCTGCAATATTGAAGCGACCAACCCCCAAGCGAGCAAGAGTCAACAGATGGACTCCCCCAACCCCACCAAGCCCCCCAATGGCGACCCTAGCTTTTCTCAACTTCGATTGTTCTGATTCAGTAACCCAGCCTATGTTCCGCGAGAATGCTGCCTCATAATCGAACATTTTTTGAACTCCTCAAGATACCGGCCAGTTAGTATTACAATCACTTTGACTACATTACATGAAGCTTCATGTCACGCCAATGACAAGTATCGTTACAGAAGCTCTTGTTGCGCTACGCAACCTGAAGCGAAACAAAAACAGAACAACAATTGCACTCGTTACTGTTGCTTGCGGTCTGATAGCCTATATGTTGGCAGGTGGCTTCATCGAATGGATTTTTCATGGAATGAGAGAGGGCGCCATTCGCTCTCAGCTGGGTCATATTCAGATCGTTCGACCAGGCTATTTTGAAAGAGGTATAGCGGACCCGTACAATTTTCTACTCAAGGGAAATGCAGAGGAACTGACTCAAATCGGCAAATTGCCTGATGTCCGAGGAGTATCTGAAAGATTGTCTTTTAGCGGGCTTATAAGTTTTGGTGAGTCAACCGCAAGTTTCATAGGGGAAGGTATACAGCCTAAGCAAGAAGGCGTGATCAGTGATGCGGTTTACATACGCACAGGCGCAAATCTAGAATCGAACAATCAGCGCGCTGTCCTTCTTGGTGAAGGATTAGCTAAAAATATTGGCGTCAAAATTGGCGACAATATCATCATGCTTGCCACTGCAAATAATGGTGCCCCTAATGCAATTGAAGTTAAGGTATCGGGGACTTTCTATACTGCCTCCAAGGAGTATGACGACAACGCCTTGCGTCTCCCCATTGATTTAGCCAGAAAGCTGATGCGTGTTGAAGGGGCAACAGTATGGGTACTTTTGTTGCATAAGACCTCACAAACCGATTCAATGGTTAATGCTCTGAGAAAATCCCTTTCAGAAGTTGAATTCAAAATAGTTCCTTGGATTGACTTAGCTGATTTCTATAAAAAAACCATCACTTTGTTCGGAAAGCAGATCAGTCTTATTAAGTTGATCATTGCATTCTTAATTGTCTTGACAATTTCCAATACACAAACCATGAGTGTTCTGGAGAGAACTACGGAGATTGGCACTATGATGGCTATTGGCTCGCGCCGCTCGGCGATACTTCGCCTTTTCATGCTAGAAGGTCTAATGCTAGGCATCATCGGGGGGGCTGTAGGGCTATGCCTCGGATATGGGCTTGCAACCGTGTTGTCTTTCATCGGAATTCCGATGCCCCCCCCTCCGGGCATGGAAGTTGGTTTCACTGCTGAGATCCTTGTCACCCCGACCCTGATGGTGGATGCTTTTTCTCTTGCCCTGATCACCACCTTGCTTGCAAGCGTAATGCCTGCAGTAAAAGCCAGTCGCTTAAATACTGTGGACGCATTGCGGTGCAACCAATGAAATCAGCCATTTTTCTTCGGCTATCCATGGCCTTGCGAAATCTTTCAAGGCAGCGAACGCGCACCGCGATGTCTTTGGCTGCCGTTGCAATCGGTGTTGCTTGCATGATTATTGTCGGTGGATTTGTCAAAGATATTTTCTTGCAGTTAGGTGAAGCAACAATTCACTCACAAACTGGACATATCCAATTAGCCAAACGCGGTTTTTGGACAGCCCGATCTCGTACTTCCGAGTCTCTAATGATTACTTCGTCGGAAAAATTGAAACAAAAAATTGTTTCACTTCATGAAGTTGACCAAGTAGTTTCTCGGGTTAACTTCGTTGGCATGTTGAATAACGGAAAACGAGACCTTGGCATCTTTGGTGATGGTATTGAACCAGATGGAGAAGCACGCATTGGCAGCTTTATTCGTTATACCCAAGGGCGTGCGCTGTCAGACTCAGACACAGACGGCATTGTACTTGGCCATGGCGTTGCCCAATCGCTAAACTTGAAGGTCGGTGATCGCGTTACCCTAGTTATTAGCTTGGCCCAAGGAGCCATCAACACCTTGGATTTCGAGGTTATCGGAATATTCCAGAGTTTTTCCCGTGAATTCGATGCTAGAGCTATCAGAATTCCGCTGCCAGCAGCACAGAACCTCCTTGATACCAGTTCAGTACACTTGGTAATAACCACCCTCAAATTGACAAATGATTCAGAAAGGATCGCAAACACACTAAAGAAAGCACTGGAAGATGAAGATCTCGAAATCATGACTTGGCGGGAGCTTTCTGATTTCTATGAAAAAACTGTCAAGCTATACGACGCACAGTTCGGCGTATTGCGTTTGATAATTTTTATAATGGTGTTACTTAGCGTTGCGAATAGCATCAATATGAGCGTTTTCGAAAGAACCAGAGAATTTGGCACGTTGCTCGCACTCGGAGAAAAGCCAAAGGAAGTATTCAGATTGATTTTGACCGAAACCTTCTTACTTGGAGCCTCTGGAGCTTTTTTGGGAGTACTAATTGGCGTCCTTTCCGCTTGGGTAGCTTCATTAGTCGGCATTGAAATGCCTCCTCCTCCCAACTCAAATCTTGGGTACGTAGCGTCAATCCGGCTTGAGCCCATACCTGTTCTCACATCTGCTACGATCGGGTTCTGCGCTACTGTTTTCGCGGCTTTGTATCCCGCACACCGCGCCACCAACGTAAAGATTGTTGATGCTCTGCGGCACGGCATTTAACCATATCCGTGAAATCCTTCTCGGAGATGTATAGCTGTATCCATTTTTTTCACATGTTTCCGTTATGATGTCGCCCTACCGGATACGCCGTACATTAGTGTCCGTCCGCAACTAGATCGAGATAAAAGCCATGCTTCCATATCGCTCCAACTTAGCAATTGTTGCCAAAACTCTGATTGCATCCATCTTTGCATCAACTTTTCTTGGTTGCGCTAGCAACCCGCCCGCGCCCTCCTTAGCTGCGACATCTGATTATAGTTACAAGATAGGCCCAGGCGACAACCTGAATATTGTAGTCTGGCGAAATCCAGAACTTTCCATGAGCGTTCCCGTCCGCCCTGATGGGAAGATGTCTTCTCCGCTAATTGATGACCTTAACGCCATGGGCAAGGACCCAACCACGTTGGCCCGAGACATCGAAAAAGAACTTGGAAAGTTCATTCGTGACCCAGTCGTAACGGTTATTGTCTCAGGATTTGTGGGCCCCTACAGCGAACAAATTCGTGTGGTTGGCGCAGCAGCCAAGCCACAAATCCTTTCCTACAAGCAAAAAATGACTGTTCTTGATGTAATGATTGCCGTCGGCGGCATTACGGACTTTGCTGATGGAAATAGAGCAACCATTCTGCGCACCTCAGAAAACAACGCGCAATATCGAGTTCGCCTCAAGGATCTAGTTAAAAATGGCGACGTTTCCGCAAACGTTGAAATGAAGCCCGGCGACGTCGTCATTATTCCCCAAAGCTGGTTCTAAGCTTCTCGGAACAACCTACCGCTACCGTAGATTTACGGTAGCGGACAATTACTTGAGCTCATAGATGGAAGAAATTCTTCGGCAGGCAATTTCGATTCTGCGCGCGACCTGGAAACATCGGCACCTCGGGATGGTTGTCGCATGGATTGTCGGCGCTGTTGCTGCAGGCGTAATACTACGCATCCCAAACCAATTCGAAGCCTCTGCCCGAATCTATGTCGACACTCAATCCATATTGAGGCCTTTGATGTCGGGGCTCGCGGTTCAACCAAATATTGAGCAGCAAATTATGATGCTCAGCCGCACACTGATAAGCCGACCGAATCTGGAGAAGCTAATCAGGATGGCCGACCTTGACCTGAACATAAAGAACAAAGCACAACAAGATGAGCTGATTGATTCGCTTTCTAAAATACTGAAAATACAAGGGGTTGGCCGTGACAATCTCTACATAATTTCTGCTCGCGACCCGGACCCTGCAAAGGCCCAGCGCATCGTTCAAGCGCTTGTTTCCATTTTCGTTGAATCAAGTTTGGGCGACAAACGGCAAGATACCGATTCAGCGCGTAAATTCCTTGAAGAACAGATTCGTAACTACGAGAAAAAGTTGGAGGATGCAGAAAATCGCCTCAAAGACTTCAAGTTGCGCAACATTGAACTCGCTACTTCTGAAGGCAGGAGCGGAGTGGATCGCCTTGGCGAACTAACGAATCAACTCAATCGTTCTCGGCTTGAATTGCGTGAAGCGGAACAGTCTCGTGATGCACTTCGCCGGCAAATTGTTGGAGAAGAACCTATTTTGCTCCCAGATGCGGGGAGTGGCGCCGATTCAAGCATTTCACTTCCCGAAATCGATGGCCGAATCGATACACAAAAAAGAAACCTTGACACCTTGCTACAACGTTATACCGAACAGCACCCGGATGTAGTTGGTACCAGACGCCTGATCAAGGATCTTGAAGACCAAAAGCGTCAGGAGCTGACGGCACGCAAAAAATTTGCTGCTGCCAATCCGGGAGCATCGGTGAGCAACAATCCGGTCTATCAGCAATTAAAAGTTTCCCTAGCTGAGGCAGAAGCCAATACGGCATCACTTCGAGCCAGGGTAAGTGAGTACGAAGAACGCTTCAAGCGCGCCACGAGCGTCTTGAAGAATCAGCCACAATTGGAAGCAGAGTTTGCTCAATTGAATCGTGACTATGAACTCGACAAGCGTAATTATGAGCAATTGGTTTCGCGTCGAGACTCTGCTGAAATGTCTGGAAACCTCGACACAGCTGGGTCTCCATGGCGGACTTCCGCTTGATAGATCCTCCGCGCTCATCATCCAAACCAGTAGCACCGAATCGCTTGTTGCTATTCCCTCTTGGCCTTCTCTTGGCCATTGCAGGCGGACTATTTGCAGCGTTCGCGGCCAGCCAGATTCGTCCTGTCTTTTTTGATAGCAAATCCTTACTTGACGCGACCGGCTTACCGGTCCTTGGAACGGTTTCACTTGTACCAAATGAAGCGCGCCGCCTCAAGGAACGGGCAAGCCTTCGCCGTTTCTTTTTTGCCACTGGGGGCCTTGTACTTGCCTACGCATTCGGCCTGGGACTGCTTACTTTTCTTTCCCAGCGAACCACCGGAGGTTGATAGATGAGTCTGATTGAACAAGCAGCTAAGCGCCTCGAGCAACTCCGCCAAGCCGGTGTGGAACTCCCCAATGAGCCAGTAGTTGCAGCACAGATTACTCAACCCATATTAGAACCCACGTTATCTGCTCACAATACCAAGTCATCGGCACTGACAGAGCAGCTTGGTGATATCAAGCTGCCTACACCATCGCCCAGCAGTCCGCAAATTAGTCTGGATCTTGATGCCATAGCAGCCTCTGGCCTTCTTGTCCCGAATGCGGTCCGTAGTCAGCTTGCAGATGAGTTTCGCGTCATCAAGCGCCCACTGATCGCCAATGCCATGGGTCGAGGGGCTACACCAATCCCCAATGGCAATCTGATCATGGTTACAAGTGCGCTTCCGGGGGAAGGAAAGAGTTTTTCAGCCATCAATCTTGCAATCAGTATCGCCATGGAACTCGACAACACGGTGATGCTTGTCGATGCTGATGTGGCCCGCCCATCAGTACTGAATATGCTTGGCCTTCCGCCAAGCAAAGGACTGCTCGATGTTTTGCAAGATAACTCCCTGGATATTTCTGGCGTTTTATTGCGCACGAGTATTGAGAAACTTTCAATTTTACCCAGTGGCACAGCCCATTCTCGCGCGACCGAGTTGTTGGCAAGCGACGCGATGATTCGACTACTTGATGATATGGCAAGTCGTTACAGCGATCGGATTATCGTTTTTGATTCGCCCCCTCTGCTTCTCACCACTGAATCACGGGTTCTTGCTACACACATGGGACAAGTAGTTATTGTTGTTAATGCGGAAAACACTGTTCAGTCCGCTGTAAAACAGGCGATTTCAACCATTGACGCCTGTCCAGTGAAAATGATGATTCTCAATCAAATCCGGACGGCCAAAACGGAAGGTTATGGTTATGGTTATGGTTATGGTTATGGGCGCGGGCATGCGAAATAGAGCCATTGGCTTGGCCAAAATTACTGGATTTATCCTGGCTGGTGTATGGAACAACTTTGCTCTTGCCCAAGTATCCACAACAAATGAATCCGAAACACTGGAGCAAGCATTTCGTATCAAGCCACGTATCACACTAACCGAAACTTGGACAGACAACGTTGCAGTGGGTGGTAGCCAGAACAACAGAGAGAGTGGATTTATTACCCAATTGGCACCCGGTGCATTCGAATCGATGCAAAGACTGCTCGTCTCAAGGCTTATCTCGACTACGCATTGACCGGCAGTTTCTACTCAACATCATCGATTGGAAATCGCACCCAAAACGCACTTAACACTTTTGGTACGCTTGAGGCGGTATCCAATTGGATGTATCTTGATTTTAGTGGCCGTATCGCCCAACAAGCCATTTCAGCCTTTGGCGCCCAGTCTCCAAGCAATGCTAGCGTCAACGGCAATAGCACGGAAACATCAACCTATCGCATATCTCCCTATATCCGTGGGCAATTGGCCGGAGAAGCCAACTATTCATTGCGTTATTCGTGGTCAACCACTCAGTCGAATGCGTCAACTGCCTCTAATATCGAATTTTCGGAATGGGCAGGGCAATTACGTGGCGCTACCCCATTTCAAAATTTGAAATGGTCTATCAACGCCACCCAACAGAATACTAACTACAGCCGCGGGCGTACAACGGAAGCAGAGCGACTATACGTAACGGGCATCTATACGATAGTGCCGCAGTTTAGAATTTCAGTTAGTGGCGGCCAAGAGTCAAATAACTACGCATCGCAGAGCGTTGAGAATAGATTTACTTATGGCTATGGCTT
This sequence comes from Betaproteobacteria bacterium, assembly GCA_016705475.1. Taxonomy (GTDB): domain Bacteria; phylum Pseudomonadota; class Gammaproteobacteria; order Burkholderiales; family Rhodocyclaceae; genus Azonexus. The sequence goes on along the minus strand of JADIYD010000010.1, from coordinate 296,028 downwards.
TGACTGGACACCAACCGAACGTACACAGATTTCGGCCTTCAAGGAACGTCGTTTTTTCGGTGATGGCCATCGATACAGCTTTAGTCATCGATTTCCGCTAAGCAATATCCGCTATTCCGACACTAAGGATGTATCAGTTTTACCCAATCAATTTGCAACAGTCGGCATTGGTACAGTTTATGACCTTTTTTATCCTATTTTTTATCAAATCTGTAGCCAAAATAGTCAAATTTCGAGCCTCTACCCAGATCTTGATACTTGTGCGCAAGCTGGTTTGAGTCAGCTTTCAAGTTCCCCAAATACTCAGGTCACGAGCAGTTTCCTCGCGTCTCGTGCCACTGTACAGCGAAGCCAACAACTGGCACTTGGAATGCAGGGGACAAGAAATACCTTGACTGTTTTATTTTCTCGAAATGAGAGCCAATCCATTCTGGCCTCATCGGCAGCCAATGATGATTTCCTGTTGAACAATACGAATAACATCCGACAGCGTGGTTTCAGTATCAACCTATCACATCAATTAAGCGCCCAATCCAGCCTTAATTTGATGGGCTCTCGGCAGCAAAGTACAGGCACCACGACTGGCAACGCACTGAAGGCCACAACTATGATGTACCAAGCCAGTCTCACATCCAAACTTGGCGCAAAAACAACGGGGGGCATCAGCATCCGCCGCACTGAGTTTGAGAACTCGACTACTCCTTACACCGAAAACGCGCTTATCGGCACCCTCTCGGTCATTTTTTAGCACCATGTACAAGTCCTTCTACGGCTTGACCAGCAAGCCATTCCAGCTTAACCCTGACCCTGCCTTTTATTTTGGGAGCAAGCAACACCTTCGCGCACAAGCCTACCTTGAGTATGGCATGCACCAGAACGAGGGCTTCATCGTCATTACCGGTGAAGTCGGAGCAGGAAAGACGACCATTGTGCGAGGACTTCTCGATAGCCTCGACCCGGAAAAGGTGGTCGCTGCGCAATTGGTAAGCACTCAACTGGATGCAGATGACACGTTGCGCCTGGTTGGCGCCGCATTTGGCCTGCGGACCAAGGATGTCGCCAAATCCGATGTTCTGATGTCGCTGGAAGCTTTTCTGATCAGCATGACGGCTAAAGGTAAGCGCTGTCTTTTGGTTGTTGATGAAGCGCAAAATCTTACGGCGCGTGCAGTCGAAGAGTTGCGCATGTTGTCGAATTTCCAATATGGAAATCAGGCCTTGCTACAAAGCTTCCTGATCGGGCAACCAGAGTTTCGGCAGATTCTGCAAAGCCCGCACATGATGCAGTTTCGCCAGCGGGTAATCGCGGCCTGCCACATTGGTCCACTGGATGTCAGCGAAACACAGGCTTATATCGAACACCGTCTGCACCATGCAGGCGCGACGGATTCACCAAGTTTTACCACGGCAGCTTACGAAGCCATTTTTAAAGCCAGCAGCGGCATCCCACGCCGAATTAATTCCGTATGTGACCGACTGCTCTTGTTTGGCTTTCTCAATCAGCAGAAAAGTTTTGATGTCACTGATGTTGATGAAGTTGCCCGAGAAATTTTTGAAGAAACGATTGGGGGCTCGACGCAGGTTCAGATGCAGTACGGGCTGAATGACGGGAGCGGGGTTTCGGTCCAACCAAACCCATTGGCATCCGGAACTCCCGGAGAATATTCTCGCGCTCCTCATGAACTGCTAGCCGTCTTGAATGCGGAGCATGTTGCCGAGCGCCTGGCAAGGCTGGAATCAAGCCTGATCCAACTGGAACGAATCAACGGTGCCACGCTGCAACTACTGCAGCAGATTTTTGCCCAGCAAAGCCCAGTAACCATCCATCACAACAAGAATGAAAACTCAGATGCCTAATTCTTGGCCAGCCGAACTCGGCCCCGTCATATGCATAGTTGGCGCCCGACCCAACTTCATGAAAATGGCACCCATCCTGCGTGCCTTCGCTGCTCATCAACCAGCCATCCCGACCTTGCTGGTACATACCGGTCAACATTACGACCGGGACATGAACGACAAATTATTCGAAGATCTTCGGCTTCCTCACCCGGACATCAATCTTGAAGTGGGCTCTGGCAGCCATGCTGTGCAAACCGCAGAGGTAATGCGACGCTTCGAGCCAGTTGTCGATGAGAAGAAACCCTCCTGTGTTCTGGTTGTCGGCGATGTCAACTCGACCCTGGCCTGCACGCTGGTTGCCGTCAAGAAAGGAATTCCTGTTGTTCATGTCGAGGCCGGCCTGCGTAGCTATGACCGTGCGATGCCTGAAGAAATCAACCGTATTCTGACTGATCAGGTGGCCGATCTCCTTTACACCACCGAACGGAGTGCTGCGGACAATTTGGCACGCGAAGGCATCGCAAGTGAGCGTATTCGCTTCGTAGGCAATGTCATGATCGATTCGCTGTTGAGCAATCGGGAGTTTGCGCGCAAGCCTGGCAGCTGCCTTGAAGCTGCGGGGATCGATTCGGCCTTGATCAATGGGCCTCAGGGCTATGGTGTCGTTACCATGCACCGCCCGTCCAATGTCGATCATCCAGAAGTACTCACATCTTTGCTCAAGGTGTTGCGCGAAATCGCCGACTCGATTCCGCTGGTTTTTGCCCTGCATCCCCGTACCAAGGCCAATATTGAACGTTTCGGTCTCAGTCCGTTAATCAACAGCACGCGGATGATCATGCTACCCCCCGCAGGGTTATCTGGAAATGCTCGGCTTGATGTCGAATGCCCGAATTGTCCTGACCGACTCCGGCGGATTGCAGGAAGAAACCACTGCCGTGGGTGTGCCTTGCCTGACCATGCGCGAAAATACCGAGCGCCCCATCACGGTGGAGCAAGGCACCAATACCATGGTGGGCAGGGATACCGATGCTATTCGCCATCATGCCGCAGAGGTGCTGGCTGGCCGAGGCAAAAGTGGCCGCGTACCGGAATTTTGGGACGGCCATACGGCCGAACGGATTGCTGCCGATCTTGCCGGCTGGCTGATTGAGAACCAAGGGCGACGCTAATTGCCTATGATGACGAAGCTGACCGGTGCGCCATGCAATGCGCTGACCATTGACGTCGAAGATTATTTTCAGGTCTCGGCTTTCGCACCACATATCCCCCGCACTGATTGGGCCGTTCGTGAATGCCGGGTCGAGCGAAACGTCGACTGCATTCTTGCCATGCTGGATACGCATGGCACCAAGGGCACATTCTTCACGCTAGGCTGGCTGGCTGAACGTTACCCGAAAGTGGTGCGGCGTATTGTCGACAATGGCCATGAACTAGCCAGCCATGGCTATGGTCACGAACGCGCCAGCGATCAGACGCCCGAGAGCTTTTTTGCTGACATCCATCTCGCCAAGCTTATCCTCGAAGATCTTTCCGGCCATGAAGTGAAGGGCTATCGAGCACCAAGTTTTTCGATTGGCGAGAAAAATCTCTGGGCCTTCGAGTGCCTTGAAAAAGCTGGCTACCGCTACAGTTCCAGCATCTACCCGATTCGTCATGACCACTATGGAATGCCGAATGCGCCGCGCCACGCCCACGCAATCGGCGGTCTGGTCGAGATTCCGTGCACGACGCTGCGCTTTCTCAACCGCAACTGGCCAGCCAGCGGTGGCGGATATTTCAGGCTGATGCCCTACGCCCTGTCGCGCTGGATGATTGAGCGGATCAATCGCGTTGATCAACTTCCTGCCGTGTTCTATTTTCATCCTTGGGAAGTCGACCCCGGGCAACCTCGAATTGCCGGAATCAGCGCCAAGACACGCTTCCGTCATTACGTCAATATTAACCGGATGGAGCAACGCCTGAATCGACTGCTGGCCGATTTTGAATGGGGTCGAATGGACGAGCTATTCCTAGAGCCACTCGGTAGCGTCGATGGAAATTAAGCAACTCGCCGCATCCGATACAGAAAACTCTGCGCGCTGGGAAGCATTCGTCCAGGCCTGTCCGGAAGCCACCTTCTTTCATCGCGCTGCGTGGCAAAGCATCCTCCGCAATGTTTTCCGTCATCCAACCTACTTTCTCTACGCCGAGCAGGATGGAGAAATCCTCGGAGTATTGCCACTAGCCCACATCAAGAGCCGACTCTTTGGCAATTCGCTGATCGCCCTGCCCTTTGCCGTCTATGGCGGGGTTGCCGCATCCACCACGGAGGCCACTGCAGCACTCGAGCAGGAAGCACAGTCGCTGGCACGCCAGCTGGATGTTGATCATCTCGAGTTTCGCAATATCAACCCCAGGCATGCAGATTGGCCGACACAGGATCTCTACGTCACATTCCGCAAGGAGATACTTCCGGAGGTTGAGGCCAACATGCTGGCCATTCCGCGCAAGCAACGGGCCATGGTCCGAAAGGGCATCAACAATGGCCTGATTTCCACGGTCGACCGGAAATCTGACCGATTTTTCAAATTGTTTGCCGACAACGTGCACCGGCATGGCACACCTGCCCTGCCCAAACGTTATTTCGATACGCTACTTGAGGTCTTTGGCAACGACTGCGAAATCCTCACCATCACCACCCCAGATGGCAAGCCGCTTAGCAGCGTCCTGTCATTCTATTTCCGTGACGAAGTCCTGCCCTACTACGCCGGTGACGACGAAGCGGCGCGCAACTTTGCCGCGAACGATTTCAAGTATTGGGAGTTGATGCGGCGCAGTTGCGAACGTGGCCTCAAAGTTTTCGACTACGGCCGCAGCAAGGTGGGTACCGGGCCGTATTCATTCAAGAAAAACTGGGGATTTGAACCGCAGGGATTGCATTACGAATACTGTCTCTACAAGCGCGACAGCATTCCCCAGAACAACCCCAACAACGCCAAGTACAAGTTGCTGATTGAAACGTGGCGCCGCATGCCGATTGGCCTGGCCAATCTTATCGGACCTCATATCGTGCGCAATCTGGGCTGACCATGGCGAATATCCTTTTCCTCGTCCATCGTCTGCCTTTTCCACCCAACAAGGGCGACAAGGTACGTTCCTTTCATCTGCTCAAGCATCTGGCCGCCAGGCACCGGGTTTTTCTTGGCACGTTCGTTGACGACCCGGATGACTTACAGCACATTGAGACGGTTCGCAGCTTCTGTAGCGGCCTGTATATCGCCCGTCTGGAGCCAAAATTTGCCAAGCTGCGTAGCCTCAATGCTCTGCTTGCCGACGACCCGCTAACCCTGCGCTATTACCGCGACGCAGGACTGCAGGGTTGGGTCGAGAACACCTGCAGAAGCCAGAAAATTGATGCCGCGGTTATTTTCAGCTCGGCGATGGCCCAGTACGTTGAATCTATCCCGCGGCTTCAAACCGTGGTTGATTTTGTCGATGTCGATTCGGCTAAATGGACGCAATACGCACCCAACCATCGCTGGCCAATGTCGTGGCTGTACCGGCGCGAAGGCAGGAAATTGCTGGCCTACGAGCGTGAAGTTGCTGCCCGTTCAGCCCGCTCATTTTTCGTGACTGTAGCCGAGGTAGAGCTTTTCAACAGACTGGCTCCCGAATGCGCCGTACGCGTCGAACCAGTCTGTAATGGTGTCGACGCCGATTACTTTGCACCAGATGAAAGCCGTGCTTCACCCTTCTCTGTCGATGAAACACCCATAGTCTTTACGGGTGCCATGGACTACCTGCCGAATATTGACGCCGTTCGCTGGTTTGTCAGCGAGATGATGCAGGCATTGCTAGAAAAGCGGCCGCAACTGCGTTTCTATATCGTCGGCCGCAGCCCAACGCCGGAAGTACTGGCGCTAGCGGGTGAAAATGTCATCGTCACCGGTACCGTTCCCGATGTTCGCCCCTATCTCCAACACGCTGCGGTTGTTGTCGCTCCGCTGCGCATAGCCCGCGGCATCCAGAACAAGATCCTCGAAGCGATGGCCATGGCCCGCCCTGTCATTGCCTCCACTGAATGCGCTGCTGCGGTCGACGCTGAATTTGGCACGGAATTGAAAACCGCAACAACCCCAACTGACTTCGTCACTGAAATCGACGCACTGCTAAGGGATCCCGAGTGTTGCCTCAATATCGGTAGGGCTGCCCGTCGAAGGGTAATTGCGCAATACAGCTGGGAAGCGCATCTTGCCAAGATCGACCATTACCTTCCTGCAGCACAGTGAGGCGCATCATGATTCAACCAGCATCAACGAACGGGCCAAACTGGAAGCCAACTTTGGTAGCCATCGCAGCCATCCTGCTTTGGATCGGCTATTGGTATTGGGGCACGCTGGAAGCGATGGCGGAAATCTGGTGGCGGTCCGAAACTTACGCTCACGGGCTCATTGTGCCCCCCATTGCGCTTTGGCTCATCTGGCGCGACCGTCAGTTGCCAGCAGCACAAGCCCCGCATGCCTCGCTCTGGTTTGCCATTCCGCTCGTCGGCTTCGTTTTTCTTTGGCTGCTCGGCGATCTAACCGCCGTTAATGCCCTGACCCAGTTTGCCGTCATAGGAATGATCGTCATGGCGATCATGTCCATGGTTGGGACTCAAATCAGCAAGACACTTGCCTTCCCACTGCTCTTTCTTTTTTTTGCGGTCCCGATTGGCGATTTCCTCCTACCGCGCCTAATGGAGTGGACTGCTGACTTCACCGTCCTGGCCTTGCGTCTGACCGGTATTCCCGTTTATCGCGAAGGCCAGAACTTCGTCATACCCAGCGGCAATTGGTCGGTTGTTGAGGCTTGTAGCGGCGTTCGTTACCTCATCGCCTCGTTGACGGTCGGCACGCTGTACGCCTATCTGACCTATACCTCACTCAAACGCCGCCTTGTCTTCATCCTGGTCTCGATACTTGCACCGATCCTTGCCAACTGGCTGCGTGCCTACATTATCGTAATGCTCGGCCACCTTTCTGGAAACAAGCTCGCTGCTGGGGTAGACCACCTTATCTACGGCTGGGTATTTTTCGGGATAGTCATCGTCATCATGTTTGCGATTGGCGCCAGATGGGCCGAACCAATGCGCGCGTCTCAGCCGTTCAGTTCAACGACAGGCTTAGACCTCCAGAAGCCTCAACTTTTTCGGGGAGTTACGCTCTCTCTAGCCATCCTTATCTCGGCCGGCCCGCTCTACGAAAAACATCTGAGACATTCAAACATTGATGCCAGCGTCAATCTTTCATTGCACTCAATGCTCGGATCTTGGCAACCAGAACCCCCAATTATTGAATGGCAACCGCAATTCGCCAATCCTTCCGCGCAGCTGCACTCGGTTTACCGAAATTCGGAGGGATGGGTTGGTCTCTACATCGCCTACTATCAGAACCAGAACTTTGAACGCAAATTGGTTACCTCTACCAACGTGCTTGTCACGTCAAGCGATCCGCTCTGGCAAATCGTGGCAAATCGTCAGACAAAAACTGCCTTTGGCGACAACGCAACAGCCATTCGCGAAGCCGAACTGCTAAAGAAGCAAGGTATTGCAGATGAACGCTACATAGTCTGGCATGGATACTGGATCAACGGGCACCTGACCAGTAGCGATATCGAAGCAAAATGGCTGACTGCCTGGGCGATGCTCACCGGTCACGGTGATGACGGCGCTGCCATTATCGTCTACGCCCCCAAAGACTCGGCTGCCTGGGATTTACCCGCCTTCGCTACCGAGGCAGGCGGAGAAATTCTGCGTCACCTGACCGAGGCACGGGCGAAATGAGCGATAGCCGTCCCCTCGTTGCGCACGTCATGCATCGCTTCGATACCGGAGGCCTCGAAAATGGCGTGGTCAATCTGATCAATCATATGCCAGCCAATTCCTACCGCCATGCAGTCATTGCGCTTACCGACATCACGGACTTCAAAAAACGCATTCAGCGGCCAGATGTCCAGTTCTTTGCCCTGAATAAGTCACCCGGTCATGTACTCTGGATTTATCCACAGCTTTTTCGCCTGTTTCGGCGAATAAAGCCCGCTATCGTTCATACCCGTAACCTAGCCGCACTGGAAGCCGCCGTACCGGCCTGGGCAGCAGGCGTACCTGCACGCATCCATGGCGAGCACGGCCGCGATGTTGGCGACTTTGACGGCACCAACAAAAAACTCCAATGGATTCGGCGAATTTACAGCCCTTTCGTGAAGCATTACATAGCCCTTTCCCAAGATCTTGCACACTATCTAGCCCATCCCGTTGGCATTGGTGCAAAGCGCGTGACGCAAATCTATAACGGTGTAGACGCAAACCGTTTCCATCCGTCAACAGAACGACAAAATATTCCTGGCTCACCATTCAACAGCGTCGGCGTATGTCTTATTGGTACAGCCGGTCGGATGCAGACCGTCAAGGATCAAACCAACCTGGCACGAGCCTTTGTCCTGTCGATTCAAGCTGCTCCAGCGCTTCGCGAAAAACTCCGCCTAGTCATGGTTGGAGATGGCCCACTGCGTCTCGAATCCCTCGCCATCCTTGAAGCCGCCGGCCTTGCCCAACTAGCCTGGCTTCCAGGGGAACGCGGCGACATTCCGGATATCATGCGCGGCCTCGATTGTTTCGTCCTGCCCTCACTCGGCGAAGGTATCTCCAACACCATACTTGAAGCCATGGCCAGCGGATTGCCTGTCATCGCAACTGATGTTGGCGGCAACCCTGAATTGGTTCAAGAAGGGCGTACCGGCAAACTGGTACCGGCAGCAGACCCTGATGCCCTCGCCCAAGCAATTGTCAGCCTCGCCCTTTCCCCTGAAAAGGCTCGGGCCATGGGTTACGCCGGACGTAAGCGCATTGAGGCACAATTCAGCATGAAGGCCATGGTGAACAGCTACGAGCAGATCTACGACCGACTGCTTGGCAGAATGCTACGGTCGACCGGAAATTAACCCCGAAAATCAAAATACGAGAACACCATGTGCGGCATCACCGGCATCTTTGACACCCGAGGCAAGCGCGACATAGATCGCGCCGTGCTTCACCGCATGAACGAATCACAGTTCCATCGCGGCCCCGACGAAGGTGGCCTCCACATAGAACCCGGTGTCGGGCTCGGCCACCGTCGCCTGTCGATCATCGATCTATCCACGGGCCAGCAACCGCTCTACAACGAAGACCAAAGCATCTGTGTCGTCTTCAATGGTGAAATCTACAATTACCAGGAACTGATCCCCGAACTGCAGGCGCTCGGTCACTTATTTCACACCCGCAGCGACACCGAGGTCATCGTACATGCGTGGGAAGCCTGGGGCGAAAACTGCGTCGACCGTTTCCGCGGCATGTTCGCCTTCGCCCTCTGGGACCGCAATCGCGAAACCATCTTCCTGGCCCGCGACCGCCTCGGCGTCAAGCCGCTTTACTACGCCCTGCTCGACGATGGCAACTTCCTTTTCGGCTCCGAACTGAAATCCCTGCTCGCCCACGGTGGCCTCAAGCGCGATATCGACCCCTGCGCCGTCGAGGAATACTTCGCTCTCGGCTACGTCGCCGAGCCGCGCGCCATCTTCAAGCAAGCCAAAAAACTTCCACCGGCCTGTACGCTGCTACTCCGCCGCGGCCAACCAGTCGGCCAGCCGCGCGAATATTGGGATGTCCGCTTCACACTCGATAGTCCGATCAGCGACGCTGACGCCCGCTCGAACTGATGCAACGCCTGGAGGAGTCGATCAAGCTCCGCATGATCTCCGAAGTCCCGCTCGGCGCCTTCCTCTCCGGCGGCGTCGATTCCAGCGCCGTTGTCGCCATCATGGCCGGCCTCTCTTCCAATCCGGTCAACACCTGCTCGATCGGCTTCTCCGACCCCGCCTTCAACGAATCCGAATTCGCCAAGATGGTGGCCGACCACTACCACACCAACCACCACCTCGACATCGTCGAAAGCGACGACTTCGACCTCATCGACACGTTGGCCAAACTCTACGACGAACCCTACGCCGACAGTTCCGCCATCCCCACTTACCGCGTCTGCCAACTCGCCCGCAAGCATGTCACCGTCGCGCTCTCCGGCGATGGTGGCGATGAAAGTTTCGGTGGCTATCGCCGTTACAAGCTGCACCTGATGGAAGAAAGAATGCGCTCAGCCCTGCCGCTGAGCCTTCGCCGCCCGGTATTTGGAGCACTGGGCAAGCTCTACCCGAAAGCGGACTGGGCGCCACGCGTTTTCCGCGCCAAAACCACCTTCGAAGGCATCGCCCGCAGTTCGGTGGAAGCTTATTTTCACTCGGTATCGATCTTGCGCGCCCCAATGCGCAATCAACTCTTCAGCCCCGCGTTCAAATCTGCCCTTGGCGGCTACGATGCCATTCAGGTTTTCAACCAGCATGCCGCCAAAGCGAAAACCGACGACCCGCTGGCCCTGATTCAGTACCTCGACCTCAAAACCTATCTGGTCGGCGACATAAACACCAAGGTAGACCGCGCCAGCATGGCCCATTCGCTGGAAGTCCGCGAACCACTGATGGATCACGAATTGATCGAATGGCTGGCCACGCTGAATTCATCCCAAAAAATTCGCGGTCAGGAAACCAAATACCTGCTCAAAAAATCGATGGAGCCCCTTCTCCCCAACGACGTCCTCTATCGCCCGAAAATGGGCTTCTCAGTTCCCCTCGCCCGCTGGTTCCGAGGCCCGCTCAAACAGCGCGTTCAGGATGCACTGCTCGGCCCCCGTCTTGCCGAAACAGGCTGGTTCAATCGCGAATATCTCCAGCATCTTTTCGACGCTCACAGCAATGGCAGCCGCGATTACAGCGCTTCAATCTGGACTATCCTCATGTTTGAAGCCTTCCTGCGCAATGTCATGGAAGCAGGCGAAACGGCATGATTCGCACGCTTCACGTACTGGACCACTCCATTCCGCTGCATAGCGGCTACACCTTTCGAACCGCCGCGCTCCTGCGAGAGCAGCGCGCACTCGGCTGGGAAACATTTCACCTTACCTCGCCCAAGCAAGGTGAAACTTCGGCCCCCTTTGAAGACGTCGATGGCTTGCGTTTCTACCGTACCCCGCTAGCCACCGGCACCCTGGCCAAGCTGCCCCTTGGCAAAGAACTGGCCCTGATGAAGCAGCTGGAAGTCAGGCTTGAAGAAGTCGCCCGCGAAGTCCGGCCCGATATCATTCATGCCCACTCCCCAGTTCTAAACGCCCTCCCGGCCATCAAAATTGCCCGCAAGCTCGGCATCCCGGTCGTCTATGAAATTCGTGCGTTCTGGGAAGATGCCGCAGTCGACCACGGCACGACCAACGAAGGCAGCCTGCGGTACCGCGCCACGCGCAAACTGGAAACCCGGGCCATCCAACAGGTCGACCACGTCTTTACCATCTGCGAAGGATTGCGAGCTGACATCGTAGCCCGTGGAATTCCTGCCGGAAAGGTCACTGTCATTCCCAACGCCGTCGATATTGCCTCCTTCAATCTGGCCAGCCCGCCCACCCCGGAACTGCAACAAAGATGGGGGCTGGTCGGAAAAACTGTTATCGGCTTTATCGGCTCCTTCTACGCCTACGAAGGCTTGGATCTGCTGCTGGATGCCCTACCCACCATCATCCAAAAAACCCCGGATATTCGCGTTCTACTCGTCGGCGGCGGTCCTCAAGAAGCCAATCTCCGCCAGCAAGCCGAAAAACTCGGCCTGAAAGATCACGTCATCTTCACCGGGCGCGTTCCACACAGTGAGGTCAGCCGCTATTACGACCTGATCAACGTACTCGCCTACCCCCGCCACCCCATGCGCCTGACCGAACTTGTCACCCCACTCAAACCACTCGAAGCCATGGCCCAAGGCCAGCTTTTTGTCGCCTCGGATGTTGGCGGCCATAAAGAACTCGTCGAACACAACAAAACCGGCATTCTCTTCAAGGCTGGCGACCGGCAAGCACTGGCGCAAGCCATCCTCGAACTACTCAACAATCGCCAGAACTGGCCTGCCCTCAAAGCTAGCGGCCGGCAATTTGTTGAAAATGTACGCAACTGGCGAAACAGCGTTGCCAACTACCGCGAACCCTATACGCGCCTGGTGAAACAAGCCTGATGACGAAGCGCCCAATGCATATTGGCCTGGTCGGACCCTTGCCCCCGCCATTCGGCGGCATGGCCAATCAAACCCGCCAGCTTGCCGAGCTGCTGCGCGGTGAAGGGCTAACCGTTTCGCTTGTCCAGACCAATGCAGCCTATCGCCCAGAATGGGTTTCCGGCCTGCCCTTCATCCGCGCCATCTTTCGTCTTGTTCCCTACCTGTTTGCCCTCTGGAATCTCAGCGGACGCTGCAACCTCCTGCATGTCATGGCCAACTCAGGCTGGTCGTGGCATCTATTTGCAGCGCCTGCCATCTGGATTGCCAAACTGCGCAATACCCCGGTTGTCGTCAATTATCGGGGCGGTGAAGCCGCCTCATTCCTCGCTAACTCAACCCAGTCAGTCGGACTCAGCATGCGCCAGGCTTCGGCGCTTATCGTGCCATCCGGCTTCCTGAAAACTGTTTTCGCCAGCTTCAACATGGCAGCAGCAATCGTCCCCAATATTGTCGATATCGAACGGTTCAACAATCCCGCACCGCACCGCACCTCACGGCGGCACCTCTTGGTAGCAAGAAATCTTGAGCCTATTTACGACAACGAGACCGCAATTCGGGCCTTTTTGACGGTTCACCGCAACTATCCCGACGCAACGCTAACCATAGCGGGTTCGGGTCCGCTGGCCGACTCACTGCGTGCCTTGGCCGAGAGCCTGGGTTTAGCCAGCGCCGTCATTTTTGCCGGCCGCCTCGATAGAGATGCGATGGCGCAAGCCTATCGAAACGCAGATATCGCCATCAACCCTAGCCTGGTCGACAACATGCCCAATTCAGTACTGGAAGCTTTGGCCAGCGGCGTACCGGTGGTCAGCACCAACGTGGGTGGCGTTCCCTATATCGTCAATGATGGCCAAACAGCCCTGCTCGTACCCTCCAACTCGCCTGATGCTATGGCCGAGGCGATACTCAAGCTGATGGTCGATTCAGCTTTATCAGAAAAATTGATCAATAACGGCCTGACAGAAGTACAAAAATACACTTGGCAGCGCGTCTGGCCCATGCTGGCTGAGGTCTATGACCAAGCCAGCCGAACTCCCCGTTTGCCAGCATAAGGAAATCGCCATGGGAATCCACACTGCGCTGGTCGCCAACATCCTGTTCCCGCTACAGGAAAAACTAAAAAAGCACGATACCGTCGCCATTCGCCGGGCAATGGACGACTCACAATGGTGGCCTGCAGAAAAACTGGAGGTGCTTCGCCTAGAGCGACTGCGCGCATTGCTCACCAAAACTGGCAAACACGTTCCGTATTATCGTGACTGCTTTAAAAATCTGGGCTTCGACCCGCAAAAAATCGAATCGCTAGCCGATCTACAAAAGTTCCCGTTCCTGACCAAAGCTGTAATACGCGCCGAAGGCGACCGGATGAAGTCGGATATAGCGCAAGGGCTGGCGCGCTTCAACACCGGCGGCTCCTCCGGCGAACCCCTTATTTTTTTCATCGGCACTGAGCGCGTCAGCCACGACGTAGCCGCCAAGTGGCGCGCCACCCGCTGGTGGGATGTCGATATTGGCGATCCGGAAATTGTCGTCTGGGGATCACCCATCGAGCTGGGTACCCAGGATAAGGTCCGCGCCATTCGCGACAAACTAATGCGCACCGAGTTGATGCCGGCTTTCCAGATGAACGAAACCAACCTGGACCAATTCGTTGCCCGAATTTGTAAACGCCGCCCGAAAATGCTCTTCGGCTACCCCTCAGCAATCAGCCACATTGCTGCCCATGCGCAAAAACGTGGAGTGCCGCTTAACAACCTGGGCGTCAAGGTCGTGTTCTGCACCTCTGAACGCTTGTATGACCATCAACGCGAAGCCATCTCCAGCGCATTCGGCTGCCCAGTAGCCAACGGTTACGGCGGTCGTGATGCCGGTTTCATCTCTCATGAATGCCCGGCCGGTGGCATGCACGTTACCTCAGAAGACATCATTGTCGAAATCATCGACGATGATGGAAACCTACAGCCAGCAGGTTTAGCCGGCGAAATTGTCGTGACCCATCTTGCCACATCTGACTTCCCCTTTATTCGCTATCGAACGGGGGATATTGGCATCCTCGGCACAGAAAAATGCACTTGTGGCCGTAGCTTGCCACTCCTAAAGGAAATCCAGGGCAGAAGCACTGATTTTGTCATTACCACCGACGGCACAGTAATGCATGGCCTCGCGCTGATCTACATCCTGCGTGACCTTCCAGGCGTTCAATCATTCAAAATCATTCAGGAAACCCGACAGCTAACCAAGGTATTTGTAGTGACTGGACCATCATTCCAAACCGGCATGATCGACCAGATCATCGTAGGATTCAAACGACGTCTCGGTTCAAGCGCGGAGATTGAAGTACAAATTGTGGACAACATTCCACCCGAAAAATCGGGCAAGTACCGCTACGTCATCAGCCACGCCGAGCAAAATTGACAGATGCGTGACCTATTAATCGTCGGGATAGTCGTTGTAGCCTGCCTCATGGCCCTCAAACGACCTTGGATAGGGGTCATGCTGTGGACATGGCTTAGCATCATGAACCCGCATCGCTATGCTTATGGGTTTTCCTATGAGGCTCCACTGGCAGCAATGGCCGTAGGCTTTACCTTGCTGGGGCTACTGAATACGAAAGAAAAGGAATCCCCATTCAAAGGTGCACCGGTTACAGTGCTTGTGCTTCTCATGATTTGGATCACCATAACCTCAATTCTTGGCTTCGACCCCGAATACAACTTCAACCAATGGAAAAAAATCATGAAAATTGACTTCATGATCATTGTTGCGCTGGCTTTGTTGTATTCCAAAAGACACATCCTTGCACTTACAATAGTTGCCGCCGGCTCAGTTGCAATATTAGGTGCCAAGGGAGGTCTTTTTACCCTAGCCACAGGTGGAAACTTTCGTGTCTGGGGACCACCAGGCTCCTTCATTGAAGACAATAACGAATTTGCCTTGGCCGTCATCATGACCATTCCTTTGCTGCGACTTCTTCAGCTTCAGATATCTCAACGCTGGGGAAAATATGTCATTACTGCAATCATGGTGCTCTGTGCCGCTGCAGCCGTGGGCAGTCATTCTCGGGGTGGCTTTCTTGCCATTCTTGCTATGGGCGCTGCATTCTGGTGGTACGACGGAAGAAAAATTGGAATCCTGATCGGAATGCTAGTACTCGCATCGATTGCGCCACTATTTTTGCCCGAAGAATGGTTTTCCAGGATGGATTCGATAAGCGACTACCAGAACGATAGCTCAGCCATGGGCCGTATCAATGCATGGTGGATGGCGTGGAATCTCGCAACAGATCGCTTCTTTGGCGGTGGTTTTGCCATCTACAACCTTGGAGTTTTTTCGATCTATGCGCCAATTCCGGATGACGTTCATGCTGCGCACAGCATATATTTTCAAATTCTTGGCGAACACGGTTTTGTCGGCCTTTTTCTTTTCATTCTGCTCTGGTGGCTCGTCTGGTATGAGAGTGGAAAACTGAGAGTCGAAGGCAAAAAATTACCGGAAACCCTATGGATATCCCAACTGGGTGCCATGTGTCAGGTCAGCATGATCGGCTACCTGGTAGGCGGCACATTTTTAAGTCTTGCCTACTTTGATCTTCCCTACAATATTATGGTCATCGTTGTTCTTGCTCGCCGTTGGATAGATCGAAAAGCTTGGCTGCTCGAAAACGAAAAACCCTCTGTGGCTAACAATGCCGCACCAAACCACGCCACAACATCATGACACCGATTCAAACTGCCATTCATCTGCTCTCATCCAATCGGCTAACCATCTTTATTTTTCATCGGGTACTCGCCGTTCCTGATCCCATATTTCCGGATGAACCCGATTCGGCCAAATTCAACGAAATGATGGGCTGGATAGCATCGTGGTTCAACGTGCTTCCACTAGATGCTGCGGTCGACGCCCTACAATCCGGAAAATTACCGCGCCGCGCGGCGGCAATCACATTCGACGATGGCTATGCTGACAACCACGACGTAGCACTGCCGATCCTGCAACACCATGGCCTGACTGCCACCTTCTTTATCGCCACCGGCTTCCTCGATGGCGGCCGCATGTGGAACGACACGATCATTGAATCCGTGCGCCACTGCAAGCAACCTGAACTTGACCTTTCCCTGCTGAAACTCGGCTGCCACAACATTGCCAGCAATGAACAAAAAAGGGGCTCGATTGAAAAAATTATCGGCCAGATCAAGTACCGGACGATAGCCGAGCGCCTAGAGATCACCGAGCACGTGGCAGAACTCGCCAAAGTTCAACCGACGAACGACCTGATGATGACATCTCAACAAGTTCAGGCAATGAGAGATGCCGGCATGCAAATCGGAGCACATACCGTTTCACACCCCATCCTGGCCCGCACGAATACCAACGCTGCGCGCGAAGAAATTGGGGCCAGTAAAGCCATTCTGGAATCACTGCTTCGACAGCCAGTCAGGACATTTGCCTATCCCAACGGAAAGCCTGGTTCAGACTACCTGCCGGAACACCCTGGAATCGTCAAGGAGCTAGGTTTTTCGCTTGCTGTATCTACCGCTTGGGGTGCAGCCAGACAATCGACTGATCCGTACCACCACCACGATTTACGCCATGGCGCAAAACATGTGCAGGTTTTGCCAGCCAGATTGCAAAAAATCTTTTGACAACGTAATACTTTCGTAGGGAGAATTTTTAGTGCGAGCATTGATATGCGGCGTAAATGGTCAAGACGGCAGTTACCTTGCTCAACTTCTCCTAAACAAAGGATATGAAGTGTGGGGGACGTCAAGAGACATTCAGGGATCGTCTTTGTCAAATCTCAGAGCATTGTCCATCGACAAAAAAATACACCTGATTTCGATGGCTCCAAACGATTTTCGAAGTGTGTTTACAGCTGTCGAGCAGAGTGACCCGGATGAAATCTATTATTTGTCCGGCCAAAGTTCGGTTGGCTTGTCCTTTGAACAACCGGTAGAGACACTGGACAGTATCGTTAGCGGAGTTCTCAACCTCCTAGAAATCATGCGTTTGAAAAAGAAACCCATCCGCTTCTATAACGCCAGTTCTAGTGAGTGTTTTGGAGAAAATGGAAATCTACCGGCGAATGAGGCAACAGCTTTTCATCCCAGAAGTCCCTATGGAGTTGCCAAGGCTTCAGCACATTGGATGGTTACAAATTATCGCGAGTCATATGGACTGTTTGCTTGTAACGGGATTTTATTCAATCATGAGTCACCATTGCGCCAAAGTCGATTTGTCACCCAGAAGATTATCAACGCTGCTTGCCGCATTGCGGCAGGAGAAAAAGAGAGGCTGGAATTGGGGAGACTAGATATCGTTAGAGATTGGGGATGGGCACCAGAATATGTCGATGCGATGTGGCGAATGCTTCAAAACGATCAGCCTTGTGATTATGTAATTGCTACGGGAGAGGCCAATAGCTTGGAGAAATTTGTTCAAGTTACTTTCGACACTTTGGGTCTGGACTGGCGTCAGTTCGTGTCAACTTCAGAGAATTTGTTACGTCCAGCCGACCTTGCTTGGAGCCAAGGCGACCCTTCGCGGGCAGCACGCGAACTCAATTGGGTCGCACAAAAAAGAATGAATGAAGTAATTTCAGGAATGATTGCAGATCGGCTACCAACAGTTTCAGGATTGTGTTAAAAATTAATTGGTCACCATAACGATATGCAAATATTTTATCGCTTACCAATCAATTGTTTTATTCTTAAATGATCATCCCAGGTCAAGCTTTTCCCCCTTCGTTTATAATTTACATATAATGAATACAGACCGCGCAAGCGATCATTTCTAAGCACTAGAAACATTGGTCTTGACAGCTCCCGCTCGGTAATAATGTGATGAGTAGGACTAAGCATGTAGTAATTGCAATTCAATCGCTTTGCCAGCATGGACAAAGTACGAGGCTGAAAGAAAGTTATATGCTGCCCCGTTTCAAATGAGTAATACCACCAATTATTTGATGGCGGCGACTCATGGAATGTTTGAGAAAATATTACCGTTTTACAGCGATATCGATCAAAAACATCTTTTAGGAATTGCATTGGGTCATGGACATGTTCAAACACCTCAAATGCAAAAATGGCATCAGGGAAAAATTCTTCAGTTGGTTCAAATATAGGCGCAAAAATATTTGCGCAATATCTGTCCGTGCTGTAACAATCAAATCCAGCATCTCTCATTAATCGGGTGAGCAATCCGTACCCGCCCGCAATGTCAAGGAATCTCCCATTGCCTTTGAAAAGATGATGCAGAATTGGCGTCAGGATTGAACAATTCAACCAGTTACGAGCAGCAATTCCTGTATCGGTATCAGCAATCGCATTCTGATAGGCTTCATCCAGCCAATAGGGTTCTTCAGTTCTCAGCAGACCACTATCGTCGCAATAGAAGTAATTGACTTTGTATTTCGCCAAGACAGTTTCAGAAAAACTCCATTTCAATGGTTTTCCAGAAATCGGACAGTCATACTGTTCCATTATTAAATCACTTTTTAACACAACCATCACAAAGAATAAAAATATCCAAAAATAATAAAATATTTTCCAAGCACTAAAAAATTAATTTATCATATATTTTTTGAGTTTGATTTGCACATTTCCCCCAAGAAAAATTAATCACTCTTTTATGGCCGAGAGCAATTAATTCTAAACGTCTTGTCGGATTCAACACTACATTCTCAATAGCTTTGGAAATTGAATCAACATCAGCAGGATCAAAATACTCACCGGCAAGCCCAACTACTTCCGGCATCGAACTGGTTTGGCTCGTTACTACAGGGCATCCATGCGCCATTGCCTCCAATGGAGGCAAGCCAAACCCTTCGTACATTGACGGATATACAAACGCAAATGCTCCAGCGTAGAGAGCACTCAACATTTCGTCATCACCAAATAATTGTATAACCTGGTTTTCCTTGAAGCCGAGGGCATTTATTAACTCAGTTTCACGTTGACGAAAAACACCACCACCAAAACATACAATTCGAAATTCGCTCTTCAGGAGCGCTGAGTTTGCAACCGATTTCAGCATGCCGAAGAAATTCTTGTATCCGCTTCGTTCCCCTACATATAGTAAATATGGCCTATCAGCTGACGGCAATTCCGGAGTGCTGGGGATTTCGGCTTGCGAAACAGGATCGCATCCAAGGTGAACGATAGATATCTTTTCTTGCGACGTCCCAAATAGTTGCACAAGATCATCGCACGTACTTTGTGAAATGCAGATCACGTGATCGGCACGTTTAACAGCAGCACGCTTTAAATTTACTTGTCTCGTCCTCTGGCGAAAATTTTCGGGAAATAACTCATGAATCATGTCGAGACCGTAACAACGCGTTGTGCTTGTGAAGGTCCGATCGAGTCAGAAGAATAGTAGGTTTCGTGAATGACATTCGGTCTCCATAAATTCATACCCACGGTACCAAACATTCGGTTAAAGCCGGGCATTTGATTGCGAAGCCGCCAAGGAAAATTGTCAATCCCTACACCGACTACCTGTTTTTTTGAAATCTCCCTAAGATACCTATTGATATAGAAACCAGCGAATATCTTTGCTTCAGTTTGTTGAATTCTTTCAAGCTCTTCAGCGAGGCGAACGAAATATCGTGAAATTCCACCATAGGCTTGCAATGAAAAAATCTGAAAATCAAATCCCACTTTCATGCTAGATCCACTTTGAAATTATCACCAAGAACAATAATCTGGCATTTTAATTCATTTAACGTCGGGTGAAAATTCGTAAAACTCTCACACCGCGTAATGCCCATTAAGCGATACCCGCCATGCATCTGATTATATAGGTCTTCAGAAAGCTCAGATTTGTGGGATCGAGTTTGATAGCCTCCCGAATTAATGGCTCTGCAGCTTTTCCATCTCGATCATGCTCGATATGCTGATATCCCCGCCCGAACAACTCCGCTGCAAGACGCTTGCGTATTCCCGGAAGATTTCGCCACTGATTCAGTTCCATGCATGTCTTCTGGAATCGACATGGTCTCCAGATTAAATTGCTTCCTATTATTTGCGCCGGAGATGGTGTCCGGTGAATCAAAAAACACCCCCAAAGTTTCTGGCCAATGCATCAACTTTAATCGACCGGCAATTCTCAACCACATATCATAGTCAGCTGCGATCTTGTAGCTTGTATTGAAATAACCAAGTTCTTGATGCAATGATTTCCGCCACATAGGCTGAGAACCGGTAATGCAACGCAAAATCAGATCTTCCGGCGTGTAGTCCGGCCAATGCCGAATTCTGGCAGTTCTAGCCTGGCACTGCTCAAAAGTCTCATTTTCGCTGTGACTGACAAACTGATTCGCGTACACCAAGCCCACATCAGAATGGCGATCTAGCGCACCCACCAGGATTTCCATGAATTGGGGACTGTGGCGATCATCAGTATTCGCATTGGTAACATATTGCCCGTTGGCAAGTTGTAGGGCTCTATTCCAGGCAACATAAAGTGGTTCGCGCTCGGTACGGATCAACTTTATCTGCGAATAATGGTGCATGAACTCGCGACAGATCTCCCCCTCCGCCTGAGGCGAGCCGCTATCGATTACCAGAATCTCCATTTCTTTGAGTAATGTCTGGTTTATCAGATCCTCAAGACACCCCCGCATGAATCGCTCAGCGCAATATGTTGAGACAATGGCTGTCACCAGAGGACTACTCATGAAACCTCTCCTAATGATTGATACTAATTCTGCTTGCCAGACAAGAAATCGCGGTATGCCAGTTCCAGGCCGGTGGAAAGAGAAACTGAAGGCTTCCATCCCAGGGAATTCAGCAAGCCGACATCCAGCAGCTTTCGCGGCGTTCCATCCGGCTTGGTACTGTCAAAGCTGATCTCGCCATCGAACCTGACAATCTTTTTGATTACCTCCGCAAGATCCTGAATAGTGAGATCATTTCCGACCCCAACGTTGACCAATGGTGGCTCAAATACGCCGGTGCTTGATTCCTCGCTGCCGAGCAACCGAAGGAAAGTGGTTTCGGGAGATTGAGTAAAAAACACATGCGTCTGCCATGTCTTCACAGTATAGGAACTCCCGTCTGGGCGTTCCCGTCCCCCAAATAGATACTTCTTCCGCTCCAGCTTCTTTGGCTTCGTGGAACCGCCTGATCATCCCCGGAATGACATGACTGTTCTCAGGATGGTAGTTATCTCCTGGCCCATACAAATTGGTCGGCATTACAGCCAGATACTGGGTTCCAAATTGACGGTTATAACTCCAGCACATTTCTATGCCAGCGATCTTGGCCAGCGCATACGGTCGATTGGTGGGCTCCAAAGCACCGGTCAACAAGCAGGCCTCGCTCATTGGCTGCGGCGCCAACTTTGGGTATATGCAACTGGAGCCTAGAAACAAGAGGCGCTTGACTCCATTTGCATAGGCAGCATGAATGATATTGCACTCAATCATGAGATTTTCACGAATGAATTGTGCTGGATAACTGTTGTTGGCGTGGATACCACCAACTTTCGCGGCTGCTAGAAATACGTAGTTCGGTTTTTCGGTTGCAAAAAATAGATCAACTGCAGCCTGATCGACAAGCTCAAGTTCCTTGTGAGCTCGTGTAACGATATTTGTGTATCCCTTGCTTACCAGATTGCGAACAATGGCTGAGCCGACCATCCCTTGATGCCCGGCTACGTAGATTTTTGCATTTTTTTCCATGGCTATTCGTGATGATCAAATGCCTGAAAGCCTGCCAGTTTGATCAAAGCATCCCGTTTGGCGGTCGTATAATCTGCCAAGACCATCTCACGGACGAGTTCAGCAAGTGTTGTCTTAGGTACCCAGCCTAATTTTTCCTTTGCCTTGGATGGGTCACCAAGCAAGGTTTCAACCTCGGTAGGCCTGAAATAGCGTGAATCAACTTTAACGATGGCATCGCCAACTTTGAGCTTTACTTCCTTGCTGCTGAGTGCTGCGACGACTCCAACCTCATTTTCTCCCGATCCTTCCCATCGCAATTGAATGCCCAGTTCGTCGGCCGCAAACTCGACGAACTGCCTGACACTGTATTGAATCCCCGTAGCAATGACGAAATCCTCGGGGCTCTCCTGTTGCAGCATCAACCACTGCATTTCTACATAGTCACGGGCATGGCCCCAATCGCGCAAAGCCGAAAGGTTGCCGAGGTATAGGCAATCCTGCAGACCAAGCGCCATACGCGCGATGGCACGCGTGATCTTCCGGGTAACAAAAGTTTCACCGCGCAATGGCGACTCGTGGTTGAACAGTATTCCGTTGCAAGCATACAAGCCGTAAGCTTCCCGGTAGTTAACGGTAATCCAGTAGCCATAGAGCTTGGCCACGGCATAGGGGCTGCGGGGATAAAACGGGGTGCTTTCCCGCTGTGGTGTTTCCTGTACCAACCCATAGAGTTCGCTGGTCGAGGCTTGGTAGAAGCGCGTCTTCTTTTCCAGGCCGAGAATACGGATGGCTTCAAGGATTCGCAACGTCCCGATTCCATCGGCATTGGCGGTATATTCCGGCGTTTCGAACGAGACGGCCACATGACTCATGGCGGCCAGGTTATAGATTTCATCGGGCTGCACGTGCTGAATGATGCGGATCAGATTGGTCGAGTCGGTCAAATCACCATAATGCAGGACGAAGTTCTTGTTCTCGACATGCGGATCCTGATAAAGATGATCGATACGGTCAGTATTGAACAACGAGCTTCGCCGCTTGATTCCGTGAACCGT
Organism: Betaproteobacteria bacterium; assembly: GCA_016705475.1. Classification (GTDB taxonomy): domain Bacteria; phylum Pseudomonadota; class Gammaproteobacteria; order Burkholderiales; family Rhodocyclaceae; genus Azonexus. Next base: position 273,324 of record JADIYD010000010.1, on the reverse strand, counting down.
ATAGCCCTTCTTGAGCAGGAATTCGGCAAGGTAGGAACCGTCCTGTCCGGTCACACCGGTAATCAATGCCACTTTGTGAGCCATGATGACTATCATCTCCAAAATAATTTAAGAAAATGGTTTAAATCCTTTAGGTCGCAAACTTGCAAGACTAGTTGTCAAGTCGCACAAAATGAGCACTTTTCAGCTCACTCTTAAGACTGTCTAGAAAAGAATAAAACTGACCCAATACCAAGGAAGTTTGGCAAAGCTCAGTGGATCGAGCCGCAGGTGTGCTCTAAGTGTAGCGAACGGCAAGGCCTTTGCGATGAGCCAGGCGATGCAGCAAGTCCCGGGCAAAACTGGCTCTGAGTTCTTCGATACAGCGCTTCAGGTGCGCTTGCTGATCACTGGTCAGCGAAAATAAATTCGCCGTTGTCTTGCGATATTTGAGTTCGTTGTGAATCCGCAGCAAATGTTGCTCAGTGCCCCAACCTGAACCACTGTAAATATTGACACCATGCCCGTAGCGCGCTTCACACTGCACCGAAAATGCAGTCTTGACTCCGTTGCTCACGAGTTCCATCCAGAACAGGTAATCTTCGCCAGCATTGGCGAATTCAATACGGAAGCGTTTTTCAGGGCATCTCTGAAAATCATAAACCACGGTCGACGTACCGATAATATTGCCGCGAATAATCTGGTCAAGCATGTCACCTTGATAGGCGTAGATTCCCGTCCCGACATCGACCAATTCAACATGCTTAGCCAGGTCCAGACGCCCAGCCCGCTCGAAAGCGCCGATTGATTGGCCAAGGTGATAGTGATTGCTGAAGTAGAGGCTGTAACCCGCTTTTAAAGCTGCGACGGCACGTTGCAGGTGGCTCGAATCCCATTCATCGTCAGAATCCAAAAAAGCAATGTAACGCGTACCCTTTGGCGCATGATCCAAGCCGGTATTGCGTGCGCCCCCGGGGCCTGAGTTTTCCTGGCAAATCACTTCAATCGAGAAGGGCAGGTTGCCCAGGCTATCCACCTCACCCTTTGCCGGAACCGGTGAAGCGTCGTCTACGACGACAACGTGCACCGGCATACCACAAGGCTCCTGCAACTTGATGCTGGCTAGCGCTCTCGCCAGAATGCCAGTCTTTTTCTGATAGTAGGGGATGACAACTGTGATCATGGCATACCTAGGTTTGTTCGTATTAGTCCGGAAATATCGGGAGCTTGGTCATGAAAATTGCACATTTATCGGGTTGACCGCATAGCCGTTCATGATAGCGTCGTTAGACCAAACCCACATTAAATCCGCATCTCTTTCCCACGAAGCCACTGCTCCAGCATCATCGAAATCCAGATCATTTCGCCGTAATAGCCCGGGTGTTCGTACAGATAGCGACTAAACAGGGCATCCACAAAATCGGCTCGCAGAATCTTGCGGTCAACCAGCCCACGAACCGAATTTTCAGCCATTTCTTTCAGTGCCTCGTTCTTGGCGGTCCACACACCAAAGGGCAGACCAAAGCCCTGCTTCTTTTTAGTCAGTATCTCGTCCGGCAGAAAACCGCGCAGCGCTTCCTTGAAGAACCAGCGCAACTTCAGCCCTTTCAGTTTGTAGGAGACAGGAAGCCGCATGGAAAAATCAAGCAGGCGGTAGTCAAGCATCGGGAAGCCAACATCAATGCCCGCCAGTTGCGTCGTGCCAACCACTTTTGGCAGATCGCATTCAGCCAGCGTATAGCGCCAATCAAATGCGAGCTCGCGATTGGTTGCCGATGCTGTTCGCGCTTCAGCCCATACCGCCCGTTGCTGTTTGATGGGCTCTTCAAGATTGATTGCACCGAGAAAATCCGGCGAAAAAATTTCATTGATGCCCAAGCGGTAGAGCATGTTGTATTTCTGGTTCCGGTCCGGCATCGCTTCCTTGGCCTGCTCGATGTAGCTTGCGCCCTTCCGGGCGATCGGCAAGCGGCCAAGCGGCGTATTCAGCAGCAAGGGTTCGAGTAAGGCAGCTCGTAATGAACCTGGGACAGCATCGTAAAAACCAAACACTTTCTGTTTTGCATAGCGCGTATTTCCGCCAAACAGTTCGTCACCGCCATCACCCGCCAGAATCTTGCTGACGCCATCTTCCCGCGCCATCTTGGCGCAGTAATAGGCGGGCAAAGCGGAGGAATTGCCAAAGGGCTGGTCGTAGTATTGCGCCACATCGGCAATGCTGCGAACCAGATCATCGGGGGTAACGTAATACTCGTGGTGCTCGGTTTTGAAATGGCGGGCCGCGATTCGGGCATATTCCATCTCGTCGTAGCCTTCTGCCTCGAAGCCAATCGAATAGGTGGCTGCTTGTCTGCCAGAGGCTTCGCCGATCATGCCGGCTACCGTTGAACTGTCGGTTCCACCACTCAGAAAACAACCGGGCTTGCCACCATCCAACTGGCTGGCAACCGCATCGCGCAATAATTGGCGGAACTCTGTACGCAACTCCTCAAAGGAGGGATTGGGCTGTTCCGCAAACTCAGCTACCCAATACGGCAGCACCTTGATCTCCCCATTTTCAAAGATGGCGTAATGCCCCGGCGGCAGGCGGTAAATTCCCTTGAAGATCGTTCTGGGTGAGGGAATGATATGGAAATAGAGGTAGTCAAAAATTGCTTGTGGGTCGATCTCGGTGCTTGCATCGGCCAACTCGTCAGCCCGGGCTGCGAAGCGGAGTTGCCCCCCGTCGACGCGATAGCACAAGCTGCGAATGGCAAACCGGTCGACGGCAAGAAAGGCTCGCCCAGCCGCATCTTGGAACCCTACGGCGAAATCACCCGATACGCTTTTGACAGCATCCCAGCCACCCGTCGTGATCAATTGCTGCCAGGCCACCAGATTGCCTTGATTTGCAGCTACGGAAGCAAGCTCCGTCGAATTAAAATTCGGATGGCCTGATGCCAGAACAAATTCGTTATTCGTCATGAATCAATTTCCTTGCGATGCCAAATCATGATCAGTGCCCCGCTCACGCGTCGCTGGCCAAGGGTTACGCTTAACCTGAATGATCAATCCGATCATCAGTAACCAATAAAACAAAGTCGCTAAACGGGGAACATCCAGCAAGCTATCGAACAACCCGACGATCAGGAACCCAGCCATTCCACCGACCAAAGCAGGTGCCATCGGGTGTCGGCTGGCGCTACCTGCTGTCAACCGCCAAAATGCCACCAAAACCATTAAGGAAAGCAGGCTGAAACCTAGAACTCCCTGATCGAAGAGCGTGTGAAAGAACAGGCTTTTCATGTGCCAGGGCATGTGATGTCGATCGGAAGAAGAAAACCAATGTGCCATCCCATCGGAAAAATTACCGTTAGCCAATAAATTTTCACCAAAGCCATCGAGTAAGGCGAGATTGTCGATATAGGCTAATTCACCGCTGGAACCCATGGCTACCGAGAAGGCGACTAGATTCGGGGCATACCAGGAACCTCTGTCGGGCGCAGACCCCTTTAACTGTAGTTCCATCTTTTTCCATTGGCCTGCGCTACCCTTGACGCTTACCTGACCTGTGGCACAAGCCCCGTTGTATAGCAAATGTTTTTCACAAACCTCAAAATGCAGGCCGATATCTTTCTCGGTTCGCACATCAAAGCTAACTGAGTAGGGTGCAGTACCGGGTGAAACCCTTTGCGTAACCCGGTATAACTCACCCCAACCAATCACATGCTGGCCGCCGCTGAGTAGCAAATAGCTGCCCGTCTCGTCTTCAACAAGACGATATCCCCCCGGATGTTCGCCCCTCGGTGCTGCAAAAAAGTGGCTGGCCGGATAGCGACCCAAACCCTTACCCAATAACCCGTCTGTCGAATCCAGTTGGCCAAGACCTGCTTTCCAGTGATTCAAACGACCTGTCATGTCCTGTTGGGAGGTACTGAATCGCTCGGTCATGTAACTGCCGCCAGAAAATGTCGCAACAGAAAATCCGATAAACAACAAAGAACATAGCAAAGCCGCATGCCAACGGTTGCTTCGTTCTGGCAAAGATCGCAGCCGTGAAGACAGCACGGCAATCAATAGCAGCAAACATGTCATCAACATGCTACCAAGAGCTGCTTCCCCTCCCCAATGAGAGGCAATCAATACGCAACCGGCCAGTGCCAGAAAATACCCGGCCATGGTTATCGCCAACAATTTGAATGTAACGCCACCCCGAGCCAGCCATAACGCTGCTACGGTCGACATTGAACCAAGGGCAAAAATCAGATAGGCACCTTTGGGCAACAGGTAGCTGAGCATTACGCCGAACAAAATCACTGCAATGCTCGTTATCATCGCCCGCCGGAAATCCTTTGGCTGCGCTTTTCCCAAAACAAAACTTACCGGGTAAAACAAGGCCACCGAGATACAAAGTGCGAGCATCCCGCGATAACCGGATGTGGGAAATATCCATATCGCGGCGCCACCAAACAGACCAAGCAGTAAAAATGCCGCTACAACGCCACCACCTTGAGCAAGCTTACCTACCCGAAAGCCCGTATTTCGCATCGAAAGGGCAAGCATCAGTAGCAGCCCCACCGGGATTGCCAGATAGACTCCCCGCGAAAACGTCGTCAGGCAGGCATACGCTGCCAACGCCAAAATACTGCCGAAAAAGATCAAGCGCCCGGTGGAACGAGCACTGAGAAATGCCCATACAGCAAACGGCACACTCAATGCCAATAAACCATCCAGAGCTGCACCACCGACATGCATTTCCCAGAACAAAGCAGTCGTTCGGTAATCTGTTGAAAAATTGAGCAATCCGGTAAATGCCAGCCGCTCCCAGATGGTTGCCAGACTCGCCAAACCCAGCCCCAAGGCTATCCCCACGGACAGCAGACTTGCTGCCCGATCCTGATTCTCCTGGCAACAACGGGTCCAGAGTGGCAACAGACACAGTGCCAAAAAGAAACTCTTGGCCAGCCGAATACTGTTCATAGACTCGTAGTAGCCTTGATACCAGCCAAACACGAAGCCGCCTGCATCTCCAAAGCCTCGCAACATGGAAGCGATCACGGAGAGTACAAAGCCCATGATGAGCAACGCGGCAACTAACGACACTCCACCTCCAGTGCGCCGCGACAAAACCTCCTTGCCAGGCAGCGCCAGACGCAGATAAGCGCCACCAGCCATCGCCAAGACCAGCAGATCAAACTCTTCGAAGCTCACCCAGCCGCTCCAGGGCGCCAGGCCAATCACCGGCATGACTGCCGGAACAATCACCAGCCAGAACGGAAAACGGTGAGTTCCCAGCGCAAACAGCATCAAAAAGAGGGCACTCGCGGTGAAACCGCCAAGTGGATGATGCCACGCCAGAAAAATACCGACTCCGGCCAGAATCAAGCCGAAAAACAGGTTTGCCAGGAATCCGCGGCTGGAAGAATGAGACATGGCTAGCGAAATTACTGAAATATCACGCCGGTTCAGCCTCAGCCTGACGGTTGCGACGCCAGTGCGCCAGCCGTTTGATCAATGGAAACCGGTAAGCCGTTGTATGGAAGAGCGTTCGCTTATTTTCCGTCCATTTGGTATGCCAATCCATCAAGCGCCCGTAGTACTCCAACCGGTGAATCTTAGCTTCGCCAAAAAGATTCATCAGTTGATCCTGACTCAGCAAAAATGCCGGTGAATAAATGGAGGGAATCGACTCATCGTAGGTAGTTTTCAAAACAATCAATACGCCGGCACGAAGCAAGCAAAGGTTCATGGCAACGATCTTGTCACCAAAAAAATATTCATAAACAAGCGCCTCGTTCTTTTCGGCAGCCTGTTCAAGGAGTGACCGGTAAAAACGCCCTTGCTCGTTATCCGGATGGATTGCAGTACCCCGCCCTGATTTCCATCCTATGCTTTCAATTTCCCCGTAACGCGCTATGGCCCCTGCCATCTCCGTAACCGAAACAATCTCATGCAAGCGAGTTTCGAGGCCCTCAGCCGCCAGTTTGTTACGCTGCTTTTTCATGTTCTGGCGCAAATTTTTGCCACGCGCTGCCCAGTAATCATCAAAAGTACCGTCGATATCGATCCACCCAGTCTCGATGTAATCGATGCTCTCGCTATCCGATGTATCGGGTTCCCGAGAGCACAGCTTGGGGTCCAACTGAGTCAGCGATACCGCAAGACAAAATCCCAAAGGTCCGCGGCAAAGGCTTCGGCAAATTCCAGTTGGCGACAGATGTTTTTCAGCAACCCAGGCACCAAGCGGCAATTGCGATGGTTGAAAGGTAATCCAGCGAAACTTACCCTGCGCTTGCAACATGACCATGCCAACAATACGCTCCCCCTCGCGCCCAACAAGCAATCGTTCGTTTCCAGTCCCGAAGACCTCCAGCGCCAACGTAATTACCTTGGCATCAAGAAATGGCAGCCCTTCTCGCTTACCATTCAAGCGATCCCATTCTTGATATAGCACCTTATCGGCAGCAAGCGAAGCGGCTGGAAAATTCTGCCATTTAATATTTTTGGGGTTCATTGTTCAGTCTTATCCATCAGCAATGAAGTCGCGTTAAAGCAGGTTTTTAATTTCATTTGAAATGATCTTTATATCGCTCGAAGACAAGCTTTGGTGACAAAGAAGTTGCAAAACATGTTTGCTCCAGACTGAACCAGAATCCCCATCAAACGAAGGCGTTCCCGGCCAGATGCGATCCCATCGAAAAACAGGGAGTTGCCTGGCGCGAATCTCCTCGTACACACGGTCAGCATCGTCTACCCACATTGGAAAAACATAGGGAACAGCATGATCAGGGAGTGAAAGGTGGAGCGGATGGGCATTTCGAAGCGGTGCAAAAGCGTCGAGATAGGTCGCAAAATTCTCCCGCCGTTGGGCAATGTTGCTCCCACGAGAAAGCATTTTGCCCAAAAACCTCGAAATCCACAGTGGCTTGCCAGAAATACGCCCCATGTCACACAGTTGCATCATCGCCTTCGAGGCATCCGGTGCGCCTCCAACCAGAGGCCTACCCACTGGTTTGCGGGATTTTTTTAGAGTCGACAGGTTATTCACCAGCTTATTTAAAGGGCGTAACCCCCCGTACATCGCCGAAAATTCGAATACATCAACCCCACCCTTTACTTGTTCCAGAAAGCTTCTCGACTCCAGCAAACAAGATGTGATTTCGCGATTAACCGACGCCAGAACCCCAGCCTCCGGTACCGGAAAAAACTTGGACAGGCTGGCCGTTGCAAAATCGCCCCAACAACCCACCGGACGATCCCCGGCATTACCAAAAAAACAGTGCGCACAATCTTCGATCAGCGCAATCCCCAATCGGTCGCACCAAGCCCTGACCTCGCCAAACGATTGGGCAATACCGAAAAAATGGGCAACGATGATTGCCCCGGCCCTGGCAAAAACTGACGCGGGAATTGCATCCAAGTCAGGCAGGCCATCACTCCGTAATGGGTAAAATTCAACGTTCAGCCCCGCCAACAGCGCCGGCGCAACCATGGTCGGACAATGATAGGTTGGAACCAGTACAGCACTACCCGCTGGCAAATTCAATTGCAACAAGGCCAGATAAAGGGCTGCTCGTCCGCTTGTGGTCATCACACTATGCGGCAAATCGCCAACACATGGCGGATCGATAGTCTTTACACGTGCAAAACTACTCCAATCAAGAATCGGTGCACGAGGGTAAGTCGACAATCTTTGCGATTTTGCAACAACGGCCGACATGTTAGCGAGCTACACCACTATCCGAAATCTGTGAAGAGTCTTCTCCAGGCTCTTGTTCCCCATTCAATTTCGGATCGGATGAAGTTTCGGCAATAGGCTTCGGCTCAGACCACTTTCCCGCCTTTTTCAATCGATCACGCAAACCGGGTAATGGAAAACCCATTTTATAAGCACGATGAGCATTTTCTAAAGACTTATCATAGTGTTTTAAATCGAGGTAAATTAAACCAATGTTGTAATAAAGGTTGGCACTTTCTTCACCAAAATCGGCTACATCATTCAAATATTTCAGCGCATCATTTCCCTTACCATTCTTGGCAAGATAGCTTGCGTAAATTATCTTGACCATGTGATCATCGTTTCGAAAACGAATGGCACGATTCAGATAACATTCTACGGTGTAACGCGCACCACTTGGCTTATTTGTCCTTTCTTTTTCGCCAAGTCGAATCATTGCAAGTAAAGCCGCAGGGTGATTAGGAATTGCGCGTAACGTATAATCAATATCTCCACCAATTTTACCAGTAACACCCTTAACCAAATTTGCAACATCTGGCGTAAAGTGAGCGCCCAAAACAATTGGCAGTTTGTCTTTATCTGAGCGGTAGTCATAAGGGCCATAAGCATTTTGCAATGGCCCGCATGCGTAATCACTAGTTTCAGCTCTCACTTGACCAGCTACAACAACACAAAGAAAAAATAAAAAGCGAAATATCATATAGATGACACCTTCAAGAGATGAAATTGATAGAATAATTTCTCAAAAATCATGACTTAGAATTAATTTTTAACCAGACCAACTCCATCTCTCTTTGAAGTGGATGTTTGAATAAATAAACCCCAACTACAAAACCAAATATTCCCAAACAACAACCAACAAGCAAAGCGTAAAAATAATTTTCTGGCGTCGCTCCAAAAACCGAAATCGCCACTATCGGCCCAATAGCGGAAATCAGCGTCACTTCAGCACTTTTTAATAAAGTTTTCCCTAAAGACAGCAAAGAAAAACCTATATGCTTTGATGTAACTATCAGGCTAACACTAGCCATGATTACTGAAATAAAAACAGCCGAAATACTAACTGCGACAGCACTATGAAAGGCCGCAAATGCTACCAGCGGAACTGTTACGAGTGCTCCCAAGACCGTTAAAAGAGCAATTGCATTAACGGCACCAAGCGAAAGCAATGCAACATGACATAAAGACGCAGGAACACCAATTGCAGTTGCTAAAGCCAAAATTCTTACCAAGTCCACCGAATCATTCCATTGATTACCATATAAAATATTCACAACAGAATAAGCTTGGCATATTAATATGCTACAAAAAAACCACCCCACCGCCGAAACGTACGCGGTAGCATTAAGAAATGGCTCACTTATTGTTCCATCTTCGCGTGAGCGCTTGGAAAACCAAGGAAGACAAACCGCGGCCACCGCATCAATTACTAATCGGTAGAACATCTGCACCAAACCATTTGCGCGAGAATAAAACCCCACAGATGCAAGATCCTGTAACTTGCCCAGAAATAACTCAGGAGCACCACCCGCAAGTACAGCTGCAAGACTGCTGAATGACAGCTTGGAACCGAATGCAAGAACTCGCTTTATTTCCCTAATTCCAGGCATCCATGGGAATGACTTCGGGCGAAAATATATTGCCATTAACGCATTTGCTGCAGTTGATGTTAATGAGCCAACAGCTAGACTGATCGGCCCATAACCTCTCCAAGCCATCCAAATAGTAACTACCGCCCCACTTAACGCCGCAGAGAATCGCATCAATGCAACGCTTTCAAAACGCATTTCACGCATCAGCCAAGCATAAGTGAGCGAACCAAATGGGTTTATCGCGTAGCTCAGCGCGATAACCAACATAATATCGCCCATACGCGAGTCGTTGTAAAAAGCCGCAACGGGGTAACTGGCAAGCAATACCAGTAACGCCAAAAATATTCCCAAGCCCAATTGCACAGCCCACACCGAACGTATGCGCTCCGTGGTCAATTCCCGCTCTTGGACAAGATATTGTCCCGCACCCATATCACGTAGTGATTGAACATACATCAACAACACCATGGTGACAGAAAAAACCCCAATCTCAACAGGTGATAATAAGCGAGCGACTATCATTGAAGTAATAATACTTATTACCAGACTTGAGTATCTATCCAGAAATGAAAATACTAGCGATTTTCGAGCAGACATATTTATATAAATCGGTCGACCAGAAGGAAACCGAATATCTGCGGCGCTCGAAAATACCTGTGATTATGCCGCCTGTAAGACAAACCATGCGGTAGCTGTGCATTGCTTTTTGGGCAACACAATGAGAAATTCAGACGCAAAATTCGCACCATTATTTCAAACGACAGCCCACAAAATTGGCTATAGGCGATGCGCTATAAAATTGCCACCTAATATGGGAAGCATCAGTATTCACGCGGCACTCCTGACCAAATCGGAAATTTCATAAAGTCGTTTGGGCGAAATTTCCAAGCCATTCGGCCAGGCCAATGCTCCGGCATCAACAAAACCACGCTTCAAATAAGTTTCATCGGTAAGTGGTAACAATAATGGGCCACTTCGCGTCGCAAGATATTTGGCCATATCCAGTGTTCCCGAACTACCATCAGAAAAACTGACGGCAAAGCACCGCCCGCCAAGATAGGATGTCGATAACAGGTTAATCGTCATAATCAGCACCTTTGATTTGCTCAAGCGGCTCAAAATGTTGAGCGCGCAGCCAATTTTCGAGTAATTCGACTTGGTGTTTCAGGCACCATTCACGGACTATAGCAGCAGCTTTTCGTGGCAATTGCCCACGGATAATATTGCCCGTTTCGATACTAACTTGGGCAACAAACCCCTGATATTCGACATGTACATGCGGTGGCGGATGGTCGTCGTGCCACATGCGCACGATCATGCCAAAGAAAACAGAAAGAATCGGCATTAGTGAGCGGCTCCGTAAGCTGCCAATCGTCTATTTTGTTCAGGGCTTAGGCTGGAAAGCATCATGTCGTACTGCAGCTCAGTTTGTCGGCTAATTCTGCCAAACGCTTCGTTCGCTCAAAACGTGATGCACTGACAACGACACTGCTGCGGAGCGCCCCCTGCCCTGAGTCTCCATTTTGAAATCGGGCAAGATTATCTAAAATTTCACTGGCCGAATTGAGGTCGGCAATCGTGGTACAGCCGGCTTGCCGAAGTACATTTGCCGTGTCACCGAAATGGTCTGTGAGGCCGAGAATAGGTTTTCCTGCGCGCAAATACTCGTAAATTTTCGCCGGGATCTGATCGTTGCAGTTCGCAGCCTGCATCAAGAGCAGGCCATCGGCTCGTAGCATTTCGCCAAGGGCTTCACTGTATCCAACCGAAGGCATGGTTTCGATAAATGCTGCCACATCGTATTTTTTGGCCAATTGTTGCAGCAGGTCATCATGCACCGATGCCCTGAAACGAATTTTCAGCTTGCCAATTGTCTCTGGTTGGTTTTCCTTGAGTTTGGCCAAGGCCTGAAAAAGCTGGGTTGGGTCACGTTCTGATGGGTAGACGATGCCACTATGGAGAAAGGTAAACGCCCCGGGATTGAGTGGCGCTCGTTCAGCGGGTAGTGCGGCTTCGGCTTGTTGAAAGCTAGGCTCGTCGTAACCATTTTCCAGCACATCGATTTTCTGCGCAAACTCAGGGTAGCGCTGGCGATAAATCCGCGCAGCGCCGGGTGTGGTGAATAGACTGATGTTGGCCTGCTCAACAGTGGTCTTCTCAATATTGATGTACTGCTGGTGTGTTATGGGGTCAGCCGGGTAACCTTCTTGCGCCATCGGGTCGCGAAAATCCGCAATCCAGGGCAAACCGGAACGACGATGCAGTTCAGCGCCAATGACATGCGCGGTGGCAATCGGATAGGTGGACCAGATGGCATCCGGGCGGAATTTTTCGATCAGCTGCATCCCTTCACGAATACCAGCGAATTTCCAGCTGATCCAGCGGTCCGGGCGAGCCATTGCGGCAAAATAGCGCCCCTTCAGCGACAGATGGCGCGCGGTATCCAGCGCAAATGCCCGGCTGACGATGGTTCCTTCCGGAATTTCCTGCATCAGGTCGTCGCTGGTTCGTTCGTAGGCCCTTGGATCGGCGGAAAGAACAATCGGCTCCCAGCCGAATTTGGGAAGATGCTGCACGAATCGCAGGGTTCGCTGTATTCCGCTGCTGCCCGCCAAAGGCGGGAAGTGATAAGCGATCATCAGTATGCGCTTCATTGTTCTGCTTTCTTGTCTAACCACTGCCTGGTTATTTCTTCAACCCGAGCCCGCCATTCGGCTGAAGAAAATGTATGGTCCGCTTCAGGAAGGGTCGTTTGGGTGATGTTAGCTCGTTGCAGAACACTCCTCCATGCTTTATCTTTATCCACCGTTTCAAGGAACTCTTTGGCGGTGTAGTCATTGCCGCTGAGCAATATCAATACAGGTCCCGCGAAACCTTGCATGGTACGGAGCATTCTTTCCTGAAAGGGCTGTGTTTCTGTTTTATTGGCTTGGTTAGTTTGCTGGCGCGATTTTTTCAGGTTCCCTAGCAAATCAACCAATGCTTTGCCGACTCCGAGGTTTCCACTCAAAAATTTGCGCCAGAATTCAGCCTGCAGGAGTCGCTGACCGTAGTAATGCTTTATTTGTGTCCTGGCCAACGTGGCTTCGGAACGGACCCAAGGGTTCAGTAATACCAAGCCTTCGATACGAGGGTCCGCAGTTGCATCCCAATAGAGCAGACTAGCAGAGACGGCATCGCATAAGCCCCAAAGTACGATTCGTTCAACGCTCGGGTGATTGGTCTGAAAGGCATCAATCGCGGCAGCGATGTCTTTGTTGATTGCTTCAAAATCGTGCAACTCTCCTGTGCTGTCACCCATGCCTCGAGTATCGAAGCGCATTACCGGGTAACCCGCTTCTGCCAAGCTTCGGGAAAGCAACAAGAACTGACGATGGCTACCAACTCGTACTTGCGGGCCGCCGACAATGATCAGTACGCCGGTGGATTTTGATTGCTCGGGCACCGCAACAATACCGAGTAGATTTTCCACTGCACACGGGAAAATAATGGCTTGTTCAGTAAAGCTCATTGCCCCGACTCCAATGCTGCCAACGTAGCAGCAATCAGTTCCGGTGCATCTTCAATTTCAGTGGTTTGCCAGAAGGCCGGGCCATTAATTACTTTGGCATTGACCTTAAAACCGGCTGACTGCCATTGCTCAATACATTTTTGCGAGATGGAGGTAAGGCTTGCGTTTTCACGTGTTGAAAGCTCAAACCAGTTAACTTTTCCGGGGGAGCCAGGTGGCAGCAGTTCAGTTGTTTCCAGACCACCGTTAGTTATTAGCTCTGGGGAAATGGCGTAGCCCGCTATTTCAACAAGCTTGCCTTCTGCAAGCTGTTGCCGAAGCAGCTCAGATACACCCTTTGCCTGCCCAGAAGCCAAGGCACCGGCCATCTTGAGTCGCATGAATTGTTGCCAATGTTGCTTGCCGGACACAACGGGCTGCCAGAATATGAAATTTGTCGCTGCCGGGAGGTCGACCGCAGCATCGGCTGCCAACAGGCATCCGGCGCGCAATCCCCATAGGGTTAATGGTGCGTTGCTTTGTGTACGAAGCCAGTTATACGCAAGAACAACATCATCTTTCCAGCCCTGCCAGGTGGCATCGGAGAAATCACCGCTGCTGTCACCGCAACCGAGAAGATCGATCTGTAGCACGTCGTAGCCAGCTGCAGCCAACGCCCTTGACTGCAGCGCCGCCATGCGCCGCGATTTGTTCATTTCCTCAGCAAAGGGGTGCAGATAGATCACGGCACCTCGCGACCGACCATTGCTCGCGGGGTGGTAGAGGCAGAACCTCTGCCCTGTGTGCCCGGAAAGGAAAAAGGCTTGCAAGGCAATCGCTGGCCTAGTCGGCCAGTTTTCCGTCAACAAACTCGATCAGGGAACCCAACGTGGCGAAAGTACTGCCCTCAATCTCATCATCATCCACCGAAAAACCAAAACGATCTTCAAGCCCAGTAATCAGAGCAACGACAGCCATCGAATCAAGTTCCGGAATTGCACCCAACAACGGGGTGGTATTTGAAAACTCCGCAGAGCGGCCATTCAGACTCAGGATTTCATCCAGAAGGGAAAGCACTTCTTTTTCAGTGTTCAAGTCTTGCTCCAGAGGCATCGGGTTTGGGACGTCGCATTATAGGCGGAGATTGCCATTTGGACTGTGAGATACTCCACATCGTCATACGTGAGATTCGCCACAAATGGCATGGAACGTTGTGATGTATATTTCGCAAAATAAGTCCCATATCTCCTACAGTCCATGCTTAGCTCCAGATTGACCACTCCGATTTTGGGGAATGTAGCTTGCCAATTCCTGCAAAAATTTGGCGGGCAATACGCCGTAGCAGGTGCTTACGAGGCTGGAAAACGCCAGTGAGTTAGCTTGATACCTATATCAGAACAAAATATGCACGATTCCTATCTTCTCCAAGATCTCATCACAGTCAAAGCCAATCTCAGCCCCGGTTCCACGGCCCTCACTTACGGCAAGACTCACCTCACTTACGGCGAACTACAGGATGCCGTTTTGAGCTTTGCCAACGGTCTATTGAACCTTGGCCTGTCGCGCGGAGAACGGGTGGCCATTTATTTGGAAAAACGTTTCGAAACGGTGATCGCAAGCTTTGGCGCACCGACAGCAGGTGGTGTCTTCGTGCCACTCAATCCGCTGCTAAAACCGGATCAGGTCGGCTACATCATGCGCGACTGCAATGTTCGGGTCCTGGTAACTTCGCCCGAACGTCTGGCCTTGCTTAAGGAAACCCTTTCAACCTGCCATGACCTTCGCCATATCGTCGTTCTCGACTCGGCAGAATCGATACCGAATTTTGAATCGCAGAACATCTGCTCATGGTCAAAGCTATTGAGCGCTCCGCTCACCATAGGCCACCGGGTCATTGATACCGACGTTGTCGGCATTCTTTACACCTCCGGCAGTACCGGCAAACCCAAGGGCGTGGTGCTTTCGCACCGCAACATGGTGGCTGGTGCCAAGAGCGTGGCAAGTTATCTGGGAAACCACTCCGGCGACACACTACTGGCCGCCCTGCCCCTGTCTTTTGATGCAGGTTTCAGCCAGTTAACCACTGCCTTCCATGTCGGTGCGCGGGTTGTTCTGCTCAACTACCTGCTACCCAGAGATGTGATCAAAGCAATCGAGCGGGAAAAAGTTACCGGCCTGACTGCGGTTCCGCCGCTGTATATCCAGCTAACGCAGATGAACTGGCCCGAGAGCATCACCGAACATTTGCGTTACTTTGCTAATACCGGAGGACGCATGCCGCGCGAAACACTGGAAGCGCTACGTGGACATCTGCCCAAAACCAAACCGTTCTTGATGTATGGTTTGACCGAGGCTTTTCGTTCGACGTTTTTGCCTCCAGAAGAGGTGGACCGCAGACCGGACTCGATTGGCAAGGCAATTCCGAACGCGGAAATTCTGGTGCTACGCGAGGACGGCTCGCCCTGTGCACCAAACGAGCCGGGTGAATTGGTGCATCGGGGCGCACTGGTCGGCATGGGCTACTGGAATGATCCCGAAAAGACAGCAGAACGCTACCAACCATTACCGGTTCATGCCCCCAGCCGCGAAGCTGGGCTGGTTCTGCCGGAAATCGCCGTGTTTTCCGGCGACACTGTTCGGATGGACGAAGAAGGTTTCCTCTATTTCATTGGCCGTCGCGACGAAATGATGAAGACTTCCGGCTACCGCGTGAGCCCGACCGAAGTCGAAGAAGTTCTATACGCTACCAAACTGGTCGGTGAGTGCGTCGCTTTTGGGGTAGACGATGACCGCCTGGGTCATGCCATCCAGGTCATCGCGACGCCGCCTGCAGGCCAGGAGCTCGATGTTAACACCCTGCTCGCAGAATGCCGTGCGCGCATGCCGGCCTACATGGTACCCAGCGGAATTGATGTGCGTGAAGGCCCGTTGCCGCGCAACCCCAATGGAAAAATTGATCGAAAAACACTGTCGACCCTGTGGCTTGAGCAGAAAAATCTGTAAGCCGCCTTTTACAATAGTCCAGAATGACAACTCCGATGCCTACTACACCTATCCATACGACGATGAATCAATTTGTCGCAGCCGGAGACGAATTGTTGATCGGCGGCCTGCCGATCTCGCGCCTAGCGGAGCGTGTCGGGCAGACGCCGTTTTATGCCTATGACCGAGAATTGCTACGTTCACGCGTTGCCGAATTACGCTCTACGCTACCTGACAGGGTAAAGCTCCACTTTGCGATGAAGGCCAACCCGATGCCAGCTGTTGTCGGCTATATGGCCGGACTGGTCGATGGTATTGATGTGGCTTCCGCCGGAGAACTAAAGATCGCGCTGGATGCCGGCGCCGATCCGCACGAAATCAGCTTTGCTGGCCCAGGAAAACGGATTTCAGAGTTACGACAAGCAGTAGCAGCTGGCGTACTGATAAATATTGAGTCATTTCGCGAGATAGACCTTCTGGCGGGTATTTCGCGGGAGCTTGGACTGCCTGCCCGGGTTGCCGTGCGCGTCAATCCGGACTTCGAACTCAAGGGATCCGGCATGAAGATGGGTGGTGGCCCTAAGCAGTTCGGTGTCGATGCTGAACGGGTGCCGGAACTTCTGGCAAAAATCGGCGAACTCAAACTGGCCTTCGAGGGATTCCACTTGTTTGCTGGCTCACAAAATCTCAAGGCCGAATCGATTTGTGAGGCGCAGCAGAAATCCTACGAATTGGCCCTCGCACTTTCCCGCCACGCCCCATCACCGGTCAGTTTCCTCAACCTCGGCGGAGGATTCGGAATCCCCTACTTTCCAGGAGAACAGCGACTTGACCTGACAAGCATTGGCAAAAACCTTGAACAACTTTCCCAGAGTGCCAAAGTTGACTTTCCAGGCGCGTCGCTGGTTATTGAACTCGGCCGTTACCTCGTCGGCGAAGCTGGAATTTACGTTTCCAAGGTAGTCGACCGCAAGATCTCTCGCGGACAGACCTTTCTCGTCGTCGATGGCGGACTGAATCATCATCTTTCGGCTTCAGGTAATTTCGGGCAGGTCATCCGGAAAAACTATCCTGTCGCCATCGGCAACCGCATGAATGCGGGCAACAACGAAACTGCCTCTGTAGTCGGCCCGTTATGCACGCCACTGGATATTCTGGCAGACCGCATGACATTGGCCGTTGCCGAACCAGGCGATCTGGTAGTGATTTTCCAGTCCGGTGCATATGGTGCGAGCGCCAGTCCACAGCGTTTTTTGGGACACCCAGAAGTCATCGAGATACTGATATAGAACCGGCGCTTTCGAATTTGAGACAATCCGGCAACTACCCGGGCTTAAACTTGGCAAAACTTGAGAACACAGCGGTCCGAACGTCACTGTGGCAATCAAAAACATCAAATCAATACCATTTGCGGCAAATACAGCTATTCCCAATGTAGCTTGCCATATTAATTAGTAGCTCCTGTGAAATAGTGCGCAGGCAAAATATGCTGGCAGCCATATAATTATTTTGACTAATGAGGAATCCATGGCTCTCGCATGCATGCGCACTGCAATAGCTTAGCAAAAAACGTATCGGGGAATGCAAAAGCATCATGATCAGGCTGTTTAATCACTGGTTTACTTGGCGCAGCATCGCCGGGGTTCTGTTCGACTTTTCGTTTCTGATCGTCAGCCTCATCATTACGCTGATGTGGATCAACAGCGGCCTGCCGGTCAACCTACAACAGATTGTGGTCTATGCCATCCTTTTTGGTCTGGTGATGCTTGCAATCAATGGCCTCCTAGGTCTCTATCAGCGCGTTTCGATTCGCCCAATCACAGAAACCCGGGCTCGTGCTGTGCTATCGATATATCTCTCCATTCCGATCGCCTACGCGCTTTACGCACTACTTCCGATTGCTGCAGTTAACCGTGATTTGATCCATCTTTCTGCGATGTCCGCAGTTTTCGGCATGCTGGTTACGCGTGTAGGCGCTGCCCACGCCCCCGCTGCAAAGATGTTACGGCGGCGCATTCTCGTGTTCGGAACCGGGCAACAAGCACTTGCGGTCAAGCGAGCGCTTGACCGCTCTGATCCATCTGCCGAAATTATTGGTTTCTTTCCTGGCAGTAACGAAGATCAGGCGCTGGTGTCTCCTAATTTGATCCTCAGCCGAGATAGATCTTTGACGGATACTGCCCGCAATCTGAATGCAGATGAAATTGTGGTTGCACTTAGCGAAAGACGCGGCGGATCCATGCCTATGCGAGAGTTGCTTGACTGTAAATTGCAAGGCATCAAAGTAATGGATCTCTCGAGTCATTTCGAACAGACTCTAGGTCAGATTCGCCTTGATTCTTTGTATGCGGGCTGGCTGATCTTTGGTGACGGCTTCAGCCAAGGGGCTTTCCGCACTTTCGTCAAACGCCTTTTTGATATTGTCTGCGCCAGTATTCTGATCATTCTGGCAACCCCGGTCATGATGCTGGCGGCCCTCCTCATCGTTTTGGAAGACGGCTTCCCTCTGCTGTACCGACAGGAACGTGTGGGCGTCAATGGAAGGCTGTTCAACGTTATCAAATTCCGTAGCATGCGGCGCGATGCCGAAAAAGACGGAAAGCCCATATGGGCTCAAGCCAAGGACAACCGCGTAACCCGTGTTGGCCAGATCATTCGCAAACTTCGAATTGACGAACTCCCTCAATTGTTCAGCGTTTTGAACGGAGACATGAGTCTGGTCGGCCCACGCCCGGAACGCCCGTTTTTTGTCGATCAGCTAACCAAGGAAATTCCCTTCTACGCTGTTCGGCACAGCGTCAAACCCGGTGTAACAGGCTGGGCACAAGTCCGATACCACTATGGTGCAACGGTGGAAGACTCCGCGGAAAAGCTCCAGTACGACCTTTATTACGTCAAGAATCACTCGTTGTTTCTGGACATGGTTGTACTCTTCGAAACCGTGGGAGTGGTGCTGACTGGCAAGGGTGCCCACTAATTCTCCCTCACGCCAGTTCGTGAGCTGAAAAGGCCGTTGCATGGAAATCACAAGCGCCTCCCTGATTATTTGGAGCTTTGGGCTCGCCGCCTTTGGCTATCTGGCGCTCTGGATTTACCTAATTTCGTTCGGCACTGATTGGCGTTCCAGCACTCATACCCGGCGGATGGTTTCGGTTGCCATTGTGTCAACCTTGTGGGCGTTTGGTAGCCTGCTCTATGCATATAGCGGACATCCACTGACACTGCTAGCCACAACACTTGGCGATGTCGCGAAATATGGGCTCTGGTACGCTTTTCTGGTGACGCTGCTTGTCCCAAAAAGCGATCAAAGAAGCAGAACTTTTCTCCCATCATGGTTGCCTGCCATTTGCTGGGCTTTGGTCATTGCTGGTGTATGTCTCCAGCTTTCTGCAGCACTGCGGCTGATCTCAACAGAGGAATGGCTACGCATTCTGATATTCCACGGCTTGACAGAAGCGGTGATTGGCCTGGTACTTGTCGAGCAATTGTTTCGAACGGTATCCGAAGATTCACGCTGGAATGTCAAGCCGCTATGCGTCGCCCTGCTCTTCCAGTTCGCCTTTGACATCTATCTGTTTGCCGATGCGATGATGTTCAGTCGCATCGATACTGATGCATTGACTGTCAGGGGTTTGTGCATGCAATGACAATCCCGTTGCTTATGCTGGCTACCGATCGCGCGCGCGACTGGACTTCAAAATCCATCTGTCGCAAAAAGCGGCACTTCATTCGGCTACCCTGCTTCTTGCCGGGCTCTACCTGCTATTCACAGCTGGCGTCGGCTATTACGTGCGCTATTTCGGTGGGGAATGGGGTCGCGCCTTCCAGTTGGCCCTGATATTTGCCGGTTTGCTGCTGTTAGGCGTACTTCTGGTTTCGGGATCTATGCGCGCCAAGATGAAAGTATTGGTCGGCAAACATTTTTTCCGCTATCGCTACGACTATCGTGAAGAATGGCTACGGTTTACGCACGCCCTTACCGAGCAGGACTCAACGCAGACCATGGGGCAACAGGTTATTCGCGGATTAGCCAATATGGTCGAGAGTCCGGCCGGTACATTATGGCTTCGCGAAGCGGGCCATGCGACTTACAGGCAAAGTGCGCGTTGGAATCTCCCGGAGTGCCTTGCGGAAGAAGCGAACGATTCATCGCTCTGTCGCTTTCTTCGCGCCAGTGGCTGGGTGATCAACCTTGAAGAGTACCGGTGCTATCCTGCTCGCTACAACGATCTTGAAATCCCATCTTGGCTTTCCGATCAGCCAAATGGGTGGCTTATCATCCCCTTGATGACTGGAAATGAAATGCAGGGCTTCGTCATTCTGGCCAGTTCACGCACACCAATCAGTGTCAATTGGGAGGTCAATGATCTGCTTCGTGCAGCAGGATGCCAAGCTGCCAGTTTTCTAGCCCGAATGCAGGCAACCGAGGCATTGCTTGAAGTCCGTAAGTTTGACGCTTTCAACAAAATGTCTGCCTTTGTTGTTCATGATTTGAAAAATATCGTTACCCAACTTTCGCTGATGCTAAAAAATGCTGAGCGCCACAGTGACAATCCGGAATTCCAGCAGGATATGCTCATGACCGTAGACCATTCCGTCGAACGTATGCGTCAATTGATGATGCAGTTGCGAGAAGGGGCCACTCCCCCTGGGGGCATCTGCGGTGTTAATCTTGCTGATGTCATTCAACGTATCCATAAAGATAAAATGAACCAGGGAAGATCAATCGAGGTGCAGGTCCGGGATCGCTTAATTGCGCGCGGCCATGAAGAACGCCTGGAACGGGTTCTCGGACATCTTGTTCAAAATGCCATTGATGCCTCGCCACTTGGAAGTGGCATTTGGGTATCACTTGAACGCCGCAACGACAAGGCAGCCATTGAAATTGGTGATAGCGGCCATGGCATGACCCAGGAATTTATCCGTGACCGCCTGTTCAGGCCATTCCAAAGCACCAAGGATGCTGGCATGGGTATTGGTGCCTACGAGAGTGCGCAGTATGTCCGTGAATTGGGTGGCGAGATGCAGGTAGAAAGCGAGCATGGAAAGGGAACGCGCATTACCGTCACTCTTCCTCTCTTCGTCATACGAACTGAATCTGATTTACGCGAGCAGGAAACAGCATGAGTACGGAAAAACCTCGAGCCCTCCTGATTGTCGAAGATGATCTCGCACTACAAAAGCAACTCAGATGGTCTTTTGACCAATTTGAGACGTTGACCGCAGCTGACCGTGACAGCGCACTAGCTCAAGTACACCGTCACTGCCCGGCAGTAGTCACCATGGACCTTGGCCTTCCTCCTGATGCCGATTCTGTTTCCGAAGGATTCCGATTGCTGGAACAGATATTGGCAACAGCACCCCACACAAAGGTCATTGTTCTTACCGGACAAAACGACAGGGCCAACGCGCTTCGGGCGATTGCACTTGGCGCATATGATTTTTTGCCAAGCCCTTCGAACCAGAAATGCTTGCTCTGACTATTGATCGCGCATTCAGGCTTTATGACCTTCAGCAGGAAAATCAGCGTTTGCTGGCGGCTCAGCATCCGCCGGCACTTGCCGGACTATTGACACGTGATGCTGGCATGCAAAAGATATGTCGGACAATAGAAAAAGTGGCGAATAGCAACGCAACTGTACTTCTCTTGGGAGAAAGCGGAACGGGGAAGGAACTGCTGGCGCGTGGCCTGCACGAATCTTCACCGCGCAGCAATGAGCGATTTGTGGCCATTAATTGTGCAGCCATTCCAGAGAACCTATTGGAAAGTGAGTTATTCGGCTACGAGAAGGGTGCATTTACGGGTGCAGCAAAACCACGCCGGGGAAAATCGAAACGGCCAACGGTGGCACGCTAATGCTCGATGAAATTGGCGATTTGCCCCTACCCCTTCAGTCAAAATTGCTGCGTTTTCTCCAGGAACGTGTCATTGAACGACTTGGCGGGCGTTCTGAGATTCCGGTAGACGTACGTATCGTCTGTGCTACACACCAGGACCTGAAAACACATATCAGCAATGGACGCTTTCGGGAAGATTTGTATTATCGACTGGCTGAAATCGTTGTTCAGATTCCGCCATTGCGTGATCGCAGCGGCGATCCAGCTCTGATGGCCCACGCTTTCGTGCACCGCTTCGCCAACGAACAGAAGCGTGGAACCATGACCCTTAGCGAAGAAGCGGTGCGCACAATTGAGACACATCGGTGGCCCGGAAATGTTCGCGAACTGGAAAACTGCATCAAACGCGCTGTAATCATGGCCGATGGATCGCGCATTTCCAGTGAAGACATCGGTCTGGAGAGCTCAGTGCCGAGCGAGATCGAATTCATTGATCTACGTAAAGTACGTGACGAGGCTGAACGTCAAGCTATCGTTACTGCACTTGGCCGTGCCAATGGCAACCTCCTGCGCACCTCCGAAATACTTGGCATTAGCAGACCAACGCTCTATGACCTGATGCATCGTCTTGGCCTGAAATAACCCCTTTCCCTTGAAGAAAACAACCATGAAAACTGCGCGCTCGCTTCTACCAACGCTTATTTCAACGGCGATTCTGACAATAATGCTCGGTGGTTGCGGTGGCGACTCACCGGAAAGCCTCATATTGTCCAGCAAGGACTACCTGGCAAAAAACGACAACAAGGCTGCCATTATCCAGTTGAAAAATGCGCTACAGAGCAATCCTAACCTTGCTGAAGCTCGCTTCCTGCTGGGCTCGGCACTGCTTGAAAGTGGCGATATTGCCGGCGCCGAAGTTGAGTTACGTAAAGCACTTGAACTCAAGCATCCCATCAATGCCACTTTGCCCTTGCTGGCTCGCGCTATGTTAGCTGGAGGAAAAGCCCAGAAACTGGTCGATGAATTTGGAAAAACCAAACTAACCGACATTGCCCCACTGGCGTCATTGAACACGACTCTGAGTGCCGCATATGCATCTGTTGGCAAGCGTGATGTCGCCAGAGATCTTCTCGCCGAAGCACTTGCTGCAAGCCCTGATTTTTCACCAGCCCGACTTGCTGATATCCGAGAAACTGCTGCGAACAAAGACCTTGCGGGCGCTCGCTCGAAACTGGATGCCCTATTGAGCAAAGATCCGAAAAATGCGGAAGCGCTTCTGATCAAAGGAAACCTTCTGGAATTTGAAGGTGATGCGACGGGAGCACTGGCGCAATATCAGAAAGCAATAGACGCAAAACCCGAGTTTGTGAATGCCCATTCAGCCGCTATTGGTTCCCAACTCAAGGCGGGAAAAGTCGATCAAGCCGCCAAGCAGTTAGATGCGTTGAAGAAAATCTCCTTGAAGCATCCGCAAGTGTTCCTACTTGACGCTCAAATAAACTATCAACGTAAAGATTACAAGGCAGCGCGGGAATCTGCCCAGCAACTGCTGAAATTGTCTCCAAACAATCCTTTTAGCCTTCAAATGGCTGGCGCCATCGAATATCAATTGCGCTCCTACCTTCAGGCTGAAACCTATTTAGCTAAGGCACTTCAATCTGCGCCGGGGCTACCGCTGGCCAGACGCCTTCTGGTGGCCAGTCACTTACGAACAGGCCAACCGGGCAAGGCACTGGAAACCCTTCAACCAGTGCTAGGTCGCGTTGATCAAGACTCGGCGATTCTCGCTCTGGCTGGAGAAGCGTATTTGCAACAGGGGGAGCCCAATAAAGCTGCAGAGTATTTTTCCAAGGCAAGCAAACTAGAGCCCGAAAATGCTGCGAAAAGAACACCCCTTGCTTTGGCGCATATGGCCCAAGGCAAGTCCGAAAGCGCAATCCTGGAACTTGAGCAAATTTCCGTTTCGGACAAAGGCATAACAGCCGACCTCGCATTGATTGCCGCTTATCTCCAAAAAAATCAACTGGACAAGGCACTAAAAGCCATTGATGGACTTGAAAGAAAACAACCAAATAATCCTGCAACACACAATCTGCGAGCCCGTGCCCTGCTTGCCAAAAAGGATGTGGTAGGTGCCCGCCAAAGTTACGAAAAAGCGTTAATAATCAACCCGACATTTTTCCTGCTGTAGCCAGCTTGGCCACATTGGATCTGCTTGACAAGAAACCGGATGACGCTCGCAAGCGCTTTGAGGCTGTGATCAGTGCGGATCCAAAAAACACGCAGGCGCTACTTTCCCTCGCTGAACTCAAGGCTGCCAACGGCGGCACGCCCGACGAAGTTACGTCCATGATCGGAAAAGCAATCAGCGCCTCTCCGAGCGAGCCGCCCCCTCGACTTGCATTAATTCAGTACCTCCTCAAGCAGAAGGAATACAAGAAGGCTTTGGCAGCTGCCAACGAAGCGGGCAGCGCAATCCAAGACAAACCTGAAATTCTCGACGCGCTAGCCCGTAGCCAGCAGCTAGCGGGCGATTTAAATCAAGCCCAGACCACCTATGGGAAGGTCGCGTCCCTTCAACCTACCTCTCCAATACCAATCCTCCGCCTCGCAGAAATACAGTTTGCGACAAAAAACAAAGAAGAAGGTATCAAGTACCTGAAAAAAGCCCTTGAGATCAAACCGGATATCGTGGAAGTACAGCGTGCACTAATCATGATGGCGATGGAAAGCAAGAACACGAAGAACGCCATCGACATCGCCCGCACAGTTCAGAAGCAGCGTCCCAAGGAAGCGATTGGTTACGTGTTGGAGGGCGATATCCACGCCTTCGACAAAGTTTGGCCCGAGGCCATCAATGTCTTCCGGAATGGCCTGAAGCAAATTGCAGCCCCGGAACTCGCCATCAAGTTGAATGCTTCCTTGATAGCGTCAGGAAACATTGCTGAGGCTGAAAAAATGGCAGGAATATGGCACAAGGAGCACCCG
The DNA here is from genome assembly GCA_016705475.1 of Betaproteobacteria bacterium. Classification (GTDB taxonomy): domain Bacteria; phylum Pseudomonadota; class Gammaproteobacteria; order Burkholderiales; family Rhodocyclaceae; genus Azonexus. Next base: position 248,738 of record JADIYD010000010.1, on the reverse strand, counting down.
AAAGACGTAGCTTTCCGGATGTATCAGGGAGACCGCGCCATAGGGCAAAAGAATTTTGCTCAAGCTGTGAATCATTACCAAGCAGCTTTGGACATTCAGCCCAATAATGCGCTGATATTGAATAATCTCGCTTGGGCATCAGGCCAAACAAAGTCGCCAAAAGCACTTGATTTTGCAGAAAAAGCCAATCAACTTGCACCAAATCAACCTGCATTCATGGATACGCTAGCCATGTTGCTCGCTGACAAAGGGGAGACTGCCAAGGCTGTTGAATTGCTTCGCAAAGCACTCTCAACTGCACCTCAGGCGAGTGCAATCCAACTAAATCTGGCCAAGATCCTGATTGCCTCGGGTAAGAAAGATGAAGCCCGCAAGGAATTGGATGCATTGGCAAAAATGGGCGACAAGTTTCCGAGCCATGCAGAAGTCAGCCAGTTGCTCAAATCTCTTTAAGACTCAATTTCAGTATAAATCATAGATAGATACAGGTATAAACATGACAACAATTGCTGTCGTAGGTCTGGGATATGTCGGGTTGCCGCTTGCTGTCGAATTTGGCAAGAAATTCAGAACAATCGGCTTTGATCTTTCACAGTCGAAGATTGATAGCTACAAGCGTTTTATCGACCCGACAGGGGAAGTGAGCACCGAAGATCTCAGGGCTGCGACGCAACTCACTGTATCTACCGATGCAACTACTCTACGCGAGGCCGATTTCGTCGTTGTCGCAGTACCTACTCCGGTAGACGATGCGCACCAACCGGATTTCAGTCCTCTTGTCGGCTCTTCAACTACCGTTGGCCGCAACCTTAAACAGGGCGCCATCGTGGTTTATGAATCGACGGTTTACCCGGGAGCCACAGAAGAAGTCTGCATTCCGATTCTCGAAAAGAATCCGGCAAAACCTGGAAGAAAGACTTTTCATTGGCTACTCGCCTGAACGTATCAATCCGGGTGACAAAGAACGTACGGTCACCAAGATCGTAAAGGTGGTTTCTGGCGATACGCCTGAAACGCTTGAGAAGGTTAAGGAAATCTACGGCAGCGTCATCACAGCCGGCGTCTATCCGGCATCCAACATAAAGGTTGCAGAAGCTGCCAAGGTGATCGAAAACACCCAGCGAGATCTCAATATCGCGCTAATGAACGAACTTGCAATCATCTTCGACAAAATCGGGATTGATACGCTTGAAGTGCTTCAGGCAGCTGGCACCAAGTGGAACTTTCTGCCCTTCCGCCCCGGGCTGGTTGGAGGACATTGCATCGGCGTAGATCCCTACTACCTGACACACAAGGCGCAAAAGCTTGGCTACCATCCGGAAGTCATACTTGCCGGCCGTCGCATCAACGACGGTATGGGTAAGTTCGTTGCTGAGCAAACCATCAAGATGCTCGTGCGTGCCGGCCACCCAATCAAGGACTGTCCAATTGTTGTCCTGGGACTGACCTTCAAGGAGGACTGCCCGGATCTACGCAACTCCAGGGTCATTGATGTCATCCGTGAGCTTGAATCCTACGGCGCGAAGGTAGTAGTACATGACCCGGTTGCCGATGCAGCCGAAGCTCATCATGAATACGGTGTTGATCTCGTTGACTGGGACAAACTGCCCAAAGCTGCCGCTATCGTTGCCGCAGTCAATCACAAGCAGTACAAAGCCCTAACAACTGCCGAATTCGCAGCTAAACTTGAATCGGGTGGAGTCATCACCGATGTCAAGAGCATGCTTGATCACCGCGCATTCGCAGATGCGGGCATCACGGTCTGGCGCCTGTAAGGAGCAAATATGAAGCGCTCGAGGAAATTCCTCCAACGGCATCGCCCTTGGGCGCTTTGCGCACTACTTGTTGCTGGCGCACTCTACCGACCCGCCATTGCCGATACAGTCGACCTCAAAGAAAGGGCTGCAGCGTTACGATCCGAAGCTAAATCCTTCGAGCACGGTAGCGGATCTCTTCGCAACCCGGAAAAGGCGATAGAACTCTATTGTCAGGCAGCACGACTTGGCGACATGGGCGCCCAGTATGATCTCGGCTGGATGTACGCAATGGGACGTGGCATAGAGCGTGACGATGCAATGGCAGCTTATTTTTTCACGATGGCCGCCAAGCAGGGCGATGCATTGGCCGAACGCATGCTGCGTCAGGTTGGCAGCCCTCTAGCCACCGCACCTAAATGCCTGGCTGACCCGGATGTTCATGACAAAGATGGCCACGATATCGTTGCAAAGGCGACACCTGAGCACCGCAAAGTCATGGATCTTGTCTTAAAACTTGCCCCTGAATACGGTGTTTACCCACGTTTGGCAATGGCCATAATTCGCGCCGAATCCAACTTCAACCCCGGAGCGGTTTCGCCCAAAAATGCCCAAGGCCTGATGCAGTTGATCCCAGAAACAGCCGAACGCTTTAACGTCAAAAAGCCCTTTGACCCGGAACAAAACATTCGCGGCGGGCTTTCTTATTTGCGTTGGCTGCTAGCGTATTTCGAGGGAAATATCTTGCTTGTAGCAGCCGCCTACAATGCCGGTGAAGGCGCAGTTAACCGCTATGCCGGCGTTCCGCCTTATACCGAAACACAAGGCTACGTGAAACGTATTCGAGAAATTTTTAAAAACGATCAGCATCCCTTCGATTCGAAAGTGACTACACCTTCACGAGAACTACCGAGAATTCTTGCATCAAAGCGGATGATGTAATGCAGCCGAGTGGGTTCGGCTATTTTAGAAGTAGGTCGTCAATCATAAGAGGACATCGAATTTATGCTGCCCCCTAGGGAGGCAGGCTCAACGTCACGACCGGACTAATCTCGGGAAGCAGGTCATGTCGACATCAAATGGCGTCGGTTTTCTTTACAAATAACTTGAAGACAAGAGCCTTTGAATCGAAAGAAAACCGTAACATAATGATTAAATGTACATATTTCTACTGGAACATATTATGCTTGAGATTTACATCTAGACAATCGTGACGTATTCTAGGCTATAGCTGAATCGGCACCCAGACGCAGAATAGGAAAGAAAATGAACACACAACCCGAATCCGATGACATTTTGGATCCAGTAAAAACGACAAACGACCAGACGCGTCGCAAATTAACTACTGCAGGTATTGCGGGGACCGGTGTATTGCTTTCTGTAGCCAGCCGCTCGGCGATGGGGGGCTGGGGCCAATGCACCGGTTCGGAACTCGCATCCGGAAATCTGTCACGCACAGGCGATCAAAATCCGTGTGGATGTAGCCCCGGTTTTTGGTGGAACAACAATGGTGAAGCAATTTGGACTGATCCCAAGTCTATATCTCTTGCGCCTTATCCCCCGAGTTCAAAGTTCAATACCGTCTTCGGAAAGGACTTTTTTCTACCTACCGCAAATGTAACGCTTGCCATGATTGGCCCAGGCCAGCAAAACCCAATTGCACCTGCTTTAAATTCTTGCAATAACAACTCGATGAACGTAGTTGCCATGCATGCTGTTGCGGCTCTATTGAATGCCGCGTATTACGGAAACCGTTACCCGGTAATTGGCATGCAGACTCCAGGAGGAGTCATCAGTGCATTCCAGACTGCATTCAATGGCGGATGTAGCGCGTTGGAAACCTTTAAGAACACCGTCGATATTTATGGCAAAACTGCGGATCTCTGGTGCTCTGGCTCGCCTGAGAATGGGTAATGATATCGCAACTTCGTGGTTAATTTGCTGATTGCAAGCGGGGTTCATTGGCGACAGTGGGAGGATGGGATCGCGGTCTTTGTGTGCGCCACCTGCGAAACCCATGTATTATCCTTGTCGTTGTTGCCATTTTTCCAAAAAAACATTTACGACTTGGCTAGGGAAGCGGGGGGTGGCGCACTTTGTGCGACTCAACTAGATTGCGAAAGTAGCGAGTTGCAAGCCGTCATCGAACAACTGATTAGACTCAAGATTATTGAAATACCAGAGTGAGAGTTTCCAACCACTCCCTAATTGACTTCGGCCGTCGCTTGAATACCTCTGGTTTCGCAATCCCATGCGGCCCATTTAATGTTCGTATCTACTCCGGAATTGATCATGTTGCCGATGCTCTCCATCGGTTGTATTCAGATTTTCCGGAGTGCAATCCTGAAGACTTCATCGACTTCGAGATCAGGATTGATCCACCTTCCTTGCTTCGACGCTATCTCCGACCGCAAGTCACCCTTAGCTGTGACGGAAGGCAGCCTTTCAAGCCGCTACCGCTTGCTCAGGCCTTTCCGATGCTTGAATGGGGTCTAAACTGGGTACTTTCTTCTCATGCGCATGAGCATTTGGTGATCCACGCTGCAGTAGTTGAACGAGAGGGAGGCGCCCTTATCTTGGCGGCCGACCCGGGTTCAGGTAAGAGCACACTTTGCGCGGCACTGGTGGATGCGGGCTGGCGGCTTATCTCGGATGAATTGGCTCTCGTCAATCTGAAATCCGGGCAGATCAGCCCAATCGCCCGACCAATAAGTCTCAAAAACCGTTCGATCGATGTTATCCGGCAACTTAACAGCGAGACAGTTTTCAGCAGTGTTTGCCGTGACACTGCAAAGGGCGACATCGCTCATGTCAAACCCCCGGCGGCAAGTGTCAATGCTCTGGGGCATTTTGCAACCCCCAAGCTTATTGTTTTTCCAAAATATTCAGCAAACGTTACCTTGGACTGCAGCCCCGTAGGCAAGGCACATGCCTTGGCTGAACTGACTCGCCATGCGTTCAACGCCCCCCTGCTCGGCCCCGAAGCATTCGAGACGATTGCCCGCCTGCTTGATCAAACTAGTGTGTTTCGGGTTGAGTACTCTTCTTTTGATCAAGTGCTTCCGGAAATCGACCGACTATGGCGGTTAAACGCGTGAAGCGAGCGTATCGGGCGAGGACACTGCTCACCGACATCCTGCGTACGCCAACCGCTATTTCGCACTTAGCAAAACGCGACTGGGAAACCTTAATCTGGCAAGCAAGGGCAGCTGAACTACTCGGGCAATTGCGGCATCGCCTGACAACCACTGTGCCGAACACCGACATACCAATTCAGGTGGCTAGGCATCTTGATGCAGCGTGGAAGATAGCATTGTTGCATGACCAAGCTGTAAGGTACGAATTGCTTCATTTGCAAGATGCTTTGCTCGAACAAGGAATTCCTGTTGTATTGCTTAAGGGAGCAGCCTACTGCGCCCAGAAAGCAGATGCAGCAACCGGCCGAGTATTCAACGACATTGATATTCTCGTCCCCAAAGGTGCTCTAGTTGATTCAGAGAAACGACTACTCGGTGCTGGCTGGATTCCGTCCCATCTCAATGCCTACGACCAACGCTACTACCGCGAATGGATGCATGAAATCCCGCCAATGGAGCACAAGAATCGCTCAACGGTGCTAGACGTACACCACACGATTGTGCCACCAACATCCGGGATCAGACCAGATCCCGACTTGCTGATTGAATCGTCGGTTAGGGTTGATGATCCTGAGTTACTCTTCTTCAAGGTTCTCAATCCCGAAGACATGGTAATCCATTCTGCCTCCCATCTATTCTTCGGCGAGTTCCATAAGGGGTTACGAGACCTCTACGATCTACATTCATTGTTCGTCCAGTTTTCAACCAACGACGGATTCTGGGAACGTTTATTGGCTCGTGCAGACGAACTGCATCTAACAGAACCGGTTCTCGACGCATTGAGCGAAAGCTCGCGGCTGTTCGGAACCGCCATTCCTGAAGATATTTTCAAGCGTATTGAAGGCCGCTGCGGTGCTTTGAGCACACACCGATGGCGCGGTTGGCTCTTTGAACAGGCGCTTCGCCCAAATCATCCGTCAGCCCACGACTCAATGACAAGCGTTGCACAATGGCTGATATTTGCTCGCAGCCACTGGTTACGCATGCCTTTGCCCTTGCTGGCATACCACCTCGGTCACAAAGCACTTTTCCGAGATGCGAAAAGCAAATAGCTTAAAAGAAAGCGTCTCATTGGGACCAGATCGTCCGCAGAAAACTGGTGTGCCCGGAGGGACTCGAACCCCAGGCCTGCTGCTTAGAAGGCAGTTTACATAGCAATTCCCGTGTGTTGATTGCTGCCTACCAACAAAACACAAACACTGAAAACTGAGGTAGGTCGTCAATCGTAGACGCCATCGGATTTATGCTGCCAACTGTTCTGCATAGAATTGTTGGGTGAATGTTGCGGGCGACAGATAGCCCAATCGCGAATGCCGTCGATATCGGTTGTAGAAGATTTCGATGTAGTCCGTGATCTCCTGAGTTGCCTCGCTCCTGGTGCGGTACTGGCGGTGATGGACGAGTTCGTTTTTCAGCGTTCCCCAGAAACTCTCCATCGGTGCGTTGTCGTAGCAATTGCCTCGCCGAGACATGGATGCCTTCATGCCAAACTGGCTGACGAGTCGCTGATAATCATGACTGCAATATTGGCTGCCACGGTCGGAATGATGGATCAGCCCGGGTAACGGGCGCTTCGCCGTAACGGCCTGAAACAAGGCCCTGCCGACCAGATCTTTGGTCATGCGCTCACCCAGGGCATAACCCACGATCTCGCAGGTGTAGATATCCTTGATCCCGGCGAGGTAGAGCCACCCTTCGCTAGTTGGAATGTAAGTGATATCTGTCACCCAAGCCTCATTGGGCGTAAGCGTCGTTCCGAGGCCGTCTGGCGAATAGCGTCATATTGATAGAAAGTGGTGCCCGCCAAATAAAGTAGCGGGGACCATTTTGGACACAGGTGAAGTTGTTGCGAGGGGTCGGGCCGGTCGGCCCAATTACCCGACTGAATTCAAGCGCCGACTGGCCGTCGAAGCCAGCGAACTGGAGATATCCGTCGCGAAATTGGCGCTACGCTATGGGCTCAACGCCAACATGGTGTTCAAGTGGCGGCGGCAATACCGAGCGGGCAAGTTCGGTATGCAAAGCATCGGCTGCCAAGCACCTGAAGCACCCCAGTTTCTTCCGGTCGTGACATCGGCGCCGCCCAGCAAGGCAAAGTCGGCAAAGGTGGCAAGCAAGGAACCGGGATACATCGAGATCCTTCGTGGCGATTCGAGGATTCGTGTCTGTGGCGATGTGACGGCCTCGGCCTTGCATCTGGTGCTCGACTGCCTGGCTGCGCGCGAATGATCGGATTGCCGGTTGGCACCCGCATCTGGCTGGTCGCAGGCATCACCGATATGCGCCGTGGCTTCGATGGCCTGGCATCCATTGTGCAGGCGCACCTGTCGGCCGATCCCTTTGGGGGCCACGTCTTTGTCTTTCGTGGCCGACGTGGCGACCTGATCAGGTTACTCTGGTGGGACGGCGATGGACTGTGTCTGTTTGCCAAGCGACTGGAGCGCGGCCGCTTCATTTGGCCGAACGCCACAGAGGGCAGCGTGCATCTCTCCGGCGCCCAACTCTCGATGCTGTTGGAAGGTATCGATTGGCGCCGGCCATCACGCACCTGGCAACCCGAGCGGGCTGGGTAAATACCTGCGTTGGGGGCTGTTCACCGCGTCCACTTTCCTGTAAACTTCTGGCATGCCCAAGCCAGTGATCCCTTCAGCCAGCCGCGCTTCCAGCGAAGTGGATGCCCTGCGCCAGCAGGTTGAAGCACTGACCGAAGAGAACGAGCACCTCAAACTTCTGGTCGCCAAATATCGCCGCATGCACTTCGGCCAGAAGGCGGAATCACAGGCCCAACTGGGGCAACTTGATCTAGCCCTGGCCTATGATCCGCTCGCCATCAAGTTGGCCGAATCGGTGAAGCCGAGTCCTGCCGCCAACGATGCGGAAATCGAGAAACGCTCAAGGAAGCGCAAGCCCTTCCCGGAAACCTTGCCGCGTGAAACGGTGACGCATATGCCGCCAGCGACCGACTGCCCGGACTGCGGTGGGCCGTTCAAGCCCTTGGGTGATGATGTCTCGGAAATGCTCGAGTATGTGCCCGCCAGCTTCAAGGTCGTTCGCCATGTCCGACCGAAACTGGCCTGCGCGCACTGCGACCACATTGCTCAGGCGGAGGCACCCTCACGCCCGATTCCGCGGGGTATCGCCGGTCCTGCCTTGTTGGCACACATGCTGGTCGGGAAGTTCTGTGATCATTTGCCGCTATACCGGCAAAGTGCCATTTATGCGCGTAGCGGTCTGGACCTGGATCGCGCACTGCTCACTGAATGGGTAGGGCATTGCCATGAATTGCTCTCGCCGCTGGTCGAAACGATCCGGCGCTATGTGTTGGGCGGCCCCAAGGTTCATGCGGATGACACCCCGCTACCGGTCCTTTCGCCCGGTAAAGGTCGAACCAAGACGGCAAGGCTCTGGACCTATGTTCGGGATGATCGCCCTGCCGGCAGCGATGATCCACCCGCCGTCTGGTTTGCCTACTCCGAGGATCGGAAGGGGCATCATCCGCGCGACCACCTAAAATCCTTCCGGGGTACTGCAAGCCGATGCCTATGCCGGGTTCAATGCTCTTTATGAAACAGGGAACATTCAGGAAGCGGCTTGTTGGGCGCACGTCCGACGTAAATTCGTCGATGTCTATCGGGCGAATGGTTCGCCGATCGCCGCCGAGGCCATTGCCCGAATTGCCACGCTGTACGGCATCGAAGCCCAGATACGCGGGCAATTGCCGGTGGAACGAAGAGCAGCCCGGCAAGCCGAGGCTCGCCCGCGGCTGCATGAACTACGTGACTGGCTGGAGACACAGAACCAGCGGGTCTCCCGGAAGTCCGGGATCGCAGATGCGATTGGCTATGCCTTGAATCAATGGTCTGCGTTGATGTACTACACCACGGATGGCCGGGTCGAGGTCGATAACAACGCGGCCGAGCGGGCCTTGAGGACGGTGGCTCTGGGTCGCCGAAACTATCTGTTCGGCGGGTCCGATGCCGGCGGTGAGCGAGCAGCCAGCATGTATTGCCTGATCGGCAGCGCGAAACTCAACGGCATTGACCCCGAGGCCTATCTGAATACGGTCCTCGCAAGGATTGCCGAACACCCGATTAACCGGATCGATGAACTGCTGCCCTGGAATCTCTATCCCGCTCAGGCAGCCCCATTACAGAAAGCCGCCTGAGATGAGTCCTGTCGTCCCCCTGAAACAGCCGAAACCCAAGAAGATTCCCGATCTGCTGCAACTGCGGATCGAACTGGCCTGGATCAAACCAAAGATCTGGCGCCGCATCGTCGTGCCGGAATCGATCACCCTAGGCAATCTGCACCATGTGCTTCAAAGGGCCTTCAACTGGGGCGATTATCACCTGCATGAATTCGACATCGATGGCGAACGCTTTGGCATTCCTGACCCCGAGTTTGACTGGGAGCCGGTTCGGTCAGAGAAGCGGATTCAGTTGAAGTCGGCCTTGAGAGGCCTGACCTCATTCAAGTACATCTACGACTTTGGCGACCACTGGGAACACCGGATCAAGGTCGAGAAGAAATTGCTCGGCGATCCTGAGCTATCTCGCTGCGCCCTGTTTCTCGGCGGGGCCAATGCGGCGCCCCCCGAAGACGTCGGCGGCGCGCCAGGCTACGAGGGCTTCGTCGCCGCCATGGCAGATCCCAACCATCCAGAGCATCAAGAAATGCGCGAGTGGTATGGCGATTCATTCAACCCCACTCATTTCGACGACATCGCCCTGAGCCTCGCCCTCCAAGACCTCAAAATCTAACGGTCAAGACGGCCTTGGAACGACGCTAACCATTGGGCTGCTTCGCCGCAAAGCTCTGGTTGAGCAGGTTCTCGGCGACCGGCAACGTGTGATTTGAGTTCTTGGTGGCCTTGAATTTCCGTTTTTGCTTGCAGCGGATATTCATCTGTTTCCGTAAGCGCTTGATGCGACAAACCCCAGCTCGAAACCCGTCGGCTTCAAGCTCGGGCTGCAAACGCACGGCACCGTAGGTTTGCCTGGTCCGTTGATGGGTGGCACGAATTACTACACAGAGTTGCGCATCGTCCTGAGCGCGTTTCGACGGCGGTCGCTCATCCCAAGCGTGATAGCTGCTGACCGAAACCTCAAAAACTCGAGCCATCAGACTGACCGGATAATGGAGTCGATTCTGTTTCATGACCGCGTACCGGGCAGTGACTCCCTCGCAAAGTACGCGGCCGCTTTTTTCAACAGGTCACGCTCCATTCGCGTTTCAGCCAGTTCCTTACGTAGCCGCGCAATCTCGGCTTCCTGCTCACTCACAGGGGAACGATTCGAGCCAATATCGGCCAACTTGCCTGCCTTGGAATGCATCAGCCAGTTGTCCAGTGTCTTCTTCGATATCGCCAGCCGTCTCGCAGCCTCGGATGCCTTCAGTCCGTCACGAAAAACCAGCGCCACCGCTTCAGCCCTGAATTCCGGCGTATAGACCGCCTTCGGTATTCTTTCCACTTGAAGCCTCCTGTAAAAACAAGCTTACAGATGGCGTCCACTTTTTTCAGCCTACCTCATCATCCTCCAGATCGTAAATTACACGATCCGTCGGACTCCACTATTTCCAGCCTACCTCACTATTCCGCACATCCCAAATTTGCAATCCATGCGAAATAGCTACATCCCCGATTGAACTTCCCGCTATCTCACATGTCATTAAGTCTGTGAGTGGGATCACGGCAGTCTGAGATTCGTAAGCGTTGATGGGGAGAAAACGTATGAAACGTACTCTGCTGGCCGCTATTGCGGCAGTCGTCACCCTTGCCGCTGGCATCGGGATAGTTCAGAACCAGCATCACGGCATGGGCGAGGCCTTTGCGCAAAATGCACCGGCCAGCGTGGCGGCGCCGCCCGGAACACCGATGCCCGAAGCTTCAGCCGTGGACCAGGACGCGCCCTACATGGAGGCCTGCGCCCGCGAGGGGCTCAACGAGTCCGAATGTGTCGGTCGGCTGATCTGGTTCAAGGCCACCGGCGGCAACGAGCGATTCCACACCTACACCTTCCAGCAGCGCATCGGCGTGCTCGTCGACTGGTTCCGCGTCCTGCGCGCCGACCAGCGCGACGACCGCTTCTGGGCCTGGGGCATCATCAACGACCCGGCCTGTTGCAAGCCGGGCGACCCCGACTGCCCGGCCAAATCGGCCGATGAAACCTATGGCTTCGATTGGTGCCCGGGCGACGACGTGCTGCTCAAATACGTCGGCAAGCCCGGCTACGTCGATCCGGCTTGCGGCCTCAAGGATGCCGGGCTCGACCCGGACGACCCGCACAGCCAGGGCGGCAAGGCCGACCAGCGCCATTCGGCCTGCGATCTCAAGTTCGGCACCTCGACCGGGGCGCTGGGCCTGCGCAAGTTCCCCAACCCGCGCTTCGACGCCGCCAAGTGGCAGGCGCTCAATGGCGGCAACGCCAGCTGGGCTGGATTCAACGCCACCAAGGCGGCGGCCACCGGCATCGAATCCGACACTCGGGTCAGCAAACTGGCCGACGCCTCGGTCGAGCCGCCCTTCCTGATCGGCACCAGCTGCGGCTCCTGCCACATTGCCTTCGACCCGCTCAATCCGCCGGCCGACCCGGCGCATCCGAAGTGGGAAAACATCAAGGGCCTGATCGGCAACCAATACACGCGGATGTCCGAACTGCTCGGCTCCGGCATGCCGAAGAGCGCGCTCGAATACCAGATGTTCGCCCACGCCCGCCCCGGCGTCACCGACACCTCGGCCATTTCGCATGACCAGATCAACAATCCGGGCACGATCAACGCGTTGATCAATGTGGCCCAGCGCCCGGTGTTCAAGGGTGAGGTGATCAACAAATGGCGCAAGGCCACCACCTGCGGCGCCGAGAAGGACGAGGACAAATGCTGGTGCGAACCGGGCCGTAACGGCAAGTGCTGGCTGAAGAGCACGCGCGATGACGACACGACCACCGTCTTCCTCGGCGGCCAGAAGGTCGCCCTGCCCGGCGTTCATCACATCCTGAAGGGTGGCGAGGATTCGACCGGCGCCCACGAGGCCATCCAGCGCGTCTATTTCAATATCGGCTCATGCTCCGAGCAGTGCTGGGTCAATCACTTCTCCGACATGCGCCAGGTCGACCCCGAGCAACGCGGTTTCGGCCAGACCTCGTTCAACGTCGGCCAGTGCCGGCGCGACTGCCCGAACTTCCGGGCCGTCGAGGATCGTTTGCAGAACCTGCTCGATTTCTTCGCCTCGGCCGAATCGGACGAAACCAACCTGCAGGCCGCCCGCGCCAAAAAGAAAGGCGGCGCCTATGCGCTGGCCGACCTCACCGCCGATCTCGAGAAGGAATTTGGCAAGGGTGCCGTCGGCCGTGGTCAGGCGGTTTTTGCCGACACCTGTGCGCGCTGCCATTCGAGCATTCCGGAAAACACCGGCGGCGCTTTCAAAAACCGCGACTTCGCCGCCCCCAACGACGCCCACCCGCGCAAGGTGCGCGCCGATTTCCTGAGCAATGAGCTATCGACGCCGGTCACCGAAGTCGGCACTTTCCGCTGCCGCTCGCTGCACTCCAACCACAAGGCCGGCCACCTCTACATGGAATACGCCTCCGACACGCTGCGCAAACAGCAAGTGGTGGCCGACATTCCCGAGCGGCCCGAACTCAAGGACGGCGGGCGCGGCTACCTGCGCAACATCTCGCTGGTCAATGTCTGGGCGACGGCGCCGTTCATGCACAACAACGCCATCGGTCCCGAAATCTGCGGCAAGCCGGCCAACGCGGACAACGATTTCCATCGTGCCCGCTACGTCGGCCCGGACGGCAAGCTGCTCGCCGCCCAGCCCGACTGCCTGCGCTACGACCCGACCGTCGAAGGCCGTTTCGAGCTCTACAAGCGCTCGATGCGCGAACTGCTCAACCCGAAGGAACGCGGCAGCAAGCGCACGCTGACCAACGCCGACCTGATCATCGACGTCGGCATCCGCCCGCTTGACGGCAAGACCGAGAAACCGCTCGGCGGTTTCGGCCAGGTCAGAGTTCCAGCCGGGACCAGCGCCGGCTTCCTCAACGGGCTGCAGCACAAGCAACTGGTCGGCGACCTCTTCCTCGCCAAGCGCCACCCGGACAAGCTCGAAGCCGCCGGCAAGAAGGCCCAGTTGGCGACCCTGCAGGCAATGGCCGACGACATCCTCAAGAGCCCGGCCCGCTTCGTCGACATCCTGCGCGAGAAGCGCGATTTCCTCAGCGCCAATTACGAAACCTGCACGCAGGAGATCGAAAACGAGGGCCACCGCTTCGGCGAGGACCTTTCCGAAGCCGACAAGAAGGCGCTGACCGCCTTCCTGGCCACGATGTAAGCAAGGGGGAGATGATCATGACACCGACAAAAACCGCTCTGCTCACCCTCGCCGCCCTGGCCATCACGGCCTGCACCAAGCCGGAGCCGCCCAACATCGGCTACGCGCCCTACGACAAGGGCTACCAGTCGAAGATGGACCTCGCCCAGGTTGATTACAAATACCCGATTCCGCCGGCCGAACTGGCCAAGATCACCCCGGACTACCTGGCCAAACTGGATCAGGAACAGCTCGACCAGCTCTACGGCCGCCTCGCTGCCGGGCCCATCCCGGACGGCGCGTTCGACGGCCGCATCCTGTTGCCGCGCGGCGAAAGCGGCAAGTTCCGGCTGACCGAACTGGTCGGCGGTTTTACCGGCACCCTGCTCCATCTCAAGGGCCTGGTCATCGAGGACGTCGGCGAAGCGCTGTGGCGCGGCAAGGTCTTCTTCCGCGACGAACGCGTGCTGCGCAACCGCATCGAAGACCTGTCCATCCTCAAGAAAATGGGGCTGGTCGAGGGCGAGCCAAAGAAGATGCAGTATGGCGGCAAGGAAACCTGGCTGCTCTTCCCGGCCAAGCTTTACTGCGGTCAGAGCATGCTCGACGCCCGCCGGGAGTCGATCATCATCGACTACTTTTTCACCGATGAAATCCCCGGCTATCAGGAAAGCCCGGACTTTCTGGCCGGCCGCCGCGGCCTCAAGGTGCGCGACGAAATCCGCATGATCCGCCCCGGCCTCTACCTCGGCCGCGCCTACCTCGACAAGGCATTCGCCCTCAACTTCACGCTCTACGACAAGGCCACCGACGACAAGGCGCGGGAGGAATTCATCAAGACCGGCACGGTGCAGCAGGACTGCTGGCCGGGCACCCAGGCCCGACCCGTCGCCACCGTCGCTGCCGCCAAACCGTGATCCGTGAGCTGGTCATGGAAGCCTGCCATGAACCTGTGCAACGCCCTGCTGGCCGGCCTGATCGGTCTGGCCTGCGGGCCGGGAGCGGTGATGTGGGCAGTGGCTGAAACCACCCGCCCGGCACCGACATGGGTCATCGACCCGGCCTTGCCCGGCGACGATCTGCCCCCCGTCGGCCGCTCGCTGTTCGACCAGCTTTTTGCCGTGGCGCGCAACGGCCAGAGCGTCATCGAACTGCCCTTCCCGTTCGCCGCCCTGCTTGCCCGCCTCGACGCCGAGTTGATAGCCGATCCCGGCAGCGCCCTGCCGCCGGTCAAGCGCGTCCTCATTCCGCTCGGCCGCTCACTGCAGCGCACGGCCGCTGCGCCCGACTATTTCGCCTATCCCCGGGTGGTTGTTACGGTCGACGCGGAAAATCGCCCAAATTCGAAATCCTTCCTCAAGGACCGCCTCTACCTTGGCTACCAGGAAAAATCGGCTGTGCTCGAGGTAATCAGCTACAACGAGGCGGCCGGCCGCTTCGAGTTCCAGCTCGTCAAGGACTACCGGGCCGGCGGCCAGCCGCAGGTCTTCTACGCCAACCGCAACCTCTGCTTCGCCTGCCACCAGAACGGCTCGCCCATTTTCTCGCGCGCCCTGTGGGATGAAACGAATGCCAACCCGCAGGTCGCCGCCCTGCTCGCCGCCAGCGGCAAGCGCTTCTACGGCATCCCGGTCGACCGCGGCATCGACATTCCCTACGCCATCGACAACGCCACCGAACGCGCCAATGGCTTCGCCCTGAGCCAGAAGCTGTGGCGCGAAGGCTGCGGCGACAACGACCTGCCGGCTCGCCGTTGTCGGGCCGGACTGTTCACTGCCGCGCTGCGCCATGCCCTGTCCGGCGGCCAGAGCTGGGCGCCGGATGCGAATTTCAGTCAGAACGTCATTGCCCCGCTGCGCAGCGAAGCCCGGCGTCGCTGGCCCGGCGGGCTGGCCGTCGGCAATCCGGACATCCCGAATCGCAACCCGCTGCAGAATGTCGCTGACTGGCCAACCGATCCGGCGGCCCGCATCGCCCACTCCCACGTCGCGGCCCGCTTTGAACCGCTGGCGCCGCGCCCGCCTCGGGAAATCTGGCAAGCCGAAGCCCCGGGTGCGCTCACCACGCTGGTCGCCGGCCTGGCCGAATTCGTTTCTGCCCCTGACCGCCGGCAGATCGAAGTCGCCCTTGCCCGGCTACCCGACATCGCCACGACGCAACTGACGGCGCCCTGCCGAATCAGCGCCAACACCCCGGCCTCGCGCTGGTCGGTGAACTGTGCTTCGAGCGCAGGGCCAAGCCTGGCCGGCACTTTGAACCTGACGGCAGGCCGGCCGAACAGCGGACAACTGACCCGCCTCACCCTGCCCGGCGGCACCGCCCTGAGCAACCTCGATCTGGTGCCGAATGGCCCGGCGACAGCGAATGAGGCAAGCTTCACATTGCGCCTCGGGCAGCAAATCCCGCGCAGCGCCGATGGCCACGCCCTTGGCCGCCTGACCTTTCGCCGCAACGCCAGCGATCCCGCCGTTGGCGAGGCCGTGCTCGATATCCGTCAGGATTTCGCCGCTCTCGAACGTGCCATGACACGACTGGCCGACAGCCCGCAAGGCGAAACGCTGTTCGCCGCACGTGCCATTCCCCGGGAAAGCCTGCTGGCCGCGCTGCTCGCCGAACTCGGCGCCCCGGCGCCAAAGCCCTGCTGCCAAGCCGCGCAGAACCTGCCCGCACCGCGTCTGGAAGTGCCCTCGGCCGCGCTGGGCAACCTCGTAACCGCCCCGGTCGAACCGACGTTGCAGGCCTTCTACCCCTACTGCGCGACCTGCCATCAGACAGCCGAAACCTTCCCGCCCAATTTCCTTACCGGCAACGGCGCGCAAGTGGCGGCGCGTCTACGCCAGTGTGCGCCGCGTCTTTACGTCCGGCTGGCCATGGCCGATCTGCAGCCGGAGCAGCGCGACAAGACGCCAATGCCGCCGGAAAGCATGCTGCCGGCCTTTGCCACCCACAGCGACCGCTGGCGCAACAGCGCCGCCCGCAAGACACTGCTCGCCCAGGTCGGCGACTGGCTACGGGCGGAAACCGGCCGTTCGCCGAATCTCAACGAAATGCTGGCCGGTGGCTACGAAGCCCTGCGCCCATGCCTGCCCACAACGCCATAACACCAACAAACCCGGGGGAGCACCATGAACGAAGAACTCGAACAACGTCCCAGCCCCTGGAAGCGCCGCTTCCTGATTCTTCTGTTCGTTACCGTCGTCATCCCCGGCTTCATCGGCCTGCTGTTCTTCAAGCGTTTCACCGAGGACATTCCGGTCGACTACGTCAGTCCGACCGAGCACTTCAAATACGGCTCGACCGGCGGCGAGCACGAAATGGGCTTCCCGTACTGGATCTGGAAGGCGCTGCCGGAGGTCTGCCCGCAATACCTGCCGGGCAAGGGCTACCAGTCGCTCGGCATGGTTTACGAAAAGAATCCCGACGGCAGCGACCGCGACCTGCCGGTCGGCACTTCGCAGCGCCGCTATCAGGGCGTCGACCGCGTCTTCGTCAATTGCGCCGTTTGCCATGTCAGCACCGTGCGCACTGCGGCCGACCAGCCGGCCACCATCGTCCTCGGCATGCCGGCGGCCACGTTCAACATGAAGGCTTTCGAGGAGTTCTTCTTCCGCTGCGCCGCCGATCCGAAGTTCTCGAAGGAATTCATCCTGCCCGAGATCGAGAAACAGGGCGCCAACCTCGACCTGCTCGATCGCTATCTGGTCTACCCCATCGCCATCGCCATCATGCGCGACCGGGTTCTGGCGCTGGCCGGGCGTTTCGACTGGGTGTTCAAGCAGCACGAATGGGGGCCGGGCCGGGTCGACACCTTCAATTCGGCCAAGGTGATTTTCAACTGGCCGATGCATTTGCTCGACCCGAAAGAGTTCGACGCACCAGCCGACTTCCCGTCGATCTGGCGCCAGCGTCAGCGCATGGAGCCGAAGGAAATGCAGCTGCACTGGGACGGCAACAACACCACGGTCGAGGAGCGCAACAAGAGCGCGGCCTTCGGCACCGGCACGACGCCGCCGACCATCGACATCCAGCGCATCAAGCGCGTCGAGGCATGGATCAAGGATGTCGAGCCACTTCGTTTTTCGGACTTTTTCCCGGTTGACCGTGGCATGGCAGCCCAGGGCGCGCCGATCTACAAGCAATATTGCGCGGCCTGCCACGGCGCCTCGGGTAGCGACTTTACGGGCGAGTACGTCGGCACCGTCGAACCGCTGGCCAAAATCGGCACCGACCGCCGCCGCCTCGATTCCTACACCTACACGCTGGCGGTAAATCAGGCCACGCTCTACGCCGGCTACCCGTGGCGCTTCACGCATTTCCAGAAAACCCACGGCTACGCCAACATGCCGCTCGACGGCCTCTGGCTACGCGCGCCCTACCTCCACAACGGCTCGGTCCCCAACCTGCGCGACCTGCTCGAACCGGCCGACAAACGGCCGAAAGCCTTCTACCGCGGCAACGACGTTTTTGACCCGGTGAAAGTCGGTTTCGTTTCGAACGTCACCGAAGCCGGCGGCAAGAAATTCTTCCGCCTCGACACCACCGTGCCCGGGAACGGCAACGGTGGCCACGAGGGCAAGGCCTACGGCACCGAACTGAGCGACGGCGAAAAGGCCGCGCTGGTCGAGTTCCTCAAGACATTCTGAGAGGCACCATCATGAGCAACTGCACCTGCAAGACCTGGCTCAAATACGCCGCCCTCGGCCTCGCCACCCTCGCCGTCATCGGCGGCATGATCGGCTACGACCGAGGCTTACGCGAATACCCACAGCCGGACTGGGTGACCGCCACGCCCGACATGCGCTTCAAGTATGGATCGATTGGCGCCGAGCAGGATTCCGGCATCCCGTACTGGATTTTCTACGTGCTGCCTCGGGTCTTTCCCGAGAAATTCAAGGAAGACGGCAAGGTCGTCCCCGGCGGCTACGCGGCGCTCGGCGTGCCGTGGGAGATGGGCCAGGAATTGCCGGTCGGCTTCACCAAGACCACCATCGGCTTCCCGCGCGTCGCCAACAACTGCGCCGTCTGCCACACCACGAGCTACCGCGTATCCCCGGATTCCAACCCGGTCTTCGTCGTCGGCGGCTCGGGCCATACCACCAACGTTCAGTCCTTTTTCCGCTTGCTCATCGACTGCGCCAAGGACCCGCGCTTCAACGCCGACATCCTGATGGCCGAGATCAACCGCGTCACGCACCTCGACTGGATCGATCAGCTGCTCTACCGCTTCCTGATCATCCCGATCACCAAGAAACGCCTGCTCGAGCGCGAGGCGCAGTTCGCCTGGCTCTACCGCCCGGACTTCCCGGAATGGGGCCGTGGCCGCGACGACGGCATGAACCTGACCCGGTATTTCATGATCAAGGCGCCGATGGACGACTACTTCGGCCCTTCCGACATGCCGGCCGTGTGGAACCTGAAAAAGTATGACCCGGCCAAGGGCAGCCGCCCGAACTACGCCGCCGACACCCACGATGTCCATTCCGTGGTCATCGACTCGGCGCTCGGCGTACTCGGCGCCCCGCCCAAGAACAACGCCCGCTTCATGGAGCAGGTCGAGTGGCTCAAAGCCTACCTCTCCGAACTCCAGCCGCCGGCCTACCCCTTCCCCATCGACCAAGCCCGGGCAACCAGCGGCAAAGCCCTGTTCGCCACCCACTGCGCCGCCTGCCACGCCAGCGACAAGACCGGCGCATCGCTGCCGCTGGCCGATGTCGGCACCGACCGCGGCCGCCTCGACACCTGGAACAAGGGCGCCGCGATCAAGGCCAACCAGGTCGTCAAGGAAATGGGCCTGGAGCGCAAAGGGCTGGTCGAAGAGGATTTGCCGGGTTACCACATCCCCTTCCTCGACGGCCTCTGGCTGCGCGCCCCCTACCTGCACAACGGCTCGGTGCCCACCCTGCGCGACCTGCTCGAACCCGCCGCCCAGCGCCCGAAAGTGTTCTGGCGCGGCTACGACGTTTATGACCAGAAGAAGGTCGGCTTCGTCACCGACACGCCCGAAGCACAACGCGTCGGCACCAGGCTCGACACCGCCAGCAAGGGCGGCGGCAACCAGGGGCACGAGTTCGGCACCGGGTTGTCAGCCAGCGAAAAGGATGCCCTGGTCGAGTATTTGAAAACCCTGTGAATGCCCTTGGGCTTCGATACCGTTCGGTTAAGCATTATCCCAGCGCAGGCGGGGATTCAGCGGCCTGCATTTTCCGGGTTCCCGCCTCGCCTGCCGCGAAGGCAAATCCCGGGAGTGTCCAGGCCGCGGGAACGATATCGGCCCCTGGGCAGGACATTCCTACGGTCAACCGGAAATTTCGGCCAAATTTGAAAATATCCCGGACATTTAACGAAGGCCGTTGAATCTCGTGCCTCAAGTCCAATGCTCAGATATTCTCGGGAACATAACCCGGGTCATTCGAGTAACATCCACTTCACATATTCCCGCTCGATGGATGCGCAACATGAATACACGCCCGGCTGTTCCTGAAAAATCACCCCATACCAGGCCAGGCAAGCGCTGGATCAACGCCGTCACGCTGACGCTGTTGCTGGCGCTACCGCTGACGGCGTCCGCCCAATCCTGGTGGTGCATCTGGTTCCCGTGGCTATGCGCCGCCCCGGCAAGCAGTTGCGCTGCGCCGCTGAGCGAAGTCAGCGGCTTCGGCACCAACCCGGGCAATCTCAAAATGTGCCAGTACCTGCCGGCCAATCTCGGCGCCTCGCGTCCGCTGGTCGTCGCCCTGCACGGCTGCCGGCAGGAGGCGGCGGCTTACGATGACGAGCCGGGCTGGACCAAGTTCGCCGACCAGTACCGTTTCGCGCTGTTGCTGCCGCAACAGCAACAGGCCAATAACTCGTCGAAGTGCTTCAACTGGTTTGAACGCGGCGACAACGAGCGCGACAAGGGTGAAGCCCAGTCAATCCGGCAGATGATCGACAAGCTCAAGACCGATGCCGGCGTCGACCCGAAAAAAATCCATGTCACCGGCCTCTCAGCCGGGGGCGCCATGACCGCGGTGATGCTCGCAACCTATCCGGAAGTCTTTGCCGGGGGCGCCATCGTCGCCGGCGTGCCCTACAAGTGCGCCAGCAATGCGAGCGAGGCGCTCGGTCAATGCGGCGTCAGCCTGTCTGGCCAGGTCGCGCCGATGAAGGATTTGACACCGGCCCAGTGGGGCACGCTGGTGCGCAATGCATCGAGCCACAGCGGACCGTTCCCGCGCGTCTCGATCTGGCAGGGAACAACGGATGGCACGGTCAACCCGCAGGACCAGCGAGAACTGGTGGACCAATGGACCAACGTGCTCGGCATCGATCAGGTTCCCGATAGCGAGGACACGATCAACGGCCAGGCGCACAAGCAGTACAAGGATAGCAACGGCAAGACGCTGGTCGAGACGGTACTGATCAACGGCATGGGCCACGGCACGCCGATAGCCCCCGGCACAGCCGCCAACCAGTGCGGCAAGGCTGCGCCGTTCATCCTGGACGTCGGAATCTGCTCCAGCTACCACATCCTCAAGTTCTGGGGGCTTGATGCGCCGTAAGGGTCCGATGAATGCGCCATCAGCGCCATGTTGGACATCGGCGGCCCTGACTTCGGCTTCGCCGCCCCTTGAACCCGCGCCCCCCCCCCCCGCGCCAGACGAAAACCCCCCAAAAAAAAAAAACCCCCCCGCCCGCCGGGGCCCCCCCCCCCCCCCCCCCCCCCCCCCCCGCGGTTGTTGGTGCCGCCCGCCCGCCCCCCCACCCTTCTTGGCGCGCCCTTTTCCCCCCCCCGGGAGACCCCGCGCCGGCGGGGGGGGGGGGAAAAAAACCCCCCCCCCCCCCCCCCGCCCCAAAACCCCCCGAGGCGTGAAGTAAGGCATTTACTGCTGTCAGCCTGCTCAATGAAGCTTGCACTCTGTCGAGTAGTAACGAGCGCTGTCACTAAAAACCATGCCGACCGTCTCTTCAAGCGATTCAGGCCAGCAAGTTGACTTGTACATTGACCCGCATTGTCGGCGTTGCGTCGCCTAGCCCAGTGAAACTGCCAGAGACGGGAGGCACCGCTTCAGGGTCACGCGCAACCGCAACGGCAATATGCTGGCTACTGGTTACCACACCGGACGTCGGATCGAAGCCTTTCCACCCCGTTCCCGGCAGGTAGATCTCCGCCCAGGCATGGGTGGCGGCATTACCGGCCTCGGTCTCCGGGGCATGCAAATACCCGCTGACAAAGCGACCGGCCAAACCAAGGCAGCGGCAAGCCTCGATGAAAAGCGTGGCGTAGTCGCGGCAGGATCCACTGCGCTGGGCCAGCGTCTGCGCGGGCGACTGGACACCAGGTTCTTCTCTCACCTGATAGCGAAACTGGTTGCTGATCGCCTGATTCAACTTTATCAGCAAGCCCAAAGTCTCCATGCCGTATAACCCGAACTGCAGCAGCCAGTTGTTTATGATTTGTTGATCGTTGGGAAAAACCAGCCGCTGAAAAGCCGCCAGATCAACCTGCTCGCCCCCCGCATACAAGAACGGGTAGCGCACTGCATAGTCATCAACAAGGAAATCAAAAGGCGCTTGCTCGAAATGCTGGATAACGACATCGCTGGCGATAATCAATTTGTCCGAACGCGCCGGGAAGTTGACCACCGCCAGGGAGTTATCGAACACATCGCGTTGCCATTTGATATGGGGCGTGGGTGTGATTTCCAGCCTGGAAGTCTCGATACGCACGTCATGCCCTTCGCGTGGACGCAGCAAGAGTCTGTGCTGGTTGAGCGTCACCTGAGTTGGGAACAAATATTCCGTCAGATGTCGAATGCGTAATCTTTGCATCGTCAGAAGCTCTAATCCTGGGCTGAATCCAGCATCTCAACGTGAACCGACATTTCACGGGGAAACAACGCTGGACCAAACTGGTTGAATGTTGAAAGAAGAAGATTCCGGGGAAGCTCAGTTTGCATTCTGGCCTTTTTTTGCCGGCAAAGCGCAGCCGCTCAGTCGAGTTCCAGCAGTAAATCCTTGGCGTTGATGGTTTCACCCGAACGGACATGAAGCGCATGCACCGTGGCGTCGCGGTCGGCGGTGAGCATCGTTTCCATCTTCATCGCCTCGATGGAGAGTAGCGGATCACCCTTCCTGACTTTCTGACCGGTCTTGACCGCAATGGTAACCACCATGCCGGGCATCGGCGCACCGATATGTTTGAGATTCCCCTCTTCCGCCTTCGGCTTGCTGCGCACATTGCCCGCCTGCCCCGCCTTGGCGACGCGCACCGTGCGCGGTTGGCCGTTGATCTCGAAAAAGACCTTGATCCGCCCCTCCTCGTCGACGGTATCCGAGCGGCCGGTCTGGCGCACGATCAGCGCCTTGCCTTTTTCGATATCGACCGAAATTTCTTCACGATCAAGCAGACCATAGAAGAAGGCTGAGGTCGGCAACAAGGAAACGTCGCTGAATTCGCGGCGATGCTCGGCGTAGTCCTTGAAGACTTTGGGATACATCAGATAAGACGCGAGGTCGGTATCGCTGAGTTTGCGTCCGATCAGGTGCTCCGCCTCGGCACGCTTGGCCTCGAGATCGACGGCTGGCAGATGCTCCCCGGCACGCCCCGACATCGGCGCTTCACCACGCAAGACCTTGCGCTCCAGTTCCTTCGGAAAGCCATCGGGCGGAAAGCCGAGTTCCCCCTTGAATAACGAAATGACCGATTCCGGAAAAGCGATTTCACGCTCGGGATCGAGAACATCGGCCGGCTTGAGATCGTTGGCGACCATGAACAACGCCATGTCACCCACCACTTTTGAGGTTGGCGTGACCTTGACGATGTCGCCAAAAAGAACATTCACATCAGCGTAGGTCTTGGACACTTCAGGCCAGCGCGGCTCCAGCCCCATCGCCCGTCCCTGCTCGCGCAGGTTGGTGTACTGGCCGCCAGGCATCTCGTGGTTATAGACATCCGAGGTGCCGGCCTTCATGTCCGCCTCGAAAGGCGCATAGGCACGGCGCACACCTTCCCAATAGTGCGAAAGCGCCTGCATGGCGGCGAGGTCGAGGCCGGGATCGCGCGGCGAACCGGCAAGCGCAGCGGCAATCGAGCCGAGATTGGGCTGCGAAGTCAGGCCACTCATCGAATCGAGTGCGCCATCGACGGCATCGCACCCCGCATCAATGGCGGCGAGCACGGAAGCGGCCGAGATGCCACTGGTGTCGTGTGTGTGAAAGTGAATCGGCAAGCCAACCTCCTGCTTGAGCACGCGCACCAGTTCGTGCGCCGCGCGCGGCTTGCAGACACCGGCCATGTCCTTGATGCCAAGAATGTGCGCGCCGGCCTTTTCGAGCTGTTTGGCGAGGCCAACGTAGTATTTCAGGTCATATTTGCTGCGTCGGGTGTCGAACAAATCACCGGTGTAGCACAGCGCGCCCTCACACAAGGCGCCGCTCTCGATCACGGCATCCATCGCCACGCGCATGTTGTCGACCCAGTTCAGAGAATCGAAAACGCGGAAGACATCGACGCCGTTCTTGGCCGCCTGCTGGACAAAATAACGCACGACATTGTCGGCATAATTGGTGTAACCGACGGCATTGGAAGCGCGCAGCAGCATCTGGAAAAGAATGTTCGGCGTTGCTTCACGCAAGCGCGTCAGGCGCTCCCACGGATCTTCCTTGATGAAGCGCATGGCCACGTCAAAGGTCGCACCGCCCCAGCACTCCAGCGAGAACAACTGCGGCAGCATGCGGGCGTAGTGCGGGGCGACCTCGATCATGTCGCGCGAACGCATGCGGGTAGCGAAGAGCGATTGATGGGCGTCACGCATCGTCGTGTCGGTCAGCAGCACTTGCGGCTGCTCCTTCATCCATTGCGCAAAGCCGGCGGCACCGAGTTCCTTGAGGCGGTCACGCGTACCCGGCGAAATCGCCCTGGTGAGATCGCAAACCGGCTTGATTGGCAGTGCCAGCGGTAGCTTGGGCAGAATGCGGTTTTTCATCTCGGGATTGCCGTTGACCGTAACCTCGCCGAGGAAGCGGATCAGGCGGGTGGCGCGATCGCGTCGCTTCTGGAAATGGAAGAGTTCCGGCGTCGTGTCGATAAAGCGCGTCGTGCATTCCCCGGAGCGGAACAGCGGATGGGCGATGACGTTTTCGAGAAACTGCAGGTTGGTCGCCAGCCCGCGCACGCGAAATTCGCGCAAAGCTCTATCCATCCGCGCCGCCGCCTCATCCGGCGTGTGCCCCCAGGCAGTGACCTTGACCAGCAACGAATCGTAATAAGGCGTGATGACCGCCCCGCCATAGGCCGTACCGGCGTCGAGGCGAATCCCGAAACCGGCAGCGCTGCGATAGACGGCGATCTTGCCGTAATCCGGGGTGAAGTTGTTTTCCGGGTCTTCGGTCGTCACCCGGCACTGCAGGGCGTGTCCGCGCAGTGAAATATCCTTTTGCTGCGGAATGAAGGACGTTTCATCACCAATCCTGGCGCCTTCGGTCACCCGAATCTGCGCCTTGACGATATCGACGCCGGTCACCTGTTCGGTCACCGTATGCTCGACCTGTATGCGCGGATTGACCTCGATGAAATAGTATTTGCTGTCATCGACGTCATAAAGATATTCAACCGTCCCGGCATGGCTGTACTTGACTGCCCGCGCCAGACGCAGCGCCGAGGCGCAAAGTTCCTGACGGGTCGCTTCGTCCATGTACGGCGCCGGCGCCCGTTCGACCACCTTCTGGTTACGCCGCTGCACCGAACAATCGCGCTCGAAAAGGTGCACCAGATTGCCATGCTTGTCACCGAGCACCTGGACCTCAACGTGGCGGGCACGGCGCACCAGTTTCTCCAGATAAACCTCGTCATTGCCAAAAGCAGCCAGCGCTTCACGTTTGGCCAATTCCATCATCGGCGCCAGATCGGCTTCCGTCTCGATCACCCGCATGCCACGTCCACCACCGCCCCAACTGGCTTTCAGCATCAGGGGATAGCCGACCTCGGCAGCCATTTTCTTGGCCCCTTCAATGTCGTCAGGCAATGCAGTTGTCGCAGGCACCACCGGCACACCGGCAGCAATGGCGACATTGCGCGCCGCAACCTTGTTGCCGAGCAGGCGCATGACCTCGCCCTTTGGGCCAATGAAGGCAATGCCGGCTTTGGCGCAGGCATCGGCAAAATCGGGGTTCTCGGAAAGAAAGCCGTAACCGGGGTGAATCGCATCGACATTGGCTTCCTTGGCGATGCGAATGATGTCGTCAATATCGAGATAGGCCTGAATCGGCTTCTTACCGGCGCCAACCAGATACGATTCGTCAGCCTTGAAGCGGTGCAAGGCAAAGCGGTCCTCGTTGGAGAAAATGCCGACGGTGCGTATGCCCAGCTCAGAAGCGGCGCGTAGCACGCGAATGGCGATCTCGCTGCGGTTGGCAACGAGCAGACTCTTGATCTTGTGCATTTTCAGTTGATTCCGACGGAGGTTGGCAGTGATAGAAGCAATAGCCATGCCCTGGCTACAATGACGCAAGGCATGTCGAATGCTTTGGTTGGCCAGCAAATTGATTTTTCCATAAAAGGCCAAACGAACGCTGGCGACGCCTGCTTTCATTATGCTGCAGCCGCCCCACATTCAAGATATTGACGTTCCGCGCCGGCCAACTCGGCGCACCACCCCGGGGCAGCAAGCTTGGATCTTTCCTAAGTGAGGGCACGAAGTGTGTGTTCGCCGGACCGGCAAGCTGCCCTACAACGTGATTTCCTGCAAAACGGCAAATAGCCGGCGCATTGCCGCATGACTCTGACCAATAGCCGATTTTGAGACAGCCATGCAGCCCTTGAACATTTCTGATTTTGCAGGGCTCTTGAACAAACCGCTGCCCGGCGCCTTCCCTTCATTTAATTGAACGGAATATTATTTCCGCGGTCGACTAGCTGAGGTTGGCCGGCTCTCTGGCGTCGAACGCACTGCCTGCCGACTGAGCAGGGATGGCGGATTGATGGCTTTTCCGGCTTTTCTGGCCTCAGCGGGGGGAGGAAATGACCGATATATTCCTGAGTTATACCGAGCGTGACCGGGAGACGGCGCGACGGGTTGCCGAGGTGCTTGGTTCGGCCGGTTGGAGCGTCTGGTGGGATCGGCGGATTCCGGCCGGGGAAACCTGGCGCAGCGTGCTGGAGCATGCGCTCGAAGACATGCGCTGCATGGTGGTTTTGTGGTCGGCCAAGTCGATCGAAAGCGAGTGGGTGTACGAGGAGGCCAGCGAGGGGCGGCGATTGGGCAAGCTGGTGCCGGTCATGATTGAAGCCGTTCGCCCGCCGGCCGGCTTCCGCGAGATTCAGGCAGCCGATCTGACGGGCTGGGATGGCTCGCCGGATTTCGATGGCCTGCGCATGTTGCTGTCCGACCTTGAAAACCTGCTGGGCAAACCCGTTGGCGCGGCACCGGAACGGCCGCTGAAACCAATCGATGCGAAGCCCGGAGAAGCTAGCCCGGCCTATGATCCGGCCGATCTGGCCCGCATCAATACCAAGCCGCGGGAGTGGTGGCGCAACAAGTTGGCGGGCGTTGCCGGTGCGCTGTTGCTGGCCGGGGCTGGCTACCTGGCTTTGTCCGGGCGGGAGCCGGCAGCGGTTCCGCCGCAGGCGCGGCAACCGGAGGTGCCGGAAACGCGCCCCGGCCTGGTGGTGCCGAAGCCGGCGCCAGTGGCCGAGACCTCGGCGCCGAAGAAACCAGCTGTGGTATCAGTGACCGCAGAAGCGCCGATCCTGACCGAAAAACTGGCACAGAAGCCGGCCGCGCGGCCGCTCGACGAGAAAGTAAAAACAACGCGGGCGCCGCCGATCAAGGCGCGCTGCGCCGAATTTCTCTCGCGCGTTCAGCTGGGCGAATCGCTGTCCCACGAGGCGCAAGCCGTATTTCAGAAGGAGTGTCAGCAATGACGACCATTTTTCACAAAACGGGTGCCGCCGGGTTCTGCATAACGGTGTTGTGCGTCGCCCTTCTCGCCACGGGTTGCGACAGCCTGCGCGAGAAACCGGCAACGCCGGCCGCTCCCGCCACCAGCTCCCAGCCATCATCTTCCACGCCACCCGCTGCCCCGCCGCCGACCCAGGCCTACGACAAGGCCGTGTTGAGCGCAGCCACGGCCTTATTCAAGAATGCCAAACTGCCGGCCGAGGGCATGCCGGCGCAGGCCAAATACGCGGTGGTTATCGACCCGCTGATCGACGGCATGACCGGGGCGCAATCGGTGGCCACACAGGCGATGGGCATCCGCCTGACCAACATGATGCGCGAGCAGTATCCGCAGTTCGACGTCAAGGCGTTTTCGGCGGCCAACGTCGCCAAGAGCCCGCTTGTGCTGATCGGCACTTTCACCGGCGTCAACGCCGAGCGCAAGACGGCCGGGCCGCGCGAGGCCTACCGGATTTGCCTGGCGCTGGCCGATCTGCGCAGCGGCAAGCTGGTCAGCAAGGGCCTGGCCTTTGCCTTGCCGGATGGCGTCGACCCGACGCCGCTGGCCTTCTTCCGCGATGCCCCGGCCTGGTCGGAGGACCCGGCGACCGAGGGCTACATCAAGACCTGCCAAGGGACCAAGGCCGGCGACCCGATCAACCCGCTCTACCTCGACCGCATCATCGCCGCCGCGCTGGTCGCCGAAGCCATCGATGCCTACGATGCCGGACGCTATCAGGATGCGCTGGAGCTCTACGGCAACGCTCTCGCGACGCCGGCCGGCAACCAGTTTCGCGTCCATAACGGCATTTACCTCGCCCACTGGAAACTGGGGCACCAGCAACAGGCGGCGACGGCCTTCGGGAAGATCGTCGATTACGGCCTTGAGCACCGGCGCCTGGCCGTCAAATTCCTGTTCCGGCCCGGGTCGACGGCTTTTGTCACCGATCCCAAACTCAGCGGCCCGTATCCGGTCTGGCTAAAGGCCATCGCCCAGCGCACATCGGGCGTCGGCAGTTGCCTGGAAGTGACCGGCCACACCAGCCCGACCGGCCCCGAGCCCTTGAATGAACGGCTGTCGCTGTTGCGGGCAGAATTCGTCAAGGCGCGCCTGGAAGGAGCGGCGCCGAAACTGGCCAAGCGGATGATCGCCAACGGCGTCGGCTCGCGGCAAACGATGGTCGGCACCGGCCGCGACGATGCCAGCGATGCGCTGGATCGGCGGGTGGAATTCAAGGTGATTGGGTGCTGATGATCCAGTAGGCGGCGGTTGCTACGGTCAACCGGAAATTTTGGCCAAAAACGAAATACCGACGACGCCCAGCGCACAGTGATCACGCCGCAGGCGATGCGCTTTTCCTGGACGCCGGCCGGTTTTTTGTTGATGCAACATAGTTCAACTGTAAGTCTGCTCCTGACTACGGCGATCCGAATTCATTCGGCGATCCGCACCGAGCCTTTGTTCTGCCCGCCCTGCGGGCGGGCCGCAGTTGATGGACCGCCTGTCGTTTCTGCGCCGGAGAGCAAGAAGATTGCGCTGCTCCGGACACAGGCCGGGCAAATATTGCAGCTCGCCAACGCCCTCAGAACGCCCGGCACAGCGCAAGGCATTTTCGTATTGATCCAGGGCATATTCGGCGATGCTGGCCGCCCGCGCGTCGTTCCCTCTAAGATATGAAATCGTGGTCAGGGCTTCGAGCAGGATTGTGAGTATTTTCTCACCCGGATTTTCGGCTTCCTTCATCTGCTTCTCGTCTCCAATTCGCCAACATCCTCGGCTGACACAAAAACCGATCTCGAACAGTTAGCAAGCATGATGCCTACGTCTGGAAAGCCCACCAGCACAACGGGAAACGATTTTAGCAATTTGGGCCGTGTAAGTATTTTCGACACTTTTCGCAAGCACTGGCACGTGCGCTACTAGCAACGGGCAGCACCGGCCACAGTGAACGTCCCCCAGCGCCTTGTTCTGGCCGCGACGCGAGAGCGAGCCAAAACCCCGCATTACCGGCCAATCCACGGCCTGTATCCGGTTATTGCGGTCAACCGGAAATTTTTGCCAATTCTGAAGTACTCAGCATTCGTTCGCGCGCCGCGATGACCCTGCAGGCCAAATGACGGAGCGGGATGGCTTTGTCCTGATCGGAATTGGGCATACCTGTTTGACCAATACGCCCAATCTTTATAACCATTCGAGATAACAAGATGAGCACTTGTTCTTAAAAGAATATTTAGGCCTTTGCTACAATGGCGGCCATTCGACAATCCACGCGGATTCACCTGCAATGACCCAACGTTCCACCCTCTCCCACCTCGACTGGCTCGAGGCCGAAGCCATCCACATCATGCGCGAAGTGGCCGGCCAGTGTTCCAACCCGGTGCTGCTGTTCTCCGGCGGCAAGGACTCGATCTGCATGCTGCGCCTGGCCGAAAAGGCTTTCCGCCCGGGCAAGTTCCCCTTCCCGCTGATGCACATCGACACCGGCCACAATTACAAGGAAGTCGTTGCCTTCCGCGACAAACGCGCAGCCGAACTCGGTGAGCGCCTGATCGTCCGTTCGGTTGAGGATTCCATGGCCCGCGGCACAGTCGTCCTGAAACACGAAGGCGAATCGCGCAACAAGCACCAGTCGGTGACGCTGCTCGAAGCCATCGAGGAATTCGGTTTCGACGCCTGCATCGGCGGCGCCCGTCGCGACGAGGAAAAAGCCCGCGCCAAGGAACGCATCTTCAGCTTCCGTGACGAATTCGGTCAGTGGGACCCGAAAAACCAGCGCCCGGAACTGTGGAGCCTGTACAACGCGCGCAGCCACAAGGGCGAGAACATTCGCGCCTTCCCGATCTCGAACTGGACGGAAATGGACGTCTGGCAATACATCGAGCGCGAAGGCCTCGAATTGCCGTCGATCTACTTCGCCCACAAGCGCCCGATCGTCATGCGCCAGGGTTCCATCGTGCCGGTCAACGTGCCGCTGGTCGGTGGCGGCGTCGCCAACCCCTCCAAGGACGGTGAAGAAATCATCGACCTGCAGGTGCGTTTCCGCACCGTCGGCGACATCTCCTGCACGGCGCCGGTCGAGTCGGATGCCGACGACGTCAGCAAGATCGTTTTCGAAACTGCCACCACCACCATCACCGAGCGCGGCGCTACCCGTCTGGACGACCAGACCAGCGACGCCTCCATGGAACAACGCAAGAAAGAGGGTTATTTCTGATGAGCGCCCATCAAGTTGAAGATCACGGCCTGCTGCGCTTTCTGACCTGCGGCAGCGTCGATGACGGCAAGAGCACCCTGATCGGCCGCCTGCTGTTCGACACCAAGACCATTCTCGCCGACACGCTGAGCGCCATCGCCAAGACCTCGGAAAAGCGCGGCATGGGCGCGGTTGACCTGTCGCTGCTGACCGACGGCCTGCAAGCCGAGCGCGAACAGGGCATCACCATCGACGTCGCCTACCGCTACTTCTCGACCGGCACGCGCAAGTACATCATCGCCGACGCCCCGGGCCACGAGCAGTACACCCGCAACATGGTCACCGCCGCCTCGACCGCCAACCTCGCCATCATCCTGATCGATGCGCGCAAGGGCATGCTGACCCAGACCCGCCGCCATTCCAAGCTCGCGGCGCTGGTCGGCATTCCGCACCTGATCGTCGCCATCAACAAGATGGACCTCGCCGATTACTCGCAGGAAACCTATGAACGGATCAAGGGCGAATATCTTGAATTCGCTGCCAAGGTCGGCATCGAAGACATCCGCTTCATTCCGCTTTCCGCCTTGAACGGCGACATGATCGTCGACCGCGGCGACAACCTGAACTGGTACGAAGGCCCGACCCTGCTCGAAATGCTGGAAGTAGCCCCGGCTGCGCATACCGAGCACACCGAGAAATTCCGCTTTCCGGTCCAGTACGTCTGTCGACCGCAGGATTCGGCCAACCCGGACCTGCACGACTACCGTGGCTTCATGGGCCGTATCGAATCTGGTCGCATCAAGGTCGGCGATGCCGTCACCGTTTTGCCCTCCGGCCGCGAGTCGACCGTGAAAGCGGTGCAACTCGGCGGTGTGGATATCAGCGAAGCCTTCTGCGAACAATCCATCACCCTGTTGCTGGCCGACGAAATCGACACCTCACGAGGCGACATGATCGTCAAGTCGAGTGAAGTGCCGGCTGCCGTCAAACAGATTGAAGCCACCGTCTGCTGGATGGCCGAAGCCCCGATGGACCGCGCCCGCACCTACCTTATCCGCCACACGACGCGCGACTCGAAAGCCAAGCTGGCCGCCATCGACCATCGCCTCGATGTGAACACCCTGGAAAAAGTCCCGGCCGAAAAGCTGGCGATGAACGACATCGCGCAAGTCACCTTCAAGCTGGCCCAGCCGCTATTCGCTGACCCTTACCTGGAAAATCGGGGAACCGGGGCTTTCATCATCATCGATGAGAGCAACAACAACACCGTCGGCGCCGGGATGATTCTCTGAATTCCACGGTCAACCGGAAAAAAAGCCCAAAATCGAAAACGCCTCCGCCCCCGGGAGGCGTTTTGATTTGTGTCTGTCAATTTTTTCCATTTCACAGCTAACATAAGCGTCACAAGCGATTCGCCCGAATCGAGCGAAATCCGAACCCAACGAAACTGCAGGAATGTTCTGAATGCGCGTTCTGATTGTTGATGACAATGCCTCGATGCGGGATCTGCTGACCAGCCTGCTATCCAGCCAGGGCTACACGGTGGTTGGCACGCTCGAGGAAGGCAATGGCGTCATGGACGCCGTACGCAAGCTGTCACCCGAAATCGTCTGCCTCGACTATCAATTGCCGGGCCGCGATGGCCTCGACATCCTGTGCGAAATCAACTCGTCGCACCCCGACATCGACGTGCTGTTCATTACCGCCTCGGTTGCGCCAGACATCGAAGCCAAGGCGGCCGATGCCGGTTCGGCCGGATTCCTGCGCAAGCCATTCGGCCAGAAACAGGTCATTGATGAGTTGCAGCAGGTTTGCGAAGCCCGCCGCCTTGCCACAACAAATGCATCATCGCAGACTGCGCCAAGAGCGCAGCCCCCGCAAGCCGGAGCCGGTGCCAAAGCCGCCCCCCGCAAACAGGCAACCGCAGTCATCGCCGACGACAATAGCTCGATCCGTCTGCTGCTCAAAGGCCTGCTCACCGAGTTGGGCCTCAACGTCGTCGGCCAGGCGGCCAATGGTGAAGAAGCCATCCGCGCTGCCACGACCCACCAGCCCACGGTGCTGTTTCTCGACGTCAGCATGCCCATTCTGGGTGGCCTCGAAGCCCTGCCCAGAATTCTCGAGGCCAGCCCGAAAACGTCGGTGGTCATGGTGACGGGCGACACCTCGCGGACCATTGTTCAGCAGGCCGCCGGACTGGGTGCCCGTGGCTACATCGTCAAGCCGGTTCGCCCGGCCTATGTCGAAAAATTCCTGAAACAGCTGTTCAACACCTAAGCGAAGAAAGGTTCACTGCCATGACCTTGATGATCGACTTCCCCTTCCCGGGCGTTGCCCCCTGGGTCGATCATTTCAAGACCATCGAAGTCCCGATCCTGCGCCATACAGCGCAGCAACTCGACGAACTGCGCGACACGGCGGACACGATCAATACCCGAAAACTGGCTTCGGTCATCGCTCACGATCCGCTGATGACCTTGCGTCTTTTTCAATACATGCAGGCCAACCGCTCACGCAGCCAGTCAGCCGATATCACGACCATCGAACGGGCGCTCGTCATGATCGGGACGCAAAATTTTTACAACAGCATTCGCAACCCGCCCATCCTCGAGCAGCAGCTCAAAGGCTACCCGAAAGCCATGCTCGGCCTGCTCAAGGTCATTGCCCGCTCCCGTACAGCCTCGCAATGGGCCCGTGATTGGGCATTGCAGCGCCAGAACGTCAGCTTCGACGAAATCGCCATGGCCGCCTTGCTCCATGACCTGGTCGAAATCCTCATGTGGTGTTTCGCTCCGAACCTCGCCATCCGTGCCAAGGAGCGATTGGCCAGCGAACCGGGACGACGCAGCAGTCAGATTCAGCAGGAAGTTTTTGGCGCCCCGCTCGACGAGATCGCCGTCGAGCTGATCGCCCACTGGGGTTTGCCTCCGCTCCTCTGTTCGCTGTTGAAGCCGGCCGATGCTGAAATCGCCAATGTCAGGAACGTGGTTCTTGCTGTCGATCTGGCCCGCCACTCGGCCAATGGCTGGAACGATCCGGCACTGCCGGACGACTATCGCGCCATCGAGGCCCTGCTCCACATGAGCCACAGCAACCTGCTGGAGCGTATCGGCGCCCCTGATGAGCAGGTCCAGGCGGCGCGTCAGGCCGAGGCAGCAGACGACCGGCTATCTTCCTGAGCGGAACGGCAGCCAGCCGCTGTTTCGCCGGAAACGACGCGCAATAAATCTCACAGATCGAGGTTAACCTGGACCCAGTAGGTTCTGCCATCCATGCGCAGGGTATCCTGCGCGACGTTGCTGACAGGGCGCCAGTCAAATGGCGAAACGACCTCGTATTCACGGTCGAACAGGTTGCGAATACTGAACGAGGCCGACAGGCCATGCCACTTGCGCTCGCTGGAAAACGTCAGGTTTGCCAGGCCAACACCACTGATCCGACGCCGTTCCAAAGTCAACCGGGAACCAAGGTATTGCGCATCTATCCCGGTGCGAATCGCGCCGTCGAACACCGGAAAGCTGACGTTAAGTTTGCCCAAAACATTGGGCGAATTGGCCAGTGCCCTCCCGTCGGTATCCGTGGAGTTCTGCCAGGCCATGCTGCCACGGGATCGAATTCCACCTTTCCAAAGGCGTTCCAGTTCGACTTCGAGGCCATGCGCGTGACTTTTTCCGCTGTCCACATAGTCTCCCAGCGCGTCGCTGTAAACCAACTGCCCGCTCCGGCGATAGCGATATACTGAACCGGTCAGGCGCGTGTCGCGCGAAAACTCGTGTTGCAGCACGAATTCCGAGGCAGCGACAAACTCGGGTGCAGCAGCTGCTTCGTAAATGAAGCGTTCGTAGGCATGGGGCATCCGGAAGGCTTCGCTATACGAGGCCTTCAAGGTCGTCTGCGGAGTTGGCTGGTAGATCACCGCCAGACGCGGACTCCAGTTGCCGGCCAGATCGCTCGGATCGTCATAGCGCGCCCCAAGGTTGAGCGACCAGCGCTCGTTGATGCGGTATTCATCGGTCAGGTAAAAGCTGGCCGTACGCCGCGACAATGAATCGCTATACACCTCGAGAAGCGCTTTTTCGGGAGACAAATACGACCGTCGGAACTGCTGCCGGTAATCGTTGCGAAACTCGAAGCCGAAGACCATCGTGTGATCCAGAAACCAGTTGCCGACGAATTTCTGGTCGAATCCCCACCATTGGCCATGGTATTCGCGCCGCCCATATTTGAGGTTGTCAGTACTATAGTCCGCAAATTCGCGCCATGCGTCGTAGGCATAGTGGCCGGAATAGAAGCGCGACAGGGATTTCAGCCACAAGCCCAGCGTTGTCTGG
Organism: Betaproteobacteria bacterium; assembly: GCA_016705475.1. GTDB lineage: Bacteria > Pseudomonadota > Gammaproteobacteria > Burkholderiales > Rhodocyclaceae > Azonexus. Next base: position 214,089 of record JADIYD010000010.1, on the reverse strand, counting down.
TAAGAAAGGTTGAGGAAAGCGTTCTCATCGCGCACCGAAAATGGCGCGTTAAATGCAGTGGAGCTGCTGGGATTGGTCGGCAGCATTTTCTTGCGGTCGACATAGGCACCCTCGATGGTCAGCCCCTCGTAGGCAAATTTTCCGAAGACCCGCTTGTTGGTCTCGCCATCCTGATTGTCGGCGATACCGTTGTTCGTGGTCGGCGTATCGTAGGCCGGGAAATAGAGGTTACGTCCGTGGACGTCAAGCGCCGAAGCGGAGAACAACACGTCCGCCCCATTCTCAAAACGTTTGCCGTAGGTAGCCCGCTGCTTCTGCCCGCGATGGCTGGAAACCTCGGCGGACAACTGGGCAGCATTGAAATCACGCCCCTTTTTGGTCACCACATTGATGATGCCCAGCAACGCGTTATTGCCGTAGGTAACAGAACCGGTACCCGGGACATACTCGACGCGTTCGACCAGTTCAAGGTCGAGCAGGCCGGATTCGTCGATGTAAGCCTGGTTGAACAGGCTGTCCTGCGTGGCATAACCGTCGACCAGCAGCATGATGCGGCCGGCGTAGTCATCCGAAGCGCCAAAGCCACGACCGCCCATGTATTGATAGCGGCGATCGTAAGTCGTGTAGAGACCGCGCAGGCTGTTGATCACGTCGGCCAGCGTCCGGTAGCCAAAGGCGCGAATATCCGCTGCCGTCACGATGCTCACCGCCGACGGAGAATCGCTGATCTGCTGGGCCATCTGCGCGACCGGAACGGCCTCACGGAGCATCAGTTGCTCGAGCGGTAAATCTGCCAGATCAACGTCTGACTGGGCAAGGGGGGCGCCACTGAAAAACAACAGGCACAGGGCAAGAGTTGCCCGTTTTTGCCAGCCTGAGTTCGCCCTGTCCAAAATCACCGTGTCGCCCGACTCACCCAATTATTCAAAATGCATTTTTAAAAACTTGTTTTAACTTATTTTACCAAATTACAAAGATAGCCAAGAAATGAAATTATCTCCACACTTTTACCAAAAAATACAAATAAATAGCGACATTACAAAGCCATCCCAGCGCAGCCCACGACAGGGCTCGTCGGTAGGCAATGACTTCCGTTTTGATCAATAATGAAACCATGTTGAGAACTTTCGTCGCCATCGCAACGCTAATCTCGGTTTCGCTCCCGGCCGGTGCGGAAATCTACAAGTGCCGCCTGCCCAACGGCAAGACCGAGATCAGCAATGTCCCCTGCCCAACCGGTAGCGGGACTGTTGTCGCGCGTCCGGACGAACCGGTTTCCGAATCCTCTCGCCGGGCAGCCGAACAGGACGTTGAGCGGATGCGCAATTACGTCGAAAAACGCGAGGCCGCGCAACGTGCCGACGAAGCAGCGCTGCGCGACGAACAACGTGCAGCCAGCCAGCAGTCACGCAACAGTGCGCAGCGCCCCGCCCAGCAGTACGGAAATGCTCAGGAATGCCTGCGCAACGTAGAGCAAATGGTGCTCGAAGCAAGCCAGCGCGCCATGATGGAGGCGGACTGCCGCACCCTGGTCAGCCCGCAGCCGCCTTACCCATCCGCCGGTGTGCCTGTTTATGTTCCAGTCGCCGTGCCCGTCTATCCACACCGTCACCACGAGCATCCGAAACCAGCTCCTGCGCCCAAGACAAAATCGACCAGCGGGCAGCCAATTGCAGTGCAACCCCAGAAAAAGTAAGCAAGTGAATTTCCGCCACTTTTTTCGGCAACTGACCTCACTTCCACGGTCAACCGGGAAAAACGGCCAATTTTGAAAAATCCGGACAGCCTCAGTGCTGTCTCAACGCAAGAACATCCCGAACATGACCGAGCTTCTCCAGCCTTACCCCGACGCCATTGCCGGCGAGGAAATCGTTGCCCGCACCCAACTCTGGCTGGAGCGCGCCGTGATCGGGCTCAACCTCTGTCCTTTTGCCAAGAGCGTCTTCGTCAAGAAACAGGTCCGCTACGCCCTGACTGCGGCCAGCTCGCCCGACGAACTATTGGCCGAGTTGGCGCACGAACTGACCTTGCTCGCCGATACCGACCCGGCGCAACTCGACACCACCCTGCTCATTCACCCGCTGGCGATGACCGATTTTCTCGACTTCCATTTCTTTCTGGGCGAAGTGGATGCGCTGATCCGCAACCTTGGCTACGAAGGCGTGTTCCAGATCGCCAGCCTGCACCCGCAATACGAGTTTGCCGGTAGCGAGCCGGACGACATCGCCAACTTCACCAACCGCTCGCCCTACCCCACCCTGCACTTGCTCCGCGAAAGCAGCATCGACCGCGCCGTGGCCGCCTTCCCGGAAGCGGAAGCGATCTTCGAGCGCAATATCGAAACGATGGAGCGCCTCGGCCATGAGGGCTGGAAGAAGCTCTGGCTAAGCTGATCGGTCGGCGACCCGACGCCTTTTGAAGCCAGATATGAAAAATGGAAGCGAGCTCAGGCGAAGCGTGAGGCTCCGCAGAAAATCGAAAGCTTCCGCTCCTGCGCGAACGCTACAGCCACTTTAGTAACGCATCGTAAAGTTTGTCCGGATTGACCGGCTTGGCGATATGGTCGTTCATGCCAGCATCGAGGCAGTCCTGACGATCCTCATCGTAGGCATTGGCGGTCATCGCCAGAATCGGGACCTGCGCTCTTCCGGAAATCAAGCGGATAGCCCGAGTGGCCTCAATGCCACCCATCCCTGGCAACAGCATGTCCATCAGGATTAGGTCGTAGTCGGTCGATCTGGCCATTTCCAGTGCCGATATACCATCCTCGGCGAGATCCACTTTGACCCTGATTTCCTCAAGCAGGCCAAAGGCAACTTCTTGAGCAACCGGATCATCCTCCACTAGCAGAATACGTCCTTCAAACGCGCGGGCCTTCAGCGCCTCTTCAGCTGACGGCGTGGCGGCCTTGGCAGGTATTTCGCTGACTGAAATTTTTTCAAATCTGGCGGTAAACCAAAACACGCTGCCGACGCCAAGCTCACTGTCCAAGCCAATTTCGCCACCCATCAGGTGCACCAGGCGCTTGCAAATGGCCAAGCCGAGTCCGGTGCCGCCATGTTGTCGAGTCATTGAGTTGTCAGCTTGCTCAAAGGCCAGAAAAAGACGTTTATGATCCTTTTCCGAAATACCAACGCCGTTGTCCTGAACTTCGAAGCGCAGCAAGGATGAGTGCGGGTTCTCGTCAACCGGGGCAATCGAGACTTTGACCGAGCCAGCATCGGCGTATTTGATGGCATTGCAGGTCAAGTTGAGCAGTATTTGCCCCAGGCGCTGCGCGTCTCCCTTGAGTCCCTGCTTAGCCAGCGCCGAATCCATATCAAAAACCAGTTTCAGGTTTTTCGATTTCGCCATCGGCATCGTCAAATTGGACAGACTCTCCAGAACGGATTCCATTTTGAAAGCACTTGACGCCAACTCCATACGTTCTGCTTCGATTTTTGAAATATCGAGAATGTCATTGATGATACTCAGCAGATGCATCGAGGCTGTTTTGACTTTTCCGAGCTGATCAATCTGCTTGGGGTCATTGGCGCGACGTAGCGCCAGATCGGTCATGCCCATGATGCCGTTCATTGGCGTACGCAGCTCATGGCTCATGTTTGCCAAAAACGTCGATTTGGCCCGGCTGGCTGTTTCCGCCGCCTCCTTCGCAATGGAGAGGGCTACGGTACGCTCCGCCACCAGCTCTTCGAGATGCATGCGGTGCCTTTCGAGCTCGGCTTCAATCTGCTTCCGATCGGTAATGTCGCGAGCGGAACCAACGGTACCGATCAGTTCGCCTTGCTCATTTAAAAACGGTGCTTTGTGCACATCCAGAATGAGTAACTTGCCCTTGATGTTGCCAAACTCCTCGAAAGTCGACGTTTCCCTGCGCTCCAGCGTAATTGCATCGCTATCCTGGCACAGCTCGCCAAAGGTGTGCCAGGTAGGATCGCTGGCGTGCAGTGAGCGCTGGCGCTGTGCAAAGAACAGGTCAGTCTTGCCTTCCGGCTCTTTGGTGTCGGCGGCAACCAGCAAATAATTGGATATGGCCTTGTTGGCAAAGAGGTAACGCCCTTCAAGGTCTTTCGCCCAGATCATGTCTGGTACGTTGTCACACATAAGTCGCAATAAGGAAGCCAATTTTCCGGAGCGCTCAGTGGCCTGTGCCAACTCGCTCGTTCGGTCCGCTATGCGCTGCTCTAGCTCCTTCTCGGAGGCCATAAGCACTTCTTTTGCCTCGCGCTCGGCTCGGAAGGCCGCAGTTTGGGCTAGCTCTTTTTCGCGGCGCAGTGCATGAATACGGTCGGCCAGCGCGAACGAAAAAAGCAGCAACTCAAGTGCAGAACCAATCTGCATGCCATACGAGGTGATGAAATTGGTCGGCAGGAGGTCCAGCGTTCGCAATGAGAGTATGGCAACCCCGATCAGGAGCAACGACCATGCGGCGAGAAATAGTCGTGCTCCTGCCTGATTGCGTCTCAATGCATTCAGGCCGCAGGCGACGGCTGCTACGGAGAAGCTTATTCCGAGAATCGACGTGGCGATGCCGGCCGGTTTATAGGTAAAAAATACCGGAAAAATGGCGGTAATAACGAAGCACAACTGGAGAAAGCGTATTAACTTGTCGAAACCCGGGGCGGTTTTTCTGGTTTCAAGAAACTGTCGGGTAAACATGGCACCGAAAAAGCCGGTCATGCAAAACCCGGAGGGCAGCGCGATATTTCCCCAGGCGGGGAAGTTGGGCCACAGGTACTGGTTTCCCAAGCCAAGCATGGTGGCCTGACTAACAATCATCGAGCTGACGCAGGCAACATAGCTCAGATAGATACGATCGGTAAGCGAGAAGTAGAGCAACAAGTTATAGAGACCAAGCGCCAGCAACATACCGAAATACAAGGCCAGAATGCTGTACACGCCTTGATCATGGACATGCAAGGCGGACGTTGACCAGATTTTCAACGGCAGCGTCAGGCTACCTTCCGATGTGACACGGAGATAGACGGTTTGCTCCGTACCGGGTGATAGCTCGACCGGGAACACCAGATTGCGATGCGAATAGGGTCTGCTGGTATGGGGCTGGAGGTCACCAGCCTGCTGGCGAATCAGCTGGTCGCCTTGGCGGGCGAAGAACTCAATACGATCAATGGAGGGATAGCCAACTTCAAGCAGCCACTTGGCAGCGGCATCGGTTGCCGGGTTGAATCTCAAGCGCAGCCAGTAGGCCGTTGCGGAGTAACCAAAATTGAGATCGCTAACACCGGCGATGCGGTGAAAACGGTTGGCGTTTTCACCAGACTCAATGTCTTCGAATTGCAATTGACCAGATTGGTCTTCCAGCACCTCGACAAATGGCCTGAGCGCGACAGCGGAAGTCTCGGCATTGAGCGTGATTGCTGACTGGGCCTGAGTCAGACTGAGGCCAACGAGCAACGCAATAGCCAACAAAGCACGAATAAATTGCATAAATGGTCAGCCAGGACCGTGCGTATCAGAAAGCATATGTCATACAGCTAAAAACTAGCTGTCCAAGACATCTCCAAGGAAGACTTTCACAACCACTCCCCCCATCCGGCAAGCCACATTCTACGCCCATTCATCTGGCAAACAACCAATGGTCATTTGGTGCAATAGCGCAATAATTCACAGCTTCCACGGTCAACCGTAAAAAACAGCCAAAACGAAAGCTGAATCAGGCGGTCTCGTGCTCGGCGCCGTCCCTGTTCTGGCGGCCCAGCGTCAGTTCGCTGTTTTCGCTGAGTGCGAAGAAGAATGCATCCACGGCTTTCGGCTCGCCCGAGGCGGCGAAGGTGGTCTGTCCGCATTCGCACTGACCAACCCAGATTGCATCGATGCCGCGCAGGCCGCGCGTGCTGACCGGGTTAATGGTCGTCACGTCGCTACCGCAGCCGTTGCAGACCAGTTTTTCCGGGCGCGTTTCCTCGATTTTGGCTTGTGCCTGGGCAATGCGCTCTGCCTGTGAACCCCGATTTTTTGCCTGTCCCATGTCGGCTCCCCGCCATTTTTAAAGGCAGGCAGAATACAGGAATTTCGGTTTTACTGGGACAGCTCGTAGCGCCGTTTGCCTGCTGCCTTGGCGCGGTACATGGCAAGGTCGGCGCAGCGGATGATCGCTTCGGGCGTGTTTTCCAGACCCATCTGCGGGAAGAGACAAATGCCGATGCTGGCACTGATGGGTGGAGCATCAGCGTAGCCGGAAATAGGCTGCTCGATGATCCAGATCAGTTTTTCAGCCAGATGGGCCGCGGCGTCGCAGGAGCCGATATCCTGAACGAGCAGGAAGAATTCGTCGCCACCGAGGCGCGAAATGGTGTCGGTTTCCCTCATTGTCGAGACAAGACGCCGGGCGATTTCACGCAGCACGGCATCGCCGACTTCGTGCCCGAGTTCATCGTTCACGTTCTTGAATCCGTCGAGATCGACAAAAAATCCGGCATGCCGCTCGGAATCCCGCCGGGCCAGCGCCAGCGCCTGATTGAGTCGATCGTTGAGCAGATCGCGATTGGGCAGGCCGGTCAGCCGGTCATGCAGCGAGCGCTGCAGGTGCAGGCGACGTTCCTGATCCAGCTGCATTTCGCGCATGAAAAGCTGGCGCCGCTGGTATTCGACAAGATAGCCGGCAGCACCACCAATCAGGTTGGCCGATATCATGAAGAAGTTCTGGCTGAGCAGCATCGGGTTCGGATAGGCACCGACGAACCCGAACAGCAGGTTGTAGAGTAGTAATACGAAAACATTGATGCCGAGTGCCTGGACAAAACGGGCGCCAAGCAGGTTGTAGGTGTAAAACGTGGCCAACATGAGCCCCGGATAGTAGTAGGTGCTGCTTTCAACGGGCAGATGCCAGAGCATCGCGATCAGGCCGAGCGCCGCCGACAGGCCGACCAGCGCGAGCAGAAACTGATTGGCTTTCTCGAACCAGTGAGTAAAGGAGAGTGCCAAAACCACCATCGGCACGGCCAGCGCACACATCCGGATGATCCAGACCAGCCCAAGTTGCTCGGGCGGGACAAAAAGGTGATCCAGCGCACCATAGACAAAGTACACAAAAACACCAACGATGATGGCCGCCCGACCTTGCAGGCGCAGGCGCGGCAATAGCTGCCGAAGAAAGGCACGCTCGGTTTCCGGATCATGGAAACGCAGGGTGAGCGGATGCATTCTGTTCATCGTTGAAATGCCTTCAATATCCTTCGCGGCCGCAGAAACATCAGGAATCGGGCAACTTCCCCGACGATGGCTTTCAGAATAATTCAATGAGGCTCATGTCACCAAGGACGGATTTCACGGTGCCGCAAGCCCCTTGCCTATGGCAATATGCGTCGATGCATGCCCTGCCTCATCTTTCCGCCATTGACTGGATTTCCCTAGGCATTTTCTTTGCCAGTTGGTCTGGCTACGCCTGGTACTCCGAACACAGCCGGTGGGGTGCCAGCGGCCTGATCCGCACCGGCCACGGCTACCGGCTGCAATGGGCCTACCGCATGCTTGATCGCGATGTCCGCATCACTGACGCAGCACTGATCGGCAACCTGGTGACCAGCGTTTCCTTTTACGCCAACACGACGATCTACATCATCGCCGGCCTTGTCGCGGCGCTCGGCGCCTCCGACAAGCTGCTCAGCTTCACCTCCGAGCTGCCCTTTGGTGGCGCCGGCAACCGCGAACTGCTCGAAATCAAGCTCATGCTGCTGCTCGCGTCGTTTGTCTTCGCCTATTTCAAATTCACCTGGTCGCTGCGCCAGTTCAACCTGCTTTCCATCCTCGTCGGCGCCGCCCCGCTCGGCAAGGCAGGCGAGCCGGGCATCGACACCTACGCGCAGCGTGTCGCTGGCGCCAATAACCTCGCCGGCGACGACTTCAACCGCGGCATCCGCGCCTACTACTTCGGCCTCGCCGCATCCGGCTGGCTGCTCAACCCGGCCATCCTGGGTGCCTTCGCCATCGTCGTGCTGGTCGTGCTCTTCCGCCGCGACTACCGTTCGCCGGCCCTGCAACTGCTGCGCGATTAAGTTGGTGCAACCCAAACCCCAACTGGCCGGCATCGGCTTCGGCCTGCTCGCCTACGTCATCTGGGGCTGCTTTCCGATCTATTTCCGGCAACTGGCCGAGATCTCGCCGATGGACATCCTGTCCAACCGGACCGCCTGGGCTTTCGTCTTCGTCACCATATTGCTGACGCTACGTCGGCGCTGGGACAAGGTCACCGCGATGTTCGGCACGCCGCACCACCTCGTACGCCTGAGCATCGCGGCGCTGCTCCTCGGCAGCAACTGGCTCGGCTTCCTCTGGGCGCTCGATCAGCATCAACTCGTCGCCGCCAGTCTCGGCTATTTCCTGACACCCATGGTCAATGTGCTGCTCGGCTTGCTTGTCCTGAAAGAAAAGCTCAATCGCAAGGAGTGGCTGGCCATTGCGCTCGCCGGCGTCGCCGTCGGCAACGAACTGCTGGCGCTGGGCACCGTACCGTGGATTTCGCTGTTTCTCGCCGGCACCTTCGGCAGCTACGGCCTGTTGCGCAAACAGGTGCCGGTCGATGCGATCTCGGGCTTGTGGCTCGAAACGCTGGCCATGCTACCCATCTGCCTGATTTACGCAGTCTGGCAGGCGGAACACGGACACATGGTTTTCAGCCTTTTTTCGGGGTGGACCGCAGCATTGCTGATTGGCTCCGGCATCATGACTGCCCTGCCGCTCATGGCCTTCGCTGCCGCCACCCAGCGCCTCGACCTGGCCACCGTCGGCATGCTCATGTACATCAACCCGACCATGCAGTTCGTCACCGCCATCTGGATTTTCGGCGAACCGCTGCAAATCGAGCGCCTGGTCAGTTTCGGGCTGATCTGGCTCGGGCTGGGGGTCTTCAGCATCAGCATGTGGCAGAAGTTGCATCGCGCCTGAGCGACAAAGGGGGATAATCTCCTGAACGGATAACCCGAGGCACCGCATGTTCGAGAGCACCCTGATCATCCTGCTGCTGATCGCCGCCAGCGCCTTTTTTGCCACCTCCGAAATCGCCCTGGCCGCCGCCCGCAAGCTCAAGCTCGAACAGCTGGCCGACGACGGCGATGCGCGGGCAAGGCTTGCCCTGGCGCTGCAGGCGCAACCCGGCCACTTTTTCACGACCATCCAGATCGGGCTAAACGCCGTGGCCATTCTCGCCGGCATTCTTGGCGAAGGCGCTTACGCGCCCTACTTCACCACCCTGCTCGCCCCCTATTTCACCAGCCCGGAAACCGCCGAGACGCTGGCCACGGTGTTTTCCTTCCTGCTTGTCACCTCGGTCTTCATCCTCTTCGCCGACCTTGTGCCGAAGCGCATCGCCATCGTCGCCCCCGAGCGCATCGCGTTGCGCATCGCCGGCCCGATGACGCTCAGCATCCGCCTGCTGTCGCCGCTGATCTGGGCCTTCAACGGCATCGCCAGCCGCATTCTGTCGGCCCTCGGCCTGCCCCAGCGTCGCCCGGACGACATCACCGCCGAAGACATCGTCGCCCTCGCCCAGGCAGGGGCAGATGCCGGCGTGGTCGCCGAGCAGGAGCAGCAGATGATCGAGAACGTGCTCGAACTCGACACCCGGACAGCACCCTCATCGATGACGCCGCGCGACAGTATCGTCTGGCTTGATGTCGACGATAACGAGGCCAGCCTGCGCGCCAAGCTGGCCTCGCATCCGCACTCAAAATACCCGGTCTGCCGCGACGAGATCGACCAGCCGCTTGGCTACGTCGACGCCAAGGACCTGCTCAGCCGCATCATCGCCGGCCAGCCGCTGGCGCTTGACGCACCGCTGGTCAATCCAGCGCTGATCCTGCCCGACACCCTGACACTCTCGGAAATCCTCGGCCACTTTCGCGCCGGCCGCGAGGATTTCGCGCTGATCATCAATGAATACGCCCTGATCGTCGGCCTGATCACCCTCAACGACCTGACCAGCACGCTGGTCGGCGACCCGCTGATCGACAGCGACGAAGCCCAGATCGTCCGCCGCGACGCCGATTCGTGGCTGATCGACGGCCTGACGCCGATTGGCGATGTCGAGACCGAACTCGACCTGCCGCCCTTCCCGGACGACAGCCAGTACGAAACGGTCGCCGGCTTCATGATGTATATGCTCCGCAAGCTGCCCAAACGCACCGATAGCGTGGTGCATGGCGGCCTCAAGTTCGAGGTCATCGACGTCGACCGCAACCGTATCGACCAGTTACTCGTCACGCGCCTGCCGCCAAGCGCGTAAAACCAGCCACCGCAGGCGATAATCGCCGGATGTCCCGTTTCCTGATCTACGCCATCGTCTTCATCGAAGGCTTCTGCTCGCTCGGTGCCGAAGTCATCGCGCTGCGCCGGCTCGTGCCGCACATCGGCAGTTCCATCGTCGTCACTGCGCCAACCATCGGCTTCTTCCTGCTCGCGTTGGCGCTCGGTTATGCCTCGGGTGCGAAGGTCGCCGGCAACTACCTCAACATCGTCGCCCGCAATTTCCTGATCGCCGCCGCACTGGCCGGCATCGGGCTGGCCGGGGTCAGCGTGGACTGGATGTTCGCCCACCTGCAGCCGGTGATCGTCGCCTACCTTGTCTTCATCGGTGGCGTGCTCTGCCCGCTGGCCTGGCTGCTCGGCCAGACCGTGCCGATCCTGACCAACCTCATGAAAACCGAACGGACCGGCGAGGCCAGCGGCCTGGCGCTCTACTGGTCGACGCTGGGCTCCTTTCTCGGTTCAATCAGCCTGTCGCTGCTTGTCATGCAGTGGTTCGGCGTCTCGGCCGCCGTTTTCGCCTGCTCGGCCGGCCTGCTCATCGGCGCCCTGCTTCTCGCCCGGCGCGATTTCAAAATTGCCCTGTTTTCCGGGTTGACCGCAGCAATCGCCGCCGGTCTCAACCTGCAGCACGAGGTCACCGCCGACACCGCCTACGCCGAATACATTATCGGCGACGTCGATCTCCCGGGCCAAAAAGAGCCACGCGCCTTCTGGGTCAACAAGTCGACGGCCTCGCTGCTCGACGATTCCGAGCCGCCCAACTACACGCGCTACATCAAGCACCTGCGGCAAATCCTGCTCGACGACCTCGGCTTCAAAGACAAGGACATCCTCGTCCTCGGCGCCGGCGGCTTCACGCTGTCCCACCGCGAACCGCTCAACCGCTACACCTACGTCGATATCGACCCGGCCATCAAGGACATCGCCGAAAAGCATTTCCTGCGCGAGCCAGCCCGTGGCGAATTCATCGCCGACGATGCCCGCCGCTTCGTGGCCACCAGCGAACGCCGCTTCGATGCCGTGGTTGTCGATGTCTACAGCTCGCACACCTCGATCCCCAGCCACCTCGTCACCCGCGAATTCTGGGCCGGCACCCGCCGCGTGCTAAAAGCAGATGGTGTCCTGCTTGCCAACCTGATCCTCGACGGCAAGCTCGAAACGCCCTACGCCCGTAACCTGCTGGCCACCATCGACAGCGTGTTCGGGCGTTGCGCGGTCGACGTGCTGCACAAGGCCAAAACGCTGGCCAACGTCGAAGTCAGCTGCTTCGCGAGCAGCCACCCAACCGAAACCGGCATTTACGTCGATGAGAGAAACCGGGCCGATGTCGACCGGGCACGGTAAGCTTAGGAATCGCTTGGCACTGTAGGCTTTGCATCATCAGATGCTACAGGCACGACCCGCCAAGTCACACCGTTGCCGTGCCAGAAAAGCAGCGCCCAGATCAGGTGAGGTAGGCTGAAAAAAGTGGACGCCATCTGTAAGCTTGTTTTTACAGGAGGCATCAAGTGGAAAGAATACCGAAGGCGGTCTATACGCCGGAATTCAGGGCTGAAGCGGTGGCGCTGGTTTTTCGTGATGGACAGAAGGCATCCGAGGCTGCGAGACGGCTACAACACTCCAACCGGGCCACTAATCGATAGTTGATTTGATAGTCGGCAACCCCGTAAAAACAAAAAAGCCCCTGAAATCCGGGGCTTAATTGCTGTTACTGGCGGACACGCAGGGATTCGAACCCTGGATCCAGGTTTTGCCCGGATGCACCCTTAGCAGGGGTGTGCCTTCGACCACTCGGCCACGTGTCCTTGCCTGCTACAACGAGGCGCGGATGATATAGCCTCCGCGCCCTTTGGTCAAACTTACTGGTCGAGGCCGAAAGTACGGTGCAGGACGCGGACAGCCAGTTCCAGATACTTCTCGTCGAGAACGACGGAAATCTTGATCTCGGAGGTGGAGATCATCTGGATGTTGATGCCTTCGTCAGCCAGGGCCTTGAACATCTTGGAGGCAACGCCCGGGTGCGAGCGCATGCCGACGCCGACGGCCGAGACCTTGCAGATCTTGTTGTCGCCGGTGATCTGACGGGCGCCCAGCTTGGCCTTGACGCCTTCCAGGATGCCCTGGGCCTTGGCGTAGTCGCCACGGTTGACGGTGAAGGAGAAGTCGGTGGTGCCGTCGTGGCCAACGTTCTGGATGATCATGTCGACGTCGATGTTGGCGTCGGCAATGGCACCGAGAATTTGATAGGCGATGCCCGGGGTATCGGGAACGCCGAGCATGGTGAGCTTGGCTTCGTCGCGGTTGAAAGCGATACCGGAAATGATCGGTTGTTCCATGTTCTTGTCTTCCTCAACAGTGATCAGCGTGCCTTCCCCTTCGTCCTGGAAGCTGGAAAGAACGCGCAGTTTGACCTTGTATTTGCCGGCGAATTCGACCGAGCGGATCTGCAGCACCTTGGAGCCGAGGCTGGCCATTTCCAGCATCTCTTCGAAGGTGATGGTGTCGAGCTTCTTGGCTTCAGGCACGACACGCGGGTCGGTGGTGTAAACACCATCCACGTCGGTGTAGATCTGGCACTCGTCGGCCTTGAGTGCGGCCGCAAGGGCGACGCCTGATGTATCGGAACCACCGCGGCCAAGCGTAGTGATGTTGCCGTGCTCGTCAACACCCTGGAAACCGGCGACGACAACAACGTGACCGGCATCGAGATCGCGCCGCATGTTGGCTTCTTCGATGGACAGGATGCGCGCCTTGGTGTGCGTGCTGTCCGTCAGCACCTTGACCTGGCCGCCAGTGTAGCTCTTGGCCTTGCAGCCGATATCCATCAGCGCCATGGAGAGCAGGCCGGTAGTGACCTGTTCGCCGGTGGACATGATGGCATCCAGCTCGCGCGGATCGGGAGTGGCCTGAACTTCCTTGGCCAGCGCGATCAGCTTGTTGGTTTCGCCGCTCATTGCTGAGACGACGACCACTACTTGATGGCCCTGTGCCTGGAACTTGGCAACGCGTTTGGCGACATTTTTGATGCGCTCGGGATTACCGACCGACGTACCGCCGTATTTTTGAACAATCAACGCCATGGATTCATCCGGTTAAACGTTGGAAACATGAAAAGAGGGCGGGATTTTACCCCACCCTGTGCTTTTTCCGAAAGGAAACAACGACTACAGATCAGCCAGCGAACGCAGATGAGCGCCAACGCTACGCGCCAGCGACGTCATGACGTAACCGCCTTCGAGCATGGAGACCACACGCTTGTTGCACATTTCCGCAGCCAGCGTTTTCAACTGGTCGGTGACCCAGGCGTAATCTTTTTCGAGGAACTTGAGGTTACCCATGTCGTCCTCGAAATGCGCATCGAAACCAGCGGAGATCAGGATCATCTGCGGCTTGAATTCCCGCAGGCGCGGCATCCAGACCTGCGTGACGGCATCGCGGAATTCCTCGCCGCCGCAACCGGACGCAAGCGGCACGTTGCACATGTTGGCCGCCGGCTTGTCGGTGCCGCTGTAGGGGTAGAACGGGTGCTGGAAGATCGAGCACATGAGCACCTCATCGTCGCCGGCGAAGCAGTCTTCCGTGCCATTCCCGTGGTGAACGTCAAAGTCGATGATCGCAACGCGCTCCAGACCATGTGCCTTGAGCGCGTGCTTGGCCGCAACACCGACGTTGTTGAAGAAGCAGAAGCCCATCGGATTCGCTTTTTCGCAGTGATGACCGGGCGGACGCACGGCACAGAAGGCGTTTTCGATTTCGCCCTTCATGACGAGGTCGACCGCAAGACAACCCGAACCGGCTGCCCGCAGCGCGGCCTGCCAGGTGTGCGGATTCATCGCCGTGTCGGGATCGAGGTGCACGACACCATGTTCGGGCGAAGCACGCTTGATGCGCTCGAGGTGCGAGGCGGGATGAACCCGCATCAGTTGTTCGAAGGTGGCGAGCGGCGCATCGTAATAGACAAAATAGGCGTCGATCCCCTGGGCAATCAGGTGATCGTTGATGGCTGTCAGGCGCTGCGGACATTCCGGGTGATGCGAACCCATGTCGTGCAACTGGCAGTCACGATGGGTGATGATGGCAGTGGTCGTCACTTGTTCTCTCTCTGCGAAGCGGCGCACAAAACGGCGCACGTCGAATTGTCATTATCGTCCCAATCATCGGGCGGCTTCAAGCATTAGAATCGCTTTAAATACACTCTTCAGGCTCTTATGATGTTGAAAAGCACATTTTCCGCTCTTGCCGGCCGCCCGCGAGCCTTCGACGGCATCCTGGATCAGGCAGGCCAGATCATTCTCGGCAAGGACCACGAGATCCGGCTAGCCATAGCCTGCCTGCTGGCCAACGGCCATTTGCTGATCGAAGACCTGCCCGGCATGGGCAAGACAACGCTGGCCCACACGCTGGCCCGGCTGCTCGGGCTGCAGTTCTCGCGCATCCAGTTCACCAGTGATCTGCTGCCGGCCGACATCACGGGCGTTTCAGTTTTCGAGCGGGACAAGAGCGACTTCCGCTTCCTGCCCGGCCCCGTCTTTGCCCAGCTCGTGCTGGCCGACGAGATCAACCGCGCCACACCGAAAACCCAGAGCGCATTGCTGGAAGCGATGGAGGAAGGCCAGGTCACGGCCGAGGGGCAGACGCGCCCCTTGCCAATCCCGTTCTTCGTCATTGCAACGCAAAATCCGGCGCACCAGATCGGCACCTTTCCGTTGCCCGAATCTCAACTCGACCGCTTCCTGATGCGCATCGAACTCGGCTACCCGGACCGCATCGCCGAACGCGCCCTGCTCGCCGCCGGCGGCCAGCGGCGACGGGTGGAGGAATTGACGCCTTTGCTTGCACCCGATGACCTTCCAGCTTTGCAGCGGGAAGCGTCAGCCATTCACGCAGCGGCTCCGCTGATCGATTACGTCCAGGCGCTGGTTGAAGCGACGCGCCAGAATCCGGCTTTTCAACACGGCCTGTCGCCACGCGCCGGCCTCGCCCTGCTCGCCGCTGCCCGCGCCTGGGCCTGGCTGGCCGGACGTGACATGGTGCTGCCCGACGATGTGCAGTCTGTTCTGCCAGCGGTTGCCCGGCACCGCCTGCGCTCGGCGCAGGGTGGCGGCTACGCACTGGCCGAGGACATCGCGGGCCTGATCCGTAGCGTCGCCATCCCCTGATTTCCGTGGGCATCGCCGCCACCCTGCAGCAAAAATTGTTTCGCTGGCGCAGCGATGGCACAGCCCCATTGCGCCTTGGTCAGCGCCGCATCTTCATCATCCCGTCGCGCGGCGGCCTGCTCTACGCGCTGGCGCTCATCGTCATGCTGATCGGTGCCATCAACTACAACCTGGCACTCGGTCACGCGCTGGTTTTTCTGCTTGCCGGCCTGGGCATCGTCGGCATGATCCAGACCTTTCGCAACCTGCATGGGTTGCTCATCACGCCTGGACGCAGCGCCCCGGTTTTTGCCGGCGAAACGGCGCATTTCCAGATCACACTCGACAACGATCGCCCCACCCCACGCCTGGGGCTTGAACTGGAGGCCGAAAGCGGTAATCCGGTGTTTGCCACGGTCGACCGGAAAAAGAGCGCAAAACTGAATATTCCGGTCAGCACCAAAAATCGCGGCTGGTTTGATTTACCGCGCGTCCGGCTATCAACGCGCTATCCGCTCGGCTTGTTTACGGCCTGGGCCTACCTGCAGCCGGCCATGCGGTGTCTGGTGTATCCACAGCCACTTGCGGCGCCTCTCCCCCCTTCATCACCGACGCCCATTGGCGGCGAGCGAAGCGGTGACGGCGGGCAGGAGGATTTCGCCGGGTTTCGCGAACGCCAGCCAGCCGACTCACCCCGCCACGTCGCCTGGAAGGCAAGCGCCCGCAATGCCAATGGCCCCTTGCTGATCAAACAATTTGCCGGCGGCGCACAGGTCGAATTGATGCTCGACTGGCAACTGACCGACACCGCGCTTGCCGACGAAGCCCGCATCGGCATTCTGACCGGCTGGGTGCTCGCCGCCGATGCTGCCGACGCCCATTACGGCCTGAGCCTGCCCGGGGTCGACATTCCGACTGGCATCGGCGAGCGTCATCGCCAGCTTTGCCTCGAGGCTCTCGCCCTCTGCCAGCCATGAGTACGCCAGCGCACGAAGCCCTCGACCGTCACGCCACGCCCTGGCTTTTCGCCTCCGCCCTGGCGACAACGGCGCCACATTTCATTCATCAGCCGCCGTGGCTCAGCGCTGTAGCCGGCGCGACCTTGTTATGGGCTGTCTGGCTATGGTGGAAAGACCAACGCCTGCCCAGCCGCTGGATACTCATCCCGTTGGTCGGCGCTGGCAGCGCCGGCATCCTCCTCGAATTCCACACCTTGTTCGGGCGGGATGCAGGGGTTGCCATGCTGGTCATGTTCATGGCCATGAAGTTACTCGAACTGAAATCGCGACGAGATGCAATGGTGGTCGTCACCCTCGGCTATTTTCTGCTGCTGACCCACTATTTCTTCTCGCAAAGCATCCCGACCGGTATCTGGCTGCTGGCGGCAATGTGGCTGGTCACGGCCACGCTGATCCGCCTGCATGGCGGACCGAGTAGCTCGCCGCGTGACACGCTGCGCTACGCCGGCGTGCTCTGCCTGCAGGCCATCCCCTTCATGCTCGTGCTTTTTTTACTCTTTCCGCGCATTTCCGGGCCGCTCTGGGGACTGCCTACCGACGCTCACGCTGGCAAGACAGGGCTATCGGACAGCATGTCGCCCGGTAGCATCGCCGAACTTGTCCAGAATCCCGACATCGCCTTTCGGGTTCGCTTCGACGGACCACTACCACCCCGGCAGAAGCTTTACTGGCGCGGCCCGGTCATGGAGCAATTTGACGGCACGACATGGCAGCCCTACAAAGGACGTTACCCAGCGCCGCAATTGGAAAGCCTGTCGCCGCCCATCGACTATGAAACGACGCTGGAAGCCCACAACCAGCGCTGGCTGCTAGCCCTTGATTCCCCCCGGAACCTGCCGGCGGAAATCACCCAAAATGGCACGTTGACCGCAGTCAGCCAGAATCCCATCAACGAGCGGCAACGATTCCGGCTATCGGCCAGCCTTGACTATCGCTTCAACACGAGCGAAGACGTGGTCGTGCTGCAGCGCAATCTCGCCCTGCCCGCAGGCAGCAATCCGCAGGCGCGTGCGCTCGCCGGACAGTGGCGCGCCAGCCAAACACCTGAAGGCGTCATCGACAAGGCGCTCGCCCTGTTCGCCGCCGAGTTTACCTACACCCTGCAACCGCCGTTGCTCGGCCGACATAGCGTCGATGACTTCATTTTCCAGAGCAAGCGTGGCTTCTGCGAACACTACGCCGCCGCCTTCGTCGTGCTCATGCGTGCTGCCGGCATTCCGGCCCGTGTTGTTGGCGGTTACCAGGGCGGCGAATTCAATCCGCTTGATCAATATCTCGTCGTTCGCCAGTCCGACGCCCACGCCTGGACCGAGGTCTGGCTTGCCGGCAAAGGCTGGGTACGCGTCGACCCGACAGCCGCCGTATCGCCTGACCGCATCGAAACCGGCATCGCCAGCGCCCTGGGTTTCGGAGAGCCATTGCCGATGCTCATTCAGTTGCGCTCAGAGTGGGTTCGAACACTGCGCTACCGCTGGGAAGCGATCAATAATGCATGGAACCAGAGCGTGCTTGGCTACAACCCGCAGCGCCAGGCCGAACTACTGGCTCGTCTTGGGTTATCCGACACCGACTGGCGCAGCCTGGCCGTGGCGCTCGGCGGCACCTGCGGCCTGCTGGTTGCCGGACTGATGGCGTGGGCACTCTACAAGCGCCCGGAACGCGACCCGACCCTTCGCCTTTGGCATAAAGCATTGCGACATCTGGCCCGAAGGAAGGTAGACTGCGCGCCGTGGGAAACGCCACTGGAACTGGCCCGACGTGTTCGGGAACAGCGCCCGGAACTGGCCGAACCTTTCCAGCGCGTGGTCGACGCCTACCTTGTGGCGCGCTACGGCAATACCGACCAACACCTGACCACACTGCGCGACGCCATCGCGCAATTGCGATGAAAAAACTGACACTGACGCTTGCACCGCTGCTGCTGGCCGCCCTGACAACGCTGGCCCATGCTTCCCCGAATTCTGCTGCGAAGGCACCGACCTTCGCCGATGATCCGGCTGCCATCGAGTTTGCCCGCGACCTCGAAACACGCCATGGCTTCAAGGCCGACGAACTGATCAGCCAGTTCGCCCAGACTCGCCCGAACGCCACCGTACTCAAACTGATCAAACCACCCGCCTCGCCGCTGCAGCGCTCGTGGGAACGCTACCGGCCCCGCTTTCTGAACGACCGCCGCATTGATCGCGGAGTCAGCTTCTGGCAGGAAAATGCCGGGCAACTGGCCAAGGCGTCGGCCGTCTATGGCGTGCCGGAGGAAATCATCGTCGCCATCATCGGCGTCGAGACGGAATATGGCCGCAACATGGGCAGTTTCCGCGTTTTCGAAGCCCTGTCCACGCTCGCCTTCAATTACCCAAGGCGTGCCGAGTTTTTCCGCACCGAACTGGAGCAGTTCCTGCTACTGGCCCGCGAGAACAATATGGACCCGATGTCGGTCAAGGGCTCGTTTGCCGGCGCCATCGGCATTCCGCAATTCATGCCGGGCAGCCAGCGCCGCTATGCCGTCGATTTCGACGGTGACCAGCGGGTCGATCTGGGCAACAGTGTCGATGACGCCATTGGCAGCGTCGGCCGCTTTCTTGAGCAGCACGGCTGGCAAGCGGGGCAGCCCATCGCCGTGCCCGCTACCACATCCGGCACGCCGGAGGCCGAGCTGATACAGGCAGGTATCCGCCCCAGCCTGAAGGTCACCGACCTGGCTGGCAAAGGCATCAGTGCCAACAGCGATCCGCAAGCGACCGCTGCACTGATCGACCTCGTCTCCCCCGGACGCGAGACGGAATACTGGCTTGGATTCGAGAATTTTTACGTCATCACCCGCTACAACCGTTCGAGTTTCTATGCGATGTCGGTTTTCCAGCTAGGCGAGGAAATCCGCGGCCGCATGTGCGCCCTGCAACCGACTACAGCAGAGAATCGCGCGAGATATTGCCGCGTTTGATGATCTTGCGCAGGCGGTCCAGACCTTCCATCTGAATCTGTCGTACCCGCTCGCGGGTCAGCCCGAGATCGTGGGCGATGACGTCGAGCGTCTCCACATCCGCCCCGTTCAGACCATAGCGACGTTCAAGCACTGACCGCTGACGTTCGCTCAACTGAGCCAGCCAATCGTCGACCAGAGAGCCAACTTCGCTCGACTGCAACAGCGATTCCGGGTCGCCGGAACCATCATCAGCGATAACTTCGGCGATGGTGTGGTTCGGATCAATGTCGAGCGGTGCATCCAGCGACGCGATATGTTCGTTGAACGACAGCGTACGGCGAACGTCCTCGACCGGCCAGTCGATCAGGGCCGCGATACGCTCCACCGTCGAGTCGCGCTTGTCGGCCGACTCCAGATGCCGCATGGCACGCAGGACGATATTGATTTCCTTGACGATATGCACCGGCAAGCGAATGGTGCGCGACTGGTTCATGATGCCGCGCTCGATGTTCTGGCGTATCCACCAGGTCGCATACGTGGAAAAGCGGAAGCCGCGTTCCGGGTCGAATTTTTCCAGCGAATGGATCAATCCGAGATTCCCCTCCTCGATCAGGTCAAGAAGCGGAATGCCCCGATTCAGGTAATGCTTGGCGATGTTCACGACGAGCCGCAAGTTGTGCTCGATCATGCGCTGACGTGCCCCGAAATCGCCAGCGCGAACCAAGCGCGAGGTAGCCAACTCCTCTTCCGGCGTCAGCAGTGGCTTGGCGCCAATCTCGCTCAGATAGAGCTGAGTAACATCCTCGAGTAGTTCAATTTCCGGCGCGGCCAGTTCAGGCTCAGGCAGCACGACTGATTCATCGGGCTCACCCTCGAACTCGTCATCCACGCCATCACCGTTATCGCTCATCTTTTTGGCAGATACAGTGCCGGGTCAACCGGCTTGCCTTGTTTGCGGATTTCAAAGTGCAGCTTGACTGAGTCCGCATCGGTATTGCCCATCTCGGCAATCTTCTGGCCACGGCTGACCTGCTGACCTTCTTTTACAAGAATCTTGCGATTGTGTGCATAGGCCGAGAGGTAGGTAGCGTTGTGCTTGACGATGACCAGTTCGCCGAAACCGCGCAAGCCACTGCCGGCATAAACCACCTTGCCATCCCCGGCAGCCAGAACGGGATCACCAGCCTTGCCGGCGAAATCCAGCCCCTTGTTGCCGGAGTCACTGTAGGGCGCCGACATTTTGGCCGATGTCGGCCACATCCAGGGCACATCATCCGGGCTGGTAGCAGTAGCGGGTGCCACCTCCGGTTTAACTTCAGGCTTGACCTCAGGCGGCTTGGCTGTATCGCCAGCAACCTTGTTCAGACGGGCGTAGGCCTCATCCGAATACGGTTCCTTGCCGACGCGCGGCTCACGCTTAAGGCCACCGTTCTGCGGAGCGGCGACAACGGCGCCAGCGGGCTGATCAAGCGATCGGGATTCAACACCGGAACCCACGGCAATCGGCTTGGCGACCGCGCCATCGGCAGTCGGCTCGATGGCAGCAACCGGCGGCGCAACCCGCAGGATCTGCCCTTCCTTGATGGCCGACGGATTGGCGATGTTGTTCCAGGTGGCGATATCGCGATGATCCTGCCCGTTCTCAAGGGCAATCCTGTACAAGGTATCGCCACGCTTGACCGTGTAATAGCCCGGACCTGCGGGCTGGGCCACGGTCCTGGCCGACGAAGTGGAACGATCAACGGCCGGCACCGGCTGCTGAGATATACAGCCAGCCAAAAACAGCACGGGAAAAATTACGGCGGCGATACGAATCATTGCGTTCCTGAAAGTAGCGGGACAAAGCGCACGGCATCAAGCCGGTTTTCGATATATCCCTGCGGCGTATGTTCTATGAAGCTAAGATACTGCTCAGCAGCCCCGACTGGCAAGACCATTCGCCCCCCCGGGGCAAGTTGCTGTAGCAGCGCAGGCGGCACGCTGGCGCCGGCAGCGGCCACTATGATGCTGTCAAACGGCCCTGCCTCGGGCAAACCGAACTGGCCGTCGGCATGTTTGAGGCGAACGTTGAATTGCTGCAGGGTACGCATATGCGCCTTGGCTTTCTCGAGCAAAGGCGCCAGGCGCTCTACCGCATAAACTTCGTTGGTCAACTGGGCCAGAACGGCAGCCTGGTAACCACAGCCTGCACCAATCTCCAATGTCTTGCCCAGCGATTGCCGTCCATTGAGCAGCAATTCGATCATGCGCGCCACGACATAGGGCTGCGAGATGGTCTGCCCCATGCCCAGCGGCAGCGCTGTGTCCTCGTAGGCACGGGAGGCCAGTGCCTCCTCGACGAATACGTGGCGCGGGACGGCAGCCATCGCCTTGAGGACAGACTCGTTACGGATACCCTTCTCGCGCAGGCGCTCAATCATGCGCGTCCGCGTCCGCTGCGAGGTCATTCCAATACCGTTCAACACACCGTGACTCACTGCATCCACTGACGAATCGAAGGCAACTGCGCTGAATGCGTCAGATCGATCTGCAAGGGTGTGATTGAAACAACGCCACGCTCAACTGCATTGAAATCGGTGCCCGGCCCCGAATCGGCAGCGGCACCGGCTGCACCAACCCAGTAAACGGTTTCATTGCGCGGCGACGTCATTTTCACAACCGGCTCAGCTTTATGGCGACGTCCAAGACGGGTAACTTCCATGCCATTCAATTCCCAATAGGGAATATCCGGGACATTCACGTTCAACAAAACGGGTTCGCGAATGGGATCACGAACGAATCGCTCAACCAATTCACGGGCAACACGACCAGCCGTCGCAAAATTATTTCCCTCAAAGCTAGTCAGGGAAATGGCAATCGATGGAATACCCAGCAAAAAGCCTTCGGTTGCAGCCGCTACTGTCCCTGAATAAATCGTATCGTCGCCCATATTGGCGCCGTTATTTATTCCTGAAACGATAATATCCGGCAATTCGTCGAGCATACCCGTCACGGCCAAATGAACACAATCAGTCGGCGTGCCATTTACAAAATAAAAGCCACTGGCCGCTTGTTTCAACAGCAAGGGACGATCAAGTGTCAGCGAATTGCTGGCGCCGCTACGATTCTGCTCGGGAGCAACGACGACCACTTCTCCCAGACCATGCAAAGCCTCAGCCAGCGCAGCGAGCCCTGGCGCAAAATAACCATCGTCGTTACTCAGCAGTATGCGCATAATCAGACCAGCAGGTTATCCATCGAACCACCATTGGCAACCCATGATTCAACCCATTTCGGCTTGCGACCGCGACCCGTCCATTCAAGCTCGACATTTTCCGGGTGGCGATATTTAACCTTGACCTTATTGCCGGTAGCCGTCTTTACCTTGGTTTCCTTGCCCAGCAAATCCTCAATGGCATAACCACGGGTTTTGGCAAATGCGCGCAATTCATTCAGGACATTAACCTTTTCCTGTGCCTCACGACGTTTTATTTCAGCCGGAATCTGCTGCTGCAAATCACGCAATTGAACAACGGTCAGAGTAGAAATATCCATGGTAATTTCCTTATTTAAATAGGTGACGACAATTTAATTTGTTTGAAACATTTTTTCAACGCCACCCATTAAAAAAACAGCTATAACCAGTTTTATAAATGGCTGCCCCCCGTGAAGCAAATACTGCAAGCGCTTCAGTTTACTGTTGTTCATAACCAATCTCTTGGCCTATGCGGAACCAAAAGCCCCCCATCGCCGCGCTTGCCACGGTCAACCGGAAAAAGAGGACAATTTTGAAATACAGGCTGGCGCCTTCTCACCCAACGACACTTTATCAATTCACAGAAATGGTATAGCACCCGGTTATTAATCTGCGTTGATGCATTTCTGTGTGCGCCAAGTAGCAGATCTCTAAAATCTGCCAAAAGCCATCCCGGAAACGAAAAAGGCCAACCCAAAGGCTGGCCTAACTCGTTGATTCTCTTGGTCGGGGCGGCGGGATTCGAACTCGCTACCCCTTGCACCCCATGGTGGTAATTCTCGACAAAAGCTCGTCCAGCGATGTACACACACGTCCGGCATATACGTGTATATCACTATTTTTAAATACATTTATTTTATTGACCTTCCATAGGCATCCGCTACAATCCGTGCACATCCACGGCCTAACGGTAACCGAACGGTAACCAGACGGCAACCAATGAGGAAGCCATGGGAATCTTGACTGACAAGCTTATCCAAAGCCGAGGCACGGGCAAGGACCAGTGGTTTAGCGAAGATGCACCACGTGGTCATGGCCGCTTCATGCTACGCATCACCAAGCAAGGCGAACGTCTCTTCTACTTCCGCTACACCGGCCCAAAGGGCGAACGTATAACATTCCCTATCGGGGCCTACGATGCGCGCGGAAGCGATGGCATGACCTTGGCGGAAGCTCGGACAAAGGCAGGCCAACTGTCCAAGCTTTACCAAAGCGGGATCGTCGACATTAAGGGACACTTGGATGAAGAAAACAAACTAACTATTGCTCGCCGTGCGGCGGAGCAGGCACGCTTGGATGCTGAACAAGCCGAGAAGCAAAAAGAGATCGACAGGGCAATGTCCCGGCTCACGGTTAGCGACCTGTTCGACCGATGGGCATCGGTAGACCTGATCCGACGAAAGGATGGTGGCGCTGAAGTCCGTCGAATGTTCGAAAAAGACGTATTGCCAAAAATTGGCTTGATCGCAGCCGAGGATGTCACTAAAGGCCATATCACCGGGGTAACCGACGACCTGCTCGCTCGGGGAGTTGCTCGCATGGCAAAACAGATTTTTTCGTTGATCCGCCAGATGTTCAGATTTGCCGTTGACCGTGACATCGTCGATGCTGATCCTAGTGCCAGTATTCGAAAAGCCAAGATTGGCGGCAAAGATGTCGAGCGAGACCGATTCCTCTCTGAAGAAGAAATAAAACTTCTAGCTGATCAAATTCCCTCTGCAAAATTACTCCCATCAACTGAGGCGGCAATCTGGATTTGCTTGTCGACTTGCTGCCGAATTGGCGAATTGCTACAAGCGCGGTGGGAGCATATTGATCTAGACAAATGCCAATGGATGATTCCCGCAGACAACAGTAAGAATGGCAAGATTCACACGATATACCTATCAAACTTCGCACAAACTCAGTTTCAACTTCTTGCGGACCTTGCAAAGGCTGCTCAGAAAAAACGGATCAAAAAGAAAGCCGATGCACCGCCAGTGCCGTGGGTTTATCCAAATCGGAGTGGGGAAAATGCCGTTTGCCTAAAGACGATCACAAAGCAGATCGGTGATCGTCAGCGGGTTGGCAAAGCGCCAATGTCGCGCCGGGCCAAAGTCGAAATCGCAGAAAGTCTGATACTCCCGCGCGGAAAATGGACGCCACATGATCTTCGACGAACCGGCGCCACGCTGATGGTTGCGTCTGGCATATTGCCTGAGGTCGCTGAACGCTGTCTGAATCACACTGAACAGGATAGAGTGAAACGTACCTATCAGCGGCACAGCTACGAAGTTGAAATGAAAGCCGCATGGAAGCATTTAGGCAATAAACTGGATCAAATCGTCACAGCACCCGCCGGCGACAATCCCCATCTGAGTGCAGACGATCAATCGGAAACACCATAACCATGCGAGAAATCACCAACCACCTTCAAAATATCTTAACGGCACAGGCCCCAACATCAGAAGTACGTGCGGCCGAAATTGCCAGAATGGATAGTTTCGGAATCATTGAGTTTCTCGAACTGACCGGGATTGAACCGGGCGGCTACGGCATCTACAACGTTGACACTAATGGTGTCCGAATAAGACTTTCGGTAGACGATCCAACCCTTACTGCACCGCAGCGAATTGCTCTCCGCGACGCCCGCGTTAAGCACCGCGAACTTGATTTCCCCTGTACCCCCGGAGATTTCTGTGACTGGTATGAGACTACCCGTGGCGAGAATCAGATCAGTGACTTCCCTCTCGCCGATGGTTTCCTGAATGTACTTGGCAAAAAGCGCCCCATGTGTGGAACAAGCAACGCCGATGCAGCGCCGTCAACAAAGATTATGGCTGCATTTGAAGTCATGCCTGACCCCGAGCAGAATACTCGCTGGTGGAGTGACCGCATGCGGAGTGCCCAGAAATATGGCTTGCTACGTGCTAGGGCCTCACAAGGTGGGCGCGGCCGTGGAAAACCCTCCTATTGGCACCCACTCTCAATTGCCTGCTGGTTAATCGAAAAAAACCACCTTACCAAGTACAAGGTAATCAAAGCCTTGACGGAGCACTTCCCCGAATGCGACTTCGATTACCTGCAAGACGTTTAACCAACAGTTCGCAACGATCTGCCTGAAGCATTCGCTTGATGCGGACGAATCACTCGCCATTCTTTCATAAGGCCATAGCCAAAAACTCCGGTTCCCTTCTCGGTGTGGCTGACCTTGATGCCAAGGTCCTCGAGGCGTTTCTTAAACTGGTTCGCCTGAGGGCGATGTTTCTGCTGAACACCATTCTGGTCACACCAGCAGATGAATGCCTCGTAGCCTTCAGTCGTCGTAAATCCAGACTTGCCCGGGTCAATCGGTTGGCACGCTTCAGCCACAAAACGAGCGACTACGTTCGCGTCGGCAATCCACATATCGAATGCCTTCTGGGCCGACTTCGGGGGCTGAAACCCGTCGCGCTCGGCAACGCGGTAGTAACCCGCGATGAGGCGATTCAGCACCCCGGACATCTCATGCCCATAAACGTTATCCCAAAGCCCCGGACGCTGGCGATCGGGGTGGTTCTCCCCACACTCTGACGGTCTCAGAAAACTTCGCGGCAAATGCAGAACGTTGGCTCGAGTCTGCATTCCCCGCGTCAGATCGCGCGACCGTGGCCACGAGTTGCCCAGAAGCCACGGAACAATTTGCGCGACAAACGAAAAGTGGTCTTTAAACTTACCTTCAGCAGTCAGCGGTTTTTCCTCTGCAATCTTCTTCAAGAGGCCGTCGGGCAACAGGTACTCAAAGTCAACGTCATCATCGACCAGAGCCAACTTGCCGACGAGGCGACCAGCCGCAAATCGGTTTCCAGACTCATCGACCCCTGCCAAGCGATCAAACGCAATGGCATCCATACCCATGATGAGGGTCAGCAGCTTAACGAGCTTCGTTTTGCCGTTGTCGCCCGGACCAACTATCAGCACGAACATTTTCAGATTGCGACGCGTTTGAATCGTATAGCCCATCAACTCTTCGACATGACGAACCATCTCGTCCTGATCGGGCATCGGATCACCACCGGGAAAGGACAGGATGCCACGAATGGCAATTTCAAACGTTGGCGCCTTTGCAGACGGATCGTATTCAATTGTCGAACAAGACGTCAGATAACTATTGGGACTATGTGCGCGCAGCTCCGCCCCCTCTTTCAACAACCAGACTTCACCATTGCTGCAGTTGATGACCGAGGGACGGGTGCTGTTCAGGCGCAACGGGTCGCCGGGAACGACTACCAAATTCTGCAAGCACGTCACCGCACTCGATAGCAAGGCGGCAAGCGTCGAGGGCTTCTTGCCGAAAACGTCCCACATCTTGAGTATCTGATCCCAGAGTTCAGTCGCCAGATTCTGAAGCAGACCCTCCAGCACCGTCTCCTTAATCTGCTCCCAGTGCGTTCCCGTGTAGTGCCAGAAATAGCCGCTTTCAAGTGCCAGCAGGTTCGCGCCACCTTGGTAGTGTTGGTCAAGAAGGCGCTTGGCGAGAAACAGGCCGGGGTCCTCGGTCAGGGACGCATTCGCCACGGCGGCAGCCATGCGACTTGCGTCCTTAGCCGCAGCGCGCAGAACGGTGATGCTGATCCCCGTTTTGTCCTTTACTGCAGCCAGATAGCGCTCGTGCTCATCCTTGCGCAATGCCGCACCCGGAAGATCGTTTAGCCACTGGTCAAGCACTTCGTCACGGCTCGTCGCCGCAACCCACGACAACAACGAGGACAGATCGTGTTTAAGAAAGAACTTGCCACCGCCGTGGGCATGGCTATAAATCAGCGGAATGCCACTTTCCGCGTTTGCGAAAAAAATCGCTTTCCCACACACATCACCATCAATCGGATCGGCAAGGGTAGCGTTATCGTACCGCTTGGGGTCACGCAATACCTCTGCCACAGATACCCATCCAAACGCATCGAAGTTAACTCTGTCGTTACCGACGAGGGTTCCTCCCATTCGAGAAGCGACGATTTGCTTCGCTTGCCCAACGGGGATCCCGCCCGAGTGCACCAGTTTTTCAACAGATTGGCGAGTGTATTCACACTTCGCCAGATCGCACTCGGGCTTGGCTTCGGCCTTCGCTGCTTCGAGCTTGCGCAAGTATTCACGCTCCTCGGCATGAGACAGATGAGGGACTTCGGCGAGATTGAGATAGCCACCGTTCTGCCAGATGGGGTCGGGCCGGCGCTGCACCGCATTGACGCAATGAGCACCACCGGCAAAGAGAGGTTGCTGCGGCTCAACTACCTTCATATCAAACACTGTTCTCGGGATGGCCTTGCCATCGCGAGTAACCGCGATATAGCCAAAATCAGCCAGCCAGAGCAGCTTAAAGAGGCGTACTGCCGCTTCGCGAATGCAGGTAGCATCACAAACTGCAAAGGCCACGTGAAACCCTCGGCGCCCACTGACCTGATTTCCATCGGTGTCATAGATATATGAACCAGAACTGTCATACCCCCCATACGCTGCCATCGCAAACACTGTAGGCAGAAGGTCACTCAACAACTTGTGCAATGCGTCGGGTCCAGACAGAACCAACGGCGAACGCGGATGCGGGTCGTGGTCAAAGGTCAAAACCGCTGGCCCTGTAACGTACTTCAGAGTCTGGCTCGTGCGATCAACACCACCGTCGATTGGGAAATCCTTCGATGTAATCGGTGTAGCGTCGCCCAGTTCACAGTTTGCGGGAAGAATGTACTTGCTAGTTCCACAATAGAACGCATCGTGAACATATTGACCGAGAGGCGCCGTCTTCGTGCTCACAGTACATCCAGCCGGAATCTGTCCTCCACGGCCCTTGCTGACTGAGCCGTCTTCATTAATCTCGACATGTTTAACTAGCACGCGCGTGGGATGAGCAACCTCGTTGTAGCGAACGATTGGACCTTGATATGAGGTGCTCATATCAGCAACCCTTCCCGGTCTGGCTGCTATTGGCGATACGTTCATCAACCCACGCATCAATCGCATCTGAAGCCCAAGCCACGGCTCGACCGCCCAGACTCACGGATGCTGGGAAGTCGCCATTTTTCATCTTGTCGTAAATTGCACTCCTGCCAAGACCTACCTGATGCTGCACCTCCTTCAGACGAAGCAGGCGGCGCGAAGTCGTCGGTGGGATTGTTTTTGATTCCATGATTTTTCAGCCATATCTGGTAGAAGACGGAACCATTCTTTTTGCCGACGCTATGCGTACACCAGCGGACCTTCGCGAAAGGCCTATGCACTCGGTGAATTGGTGCTCCCAAATAGATATGCGGAAAATAGTGTTTATTGCGGAAGGCAAATGTTCCGCAATAGAAAACCTCAAGCGCATCACAATGTCTGGCCTTAGCCTGACAGAAATGACGGGCGGAGCGGACTTCTATTAAGCTATACGTGGATTACATGGAGGTTGTATTGGTGTTCACTCATAGAAATAAAAGAAAGCAGCAACTGTCATTTCTGTCAGGAAAACAAAACCATGGCAGGATCAAATGATCGACGCCTACCCAAGGCATCACCTATTGAGCTACAGACATCACCAATCCTCATGCCCAAGCGGCGCATCGTTCAGTTCCGCCCGGTAAAGCTGCCATTGCGGCATCACCCGATTCATCTGGGCGACGAACTGATCGTCGTGGTGGCGCACCAGCAGGTGCATCATTTCGTGAACAACGATGTACTCCAGACAGTGCTCCGGCTTCTTGGCCAGTTCAAGGTTGACCCAGATACGGCCTGCATTGCTACTGCAACTGCCCCACTTGGTCTTCATCTTCTTGATGCCCCAGTGCGCCACTTGCACACCCAGCACTGGCTGCCACTTCTCCAGCAGCGCCGGAATCAAGGCTCGTAGCTGTTCGCGATGCCAGCGCAGCAATACCGCTTCACGTTGCTCAGCATCTGAACCGGGGCGCACAAACAGATCGAGGGTAGCAATGCCACGAATGGCGGCTCTCGGAGGCGTATTCTCCTCATGCACGCGCAGCCGATAACGCTTCCCGAGAAAGTAATGGCTTTCGCCGTTGACCATCTCGCGCTGTGACTGACGAGGCTGCTTGGCGAACTTGGCCTTCTGCCGCTTAATCCAGCCAAGCTTGTCGATCACGGCCAGCCTCACAGCCTCATTGCTTACAACCAGTGGCGCTGCCACGCGGACACGACCGTTCGGGGGATACACCCCGAGATGCAGATTCTTGATGTCCTTGCGAATGACCTCGACCCTGACGCCACCGACGGTCAGGTGGTGAATCTCAGTAGTCATTCTGGTGCTTTGCCAATTCCAATATCTGGTCGGTTAGCGCGTCCTCCTCGAGAACCGCTTTAATGGCAATTCGTACCATTTTGGTTTTCATGGTGTTGCTTTTCCAGCCATCCTGCAGGCTACCCTTGATCCTCGCATCCAACTCAAGCGCTAGACCTTCATCATTTCCCAAGTTGTTGTACAGGGCCCGCTGCGCTGCCGTCTTGATTGGAGGTGGGTAGCCGCCCAGAGTCCCGCCCGGCTGAATGACCTGCTTAGCAAGGTCGGCGATTTTTTCCAGATAAGCCTTGTAGTCGTCGACTCCTTTGCGGCGCAAATCAATCAGCGCATCCAGCAGCTTCGACATCTTGTCGTAGTAGGCAGGATCAACTGGCGACTCATTGATGATCAGCTTACGGACGTTATTCTCAATAGTTTCGGCCACCGCCTCATCGGTCTTCATCACCCCCTTAACCTTCGCCGCCGCCTCATCTGGGCCACGCTCGACGATCAGCTGAATCAGGCTCATATCATCGAATGCTGAAATCTTCTCGCTCTCCTCGGCACGGATGTAGGTGTCGATCAGGTGCCGCATGGCCGGCTCGTAAGCCTTGAGGTCGATGTAGTCGCCGCTGGCGAGCTTCACCTCGTCGCGCACCTTGCTAAAGTGATCCACCTCGGCCTTGATCGTCTCGATCTCGTCAGGCTTGTATCCCGCTTCGGCCAGTTCGCTGGCGATACCGGCATAGGCACGGATCAATGACGCCACAAACTTGTAGAGCTTCAGCCGCTTCGGCTCGTTATCCTTGAGCTGCTCGGCGTTGCCAGACTCCATGGCGCAGAAATAATGCAGGTAAGCTGTAGAGTCACGTGGCGCTGCTACTGGTTCGCACAGCGCCCTGACCGCCTCACGAGCATCCTCCAAGTCCTCTCGCGCCTTGTCCAGCCGGTTCTCAAGCAGGCCCTTCACATCGTCCTTGTCATAGCCGTCCAGTGCGCCGCTGGTGTAATCGCCGACAGCCCCTTCCAGACTCTTGAACAAGTCCTTGTAGTCGATGATGTAGCCGTATTCCTTATCGTCGCCATCCAGACGATTGACGCGGCAGATAGCTTGAAACAGACCGTGGTCGCGCATCTGCTTGTCTATGTAGAGGTAGGTGGCCGAAGGCGCATCGAAGCCCGTCAGAAGCTTATCGACCACAATCAGCAGCTTCATCTGCCCCGGCTCGTCGACAAATTTCTTCTTCACCTCCTGCTCAAACTTCTCGGCCTTGTTGATGGCCTTCTCAGCCGACTCATTAAACCAGTCGGCCAGCATCTGGGCATACACCCCGTATTTGGTTAGGTTGTCCGTTTCGCCGGCACCGGTTGTCTCGCCCTTGGTGTCGGCAATGCTGGGGGCGTAGCTGGTGACGATGGCGCACTTGCCCTTCAGTTCGCTCTTGGCAAACAGCTCGTAGAACTTGCACGCCTCGTAGATGCTGCCAGCCACCAACATGGCATTGCCATGCCCATCCATTAGGCGCGGCTTGGTGCTCATGTCCATCAGGATGTCGGCAACGATCTTCTCTAGCCTGTCCTTGCTGGACAGCACCCGTTGCATGGTTCCCCACTTCTGCTTGAGCTGGGCCTTGGCAAGGTCATTCAGCCCTTTTGTCTTGGCCTCGAACCACTGGTCGATCTTGTCCCGATTGGTCAGCGTCTGGTCGATGTCCCGCGCTTCATAGCGCAAATCCAGCACAACACCCTCACGCACAGCTTGGTCGAACTTGTAGGTATGAATGTAGCGGCCAAACACCTCAATACTTTTCTGCTTGTCAGCCTTCAGCAGCGGCGTGCCAGTGAAGCCTATAAAAATCGCATTCGGCAGCAGTGCCTTCATCGCCTTGTGCAGGTCACCACTCTGAGTACGATGGCATTCATCGACGAAAACGTGGATATCACCCTTTGCCTTGAAGTCCGCTGGCAGTTTCTTGATGGCCTCGATAAACGCCTTGGTTCCTTCGTCGCCGGCATCCTCGCCCTGACGGCCAAACTTATGTACCAGCGAACACAGCAGCGATTCCTCGTTGCCGTTCAGCTTTTCGATCAGGTCATCGCCGCTGGTAGTACGGTAAATCTGCTCATGAACACCGAAAAAGACCTTCTCGATCTGCTCGTCCAATTCGGTACGATCAGTAATGATCAGTACCCGCGCACCTTCGCGGTTTTCGCGTATCCACTTCGCAAGCCAGACCATGGTCAGCGATTTACCGCTGCCTTGCGTATGCCAGATAATGCCGCCCTCGCGGCGGCTGATGAACTCCTGCGCAGCCTTCACCCCGAAATACTGGTTCTGGCGGCAAAGCTTCTTAGTACCGGCATCAAACACAACGAAGTCGTGGATCAACTCTAGCAGCCGGGGCTTCCGACATATTTGCAGCAAGTGACGATCCAGCAGATTTGGTTCTGTGACGTAAGGGCCGGCATCCTCGACCCAGCTCAAGTAATACTTTTCAGGCGTCTGAATCGTGCCGTAACGCAGTCCCTCTGTATCATTTCCGGCCATGACCCACTGCATCGTCGAGAAGAACGGCTGAATGAACTCCTTCTTCTGGTTATCCAGATTCTGCCGGATGCCCTCGGCCACCGACACGGTGGAGCGCTTCAGTTCGAGCACGCCGAGTGCGATGCCGTTGATGTAGATCACCACATCCGGGCGCTTGGTATTCGCTTTGGCCGCATTGCCCAAATCTGCGCCCTTGACGGTCACCTCTTCAGCAACGCCGAAGTGATTGTTCTCCGGGTGCTTCCAGTCAATCAGCCAGACGGTGACACGGTTTTCTCCCGCCCCCGGCTGCACCTTCACCCCGTAGCGGAGCAGGTCATAGACTTCCTTGTTGCGGTCGTAAATGCTCTTGCTGGTGTCCGTAGACACCTTGTTCAGTTCATGGAGCGTCCGGTTGATCAGTGTGTCGCTGACGCCGCGCTTGGTCAGCCAGCCGCGCAACAATGTCAGTTCAAGATTGTGGTTATTGAGGTCGGTTTTGTCGCCGAGGTAGTCGTAGCACAGCCGTTCCCGGAATAGCGCGACGACGCGGGCTTGAGTTTTCTTTTCGATCTGGCCGACGGTGGTCATGTCACACCTTAATCAGCTTGAAGCTGATTTGGTAGCGGAAGAAATCAATGTTCGGCGACACCGCTAACGCCCGGCGTATGCGTTGATCGTCCTCCAGCGCAATGATCACGCCACGCACCTTCTGATACGGTTCTGCCAACTCCTGAGCGGCAAACCCCATGTAACGCAGCGTCTGCCCCACCACGGCATCACTAGCTCGCCCCTTCTTCAGCTCAACCACCAGAAGCTCCGACTTGTCCTTCTTGATCGCTAGGATGTCCATGGGGCCGGTGTCGGTCGGGTACTGCTGCCCTACCTTCTCTCCTTCTTCCTCGTAGATGTCGTAGTCCTTGCCTAGTTCGGTTTGCACCCAGTTCTGGACAAGGAAGTCCTCAAGGTGCCGCTCCAGTGCGAATGCGGAGGCATCCTCAACCGTTTCATCGTTCGAGAAAATCTTGGGCTTTGGGTCTGGACCGATCAGTTCCTCGATTTCTTCCGCATAGCTTGAGACATTCGCAACTGTGCCGATGGAACCAGTCGACTTCCTCAAGGCGTCGCTCATATCTGCGCGGCTAATTGCAATATCCCGCCACGTTATCGGGCGACGGTGAGGGAGGATGGCATCCGCCGTGTAGTAGTAGTCGCCAGTGACCTCGCCGACCAAATATTTGCCGGTGCCGTCAGGGCAAAGAACGATGTCACCCTTGGCAATTCCCTTGGATACCGTCCAAAGGGAACCGCAGGCCAATCCGGCGCCGATCTTGGTCTTTTCAGGATGGGTCGAAAGATAAATCGGGATGAATTTCTTGTTGAATTCACGCCAGTCGTCCTGAAGGTCTGGCTTCAGGTCTTGCAGTATTCCGTAGTGGGCGCCAATAAAGTTGCCAGCAAGGCAGGTGGCGGCATGGACGCTCTGCCTGCCCAGCATCACGCGGTAGTAGTTCTTCATGTTCTTGATTCCGTGATTCCAAGGTTAGGCTGCAAACCATCCTTCGGCACCCAAATCCACCCTTCCGACACCGGCATCGACGGCCCCGGCTGGATCAGCCTGTCCGGTTTTTCTTCGAACAGGTACGCCACCAACGCACAGGTCAGCGCATCGTCGAGGTCGTCGTGGGCGAGCTTGCCGAACGGCTTCTGCAGGCTGGTAATCGTCGCTGAAGCCTTGCAGGCAGACGGATAGGCTTCGATAGCGGCAAGCTGGCTGCCATCCGACCAAGCGCCACAGCGCAGCGTTTGCGGCGCGAATTTAGCGAGGACGTGCACGCCCTTGGTGGCCTGACTGCCGATCATGTCCTTGATGGCAGACAGGGGCGTCAGGCCATGCTTGAACAGAAACAGCTCGGTCTGCCGAAACAAATACTGGTTCGTGTCTGAACGCCCCACCTCACCCGCGTGATGTCGCTGCGTCACCAGACGGACGAACACATCAGAGAAGCCCAGCGGGGTGTCGATCGCCAAGGTGATCTTGGGCTGGCTTGGCGGGACGGTACTGCACAGCGAAAACAGGCGATTGATCCAGTCGGCGCTGTCACTGGCTTCGTTGATGGCGACACGCAAATTGCCCCGCCACGGCTTGCCGACGATATTCAGCCCGGCATCAAGAATCACCAAAGCGTCACGGCTCTTGGCGTTCTTGTCGCAGTTCCAGCCGCCGACATCCCAGCCGATGTAGTGAGAAGATGCCTGCGCCATACCGTTCATACCAGCCGAATCCTTCCCGTCAGCAGTTCCTGCATCATCCCCTGCTTGAGGGCGCGGGTCTTGTCGCGGCGTGCTTCGAGGGCGGTGAGTTCGGCGTCCATGTCAGAAAGGACGGTGGCGATGGCGGTTTGTTCTTCTGACAATGGCACTTTGACGTCGATATTTTCAATAGTCGTAGCATTAAGGCTCGGCACACCAGATGCCTCGTTATAACTTCGCCAGTCGATCATGTTGAACATGTAGAAAAGAAACTTCGGGGAGTTGGCACCAGCTATTTCAGTGTAGAAAAGAGTATCGACTGTCCAGAAAGGCTCATCGCGAAATTGCGGCTTATCAATTGTTCCTTTGCGACCGATCAACACTGACGGCTTGTCGTATAAAAACGTGTTACTTCGGCCAATCTCTCCACCTGTCGCAAGAATTGGATACTGTCCATCCTGAGTCACAACATTGTGCTGACTCTTGCCATGACGAACGCGCAACACATCCCCCAACCGCTTCACCTCCCACGCCCCGCTGAACCCCGGCAGGCGGATTTGGCCGGTGAGGAGTTGCTGCATGGCGGCCTGTTTGAGGTCGCGCTTCTTGGCGATGAGCTGGTCGAGCTTTTCCAGCAGGGCATCTACATCCGACAGCGCTGCAGAGATGGCGCGTTGTTCGTCTATGGTTGGCGGAACCGGTATCGCGAAGCTGGCAATGTCAGCAGGGCTGATGTGCGGAATAGCGGTTACTGTCTTAACAGAATCAGCATGCTTGACGAACCAGTCACTGCCGACAAATGCTGCCAAATAGCCGGTATCAAGCTTTTTTGTTGATCGTATTCGAGCTACCCGCTGCAAAAGCAAGGCCGGCATGTCGTTTTCCGCCAACTTTGCCGAGCTACGGCCCACGAGTGAGCCATCCATCGCGATCACAAGATCTCCCTCTCGCAACTCGTAGCGGGCAATATCTTGCGTTATCGCAGGCCAGTATTGGGTGATCTCTTCTGCCCAATCGGTTTGTCCGCGCTTGACGTTTGAGCCCCGAAGCAGGCGGACGCCCGAAGCTGAATATCCCGAGCTAGGAAATGGAAATCCCGTCAGTAGGTCGATGCCATCTCCGATTGCCTTGACGTCCCAATCGTCGGGAATTACCCCCACTTCGGATTGCTTGTAGCCTGCCGGAATTGCGCTCATCGCTGTGCCCTTCCGCCAAAGGTGAGCGCCGGCGCGAAAGCGGCGCTGCTCCCATGTTTTTGCAAGTTGTGGCGGGCGCTGCAACCGCGAGCCTTGCCGCGTGCCGTGATCACTACCATATGAACCCCATCTTCTTCAGGTGTTCATCGACACGGGCGGCCAATGTCTCGACTTCTGCCGCCAACCGGGGCAGCGGCGTCGCATAGCGTTCGGCCAGTTGCCGGATTCGGCCGGTCAGTGCCTGACTGACGCGATCCAGTTCGCCCTGCACGCTGGCGGCCAGTGCGGCCAGCCATTTGTCTTCTACCACCAGCGTCTTGATCTCGGCCTCGTTGAGCTGGGCGTATCGGGCGGCGACCTTGGTTTCGAGGGCCTTTTGCGCGTCCTTCACCGCCTTGCTGGCGGCGGCTTCTTGGTCGATCAGGTCGGCGTAGGCGTCGAGCAACTTGCGCTCGTCGGCGGCATCCTTGTTGTGCTTGATCTCAGCTAGCTTTGCCTTGACGCTGACCTTGGTGAGTTTTCCCTTGTCGTTCTTGGCATCAGCCAGCAGGCCATCATCGCAACCATGTTCCTCGTCCATCTCTTCCATTTGGCGACTGATAGCATCACGCTCAGCTTCGCGCAGCTCGATGGCGGATTGTTCAGCGGCGAAATAGCGGACGATGATTAGCGCGGGCGGGATCAGGTCGGTGTTGGGCTTACCGTCCTGTAGAGCATTCCAGCCGTCGCTGGCGATCATCCATGCGTCGTCCTGCATGATTTCCGCCCAGTAGTCCATCAGGTGCTGATAAACACCATATGGGTCGATCAGCGAGGCGATAGCATCCGCACTGCGAAAGGACACCAGCAAGCTTTCAGAGAGAGTCTCAATCAACACTTTGGGGCGGTCACCCTGTTTGATACCAGTAAGCAAGGGGGTATTGGTCACTTGCCAGAAGGCAAACAGCGCACTGACTTGCTGATTGAAGGCAGTGAATTCAGGATGACCAAAAATGGCAGCTTTGACTTGACTGGCTTCGACCTTGGGTTGGCAGTAGCGGGGGCGAGCATCATCTGCGAAAAGTTCTTCACGGACGTTAGGCAAGACCTTCCAGTAAACGGCAAGACCATCAATATCCACTTTGGGGATGCCACCCTTGAGGTGTGCCTCGATGTCCTGCAAGTCTTCTGGTTCGGTGCTGTCGATGTAGCGCGGCAGGTTCAGGTTGAAGTCGTTGGTGTCGATTTCAGCCAGCGGCACCATGCGTGAATACTTCGGCGTTTCCAACTGTCGGGTGAAGGTATCGACGATCTTGTGGATGTCCTGCGCACGAAGCCGGTTTTTGTTGCCGTCCTTGATGAAGCCCTTGCTGGCATCGACCATGAAGATGCCCTTGCGCCCAGCAGCACCTTCCTTGTCCAGCACCAGAATGCAGGCGGGGATGCCAGTGCCGTAAAAGAGGTTGGCAGGCAGGCCGATGATGCCCTTTATAAACCCCTGCTCGATAATTCGGGTGCGAATGCTGGCCTCGGCCCCACCACGGAATAGCACCCCGTGCGGAAGAATCACCGCCGCCTTGCCGGTGCTCTTGAGGCTCGAGAGCATGTGAAGAAGAAAGGCGTAGTCACCATTCTTTTCCGGTGGTGTGCCGTACTCAAAGCGACCATATAGGTCGTTGGCCGGATCAAAACCCGTTGTCCATGACTTCACCGAGAACGGGGGATTGGCAACCACGAAGTCAAAAGTCTTGATTCCGCCATCGGCATTTTTGAAATGTGGATGAGACAGTGTGTTGTCCTGCCAGATTTCTGCCGTCGGGCAGTCGTGCAGCACCATGTTCATCCGTGCCAGCGCCGAGGTGGCGTTGTCCATCTCCTGCCCGTACAGCGCCAAGTCCAGCCCAGTTCGACTCTTGGCTTCATCGTGTGCTTTGAGCAACAGAGAACCGGAACCACAGGTCGGGTCGTAAATGCTCTGGTTGGGGCTGTTCGCCTTCCCAAGATCAATGACCATAGACATGACGCGGGAAACTTCCGCCGGGGTGTAGAACTGCCCCTTGCTCTTGCCGGACTCAGTGGCGAAGTGGCGCATCAGGTATTCGTAGGCATCGCCCAGCAGATCATCGCCCTCTGCACGGTTGCTGCCAAAATCCAGCCCCTCGAAGATGGCAACCAACTTGGTCAGCCGTTGCACCATGGCATCGGCCTTACCGAGCTTTTCTTCGTCGTTGAAGTCAGCGACGTTGATTGCCCCCTTCAGGCTGTCGTTGGCATCAGCAAGCCTGCCGATAATCTTGTTGATCGTGTCACCGATCTCCTTGCTGCCCTTGGCCGCGACCATGTCAGCAAAACCGCCGCCTGCGGGCACGTCGATCAGTGCATTGGGGTCACCGGCATACTTGTCGGATACGTATTTGACGAACAGAAGGATAAGGACGTAATCCTTGTACTGCGAGGCATCCATCCCTCCGCGCAGTTCGTCACAGGATTTCCAGAGGGAGGAGTAAAGCTCAGATTTCTTGATTGCCATGGGGCTTCTTGTCGTTGTGTTGGGTGCTATTGACCGGATGCACCGAACTTTACCCGATGGCAAGCCGAGGAGAAAGCTGGAAATGCCCAAGTCATGACCCATAGAAGACACAGAACGAATGTGGAGGACAAAATCAAAAACGGACAATCTCCTATATTATTTTGATTAGAAGT
Source organism: Betaproteobacteria bacterium (assembly GCA_016705475.1). GTDB lineage: Bacteria > Pseudomonadota > Gammaproteobacteria > Burkholderiales > Rhodocyclaceae > Azonexus. The sequence continues at coordinate 175,625 of JADIYD010000010.1, read as the reverse complement.
TTGTCCCGCTTTGGTTGGCTGGCTGTGCCAGCAATACGCTGCCATAGCACTTCTGCCGTATGATGCACGCCACATGCAAATTTCATAGTGACGCCATAATGACTTCGATCCGTGTTGCAACTTGGAATCTTAAGCGCCCGAAGCGCAACGGCTGGCAGCGAAACGCCAATATCCAAGCGAAGCTGCGAGAAATCAATGCCGATATCTGGGTACTGACCGAGACCAATGCCGTAATCATTCCGACCTCTAATCAATACCCAGAGGCCGGATATGTTTCCGTCGCATCTCTCCCTAGCAAAGATCATCAACTTGGCGAGTCGTTCTCAACCATCTGGAGCCGTTGGGGTATAACACGTACCATTCCGACGTTTGATTCAGAAATGGCGGTTTGCGCTGAAACGATCACCCCGCTCGGCCCCATGATCGTCTATGGAACGATCATTACCTACGCCAACGACAAAGGGCCACGCGGAACGTCGACAAGGTGGAAAGAACATCAGAAGGCGATCAAGGCACAAGGCACGGACTGGCTGGAATTGCGAACGCAGTTCCCAGATCACCTGCTCTGCGTAGCTGGTGATTTCAATCAAAACCTCGATGGCACAGATTGGTACTCGGAGGCCGAATCTGACCAGCTATTGGCAAGAGCATTGGAAGCTGCCTCGCTTCGCTGCGTTACTTCACAGGACATGAGGAAGGATTTCAACCTGTCCCGAGCAAACATTGATCACATTTGCATTTCGGGCGCAGCTGAAACGATAGTGGCCCCATGGGAAGGCGAATCCATGAGTGACCACAACGGCGTCGCCGTTATCATCTCGGATTGCCAATAATCGCTACTAGCTCCTCGTCTGACATGGCTGCATATTTGGCCTTCAAGTACGCCCCCTCGACACCCACAGACACGCTAACCTGCTCTGGCTCATAGAAGCCCAGCATCTTGGCAAGCTGGACACAGCCTTGGATCATAACGGCTGGGTTTTTCTGCTCCCTGCCCATCTGGATGGCCTCCAGAATGCTTGAAATCACGGCATCCTTGGTCAGCCCTAGCTCAGCCTGATAAGCCTGCTGACGGGCCTGCAAAGCCTCTTTTACGGCAGGTTTCGACAGGTTTTCAGGGCCAATCACCCTCGCAGTCTTCTCGCTATACCCGGCAAGCCTAGCAGCCTCAGCAGCGTTGCCACACAGCGCGTAGTGGTCGACGAATTTCTCTTGGCGCGAGGTCAGGTTGCACATTTTTTAGGCAAAACCAAAGGAGAGCTGCGGAGAGACTTCAGGCTCGACCACGGGGGATACCGATAACGAGCGCTGCGCTGACGCCTGAACGATCTCCGAGAACTCATCCGATGGAAATTCCGCGTGATCACCCAGCCAGACAGCACCCTCCTCGCTCCCCAGAATGACCGGCATCCGGTCATGAATCGGTGCAACGGTGTCGTTGGCGGCCATGGTCAAGATCGCGCAGGTCGTACCAGCAACTCTATGGTGGTCAAACACCCCGGCCAGCATCAGTGGCTTGCCCTTGGCATCGCTGATCCGCATTTTCTGCTTCCCGCCCCCGTAGACGGATTGCCACTCAAAGAAGGCCGTGGCCGGTATTAGGCAGCGTTGCCGCTTTAGGAGCCTGCCGTAGAACGGCTTGGCCTCAAGTTCCTCACTGCGAAGGTTAATGAGTGGGCTACGTGGCGCTTGATCAAGGAAACTACCGACCAGCCCCCACTTGGCAAGGCTACCGGCATAGCCGTCCGCACCACCAGTTAGCATCAGTACAGAATCGGTCGGGCGTATCTCATCCGATTGGGGTACATCACCCAGCGCGAGACGAAGAAGCTGAAAGTGCTTGACCAGCTCCTTCGCGCTTGCCTTCAGTTCATAGCGCCCGCACATGGAATGTCACCTCTGGTGAGCGTGGTAGCTGCTTTCTACGGATGCTCGGTTCGCAACGATCTGTACCTGAACCATCGCCTCGCAATGACCGGCCACCAGTTCCTTGAGGATGGCCGGGCTGTAGGCAACCGCTGGCTGCAGTTGCTCTTGCAAAGCCTGCTTCGGGTTCAGTACAGCGATGCAGTAGCCGTCGTTGAAATCAGGGTGAACATTGCCAAAGACAAGCATTTCGTTGCACTTCCCCGCGCTGAACGGAATGGTCCGTTTGAAACTAACATCAGCCTTGGCTGCGGAAGCTAGGAGGCCATTCACGATGCCGGCTGCGACGTCTTTCATTTCTTGTATCTGCTTGTTCATGGCGCACCTCATTACTGATAAAGTAACTGTAATTCTATACAGTATCTAGTAGGTTCACAAGCATGATCTTCAAGGTCTATTTGATGCGACGAGGCGGGCGGCGACTAAAGCCGGTAGAGGTCATGAGCGGCCCCGCCTACGTTGGCGACTTGCGGACCGTAACGGGCCAATGCAAAGAACTCTCCTACAAGGTTGCTGAACTTGTTTCGACCAGCGTGACATCAGCTCGATTGTTGCCACCACTGTACGAGCCAGTGCTAACCGGTATTGCGCCACAAGCGATGGTCCTACGTGGCTTCGAGCGGATGAAGGAACCAGAAGGCTACTACAGCGTGGTTCAGGAGTGGCACTGTGAGATTGTGTAAAGGCTGTTTTGCACTCGACATACCCGCTCAGGCATTTTTGGCCAATACCTGCAATCTAAGTGCCAGCCGCCATTCAGGTGAATAACTGGAGAAATTGCCGGCCGGAAGCGAAAATTAGCCAATCAATAATGCAGCCATCAGAATAACTGCCTTACTAAAAAAGCTGCCGTTAGGCCGACTCAAAGCCAATCACGCAGTTGTTGAAGCCTAAGTTTGAATTTCGAACTCATGTTTACACTTACCGCAGTGACAATTCATAAGCGTGGACGCTGGAACCCTGTTTTTCGAACCGCATGCAGGACAGACGACAACGGCATTTTCTGGAAGGCAAAGGCCTGCCACATACAGAAAAAAAATAGTGCCTGACAAGAACAGAAAAATATATAACCCGCTTATATTTTTGTCGAATGGAGCTTGAACAAGAAGCCCAAGCGCAATAAATCCAAAAATAAGGGCCGTCACGGAAAATATCTTACCTAATATCTTATAAATGAACGGCTGCTCGTAACCATTGAGATATTTCGCAGAATTTTCTTCAAGTTGCGCTTTACGTTGAGCAACCTGATTGGCTGTATGTGCCTCACGCTGCGCCTCGGCCGCCGCTGCACGCCGAACAAGTTCTTCGCTTTCATTCTTTATGCGCTCGTTCTCTGCACTTGCAAACGCATTTGCCACATGAATCTCGTCTCGAATTGATTGCACACGTAGTTTGATATAAAGCGCCTTGGCCTTCGTCAAATCTCCTTGACTATCGGCCATAGACTTTGCCCAGATTCCATCTCTACGTACTCCACATTCGATTTCGCGTATTACTTGAGCATAAACCTCTTCTTCGCTCAGCCGACTGAAAGCCGCTTGCGTTTTAAACTGATCGAACATGTTTTTGCTCCAACGCAGAACTGTATCGCCTGCAAATTTAGCACTTGAACTTAGGGACCAAAAAGGGAAATCCATGCTGCATATACTACCGTTTTAGCACAGATGCGAAAACAATAAGTCGCCAAACGACGACTAAAACTGTAGTCCCGTAATGGATCGAGAGCGGTCATCTGAATTATTGATTTATCATTTTATAGGCAAATTTTCTAAATATATATATTTATATATAGCGACCTTACCCGCTCGCCATCCCCTCCCCCCTTCCCCAAAAGCCGTACCCCACTTCGGATTCGTTTTCCGTATCCCGGAAAAGGAGTCTCTTGACAGCCCCAGCTGTACAAAATTTCTTTGTTCGCCGACTTCCGGCTGAACGTTGTTCACTGATTTCGTAATGGTTTAGCGCAGCGCTTCGCGCTAGCGCGAATCTTCATTCCCAGTCGAGGCTCAGACTTGTTCTGACCTCACACCCCTAGCGGCATCGTCTCCTTACGGAGCGGTGCCGCTTTTTCGTTGTACCTTCAAAAGGAGTATCACCATGAAAACTATCGTTCAACCTGTCCGCCTGACCCCGGCCAACGCCGAAGGCGAATCCCGCCTCATCAAGAGCACCGCGCTTATGGCGTTCCGCTTCCTGCGGACAACCATAGAGGCAGCCAAGACTGTGCCCGGCATCGTTGCCGAGGCAGCGTCAGACGTCCGTGAAGCATGGGAGGAATCCTCCCGCCCAAACGCCTAACGGAGGAAGATCATGATCACAACGGGATTCACGATCTTCCTTGGTGTCGCGCTGATACTGGCGAAACTGCCACGACGGACGATGCTACGCGTGCTGAAGCACGACTTGGCGCTGGACGTAGCCGTCTCTCTGATTACCCTGATGATTCATTGGGGGACATTCAGTGGGGTCATGGCCGCGACCGTGGCCGGACTGCTCACCAGTCTTGCGACATCCGGCCTCAAGAAGCTGATCGGCTACGCCGATGGCGACAACTACTACCCGGGCAAAATCCGTCTAAGCGTGTAACGCGCAACGACAAGTCATTGACTTGGGTATTTCTCTCTGCAGCAACAGGTGAAGCAGGCCGTCATGGCCTGCGACTGATCCTGAAATACAGTATGCGACTACTTAGGTAGCGTTAAACGAATAGGTCGACGTTGCGACCCAGTCGCTTCTGACGGGCTTCTGCCCGCTTCCTAGCGGCGCTTGTATATCGCGCCCACAGGACGTGGTTCAGCTTAGCTGTAACACTGGCAATGATGGTGAGCAGCATTGGCCGTCCTATCCCTAGGCAAAGGCATCCACGTTGTTGCCAAGGTGGGCTGGATTGCTTGGGATGGCTTGCAGCAATTGCACTGCCGATTGCTTCTCAATATCCATCGCTTTCTTCAGCACAGCGACCTGTACTGCATCTGCAGTCTGTACTTGTGACATCTCGGTTGAACCCGAGCCGATTGCACCGACGTTCATGGAAAGTCCCTCGTGATCTCACCGCCGGAAATCCGGCAGGTCAGTCATTAACGGCATCTTTCAGGCGAACTTGACTCGGCTTTGTAACCGATCCTCTGTTGTATCCATCCGAAGCACCCATGCCACCCTGTTCCGGCAGGCTGACTTCTGTCAGTTCTGTCGGTTCGGGGTGTGCTCATTTCTGGAGAATCAAAATGAACGACATCTATCAAACCATCACTGACAAGATCATCACCGAGTTGGAGGCCGGCACCGCACCATGGGTGCGTCCGTGGTCTGGCGAGGCTGATCCATTCCCGCGCAATGCGCTATCACAGCGCCCCTATCGCGGCATCAACAACGTGCTGCTCGGCATGGAAGCGCACTGCCGGGGCTACGACTCGAACCAGTGGCTGACCTTCAAGCAGGCCCAAACACTGGGCGGCCATGTCCGTAAGGGCGAGCGCGCATCCACGATCATCTACTACGAAGCGAAGATGATGGATAAGGCGGACGGTGAGACGCTGGCCGACGGGGGCGAGCCTGAGAAGCGGTTTATCCCGCTCATCAAGCTGTTCTCAGTCTTCAACGTCAATCAGGTCGAGGGATTGCCTGAGACCTATCAGGAAGCACCGGCTATTGAGGCGGACTGGGACGCGTCGGCAACGGCAGAGCAGATTATGCAGCACTCCGGTGCCGAGATTCGCCTTCAGGGATTCAAGGCGTTCTACTCACCTCCCAATGATCTGATCTATCTGCCCAGCCAAAGCAGCTTCGCGGATGCGGCGTCTTACTACAGCACCGCCCTTCATGAGCTTTGCCATTGGACGGGGGCGACCACCCGGCTCGGGCGCAAGCTTGGCCGGCGCTTCGGCGAGTCAGCTTATGCGATGGAAGAACTCATCGCCGAGATGGGGGCGGCCTTCCTGTCGGCGCATTGCCGGCTCGATGGGAAGCTACAGCACGCCAGCTACATTGCGTCGTGGCTGGAGGTGCTACACCGCGACAAGCGGGCTGTGTTCGTCGCCGCTGCGCAGGCACAGAAGGCCGCGGACTACCTGCTGGAGCACGCAGGCCTGATCGCACCGGCTGAGGCGATGCCGATGGCCGCCTGACAATCCACAGATTCTGTGGATAAGTCTGTGCACTGCCCGTTGGCAGTCTTCTATAAGACATATCACCACAAGGAGTTAGCTACCCTGCTCACAAACTAGGCATACGGTTACACCCACAACCCCCATAAGGTGGGTTCTGGGGGTTTAGGGGGGTTGTTATCCCCTGCCTTAGCACCTGCAGCACCCTCGCTGGCCCGCGCCAGCACCTCAGACAAAGCCCGATCAGGCGACAGCCGGTCGGGCTTTGTCGTTTCTATCTTTTGTATTTCCAAGGAGATTCATCATGACTGACCAATCCAACACCTTCCGTTCCCTGTTCCAGATCGACGTCTCGAAGTATGTCGAGATGAAGGGACAGTTCTCGTACCTGAGCTGGCCGTTTGCAGTGGCGCAGTTGCGTCTGGCCGATCCGGCTGCCTACTGGGAGGTCCGGCGCTTTGACGGGCTACCGTATCTGAATACGGAGCTGGGCTACTTCGTTGAAGTTGCGGTGACCGTGCAAGGCGTGACGTTGAGCCAGATTCACCCGGTGCTTGATCACAAGAACCGGCCCATCCTTGCGCCAACTCCGTTCGACATCAACACGAGCATTCAGCGGTCTCTCGTCAAGGCGATTGCGCTGCACGGCCTTGGCCTGAACATCTACGCGGGTGAGGATTTACCTGATCTAAACGCAGGTGACGCCCCCCCAAAACCCCCACAAGTTAACGAGGAGCAGAAGCCCAAGCGGACATCCAAGGTCACGCCCATGCCCAGCCGGGAGCAACAAACTTCGTCTGTTCGCTCGGATTGCCTGACTGACGCACAGTTGCGCTTTGTTCAGCGACTCATCGCTGAGACCGGATCGAACACGGATCAGCTGCTCACCTTCTTTGGCTTTGAATCACTGGAGTCAATCCAGAAGGCCGAGGTCAATCGCGTCATCAAGGCGCTGGAATCCAAGCGGAGGGCTGCATGATGAGCGCTATCGTCAAACTGGTTCAGGGTAGCCTTGAGTGGCATGAGCATCGTGCCAAATATCGTAATGCGTCGGAAACGGCCATCGTGATGGGTGAGTCGCCTTGGCAAACACCCTTTCAACTCTGGGAGTTACGCACTGGCCGACGCCAACAGGCGGTGAATGCGGCGATGGCGCGGGGTACTGCGCTGGAGCCACAGGCACGTAGCGCCTACGAGGCACTGACCGGGCATGTCATGCAGCCGCTGGTTCTGGTCGAGGGCGATTATTCGGCCAGTCTGGACGGCCTGACCTTCGAGGGTGATCTACTCGTCGAGATCAAATGCCCGTACAAGGGGCGAGACTCGATGCTCTGGAAACAGGTAGCTACAGGCGAAATCCCAGCGCACTACCGGTGGCAGCTTGAGCATCAGTTTATGGTTTCCAAGGCGACCAAAGGTCACCTGTACGTCTTTGACGGAGCCGAGGGGCTATTGCTGGAGGTCACGCCCTGCCCTGAACGCTGGCAGGCGATTCACGAGGCTTGGAACGGGTTCATGCGGTGTATCGAGACAGATACACCACCGGCGCTGACAGACCGGGACAAGGTAATCCGCAGGGATGCGGCGTGGCAGGCTGCGGCAGAGGCGTATGTCCAGCTCAAGGCTGAGGTGGAGCTATTAGCTGGGAGGCTGGATGCGGCCAAGGAGGTGCTGCTTGGGCTTGCCGAGCATCCGAGTGAGTCCGGGTTCGGCATCTCTGTTACACGCTTCTGGAAGGCTGGCAGCGTGGATTACAAGCGGGTGCCTGAGCTAGCGGGCGTCGATCTCGAAAATTACCGGCAGAAAGGACGGTTTGAGACTCGGGTAACAGTTGGGAAGTAACTTAGTTTGATGCAAAGCTAATTACTATTCTGGAAATTCCAATCAGCGGAAAACCACCTAGCTTTCGCCAACGGTAACCATACGGTAACCAGTTTCAAAATTTCTAGTGAAAACGAAAAAGGCCAATCCGAAGATTGGCCTAACTCGTTGATTCTCTTGGTCGGGGCGGCGGGATTCGAACTCGCGACCCCTTGCACCCCATGCAAGTGCGCTACCAGGCTGCGCTACGCCCCGACAAGCCCGCCATTATAACCGATATTCGCCGGATTCATAGCTGCAACATATCAACAATGGACTGTAGTTCGCCACGCAGACCACCCGGCATCTGTCCTGATTCAGGAAGATTGACCGCTACCAATTCGACAGCGCCACCTTCGTCCAGCCGATTACGCGCGCCGCTGATCGTAAAGCCCTGGTTGTAGAGAAGTTCGCGAATACGCCGAACCAGCAGAACTTCATGATGCTGATAATAGCGGCGATTGCCGCGTCGCTTGACCGGCTTGAGCTGGTTGAATTCCTGCTCCCAGTAACGCAACACGTGGGGTTTGACGCCACATAGCTCGCTCACTTCACCGATGGTGAAATAGCGCTTGGCCGGGATGGGCGGCAACTCTTCGCCGCCCGGTGTCTTATGCCGCGGTTCCATCGAAGGCTAGCTCAACGTCGGACTTCAGCTTTTGGCTGGCGTGAAAGGTCACGACACGACGCGCCGTGATGGGGATTTCCTGCCCGGTTTTGGGATTCCTGCCGGGACGCTGCGGCTTGTCACGCAACTGAAAATTTCCGAAGCCAGACAGCTTTACGCCGTCACCGGTTTCCAGGGAGTTACGGATTTCTTCGAAAAAAGCTTCGACCATGTCTTTGGCCTCGCGCTTGTTGAGACCGACTCTTTCGAAAAGGAGGTCCGCGAGTTCAGCTTTGGTTAGCGTCATCGTTATTTTTTCCGTCAGGCACGCAGTTGAGCACCGAATGCCTGTTCGAAACAGGACACCAGCTGCTGCATTGCAGCATCAACTTCTGAATCTTGCAAAGTGCGTTGAGTATCTTGCATAACTATCCGGAACGCAAGGCTTTTTTTGTTTTCAGGCACCCCTTTTCCGACGTAAACATCGAACAGCTGGATGTCCTGAACGAGTCCTGAAACCTGCTCTTTCAAACCGTCGAGCAAGGTCTGCAAGGCGACTTCCTGATCAACGACGATGGCAAGATCGCGAATCACCGGCGGGAACTTCGAGACCTCGGAAAAAACCGGAACCTGCGCTGCCTTGACGGCATCAAAATCAAGCTCGAAGACGACCGGCGCCTGTGGCAAGTCGTATTTCTGGACCCACTCCGGATGCAGTTCGCCGAGGCAGCCAATTTCGCGGCCATCAAGCAGTACTCGCGCCGCCCGCCCCGGATGCAATGCCGGATGGACAAGCTTTTCAAAACGCAGTTGGGTCGATGCCAGCAGAGCTTCCAGATCGCCCTTCACATCAAAGAAATCAACCTTGCGCGAAGCGCTGCCCCAGCCTTCGGGCAGGGCGCCACCATAGGCCAGACCGGAGAGCTTCCACGATTGCACGAAACCGGGAACCGGCGTTGCAGCGACATCGCGGGCAAAAGAACGACCTGTTTCAAACAAGCGGACGCGGTTCTGCTTGCGCTTGAGATTGGTGACCAAATTGGAAATCAGCCCGCCAAACAGCGTCGAACGCATGACGGCCATCTGGCTGGCAATTGGATTGGCCAGACGAATCAGGTCAGCTTCTGCGGTCTTCGCAGCAAAATCTGCCTCCCAGGCTTCCTCGACGAAAGCGAAATTGACCACTTCCTGATAACCGCGATCAACCAGAAGCTGGCGAACACGAGCCGCCGGACGTTGCGCTTCGGGCTGCACCATCATTTTCAGATTGCCACGCGGTGCCGGCGCCGGGATGTTGTCGTAGCCGTGCAGACGGGCGATTTCCTCGATGAGGTCTTCCTCGATTTCGATGTCGAAGCGCCAGGTTGGCGGGGTCACCAGGAAATCGTCGCCTTCGCGAACGAAGCTCAAGGCGAGGCCATTGAACAAGCCGGCAATCTGCTCGGGAGAAAACGTCATGCCGATAACCGCGCAGGCACGCGCGGTGCGCAGACGCACAGGCTTGCGTGCGGGCATCTCGGCCTTGGCCTCTGTTACCGGGCCAGCGGCGCCGCCGCAGACATCGATGATCAGTTGTGTGGCACGTTCGATGGCGCGCTTGGCTCCGCCGAAATCGACACCGCGCTCGAAACGATGCGAGGCATCGGAACCGAAACCGTAGCGACGAGCCCGGCCAGCAATGGCTTTCGGTGCAAAGAACGCAGACTCAAGGAAGAGTTCGCTGGTTTCCAGCGTGATTCCGCTTTCCTCACCGCCCATGATGCCGGCCATGGCCAAAGGTTTGACCTCGTCGGCAATGACCAGGATGTCAGCATCGATATTGATGGTCTGTTCGTTCAACAGCAGCAGCTTTTCTTCAGGTTTCGCCATGCGGGCATGCACGGCACCTTCAAGTTTGGTGTTGTCGAAAGCATGCAGCGGCTGGCCGAGTTCGAGCATGACGTAATTGGTGACGTCAACCAGCGCCGAAATCGAGCGGATAGCACTGCGCTCAAGGCGACGCTTCATCCATTCCGGGGTCGGCGCCTTGGCATTGACGCCCTTCAGCACGCGGCCAAAATAAAGCGGGCAGGCAGCCGGCGCATCAAGTACGACGGCGCGCTGATCGACGATGGTCGCCGCAACTTCCGGCACGTCAATGAACTTGGCCCGGGCACCGGCAATGGCGGCCACTTCGCGCGCTACGCCGTTCAGGGACAAGCAGTCGGCGCGATTCGGCGTCAGCTTGAGTTCAAATTCATTGTCGTCGAGATCAAGATACTGGCGGATCGACTGACCAACTGGCGCATCAGGCGGCAGAATCATTAGCCCCGAGGCCTCTTCGGCAATACCGAGTTCCTTGGCTGAGCAGAGCATGCCTGACGACTCGATACCGCGCACCTTGGCTATCTTGATGACGAAATCGCCGGGCAACTTGGCACCGGGCAAAGCGCAGGGCACGCGCAGGCCAACAGCAACATTCGGCGCACCGCAAACAATGGTCGTCGGCTCGCCACGGCCAGTATCGACCTTGCAAACGTTGAGACGGTCGGCATCCGGATGCTTGACGACTTCGAGCACCTGGGCGACGACGACGTCGTTGAATTGGGGCGCGACCGGCTCCAGACCTTCGACTTCGAGGCCAGCCATGGTCAGCAGATGGGATAGTTCCTCGCTCGACAACTTGGTGTCGACGAGGGTACGCAACCAGGATTCAGAGAATTTCATGCGAATTGCCTCAGGAAACGGAGGTCGCCTTCAAAGAATAGGCGCAGATCATTGACGCCATAACGCAGCATGGTCAGGCGGTCCTGACCAAAGCCAAAGGCGAAGCCGGTGTATTTTTCCGGATCGATGCCGGCAATGCGCAGCACGTCCGGATGCACCATGCCGCAACCGGCGATCTCCAGCCAGCGGCCTTTCAGCGCGCCGCTCATGAAAGCAACGTCGATTTCGGCCGATGGCTCGGTAAACGGGAAGAAGGAAGGACGGAAACGCACGACCAGGTCATCGGTCTCGAAGAAGCTCTTGAGAAAATCGGCGATGACGCCCTTGAGATCGGCAAAGGAAACACCGTCGCCCACCCACAGGCCTTCGACCTGATTGAACATTGGCGAGTGCGTCGCATCGGAATCGACACGATAGACGCGGCCCGGCGCGATGATTCTGATTTCCGGCATTTTTTCCAGTTGACCGTAGCGTTCGACGTGCGCCTTCATGTAGCGCGCCTGGATCGGGCTGGTGTGAGTACGCAGCAGCACCTTGTCGGCAACCGTGCCGTCCGGGTTCTGCAGGTAAAACGTGTCATGCATTGAACGCGCCGGGTGATCCTCGGGCGTATTCATTGCAGTGAAATTGAAAAAGTCTTCCTCGATCTCGGGGCCATCGGCCACTTCGAAACCGATGGAGCGGAACAGCGCCTCAATGCGTTCCAGCGTGCGCGTCACCGGGTGCAGACCACCGCGCGCTTCAGCGCGACCGGGCAAGGTAACATCCAGCGCCTCTTCGGCCAGGCGCGCTTCGAGCGCTGCCTTGCGGATCGCTTCGCGGCGCTCGTTGAGCGCTGTCTCAACTGCTGTCTTGGCGACGTTGATCGCCGCACCGGCAGTTTTCTTCTCTTCCGGCGGCAGTTTGCCCAGGCCCTTGAGAAGTTCGGTGATCTGCCCGCTCTTGCCTAAGAAACGGGCTTTTACCTGTTCCAGCGCATCGGGGTCAGAAATGGCAGCGAAAGCCGCTTGGGCTTCGCTAACGATTTGATCGAGATTGTCCATAGACGTCCACCAACAAAACCACCAATAAAAAAGGAGGCTTGCGCCTCCTTTTTTTAACTACGCTTTCGCTCAGGCGCCGAGCTGTGCCTTGGCCTGGGCGGCCAGAGCGGCAAAAGCCGGCTGATCGAAAACGGCCAGATCGGCCAGAACCTTGCGGTCGACTTCGATATTGGCCTTCTTCAGACCATTCATGAAGGTGCTGTACTTCATGCCCAGCTCGCGAGCTGCTGCATTGATACGGGCGATCCACAGGGAACGGAACTGACGCTTGCGTTGACGACGGTCACGGTACTGGTATTGACCGGCCTTCATCACCGCCTGCTTGGCGACGCGATATACGTTCTTGCGACGACCGCGGTAACCCTTGGCCTGAACGAGAATCTTCTTGTGACGCGCGCGCGCTGTTACACCACGTTTAACTCTAGGCATCTTCTATCTCCTTATGCGTAGGGCATCATGGCGCGGACGGATGCTGAATCGCGCGCGTTAACTTCGACGGAACCGCGCAGATGGCGTTTCACCTTGGTCGTCTTCTTGGTCAGGATGTGACGCTTGAAGGCTTGACCGCGCTTGATGGTGCCACCAGCGCGAATAGAGAAACGCTTTTTGGCGCTGCTCTTGGTCTTCATTTTGGGCATTTAATGCTCCTTAATGACATGCCGCCAGGTGGTTTCCACTACGGAAACGCTTTGACTACCCGAAAGCACTTATGTAACTACTTTTGCTGCTTCTTACTTCTTCTTGGCCGGCCCGATGATCATGATCATCTGACGACCTTCCATCTTCGGCATCTGCTCGACTGCACCTACTTCATCGAGATCTGCCTTGATCCGTTCCAACTGGCGCATACCGAATTCCTGGTGCGCCATTTCGCGGCCCCGGAAGCGCAAGGTAACTTTGACCTTGTCGCCCTCTTCCAGGAAACGCGTCATATTCCTGAGCTTGATCTGGTAATCGTTTTCGTCGGTACCGGGGCGCAGTTTGATTTCCTTGACCTGCACCTGCTTCTGCTTCAACTTGGCTTCGTGAGCCCGCTTCTGTTCCTGGTACTTGAACTTGCCGTAGTCCATGATGCGGCAGACCGGCGGCTTCGCGGTCGGCGCAATCTCGACCAGATCAGCACCGGCTTCTTCAGCCATGTGCAAGGCCTCGCGAATGCTGACAATGCCTAGCTGTTCACCTTCTGCACCCTGGAGACGAATCTCCGGAACCGTAATTTCTTCGTTGAGGCGATGCGCCTTGTTCTGAGCTATGGTGAAACCCCCGAAAACAACAAAATTAAGCCGTGCCACTCCGCGCGGCAACTTCGTTCTGAAGATGCCTGATCAGGTCATCAATGGACATCTGCCCGAGATCCTGACCACCGCGAGTACGCACGGCCACTAGTCCGTCCGCTTTTTCCTTATCGCCCACAACGAGCTGATAAGGCAGCCGGTTCAAGCTATGTTCCCGAATTTTATAGGTAATTTTCTCGTTACGCAAATCCGACTCGGCCCGGAAGCCAGCCTGATGCAGCTTTTGCGCAACATCCGCGGCGTATTCGGCCTGCTTTTCGGAAATATTCAGGACAACCGCCTGAACTGGCGCCAGCCAAAGCGGCAGTGCACCTGAGAAATTCTCGATCAGGATGCCGATGAAGCGCTCCAACGAACCGAGGATCGCGCGATGCAGCATGACCGGAACTTTGCGCGTGTCATCGGCACTGACATATTCCGCGCCGAGACGGCCCGGCATCGAAAAGTCGACCTGCATCGTGCCACACTGCCACGAACGACCGATAGCGTCCCGGATGTGGAATTCGATCTTCGGACCATAAAAGGCGCCCTCGCCCGGCAGTTCCGTCCACTCCAGACCGGAAGCCCGCAAGCCCTGACGCAACGCGTCCTCGGCCTTGTCCCAGACTTCGTCGGAACCGACGCGGCTATCCGGACGCAAGGCCAGCTTGACGGCCACATCCCTAAAGCCGAAATCGGCATAAACCTTCTTGACCAGCGCATTGAAGGCCGTCACTTCGGATTCGATCTGATCTTCGGTACAGAAGATGTGACCGTCATCCTGCACGAAGCCGCGCACGCGCATCAGGCCATGCAGAGCGCCAGCCGGTTCGTTACGATGGCAGGAGCCAAACTCGCCGTAACGCAGCGGCAGTTCGCGGTAAGAACGCAAGCCGGCATTGAAGACCTGAACATGGCCTGGACAATTCATCGGCTTGACCGCGTAATCGCGATTTTCCGATGAAGTCGTGAACATGTTGTCCTTATAGTGCTCCCAATGGCCCGACTTCTCCCACAAGGCCTTGTCAAGAATTTGCGGGCAGCGCACTTCCTGGTAACCATTGTTGCGGTAGACCGCGCGCATGTAGCTTTCGATTTCCTGCCAGATTGCCCAGCCCTTGGGGTGCCAGAAAACCAGCCCCGGCGCTTCGTCCTGCATGTGGAACAAGTCGAATTGCTTGCCAAGGCGGCGGTGATCGCGCTTTTCAGCCTCTTCCAGCATGTGCAGGTAGGCGTCGAGATCTTCCTTCTTGGCCCAGGCGGTGCCGTAGATGCGCTGCAACTGTTCGTTGCGATGGTCACCACGCCAATAGGCGCCGGCCACCTTCATGAGCTTGAAGACTTTGAGCTTGGCCGTCGTCGGCACGTGCGGGCCACGGCAAAGGTCAATGAAATCACCTTCGCGGTAAAGCGAAACCTGCTGGTCAGCCGGTATGGCGCCGATCAGTTCAGCCTTGTATTTCTCGCCAAGGTCGAGGAAGAACTTGACCGCATCATCGCGCGCCCAGACTTCGCGTGTTACAGGAATGTCTTTCTTGGCCAGTTCGGACATGCGCTTTTCGATGGCTACCAGATCTTCCGGAGTGAATGGCCGCTTGTAAGCGAAATCGTAGTAGAAGCCGTTTTCTATGACCGGGCCGATGGTGACCTGCGCATCGGGGAACAACTCTTTGACCGCGAAGGCCAGAAGGTGAGCGGTTGAGTGGCGGATCAGCTCCAAACCTTCGGGATCACGCTCGGTAATGATGGCCAGATCAACATCTTTGTCGATCAGATAAGAGGTATCAACCAGGGTGCCATCGACCTTGCCGCCCAGCGCCGCACGGGCCAGACCGGCGCCGATGCTGGCCGCCACTTCGGCGATTGTTACCGGCTGTTCAAAAGAGCGGATGGAACCATCGGGCAGTTTGATATCAGGCATGGCAAATATCCAGGCGAAAAAAAAGTGCGGGAGTGAGCCGCACTTTTTTGGTCAAACGAAGGCTGACTCGATTAGCGTTTCTGAACCGTGGTGCAAGTTCGGAAAATCATTAATTCAGCTCCGTCAGGAATTTTGGTAGGCGGTATTGGAATCGAACCAACGACCTCCACGATGTCAACGTGGCGCTCTAACCAACTGAGCTAACCGCCTAAAGAAGCGCGCATTTTACAGACGTAAAAGCCGATGTCAACAGCCCTTCGCGATTTTTTGAGAAGCCAAGTACACTGTCGATCCTCGCAACGGAGATCCACATGAACGAAGGCTGGATTATTTTTGGCATCTGCCTGATTGTCGTACTGGGTGGCGCTCTGCCGCTGATAAGGCCGCCGCGAAACGACATACCCCCGCCGCCACCCAAGGAAACCTTGCGCGACTGGCGCAGTGAAGAATAAGGACAATTTGTGGAATCGCGCATTACCGAACTTGAAATCAAGATCAGCTACACCGAAGACCTCGTCGAAGAGTTGAATCGCCTGGTTTTTCGCCAGCAGGAGCAGATAGACCTGCTCTTTCGTGAAATTCGCGCGTTGCGCGAACAGGCGCAAAACAATCAGCCGCCCGAACAGCTCAGCCTGCGCGACGAACTTCCACCGCATTACTGAGCATGGCGACGCAACCCCCGGTATTCGTTATTTATCACGCCGACTGCCTGGATGGCTTCGGCGCCGCCTACGCTGCCTGGCGTCATTTTGGTGAGACTGCGACTTATCGCCCCATGCATCATGGCCAGCCTTGGTCACTGGCCGATATTGCTGGCAAAGCCGTTTTCATTCTCGACTTCTCGTTTCCACCCGAGCTTCTGGACACGATGGCGGCAGTTGCTGCCTCGGTCACCCAGATCGATCATCACGCCTCGGCACTGAAAGCCTGGGGCAACAAAATTCAGGCCAGTGACGATAGCCTGCGCCGATACCAGCACCCGAACTTGCCACTGAAGGTCGTGTTCGATCTGGAGAAATCCGGAGCCCGGCTGGCTTGGGAGCATTTTCATCCGAACGAAACGACGCCGCTGCTCTTGCGCCATATTGAAGAGCAGGACTTGTGGCGCTTCACGCCGGAGACCCGCCCATTCTGTCGCGCCCTGCGCCTGCTATCTTTCGATTTTCTTGTCTGGCATCAGTTGGTGCTCGAGGCACCCGACGACAGCTCCCCGCGTTACCTCGAGATGCTTGCCCAAGGCGGCGCCATCGAGCGCTTTTATCAACTGGAAGTCGAACGCATGGCGCAGAGCGCGCTGCGCATGCCAGCCGAACTTCGGGGCGAACCAGTCGATGCGCTGCAAGCCAGGCGACATGGCCAGAGCGTGGTAAGCAACGACGACCTGGCCTGGCTGGCCGTTCCCGGCATCGCCATCAACGCCAATGCGCTGTTCGCCTCGGAACTGGGCAACTCGCTAGCCGAGCAAAGCGGTAGCTTTGGGCTGATCTGGCAACTATCGGGTGATGGCGAAGTGAAGGCTTCGCTGCGGTCGAAGGGCAAGACACTTGATGTTTCGGTGATCGCCACGCGTTATGGTGGCGGCGGCCATCCGAATGCGGCCGGTTTCCGGATGCCTGCAGACCAATTTTTCAGCGAGGTGCTGAAAATGGTGCCCAAGAAGGGACTCGAACCCCCACACCTTTCGGCGCCAGAACCTAAATCTGGTGCGTCTACCAATTTCGCCACTTGGGCAGGCGGGGCGAATTCTAGCACCGACTAGGCGCCTTCTCCAGAGCAGACCACGATGTCCGTTGATCATTACGAAAACTTTCCTGTTGCTTCGCTGCTCTTACCGGCCGAATTGCGCCGGCCGATCGAGGTGATTTACCGCTTTGCGCGTAGCGCCGACGACATTGCCGACGAGGGTGATGCTTCGCCTGACGAGCGCCTGGCCGGATTGAACGCCTACCGGGCCGAGCTGGATCGCATCGCAGCCGGCAGCGTGCCGCTTACGCCGCTGTTCGTCGCGTTGGCCGAAGTCATTGCCGCGAACAAATTGCCGATCCAGCTTTTCCGCGACCTGCTCGATGCTTTTGCGCAGGACGTGGTGAAAACGCGCTACGCCGATTACCCGGAACTGCTCGACTATTGCCGACGCTCGGCCAACCCGGTCGGGCGACTGGTTTTGCATCTGTTTGGCCGTACCGAGCCGGAACATCTTGAGCAGTCCGATTGCATCTGCACGGCCTTGCAACTGATCAATTTTTGGCAGGATGTTGCGGTCGACTGGAAAAAAGACCGGATTTACATACCGCTCACCGACTTTCCGCATTTTCGCGTCAGCGAGGATGACATCGCGCAGAGCCGCTGGTCGGCCAACTGGGCGGCGCTCATGGATTTCGAGATCGACCGGGCGACGGCGCTCATGAGGCGCGGTGCACCGCTCGTGCACGCCCTGCCCGGCCGCCTCGGCTGGGAAATCCGCCTGACCATGCAGGGCGGATTGCGCATTCTTGAACGCATCCGGCAGGTGCGCGGCGATGTTTTCACGCGCCGCCCAAAGCTTGGCAAATGGGATTGGCTCGTTCTGGCTGGTCGATCCATTAGAATGTGACCCCATGAATCCAGACCAATACTGCCAGGAGAAGTGCGCCAAAAGCGGCTCCTCCTTCTACTACAGCTTCCTGTTTCTGCCCTTGCCACGCCGGCGCGCCATCATGGCGCTCTATGCCTTCTGTCGCGAGGTCGATGACGTCGTCGATGAATGCAACGACGTTGCCATCGCCTCGACCAAGCTCGCCTGGTGGCGTCAGGAGATCGAACGCGTCGCTGAAGGCAAGCCGCAGCACCCGGTGGGTCTGGCACTGGCCGGGCTCGACAAGAGCATCAACCTGCCCAAAGAGCAGTTGCTCGAAATCATCGACGGCATGGAGATGGACCTCACGCAGTCGCGCTTTCTCGATTTCAAGGGTCTGTCGCTTTACTGCTACCGCGTCGCCAGCGTCGTCGGCCTGCTCGCCGCAGAAATCTTCGGCTACTCGGACCGCCAGACGCAGAAATACGCCCACGATCTGGGCATGGCCTTCCAGCTCACCAACATCATTCGCGACATCGGCGAAGATGCCCGGCGCGGCCGCATCTACATCCCGATGGATGAACTCAAGCAATTCAACGTGCCGGCTGCCGACATCCTGAACAGCAAGTACTCGGACAACTTCACGGCGCTCATGCAGTTCCAGTACGAGCGCGCCGAGAAGTATTACGAGCAGGCGTTCGCCCAATTGCCGGCCGTCGACCGCAAGAGCCAGCGCCCCGGCCTGATCATGGCGGCGATCTATCGCACCGTGCTCGACGAGATCAAGCGCGAGAATTTCCAGGTACTGCACCAGCGTATTTCGCTGCCGCCGACGCGCAAACTGTGGCTGGCGCTCAAGACCTGGATCAAGGGCTGACCGGATGCGCGTAGCCGTCATTGGTGGCGGCTGGGCGGGCATTGCTGCTGCTGTTGAACTGACTGCCGCCGGCACCGAAACGACGTTGTTCGAAGCGGGCCGTGCGCTCGGTGGTCGGGCACGGGGCGTCGAAATTGATGGCCGCCAGCTCGACAACGGCCAGCACATCCTGCTCGGCGCCTATCGCGAAACGCTCGCGTTGATGCGCCGGGTCGGCGCCGATCCCGATGAGCTATTCGATAGACGGCCGCTGCAGGTCATCGACAACACCGGTTTTCGCCTCGCCCTGCCCCGCCTGCCGGCACCGCTCAACGTTGCCTGGGGATTGTTGACTGCTTCTGCGGTCGACTGGAAAGAAAAGCTTGAAACTGCGTGGTGGATGGATGGCATCAAGCGCCAAGGGTTCCGGCTGCCACGGGAAATGACTGTCGCCGAATGGCTCGATGACGCCGGCCAAACCGGCACCCTGCGCCGCCATCTGTGGGAGCCGCTCTGCCTGGCCGCGCTGAATACGCCGGCCGAACGCGCCTCGGCCCAACTTTTCGCCAATGTGCTGCGCGATAGCCTGGGGAGTTCGCGCCGCGAAGACACGGACTTGCTGCTGCCACGCGTTGATCTCAGCCAACTGCTGCCGGAACCGGCCAGGCAGTGGTTGCGGGCACACGGTGCCGAGATACGCCTGGGTAGCCGTGTCAGCAAAGTCACGGAAACTGAAAACGGCATCGACATCGACGGGGAGCGCTTCGCCGCCGCCATCATCGCCACCGCGCCACAGCATGCGGGCGCCCTGTGGGCCGCGGCCGAAACACAGTATGCCTTTGAGCCGATTGCTACGGTCTACCGGGAATTCGAGCCAAAAATGAAATCCGCTTTCCCGCTGAGCAACACGCTCGGCGGCCATAGCCAGTGGATCGTCGAGCGCAGCGATGGCCTGCTTGCCTTTGTCCTGAGCGGACACGGGCCATGGGAAGACCTGGATGACGCTGCGTTGGTGGCGGCACTCGATGCCGAACACGCAATCCCTGCAGGTGGCTGGCACAAGGTGATCCGCGAAAAGCGCGCAACCTTCTCGGCCATTCCAGGGCTGCGCCGTAGCGACTTCACAACATCCAGCCCACGCCTGTTCCTGGCCGGCGACTACACGTGGTCCGACTATCCGGCCACGCTCGAAGGCGCGATACGCAGCGGATTGCGCGCCGCACAAGGTGTTTCAGCAGCCCTACCCTGATGCCGCTCGCCGTTCGTGCTAACACGTGAGCGGCTGACCTTGCCGAGATATTCCGCTCATTTTCATGGGGACGCTGCCGCCATCGCGCTGACCGCAGCGATCAATCATTTCCTGAGCGTGCAATTCCGCCCACGAAGTATAAAATTCGAAATATCCAATGCGCTTATTGCATTACCCTCTCGAATATAACGACGAAGACAAGTCCCATGAACCATACGACTTGCGCAGGAAAGACGAGCGCTGCCGATGAGATATCCATGTCCCCGGACGCCATCCCTCCCGACGCGAATTTAAAGCCGGTACTGAACCCTGCCGGAGTGGCAACCTTCCGCAGCATGGACCGATCCGGGAAAGGCCTGTTCGTCGGCCGTGTGATCAAAGCCTACCTCGCCGACTCCCCGAAACAGATGGCTAACGCAAAGGACGCCCTGGCTACAAAAAATCCTCAGGCCCTGCGACTAGCCGCCCACACGATGAAGTCGGCGAGCGCGACTATCGGAGCCGACGGCCTTGCTGCCATCTGCCGCGACATCGAAAGCCAGGCAATTCAGGGTCAGCTTGATGGTGTGGATGTCAAACTTGCCGAAGCCTCCAGCCTGCTGGAACAGGTCATGGCTGAACTGCAGGAATTGCAAGGCCGCGAGTCGGTGATATAGCCGGGCGACTCCACCGACTATCGCCCCGGAGGCAGAACGGGGTGGAACGGTGGCCGACAGCAGGCGCTGCCACGGTCAACCGCGAAAAACAGCCAAAAATCAAACATGCGCCGTAACTGATCGGGAGCACCATCCTGGCGGTGATGCGTTATCGTTGCTCAGGCCAAGAACCATCCAAGCGGATAAAAGCGTCGGCCAGCTGAAGCGTCGCTGCCTGCATTGCCGGGTGGTAGGGATCGTGTCCGACGCCATCGACCCAGGTGCAGCCTGCATTCGGCAATTTTTCCAGCAACACTGTGGTCGCACTGGCCGGACAAACGTGGTCAGCCAAGCCTTGTACAACGTGGATCGGCACATTGGCCGCCGCAATGCACTCTGCGGCAGCCAGCACGCCGCCTGCCGGAATGAAGCAGGCGTGGCGAAAGTAATGGAGTTGCAGGCGATAGCGCAGCTGCAACAATTCGATATCGGCTGGCGTCAGGGAACGACTCGGCGTTCTGGCCAGGGCACATTCCCAGACGTGCCAGGCGGCAACGTGGGCTGCCAATGCTGAAGGCAGCGAATTGCAGAAGCACTCAGCCAGCCAGGGCAGCATGGCGCCCGGCGCTTCCGGCGCACCTAGCGCGGCCCAGTGCTGCCACGCGTCAGGATGATACTGGCGGGCGCCGCCAAAGAACCAGTCGAGATCGGCCGCCCGCGCCAGGAACGGATTGCGCAGCAGCAGGCCGCTGAGCTGAGCGGGCTGCGCCGCCGCGTACAGAAGGCCGAGCGTGGCGCCCCACGAACCGCCCATCACCAGCCAGCGGTCAATCGCCAGATGCCGTCGCAAAACCTCGATGTCGTCGATCAGCGCCGGCGTCGTGTTTTCCTCGCAGCATCCGGCTGGCCGGCTTTTACCCGCACCACGCTGGTCGAGCAGGATGACGCGATAGTGCTCGGGGTCGAACAAGCCGGCCATGAGCGGCGAGCAACCGGAACCGGGGCCGCCGTGCAAAATCAGCACAGGAATGCCGGCCGGCGCACCCCGCTGTTCGTAGTACAGGCGATGGCCGCCGGACACCGGCAGCCAGCCACTATCGAACGGTGGCGACGGGGCATGCAAGGTGGCGGAAGCGGCAGTCATGCCGGCCATTCTAACCACCGCCAACACCCGCCAGACGGGCGCGACCCGAATCTCATGAAAATCATGAGGGGCAATTCATGAATTCCGCGGGGCAGGAATTCGGTCACGGCGCGATAGTTCAATCCAGTCCGCCGCATCGCTGATAGCGGTGGACAACCGGCTGCATGTGCCGCCGGACGCTTAATCCATAACGGAGACTATCGACATGAAATGGGAAACCCCGACCGCTTGTGACTTCCGCTTCGGCTTCGAAATCACGATGTACATCGCCGCCCGCTAAGGGACGCGCCGTCATCGCCGCCCTGGCTGGCGATGACGGCTCCAGACAATCATGAAACTGATCATTCTCGGTGCCTCCGCCGGTGGCGGCTTCCCGCAGTGGAACTGCAACTGCCGCAATTGCGCCGGCCTGCGCGACGGCAGCGTCCGTGCCACGCCGCGCACCCAGTCATCGATCTGCGTCAGCGCCGACGACGGCCAGGACTGGGCCTTGCTCAACGCCTCGCCCGACATCCTGCAACAGATCAAGGCCACCCCCGAACTGCAGCCCAACCGCGCCCTGCGCGACACCGGCATCGGCGGCATCCTCCTCGTTGATGGCCAGATCGACCACGCCACCGGCCTCTTCATGCTGCGCGAGCAGAAATCGAAGATGCCGCTGTGGTGCGCCGAGCCGGTCTACGAAGACCTGACCACCGGCAACCCGGTGCTGCGCGTCCTTGAGCACTATTGCGGCGTCGACCGCCACGACATCCCGCTCGACGGCACGCCCTTCGCCATGCCCAAGGTGGCGGGCATCGAATTCTCCGTGCTGCCGCTGTCCAGCAAGGCAGCGCCCTACTCGCCGCACCGCGAGGCCTCAGTGGATGGCGACAACGTCGGCGTCAGCATCACCGACCAGCGCAGCGGCCGCAAGCTGTTCTACGCCCCCGGCCTTGGCGCCCGCACGCCGGACGTCTTCGCCCGCATGGCCGAAGCCGATTGCGTGATGGTCGACGGCACCTTCTGGACGGACGACGAAATGATCGTAGCCGGCCTGTCCACCAAGACTGCCCGCGACATCGGCCACCTGCCGCAATCCGGCCCCGGCGGCATGATGGACTGGCTGGACGAGTTGCCGAAACACGTGCGCAAGATCCTCATCCACATCAACAACACCAACCCCATCCTCGACGAAAACTCGCCACAGCGCGCCGAACTGACCCGGCGCGGCATCGAGGTCGCCGAAGACGGCGCCCGCATCACCATTTAAACGAGAGACCGCCATGATCCGAGCCGACATCCTTGCCGAATCCCATGACGCCGACGACGGCCGCCCGGCCTGGAGCCGCGAGGAGTTCGAGGCGAACCTGCGCGAGAACGGCAAGGCCTACCACATCCACCATCCGTTCAACGTCATGCTCAACACCGGCCACGCCACGCCCGAGCAGATTCGCGGCTGGGTGGCCAACCGCTACTACTACCAGATCGCCATTCCGGTGAAGGACGCAGCGATCATGGCCAACTGCCCGGACCGCGAAATCCGCCGCGGCTGGGTGCAGCGCATCCTCGACCATGACGGCTTCGAATACGGTCTGCCCAATGGTGAAAAAATGGTCGACGCCGGCGGCATCGAAGCCTGGATACGTCTGGGTGAATCCGTCGGCCTGACCCGCGAGGAAATCGTCGACCTGCGCCACGTCCTGCCCGGCGTCCGCTTCGCCGTCGACGCCTACATCAGCTTCGCCCGTCGTGCCCCGTGGCAGGAGGCCGTCTGCTCGTCGCTGACCGAACTGTTCGCGCCGGTCATCCACCGCCAGCGGCTGGCCACCTGGCCCGAACACTACCCGTGGATCGAGTCGTCCGGCCTGCAGTATTTCCGCAACCGCACCAGCCAGGCACCGCGCGACGTCGAGCAGGGCCTGCAGGTGACGCTGAGCCATTTCCGCACCCGCACCATGCAGGAACGCGCCGTGCAGATCCTCAAGTTCAAGCTCGACATCCTGTGGGCCATGAACGATGCAATGGGGATGCACTACGGGGGCCAGCACTGCGGCACCAATGGTGTCACCGCCGAACGGAAAGTTGCCTGATGAACGGCAGGCCGCGTCTCGGCCACGGCTTCCGCTTCCAGTGGGAACCGGCGCAACAGTGCCACGTGCTGCTCTACCCGGAAGGCATGATCAAGCTCAACCAGAGCGGCGGTGAAATCCTCGCTCGTTGTGATGGTCAGCGCGACATCACGGCCATCGTCGCCGATCTTGAAACGGCCTTTTCCGCCAGCGGCTTGCGCGGCGACGTCGAAGCCTTTCTCGCCATGGCCATCGAGAAACGCTGGCTGCGCCTCGACACCGGAGCCAATGCATGAACACCCCGGCCAAAATCGGCCCGCCGATGTGGCTGCTGGCCGAAGTCACCTACCGCTGCCCGCTGCACTGCGTGTTCTGCTACAACCCGGTCGATTTCGCCAAACACGAAGTCGAACTGAGCACCGAGGACTGGCTGCGCGTCCTGCGCGAAGGGCGGGAACTGGGCGCCGTGCAATGCGGCTTCTCCGGCGGCGAACCGCTGCTGCGCGACGATCTCGAAACCCTCATCGGCGAAGCCCGCCAGCTCGGCTACTACACCAACCTGATCACCTCCGGCGTCGGCCTCACCGAAGCGCGTCTCGACGCCTTCAAGGCGGCCGGCCTCGATCACATCCAGCTCTCATTCCAGGACTCGACCAAAGAGGTCAACGATTTCCTGACCCACACGCGCACCTTCGACCTCAAGCAGAAGGTCGGCGAAATGATCAGGGCGCGCGGCTGGCCGATGGTCATGAACGTCGTCATCCACCGCCTGAACATCGAGCACATTGGCCGCATCATCGAGATGGCTGACGCCCTCGGCGCCGAATACCTCGAACTGGCCAACGCCCAGTACTACTCATGGGCGCTGCTTAACCGAGACCAGCTCATGCCGTCGCGCGAACAACTGCGCCGCGCCGAGGCCATCACCGACGAATGGAAGGCCAAACTGGCCGACCGCATGCGCATCCTGTTTGTCGTCCCCGACTACCACGAAGGCAAACCCAAAAAATGCATGAACGGCTGGGGCAACATCTTCCTGACCGTGACCCCGGACGGCACCGCCCTGCCCTGCCACACCGCCCGCATGCTGCCCGGCCTTGAATTCCCGAACGTCCGTGACAGCGGCCTGCGCGAAATCTGGCACGAGTCCGAAGGCTTCAACCACTACCGCGGCACTGGCTGGATGAAGGAACCCTGCCAGAGCTGCGACGACAGGGAAAAAGACTACGGCGGCTGCCGCTGCCAAGCCTTTCTACTGGCCGGTGACCCGGATGCGGCCGACCCCGTCTGCCCGAAAAGCCCGCACCATGAAATCGTCAGCGGCGCACTGGAAAACGCCGAAATCCCGGCACGCCAGGCACAGCCACTGATCTTCCGCGATCCGAAGGAAAGCCGGCGACTGACGCAGGAAGCGAATTCGCCATCGCTTACCACCTGACCAGCAACCTGAGCACTCCCACGGTCAACCGGAAAAAGCGGTCGAATTTGAAATGGGGATTTTTCGGATCTCTCGGGGGTGGAACCGCTCATCTGCCAAAGCTGCCAACTATTAGAAGAGCCGCCGATAGCGGCTTTGGCCGAGATGTGTGAGGTTGTCTGGCAGGTTTCAGAGTATTCCATTCCGGCCTTTCAGTTGCCCGGTTAGGAGTGCCCATGACAGGCTGGTCATGGCCGATTTGAGCCTCTCGCACCTATACTCGACAGCATGACTTTCAACTCCCCGACTGCCAAGCCCTTGCCGCTGCGCCTGCGGGCTGATTTATTCATCCAATTGGCGCAACTTGAAGAATCCGGCCTACCCTTCGATCGAGCGCTGGCTATTCTCGACCTGCCGCCTCAAGCGAAACCACTTCTGGAGAGCATGCGCCGGTTCGCCGCCAAGGGAGCAGACCCGTCGACGGCTGGCGAAAAGAGCGGAGCCTTTACCAAACTTGAAGCGCGGCTAATTCGCGCCGCCAGCAATGCTGGCAGCCCCGCCAGGATGTACCGGCGCCTAGCGGATCTCTACACGACCCGCGCCATGCAAGCTGCCTCGATGCGCTCGGGCATGACGCTGCCAGCCATCATGCTGGTGCTGGCGTTGCTCATTCAACCCCTGCCTAAGCTAATCGGCGGTTCGCTGGGTGGACCAGGTTACCTGTGGGGCGTGGTGTCACCACTACTGCTCATTGGTGGCGCATTCGTGGTGGTGCGCTGGTTCGTCGCCGGTGATAGCCGCAGCAGCGGCAAGTCGCCGTGGCAGCACGTTCCTTTGTTCGGCCCGATCTTCGTGCGCAGCAATCTGCGCGATTTTTTCGAGAGCCTGGCCTTGATGCTCGAAGCTGGCATATCAATGCTGGACGCACTGCCGGCAGCGCTGGAAACGTGTGCCGACGGCGAAATGCGTCGAGACCTCGCCGGCATCCGGCGACGTGTCGAAAAAGGCGAGCCGTTCGCTGAGGCGTTGCGCGGCACGGCGTGCATCAAGGACACCCGAGTCGTCGAATTCGCACAAACAGGCGAAGCCAGCGGCAGCCTGCCAGAGATGTTGCTGCGGCATGTACAGATGGAGACCTCCGAGATCGAGCATTTCTGGCAACAAGTGGCCGCCTGGGTGCCGCGCGTGTGCTACACACTGGTTGCGTTGTGGATCGCCTATGGCTTGCTGACTGGTAGCGGCGTTGGCCCAAAGGTGCCAGAGAACCTCTGAACATGCGCTTTGTCAGACCGCAGTAGGTCGGGAGTACGCGTTCACGGATTGGAAAGCTGACCTCCAGCGTAGTTTTGGGCTCAACGGCAGGTGACCGGCGCATTGCCGACTGCCACCGACCGATAGGGCAATGACCGCAATGGCCGACGAAGCGCCAGATCACCATTTCTACGGTCAACCCGAAATTTGAATGAATTCTGAACTGCCAACTTTCCGATCGCCACCAAGGCGAAAGCGCACTCGCCGCAGGCGATACAGCGCAGGACCACTGAATCCAACAACCCGAATTGCCCTACTTCCGCCTGTTTCCTGAAGATCGCACCGACAGCGTGACGAGAAAGGGAAACTCCCGGTCGGCGGACTGAACAATGCGAACTTCCGGCCCGAGTGTGCGGGCGATCCAGGCAGTCAGCGCCTTGAGGTCCACCGCTTCACAGCGCAGGTCGGCCATGATGCTGCCACGGTCTTCGTACACCGGGAAATCCGAGCACCCCACGGGCTTGAGCGCCTGGCCGTAGATTTGGCATGAGCCGCCCGCTTGGTCGTAGGCAGGGCACGGCTTGCTATGGACGAAGTATAGCCCTTCACTTTCCCTGATCTCTTGCGGGCCTTCTCCGGCAGCAAGCTGCTTGTCGAACACGGCGCGCGAATCGCTGACTTTCCACAAGGTCTTGATCTGCTTCCATTCCATTTCCAGGACCAGCGCGTCGAGTTTGCAACAGGGTTTCGCGCACTGGGTGCAGTGGGGAATGACGTCAGCCGTCTGATAGGCAGCGGCAGCGGCGGCAAGCTCCGTTGCCAGGCTGCGGCGGGCGCTCATCGAGCACCTGCGGGAAGGAATGGGGAGGAACGAAAGGAAGGAATCACGGGCACCTGATATCACGCGGGAAAAATGGAGCGGCCGTCAGTATACGGCCAACGCCAACCCATGGCAGCGAGCGCTCCCAACTAACGTGAAAGCGGGAATCCCTCTCCCCGGTGGTGCGGAGGCACTTGTCCTGAAAAGCCGCTGCCTTACCGGGCCTTCCACGGTCAACCGGAAAAAATGGCCAAAAATGAAATCTGCTAGCCGGCCAAGCGCCCGGACTGAATGCGCAGAACACGCCCGCAGCGGGCGGCGATGGCTTCGTCGTGGGTAACCAGCAGCAGGGTCGTTCCCTGCTTGGCGTTCAGGTCGAACATCAGGTCGATGACTTGCTGGCCGGTCGCCGCGTCGAGGTTGCCGGTCGGCTCGTCGGCCAGCACGAGTTGGGGATTCGGCGCAAAGGCGCGGGCCAGGGCAACGCGCTGCTGCTCGCCGCCGGACAGATGCTTCGGATAGTGCTTCAGACGATGCGCAAGGCCAACGCGTTCCAGCCATTCGGCGGCTGCTGCGGTCGACCGCGAAAAACCGGCCAATTCCAGCGGCAGCATGACGTTTTCCAGCGCGTTGAGCGAGGGCAGCAACTGAAAGGACTGGAACACGAAACCGAGTAGACGGCCCCGCAGATTGGCCCGCTGGTCCTCATCGAGCGCGGTGAGCGACACGTCGTCGAGGCGGACATCGCCTGCGGTCGGTGAATCCAGCCCGGCGAGCAGCCCGAGCAGTGTCGATTTACCCGAACCTGATGCGCCAACGATGGCCACCGTTTCACCCGCCATGACCGAAAAGGAAATATCCTGCAGAATCGTCAGCGGCTCACCGCCGTTGTCGACGGTCTTGCCCAGCCCTGCAACTTCAATCACCGGTTTTCCTGCCATGCGCTTCGCTCTCTTCCTGTTTGCCCTGCTCTTCACCGCCACGCCCGCCCTGGCCGCCAAAACCATTCTGGTCATGGGCGACTCGCTGTCGGCGGGCTACGGCATCCGGCCCGATCAGGCCTGGCCGTCGCTGCTCGACAAGCGGCTGGCTGAAAAGCGCCTTGATTATAGCGTTGCCAACCTGTCCATTTCCGGCGAAACCACGGCCGGCGGACGCTCGCGCCTCGGGCAGGCACTGATCACCCACAAACCCACCATCGTCGTCATCGCACTGGGCGCCAACGACGGCCTGCGCGGCCTGCCGCTCGGCCAGATGCGCGACAATCTCAACGCCATGGTCGATGCCTCGCGCGCCGCCGGCGCCAAAGTCGTCCTCGCCGGCATGCGCCTGCCGCCCAACTACGGGCCGTATGCCAGCGATTTCTTCGTGAGCTTCAAGGACATCGCCCAGAGCAAGAAAATGCCGCTTGTCGATTTCCTGCTCGAACCCATTGCCCGCAAACCGCAGTTGTTCCAGTCGGACAACCTGCACCCGCTGGCCGATGCCCAGCCGCTGATCCTCGACCATGTCTGGCCTGCGCTGGCACCGCTGTTAAAATAGCCGGATGAAGCCCTCCCGCCCCACCGTAGCCGATATCGCGGCCTACGACGAAATCATCGACGTCCGCACGCCGGCCGAGTTTGCCGAAGACCATATTCCCGGGGCCATCAACTGTCCGGTGCTCGATAACGATCAGCGCATTCTGGTCGGGACGCTCTACAAGCAGGTTTCTCCGTTCGAAGCGAAAAAAATCGGCGCGGCGCTGGTGTCCGAAAATATTGCCAAGCACCTCAAGGACCGCTTTCTCGACCGGCCGAAAAGCTGGAAACCGCTGATCTACTGCTGGCGCGGCGGCGACCGCAGCGGTTCGATGACCACCATCTTCAAGGCCATCGGCTGGCATGCCGGGCAGCTTGATGACGGCTACAAGGCCTGGCGCAGCCACGTCATCAGCCAACTGGAGGCGTTGCCACAGCACTACCGATTCACCGTCATCGGCGGCGCCACGGGCAGCGCCAAGACACGCATCCTGCAGGCTATCGGTGCGCTGGGCGAGCAAATACTCGATCTGGAAAACCTGGCCAATCACAAGGGCTCGGTGCTGGGCATCCTGCCCGATTCACCACAGCCCACCCAAAAGGGCTTTGAAACCGCCCTGATGCTGGCGCTTGCCGCCCTGGACCCGGCCCGCCCGGTTCATGTCGAGGCCGAAAGCCGCAAGATCGGCAACCTGCATGTGCCAGAGGCGGTGATAGCCCGCATCCGCAGCGGCGATTTTGTCGCCATCGATGCCACGCTCGACGCACGCGTCGCCTTCCTGCTCAAGGATTACGACTATTTCCTGACCCGCCCTGACTTACTGTGCGGCCGCCTCGACACCCTGCGCACACTGCAAAGCCGGGAAACGCTGGATCGCTGGCAGCAGCAGGTTCGTGATGGCGATTGGCCAACGCTGGTGCGCGAACTGCTCGAACAACACTACGACCCGCTCTACCTGCGTTCGCAGGATCGTAACTACACGGGCCTGCAGGACGCCGGCAACTTCTCCACCGATGACCTCTCGGAGGACGGCATCAATCGGCTGGCCGCCACCATCGTTCAGTCGCGCACGGCGCAGATCGCCTGACGCATGGCCGGCTTCGGGCTGGATGTGTAGCCTTCCTCGAAGGCAATTTCTCTCACACCAGCGGCCTGCGCAACTTCCCGCAATTCGCCGGGGCGCAGCAGAAACGCCGGGCTCGACGGCTTGCCGTAGGCTTCGTTGCCGATCATGAAGGTCTCGTAGATCAGCACGCCACCGGGGGCCAGCATGGACAGCACATCGGGCAGGCGTGGCCGCCACAGATAGTTGGTGACGACAATGCCCTCAAATGTCTGACCAGCCAGCGGCCAGTCTTCACCTTCCAGATCAAGCTGCGTTGCGGTGATGCCCGGCACCGCCTGCAATTTCAAAATTGCCTCAAAATCCCGGTCGACCGCAGCAACCACCAAACCCAGCCCGGCAAGCAGGCGCGCATGGCGTCCGTTGCCGCACGCCAGATCAAGCACGCGCCCGCCCTTCCGAAATAGCCCGCAATGGCGCTCTACCCAAGGCGAAGGCGGTATCATCGGTGGCAATTCATTCGAGGAGGCGGTCATGTCAGGTGTTGTCGTCGTTGCAGAAAATGGTCAGGGAAGATACCAGCAGGCCGTCACCGTCGGCCAGCATCAATTGATCGCCGACGAACCGATTAGCGTGGGCGGCGCCGATGCCGGCCCGGCCCCTTTCGATTTCATCATGGCCGGACTCGGTGCCTGCACCTCTATGACGCTGCGCATGTATGCCGAGCGCAAGGGCCTCGCACTGACTCGCATCAGCGTCGCACTGAGCCACGAAAAAATCGAAGTCGACGGCCTTTCCCGCGACCGGATTATCCGCGACATCAGGCTGGACGGGGATCTCACCGATGAACAGCGCCAGCGCCTGCTGGAAATCGCCAACAAATGCCCCGTTCACCGCGCTCTGGCCCATTCCCTGATACTCGATTGCGCACTCGCCGCATAGAGAATAACCCTATAAGCCAATGACAATGGATGGGCGTTGTGCCAGAATTCCGCATTGCACAAAAATATATACTGACTAGGGGTTCACCATGTTGGAACAGCACTATTTAACCTCCCTTTTCGAACCGAAATCGGTCGCAGTCATCGGTGCATCAGACCGCGAAAACTCGGTTGGCAACATCATTTTCAAGAATATTCTGAGTTCGGGTTACAAGGGCCGCCTGTACGCCATCAACCCGAAGCACGACACAATTCAGGGCCAGCCGTCCTACAAATCCATCGAGGAAATCGGCGCCCGCGTCGAAATGGCGGTGATCTGCACCCGCCCGCAAACCGTGCCGCAACTGATCGAACAATGTGGCCGCAGTGGCGTTCGCAACGCCATCGTCATTGCCGCCGGCTTCTCCGAGGCTGGTCACATCGGCGCCGCGCTTGAGCGCAAGGTCATGGAAATCGCCCGTTCCTACAACGTGCGCATCCTTGGCCCCAACTGTCTGGGCATCATCCGCCCGGATCTCGGCCTCAACGCCACTTTCACCAAAATTACCGCCAAGCCGGGCAATCTTGCCCTCGTTTCGCAGTCCGGCGCCATGTGTTCGGCCGTGCTCGACTGGGCCAAGGCCAACGACGTCGGCTTCTCGTCGGTCATTTCCATCGGCATGACGGCCGACGTCGATTTCGGCGAAATTCTCGATTACCTGATCTACGACAGCCGCACCCACTACATCCTGATGTACGTCGAAGGCATTCGTAACGCCCGCCGCTTCATGAGCGCCCTGCGTTCCGCCGCCCGTATCAAGCCGATCATCCTGCTCAAGGCCGGCCGCCATGCTGCCGGCTCGGCCGCTGCCTCCACCCATTCGGGGATGGCCGCTGTTTCCGACACTGTCTTCGATGCAGCCGTGCGCCGCGCCGGCGTTGTGCGCGTCCAGAATGTTGGCCAGTTGTTCTACGCCGCCAAGGCGCTCGCCTCCAAGTTCCGTCCGATGGGCAACCGCCTGGCCATCATCACCAACGGCGGCGGGCCGGGCGCCATGGCCGCCGACCGTGCCGGCGACATGGGCATCCCGCTGGCCGAACTCTCCAACGAAACGATGGCCGTGCTCAACAAGGCGCTGCCCACCAACTGGTCGCACAGCAACCCGATCGACATCGGTGGCGACGCCACACCGGAACGCTACCGCGACGCGATCATGGCCGTCACGCATGATCCCGGCGTCGACAGCACACTGGTCATGCTCTCGCCGCAGGCCATGACCGATCCGCTGGCTGTCGCCCAGGCCATCATCGAAGTCGCCGACAAGCTCAATCGCTCGCTGATCTGCTGCTGGATGGGCGAAGAACAGGTTCGCGAAGCGCGCAACCTGCTCGAATCCGCCGGCATTCCAGCCTTCCGCATGCCGGAAACGGCCGTTGAGCTGTTCCATCACATTTCCAAGTACTACCGCAACCAGAAGCTGCTGCTCCAGACACCGGAACCGACCCGCCAGCACGGCCGGCCGGAAGCCGAAGGCGCCAAGATGCTGATCGAGGCCCTGCTCGCCGAACGCCGCAAGGTACTGTCGGAAATGGAATCGAAGGCCATCCTGCGTGCCTTCAAGGTGCCGGTCGCCCAGACCATGGTCGCCCGTACGGCGACCGAGGCTCTGCTGCTCGCCGAGCAGATCGGCTTCCCGATCGCCATGAAGGTCGATTCGCCGGACCTGCCGCACAAGTCCGATGCCGGCGGTGTCCGTCTCAACATCACCAATGCGCCGGCCGTCCGCAACGCGTATCACGACATCATCGATACCGTTCAAAAGCGGCACCCGACCGCCAAGATCATCGGTGTCTCGATCGAGCCTTTCCTGTCGCGTCCGAATGGCCGCGAAGTGATGATCGGCGTCTTCCGCGATCCGATTTTCGGGCCGGTGATCACCTTCGGCGCCGGTGGATTCGACGTCGAAATCTTCAGCGACCGCTCGGTTGCCCTGCCACCGCTCAACGAATTCCTGGCCAAGGATCTGATCGACTCGACCCGTGCCTCGATCATCCTCGACCAGTTCCACAACATGCCGCCGGTCGACCGCGCCGCCCTCAAGGAAGTGCTGCTGTGCATTTCCGAAATGGTCTGCGAACTGCCATGGATTCAGGAACTCGACCTCAATCCGCTGATCGTCGATGAAAACGGCGCCATCGCCGCCGATGCCCGCATCGTCATCGACCACGCCGCCAATTCCTCGGGCGACCGTTACGCCCACATGTCGATCTACCCCTACCCGGTTCACCTGATCCAGGAATGGCAGATGAACGACGGCAAGGTCGTCACCATCCGCCCGATCCGGCCGGAAGATGCCGACATGGAGCAGGACTTCGTCAAGGCCATGTCGGACGAGTCGCGCTACTACCGCTTCATGGACACGCTGCGCGAGTTGACCCAGACCATGCTGGTCCGCTTCACGCAGATCGACTACGACCGCGAAATGGCCCTAGTCGCCACCATCACCAAACCGAACGAAGATGGCGAGGATGACGGCAAGGAAGAGCAGATTGGCGTAGCGCGCTATGTCGGCAACCCGGATGGCGAATCGGTCGAGTTCGCGCTGGCCGTGGGCGATGACTGGCAGAAGTGTGGCGTCGGTCGCAAACTCATGACGGCGTTGATCGAATGTGCCCGCATGAAGGGCTACCGTGCCGTGGTCGGCGATGTGCTGTCGACCAATGCCAAGATGTTCCGCCTGATGACCAGCCTCGGCTTCACCATCCACCCGCACCCGGACGACACCGCGGTCAAGCGCGTCGTCAAGCCGCTGACGGGCTAGGCACTCAGCCCCGCGCCGGCTGGACCGGCGCGCAGGCAAACAAAAAGCCGGTCAGTGACCGGCTTTTTTACATCTGGACTTCAGCAGCGATTATTCGCCGTAGAAATTCACATCGTAGGGGTAAGGCTTCTGCGGGACGTTTGAGCCGGCGTTGCGCGCCGAGCTGTCGACATCCTGCTTCTTGTCCCACCACAGGGCACGACCGACCTTTTGATCTTCGACCCATTCCGGATTTTTTGCGAGTTGCTCATCCATCCAAACCTGATGATCGGATACGTAGCTGGTGTTAACTTCCGCCATGTCGCTGCTTCCTCAAGATATTCAAGACAATGGCGCGATTCTAGCACGCCGCCCTCAAGGTTTGAGATGGGAGTCAGATCGGCAGCTCCGCGAACCGGCATTTTTTCGGAACTAGCCCATTTCTCCGGTTGACCGCAGCAAGCTCCCGTTGCCCTATTATTGCCGCCTAAATTGACAATCCCGCCACACCAATACCTGAGCGATACTCGCCCAAGTATTGGTAGCGATTGAATGAAAAGAGTCTGAAATGAGAACCGCGCTCACCCTGCATTGCCTCGTGCTGGCTTGCTTGATCACCCCTGGCCATGCTCAAGAAGGAGATAGCCGGCTGGTCGTCAACCTCCTCGACGTTCGCGACGCGACAGGCAACCTTCGCGCCTCGTTGTACCGCGAGCCGGAAACCTTCCGCAAGGAAGACAAGGCCCTGAAGGTCATCTCCCTTCCTGCGGCCAAAGGGGAATCGAAATTCGTCTTCGACAACCTTCCATCGGGACATTATGCCGTGATGGTCTATCACGACGAAAATGCCGACCAGAAACTCAACCTGCGCTTTGGCATGTTCCCGACCGAAGGCTTTGGCCTCTCCAACAACCCGAAAGTGATGGGGCCGCCGAAATTTGCCGACAGTGCCTTCGAGGTCACCGGCTCGGAAACATCCATCAACATCAAGCTTGCCTATTAGTCTTAACGCACGGGAGAACCATGACACAGACCCTGCTTCAGGAAAAACATCCCACTTCGTAACCGACATGGGCGACAAATTCGTCATCAGCTTCATGGAAGACCCGATGCAACCAGCCAACGAGGCGATGGAAGCCTGGACCCTGGCCTTGCGCGACGCCTGAAGAAACCCGCCGCAAACAAAAACCCCGGCGCTGTCTGGCTGGGGCTTTTTTACATTTCAATTTTGGGTGTTTTTTTCGGTTGACCGCAGCAAGCCCGTTTCACCGTTGTATCGCGATAGTTCGGCCAATTAAATGAATCGGTGACTGGCTGACAGAATCACATTTCCAAGCAACCCAAACCGGGTGACATTTGAATCTGCCGCAAGCGGCCATTCAATTTCCCCAGTTTTCACTCTCGGAAAACGGCTTCAAACCGTCCGCTCAGCGCGAACCCTTCTCCAGCCACCGCAACAAGGTCTCGTAGAGCGCCTCGGGGGCGACCGGTTTGGCGATGAAGTCATCCATGCCTGCCTCGAAGCACTGATCCTTGCTTTCGATGAAGGCATTCGCCGTCATCGCCACGATGGGGGTCGTCTCGCGACCGGAGAGTTGTCTGATTTGTCGGGTCGCTTCGAGGCCATCCAGTACCGGCATCTGCATGTCCATGAGGATCACGGCGTAGTTGCCTGAACGGGTTTTCTCCACGGCCTGTCGGCCATCCTCGGCCAGATCGACCTTGAGGCCGACTTCTTCGAGCAACATCTGGCCTACTTCCCGGTTGATCGCTTCGTCTTCCACGAGCAGGATGTGCTTGCCGGCATGGTCACGCCGGATGGCCTCGGCAGATTCCACCACGCTCCGGGCGGCTTCCTCGACCACATTCGCTCCCTTCCTGAGCACCGCCGTGAACCAGAAGGTACTGCCCTGGCCTTCGGTGCTGGTGACGCCGGCGGTGCCGCCCATCACTTCGGCAATCTTCTTGGTGATGGCCAGACCCAGGCCGGTGCCGCCGTACTTGCGGGTGGTCGAGTTGTCTGCCTGTTCGAAGGCACCGAAGAGCTTGGCCTCGGCCTCGGGGGCGATGCCGATGCCGCTATCCTCGACTTCGAAACGCAGGGTGGCGGTTCCGTCGGTCTGCGCTTCTTCCTTCACCCTGAGGGTAATGTGGCCGCACTCGGTGAACTTGAGGGCATTGCCGGTGTAGTTGAGCAGGGCCTGTTGCAGCCGGGTGGGGTCGCCATGCAGGTTGTGGGGCAAGGAGACGGTTTCGATCTGCAGGCGCAGCCCTTTGCTGCGCGCCTTTTGGCCGAGCATCGAGCTGATGTTGCCGAGCAGGGCTTCGACGTGAACCGGGGCATCGTCGAGTGTGAACTTGCCGGCTTCGATCTTGGAGAGGTCGAGCACATCGTTGATGATTCTGAGCAGGTGATTGCCGGCGCCTTCGATCTTGTCGAGCTTGTCGGTCTACTGTGGTGTCAGGCCACTGCGGCGCAGGATGTGGGCCATGCCGGTGATGGCATTGAGCGGAGTCCGAATCTCGTGGCTCATGTTGGCCAGGAAGGCGCTCTTGGCGACGTTGGCCGTTTCGGCAGCTTCCCTGGCCGAGTCCAGTTCCTGAGTGCGTTTGGCAACCAGTTTTTCGAGATGCTCGCGGTGCTGCCTGGTCGCATCTTCCATCTGCTTGCGCAAGGTCACGTCCGTCAGGATGCAGTGCGTGCGAACGAAATTGCCCGCGCTGTCGCGGCCGATACGACCATTCACTTCCATGAACTTCAGGCTGCCATCCTTGCACTTGAACTCGAAAACCGGCCCATCGACACGACCGGATTCCTTGAATCTCGGAAACTCGCAAGACAAGGTCGGGACTGACTCGGCGGTAATGAAATCGCCAATGAAGCGACCCAGCACCTCCTGTCGTTCGTAACCCAATTGCTTCAGCCATTCCTTATTGGCATCAAGAATATTGCCCTCGATGTCGAGCGACTGATAAGGCAGCGGCGCGTTCTCGTACATGCTTCGGAAAAGACTTTCACTTTCGCGCAGCGCTTGTTCAAAATGCTTGCGCTCGGTGATATCAACGATGACCCCAAGGTAGCCCTGAGCATTCCCATACGTGTCAAAAAGCGCTTCAGCGTGCCCGGTGATCCACGACACCTTGCCTTGTTTCGTCACAAAGCGGCATTCCCAGTCCCAGGACAATCCGGCCATGGTTGCCGCATACCATCCATCAAACACCGCCTGCTTGTCATCCGGGTGCAATGCCTGACTCCAGCCTTGTCCCAAGGCTTCATCCGATGTCAGCCCGGCGATATCACACCAGCGTGGATTAACAAAAATGCAATCCCCTTGTGCATCAGTCTGGAAAATACCGGCAGGCGAATGGTTAGTGATGACCCGATACCGCTCTTCGCTCTTGCGCAGATCTTCCTCTGCCTGCTTGCGCTCGGTGATGTCCTCGCCGGCCGACAGGGCGCCGATGATGCTGCCGTCCTTGTCGCGGATGCTGCTGTTGTGCCAGGCGATCAGGCGCTCATCACCACTGCGGATGCGCACCGGGTTCTCGTAGCACTCCAGAACGCCGAGCTGGCCTGCCAAGGCCTGTTTGAACACGTTGCGCACCTGGTCGACATCGATACTGCCCGGCAGGCAGGTGGCAAACCAGTCCTGCCCAAGCAACTCGTCTTCGCGGTAGCCCAGTATTTCGCACGCCTTGCGGTTGACCAGCGTGATTCGCCCCTCGACATCGAGCGCGACAATCATTGCCTCCACCGTCGCCAGAATGTCGCGGGTGCTGTCACGCTCCAATTGAAACAGCTGTTCCCGCTGTTTCAGCGTTTCAAGCAGCCCATTGAAGCCGCCCACGAGCTGTCCGATTTCATCCTGCACAGGATAGGGCAAGACACCGGTCGTCTGACCGGTAGCCGAACCATCGCGCAGGGCTGCAGCGGCGATCTGCATGGGCTTCAGTTGACGCCGCAGCATCCACCAGGTCAGTCCGCCGGCGAGCAGGGTCAAAAGTATCGCCGCCAGCAACATTTTCTCCTGCATGTCACGAATCGGCGCCAGCGCCTCCGCCACCGGCAGTTGCACGCCAACATACCAGTTGGCCAGAGGAATGCCTTTGACCGACTGAAAGACCTCATGGCCCCGCGGATTCACAAAGGCGACGGTGCCTTCGTGCCCGTCCAGAAAACGGTCGATCGCAGGGTTAACGCCGGGTGCGGGTGCGGACTCCATCACCCGCCGCTTGTCGGTTGCCGCCACCATCATCCGCTGCTGCCGCGAAACGACCACAAAGCCGCCTGTCTTGGCATAGGGGTGCATGATCCGGTCGAGGAAGTTCTCTCCGGTGAGATTGATGATCCCCACGATGCCACCGATGACCTGTCCCTGAGCGTCTCGCTTTGGCACGATCATTCCGAATACCGGCACATGCAGCGCCCTGCCGATAACCACCTTGCTAATCGTCGGCTTGCCTTCCGTGAGCGTAGTAGCGATGGATTCCTGATCCATGTAGTTGATACCGATCCGGTTGGCAGCAACCGGTAGGGATGCAATCGCCGTTCCCTCGCGATCGATGACAAAAAAACCGCCGTTAAAAAGCTGGTTCATCGCGACGCGGTCTTCCAGCACTGCCTGAAGCGCATTGGGCTGAGCCATCACGCGCTCATCCAGGCGCGTGGACAGTGACTCCAAGGCATCCAACCGGTTTTGCAACTCCTCACTAATTTTGTCGGCGACCAGATGCGCCGTTGAGGCCTGCTGCTCGTTCAACAGTTCCACCATGTCTTCCTGGACGACCCGGGTCGCGAAATAGGCCATCGCCCAAAGGCTGAGCAAGAAAATCGTCAGCGTAAAGAGCGTGATGCGTGTCTTGAGCGAGCGGTGCAGGAAATGGAGTTTCACAAGAGCTGTCGTTTCATGATGGATGCGGCGATGTAACAGGAATCTATTATGTTTTCCCGGCTTTGCCTATCAGCATAAATTGTTGCCGCGACCAGTTGTCACAGCATCAGCCCTGAGCCGGTTTTTTCCCGAAAAGCGTATCGGTCAGCTTGACGTACCAAGCAGCGGACTGGACCTGGATGATGTAGGCCAGCGTGATGACCATGGAGGCGTCGGAGGCGGCGCTGCCGAAGGCGTTCATGGCCAGTGTGATCGACAGGTTGCGCATGACGGTCCGTAGACCTGCGCGATGCGCCCAGAAGCCCCGCAAAGGGATAGTGGAAAATAAGCAAACCGTTATACGCCGTGCGCTACCGCCCATCGTTTAAGATCGTGTCCTGCCCCATCTTTCACTCATAAAAAATCAGCCCCCCATGACCCGCCCCCTTCGTTCTCGATCCAGCCTATTCGTCATCGCAGCGGTTATCGCGCTGGCCTTGCTTGTCGCCGGCTATACGGGCTGGGGTGGCGAGCGCGTCGTGGTTGCCGTGGCCGAACGCGGCGAACTGCGCCAGGCGGTGGTGGCCAGCGGCCGGGTGCGCACTCCCCAGCGCATCGAGGTGGCGGCGCAGATCAGCGCCCGCGTCGTCGCCGTCAAGGTGCGCGAAGGCGATGCCGTGACGTCCGGCCAGACAATGATCCAGCTTGATGACACCGAATGGCGGGCGAGTGCCGCCCAGGCGCGGGCCAGCCTGACGCAGGCCGAGGCCAAACAGCGCCAGCTCGACCGCCTCGCGCTGCCGGTAGCCGAGCAAAGCGTACAGCAGGCAGAAGCCACCGCCCAGCAGGCGAAGCGCCAATTCGAACGGGTCGGCGAACTGGTCGCCAAGGGTTTTTACAGCACCGCCCAACTCGACGATGCCCGGCGCAATGCGCAGGTTGCCGACAGCCAGTGGCAGGCGGCCAAATTGCAGTTGGCCAGCAACCAGCCGGGCGGCACCGAGGTGCAGGTGGTGCGCAGCAATGTCGAACAGGCGCGCGCCGCGCTGGCCGTGGCCGAAGCGCGGCTGGCCTACGCGACGCTGACGGCGCCGGGTGCCGGCCGGGTGCTAACGCGCAATGTCGAAGCCGGCGACATGGTGCAGCCGGGCAAGGTTTTGCTGGCCGTGGCGCCGAAGGGCGACACCGAACTGACGGCGCAGATCGACGAAAAAAATATCGCCCTGCTCCAGCTTGGCCAGACGGCGCTGGCTTCGGCCGACGCTTACCCGGGCGAACACTTTAAGGCTGAGGTCACCTACATCGCGCCGGCCGTCGATGCCCAGCGCGGCTCGGTCGAAATCCGCCTGCGCGTAGCCGAACCGCCGGCTTACCTGAAGCATGAAATGACCGTTTCCATCGACATCGCCTCGGCCCACCGCGCCGACACGCTGATCGTGCCGGCCGATGTCATCCGCGACCTGGCTTCCGGCCAGCCGTGGGTGATGGTGGTGCGCGACGGCGTGGCACAGCGCCAGCCGGTCAAGTTGGGCATCCGCGGCGCCGGCCGGGTGGAAATTCTCGACGGCGTCGTTGCCGGCGAAGCGTTGGCGGCGGCCAGCCAGGCCCTAGCCGATGGACGCAAGGTTTCCACGGTCAACCGGAAATAACGGCCAAAAATGAAATACTGGATGCCATTCGAGTGGATCGCCGCCATCCGCTTCCTGCGTGAGGGCCGCATGCAGTCGCTGCTGATCATCGTCGGCGTTGGTGTTGGCGTCGCCGTCATCGTCTTCATGTCGGCGCTGCTTTCCGGCTTGCAGGCCAATCTGGTCAAGCGCACGCTCAGTTCGCAGGCCCATATCGTCCTCCTGCCGCCCGAGGAAATTGCCCGGCCGCAGTCACCGCCCGCGGGCATTGCCCTGCGCCTGCAAAAACAGGCCCAGCGCCTACGCTCAATCGACCAGTGGCAGCAGATTCAGGCCCGGCTGGAAGGGCTGCCGGAAATTGCCGCCATTTCGCCGATTGCCGCCGGCCCGGCCTTCGTCGTGCGTGGCGACGCCAACAAGGCGATCACCCTGCTCGGTATCGACCCGGTGCGCTACAGCGGCGTCATCGCCCTGCCCGAGCGCATGGTTGCCGGCCAGTTGCGCATCGGCGCCGGCGAGGCGGTGATCGGCATCGAGCTGGCCAAGGATCTCGGCGCCGACATCGGTGACAAGATCCGCATCACGACGGCCGGCGATGCCACCGAAACCTTCACCGTCACCGGCCTGTTCGACCTCGGCAACAAGGGCGTCAACGGCCGCAACGTCTATGTCAGCCTGCGCTCGGCGCAAAGCCTGCTCGATCTGGTCGGCGGCGTGTCGAGCATCGACATTTCGCTGCACGACATCGACGAGGCTGAACGGCTGGCCAGCAAAATTGCCGCCGAAACCGGGTTGACCGCAGATAGCTGGATCAAGACCAACGCCCAGTTCGTCACGGCGCTGACCTCGCAGCGCGTGTCGAGCAACGTCATCCGCTTTTTCATCGGCCTCTCGGTCGCCTTCGGCATCGCCAGCGTGCTCGTCGTTTCGGTCATCCAGCGCGCCCGCGAAATCGGCATCCTGCGCGCCATGGGCGCCTCGCAGGGGCAGATGCTGCGTATCTTTCTGCTGCAGGGCGGCATTGTCGGCTTCTTCGGTTCGCTGCTTGGCTCCGGCCTGGCCTGGCTGTTCCTGATGCTCTGGCGGCTCATGGCGCGCAACCCGGACGGCACGCCGATGTTCATCATCGGCGTCGACCCGTGGCTGGTCGCCATTGCGGCCGGCGGTGCCAGCCTGGTCGGCATCCTCTCCGCACTGCTGCCGGCGCGACGCGCGGCGCGCCTTGACCCCGTGGTGGCGATCCGTGGCTGATCTTGTGACCAATCCCGTCCTCCAGCTAACCGGCATCCGCAAATCCTACGGCAGCGGCGAAACGGAAAGCGAAATCCTGCACGGCATCGACCTGCGCCTCGAACGCGGCGAATTTTCCGCCCTGATCGGCCCCTCCGGCTCCGGCAAAAGCACCCTGCTCAACCTCATCGGCCTGCTCGACCGGCCGAGCGGCGGCCAACTATTCATCGACGGCCAGGAAACCGGCCAGCTCGACGACACCGGCCTGACCCGCCTGCGCGGCCAGCGCATCGGCTTCGTCTTCCAGCACCACCACCTGATCCCCGCCTTCACGGCGCTGGAGAACGTCGCCATGCCGCTGCTTGTCGCCCGCGGCCGGCCCGATGCCGACATGTTCGCCCAGGCCGGCACGCTGCTCGACCAGGTGGGCCTCGCCGAGCGCAAGCAGAATCTCGCCAACCAGCTCTCCGGTGGCCAGCAGCAGCGCGTCGCCATCGCCCGCGCCCTGGCCATGAGCCCCTCGCTGGTCCTCGCCGACGAACCCACCGGCAACCTCGACACCCATTCCGCCGACGATGTTTTCGCCCTGCTCCGCGAGGTCAACACCCGGCTCAACACCACCTTCCTGATCGTCACCCACGACCGCCGCCTCGCCGC
This sequence comes from Betaproteobacteria bacterium, assembly GCA_016705475.1. Lineage (GTDB taxonomy): Bacteria > Pseudomonadota > Gammaproteobacteria > Burkholderiales > Rhodocyclaceae > Azonexus. Next base: position 133,517 of record JADIYD010000010.1, on the reverse strand, counting down.
CCGCTGCGACCGGATCATCGAGATGGTGGACGGCGACATCGTTGCCGACACGCGCCATCAGGCCGCAACAAACTGAAAACGCCGGGGGCAACCCGGCGCTTCAGTAAATTTCAAAATTGGCCAATTATTCCGGTTGACCGTAGAAATCCGGAGTTATTGCCCTGAACGCTAGCCGGAAACCTTCGCCAGCTGCTCGCGCAAGGCCTCGATGACAGCGCCTTCACCGCGCACGGAGAAGAAAGCCCCAGCCTCGTCGGCACGCTCCTCCAGCACCTCGCAGGAAGCAAAGATGTCCTTGCGCAACTGTTGCGCCGACCACGGCAGGAACAGCTCCGCCTCAACGTGATCGCGCTGGAAAAAGGCGATGATCTTGAGGCGTAGCGCGGCCACTTCGTCCGGCCGGCGGGCGCTCATCACGACGCAATCGGGATACTTGGCCCGCAAGGCCGCTTCGCACTCGGCCTGTGCCTCGATATCGCCGACGTGGTCGATCTTGTTGAAGATGCGCAGGCGCGGCACAACATCGGCGCCGATTTCTTCGAGCACCTTGTCGGTGACTTCCAGCTGACGTTCGAAGCCGGGGTCGCTGGCGTCGATAACATGGAGCAACAAGGACGCATCAAGCGCCTCGTCGAGCGTGGACTTGAACGACGCAACCAGACCGTGTGGCAGGTTCTTGATGAAACCGACCGTATCGCTGACCAGCACACGCGGCACGCTCTCCGGATAGAGAGCGCGGACGGTGGTGTCGAGCGTTGCGAACAGCTTGTTGGCGACCAGCACCTCGCTGCCCGTCAGTGCCCGCATCAACGTCGACTTGCCAGCGTTGGTGTAGCCGACCAGCGCAACGGCGGCCTGACTCTGGCGCTCCTGGCGACGGGCGCGCTGCGTCTTGCGCTCGGCCTCCATGGCGAGGATTTCAAGCTGCAACTCGGCGATGCGGTCGCGGATCTTGCGTTTATCGAGTTCGGTATGCGACTCACCGGCGCCGCGACCACCGACCCCGCTGCGCTGCCGACCCTGCGGCCCGGCCAGCTTGGCTGCCTCGCGCAGGCGTGGCGCCATGTAGCCGAGGCGGGCAATTTCAACCTGCGCCTTGGCCGCCCGCGAACGGGCATTGCGATGGAAAATTTCGAGGATGACCATGGTCCGGTCCATGACCTCGCAACCAGCCTCGACTTCCAGATTGCGCGCCTGCGATGGCGAAATCTCGTGGTCGACGAGAATCGCGTCGATTTCCGGCAGATTCGACTCGGCGAGCGACAGTATCTGATCCCCCGCCTCATCAAAAATCGGCTCGCCATGCACAAAGGCGCGAATCTCCTGGCGCTTGCCGACACCCAGATAACCCGTCGTATCGAAGCTGGTGCGCTTTTGCACGAAGGTATGGACCACCTTGAAGCCCAGCGTCTTGGCTAGTTCGCGCAGCTCCATGAGCGATGCCTCGAACTCCATGTCGCTCACATTCGGCAACTGTACAGCCGCCGCAACGGCGATCCTGAGCTTTTGTTCTACTTCCATCGACATCCGAAATTGCTTTTCTAAATTGGGCAAAGACGGATAGTAACCGGCAATGGATAGTCACCGACATTAGGTCGTTGAGCCCAGGCATCACCCAGCAGACGTTCGCGGTCACTGGAGCCAGGCAGATGCATCTGTCCACCCGACTTCAGATCATGGAAAAATCAACTCAATTGACGCCTGAGCGCTTGATCAGTGCCTGCAGTTCGCCGACGATACCGCGCCGGAAGCTGAGCACGCAGATCACAAAAATCACGCCCATGATTACCGTCACCCAGGAGCCGACGGAATCGGCTAGCTGGGTTTGCAGCGCGACGATGGTAGCAGCGCCGACGATCGGGCCGAGGATGGTACCCAGACCGCCGAGCAGCGTCATCAGCACCACTTCGCCCGAGGCATGCCAGTGCACATCGCTCAGCGAGGCAAGCTGGAAGACCAGCGTCTTGGTCGCCCCAGCCATGCCGGCCAGTGCTGCCGAGATGATGAAGGCGATCAGCTTGAATTTGGCGACGTCATAGCCAAGCGAAATAGCGCGCGGCTCGTTCTCGCGGATGGCCTTGAGAATCTGGCCGAAGGGTGAATGGATGGTGCGATAGATGACGAAAAAACCAAAGCAGAAGATAGCGAACACCAGGTAATACATGGCGATATTGTCGGAAAGATCGATCAAACCGAACAGGTGGCCCCGCGGCACGCCCTGCAGGCCGTCCTCACCGCCAGTTTCCTTGATCTGTATGGCGAGGAAGAAAACCATCTGGGCCAGTGCCAGGGTGATCATGGCGAAATAAATCCCGGTGCGCTTGATGGCCAGCGAGCCGAACAGCCAGCCGAGCAAGCCGGCCGCCGCGGTGCCGGCGAGTATGCCGACCTCCGGCGTGACGCCGACATCACGTACCATCATGCCGCAGACATAGCCCGCCGTGCCGAGGAAGGCAGCGTGTCCAAAGGAGAGCAGGCCAACAAAACCGAGAAGCAGGTTGAAGGCGCAGGCGAACAGCGCATAACAAAGGATTTTCATCAAAAAGTGGGGTGGACCGCAAAAGGTGCGATCAGGCCGATGACGAACAGCACGCCGAGGAGCAGCGGCAACTTCGACTCGGCAAACGAGACCGGCGCATTCATGAGGTTTTCCTTCGAGTTTTCACTTATCGCGTTTCAGGACTTGCCGAACAGACCTGCCGGCCGCAGCAGCAGAACGATGACCATGATCACAAAGACCACGACGCTGGAGGCTTCCGGATAGAAAACCCTGGTCAGGCCTTCGATCAGGCCGAGGCCGAGGCCGGTCAGGATGGAGCCCATGATCGAACCCATGCCGCCGATGACGACCACGGCAAAGACGACGATGATCAGGTTGGAACCCATCAGCGGATTGACCTGGAAGATGGGGGCCGCGAGCACGCCGGCGAAGGCGGCCAGCGCGACGCCGTAGCCGTAGGTAAACGTGATCAGCAGCGGCACGTTGATGCCCAGGGCCTGAACCATGGCCGAGTTTTCGGTGCCGGCGCGCAGGTACGCACCAAGCTTGGTGCGTTCGATCATGTACCAGGTGCCGAAACAGACGGTCAGCGAGGCGATGATGACCCAGCCGCGATAGATGGGCAGGAACATGAAGCCGAGATTTACGCCGCCGGAAAGCAGTTCGGGAACCTCGTAGCTCTCGCCGGAAATGCCGAACTGGTCGCGGAAAACGCCCTCGAAGATCAATGCCAAGCCAAAGGTCAGCAGCAGCCCGTAGAGATGGTCGAGCTTGTACAGCCGGCGCAGCATCAGGCGCTCGATGAGCACACCGGTTATGCCGACGATGAGCGGCGCAACGATCAGCGCCACCCAGTAATTGATGCCGAAGCGCGTCAGCGCTATCCAGGCGACGAAGGCCCCCATCATGTACTGCGCACCATGGGCGAAATTGATGATGTTGAGCAGGCCGAAGATGATCGCCAGCCCGAGGCTGAGAATGGCGTAAAACGAGCCATTGATCAGCCCGATCAGCAACTGACTGCCGAGCAGGGCGGTCGAGATTCCGAAAATTTCCATGGAAGGCTCCAGACCCGGCGCGAACCTCAGTCCGCACCGGGCATTGCGATGACTCTACTTATTTCTTGATCAGCGGGCAGCGCGACAAGGCCAAAGGCTGGAAGGCCTCGGCGGCCGGGATGGTCGCCTTGATCGTGTAGTAGTCCCACGGATACTTCGATTCAGACTGCTTTTTGACCTGAACCAGGTACATGTCATGGACCATCCGGCCGTCCTCACGAATCTGGCCGTTCTTGGCGAAGAAATCGTTGATTGGCGTCTTCTTCATCATCGCCATCACCTTGCTTGTATCGTCGCTGCCGGCCGCTTTGACCGCCCGCAGGTAGTGATAGATCGACGAGTACTGACCGGCCTGGACCATGGTCGGCATCTTCTTCTGCTTTTCGAAGAAGCGCTTCGACCAGGCACGTGTTTCGTCAGTGCGATCCCAGTAGAAACCGGTGGTCAGGAACATGCCCTGGGTCGGCTTGAGGCCGAGGGCGTGGATGTCGGTGATGAACATCAGCAGGCCGGCCAGCGACTGCTTGGGCGTGATACCAAATTCGGCCGCCTGCTTGATGGCGTTGGTGGTATCGGCGCCGGCATTGGCCAGACCGATCACCTGGGCACCCGAGGCCTGAGCCTTGAGCAGGAAGGAGGAAAAATCAGATCCCGGGAAGGGGTGGCGCACTGCACCGAGCACCTTGCCGCCGTTGGCCGTGACAACGGCTGAGGAATCCTTCTCCAGCGCATGACCGAATGCGTAGTCGGCAGTCAGAAAGAACCAGCTCTTGCCGCCCTGCGTGGTCACCGCCTTGGCTGTGCCATTGGCCAGCGCGTAGGTATCGTAGGTGTAATGCACCGAAACGTCGTTGCACTGCTCGTTGGTGATCGGCGTTGAGGCCGGGCCATTCATGATGACGATACGGTCCTTTTCCTTGGCGACCTTCATCACGGCCAGTGCGGTCGAGGTGGTTACCAGTTCGGTGACCGTATCGACGTTCTCACGCTCGATCCATTCCCGTGCCTTGTTCGAGGCGATATCGGCCTTGTTCTGGTGGTCGGCGGTCACCACCTCAATTTTGAAACTGGGCTTTTCATTGGCGATGAAGTCGTCAATGGCCATTCTGGTCGCCAGGACGGCACCGGAGCCAGCGAGATCGGAGTAGGTACCGGAAAGGTCAGTCAGCACGCCGATTTTTACCGAGCCGCCCGAAATCTGCGCCTGGACACCGAAAGAAAGCGCAGCCAGTGCAGCGGCGCAGGCAGTTCTTGCATATTTTCTGGATGACATGGGTGATTCCTCCTTAGGGTGTGGGCAAACCCGGTTAAACACCGAGCGTGTGATGCAGCCAGTCCATCTTGCCCGGGAGCTCTTCCTGGGTGATGGTGGCAATTATTTCTCCGTGCTCGAGCACGTAATGGCGATCAGCCAGCGGTGCAGCAAAGCGGAAATTTTGTTCGACCAGAATGATGGTGAAACCGCGCTTCTTGAGTTCGGTAATCACCTCCCCCAGCTTCTTGACGATGACCGGAGCAAGACCTTCCGTAATTTCGTCGAGCAATAGCAGCTTGGCCCCCGTGCGCAGAATGCGGGCCATCGCCAGCATCTGCTGCTCACCGCCGGACAATTTTCCGCCCGGGCTGCTACGACGTTCACTGAGATTCGGGAACATCGCATAAAGCTCGTCGACCGACATGCCACCGCTGGAAACAATGGGCGCCAGGGTCAGGTTTTCCTCGGCACTGAGCGAGGTAAAAATGGCCCGCTCTTCCGGGCAATAGCCAACCCCGTGGTGGGCGATCTTGTGCGTCGGCTCATGGATGACCTCGTTGCCGTTGACCATGATCGAGCCGGTTCGCCGGCCGACCAGGCCCATGATCGATTTCAGCGTGGTCGTCCGGCCTGAGCCGTTGCGGCCAAGCAGCGTGATGCACTCACCCTTGGCGACGCTCAGGTCCAGCCCATGCAGGATGTGCGATTCACCGTAAAAGGCGTGCAGGTCAGTCAGCCGGAGATACTCGGGGTTTGGTTTGAAAGCGCTGGTCATGGTTGTTTCCCGCCTAGTGATGCGCGTCGTTCATGTTGTCGGAACCGACGTAGGCTTCAAGGACCTGCGGATTTTTCGAGACCTCTTCATACGTCCCTTCGGCCAGCACGCTGCCCCGCGTCAGCACGGTAATCCGGTCGCACAGATTGGCCACCACCGACAGATTGTGTTCGACCATCAGGATGGTACGATTGACCGAGACCTTGCGAATCAGTTCGACAACGCGGGCGATGTCCTCATGCCCCATGCCCTGCGTCGGCTCGTCGAGCAGCATCATGTCCGGCTCCAAAGCCAGCGTCGTGGCAATTTCCAGGGCCCGTTTGCGACCGTAGGGCATTTCGGCCGTCACCGTTGCGGCAAAGCTGCCGAGGTCGACCTCTTCAAGTAGCGCCATCGCCTCATCGTTGAGCTTGTTCAGACTCTTTTCCGATTTCCAGAAATGAAACTCGGTGCCCAGCTTGCGCTGCAGGCCGATGCGCACATTTTCCAGCACGCTGAGGTGCGGAAAAGTGGCTGAAATCTGGAAGGATCGGACAAAGCCCCGGCGTGCCGTCACCGCCGGTGCTTCGTGCGTGATGTCCTCGCCCTTGAAATGAATCGTGCCGGCGGTAGGCGGCAGAAATTTGGTGACCAGATTGAATACTGTCGTCTTGCCCGCGCCGTTCGGCCCAATCAGCGCGTGGATGGTGCCGCGCTGCACCTTGAGATTGACGTCGGAAACAGCGGTGAAACCTTTGAACTCCTTGGTCAGACCACGCGTCTCCAGAATGAAATCGCTCATTGCTTCTCCTGACGGCTTTGTCGTTGCTTGCGGCCGGCCATGGATGGCGAAGCAGGCAGCGGGTCTGCTTCGCGCTGATCAGTCCAGAGATTGAATGTCACCACTGCCTCACCTCCGTCATTGATTGCGGATGCTACAACCAATTCACTAGTTGTAAATCAAGACACGACAATATGCCGAATTGCTGACCGGAACAAGGCTGCTTGCATAGGGGTATACCCGCACAGGAAGCGACGTTCAGGGGTCTTCAACAGCACCTCAACGCCCACCGACTTTTCAAATACCGTCGGGTCTTTTGTCATCCGCACGTAAAATGGCTAGCCGTTGGCTGGCCGATCCCGACTTGCCGACCTCCAAGGAAACGAGATCGCCATGAATGATTCCCTCTACGACATTCCCCTCAAAGCACTCGACGGCCGCGCGCTAACGCTGGGCGAGTTTCGCGGGCAGGTGCTGCTGCTCGTCAATGTCGCCTCGAAATGCGGGCTGACACCGCAATATGCCGGGCTGGAAACTCTGTTCAAGCAGTATCGCGAGCGCGGGCTGCGGGTACTCGGCTTTCCATGCAACGACTTTGCAGCGCAGGAGCCGGGTTCGGCTGGCGAAATCCAAGCGTTCTGCACGACAAACTATGGCGTCGATTTTCCGATGTTCGAAAAGCTGAACATCAACAGCGAACCGCGCCACCCGATTTACGCCCAACTCATCGCCGCCCTGCCTGAAGCTGTGTTTCCGGCCGGCAGCGATTTCAGCGAAAAACTGGCCGGTTATGGCTGCTCGCCCAAGCAAGCGGGCGACGTATTGTGGAACTTCGAGAAATTTCTGGTCGGGCGCGATGGCCGAATTCTCCAGCGTTTCTCGCCCGACATGACGCCGGACGACCCGATGCTGCTCGCTGCGATTGAAGCAGCGCTCGGCTAACAATCCCCCAGCAACCCAAAGCAAGAAGATCAATGCCCCGCACCCGCAAACCGGATGTCTGCCAGCCGACTGGCTCGGCCGAGCTCGCCATGCTTGATGTTTACATGCCGATGATGAAATCCTCGGCGATCATTTCGGCCGGTCGGCTCGGCCTTTTCGAAGCGTTGGTCGATGGCCCGCTGACCGCCGACGAGCTTGCCGTGAAGATCAATTCGAGCCTGCGCGGCACGGCCACGCTGGTCGATTTTCTGGTCGCCATTGGCTATCTGGAAACGGATGGCGACGCATTCGCCAATACGGCAAGCACCCAGCGCTGGTTCACCAGCGCCGGCCAGGTCGATTACACACCCGGCCTGCTGTGGACGCACGAGGCCTGGACGATGATGGGCAGCCTGGCCGAAACGGTGCGCAAGGGCGAACCGGAGCAGACGCTGTGGGAAGCCATGATCGAAAAACCCCACCTCGGCCCGTTGTTCTCGTCCTACATGGGTGCCTTCGCCGCTGACCTCGGCCCGGACCTACTCAAGCACGTGCCAGTATCGCCAGACTATCGCCGCCTGCTCGATCTCGGCGGGTCACACGGCCTGCACTCGATTCGGTTCTGCAAGGCCTACCCGCAACTCAATGCGGTGATCGTCGACATGCCCAGCGCCCTGACCGAGACTGGGCCGGAAATCGAGAATGCCGGGCTGGCCGAGCGCATCAGCCTGAGCCCCGGCACCTTGCAGGAGCACGACTGGGGTGGCGCCAACGATCTGGTCTTCTACCTGTCTGTCGCCCACAACCATTCGGCCGAGGAAAATCGTCTGGCCATCGAGCAGATTGGCGACTCGATGAATCCGGGTGGCCTGCTGGTCATTCACGAATACCTGGCCGAAACTTCGCTGGACGCGCTGAACGCAGCCTTCCGTTTGACCCTGTTGCTGGAAACCGGCACCCAGACGCATCGCCATGAAGATTATTGCGCATGGCTCACAGCGGCGGGGTTTTCGGCGATTGAACGGATCGACCTCGAACCGCGCGAAAAGGGTTCACTGATTCTGGCCTGGTGCTAACAGCAAGACCCTTTTTGAATTTGGCCGTTTTTTCCGGTTGACCGCAGCATTCACTCAATCAGGGATACAGCCCGCGCGTCGCCCTTGCTTCGAGCACCCGGCTGCAGCCGATCACGAAAGCCGCTGAGCGAAGCGGCATTTTGCGGTCCGTCGCCATTTGCCAGATGGCGTTGAAGGCTTCTGTCATGATCCTTTCCAGGCGAACGTAGATTTCATCTTCGGTCCAGAAGAAGCTCGAAAAATCCTGCACCCATTCGAAATAGCTGACGGTTACGCCCCCGGCGTTGGCCAGCACGTCGGGCACGACAGTGATGCCGCGGTCGGCGAGGATGGTGTCTGCTTCCGGCGTCGTCGGGCCGTTGGCGCCTTCGACGACGATGCGGGCGCTGATGCGCTCGGCGTTGTAGCGGTTGATCTGCGACTCGAGTGCGGCCGGCACGAGATATTCGCAGGGTACCGCCCAGAAATCTTCGTTGCTGATCGTTGTTGTGCCGGGCGCGCCGAGCAGGGTCTTGTGCTCGGTCAGGTAGCGTTTGAGCGCGAGAACATCCAGCCCGGCTTCGTTGATGACCGTGCCACTGACGTCCTGAATGGCCACCACCTTGGCGCCGTGCTGGGCGAAGATCCGCGCGCTGGCCTCGCCGACATTGCCAAACCCCTGCACCACAACACGCGCACCCTCGATTGGCACATTCAGCTTGCGTCCGGCCTCGCGTGCGGAGACAAAAACGCCTCGTCCGGTGGCATCCGAACGCCCGAGCGAGCCGCCGAGCGATACCGGTTTGCCGGTCACGACGCCGGTTACTGTGCGCCCTTCGCCCATCGAGTAGGTGTCCATCATCCATGCCATCACCTGGGCGTTGGTATTCATGTCCGGCGCCGGGATATCCTTGTCCGGGCCGATCATCGAACTGATCTCGCTGGTGTAGCGGCGCGTCAGCCCTTCGAGTTCGGACAGCGAAAGTTGCCGCGGATCGACGCGCACGCCACCCTTGGCACCGCCGAACGGCACATTGACGACAGCGTTCTTGATCGTCATCCAGCCGGCCAGCGCCATTACTTCCGAGAGCGTCACGTCCTGATGAAAACGGATGCCGCCCTTGCCCGGCCCGCGCGAGGTGTTGTGATGCACCCGGTAACCTTCGAAATGCTCGACCACGCCGTTGTCGAGACGGATCGGCACATCGACGATCAGCGAGCGCTTCGGCCGACGCAGGGTTTCGACCCAAGGCCAAAGCGCCTTGTCGAGCAGCGGCGCCACCTGCTCCACCTGCTGCAGGTAGATGTGCCAGGGGCCGATGTTTTCTTTGGAAAGGTAGGATGGCAGTTGGGGTGTGCTCACGTCGATTCCTTTCGGTTTGAATTTTCGCCAGTGTCGCGCAAGACGAGCCCCCTGACTAGCGCGTCTTCACGCCTTGCAGGTATGCTCTCGGAAATAACGATCAACTGGAGAGAATCTGTGCCCGCCTTGCTGCCCCAACCCGATCCCGATGGCCTGCTCGAATACTCGGTGGTCTCACCGACCGCGCCCTGAACCACATGTCGCAGCGCTTCCAGGGCGTGATGAAGGATATTTCGCGCCTCATGAAGAAGGTGTACAACGCCAAGGCGGCCATCATCGTCCCCGGTAGCGGCACCTTCGGCATGGAAGCCGTCGCCCGCCAGTTCGCCACGCACCGCAAGGTGCTGGTCATTCGCAATGGCTGGTTCAGCTTCCGCTGGACGCAGATTTTCGACATGGGCAAGATCCCGTCCGAAAGCATCGTCCTCAAGGCCCGGCAGGTCGGCAGCGGCGCGCAGGCGCCCTTTGCACCGCCACCGATCGAAGAGGTTGTCGCCGCCATTCGTGAGCACCGGCCGGAAGTCGTCTTTGCGCCGCACGTTGAAACCTCATCGGGCATGATCCTGCCTGACGGCTACCTCCGTGCGGTCGGTGATGCCGTTCGTGCCGTCGATGGCTATTTTGTGCTCGACTGCATCGCCTCCGGCACGGTCTGGGTCGACATGGTCGCCAACAACGTCGATGTCCTGATCAGCGCCCCCCAGAAGGGCTGGAGCGCCTCGCCGTGCTGCGCCATGGTCGCCCTCGGCGAACGTGCCCGCGCCCACATCGATGCGACGAGCAGCACCAGCTTCGCCTGCGACCTCAAAAAGTGGCTGCAGATCATGGAAGCCTTCGAAAACGGCGGCCACGCCTACCACGCGACGATGCCGACCGATGCGCTGGCCACCCTGCGCGACGTCATGCTGGAAACCGAAGCCTACGGTTTCGACAAGGTCTGCCAGGAACAGATCGAACTCGGCCGCCGCATCCGCGAAGTCGTGGTTGCCAACGGCTTCCCCAGCGTTGCCGCCGAAGGTTTCCAGGCCCCCGGCGTGGTGGTCAGCTACACCACCGACCCGGATATTCACACCGGCAAGAAATTCATCGCCCAAGGGCTCCAGACTGCTGCCGGCGTGCCGCTGCAATGCGACGAGCCAGCCGATTTCCGCACTTTCCGCATCGGCCTGTTCGGTCTGGAAAAGCTGCACAATCCGGCCACGGCTGTCGAAAACTTCAGGAAGGCGCTCGAATCAGTCGTTGCCTGAGCGGACCTTCATTTCCCCCGCCGCCACCGGAAAAGGCAACCAGTTTTCCGGCGGCGGCAGCGGGCAAGTGGCGAACGGCGTGAAGGCGCAGGGCGGGTTGTACGCGCAGTTGAAATTCAGGCGAATTTTGCCGTCGACCGCAGCAGGCGTTTTCAGAAAGCGCCCAGCTCCGTAGGTCTCCTTGCCGCTCGTGCGGTCACGGAAAACAAAGAAAACCTCCTTTTCGCTAACCGCCATCGGCAACAGCGTAACGCACTGCCCTGCCACTTCGAACACGGCCTGATGGCTGACTTCCACCACTTTGAGATCGCCGCTGACATTCGGCACTTCCATGCTGATTGGCGGCAAAAGCGCCTGCCACTCGGCCTCGATCTGCCAGGCCGGATCGAAATCGAAATAGTCCAGCCCGCTGAATGGCTGGCTTAGCGCCCAGTCGCGGTCGCGCAAACGGATCGCAATGCGACTCTCACGGTCAACCGGAAAAAACCACCAATTTTGAAAGTCGACGATGGTCGGCTGGCCGGCGAGATCCGTCTGCAATTCGCGCGCCTCCCCGGCTTCCGGCTGCCAGATCACCCGCCCGTCCAGCCAGAGGAGATCACCGAGATGCGCCGGGCCGCCAGGCATCAGTACAACCGATCCATCGGCGCTGCCAACGCTGTTCAGTCCCGGCTCCAGCCAGAACAACCCGCGTATGCCCAGCCAGCTCTCCGGCCCGGCCAGTTCGGCATGGCGCGCGGCCTGCCATTTTTTGAGGTCATCCCACATTTTTCAGATCCTTGTTGTCCACGGCAGCGTTAATCCGTTATAAGGTTAGCGATGTTCCATCCCGGTTTGCAGAAAGGAAATAGCGCATGAAAAAAATTATTCTGGTGGCGTTGCTCGTCGCCTCCCCGCTTCTCGCCAACGCCGTCGATATCAACGTCAATCTCGGCAGTGTCCGGGTCGATGCCCCGGGCGTCAGCGTCACCTTCGGCTCGCGCAATGACCGCGGCTACTACTGGGATGGCTACGACTGGCGCGAACCAGCCTACTGGAAGCAGCATGGCGGCCCGCGTGGCGAGCGTTATTACACCGGCCGCGGCAACAAGCATGGCCACCACAAGGATGGCGGCCACTGCCCGCCGGGTCAGGCCAAGAAAGGCAACTGCTGATCAGCGCCGGCTGCTGCCAACAACAAAGGGCGAGACCTTCCGGTCCCGCCCTTTTTCGTCAAGCAAGCTATCCTCAGCCCTTGGCGAAACGCATGATGCCGCCCGTCGCCGGGTCGCAACTGACGTGGATCACATCCTTGGCTGCGAACTTGCCTTCGAGGATGGACTTGGCCAGCGGATTCTCGATCTGCTGCTGAATCGCCCGCTTGAGCGGCCGCGCACCGAACACCGGGTCGAAACCCGCCTGCGCCAGTTCGGCCAGCGCGCTGTCGTCGACGACGATGCCCATGTCGAGCTGGGCCAGCCGTTTTTCCAGATAGCCAAGCTGAATCTTCGCGATGCCGGCAATGTGTTTCTCGTCGAGCGCGTGGAAGACGACGAGTTCGTCAATCCGGTTGATGAACTCCGGCCGGAAGTAGTTCTTCACTTCGGCCATCACCGCCATCTTGATCACGCCGTATTCGTCACCTGACATCTGCTGGATCATCTGGCTGCCGAGATTGGACGTCATGACGATGACCGTATTCTTGAAGTCGACCGTACGCCCCTGGCCATCGGTCATCCGACCGTCGTCCAGCACTTGCAGCAGCACGTTGAAGACATCCGGGTGCGCCTTCTCGACTTCATCGAGCAGGATCACCGAGTACGGCTTGCGACGCACGGCCTCAGTCAGGTAGCCACCCTCTTCGTAGCCGACATAGCCCGGTGGCGCGCCGATCAGGCGGGCGACGGAATGCTTCTCCATGAACTCGCTCATGTCGATACGGATCAGGTGATCCTCGGCGTCGAACATGAATTCGGCCAGCGCCTTGCACAGCTCGGTCTTGCCGACGCCCGTCGGGCCAAGGAAGAGGAATGAGCCATACGGACGGTTCGGATCGGACAGCCCGGCGCGCGAACGACGGATGGCATCGCCCACCAGGCGCACCGCCTCATCCTGCCCGACCACGCGCTTGTGCAGCCGCTCTTCCATGTGCAGCAACTTCTCGCGCTCGCCAGTCATCATCTTGCTGACCGGGATGCCCGTGGCGCGCGACACCACCTCGGCGATTTCCTCGGCACCGACCTGTGTGCGCAGCAGCTTGTTTTTCTTCGCCTCGCCATCGCCGGCCTTTTCGGCCGTCTTCAACTGGGCTTCGAGTTGCGGCAGCTTGCCGTATTGCAGTTCAGCCACCTTGTCGAGCTTGCCTTCGCGTTGCAGGCGAGTGATGTCGGCCTTGAGCCTGTCGATTTCTTCCTTGATATGGGCCGAACCCTGAACCTGCGCCTTCTCGGCCTTCCACACCTCTTCGAGATCGGAATACTCCTTGGCCAGCTTGGCGATTTCCTCTTCGATCAGGCCGAAGCGCTTCTTCGACGCCTCGTCCTTCTCGCGCTTCACGGCCTCGCGCTCGATCTTGAGCTGGATGATGCGGCGGTCGAGCTTGTCCATGACTTCCGGCTTCGAGTCGATTTCCATCTTGATCCGCGCCGCTGCCTCGTCGATCAGGTCGATCGCCTTGTCGGGCAGGAAACGGTCCGTGATGTAGCGATGCGACAACTCGGCCGCAGCAACGATGGCTGGGTCGGTGATGTCGACGCCGTGGTGCAGTTCGTATTTCTCCTGCAGGCCGCGCAGGATGGCGATGGTCGATTCGACACTCGGCTCCTCGACCAGCACCTTCTGGAAGCGGCGCTCGAGCGCGGCATCCTTCTCGATGTACTTGCGGTATTCGTTGAGCGTCGTCGCGCCGATGCAGTGCAGTTCGCCGCGGGCCAGCGCCGGCTTGAGCATGTTGCCGGCGTCGATGGCGCCTTCGGCCTTGCCGGCCCCGACCATGGTGTGCAGTTCATCAATGAACAGGATGATCTGCCCGGCCTCCTGAGACACTTCTTTCAGCACCGCCTTCAGGCGTTCCTCGAACTCGCCACGATACTTGGCACCGGCAAGCAGACCCGCCATGTCGAGAACCAGCACCTTCTTGCCCTTGAGCGTTTCCGGAACCTCGCCGTTGATGATGCGCTGAGCCAGACCTTCGACGATGGCCGTCTTGCCGACACCCGGCTCGCCGATCAGCACCGGGTTGTTCTTGGTCCGGCGCTGCAGAATCTGGATGGCGCGACGGATTTCATCATCGCGGCCGATCACCGGATCGAGTTTGCCCTGTGCCGCGCGCTCGGTCAGGTCGACACAATATTTCTTGAGTGATTCGCGCTGACCTTCGGCCTCCTGCGAATCGACGCCCTGCCCGCCACGGACGGCCATGATTGCCGCTTCCAGCGCCTTGCGGCTCAGACCATGCTGTTTGGCCAGACGACCCGTTTCATTCTTGTCTTCGCACACGACGAGCAGGAACATTTCGCTGGCGATGAACTGGTCGCCACGCTTCTGGGCTTCCTTGTCGGTCAGGTTTAGCAGGTTGCCCAGATCGCGGCCGATGGACACATCGCCGCCATGACCTTCGACCTTGGGCAAACGCGTCAGCGCCTGTTCCAGATCCTTGCGCAGGCCCGCCACATTGGCCCCGGCCCGGCCGAGCAAGGAGGTCGTGCCACCGTCATCCTGATTAAGCAGGGCGAGCAACAAGTGCTGCGGCTCAATGAACTGCTGGTCTCCGCCAATGGCCAGACTCTGAGCATCGGACAGGGCTTGCTGGAATTTGGTCGTAAATTTGTCGAGGCGCATGTTGATTCTCCCGGTACGAATTTTCCAATAAGAACGATATGAGGACATTTTCGAAAAGTTCAACCGCCAACAGCAGTAGATTTCTTTTATAACAGTGCCAAGTAGCCATCTATATATAACTTTAGTGATAGCCTAGCCGTACGCAGATTTAAGTTTTTTGTCACATCTAAAGTTCTGGGGAGGTCCACGATGTCCAATACGGGAATGACGCTACGCGGCAAGCTGCTTGCGATGACCGCTACAACCGTCATCGCGCTCGCTGTGCTGTTCTCTGCACTGCTCATCAACGGCAAGAGCCAGATGCTTGAAGACCGCGAAGCGAAGGTTCGCAATCTGGTCGAAGCGACCCAGGGTATCCTGAGCTTTTACGAAAAAGCCTCTCGTGACGGACAGATGTCCGTAGAGGACGCCAAGAAAGCTGCTGCTGCGGCAATCGGGACGATGCGTTACGACAAGGTCGAGTACTTCTGGATTCATGACGCCCGCGATGCGACGATGATCATGCATCCGATCAAGCCGGAACTGAATGGGAAGAACCTCGACCAGCTCAAGGACAAGGGCGGAAAGCAACTCTTCAACGAGATGAACCGGGTGGTCAAAGCCAGTGGATCTGGCTTCGTCGATTACCTCTGGCCGAAGCCAGGTTCCGAGGAAGGCGTCCCGAAAATTTCCTTCGTCATGGGGTTTGGCGCCTGGGACTGGGTTGTCGGTTCCGGCATCTATATCGACGACGTCGATGCCAAGTTCCGCGCTGACGCCATCAAGCTTCTGCTCTGGGGTCTGGGCATCGCCGGCTTCATCGGCATCTCGCTGCTGGTGCTTTCCAACAATATCATCAAGACACTCGGTGGCGATCCCGCCGTGGCATCAGCCATTACCAAACGCATTGCTGCGGGTGACCTGGCAACGCCAGTCGACTTTGCCAGCAACAACAGTGACAGCCTGCTCGCCAATATCAGCACCATGCAGGAAACCCTGCGCACGATGATCGCCGGCATAGTCGGCAATGCCGAGCAGGTGGCCAGCGCTGCCAACCAGCTGTTTTCCGCTTCCGAACAGGTCGCGGAGCGAGCCAGCCAACAAAGCGATGCCGCGTCTTCAATGGCAGCCTCGGTCGAGGAAATGGCTGTGAGCATCGACCAGGTCAAGGAAAACGCCACCGAGGCCCACAACATTTCACAAACCGCCGGCGAAATTTCCGAGGAAGGCGCATCCGTCATCCACAACGCTGCCAGCGAAATGCGCAAGATTTCCCAGGCCGTTCAGGCATCGTCGCAGATCGTCGAAGACCTTGGGCACCAGTCCGACCAGATCACTTCCATCGTCAATACCATCAAGGAAATTGCCGATCAAACCAACCTGCTGGCGCTCAATGCCGCCATCGAAGCCGCCCGCGCTGGCGAACAGGGGCGTGGCTTTGCCGTCGTCGCCGACGAGGTGCGCAAGCTGGCCGAGCGCACTGGCAATTCAACCAAGGAAATTGGCGAGATGGTCGCCAAGATCCAGAACGGTACGCGCAGTGCAGTCAGTAGCATGCAGGATGGCGTCCGGCAGGTCAGCAATGGTGTCGAGCTGGCCAATCAGGCAGGCGATTCAATCAATCGCATTCGAGATGGCGCGTTGCGCGTGACTGTTGTGGTCAACGGCATTTCCGACTCAATTTCCGAGCAGAGCATGGCCAGCAACGAAATCGCCCAGAAGCTGGAAGTCATCGCCCAGATGTCCGAGGAAAGCGCTGCCGCCGTTCGCCAGACCGCCGATGCAGCACGTCAACTGCAGGCGCTGTCGAGTTCGCTGCGGCAAACGGTAGCCCAGTTCAAGACCTAAGCAACATCAAGCCAATGGCACGGGGGAGCCTCGGCTCCCCGTTTTTATTTCTGCCAGCGCGCCGCCGCGCTGTCATCAGCATCGCGGGCATCAACCCAGCGAGCGCCTTCGGGCGTCGCTTCGCGCTTCCAGAACGGGGCGCGGGTCTTCAGGTAGTCCATGATGAATTCGCAGGCGGCGAAGGCTTCGCCGCGGTGGGCGCTGGTCACGGCAACGAGCACAATCTGGTCGCAAGGTTTGAGCGGGCCGACGCGGTGAATGACCAGGGCATCGTAAATATCCCAGCGGCCCCTGGCCTCGACAACGATCTCTTCGAGCGCCTTTTCGGTCATGCCAGGGTAGTGCTCCAGCGTCATTTCCGCAACGCTGGCCCCATCGTTCATATCGCGGACCAGGCCGAGAAAGCTCGCCAGTGCGCCAACCCGGGAATCAGCCGCCCTTAGCGCCAGCAACTCGGCACCGAGGTCGAAATCGGCTTCCTGCACCCGGACGGTCATGCTCAGATTACCTCGCGCGCTTCCATGAATCGCAGCTTGGGATACTTCTCTTTGACCATATTCAGATAAACATTGTTCGGCGCCAGATAGACCGGATCGTCGGCACCATCAAGCGCGACGTTGGCGCTGTAGCGATCGGAAATCTGACGCAGTTCGGCGGCGTCGCCCTGAATCCAGCGCGCTGTGGCGCAGTTGTAGGACTCGAAGATGACCTGCACGCCGTATTCGTTTTCCAGACGGCTGGCCACCACGTCGAACTGCAGCGTACCAACGGCGCCGAGGATCAGATCGGTGCCGGACAGCGGCCGGAACAACTGGGTCGCACCCTCTTCCGCCAGCTGCTGCAAGCCCTTCTGCAGTTGCTTGATCTTGAGCGGATTGGCAATGCGGGCGAGGCGGAAATGTTCCGGTGCGAATGACGGGATGCCGGTGAAGCGCAGGTCTTCGCCCTCGGTAAAGGTTTCGCCGAGACGGATCGTGCCGTGGTTCGGGATACCGATGATGTCGCCCGGGTAGGCTTCGTCAGTCGTGCTGCGGTCGCGCGCCATGAACGTGATGGCGTTATTGACGGCAATCGACTTGCCGCCAGCCCCCTGCTTGACCTTCATGCCACGCTCGAAGCGACCGGAGCAGACGCGCAGGAAGGCGATGCGGTCGCGGTGCTTGGGGTCCATGTTGGCCTGGATCTTGAACACGAAGCCGGAGAACTTCGGCTCGTTCGGCGCCACTTCACGCGTCGTGGACGGCCGGGCAATCGGCGGCGGTGACAGGTCGACGACGGCATCGAGCAGGCTCTGCACACCGAAGTTATTGACCGCCGAACCGAAGAAAACCGGCGACTGCTTGCCGCTCAGATAGGCCTCGGCGTCAAAAGCATGCGAAGCGCCACGGACCAGTTCGATGTCCATGCGCAATTCGTCGGCCTGCGAACCGATCAGCTCGTCGAGACGCGGGTTGTCGAGACCCTGGATGATCTCGGCCGTGCCCTTTTCGGCCTGCGGATCGAAGAAGGCGATGGCGTCGTCGTAGAGGTGATAAACACCGCGAAAACGCTTGCCCATGCCGATTGGCCAGGTCATCGGCGCGCACTGGATGCCGAGCACCGACTCGATTTCGTCGAGCAGGTCGATCGGCTCCTTGCCTTCGCGGTCGAGCTTGTTGATGAAGGTCAGGATCGGCGTGTCGCGCATGCGGCAGACGTTCAAGAGCTTGATCGTCTGCGCTTCGACGCCGTTAACCGAGTCGATGACCATGACCGCCGAGTCGACAGCCGTCAGCGTGCGATAGGTGTCTTCCGAGAAGTCCTCGTGGCCCGGCGTGTCGAGCAGGTTGATCATGCACTCGCGGTACGGGAACTGCATGACCGACGAGGTCACCGAAATGCCGCGCTGCTTTTCCAGCTCCATCCAGTCCGACGTCGCATGGCGCGAGGCCTTGCGGGCGCGCACTTCGCCAGCCACCTGAATGGCGCCGCCGAACCACAGCAGCTTTTCGGTCAGCGTCGTTTTACCGGCGTCGGGGTGGGAAATGATGGCGAAGGTACGCCGGCGGGCAATTTCGGTATCGAGGGGAGTCACGGCAAGGCTTGGAGATGCGGAAAGTCCGCAATTATACCTTCGCCACCCCGCTACCGACGGCGCTTAGGCGCGGGGCAAGACCTGCCGATAAACAGCCCGGCTGGCGTAGGCCAGCCATGGCAGCGTCAGCGGCAGGAGCGGCAAAAGCAGGACGCTGCCGATTGTCACGGTCGACAGGAAAAAAGCCCAAAAAATGGCAGGCAGGAAGTTGGCAAAAACGACTCGAACGCTGAGCACAACAGCCTCAACAAGTCCGGCCCGGCGCTCGCAGAGCAGCGGCACTGAAAAAGCGGCGATGCCGTAAAGCAGCAGCGCGACGACCAGACCGGAAACCCCGGCCCAGCGCACAAAAGACATCACGTTGGCGTTGGCCGGCAGCAGATTGTCGAGCCACACCGGTGTCGCCCCGACCATGTAGGCGTAAAGAATCGCGGCATCGGTGACAAAGATCATGAACAGCAGCGCGCAGACCAGTGCCAGCGCCCACAAGGCCGGGGAGGCCTGGGCAAAACCGCTGACAATACTGGCCGGCCCAACCGGCTCGTTGGCCTCCCGGGCGCGGGCAATACCAAAGAACCCGGCGAGCACAACCGGGCCAATCAGCATGAATGCGCCCGCCGCGGCGATGATGAAGGGCGTCCAGCCCTGGGTCAGCAAGCCGCCCATGATCGCCAGGCCGCCGAGCGTAAAAACGAGGGCGTAGCCGATGCTGATACCCCGCGTCGCATTGGCAACACGCCAGCCATCGGCCAGGGCGCGCTGCAGGCCGCCAATAGTGAGTGGGGAAAGTTTCATCGCTTGTCCGGTAAAACGACAGCCATCCCGGCGGGATGTGCAAGCCGTTGGGCGAGGTTACCGAAAAGCCCCCTCGCCCCGCCCTAATGCAAATCAAATTTGCCGAGCGGGGTTAGCGCCAGACTATCAGACAACAACCAGCGTCTGCCGCCCGTACCACTCCTCGCCGGCCGGCAGGGTGATCGGCCGGGTGGCCGCCGCCTCGACGCAAAGCATGTGGCGCCAGCCGTTGGCCGGCATGTCCTTGAGTTCGGCACAGCGATCGACATACGGGTTCCAGACGACGACGTCGGGGAAGCCCTGATTCTGCATGGCCAGGGTCTGCTTGCCGGAATGCAGCAGTTGCGGCCGCTTGACGTTGAAATAGACGCGGTCGACTTCGCTGTCGACCGTCAATTCGGGACGGGACTCCAGGGCGCTCCGATCGCCATCGAGGGAATCGCAGTACTCCAGCCCTTTCAACCCCTCCAGAACGGCCTCTTCGGCCTGCGCGACACGCAGATAGGAGTGCAGTGCGCCGGTAAAGGAAAGCGGCGCACCGCCGGTATTGGTGATGCCCAACTCGATATCAATGCGGTCGCCTTCGACCATCAGCGTCAGTTCGGCATGAAAAGGGTGCGGCCAAAGCGCCAGCGTGGACTCGTCGCTGGTGATTTCCATCGTAACCAGCGCGTAATCGTCGCCTGTACGCTCAGAGCTGACCGACCATTCGCGGGTGCGCACGAAGCCGTGCTTGGGCAGATCGCCAACTTCGGCAAATTGCGGAAAACAGATCGGGACGCCGCCGCGAATGGCAACGCTGCCGTCAAAAACAGCCTTGTCCGACAAAAACAGGCGTTCCTTGCCATCAGGTGGCACCCAGGACAAAACCTGCGCCCCCAGTTTGCTGATAACGGCAGTGGCGCCACTCGGCCCGGTCAGGCGCAGCGCTTCGATGCCGTGGAAATCAATGGTTTCAATGGAGGGTTTCATGGGTGTTCGGAATCACATAAAGGTGGGGACGGACATGCAGGAACTCGACATCATGGCCGAGCAGCGTGACGCTGCCGGAACGCCGGTCGTTCCCGGTATCGCTGTATTCGAAGGAATAGACACGGCGCAGCCTGAGCCGCCCGGCGTCGTCACGGGCCAGACGCACCGAGGTACCCACAACGGTTTCATCGAGAAACTGGAGAGCGTCGTCCTGACAGGCACGGCGGGCAGCATCGACGCCGATTTCACGTGTCTTCATGCTATCCAGCCAGAACCAGACGCCAAGGGCTGCCAGGAGAAGAAACAACAATTCGCTCAAATTCATCTCCCAAGTATACGTAAAGCGGAAATACTGCACAGAAATTCCAGCGAAATTACCGGATAATTCGCATGTCAAAATTTTCCCAATGATCATGGAATCTCCGCTGCAACTGTTACGCGAGCTGTTTCCGTTTGGCCAATCAGCGGCCGAACAGAAGAGTGCTGCCGCAGTTCGCGGGTTGCTGGATACCGTGACGGGGCTCTCGCCGCAGGAAACCATAGCCAAGCTGGCCGGTAGCGTGCTGCCCAGCGTCAATGCGCAGCCCAACCTGCACATGCGCTTCAAGCGGCTTGAAGATGTCAGGCTGGAAGCCGAAGAATCGCTGACCGTTCTCGAAAAACTGATCGGCTGCGCCGTTCTTCCATTGCCGCTGGATGCCGCGACCTCGGCACTACAGGCCGACAATCTTCTCAAAGGCCTTGCCATTGCCTACGCTGGCATCGCCCGCAGCATCAAAAAATCCCATTTCAACGATGGTCTGAACCATCTGTTGCATCGTTGCGTACTGCGCGCGATGGCCATGATCAGCCGGCGTCAGTTGTTGGCCTATCGCGCCTATGCGGTTCCGTCGAGCAGTTCGTGGCTGGCCTTGCACGAGCTTTACCAACTGGTTCGCGGCCAACTTTCCAGCCCGCTCAACGGGGAAACAGCGCCAATCGAGCACGAATACCTTGGCGCCCTCCTTTTCGCCTACCTGGAACCAACCAAACTGCCGCGTGCAGAAATTGACACCATATACGCCAGCACCCGGCAACTCGCGGCCTACGCACTGGTTGGGGAAATTCCGGCGGAAACAGCCAATGGCAAAATGGCTGACGGCTGCTTCCTCGTTCGCCCCGATGAAGGAAACCCCGGTTATTCAATCATGCGTCTGCCTTCTGGCGCCCCGATTTTTGGCAGCCTGCTTATCGACTGCAGCCAGGTCATCGCTGCGCTGGACCGCAACATTACACGCCGCCCGGGCAAGGTCATCGATCCTGATCTGGCGGCATCACCTGCCCTTTTGCAGGCGCTACGCCTCGCCATCAGCGGCAAGAGCGCCCGCCGTTTCAGCCGTACCCGCTTTCGCCCCCGTGGCGACCTGGTCAGCGGATTTGGTTCTGTCCTGAGCTTTCTGGATGGCAACACCTTTTCCCGCCGCTCGGTTGATGCAGCTTCGCGCTATGACGGCCGCGATTACACCTCCAGCGAATGGGCCATGGTCGACGAGAGCCCTGACGGTTTCCGCCTGCGTTTCATCAAGGGCGAGAAGCGCAACCTTGGCGCTGGCGACCTCGTAGCGCTGCAACCGCGCGAATCAAGCAAGATTCACGTCTGCCTCGTTCGTCGCATCTCATCGTCACAGATTCGGCTCGAAGTGGGTTTGCAATTGATGTCGCCACAGGTCAGCGTGGTCGACATCGTGGCTGGAGATACTGCAGATCAACGGGCCGTTTTTCTGCACAGCCTGCCGGCCTACGGCAAGTTCTCGGGGCTGATCTCGGCGCCGGGCGCCTTCCAGACCGGCCAGAAAATCATGGTCAAATTGCCGGGACGTTCTCTGCACCGACAAATAGGAACATGCATGGAAGCCAATGAGGGGCTAGAATTCTTCGCCCTAGACCAGCTTCCGGATTAATCCCACTTTGCTCAGCTACCGCCACGCCTTTCACGCCGGCAACCACGCCGACGTGCTGAAACACCTCATCCTGATCGAAATCGCCCAATACATGGCTGAAAAGCCGGCGCCGTTCTGGATCATCGATACCCATGCCGGGGCCGGGCGCTATGCGCTGGACTCAGCCCACGCTAGCAAGTTGAGCGAGTACCGCGATGGCGTCGCTCGTCTCTGGGAGGCCAAGGGGCTACCCAAGGCAGCGCTCAATTACCTTGATTACGTCAAGATGCTCAATCCGGACGGGCAGTTGCGGCATTACCCCGGCTCGCCATGGCTGGCCCGCCAACTGCTGCGCGACAGCGATCGTCTGCGCCTCTATGAAATGCACAGCACCGACGGCAAGCTGCTCATGGAATGCTTCAAGGGCAGCGGCCGCGAAGTGGCGATCACCGACGGCGACGGCTTTGCCGGCCTGAAGGCCATTCTGCCGCCGCCACCGCGCCGAGCGCTGGTCCTCATCGATCCATCTTATGAAACCAAGGGTGACTACACGGCCGTCGTCAAGACGCTGCAGGATTCACTCAAACGTTTCTCCACCGGCACTTACGCGCTGTGGTATCCGATGCTCGGCAAGCCGGAATCCCGCCAGCTGCCGGAAAAGCTGAAACGGCTGGGCGCCGCCAACTGGCTGCACGCGACGCTGGAAGTCAAGGCGCCGTCGCGCGACGGCTACGGCATGCACGGCAGCGGGATGTTCATCATCAACCCGCCATGGACGCTGGAAAAGACCCTGCACGACACGCTGCCGACGCTGGCCAGCCTGCTCGCCCAGGACGCTGGCGCGAAATACACGCTGGAAAGCGAATCAACCTAGCTCGGTGTATTTGGCCCGCGAGCCCCAGGCTTTATCGACCGGGTATTTTTCGGCGTTTTTAGCCAGTTTGGCGCGGGCCGCGGCGGCGAGATCAATGCCCGCCGTATCGGCAATCAGCAGCAGGTAGAGCAGGATGTCGGCGCATTCGTCGCGTAGCGCTTCGGCTGCTTGCGGATCGGCCGGAAGAACCTCCACTTCGGCATCACTTTTCCATTGCGTCAGTTCCAGCAACTCCGCTGCTTCGAGATTGAGCGAGGTGATCAGATTGCGCAGCGTGTGAAACTGCTGCCAGTTCCGCTCATCGCGAAACGCCAGCAATGCTGCGGTCAACGCCGAAAAATCGCTCATTTTGAAATCCTTTCGATGAAGCGCTGATCATGCCAGCCCGGCCCGATTGCGGCAACGCAAGCAAATCGAGGCGGGGAACCTTCGGCCACGCTCCACTATCGAACACTTGGGTATTTTTTGCGAATGTCGGCGCTTTCAATCTGAATCTCCCGGGCAGGGTGAGAGGAATTGCTTGATCACGACTGATGCAGGTATTTGAGAAAATCTTCGAAGCTGTTCCGGATGGCTTGCTGGTAGTCGACACAGCAGGCCTGATTCTCTATGCGAATGGTTCGCTGGAGCGTCTGTTCGGCTACGCGCCTGACGAACTGATCGGCCAACCGGTCGAGCTTTTGACGCCGCGCCATATTGCTTCCGGGCACGCTGGCTATCGGGAGAATTACCAGAGCCAGCCAAAACTACGTGCAATGGGCGCGAGCAATAATCTGTTCGGCTGTCGCCAGGATGGCAGCCAGTTTCCAGTCGACGTCATGCTCTCACCACTGAATATTGGCGACTGCAAGCAAACGCTGTGTGTCGTGCGCGATGCCTCGGCGCGCAAGGAAGTGGAAGCCAAGTTGCACCTTGCCAACACGGTCTTTCAGTCGACGCAGGAAGGCATTGTGGTCACCGATGTGAATTGCCGGATCGTTGCAGTCAATCCGGCCTTCGAAATGGCTACCGAATACAGTGAGAAGGAAGTGCTTGGCCAGCACATGCGCGTGCTGCGTTCTGGGCGGCATGACGAGTATTTTTTTCGCCTGATGTGGGACGCCATTCTGACTACCGGCGAATGGCAGGGAGGCATCTGGAACCGCCGGAAGAGCGGCGAGGTTTATCACGAGTGGCTGTCGATCAGCACCGTCAGGGATCGCGATGGCAAACCCGTCCAGTATGTCGGGATCACCACCGACATGAGTCGCATGAACCACGTCGAAACCGCGGTTGAACGGTTGGCACACTACGACGCGCTGACCGGGCTGCCCAACCGCCTGCTGCTCAATTCGCGCATCCAGAAAACCTGGGAGCGCGCGCACCGGGATGGCAAGCCGTTCGCCGTGATGTTCCTTGACCTCGATGGTTTCAAGGCGGTCAACGATGCGCTCGGCCACCCGATTGGCGACGAGCTGCTCAAGGTCGTTGCCGATCGGCTGCGCGAGAATATGCGCGAAACGGACACCATCGCCCGACTTGGCGGCGACGAATTCCTGATCGTCCTCGAAGACGTCGGGCGCGACGATATCGTCGCCGTCGCCCAGCAGTTGATCGAGCGCATCAGCGCCCCCTTTGATCTCGGTCTGGCCGAGCCCGTCTGCGTCGGCCTCAGCCTGGGCTGGAGCCATTACCCGGAGCATGCCGACAACGTTCCTGCCTTGATCCGACAAGCCGACGAGGCGCTCTATCAAGTCAAGCGTTCGGGCCGCGGTGCGTGGCGGGAGTATTGCGCTTAGTTCGCTGACGCCAGGCAGGTAAAATTGGCGAATCTTTCGGTCAACCCGGCTTGCCACGGTCAACCGGAAAAAATGGCCAAAAACGAAACCTTCCAAGGAGTCCGCATGCCCCTCTTCCGCCTCGGCGACAAACAGCCCCAGGTTGGCGACAACGCCTGGATCGCCCCCAACGCCACGGTCATCGGCGACATTCGTCTGGGCGCCAACAGTTCGATCTGGTGGAGCGCCACGCTGCGCGGCGACAACGATCCGATCCACATCGGCGACAACACCAATATCCAGGACGGCTCGGTGCTGCACACCGACGAAGGCGTCCCGATGCACATCGGCAACAACGTCACCGTCGGCCATCTGGTCATGCTGCACGGCTGCACGGTCGGCGATGGCAGCCTGATCGGCATCGGTTCGGTGATCCTCAACCGGGCGGTCATCGGCAAGGGCTGCATCGTCGGCGCCAACACGCTGATCCCGGAAGGGAAGGTCTTTCCCGACCGTGTGCTGATCGTCGGCTCGCCAGGCAAGGTCGTGCGCGAACTAAGTGATCAGGATGTGGCCAACCTGCAGAAATCAGCCGAGCACTACGTCGCAAACGCGCAACGCTATCGCGACACGCTGCAGCCGTTGTAATCCCGACCAGTCAATGCGCTTTTTGCTCATTCTGCCCCTGCTGTTGATCGCCAGCCCGAGTCAAGCCGACCCCTGCGCCGAGCTGCCCAAGCCATCGGTCACGATCAAACGCATCGACGAGCGCATCAGCTACAACACCGAGTACAGCTACAAATCGCTGACCAACATCGGTGCTTCGCTGGCCCGCCCGGGCAAGCAGGTTCTCGGTCTGACCCGCGGCAGCGCGACGGTCAGTTTCGCCTCGAATACGCCGGCCATCATCGACCCGACGGGTCGCTGGGAATGCGCCAGTCCACAGATCACGCTGAGCTTCGGCTTCAGCCCGATGACCGTCTACGTCGCCCGCGAATTCCCCGAAGGCAGCTGCGCCTACAAGGAAATCCACGAACACGAAATGCGCCACGTCGAGGCTTACCAGAAGCACATCGCCAGCATCGAGAAGGAATTGACCGAAATGCTCAATGCCCGCTTCGCCACTGGTGCAGTATGGCGCGGCCCGGTTGGCCAGACCGCCAGCCGACTCAGGCAGGAACTCGATGCGCGCTGGGCGCCCTACGTCCAGCGCCAGATCAAGCGCGTCGATGAAGCACAGGCCAAAATTGATACCGCCGAAGAATACGAACGCGTGGCCAATGCCTGTAACGGCGAGATCAGCAAGGTGCTGCGCGGCAAGTCATGAGCGACTTGGCGGCCGGGATTCAGGATGCGCTGCAACCGCTGGCCGACGCCGGCAGGGCCGACTCGATGGCCGCCTACATGAAAGGGAAATTCGATTTCCTCGGCATCCAAACGCCAGCCCGGCGCCAGGCCACCTTGCCACTCATACGCGCCTTCACGGGCAATCCGCTCTTCGCTACCCGCGAACTCTGGGCCTTGCCGGCACGCGAATACCAGTACGTTGCCGTCGATCTCTTGCGGCGCCAGAACACGCGGCTGGCCGCCAGTGATCTGCCGATGCTGGAGGCTCTGATCCAGGATAAATCATGGTGGGACACCGTCGACGGGCTGGCGCCGACGATCGGTGCCATCGTCGCCCGTGAGCCGAAACTGCTGAGCCGGATGGATGCGCTGATCCGCTCCCCCGATTTCTGGCTCCGCCGCGTCGCCCTCCTGCACCAGCTGGAATGGAAAGAAAAGACCGACGAGGCACGGCTGTTCGAGTACTGCCTGCGCTGTGCCGATGAACAGGAATTCTTCATCCGCAAGGCCATCGGCTGGGCCCTGCGCCAATATGCCCGCACCAACCCGGCCGCCGTGCGTCAGTTTCTCGAGACAAATCGGGGAAAACTGTCCAGCCTATCGTTCAGGGAAGCAGCAAAACACCTGTCGCCATGACGAAAAAAAGCCACTATCGAACGGATAGTGGCTTTCGGTCGATCGTCGGCGTGGTTTACACGGCGCTCGCCAGATTCGATAGCGTGATGTTCGGGCGCATGCTTTCCATGACCTTCTGCAAACCAACGCGTGCCTTGGTGTTGATTACCAGCGGGGCACGCAGGTTGGGCGTTATTGCGCCCTTGCCATCTTCGTTCGCCTTGAACAGCACCTGCATGACCAGCACGTCTTCGGCCGCAGGCGACTGCAGCAGTGCATTGTCGGCATCGGTCAGCGCCAGTTCGTAATTGAACCCCAGGGTCGTCGGATCAACGATTTCGAAAGCCAGTGTCGGCTCATCCAGCGACTGCAGGGTGTAGCTGGTTGGCTGTACCTTGCCTTCCGCATGGGCCAGCATGAAACGCTTGCTTTCCTCGAAGCCAACCAGGCCATTCGGGAAAGTGACAACTTTTTCCGGACTGACTTCAACTGCACCAAACAAATAGGTTTCAATTTTCATTGTTATCTCTCCTCTTAGATGGATCACGCCAACGCATCCTACACCAAGCGATGATGGTTGTATTTTGGACCACTATTGCGCATAGTTCACCCCCCATTTTTGCTGCACTGCCGCACCCATGCTGCCACCCATCGAACATCGCATTGCCGCCGAGCTCGGCGTCCGCCCGGCCCAGGTCAACGCCGCCATCGCCCTGCTTGACGAGGGCGCCACCGTGCCCTTCATCTCGCGCTACCGCAAGGAAGCGACCGATGGCCTAGACGACACCCAGCTACGCAACCTCGAAGAACGCCTGACCTACCTGCGCGACCTTGAGGAGCGGCGTACCGCCATCCTCGCCAGCATCGAGGAACAGGGCAAGCTGACGCCGGAACTCAAGGCCGAGATCAGCGATGCCGAAACGAAGCAGCGTCTCGAAGACCTCTACCTGCCGTACAAGCAGAAGCGCCGTACCAAGGCGCAGATCGCCCGCGAAGCCGGCATCGAACCGCTCGCCATCGGCCTGCTCGAGGACCCGAACCTGACGCCGGAAGAGGAAGCCGAGAAATATCTCAATGCCGACGCCGGATTCGCCGATGCCAAGGCCGTGCTCGACGGCGCCCGCCAGATCCTCATGGAAAAATTCGCCGAAGACGCCGAACTGCTCGGTGGGCTGCGCGCTTACCTCAGCGAACACGGTCGCGTCCGGTCGACCGTCGTCGACGGCAAGGAAACAGAAGGCGCCAAGTTCCGCGACTGGTTCGACTTTGCCGAGCCGATTGCCACGATGCCCTCGCACCGTGCCCTGGCGCTGCTCCGTGGCCGCAACGAAGGCATGCTGCAAGTCGCGCTGGTCCTCGACTCGGAACTCGATCCTGACGCGGTCAAACCTGGCACGCAGAACCCCTGCGAACAGCGCATCGCTGTCCGTTTCGGCATCAAGCCGCAGGGCCGCCCGGCCGACAAATGGCTGGCCGACACCGTGCGCTGGACCTGGAAGGTCAAGGTCTACACCCATCTAGAACTCGAACTCATGAACGAGCTGCGCGAACGCGCCGAGGAAGAAGCCATCCGTGTCTTCGGCCGCAACCTCAAGGATCTGCTGCTCGCCGCCCCGGCCGGCCAGCACGTCACGATGGGCGTCGATCCCGGCATCCGCACCGGCTGCAAGCTGGCCATCGTCGATGCCACCGGCAAGATGCTCGACCACGCCACCATCTACCCGCACGAGCCGCGCTGCGACTGGGACGGCTCAATCGCCACCATTGGCCGCCTCGCCGCCAAGCACCAGGTCAGCCTGGTCGCCATCGGCAACGGCACGGCCAGCCGCGAAACCGACAAGCTGGTTCAGGACGTCATGAAGCGCTACCCGGAGGCCCGGCTGACGAAAATCGTGGTTTCGGAAGCCGGCGCCTCGGTCTATTCGGCCTCCGAATTCGCCGCTAAGGAATTCCCCGATCTCGACGTCTCGATCCGCGGCGCCGTTTCGATTGCCCGCCGCCTGCAGGACCCGCTGGCCGAACTGGTCAAGATCGACCCGAAATCCATCGGCGTCGGCCAATATCAGCACGACGTCTCGCAAACCAAGCTGGCGCGCAACCTTGATGCAGTCGTCGAGGACTGCGTGAATGCCGTCGGCGTCGACGTCAATACCGCATCGGTGCCGCTTCTCGCCCGCATTTCCGGCCTGACTGCCGGGCTGGCCGCCAACATCGTCAGCTACCGTGACGCCAACGGCGCCTTCAAAAGCCGCAATGCCCTGAAGAAAGTCCCGCGCCTCGGCGACAAGACTTTCGAGCAGGCGGCAGGATTCCTGCGCGTGCCGAACGGCGACAACCCGCTCGACAGCTCGTCGGTGCACCCGGAAGCCTATCCGGTGGTCGAAAAGATCATTGTCGACCTCAACAAATCGATCAAGGAAATCCTCGGCGACAGCCGCGCGCTCAAGGGCCTGAACCCGTCGAAATACACCGACGAGCGCTTCGGTCTGCCGACCGTCCAGGACATTTTCAAGGAACTGGAAAAACCCGGCCGCGACCCGCGCCCCGAATTCAAGACGGCGACCTTCGCCGATGGCGTCGAAAAGGTCGGCGACCTGCGCCCGGGCATGATTCTGGAGGGCGTCGTTACCAACGTCGCCGCCTTCGGCGCCTTCGTCGACATCGGCGTCCATCAGGACGGCCTGGTGCACGTCTCGGCGCTGTCCAACACCTTCGTCAAGGATCCGCACGCAGTGGTAAAAGCCGGCCAGATCGTCAAGGTCAAGGTGCTTGAAGTCGACCTCCAACGCCAGCGCATTGCGCTGACCATGCGCATCGGCGACGAGCCGAGCCATGGCAAGCGTCCCGACAACTCCCCGACCGGACGCGGCAATGCGCCGAGCCGGCCGCAGCAACGCAGTAGCGGCCCGGCGCCGGCCGGAAACGCGATGGCTTCGGCCTTTGCCAAGCTGCGGAAGTAGCTCCTGCGGTCGACGCGGGAAAAGGGCCAAAACTCAATCGGCGTCGCCCTTTTCGTCGCATCTCCTGATCCCGCCTGGACTGCGGCCCGCGTGTCACATTGGTTCAATTCGGTCGGTTGGCAAACGGGAACGAGTCATCCTGCCCAAACGCGCCCTGAATCAGGCGGACAAAGCAGTATGACAAACCAGCCGATGTACGACTAAAAATACCAGTCTGCGACAGGCTGCTATTATTCGCATTCTTTCGAGCGAAACACAGATTGCAATGATCAAGGCATTTGGCATCAAGAACTGCGACACCATGAAGAAAGCCATGAGCTGGCTGACTGAAAACGGCATCGCTTACGAATTCGTCGATTATAAAAAAGCTGGCGTTGCTGAAGCGAATCTGCAGGACTGGGCTGCCCGCGCCGGCTGGGAGAGGCTGCTCAATACGCGCGGCCTGATGTGGAAGAAGCTCAGCGACGAAGAACGTTCTGCGGTCGACGAGCAAAAAGCATTGAAATTGATGGCGCAGTACCCGAGCCTGATCAAGCGCCCGGTGCTCGATACCGGTAGCCAGCTGATCGTCGGCTTCGCGCCGGAAAACTACGCGGAACAACTGAAGTGAGCGACAGTTTCGTTCAGCGCTTCATCTTCGAAAGACTCGATATTCGCGGGGCCGTCGTTTATCTTGGCGAGGCATGGCAGCAAATGCAGGCCGGTCGGGACTATCAGCCGACCGTCGCCCAGTTGCTCGGCGAAACGGCGACCGTCACGGCCCTGATCGCCGGCCAGCTCAAACAGCCCGGCCGCCTGACCTTGCAGTTGCGTGGCAACGGACCAGTCCAGTTGCTGGTCATGGATTGCAACGAGCAATTGCAAATGCGTGGCATGGCACGCAGCAACCCGGTCGTGCTGGCTGCGCCGGTTGCAGAACTGCTCGGCGCCCATCAGGGCGGCCAGCTCATGATCAGCCTCGACATGGCCGAAGCCCGCCAGCCCTACCAAAGCTTCGTACCGATGGTTGGCGACAGCATCGCGACGATCTTCGAGCACTACCTCGAACAATCGGAACAGCAGCCATCGCGCCTGTTTGCGGCAACCAGCCCGGAATCGGCAGCCTGCCTGTTTCTGCAAAAGCTGCCCGAAGCCGACCACCACGATCAGGATGGCTGGCAGCGCATCACCCAGCTGGCCGCAACGGTCAAACCCGAAGAATTGCTCGGACTCGATACAGGAAGCCTCCTCAGCCGTCTCTTCCACGAGGACATCACCGAACATGGCATCCGCCTCTACGAACGGCGCCCGGTGACCCACCATTGCCCGGAAAACCGTGAAAAGGTGGCCGACATGATCCGCAGCCTGGGCCACGCCGATGCCGAGTCGATCCTTGCCGAACACGGCGAGATCGTCATCCGCGACGACATCTGCAACCGCGACTACCATTTCAGCGCCGACGATGTGGCTGCCTTGTTCGCGGCCAGCGAAGGAAAGGCGCTCCATTGAGCGAGACACTCGACACCTTCGTTCTTGGCCGCCGGGTCGAGCTGCTCTATCGCAACGTCCTTCTCGGACAAGTCGTTTCGCTCATCAATGCCTCAGTTCTGACCTGGGTCGCAACCTCGCTGGTCGACAATCCGGCCTTTTATAGCTGGTGGCTGGCTGCCATCGTCATCGCCTGCCTGCGTATTTACCATGCCACGGCTTACCGGCGGGCAGACGAAGCACAGCGTCAGGAGAAAGCCCGCTGGTGGCGGCAACGCGCACTCGTCAGCGCTACCGGCGCCGGCATTATCTGGGCTGGCGGCGCCCTGCTGCTGATGTCCCAGGACAACACCTACCTGCAGTTGTTTTCCGGTTTTGTCATGGCCGGCATGATTGCCGGCGCGGTCCCCATTCTTGCCTCTGATCGCACCGTCTTTCGTGCCTATGCGTGGCCCATAGCGCTTGCCGTGGCCTTCGGCACACTGGGCAGTGATCCGCTACACGTCGCGTTCACGGCAATGTCGCTGCTGTTCCTGCTGGCGGTTACTCGCAGTGCCGACTTCTTTCATGGCACCCTGCAGGAGACATTCCGTCTTGAACATGAAAAAGACGGCCTGCTGACCGACCTTGCCGCAGCCAGCGCGATCGCTGAGCGTTCAAACCGTGCGAAGACCGAATTCCTGGCCAATGTCAGCCACGAGTTGCGCACCCCGATGAACGGCATCATCGGCATGGGCGACTTGCTGGCGCTTGAAGAGCTGACGCCCGAACAGCAGGAGTTGCTCCACCATCAGCGCGAATCGGCGGAACGTCTGATGGTGCTGATCAATAACATCATCAAGCTATCGGCGCTGGAGGCTGGGCATGTCAGGCTCCGGACCGAACCCTTTGCGGTCAGTGGCATGCTCGAAGGTTTGGTATCTGGCCAACAGAAGGCAGCAGCCACGAAAAATCTCGTTCTGTCGCTGCATACTGATCCCGCCCTGCCCGACATTCTGGTTGGTGACCTCGATCGCCTGCGACAGACTTTCGATCACCTCGTCGGCAACGCCATCAAGTTTACAGACCGTGGCACCATCGCCGTTTCGAACAGACTAGTCGACCGTCAGGGCAAGTTCGTTCGGGTGGCATTCTCGGTGGTCGATGCTGGCCCCGGCATGAACCCGGAGCAGCTTCAGGCAATCAGCGGCCTGCTCGTTCAGGGTGATGGTTCAAGCGTACGGAAGCATGGTGGTATTGGCGTCGGCCTGCCGATTTCCCGCAAGCTCATCGAACTGATGGGCGGCGAATTGTCCGCAGAAAGCCAGGTCGGCAAGGGCAGCACCTTCCGCTTTACCCTGCCCTTCGCGCTGCCGGAAAACGACGAAGCCTGACCGGACCGGCCTCAGAGCACCTTGCCGGGGTTCATGAGCCCGCGCGGGTCCAGCGCCTGCTTGAGCGAACGCATGAGCGCCATTTCCACCGGGCTCTTGTAGCGCAGGATTTCCTCGCGCTTGAGCTGACCAATCCCATGTTCGGCCGAAATTGAGCCATTCAACGCATTGACGGCATCATGAACGAGGCGATGAACTGCATCTTCGCTGGCCAAAAAGGTTGCGTTGTCTTGGGCATCGGCCTTCGACAGGTTGTAATGCAGGTTGCCATCACCGACATGACCAAAACGACAATGCGCACGCCGGGAAAGCCCTTTCCAGAGCTGCATCGGCCGTTTCCAGAAAATCCGGAATACGTGAAACCGGCACCGACACGTCATGCTTGATGCTGATGCCTTCAATCTTCTGGGCCTCGGAAATACTCTCGCGCAGCGCCCACAGTTTTTTAGCCTGTGTTTCCGACTGGGCCACGACACCGTCGGCAACTTCCTCACTATCCAGTCGCTGCGCCAGCCATGCCTCGATGGCTGCCGGCTCTGATTCAGAAAACTCGGCCAGCACGTACCAGGGTGACCTGGCATTGGGTCGTGCCGTGTCGGGGATATTCTTGAGCACCAGCCCGAGCGCCACTTCCGAGACCAGCTCGAAAGCCGTCAACTGGGCATCAAAAACGGTTTTGGCCGAATTCAGCAAGTCGACCGCAGCAGCGGGCGAAGCGACGTTGAGCCAGCAGGTCGCCTGCTTTTTCGGCAGGGGAAAAAGCTTGAGCACGGCGCTGGTAATGATGCCCAAGGTGCCCTCGGCGCCGATGAACAACTGCTTGAGGTCGTAGCCGGTATTGTCCTTGCGCAGGCCACGCAGTCCGTCCCAGATCTCGCCGTTGGCCAGAACCACCTCCAGACCGAGCGTCAGATCGCGCGTATTGCCGTAGCGCAGCACCTGCACGCCGCCAGCATTTGTCGAGAGATTTCCGCCGATCTGGCAGCTACCTTCGGAGGCCAGCGCCAGCGGAAAGAGCCGGTCGGCAGCGCGCGCGGCATCCTGTACCGCAGCCAGCGTGCAGCCGGCCTCGACCGAAATCGTGCTGTTTTTCGGGTCGACCGCAAGAATGCGGTTCAGACGACTCAAACTGATCACCACCGCCCCGCCCGACGCATCCGGCGTTGCCGCACCACACAGGCTGGTGTTGCCGCCCTGCGGCACGATGGGCGCGCCCGCTTCGGCGCAAACCTTGACGACCGCAGCCACCTCGGCGGTGTTGCCCGGCCGCACGACACATTGCGCCGCGCCGCGGTAACGGCCCCGCCAGTCGGTAACAAACGGGGCGATGTCGGCCGGATCAGTCAGCACCTGCGCGGTGCCGACCACTCTGGCCAACTGCTCGATCAGTGGGTCAGACCGGCTGGGCGTAGAGGTCATGGTGATCGGCGTCGATGACCTTCACCTGAATGAAGTCGCCAGGCTCGGCATCGAAATGACCATCGATGTAGACCACACCGTCAATTTCCGGCGCATCGGCCTTGGAGCGGGCAATCGTGCCCTCCTCGTCGACGGCATCGACCAGCACCTGAATGACCGTGTCGATCTTGGCTTCAAGCTTGGCGGCGGAAATATCCTCCTGCACCTGCATGAGCCAGCGGCGACGGTCTTCGCGCACGTCTTCCGGCAGGAGGTCGGCCAGCTCGTTGGCCTTGGCGCCTTCAACCGGCGAATAGGCAAAGGCCCCGACGCGATCAAGCTTGGCATCCTCAAGGAACTGGATCAGCTGATCGAAATCCTCTTCGGTCTCTCCGGGAAAGCCGGTGATGAAGGTCGAGCGGATGACCAGCTCCGGGCAGATCTCGCGCCATTTTGCAATGCGCTCCAGCGTATTTTCGCTGGAAGCGGGACGCTTCATGGCCTTGAGAATCCTCGGGCTGGCGTGCTGGAACGGCACATCGAGGTAGGGAAGGATCTTGCCTTCAGCCATGAGTGGAATGACATCATCGACCGACGGATACGGATAAACGTAATGCAGGCGAACCCAGATGCCGAAGCTGGCCAGTGCCTCGCACAACTCCTTGAGGCGGCTCTTGACCGGCTTGCCACCCCAGAACGCCGTGCGGTACTTGAGGTCGACGCCGTAGGCACTGGTGTCCTGCGAAATGACGAGGATTTCCTTGACGCCGGCCCGGGCCAGATTTTCCGCCTCGGCCAGCACATCGCCAACCGGCCGCGAGACCAGCGGACCGCGCAGCGACGGGATGATGCAAAAGGTGCAACTGTGGTTGCAGCCTTCGGAAATCTTCAGGTAGGCGAAATGGTCCGGCGTCAGGCGCACGCCCTGCGGCGGCACGAGGTCGGTATACGGGTCATGCGGCTTGGGCAGATGAGCATGGACGTAGCCCATGACCTCGTCGGCGGCATGCGGGCCGGTGACGGCCAGCACGGATGGATGCGTCGATTGGACGATGTCGCCCTTGGCGCCGAGGCAGCCTGTCACGATGACCTTGCCGTTCTCGCTGAGCGCCTCGCCGATGGCATCGAGCGATTCCTCAACGGCGGCGTCAATGAAGCCGCAGGTATTGACGATCACCAGATCGGAATTGTCGTAGCTCGGCGAAATCTCGTAGCCTTCGGCGCGCAGCTTGGTCAGGATGCGCTCTGCGTCCGATGATGCCTTCGGGCAGCCGAGGGAAACGAAGCCGACGGTCGGCACTTTTTGCTGAATAGTCATGCGTATGGAACCTTATCCGGGCGTGCCGGCAAACAAAGGGCGTATTTTGCGGGGAATCAGGCCGGCAGGCGGGCAAGTGCCTGTTTCAAGGCTTCAAAACATCGCTCATCAATGGCCGTACCAACACTTTCAGCCATGATTTCGAGCGTTTTTGGGATAGGTACTGCGCCGCGATAAGGGCGTTCAGCGGTGATCGCATCGAAAATATCGGCAGTCGTGATGATCCGCGTTTCAAGACAGATCTCATCTGCCATCAGGCCGCGCGGGTAGCCCTTCCCATCAAGCCGCTCATGGTGGGCAGCCGAGACCCGCGCCAGCTCTGCAAAAGCATCGATGCGCGAGAGGATCGTCTCGGTGTACATGGCATGCGCCTTCACCGCTGCCCACTCCTCATCATCCAGCTTGCCGGGTTTATCGAGGATACTGTTGCTGACCCCGAGCTTGCCGACATCGTGAAGCAGCGCGCCACGTTTCAGCCAGCGGCGACGTTCAGCCGTCAGTCCCAGCGCCTCCGCAATCAGATCGGTGTAGAGCGCGACGCGCGCGCTGTGGCCACTGGTGTAGGGACTTTTGGAGTCGACCACCTGACCGAAAGCGGCAGCGATATCGTCGAGATAATCATCATCCAGCGCAACGACATGACCGGCCGGCTCCAATGCCAATACCGCCGTCATCACATCCGGCGAAGCCAGCATCGTCCAGAACGAATCGTCGCCCTCCAGTTGCTCGAATGCCTGAACCAGAGCCGGATCGAACCAGCCACCGGCACGTTGCCGGACCTCATCCAAAGCGGCCTGCGCGCCGCCGGCAGTATGGAAAACATCAATGACCTGCGCCAGCAGCGCAATACGGGAATACAGCGGTATTTCCTCGCCAGCCAGGCCATGCGGCTTACCCTGCCCGTTGAAATGCTCGTCCAGACTGTAGATACCGGCCGATACCGTCTCGGGAAAGCGTAGCAGGCGGGCAATTTCGGCACCGCGCTGGCAGCGGGTGGCAATCAATTCAGTAGCGATTTCCTCGCCATCGCGCATGATCGTCAGCACACTGCGGAAGCGTTCAGCCAACCCTGCCTTCAGACCAGTATGGCTGAGTACGAACTGCAGCACCTTGGGCAGGCTGTCGCCCACTGTCTTGAAATCCCGCTTGAAACTCAGGTCGTCGGTGAGATACAGCTCGCAGATGCGCGCGGCGTTACTGCTGCACCCAAGATCCTTGAGCAGCAGGGTGTAGTAGAGATTCCACAAATCACCATCGCTCATGCCGAGACGGCGACCCAGATGCATACCGATCCAGCAACAACGCACGCAATGGCCTTCCGGCTGCCCCTCGGTAATGTCCAGCGCATGACTGAGCGCCGAGATAAGTTCGGAGAGCTTCAAGCCGGTCAGGGCTGGCAATGAGAACTGAACTGGAGAATTGGCAGGCATTAGTCAGTAGAGTACCAACAATCAAGGAATTTCACGCGCTTTGAGATCATTTCTTCGCCCAATAGCGCAACAATCTGACAGCTCAACAGCGCGTAGAACGACGCGCGGCGTATTCCGCGATATCGCTAATAATTCCCCTGCGATCGATCATCATCACCTGGAACACTGGCGAAATACACTTTATTCGTTATAATGCGCGCCCCAGCGTTCTTAGCTCAGTTGGTAGAGCGTCTGCCTTACACGCAGAATGTCGGCGGTTCGAGCCCGTCAGGACGCACCAGGTTGCCCATGTGGCTCAGTGGTAGAGCACTCCCTTGGTAAGGGAGAGGTCGGCAGTTCGATCCTGCCCATGGGCACCATACCTCTTGCATTCGCCGCCCGGCGAATTTATGGCCGGACAGCTTGCTGGCCAAACTGCTTGAGTGCGTGCAGAAATTCGCTGAAGCTCGTTTCGCGAACGGTAATGCCACTCAAGGTATCGCGCAGGTTGAATACCGACAGGTCGATCTCGCCCGCATGTGCATTCCCCTTTCCGGCAGCTTTGCCGGCCGGCTGTGATTGGGGAGCTTTTGCGCTTGAAACGGACATTTCCGTGCCTTTTGGAGTTGTTGGATTCATTCTGCCCGTCACCCCCGAACTTGTCTGTGAACAAATTCACACTGCATCAAATGGTGGCAAGCCCGTCTCGAGCAGGAGACCAAAAAATGCTTTCACTCGGTGGCCTCAATCACCCCAGCTTTGACCTTCGGCACCCGCGTGGTATACCTTGCAGCCATGACCATTTTTGATGCCGCCCCGGTTCTGTTGCAGGCCATGACTGACAAATCGCGTGTCGCCTCGCTTTTCGGTTTGCGCCAATCAGGCGCCAGGGCGAGGCATCGCTGAACATGGAGAGCTCCGACCTCGCCGCAGTCTGGTTGACGCTCAAGCTGGCCACGGTGGTTACGCTGCTCTTGCTCGTCATCGGCACGCCTGTGGCCTGGTGGCTGGCCCGCACGCGCTCGGTCTTCAAGGGGGTTATCGGCGCCATCGTTGCGCTGCCCCTGGTTCTGCCCCCCACGGTACTCGGCTTTTACCTGCTCATTACCATGGGGCCGAACGGGCCGGTCGGGCAGCTCACCCAGTCGCTGGGTCTTGGTCTGCTGCCATTTACCTTTCCCGGATTGGTCATCGCATCGGTGTTTTACTCGCTGCCTTTCGTCGTGCAGCCGATCCAGAATGCCTTCGAGGCGATTGGTGAACGCCCCCTGGAGGTTGCCGCAACGCTGCGCGCCAGCCCGTGGGATACGTTCTGGTCAGTGGCCGTGCCGCTGGCCAAGCCCGGATTCCTGTCTGGTGCCATCCTCGGCTTTGCCCATACCGTCGGCGAATTCGGCATCGTGCTGATGATAGGCGGCAACATTCCCGAGAAGACGCGGGTCGTCTCGGTACAGATTTACGATCACGTTGAAGCACTGGAATACACACAGGCGCACTGGCTGTCCGGTGGCATGCTGCTGTTCAGTTTTGTTGTGCTGTTGGCGCTGTACACCTTCAATCCAGCCCGGCGGAAATTGGCATGACGTTTCAAATTTCGGCCAAATTCCGGGTTGACCGTAACGATTTCAAACTCGACGTTGACCTGACCCTGCCGGGTCGTGGCGTCACCGCCCTGTTCGGCCATTCCGGCTCGGGCAAGACCACCTGCCTGCGCGCCATGGCTGGGCTGGAGCGGGCCTCTGACGGGTATTTCGCGCTGGGGGAAGAAGTCTGGCAGGACGAATCCCGCGGCCTTTTCGTGCCGCCACACCGACGCGCGCTGGGTGTGGTTTTCCAGGAAGCCAGCCTGTTTCCCCACCTGTCGGTGCGGGGCAACATGGAATTCGGGCAAAAAAGAACGTTGACCGCAGCAACCCGCTTTTCGCTTACCGAGATCGCCCAATTGCTCGGCATCGATAACTTGCTCGACCGCTCGCCCAGCCAGTTGTCGGGCGGCGAACGTCAGCGCGTCGCCATCGCCCGCGCCCTGCTCGCCGCACCGAAAATTCTCTTGATGGACGAGCCACTGGCAGCAGTCGATCTCAAGCGCAAACTGGAAATCCTGCCCTATCTTGAGCGCTTGCATCGGGAACTGGCGATCCCGATCATCTATGTGAGTCACGCGCCTGATGAAGTCGCTCGGCTGGCGGACCATCTGGTCCTGCTTGATGCCGGCAAGGTAGTCGCCAGCGGCGCGCTCAACGATGTCCTGAGCCGTATCGACCTGCCTGGCGCCTTCGCCGACGATGCCGGCGTCGTCATCGAAGCCAGTGTTGTCGAACACGAAGCAGACGACCTGACGCGACTTGAGTTCCCCGGTGGCGCGATCTTCGTATCGCGATGCAATGAGCCGCTCGGTGCAGTGCTTCGCTGCCGGATTCACGCGCGCGACGTCAGCCTGGCCCTGACGCCGCAAACCGGAAGCAGCATCCTCAACTGCGTCAGCGCCATCGTCGTCGATCTGGCGCCGACCGATACACCCGGGCACGTTCTCGTGAAACTGGATGTCGTCGGCGAACCACTGCTCGCCCGCATTACCCGCCGTTCGGCGGAAAATCTCGGGATCCGCCCCGGCCTCGCGCTACGCGCCCAGATCAAGGCCGTCGCCCTGCTCGCCTGAGTGGTGTTTTGCGCTTTTATCCATCTTGATGCGTCAAACCAGCACAAAAAACATGATGGCAATCGCGCCCGGATCTCAAAAAATGTCAAATAATTCACAAACGACACAAGCATTGTCTTTGGTATAATAATCTGTGCATTTACAAAACCACCTGACGGGTTTTGCGACGATACTGAATCAACAACAAGGCTATCCGCACTGGCAACCCGTCGCCATGAAAGTGCAATATGAAACGCACAGCTCTGTCGATTGCTCTCCTGGCAATCTTTTCCGCCGGCAGCCACGCCGCCGGTGATGCCCTTGACGACCTAAGCCTGGAAGATCTGGTGAAGACCGAAATCACATCGGTCTCCCGCAAGAGCCAGAGTCTGTCGGATGTTCCAGCGGCCGCCTTTGTCATTACGGCGGAGGATATCCGCCGCTCCGGCGCCCAGGTTCTGCCGGATGTCTTGCGCATGGCGCCCGGCATCGAAGTGGCCCAGATCGACAATGGCCGCTACGCCGTTACTGCTCGTGGCTTCAACGGTCGCTTTGCCACCAAGCTGCAGGTATTGGTTGATGGCCGCAGCATCTATCACCCGCTCTTTGCCGGGGTGCTGTGGGAACTCGACCCAATCCCGCTGGAAGACATCGAACGCATCGAAATCATTCGCGGTGCGGGTGGCGTCATGTGGGGTGCGAATGCGGTCAACGGCGTCATCAACATCATCAGCAAGCACACGCGCAGCCAGGCAGGCGGCGCGATAACCGTTTCGGGCGGCAGCAAGGGAACCGGAAACATTTACGCCCGCATCGGCCAGACATCCAGCGACAGCACCAGCTGGAAACTCTCGGTGCAAGGTCGCCACATTGAACCCTCACCCTTGTTTGACAAATCCCGGGACGGTATTGATCGACTCAACAATGCCGTGGTCGACTTTCGTCTGGACCACGACATTGGCAGCGGCCGCGACCTGAGCATCTGGGCCAACGCGTCGCGTTCCAGAGTTTCCGAGTTATGGAATACCAAAGCCGATTTTTCCGGGCCGGCACTATCGCTGTCCTACTACACCCCCACCCAGGAACTGCATAGCGAGAGCCTCGTCACGCGCTACCGTTGGCTGAGCGACGCTGGCATCGAGTCGTCGGTCCATGCCTCCCTCAACCACTCCGGCGTCGACATTACCGAGTTTATCAACCAGACGCGAACCACCGTCGACCTGGATTACCAGAGCCGCTACGCCTTTCAACGCCACGACATCCTGTGGGGCCTGAACCATCGCTCGTCGAAAGACGAAATTGACGCAGTGGAGCCCTACATCGCCATTGCCGGCTCCTCATACACCCAGCGCAATACAGGTATGTTTGTTCATGATGACTGGACGCTGATTCCCGAGCGCCTCAAATTAGGCGCCGGTGTCCGTGCCGACATCACCAGCCGCAACGGCACCAACTATTCGACCAATGCCACCCTGCTCTGGACACCAACGCGGACCGACTCTGCCTGGCTCAAATACGCCCGTTCGCCCCGCACGTCGTCACGCGGCGAACGGGATATCTCCATACTGGGCGGGGTGTCGGTCGTTCCGTATGAAGTCGCCCCGTCAACCTATGTAAACCTGCCGGCCATCACCTATGTCAATGCTAACAGCAAGGTAGGGCCAGAAAATGCCCAAGGGGTGGAACTGGGATATCGAAAGCAGTTTTCGAATGCTTTCAGTGCCGATGTCAGTGCGTACAGCTATCGCTACACGAATCTGCGCAGCGGAAACAGGACCGGGATGTTCGGTTGCAGCCCGTTGTTCGGCGCACTTTTTGATGCGGCCAAATGCGGCTACTTCGGGCTGAACGTTTCTGGGGCAGGGACAGCCGCGCTGTTCATCGAGAACGAAACCACAAATGGCATGTCTGGCTGGACGAACGGGATCGAGCTTTCCGCAGACTGGCTGGTCACGCCCACGTGGCGTCTGCAGTTGTCCTATAGCTGGAGCCGGCTGAATATCGACCGGAGCACCAACACGACAATCGACACCAGTGGCCAGATCACCGAGCGTAGCGCTCCCCGCCACTATGGCTCGCTGAGATCGCAGTGGAATATCACGCCCAGTCAGCAGTTCGACATCTGGCTACGCGCTTCCGGCGGTTTCGACCGCGTCAATCTGATCGATACTGTGCCAAACACAACGGGCCAACCGACGTTCACGCACGTACCCGGCTATCTGACCGCAGATATTCGCTACGCGTACAGGGTCAACAAGGATCTGGAGTTTGCGCTGACGGGACGTAACCTGATCAACAGTCACCGGCTCGAATACGTCTCCGATTTCCTGCCAACAGCCGCCACGGCCATTACCCCCACGTGGCTGATCAGCACCCGCTGGAGCTTCTGAGTCCCATCATGACCTCCGCGGTATTCGTCCGTTTCACGCGCAGTCTGGCCTTGCTGGCTGCAGCACTCGTGCTGGCAGCCATGCCTGCGCGTGCCCAAGTGACGAGCGAATCCGAACTCAAAGCGGCCTATCTGGTCAATTTCCTGAAATACGTCGAATGGCCGGCACCTCGGACGACCACCAACCTGTGCCTGTTCGGCCGCGACAGCCTGGGGCCCTATCTGGCCGCCTACGAAGGCAAGCACATCGGCGGCCGCGAATTGCGCATCCGCAAGGTCAGCAGTCCGGAGCAAATAGCCGACTGCCAGCAACTATTCATTTCGGAAACGGAAGAGGCGCGTTTTGCCGTGGTGATGCGCTGGGTGGACAAGCAAGCCATCCTGACGGTCAGCGATGCCGAAGCCTTTACCCGCGAGGGCGGCGCTATCGCGCTGGTCCGCTCCGAAGGTCGCCTACAGTTCGACGTCAACGCGGACGCCCTTGCCCGCGCCGGCCTGCGGGCAAATCCGCAGATGCTGCGCCTGGCGCGCCAGATCATTGGCGCACCACGCTAGTTTCGATTTCGGGCGTTAGCGCTCGCCAAGAATTCGGCGTACTGAATTCAGCTTTCAGTACGCCTTCGGAAGCATACAGGTACTTCGTGACGTCAGTCCGCCAGCTCTATCTGGCCACTGACGTTGGTGGTCACCAGGCTTTCACCCGCTTCCAGCGGCGCCGGGGCTGCTTCAGCGGCCATCATGACACCCCGGGCGGCACGCATCATGGGCATCGGCATCTGACCACCCTGCTGGACATTCAGCTGCTTGATCTTCCAGCCCTTGCCAAGCTGTTCGGCGATCACCGCGGCGCGATTCTGGAAGGCACGAATGGCTTCGCGGGTCGATTCATCTTCGACCTTGCGACGGGTTTCGGGCGACGGCAGCATGCTGACATCGCCTACCGCCAGACGCATTTGCTGCAGCTTGCCAAGGAGTTCGGAGACGCTGCCCTGGTCTTTCGATTCGAGAACCAGTTCGCTCCGCATGCGCCAGCCATCAATTTTCTGGCCCTGGTTGTAGAGCGGATAGGTGGAGTTCTGGCCACTCTTGACCGAGACGCCTG
This sequence comes from Betaproteobacteria bacterium, assembly GCA_016705475.1. GTDB lineage: Bacteria > Pseudomonadota > Gammaproteobacteria > Burkholderiales > Rhodocyclaceae > Azonexus. The sequence goes on along the minus strand of JADIYD010000010.1, from coordinate 90,530 downwards.
ACTTCGTGCGAATCAGCTTGAGCGCCTCGGCGATGTCGGCATTGACCCGCTGCGCCAGTTCGGCCGGGTTCTTGCCGGTGACCTCGCTGTAAACGCTGGCACGAACCATGTCGTTGGCCGCCGGACGGCTGGCTTCGGCCGCGAGATCAACCAGCGCGCCGGCCTGGGCAGCAGTAGCCGCAAGAGAGCCCAGGAGCAGTGTCAGCAGTTTCTTTTTCATTGCGGGCTCTTGTCACGAAGGCGGCCGTAGACGACCAGCAAAACAATGGCGACAACGATCGAAGCCACAAAACCCGCCCCTTCGCCCGCCTGATACCAGCCCATAGACTGGCCAGCGATCCCGGCCACGAACGAGCCGCCGATGCCGAGCAGCACGGTGGCGATGAAGCCCATGTTTTCCTTGCCGGGGTGGAGGAGCTTGGCGATGACGCCAACGACGAGGCCGACCAGGATGGTCCACACAATTCCCATTGCTCGAAATCCTTTCAATTGAATCAAAATGCCAACGGCAAACGACGGTTTCCGTTTGGATATTAACGCGCAGAGCGGGTAGCGGTTGGCATGGCTCGGTAAAGAATTGTGTTCAAGGCATCACGTTGAGGCCAGGCGCTCGGAAAGGGTGTCCATGAGGACCCGAACCCGGTGCGGCACATGACGATTGCTGGGCAGCATGGCGTAGATGCCCAGCTCGGGCATGGGAAAGTCAGCCAGGATTTCCTCGATCCGGCCAGCGGCCAGAAAACTGTCGGCGATGAAATCAGGCTGGCAGCTGATGCCCAAGCCCTGCGCCGTGGCCTCAGTCAGCACATCGCCATTGTTGGCGTTGAGGCGGCTACGGATGGTGAAGTTTTCAAGCGCGTCATCAACCATGAACTGCCAGACCTGGCTATTGCCGGCGTTGGTATAGCCAAGGCAGACATGGTTTGCCAAATCTGCCGGTTTTTCCGGTCGACCGTGGCGAGCGAGGTATTCGGGTGCGGCGACGACCAGCATGCGGCCGGTGCCGATCTTGCGGGCAACGTCGCCGGACTCCAGCCGGCGGGTTATGCGGATCGACAGGTCGATGCCCTCCTCGATGAGGTTCACGCGCCGGTCGCTGAAATCCATGTCGAGCGAAACTTCCGGATAGCGTTGCGAGAAATCGAGCAGGATGGGCGCCAGCCGCTTCATGCCGTAGCTGAGTGGCAAGCTGATGCGAATGTTGCCACGTGGCGTCAGGCGTTCTTCTGCAACGCCGGTCTCGGCCGCCTCGACGAGGTTGAGGATGACCCGGCATTTTTCCAGGTAAGCCGTTCCGCCTGAAGTCAGCGCCAGCCGGCGCGTGCTGCGCGCGATAAGCTTGACGCCAAGATGCGCTTCGAGTGCCGCGATCTGCCGCGTGACGACCGAGCGGGCGAGGCCCAGTTGCTGCGCCACCGCAGCAAAGCTGCCGAGTTCGGCCACCCGAACAAAAAGGTGCATCGCATCGAGCCTGTCCATTGTTGCAATTCCAGCAATAGTAATTTGCACATTGTCATCTATTTCGATTCGAATAAGGCGCATAAAGTGCGTCCATCGACATTCGAGTTGCAGTCATGACCCAGATTCAATCCACTCCTCCGCTTCAACCCGCCCTATTCGTTCCGCACGGCGCGCCGACTTTCGCGCTGCGCCCGGGTGCCGCCGGCGCTGCGCTATCGGCCATGGCCCAATCGCTGGCCCTGCCGCGCGCCATTGTCATCGTCAGCGCCCACTGGGATACGGCCGTGCCGACCGTCGGCTTCGCCGAGCGTCCGGAAACGATCCACGATTTCTGGGGCTTCCCGGATGAGCTCTATGAAATTCGCTACCCGGCCACCGGCTGTCGCGAGGCTTCCGAGGAAGTCGTCGCCGCCATCGAAGCGGCAGGCCTTCCAGTCGTCACCGATGCCAGCCGCGGCCTTGACCACGGCGCCTGGGTACCGCTACGCCTGATGTTCCCTGACGCCGAGGTGCCAGTCATTCCGCTCTCCATCCAGAGCCGTGGCGGGCCGGAGCAGGCCTACAGGCTGGGCCAGGCGCTGGCGCCGCTAACCGCGAAAGGCTTCCTCGTCATCGCCTCGGGCAACGTTACGCACAATCTGCGCGACTACCAGACGGCAGCGCGCAGCGGGGGACGAACACCTGCCTACGTCCGCGAATTTTCGGATTGGGTTGCCAATCGGCTGGCCGAAAACGACGCACCGGCACTGTTCGACTATCGTCGCCAGGCGCCGGGTGGCATCGAGGCGCACCCGACCGATGAACATTTGCTGCCGCTGTATGTCGCACTCGGGGCAGGCGGCGAAAACCCGAAAGCAAACCGCTTCCATGCCGGCATCGACGACTACGTCATTGCCATGGATGCCTTTTCATTTTTGGCCAAAAAAGGAGGTTGACCGTGGCAGTCAAACATTACACCGGCACCGCCAAGGTACTGCACTGGCTCATGGCCATCCTGCTCTTTGGCCTGCTCGCGCTCGGCTCTTACATGCAGGACCTGCCGCTGTCGCCGGAAAAGCTCCAGTTTTATTCGTGGCACAAGTGGGCCGGCGTGAGCGCCTTCCTGCTCGTTCTCCTCCGCCTGCTCTGGCGCATCACGCACCGCCCGCCAGCCCTGCCGGAAACCATGCCGAAGCTCTTGCAATTCGCTGCCCACGCCGGTCACCTGGCGCTCTACGGGCTGATGCTCGCCATCCCGCTATCCGGCTGGCTCATGAGCTCGGCCAAGGGCTTCCAGACGGTGTGGTTCGGCGTCCTGCCCATCCCTGACCTGCTCGACAAGAACAAGGAACTCGGCGATTTGCTGCAGACGGTGCATATGAGCCTCAACCTGCTGTTCGTGGTCGTGCTGCTCGGCCACATCGGTGCTGCCCTGAAACACCATTTCATCGACAAGGACGACATCCTGATTCGCATCCTGCCCCGCCATTCCAAGGAGAACTGACCATGAAACGCCTGACACTCGCCCTCGCCTTCGCGGCGCTCATCCCCATCGCCAACGCGGTCGAATACACCCAGATCCAAACCGACAAGAGCGCCATCAACTTCGTCTACAAGCAGATGGGCGTTGCGGTCGACGGGAAATTCAAGAAGTTTTCCAGTCAGCTCAGTTTTGACCCGGCCAAACCGACTGCGGCCAAGGCCAGCTTCGATGTCGAACTCGGCAGCGTCGACACCGGCGCCCCGGAAGGCGACCAGGAAGTCGCCGGCAAGGCCTGGTTCAACACCAAGGCTTTCCCGACTGCCAGGTTCGTTTCCGGGACCGTCAAGGCGCTCGGCGGCAACAAGTATGAAGTCGCCGGCCAGCTCAGCATCAAGGGCAAGACGCAGGACGTCGTCGTCCCCGCCACCTTCACGGCGCAAGGCAACACCGGCGTCTTCGACGGCAGCTTCATCATCCGCCGCGCCGACTTCACCATCGGCGAAGGCAGCTGGGCCAAGTTCGACATCGTCGCCAACGACGTGCAGATCAAGTTCCGCATCACCGCTTCAAGCAAATAATCCCCAACCCACAACAGGAGAACCACCATGAAAAAACAACTCGCCACCCTCGCTCTCGCCATCGCCGCCGCCACGCCAGCCCTGGCCGCCCCGGAAACCTTCACGCTGGACGGCGGCCACAGCTTCCCGCGCTTCTCGTACAGCCACTTTGGCTACTCGGTCCAGATGAGCCGTTTCGACAAGACCACCGGCACCATCGTCCTCGACAAGGCCGCCAAGACCGCCAAGGTCGACCTCGTTATCGACACCAAGTCGGTCAGCACCGGCTCCGATACCTTCAACGAGCACATCCAGGGCGAAGACTTCCTCGACACCGCCAAGTACCCGACCGCGACATTCAAGTCGACCAAGGTCGTCTTCGAAGGCGACAAACCCGCCTCCATCGAAGGTAACCTGACCCTCAAGGGCGTGACCAAGCCGGTCACCCTGAAAGTCACCGGCTTCCACGCCATGCCGCACCCGATGGTCAAGAAGGATGCCATCGGCGGCAACGCCACGGTCGTCGTCAAACGGACGGATTTCAACATGGGCAAGTACGCGCCCTACGTTGGTGATGAAGTGACCATCGAGATTGCTGTTGAGGCGATCAAGCAGTAAATCTTGAATGGCGCTTTCGGGCGCACCTGCAGTTCATGAGGGAAATCGTTTTGATTGGCGATTTCCCTTTTTTATTGGCTTGGGGTTCCGGATGGCATGGGGTTCCGCCTTGCGGGCGGGCGTACTTTCTTTTGCTTCGCCAAAAGAAAGTAGCCAAAGAAAAGGCGACCCCTGGGTCGGTGCCGGCTGCGCCGGTTCCCTGCGCTACTCGGGACTGGCGGGGGCTGCGGAACTCGGGCTTCGCCCTCAGACAGTCCTCGCCCTTTTTCCGCCAGCCCCTGCGCTGCTCGGCACCTTTCAAGGGGCCCGGTGAAACATCCTGTATTTTGGCTTGTGTGCCTGAATGGCAGATTTCATTTTCTAGCCTTTTTTCCGGTTGACCGTGGAAATCACTTTCGGGGGCACATCGGTTGAGCGTGGACGCCTTTCGGGTCCCCATGAGAGGCGCTGAGCAACGCAGGCGGGCCGGGGGCTGTCGGCTTGCCATGTTTGAGCCGCAGGCGAGTTCTGGCAAGCCGCCCGGCCCGTCGAGTAGCGGAAGGAACCCCGAAGGGGCGCCGACCCTGGGGTCGCCTTTTCTTTGGCTACTTTCTTTTGGCGAAGCAAAAGAAAGTACGCCCGCCAGCAAGGCGGAACCCCAAGCCAATCAACCTGCCAGCGTTAAAAAACCTCGTCCCCCGCGCCAGCCAGAGCCGCATCCCCAGCCCTCACCGTTTCACCATAAGCCGCCGCCAGCGGCAACATCTGGTCAGCATAGAAGCGCGCCGTCGCAATCTTGGCCCGATAGAAGGCCAGGTCGCCCTCACCCTTGTCGAGGTAGCCCGCAGCGGCCAGCGCGGCCTTGCCCATGAACCAGCCGCCGCAGACGGTGACGGCGAGATGCAAATACGGGACAGCTGCGGTCAACACCCCTGAGAGGCCGGTTTTGGCATTGGCGGCCAGCCATTCGGTGGCATCCGTCCAGGCTTTGAGTGCTGTGCCGAGACGGTGGCCGATAGCTTGCAACTCCGGCTTGCCGGAGGCGCCGAGGGCTTTGGCCGTGGCATGCACCTCGCCGAAGACGACCTTGGCGGTAGCGCCCTGGTCGCGCATGAGCTTGCGGAACAGCAGGTCGTTGGCCTGGATGCCGGTAGTGCCTTCGTAGATGGTGGTGATGCGCGAGTCGCGCCAGTGTTGCGCGGCGCCGGTTTCCTCGATGAAGCCCATGCCGCCGTAAATCTGGATGCCGAGCGACGTGACGTCGATGCCCATCTCGGTGCCGCCACCCTTGACGATGGGGATCATGAATTCGGCGAGGAAAAGCTGGCGCTTCTGCTCTTCCGGATCGGTTGCGGCATGAGCGCGGTCGAGCAGGCCGGAGGCGTAGTAGGCCATGGCGCGGCAGGCTTCGACGCGACATTTCATGAGCATCAGCATGCGGCGGATGTCGGGGTGACGGTCGAGCGTCACGAGTGCTTCGCCGGTCACTGCATCGCGGCCCTGCTTGCGTTCGCGGGCGTAGCCAAGGGCCTGCTGGTAGGCGCGTTCACCAAGGGCGATGCCCTGCAGGCCGACGCCGAGGCGGGCTTCGTTCATCATGATGAACATGTATTCGAGGCCGCGATTGGCTTCGCCGAGCAGGTAACCGACGGCGCCGCCATTGTCGCCGTAGGCCATGACGCAGGTCGGGCTGGCGTGGATGCCGAGCTTGTGTTCGATGGAAACGCAATGCGCATCGTTGCGGGCGCCGAGCGAACCGTCGCCGTTCACGAGGAACTTGGGCACCAGGAACATCGAGATGCCCTTCACCCCGGCCGGCGCATCGGGCAGGCGGGCGAGCACGAGGTGGACGATGTTGTCCGTCATGTCGTGGTCGCCGTAGGTGATGAAGATCTTCTGGCCGAAAACACGGTAACTGCCGTCGGCCTGCGGCTCGGCGCGGGAGCGGATCAGCGCGAGGTCGGAGCCGGCTTGCGGCTCGGTCAGGTTCATCGTGCCGGTCCATTGGCCGGTAATCATCTTTTCGAGGTAGATGGCTTTCAGCTCGTCGCTGGCGCAGGTGATGAGCGCTTCGACTGCGCCCGTGGTGAGCAAGGGGCCGAGCGAGAACGACAGGTTGGCCGAGCAGACCATTTCCTTGACGGCGACGCCCAGCGAGTCAGGCAGGCCCTGACCCCCAAAATCCGCCGGTGACGAGACGCCGTTCCATCCGGCCTCGCAGAAAGCCTTGTAGGCTTCCTTCCAGCCCGGTGGCGTGGTTACGCCGTTGGGCGTGAGCTTGCAACCCTGCTGGTCGCCGATGCGATTGAGCGGCGCGAGGACTTCGCCGGTGAACCTGGCGGCTTCCTCAAGAATGGCATCGGCAAGGTCGGGCGTGGCGTCCTCGTAGCCGGGCATCTGGCTCAGTTCCTTGAAGCCGGCCAGTTCGTCCATGACGAAACGCATGTCTTTTACGGGCGCACGGTAGTCGCTCATTGTGTCTCTCTCCTTGTTATTTTTTCAGAATGGATTGCTGCACAGCGCCGCTTTGGCGGCCTTGTATTCCTGCTTGAGGCGAGCAGCCAGGTCGGCGGTCGGCATCACGTCGTCGATGGTGCCGACGCCCTGCCCGGCGCCCCAGATGTCCTTCCAGGCCTTGGCTGCCGTCGCGCCACCGAAGTTCATCGACGTCTTGTCCTTTTCCGGCAGATTGGCGGGGTCGAGGCCGGCAGCGACGATGCTCTTCTTGAGATAGTTGCCATGCACGCCGGTGAAATACGGGGTGTAAACCACGTCGACCGCAGCAGAATCGACGATCGCCTGTTTGTAGGCGTCGAGGGCATGCGCTTCGGCGGTGGCAATGAAACGCGTGCCGATGTAGGCAAAATCGGCGCCCATTGCCTGCGCGGCGAGAATGGCGCTGCCGTTGGTAATGGCCCCGGAGAGGGCAATCGGGCCGTCGTAGAACTTGCGGATCTCGCCAACCAGCGCAAACGGGCTGAGCATGCCGGCATGGCCGCCGGCCCCGGCGCAGACCAGAATCAGGCCATCGACGCCGGCCTCCAGCGCCTTTTCGGCATGGCGCACGCTGATCACGTCATGAAATACCTTGCCGCCGTAGGCATGCACGGGCGGCACGATCTGCGTCGGCGCCGACAGGCTGGTGATGATGAGCGGCACCTCATGCTTCACGCAGAGCGCCATGTCGTGCTCTAGACGCTCGTTGGAGGGATGGATGATCTGATTGACGGCAAACGGCGCGGCATTCGGGTCGGCCGCCAGTTCGGTCTTGATGCGGGTCAGCCAATCGTCCAGCACCTCCATCGGCCGGGCGTTGAGGGCCGGGAAGGAGCCGATCAGGCCGGCCTTGCACTGGGCGATGACGAGGTCGGGGTTGGAGACGATGAACATCGGCGCGCAAATGACGGGCAGCGCGAGGTTCCGGTTCAGTGATTCCGGGATCGGCATCAAGCCCCCTCTTTCAAGGCGCGACGCAGGATCTTGCCGACGTTGGTGCGCGGCAGATCATCGCGGAATTCGACGTGCTTCGGAATCTTGTAGCCGGTGAGCAGGCCGCGACAGTGGTCGATGAGCATGCGCTCGGTCACCTTCGGGTCCTTGCGGACAACGAAGATCTTCACCGCCTCACCGGAGTTTTCATCAGCCACGCCGATTGCCGCCACATCGGCGACACCGGGGTGCATGGAGACGACTTCCTCGACCTCGTTCGGATACACGTTGAAGCCGGAGACGAGGATCATGTCCTTCTTGCGGTCGACCAGGAAAACGAAGCCTTTGCTGTCGACGTAGCCCACGTCGCCGGTGCGCAGAAAGCGATCCGGATAGAAGACGAAGTCGGTTTCGTCCTGGCGATTCCAGTAGCCTTTCATGACCTGCGGACCGCGGATGCAGATTTCGCCGATCTGCCCTTGCGGCACCTCGTTTCCATAATCGTCGCGGATGGAGACTTCAGTCGAGGAAATCGGCAGGCCGATGGAACCATTGAAATCGCCCATGTCGAGCGGGTTGATGGTGGCCGCCGGCGAGGTTTCGGTGAGGCCGTAGGCCTGCAGCAAGGGGGTGCCGGTGACCTTCTTCCAGCGTTCGGCGACTGGTCCCTGCACCGCCATGCCGCCACCGAGCGTGACGCGCATGGTCGAGAAATCCAGCTTGGCGAAATCGTCGTTGTTGAGTAACGCGTTGAACAGCGTATTGACGCCAGTCACCACGGTCACCGGATACTTGCCCCACTCCTTGACGAAGCCCGGAATATCGCGGGGATTGGCGATCAGCAGGTTGCGCGCGCCGATCATCAGGAAGGTCAGGCAGTTCGCCGTCAGCGCGAAGATGTGATACAGCGGCAAGGCGGTGATGATGAATTCCTCGCCCTCGCGCACGACCGGCTTGATCCAGCTGTAGGCCTGGGTGACATTCGAGGCGATGTTGGCGTGGGTCAGCATGGCACCCTTGGAAACACCGGTCGTGCCGCCGGTGTATTGCAGGAAGGCGATGTCATCCTGGGTTAGCGGCACCGCTTGCCAGCCGTGGCTACGGCCGGTGGACAAAGCGCTGTTGAAGCCGATCGAACCGGGCAGACTCCAGGCCGGCACGAGCTTTTTGACGTGCCGCACAACAAAATTGACGATGATGCCCTTGAGGCCGAGCATTTCACCCATCGGCGTGACGATGACGTGCTTGATTGCCGTGTGGGCAATGACCTGCTCGAGCGTATGCGCGAAATTCTCGACGATGACGATGGTCGTCGCGCCGGAATCCTTGAGCTGGTGTTCGAGCTCGCGCGGCGTGTAGAGCGGGTTGCAATTGACCACGACGCAGCCGGCGCGCAGCGTGCCGAAAAGCGCCACGGGGTATTGCAGCAGGTTGGGCATCATCAGCGCGACGCGGTCGCCCTTCTTCAGCCCTTTCGATTGCAGCCAGCCGGCGAAGGCCTTGCTCTCTTCATCGAGCTGGCGATAGGTCATCGCCTTGTCCATGCTGATGTAGGCAACCTTGTCGGCGTAGGTCGTGCAGGCTTTTTCGAACAGCGCGACGAGCGACGGAATATGGTCGATGTCGATGACTGCCGGCACGCCATTCGGATAGCTTTGTAGCCAGATTTTTTCCATGATTGTCTCCTCCGTATGCCGACTTAACTGCCGAGCAGCGCTTTCTTCAACGAAGCGTCCACCGGCTTTTCACCTAGCCAGACCTTGAGCAATGCCTTCGAGAAGCCCGGGCCGGCCACCTTGCCGCGTGTTTCTCCGTTGAGGCCGACCGCTACGCCGTCTACGGAGAAATCAATGGTGATGGTATCGCCTTCGCGGGCCTTGCCGATAGCCTTCATGATCGCCGCCAGCGCATCGGCTTGCGGCTTCATCTCGGCCAGCTCGGCAGGCGTGTGATTGCTCTTCAACCCGTCATCGAGTGCCGAGTTCAGCGAATCGGCATCAAGGTCGCGCATCATGCGCATGACCATGCGGCGCGGCTGCGTGCTGTCGACGATCGCCGCCGGCGACGTTGCCTTCTGGCCGACATAGAGCGCGCCGACATAGACCTTGATGAAAACCTTGCTGCGCAGCCCGGCGCCATTGAGCACCAGATCGCTGCTGCCAACGCGGATTTTGTCGTCCACCTTCACGCCGGCCACTTCCGCGGCATGCAGCCCCGGTACGCTGAGCAGTGCGGCAATGAGCGCCGCCCGCCTGACACTTGTCGATGTAATCATTGTTTGTCTCCTCCACCGCTCTTTTGTCGGTAGTAATGTTTATCGGCGATGTATACCGTGCGTTCGACGACGGTATGCACGGTGCCGTGCCTGTCTTTCAATTCGACCTCGTAAGTCCGTTCAAGCTCCGGGTTTTTCGCGAGTTCAGCCCGGATTGCCGCTACTTCCTCATCACTCAGCACGAAATCGGCATACAAGGTCGAGAAGCCCGGCTTGCGATAGCGAATGCTTGCCGCCTTGTCCCAGACGATATAGCCATCGCCCAGCGCCGCCATGAGCATCATCGGATGTGCCCCGTCGGTGATCGCGAACAGCGAACCACCGTAGAGCGAACCGACGATGTTCTTCGTTTTCCAGTTCAACGGCAGGGAAACCCGGATGTGGCGCAAATCCTTTGCCACATGGGTCACCCGGCCACCCGTGCCACGAAAGGCCGGATGAAAATTGAAGCCGAGCCGCACCATGCGTGCCCGCCAGGTCGGAGAGAGCTTGGCCAGCCAGGCGGGTTTCATGATGTCAATTTTGGCCATTATTTTCGGTTGACCGTGGCATTCGCGGATTTCCTTAAATACGCTCGATGATGCCGGCAGCGCCCATGCCGGTGCCGATGCACATCGTCACCATGCCGTACTTGCCGCCGGTGCGCTGGAGGCCATGCACAACGGTGGCGATGCGGATTGCGCCGGTGGCGCCGAGCGGGTGGCCGAGGGCGATGGCGCCACCGAGCGGGTTCACCTTGGTCGGATCGATGCCGAGTTCTTGCATCACTGCGATCGACTGCGCGGCGAAGGCTTCGTTGAGTTCGATCCAGTCCAGATGGTCCTGCGTGATGCCAACCTGCGCCAGCACCTTGGGGATCGCCGCGACCGGGCCGATACCCATGATCTCAGGCGCCACGCCACCGACGGCGTAACCGGCAAAGCGGGCCAGCGGCGTCAGGTTGTGTTCGCGCAGGATTCTTTCCGAAACCAGCATCACGGCACCGGCACCATCGGACATCTGCGAGGAATTGCCGGCCGTTACCGAGCCACGCGCATGGAACACCGGCTTCAGCTTGGCCAGCTTGTCGAGAGCCGAATCCGGGCGCGGACCTTCGTCGGTATCGGCGATGCGCTCACGGACGCGGATTTCGCCGGAGGCAAGATCAGGCAAGCTTTCGCGCACCGTGTAGGGCGAAATTTCGGCCTTGAAATGTCCGGCGGCAATCGCCGCACAAGCCCGGCGGTGCGACTCGACGGCAAAGGCATCCTGCGCCTCGCGACCGACCTTCCATTGGTTCGCCACCTTCTCGGCGGTGAGGCCCATGCCGAAGGCGATGCCGAGGTTTTCCTCTTTCGCGAAAATGGCCGGGTTCATCGACGTCTTGTTGCCCATGATCTGCGGCATGACGCTCATCGACTCGGTACCGGCGGCGATCATCACGTCGGCCAGGCCAAGGCGAATCTGGTTGGCGGCATCGGCCACGGCCTGCACCCCGGAGGAGCAAAAGCGGTTGATGGTGATGCCCGGCACAGTAATCGGCAGCCCGGCCAGCAAAAGGCCGATACGGGCGACATTCATGCCCTGCTCGGCTTCCGGCATGGCGCAGCCGACGATGACATCGCCGATCAGTGCCGGGTCGATGCCCGGCACCTGGGCGACAACTGACTTGATGACATGGGCCAGCATGTCGTCCGGCCGCACGTTCCTGAACATGCCGTTTTTCTTGGCCACCGGCAGACGGGTGGCGGCGACGATGTAGGCGTCTTGAATCTGTTTGCTCATTTTTCTATGTCTCCTCGAAGAGAGGGATTCCATGTCGGCGCTGCGCCAGAACGCGAAGCCGGCGCGCAGACAGTGCGATTAGCACGGCAAGCGGCGGCGACAAAGTTATGGCGCGGCGAGGACATGGAATTAGTTACGGAGAGGCTTGCCGGTATCGAGCATGTGCTTGATCCGGGCCTGGGTCATGGGGTCTTTCAGCAGTTCGACGAACAGGCGGCGCTCGACGGTGATCAGCCACTCCTCGTCGACCAGGCTGCCGGTCTCGACCTCGCCGCCGCACAGGGCGATGGCGGCTGAACGAGCAACCTTGTAGTCGTGGGCCGAAATCATGCCGCCTTCCTTCATGTTCACGAGCATCATCTCGAAAGTCGCGATGCCGTTCTTGCCGGCAACCGGAATGGCGCGTGGCATCGGCGGCGGGGCGTAACCGGCGTCGGCCATGGCGCGGGCTTCCCGGATCGCGACGAAGAGCAGTTCGTTGGCGTTGAACAGGATGGTGTCGGACGGCTTGGCGAAACCGAAATCAACCGCCTCGACGGCGCTCGCCGCCACCTTGGCCATGGCGATGGTCATGAAGGCCGGTTGCAGGAAATTGAAGACCTCGCCCGGCGTTGCCGATTGCGCCGCCCACTCAGCCGCGCGCACGGCGAATTCCTTGCAGCCACCGCCGGCCGGGATCAGCCCGACACCGGCTTCGACCAGCCCGACATAGCTTTCCAGCGCCATGACGCGCTTGCCGGCATGCATGACGAATTCGCAACCACCGCCCAGCGCCATGCCCTGCACGGCAGCAACGGTCGGCACCTGCGCGTACTTGAGGGTTTGCGAAGCGCGCTGGAATTTCTCGACGGTCTGTTCAAGCAGATCGAACTGGCCGGCGACGATGGCTTCCGTCACCTGCGCCAGATTGGCACCCACGGCAAACGGCGCTTCGTGCCAGATCACCACGCCATCGAGCGTCGTTTCGGCCTGGCGCACGGCAGCGATCACGCCATCAAGCACCTCGTTACCGATGGTATGCATCTTTGACTTGACGGAAATGATGCCGATTTTGCGGTCGACCGCAGGCAGCCTCCAAAGACGCACCCCCTCGTTCTCGTACAGCGTCTCGCCCGATTTTTCGGGCGTCACAGCGCTCTCGCCGAGCACGCGCTCGGGAAAGAGCTGGCGCTGATAGACAGGCAATGCCGAGCGGGCGACGTAGGCATTCTTGCTGGCCGAATACGAGCCCTGTCCGGTATGCACACCGGTCCGTCCGCTGTCCAGCACCCAGGCCGGCAGCGGCGTGGCGCTCATGGCCTTGCCGGCGGCGATGTCGGCGGCGATGGCCTGCGCGATGTCGCTCCAGCCGGCGGCCTGCCAGGTTTCGAACGGCCCCTGCGACCAGCCGAAGCCCCAGCGCATGGCCAGATCGAGATCGCGGGCGTTGTCGGCAACGTTTTCCAGCTGCACGGCAGCGTAATGGAAAATGTCGCGGAAGATGGCCCACAGGAATTGCGCCTGCGGCTGCGCCGAGGCGCGCAGAGCAGCGAACTTCTCGGCCGGGTTCTTCATCTTGAGGATGGCGTCGACTTCCTCGGCCACTTCGCCGCGGATTTCCGGTAATCCTGCGCCTTCAGGTCGAGGACCTGGATTTCCTTGCCCTGCTTGCGGAAGATGCCGCAACGGGTTTTCTGGCCGAGCGCGCCCTGCGCGATCAGCGCCTGCAGCCAGGCCGGATTGGTGAAATAGGCGTGCCACGGATCATTCGGCAGCGTGTCCTGCATGGTCTTGACGACGTGAGCCAGCGTATCGAGGCCGACGACATCGGCGGTGCGATAGGTGGCGCTCTTCGGGCGGCCGATCTTCGGGCCGGTCAGCGCATCGACTTCATCGAAGCCGAGGCCGAACGCCTGGGTGTGGTGCATGACGGCGAGAATCGACATGACGCCGATGCGGTTGGCGACGAAGTTCGGCGTATCCAGCGCGCGGATGACACCCTTGCCGAGACGCGAGGTCAGCCAGGTTTCCAGCGCATCGAGCGTGCTGCCGTCGGTGCTCTGCGTGCCGATGATCTCGACCAGATGCATGTAGCGCGGCGGATTGAAAAAGTGGATGCCGCAGAAACGCGGGCGGACGGCTTCCGGCAAACCCTGCGCCAGCGCATTCATCGACAGGCCGGAGGTGTTGGACGCGATGATGGCGTTCGGCGCGAGGTGCGGCGCGATCTTGGCGTAGAGGTCGTTCTTCCAGTCCATGCGCTCGGCGATGGCCTCGATCACCAGATCGCAGCCGGCGAGCAGCGGCAGATGCTCGTCGTAATTGGCGGCATCGATGAACTGCAGCTTGCCCTTGCTGGCCAGCGGCGCCGGGTCCAGCTTTTTCAGGCCGTCGAGGGCCTTGTTGACGATGCCGTTCTTGTCGCCTTCCTTGGCCGGCAGGTCGAACAGCACGACCGGCACATTGGCGTTGGCGAGGTGCGCGGCAATCTGCGCCCCCATCACGCCAGCGCCCAGCACGGCCGCTTTCTTCACGATCAGCTTGTTCAATTGCATCTCCTTTTTAGTCTCTTATTTTCCGCTTCGCTTAATTAAAACGAACGTATGAATTATAGGTCAGCCACTTCTGCGGTCAACCGGTTTTTTTGCCCAATTTAAAAAAAATCCCCGGGCTGGCCGGGGATTGGATCAAACCTGCAAATTGGGGATCAGAACTTGTAGTTCAGCTGCGCCGCAATGATGTCGACGCTGTTGTCCCACTCGCCGCGAATGTTCTGGATTGCTGTCGTACCCGACAACACAGCGCGGGTCGTATTTTCCTTGGCGAAGAAAATATGGCTGTAGCCAACATCGACCGACGCATTTGGCGAGAGCTGGTACTTCGCACCAATGGAAATCCATGTGCGGTCCGAGTCCGGAAGCGTCATGGTCCGGTCAGCTGACGATTTGACCGGAGAGACGTCATAAGCCATACCAAATCTGAGCTTCAGATCCTTGTTGAACTGGTAGTTGCCACCCACGCCTACCCGCCACGTATCCTTGAAGTTGTAGCTGAGCGCACTCAGATTTGCACCCGTAGTCTTGTTCTGCAACTGAATCACATCGACGACACTCCAGTTGGTCCAGGTATAGTCAGCAAGCAGTTCCAGGCGATCGCCTACTTTCTGGGAAATCGCCAGCGAGGCGCTCGCCGGAGTCTTCAGTACGGTTTTGATCTCCTGTGTGCCCGTAACCCCATTCACAGCACTGATGCTGGCCGTTTGCTGGCCTTCAAGATCAAATTTGAGTTCAGAGCGATAGGTAAGACCAAGACGCGTTGTCGGCGTGATCTGGAACATCGCCCCCAAGTTGTAGCCAACTGCCCAGGCGTCCCCCTTGACGTCAAGGCTGTTGGTTGTCGACGCAAGAGCCCCCAAGGTCATACCTTGTTTGAAATGGGTTTCGTTGTGCGCAAAGTTGATACCGCCACCAACCGAAACCTGTTCGTTTATCTTCCAGGCAACGGACGGATTGATATTGATTTGTGCGATCTCGGCGAAGTACCCGGAGTTCCGGCCAACAAAGTCGAAATCGTATTCCGTGCGGTTGCCAAAGGTTGGTGAAATACCCAGACCAACCGACACGGATGGCGTCACCGAATACGCCCAATACATTGCCGGAAGCAGCGAAAACCCGCCAGCGTTGCCACCATTGGTCGTTCCAAGTGAAGGAACGATTGCCGAAGATCCCGTATCTGAGTAATCAATTACACGATAGAGAAGCGTACCGGATGCGGAAATGTTGTGGCCCTTGGCGAGATACGTCATACCTGCCGGGTTAAAAAATATCGTTCCCGCGTCCTCCGCCGCGGCCGCAGCGCCGGCAAACGCATTGCCGTTGCCCGAGCCAGTCTGATTCTGCAACTGGAAGCCCGCCGAAGCGGCGCTGCCGGAAAATGCGATGGCAATGAGCGCCGGAATGAGGCGCAGGGTGATGGTTTTGTTCATTGGTTTGTCTCCTGTTTTGTTATATGGGCAAATAAGCACCCGCTACTACTGCTACGATTAAATATCAAACAAGCGTGTAAAACGCTGTTTGAAATGAAATATTTCAAACGTTCGTTGGAAATAAACAACACTATTTTTCTGCTGCTTGCCGAAAATGCATCGGCCCGCCGGTGAAGGGAGCGAAACCCGTTCCGAAGATCACCCCGGCGTCGGCCAGTTCCGGGTCGGCCACCACACCGTCGGCAACCAGTTTTTCGACGCGGTCGATCAGCGGCGTGACCAGCCGGTCGGCCAGTCCGGCCGGAATGCTGCCCGCTGCTCCTTTGGCGGCCTTGCCGGAAGACCAGTCGTAAAAACCCTGCCCGCTCTTCTTGCCGAGATGGTTTTTCTCGACGCGCTCGATCAGGCAACGCGGCGCATCGGCCCCGCCGGCCAGTTGCTTGCCGGCCGCCATGGCGATGTCCAGACCAACCGTATCGACCAGTTCAATCGGCCCCATCGGCATGCCGAAGGCGAGCATGGCTTCGTCGACCGTTTCCGGTGAAATTCCCTCGTCGACCGCACGCATGGCGGCCAGCATGTAGGGCGCGAGCACGGCGTTTACGAGGAAACCCGGCTCGCTCTTTACCGGCAGCGGCAGTTTTTCGATCTGTTTGACGAATGCACAGGCGGCTTGCACGGCGGCCGGATCGGCGCCATCGGCTTCGACCACCTCGACCAGCGGCATCATGGCCACCGGGTTGAAGAAGTGGATGCCGACGAGGCGTTCCGGCTTGCTCAGAACCGTGCACAGGTCTTCGAGCTTGAGGCTGGAGGTGTTGCTGGCGAGAACGGCACCCGGCTTCATTCTCGGTTCGAGTGACTTGAACAGCGCGTGTTTGGCCTCGACGTTCTCAAAGATGGCTTCGATGGTCACGTCGGCGTGGGCGACGCCATCACCGGTTGGGTCGGGAATCAGGCGGTCGAAAGCGTCGCGGATTTTGAGGGGCTCGCGCAGGCGTTTGGTGAACAGGGCGTGGGCGCGCTTGAGCGCCGGGGCAATGCGCTCGAGCGTCTGGTCCTGCAGCGTCACCGTCATGCCGCGCAGGGCGCACCAGGCAGCGATGTCACCGCCCATGACGCCGGCGCCGATGACGTGCACGCGTTTGGCCTTGAAGTCAGACGACTTGCCGAAGCCCTTGAGCCGCTCCTGCAGGTGATAGACACGAACCAGGTTGCGCGCCGTCGGCGAGGTGATGATGCGGTCGATGATCTCCGGCGCCGCCAGCGCATTGCCGTCGTGCTTCTCCCACAGGTCGATGATGGCGTAGGGCGCCGGGTAGTGTTCCGGCCGCGCTTTTTTCGCCACCTGCTTGCGCGCGCCGTTGGCAACGACCGACTTGAGCGGACCACTGAACAGGCGTTGCATGAAGGGCAGCGGCCGGCGCGGCTGAGCAGAAAGGAGCAGTTGGCGGGCAGCCATTTCCATGACACGCGGCGGCACGCAATCGTCGGCCAGGCCCATTTTCTTGGCGCGCTTGGCGTCGATCGTCTTGCCGGTCAACATCATGTCGAGTGCCGCTGCCGGGCCGACACGCTTGGGTAGCCGCAGCATGCCGCCCCAGCCCGGAAAAATCCCGAGCATGACTTCTGGCAGGCCCATCTTGGTTCCCGGCTCATCGACGGCCAACAGGTAGCGGCAGGCCAGCGCCAGCTCCAAGCCGCCACCGAGACAATGGCCACGGACCAGCGCCAGCGTCGGGTACGGTACTGCGGCCAGGCGGTTGAACAGGTTCCAGCCGCGCGTGACGAGCGCCCTGCCCTTCTCGGCAGAATCGAGTTGGGAGAATTCCTGGATGTCGGCGCCGGCGATGAAGCCGGCCTCCTTGCCGGAGCGGATGAGCAGCCCCTTGGGCGGTTGTTTGTCGAACTGGTCGAGTATCTCGCCAAATTCGGTCATGACGTCAGCCGATAACGAATTGGCCGATTCGCCAGCCTTGTCGAGAATGGCGACGACAATGCCGCTTTCTTCCTTGTTCAGTTGCCAGTGTTTCATGCGTTTTGCTCCTGCTGGCCGATTGCTACGGTCAACCGGAAAAAATGCCCAAAATTGAAATCAGTACTCAAGTCAGCCAACCTCAAAGTTCGGATGCTGGTGACCAGGCCTGCCAGTCGGCCGAGGACGACATTCGCGGCCGTGCGCATCCCCGCTGCGCGGGGCCCCTGCTTCCTGCTCATGTCGTCGCCTCCACCAGCATCGCGCCGCCCAAACCGCCACCGATGCAAATGGTCGCAACCCCACGCCGGGCCTGGTTGCGCCTCAACACATGCAGCAGATGCAGCACGATGCGCGCCCCGGAAGCGCCGACCGGGTGGCCGATGGAAACAGCGCCGCCATCGACGTTGAGCCTGTCCTCGTCAATGCTGCCGAAGGCGCCAGGAAGGTCGAGCTGCTCGCGGCAGTATTCGTCGGATTGCCACGCCGCCTGGCAGCCGAGAACCTGCGCGGCGAAGGCTTCGTTGAGCTCCCAGTATTCGATGTCGCCCAGCCCGAGGCCATGGCGCTGCAGAATCGGCGTCGCCGCGTGCACCGGGCCGAGGCCCATCTGCGCCGGGTCGAGGCCGGCCCATTCGCTGTCGACAATCTTGCCGATGGGCTTGAGGCCCCACTTCTCCACGGCCTCTTCCGAAGCGAGGATGAGCCAGGCGGCGCCATCGGTGATCTGCGAGCTGTTGGCGGCCGTGATGTTGCCGTATTTCTTGTCGAAAAACGGCTTGAGCTTGGCCATGCCGGCCATGCTGGCATCGGCGCGCACGCCGTCGTCTTCGGCGTAGATTTTGCCCTGCCCATCGACGACCGGAACGATCTCGCCGAAATAGCCTGCCGACCGCGCCGACATCGCTTTCAAATGGCTTTTGACGGCGAATTCGTCCATCTGCTGACGGTTGATGCCGAATTTCCAGGCCAAATTTTCGGCCGTCTGGCCCATGAGCAGGCCGACGACGGGGTCGGTCAGTCCCTTCATGAGACCGATGACCGGCTTGAGCAACTCGCCCACCGGCAGTCGCAGAAAGTGGCTGATCTTCTCGCTCACCGAGCGCATCGACATCATGCCGGCGAACCAGCGCACCATGGCGTCCGAATAGAGCAGCGGCGCCCGCGACAGCGCATCGACGCCGCCGGCCAGCACCAGTTCGGAACGCCCGCACTGGATGTTGGCGATGGCCGAGTCGATGGCCTGCATGCCCGACGCGCAGTTGCGCATCACCGTCCAGCCCGGCACCTTGCGGCCGCAGCCGAGGCGCAGCGCGACCATGCGGCCGATGTTGGTTTCGTCGGGCGACGGTGCGGCACAGCCGAGAATGACTTCGTCGAGATCGCTCGGCTCGAAGGGCTGACGCAACAGCAGCGCCCGCCCGGCTTGCGTGGCGAGATCGGACGCGGCGAAGACGCCGGGCCCTTTCTGTGCCTTCAAAAACGGCGTGCGGGCGCCGTCGACCACATAAATCGTCTTGCTCATGTTCAGGCAGCCATCCTTGATTCAGCGGGCTTGTTGGCCGTGGCGACCCCGTAGTCGAACGGGAAATCGTCAACATGAACCACGATGTCGCGCAGGTGATTACGTGCCTTCATGATTTCAAAATCGGCCACCGAGATCACGCCTGCCTCGAAAGCGACGACGGCAATGTCGCGCACATTGGCCAGCGGGTTGTTGTCGAAGCGCCCCGCCTTTTCGGCTTCGCGGATTCTCACTTCGATCGGCTCGGCGAGCAGCGTGGCTTTGAGGGCCATTTCGATGGCGCCGACCGGCTCGGTCTCGACCAGCGGCACATAGCACTCGGCAGTCAGGCGATCGCGGGTTGCCGACGGCGCAATCAGCGCCTTGGCAACCTGATGGCCGACATCGTCGGATGGCACGACGTACGGATGACCCCACGGGAAGATCGAGCGGTGCAGGAAGGCGGCAATGAAGCGGATCGGGAAATTGGCGATCACACCGTCAAACGCCTGCTGCGCCTTGTACATCGCATCCCAGATCGCCCAGTGGGCGAGCGGCGCATCGTCGGCCTTGCGGCCTTCTTCTTCGTAACGCTTGAGCGTGCAGGAAATCAGGTACATCTGGGCCAGGATGTCGCCGAGGCGAGCCGACAGCTTTTCGCGCCGCTTGACGCTGCCGCCTAGGACCAGCAACGAGATGTCGGCCATGAAGGCGAAGGCGGCCGAGAAGCGCGTCAGCTGCTGGTAGTAACGCCGCATTTCGGGTGCCGTATCGACGTTGACCGCAGCAAAGTGCGAGCCGGTCATGCCCAGCCACAGGGCGCGGAAGCCGTTCTTGATCGTGAAGCCAATATGGCCGAACAGCGCCTTGTCGAAATCGGCCAGACCCTGTTTTTGGTCCGGGTTCTGCGCCGCCTGCATTTCCGGCAGCAAATACGGATGGCAGCGGATGGCCCCCTGGCCGAAGATGATCAGCGAGCGCGTCAAAATATTGGCGCCTTCGACGGTGATGCCGATCGGCACCTGCTGGTAAGCGCGGCCCATGAAATTGTTGGGGCCGAGACAGATGCCCTTGCCGCCGATGACGTCCATGCCGTCATTGACGACCTGACGGGCGCGCTCGGTGACGTGGTACTTGGCGATGGCCGAAACGACCGATGGCTTCTCGCCAAGATCGACGGCGCCCGCCGTCATCTTGCGCACGGCGTCCATCATGTAGGTGTAGGCGCCGATGCGGGTCAGCGCCTCCTCGACGCCCTCGAACTTGCCGACGGCCATCTTGAACTGGGAACGCACGCGGGCATAGCCGCCGACGGCGCGCGCCGTCATCTGCGCCATGCCGGTATTCGACGACGGCAGCGAAATCGAGCGGCCAGCCGCCAGGCACTCCATGAGCATCCGCCAGCCGTGGCCGGCCTTTTCCGGGCCGCCGATGATGAAATCGAGCGGCATGAACACGTCCTTGCCGCGCGTCGGGCCGTTCATGAACATGGCGTTGAGCGGGAAGTGACGACGACCGGTTTCGACGCCGGGATGGTCGTAGGGAACCAGGGCGCAGGTAATGCCGACGTGCTTCTTGTCGCCAAGCAGGCCATCCGGGTCATAGAGGTGGAAGGCCAGACCGAACACCGTGCACACCGGCGCCAGCGTGATGTAGCGCTTGTCCCACGAGACGCGCATGCCGAGCACTTCCTTGCCCTGATACAGCCCCTTGCAGACGACACCGCTGTCCGGAATCGATGCCGCATCGGAGCCGGCCCACGGGCTGGTCAGCGCAAACGCTGGCACCTCGATGCCCTTGGCCAGACGCGGCAGGTAATGATTCTTCTGCGCCTCGGTGCCGTAGTGCAGCAGCAGCTCGGCCGGGCCGAGCGAGTTGGGCACCATGACTGAAACCGACAGCGCAGAGGAACGCGTCGACAGCTTGGTCACGACCTGCGAATGGGCGTAGGCCGAGAACTCCAGACCGCCGTATTTCTTCGGAATGATCATGCCAAGGAAGCCCTTATCCTTGATGTAGCGCCAGGCGTCGGCCGGCAGGTCATAGAGTTCCTGCGTCACTTGCCAGTCATTGACCAGACGGCAGGCCTCCTCGCATTCGTTGTCGAGAAACGACTGTTCGGCCGGCGTCAGTTTCGGCTGCGGGTAGGCGTGCAGTTTCTGCCAGTCGGGCGCGCCCCGGAACAACTCCCCCTCCCACCAGACGGTGCCGGCCTCAAGGGCGTCGCGCTCGGTGTCCGACATCTGTGGCAGCACCTTGCGATAGGTGGAAAAAATGGGCCGGGTGATGATGCTTCGGCGCAAGGGCCGAATCAGAATCAGCCCGGCCAAAGCCACCAGGGTGGCTAACCCGAGCAGAGGGATGAGGTTGTTGAACATGCTGTTGTCTCCTTGTATGTCTTTTTTGGTTTTGGTCGTTTATTTGCTGTCGACCGCAGCATCGGAAAACTGAGGCAACTGGGCGCGCAAGCCGCCAAGCAGGAAGGACATCAGGCGCGGCACCAGACGATCCAGCCGGTCTGTCGAATCGTCATCCTCGATCTGCCAGTCGGTCACCAGACGCAGCGCATCGGTGCCGGCGATGGCGTAGGACGTGGCACCGAGCATGAAATGGAAGCGCCAGACGATCTCGGCCTTGGGCACCTCGGGCAGCGCCTTGAACAGCGCCTCCTTGTAGCGGTCCATCACCGTCTTGTATTCATGCGCCAGGAAGGCGCGAATGAACTCGGAGGGCTCGGTCAGCGTCCGGCCAAGCAAACGCAGGAAGGTCATACCGCCACGATTTTCATCGCCCGCCATGCGCAGCAGGGTGCCGAAAAAGGCATCGACGATGGCCGACGGCTTGACCGGCTCGCCATTCGCCTCGGCCTCGAGCACATCAAGCACCCGCATGCGCTCTTCGTTGAGCCAGTCAAGACGTCGCCGGAAAACCTCCTGCATCAACGACTCCTTCGAGCCGAAGTGATAATTTACGGCCGCAAGGTTGACGCAGGCCTCGCTGGTGATCTGGCGCATCGATGTTCCCTCGTAGCCATGCGCCATGAACAGGCGCTCGCCGGCATCGAGAATTCTTTCGCGCGTATCGACAGTACGGTTTTCCATTGGGTGCCCTCTTTCTTCTTATGATTCATACGTTCGTTTTAATCATAAGAAAAACAGTGCGCGTTGGCAAGCAATATTTGAATCTCAGGAATTGAGTTGCCGGATGTAGTCGATGACCTCAGCCGCCGGCACCGGTCGGCTGTAGAGGTAACCCTGCACCAGATCGCAACCACGGCTGCGCAGGTACTCGAGTTGCTCTGCTGTTTCGACGCCCTCTGCCACTACCTTCAGACCCAGATTGTGGGCAAGGCCGATAGTCGCGTCGCAGATCACCGAACCACCGGTATCCTCGCCGATTTCTTCGACAAAGGAACGATCCAGTTTGAGGTGCTTTAGCGGGAACATGCGCAGGTAGCCGAGCGACGAGTATCCCGTCCCGAAATCATCGATCGCGACAACAATACCCATGCTGTGCAGGATATCGAGAATGCGTACCGTCTCCAGCGGCTGCTCCATTGCCACCGACTCGGTGATTTCAAAAATGAGGTCCTGCGCCTGCAGATCGTAGGCCTCGATAATGCCCCGGGCCAGCACCGGCAGATTGCCATTGCGCATCTGGATGGCCGAAATATTGATGCCCATCCTGACGCCGGAAATTCCCGCCGCATAGAACTCGGCCAATTGCCGGCAGGCAGCCCACAAAACCCATTCACCCAGCGGCTGGATCAGACCGGTTTCTTCGGCAATGCCGATGAAACTGCCCGGTGCCAGCAGCCCTTTCTCAGGATGTTTCCAGCGCACCAAAGCTTCGACGGCGGCCACCTTGCCCGTGGCCATATCGATTATCGGCTGGAAATGCAGGACAAATTCGTCGCGGGCAAGCGCCTGACGCAGCGCGTGCTCGGTTTTCAGCCGATCCAGCGCCACATCATTCATCTTGGCATCGAAAAACTGGAAGTTTTTCCGACCCGCTGCCTTGGCGTGATACATGGCCGCATCAGCATTTTTCATCAAGGTCTCACCATCGAGCCCATCGGTGGGAAAAATGGCAATGCCGATGCTTGGTGAGGTGTAGAGATCGTGGCCGCTGATCAGGTAGGACCGGCTCACGCTGGTCACCATTTTTTCAGCAATCAGGGCAATCGAACTGGTGTGATCGACGCCGGAAAGCATGATCACGAACTCGTCACCCCCCAGTCGCGCCACGACATCACTGTCCCGCACGCTTTCACGCAGGCGTCGGGCTACCTCGATCAGCAATTCATCACCCGTATGATGCCCGAGCGTATCGTTGATCACCTTGAAGCGATCGAGGTCGATGAACATCACCGCCACACGCGAACCTTCCCGTCGGGCCGTCGCCAGGGCCTGATCCATCCGCCCCTTCAGGCTGAGCCGGTTGAGCAGGCCGGTAAGCACATCGTGGTGCGCGATGAAATGGAGGCGCTCCTCGGCCGCACGCTCCGAGGATACGTCGGTAAAGTGGGCAGTGTGGTAGATGACTTTCCCCTCGTCATCCCGGATGACGGAGATGGAGACCCACTTCGGATAGATTCCGCCGTCCTTGCGCCGATCCCAGATTTCACCTTGCCAGAAACCGCGCTCGGAGATCTCCCGCCACATATGGGCATATTCCTCCGGCGTCGTCCGCCCGGCCGATAGAAAACGGGGATTCCGGCCAGCGGCCTCCTCTGCGGAATATCCCGTCAGTCGCGTAAACGCGGGGTTGACCGTGATGATGTTGTTGCTCGCATCCGTAATCAGGATCGCCTCGCCACTGTGCTGAACAGCGCTGGCCAGCAGTAGCATCTGCGCCTCGGTCTCGTGCTGGAGGCTTACATCCTGGGAGGTGCCGATGACCCGCAACGGCTCGCCATTCTCTCCATACTCGGTTTCGCAAACCTCCAGAACATATTTGATCCGGCCATCCGGCAACCGCAGGCGATGCTTGAGATTGGCCTGCTGGCGAAGCTCGATCGAATCGTTGAGCGTCTTGTCAACGATGGCCCTGTCCTCGGGATGAACCCGGGCAAGAAACTCCTGATAAGGCGAGCCGCCGGCCGCCGGAGAAATTTCAAAAATCCGGTACAGCTCATCCGAACACCTTACCGACATGGTCGCCAGATCAATTTCCCAACTGCCCAACTGGGCAATGCGCTGGGCTGTACCCAGGCGTTCGCCATTTCTACGCAAACTGGCTGCCGTGGCGAGCTCACGTTTTCGGGTGTGGAACAGGCCATTGAGGACAACAAGGAGGCTGCCCAGCAGGACAGTCCCCAGCCCACCGACAAGCAGCATCCGCTGCTGCCAGGACCCCATCACGTCCGATCTCGACAATGCTGTAAGCACATAAAAAGGATAGCGCTCAAGCACCCGATAGCCGACTACCCGATTCACGCCATCGCTCTGCGCCGTAAACTCGAGAACACCTTCTCGCTGCCCAGATGTGATGGATTGAAAGACAGGATGGGAGGAGTCAAGTGACCGGCTGATTCCGGCCGGCGACGGCGGATGTTGAAGGACCAGCGCATGGCTGTCGCTTCGCCGGATTGACATCTCCCCAGAGGGGCCAAGGCGGGACTCGTTGAACATCTGCTCAAAGAAATCAACCTCAATTGCCGCGCTGACCACACCGAGAAAGCGACCATCAGCGGCACGGATCGCCCGGGCGGCTACAAAGGTATCCCGACCGGTTATGCGCGATTTGACGACCTCGGAAAAAACTACCGCCCCCCCTTTTCCGCTTTTCGAAATCTCGAAATACGACCGATCGAACAGATTGACGTACTCACCGCCGCCCGAGAGATACAGCAGGTTGCCGGCCGAGTCGATTACCCGAAAACCGGCAACTTCAGGGAACGCACGCTGCAGGCGTTCAAGCTCCTTTTCGATGCTGGGGCGAAACCGGGGGACGGCAGAGGTGTTCAGCGAATCTGCTGGTACGCGCTCTTCGAGTGCATCGAGCGTCACATCGACGCGGCGCAAGGTGGCATCAAAACGTACGTCGAGCAACTCAGCCTGGGTTTTGGCTAGCGATCGGGCATCCGCCCAGACCTCCTGATATGCCGACCACATTACATAGCCAAGCAGCATGAACCCGCCAATCGCCAGCGTGACCAAGGCGATCCAAAGGTGATTCGCATTGCGAGCAGTCTGTTGTCCGGGCATTGTCTCCATGTCTCGCTGATGTACGGCCAAACCCTCGAAGGCCCATTCTGATCAGTTGGTTCCGGAATTGCAATGAGCTACCGGCAGCGGGCGCGGGAAGGGCTGACGGTATTGCAGGAAACGGCAAGTCACATCCAAATTGCTATGGCGTTCGCGAAAAATCTTGGCCGATTCTTCGTGAATAGGCCATTGATCGAGTGGTATATCTGCCGGAAACAGCGAGTCGCCTGGGAAAGCCTGCTCAATACGCGTCAGATAGAAGCGATGGCAATAGGGCCACGCAGCCGAATAAATCGAAGCGCCACCAATGACGAAAACCGGCTTGCCGGTTGCCAGCGCAGCCTGCAAGCCCTCCTCGACCGACGCCACGCGAACGCAGCCGGGGCGCAAGACCAGATCACGCTGACGGCTGACAATGAATGAATCAGCCGGCACTACGTCCATCGACTCATACGTCAGGCGACCGATCACCAGCGCCGCGCCTTCCACCATTTTCTCGAAATAGGCGAGCTCCTCTGGAATATCCCAAGGCAGCCAGCCATCCAGTCCGAGCATGCCATTGCTGGCAACCGCCCCGATGGCCGAAATCACCGTTTGCTCTTTGCCCACTGCTCGCGTGTCAGGGAAAGTGAAATGGCCGGCGTCCCTTGCCCGTGATAGACATGCGGCTTATGCATCGAAACATGCGCCGAAGTCACGATAGGCATACCGAAAATCGCATCCATCACCTCCAGAATGCTGGACTCGAGGCATTCGCAATGGGCGTTACCCTCCAGCTTGCGAATGGCCAGAAAGATCACCTCGTAATCGACCACCTGGCGAATATCGTGCGGATCGGACACAGCATCCATCGGCGCCCAGGCATCGGCATGAACGATTACCGCCTGCGGCCCATGCTTCTCGAGCGGGTTGCAGCCGGTACGCAGTTGTATGGTTGCATCCACGGAGGCGCACCAGTGATTTTCGAGCACGAATCAGATTCCTTCTATGTCATTCGAGAGGAGCAAGACTGAACGATACCAAAGCCGGTGGCGATCAGCAGACAAAAAAACAGGCGCCGCGGCGCCCGATTGCCAAACATCAAGAAAATTCGTCAGGCCGTCACGTTAACTAGCGTTCCCGTCTGCTGACCGGAAGTATTGACTACGGGGGCCGACGTGGTCGCAGACGCAATGGGCGCACCCGACTCAAGCACCTTGCCGATCTGGGTTTGCAAATCGCTCAACTGGCTCTGCACTTCACCAACAGCACTCCGGTTAGCGAGATCAAGGCGAGCCTGACTGGCATCGCCCTGCGCCTGCCGCGACTGGACCTGCAACGAACGGGCATTTTCCTGCGCCCGGTCAGCAACGCTCTGCGCAGAACGTGCCTGAGCCTGCAAGGCCGACGCCTGCTGCTCGGCCTGATCGGCGGTACGCCTTGCCTGTTGCAGCTGAAGTTGCGCCCACAGCCCACTGCTGGCCGATTGAGCACCGGATGCCGACGTTACTGCCATTTCGTCACCAATCGATATTACGAATCTGCCAATTCTTACGCCGTCACATTGACCAGAGTGCCGGTTTCCTGGCCCTCCGCATTCTTGACCGGACGCGGCGACTCTTCCGTGCGCTCGACACGCTCCTCGGGCCTCGGCTCACGCCTCTCGGCTTGCTGAACCTGTTGCGCCTGAGTCGCCTGGGTCGCCTGAGTGCTCGAATTCGTATAAGCACTGATAGTGGAAGCTACTGATTGAATATCCATTTCTTCACCTCAACAGGGGAATACCTAACCTAACTTTACACCAATTGGCAAAATATTCCAGAAGTATCCATTGCGCCCTAAAGTAAAAAATCAGCAACAATAACAACAAGACCAAGGCAGGAAATACGGCACTCCGGAAGGGTACACCGCAGCTTTTCTCTGGGGAACCCACGATCACGGTTCTTGCCATGGCAGTTCAGCTTGAACTGCCTTGGATGCGATTTGTTCGCCTGCCAAGTCCACCAACCCGCCGGCGCGGATACCGAGCAGACGGATACGCTGCTCCAGCGGGACACGTTTCAGGCATAGGCCGGCACTCTTGCGAATCTCGGCGCCATCGCTGATGGCGACGGGTAGCGTTACGTCTCGGGTGACTACACTGAAATCCGCGTAGCGAATTTTTATGCCGATTGTCCTGCAGGCGTAGCCTTTGCGCTTCAGGTCGTCCCCAACGCGCAGACATAGCGACGTAAATTTCTCCGACAACTCGGGCTTATCCTGTCGGACGTGTAAATCCCGCTCGAAAGTGGTTTCGCGGCTAATTGATTTCGGCTCCGACTCGGTTACCACCGGCCTGTCGTCAATGCCATGAGCGATGCGATGCATCCACAGCCCGGTGCTCCGGCCAAACTTGCGGATCAGAAATTCCTGCGGCGTGGCGGCCAGTTCGCCGATAGTCCGAATGCCATGGCGCTCAAGACGCTCGCTGGCCTTCGGTCCTATCCCATTCACCTTTTTTGCAGCCAGCGGCCAGATCCGAGTCGGAACATCGTCCAGCGACAAGATCGTCAGCCCATTCGGCTTCTCGAGGTCCGAGGCAATCTTGGACAGCAGTTTGTTGGGCGTCACGCCTATCGAACAACTCAGTCCGGTTGCAGTAAAAACGGCATCCTTGATGCGCTGAGCCAGGCTGCGCGTTTCCTCCGAATTATCGCTGAGATCGACGTATATTTCGTCAATGCCACGATCCTCGACCTTGGGCGCGATCGCGCGAACAGCGGCTTTGAACAGCTGCGAATAGTGGCGGTAAGCCTCGAAGTTGGCTGGCAGAAGAATGGCCTCCGGCGCCAGCTTCGCCGATTTCATGAGCCCCATGCCTGAAAACACCCCCAAAGCCCGGGCCTCATAGGTCGAGGTGGTAATCACGCCCCGCCCTGTGTACTCACGCAAACGGGAAAAATGCCTGGAGCCGTCGGCCTGCAGCACTGGTTGATGAACACTTCGCCCGCCGACAACAACCGCCTGCCCGCGCAACTCGGGATAACGAAGCAACTCGACCGAGGCAAAGAAGGCA
Organism: Betaproteobacteria bacterium; assembly: GCA_016705475.1. Taxonomy (GTDB): domain Bacteria; phylum Pseudomonadota; class Gammaproteobacteria; order Burkholderiales; family Rhodocyclaceae; genus Azonexus. Next base: position 62,299 of record JADIYD010000010.1, on the reverse strand, counting down.
TCCATGTCGAGGTGTGCAATGCGACGAATACTGTTCATTTGAACAGTATATCAAAGCCAGCGGCAGGCCATTTGAAAGCCTCAAATTATTCCTGAGTGCAACAACCGCTGCGACGCGAAGTTGGCCGCAACGGAAGCGAGGCGAATTAAGCGACCAAGTCCGGGAAAAGCACGTCTGTAAATCCGAAGCGGGCAAAATTCCGCATCCGCGATGGATAAAGCCGACCGATCAGGTGATCGCATTCGTGCTGGACAACCCGGGCATGGAAGCCATCGACTATCCGGTCGATTGGCTGGCCGTCCGCATCGAAACCCTGGTAACGGATGCGTGCGTGGCGCGGCACTTCGCCACGCAGACCGGGAACCGACAGACAGCCCTCCCAGCCCAATTCTTCGCCATCGCCCAGCGGCGTGATGATCGGATTGATCAGAATGGTCTGCGGCACCGAATCAGCATCCGGATAACGCTCACTTTTTTCGAATCCGAAGATCACCAACTGCAGACCAACACCAATCTGCGGCGCCGCCAGGCCAACGCCACCCGTCGCGGCCATGGTGTCGAACATATCCTCGATCAGTTGCTTCAACTCTTCTGTCCCGAACGCCATCACCGGATCGGCCGTCTTGAAAAGCAGCGGTTCGCCCATGCGCAGGACTTGTCTGACTGACATCGTGGCTTTCCTCAATCCTGATTTCGCGTTAGGAGAACTTCGAATTTTAGGGGACACACGCGAAACATGCAGACAAAAAAAGCCCCGGAATTGCTTCCGGGGCTAACCGAGGTTGCTGCAGAGAGAAAGGTTTCTCCGGTCTCAGGCAGGGGCCTGACTTTGTCGACTTCACCTTGGCGTGCCAATCGCACTGCCTGCGGCTCGTCTTCGCGTCAATCCCCTGCCTGAGACCGGAGCTGCCGTCAGGCGTAAGTCGGGGCGAAGGCGGCTTCGGGATTGGTGGCCGGGCCCTTGTCTGTCCAGTACGGTGAAAGTTTGCGCAGTTGGGCGACGATGGGCGGCACGGCGGCGATGACGCGATCGATTTCTTCTTCGGTGTTGTAGACCGATAGCGAGAAACGGATTGTGCCGTGCGCAGCCGTGTAGGGAATGCCCATGGCGCGCATGACGTGCGATGGTTCGAGCGAGCCGGAGGTACAGGCCGAGCCTGAGCTGCCGGCGATGCCAACCTTGTTGAGCAGCATCAGAATGCCTTCACCCTCGATGTATTCAAAGGCGATATTGCTGGTGTTCGGCAGACGGTTGGATACATCACCGGTCGCGAAGCAGTGGGTGATCTGGTTCAGGATGCCCTTTTCCAGCTTGTCGCGCAGGCGGCGGACTTCGGTGTTTTCGAATTCCATTTTCTGCATGGCCAGTTCGCATGCCATGCCGAGGCCGACGATGGACGCCGAGTTCTCGGTGCCGGCGCGACGCCCGCGTTCCTGATGACCACCACGGAGCAGCGGACGGAAGCGGCAGCCGCGACGCAGGTAAAGTACGCCGATACCCTTCGGTGCGTGCAGCTTGTGACCGGACAACGAGAGCATGTCGATCTTGGTGTTCTTGAGGTCGATGGGAATCTTGCCAACGGCCTGCACTGCGTCCGTGTGGAACATGATGCCCTTGGCGGCAGCCAGTTCGGCCATCTCGACGACAGGGAAAATGGTGCCTGTCTCGTTGTTGGCCCACATCGCCGACACGATGGCGACGCGGTCGTGCAGCAACGACTTGTATTCGTCCATGTCGATGCGGCCCTTCTTGTCCACCTTCAGCTTATGGACGATGTAGCCTTCCTTCTCGAGCCAATCGCACAGCGTCAGGATGGCCGGATGCTCGACGTTGGTGGTGATCACTGTGTTGCGGTCGGGCTGGGCCTTGAGCGCCGAGAGGATGGCGGTCGAGTCGGACTCGGTGCCGCAGGAGGTAAAGATAATTTCCGAGTCATGCTCGGCACCGAGCAGCGCCTGAACCTGACTGCGGGCTTTCTTCAGCGCCTTGCCGACTTCACTACCGAAGGCGTGAATCGACGAGGCGTTGCCGAAATGCTCCGTGAAGAACGGCAGCATGGCGTCGACCACAGCGGGATCGACCCGCGTCGTGGCGTTGTTGTCCAGATAGATCGGTTTCATGGCGCAGTCCTCGGGTTCTCTGTTGAGGTTGGGATGATGTCGAATTTGGCCGTTTTTTCCGGTTGACCGCAGCAGGCCTGGTCAGCCGGAAAATCTGTGTCGATCAGGCCTCTACGGGCATGTGCGACGAAGGCAGAACCTGCACCAGCTCACCCAGCGTTTCGATCATCTTCTGCTGGATGCCGCCGAGCGTTGCTGCTTCCATCATGCAACCGGAGCAAGCGCCCTTGAGATGCACGTAGATCTTCTTGCCCTGAACGTCGGCCAGCTCGACGTCGCCATGATCGCGCTGGAGCATAGGGCGAACCGATTCGAGCACTGCCTGGATCTTGGCGATTTTTTCGACAATCGACAGCTTCTTGGTTGGCGGCTTTGGCGCTTCCGGGGTAGCCGGGCAGGCTGCCGGCGGGGAGGTTTCACCCATCCCAGGATTGTCAGACTTGACCTTGGCGAGAATTTCCTCGATCCCCTCATGACAGGCTGCGCAACCGCCGCCTGCCTTGGTGTAGAAGGTCACTTCCTCGACGGTATTCAGGCCGTTGGCCTTGATAACGTCCTCGATCATCACGGCGTCGATGGCGAAGCATTTGCAGATCAGCGCGCCTTCTTCATGGTCGTCGCTCCAAACTTCGCCACGGTAGTTGGCGATGGCGGCCTGCAGGGCTTCGCGGCCCATGACCGAGCAATGCATCTTTTCCGGCGGCAGGCCGTCAAGGAAGTCGGCGATGTCCTGATTGGAAATTGTCAGCGCCTCATCCAGCGTCTTGCCCTTGACCATTTCGGTCAGCGCCGACGAGGAAGCAATGGCAGAACCACAGCCGAAGGTCTGGAAGTGAGCATCGAGGATGACGTCAGTTTCCGGCTCGACCTTGAGCATCAGGCGCAGCGCATCACCGCACTGAATGGAGCCAACGTCGCCGATGCCGTTCGCGTCTTCGAGCGGACCGGAATTTCGCGGCTGAAAAAAGTGTTCGCGAACCTTGTCAGAATATTCCCACATGACTTATTGCTCCTTAGACCGAGAACGAAGAGCCGCAGGAACACTGGGCGCTGGCGTTGGGATTGTCGAACTTGAAACCGGTGTGGGTCAGCGTGTCGACGAAATCGACGGTCACGTTATCGATCATCGGGAAGGTCATCGCATCGACCAGCACCTTGACGCCCTCGACTTCCAGTTCCCAGTCATCCTCGGCCTTCTCGTTTTCGAGCTTCATGCCGTATTGCAGACCGGAGCAACCGCCGCCGGAAATGGTCAGGCGCAGCCCGATGACAGGCGTTTCAGAACCGCGGATAAAGCGTTGAACAGCCTTAATGGCAGCGGGGGTCATATTGATCATGGCGATTCTCCCAGAGTAGATGAGCTCTTCATTGCAAGCCCTGTGCCATGCCGGACAACACTCATAAGCAACTGAATTGATTGAATTGTTCCGAGAAGACGCTTTGTCGCCTTTGCGACAATCAGCCGAGAACGTGTTCGTAGGCCCGACGCAGCAGGTCGCGTTCGACTTCGCTCAACTGGCGTGACTCGGTAATGGCAATGAATCGGCCGCGAACGCGGTCCGCTGCCTCGAAGGGCGGATCGATGCCGGCAAAGGCAGCCAGCAGGATGGGCGCATCGCCGTCCGGCGTATCAACCCAGGCCTGGAAATCCGCCACCGGCTCGACTGCACCTTCGGGTAGCCCGAGGTGAATTTCCGCCTCACGGACAACGGCTGTCGGATGAAACTGGATGGTCGGCGAATAATCTTCATCACGCAGCGCCGACAGTGCCGGCAGCGGCTTGAAAGCGACAACGCCTGAACTCAGGCAGAGAAAGCGAACACGGCCGCTGGTCCCATGCTTGTGAATGAGCAGCAAACGGGGCAACGGAGTCATGGGCTACTTGGCGTATTCGGCAATGACCGGATCGCCGCTCAATTTCTCGGGCCGCCCCCAGACCTGCACGGATTCGACGTAACAGTCTTCCCGGGAGGGGTGCGCCAGCAACACCTGATACTCGGCAAAAACACGCCCATCAGGAAAGAAAGTAACCGTCCCATAACGCTGCTTGCCGCGCCACGTTGCGATCACACTGACTTCCTGCGAATAGTGATCGACCTCCTCGGCAAAGACCGCCTCGGCCCACACCGGCTCGTCGCCAATCGACAGGCCGAGTTTTTCCACCTGGCCGCGCAAGGCGACACAAACAGCTTCGCCGAACGCGGAATCAGGCAGCGCGGCCATGATCAGGCCGGTGCGTAGGTGTAGCAGTCCTTCGGACAGACGCGTCCGCAGGAGCCACAACCGATGCAATCCGACGGATTGGCCAGCGACATGACCATCATGTTGTCGTCTTCGTCATCGTTGTCATCGTCCAGCTCACGTTCGACGAGATCAAGCACGTCGCGCGGACAAACCTTGTAGCAGCGGCCGCAGCCGATGCACTTGGCCTGATCGAGTTCAATGGCGAATTGCGGCGTCCATTCGGTGCCGCCTTTGGTGAGTCCGGTGATCATGCTGGTTGTCCTTTCTGCGCTGCCGCGAGACGGGCACTGGCATCGGCCCACGCCTGGCAGGCATCGTAGGTGGATTGGGAAAGCGTCGGAATCTCCTTGTAGCCGGCCGGCAGGCGGTCTTCCACGAGGTCGTGCATCTGCGAAGCCCATTCGGAAGCGATCCGCTTGAGCTTCTTGACCTCCTTGTCGAGGGCGGCGAGTTCTTCGTCAGTCATGTTGCCCCCTGCCCTTACAGCCCGGCGACGTTCGGATACTGACCGATACGTTCCAGAGCGATACCGAGCATCTTGTCAGCGTCATCCTTCATTTTGGACAGGCTCGGGAAGCCGAAGCGATGCACGTCGCGCAGGGTCTTTTCGACAGCAACGAGCTTGCCGACGGTGATGATGGCGCGGCCGAAACCTTCGTGGGTCAAATGCACGAGCGGCACGGCGAGCAGCTTGCATTCCTTTTCGATGAGCACGGCGATTGCGTTGTAGAAGGCCTTGACGCGGGAAATGGTCTCGTCGTCCGGATCACCGATCATCGGGATGTTGGCCTTGCGTTCCTTGGTCAGGATGTAGGGATCGAGAATCTTTTCGACCGTCCAGCCGGCGTAGGTGCCGTAGGTATCCAGAGCGCGCATCTGGCGGGCCATCTCCTTGACGAAATCGGTTTCAAAGATGGGATCGAGAGCAATGGCTTCTGTCATGGTGTTACTCCTTGGGGAATGCAGTGGATTGGTTGGAAATCGGGATAAGTTGCGGCGCCGGCATGAGGCCCGGCACCAGGCCAATGGCGACGCGGGCGACGGCCAGCGCGCCGAGGAAACCGGCAATGGCACCGAGCGCCGTGGCACCGTCGCTACCATCGAGCAACGAGCCGAGCCAGGCGCCGAAAATCATGGCGAAGGCCGGGAAGAGATAGCCGAGCAAGGCAGAGAGGGTCAGGCGGCTGGCCGGCAGGGCGATCATCACGAAATCACCGGCCTTGATGTCGCCGCTGACCGGCAAGGTCAGCAAGGTGGCCGGACGGCCGCTGGCCATCTTGCCGATGCCGCAACTGCTGCCCTGCCCGCAGGACGAACAGCCCGCCGTTTCCATGGCGACAATGGCCTTGCCCGCTTCGACGCGCTGGACGACGCCGCGGTGTTCAATCATGTTGGCGCTCATCCTTCCCACCCTTCCTCTTCCATCGAAGCGAAGCGATTCTCTTCCTTGGCCTTGGCCTGGGCAGCGATGGCGCGGTCGATCCAGACCACACCGCCCTCGCTCATCGCTTTCGAAATTTGCCCCAAAAGCTCGTCGACCGCGTCAACCTCATCGACACGGATCGGCTGGATGCCCTTGGCCAGCAGCTTCTTGATCGCCGAAGCGCCAATCGCCATGACGTAAACCCCGGCGCAGCCTTCGAGGAAATCGACCTTGGCGCCGAGCTTGTCCTCGTTGCCATCCATCGCCTCTTCGGGAAATTCCGCAACGCCGACCAGCGTCGCCTTGTCCGGCGTCACTTCGTAAATCACGAAGCCCTCGGCGGAACCGAAATGCTGATTGACCCGTGTGCGGTCAGTGGAGGCGAAGGCAACCTTGATCATGGCATCCGGCTCCTGCCTAATGGACCAGACCAGCTGCAGCCGACGAGATGACATGTTGTTTGCCGGCGCCATCGCGGTCGTCGGCCCAGTAGATTGATCGATAGGGTGCGAGTTCATGGTGTTGTCCCAGCATCAGGTTGGAGAGATCGAACAAGGCCTGCCGCGTACCGCGGTAGCCCACCCAGGTGCGGGCGTAACCGCCCACGTAGTCGTATTGCGGAAAGCCCGCCCGGAGCAGCGGCAAGCCAAGGCGTGAAGCGGTATCGACGGCATGTGAATTGGCGACGATCAGTTGCGCGTCGTTGAGCCGCGCCTCTTTTTCCATGTCTTCAAGGTCGCCGACAATGACCTTGGCGATCGGCAGCGCCGCCAGGCTTTCGTGCTTGTGCGTGGCAACGGCGCTGACAATCTCGGCACCCATGCTGGTCAGGAAACGCACCTGCATGCCGACCAGGTCGGGGTCGCCGGCCAGCGCCACGCGGGCGAAGCCGATCATGAAATGGCTGTCGACCATGGCGTCCTGCAACTGGGCGCGGTGGCGTTCGATTTTCTCGGGAACCGGCTTGCCGGAAATCTCCGCCAGCGCCTGCGTGAAAGCATCGCAATCATCGAGGCCCATGAGGCCCGCAAAATGGTAGTCAGGCACGCCCGTCCGCGCTTTCAGGATGTTCGCCGCCTTGTTGAGCGACGGCCCGACAACCAATGTTGCGGTCGACTCGCCCATGATCTCGATTTCCGAGCGCGGCGTGCCGCCGATGGTCAGCGACGAGGTTTCAGCTTCGACGAGATGGCCGTCGAGCGAATCGCCAATGTCCGGCACAACGATGGGACGCAGGCCAAAGGCTTCGACCCACTCCTTGATCGCCTCGATATCGCCCGGAGTCAGCATGGCCGAGGCCAGCACATTGACCTGTTTCGGTCGCTTGCCAACGCAGGCGCTTTCCGGCACCAGCGTTTCGATCAGTGCCTCGATGGCCAGCGCGTAACCACTTTCCAGACAGCCAACGTAATCCGGCGTATTCACCGGAACCACGGCGACATGGGCGAACTCTGGGAACTTGGTGCGGAAATCCCGCAGGCAACGATGAATGTCCGTGCCCTGCGTTTCCGACAGGCCAGTCGTCACGAGACCGATGATGTCCGGCTTGCTCTTGTCGGACAATGTGCGCAGCGCCTCAATGACGTTTTCGTCGGCCCCCATGATGCTCGACACCTGGTCCATCGCCGTCGTCTGCAGCGGAATCGGCTCACGGAAGTGGCGGACGAAGAACACCTTGCCGAAAGCCGTGCAGCCCTGCGAACCATGCATGAGCGGCAGGCTGCGGTTAAGGCCGAGGAAAGCCAGCGAGGCGCCGATGGTCTGGCTGACCTTGAGCGGATTGACCGCCAGCGCCTTCTTGGAGTGGATGATTTCAGCCATGTGACTTACCGTCCAATACGACCGGCCATCCCCGCGAAAGCGGGGATCCAGCCCTTGTGTTTTCTGGGTTCCCGCCTGCGCGGGAACGACGAAATAACAGGCACAGCATATTCATCACGCCACCAGCACGGAGCCGGGCCCCGTTTGTTTGGCCCATGGTGCCGGCTTGCGCACGGCAGCCCAGACCGGGCTTTCCATCGACAGCGCCAGTTGGCGGGCCAGTTCGCTCATGCCGGCGTAGCCGGCGTAGCCGAATTCGCGTTCCTGATTGATATCGAGGAAGGGAATCCGTGCCTTGAGCGCCGTGTAGAGATTGCGCCCGCCAGCGATCAGGATGTCGGCCTTGTACTCGTGGTAGGTCGACAACAGCGCCTTCGGGCTGCCATCGTCGATCATCTTGGTGTCCTCGCCCATCAGCTCGCGGATGCGTGCCTTGTCTTCTTCGGTCGACTTCTTGGTACCGGTCGCCACCACCTTCATGCCCAGATCCTGCAAAGCTGAAACGATGGACCACGATTTGACGCCGCCGGTGTAGAGCAGCACGCGCTTGTCCTTGAGGCGGGCGCGCCAGGGTTCGAGCGCGGCGTGCGCCGTGGCTTCCTCGCGGGCGATGACCGCCTCGGTGCGGGCGATGAGATCCGGGTCGCCGATCAGCCGGGCGAAATCGCGCAGGGCGTTGGAGACATCCTGGACGCCGTAGAAACTGCCCTCGAAATACGGTTGACCGAAGCTGTCCTGCATCTTGCGCGCCACATTGAGCAGCGCCTTGGCGCAAACCACCATGTTCACCTTGGCCCGGTGCATGGTCTGCACTTCATGGAAAGCGCGAGTCGCCGGACAACGTGCAGAGAATGCGCAGGCCGAGCTCGTCGAAGAGCGGCGCAACGTGCCAGAACTCGCCGGCAATGTTGTATTCGCCGATCAGATTGACGTCGTAGGTCGGCAGGCCGTCGGCGCGCGGCACGACCGGTACCGGTTCGGCGGTGCCGATGACGTGCTTGAACATCGCTTCGCCGGCCAGCCGGTTGCCGAGATTCTTGGTGCCGTAGAAACCGGCGGCATCGACCGGGACGACAGGCGTTCCCCAGCGTTCGGTCGCCGCCTTGCAGACGGCGCCGACGTCATCGCCGATCAGCGCAGTGACGCAGGTGTTGTAGATGAAAACCGCTTTCGGCGAATAGCTGTCGATGGCCTGCTTGATGGCATGAAACAGCCGCTTCTCGCCACGCCCCATGACCACGTCGGTTTCCGACAGGTCGGTGGTCATGCCGATCTTGTACAGGGTCACGCCGGAAGAACGCGTGCCGCGGTTGTCCCAGGATGAACCGGCACAGGCAATCGGGCCGTGCACGATGTGGGCAACGTCAGCAATCGGCAGCAGCGCTATCTGTGCGCCGTCGAAGGAACAGCCGCCGGCCGTGGCGCCCGGCTTGGGCTTGGCGCAGCCGGACTTTTCCTTGGTGTTATGGGTGCAGGCTGGCTCGTCGAGCAAGGCCTGGATTTCGCTGGCTTTCAAGCTCATGCTGTTCTCCAGAGGGTTGGAGAACATTTAGCAAGACGGGTGCCACCCTTAATTCATTGTTTTTTATAGCTATTTGCAAAACAGGGATTGTCACAAACGCAACAATCCCCGCTTCGTGCGACAAATTTGCGTTAAACCGTCAGCAAATCGCGCAGCTTGGTCAGCAGCTTGGGACCGACGCCCTTGACGCTGTCCAGATCGTCAAGCGACTTGTACGGGCGGCCGGCGATGATGGCTTTGACCAGGGTAGCGCTCAGGCCTTTGACGGCGAGCAATTCGGCCTCGCTGGCAGCGTTGACCGCAACACCCTTGGCAACCGGAGCCTTGGCTTCCTTGGCGGCTGCCTTGCTTTCCTTGGCAGGCGCCTTCGGCTCGGCCTTGGCGGCGCTTGCCTTCGGTGCCTTTTCCTTGACGGCCTTTTCCTTCGGTGCTTTTTCCTTCGGCGCCTCTTCCTTGGCGGCAGCCTTCTTGGCAGCAGCCTTCGGCTTGGCCTTGGTCTTGGCCGGCGCTTCGAGCGAAAGATTGCAGTAGTCACGTGTCACGTAACCAGCCGGGCCCCATTCGCGCAGCATCAGGGTCAATACGCCCGGGCCTTCAGGAGCAGCGGCCGGCACGACAAAATTGCAGTCAGTCAGCGCATTGCCACCACCCAGCACGCCAAGAATCATGCTGGCGACCGGGACGCCCTGCCAGCTACCGCCGGCATACGGCTCATCCAGCGCCCACAGTTCGAGTGCGAGGGTGCCGCTCAGGTTGTCTTCGGTGCGCGGGTTTTCGATGGCATCGACGGTCAGGGTAGCCATGCCGTCAGCCAGCGAGCAGGTCACGTTGCCCGACAGCTTGGGCTGGACGAAGCTCTCGGCAACCGGATACACGGCCAGATCGGCGACGCTCGGCACACCGTTCTCATCCCAGAAAACCAGGGCCAGCGCCATTTCCTGCTCGTCAGTTCCAGCCGGTGGCATGGCGGCGACAGTGGCGGCCAGATTCTGATAACCGGCAGCCGGGTAAACGGCCAGCTCGGCAACCTTGACGCCAGCCAGCTGCTGGTCCGGAAAGCCTGAGACGCTGCTCCACAACTGCAGCGCCCATTGCGATGCGGCGCTCAGCGCGGCATCGGAAAAGTTCAGTTCAGCATTGATCTGGACGGAATCGCCGTCAAAGCAGTAACCATGCGTTTCGCCAATGAAGGCCAGGGCATTTCCGGAAATATCTTGTGTCATGAATAATTACCTGTTCTATCGATCTGGGAGCCGCATTATATGGCCGATAATTCGTTTTTTATCATGTAGTTAGTATTGTTTTTTAGCACCGGAATGGTGCGCAAACGGAAAATCGCCTGTCGTAAAGCCGACATAAAAAAAGCGGCCGAAGCCGCTTTATTTTGATTATTAGCCGTTTTTTCCGGTTGACCGTAGCAATCCCGGTTGCCGACGAGATTACTGAGCCGGCGTCGGAACCGCAGCTGGCGCTTCGACAACCACCGGCGCCGCCACCTTCTTGTGGCCGGTATCGGGATGCCAGCCGAGCACCAGCATGATGACGGCGAAGCCGGCAACGTAGCCAACCGCGACGTGCCAGCCATGCTTCACCCACTGCACGGCCGAGCGCGCTTCGGGATACATATTGGAGAGCGCGACGCCGGCCGAGGAGCCGAACCACAGCATTGAGCCGCCAAAGCCGACGGCGTAGGCCAGAACACCCCAGTCGTAACCGCCTTGGCGCAAGGCCAGTGCGGTAAGCGGGATGTTGTCGAAGACGGCCGAGATGAAGCCGAGCGCCAGCGCCGAAACCCAGGAGGCCGGCGGCAACTGTTCGACCGGCATCATCGAGGCACAGAGCACGAGCGAGAGCAGGAAGATCGAGCCCTTGATGGTTTCCGGCATCAGTTCCCAGTCGTGACGACGCACCGGGATGGTCAGGATGATGGCGACCCAGACGGCAACGCCAATGAACGGGAAGTGATCGGCCAGTTCAGTGAATTTGATATTGACCGTGACATTGGTACCGACGGCAAAGACGAGCATCAGCGCAACGATGAAGATACGGCCCCAATCAACCTGGGTGTGCTCGTGGGCGTTCTTGATGATCGGCGAATAGGCATGCTGCTGCTTGGCGGCGAAGTAGGCCACGATGACCAGTGCAACGCCGGCGGCGACGTAAGCATCGAGGACGATCAGCGGGCTGATGCCGTCGATCCACATCATGGTCGTCGTCGTATCGCCAACCACCGAGCCGGAACCGCCGGCATTGGAGGCGGCGACGATGGCGGCCAGATAGCCGATGTGCACCTTGCCCTTGAACAGCTGGTGGGCCATGGCGCCGCCGATCAGCGCAGCAGCAATGTTGTCCAGGAAGCTGGAGAGCACGAAGACCATGACCAGCATGAGGAAGCCGCCCTTCCAGTCGTCGGGCAGGAACTTGGGCAGAATCACCGGCACGTGGCTCTTTTCAAAATGACGGGCGAGCAGCGCGAAGCCGGTGAGCAGGCAGAACAGGTTGGTGAGCACCACCCATTCATGGCCGAGGTGACTGGCAAAACCCATGACGCCGGCACCGGTCTTGAACCCGGTGAACATGATCTTGTACAGCGTGATGGTCGCCAGCCCGGTCAGCGCAACGTAGAGCGTGGCATGGTGAAAGAGCGCAACGCCGAGCAGGGTCAGGCCGAAGAGGATGAAATCGATGGGGACACCGCCAACGCTCGGCAGGGCTGTCGGCGGCAAAAGCGGAAACCGGCAGCAACAGGAGTGCGGGCAATAAACGATGCATGGCTGTTCTCGTGGATGTTGAAATTCTGGTTATTTTTGCTGCAAAGCGCCCCGGAGAAACTTTGTTCAGGGCGCATCCTGACCGGTAAACGGCTGCATTGTCGACTACCCGGCCAAGTTTTCAAATTCGGATTATCCCGTACTCGCTCAGTCGTCGGCCATGTCCTTGCGCGGCACGGTTTCCGGATCGGCGATGATGCCCCGATAGATCTCGACGCGGTCACCCGGTTTGAGCGCGGCATCGAGTTTGACCAGCCGCCCGAAGACACCGACTTTCTGTGCCGTCAGGTCGATATGGGGAAATTGCTTGAGTATGCCCGAGCGCTCGATGCCCTCAGCCACGGTCGACGCGTCGGGAACCTCGATATTCAGCCAGATTTGCTGGCCCGGTTCGGAATAGGCAACACCGATCTGCATTGTTTTTCTCCCTGTGTTCCCTTAGGCCGCCGCCGGGGCGCCCTCGCCCGCTGCCGCGGCCTTGTCAGCCATCCGTTGTTCCATCACCCGCTTGCCGGCCAGCAAAAAGCCCAGAATGGCGAAGCCACCCGGCGGCAGGATCATCAGCAAGGCGCCGCCGTAACCCGGCAGCTTCATTTCAAGAAAGGCGAAGGATGGCCCGAGCAGGTTGGACGCCTGGGCGAACAAGGTGCCCGAACCGAGGAATTCGCGGATCAGGCCGATGAAGGTCAGCGCCCCGGTGAAACCCAGGCCCATGGCCAGGCCATCGACTGTGGAAGCGACAACGCCGTTTTTCACGGCAAAGGCCTCGGCCCGGCCGAGAATGGCGCAATTGACCACGATCAGCGCGATGAACAGGCCAAGCACCTTGTACAGCTCATGCAGCCAGGCGTTCATCGCCATGTCCACCACCGTCACCAGCGTTGCGATCAGCACGACGAAGACCGGAATCCGCACCTGCGAACTGACCGTGTGACGGATCATCGAGACGAGAATATTGGAAACCACGAGCACCGCCGTCGTCGCCAGCCCCATGCCGAGGCCGTTGGTACCGCTCGTGGTCACCGCCATGGTCGGGCACAGCGCCAGCATCTGCGAGAAAACCACGTTGTTTTCCCACAGGCCATCCTTGAACAACTTGCCGTAAGAATCGCTCATCATCCGCTCCTAGCCCGTGATTTCTGACTTGTGGGCGGCGAAGAACTCCAAGCCCGCCCTTGACCGCCTTGACCACGGCGCGCGGCGTGATGGTCGCCCCGGCAAACTGGTCGAAGATGCCGCTATCTTTCTTGACGCCCCATTTCTCCGGCGCTGGATCGCCCAGCGACTTGCCGTCAAAATCCTTGATCCACTTGTCTTTCTTGACCTCGATCTTGTCGCCAAGACCCGGGGTTTCGGCATGCTTCAACACCCGCACCCCAAGCGTCTTGCCATCGGTGTCGACCGCCATGAGCACCTGGATGTCGCCGGCGTAACCACGCTCGGCCACCTTGAACAACGCCGCCTTGACCACCCCGCCCTGCCGGGCGCGGTAGATGGTTATCGTTTTTTCGCCTTTTTTCAGGTCGACCGTGTCAGTCAGGAAATCGTTGTCGGCCAGGCCCTGCGGCAACACCTCCGACAAGGAATCACGCAAATCCTTGGCCTCGGCGGCAGCGATGGCTTCCCCGGTAGCGCTTGACGCCCAGGCAAGAGCACCGCTGGCCAACAAGGCGAAGATGCCAAGCAGGATGGGCTGGTAGGCGATCTTTTCGCGGAAGGATTCAAAATTCATATCAGGCCTCCTTCCCTTCCGGAATATCCAGTGGCTTCCCCTTGCGGTCGCGGCCGAGGATGCGCGGCTTGATGAAACGGTCGATGACTGGCGTCAGCGCATTCATGAGCAGCACCGCAAAGGCCATGCCTTCCGGGTAGCCACCCCAGGTCCGGATCACCCAGGTCATGAAGCCGATGCCGAGGCCGAAAACGATCTGGCCGGCCGCCGTGTTCGGCGAAGTCACATAGTCGGTGGCGATGAAGAAGGCGCCGAGCATCGCCGCCCCCGACAGCAGGTGCGCTGAAACGCTCAGGTAGTGGGCAGGATCGACGGCATGACCGATGGCGGCGGGAATCGCCAACCCGGCCAGCACGGCCAACGGAGCGTGCCAGGTAATGATGCCGACGCCGATCAGGTAGATCCCACCCGCCAAAATGAGCAGCGAAGCCGACTCACCGAAACTGCCCGAACGGGCCCCGATCCACGACAGCGCCGGGGCATGCTCGCCGGCCAGCGAATGGAACAGGTCGATACCGCGTGACAGTTCGGTCTTGGTATGGCCGAGCAGCGAAGCGCTGGCCATCGCGTCAGGCTGCGGCAGGCTGGTCAGGAAGATGCGCAGGCCGTCGATGAAGTCTGGCGCCGCCACCGAAGTCAGCGGTAGCGGGGAAACCCACATGGTCAGCGGCACCGGGAAGGAAACGAGCAGCGCGACGCGGGCAACCATGGCCGGGTTAAAGACATTCTGCCCCACCCCGCCGAAAACCTGTTTGCCGATCACGATAGCGATGAAACCGCCGACCACCGCCACCCACCACGGCGCCCACGGCGGCAGGGTCATCGCCAGCAGCCAGCCGGTGAGCAGCGCCGAACCGTCGAACAAGGTGCGCTTGATGCGCGTGACACCCATCATCTTGAGCGACAGGGCTTCAAAGCCGAGGCAGGAGAGGATGGTCAGCAGCCACAAAAAGAAGGACGGCCAACCGAACAGCCAGAAACCGTACAACGTGGCCGGCACCAGCGCCATCTGGACGCGGAACATGGTGCGGGTGACGCTGTTTCCACCATGCGCGTGTGGGGAGGCAACCGGCTGGGCGGTCAATGTGGCCGAGTTCATGCTGATTCCCCCTGAGTCTCAACTTTGGCTGCCGCCTCGGCAGCAGCCTTCGCCGCAGCCGCCGCTTCCCGCTCGGCCTTGCGCTTGGCGTTAGCCTCTGCCTTCTCCCGCGCCTCGCGCTCCAGTCGATCCTGGCGCTGCAAGGCGAGTTTCTTGGTTGCATCCGTCCGCAACTTGGCCCGATCCTGCGCTGCCAGTTCGCCCTTGGCATGGACGAAATACTGGACCAGCGGAATTTTCGACGGGCAGACGTAGGCACAACAACCGCAGGCGATGCAGTCTTTCAGCCCGAGGTCGATGGCCTCGCTGTAGGCTTCGTTTCTGATGCGCGAACTCATTTCGAGCGGCAGCAGGCCCATCGGGCAGGCCTTGACGCAGGAGCCGCAGCGGATGCACGGATCGGGCTCCTGCTCGGCCACCTCAGCGGTGTCGAACGCCAGGATGCCGCTCGTTCCCTTGACCACCGGTACACGCCAGTGCGGAATCTGCATGCCCATCATCGGGCCGCCCATGACACGGCGGGCGAGGCCGATGCCGTCCCCCTTCAGGCCGCCAGAAAAGGAAATGACCTCTTCGGCC
The DNA here is from genome assembly GCA_016705475.1 of Betaproteobacteria bacterium. Lineage (GTDB taxonomy): Bacteria > Pseudomonadota > Gammaproteobacteria > Burkholderiales > Rhodocyclaceae > Azonexus. The sequence goes on along the minus strand of JADIYD010000010.1, from coordinate 46,987 downwards.
AGCGTACCGACGCGCACCTCGATGTTTCCGGGATTTGCCATGCAATTGCCGTTGACCGTGACCAGCCGGGAAATCAGCGGCCTGCCATCGCGAATTGCGGCCCGCACGGCGAGCGCCGTACCGACGTTATGGACAACAACGCCGATATCGAAAGCCCGTCCGTCAGCCGGCACTTCACGGCCGGTCAGCACCTGGATCAGCTGTTTTTCCGAACCCATCGGGTAACGGGCTGGCACCGGCCGGATCTGCACTGCGTCGAACCCGGCAGCCGCCGCCTGCATGGCGACAATGGCTTCCGGCTTGTTGTCCTCGATGCCGACCAGCGCCACCTGCGCCCCGGTGGCGTGGAGCATGATGCGGATGCCATCGACGATGTCGGCTGCAGCATCGCGCATCAGGCGGTCATCGCAGGAAAGATAGGGTTCGCACTCGCCACCGTTCATGACCAGCGTACTCACCTCGGCGCGCAAGGCACCAGTGAGCTTGACGGCTGACGGAAACGCCGCGCCGCCCAGGCCGACCACACCGGCTGCCGCGACGCGTTTGCCAATCTCGACGGCAGGCAAGGCGAAGGGGTCGTCACAACACTGCAGTTCGCACCACTCGTCGGCACCGTCCGCTTCCAGAATGATGGCCGGCAGCGTCAGACCGGACGGGTGCGGTGCAGTGATTTCGGTGACGGCGGTGATGGTCCCTGATGTCGGGGCATGAATCGGCGCCGAGACCATCCCCTGCGCCTCGGCAATCAGCTCGCCCTTTTTGACCTTTTGGCCGACCAGGACGGTCGGCCGGGCCGGGCCACCAAGGTGCTGCTGCAGTGGCAGGTACAGCTTGTGCGGAACCGGCATGATCCGCACCGGCTTGTCGGCAGCAGGCCGCTTGTGATCATCCGGATGCACCCCCCAGTCATCGCCGAGGAAGTGCTTGAAGAGGTTCATGAATCCCATGTTTATCTCACGCAGCGGCAGGTTTGGGCATCACCCAGTGTTGCAGGGTCACCGGCACCGGTTTCATGACCAGCGCCTCGGTCGGGCATTTCTCGATACAACTTGAACAGCCGGTGCAGGCTTCGCGGAATACGTTGTGTACCTGCTTGGCGGCACCGATGATCGCGTCGGTCGGACAGACCTTGCTGCAGCGGCAGCAGCCGATGCACAACTCTTCCGAGACCATGGCGATCTTCGGACCATCGTCGGACATTGCCGAAAGATCGACCGTCAGGCCCAGCTTGGCGGCGATGGCAGTAGCCAGCGACTTGCCACCCGGCGGGCAGCAGGTGGGTGCAGCCGTACCGTCGGCGATGGCTGCTGCAGCCCCGGAGCAACCGGGAAACCCACACTGGCCACAGTTGGAACCGGGCATCATGGCGATCAGTTCGTCGACCAGCGGATTGCCTTCGACCTGCAGGAACTTGTTGGCGACCCCGAGGATGATGCCCAGTGCGGCACCGAGCAGGGTCAGGCTGAGGATGGCGGCGATCATGTTCATGCCTCCTTAAACGTTCAGGCCTGAAAAGCCCATGAAGGCGAGTGCCAGCAGGCTGATGGTGACAAATGAAATCGGAGCGCCGGCAAAGGCCGCCGGAACGCGGGCCAGGGCAATGCGCTCGCGCAGCCCGGCGAAGATGAGCAGCACGATGGTGAAGCCGAGCGCCGAGCCGAAGCCGTAGAGCAGGCTCTTGAACAGGCTGAACTTCTGCTCGACATTGAGCAGCGCGACGCCGAGCACGGCACAGTTGGTGGTAATCAGCGGCAGATAGATGCCAAGCGACTGATAAAGCCCGGGGCTGGATTTCTTGATGAACATCTCGGTGAACTGGACCACCGCAGCGATGACCAGGATGAAGGTCAGGATGCGCAGGTAGCCGAGCCCGAGCGGCTGCAGCATCCAGTTGTCGAGCATCCACGACGCACCGGCAGCCAGCGTGATGACGAAGGTGGTGGCCAGCCCCATGCCGAAGGCGCTATCGACACTCTTCGATACGCCCATGACCGGGCAGAGGCCGAGAAACTTGATCAGCACCACGTTGTTAACCAGCGCGGTAGAAAGCAGCAGTAGGAGAAATTCGCTCATGGCGGCGGGGTTCCAGTGTTTTTCACTGACCTCACCGCACAAGCCGTGCCAACGCCAGCTTCAGGCACAGAAACCCACGCCGGCGTGCCATTCGCGGCAATTGCACCAACACAGTGCGATATCCGAGCGAAAAAATGTCGCAAAGCCGACAGGCATTTCGTCGCTTTTCCCCCGAGAACCTGACAGACAGTGGCCATTTGCCATGAAATCAATGCGCGGCATGGATTCTGCTAGCCAATCAAAAACGATTTGTTGAGGAGCTTCCAGATGTCGGCCACACCGCTTGCCAAAGCCCGCGCCAAAAAGGCGGCAGAAACTGCGCTGCCTCCGGAGGCGTATCGCCAGGCCGTAGACCAGGCCGACCTGGCGATTTCGATCACGGACGCCAAAGCCAACATTCTGTTCGCCAACGAGGCATTCACCCGCGTTACCGGCTACGGCAAGGAGGAAATTGTCGGCAAGAACGAAGCCATGCTCTCCAATCACACCACACCGCCCGAACTCTACAAAACGATGTGGGCCGACCTGTCGGCGCAGAAGCCATGGACAGGCAAGCTGCTCAACAAGCGCAAGGATGGCGGCTTGTACCTGGCCGAACTGGATATTTCCCCGGTTGTCGACGACGGCGGCAAGACCACGCACTTCGTCGGCATACACCGCGACATCACGGAGATGCACCGGCTTCAACGCCTCGTCAGCAATCAGAAACACCTGATCGAGTCCGTTGTCGATGCGGCACCGATGGCATTTGCCTTGCTCGACCCGACCGGCCGCGTCATTCTCGATAATCAGGAATACAAGAAAATGGTGACCGACCTCCGCCTCCGCGAACCGGCCCACACCGTTCTCGACAACCTGCTGCCGAGCTGGCGCGAATCGCTGGCCGGGCACCCGCAGCAATGCCTCCTCAATCAACGCGAAGCCCGTATTGACCGGGCTTCCGGACGACCCCGCTGGTTATCTGTCACGTCATCGATCATCGACATGCACAGCGATTGTGCCGACAGCTATTTCTGTTCTGCCGGGCAGCCTGGCCTTTTGCTCGTCATGTCGGACATCACCAATTTGCGCGACGAACAGGAGCGCGCCCGCGCCTCAGCCCTGCAGGCCGTATTGGCCGAGGAAGAGCGCACGGCGGCGATTCGCGAAGGACTGTCGGCGGCCATCTTCCGTCTTGAAGAGCCGATGAACGTGATGTCCTCGGCTATTTCGTTGCTCCAGCGCCGCGACCCGGCCAGTGCCGCGATGCTGCAGGAAGCACTAAGCGGCAGCCGCGAGCACCTCGAAGCGTTGCGCCAGGTGATCCCGCAAGGTCCGCATGAAATCGTGGTCAGCCTGAACATGAATGAAATCCTGCGCGACGTACTTGAAGTCAGCACACCGCGCCTGCTCTCGGCCGGCATCGTCGTTGACTGGCAACCAGCCTCGACCCTGCCCGCCATGCTCGGCCGCCCGCTGCAGTTGCGCATGCTGTTCAAGGCGCTGATGGACAATGCCATTGAAGCAATGAATATCAAGGGCTGGAAACGGCGCGAACTGCTGCTGAGCAGTGCGCTGATCGGTGACTGCATTGTGGTTTCGGTGATCGACAGTGGCCCGGGCATCCCGCACGAGTGGCGGCACAAGGCTTTCGAACCCTTCTTCACAGCCAAGGGCGGCAGTGGAAAACACATCGGGACCGGCCTCTCACGCGTCCAGCAAGTGGTCGCCGACCATGGCGGGATCATCGATCTTGATGACAGCCCGAGCGGCGGACTGGCGGCAATCGTCGAATTCCGCGTCGACGGCGACCCGATCTGAGAAAAATCAACAGCATGCACGAACACGTCATCACGCCCCTCAACGAAGACTGCCCGCCCAAGGGCGGCTTCTGTCGAACGCACGAGCTGAACATCCAGCTGCTCGCGGCACTCTATGCCGTCAGCCGGGTGCTCAGCCGTTCGCTCGACTACAACGAAACGCTGCGCGATGTCCTGCGCGTCCTGCACGACGAAGCGGGCATGACCCGCGGCCTGCTCAGCGTTCTCGATCCGGACAGCGGCAAACTGAACATCCACACTATCTACACGCCGGAAGGACCTGTGCCGGACGACAACGAGTACGGCCCGGGCGAAGGGGTTATCGGCCTGGTACTGGAAAAGCCACGCACCATCAAGCTGGTTCGTGTCGCCGACGAATCGCGCTTCCTGAACCGATCACAGGTCTATCAGCCTGAACTGCCCTTCATCGCAGTCCCCATCAAGGTTGGCGGCGAACTCAAGGGCGTCCTCGCCGTTCAGCCGGAAGCCCCGGAAGACGGCCTGCTGGATGAACGTGCCCAGTTTGTCGAGATGGTCTCCAACCTGATCGGCCAAAGCCTGAGCCTGTCGATGTCCGTCGCCCAGGAAAAATCGTCGCTGGTCGAAGAGCGTGATCTGCTCAGGCGTACGGTCCGCCACCAGTTTGGCTTCGACAGCATGGTCGGCCGCTCGGCCGTCATGCGCCGGGTTTTCGATCAGGCGCGCATGGTCGCCAAATGGAACACGACCGTGCTGATCCGCGGCGAAACGGGCACCGGCAAGGAATTGATCGCCAACGCCATCCATTACAACTCGCCACGCGCCCGCAACGCGCTGGTCAAGCTCAACTGCGCGGCGCTGCCGGAAAACCTGCTCGAATCCGAACTCTTCGGCCACGAACGCGGTGCCTTTACGGGTGCAGTCGAGGCGCGCAAGGGCCGATTCGAACAGGCCCATGGCGGCACCCTGTTCCTCGACGAAATCGGCGAAGTTTCGGCCGCCTTCCAGGCCAAGATGCTGCGCATCCTGCAGGAAGGTGAATTCGAGCGCGTCGGCGGCAGCAAAACCATCAAGGTCGACGTTCGCATCATTGCCGCGACGCACCGCGACCTCGAAACCGCCGTCGAAATGGGCGACTTCCGCGAAGACTTGTTCTACCGCCTCAACGTCATGCCGCTCTTTCTGCCGCCACTACGTGAGCGCATCGAAGACATTCCCGAAATCGCCCGTCACCTGCTCACCAAAATCGGTAACGACCAGAAACGCAAGCTCAAGCTGACCGACATGGCCAACCGCCGGCTGGCCAACCACGAATGGCCGGGCAACGTCCGCGAACTGGAAAACTGCCTCGAACGCGCCGCCGTGCTGTCCGACGACGGCAACATCGATGTCGATCTGATCCGTTTCCCCAGCGTCCGAGAACGGGTCAGCCCGCGCCCGATTCGATCCCCTGTGGGCGCCCCGCCGGAGAACCTCCATCGTCCTGCGGTCAACCCGAATTTCGGGGGCAATTCCGACATCGACATCGACGATCCGAACCTGTCGGAAAAAGAGCGCGTCATCGCCGCACTGGAGCAGGCTGGTTGGGTGCAGGCCAAGGCGGCGCGCATTCTGGGGATGACGCCGCGGCAGATTGCGTATCGGATTCAGACGCTGAATATTGAGGTCAAGCAGTTCTGAATCGGGTTTTACGGGACTCTGGCGTGTCTGGCTTGGGGTTCAGCTAAATTGGCTTGGGGTTCCGCCTTGCTGGCGGGCGTACTTTCTTTTGCTTCGCCAAAAGAAAGTAGCCAAAGAAAAGGCGACCCCAGGGTCGGCGCCCTTCGGGTTCCTTGCGCTACTCGGAACGCCGGGCGGCTTGCCAGAACTCGCCTGCGGCTCAAACATGGCAAGCCGACAGCCCCCGGCATTCCTCCGTTGCTCAGCGCCTTCCACGGGGGCCCGATAGACGTCCGGGATGAGCCGTTTTGCCGAAAAAACAGACTTCCACGGTCAACCGGAAAAAACGGCCAAAAATGAAATCTGCCATTCTGGCACCCAAGCCAAAACCCGGATTGTTTTACCGGGCCCCTTGAGAGGTGCCGAGCAACGCAGGAAGGCCGGGGGCCTTCGGCGAGGACTGTCTGAGGGGCGTAGCCCCGAGTTCCGCAGCCGCCCGGCTTTCCGAGTAGCGCAGGGAACCGGCGCAGCCGGCACCGACCCAGGGTCGCCTTCTTTTTGCTTACTTTTTCTTGGCGAAGCAAGAAAAAGTGAGACGCCCCGCAAGGGCGGAACCCCCTGCCAATTAACCGGACCGCGTCAACACCACCTTCTGGTACAAGCCACCAAAAAACGTTTCCTTGACCAGATCGAAACCACTATCCCCGTCCGGCAAATAAGCGGCTATCTCATTCCGCCACAGATCGGTGGCAAAAGGCTCAAGGCGCCGGAGTATCGGCGCCATCACATAGCGCAAAGGATTGCTGCGCCGCGGGCCGTGATAATCGACGATGACGACCTTGCCGCCGGGCCGGACAACCCGCAAGGCTTCCGCCAGCGTCGCACGGCGGGCGATTTCAGGCTGCTCGTGGAGCAGGAAAAAGAGCACCACCGCGTCGAAACTGGCCGCTGGAAAATGCAGGCGCCCCGAATCCTGACGATGCAGTCGGGCGGAGGAATCGAGCGGCAGCTTGCCACGCAGGTTATCGAGCTGGATAGGCGCAATATCGACAACGTCCAGCGTGCCGCGCTGGCCGAGCTTTGCCGCTATCCGCTGCGTGAAGTCGCCGTAAACACAGGCCACCTGGAGCACTTGCCGTTCGATCGGCTGACCCAGCTCGGCGATTGCCAGATCACGTAGTCGCTTGAAATTGCCCCACAGGATCAGATTGACCAGCCACTCGCGTTCAAAGATACGCACGGCCGTGGGGTGCAAATAGGCCCACCAGTAGGTTTTCTCAAGGTACTCGGGAATGGCCGGATCGGACACATCACGTGCTGCGGACTCCAGGGGGAAAAGAGTCGCAATACTTTCAGCGGTTTGCTTCATTGATGTTTTTCTTTCGCGTTTCGAAAGCGGCACCACGCAACGTGCTGGCATCCGCTCCCACGCCAAGAATTTACTCTTCGAGCGAACAGAATGCCAGCATATCCGGGGTCGCCTGGCTGGCCTGGTGAGCAGCTGTTTTAGCGCTTTGGTACGCAAAAGGCAGGTTTGTCGTAAACCCGACAAACCGGAATACGTTAAACCCATGAATCAATTGGATTTACAGCTGGCACTCGAATTGCAATGAGCAAATCATCTACAAGGAGTGCAGCATGCCAAAACCAAAGAAACACGTACTAGTCTGTGTCCAGGGACGCCCCGCCGGCCACCCACGCGGGTCATGCCAGGAGAAGGCCTGCGGCGCCACCTGGCAGGCTTTCTCGGACGAATTCACCACCCGCAACCTGTGGGCGTCCGGCTTCGCGCTGACCAATACCGGCTGCCTCGGCCCATGCCACCTTGGTCCTAGCGTGCTGGTGTATCCGGAAGGCATCATGTACACCAACGTCAAGCCGGAAGATGTCGGCACCATCATCGACGAGCACCTGATGTTCGATCAACCGGTCAAGCGCCTGCTGGCGCCGGCCGATGTCTGGGCCTGAGACCATGGAAACCGCTCAGCAATATCAGATTGGTGACATGGTCTTCGCGGCTGAAGACATCTTCAACGATGGCGGCATGCCCGGTATCGACGACGAGGAAGGACTGATCGTTCCGGCCGGCTTGCGCGGCGTGGTCGTGCATTTTGGCGTCGCGGAAATGGATGAAACCAAGGAAATCTATCTGGTGCAGTTTGAAAACGGCCCGGATGGCAGCCTCGGCGCCCCCATTGGCTGCCTGCCCGACGAGCTGACGCAGGATTCCACGGTCAACGGGTAAAAATGACCAAAATCGGAATCTTCTTCGGCACCGACACCGGCCGTACCCGACTGATCGCCAAGCAGATGGCGAAAAAGCTGGGTGATGCTGCGGATGCGCCGGTCAATATCGGCCGGACGACGCTCGACGATTTTCTCGCCTACAACGCCTTCATCCTCGGCAGCCCGACACTCGGTGATGGCGAATTGCCCGGCCAGTCGGTCGGCCTCAGCCAGCCGAGCTGGGAGGAGTTTCTGCCGCAGCTGGCCGGCGCCGACCTTTCCGGCAAGACCATCGCCATTTTCGGCCTCGGCGACCAGAAGAAATACGCCGAAGAATTCGTCGACGCCATCGGCCTCATCCACGATGCCGTCGTCGCCCGTGGCGCCCGCGTCGTTGGCCGCTGGCCCACGACCGGCTACGACTTCACCACCTCGCAAGCCGTCGAAGGCGACGTATTCCTCGGTCTGGCCCTCGATCAGCATCACCAGCCCCTGCTCACCGAAGAGCGCATCAACGCCTGGCTGGCGCAAATCCAAGCGGAGCTACTGCCATGAACGCCAACCCCTGGGCCTCTCCCAAATCCCGTGAAATTCGCCGCGTTCTCGTCTCGCTCGACGAACGCATCGCCCAGGCCTGCGACATCGAGCCCGATGCGCGGCGACGACCCGCACATCGTCACCCTGCGCCACGCCGAAATCGCCACCCTGCGCGCCCATGTTTACCTGCACGGTCAGCGCAGCGGCACCTACGGCATTTTCTACGAATACCCGCACCCGGTGCCGGGCATTCTGGAAAGCGAGGAAAACCTGCCGCTACCCAAGGTTCTGGCCAGCCTGGCTATGCACTTCGACGCCTGAATGGTATACCTCGCGCCATGATCACCATGCTTATCCGCGCCCTCCTTCTGACGCTATGTCTGCTCGGCACGCCAGCCAGTGCGGACGATATCCGCATTGCCGCGGCAGCTGACCTGCGTTTTGCCATGGACGAAGTCATCGGCCTTTTCAAGGCCAGGCATCCGAATGACCGAATCGAGGTCAGTTATGGATCATCGGGCAAATTTCAGAGCCAGATCCAGAACGGCGCCCCCTACGATCTGTTCTTTTCGGCCGACATCGCCCTGCCCCGCATCCTCGTCCAGGCCGGACTGGCCGGCGGAGAGGTCCAGCCCTATGCCATCGGGCGCATCGTGGTGTGGCGGCCCCGGCTTGACGCCCCGGCCTTGACGCTGGCTGATCTGACGCGACCGGATATTTCGCGCATTGCCATCGCCAACCCCAAACACGCACCGTATGGCATGCGCGCCGTTGAAGCAATGAAGACAGCCAAGGTGTGGAGCGCAGTCGAAAACCGGCTGGTTTACGGAGAAAATATTTCGCAGGCTGCGCAATTCGTTCAAACCGGCAATGCCGATGTGGGAATAATCGCGCTCTCCCTGGCAATCACCCCTGAATTCACGGCAACCGGGCGTTATTCACTGATTCCCGCCGACCAGCACTCGCCGCTGGAACAAGGCTTTGTTGTACTCAAGGGAGCCAGGGACAAGCCTTTGGCCAAGGCATTCGCCGAATTCTTCAAGACGCCCGGCGTACGCAGCATCCTGAACCGCTACGGCTTTACTGTCCCCGGCCTACAGCCCAATTAGCCCCATGAAAATCGCCATCGCCACCAAGGACTTCGAAACCGTCAGCAGCCATGCCGGGCAAACCCGGCAATGGCTGCTCTACGATCTGAGTAGTCACCGCGCCAACCAGTTGCTGCCCGCCCCGCGCCGGGTCAATCTGGACAAGGCGCAGGTGCTTCACGTCTTCGAGGACAACGAAACGCACCCGCTGGATGGCATCGACCTTGTGGTTGCCGCCAGCGCCGGCGACGGCTTCATCCGGCACATGAAAAAGCGCGGTGCCGAGGTCCTGCTCACCGGCGAAACCGACCCGGCCCTCGCCATTACCCGCATCCTGGCCGGCGAAGCGCTGCCCGACCCGCGCTTCGATATCACGACGGCGCTGTGCAAGGTACGCGATCTGTTTTCACGGCATTGACGCGGCATTCCAATTTTGGCCGTTTTTTGCCGTTGACCGTGGCATGTGCGGGACATCATGTGAGTTGCCCTTGAATTCTCACCAATGCTGACCAGCAAAAACCAGGCGCCTGAGCAATTCGGCGGAGTGACGATTAAATCGCCATCAGGCTGACATCGGCAATCAAGAGACATCCAGATCTGTTGGAAATGGATCAACAGCATGTTCGCTTTGTGCCGGAAACCAGAGGTAGAGGAGTACACTTACCTCCGGTTAGTTGCGCGAACAACCATCCATCCTCGCCATGATCACCAACGCACTTTCGACAAGGATCGGGGAAGCGCCGTAGCCGATCGGATGCTTGAGCAATGACCGATCTGCATCAGTCGATTGTCGAGAGAGGAAGTGGTTGTATGTCCGGGATAGCACTAAAAGCCGACGATCCCATGATTGTGCGGGCAATGGACAAAGGTCAATTTGTTCGCGTCAACGATTCGTTCAAATCCAAGACGGGTTTTGACGCAGCGGAACTTGCCGAGAAGCCTTTCCTCGACTGGATCGCCCTGGAAGACCACACCCGTGTCCAAGCTGCGTTGAACAGCGGCGAAAGGTCGTTTCTTGCCCGTCATATCACGCGAGACGGCAATACACTCCTATTGCGAATAGAGGTGGAAAAGCACGGGGATGGCTTTTTTGTACTTGGTCGGACCGCAACGGCCCCCACGCTATCTGAAGTCGGGAAGCCAAGGCCGGCCGAGGCAACGATGTCGGGCACGCTCGATGCCATAGCCCGGATCATGGAAGAGCAAAACGCCGGCTTCAAGTGCTCGATCTTGCTGGTCGATCAAGGCCGCTTTGTGTTCGGCGCCGGACCCAGCCTGCCGGACGAATACAACTCGGCTGTCAATGGCTATGCAGTCGGGCCGACTGTCGGCTCCTGCGGCACGGCCATCTTCTGGAACACACCCGTCATCGTTGAGGACATCCAGGCCGATCCGCTTTGGGTGGCGTTGGCCGGACTCGCAAAGAAAGCCGGCGTCGCGGCGTGCTGGTCACATCCGTTCGTTGGCAGTAGCGGCAAGGTGCTGGGCGCCCTGGCGTTTTACGCCCCCGAGCCTTGTGCACCAACGACCGAGCAATTGAGCCGCCTCAAGGCAGCAGCGCGCATCACCGGCCTGGCCGTCGAGCGCGGACGCGCCGAAGAGGAACTGACACGCGCCAATGCCGCCACCAAGGCGGCGCGCAATCAGTTGCAAGCCACACTGAATGCCTTGCCCGATCTGCTGTTTGAAGTGGATGCCGAAGGCCGTATCTTCGACTACCACACCCATCGCAACAACCTGCTGGCAGCTCCGCCGGAAGCTCTTTTGGGCAAGCGCTTTGCCGATGTGCTGCCGCCATCCGCCGCCGACGCTTGTCAACGCGCCATCGACGGCGCGGCGCTACACGGATTTTCCTATGGAGAGATTTACCGACTGAACTTGCCGCAAGGGGAGCACTGGTTTGAACTCTCCGCAGCCCCCTTGCATGCAGGCGACGACTCCGGGCAGCGCTTCGTCATGATCAGCCGCGACATTTCCGAGCGCCATGCCAACGCGCTCGCGCTGGAAGAAATGAAGAAAGCGCTGGCCAGTTCGCGTGACTTCCTGCAGCAGGTCATCGACACCGCCCCGATGCGTATCTTCTGGAAAGACAGGGTTGGCCGCTACCTGGGCTGCAACCCGGCATTTGCACGCGACGCCGGAAAAGCATCGCCGGCTGAGTTGATCGGCCGGGACGACTTCGCCATGGGCTGGGCCGCACAAGCTGCCCTTTACCACGCTGACGACAAACGCGTCATGGAATCGCGTCAGCCGTGGCTGAACTTCGAAGAGCCGCAGACCACACCGGATGGCAAGACGATCTGGTTACGCACCTCCAAGGTTCCCCTATTCGACCAGATGGGCGAAGTCATGGGCGTACTCGGGGTGTATGACGACATTACCGAGCACAAGCGGGAAGAGCGTCGCAATGCTTTGGCCATGGAAGCGGCCCAAATCCTCATATGGGAAGTCGACTTCGCATCCGGCAAGCTGGACTACGACGGCAGCGCCCTTGCCAGCTTGGGCCTTGACGCGTCAGATGCCCCGGATACCCTGGAAAGCTGGCTGGCGAGGGTGTTTCCCGATGATCGCCTATCATTCATGGCGATGTTGGAGCAGGCACTGCTGCCCGGGACTGGACATACGTTCGATTGCGAATACCGCTTCCAGAGCTCGCATGACGGCTACCGCTGGCTGCAGACAGTAGGCCGCGTAGTACATCGCGATGCAGATGGACAACCCATGCTGGGCGCCGGATATACCGTCAATATCGATGCGCGCAAACGAGCCGAAGCGGAGCTCGAACGCCACCGCCTGCACCTCGAAGAACTGGTGCAGGAACGTACGGCCGAACTTACCGAAGCCAAGGTCGTTGCCGAAGCTGCCAACCGCGCCAAGAGCGCCTTCCTGGCCAATATGAGCCACGAACTCAGAACGCCGATGAATGGCGTGATGGGCATGATCGACATGGCCAAGCGGCGTATGGCGGATGCCAAGGGGCTCGAGCAACTCGATAAAGCCAAATTCTCCGCAGAACGCTTGCTGAGCGTGCTCAATGACATTCTCGATATTTCCAAGATTGAGGCAGGACGTCTGGTTTTCGAGAAAATCCCCCTGCAGCTAGGTGCCGTCAAGGAACATCTCGTCGGCACCCTTGACCACAAAGCGACCGAGAAAGGTCTGCGCCTGAAAGTCGACATACCGCCGGGACTCCTCGAGCAACACTTCCAGGGCGATCCGCTGCGCCTCGGCCAGATCCTCATGAATCTGGTTGGCAACGCCATCAAATTCACCAACCACGGCGAAGTCATCTTGCGCGCCCGTCAGGTCGGGGAAACGGTCGAAGTCGCGCAAATCCGCTTCGAAGTCGTCGACACCGGCATCGGTATCGATGCCGATGCGCAGGCGCGTTTGTTCCGGTCCTTCGAACAAGCCGACAACAGCATGACCCGAAAATACGGCGGGACCGGGCTTGGGCTGGCGATCTGCAAGCGGCTGGTCCAACTGATGGGCGGCGAGATCGGCGTGGCGAGCGCGCCGAAGGCGGGAAGCACGTTCTGGTTCGTCGTGCCGCTCAAAAAACGGGAATCCAATGCCATCGTTCCAGCGCCGGCGTTCGCATCCATTCCCGCAGAGCAGCGCCTGCAAGCGCGATACGCCGGCACGCGCGTTTTGATCGCCGAAGACGAGCCGGTCAGTCAGGAAGTTGCGCGTTGCTTTCTGGAGGACGTCGGCTTGGCCGTCGATGTCGCCGATGATGGCCAACAGGCACTGGAACTTGCCCGACACAACCCTTACGCCCTGATCCTGATGGATATGCAGATGCCGCATCTGAATGGCGTCGAGGCCGCTCAAGCCATTCGAGCCGACTCTCTCAACAAGAGCACCCCGATTCTCGCCATGACCGCCAACGCCTTCCACGAAGACAGAGAGACATGCCTCTCCGCCGGCATGAACGAGCACATGAGCAAGCCGGTCGATCCGCTGAAGCTGTACGAGACTTTGCTGAGGTTGATTGAGAAGCGAACCGCCTGATCACAGGCTTTTTTTCAACAAGCAGCCATAGACTCGTCGGTGACTTGTGCGTCGGACACAGGTGGCCTGGGGCCGATCAAGTAGACGATTTCGTCTGGTGGCGGGATGCAATTCCGAGGGCAACACAGTGCAATTCCGCTCCGTTGCCTCGCGGCTGGCAACCCATCCGTAGTTGAATAGGCAACCGTTGCATTCAGGCCAGCGCCCGCGCCAGCAACACGGCCACATGCACAGCAGTCGACCCAGCTCGGACACCCCTTCTTGCAGCCCTTGAACGACACGCAAACATCCATCGCCGCCGCCAGATCGGGATGGATGAGCGGCCGCTCGCCAAACTCCCCGTTCAAAGCTGCCTTGAAAGCCCTGACCCGCGCCCCGGTCGAATGCGCCGGATCGCTGGTAATTCGATAGCTCGGGCACATGACGCCCTTGCCGTCGCGCTGGCACTGGTGATTGTTCATGCAGACCGCAACCGCCTTGGCGTAGTTGCCACCCGTCGCCGGAATGCCGGCATAGGCGTCGCCCATGCCGTAGGTGTCGTAGGCCGACCAGTCGAGAAAGGTTTTCATGTGGCTCCCCAAGCAAGAGCGGAGCCAGATAATATTTATTTGCATCAGCAAGATAAATGGAGAAGCGATGTCGCAAATCCGACAGGTGGCATGAAAATAACAGCCCCGCCAATCTGACCAGCGAAGCTCTCCGCAAAAATCTGCGGTATTCTGGCCAGTCGATTTTTGATTGACGTCAGTGCCCTAAACGTAAATTTGGGGACAATAGAGAATGTATTGCTCCTCACTCATCGAGAAAAATGAATAATTCATACGAATGGAAGCCTGAGTATTCCGTCGGCAACGAAATGCTGGACACCCAACACCAGCAACTCCTGCAAATCTGCAAGGACGTTTCAGGTTATCGGTGTGACGGCTCCAAGAACAGCATTCTTGACTTTCACTCGATCCTGAACGACCTGGCCTTTTACGCAACCAGGCACTTTGAAGCAGAGGAAGAGCTTTTGCGTCGTGTTGGCTATCCCGCACTGGAAAGCCAACTGTCGGAACACGCTCAGTACAACGAGAGTCTGGTGGATTTTCTTTTGGACGCCATCAACGGAAAAATCGACAGAGACGCCCTTGAAGGCTTCCTTGGCCTGTGGTGGGTTAAACACATTTTGCTATCCGACATGCACTATTGCGACTACGTCAAAAAGCTGGATACCTGAATCGAGCAGCGCTCTCAAGACGCTCATGCGTTCTTTGAATTTCATTCTGCCCGTAACGCACCACCTGTAAAAGCGTTCTGCCGGTAGCCAAGCATCCGAGCGTACCGGGCAGAAATAAAAAAAGGAGCGCAAGACCCGAGGTCCTGGCTCCTTCTCTGGCGGTTCGCAAACAAACCCGCCCAGTATTACCTTGCAGCGTTTTACTTGCCCATGTGCTGCAAAACCGTATGCAGGCGCTCGGCAGCGTAGGCGGCTTCCGGGTCATTCTCCGTCAACTTCAGGACGTCGCCCCAGTTGATGTAGCGATCAAGTCGAACGAGGGCATTGGCGCTGACCGCATCCAGATCGATATTCAAATTGATGGCGTCACCGCTACCGTCGAGCTTGTACTCAAACGTACCTCGCATGCTTGATTCTCCAAAATGGTCGTGTGATAGATGCGCGCAGTGTACAGACCGGCGCCGCTAAAGGAAATCCCGTACCGCTGCTTGGGCGAACTATTCCGGTTTTGCCTGCCCCTAGCCTCCACACAAAGACCCTGTCGCATTTACGACAAGGTGGCCAACAGGCCCGTTGGGCGAACACACCATCCAACTGATTTAAATGAATAAATTGCTCTGGCACAGCGATTGCTGAATAGGCTTCGACTGCAATCGAGGAGCCGACATCGTGGAACTACCAGTTATCAGCAACACTACCCCGGAAGCTGAAGGCGGCGGTTGTGCATCCAGCGGCTGCGGTACGGCCCCGGATGCCTTGGGCCATCTGCCCGATCACATTCGCGCCAAAGTCCAGGACCACCCCTGCTATTCGGAAGAGGCGCACCACTACTTCGCCCGCATGCACGTTGCTGTGGCGCCGGCCTGCAACATCCAGTGCAATTACTGCAACCGCAAGTATGACTGCTCCAACGAGTCCCGCCCTGGCGTGGTCTCCGAATTGTTGACGCCGAAGCAGGCCATCAACAAGGTACTCGCCGTCGCGGCCGAAATCCCGCAGATGACCGTACTCGGCATTGCCGGCCCCGGAGACCCCCTGGCCAACCCGGCGCGCACCTTTGAAACTTTCGAACAGCTTTCCGAGCGCGCTCCGGACATCAAGCTGTGCGTGTCGACCAACGGCCTCAACCTGCCGATGTACGTCGACCGTATCGCCCAGCACAACATCGATCACGTGACGATCACCATCAACTGTGTCGATCCCGAAGTCGGTGCCAAGATCTACCCGTGGATTTTCTGGGAGAACAAACGCATCTTCGGCATCGAAGGCGCGCGCATTCTCATCGAGCAGCAGCAGAAGGGTCTGCAGATGCTGACCGACCGCGGCATCCTCGTGAAGGTCAACTCGGTGCTGATCCCCGGCGTCAATGACGAGCATCTCAAGGAAGTCTCGAAGATCGTCAAGGCCAAGGGCGCCTTCCTGCACAACGTCATGCCGCTGATCGCCGAGCCGGAACACGGCACCTACTACGGCATCATGGAGCAGCCGGAACCGACGCCGGAAATGCTGCAGGATCTGCAGGACGCCTGTGCCGGCGACATGGCGATGATGCGCCATTGCCGCCAGTGCCGTGCCGATGCGGTCGGCCTGCTCGGCGAGGATCGCGGTGACGAATTCACCATGGACAAGATCGACGTCATGGAGGTCGATTACGAAGCTGCCATGGTTCGTCGCAAGGTGGTGCACGACGAGATCATCGAAAAGCTCGACGCCAAGCGCGGCATCGTCAAGCCAAAGCACGAGGGCATTCCGGAAGGTTCGCGCCCGGTGCTCATGGCAGTGGCCGGCAAGAATGGCGTCGTCGCCGAGCACTTCGGTCATGCCAAGGAATTCCTGATCTACGAGGCGTCCCCGGAAGGCGTCCGCTTCGTCAGCCACCGCAAGACCGAGCTGTACTGCGGCGGCATGGATGCCTGCGGTGACGGCGATGTCGCGGAGGCGGGATCGACGGAATCGCTGCTCGACCGCAACATCCGCGTGCTCGAAGGCTGCGAGGTCGTGCTCTGCTCCAAGGTCGGTTACGAGCCGTGGGCCAAGCTGGAAGCCGCCGGCATTGCGCCGAATGGCGAACACGCGATGGAGCCGATCGAGGAAGCCGTGATGGCGGTCTACAAGGAAATCGCGGCAACCGGCAAGTTGCTTCCCGCGGTCGACAGCAAAAAGGTGGCATAAATGGCACTTCAAATCACCCAATCCTGCGTCAATTGCTGGGCTTGCGTCGATGTCTGCCCGAACGATGCGATCTACGAAGACAAGCCGCACTTCCTGATCGACGATGGCAAATGCACCGAGTGCCTGGGCGATCACGGCGTACCGCAATGCGCCGCGATCTGCCCGATCGAGATGGCCATCGTTGATGAGCTTGGCGAGTTCCTCAACCCGCCGGGTTCGCTGACCGGCATCCCGATCGAAAAGCTGAAGGAATTCGGCTTGTGGCGTGAGGCGGCGTAATGGCCGTTGTCACGTTCTACGAAAAACCCGGCTGCAAGGGCAATCTTCGCCAGAAGACCCTGCTCGCTGCAGCCGGCCATACCGTCCAGGCCAAAAGTCTCAAGACTGAAACCTGGACGGCCGACCGGCTGCTCGCGTTTCTCGGCAAGCTGCCGATCAGCGACTGGTTCAATCCGGCAGCACCCGCCATCAAATCGGGCGAAATCGTGCCGGAGTACCTCGGCTTTGAAGATGCACTGCATCTGCTGCTCGACAACCCGCTGCTCATCCGTCGCCCGCTCATGGAGATCGGCGAGGAACGCCTGGTCGGATTCGACATTGCTGCGGTCGACGCCTGGATAGGCCTGAAAAACGTCGAGTTGCCCGAAGGCAACATCGAAGCCTGCGTGCACGGGCCGGAAGGCCACGGCAGTTGCGGCAGCCACGCCCACGAAGCCGCGCCCGCGAGCGATGAAGAGGAAAGCAGCCATGGTCGCTGCGGCCATCACTGACAATGCCGTAGAGATTGCGCCAGGCGTCCACTGGGTGGGCGCCCTCGACCCGCATCTGCGGAGTTTCGACATCATCCTCAAAACCGCCAACGGCACGAGCTACAACTCGTACGTCGTGCGGGGCGAGAATGGCGTGGCGATCATCGACACCGTGAAGGAAAACTTCGCCGACGATTTCTTCCGTCGCCTTGAGTCGGTGGCGAAGTATGAAGAAATCACCACCATCGTCCTCAACCATCTCGAGCCGGACCACAGCGGCGCCCTGCCTGAGTTGCTCAAGCGCGCCCCGCAAGCCCGTGTCTATCTGTCGAGCCGCGCCCAGATGATGCTCAAGGCCTTGTTGAAGCCAAGCGGTGAAAAGCCACCCGAATACACCCCGGTCACCACCGGCGACGAAGTCGATCTCGGCGGCCGCACCCTGCGCTTCCTGCACACCCCCTACCTGCACTGGCCCGACACACAATGCACTTATCTGGTCGAGGACGGCCTGCTGTTCACCGGCGACATCTTCGGCTGCCATTTCTGCGACAACCGGCTGTTCAACGACACGGTCGGCGATTTCCGCTTCTCGTTCGAGTACTACTACGCCCACATCATGCGGCCCTTCCGCGAGTATGTGCTTGATGCCATCGCGCTGATTGAACCGCTGGAACTCAACCTGATCGCCCCGGCGCACGGCCCCATCCTGCGCCACGCGCCGCGCGACTACGTGCATCGCTACCGCGAACTGGCCACACCGAGGCTGTTCAACGAAGCGCGCAGCGAAAAGACCCTGGTCGTCTTCTACATCTCGGCCTACGGCAACACCCGGCGCATGGCCGAATCGCTCGCGGCCGGCGCCGAATCCATCGGCGGCGTGCGCGTATCGCTGTATGACCTTGAAGGCGGCGAGTCGGGCATCTTCACCGACCTCATCGAGGAAGCCGATGGCCTGGCCTTCGGCAGCCCGACGATCAACGCCGATGCCGTCAAGCCAATCTGGGATGTGCTGTCGTCGCTGACCACGGTGAACGTCAAGGGCAAGCTGGGTGCTGCCTTCGGCTCCTATGGCTGGAGTGGCGAGGCGGTGAGGCTTATCGAGGACCGCCTGCGCGGCCTCAAGCTGCGCGTCCCGGTCGAAGGACTCCGTATCAAGCTCGTGCCGGATGCCGGCGAACTCGACGCCTGCCGCGATCTCGGCGAACAACTGGCCCGTCACCTGACGGGCCGGGTCGAGCACCGCGAGATCGACATGGCAGCGCTCGCATAACAACCAGGGAGAAAAACTATGCCAAAAGCAAAAGTCACATTTCAGGATATCGGCGTCTCGGTCACCGTACCGGCCGGCACCCGACTGATTGAAGTATCCGAAAAGGTCGGCGCCGGCATTACCTACGGCTGCCGCGAAGGCGAGTGCTGCACCTGCCTGACCAAGGTCATCTCCGGCGGCGAATTCCTCGCCCCGCCGAGCATTCTTGAAGACCAGGTACTGAAAGACAACATGGCCCCGCGCAATCATCGGCTGGCCTGCCAGGCACAGATCATCGGCGGCGAAATCGTGGTGAAACCCGCCTGAACGCCAGCCCGCACGAACAAGATTAAAAGCAATCACCCAACCCAAACAGAGAAATTCAAATCACCCCTTATCAGGAGAACTTAGAAAATGGCCCTCATCACCTTCACCAGCCCCATGCACAAGGACAAGACGGTTTACGCCGTCGCCGGCAGCCACACCCAGACCATCCTTTCGCTGGCCAAGGAACATCACATCCCGATCGACTTCGGCTGCCAGGAAGGCAACTGCGGCACCTGTCTGGTCAAGGTCTCGTCGGTTGACGGCAAACGCGCCCCGATGGGCGGCCCGCTCAACGTCCGCGAAGTCGCTGCGCTGACCGAACTCGGCCACATCACCAAGGCCCAGATCGAACAGATGTACGTCGACGACATTCCGCCGACCCAGTGGCGCCTGGCCTGCCAGATGATCGTCCGCGACGAGGACATCCTCGTCGAGTACCCGAGCAAGTAAGCCAGCCCGAAATGAACGGTCCGGATCGCCTGCCCATCCGCGCAACGCTGCTTGCCGAGTTGCTGGCAACGCCGGCGGCAGCACGCTTCGCCGATGACCCGAACCGTTCACTTCTGGCCAGCATGATTGCCGGCCACGCCGCAGGTCATGGCTGCCTGCCCTTCCACCTCGGCGTCGGCGATGGCCACTACGCGGATATGCTTGACGACTATTTCCCGTTCTTTGAAACGGTGGCGAAAGATGCGCAGGTTGAAGCCATTCCGGAATGGGAAGACCTGCAAAAGCTGCTGCTCGACCATCGTGCCGGCGAGCGCGACTCCGAACTATGGATCGCCGACATCATTGCCACCGCCTGCGCCGGCCGCGATCATCTCTGGCAGGATCTGGGTCTGGCCAATCGGGATGAACTATCCCGGCTGATGTGGCTTAACTTTCCGGGGCTTGCCCGCGATAATACCGGCGACATGAAGTGGAAGAAATTCCTCTACCGTCAGGTATGTTCGCGCGAAGGCATCTACGTCTGCCCCGCTCCCTCGTGTGGTGTTTGCAAGGATTACGCACAATGTTTTGGACCGGAGACCTGATTGCCAGAAACGCCCCCGTGCGCCGACGCGCCGGACCTTCCGAAGCGCCGCATATCGCGCGTGGCGTGGCTGCCTACCTGGGCCTGGCCATCGGCGATGCACTGGGCGCCACGGTCGAGTTCCTGACCCCGAATGAAATCCGCCACCAGATTGGCCTGCACAGCGAGATCACCGGCGGCGGCTGGCTGCGCCTGAAGGCCGGCAAGGTCACCGACGACACGACCATGTCGCTGGCGCTGGGCGAATCCATCATCGCCCGCGGGTGCGTTGATGCCTTGGCCGCAGCCGAAGCCTTTGATGCCTGGATGCGAGCCAAGCCCGTCGATATCGGCAATACCGTGCGCCGCAACCTGATCGCTTTTCGCACGACAGGCAAGCCCGAAGCGCCCGCCTCCGAGCACGACGCCGGCAATGGTGCCGCCATGCGCGTGCTGCCCGTTGCGCTGGCCTGCTACGGTCAACCGGAAAATTCGGTCATTTCTGCAAATCGGGCCCAGGCGCATGTCACACACAACAGTGCACTGTCCGATGCCGCCTGCGAAACACTGATCCTGATGGTTCAGGACTTTCTCGCCGGTAAAGATCCCGTCCTGGTCGAACGCGAACGCGCCCAAAAGCTGGTCAGCGAATTTCCGGTTTTTGCGTACGACAAACGCCGGCGCGAAAATCCAAGCGGTTATGTCGTCGACACCATGCAAGCCGTCTTCCAGTCTTTTTTTGCTACCGAGACCTTTGAGGACTGCCTGATCGACGTCGTCAATCGCGGCGGCGATGCCGACACGACGGGTGCCATCGCCGGCATGCTGGCCGGCGCCTACTACGGACTGGACAGCATTCCAAAGCGCTGGCTCAAGGCAATCGACGAAAACATTGCGACACAGTGCCCGGCTCAGGCCCGAGCGCTGCTCGCGCTCCCCCGCCACCCATGACCACGCCGCACCAAAACTGAGCGCTGCCTGAAATCCGGCGTCAGTTTGGTGCCGCCAGAATATAAGCTGGCGCGCCCCAGTCTGGAGACTTCCCGCCCACCAGCGGACTTGCCGCATCCTGACTTTCTTGCCGGCCACGGCATGTCTATTGCTTGATTCATCGACAGATCAAGGAAAATTGCTGGCATTTCTGTATGCTCCACCAGCTTTCATTGCAGACAGCACACACAAAATTTCAAAGGGGGTAATTAGATGACAATCGAACGCAAGGCAACACTGAGCATTGACGGCCTCACTCCGGTCGATTTTTCGATCATGACACCGGTCCACGGCAACGACTGTGTCGACATTCGTACCTTGGGCGCCAAAACGGGTTTATTCACCTACGACTCCGGCTTCCTTTCCACGGCGAGCTGCAAGTCGAAAATCACCTTCATCGACGGCGACGTCGGCCAGCTGCTTTATCGTGGCTACCCCATCGAGCAACTTGCCGAAAACTGCAATTTCCTTGAAGTGACCTATTTGCTGAAGAACGGCGAACTGCCGAACGCCCAGCAGAAAGCCGCGTTCGAAAAGGCTGTCACACAGCACACGATGGTGCATGAGCAGCTCGCCAAATTCTTCTCCGGTTTCCGCCGCGACGCCCATCCGATGGCCGTCATGACCGGCGTCGTTGGTGCGCTGTCGGCCTTCTATCACGACGCGATGGACTTCGCCGATGCCGAGCATCGCAACACGAATTTCATCCATCTCGTCGCCAAGATGCCGACCATCGTCGCCATGGCCTACAAATACAATACGGGCATGCCCTTCATGCATCCCGACAATGAACTCGGCTACACCGCCAACTTCATGCGCATGATGTTCGGCAATCCGTGTGAAAAATATGTACCAAACCCGGTTCTGGTTCGCGCCATGGACACCATCTTCACCCTGCACGCCGATCACGAGCAGAACGCCTCGACCTCGACCGTCCGTCTGGCCGGCTCGTCCGGTGCCAACCCGTTCGCCTGCATTGCTGCCGGCATCGCCTGTCTGTGGGGCCCGGCGCACGGTGGTGCCAATGAAGCCTGTCTGCAGATGCTTGAAGAAATCGGCGACGTCTCGCGCGTTCCCGAATTCATCGCGCGCGCCAAGGACAAGAACGATTCGTTCAAGCTCATGGGCTTCGGTCACCGTGTCTACAAGAACTTCGACCCGCGTGCCACGCTCATGCGCAAGGTCTGCAACGAAGTGCTGACCGAACTCGGTCTCGAAAACGACCGTCTGTTCAAGCTGGCCATGGAACTCGAGCGCATCGCCCTGGAAGATCCGTACTTTGTCGAGAAGAAGCTCTACCCGAACGTCGACTTCTACTCGGGCATCGTCCAGAAGGCGATCGGCATCCCGACCGAAATGTTCACCTGCATCTTTGCGCTGGCCCGTACGGTTGGCTGGATGACGCAGTGGGAAGAAATGATCACCGATCCGGAATACAAGATCGGTCGTCCGCGTCAGTTGTACATGGGCGCCGCCAAGCGGGATGTCACGCCGCTGGCACAGCGCAGCTAAACCAGCACCAGTGGTCGGCCGGGAGTATTCATCCCGGCCGATTACCTTTTCGCCGGCAGCCGGCAATGCCACGGTCAACCGGGAAATCAGGGCAGATTTTGAATTTTCGCCCGCCCGAAATCGCGTATCGAACACGATTTGGCTCACTCCGTTATTTATATTGCATTTGCTGGCTTGGCCGGCATTTATACACTGTCAAAAAATATTTCAAACATTTCACATTTACATCTCACGAACTGTGTAAATTACAATTAGCGTCGATTAGCTATTGCAAATTGTCGTCTCTGGCACCAGTGCTGCTTATTCGCCAATATTGAATTCGTCTATTCCATGCGCAGTCTTCCCAACTCGGTTCTCGAAGCCATTGATATCGCGCGGATACCCTCCCCGCCAGAGATATTGTTACGACTTGTTCGGACCGTCGAGGATGAGCAGGCAACGATGGGAGAACTTGCCACCATCGTCGAACAAGACCCCGGCCTGGCCAGCCGCATACTGAGTGTCGCCAATTCGCCCGCATTACGCCGGGGACGTGAACTCAAAAATCTGGAAACCTGCCTGATCGCACTGGGCACACGCCTCGTGCGTTCGCTGGCAACCTGCCTTTCCATCCAGAAACTTTTCGACCGCAACGCCAACCTCGACAAATTCAATGTCGCCGACTACTGGAGTCACTCGCTGCTGGTCGGTGAAATGGCGCGAGGCATAGCCGAGCTGGCGGAATATCCGCATCCCGATGAAGCCTACCTCTCGGGGTTGTTGCACGACATCGGCGAATTGATCCTGCTCTCGGCCATTGGTGACCCGTATCATCGTTTTTTGGCCAATTCGCTTGAGAACCCGAAGCTGCAGAGCGAAGAGTTGCAACTGTTCGGCACGACGCATGCCGATGTGGGTGGCTGGCTCATCGACCACTGGGGCCTTGATTCGGTGCTGGCCGACGGTGTCGCCTTCCATCACACAGCGGCAACCGAGATCGTCACAGCCACCGCATTGCCGCAAATCGTCTGGATCGCCCAGGCGCTGAGCGTGACACCCGACAACTCGCCCGAACTGGGCATGGTCATCAATCGCAGCAACCCGAAACTCGAGATGTCGGCACTGCTGGCCGTTCGGGAACGGGCGATCCAGCGCGCCCGACAGATTGCCGAAGCGCTCGGCATCACCATCGCCGACGATTTCCCCAACCGCCGCACGGCGGCACCGGTTCCTGCATCAAGCTTGCCCGAACCGGCCAGTGCAGCCGACGACGATCTGGCAACGCTGGTCGGTGGCATGGCACTTCTCCAGCCATTGCAGCAGGATCTCTTCCATCTTGGCAGCGACACGGAAGTCCTGCTTGCCTTGAGAGAGTCCGCCCGCATCCTCTTCGACCTGCCGAAAGTCGCCATTCTGCTGGCCAACGACAAGGGCGATACGATTTCCGGCGAAAAGGTCGGCGCCCAACCGGAGCTATTCCGGCAGCTTGCAATCCCGCTGAGCGGCTCCCGCTCGCTGGCTGCAGCCGCCGTCACCGGGCGCCAGGTGCGGACAACGTTTGATCAGGCCGAACCGCTTGCCTTGCTCGACCTGCAACTCGCCCGCGCCCTGTCCGCCGATGGTCTGCTCTGCATCCCCATGCTTGGCGCGCAATCGCGTCATTGGCGTGATTGTCTGCGGCCTCTCCGAAAAACAGCACGGTCGACTGCAGCGCCGGATTCCGTGGCTGGCCAACTTCGGCAAGATCGCCGCAATCAGCCTTGATGCGGTCTTTGAAGCAAACCAGCACCGCCTGCAGGTCGAGGCAGAACTGACCCAGCAATTCACCCGTCAGGCGCGCCAGATCGTGCATGAGGCCGGCAACCCGCTGGGCATCATCAAGAGTTACCTGAGCATTCTCGAACGGAAGCTGCCGGAAGATGGCGTTCGCCAGGAACTCGCCGTACTGACCGAGGAAATCGATCGTGTCGCCAACATCGTCGGCCACATGACGCAGTCGATCAAATCCACCCAGGACACCCGCAGCATCGATCTCGTCAGCGTCCTCAACGACTTCCTCTTGCTCTATGCCGACACCTTGTTCGGCGCCAGGGGAATACGCATTGAAACCGCGCTGCCCAAGCTTGAACTGCCGGTCCGTATCAACCGCGACAACCTCAAGCAGATCGTTCTCAACCTCTGGAAGAACGCATCGGAAGCGCTCGTCGAGGGCAAGCTCGTCAAGATATCGGTCAGCGACAACATCATTCACGATGGCGCCAGCTACGTGCAGTTACGGGTCGATGACAACGGGCCGGGCATGTCCGAGGAGACCATGCAGGCGATCTATCGACCGAAGCCGATCTCCGACACGTCACAACGGGGCATCGGCCTGTCCGTCATCGGCAGTCTGGCCAGGCAGGAAGGGATACTGATCACCTGCCGCAGCCAGATCGGCGTCGGCACCAGCATCGCATTGCTGATTCCCAAAAACCGATCAGCCACGCCGGGCAACAGCGCATGAACGCCATCACCGCCCTCTACGAATTGGCGAAGGTGCCGGGAATTCAGGTGCATCAAAACATCCTGATCGTCGACGACGAGCCCCATTTTCGGCAGGCATACAGCCAATTGCTCGCCGGTGATCAGCGTTCGATCAGCGAGGCGAGTACAGGGCAAGAGGCCATTACCCAGCTCAAGGTGGGAAACATCGATCTGGTCATTCTGGATTTGCGGCTGCCGGACATCTCCGGCCTCGAAATCATGGAATGGATGACCGCGCACAGGATCGAGACATCCGTCATCGTGTTCAGTGCCGACAAGTCGATCAATTCGGCCATTCACGCCTTGCGCCACCGTGCCTTCGAGTTCCTGCGCAAGGATTGCGATCCGAACGACATGATCATGGCCGCCAACCGGGCTCTGGCCAATCGACTCCGCGATCAGGAACTGGCCGTCGTCTCGGCGCAGCTCCGGCATTCCGAGCGACTGCACCGATTCCTGGTCGAACAGTCACCGGACCTCATTTTCACACTCGATCGCGACGGCCGCTTTACCTTCATCAACGGGCGTGCCAGCACCCTTTTGGGCTACCTGCAGGAAGAACTGCTCGGGCAAAGCTACCGGGTGGTCGTCGATCCGCGTGATCATGAACATGTCCAGTATGCGTTCAACGAAAGGCGCGTCGGCGAGCGTGCCACGAGCAACCTCGAAGTCCGCTTCAAGCCTAAGCCCACCACGCCACGCGCCGGAAGCGTCACCGTCATGACCGCCATCCTCAGCTCGCAAGGCGTGTACGCAGCGGGCCCTGGCGGGTCGCCAGACACCTTCCTTGGCACCTCAGGGGTCGCCCGCGACATTTCGGAGCGCAAGAAAGCCGAGCAAACGATCACCTTCCAGGCATTTCACGATCTGCTGACCAAGCTGCCCAATCGCATCCTGTTCGTGGACCGGCTCGAGATGGCCATGGCGCAAGCCATGCGGCGCAAGGAAAAACTGGCCGTCATGTTTCTCGACATTGATCGATTCAAGCTGGTCAATGACACCTATGGCCATCAGGTCGGTGATCAATTGCTCCGCAAATTTGCTGCCCGTGTTCGCAGCTGTTTGCGCACGGGAGACACCCTGGCAAGGCAAGGAGGCGATGAATTTACGGCCTTGCTGCCGAGCATCAACAATATGGAAGACGCCGTTGTCGTCGCAGAAAAGATCCTCACGGAACTGCGCAAGCCTTTCTTGCTTGGCGAAACCCAGTTTTTGGCGACAACGAGTATCGGCATCGCCCTCTACCCGGACAACAGCCTCACAGCTGAAGATCTCATTCGCTGTGCCGACATGGCGATGTACCAGGTCAAGGCGCATGGGAAAAACGGTGCTCTGGCTTTTCAACCGGATATGCACACTGCCCACCTCGATCGCCTGTCCCTGGAAAACGACCTGCGCAAGGCGGTCGAGGCAGGCGATCAGTTCGAATTGCACTTCCAGCCGCAGATCAATGCCGCCACAGGCACGGTGGTCGGGGTTGAAGCCCTTATTCGCTGGCACCATCCAAGCGCCGGCATGATCGGTCCGGATGTCTTCATCCCGATTGCCGAAGAAACCGGCATGATCATCAACATCAGCGACTGGGTGCTGCGCGAAGCCTGTGCCCAGTTGGCGCACCTCAAGCAGCAAGGATTCGGCGACCTCAGACTGGGCGTCAATCTGTCGGCCAGGGAGTTCGATCGCATCGACCTCCTTGATCGAATACGAATTCCGCTCGACGAATTCAGCATTTCACCCGAATCGCTCGAGATCGAAATCACGGAAAGCCTGCTCATGAAGGACGCCGAAAACATCGTCGCGCGGGTCAAGCATCTGCGCAGCACCGGCGTCCATATTTCGATCGACGATTTCGGCACCCGCTATTCGTCGCTCAGCTACCTGCGGCGCTTTTCCGTCAGCCGGATCAAGATCGACCAGTCATTCGTGCGCGACCTGAGAACCTCGAACGACTCATTTGCCATCATCCAGGCCATTGTCGGGATTGCCAATAATTTCAATCTCAGCGTCACCGTCGAAGGGGTCGAGACCGAGCAGCAGGTCACCATCCTCAAGCAACTCGGCTGCAACGAAATGCAGGGCTATTACTTCAGCCGGCCCTTGCCATCCGGCAGGTTGATGGAATTTCTGCAAGCCCCCCTGCACTGAGCGCCTTTTCAGCCGCTGCCACGGTCAACCGGAAATTTCAGCCAATTTTGAAATGCCCACGATGAAAAAAGCCAAAACCCGCGCCCTCTCCCTCGCCGGAAAAATCATGGCCGCTCAAATTGCCGGACAACCGTCGAAATACCGGGTGGAAACCGAGAAGAATCTGGACAAGGTCCTGGCTGCTGCAACGTCCAGCAACACCATCCTGATCGTTGATGACGCCGAAGACTTGTTCGGCAAACGATCAACAGCCAAGCCTCAATAGGCGAGGCTCGCCGGTCACTGCCACGGTCAACCGGCAAAATGGCTCAATTTTCAAATGAGCGCACGCCTCAAAGCTGGTTGAGCAACTCCATTTTCTTGTTCGAGAACTCCTGCTCGGTCAGGATGCCTTTCTTGAACAGATCGGCCAGTCGCTCGATCTTGGCAAAAACATCGCCTTCCTGCGCCGACGGCGCCTGATAAGCCGGCGGCTCATTGAACTGCTGGACCGGCGGCGCCATGAAGTTCTGCTGTGGCTGTTGCTGTGGTTGATAGCCGTTGATGCTGAGCACCGGCAGGCTGTTCACGGTAATCGTCCCGTACTGGCTGCTGAACGTCATCGAATCATTGCCGCCCTGCTGCTGCGAAACGCCACCGATCTGGTTGTCCAGCGTGTCGTAAACCGTGACCTGCCCGCCGATATCGACAACCAGACGGCGCGAGCCGGGGAAAACGGCGTATCGAACATTGTTCTGCCCGCCCGTAGACGACGGCGAACCGAGATCGCCCGGCCACCACTGCCCGGCCGCTGCAGCCGAGACGAACAGGTTGCCGCCGGAAGTGTTGCCCGACGACTGGAACTGCGACTGAGCCGGCTGAAAATAGCCCGGCTGGTTCATGATCTGGTTGGAAATCTCGACGCACAGACCATCAACCTTGGATTTAAGCCCGTAGTTGAACATGTCGCCGACCATGGTCATGCCGCCCTGCATCCATTGGCCGGACCCACCGAGTTCGGGATGGCTGAACTGCGCCATCGTCCCGTTGCCGTTCATCACCGCGTAGAGCATGGTGATCGCCGCATCGGTGCTGACGCCGTAGCGCTGCGCCAGATCCTGAATGAATTGCTGCCCGTGGGCTGATAGTTGCTGCATGACCGACTCCTGGCTGAAACGCCTAAATTTTGAATATTCCGGCTGCAAGTCTACCGTGGTTTTCTTTCAATCTGTCGCTTGCCCCCTCAAGCCGCCTTGCGCAACAGCTTCAGACATTCCAGCGAAGCCGCCAGGTCGAGCGCCGTCGAGTCGTCGAAATTCTTGAGTTTCGGGTTGGCGCCCTTTTCCAGCAGCAGTTTGACGAGGTCGGGCTTGCTGTTTGACGAGACATACATCAGGGCGCTGGCACCGTTGCCGTTTTGCTGGTCGATATTGACGCCGGCGGCGATCAGGCGCTCGATCAGTTCGTGGCTGCCGTTGTAGCAGGCCAGCCACAGGGCATTGCAGCCGTCGGCGTTGAGGGCATTGAGGTCGACGCCCAGCGCCAGCAGTTCATCGACGATGTCGAGCCGGCCGAGTTTGGCGGCGCGCATGAGCGGCGTGAAGCGGCCGTCGGCTTGCGGGGCGTTGATATCGTTGGATTGAAAGCCGTGTTCGGTGAGGAAGGCGGAAAGTTGGGGGGTCATGGTTTCTCTAGTCGTTGGGGGTAAGGCGGGCCGGTTTCGATACGGTCATCGGTGACCGGCGTACCGACCGTGAAGTGATAGACGCTCTGGTAACGCGGGCCGGAGAGGCCGACGAGCTGATGCACCGGGTCGTCGAAGAAGCAGCCGATGCCGGTGCCGCGCACTTCGGCGGCTTCGGCTTCGAGGTAAAGCACCTGACCGACCAGCCCGGCTTCGCGCAGCAGTTCGCGGTAGCCGTGGCCGGTGGCGGTGGCCGCCTCAAATTCGCCGAGCATGCCGAGCGAGAAGGCGCTGGTCGAGGCGATATCCTGATGGCAGGACAACGAGCGGGCCAGGCGCTGCATTTCCTGCAGGCCCATTTCGGCGAGCTGGATTAGTCCGAGGTGCGGCGGGCATTCGGGGTCGAAATCGCTGACTGGACGGCGAGTGGCGAAGCGTTCGTCAGTGGGCAGCAGGGCCGCGGGCAATGCGGTGAAGGCGGCCGGCGTGCGCGGCAGCAGGTAGAGGCCGCTGGGCAGGCCGTCGACGCGCAGAACGAAGAGCAGCAGGTGGATGCGCGGCGGCGTGGTCTGGGCAAGCCAAGGCAAATGCGGCCGGGGCAGCACGGCGTCGAGCATGCGGTAGAAGGCGGGCCTCAACAGCGCGTAGTGCGGATCGAAACGCTGGCCGCTGCGGCGCTGGCGGATGATCTGGGCTGCGCCGGTTGTTGTCGGGTGCGGGACGAGCGGTGGCAGCGGCGCGAAATCAAAGGATTCCGGCGCGCTGAGCGCCTCGCGGCTAGCCGCGGCGACCTGATCGATGGCCGGCCAGCGGTAGCCCGGTGACGGGTCGATGCGCGTCGGTTTGCCCTGCCAGGCGGCGCCATCGAGCCAGGCGGCCAGCGCTTCGGCCGACGGCGGCATAGCCAGCCCAGGCGCGCGAATGGCGAGCAGGATTTCCGGCTCTTCGGTTTCGGTGAAGGCGTAGCGCGAGGGCGGAAAATCGTCTGGCCGGTCCAGCCCGAGGCAATGCTTCAGCGCTTCGGCCGTGGCGCCAATTGGCACAACTTCCCAACCGAGCAGCGCGGCGGCAGTGGCCAGGGCGCCGACGGCGTGGCCGATGTCGAGCTGGCAGTAGCGGAAGGCGCGTTCGCCGTACTTCCACGCTTCGCGCCACATGACGCTGCTCAGGCCGATGGCCAGCCATGCCTCACCGGCCACCGGCGCGGTCAAGGCGCGGCCTTCGAGGGCGTGTTGTTCCGGGTCATAGTGCTGCACGCCAGCGCCGACACCGGGCAGGCCGGCGCTCAGCACCCAGGCTTCGACCGGATGCAGGTTGCCCGACGACGGGTTGCAACGCAGCGCCCAGCGGCTCGGCCCCCAGGTCTTCCACGCCGACAGCCCGAAGGACAGTTCGAGCAGCGCGCCGAGGCTGTCGAGGTCCGGGGCGATTTCATTTTTGGGCTTTTTTTCCAGTTGACCGTAGCAACGCTCAAAACTGTCCGCCGCCAGCGGCAATTCGAACACCGGTGCCCCCGGATAGTGGCGGAAAGCCGCCGGCTGGGCGTCCCAGTCCAGTTGGCCGGGGCCTTCGGCATAGGCTTCGAAACGATGCTTGGTGCGCGCGTGGTAGGCGCGTACGACTTCTTGTGAGGTATCCGACACGATGATGGGTTTTCCTTGGCGTTGGGTGGACTTCAGCAAGCCCCATGCCCGCGTGAAATCAGGCAGTTAGCCGATATTGGCCGGCTGGCACCATCTCTGCAAGGGAATTGGAACAATCACACAAAACACCCCAACCCCAAGCAAGAACGGAGAATCCCATGGAAGAAGCGAGAAAACCTCCGATTACCCGCGAAGCCGCGCTGCGCATCGCGCTGGCCTCACGGGCCATGCCCAACGTCCGCCTGCCGGCGCTGATCGAACTGCTGCAACGCCGCCTTGGCGAGGACATCGACGAGGAAAAGCTGCGCCAGACGACGGTGACCATGCTCAAGACCGGCTTTGCCAGCGCCGACGGCGAGGAAGATGGCGAGGATATCGGCATCGGCCTTGAGGCCATGAAACTGGCCGTACGCATCATGTGGGGCGAAACCCAGGGCGACGATTCGCTCCCCAAGATCGAGGCCTATGAAGACGGCGAAATGCCCGGCTCGGTGCGCGTCGCCATCGCCTCCGACAAGGGCGACCTGCTCTCCGGCCACTTCGGCTCCTGCCTGCGCTTCCTGGTTTATCAGGTGTCGCCGACCGAAATCCGGCTCGTCGATATCCGCGACACCATGGACGCCGAGTTTGCCGAGGACAAGAACCTCTGGCGCGCCAGGCTGATCGGCGATTGTCACGTCTGCTACGTCGTCTCGATTGGTGGGCCGGCTGCCGCCAAAGTCATCCGCGCCGACATCTACCCGATCAAGATTCCCGACGGCGGGCCGGCGCTCGACATCCTCCAGCCCTTCCAGGTGGCCATGGTCGAATCGCCGCCACCCTGGCTGCTCAAGGTTCTCGGCGTCTCGGCCGAGAAGCGGCTGAAGAACTACAGCGCGGCGGAAATCGACGAATGAGTTTTCAACCCTTAAAGCCCGTTGCGCCGGGTTACTAAAGGCAACTCAGGCCGCCACCCTCTCCATCTGCCGCGGCGCCAGCCCAACCTGGGTCAGGACGGTGCCTTCGTCACCGTTCCACCACAGCGCCACCCAGGCCGCGCCTTCCGCATCGATGCGCTCGATGGCGCAGACGGCGCCGACCATGTCCCGGAACATATCCAGATCGTCCTCATCGAGATCGGGATCGACGCTGACTTCGAGAACGCGGACCTTGTCGCCCATGCTGACGATCTGTCCCTTGCAATCAATGGTAGTGGCGCTCATGGCGAACTCCGTTGGGGTTGGGTCTGCTGCCCTGTCGCAAAGTCGACGTCGGCAGCCTGCTTTTACCCATCTTCGCAACGGCCGTGCCAAGTCCGCGCCGCACAAACCTCCCCCCCCCCGCGGGGGGGCGGTTACCCCCCCCCCCCCAACCTCAAACAGGAAAAACCATGAATAAAATCGGAATGTTTTTTGGCACCGAAACCGGCACCACCCGCCTGATCGCCAAGAAAATGCAGAAACAGCTCGGCGACGACGTCTGCGACAAGCCGGTCAACGTCAACCGCATCACCCCGGACGACATGCTCAAGTACGACGCGCTGATCCTCGGCACGCCGAGCTACGGCATCGGCGAAATCCCCGGCAAGGGAGCCTCATCCGGCTGCTTCGAGCCAAACTGGGAGGAATTCCTCGCCCTGCTCCCGGCCGATGTGGACTTCAGCGGCAAGCGCATCGCCTTCTTCGGCCTCGGCGCCCAGGAACGCTACGCCGACCGCTTCTGCAGCTCGCTGTTCGCGCTGGTCGAGAAATTCAAAGGCTGGGGCGCCGAAATCGTCGGCGACTGGCCAACCGACGGCTACACCTACGAACACTCCGCCGCCGAAGTCGATGGCCGTTTCATCGGCCTGCTCATCGACCAGCGCACGCAAGGCATGTTCACCGACGAGCGCATCACCACCTGGCTGGCGCAGGTCAAACCGCTGTTGCTGGAAAAGCTGACGGCGGAAGCTTGAAGACGGAATCTCACTCGAGTTGACCATCGTTTCTCATGGACGATGGTCAGAAAATATCTGTCGCCCGACAAGCTCGGCACAGAGACAATGGAACTTCCACGGGGGTCCGTTCTTCATTGATCTGCTGTTCGTTGTAAATCAGATGACACACGAAAGAGCAAGTCCTCTGCCAGATTTCACAACCGAAAGCGGGCCCCGGCTCTGATGTCCGTATGATTGTTGATTGATTGGGAGATCCGGCATCAGATAATCTCCAGGTCATTCAGGAAACTTCGGTTTTGCTAATGGCGGCGCAGATATCTTAAAACTGTCGGACAAAGTCATGATGCGGGCCCTTGAGACCTATTTCACCAACTCTTACCGAGACGGTGCCAGCCGTATGCTCCGCTTTATGAAAATATTCAAAGACCCCTGTATGCCTCTGCAGCTAAGGCGGGCCTGATGTCTGCCTACGATGTTGAAAAGTCCCGCGACCTTGTAGCTCCGATGCGTATGCTTGCCATCAAATTTTTGAGTGATGAGTTTTAGAGATGACTCCTATGACCGGCAGTATTCATATCCTATCCGGTAAAACTCTGTAGGCATTACACGTTGACGTGGTAGGTGTGCTCAACGACGACATGTCGTACGGAGAATCTTCATAGGGGTCTACCGGGGTCGATTCCAATTTTTCGCCCTGATAGGTTGCCAACGCTCGCCCTAGCTTAACCCAATGCCACCTAGTTAAGCTCCCGGACTTAAATTCTCCCCAAGCTGACTGAAAATTATCACCATCAACTACAACCAGAAAATCAACATCGTGCCTGTGAAGTGTTGTTTCGGCTTGGAGCACCGCAAGAACAGTTGGATTCGCAAACGCTAAGAAATCCCAGTCTGAATCAGGTCGGGGAGAACCATTGGCTCTGGAGCCAATAAGCCACAATTCGGAAATACCGGGCACTGTTCGACGAACAAGCTGTAACCAGAACCTGATCTCAGCGCTTAGGATGGGTGCCAAGAACAATCTTTTAGCCTTACCGACAGCACTTCATGTTGCCGTCGCTTACCCCATTCACTGAAAAATCCACGATGCAAAGGAACGGATCATCTCGCACCATGGTGCTGTTTACATATATCGTGAGTTGTGTAGAAACTGCCAGCTTTCACGTCATCAGAGCCGTAAAAATCATATCTAAAATTTCCTTTTGTTCTTAATGTGACGAGTATGTCGCTATCGCTGCAATTGCGCTTATTTACCCGGTAGCCGTAGTCATCAATGTCGGTTTGTGAAAAAAATCTAGCTGGGTAATTATTGGACTGAACTTTATAAATAATAGTACCGCCTGATTGCGTTATCTTTTTAAGACTTACTGCACCTGAGTTACCCATATTTTGCAACGTTTGCCCATAACAATTCGTACTTAAAAGCGCCACCAGCACAACGGCCCAATAATGCCCATTGGCCGATTAATTGACCCATTGACTCTCAATTATGCAGCCCCGACTATCGCCATATTTATGCTGGAAAAATACTGATCGGTATCCTGTTTTTGGGTTTGGCCCCTGATGGTCTATATCAAAATATTTCATTTTCCGGTTCTTTTCAGAAATAGAGCCAACTACAGCGTTCCAGCACGCCATCACGTCGTGATCATAATCCTTGTCTTTGGTTTTGAACGCATCAAAAAGTCCTGCTTGAGCGGACGTAACAGCAAGAAACGCAATGGACATAAATAATGTTTTTTTCACGTAAGTTTTCGTCAAGAGGAAAGTTAATCGGACAGCATTTATTGCCTTTTATATTGGCACTTGTGTAATGTCCGGAACTCAAAGACAAGCTCAAGCACACAAGCATTATGTCGCATAACAGTTCGATGACGTAGCTGCACCATCAAGCCACGCGGCGAGCCTGGCGATTGGGGGAAGGGGGGGCAGGGGGGGGCCCCCCCTGGGGCGGGTGATGATGTTGTCTAGTCAACACCGACACGATTCGGTGGCCAATACAACGCAATTCCGCACCTGAAGGCTACGTTCCCGGTGAACGTCTGCCCCACTCAACCGGGAGTGGCAGGATTAAATGGCAGGGGCAACAACGGCACTCACCCGAAAATCAGCAATCCCAACCTCCCCGCCATCCTCATAGCAATCCACCGCCCGCAGCCGTTCGCCTTCGCACATGGCACTGACCGAGGCGCCGGTTTGCGTGGTGTAGACGATGCCGTGCATCGAGCAGCGCAGGTAGCGTCCGGTGTGGTCGAAAACCTTTGGCTCCTCGCCATCGAGCCGGCGCGGCATGTGCACGCAGAGGTTGATGTAGGCGTAGACCTGCCCTTCGAAGCGCAGGAGCAGGCATTCCTCATCCCGCCCTTCGAAAGTCAGGGTCAGTTTGCGGTACTTGCCGTCGGCCAGTTCGGCACTCGTGCAGACGGCAAACCTGGGTGCGATGCGATCCGCCATCACGCTTTCTTCAAACACCCGGCCAAGGCCGAGTCCATCGTGGACAGATGGGTGGCGAACCACGCTGGCAGGTTTCTGGCGTACTCACGAGCTGCCCCCAACCGGCCGGCCGCCACTCCGCGCGCGAAGTGGGCCAGTTCACCGAGCACCCTAAGATGCTCGCTGTTGTGCTCGCCGATGGCAGGAAAGCGGCAAGACTTCATGAGCTTGCCTTCGTGCTCGAAATGCTGGCGGGTGTGTTCGTGCAGGCGCACGAACACACCCGGAAAATCCTCGTCGGAGGCAACGAGCAAAGCGTAGGCAAGCTCGACGAATTCGCGATGGGTGTCGTCCATTTCGGGGACTCCCAGCGCGTGACGGGATTCGTCCCAAGCCATCAGACGGCGCCGTGCACTTCGCGCTTGGCGTTGTTGGTGGTCTTCATCGCCTCGTCGACCGGCATTTCCGGGTACTTGTACTTGTTGCCCTTCAGCGCATTGAAGACCGTGACGATCTTGTCGGTCGGGCCCTTGCCCTTGAAGTCACCCTTGTCCAGTGCAGCAAGGTCGATCAGTTCGTTCCAGCAGAGGCCTTCAGTCAGCGAGACGAAGACGACCGTGCAGCCGTTGATGGTGGATACGAAAGACTTTGGAATGTTGACCGTGAACATCACGGCGATGGTCGCCGGTGTCATGTCGACGCCAAATTTTTCCATGAAGTGCGGCCAGTGCTGAAGTTCTTCGAGCGAGCCGGAGATGAGCTTGAGCTCATCGCCCTGGGCGAGCACGGTGGCCTGCTTGAAGAGGGCGACCGGCGGCTTGCGACGGCCCTGGTCGTCGGCGACTTCGCCTTCGATGACGACCAACTCGCCGCGATAGCCTTCCCAGCCGGCGTCGCTGGCTGCTTCCCTGAAGTTGGAGTTGAAAAAGTATTGTTCGTAACGATCAAGCAGCATGGTTCTTCCTTACAGGTTTGAATGGGGTTTACGCAGCGATGGCGGCACCGATCAGGTCGAAGACGTCGGCTTCGATCAGTTCGAGCTTCTGCTTCTTGCAGAAGCGGCGTTCCTTGTCGGTCGGGTTGGCGATCAGCGCCCAGCCGGCCGGTTCGGCGGCGGCATAGATGACATCGGACAACACCATGCGCTCGGTGTCGCGGTTCATGCGCAGGCCCATGAACAGGTATTGCTTGCCCTTGCGCAGTTCCTTGACTTCCGGCGGGATCGAGAAGCCGCCCATGAGTTCGGTGATGAAATCGACGTAATCGGCATCGGAGGCGATGTAGTTGGCCTCCGGCTTCGGCGTGCCCATCGGCTTGTAGAGGATGGGCAGGGCGGCGTTGATGACTTCGGTCTTCTGGTAGGCGACGCCATCCCAGAAATACAGCTTGTAGCGGAAATCGGTGCCGCCGAGGCGGGCGATGCCGACGATCAGGTTGTGCGGGACGTCGGCGTAGGAGTCCTGCAACTGCGTGTCGCGGTTGACGTCGATGACGTAGTGCGGGGCGATGCCCTTGAGCCACTCATGCACGGCGCCGCGCGTCCAGGCGGTTTCGCCGTAGGTGCGGTTGAGGAATTTGGTGACGGCGCTGCGGCCACGCTTGAGTTCGACGTTCATGGCGGCACGCGGGAATTCGTACATGAGTTTGGGCGCCATCGGCTTGCCGTCGTTCATGGCGTAGATCAGCGAATCGCTGTCGGCCGGAATCGGTGCGCCCGTCGCTACATTTTTCACATCAGCCAAAACGCCTGGGCCAAGGTAGGGAACGATGCTGCCATCCTTGAGGCCGGCCAGCAGTTTTTCGCGCAGTTCTGGGGTCATTTTGTATGCTCTGAAAAGGGGTGTAGCCCTCTTCAGCAAATTCCACGCCTGACAGCACTTCGTGATCTGGCCTGCCTTTCCGAGCGCACCAGAAACGGATTGTCATGTTTGCGACAGTGTTTTTCGGGGGACGACCTACACCTAGAGGCAATCCGAACGATCCCCACCCGACCTCCCCCTTGAAGGGGGAGGAGAAAAACGCTACTGCCCCACACGACAGCCAATGCCCATTGAGTGATATGTTCTTCCTCCATCTAAATCAGCTTCGCGCCAAAACCATGCCAACCAACACTCAAAACCCATCCCGCGGCCCGCTGGCCGGCATCAAGGTCGTCGAATTCGCCGGCATCGGCCCCGGGCCGTTCTGCGGCATGCTGCTCGCCGACATGGGCGCCGAAGTCACGCTGCTCGAACGGGCCGGCGGCACCTTCGCCTCGCAGCTGTTCGGCGGCGGGCGCAAGGCGGTGGCCAATCGCGGCAAGAAATCGCTGTGCATCGACCTCAAGCATCCGGAAGCCAAGGCGCTTGTTTTCAAATTGATCGAAGGCGCCGACGTGCTGATCGAGGGCTTCCGCCCCGGCGTCATGGAACGCCTCGGCTTTGGCCCGGACGAATGTCTGGCCCTCAACCCGCGCCTGATCTATGGCCGCATGACCGGCTGGGGCCAGACCGGCCCGCTCGCCCCGCGTGCCGGGCACGACGCCAACTACGCGGCCATTGCCGGCGTGCTCGACACCGGACGCCATCACGGCGGCGCACCGTGGGCGCCGCCGACACTGGTCGGCGACATGGGCGGCGGCGGCCTCATGCTGGCCTGGGGCATCGCCTGCGCCCTGATCGAAACGCAACGCTCGGGCAAAGGCCAGGTCATCGACGCCGCCATGAGCGAAGGCGCCGCCCTCCTCGCCCACGGCCTGTTCAATCTCGAAGCGCTGGGCGAATGGAAAGGCCAGTGCGCCATCGACTCGAGCGCGCCGTTCTACGATGTTTACCAGTGCGCCGACGGCGAATGGATCAGCGTCTGCCCACTCGAACCCCAGTTCTACAAAACCTTCGTCGAACGCCTCGGCCTCGTCGGCGACCCCGATTTCAGTGGCAAGCAGTACGACACGACGACCTGGCCGGCCATGAAAGACCGCCTTACCGCCATTTTCAAGACCGAACCGCGCGCGCACTGGACGGCCCTGTTCGACGACACCGACGACTGCGTCTGGCCCGTCCTCAGCATGACCGACGCCCCGTCACACCCGCACAACGTCGCCCGCGAAGCCTTCGCCGACGTCGCCGGCGTCCTCCAACCCACCCCGGCCCCCCGCCTCTCCCGCACCCCCGGCGCCATCCAGAGCCCGCCCCCGCTGCTCGGCGAACACTCCCGCGAACGCCTCGCCGCACTTGGCCTGTCAGCCGAAGAAATCGAGCGTCTGGCTGCCGCCGGCGTGGTCAGCGACCCTGTGGTTTGGGCCGTCTGGGATTGCCACGGTCAACCGGAAAAACGGCCAAAATTGAAATGGGGGGGGGGGGGGGGGGGGGGGGGGGGGGTGGGGGGGGGGGGGGGGGTTCCCCCTGAGGGGGGGGGGGGGGGGAGGGGGGGGGGGTGGGGGGGGGGGGGGGGGGGTTGGGTGGTTGGGGGGGTGGGGGGCTGGCGTCTGCAAGAGTGTCGGCGAATCCGGCACAACGGTATAGTTCAGAACCCGCATCGATTCTGCAGCCTTCGCCATGTTCTATCAAAAATGGCAAAAAAAAAAAAGAAAAAACCATGCTGAACCGCAAAAAAGAGGCCCAAGACAACCCAAGCCCCCACCAGGGGCCCCCGCCCTGCCTGCCACCGGGCGGGCCGCCCCCCGGCGGCGGACAACCCCCCCCCGGCAAGGCCCCCCGGCCCCCCCGGCGAACGATCCCGCCCCCCCCCCGGCCCCCCCCCCGGACCGAAACCCGGGCCCCCCCCCCCCCCCCCGTTGGGCCCCGCGGGCGGCCCCCCCCAACCCCGGCCCCCCCCCCCCCCCCCCTTTCCCAACCCCCCTCCCCCTCCCCGCGCCCCCCCGGCCCCCCCCCCCCCACCCTGGCGACACCCCGGCCCCCCCCCGGCCGACCCCCGGCCCCGCCCCCCCCGCCCCCGGGTTTAAAAACCCCGCCCGCCCCCGGTGCCGCCCCCCCGCCGGACGGGCCCCCCCCCCCTCCGGTCATCGCCCCCCCCCGCCCCCCCCCCCCCCCCGGGCGCCGCCCCCCCCGCCCCCGCCCCGCGCCGCCTGCTTGTTGTTCTTGCCCCCCGTTGGCCGGTGCCCCCCGGGGGGCCCCGGGCCCGCCAGCCCCCCGAAGGGACCCCCCCTGCCCCCCGGGGGTTGTGGCTGTGGGGGCCGGGGGGCCCGGGGGGGGGGGGGGCCCGGCGGGGGAAAAACTCGGGGGGGGGGGGGCCGCCCCTGCCCCGGTTTGGTTGGGGCCGGGTGGGGCCCCCCCCGGCGGGCCGGGGGGCCGGCGGGGGGGCCGCCCCCGGGGTTTGGGGCCGCCCCCCGGGCGGGGGCCGGCCCGGGGGGGCGGGGGGGGCCCCCCCCCCCGGGGGGGGGGCCGGGCCCCGGGCGCGCCCCGGCGGCCATCTATTTGATATTGAAGAATATGGGCGAAGACGGTGTCGACACTTGCTGCACCCCCCCCCCCCCGCGCCCCCCCCCGCCCCGCGGCCGCCGCCCCCGGCCCCCGCGCCCCCGGGCAGCTGCAAGCAGCGGGGCCGGTGCAAAACGCCGAGCCCGCCGATGCTCGAGGCAGCGGAACTAGCCTCGCTGCGGGAAATTGCGACGATGGGGATGATCAGCTGAAAAACAAAGGCCCCCCCCCGGGGGGCGCCTGAAGGGCTGTGGTCATTGCCGGCTCGATGACCGGCCGATGACCGGTCACTGATGTAGAACGTCACCTAAACCGTGTATTCGCCATCCTTGCGATCAGGGGCGGGCCGCGTCGTATAGACCAGCTTCAGCTGGCGCAGGCGAAACGTTCAGGCGGCCCCCCCCCCCCCCCCCCCCCCGCCCCGTTTCCGCAAGGCGCCTCGGCGCGATGTGGTCCACGCGCCCCGTGGGCCAGCGGAAAGCATCTCTTTCAGC
Organism: Betaproteobacteria bacterium; assembly: GCA_016705475.1. GTDB lineage: Bacteria > Pseudomonadota > Gammaproteobacteria > Burkholderiales > Rhodocyclaceae > Azonexus. The sequence continues at coordinate 7,169 of JADIYD010000010.1, read as the reverse complement.
GTGGTGTCGAAACGCTCCGGTTCCTGGTTGGCTGCCAGCAGAGACCTGGCGTTTGGCCACTGATGGACACGGATGTCACCATCAGCCACCATCGTCGGCCCGGCCAGGGTATCGGAGGTCGGTCTCCGGAAAAAAAAAGGGAAAAAAACCCCCCCCCCCCGCGCCGCGGGGGAGGGGGCGGGGGGGGGCGCCCCCCGGGAAAAAAATAGCGCCCCCCGGGGCACAAATTTTCTCTCTTTTTCGCGTCCGGGGGGGGGGGCCCCGGCGCCCCCCCCCCGGCGCCCCCGGCCGGGGGAAAGGGGGGGGGGGGGGGGGGGCGGTCCCCGGCGCCCCGGCGGGGGGCCCGGGGGGATTCCCCGGGGGGGGGCCGCGGGGGCCGGCGGTGCAGCCCTGATCCGAGCCCCTCAGTTGCAGGGAAATGCTTGCGGATCAGCGGTTGCCATCTTCAGGTCGGAATCCCGGGGCACCAGCCATTGCAGTTGGTGGCCATCGGCTTCGATCGAAATTTCCATCAGCGCAGGCCAATCGCGCAGCACCGGGCCGACAGGGTGAACAGCCGTTTCGTTGCACCGGCAGCCCTTCGATATCAAGCCCATTGGTCCGTGCCGGGAACTGCCCAGGTACGGCCCGATATGCGGATCATCCGGCGACCGGCGTAACGTTGGTTGAGTTTCGGCAGGCCACCCCCCGCGGCCATCCTTCCAGCCGTCGCGGCCCGGGGAACCGTCTTTTGCCTCCCCGGCGGAACTGGAAAGGCGGCATGGCTGCCATCGTCACCTGTTCTCATCGGCCACAATTCAGGCGGCGCTGCAGCCGTGCCGACACCTTGGCCAGCCCCCGCTTGAGCATTTTCGCGTTGCCGGATCGTCATGTCCAGAAATTCTTGGGCGGTCGGTATCGGCGAGCAACCACGCCTGCCGCGAAAAGAGCGACCAGGCGGGCAGCTATGCCTGGACCTTCGTCGCACCCGCCGCGACGCTGGTGGACGCCAGTAAGAAGGACGTTGGCAAGTATTACGGTGGCCCGACCTGGGAGAGCAAAGATGGCTCCAAGGTAAGTGGTAAGCAGGTCGCCGTCTCACCCGCCACACCAGGCAATCTACCGTTGCAACTGGTCAAGGCCAATCAGGCCACTGGCAATGGAGTGATGGCTGACTTGACCTATATCCAGCGCCTGAACACGGTTGGCGGCATCCCCCCCAGCCAGAATTGCGACCGTGGAAATATCGGCCAGGAAATGAAGGTCAGCTACCAAGCGGACTACGTCTTTTACACCGCTCGTTAAAAATGGGCATCAAATTGTCGACAACGTCACATCGACCACGCCCCCGATGACCAGGAACTCATCCTCCCCCTGCAGCACGCCGGGCAGCAGGCCGCATTGGAAGAAAATCTTGGCTAGCGGAATTTCGACTTCGAGGATGTAGTCGCCGAATTCGCAGGCGCGTTCGCGGCTGCAGGTGAATGAATTGAGGTTGTTGAGCAGGACGACGTGCCGTCCGCCCTGCCCCTTGGCCAGCACCTCATGGTCGGCCAGGCGATTGACGCCGCGGTAGAGCGTGACGTGCCGGGCGCCTTGATGGCGCTGGGCGAGTTCGTACTGGCTGAAGGTGTATAGGAGGTCGAGCTGGGCTTCAAGGGCGCTGGTGCCGTACAGGCCGTGCGAGCGCATTTCCTGATAGTGCCGGTAGCCTTCGCCGGAAGGGTCGCGCAGCGGCTGGCTGTGGTAACGCGGCATAAGGCCGAAGCGTGACTCGACCCAGCCTTTGAGCACCGCACCTTCGCGGCTGTCGGAATCGAAACTCCAGCCGCGAATCATCCGGATGTAGTTGGCCTTGGCCCGACTTTTCCTGCGTCCGGTAAAACCCATTTCTTCGGGCCACTCGAGTTGGAAGTGCACTGTCACATAGTCGCGAAAGACATCGGCGCGTGCTTCGGGCGAGGCGGCAGCGAGGCGCCGGAAGAGATCACTGTGCAGTTCTGCGACGCCATCAATCAACAAGGGGCTGGGAGATTGCTGGTAGATCAGGCCGCCGAGGACGACGGCTGGCAGGTTGCAACGATTGATCGGCAGGCGGGCATTGCGCGGCAACGCCGCTTTATTAGTTGCCCCGGCCTGAAGCCCTTGGCTGCCTCGCAATGAGTTGGAAAGGAGACTGTCGTCTCCTGAGTGCAGTTTTGTCTCGCTTGCGCTCGACTCTTTGTCGTCACCCCCTACAAAGCGTAGGGATATTGTCGGATGTATCCGCCCCGGACAATCACCGCCTCATTTTCTGTTTCATTTAATAATCAATGGATTATGGTCTATCAATCGACCTGGCACACTACATGCAGAAGGTGAGGTGCGACTCTCAATGAATCCTTCGCAAATCGACTGACAGATTAAGGAGATTACACCATGGCAAAACTGCGTCAATGCGCCATTTATGGCAAAGGCGGTATCGGCAAGTCCACCACCACCCAGAATCTGGTGGCTGCACTCGCTGAATCCGGCAAGAAAGTTATGATTGTTGGCTGCGACCCGAAAGCCGACTCAACCCGCCTGATCCCGCACCGCAAGGCCCAGACCACCGTTATGCACCTGGCTGCCGAAGCCGGCTCGTTGAAGACCTCGAACTGGAAGACGTCCTTTCCGTCGGTTTCGGCGGCGTCAAGTGCGTTGAATCCGGTGGCCCGGAACCCGGCGTTGGCTGTGCCGGTCGTGGCGTCATCACCGCCATCAACTTCCTTGAAGAAGAAGGCGCATACACCGAAGACCTCGATTTCGTTTTCTACGACGTGCTTGGCGACGTGGTTTGCGGTGGCTTGCCATGCCGATTCGTGAAAACAAGGCTCAGGAAATCTACATCGTTTGCTCCGGCGAAATGATGGCCATGTACGCTGCGAACAACATCGCCAAGGGTATCGTGAAGTATGCAAACTCGGGTTCCGTCCGTCTGGCAGGCCTGATCTGCAACTCGCGCAACACCGACCGCGAAGACGAACTGATCATGGCCCTGGCTGGTCGCCTTGGGACCGCTGATCCACTTCGTACCGCGTGACAACGCCGTGCAGCACGCTGAAATCCGCCGCATGACCATGGTTGAGTACGATCCGAAGCAGCAGGCTGATGAATATCGCCAGCTGGCCAACAAGATCGTCAACAACACCAACTTCGTCATCCCGACCCCGATCGAGATGGAAGAGCTGGAAGACCTGTTGATGGAATTCGGCATCATGGAAGCAGAAGACGAAACCATCGTCGGCCAGACCGCCGCCGAATTGGCTGCCGCTGCCGCCGCCTAAGCATCGCAAGACCGGTGGATGCTTCGGCGTCCGCCACCCTTCAACCAGTACGTCGGTTACAGATTGGTGGCGGCGTCAGAGGAAAACATGACAACTCTGTCTCGCGAAGAAACCGATGCCCTCATCGCCGAGGTGCTCGAGGTTTACCCGGAAAAAGCCAAGAAGGACCGCGCCAAGCATCTTGCGACCAACGACGTTACCGTCGAACAATCCAAGAAGTGCATCACTTCCAACCGCAAGTCCCTGCCGGGCGTCATGACCATTCGTGGTTGTGCCTACGCTGGCTCCAAGGGCGTGGTCTGGGGTCCGATCAAGGACATGATCCACATCTCTCACGGCCCTGTCGGCTGCGGTCAGTATTCCCGTGCCGGTCGCCGTAACTACTACGTCGGTACCACCGGCGTCGATACCTTCGGCACGATGAATTTCACCTCCGACTTCCAGGAGAAGGACATCGTCTTCGGCGGCAATAAGAAGCTCGCCAAGCTGATTGAAGAAATCGAAGTGCTGTTCCCGCTGCACAAGGGAATCTCGGTCCAGTCCGAGTGCCCGATCGGCCTGATCGGTGACGACATCGGGTCCGTCTCCAAAAAGCAGCGGCCACCCTCGAAAAGCCGGTTGTCCCGGTTCGTTGCGAAGGTTTCCGCGGTGTTTCGCAATCCTTGGCCACCACATCGCCAACGACGCGATCCGTGACTGGGTGCTCGACAAGCGTGACGGCGTTAACTTCGACCGACCCCCTTACGATGTCGCCATCATTGGTGACTACAACATCGGTGGCGATGCCTGGGCAACCGGCATCATCCTCGAGGAAATGGGTCTGCGCGTTTGTGTCCCAGTGGTCCAGCGACGGCACCATTGCTGAAATGATGAACTCCCGAAGGTCAAGCTCAACCTGCTCACTGCTACCGTTCGATGAACTACATCCCCGTCACATGGAAGAAAGTACGGCATTCCTTACCTGAGACCACAACTTCTTCGGCCCGACGAAGATCGACGAGATCCCGCCGCAAGATCGCCTTTCTTCGACGACTCCGGTCGCGAAAGACCAGCTGTCATCGCCCGCTATCAGGCCGATGATGGACGAGATCATTGCCAGGTACAAACCGCGCCTCGAGGCAAGAAGGTCATGCTCTTACGTCGGCGGCCTGCGCCCGCGTCACGTCATCGGCGCCTATGAAGACCTGGGCATGGAAGTGGTCGGCACCGGCTACGAATTCGGCCACAACGACGACCACGACCGCACGATCAAGGAAATGGGGTGATGCCACCCTGCTCTACGACGACGTCACCGGTTTCCGAGCTGGAAGAGTTCGTCAAGCGCCTGAAGCCTGTTATGGTCGGCTCCGGCATCAAGGAAAGTACATCTTCCAGAAGATGGGCATTCCGCTGCGCCAGATGCACTCCTGGGACTACTCCGGTCCTTACCACGGTTACGACGGTTTCGCGATCTTCGCCCGTGACATGGACATCGCCCTCTCAACCCCGACCTTCAAGAACCTCGGGTTCCGCCCTGGAAGAAGGTTGAAGCTGAGGAACGGTCGAAAAGAAGGCTGCCTGAGTTCACTCCCGTATTTGGAAAATGTCAACCCGGCAAGTGATGCGGAATAACGGGGACCACCTGCCCCAGGACAGCCCCCTGATCATCAACTCTACGCCTGAGTACCGCAGATGAGCGGACCGGGCAAGGGAGATAGCAATGCAAACCGCAGACAATATCAACCCCTGTTACCCGCTGTTCCGCGACGACGACTACAAGAAGAACCTCCTGCCGAGAAGCGTGGCTGTTCGAAGAAGGCCACGTCTTTGGAAAAGGTCTTGGAAACCTTCGTGTGGACGACCACCCAGGAACCTCAGGACCTCAACTTCAAGCGCGAAGCCTGACCGTTGATCCGGCCAAGGCCTGCCAGCCGCTCGGCGCCACGTCCTCCCCGCCTCGGCTTCCACAAACCCCTGCCCCACGTGCATGGTTCGCAGGCTGCGTCGCCTACTTCCTTACCTACTTCAACCGTCACTTCAAGGAACCGTGTTCCTGCGTGTCCGACTCGATGACCGAAGATGCAGCCGTGTTCGGTGGTCAGAAGAACATGTTCGACGGCCTGGAAAACGCCCGGTCATCTACAAGCCGGACATGATCGCTGTTTCGACCACCTGCATGGCCGAAGTCATCGGTGACGACCCGGGAACGCCTTCATCAACAACGCGAAGAAGGCCGGCCACATTCCTCAGGACTACCCGGTTCCCTTCGCCCATACCCCGTCCTTCGTCGGTTCGCACACCACCGGCTGGGACAACATGGAAGAAGGCATCCTGCGCTACTTCACGCTGAACAACATGGAAGGCAAGAAGGTCGGCACAAGCAGCACGATCAACCTCGGGTCTGGCTTCGAAACCTCTCGGGCAACTACCGCGTCGTCAAGCGCATGCTGACCGAAATGGGCGTTGGTTACACCATGCTCTCCGATCCTTCCAGAGTCTTCGTCACCCCGGCTGACGGCGACTTCGCATGCTCCGGCGGACGACGATGGACGAGGTCAAGGGATGCACCGAACGCCATCACCACCGTTCCTGCTGCAGCCGGGCCAGGCTGGAAAGACGAAGGAGATTACATCGAAAACACCTGGAACCACGACGTTCCAAGCTCAACATCCCGATGGGCGTCGGATGGACCGACAATTTCCTGATGAAGGTCTCCGAAGTCACCGGCCAGCCGATCCCGCCCTCGCTGGAACGCGAACGTGGCCGCTGCATGGACCTGGTTTCCGACAGCCACGCCTGGTTGCACGGCCAGAGAAGTTCGCGTCTCTACGGTGGTCCGGACTTCGTCATGGGCGTCGTCAAGATCTGCTCGAAGTCGGTGCCGAGCCGACCCACATCCCTCCCACAACGGCCAAGCGTTGGGGCAAGGCGATGGAGAAGCTCCCCGCCTCCAGCCCGTTCTGGTACGCTGGGCAAGGTCGCCGGCAACGACCTGGGCAGCATGCGCAGCCTGTCCACTACGGACAAGCCGGACTTCCTGATCGGCAACTCCTACGGCAAGTCATCCCAGCGCGACACCCGCCACCAGGGCGAGGCGTTCGAGTGCCGTTGATCCGCCTCGGCTTCCCGATCTTCGACCGTCACCACCAGCACCGCGCACACGCGGGCTACGAAGGCATGATGTCTGTTGTCACCCAACTGACCAACGCCGTCCCTGAGCAGCTGGACAAGGAAACGATCGGCATGGGCACCACCGACTACAACTTCGGACCTGGTTCGCTAATCCGGATCCTGAGCCCCGCCGGTGGAACGACCACGGGGCACAGGCCCTGCCGACTTGCCAACCTAGGGAGAAATCTGAATGGCCAACATCATGATTCGCCACGGCGAAAAAGGGTGGACCTGGTTTCTACCTCCCGAAGCGCGATCTGGAAGCGTCCATCGAGTCCATCGAATTCGACACCGCCGAAAAATGGGGTGGCGAACTGAAGCTGGACAACGGTGGCCTTACCCATCGACCCGATCGCCAAGCCGCCCTGGTCTGCCGATTTCCCTGCGTGCCGGCCTTACTCGGCGCTGCTGAAGATTAAGATACGCTTCAACCTCACCGCCCAGCCAGCCACCTTTATTGATCAGGCCCACGAAAGCGGATTGAAAGGAGAGCATCGCGCCCGAAAATTGTCCGACATGCACCGCCTGCGGCGACTGCAAGCCAGTCTGCCCGACCAAGTCATCAGTTCCGGCAAGATCTTTCAAGATCGACGCTGCCACCTGCACCGAGTGCGACGGCCACAACGATTCCCCGTTCTTGTCGACGTCTGCCTATCGGGCTGCATCGCCGCCGCCTGATCGGACCAGTGCTTGAGCCGAGCGCCGGGAATTTTTGCCTCCCGGCGTTCCACTGAA
>JADIYD010000009.1 GCA_016705475.1 Betaproteobacteria bacterium | reverse complement strand
GAAAACCTGCCGCCCGCCGCCGCATCGTGCTCGATTTCGTCAATCCTGCGCCGCTCGGCGGCATCCCCGGCTATGGCGAGGTCATCGGTCTGGGCGATGGGTTGTGGGCCTGGTACGGCCAGGATTTCGCAGGACTAACCAGTTGCTGGCCGACCCCAAGGCCGATCTGACGTAACGCGCCAAGGTTTTCAAGCAGGCGGTTCGCTTTCGTCGCCCAGCGTCCCGATCCGGACTGCTCGGCGACACCACCTGGGCGCCTCAACACGCTCACCGACAGCTACATCCGCCTGCTCGCCGACGACCAGTTGATCCCGGCCGACCTGGTGCGAAGCCGCTCTGCAGGGCAGATCGAATGGACCGCGCGGCCGGCGGAAGAGGTGTCCTTCGGTCGAGCGCAAAGCGGTCAATGAAACGCGGCACGCTGGGCGAACTGCTCAACGTCGAGAACCTTTATGCTCGGGACTGCTATGACCTGACAGCAAGAGCAGCACGCTCGACGGCCCCAGCCAGCAGGCCGTGACGCGTAAATTCTCAACTGGCTGGCCGACCTGGCCTTCCTTGGCCTGCGCTGGCCTCTGCGAAACCCGGTTGCCGGGCCAAGGGCGACCTGAAACAGGTCAATTTCATAGCCTGACCTCTACGAGCGCACGCCGACCGCTAATGTGTTGCGCATCCAGGCCGACAACCTCGACCAGCCGCTCGACATCAACGCCGGCACTGCGCTCGATCTCGGCTCACCCAGCGCCAAGTTCCGGACCCGGCTTCACCTGCTGGTCGTCGCCGACCTGCACAAACGCTACAAAGCGGAAAACGCCGCCGGAAGAACTGGCCGTTGCCCCGCCATCCGGCCGACCGCCTGAGCAACTGGGCCATCGACATCCTGCGTGCCAAGCCGGAACAACGTTGAAGGGCTTGAGGCGGCCATGGAACGTCAGTTATTCGGCCAGCCCCGTGAAACCTTCTTCACCGGCGGCGGCATCCACCGCTTCGGCAACTTCCTGCCACGAAGACGATGGCGCCAGGCGCTTTGAGCGTCGCCCGAGCGCTCGAACAGTCGGTCAATCTTTCTTCGTGCGCATCATGCACGACGTCGTCCATTACCACGCCTACGAGGCTGTCGGGACGCCCCGGCCCGTGGCCTGCGCGACAAGGATGACGACGATACCGGCAAGCTTTCTCAACCGCTTCGCCGAGCGCGCTAGGCTTCCTGCACCTACTGGCACAAATACCGGGACGTGGGCCGGCCGATCGCCTTGAAGTGCTGAGCGACTCGGTGCCATCGCGCCCCGTGCCACGGGCCGCCGCCCATTTGAGCGTGCAGCCGAAGAGCGATTTCCCGAGAGCTTTGCCGCCTTTCATGCGCAAGCAGCTTGGCGACAATGCCGGCACTGACGCCGGCCTGCGCCGTCTGTTCGACATGCACGCCACGCGCCAGTACAACCTGGCCGACCAGGCTACCTGGCCCGCGTCCATCCGCTCGAACTTTGGCTGGTTCGCCACCTGCAGAGTGAGCCGAAGGCAACGCTCGGGACATCGTCCTGGCCAGCGTCGAAGCCCGCCGTGACGCGTCGAAATGGTTGTTTTCCACCCGCTTCAGCATGCCCAGCAGGTGCGCATCGATATCGTCGTCGAAGTGGCGCCTTCGACGTATTGCCGAGGAATGGCGCCGTCTGGCTATCCCCTTCGACCACCTGGTTCCGTCGCTTCGCCACCTCGATTGGCAGTTCCGCCGACCGCCCGGCTGCGCTGGCCGAGCTGATGGGCATCGTGGTCAATGACGGCATTCCTGACCGACGGTCCGCATCGACGAACTGCACTTCGCCACCAAAACGCCCTTCGAAACGCGCCTGCAGCATGAGACGAAGCCGGTCAGCGCGTCATGCCGGCGGAAGTGGCGCAAGTGACCCGGCGCGCCCTGCCCGCGTGGTCAACAGCGGCACGGCCCGACGCATCAAGCGACACGTACCGCGACAACGCAGAAGAACCGCTGGCCGCCCGGCGGCAAGACGGGTACCGGCGACCACCGTTCCAAAGTCATCGGCTCGATGGCGGCGTGCGCAGCGCCAAGGTCATGAACCGTGCCGCTACCTTCGCGTTCTACATTGGCGATCGTTTTACGGCGTCGTGACGGCCTTCGTTCCCGGCTCGAAGGCCGCTGGCTACGACTTCACCTCGGCGCCGCCGGCAGATCATGAAGGAAATGGAACCGGCCTGCGACCGTTGATCGCAGATCGTCCCGCCGCCGAGGGCAAATGCAAGGCTGGTGCCTGAGGTAGCACACCATTAAAAGACCGGTTGCTGCGGTCAACCCGAAAAACAGGCAAAATGAAATGAGCTGTTTTCCCTCCTGGAACCATGGAGCGGAAGTTAGCGCCGGGTGATGGCGCCACTGCGGCCTGTCAGGCGCGCTTTTCCAGCCAGCGCAGGACCAGCGAATAGAGCTGATTCGGACTGATCGGCTTGGCGATGAAATCGTTCATGCCAGCGGCCAGGCAACGCGCCCGATCCCTCTGCGAAGGCATTCGCTGTCATTGCCAGAATGGGCAGTGTCGTCCGGTTCCGGCATCCCGCGTATGTGCTGGGTTCCTCAAGACCATCCATGACCGGCATCTGCATGTCCATCAACACCAGATCGTAGGCCGCGCGCTCGATCATGTCCGCCGCCTCGCGACCGTTCGCCGCCAACTCGACCTGCAGGCCGGCATCCTCGAGAATTATTCCGGGCTACTTCCTGATTGATCGGCCTGTCATCGACGAGCAGGATGCGACGCCTGGCATGCTCCTCATCAGCACGGCCTCCGCCGTTTCGGCAGTTCTTCCCGGCGCCTTCCCGAGACAATGATCTGCCTTTTTGAGACGAGCCGAGAACCAAAAAGTGCTGCCCACCCCCTCGCGACTCTCGACGCCGACGTCACCGCCCATCATTTGCGCCAGTTTCTGGGTGATGGCGAGGCCGAGGCCAGTTCCACCGTAGCGACGGGTAGTCGAGTTGTCGGCCTGCTCAAATGCGGAAAACAGGCGTCCGATGGCTTCCTGCGGAATGCCGATCCCGCTGTCAGCAACCCTCGAAACGCATCAACACTGCGTCATCATCTTCGGCGAGACACCGAACACGCAGGCTTATCTGGCCGGAATCGAGAACTTGATGGCGTTGCCAACATAATTGACCAGGGCCTGACTGAGCCGGGTCGCGTCACCAAGCAGCGAAAACACAGGAACCCCGCCTCGAGCACAAGCGACAGTCCCTTTTCCGTGGCCCGATCGCGGAAGATCGCCATGGTGTCAGCCAGCAACTCGCCGACATCAAACTGTTGCTCCTCAAGGGCAAACTTGCCTGCCTCGATCTTGGAAAGCTCCAGAACGGCGTTGATGGTGCTCAGCAGATGGGCGCTGGCCATCTCCAGCTTGGTCGAGCCGCTGCGCCTGCTCTTCGCTCGTTGCGCCAGAGTGATCAGATGGGCCATCCCGGATATCGCATTGAGCGGCGTCCGAATTTCATGCGACATGTTGGCCAGGAAAGCGCTCTTGGGCAAGGCTGGCCTTTTCTGCTGCTTCCTTCGCCTCGGCTAGTTCTGCCGTGCGCTCCCGTACCTCGACTTCCAATTCGGCGTGATGATTGCGCAGGATACGCTCGGCTTCGCGGCGTTCAGTCACATCGGCAACAAAGGCAAGAATGCAGGTTTCGCCGTTCAGATCCGTAATCTCGGCCGAAATGCTGACTGCCCGGCGCTCACCGTTCTTATGCAACCACGTCGTTTCCCAGTCGACCACCCGGCCGTCTCGCAAAAGCACACTGACCCATGCCGTTCGACTCGCCTCATCGGACCACGAAGCCGAGCTCGAGAGAGGTATGGCCGATAAGGTCGGCCGGCGTCCAGCCAAAATCCCTTTCGTAGTTGCGATTGACTTCGAGGATGCGCCCATCGTCCACCCTGGCGATCGATGCTGCGATCGGACTGGCATTGAAGGCAGTGGCAAAACGCTGTTGCGGAATGTCTGAGGGCTGCCTCGGCAGCGGCTTCGGCGCGTCGCCGCTCGGTGATGTCGTCGCCGGAACCAATTCCGCCCATGACCTTGCCATGCTCATCACGGATCGGACAGGCATGCCAGCCGATCAGGCGGATATCGCCACTGCGCGTCCTGACCGGATGCTCGAAATACTCCGTTCGGTTTTCTGCCAGCACCACCGCATCGAAAAAAGACAGCCCGCCGTTGTGCCGGATTCCGGCTAGGCAACAGACAGGTTTCAAACCAGTCCAAACCGACCAGCTCCTGCGGCAAATAGCCAAGGACTTCGCCGGCCTTGCGATTTATCGACATGACCCGCCCATCCAGATCGAGGGCAATGATCATGGCCTCGACCGTGTTCAGCAGGTTGCTGCTGTAATCCCGCTCCCACCGCAACAACTCTTCCTGGCGCAATTCTTCGGTAATATCCAGGCTGAGTCCCACAAGCGCCACGGGCTCGCCCGATTCATCCCGCTTGACCGCCTTGATCACACGCAAATCGTGGATCTTGCCATCAACGAAGGGCAGTCGCTGATGCGTCACGCTGACACCGGCATTGGCCAGCGCCTTGGCGTCGGAGCCGAGGCATTGCTGGCGAAACGCATCGGGAATCAGCTCGCCATAGTGGTCCACCGCAAGAAAGCGTGATTCGGGAATGCCGGTCGCTTCACAGAAGGCCCGATTGACGAAACTCATCCTGCCTTTGCCGTTCTGCAGCCAAATCCCGATTGGCGCGTAGTCGAGGATCAACTGGAGGTTCTCGCGTTCGCGCTGCAAGGCCTGCTCGGCAAGAATTTTTTCTGTTACGTCGCGGGCAATGCCGAAAAGACCGGTGACTTCGCCCTGTGCATTGCGCAGAGGATGCTTGCGATTGTCGACCCAGCCCTGTCGCCCGTCGTTGGTCACATAGCCCTGCACCTCATGGGCAACGTCAATTCCCGAGAAGACCTGCTTCTCAAGCCGATAGTAAATGTCGGCGTAGGCCTCAGGAAAAACATCATAATCGGTCTGGCCGAGAAGGTCTGTCCAGTGTTCGGCGGGATGCGTAAGCGCAACCAGAGTCTGGCTGGCACCGGTAAATACGTGGTTTCTATCCTTGAAATAGATGAAGTCGTCAGTGTTCTCCATCATGGCCACGAAATTGGCCATCATCGGCTCATTTCGCTGCCCGTCGTACAACTTGCGAGCATCTTCGAGATCAAGGTCAACCAGCAACTGTCCGGATGCCTGGACTGTCTTGCTGAACTGCCCGCGAACGCAGAGAACGCGGCCGGCCGCATTTCGGACTCGCGTTGAAAGTGTGCTCACCGGGTACCATGGAGAGCCCAAAAACAAGCTCGGCGATATCGGCATCGTCGGCGTGAAATCGCTCTCTCAGCGCAATTTTTCCACTGTTGAAATCCTCTGCCGAAAAACCAAGCAAGGGCAAAACGCCATCACTAACCATCAAGGTGGCGAGCTGATCACCCAGTCGCAACTGGAACCGGACAGCGGACATCGAGACGCTTCCTTTTGGCATGTTTCTGGATTCGTCAATTTTAGCGATGAATCGTCCCGGCCGCTGAAAAATGCGAACAGAATCAAGATCGGGAAGCACCAAAATGGTGAATGTACCGTTTGTTGCAATCGTCAAGAATCAGAGGCGCCACAACCCTGCAAAAGTATTTGCTGCAGCGCAACAAAATGGTAGTCTTGCACTCATAAAATATAGCCTTCAAGGCAAGGGAAAACAGCATGAGTGAAATCGATCTGAAGCGCTTCTTCCTTGAACAGGTGCGCCTGTTCGAAAACTTTCCGGCCGACAAGGTCGAGGAAATCGTCATCAAGTCCCGCCTGGCGACTTACGAAGGCAACGAGGCCATCCTCGAAACCGGCGATGAGGGTCGTTCCATCGGCGTCATGATCAGCGGCCATGCCGAGATTTCGATGACCGACAACACCGGCACGCGTGCCGTCATCACACAGCTTGGTGTTGGTGACGTTTTTGGCGTGATGTCGCTGCTCACCGGTGACCGCATCGTCGCCGACGTCATCGCCGGCAACCGCTGTTTCGTGCTGATGATCCCGCAGGATGTCTTCAACACACATCCTGACCAACCCGAAGGCCGTTGGCTACCTGTCGCGCCTGCTCGCCGACCGCACCCGCGCCATGTCGGTCGATCTGGTCACTGCCCAAACCAATGCCATCGTCCGCTCCAGCGACCCGTATGCCCTCTCGCTGACGACCAACGAACCAGGCAAGGTGGTCGTCCTCAATGTCGGCATCAGCCAGATTCATTTCGGCATCTACGACACCGAAGAGAGCGGGGCCGATGTACGGCATTATCGACCATGCTGACCAGCAGGTTACCCTGATTACCGTCAAGGTCGGTACGCAGCAGAAAACCATCGAACACGCACCGTTCAAGCTGTCCGACCTTTTCAAGGTCATGCAGGAAGCGACCGCCCTGCTCGGCGAGCATTTCACCTTCCATCCGGAAGAAGTCACCGCCATCGGCCATCGCGTCGTGCATGGCGGCAACAAGTTCTCGAGTTCGGTCGTCATCACGCCTGCCGTGATCGCCGACATCGAGGAACTATCGGCATTCGCGCCCTTGCACAACCCGGTCAATGTGGCCGGCATTCGCGTTGCCATGAAGCAGTTCCCCAACGTCCCGCAGGTCGCTGTTTTCGACACCGCCTTTCACCAGACGCTGGCCCCCCTACGCCTACCTCTACGGCCTGCCCTACGACCTGTACAAGCAGCACGGCATCCGTCGCTACGGCTTCCACGGCACCTCGCACCGCTACGTTTCGCTGAAGTCAGCCGAAGTCCTCAAGCGCCCGCTTGGTGAGCTGGAAATCGTTTCCTGCCACCTCGGCATCGGCGCTTCGCTATGCGCCATCGACCACGGCCGCTCGATTGACACGACGATGGGCATGACGCCGTCCGATGGTCTGATCATGCCGAGCCGTTCCGGCAGCATCGACCCGGCAGTGATGATCCACCTCATGGAGAAGCATCACATGTCGCCCGAGCAGCTATCGACGCTGATCAATAGCGAAAGTGGCATGAAGGGTATTTCCGGCATTTCCAGCGACATCCACGAAATCGAGGAAGCCGCAGCCGACGGCCACCACCGCGCCCTGCTCGCCCACAAGGCCTACTGCTATCAGGTGCGCAAGAACATCGGCGCCTATGTTGCCGCCATGGGCGGCATCGACGTCCTGGCCTTCACCGGCGATGTCGGCGAAACCAGTGCCACTGTCCGCAGCCTGGCCTGCCAGGGCCTCGAGTTCATGGGCATCAAGCTCGACGAGGAAAAGAACCGCAATGTTGGCAGTATCGAGAATTTCGTCATCATCTCGGCGGACGACTCCCCGGTCACCATCATTGTTGTGGCCAACGACGACGAGCGCCTCGTCGCCTGGGAAACGCTGCGCGCCATCGAGCGCAACGCCCTGCTGCAGGCTGCCAACGCCGAAGAGCTGCCGATCCCGGTCGAAATCTCCGCCCACCACGCCCACCTGTCGCAAGCCGATGTCGAAAAACTGTTCGGCCCGGGCCACCAGCTGACGCCCATGCACGAACTGTCGCAGCCCGGCCAGTTCGCCTGCCAGGAACAGGTCCATCTGGTCGGCCCCAAGGGGCGGATCGCCAAGGTTCGCGTGCTCGGACCAACCCGCAAGGAAACCCAGGTCGAGATCGCGATGACCGAGCAGTTCAAGCTCGGTGTCCAGCCACCGATCCGTCAGTCCGGTGATCTGGCTGGCACGCCAGGCGTGACGCTGGAAGGCCCGTACGGCACTTCGGTCATCGAACGCGGCGTCATCTGCGCCCAGCGCCATATCCACATGACGCCGGAAGATGCCATGCGCTTCCATGTCCGCGACAACTACGTCGTCCGCGTGCGCATCGAAGGCGAACGCCAGCTGATCTTCGGTGACGTCGTCGTCCGGGTCAATCCGGCCTTCCGCCTGGCCATGCACATCGATACCGATGAAGGCAACGCCGGGAATATCCAGACCGGGATGCTTGGCTACATCGAGGAAATCCAGAGCCGGCACTGATCGGTTTCTGCTGATAATGGCCGGCTTGTCCGGCCATTATCATTTCTAAAACCAGATTTCCGGATAACGCCGTGAGCGCGGCAGGTTATTGATCAGCAAGGCCATGACGAGCAGGATGAGCGGCCCGAGCGTCGCCGGCACGAGAACGTACCAGAAGCCCAGCGCGTGGATTTCCGGTGAGCCGATCACGGCGATCAGCGCCGTTGCGCCGCCCGGCGGATGCAGGGTACGGGTCGCATGCATCAAGACGATCGCTGCCGCCACTGCCAGCCCGGGCGCCAGCCAGGGCACATGCTGAAACAATTTCCAGCAAATCACCCCAGTCAGCGCAGACAGTATGTGTCCGCCGAGCAGATTGCGCGGCTGGGCCAGCGGGCTACGGACCGCCCCGTAAACCAGAACAGCCGAAGCGCCGAAGGAACCGATCAGCAGCATCAGGTCAGTTCCCGCAAACAGCAGCTGGCCAACTGCGACCAATGCCGTGATGCCGAGAAATGAGCCGATCCACGACCAGACAAGCTCTTCGTTGCTGACCCGCGGAGGACTACCGCGGGTCGTTCCACGCATTTTGCGCCAGTAGTCGTGCCAACCGCTTTCGAGCTTCATTCGGGCTTGGTGTCTTTACTGTCCGCTGCCCGTTGGGCCTGCAAGCGGGCCAGCGCATGGCGCCAGGCGAGATGGTAGACGATGCGAAAGTCCTCGGTGCTAATGTCGAGATAGCCAGAAACATGGCTCAGTGCGTCGAGAATATCCTCGTCTGAAAGCTCCAGTTCGAAGGCCTGCTCCAGTTCATTCTTGCCGGGAGTCCGCTCAGTCATGGAGGCCCTCCGCACTGCAGACGGCGAGAGCGCAAGCTGCTGCCGGCACAAGTCCGCGTGGCCGTTGCAACAGATCAGCAAGCGTATAACCATCGAGCACGAGAAACATGGCATTCAGGGCCTCGTTGAGAATGGCAGGCAGGCAACATGCGCCCTGAATCCGGCATGTCGCGTTGGCGGCAAAGCACTCAGCCAAAGCAAAATCGCTTTCCGACTGACGGATCACGCTGCCAACAACGATCTCGCGGGGTGGTCGGGCCAGCCGGATGCCGCCACCCTTGCCGCGCACGGTCTCGATATGGCCGTTCAGGCCCAGCTGATGCACCACTTTCATGAGGTGGGCTTTCGAGATGTCGTGGACGGCGGCGATCTCGGCGATGGTGACCAGCCGGTCGTCCTGCACGCCGAGATACATGAGGACGCGCAGGCTGTAATCGGAAAAGGTGCTCAGGCGCATGGCTGTTTATAAAAAATATTCTAAATATTGCTTTGACCAGAATTGATTGGTAGCATAAAAGATTCATTTCATTTATATCTTATACCTGCGTCCGGCGCAATACGTTCGCAGAGGTGTCTCCGGAAAAACAATGGCCGAGCAGTCCCCGCGAAAAGTCATCAACATCAAGCCCGTCGCCGACCCCGAAGGCAAGGTTTACCCGCGTTCGATCAGTGGCCCTTTCACGCGCTGGCGCTGGATCTTCGTCTGGCTGACCCAGATCGTTTTCTACGGCCTGTGCTGGCTGCCCTGGCACGGTCGACAGGCAGTGTTGTTCGATATCGACACGCGCAAGTTCTATTTCTTCGACCTCGTTCTTTGGCCGCAGGACACGATTTACCTCGTGCTGCTCATGATCCTCGGCGCCTTCACACTCTTCCTGTTCACCGCCGTGGCCGGGCGATTGTGGTGCGGCTACACCTGCCCGCAGACCGTCTATACCGAGATTTTCCTGTGGTTCGAGAAGATGATCGAAGGCGAGCGGCCACAACGCATCAAGCTCGATGCCGCGCCGTGGTCGGCCCGCAAAATTGCCCTCAAGAGCGCCAAACACGCAACCTGGCTGCTCTTTTCACTGTGGACCGGGATCACCTTTGTCGGTTATTTCATGCCGATCCACGACCTGATGAACGATATCGTCAGCTTGTCGCCCGGCGCCTGGTCTTCTTTCTGGGTTGTCTTCTACACCATTGCTACCTATGGCAACGCCGGCTTCCTGCGCGACCAGATGTGCCGCCAGATCTGCCCCTACGCCCGCTTCCAGTTCGTGATGTTCGACCCTGACACGCTGATCATCGCCTACGACACGGCACGCGGCGACGCGCGTGGCCCTCGTGCCAAGGGCGTCGATCCCAAGACGGTGGGCCTGGGTGATTGCGTCGATTGCGGTATTTGCGTTCAGGTCTGCCCGACCGGCATCGATATCCGCAACGGTCTGCAGAACGAGTGCATCGGCTGCGCCGCCTGCATCGACGCCTGCGACCAGGTGATGGACAAAATGAACTATCCACGCGGCCTGATCCGCTATTCGACTGAAAACGCCGTCACCATGCGCTACACGACGATGGAAATCATTCGTCGCGCCGCCCGGCCACGGGTCATCATTTACACGGCGATCCTCGTCGCCCTGACTGCCGCTACGGCGTGGTCGCTGGCCTCCCGGATTCCCCTCATCGTCAATGTCCTGAAAGATCGCAACGTGCTGTCGCGGGAAGCCGACGACGGCTCCATCGAGAACGCTTATCGCCTGCAAATCATGAACACCGGCGACCAGACGCGGACATTCAGGATCACCATCGGCGGCATCGAAGGGGTACGCCTGGCGAGCGACAGTGAAATCACCATTCCGGGTGGCGAGATTGGCACTCAGACGGCGATTGTCAGCGTCGAACCGGGCTCGGCACCGTCGGGCGCCGCACCGATCACCTTCAACGTGGCGGACGTGGCCGATCCGCTTGTAGCCGTAACGGAACGCTCGAAATTCTGGATGCCTTGAGCTTAGAATACTTCCGTTGAGGCCGTGGACGTGAAGGCCTCGATTCTTCGGGAGGAATTGCACCGTGACCAATGAACAACTGAAGGCTCTCATTACCGCACCGCTGCCGTTTTTCGGTGTGACCGAACAGGGCGATGTGCTGGCGCGCTATGTCCCGTACGGCCCGGTGTTTCGCTGGCGCTGGAACCAGATGATCCCGATGCCGGTGCAGGGCAGCGACCTGATCTGGCTGCTCCAGGCGGCGGACGAAGAAGCCCATTCGATCACCGACACCGACAAGCCGGGACGTACCCGGGCCAAGTAAGCCACGACGCAGCGGCGGCTAGGTTGCGCCGGTTTTACGCATCTGCTCGCCAAGCCAACTGCCGATAGCCCAAACTTCCTCCAGACAGACCGAATGCGGCATCGGGTACTCGTGCCACGCGATGTCGTAGCCGCGTTCGAGTAACAGATCCCGGGCGGCCAGACCGAGGACTGGCGAAACCACATCGTCGGCTGTACCGTGAGCGGCATAGATCGGGATGTTGTGATTGGCGCCCGCTGAGTCTTTATCAAGCAGCGCCGGCGAAGGAATGTAGGTCGACAAGGCGATGAGCCCGGCCAGCTTCTCCGGGTGGGTCAGCGCCGTCGTGTAGGCGACCGCGCCGCCTTGCGAAAAACCGGCGAGAAAGATGCGGTCGACCGGAATTCCTCGGCCTTTTTCACGTTCGATCAGGTGCCGCACGGTTTCGCGTGAGGCAACGATCCCCGCCTCGTCGATACGCCGGCTGGTGCTGTCGAGCGAAATGATGTCGTACCAGGCGCGCATGACGTAGCCGCCATTGCAGGTGACTGCCATGTAGGGCGCGTGCGGGAAGATGAAACGGACGGCCGGCGACGCGGCGAGACCGAGCTCGGGGACGACCGGCACGAAGTCCGAGCCATCGGCGCCCAGGCCGTGTAGCCAGATCACCGCGTACTCGGGGTTGGCGGCAGTTTCGACCTCAAGCGGCGGCATGTCGATTTCCATGGGGGTCTCCTCGTGTTCGTCAGGCAGGCAGTATGCGGAAACTGGGGCAGCCTGGCCAGCAGCGATCAATCGCCCCGCGGCAAACGCCGATAAAACTCGGCGCTCTGATCGGAAATGGACACCGCGTTCTCGCCACCATGGGCGAGAACGATGGAGCATGCGAGCAGTTCCGAAATGGCGAAAGGCTTGACCAGACAGTCGTCAGCGCCCAACGCCAGCTCCTTGACCAGACCCTCAACCTGATTGGGCGCGGTCAGGAACAACAACGGCAAATTCCCCCGCCACCCGCAGGGATTTTAGCAACTGCAAGCCATCCAGCCCCGGCAAGATCGCAGTGCCTTGTATGGCAAGCCCGAAGGAACGACAGGTCCTGACTGCGAAAACAAGCAGTTTCAGGAAATGACAATTTGTCATATGCCGACTTCCAGCAATTGACTTGGATTTTCAGGAATCTGGGCAAACCGGCATGACAGGATGGCAGATCTGCGGAAATTCAGCAATTGCAGCAACGCGCAATTAATTCAATAAAAACAATGATTAACAAACAACCGTCCTGGGTGGCATGGGTTGTGCAAAGTAGTTGGCGAACATGCCGATTATGCGGCTTGTTTTCGAGTCTTGCATATCGCGGGGCATTAACAGTTATCTCACTTCGAAGGAGATTTTATGAAATCCAAGTTCGTCATCGCTGCTTCCGTTCTTTCCATGGCCATCGCCGGCGCTGCCTTTGCTGCCGACCAGAAGGGCATGTCCGGCATGAGCGGTATGGAAGGTCAGAAGGGCATGAGCGGCATGTCTGGCATGAGCGGCATGTCTGGCATGGAAGGCAAGAAGCAGAAGGGCATGTCTGGCATGTCCGGTATGGAAGGCCAGAAGGGCATGTCCGGTATGAGCGGCATGTCCGGCATGGAAGGCAAGAAGCAGAAGGGCATGTCCGGTATGTCCGGTATGTCCGGTATGTCCGGTATGTCCGGTATGTCCGGTATGTCCGGTATGTCCGGTATGGAAGGCCAGAAGGGCATGTCCGGCATGAGCGGCATGTCTGGCATGGAAGGCCAGAAGGGCATGTCTGGTATGAGCGGCATGGAAGGCAAGAAGTAATCCTTCTTTGATCCAGCGGATGGGAGGCCTCTCCCGTCCGCTTCCTGGCTTTTCCTACACTCCAATGAACACACTCCAAAAATGGCTCACCGCCCCACTGCTTGCTCTGATTGTGCAATGCGGGGCGAATACGGTAGTTGCGGTACCTTCAGTGCCCTATCCGATCGCCGGCCTGACCCCGTTTCAGCGGCCTGCCAATGCGCCTGTACTGACAACCGGTCCCATTCAGGACGCTAGGAACGCTTTGCGCGGCGTTTCCTCCCCGATTCCGGATAGCCTGAACTTCCTGAAGGATCAAGGGGGGTGGTTCACACCATTTACGCATCCGGGCATGACTGGCCCCTACGATCTGCGCGGATGGCACACAGCTCCAATCCCTCCGGCAGAAAAAAAATGAATATACGGTTCTCGATCATCGGGCTGATCACTGCAGCACTCATTCCACTCATTTCGATAACGGCGGGTTGCGGCAAACAAAGTGTCCCGGCGCCACGGACACAAGAAGACATCGACAGCAAGAGCCATTTCCGCGCCACCTACGACCCCCTTCATTTCAAGCCAGCTATCGCGAGCGCCACGAACGAACAGTGCCTTGCCTGTCATCGCGAGGTGCTTGAAGAGCGGGTACGTCCAGTATCACCCGCAGGGGTAAATGCGCATGATACGCGGGCCTGGTATCAGCAGGTATCCACCTATAAAGGTGAGCAGGACACCTTCCATCGGCGCCATTTAGTGACACATATGGCCAAAGAGCTTATGAATCTGCAATGCAATACGTGTCACGAGGGCCATGATCCGCGCGAAGAGGCGCCAGGCAGTTCGGCGACCGGTGCCTCGCAGGAAGACACGGGCTTTACCCTGCGCAAGCAGGTCAACCCGGAGGCCATCTGTCTCAAGTGCCACGGCCAGTTCCCAGGATGGGAACTGATGCGACTGCCCGGCACCTGGGATGAGACAAAACACTATTTCCAGAATGACTGCCTGACTTGCCACGTATCGACGCGGACACATCGGCATCAGGTCAACTATCTGAAGGCTGAGGCTATCGAAGCAGCAGCCATCGCCGCGAAGGAGAGCGGTAACGGTGCCGATGTCTGCCTAGGGTGTCACGGCGCGCGCGCCTGGTATCGCATCCCCTATCCCTATGCCCGCAACCCCTGGCACGAAATGCCGGAAGGCATGCCCGACTGGGCCAAAGATCGGCCAGTGCACTCCGAACCACGTTTCCTCAAGACCGAGCAAAAACCATGAAGAAGCCCGATGTCACCATTCTCAATCCGGCTCGCCGCAGCTTCCTGAAAACCTCGGCAGCCGGCACCGTGCTAGCTAGTTCCAGTGGGTTGCTTGAGATGGCGCTGGGCCAGAAGGATGCCGAGGCGTTTGCCTACGAGCCGTATTTCCGAGATGACCAGCTGACGACCGTCGTCACTTCATGCGACCACAACTGTGGATCACGTCACATGCTGGTGGCGCACAAGAAGGGCAATGTCATTGTTAGGCTGTCTTCCGACGATGGTCGCTACCAAGCCGGCGGAGAGTTCGGCAAGGACACTGTGGCCGAACCGCAACTGCGGGCCTGCCTGCGCGGCCGTTCGTATCGCTCCCGCCTGTATTCCCCTGAACGTCTCCTCTACCCGATGATGCGCGTTGGCGAGCGAGGTGAAGGCAAGTTCAAGCGCGTTTCCTGGGATGAGGCGCTGGACCATATCGCCAGGAAGATGGTCGAACTGAAGAGCAAGTATGGCCCAACTGCCATCCTCGATCAGGCCTATGCCGGCAGTTCCTACGGTGTACTGCATAAATCGGACCAAATTGAAGGTTTGCTCGCCCGCTTTCTCGGCATGTTCGGCTGCCGGACCAACTCGTGGTCCGTGCCCAGCTATCAGGGGACGACATTCTCGTCCAACATGACCTTCGGCACGATTCAGGACGGCAACGAGGACGACGCATTCGCGCATAGCAAGCTGATCATCATGTGGGGCTGGAATCCCGCCTATACGTTCCACGGCGGCAACACCTTCTATTACATGCGGATGGCCAAGCAGAACGGCTGCAAGTTCGTTGTGATCGACCCGCAATACACCGACTCGGCAGCCGCCTACGACGCCTGGTGGATACCGATCAAGCCGAATACCGATGCGGCGATGCTGGCCGGGATGGCTCACTACATCTTTGAGATGAACCTTCAGGATCAGGCTTTCATTGACAAGTTCGTTCAAGGGATGGATGCGGGAACCATGCCGGACTGGGCGAAAGATCAGGAAAGCTTCAAAGACTATATTTTGGGCGTCCGGGACAAGATCCCCAAGACGCCGGAATGGGCGGAGAAAATTTGCGGCGTTTCGGCAGCCGATATCAGAAAACTGGCCGATATGTATGCCCGCACCAAGCCGGCAGCACTCAAAGCCTCCTGGGGGCCGGGGCGCAACGCCTACGGTGAGCAATACAACCGTATGGCGGCCGCGGTGCAGGCGATGACCGGCAACATCGGCATTCTCGGCGGCTGCGCCGAAGGGGTAGGCAAGGGCTGGCACGCGGAATCCACCGCCTATCCCTACGACGAAAATGCCAACCTCTGGTGGGCTTCAATCAAGTCTGACCGCTGGGCGCACTGCGTGCTGAACTACCCGAACGTCAAACGCGAGGAAGTCGGCTGCTGGCCACGCGAGGATGAACTCGACGGCAAGATTCCCAACATCAAGGCCATCTTCTGGCATGGCTCCGACTGGCTCAACCAGCTCACCAACATCAACAAGGAAATCGAGGCCATCAAGAAGCTGGAGTTGGTGGTTTGCTCCGATTCGACCATCACCCCTTCCGGTTTGTGGGCGGACGTACTCCTTCCGATTGCAACCCACTTTGAGCGCCATGATGTCGGTTTGCCCTGGTACAAGGGCCACTACTACATTCATCGCCCCAAGGTCATTGAGCCCATGGGCGAGTCGAGAACCGATTTTCAGGTCTATACCGAGCTGGCGTACCGCCTGGAAACACTTGACCCCAGCCTCAAGGATTTTGGCAAGCGCTATAACCCACGCGCCAACCGAAGCTATTTTCAGAACCCGGATGCAACGGATGAAGCTTATCTGGTTGCCTGGTGGAAAAGGGTGCAACACCATCAGGGTGTCACCATGTCCTGGGAAGAGTTCAAGCGGCGTGGGGTGTACAAATTCACCTTCGACAAGCCCCATGTTGCCTTCCGCGACCAAATTGAGAAAGGTGTCCCGTTTGAGACCGCTTCGGGGCGAATCGAGATTTTCTCGACCACGCTGGCTCAAGTAACAGACTGGAAGAAGACCCAGTGGGGCTATCCGATACCGGCAATCCCGAAATGGATCGAGCCTTTTGAATGGATGGGACATCCGAAGGTCAAGGAATACCCGTTCCACATGATCACGCCACATCCGAGGCACCGCACACATTCGATCTTCCACAACATTCCCTGGCTACGCGAAACCTTCCAGCAGGAGATCACCATCAATGCCAGCGATGCACGGCGCCTGAAGCTGGTAACCGGCGATATGGTCGAAGTCTGGAATGCGCGCGGCAAGATCGTCGTGCCGGTCTATGTCACCGAGCGCTGCATGCCGGGCGTGGTGGTCGTGTACGAAGGTTCATGGATGGATCTCGACAAGCAGGGCATTGATCGTTCCGGCAACCCTGACTTTTTGACCAAGGATGAGCCGAGCCCCGCTGGCGCGTTCGCCTACAACACCATCCTGGTCAATCTGAAGAAAACGACGCTTGCCCATCGTCCGGGCTGGGATAGCCAGGGAACGTCGCGTTCTTTCGTTTTCCGGCGTGATGCGTGAGAGGCCGACCATGACCAACAAACTCGATATGAAGAAAGTCAAGGTGGCCCTGGAACGCAAGGTGGCCCAGACATACGAACCGGTCAAACCGGCCATGCAGTTCGGTTTCATCCATAACAACGTTGATTGCATCGGCTGCCGCGCCTGCGAAATCGCCTGCAAGGACAAGAACGGCCTGCCGCCAGGCCCGCGCTTCCGGCGCGTGATGTACGTCGAGGGAGGGACTTATCCGGACGTGTTTGCCTACAAGGTGAATATGTCCTGTAACCACTGTGCCGAGCCGGCATGCTTGCCGACCTGCCCGACGGGTGCGATCTGGAAACGGAGCAAGGACGGCATCGTCGACATCGATTCATCCTTGTGCATCGGCTGTCGCAAATGCGAGGCGTCGTGCCCCTATGGCGCGCCCCAGTGGAATCCGAAGGAGCAGATCATCCAGAAATGCAATATGTGTGTGGATGAGATCGATGCCGGTCGCAAGCCTTATTGCGTGATGGCCTGCATGATGCGCGTCCTCGACATCGGGCCTATCGACAAATTGTGGGAAGGCAAGTTCAAGACCACGGCAGTTGGCCCGAATGACGAAACGGTACGCCAGGTAAAAAATATGGCGAATCCCGAGCTGACCAAGCCGTCTATTGCCTTTGTGCCGCATCGCAAGGGCAAGGTCAAATCATGATCAACAGAGAAACAGCACTTGCCTGGTCAGAGGATATGACCACCCTGGCACTGTTGCATGATCGCGAACTCACGCCCGGATTGCTGGCCGCCTTGAAAGCCATCGGTTTTCCCGACAATCTTGGGATGGTGCCGCGCGACGAACTGGGCGAACAGGTTTTCGAAGCCATGCGGCAGACCGTGGCAGCCCTGCCGATATTTCCGGATAAAGCGTACACAGACAACCTGGCAGCAGATTTTGCTGCCATCTACCTCACCGGTGCATTGGATGCTTCCCCGTGCGAGTCGTACTGGGTTTCTGACGAACATTTGGTCTGCCAGGAAGCGATGTTCGACATGCGCGAACTTTATGCGGCTGATGGCCTGGCTGTTCCCGACTGGCGCATGCGCCCGGATGACCATCTCGTCTTCCAGCTTCAGTTTGTAGCCAGACGCCTGGGCCGCCTGGCGAGCCTGAGTGATGCCGATTTCACTCGTCTGGCGGACGATCTCTGGCGCGCGCTGGCTACCCTGATGGATCGCCACCTACTGCGCTGGCTTCCGGATTTTGCCAGCCGGGTTTCCGCGCGCTGTGACACCGAGTTCTACGCTGCGCTGTTCTTGCTGACCCATGCCTGGTGTGAGCAATTGCGCGACCTAATTGCCTTGCATCTCGATGAGCCAAGACCGAGCAAAGAGGAAATTGACGCCGTTCTGCGCCCGAAGCATCTCGATGAAGTCAAGCCAGTGCCCATTCAATTCATGCCCGGTATCGGCGGCCCGAGTTGGTAGGCATTGAGCAGCCTCTTCTTCCAATGAGAACGTTTCAAGCACCAAACATATCGACATGGCCGGTTCCGGTCAGGCACGGAGAATAGACGTGACGAACAAAGAAAATTGCTGCAACTCCCAACCATCATCGGGTGGGTGCGCGTGTTCAGGGCAGGCGCCGGTTGAGACCCCGGTCGACGAACCAAGCTCCCGCCGCAATTTTTTGAAGAATGCAGGCTCGCTGAGTGTCAGTTCCTTGCTCGGCACTGCCGCGCTGATGACCATGTCCGACGATGCACGGGCAAACATGGAGTGGGCCGAATGGTTTCAGGGCAACTACCGCCTGATGAGCGAAGAAGAAAAGGCCCTGGCAAGGGCGAGACTTGAGCGCCGATACTCACGTGAGTATGGCAAGAAGGTGACTGTCGATGGCACGCCTGCGCAGGAAGGTGTGCTCATGGGCTATGCCCTGAATATCAAGAAATGCATTGGTTGCCGCCGGTGTGCCAAGGCCTGCGTGGAGGAGAACAACCAGTCGCGAGGCAAGGACGATGATATCGAGTGGATTCGCGTCCTCAAGATGGAGAAAGGTGAATTCAGTCAGGAAAAGATGAAACAGGGTTATCCCGAAGGACTCGGGATACAAGTGGGTGGCAATGCCTACACCCCGACCGGCGTTGTGCTCGAAGGCGAGCATTATTACCAGCCAGAGGCAGTCCCGGAGAAGGATGCAGCCTATATGCCAATTGCATGCATGCAGTGCGAAAAGCCGCCCTGCGTGAAGGTTTGTCCAGTCCGCACTACCTACCGCGAGGCGGATGGGCCGGTCGTTATCGACTACAACTGGTGTATCGGTTGCCGCATGTGCATGTCGGCTTGTCCCTACTGGGCGCGGCGTTTCAACTGGAGCGACCCGAATCTGCCAAAGGAGGCAATGAATCCGGTGACACACTATCTCGGCAACCGTCCGCGCATGAAGGGCGTGGTCGAGAAGTGCACCTTCTGCATCCAGCGCACCCGCCAGGGACGCTACCCCGCCTGCGTCGAGGTTTGCCCAACCGGCGCCCGCAAGTTCGGCAACCTGCTTGATCCCAATAGTGAAGTCAGCCGGATCATCGCGCGCAAGAATGTGTTCCGCCTGAAAGCAGAACTCAATACCTTCCCAAAATTCTTCTACTTCATGGATTGAGACGCGACATCATGGACAAGCTGAAAAGATTCGCCGTCGACTATGTAAGTTATGTTGTGAAAGGCAGTCCGGCGTTTTATGCCTGGATCGCGTTCCTGTGCCTTTTTATCCTCTGCCTGCTGTATGGCACCTACCTGCACGCAGCCGAAGGATTGCGCTACACCGGCCTGACGGATCAAGTGCATGACGGTCTTTACCTGGCCAACTTCGTTTTTCTGGTCGGCATCGCCGCCGGAGCCGTGACCATCGTGTTCCCGGCTTACGTCTATCACCACAAGGGGCTGCACGCGGTGGCGGTGCTAGGTGAAATGCTGGCAATATCAGCGGTGCTGATGTGCATCTTGTTCATCATCTCCCATATGGGCCGGCCCGACCGTCTCTGGCACATGCTGCCCTTCATCGGCATCTACAACCTGCCAAACTCGATGCTGGCCTGGGACACCCTGGTGCTGATCGGGTACATGCTCCTCAATTTCATCGGCGGCTTCTATTTTCTTTACAGGAAATACACCGGCCAGCCACTGAACAAGAAGTTCTACCTGCCGCTGATTTATATCTCCATCGTCTGGGCGTTGAGCATCCATACGGTGACGGCCTTCCTTCTCAACACCATGCCGGCGCGCCCGATGTGGCATCACAGCATGATGCCCATCCGCTTCATCCTGACCGCATTTGCAGCCGGACCCTCGCTGATCATCCTGATCTTTCTGGTCATACGGTCGCGGACTCGGCTCTGGATAGAAAATTCGGCCATTGAGCTTCTCACAACGATCATTACCTATTGCTTGGGTTTGTCTCTCTTTCTGAGCCTGTCTGAAGTGGTCACCGAGTTGTATGCCAACACCGAACATGCCCTGGGGCTGCAATACCTGATGTTCGGTATGCATGGGTTCACGGATCTGGTGCCCTGGTTCTGGGGCTCTCTGGTTGCCAGCATTGCCGCCTTCGCGATCCTGCTGACGCCCTATTGGCGAACCAATAATCGCTTGCTGGCACTGGCCTGCGGCCTGGCATTCAGTGGAATCTGGGTAGAAAAGGGCATGGGCCTGCTGATTCCCGGCTTCATACCGACGCCGATCGGCGAGTTCACCCAGTATCTGCCCACCACGCTTGAAATTTTCGTCACGCTCGGCAACTGGGCGGTCGGTTTTCTCATCCTCACGGTATTGCTCAAAGGGGCTATCGGCATATTGCTTGGGGACATTGCCTATGCCAAGGCGCCCCAAGACAAGACCACCTCCAACGCTGCCGGCGCATCGGCTACGCCCAAGCTGACGTAAAGGAACTGGAATGAAGAAATACGCTATTTTGCCGGCCGTTCTGCTGCTTTGGTTTGCCAGCCTTTCCAGTGCTTGGGCCGAACCTGCCAAGTGTTTCGAAAGCCGAAAGGGCGCGACAGAGGTCACCCAGCGCATGATCGGGGAAAATCTGCCGAACGTAAAATGCTCTCCCAAGACCGGCGCCGTATTGTGGTGGGGCGACCCCTTCGATGGCACTGTTCCGATGGGCGACATGCCCGTTCAGGACGCTGACTACAGTCGCGGCAAGGCCTTGGTCAAGCCGCGCTCGGACAAGCTGGGACTGCTTCCGCTTTGTGGCAACACCTGCCATACCGGTACCCTGCCCAAAGGATTCCCGACAAACAAGGACACCCGGGAACTGGTCATGATGCATCAGGCCATCGTACTTGACTCAACCAAACTACCGCATGGACGCGGCAACATCTGGTGCCTGGATTGCCATCATTCGACTCAGCGCAACAAACTGGTGGACCACCGCGACAAACCGATCAGTTTCGACCAGCCACAGCAACTCTGCGGCAAGTGCCACGGCGAGGTTTATCGCGACTGGCGGGAGGGTATTCATGGCAAACGGATTGGCGAATGGGCCAGCACCGGGACCAAGCGCTGGTTTGTCTGCACCGAATGCCACAACCCCCACAATGTCCAGCATGGCGACCGAAATCGCGGTTTCGCGCAACATCAGCCGGAGAAAGCCCCGACGTTGCCGAAAGGCATGAAATCGGCCGATCACGAACGTCAAAAACACTAAGCGACCTGGCGCTGAGTGCTTTCACCCTGACAATTCAGGGCAATGGATTCTTTAACCTTGCCGGGCATGAAAGGCCGGTGCAGCGCACCGGCCTTTTCCCAGCTGCTGTTCTGAATGCAGGCGGATAATGTGAATGTGAATGTGAATCGAAAAACCCCCCTCTTCTTTGGCCCGCCACTGGCCTTGCTCACTGAGGGCGAGACCAACACCATGGAAATCAGTGGCAAGGTCAATCGCACGGCAGAGCGCTATATGGAAATTCTCAGCTGCCACGGCCTTGAACTCAGCGATATGGAGCGAGATTACCTGAAACAGCTCTGCGGCATTGGCTACATGTCTCCGGAAGATATGCGCGACTTGCCTGACGACGTTCGCTTTTCCGTTTGTGCCGACCCGCTGCTCGACAAAGAATCGTTGGCGGCCCGGCTTGAAGGAGCGAGCTTTGCCGATCTGGTTGCGACTGTCGAGGCATTGGGTTTCTAATTGCCCATTAATTAGGAAAACTCTCCCCGGATGCACACCAAAGTTCGTTACCTGAGTCATCGCCTGCTGCGGGGTGTTCTGCTCGTCGCGGCGGGTGCCTCGCTGGCCCTTGGCCTGCTGTTCCTTGGGCTGTACCGTGACCAGTTGCTTCAGGAGCGGGCCGAGGTCTCGATGCAGCTCAATCGCATGCTGCAGGTCACGTGGGAAAACGCCATGGTCAAGCGCGACGTCGAGGGCTTGCGCGACATCGTGGCCAAGCTGGGCAGCCTGAATGGCATACGCGACGTACTTATCCTTTCTCCTAGTGGCGAGGTGCGTTTCGCGTCCGATCCCGAAAAAATGTGGCTACGCATGCCGGAAATCGCGCAGAAAACCACCCCCGGAAAACCAGCCACGAGCTTCGAAACACATGCCAGCGGCAACGAGGTGCTGCGCTCCATCAACCCGGTACCCAACCGTGCGGCATGCACCGAGTGCCACGGGCCGGTGGCTGCCAATCCGATCAACGGCGTGCTGGTAATCGACTACGACGCTGCGCCCATCCGCGAAAGCGCCATGCGCAGCGCCATCCTGCTCATGCTGGCCGGAGCTGCAGTCATTGCCCTTACCCTGCTGACCCTGTGGTTTCTATTGCGCCGTCATGTCATTGCGCCGCTGGCCACGCTGGATGCTGCGACCCAAAGCTTGGCGACTGGCGACTTGACGGTACGGGCGCCATCCGCCGACAACGACGAGATCGGGCGTGCAGCCAATAGCTTCAACTCGATGGCCGAACGCCTTTCCGCACAGATAGCCCTGGCCGAAGCGCAGCAGCAGTTTCTGCAAACCTTGCTGGATGGGCTGCCCGATGGGGTGCGCCTGATCCGTGTTGCGGACAAGCAAGTTGTCTTGGCCAACAACACCTTTTGCCAGCAGGTTGGCCAATCGGCAACAACCATCCTGCGGCAGCCGTGCTACCGGTACAGCTATGGTCGCGATGAGCCCTGCGTACCGACGCTGATGGTCTGTCCGCTGGTCGAATTGAAAGAAGTGGGCGACAACATCAAGGCCAGCCACTATCTCAAACGGCCCGATGGCAGCGTCTTCAACGCGGAAATTCATGCCGTCCTGGTCGAACTCGACGACGGACAGGGGCGCGAGCGCTACATCGTCGAGTCCGTGCGCGATCTCGGGCAGATATCCCAGATATCCCATGAACAGCGCTTGTCCGAACTTGGCTTGCTGGCAGCAGGCATTGCCCATGAAATTCACAATCCGCTCGGATCGGTCCGGCTCGGTGTTCAGGGACTGGTGCGCGAATTGCATGCCGGACTCGTCACGCAGGATCAAATCATCGAGTACATGCGGCTTATCGACCAGGAGATCGACAAGTGCATTGCGGTGACTCGGCGTATGCTTCTACTGTCACGGCCACCGGTCAGCAGCTTGCAGCTGGTGGTGGTCAATGAAGCATTGACCGATACCCTCATGTTGCTGGAATTCGATGCGCATACGCATGGTATTTCCCAGCAAATCGAGGTTCCCGAACACCCCCTGCGCCTGCTGACAGACGAAGCCGACATCCGCATGATTCTTCTCAACCTGATACAAAATGCGCACCATGCGATGGACAAGGGCGGCACGCTCGTTGCCCGCCTGTTTGCCGATGCTGGTGACGCCGTGATCGAGATTTCCGATTCCGGTGTAGGCATTCCGCCCGATACCCTCGCCCGCATTTTCGATCCCTTCTTCAGCCGACGCGCCGATGGCGTGGCGGGAACAGGGCTGGGGCTGACGATCGTCAAGAACTTCGTTGAGCGCATGGGCGGTACGGTTCGCGTCGAGAGCACGGTCGGGCAAGGTACGCAATTCAGCATTCGTCTGCCGCTGGCCGAAACCGTCATGAAGAGCGCCGGATGAAGAAAAAAACCCTACTCATCGTCGACGATGATCCCGTCTTCAATGGCCTTCTGCGACGGCAGATCGAGTCCATGGGCTTTGCCACGCTCGGTGCCGGATCGTGGGCCGAAGCTCAGGAGCGGCTCAGCGAAATCGAGCCCTGCGCCATCATTCTCGATTACAGGCTGCCGGACAGTGATGCATCGCGGATTCTCAGCGAGATACGCAACCAGTATCCGGTTATCGTCCTGACCGGTTACGGCTCTATCCCCAATGCAGTCAGCGCCATCCGTGAGGGCGCTGCCGACTTCCTGACCAAGCCGGTAAATCTTGACGAACTGGAACTGACCGTGCGGCGGGTGCTTGAGACCGCTGAACTGCGCGAATCCAATCGTTTTTACCGCACTCAGCTGGCATCGCACAGACCGGGACCGATGGTGTTCGAGAGCCAGGCGATGCGAGATGTGCAGGAGATGATTGATGCTGTGGGTTCGACAGATACCACGGTGCTCATCCTCGGCGAATCCGGCACTGGCAAGGAAATGGTCGCCCAGGCGATTCATGAGCGTAGCCCCCGCGCACATCGAGAGCTGGTGCCCATCGATGGCAGCGGCTTGCAGGAAAACCTGTTCGAATCGGAGCTTTTTGGTCACGAACGCGGCGCCTTTACCGGGGCTGACCGGCAAAAGAAGGGCCTGATTGAGGAAGCTGCCGGCAGCACACTCTTTCTTGATGAAATAGGCGACATCGGCTCAGCCATTCAGGCCAAGTTGCTGCGGGTGCTTGAAACCAGCACGTTCCGTCGTCTTGGTGGCAACAAGACGCTCAATTCAGATGCGCGCATCGTAACCGCCACCAATCGTGACATCGAGGTCATGAGCCGCGCCGGCACCTTCCGCAGCGATCTCTACTTCCGCCTCTCGCGTTTTGTCATCACCATTCCGCCCCTGCGCGAGCGGCGCGAGGATATTGAACCGCTGGCGCGGCATTTTCTCGCGCTGCTGACGCGAAATGCACCGACCAGCATGTCGGCCGAGGCGCTAAAAATGCTATTGGCCTACGACTGGCCCGGCAATGTGCGCGAACTGAGAAACGCCATTGAGCGTGCTGTCATCCTCGCGCGCCCAGGCAACCCCGTCCGTGTTGAACATCTTTCGTTCATTCCGCGCAATCAGGCGGGTGAGGTTGTGTTGCGCTTCGGCCAGGACCCGAACCTGGAGCAGATCGAACGCGAATACCTTCGCCAGGTCATGGCCAAGCATGGCGGCAATCGCGTGAAGACTGCTGCCATCCTAGGCATCAGCGAGCGACACATCTACCGGCTCATCGAGAAATACGGATTCAGCGAGAAGGGTGCCGGCAGCTGAGGCTGGAGGCCGAGCCGAGATGCTAGTGACAGAAACTGCAATCCCGAAAATGGACGCGCTGATCACGCAGCATCAGCAATGCTTCGGCAGCCGGGCAGCGCACTCGTGATTTCAAAATTGGCCTAAATTTCCGGTTGACCGTAGCAATGAGCACTCGCTGACGTAGACTCCATCCTCACACTTTAGGCAGGATGCCCCGATGCAACAAGAACACTTCATTCCGGGCAAAGACGCCTCGCTCGAACACGCCATCTCCTCGATGCAGGCCAAGCTGGCGGCCCTCGGTTTCGACATTGAGGAATGCTCCTGGCTGAACCCCGTAGACAACGTCTGGTCGGTACACGTTCGCAACCGCGCCTGCCACCTGATGTTCACCAACGGCAAGGGCGCCACCAAGCTGGCCGCCCACGCCAGCGCGCTGGGCGAGTATTTCGAGCGGCTGTCCTGCAACTATTTCTGGAACCACTATTACCTCGGCGAAACCATCGCCAACCGCGCCTTCACGCACTACCCGCGCGAACGTTGGTTTCCACTCCCCAATGACGGCACCGACTGGCCGGCCGAATTGCTGACGCCCGAACTGCAGGCCTTCTACAACCCGGAGGGCAACATCACGGCCGACGTGCTCGTCGACATGAATTCCGGCAACGAGGATCGCGGAATCTGCGCCATTCCCTACGTGCGCCAGCGCGATGGTGCCGAGGTGTTCTTCCCGGTCAATGTCATCAGCAACCTCTACGTCAGTAACGGCATGTCGGCCGGCAACTCGCAGGCCGAGGCACGCGCCCAGGCGCTGTCGGAAATCCTCGAACGCCACGTCAAGTTCAAGGTCATCGCCGAAGGCCTCTGCCTGCCGGACGTGCCGGACGAAGTCATCGCCCGTTACCCGAGCATCGACGCCGGCATCAAGGGCCTGCGCGACGCCGGTTTCGGCATTCTGGTCAAGGACGCTTCGCTCGGCGGCCTCTACCCGGTACTGTGCGTGACCCTGCTCAACCCGAAGGATCAGGGCGTTTTCGCCAGCTTCGGCGCCCACCCGCGCTTTGAAATCGCGCTGGAACGCGCCCTGACCGAGCTGCTCCAGGGCCGCGCCCTCGAAGCGCTCGACGGCTTCCCGCCCCCCGGTTTCGACCTCGACGAGATCGCCAGCGCCCCGAACATCGAAATCCACTTCGTCGACTCGAGCGGCATCGTCAGCTGGGAATTCCTCGGCGAAGAAGCCGACTATGAATTCGTCGACTGGAATTTCAACGATCTCGAGCACGGAAAGACCGCCGACGACTACGCCTGGCTGGCCGAGCGCATCCACGCCGACGGCCACGACATCTACGTTGCCGACTTCGATCACCTCGGCGTTTACGCCTGCCGCATCCTCGTTCCCGGCATGTCCGAGATCTACCCGATCGACGACCTCGAATGGGAAAACAACAGCAACGGCAACGTCGTCCGCGCCGACATCCTGCGTCTGGCCGACCTCAACGACGATGAATGCTGCGAACTGCTCGATACCCTCAACGACCTGAACATCGCCGACGAACGTCCGGTCGCCGCCCTGATCGGCCTCGCCGCCGATCCCGGCTCGCAGTGGGCCGACCTCCGCGTCGGCGAACTGAAGACCATGCTCGCCCTGGCCGGCGGCGATCCCGACGCGATCAGCGAAGGGCTCGAATGGGTCCGCCAGTTCGAACAGCTTGATGCCAGCCGTCGCCGCATGTACACCTGCATGCAGACCCTCATCGAGATGGATGATCCGGCCGCTTACGAAGCCGCGTTATTCAGTCTCTACGGCGAAGAAACGCTGGATCAGGCAGTCGCCATGCTCGACGGCGACATCCGCTTCTTCGGGCTGGTTTCACCCGGCCTCGACCTCGCCGGCTGCGACCTGCACCAGCGCCTGCTCAAGGAATACGAAAAGGCACACGCAACCGTCGCTTGAGGAAAATGGCCGTTGCTGCGGTCGACCGGCAAAAACGGCCAAAAATGAAATCCGGCGGGCAGCGTTTACCGCTACCCAGCCTTCACGCCCGCAGCCATTTCAGCACCATCGCGTAGAGGTGGGCCGGATCAACCGGCTTGGCGATGAAGTCGTTCATGCCAACCTCGAGGCAGCGTGCCCTGTCCTCGGCAAAGGCGTTCGCCGTCATGGCCAGGACAGGTACAGCGTGCCATTCGGGCATGGTGCGAATCTTTCGCGTTGCCGTCAGGCCGTCCATCCTGGGCATTTGCATATCCATCAGGATCAGGTCGTAGCGTTCGCGAGCCAGCATCTCGATTGCCGCCTCGCCATCATCGGCAACCTCGACGATCAACCCGACTTCATCGAGTATGGCTGTGGCGATTTCCTGATTGATCGGCTCATCTTCAACCAGCAGGATGCGGTTACCCCGGTAGTTTTTGCGCAATGCATCACCGGCATCCTCGCAGGACTCGCTCGCGCTGGCCGGGTCCGGAATAGCGCCGCGTTTCAGGCGAGCCGTCAGCCAGAAAGTACTACCCCGCCCCGGATGACCGATGGCGCCAGCATCGCCACCCATCAGCCGGGCAAATTTGCGGGTAATGGCCAGGCCAAGCCCGGTACCCCCATATTTGCGCGTAGTCGAATTATCGGCCTGCTCGAAGGCAGCGAAGAGCCTCGGCAGCTCATCCTCGGCAATGCCGATCCCGGTATCCTCGACCTCGAAACGCAAGACAACGCTGATCTCATCTTCCTCAACTACGCTGGCGCGCAGGGTGACCGTTCCGCTCTCGGTGAACTTGATTGCGTTGGTTACATAGTTGAGCAAGGCTTGCTGCAGACGGGTCTGGTCGCCCAGCAAGGGGGGCAGCAACGGCGCCGGCTCGGCATCCAGGACCAGTTGTTTGGCCTGGGCACGGTCGCGCATCATCGAAGCCACATTGCCAAGAATGCTCTCGACCCTGAGCGGCGCTTCTTCGAAGGTGAATTTACCGGCCTCGATCTTGGACAGATCGAGAATGGCGTTGATGATTTCCAACAGGTGCTCGCCGGCCATCTCCAGCCGGTCAAGACGCGCCATCTGCTCTGGCTCCAGGCCACTACGCCGGATCAGATGGGCCATGCCGGTGATGGCATTGATAGGCGTGCGAATCTCGTGCGACATGTTGGCCAGGAAAGCGCTTTTTGCAATATTTGCCGCTTCGGCCGCTTCCTTGGCAACAGCCAGCTCTTCCGTGCGTCGGGCAACGAGTTCTTCGAGATGCAGGCGATAGCGCTTGAGCTCATTCTCGTTCTGAACACGTTCCGATATATCGCGACTGATGCCGAACAGGCCGACCACCCTTCGCTGTTCGTCGAACAAGGGCCATTTGTTGGTTTCGACATAGCCAAGCTGGCCATTGAGCTTGTAATAGGGCTCCATCTTCCCCAACAATGGTTTCCCTTCGGAGAACAGTGGGCGCTCCTCTTCCTCATAGAGGCGAGCGGTGTCTGCGGGAAAGACTTCCCGGTCATGCTTGCCGATCATGTCGCGCCAATGGGTGTGTCCGGTAATGTCGGCCATGGTCTGGCTACAGAAACGGAAGCGACTATCCGCATCCTTGAAATAGATGAAGTCAGTCGTCTGATTCAGGAAAATCTCGAAATCCCGGTTGAAGTCAGCTACCTTCTGTTCAGCCAGCTTGCGCTCGGTGATATCCACATCCATGCAGACCAGGATTTTTTCGGTATCGTTAGCGCCGGGAATCAGAAAGGCGGTCGACTCCACCCAGCGCAACGAGCCGTCACGCGTGTGCGTGAGATATTCGCCCGGACCCTGGGCCTGCCCACTGGCCAGCACCTTGGCCAAAGCCCCTCGCCATCTTGCCGCCTCGTCATCGCGAAAAATCAGCTGGTCCAGCATCCGGCCTTTCGCCTCGTCGGCGGACCAACCGTAAATGGCCTCCGAGGCAGGATTCCAGTAGATTACCCGGCCCTCAGCATCAAACCACTGGACAGCCACGTTGGGCGTATTTTCAAGGCTGGCGGAGAGTTGCCGCTTGGAGAACTCAGCCCGCTCCTGGGCTTTCGAGGCCAGCGCAAAAGCACGACTCAGCGTCAGGAAAGCACCTGCCACCATGAACGCAACCAGCGCGAATCCAAGACGCAATGACCACAAATTGGCAGGCTCGGCCTTCCAGCCGCCACGCGGCGTTGCTGCAACCTGCCAGGAACCCTGCGGCAAATGGATACTCGCCAGAACGGGGTTGGCGGCGAACGCCTCGGGACGGCCAAAGAACACCTCACCGTCGGCACCGGTACCATCATTGCCGCGAATGGCAATGTCGAGCATCAGCTTGTCGTCGTACAGGCCGCTGCTGGCAAACAGCTTCTCGGCGTCGATAACGGCGCTAACGATTCCCCAAAAATACTCGTCCCCCATTCCGGTCTGGCAGGTAGATCGGCAGGCGAGCGACCAGGCCAACACCGCCCTGCACGAGGTTCAACGGCCCGGCCAACACAATCTCGCGCGACAGTCGGGCCTTTTCGACCGCCTCAAACTGCGCCGGTACCGTGCGGTAGTCCAGCCCCACCGCCTGCTCATTCCCCTTGAGCGGATAAACAAAACGGATAACCATGTCCGGTGCGGCACCAATGTTGCGAAGCTGGGTACGCCCGGCGAAGAGGGGCGCGACGGCAATATCAAACTGCCGCTGATCGAGATCCGGCGCCAGTGCCACAACCCCGATCAATCCCCGAACGAGCTGAATGTCGCTGGTGAGATTGCTGTCGAGCGCGTCGCGAACCACGGTCAGGCCGTACAGCACCTTGGCGCGCTCATCCGACTCGTATTGCTCACGGTTGATTTTCTCCGCAAAATAAGCGGCAAGCGCCAGTCCGCAGCACAACAGCAATGCCGCCACGAGGTGCAGGGATCTGCGGCTCATCTCATGTTTTCACGATAGCTGCCGTCCCGCCGGGCTTCCAGCAACCCGACCATGGCAAGGCTTGACGACACAGATTTCAACCTTCGCTCCGGATGTCAGGACAACACTGTTCCTGTCCAGCGATTGTATCCAGCCGCGAAGCTAATCGGCAAAGCAATTGCGAACGAACTTCTCCTCCGGCAACGGCTCAAACGGTCAGTCGAGCGCATGTTGCGATTTCCCGATGCGTCCGGCAAGGAGTCGGCCATGTCACCAGTCCCCACCACCCGCCAGGAAAACGATTCCTTCGGCAGCATCGCGGTAGCCGATGAGCGCCTTTGGGGCGCCCAAACCCAGCGCTCGCTGGCGCACTTTGCGATCTCCACCGAACGCATGCCGGAAGAACTGATCCAAGCGTTGGCCATGGTCAAGGCCACCTGCGCCAACGTCAACCGCGAGTTCGGCCTGCTCCCGGCCCCCATCGCAGCGGCCATCATCGTTGCCGCCAACGAGGTCACCAGCGGCCGCCACCCTGACGAATTCCCGCTGTCGGTCTGGCAGACCGGCTCCGGCACGCAAACCAACATGAACATGAACGAGGTGCTGGCCAACCGCGCCTCAGAGCTGCTGGGCGGCCAGCGCGGCGACACCCGCCTCGTTCACCCCAACGACCACGTCAATCTCGGCCAGTCGTCGAACGACATCTTTCCAACAGCCATGCACGTCGCCGCCGCGATCGGCATTGAGCGCCAGCTGCTGCCAGCCCTCCGTCAACTGACCGCGACGCTGGCCGAAAAATCCGCCGAGTTTGCCGACATCATCAAGATCGGCCGTACCCATTTGCAGGACGCAACGCCGCTCTCGCTCGGCCAGGAATTCTCCGGCTACGTCGCCCAATTGCAGCACGCCGAAAGCCTGATCGTCGCCAGCATGGCCTCGCTCACCCCGCTCGCCGTCGGCGGTACGGCCGTCGGCACCGGGCTCAACACCCATCCTGAATTCGGCGTCCGTGTCGCGGCCGAGCTGGCCGACCGCTGCGGCATTCCATTCACTTCCGCCGCCAACAAGTTCGCCGCGCTGGCCGCCCACGACGGTCTGGTCGCCGCCCACGGCGCGCTCAAGGTGCTGGCCGTGGCGCTCATGAAAATCGCCAACGACATCCGCTGGCTGGCCTCCGGCCCGCGCTCAGGCCTCGGCGAAATCGGCCTTCCGGAAAACGAGCCGGGCAGCTCGATCATGCCCGGCAAGGTGAACCCGACCCAATGCGAGGCGCTCACCATGCTCTGCTGCCAGGTCATGGGCAACGACGTGGCCATCGGCATCGCCGGGGCCTCGGGCAATTTCGAACTCAACGTCTTCAAGCCGGTGATCGCCCACAACGTCCTGCAAAGCGTCCGCCTGCTCAGCGACGGCATGCTCGGCTTCGAACACCATTGCGTGCGCGGCATCACCGCCCACCGCAAACGCATCGCCGAACTCATGGAACGCTCGCTCATGCTGGTCACCGCCCTGACCCCGCACATCGGCTACGACAAAGCCGCCGAAATCGCCAAACTGGCCAGCCACGACGGCACGACCCTCAGGCAGGCATCGCTGGCCCTCGGCCATGTCTCGCTCGAAGACTACGACCGCTGGGTCGTGCCGGCCGAAATGATTCACCCGGGAAGCGGCTGAGAAGCCTACTTCCACGGTCAACCGGAAGAATGGGCGAAATTTGGAACAACCTGACCGTCGTTTTTCATCAAGGCTGCGCAGCGAATCTCAGGCAGCTGAACGGCTCGGCATCGTACCGACGCAATCGTCATCAGGCAGAGATCAGCTTATTCTGTTGAAAAACTCTCCGTAGAGAAGGTAGTCTGGTAAAATATGCGTATAGCATGGTTATTAATGGTGCCGTGATGATGGGTCAGCAGAGCGGAAATCAGGATCGACTGTTTTATTCGTTCGACCTAGAAAGCTTCGTTCCTCCCAACCATTTATTGCGAGGGATCGACCAATGCCTCGACCTAGGCGGACTTCGCCAGCACCTGTCCGATCACTACAGCCACACTGGGCGTCCATCGATTGATCCCGAGCTGATGATCAGAATGCTGATCGTCGGCTACTGCTACGGCATTCGTTCTGAACGGCGCCTGTGTGAGGAGGTTCATCTCAATTTGGCTTATCGCTGGTTCTGCCGATTGGGTCTCGAAGATGCCATTCCAAACCACTCGACATTCTCAAAAAATCGACATGGGCGATTCCGGCAGAACGGAACCTTTCGCTGGCTATTTGATGAGGTAGTGCGCGGCTGTATGGCCGCCGGTCTTGTCCGGGGAGAAGGATTTGCTACGGATGCCAGTATTGTGGCGGCCGATGCCAGTGGCCAGCAGGGCATCCCCAAGGGCGAACCGCTACAGTGGGGTGATCCCGCGTCAAGAACCCATGCTGTACGCGAGTATCTGGCGGCACTTGATAGCGAGTTGCCCGGTTCGCCAGCACCCCGCAAGATATCGATCTGCGACCCCCAATCCCGTTGGACAGGCGCCGTAGGCGGCGTACCGCGAACCGCTCAACCGCTACACCTACGTCGATATCGACCCGGCCATCAAGGACATCGCCGAAAAGCACTTCCTGCGCGAGCCGGCCCGCGGCGAGTTCATTGCCGACGATGCACGCCGTTTCGTGGCGACCAGCGAACGTCGCTTCGACGCCGTCGTCGTCGACGTTTACAGCTCGCACACCTCGATCCCCAGCCACCTCGTCACCCGCGAATTCTGGGCCGGCACCCGCCGCGTGCTCAAGCCGGATGGCGTGCTGCTTGCCAACCTGATTCTCGACGGCAAACTCGAAACGCCCTACGCCCGCAACCTGCTGGCCACCATCGACAGCGTTTTCGGCCGCTGCGCCGTCGACGTGCTGCACAAGGCCAAAGCGCTGGCCAATGTCGAGGTCAGCTGCTTCGCGAGCAGTCGCCCAAGGGAAACGGGCATTTACGTCGATGAGAAAAACCGGGCCGACCTCGACCGGGCAAGGTAAGCCTAGGAATCGCCAGTCGGCGCTGGCAGGGTCTTGGTCAGATCAACAGGCAGCACGACAGCACGCTTGCGGACGCCATTGCCATGCCAGAAAAGCAACGCCCAGATCAACGACCCCAAGGGCAGCACCACGCCGATACCGAACAAGCCAATCTTGACCGAACGCCCCCATGACGACTGGGCAGCGAACATCATGCCGGTAGCCTGCGGCAACCGGCGAACCCAAACAACATAGCCGCGCACCAATGCGCCGGCGTTTCTTATCATGGCGGGATAACCCTCGTCTAATCTGGATGGGATTATGGGTGCCGCTCATTGCCGGGAGATGACTGCGACGTATCTTTCAGGCACGCCATGGCCTGATTGCGCCCTCAAGACGAGGGCGGTGGAGTATGGCTATTGGCTCAGAAAACCAAATGACGCTGACCCCGATAAACTGTTAGTTTCCACGGTCAACTGGGAAACTCGTCTGCTATTGAGCAATACTTTGTTGTTTGCAGCCTTGTATGTTGGGTCTCATGAAGTTGTTTCCGCCAGACCCTGATCTGGTGAGTCTGGTCAGGAAATGACTCGACGCAATAGAGCGCCGACGTATTGGACTGCATGATTGTTGTCATTGCGTTCGTGCCAAGCAATGTGTAGCGGAAAAGTCTCGATGGGCACAGGGGGATCGAAGATGGTGAGACGTGCTGTGTCGTCGTTAGTCAGGCTACGGCTTGGCACCATGGCGATGAGGTCGGTGTGGGCGACGATATGCAGTGCCGCGGAAAAGCTCGGGAGCACAAGGCCGATTTGACGTTGGCATCCTAGACGCAACAGTACGTCGTCGAGTGAGCCCCGTGCATCGCCGCTTGGTGAAACCACCACATGCGGATAGGCTAGCCAGGTGTCGAGCGTGAAATTGCCGGCTGCTGGGTGCCCCTGGCGCATGATCACCTGGTAATGTTCAATGGCCAGTTCCTGCCGGCGCAGGCCGGGGGAGGGCGTTGGCAGCACGGAAATGGCAATGTCCATTTCGTCGTTCGTCAGTTGTTGCTGTATTTCGTTGCCGCCGCGCCAGGGCAGATAAATTAACGAGATGCCCGGTGCGCTTTGTTGTAGTTGTTGCTGGAGTGGAGCAGCTACAGTGACGAGCAGCGCATCCGCCATGCCGATGCGGATTTTTGCCCGCAATGTCGCCAGTGTCGGCTGTTCCGGCTCGAATACCGCATCAAGGTTGTTTAGGGCCCGCTTGAGTGGCAGACGCAGGGATTGGGCTTTAGCGGTGAGCTTCATGCCAGCGCCAGCCTTAATCAACAAAGGGTCGTTGAAAAGCTCGCGGCAACGCGCCAGCGCATTGCTCATGGCCGGCTGCGACAGGGCGAGCCGCTGTGCGGCGCGGGTAACATGCGCCTCGTCGAGCAAGGTGTCAAGGATGACCAGCAGGTTGAGATCAATGCGCCGAAGATTCATCTGATGAATATGCCAGTATAGATAATATCCGTTGGATCGATTATCTCGAGTGGATCACTATTCGCCAAGCAAAATTTTTAATA
The DNA here is from genome assembly GCA_016705475.1 of Betaproteobacteria bacterium. Taxonomy (GTDB): domain Bacteria; phylum Pseudomonadota; class Gammaproteobacteria; order Burkholderiales; family Rhodocyclaceae; genus Azonexus. The sequence goes on along the minus strand of JADIYD010000009.1, from coordinate 324,826 downwards.
ACCGCTTGGCGGCGATTGGCATCTTGCCCGTAAGTTCGCCGATTTGACTTGGAGAAACACTGATGACGACGAAAATCTTAGTATTTCACCCGAAACTCGATCAGTCACGGGCCAATGCGGCGATGATCCGCGCGGCGCAGGCACTATCTGGTGTTGAGGTGGTCGATATGGTCGGACTGTATGCGGGAAAGACCATCGACGTTGCGCGGGAAACTCGCCGCCTGCTGGATGCCGAGCGGGTGGTTCTGCAGTTTCCAGTGCAATGGTACGCACCGCCGGCGGAACTGAAACAGTGGCTGGACGAAGTGTTCCACCAATATGTATTACGTGAAGTACGCCGACAGAGGGCGCTTGCTGGAAGGAACCCCCGTCTTGGTAGCGGCGACGGCCGGCAATCAGGCAGAGGCTTATACAGCATCGGGGCAGAATTTCTTCTCACTAGAGGCACTGTTGCAGCCGCTTGAGGCGACGGCCTACCGCTGCAAATTGCCCTGGCATCCGCCTTTCCTGGCCTATCGTGCCAACAAGCTCGATGTCGCCGAACTCGACAGGCTCGGCCGAGATTATTGCGCTTGCCTTGAAGGCTGGAGGCGCGAAGTGCCGGCCAAGCGGCCGGCAAACTGAAAAAGCCCGAATCCTGTGGTCAACCGCAAAATCGGGCGAAATTGCAAAGTATGACGGTGCATCACCCCTTCTTTTTTCAGAGGCGTTCTTATCCGCAGAAGCCGGGAGATGACTGCAGCGTGTGTATTCGGCGCTTCTGCGGAGAGGATGAGCAGTCAGCCCCGCCGCAGCGCCATGTGCATCGTGATCATCGCCGGAATCCGCTTGTCGAGGTCCGAGCCCTTCTGGCAACCGAGCATCAGGTGCAGCAGACCGCTGGTGAAGGCCCAGGTGTCGCGCGCAGTTGCTTCGGGGTCGAGGCCTTCGCGCAATTTGCCCTTGTCCGCAGCCTTGCGGTAGAAGCGCTCCATTTTTTCGAGAAACTCGTAGGCCGGGCGGCCGGCCTCTTCCTGAACGGCGGCGAATTCATCAACGTATTCGCAGCGTGAAATCATGATTTCGAAGACTTCGCGCACCACTGGACAATCATCGAGCACACGGAAAAACTCCTGCAGCGAGGCTTCGATCGCATCGAGCGGATTGTCGTAGACTTCGGAGAAGAGCAAGGAGTCTGTCCGTTCGACCATCGGGGCGAAAACATCCTCGCGCATGGCGAAAAACAGTTCAGCCTTGTCCTTGAAATGCCAATAGACCGCCCCGCGCGTGACACCGGCTTCCTTGGCAATCTTGTCGAGCGTCGAACGGCTGACGCCACACTCGTGAAACACCGTGCGCGCCGATTCGATGATGTCCTGACGGGTCTTTTCCGCGTCTTCCTTGGTTTTTCTGACCACTTTCTTCTCTCCTGGCCTGGCAACTTTCTGGCTTGGCCGTTGCCAATGTTAAGCCATCAACTTCGACACCGAAAATATTTTACATACATTCGTGTTTGTATATAATAGCCCAAACTTTTCTAAATTTGGAGTTCTCCCCCATGATTTCCGGAAATCTGCTGCGGCGTACCACGCTTTCGACCCTTCTCGGTGCAACGGTTCTTGGCACCGCCCTGCTCACCGGCTGCTCGGACAACAAGCCGGCTGGCGGCCCGCCGATGGGGCCGATGCCGGTCACCGTGCTGGAAGTTCAGCCGCAGAAGGTGCCCAGTTCCGTCGAAGTCATGGCGCAGACCGAAGGGGCCCGCGAAACCGAAGTGCGCGCTCGCGTCGCCGGCATTCTCGTCAAGCGCCTGTATCAGGAAGGCGAGACGGTGAAGGCCGGCCAGCCGCTGTTCCAGATCGACCGCTCGAGTTACGAAATCGCCCTGGCCGAAGCCAAGGCCAAGGCAGAGCAGACCAGCCGTGAAATGAATCGCCTGAAAGGCCTGATCGAGGCCAAGGCGATCAGCCAGAAAGAGTACGACGACTCTTCATCGAATAACGCCATCGCCCAGGCCGCGCTGCACCAGGCCGAGCTGAATCTGTCATGGACGACAGTCACCGCGCCGGTTTCCGGCACCACCGGCCGCGCCGCCAAATCCGAGGGCAACCTGATCACGGCCGGTGCCGACAGCCTGCTCACCTCGATCTACCAAAGCAACCCGATCTGGGTCCGCTTCAGCCTTGGCGACAGCGATCTGGCCAAACTGGCCGGTGGCCGGGTGACCAACAAGAACGTCAGCGGCGTCGAGCTGATCCTGGCTGACGGCTCGGTGTATCCAAAGTCCGGCAAGCTCAATTTCCTGGCCAGCAACATCGACACCACGCTCGGCACCCAGGCCCTGCGCGCCGAGTTCGACAACCGCGACAACCAGCTACTGCCCGGCCAGTTTGTCCGCATCCGCCTGCTCACCGGCGAACGCGATGGCGTATTCCTGGTGCCGCAATCGGCCGTCGTGCAGACCGAGCAGGGCGCCATCGTCATGCTGGCCGGCGAAGGCGACAAGGTTACCCCGCGTCCGGTGCAGGCCGGCGAATGGCGCGGCAAGGACTGGGTCATCCTGGGTGGCCTTAAGGCAGGCGACAAGGTCATCATCGACAACCTGATCAAGCTGCGCCCCGGTGCGCCGGTTGCCCCGCACGGCCCTGGAGAGAAACCGGGCGCTCCGGCACCAGCCAAGGATGGCGCTGCCGCTCCGGCCAAGGAAGCCGCCCCCGCCCCGGCCAAGCAGGGTTAAGGAGCAGCCATGTCCAGATTCTTCATCAACCGGCCGATTTTCGCGTCGGTCATATCGATCATCATCGTCATTGCCGGGCTGGTTGCCTCGCAGGTGCTGCCCATCGCGCAGTATCCGCAGATCGCTCCGCCGACCGTGCTGATCACCGCCACCTACCCGGGCGCTTCGGCTGACACGCTGGCCAAGACGGTCGCTGCACCGATCGAGGAGCAGTTGAACGGGGTCGAAAACCTGTCCTATTTCACCTCGTCGGCGGCCGCCAACGGCGTTGTCACCATCACGGCGACCTTCGATGTCGGCACCAATGTCGACATCGCTGCGGTCAACGTCAATAACCGGGTAAAAGCGGCTGAACCGCGCTTGCCGGCTGAAGTGCGGACCAACGGCGTGCTCGTCCAGAAGCGCTCGAACGACATTCTGCAGGTCGTCGCGCTGGAGTCCGAAAAGGGCAAGTACAGCACCCTATTCCTGTCCAACTACGCCAGTCTGAACATTGCCGACGAGTTGAAGCGGGTCAAGGGTGTCGGCGACGTGACCATTTTCGGCGCCCAGGATTACTCGATGCGCGTCTGGCTCAAGCCGGATCGGATGGCGCAACTGGGGCTGACGACCAACGACATATCCACCGCCATCCGCGCCCAGAATGCCCAGAACGCGGCCGGCAAGATCGGCCAGGAACCGGCGCCGAGCGACCAGCAACTGGTCTATACGGTGACCGCCAAGGGCCGCCTGCTGACGCCGGAGGAATTCGGCAACATCGTCATCCGCGCCAGTGGCCCGGGCGGCCTGTTGCGCCTCAGGGATGTCGCCCGCATCGAACTCGGCGCCTACAGCTACGAGCAGAGCGTGACGCTGGACGGCCAGCCGACCATCGCCATGGGCGTTTTCCTGCAGACCGGCGCCAATGCGCTGGAAGTAGCCGAAAAAGTGCGCCAGAAAATGGAGGAGCTGAAGAAGAAAATGCCGGAAGGCATGGGCTACGTCATCCCTTTCGATACAACGCGCTTCGTTTCCGCCTCGATCAATGAAGTGGTCAAGACGCTGATCGAAGCCATGATCCTCGTGCTGGCTGTCGTCTATATCTTCCTGCAAAGCTGGCGCGCCACCCTGATCCCGATGGTTGCCGTGCCGATTTCGCTGATCGGCACCTTCGCCGGCCTGTGGCTGTTCGGGTTCTCGATCAACACGCTGACGCTGTTCGCCATGGTGCTGGCCATCGGCATCGTCGTCGATGACGCCATCGTCGTGCTCGAGAACGTCGAGCGCCTCATGGCCGAAGAAAAGCTGTCGCCCAGGGATGCGGCAATCAAGGCCATGCAGCAGGTGCAGGGCGCGCTGATCGCCATCGTGCTGGTGCTGGTTTCGGTCTTCGTCCCGGTCGCCTTCCTCGGCGGCATTGCCGGCCAGCTTTACAAGCAGTTCGCGGTTACCGTGGCCGTCGCCGTGGTGCTTTCCGGCGTCGTCGCGCTGACCCTGACGCCGGCCCTGTGCGCCCTGCTGCTCAAGGCGCAGCACACCGAGCACAAGATTTTCCGCCCCTTCAACCGCCTGTTCGAGCGCTTTACCCGCTCCTACACGACGACGGTTGGCTTCACGCTCAAGCACGGCATTGTCGGTGGCCTGATTTTCGCGCTGGTGATCGGCATCACGGTTTTCTTCTTCCGCACCCTGCCGGGCAGTTTCGTGCCGGCCGAAGACCAGGGCTACCTGATTTCGGCCCTGATGCTGCCGGACGGCGCAACCTTGAAGCGGACGGCCGCCACCGGTGAAAACATGCGCCAGATGCTGAGCCATGACGAGGCGGTCAAGCACACCTTCGTCGTCTCCGGCTTCGACCTGATCGGCGGCGGCAGCAAGCCGAATGCCGGCACCATCTTCATCCCGCTCAAGGACTGGAGCGAGCGCCAGGGCAAGGCGCAGGATCTGGCTGGCAAGTTCATGGGCATGGGCATGATGCAGGCGGACGGCATGGCGCTCGTTTTCAACCCGCCCCCGATCATGGGCCTGGGCAGCGCCGGTGGTTTCGAGGTGTATTTGCAGAACCGCCTCGATGGCGATACCCGAAAGCTCAATGAAGTCACCCAGGTTTTCATGGCGGAACTGCAGAAGCGCCCGGAATTCACGCGCATCAGCACCTTCTTTCGGCCGACCGTGCCCCAACTGTTCGTCGAAGTTGACGAGCCGAAGGCGCTGGCGCTCGGCATTCCGCTCGCCCACATCTACGAAACCCTGCAGAGCACGATGGGCGCCCTCTACGTCAATGACTTCAACAAGTCCGGCCGGGTCTATCGCGTCCAGTTGCAGGCCGAGGCCAATTACCGGACCAAGCCTGAAGATCTCGGCAAGGTTTATGTGCGCAGTTCGACGACCAATGCCATGATCCCGCTGTCGGCGATCAGCAAGGTCAAGAACGTCGTCGGGCCGGAACAGGTCGAGCGCTTTAACGGCTTCGTCGCCGCCAAGGTGATGGGCGACAGCAAACCGGGAATCAGCTCGGGCGACGCCATCAAGATCGTCGAGGAAGTGGCCGCGGCCACCCTGCCCAGCGGCTTCGAAATTTCATGGACCGGCCAGGCCTTCCAGGAAAAGCGCAGCTCCGGCTCGTCGATGCAGGCTTTCGTCTTCGCCATCATCATGGTCTTCCTGATCCTTGCCGCCCAGTATGAAAAATGGTCGCTGCCGCTGGCTGTCGTCATGGCCGTGCCTTTCGCGCTGATGGGTGCCCTGACGGCGATCTGGCTGCGCGGCATGCCGAACGACATCTATTTCCAGATCGGCCTCGTCGTGCTTATTGGCCTGGCGTCGAAAAACGCCATCCTGATCGTCGAGTTCGCCGCCCAGAAGGTCACCGAAGGCATGAGCGTCGTCGATGCGGCAATGGAAGCCGCCCGCCTGCGTCTGCGCCCCATCATCATGACCTCGCTCGCCTTCGTGCTCGGCGTCTTCCCGCTGGTCAAGGCCACCGGCGCCGGCGCCGCAGCCCGCCAGTCGATGGGTACCGGCGTTTTCGCCGGGATGCTCGCGGCGACTTTCATCGCCACCATATTCATCCCGCTCTTCTTCATGTGGCTGGAGCGCGGCAAGAAGATACGACCGGCCGGCGACGCCGATGACCACCTGTCGGAGGAAAAACAACATGCGTAAACTTCCCCCCAAGCATTTCAAATTTGCCCCGATTTTCGGATTGACCGTGGCAATCGCCCTGAGCGGCTGCGCCATCGGCCCGAACTACTTCCGCCCGGCTTCGACGCTGCCGGAAGCGGCCCCAGCCGTCGCCACGGCGCAAGCGCCGGTCAATCCGACGTGGTGGACGCTGTTCGGCGATGCCGACCTCAATGCGCTGGTTGACCAGACGCTGGTCGCCAACCAGGACCTGCAAGCCGCCATCGCCCGCCTCGAAGCGGCCGAAGCGGCGGCGCGTGAAGCCGGTGCCGACACCCTGCCGCGTATCGGTCTGGAGGCCAGCACCGGGCGCAGCAAAACCAGCGGCGAAACCTTCAACGGCCGCAAACAGGGCGGTGCCACCTACAACAGCAACCGTGCCGCCTTGTCGCTGAGCTACGAGCTCGACCTTTGGGGCCGCATCCGGCGCAGCAACGAAGCGGCGCGGGCCGAAGCCCTGGCCAGCCGTTTCGGCCGCGACAGCCTGCGTCTGACGCTGGTCGGTCAGGTCACCAACGAATACCTCAACCTGCGCAGCCTCGACGGTCAGATTGACGTCACGGCGCAAACGCTCGAATCGCGCAAACAGGCCTTGAAAATCGTCCAGGCCCGCGTGAATGCCGGCACCGCCTCCGGCCTCGAATTGGCCCAGGCCGAAAGCGCGCTGAACGGCGCCCAGGCGCAATGGCACCAGTTGCAACGGCTGCGGGCCCTGTCCGAAAGCCAGATCGGCCTGCTCAGCGGCCAGCCCGGCCTGAAGATCGGCGCTACCAGCCTCGACAAGCTGCCCCTGCCGCCGACGCCACCGGCCGGTCTGTCCTCGGCCCTGCTCGAAGCCCGCCCGGACATCCGTCAGGCCGAAGAAAAACTGGTCGCCGCCAATGCCCGCATCGGCGTCGCCAAGGCCGCCTACTACCCGACGATCAGCCTGACCGGCCTGTTCGGCAACGAAAGCATGGCGCTCTCCAACCTGTTCTCCGGCGGCGCCGGGATCTGGTCAGCCGCCGCCGGCCTCGCCATGCCGATTTTCGACGCTGGCCGCACCGGCGCCCGGGTTGATCAGGCAACGGCCGCGCAGAAGGAAAGCCTGGCCAACTACCGGAAAACGGTGCAAACCGCCTTCAAGGAAGTCAACGACGCCATCGTCGGCCTGCGCGAATACAGCGAAGAAGAAGCAGCCTGGTCAGCCCTGGTCGGCGCCTCGCAAAAGGCGCTCGATCTGGCCCAGAAGCGCTACGAGTCTGGCTATTCGGGCTACATGGATCTGCTCGACGCCCAGCGCACGCTGAACAGCGCCCAGTTGCAGTACCTGGCCAGCCGCAAGAGCCGACTCGGTGCGGCGGTCGATCTGTTCAAGGCTCTTGGCGGTGGCTGGCAGGCTCAAGGTGCCAGCCGGGGGTAATGCTACGGTCGACGCCGAAAATGGCCCCAAAACCAGATTCAGCGTCCGAGCGCAGACTCCCGCCAGGCTGCCATTTCATTGGCAGCCAGTGCGATAAGCACCAGCCCGCCGCCCAGCAGAACACTGGCTGACGGCTGCTCACCGGCCCAGAGCCAGGCCCAGGCCACGCCGAAAATGACTTCAAGCAAGGCGAGCAGCGCTATTTCCGGGGCTGGCAGTTCGCGGGTCAGGCGCACCATCAACAGGCAGGGCACGGCGAGCTGGACGACGCCAAGCATCGCCAGCAATCCGACATCGTGGTTTGAGGCCTGCAGCGGCCAGGCCAGCGGCAACGTAAGCAGCGCCGAGATCAGGGCACCGAGCAGCACGCCGGAGAGCATGTCCGGCCTGCTCTCGGCCTGACGCTCGCCGACTCTCTGCAGAATGGTCAAATTCGCTGCCCCGGCCAGCGGCACGGCACAGGCAACAAGCGAGCCGAGCAAGGAGCCGCCCTCCCGCATTTCGCCGCCGAACATCCAGGCTATCCCCAGACTGGCTGCGCCTATCGCCAGCCAGCTACGCAGCGGCAGGCGGCGGCGCAGAAAACCCACGAAAACAGCGCCGTGACCATCGGCCCGATTGCCATGCTCACCAGCACATTGGCCACGCTGGTCAAGGTCAGCGCCAGCATGAAGGCGGTGTACATCACCGCCCAGCAAACGCCGGAAAACCAGACCACCGCAGGGGAGTGCATCAGGCCGAACCACAGCGCGGGCCCGCGCAGGACGGTGAGCGCAACACCCAGCGCCAGCGCATTGAAGGCGCTGCGCCAGAACGTCACCTCGAAACTGCTTGCGGCATCAAGGTGGCGCGTGACGACGCCGGCCATGCTCCACAACAGGGTTACGAGCACCATCAGCCAGACGGCGCGCCGATGCGTCATGAAATCAGCCGAGGCGCCGGCGGGCCTCGAAAAGGCAAACCCCGGCGGCAACGGAGACATTCAGACTATCAACCGTGCCGTGCATGGGAATCTTGACCAGTTGATCACAATTCTCGCGCGTCAGGCGGCGCATGCCCTCGCCTTCGGCGCCGAGCACCCAGGCCGTCGCCTTCGGCCATTCGGCCGCATAAAGATCGCTCTCCGCCTCGCCGGCCGTACCGACCACCCAGATCTCGCGTTCCTGCAATTCGCGCAGCGTTCGCGCCAGATTGGTCACCATCACGTAAGGCACCGTTTCCGCAGCACCACAGGCCGTCTTGGCTGCCACGTCGGTCAGGCCGACGGCACGGTCCTTGGGCGCGATGACGGCATGGACGCCCGCCGCATCGGCCACGCGCAGGCATGCACCGAGATTGCGCGGATCGGTGATGCCGTCCAGCACGAGCAGAAAGGCCGGCTCTTCGAGCGTATCGAGCACATCATCGAGATGCGCCAGCTTGCGATCGCCTTCGATCAGGGCGAGCACTCCCTGGTGCTTGGCACCGGGTGCCATGCCATCGAGCCGCTTGCCGTCAGCACCGATCACCTTGACGCCCTGCAATTCGGCGTGGGCCAGCAAGTCGCGGGCGCGCGCATCGTGGCGAGTCGCATCAAAAACAATTTCCTTGATCGACTCCGGGTCGTGGCGAAGTTTGGCGGTAACGGCATGAAAGCCGTAGATCAGGCGGGAAGACATGGCTGCTTTCGAAAAACTGAAGAGCGAATTTTACCTCGCCAGCGCCATCGGCCCGATATTGCCCTCCCTCATTACTTCGGGAGAAACGAATCCTCGCGGGCAATCCAGCGCGACAGCATCAGATCATGCAGCGCAATGTGGTTGGTCACCCAGCGGGCAAGCAATGCATCCAGATCGCGGATCTGAGAAACCACTTGCCGGTGATCGAGTGACGAAACAATTTTCTGCACCGCCGATGAAATCGCCGCATGATCTTCCATGTGCGCTTCGCAAACATCGCGGTCGCCCATCAGCAGCAGCGAGTCGCGCATGACCGTTTCTTCGGTCTGGAAGTGATCAAGGATAAAGGCGAAGACGTCACCGAGCATGGAAACCAGGTCTGTTTCACAAGTCTGCTGCCGTTCAGCACTGCACCCGGAGCAGTCCTTCAGATTCACATGATCGATGCACACCCTGCGCAAGTTGGCGATGGATGAGATCAGGAACTGGTGCTCAATATCGATCAGTTTGTGCCCGGTAATCAGCTCGGGCGGCAATTTTCCGGTCGACAGCCAATAGGCAGTGCATTTGGACAAATCACCGACCAAGGGCTTCACATCACGAGATTCAGAAATCAGACGCTGATCGGTCATTCCTATCCCGAAAGTACTAAAAAGAATATTCTAGCGTCAGCGCTTGGCGACACCTACGTCGCAAAAGTGAAGTTTTGTAATAAGCTCCAAGCACAGTCATTGCGCCAACCCGGAAAACCAATTGCTAACCGAACACCAGAAACATTGGGGCGTCGATCAGTGGGCTGCATATTTGAGCAGCCTCGAGTTGCCCTGCATGCCACGCTCCAAGGCGCGCCTGCTTGAACTTGAAGCCGAGCGTGGCGAACGGCTCGCTGCCCGTGACCTTGCGGACATTGCCGCCGCCGATCCATTCCTTTGCCTGCGCCTGTTACGCGAGGCAGAAAGCCACCGCGCCCAGCGCCTTGGGCACGAGACCACCAATCCGCTCGGTACCGTCATGCAACTGGGCACTGATGCGGTACACAAGCTGATTCTCGACTGTCCGGAAACCGATGAATCGAACCACGGGCTCGCCGAATGCGAAGCCCGCGCCCATCTGTCCAGTCGCCTTGCCCTGCGCTGGGGTGCCGCACGGGCCGACATTTCGCCGGACGAAGTGGCGATGGCCTCCCTGCTTTCCGAAATCGGCGAACTGCTGCTCTGGTCCTTCGCCAAGGAATTGCCTCTGGCTGCACTTGAAGCCCTGCACTCGGGGCATTCCGCGCGCTCGCTGCAGGCGCAGGTTGATACCTGCGGTTTCCGCTTCAAGGATCTGACTCTCAAGTGCGCCACGATCTGGCACCTGCCGTCCCTCCTGACGCAGTTGATACGCGGTATCGACAACACCCGGGCCAACCTCTCCCGCCTTTGTGTCGACACGGCGCGCCATATCAGCAGCGGCCCCGATGATCCTGCCCTGCCAGCCGACATCGCGGCCGCCAAGCACATCATCCCCGGCGCATCGCTGGAATGGCTGACCGCACAATTGCCCGGACTGGACGAAGAACAGGCGGCCGCCATCGCGCTCAAGGCGGCGGATCTGCTCGACCCGCCACACCACTGAGCACAACAGCGTCGGTCAGCGTTTCTTGGGCGCTGCCTTTTTAGCCGGCTTGGCGCCAGCGATCTTGCTGCGCGGCGCCGCCGATTTCTTGGCAGCTGATTTTTTCGCAACAGGTTTGGCTACGCCCTTGACCACTGGCTTAGCTGACTTTTTTGCAGCAGTCTTTTTGACTGCCGGCTTGGCCGTGGGCTTGGCAACTGGTTTATCCGATTTCGTCGGCGCCTTGGCGACGGGAGCCCGTGTCCCGACTGCGTTGGCCGCGGGCCTAAGCCCAGTCGGCTTAACCGCCGCCTTTGGCAGGGTTCTTTTGCCGGCGTAGGCCTTCTCTGTTCCCGCCAGCACGAAATCGATCCGGTTCGATTCGAGATCGGCGCGCACCAGCTTGACCCGCACCCGGTCGCCGAGACGGAAACGCTGTCCCGTCCGCTCACCGAGCATCTGGTGCTTGATGTTATCGAACTGGAAGTAATCAGCCCCCAGTTCGGATACATGCACCAGGCCTTCGATATAAACGGCATCGAGCGCCACGAAAATGCCAAACGCAGTAACGCCGGAAATGGTCCCGTCAAACTCCTCACCGATGCGTTCCTTCATGAAGAAGGTCTTCAGCCAGTTCTCGACATCGCGGGTCGCTTCGTCGGCGCGACGCTCGGTGCTTGAGCACTGCAGGCCGATGTCATCCCACGAGCGATCAGGCGTATAGGTCTCACCAGCCAGCACGGCCTTGATAGCACGATGTACCAGCAGGTCAGGATAGCGCCGGATCGGCGACGTGAAATGCGTGTAGTGCTCGTAGGCCAGACCGAAGTGCCCGACATTGTCCGGGCTGTACATCGCCTGGCGCAGCGACCGCAGCATCACCGTCTGCAGCAACTGGAAGTCGGGACGTAGCTTGACCTTTTCAAGCAGGATGGCGTAATCCTTTGCCTGCGGATCATCGCCGCCACCCAACGCCAGCCCGAACTCGCCCAGGAAGGTACGCAGGTTGGCCAGCTTTTCCTCCGATGGCACGGCGTGAACACGGTACAGACAGGTTTGCTTGTGCTCCGCAAGAAATTCAGAGGCGCAGACATTGGCCGCCAGCATGCACTCCTCGATGATCCGGTGTGCATCGTTGCGCACCACGGGCACGATGTTTTCAATCTTGCCCTGTTCGTTGAACAGCATCTGCGTTTCGGTCGTCTCGAAGTCAATCGCCCCGCGCTGAGCACGCGCCTTGTGCAAGGCGGCGAACAACTTGTAGAGATTCTGCACGTGAGGCAGAACGCTGCGGTGGACATCGGATTCAGGCTCTTTTTCACCAGACAACCACGACCAGACGAGGTTGTAGGTCAGGCGTGCGTGTGACTTGAACACGGCCGGATAGAACTTGTATTTGCCAATCTTGCCCGTCGAGCTGATCTCCATATCGCAGACCATGGCCATGCGCTCGACATCAGGATTCAATGAACAGATACCGTTGGAAAGCTTCTCGGGCAGCATCGGGATCACCCGCCGCGGAAAATAGACCGAGTTACCGCGTTCCACAGCCTCGCGGTCAAGCGCCATGCCCGGCTTGACGTAATGCGACACGTCAGCAATCGCCACGATCAGGCGCCAGCCGCGCCCCTTCTTTTCGCAATAGACTGCATCGTCGAAATCGCGCGCCGTTTCGCCGTCGATGGTGACCAGCGCCACATCGCGCAAATCGACACGGCCTTTGAGATCGGCTTTGGTCACCTTGTCGGGCAAAGCCTTGTTCTCATCCAGCGCCGATTTGGAAAACTCGAAAGGCAGATCGTGCTTGCGCAGGGCAATCTCAATCTCCATGCCCGGATCGGCGTAATTACCAAGGACCTCGATGATCTTGCCGATCGGCTGCGAGAACTTGCTCGGCTGCTCGATGATCTCGACCATCACCACCTGTCCGGACTGCGGCTTGTCCTTGGCCTTCGGCACGGGCGGCACCAGAATGTCCTGGGAAATACGCTTGTTTTCGGGTGCCACCACGACGACACCATGCTCGACGAAAACCCGGCCAACAATTCGTGTATTGACCCGCTCGGTCACCTCGACAATGCCACCCTCGGGACGACCCTTGCGGTCAATGCCGGTAACCCGAACTAGCGCCCGGTCACCATGCAGCACTTTCCCCATCTGGTGCTGATCAAGGAAGATATCTGCACTACCATCATCGGGAATCAGGAAACCATACCCATCCGGATGCCCCTGGATACGCCCCGGTGTCAGACTGGCCCGTTCGGGCAGGATGTAAGCGCCCTTGCGGTTGCGCATCAACTGACCTTCGCGCTCCATGGCACCCAGGCGACGCTGGAACATCTCGCGCTCAGTAGTGGTGATATCCAGCAACTCGATAAGCTCATGAAACTCAACAGGCCGACCTTCGTCAGCCAGCACCTGCGAGACATATTCACGCGAAGGCAAAGGGAACTCGTAGCGAGCCAATTCACGCTCGAAGAAGGGATCTGCACGACGGATTTTTGATAGTTTTTTTCTTGACATCAGTTCTTCTTTCTCTATAATGGCGGCTCTTCGCACCTGTGCCCAGGTGGCGGAATTGGTAGACGCACTAGTTTCAGGTACTAGCGGGTAACTCCGTGGGGGTTCGAGTCCCTTCCTGGGCACCAGCGATTTTGATAGAAGGCCTTGTTAAAACAAGGCCTTTTTTCATTTCTGCCGCCGGGCTTCGGTAACCGGCCAACACGGCCGATTGCCAATCGCAAGCGCATTGTCTCATAGCACATGCTTCGCCGTACGGCCGTAACAATTGCTAACACTTGCGTACACAGCACGGGTCATCTTCCTGCCACGTCCCGCGTTATTCGGCTTGTCCAAACGACAAATACGAGTCAAAACCATGAAAAAAATTACTGCCCTGTTTATCGCCGCCACGCTGGCTGCAACCGCAACCACATCTGCCCTGGCAGACAGAGGATATCGTCACGGCGGACACGGCCATGGACATCATGGAGAACGGGGCGGCCACGGCTGGGCAGGCCCGGCTGCCGTTCTGGCGATTGCAGGCCTGGCCATTGGTGCAGCAGTTGCCTCTCAGCATAGCTATGCTGCCGCGCCTGTGTACAGTTATAGCCAGACCCCCGTCTACAGCTACACTCCCGAACCGGCCTACTATAGCGCCGCACCCCGCCCGGCGCCGGCTGAATACGGAACCTGGTATTACTGCGGCTCGTCTGGCCAATATTATCCCAATACCAACGCATGCCCCGAAGGCTGGCAGGCAGTACCCGCACGCTAAAAGCAGAACGGGCCCGAAAGGGCCCGTTTTTCACAATCGGCGATATTCGCTTAATTGTTGAACGGATGCTGTTTGAGGATGGTTTCATCGCGCTCTGGGCCGGTCGACACGATCGCAATGGGCACTTCGCACAACTGCTCAAGACGATTCAGATAGGCCTGAGCTTCGGCCGGCAGGTCTTCCCAGCGCTTGACGCCGAAGGTTGTGCCGCTCCAGCCCGGCATCGTTTCGTAGATAGGCACGCAACGGGCGACTTCATCGGCACCGATGGGCAGCAGATCTATCGTCTTGCCATCCAGCTTGTAGCCGGTGCAGATGCTCAGTTCCTTGAGGCCATCAAGAACGTCAAGCTTGGTGATGCAAAGCCCTGTCAGGCCATTGATACGACCCGAGCGACGCAGTGCTGCGGCATCGAACCAGCCACAACGACGCTTGCGGCCCGTAACGGTGCCAAATTCACGACCAACCTGCGACATCTGATAACCAGGCACACCCTCGGTCTCGATATCCAGTTCGCTGGGGAAGGGACCGCCGCCGACGCGAGTGCAGTAAGCCTTGGTAATACCCAGCACGTAGTGCAACATGCCCGGGCCAATGCCCGCCCCTGCAGAAGCCTGGCCGGCAACGCAATTCGATGAGGTGACGAACGGATACGTTCCGTGATCGATGTCGAGCAGCGTGCCCTGTGCACCTTCGAACAACAGGTTGGCACCGGCCTTGTTGGCGGCGTAAAGCGCAGCGGAGACATCGGTGACCATCGGCCGAATCTGCTCGGCATCGGCCATCGCCTGATCATAAACCGCCTGAAAATCAACGGCTGGCGCCTTGAAATACTGGGTCAGCACGAAGTTGTGATACTCGAGCACTTCCTTCAGCTTCTCGGCGAAACGTTCTGGCTGGAACAGGTCATAGACGCGCAGGCCACGGCGGGAAACCTTGTCCTCGTAGGTCGGACCAATACCCTTGCCGGTCGTGCCAATTTTCTTGTCTTCCGACTTGGCTCCTTCGCGGGCCTTGTCGATGGCAGAGTGGTACGGCAGGATCAACGGGCATCCCGGACTGATCTTCAGGCGCGACCGAACGTCGATACCGCCCTTTTCCAGTTCGGCAATTTCCGACAGCAGGTGGTGGATGTCGAGCACGACACCATTGCCGATATAGCATTCGACGCCTTCGCGAACGATGCCCGAAGGCACCAGGTTCAGCTTGTAAACCTGCTCGCCCACAACCAATGTGTGGCCTGCGTTATGGCCACCCTGAAAACGCACAACCCCTCTGGCGTGATCGGTTAGCCAGTCGACGATTTTGCCCTTTCCTTCGTCGCCCCACTGCGTACCCACCACGATGACATTCTTTGCCATTTTTTAATCCTCTTGTATCGCTTCAATAATCCAGTGTTCGCCCACCAACGCCATTTTTCGGTCACAGACCGGACCTTCACAGGCTGTTTCGCCGGGTAGTAGCTGGACAACAATTTCGCCTTGTTCGCGTAGCGCAGCAATATGGGCAGCCAAACGCGCATCGTGTCCGGCATGGGGGGCCAGGATCGCACCATTTGACTTTCCCGCTGGTGCCAGACGCGCCACTTCACGCAAATCCATTGAAAACCCGGTCGCAGGGCGTGCGCGGCCAAAGGCTTTGCCGGCACCATCGTAACGACCGCCCATCGCAATTGCCACCGGGTAGCCCGGACAGTATGCAGCGAAGACAACGCCATTGTGATAGTGGTAACCACGCAGGTCGGAAAGGTCAATCGAGAAAGGCAGATCAGGCGCGCCGTCCAATAAGTGGCGCAGACCGCTCAGAGCAGCCGTAATCGCTGGCAGGGCAGGCAACTCTGCTTCTGCCCGGTCAAGCACTTCTGCGCCACCGTAGAGTTGCGGCAATCGTTGCAGGGCTTCGCGATAAGGCGACGGCACATTGACACAGGCCTCTTCCAGTCCCGGCACATCCTTGGCCTGCAGTAGGCTCAAAAGTGCGTCCTCGGCTTCCTGCGGCAGACCAGCCGCCTCAGCCAAGGCCTGAAAGATTCCAACGTGGCCGAGGTCAATACGACTAACCGGCAGCTTTACCCGCTCGAACGCCCCAGCCATTAAACGAATAACGTCGAGATCAGCCTCGATCCCTGCAAAACCATAGAGCTCAGCACCAATCTGAACCGGCTCGCGGCCAGCTGAAATCGTTGCAGGCAGCGTATGCAGCACGCTACCGCAGTAACACAGGCGAGTCACCCCCTGATGGTTAAGCAGATGTGCATCAATGCGCGCAGCCTGCGGCGTGATGTCTGCACGAACCCCCATGGTCCGTCCCGACAGCTGATCGACCAGCTTGAAAGTACGCAGTTTCAGATCCTGGCCGGCACCGGTCAGCAAGGACTCAAGATATTCCAACATCGGTGGCATGACCAGTTCGTAGCCATGACCACGACAATGGTCGAGCACAACTCGGCGCATGCTCTCGATACGAGCTGCTTCCGCAGGCAACGCATCGGCAAGGTACTCAGGTAACAGCCAGTTCATGAGAAAACAATCAACAGGATTAGGCCAATCAGCATCGAAGTCAGACCGATAAAGCGGATCTGCCCATCGGATAGCTGAATGAGGCGACGGAACGTTTCACGCCAGGCCGCAGGCGCAATAAAGGGCATGAGGCCTTCGAGCACCAGCATGAGCGCGAAGGCAATCAGTAAGGTAGAGATCATTTGCCTTTGTCAGCACCACGTCCGCCACTCTTCATGTACTTGAAGAAGTCCGAACTGGGTTCGATGACCAGCACATCACCCTTACTCTTGAAGCTGCCGCGATACGCTTCGAGACTGCGATAGAAGGCGTAGAACTCGGCATTCTGGCCAAAGGCCTGAGCATAGGTGTTGGTCGCCTTGGCATCGCCCTCACCCTTGATCTTCTGGGCATCGCGATAGGCTTCGGCGACAATAATTTCGCGCTGACGATCGGCGTCCGCACGGATCTTTTCAGCTTCGGCCGAACCTTCTGAACGCAGTTCGTTGGCCACCCGCTTGCGCTCGGCTTCCATGCGGCGATAAACGGCTTCGCTGACTTCGGTGGGCAACTCGACGCGCTTGAGACGCACGTCAACGATCTGGACACCGATCTTGCGTGCATCAATGTCAGCCTTTTCGCGCATCTGGTTCATGACTTGGTCACGCTCGCCGGAAACGACATCATGCACCGTACGCTTGCCGAATTCTTCGCGCAGTCCGGCGTTGACCGTCTGATTCAGACGGGTCTTGGCCCGCGACTCATCCCCACCCACCGAAATGTAGTAGAGCTGGGGATCGACAATGCGCCATTTGATATAGGAATCAACCAGCACATTCTTCTTTTCAGACGTAATGAAACGTTCCGGCTCGGCATTATCCAGCGTGATGATTCGCTTCTCGAAATAGCGAACATTCTGGACCATCGGGATCTTGAAATAGAGACCCGGCTCGCTGATCGCCCGCTTGACCTCACCCAACTGGAAAACGACAGCGTACTGGCGCTGATCGACAGTAAATATCGACATGGCCAAGACGACCAGGACGGTGGCGAGAACTGCCCCCAACAAATTAATACGCGGACTCATTACCGTCCCTCCCGATCACGCGAACGCAGCGAACCTTCGCGCGAACTTCCAGAATACGAACCACCACCGACCTTCGGCGCCGCCTCAAGCTGCGGCGGTGCCTCATTGGACAGCGGAGCCGTCGGTTTGGCCGTCGATGGCGCCACCGAGGCTTCAGGTGCCGCCTGAGCTGCCGTCGTCGCGGCAGTGGCCTGCATCAGCTTGTCGAGTGGCAAATACAGGAGGTTGCCCTGACCCTTGGCGTCAACCAAGACCTTGCTGGTGTTGGAATAAATTTGCTGCATGGTTTCCAAATACATGCGCTGGCGGGTCACCTCCGGCGCCTTGGCGTACTCGGTCAGCACCTGCTTGAAGCGCGAGGCATCACCTTCGGCCGACGAAATGACGCGCTGCTTGTAGCCATTCGCTTCTTCAAGCAGCCGCGCCGACGTACCCTTGGCTTTCGGAATCACGTCGTTGGCGTAGGCCTGACCTTCATTTTTCTGGCGCTCGCGATCCTGACCCGCCTTCACGGCATCATCGAAAGCAGACTGCACCTGCTCGGGTGGCTGGGCGTTCTGCATGGTCACCTTGGAAATCAGGATACCGCTCTGGTAACGATCAAGAATGTCCTGCATGAGCTTGGCGGCCTGGGTGGCGATCTGCTCGCGACCTTCGTAGAGCACGTAATCCATCTTGCTCTTGCCAACAATTTCACGAACTGCCGATTCGGCAGCACCCATCACGGCTTCATCGGTCGATCGGTTATTGAACAAATACTCGACCGGGTCCTTGAGAATGTACTGGACGGCAAACTGGATGTTAACGATGTTCTCGTCATCGGTCAGCATCAGTGCTTCCTTAAGCACCTTGTTGCGCTCGCTGCCACGATAGCCGATTTCGATGGTGCGTACGCCTGTCAGATTGACCAGTTCATGCGACTGAATCGGATACGGCAGGCGCCAGCGCAGACCGGGATCGGTCGCTTCCTTGAAGCTACCGAACTGGAGCACAAGGCCGCGCTGCGAAGCGTCAACGATATAGAAACCGGAGGCGAGCCAGACCACAGCGACCAGTCCGACCAGGAGGCCGACGCCACCACCGATGAATTTCGGATTGAAATCGATATTTGGCATGCGTGGGCCGTCACCACCGCCGTTGCCACCGCCACCGCCTTTTTTGCCGAACATGCCGGACAATTTGCGATTGAAATCGCGCCATAGCTCTTCGAGGTCAGGCGGGCCGTCATTCGGTCGGCGTGGGCCGTTGCCACCTGATTTGTCATCGTCATTGCCGCCGCGGTTACCCCACTGCGGGTCATTGAGCGACATAAAAATACCTAAGGTCGGGATCATGGATGTCGGGATTCAGTTAATGTAGTCGTGTTGTGCTTCAAATTCAGCTTCAGCTATCGCCTTCTGACGGGCATCAGCCTTGGCTCGGGCATACTCGGCCAGGGATTCACGCAACAAATCCAAGCCTTCTCCAGTCCGCGCACTGACTCGAACGCGCGCGATATTACCATATACATCCCGCTCGACGCCCGGCTGGGCCTCGGTCAGGTCTATCTTGTTCCAGACAACCAGCTGCTTGACGCAGTCTGCACCAATCTCACGGAGAACTTTGTTAACTTCGTCCACCTGCTCATCGCGGGCATGACTAGCGCTATCAACAACATGCAAAAGCAAATCCGCATGTGTTGCCACCTCAAGCGTTGCATGAAAAGCGTCGACCAACGAGTGGGGCAAGTCACGGATGAAACCGACAGTATCGGAAATAACGATATTGCCAGCGCCTTCGATCCAAAGCTTACGTGAAGTCGTGTCGAGCGTCGCGAATAGCTGATCGGCCGCGAACACCCCGGCATGCGTCAATGCATTGAACAAGGTTGACTTGCCGGCATTTGTGTAGCCAACAAGAGAAACGTTCAGGACGTCGCCGCGCATTCGAGCCTTGCGCTGAACACCCCGTTGCCGGGAGAGTTTTGCAAGCCGGTCTTTCAATAACTTGACGCGATTACCCAACAAGCGGCGGTCCGTCTCCAGCTGCTTTTCACCCGGTCCGCGCATACCGATACCACCGCGCTGCCGCTCAAGGTGTGTCCAGCCACGCACCAGCCGCGTGGACAAGTGTTCGAGTTGGGCCAGTTCAACCTGCAACTTGCCCTCGGCACTTGAAGCACGCAAGGCGAAAATATCAAGAATCAGACTGGTACGGTCGATCACCCGACATTTGAGCGCTCGCTCGAGATTCCGTTCCTGCGCCGGCGACAGATCGTGATTAAAAATCACCAGATCTGCCTCAGCAGCCGCCAGCATCGCGCCGATTTCATCAACTTTGCCCTTGCCCGCAAAAGTCTTCGGATCAGGGCTTTGACGCCGACCGAACACCTCTGCAGCGACCACGCCTCCTGCCGACTCGGCCAGCAAACGGACTTCTTCCAGCTGATCTTCAAGATCTGGCTGGTCAAAATCAAGCTGAACGATCACCGCACGTTCACCGGCGGCGGGTCGTTCAATCATGGGCGTTTCCAGGGATTAGAAGCGCGAACCCGCCACGGGGGCGAGTCGCAGGAGAGGATTCGATTATTCTGCGGCCTGTTCCTGCTGAAGGTTAACCGGGCGTGCAGGCACCACCGTGGAGATGGCGTGCTTGTAAACCATTTGGGTAACCGTGTTTTTGAGCAGCACAACGTACTGATCAAACGATTCAACCTGGCCCTGCAATTTGATCCCATTCACCAGGTAAATTGAAACGGGAACATGCTCACGACGAAGAGCGTTGAGGAAGGGGTCTTGTAAAAGTTGCCCTTTGTTACTCATGGTGTGGACTCCATGTAATTGTTATGAGGGTCCTAATGTACCCAAATTTATAAAGTGCTGCCAAAGATTTTGTGGTTTATTTCTTGTCTTTGTCGGCAAACGGATTTTTTGCAGTAACACACTGGATTCGTAACGGCGTTCCCTGCAATTTGAACGCTTCACGGAAGGTGTGTTCAAGGTATCGGCGGTAGCTGTCGGTAATCTGGTCAACTGCGTTGCCGTGGATAACGATGATCGGTGGGTTCGAGCCGCCCTGGTGGGCATAGCGCGGCTTGGGGCGGAACAGCCCATGCTTGGCCGGCGCCTGCTTGGCAACCGCATCGATCAGCACACGCGTCAAGCGCGGGGTGGTCATCTTGGCCATCGCTGCGGCATAGGCAGAGTCCACCGAACGGAAAAGCGATTCCAGTCCGATGTTGTCACGCGCCGAAATAAAATGGAATTTGGCAAAGTTCAGGAATTGCAGCTTGCGCTGCAATATCTGGCGTGTTTGCTCGCGAACGTAGGAATCCAGGCCATCCCATTTGTTGACCGCAACAACCAGCGCCTTGCCTGACTGAACAATGAAGTCAGCAATGTGCGCATCCTGGTCGGAAACATCGGCCTTGGCGTCGACCATCAGGATGACGACATTGGCGTCTTCAATAGCCTGAAGCGTCTTGACCACCGAAAACTTCTCGATCGATTCAAAAATCTTGCCGCGCTTACGCATCCCGGCGGTATCGATCAGGACGTATTTCCGGCCACCGCGCTCGAAATCGATCTCGATCGAATCACGGGTCGTTCCCGGCGCATCGAAGGCAATAACCCGCTCCTCGCCGAGCAAGGTGTTGATAAGCGTTGATTTGCCGACATTGGGGCGGCCAACAATGGCAACCCGGACAGCATCGGAGTGCCATTCGTCCTCTTCAGGCTCGGCAAAACTCTCAAGCGCCAGTTCAACCAGGCCACGCACCCCTTCGCCATGAGCTGACGAGATGGCATTCGGTTCGCCGAGACCGAGTTCATGGAACTCAGCCTCAACCATGCCGGAATTCATGCCTTCGGCCTTGTTGACCGCAACAATGACCGGACAATCGACGCGGCGCAGCTTGTTGGCGATTTCCTTGTCGTGCGGCGTCAGACCGGCACGCCCATCGACCACGAAGATGATGGCATCGGCTTCGGCAATCGCCTGTTCGGTCTGGCGCGCCATTTCATGCAGGATGCCTTCCTTGACCAGCGGTTCGAAACCGCCCGTATCGACGACCAGATGCGGCTTCTTGCCGAGTTTTCCATGACCGTAGTGGCGGTCGCGCGTCAGGCCCGGGAGATCGGCGACGATGGCGTCACGCGACTTGGTCAGACGGTTGAAAAGGGTGGATTTGCCGACATTGGGTCGGCCAACCAAAACGAGCGTAGGTTTCATTGAGCCTCGATTGCGCTCACGTTGCCGCCGGTGGTTTGCACCAGCACGGCATTTCCGAGCATCTGAAGTGGCGCGCGAACCGGCGTTCCATCGGTTTTCTGACGCGCGGCAAAGCTGCCGTCTTCACGGGAAAGGAAGTGAACAATGCCTTCTGCGTCAGCCACGGCAACCAGCCCGCGCTGGACAACTGGCGCGGAAAGGCGACGGTTCTTGAGTTTGTCCTGCTTCCAGAGGCTGCTGCCTGACTGACGATCCAGCGCATAGACAACGCCCTTGTCGTCGGCGACAAACAGGTAGCGGCTATCCATAGCCAGGCCAGCCACAGATGACAGATCACGCGACCAGACCATGGCCCCGCCCTGCCCCATGTCGAAACAGGCCACACGGCCCTGGAAGGCGACGGCGCAGATCAGACGCCCATCGACAACAGGAGGCGCGACTATGTCTGCCACGCGGTCAAGTTCGGTTGCACCCTTGGGCAAGGCGACAGCGCCCTCCCAAACTGGGGCACCATTTTGAATCGCGAGAGCGACGAGCTTGCCACCGGGGTACCCGACAAAGATATAGCGATCCGCAAACACCGGCGAACCAGCACTACGCACCGACAACGAGGGCGTCGAGCGTTGATAAACCCACTTGCGCCCGCCATCGCCCGCGTCAAGCAGGTGAATTCGGTTGTCACCGCTCTTGACTGCCACGCCATCATCGCTAACCACGGGGGCCGCCAGTACCTCACTGGATACCTTGGCCTGCCAGAGCGCCTTGCCATTTTCGGTTGAGAAGGCCAGCACCTCTCCCTTCGAGGTGCCGACGACCAGCAGTCGGCCGTTGGCCCCTACACCAGCCGACAAGGGCTGGCCAGCATCTATTTTCCAGACCAGCTTGCCGTCTTCGAGCTTGGAAACCGTGCCGCTGCGGCTCGCTACAAAGACAGCGCTGCCCACCACGGCTGGCGTGAAGGTGTAGTCGCCAGCCTTGCCGGCACTGGCCGACCAAGCCGTGCGCACATCGGCTGTTGCGGTCAACGGCCCCAAAGGCGCCATTTTCGGCCCGGCACTGGCAAACGGGTTGATCGAATCGATCGTATCCGACACGGTCGCGCAGCCAGCCAACAAAAGGCCGGAGGCCACCATCAAGGCAGCAAGTTGACGTGACATCAGGCAGCCTCACCCAGGTTGTCGAGCTTCTGCTGCAGCAACTCACGACCGGCGCCCTGCTTGCCAGTCATCTTGTCGAGCGCAGCCTTGTAGGCTGTCCGCGCTTCGGCCTTCTTGCCTTGTGCGGAGAGCACGTCACCCTTCATTTCCTGAAAACGTGCGTCGAAAGCCGGGGCATGGGCGGCGTCGAGTTGCTTGAGGGCTTCATCGTAAGCCTGTTCATCGATCTGGACAGCGGCCAGACGCAGGCGGGCCAGATCCTTGATCTCGTCCTTGCCGTTCTCGGCAACCCAGCCAAACTGGGTTTTCGCTGTCTTCAGGTCACCGGCTTCAAAAGACTGCTTGCCAGCCATCATGGCGCCAAGCGCTGCGTAGCTCGTGCTGCCGAATTTTTCAGCCAACTCGCCAGCGGCTGCCTTAACCTTCTGGGCATCGCCCATGGCAGTTGCCTGCTCCAGAACGTTGTAGATGGCTGCCGCTTGTGCCGACTGCCCACGCTGGTACCAGTTCCAGCCTTGCCAGCCGATCACCCCCAGCGAAACAGCTACGACAAGGCCCGTCACGAGGTTGCCGTACATTTTCCACCAGGTTTTCAGGGTGTCTATCTGTTCCTGTTCTTCGAGGTCGTAATGCGCCATGCTGCTTATTCCTCTTCGTCCGAATCAATTATTTGGTCGATGATAGCTTCTGCCAATTCATCGACTTTCAGTTTACGTTGTTCAATGCCGACCTGACGCAATGACTTCAACTGGACTTCCCCGGTCGACGCTTCGTCATCGCCAATAATCACCGCGAAGCTCGCGCCACTGCTGTCGGCTTTTTTCATCTGTGACTTGAAGCTACCGCCACCACAATGCTGCAGCACGTCAATTCCCTGATCGCGCAAGCCTTCGGCCACGCGGAAGGCAAGGCGGGCCGCCTCGTCACCCTGATGGACCAGGTAGACATCCGGCACGGGTGCCGCCGGCTCTCCGCCGGAGTCCTTGATCAGGGCGATAAGTCGCTCGATGCCCATGGCGAAACCGCAGGCTGGCGTTGGCTTGCCGCCGAGTTGCTCGACCAGGCCATCGTAACGCCCACCCGCGCAGACCGTACCCTGAGCGCCCAGCTTGTCGGTCACCCATTCGAATACGGTAAGGTTGTAGTAATCGAGGCCACGGACCAGACGCGGGTTGATTGTGAAAGGAATGCCGGCATCGCGCAAAACGCGCTGGACGCCTTCGAAGTGGGCCAGCGACTCGGCTCCGAGGTAGTCAATCAGCTTGGGCGCAGCAGCGCAGAGGTCCTGCATGGCCGGATTCTTGGTATCCAGAATGCGCAGCGGGTTGGTATGCAGGCGACGCTTGGCCTCTTCGTCGAGCAGTTCGGCGTTCTCTTCAAAGTAGGTAATCAGGGCGGCGCGATGCTGGGCGCGCTCGTCCGGCTGGCCAAGGCTGTTGAGCTGCAGTTCGATGCCATCCAGCCCGAGATCGTTCCACAGACGGGCACCCATGAGGATCATCTCGGCATCGATATCCGGGCCGGTCATGCCGAAGGATTCGACGCCGACCTGATGAAACTGGCGATAGCGCCCCTTTTGCGGGCGCTCGTGGCGGAACATCTGGCCGATGTAGTAAAGGCGCTGCGTCTGGCGGGCTGCCAGATTGTGCTCGATGACGGCACGCACACAACCCGCAGTCCCTTCCGGGCGCAGGGTCAACGCTTCACCGTTGAGGCCGTCAATGAAGGAATACATTTCCTTCTCGACAATATCGGTCACTTCGCCGATGGCGCGTTTGAACAGCGGTGTCGGCTCAACGATAGGCATGCGGATCGGGCGATAGCCGTAGCTCTTGAGCCACGAACGGATGGTGTCCTCGAACAGCTCCCAGAATGCGGCTTCGTCGGGCAGGATGTCGTTCATCCCGCGCACGGCTTGCAAGGTTTGACTCATGACTTCAGTTTCTTGGTGTAGGTGCGCTCGACATAGCGCTCGATTATTTGCTTGAATTCGTTGGCGATGTTGTCGCCTTTGAGGGTGACCGTTTTTTCGCCATCCTCGTAAACCGGCGCCGATGGTGCCTCACCGGTCCCCGGCAGCGAAATACCGATATTGGCGTGCTTGGACTCGCCGGGGCCATTGACGATGCAGCCCATGACGGCCAGCGTCATGTTTTCGGCCCCATCGTAATGCAACTTCCACTCCGGCATTTTGGCGCGGACGAAATCCTGGACCTCGCCAGCCAGTTGCTGGAAAAAGGTGCTGGTCGTCCGGCCGCAACCGGGGCAAGCCGCAACCATGGGTGTGAAGGCGCGCAGGCCCATGGTCTGCAGAATTTCCTGGCCAACGATGACTTCCTGCGTGCGCGAACCGCCGGGTTCCGGGGTCAGCGAAATACGGATCGTGTCGCCGATGCCTTCCTGCAGCAAAACCGAGAGCGCTGCAGTCGACGCAACGATGCCTTTTGATCCCATCCCGGCTTCTGTCAAACCCAGATGCAAGGCATAGTCGGCGCGCTTCGAAAGCTCGCGATAAATGGCGATCAGATCCTGAACACTGGAAACCTTGCAGGACAGGATGATCTTTTCACCGGCCAGACCAACCTCTTCTGCCTTGGCCGCCGATTCGAGAGCCGAGGTCACCATCGCGTGGCGCATGATCTCGGTGGCGTCCAACGGCTGCGGTCGACGTGAGTTTTCGTCCATAATCCGCGCCAGCAATTCCTGATCAAGGCTGCCCCAGTTGACGCCGATGCGCACCGGCTTGTCATATCTGCAGGCCAGTTCGACCATCTGGGCGAACTGCTCATCTTTCTTCTTGCCGAAGCCGACATTGCCGGGATTGATCCGGTACTTGGCCAGCGCCTCGGCGCAGGCCGGGTGCTCGGTTAGCAAACGATGTCCGTTGTAATGAAAATCGCCGATCAACGGGACGTTGCAGTTCATCCTGTCGAGATGCTCGCGAATCTTCGGGACCGCAGCGGCAGCCTCCAGCGTATTCACCGTAATGCGCACCAGTTCCGAACCGGCACGCGCCAACTCGGCCGTTTGCAAGGCGGTGGCCAGATAATCGGCGGTATCGGTGTTGGTCATCGACTGGATAACCGTCGGGGCATCGCCCCCGAGTTTCACATGCCCGACAAGACAGGACCGGGTCGGGCGTTTGGCAACTGCACTCACGGATTACTCCAGAACCAGACGGGCCACTTCGCCACGCGTATAGGGTGCCAGGTCAACAGCCTGACCATGCCAGAAAACACGGACACCCGGCGCATAGCCAACTGTCACGGAAAGCGGCCCTTGCCCGGACAAAGCCTGTTCGGTACCGGCACTCAGCTTCTGGGAAAACACGATCTTGTTGTCGCGATCCCGAACCTCAAGCCACGAATCCTTCTCAACCAGGAAACGCATCTGTGGCGCATTGGCTGGCGCGGTCCCCGATTCCTGCTCACCCGACTTGGCAGCCGCAGGCGAAACTGCACTTGCCGAAGGCGTCTGCACTTCGGCTGGCGCAAGCACCTGCGGGTTCATGACCTGCTGCGGCGTCGCCCCGGGCGGGAATACCGGCTCTGGTGCGCCCGCGGCCGGAACGGATGTTGACACCTCCGGCTCCTTGCGGGCCAGTGAGTCGAGCAAGGACTGCGTGCTTTCACGCAGCGAGGAGAGATCACCGGGCATCAGGAAATAGGCTAGCGCGGCCAGGACAACCGATCCCGCACCGATCAACACGAATAGTTTGCTGCGCTGCGCGCCGGCCGTGCCCGAGTGCGGCATCGCCGCCGGCGTCATTTCGGAAACACCCAGGCTATTGACCGGGACTTCGAGCACACCGTCCAGTAGCGTCATCAGCGCGGCCTGATCAATTTGAACCAGGCGTGCGTAGTTCCGCACAAATCCGCGGATGAAGGTATTGCCCGGCAACCCTTTCCAGTCGCCCGCTTCCAGCGCTTCGACCTGCCGCGGCCCAAGCTTGAGCGTCTGGGCGATATCCGCCACTTCCAGGCCACGCGCCTCGCGCGCCAAACGTAACTGCTCGCCGACTGGCGGGCCGGACATCACGACAACATCTTCCGAAACGACTTCCGGGGTATTCACCTGCTCACTCATTCAAAATTGCCTTTAAGAAATTCCTGATACTCCGGCGACGTCGGATACCGACCACGCAGCTGCGAGGCATAGCCTGCCTCGGCGGCACGGTTGCCCTGCCTGCGCTCAAGGCGCAGACCAAGCCAGAGGGCGTCCGCAGACGGCGGCTCCATCGCCTTCAGCGCTTCGGCCAGATAGATACGCGACTCTTCGAAATTGCCACGTTTGTAAAAAATCTTGGCCAGTTGCAGGCGCGCCGGCACCGCGCCATCGCGCGATAGCTGCAAAGCCTTGAGCAAATAGTCCTGTGCACCATCAAAATCACCCGCCTTGAAAGCACAAGCACCGGCGTTGGTGTAGGCCTTGTCCGGTGTCTCGTACAACGGGCTCTTCAACGCGTTGAGAAAATAGGCGATGGACTGGCGCTCTTTCCCTGTTTCGCAGAGAAACCAGCCGTAATTGTTGTTGACCTCGGGATCGTTCGGCGCCAGGTTCAGCGCCTGACGAAAATCGTCTTCTGCCTTGCCGTACTCTTTCAGCGAGAGGCGAACGAGGCCACGCACGCTGTACGCCTGATAATAGCCGGAGTCCGCACTCAGCGCGATGCGCAGCTCATCAAGCGCAACACCCGGATTTCCAGCCTGAAAATACAGCGAGCCGAGTTCGGTATGAATTTTGGCCCGATTCCGCGGATCGCTCGACGCTTTCGACTGACCGGTATCGGACGGATTGAAGTCATATTGCGCCTGGACCGGCAATGCGCACGCCACGCCCAGACAGAGCACCGAAACCCAGTTTTTCAGCGAAAAAACAGTCACGATCTTGCCTCCACTAGGGGAATCACTCGCCCGGCAGTCCGTTTGGTTTTATCCAGAACCTGACCGGCCAGCTGGCCACAGGCAGCATCAATGTCGTCACCGCGCGTCTTGCGCGTCGTGGTGACAATTCCTGCCTGCATCAGGATATCGGCAAACCGCCGCACGCGTTCGGCCGGCGAACGTTTGAACGGCGAGCCAGGGAAGGGGTTGAAGGGTATCAGGTTGAACTTGCAATGCACACTCTTGACCAGCGCCAGCAATTCGCGGGCGTGCGCATCGGAATCGTTGATGCCATCGAGCATGATGTACTCGAAGGTGATGAAATCGCGCGGCGCCTTGTCCAGATATCGCTGGCAGGCTGCCATCAGCTCTTTGAGCGGGTATTTCTGGTTGATCGGCACGATCTGGTCGCGCAGCTTGTCGTTCGGTGCATGCAGCGAGACAGCGAGCGCCACCGGACATTCATCGCCCAGACGATCCATTACCGGCACCAGACCGGAGGTGGATACGGTGACGCGGCGGCGCGACAGGCCGTAGGCGTTGTCGTCGAGCATCAATTTGAGCGCGGCGACGGAATTTTCAAAGTTGGCGAGCGGTTCGCCCATGCCCATCAGGACGACGTTGGAAATGACCCGTTCGTCGCCGTGGACCGCACCCAGTGCGTGGTTGGCCTGCCAGAGCTGGCCGATGATTTCCGCGACCGTGAGGTTGCGGTTGAAACCCTGCTTGCCCGTCGAACAGAAGGCGCAGTCAAGCGCGCAGCCAGCTTGCGTCGAGATGCACAGCGTGCCGCGGTCGTCTTCGGGAATGAACACCGTTTCGACGGCATTACCGTTGCCGACATCGATCAGAAACTTGCGCGTGCCATCGTCCGACAGCTTGTCGGAGACGATGGCCGGCGGCGCCACGACCGCCGTCGCCTTGAGCTTCTCGCGAAGGCTCTTGGCGATATCGGTCATGGCATCGAAGTCCGCCACGCCGGAACGATGGATCCAGCGCAAGACCTGCTTGGCGCGGAAGGGCTTTTCGCCCTGCTCGGCAAACCAGGCAGTCAGGCTTTCGCCATCGAAATCCAGCAAATTGACGGTCATGCAGTTTTGATCAGCGAAGACAAGCCGAATAGACGTTCAAACCCGGGAAGAAGAAAGCAACTTCCACGGCGGCGGTTTCCGGTGCGTCAGAGCCGTGCACGGCGTTGGCGTCGATGGATTCGGCGAAGTCGGCGCGGATGGTACCGGCAGCGGCTTCCTTCGGGTTGGTGGCGCCCATCAGTTCACGGTTCTTGGCGATGGCGTTTTCGCCTTCGAGCACTTGAACCATGACCGGACCAGAGGTCATGAAGGAAACCAGATCCTTGAAGAAAGGACGGGCCTTGTGCACGGCGTAGAACTGGCCGGCTTCCTGCTCGGACAACCAGACCATCTTGGAGGCAACGATCTTCAGACCGTTGGTTTCAAAACGGGAGTAAATCTTGCCGATGACATTCTTGGCGACTGCATCGGGTTTGATGATGGAGAGGGCGAGTTCGATAGCCATTTAATTGCTCCGCAAAAGCTAGACAGTTGAAAAACGGGCAATTTTAGCAGATTCAGAACACGAACGCCCGAATCACTGTGCCAGGGGTTTCTGGCCTTCCAGCTTGTTCAGCGGTTCGCGCAGCTCGGCAAAATCGCGTGGCGCCACGTATTGCAACAGCTCCTTGCCATTGCCGTCGACCACCACATCGAGCCCCTTGTCGGGGTAGAGCAGATGCACCCGCTTCTCCGACACGACCAGCCGTTCGCCCGGCTCCCCAAAACGCTGGATCACCGTTGCCTCGTCCAGATGCGCCGACGGAATGACACTGATCGCCTTTACCGCCATTTTTTCAACCGCCGCGAGATCATCCGGATTCAACGTGATCTTGCGCGTCGTGCTCTCCATGTGTTTGGCCTTCAGGGCCCGTTCACGCATTTCCGAAATCAGCTCATTTTTCGCGTCGACCGTGACAATCACTTTGGCCAGCACGAAACCGAGCGCCACTTGCGCGTAATAGCCTTCAATCGCACCTGTTTCATTGGGTTCGGCGATGATCGCCAGATCCATGTCGCTACCGAACTTCTGGCGCACCTCAGCCACGGTACTGACACCGGGGCGCAGGCCAAAGACAGCACTTCCGCCCTGGCCATCGAGTTCGATTTGCCACGGCAGATTCGCATTGGGATCAACACCCTCCTGCTTTCCCAGCTCCGGCACCAGAAAGGGAACGATCAAGGCTATGGCGATCAGCGCGATTATCGAGAGTGCGAATTTCATGATTTCCTGAAGAACTTGCCGGGGGCTGGATTGTGCCACACCGGTAGTCCCAAAAAACAAGCCCCGAAGGGTATCGGGGCTTGCAAGGTAAAACGGCTACCGGGAAGGCTGTATTAGAGCATGCCCAAATACTGGGGAAACCACAGCGACAAGCCCGGCCAGTACGTCACAACCATCAGGAAGCCGAGCATCGAGAGCAGCCACGGCCAGACGGCAATGGTCAGCTCGGTAATGCCCATCTTGGTTATGCCCGACGCGACATAGAGATTCAGGCCAACCGGCGGGTGACACATGCCGACCTCCATATTCACCACCATGATGATGCCGAAATGCACCGGATGGATACCCAGCGCCACCGCCACCGGGAACAGGATGGGGGCGAAAATCAGGACGATGGAAGACGGCTCCATGAAGTTGCCGGCCAGCAGCAGCAGGATGTTGCACATCAGCAGGAAGGTGATGACCCCCAGACCATTGCCCATCATCCAGTCAGCCAGCGACTGCGGGATGTTTTCGTTGGTCATGATGAAGGAGAACAGAACGGCATTGGTGATGATGTAGAGCAGCATCGCCGACATGTTGGCCGAATTCAGCAGCACCTTCGGCACATCCTTCATGCCGAGATCCTTGTAAATGAAAATGGCACAGATAAAGGCGTAGACCGCAGACATTGCTGCCGCTTCCGTCGGCGTGAAAATACCGGTGTAGATACCGCCCATGACCACAACGATCAGCAGCAGACCCCAGAATGCCTTCCGGAACGTGACCCAACGCTCGCCCCAGGTCGCTTTTGGCTGGCGCGGGTAATTGAACTTCTTGGCGCGGTACCAGGTAACCCCGCCCAGCACACCCGCCAACGCCAGACCCGGAATAACCCCGGCCATGAACAAGGCGCCAACCGAGGTATTGGTTGCCACCGAGTACATCACCATGACGATGGACGGCGGAATCAGGATACCGAGGGCGCCCGAAGTCGCGATCACGCCAGCACCGAACTTGTTCGGGAAGCCAGCCTTGACCATCGCCGGCAGCAGGATGGAGCCGATCGCCACAACGGTTGCCGGGCTGGAACCCGAGACCGCCGCGAACAGAGCGCAGGCCAGCACGCCCGCCAGACCAAGTCCGCCGTACCAGTGCCCAACCATTGATGCGGCGAAATTGATCATCCGTTTCGCCACCCCGCCATGCGTCAGGAAGTTACCCGCGAGGATGAAGAACGGAATCGCCATGATTTCGAACTTCTCGATACCGGTAAACAACTTGAGCGCCACCGACTCCAGCGGCACATCGGTCATCGTGAACAGGAAGGTCAGCACGGTCAGGCCAAGCGAAATCGAGATCGGCATGCCTGACAGCATGAGCACGGCCAGCAGGCCGAAAATCACCAGAGCGTTCATTGCTGGCCTCCTTTGTCGTTGTTGCGGCGTTCGGCCGAGCGGCGCTCGCTTTCCTGCGCGCTCATCTCATCATGCCGCCGATCTTCACCCGTACGGCGCTCACCAATCATCGGATGCTTGAGGTCGTGCATGTGCAGGTTGTCGTCCATGCCATACAGATTGACATCGACCGGTGGTTTCTCCTCTTCAAGTCCATCGACGTGGCCGTGATCATGGTGCGGCAGTTCGCCAGTGCGCATGAACGAATAACAAACCTGCAGAAAACGGAAGCACATCAGGGACGAGCCAAGCGGAATGGCGCTGTACACGATCCATGTGGGCCACTCGAGATCAGGCGTCGTCGGACCTTCGTAGTTATCCCCGGTATCAATGCCAAGGAACTGGAAGATGGCGTAATGCGCGCCGTTTTCCCAGACAAAATGACCGCCCAGCGTTGCCACGATGCCCGTAAACAGAGCACCAGAGAGCAATCCGAAAACAATTGCCTTGCCCCGCTTGCTATCGTCAAGACGGTTGATCAGGACATCAACCCCGACGTGGATGCCGGTACGCACGCCGTAAGCCGCACCGAACTTGGCCATCCACACGAACATGATGATGCAGAGTTCCTGTGCCCAGCCAAAATTGAGCGTCAGCAACCAATCCTGCAGACCGGGGATATCAACCCCTGCCATATAGCGGTGCATGACGGAGACAAAAATAATGATTGTGGCCGCTCCCATCAGGAAGGTGACCAGCAACTCTTCAAGGTGATTCAACGCCTTGTTTATCATGAGGAGTTCCCCCGTTGTGACGTGGGGGCCGCAGCCCCCACGTTCATTTTGCAGCTGCGATTAAAGGCTATCCGGCTTGAAACCAGTGTCCTTGTATACCGCCTGGATCACTTCCTTGCCAACGCGGCCTTCCATCTTCTGATGGACCGGCACCAGCGCCTTCTTGAAAGCCAGGCGCTCTTCCTTGGTCGGCACATAAACCGTGGTCTTGCCGCTCTTCTTCACGGCCTCAAGCGAGCTGTCGTTTTCCACCTTGGCAATCTGGTTGGCGTAGCGCGTTGCCTGCTCCATGGCATTTTCCAGCTGGCCCCGAACATCGGCCGGCAGGCCATCCCAGAACTTCTTGTTGACAATGACCGCGTAGCCCAGATAGCCGTGCTCGGTGATCGTCAGGTGCTTTTGCACTTCATGCATCTTCTGCGTGTAGAGATTCGAGATTGGATTCTCGGTACCGTCGACCACACCGGTCTGCAGCGCCTGATAAACCTCGGAGAAAGCCATTACCTGCGGCAGGCCGCCCAGCGTACGAATTTGCTCTTCGAGCACTTTGGACGATTGGATGCGCAGCTTCTTGCCCTTGAGGTCAGCTGGCGACTTGACCGGCGAATTCAGCGAAAACGACTTGAAACCGTTATCCCAGTAGCCCAGGCCACGAATGCCCTTGGGTTCCAGCTTGGCCAGCAACTGCTTGCCGACAGCGCCGTTGGTAACCTTGCGCAGGCCATCGTAGTCGCTGAAGATGAACGGCAGGTCGAAGACTTCGAATTCCTTGACACCGAGCGGGCCGAACTTGGCCAGCGACGGGGCCAGCATCTGGACAGCGCCCAACTGCAGGGCTTCCATTTCTTCCTTGTCCTTGTACAGCGTCGAGTTGGCATAAACCTCGACCTTGACCTTGCCCTGGGTCAGTTCGCCGGCTTTTTGGGCGAACATGGCGGCTGCCTTGCCTTTCGGCGTATCAGCTGCCACCACGTGGCTGAACTTGATGACGATGGGGGCTTGAGCATAGGCAGCCAGCGACAGCGTGCCAGCAAACAGTGCAACCAACAGTTTGGATACCTTCATTGTTTTCTCCTCCAGATAGGGATAGCGAAATTTAATAATTTCGGCTGAGTGAAATTATTACGAAAGATATAACTACTGCGTATTGTGGTTTTCCACATCCGATAAGCACGTAAAAAAACCGCCTGTGCCGGCGGTTTATTTTAACGAGAACTGCGATCAGTGATGTTCGACGATCGGCCGCGGTACGTGGGGAATGATGACGTCCGGTGCATCATCAAGAACCAGCTCCGGGCGGTCCGCTTCGTCAGCCGTTTCGTCGTTGAGGACAGCGTTCATCCGATTGACATCGAGGGCGCCGCACCACTTTGCCACCACCAGCGTCGCGACGCTGTTGCCGATGAAATTGGTCAGCGCGCGTGCTTCGGACATGAAACGGTCGATGCCGAGAATCAACGCCAAGCCAGCCACCGGAACCGTACCCACGGCCGACAATGTCGCCGCCAGCACGATGAAGCCGCTACCTGTCACACCCGCTGCCCCCTTGGAGGTCAGCAGAAGGATGAGCAGCAGCGTGATCTGCTGCCCCAGATCCATCGGCGTATTGGTTGCCTGGGCAATAAAGACGGCAGCCATGGTCAGGTAGATCGACGTGCCGTCGAGATTGAAGGAGTAACCGGTCGGCACGACCAGGCCAACCACGGATTTCTGGGCGCCGGCGTTCTCCATCTTGGCCATCAGGCGCGGCAGAGCGGACTCCGAAGACGACGTACCGAGCACCAGGAACAATTCCTCCTTGATGTACTTGATCAATTTAAGGATGGAAAAGCCGTGGACCGCAGCAATGCTGCCCAACACACCCAAAATGAAAATCACGCAGGTCAGATAGAAGGCGCCCATCAGGCTGGCCAACTGCGTCAGGCTACCAACGCCATGCTTGCCGATGGTGTAGGCCATGGCACCGAAAGCACCAATCGGAGCGACCTTCATGATGACGCCAACGATACCGAACAGCACATGCGACAGCTTTTCGATCAGCTCAAACACCGGTTTGCCACGTTCGCCAAAGGCGTGCATGGCATAGCCGAAGAGGATAGAGAAGAACAGCACCTGCAACATGTCGCCCTTGGCGAAGGCATCGACGACGCTGGTCGGGATGATGTTCAACAGGAAATCAACTGTCGACTGCATCTTGCCGGGCTCGGCATATTTGGCGATGCCCTTGGTGTCGAGCGTCGATACATCGACATTCATGCCGACACCCGGCGCCCATACATTGACCACGATCAGGCCGATGATCAGCGCAATGGTGCTGACCACCTCAAAGTACAGCACAGCCAGACCACCGGTCTTGCCGACCTTCTTCATGTCTTCCATGCCGGCGATGCCGACGACGATGGTGCAGAAGATGATCGGGGCAATGATCATCTTGATCAGTTTGATGAAACCATCACCTAGCGGTTTCATCGCCGCGCCGGTTTCGGGGTAGAAATGCCCGAGCGACACGCCGATGATGATGGCGACGATCACCTGAAAATAGAGACTCTTGAATACCGCTCTTTTGGCCATGGAATTTGTGCTCCTCAAATGGCTTGCTCCGGAAAGTTCCGGAAAACGGGCGGCAGTATCTCTATCCAGGCATCGCCCGGCCATTGTGGATATCCGAATGGTGGAAAGCCACAATCGAGCGTCACGAAAAAGCGTGGTATACCATTTCAGCCATGAATCAGCCCCTTCGCATCCCGTCCAGCAACTCACGCCGACTGCGCTTGCTGCTAGCACTGCCCAAGCTGGGCATCGTGTTGTTGCTTGTTGCGGTACTCACCCTGCTCTGGCTGCTGCACCGCAACGAAGCTGACGTTGAACGTTCCGCACTGATCAAGGATGTGCTCTGGCTGGAGCAGAATCTGCGCTTTCATTTTGACGGCAACGAGGAGCAGTTGCAGCAACTAGCGCAAGACATGAGCAATTCGACCAGCCAACAGAAGCTGTTCAGGCTGCGCGCCGAGCACATGATGAAAAACTCGCCGGAAATCGCGCAAATTCTCTGGTTTGACACCAAGCGACGGCCCATCGACGCCGTGCCAACCTCGAACATCCCCGATCAGGAAGTCGATGCCTTCGGCCCACCGGTAACCGCCAAGGCCTTTGATCTGGCAATCCGCCTCGGCACTCGGCAATACAGCGAACCATTTTTTCTCGAAGGCAATCGCGCCTTTGTCCAAATGCTCGTCCCGATATTTCATGAGCGTCGTATAACCGGCATGCTGGCATTGCTCTATCCGCTGGATACCCTGCTCGCCAATCAGGTCCCGTGGTGGTTCACCGAAAAATACAAAGTCGAAATCGTTGACGACAACAACATCAAGTTCGCCACGAAAACCCATATCTCGGGCAATCACAGCCAGAGCTACGAGATTCCCTTCGACCCGCCCGGCTCCGGCCTGATGTTGCGTATAACGAACTACGACGCCCCTGACAACACGATGCAGCGACTCCTCGTCGCCGCGATCGTCCTGCTTGCTGCCGGTGTCTTCTGGAGCCTTTGGCTGGTTCGCGACCTGATGAAAAAACGCTCGCACGCAGAGGATGCGCTACGGGAAGAACACGCTTTCCGGGCCGCCATGGAAGATTCGCTGACCGTTGGCATGCGCGCTCGTGACCTGCTCGGGCGAGTGATCTACGTCAACCCGGCGTTCTGCCGAATGACCGGATTCAGTGCTGCCGAGCTCGTCAACCAGGCGCCGCCCATGCCCTATTGGGCACCCGAACAACTTGAGGAAACTTACGCCATGCACCAGACCGTCCTGGCGGGAGACGCGCCACCGGATGGCTTCGAAATCACCTTCATGCGCAAAAACGGCGAGCGTTTCCAGGCGCTAGTCTACGAGGCCAAGTTGATCGATGGCAGCGGAAAACACACCGGCTGGATGGCCTCCGTACTCGACATCACCGAGCGCAAACGCGCCGAAGAACTGGCCCGCCAGCAACAGGAACAACTGCAATTCACGTCGCGCCTGGTCACCATGGGCGAAATGGCATCGACGCTTGCCCACGAGCTGAATCAGCCACTCGCCGCCATCGCCAGCTACAACACCGGCTGCCAGAATTTGTTGAGCAATGGCAAGGCAACGCCACAGGAGATTCTGCCTGCTCTGGAAAAAATAGGGGTGCAAGCCCAGCGCGCCGGCAAAATCATCCGTCGCGTCCATGACTTCGTCCGCAAGAGTGAACCCAAGCGCGCACCCTGCTTGTTCGGCGAGGTCGTCGAGGATTGCCTGGGTTTCGTTGAAGCAGAGGCGCGCAAGCGGCACGTCCGGATCGAATGCGCCATTCCGCCACTTCCCGCCATCCCGGCCGACCGACTGATGCTCGAGCAAGTCCTGCTCAACCTGATCCGGAATGGCATGGAGGCGATGAGCGGCAACGAGCAAGCCACCCGCGTCCTGAACATTGCCACCGACATCATCGGCAGCGAACTGCATGTCAGCGTGAGCGATTGCGGCAGCGGCATCGCGCCGGAGATCCGCGACAAGCTGTTCACCGCTTTTTTCACTACCAAGCCGGAAGGCATGGGTATCGGCCTGTCGATCTGCCGCTCCATCATCGAGTTTCACCGGGGCCGGCTTTGGGTCGAAGATAACCCTCTGTCACCAACGGGAAGCGGTACGATATTCATATTCACACTGCCAATGGAAGCTGAATGAGCACCCCGCAAGCCCACCTGGTCGATGACGACGATGCCATCCGTGATGCACTGGCGTGGTTGCTGACGTCGCGCGGCATTCCCTACGCAGCATACGATTCCGCCGAAAGCTTTCTGGCAGCTTGGACACCCGCCACCAGCGGCTGCGTCGTTCTCGACATGCGGATGACCGGCATTAGCGGCCTCGACTGCTTTGATCAGTTGCTCGAACGAAAATCGACGTTGCCAGTCATTTTCCTGACCGGCCACGGCGACGTTCCACTCGCCGTGAGCACGCTGAAGAAAGGCGCCTTCGATTTTTTCGAAAAGCCGCTCAACGACAACGAACTGGCCACCCGCATCGAAGAAGCAATGGCACTCGACGCAAGCCAGCGGGCGGCCAATGCCACGGTCGACTCGGTAAAAGCACGAATTTCGACATTGACCACGCGCGAGCGACAGATCATGGAACTCGTCCTGCTCGGTAAATTCAACAAGGTTATCGCCGATGAACTCAACATCAGCATGCGCACCGTCGAGGTGCATCGCGCCAACCTTTTCGACAAAATGAAGGTGAAAACCGCAGTCGAGCTAGCCAATCTACTTAAACCCTGACACCAATACTTCCCTAGCGCTTCTTTTTTCGCTAGCATCATGCAACATTCACGTCGCCACTCCGGCGCAACCTTACCCATTCGTTTCACCCATCCCATGAGGCAACCATGAGCGAGCACATCCATTACGTAACCGACGACACTTTTGAAGCGGAAGTGCTGCAGTCGCAGCAGCCCGTTCTCGTCGACTACTGGGCAGAATGGTGCGGCCCCTGCAAGATGATCGCTCCGATCCTCGACGAAGTCGCTACCGAATATGCCGGCAAACTCAAAGTTGCCAAGGTCAACATCGATGACAACCAGGCAACCCCGGCCAAATACGGCATCCGCGGCATTCCGACGCTGATGATCTTCAAGAACGGCAACATCGAAGCAACCAAGGTTGGCGCACTGTCCAAGTCCCAACTCGCTGCCTTTATTGACAGCAACCTGTAATCTCCGTAGTCTCCCGGCCTGAAGGTGCGTCCTGCACTTTCAGGCAGATGCCCCCCGGCCAAGCGCCCGGACATCACTCCCCACCCAAAAGCTCTCAAGCTATCGCGCCCCCCGGTCTCGGGCAGCCGCCCGGCCCATAGTTGATTGGCGCCACACACTCCTACATGCAACTTTCCGAACTCAAAACACTACACGTCAGCAAATTGCTGGACATGGCCACCGAACTGGCCATCGAAAACGCCAACCGGATGCGCAAGATGGAGTTGATCTACGCCATCCTGAAAGCCAAGGCCAAGAACGGCGATACCATCTACGGCGATGGCACACTTGAGGTTCTGTCGGACGGCTTCGGCTTCCTCCGCTCCTCCGACACTTCCTACCTCGCCAACCCGGACGACATTTACGTGTCTCCGTCGCAAGTACGCCGCTTCAATCTGCGTACCGGCGATACGGTCGAAGGCGAGATCCGCACACCGAAGGAAGGCGAACGCTACGTTGCATTGACCAAGCTGGAGTCGATCAACGGCTTCCCGCCGGAAGCCAACAAGAACAAGATCATGTTCGAAAACCTGACGCCGCTGCATCCGACGCGTCACCTCAAACTCGAACGCGACATCAAGTCCGAAGAAAACATCACCAGCCGCGTCATCGACATGATCGCCCCCGTCGGTTGCGGTCAGCGCGGCCTGCTCGTTGCCCCGCCGAAGACCGGCAAGACGGTGATGCTGCAGAACATTGCCCACGCCATCACCGCCAATCACCCGGAAGTTGTGCTGATCGTCCTGCTCATTGACGAGCGTCCGGAAGAAGTCACCGAAATGACCCGCACCGTGAAGGGTG
This sequence comes from Betaproteobacteria bacterium, assembly GCA_016705475.1. Lineage (GTDB taxonomy): Bacteria > Pseudomonadota > Gammaproteobacteria > Burkholderiales > Rhodocyclaceae > Azonexus. The sequence continues at coordinate 286,140 of JADIYD010000009.1, read as the reverse complement.
AAGTTGTTGCCTCGACCTTCGACGAACCAGCCACCCGCCACGTCGCAGTAGCCGAAATGGTCATCGAGAAGGCCAAGCGCCTGGTTGAGCACAAGAAGGATGTGGTCATCCTTCTCGACTCGATCACCCGCCTCGCCCGCGCCTACAACACCGTCCAGCCGGCCTCCGGCAAGGTTCTGACCGGCGGCGTCGACGCCAACGCCCTGCAGAAGCCGAAGCGCTTCTTCGGTGCCGCACGCAATATCGAGGAAGGCGGCTCGCTGACCATCCTCGCCACCGCGCTGATCGACACCGGCTCGCGCATGGACGAAGTGATCTACGAAGAATTCAAGGGCACCGGCAACTCCGAAATCCACCTCGACCGCCGCATGGCCGAGAAGCGCATGTACCCGGCAGTCAACGTCAATCGTTCCGGCACCCGCCGTGAAGAACTGCTGCTCAAGCCCGATGTCCTCCAGAAAATGTGGGTCCTGCGCAAGCTGTGCTACCCGATGGACGACCTCGAAGCGATGGAGTTCCTGCTCGACAAGGTCAAATCGACCAAGGGCAATCAGGAGTTCTTTGACGCCATGCGCTGCGCCGCGGCTAATAAAAATATTGCAAGCCGGTGATTATTCAACGATAATGATCGGCTTACCAGATCGGCCACATCCGCCGGTCGCTTGACTTAAGGACTAAAGATGAAAGCCAATATCCATCCGGATTACAACGAGATTCAGGTGACCTGCTCCTGTGGCAGCACCTTCACGACCAAGTCGACCATGAAGAAAGCCCTTCACGTCGAAGTCTGTTCGCTCTGCCACCCGTTCTACACCGGCAAGCAGAAGATCGTCGACACCGCCGGCCGTGTCGAGCGTTTCAACCAGAAATTCGGCGCCATGCGCGGCAAGGCTGCTGCCTGATCTGCCCGAATTACGGTATAAAAGGCAGCCTGATGGCTGCCTTTTTCATTTCTGGCCGAGATGTCTGATCTTTTCTCTCTGACCCGCGAAACACTGCGCCGTGGCATACGCCTGCCACCAGCGGGCTGGGTTCTTGCCGCCATACTGGCCTTTTATGTGATGGCCGGTCTCTTCGGTCGCGACCCATGGAAGGGCGAGGACGCCATCCACATCGGTGCCGCCTGGCACATGCTGAACTACAGCGACTGGCTGTCCCCGGATATCGCTGGCCGCCCCTTTCACGAACCGCCGCTCTATTACTGGAGCGCCGCCCTGACCGGCATGTTGTTCGGCTGGTTGCTTCCATTGCACGAGGCGATGCGCGTTGCCAGCGGCATCTGGGTTGCGCTGGCGCTCATGGGACTCTATTACGCCAGCCGCGAGTTGTATGGCGAAGACAGCGCGGCAGCCAGCCCCTTGCTACTCGCCGGCTGCGCGGGTCTGCTCTTCCATGCGCATGACGCCCAGCCGATGCTGATCGCACTCGCCGCCTATGCGGGCGGCCTGGGCGGGCTCGCCGCGATTGGTCGCAAGCCTCGGCTGACCGGAATTTTCTATGGATTGGCTGTTGCCGGGTGCTTTCTCGGCACCGGACTTGCGCCAACCCTGCCGCTGCTGGCCATCGCGCCAGTCGCCTGGTGGCTGTCGCCGGATCGCCCGAAGGCGCTGCACACCCTGCTCATCGGTCTCGCCATTGCAGCCGTCCTCATCCTGCCCTGGCCGCTGCTCCTGCTAAATCTCGAGCCAGCACGCTTCCACGGCTGGCTGGCCACTGAACTGGCACCGCTCAAAACACCATTTTCTCTCGATGGCGGCGGCCGTTTCATTGCCATGCTGCCGTGGTTCGCATTCCCGGCCTTCCCTTTGGCAATCTGGACGCTGCGCCTCAGGCGCAGGGATATCAAGGCGCCGGCGCAATTGCTACCACTCGTCTTTCTGCTGATTACCTTGCTGTTGCTGGCCTGGGCCTATCGTCCCCGACAGATTCCAGCCCTGCTGCTGCTGCCTCCACTGGCCCTGCTGGCGACGCCGGGCGCCCTGGCGTTGCGCCGGGGAGCGGCCAATGCGTTCGACTGGTTCGCGATGTCGACCTTCAGCGTGTTCATCGGCATCGTGTGGCTGGCCTGGTCAGCCATGGCGCTGGGCTGGCCGGGGCAAATGGCCAAGCGTGCCGTGGTACTGCGCCCCGGCTTTGTCGGCCAGTTCGAACTGCTCGCCCTGATCGTCGGCCTGGCGGCAACAGCGTGGTGGATATGGCTGATCGTCACTGCACCCCGCTCGCCGTATCGCAGCCTGACGCACTGGACACTCGGTTGCACGACCTTGTGGCTGCTGGCCACGACCTTGATCATGCCGTGGTTTGACTTCAACAAGTCCTACCGCCCCGTTGCCCAGGCCATTGCGCAAACCTTGCCGCCTGATCACGGCTGCCTGGCTGAGCGCGGACTCAACCAGACGCAGCTTGCGTCGCTGGCTTATTTTGTCGGAATCGAACCGGTTGCCGAAGACTCGGATGCCGGACAGGCCTGCAAATGGCTGCTGGTCGTCGGCGACACCCGCCGCGAACTGGCGGCCCCCAATGGCAAGTGGAGCAAGGTCTGGGAAGGCAACCGCCCAGGTGACCGCAAGGAAACTTTCCGGCTTTTCCGGCGCTGACCGCGCCTTGCCGCCCCCCGTGGGGGGCTACGGTTGCGGCGCGATCACCCCTTCAGGAAGTGCTCGCGGTAGTACTTCATTTCGTCGATGGACTCGTAGATATCGGCCAGCGCCGTGTGCTTGCTTTTTTTCTTGAAGCCTTTGTAGATCTCCGGCTGCCAGCGCTTGCACAGTTCTTTCAGCGTGCTGACATCAAGATTCCGGTAATGAAAGAAGGCTTCCAGCGTTGGCATGTAACGGGCCATGAAACGGCGATCCTGGCCGATGGAGTTGCCGCACATCGGCGAGTGATTGGCCAGTGAATATTTCTTCAGAAACTCCAGCGCCTGCGCTTCAACTTCAGCCTCGTTCATTGCCGAGGCCTTGACCTTGTCGATCAGGCCGGAACGTCCGTGGGTTTTCTGGTTCCAATCGTCCATGCCGGCGAGAATTTCATCAGACTGATGCACGACCCAGGATGGGGATTCGGCGACCATTTCGAGCTCGGAATTGGTAACGACCATCGCCATTTCGATAATGCGGTCGCCATCCGGGTTCAGACCGGTCATTTCCATGTCCAGCCAGACGAGGTTGTTTGCAGTGCCTGCCATATAATTGCCCGAATCCTTGAAAACCGCGATTTTCGCACAGCTTTGGTCCCCCATCCGTGACACCTGACTTCACCTTCATTTTTCTGCTTTTTTTCGGGTTGACCGTGGCAGTCCGCCTCTGGCTCAAACTGCGCCACATTCGTTTCGTCGCAGCCCATCGCAACGCTGTGCCGGCCGATTTTGCCGAACGCATCGCCTTGCCGGCACATCAAAAAGCGGCTGATTACACCGTCGACCGCAGCAAGACGGCCATTGTCGGTACGCTGATCGAGGCTGTTGTGCTGCTGACCTTCACCCTGGGTGGTGGCCTCGCTGCCCTGCACGATTTCTGGTCACTCCGCCTGGGCGGCCTCTCCTACGGCCTGGCAATGATCTTCAGCGTGATGATCATTTCCGGCCTGATCGACCTGCCGCTCTCGCTCTACAGCCAGTTCGTCATCGAAGCTCGGCACGGCTTCAACCGGATGACCCTCGGCCTGTTCATCACCGACCTGCTCAAGCAAACCCTGCTCGGCGTCGCCATTGGCGCCCCCGTCATCGCCGCCGTACTCTGGCTCATGGGCGCCATGGGCCAGTACTGGTGGCTTTACGTCTGGCTCTTCTGGAGCGGTTTCAACCTGCTCATCATGTTCGTTTATCCGACCTGGATTGCGCCGCTCTTCAACAAATTCTCGCCGCTCGAAGACGGCGAGATGAAATCGCGCATCGAAGCTCTGCTCACCCGCTGCGGTTTCCGCTCCTCCGGCCTCTTCGTCATGGATGGCTCGAAGCGCTCCAGTCATGGCAACGCCTATTTCACGGGCTTCGGCAACAACAAGCGCATCGTCTTTTTCGACACGCTGCTTTCACGCCTTGAACCGCCTGAGGTCGAAGCCGTGCTCGCCCATGAACTCGGCCATTTCCGCAAGAAACACGTCGTCAAGCGCATGGTCGTCATGTTCGCCGGCTCGCTCGGCTTTCTCTGGCTGCTTGGCCAGTTGATCGACGCCCCGTGGTTCTACGCCGGACTGGGCGTACCGGCTCAAAGTACGACGCTGGCGCTCATCCTCTTCTTCCTCGTCATGCCGGTCTTCACCTTCCCGCTCGGCCCGCTCATGAGTCAGCTGTCCCGTCGCCATGAATTCGAAGCCGATGCCTACGCCGCGCAACATGCCGCCGCCAGCGATCTTATCCGCGCCCTGGTCAAGCTCTATCAGGACAATGCTTCAACCCTGACCCCTGACCCGTTACACTCGCTCTTCCACGATTCCCACCCGCCGGCAGCGCAGCGCATCGCACACCTGCAACTTCAGGAGAAACCCGCATGAAAACAGTCAACGCACTGCTTGCCACCGCCCTGCTCTCCCTGATTTCACTATCGGCAGTTGCCGCCGAGCCATGGGGCAATGCCGATCCGAAAGTCGGCAAGCAAAATCATGACAAAGCCTGCGTCGCCTGCCATGTCCGCCTTTACGGTGGCGATGGCAGCAAGATGTACACCCGCGATGGCCGGCTGTTATCGACCCAGCTCGATGTCCTGCAACGCGTCGCCACCTGCAACTCGCAGGTCAAGGCCGGCTGGTTCCCGGACGAAGAAGCCGAGGTCGCCGCCTACCTGAACCAGCAGTACTACCACTTCAAAGACTGATGATGGAAGGCCGCGTCATTGCCGCGCACGGCCGCCAGTACGTCGTCGAACTGGCCGACGGCTCACGCCTGCCCTGTTTCCCGCGTGGCAAGAAAAGCGACATCGCCTGCGGTGATCGCGTAGACATCAAGCAGACCTCCGACGACCAGGGTGTCATCGAGGCAATCCAGCCGCGTAGCAGCCTGCTTTACCGCTCCAACGAAATCCGCCAGAAACTGATCGCAGCCAATGTCGATCAACTGGTCATCGTCGTCGCCACCGAACCGGCCTTCTCCGACGAACTGATCGCCCGCGCCCTCGTGGCCGCGGAAAGCGAAGAAATCGAGCCGCTCATCGTGCTCAACAAGTGCGACCTCGCCGACAAGCTGCCTGCCGCGCGCCAGCGCCTGGCTGTCCTCTCCGGCCTCGGCTACCGCGTTCTCGAGCTATCCGCCCTCGAACACGCCGAAGACCTGCGCCCCCACCTTGCCAACCAGACCAGCGTACTCGTCGGCCAATCCGGCATGGGCAAGTCAACGCTGGTCAATGCGCTGATCCCCGAAGCCCGGGCAGCCACGCGCGAAATATCGCTGGCGCTCGACTCCGGCAAGCACACGACAACGCACGCCACGCTCTATCACCTCGATGCCGACAGCCACCTGATCGACTCGCCCGGCCTGCAGGAATTCGGGCTGGGTCACCTCGACCTGCAGGAAATCGAACAGGCCTTCCCGGAGTTTCGCCCCTATCTCGGCCAGTGTCGTTTCCGCGACTGCCACCACAATCGCGAACCGGATTGCGCCCTGATTGCTGCGGTCGACGCCGAAAAAATAGATAAAACGCGATTTGCCACTTATCACCGTATCGTCGGTACGCAACGCATGTCCTGAAATAAGGTCCGAGAAGCATCGCCGGGCGAAGGAATGGGTTTTTCACCATAGCTATTTCCTGGCCACAAGGTGATAATTCTGTGAAATTCGCCACTAAAAGGCGACAGGAGACAGAATATGGGCGCTAACCCGCCAACCATACTCATCGTGGATGACACCCCTGAGAACCTCAGTGTCCTCGGCGAGTTGCTGCAGCCAGCCTATCGGGTTCGTGCCGCCAACTCTGGCCGTCGTGCCTTGCAGATTGCGCTCGGCAAACCGACACCTGACCTCATCCTGCTCGATGTGATGATGCCCGAAATGGATGGCTACGAGGTGCTCGCCGAGTTGCGGGCCACACCGGCCACACGGGACATCCCGGTCATTTTTGTCACGGCCATGGACGGGACGGAAGACGAAGAACGCGGCCTCGACCGTGGCGCCGTGGACTACATCACCAAGCCGATCCGTCCCAGCATCGTCCTCGCCCGCGTCCGGACGCAACTCGAACTAAAGCAGGCACGCGACATTCTGAGCGACCAGAACAGCTATCTGGAAGCAGAAGTCGTTCGCCGCATGGGCGAAAACCAGCTCATTCAGGAAGTCAGCATCCATGCCCTGGCCCGCCTGGCCGAGACGCGTGATCCGGAAACCGGCAAGCACCTGCGCCGCACGCAGGAATACGTCCTGACCCTGGCCAGGGCGCTGCGTGACAACCCGCGTTTCACCAGCTATCTCGACGAACGCACCATCAACGCCCTCGCCCAGTCCGCCCCCCTGCACGACATCGGCAAGGTAGGCATTCCCGACCAAATCCTCCTCAAGCCCGGCAAATTGACGCCGGAAGAGTGGGAAATCATGAAAACCCATGCCGAACTGGGCAGTAACGCCATTGCACAGGCCGAAGCCGATGCCGAGAAGCCGGTCGAGTTCCTCGCCATCGCCAAGCTGATTGCGCGCTCCCACCACGAAAAATGGGATGGCAGCGGCTACCCGGACGCCCTGGCCGGCGACGCCATCCCGATTGCCGCGCGCCTGATGGCTTTGGCTGACGTCTTCGACGCACTGACCTGCAAACGCGTCTACAAACCTGCATTCACGTTTGATGACGCCTATCGCATCATCGTTGACGGGCGCGGCAGCCATTTCGACCCTGACATCGTCGATGCCTTCGTTCGTGAATACCCCGCGTTCATGAGCATCGCCAAGGCGTACGCCGAATAGACAATGCCCAGCCCTCGTCGCAGCAGCCCGCAAACAGAACTGCGCCACGCCATCGCCCAGGTGGTCGTGCCCTACATTGCGCTGGCAGCGCTGTGGATACTGGTGTCGGATCAGCTCGTTTCCTATCTGATCACCGATGCGGAAGCACGCACCGTGGCAAGCATGTTGAAGGGCTGGTTTTTCATCGCCATCACCGGTGCGCTCCTCATCCTGCTTTTACAGCGCCTGCTGCGTGACAATCTGGCCCGACGGACGGCGGCAGAGGATGCGATAGCCGAACTCGAACGAGAACGCAGCCATCTTCGCGCCCTGTTTGACACCATGCCCGACCTCGTCTGGCTGAAAGATCCTGATGGTGTCTATCTCAGTTGCAACAAGCGCTTCGAGCAATTTTTCGGGGCAGACGAAGCCAGCATTCAGGGAAAGACTGATTTCGACTTCGTTGATGCTGAACTGGCCAAATTCTTCCGCGCCAATGACCTCGCCGCCCTGCTCGCCAATGGGCCATGCAAAAATGACGAGTGGGTCACCTTTGCCAGTGATGGTCATCGCGAATTGCTGGAAACCACCAAGGCGCCAATCCGTGACCGCGCAGGGAATCTGATCGGCGTCCTCGGCATCGGCCGCGACATGACCCGAAACCATGAATTGCAGGAACGCTTTGCCGTCGCCTTCAATGCCAGCCCGGCGGCCATCTCGTTGACCAGGCTGGAGGATGGCGAATTCCTGGAGGTCAACCCGCGCTATCTGGATCTCCTTGGCTGGAAACGCGAAGATTTGCTAGGCAAGTCTTCGCTCGATTTCCATTTGTGGCAGAGCGCCGAGGCCAGGAATATCTGGCGCAACAAACTAATGGAAACCGGCCTCCTGCAGGATTACCAGACCGAGTGGCGGCGACGCGACGGGAGCCCCCTCCAGATCAGCCTGTCCGCTGAAGTTGTCCACCTTGGCGGCAATACTTATGTGCTCTCCTTCGTGCTCGACATCTCCGAACGCAAGCGCGCTGCCGAACAGATCGCCCAGTTGCAGGAACGACTGGCCACCGCTTTCCGGGCCGCCCCGGTTGCTGCGTGCATTACCCGTCTGTCCGATGGCAAGCTGGTTGAAGCCAATGCCCGCCTGCTCAGCGAATACGGCTGGACTCGCGAGGATCTGCTCGGCAAGACCACGCTCGAGGCCGGGCTATGGGGCAGCGCAGAGGATCGCGCCAGGATGATCGCGTTGTTGCGCCGCGATGGCCGGATCATGGACTATCCCAGCATCGGTGTCGGGCGCGATGGCCGGCAACGCGAAATCAGCATTTCAGCCGAGACGGTGCTGATGGAGGATGTGCCGCACCTTGTCGTCTACATCATCGACATCACGGAACGTACGGCGGCCGAACGCGCCCTGCGCGAGCGCGAGGAAATTTTTCGCAGCATCGTCAGCCACGCCCAGGACGGCATTTGCATGGTTGACCCTGAAACCCTGCAGTTTTTGGAAATCAACGATGCCGGCCTGCGCGGCCTCGGTTACACCCGCGATGAATTCTCGGGAAAGACGCTGGCAGACATACAAGCGATCATGAGCGACACCGATATGCGACAAGCAATCGAACGCATCATGACCAGCGGCACCGCGATATTCGAGAACCAGCATCTTCGCAGGGATGGCAGTATCCAGATTGCCCGGATCGGCGCATCGGTGGTGACTGTCGGCGAAAAGAAATTGGTCAGCAGTATCTGGCAGGACATTACCGAAGCCAAGCAAACCGCCAGCGAACTGGAACAGCATCGCGAGCACCTTGCGGAACTGGTCGAGGCACGCACGGCTGAACTGGCAGCGGCCAAGGATGCTGCGGAACAGGCAAACCGGGCGAAAAGCGATTTCCTGGCCAACATGAGCCACGAAATCCGCACCCCCATGAATGCCATCATCGGTCTTGCCCACCTCGCCGAGAATCACGCGCAGGACGACGAGCAACGCCGGCGCCTGGGCAAGGTCGGCGATGCGGCACACCATCTGCTGGCGCTCATCAACCAGATTCTCGACATTTCGAAGATCGAGGCCGGCAAGCTGGAACTCGCACCGGGCGACTTTACCCTGTCCCGCGTGCTCGATGACAGCGTCGGACTCGTGCTTGACCGGTTAGAGTCTCGCGGGCTCCGGTACAGCCAGCATATTGATCCGGCCCTGCCCCCAGTACTGTACGGCGACGCCATGCGGATTGGCCAGATTCTGCTCAACTACCTCGGCAACGCAGTCAAGTTCACCGAGGAAGGCAGCATCTCAGTTTCCGTCAATCTGCTCTCGGCCGAAGCCGATAACCTGATCGTGAGATTTGCCGTGTCCGATACCGGCATCGGCATCCACCCCGAACAGCAAGGCCGGCTTTTCAAGGCCTTCGAACAAGCCGACAACTCGACAACCCGACGTTTTGGCGGCACCGGACTCGGCCTCGCCATTGCCCAGCGACTGGCCGTCCTGATGGGCGGCGAAGCCGGCGTAACGAGTTCCGTCGGTCAGGGCAGTACTTTCTGGTTTACGGCACGCCTGCAAGTCGGCACGGACGCGACCGATACGTCCATCCCTAGCCTTTCCGCCGCCGACGCCGAACGCTTGATCAGGAACGAATACAGCCAAGCGCTCATCCTGCTTGTCGAAGACAACCCAATCAATCAGGAAGTCGCGCTCGAATTGCTGCGCGGTATCGGCCTGCAGGCCGATCTCGCGGTCAACGGCAAAAAAGCCGTAAAAATGGCATCCGACAAACGCTACGATCTGATCCTGATGGACATCCAGATGCCCATCATGGATGGCCTGACCGCTTCCCGACTTATTCGGGCAAGCGCCGGAGGCAGCAAGGTTCCCATCCTGGCGATGACCGCCAACGCCTTTGGCGAGGACCGTCGGCGCTGCCTCGAGGCTGGCATGAACGACCATGTCGCCAAGCCGGTGGACCCAGCCAGCCTCTACGCCGCACTGATCAAATGGCTCGAACCGAACACCGTTGCCAGCGGCAGCACCACCCGTTCCCCAACCCCCACTGCGCCCCCAACCGAGGCAGCGGAAAAAACAATTGCCGCCCTCCGGAAAGTACCCGGACTGGATACGGACTATGGCCTGAAGGCAATGCGCGGCAAGCTGCCCAGCTATCTGCGCCTGCTTGGCATTTTCGTTTCGACGCACAGCAACGACGCCGAGAAAATCACTGCGGCCCTGAGTGACGACAATGCCGTGCAGGCCGAACAAATTGCCCATGGCCTCAAGGGTGTCTCCGGAAGCCTTGGCCTGAAAGGAATTTACGACGCTGCCCTGAGTCTCGACAAAGCCCTGCGCGACGACCTTGAGCGGGCGCAGGCACCCCTTCTCGTTGCCGCCCTTGGCGAGCGATTACAGGAAACCACCGGCGCCCTTGCGCCCATCATCGCGGCGCAGCAAACGGACACAAAATGAGCGCGACAACGACAACCACACTTCGCGACATCATGACCAGAAACGTGCGTGCCCTGCCACCGCACGCAACGCTCCGTGACGCAGCTCATATGATGGCTGCGGAACACATATCGAGCCTGCTCGTGATGGCGGACGGAAAAGCACTGGGCATCATCACCGAAAGCAGCTTCCTGCGTACCTTGCATGAAAACGTGCCGGATGATATTCCGCTCGAAGCCATCATGTCGCACCCGCTGATCACCGCCCCCGCCGACCTCGACCTCGCCAGCGCCAGAGACCTCGTCGAACAGCATGGCATCCGCCATCTTGCCATTTCCGATTCGTCAGGCGAGGTGTGCGGCATCGTCAGCGACACCGATTTCCGCATGCACCTCGGTACGGATGCATTCCGCCACTTGCGTACCCTGGAAACCCTCATGGATCGCAACATTCCGAGCTTGCCGCCCGAAGCAACGTTTGGCGACGCACTGGCCAGCATGGTTGAACACGGCGCCGACTATCTGATCGTCGCAGCGTCCGGAGCGCCAGTCGGCATCATTACCGAACGCGACATCCCGCGTCTGGTCAGCACCTGCCCCGCACCCAACACCATGCTTATGCGGGAAGCAATGAGCTCGCCCGTGCACAGCGTCCAGGTCGATGCGACGGTCACCCATGCCCTGGAAATGATGGGGCGACTCCGACTCCGGCACATGGTTGTCCTCGCCCCTGATGGCCGGATACTGGGCGTCATCAGCCAGCGTCGCCTGTTTGAGCAGCTGGCTTTCGAACGGCTGGAAAGTGTCGTCATTCAAGCCAATCAGGAACGCGAAAAGCTACGTCTTGAAACTCACCTGCGACTGGCGCTCGATGGTGCCGCGGCCGGTAGCTGGGAATACAGTCACCAGAGCAGCAGCCTGATTGCCAGCGATGGCCTGCTGAGCATGCTGGGGCACACACGTGCCAATGCACCACGAACGAAATCCGAATGGATGGCATGGATCCACCCCGAGGACCGCCATCTGCTTGATTCTACGGTCAACGGCGAAAATGGCCTGAAAACGCCGTTCCGCGTCACCGAGTACCGGATTCGTCATAAGGAAGGGCATTGGCTCTGGGTTGAGGACCGCAGCTGCATCGTCGAACGGGCAGCCGACGACACCCCATTGGTAACCACAGGCGTGGTCAACGACATTACCGAGCGGCAGACCACGCGCAAGCAGATTGCCCGGCAGAATCGGGCGTTGCGCTTGATGAGCGGCGTTTCCCAGGCACTGGTCCGCTACAACGACGAGGAGCAGATGCTGGCCGAACTCTGCACGCTCGCCGTTGAGCTCGGTGGCTATCCGATGGCATGGATCGGTGAGGTCACGCATGATGATGAAAAGCGCATTCTGCCGATCGCCAGTTCCGGTCTGAGCGAAGCGTATCTGAGCACACTGATAGTTACCTGGGACGATGCACCAAGTGGCCATGGTCCATCAGGCCGCGCCGTTCGCAGTGGTATCCCGGCCATCGTCCGCAATGTTAACGACGATCCGTCTTTCGAACCATGGCGAACTGCCGTACAGGAGCTAGGGTTTCGCGCAACGATAGCGCTCCCGCTACGTGTTGATGGGCGGATCACCGGCGTCCTCAATCTCTATTCGGCCACGGTCGACCCGTTTGACGACGAAGAAATCACCCTGCTCTGCAACCTGGCCGCCGAACTGGACCTCGGCTTGAGCATGCAGCGTTCACGGCAAACACTCGCCCAGAACGAGGCCATGCTGCTCGAAGCCCAGCGCCTGGCGCGACTTGGGCATTTCACGTTCGAGACTGGGAGCGACTGCCTGACGGGGTCGCCAACGCACAATGAAATATTCGGACTCGCGCCGGACGAACAGCTGAACACCGAGGGCTGGCGACAATTGATCCACCCGGAAGACCGCGCACGGATGAGCGATTACTCGCGGGATCATGTCTTTTCGGGGCGGCCAGCCGTTCGACAACGAGTATCGCCTGATCCGCCGCAACGATAGGCAGGAACGCTGGATACACACCGTTGGTCAGCTCGTCTACGGCAATGATGGCCGGGTTAACCGCCTGTTCGGCACCAGTCAGGACATTACCGAGCGCAAACAGTTCGAACAGCGCCTTAGCCAGAGTGAGGCCGATCTGAAAGAGGCACAGGCCGTCGCCCACCTTGGCAGCTGGACCCTCGACATCATCCATGACAGGCTCAACTGGAGCGCCGAGGTTTATCGGATATTTGGTCTGCCGTTGGCACACAAGCTACGTCTGGCCGACTTCGTCGAACGCATCCATCCGGACGACCGCGAGCATGTCCTGACCGATTGGCAAGCTGCCCTGACGGGCGCCCGCTACGACAGCGAGCATCGCATTCTCGTCGACCAGCAGGTACGTTGGGTCAGAGAGCGGGCAAAGATCCGTTTTGACGATGCCGGCAAGGCCGTTTCCGCCGTGGGGACTGTTCAGGATGTCACCGAGCGGCACGAAACAGATGAAAAATTGCGCAAGCTGTCGCTGGCCATCGAACAGAGCCCGCACAGCATTCTCATCACCAACATGCACGGTGAGATTGAGTACATCAATGAGGCTTTCGCGTGCAAAACGGGCTATTCCCGCGAAGAAGTGATAGGCCAGAAGCCCAGTCTCCTTCATTCGGAACATACCCCGGCGGAAACCTATTCCGACCTGTGGAAAACACTGGCGCTGGGCAATGTCTGGCGGGGCGAGTTTACCAATCGGCGCAAGGACGGGACGCTGTATTCGGATTTCGCGATCATTTCGCCAGTCCGTCAGCCCGATGGCAGGATCACGCACTATCTGGGTATCCAGGAAGACATCAGCGAGAAAAAGCAAATCCAGTCCGAACTGGAAAGCTACCGCCACCACCTCGAAACGCTGGTCGCCGAGCGTACCGAGGAGCTGATCCAGGCCAAGGACGAAGCTGAATCGGCCAATCGTGCCAAGAGCGCCTTCCTCGCCAATATCAGCCATGAGATCCGGACGCCGATGAATGCCATCATCGGCCTCACCCATATTGCCCAACGCGGTGCCGGCAACAGCGAACAGCAGGAGCGGCTGGGCAAGGTCAGCGAGGCGGCACACCACTTGATGGGCATCATCAACGATGTGCTCGACATTTCAAAAATCGAGGCCGGCAAACTGCAATTGGAGCACACCGCCTTTCCCCTCGCCCAAGTCTGCAGCACCGCCGGTGAGATGGTCCGAGAAAGAGCGCAGGCCAAACATCTGCCGCTGAACTTCGAAATGGATCCCACCCTGCCGGCGATCGTGCTCGGCGACCCGCTACGGGTCCAGCAAATATTGCTCAACTTCCTGTCCAATGCCATCAAGTTCACCCAGCTTGGCACGATCGATATCAGCGTTCGCCTGATCGAGCGGGCAGACAGCGAAGCGCTGATCCGTTTCTCAGTCACCGACACCGGCATTGGCATCACCCCTGAAGGTCTGCAAAAGCTCTTCCTGCCATTCGAGCAAGGTGATACATCCACGACACGCCGCTATGGCGGCACCGGCCTGGGCCTGGCTATCAGCCGACGACTGGCGGTAGCGATGCGCGGCGAGATTGGCGTCGACAGCGAGCCGGGCAAGGGCAGCACATTCTGGTTCACCGCCCGCCTCGGCGTAGCAGATGCCCGGCAACTCCCGGACGCAGACGTCGCCGTTTTGCCTTCCGGCTATCAGCGTGATGCGTATGTCCTGATGGCCGAAGACAATGAAGTCAACGCCGAGATTGCCCTCGACATCCTGCACACGGCCGGACTCAAAGTCGACACGGCCGTAGATGGCAGCCAGGCCCTTGAAATGGCGGGCAAACGGCATTACGACCTCGTCCTCATGGACATGCAGATGCCCGTGATGGATGGCATCGAAGCCACCCGCCGGATTCGCGCCCTGCCGGGCTGGTCACAAATCCCCATTCTGGCGATGACCGCCAATGCCTTCGACGAAGACCGCGAAGCCTGCCTGCTGGCCGGCATGAACGATCACATTGCCAAGCCGGTTACACCCAATGTCCTGCTTGAAACCCTGGTCCGCTGGCTGCCTGCCCGGCCCAGTTTCAAGACTGCAGCGCCCGCGGAGGCCAATGACGAGTTGTCGCGTATTGTCGGGCTGGATAGCCGGTTTGGCCTGCAAGCGGTGCGTGGTCGCGTAGACAGCTATCTTCGGCTGCTCGCCAAGTTTTCGGAAACCCACGGTGATGACTTTGACCAGATCCGCAGCGGTCTTGCCGCCGGCAGGCAAGACGAAGCCCGCCGCCTCGCCCACTCGTTAAAGGGCGTCTCGGCCACCCTTGGCGCCGTGCTCATCAACAAGACCTCAATGGCCCTTGAAGCGGCAATCAGGGACGGGCAGGACGAGGCGCTTGTCGAGCCACTCATTACAGCAGCGGAACAAGCCTACACGTCCTTGGGCAAGCAATTGGCCCTCCTCTCCACGCCGGAACAAACTGGCAACGGGGAAGACAACGCGGCAGCGACCAACACCTTGCTCGCGCAACTCCGACACGAACTGCAACAGGGCGAACTCAGCGCCCAGTACCTGGTCCGACAGAACGAAAAATCCCTGCGCCAGGCGCTCGGCGGTGATTACCGTGCATTCGAAGCACTGATCAGCGACTTCGATTTCGAAGGCGCGCTGGCAATCCTCAACAACGCTAGCGCACTGGACTAGAAAAACCTAAGGCCGAGCCTCAAGCCAGTGCCGGACGCCCAGGCCGGCAGCCCGACCGCTGGCAAAACAGGCCGTCAGCAGGTAGCCACCGGTCGGCGCCTCCCAATCCAGCATCTCGCCAGCACAGAAGACACCCGGCTGGTCGCGCACCATCAGGTTCCCGTCCAGGCTCTCAAAGGACACGCCGCCGGCCGTGCTGATCGCCTCGTCCAGCGGTCTTGTGGCCGTCACGCGCAGCGGCAAGGACTTGATCACCGCGGCCAGATGGCTGGCCACATTCAATTTATCGGCTGGACAAAACTCGCGGAGCAAACCGGCCTTGACGCCATCAATGCCGGCATGCCGGCGCAGATGATTGGCCAGTGAATCGCGGCCACGCGGCCGTGCGAGGTCCGCGGCCAAGCGCTCGAGACTGCGGCCGGGCGCCAGATCCAGGTGCAGCACAGCATCCCCGTCGCGGGCCAGCGCGTCACGCAAGGGCGCTGACACGGCGTAGATCAGCCCGCCTTCGACCCCCGTTGCCGTGATGTTGAATTCGCCCTTTTTTTCCGGTTGACCGCAGCATTTTGCGGCGACGGCCTTGACTGGAGCGCCGGCGAAACGCGCACTGAAATAGGGGCTCCACGCCACGTCGAAGCCGCAGTTGGCGGGCTTGAGCGGCGCCACGGCGATACCGCGTTCGCGCAACGTCGGCACCCAGGCTCCATCCGAGCCGAGTTTGGCCCAGCTACCACCACCGAGCGCCAGAATGACCGCATCGGCGTGGACCGCAATCTCACCACTTGGCGTCGCGAAGCGCAGGCTGCCATCGGGCGCCCAGCCCAGCCAACGGTGACGCACATGAAACTGGACGCCTTGCCCGCGCAGGCGATGCAGCCAGGCGCGGAGCAGCGGCGCTGCCTTCATGTCGGTCGGAAAAACCCGGCCCGATGTGCCGACAAAGGTATCGATGCCCAGTCCATGTATCCATTCGCGCAGCTGGCTCGGGCCGAACGCGCCGAGCAGCGGCCTGATCTCCGCCGCCCGTTCACCGTAGCGCCCGATGAAATCGGCCAGCGGTTCGGAATGGGTGATGTTCATCCCCCCCTTGCCGGCCATCAGGAACTTGCGGCCGACCGAGGGCATGGATTCAAAAATCTGGATGTTTTTCCGGTTGACCGTGGAATCGGCCGCCGCCAGCACTTCGGCCGCCATCAGGCCAGCCGGGCCGCCGCCGATGATGGCGACGCGCGGCATCACTTGTCGTCCGAATCTGCCTCGGTTTCAGGCGCCTCGGGCGATTCGTCGGTTTCCGGCGTCGCGGGCTTTTTGGCTGGCTCGCCCTTTTCCGCCTTGAGCAGTTCCTCGGGAATCTCTTCCTCGTCGAGCGGCACCACCGTCACGGCGACCTCCGGCTCGGTGCCACCGCCGCCGAGAATGATGCCGCGCAACGGCGAAATATCGGAGAAATCGCGACCGAATGCCAGCGTGATGTGTTCGGTATTGGGCAGCAGATTGTTGGTCGGATCGAAGTCGACCCAGTCGTTCTCGCTGCCCGGCGCATAGACCGAGACCCAGGCGTGTGAAGCATCGGCACCGATCAGGCGGGGCTTGCCGGGCGGCGGCCGGGTCAGCAGGTAGCCGCTGACATAGCGCGCGGACAAGCCCAACGCCCGCAGGCAGGCAATCATCAGATGGGCGAAATCCTGGCAGACGCCACGCTTTTTCTCGAGCACTTCGAGGACCGGCGTGGACACCGTGGTGGCCTCTGGATCAAAGGTGAATTCCTTGAAAATCTTCGCCATCAGTGCATGCGCACCGACCAGCACCGGTGTATTTGGCGGAAAACAGTCGGCGGCATAGTCAGCCAGTTCGTGCTTGACGCGAACGTGCGGACTTTCGAACAGGAAACGCGTCGCATTGAGGTCAGCGGGGACCGGATCGGTCGAGTCGTAGGCCAGGCGGTCACGAACCTCCTCCCACGGCGTCGAGGCCTCAATATCCCTGGGCAGGTGCGGCATGACGGCAACCGTCATGACCGAGCGAATCAACAACGCGTCGTGCGGTGTATGAAAAGCCATCCAGGTGACCGGGTTATCAAAGGCATCACGCCCGTCGCGTCGCCACGTCGGCACCGGCTTGATGTCGATGCGCTGCTCCTCAACCTGCTGCCAGTCGAGAACGCGCGGCGACAGATGCAACTGTTGCTGCGACAGCGACACATTGCTGCCGTAGTCGTAACTGGTTTCGTGGAGGACGCGGTAACGGACGGCTTCTTCCATGATCACACCGCCATGGTCTGCCGGCTGACATCGCCAACATGGGTGAAGTAGCGCATGCCGAGAGACTCCGAAAGCTTGTTGGCGGCCGTATCCAGTCCCTGCAACAGGTCGGCAAGCGCTTCACAGTGCGAATAATCCAGACAATCGTCGAACTGGACGTGCTCCAGGCGCTTGAGATCAAAAGCCAGCAGACGGTCCAGCGCGCCACTGAGGTCGCCCTCGAAATCGGCGTCGAATTCACGGCTCATGCGCTCCAGATAGCGGCCCAGCACGCAGGCCTGGAAGACCACGCCGTGGGGGTTGCTGTCGTCGAAAACCAGGAGGTCGACGACCGGCAGCAGTTCCGGCTGACGCGAATAGCGCGAGCGGTAGGTAATGATCGAGTCGGACAGTTCGAGCAGCCATTCCAGCGAACCCGGCGAGCGGGTCGACGGCATGCGCAGGAAATGGGCAACCGTCATCGCCAGGAAGGAAAGGCGCTCCAGACGCCGGCCAATCATCAGGAAGCGCCAGCCATCGTCACGCGTCATGTTGTCCATGGCAAAACCGGTCAGCGATGACGAGACACCCAGCACGCGGTCAAGAAAGGCAATGGCCTCGGTCAACGTCGGATGCACCTTGAGCGCAGCCTGCTGGTCACGCTGCAGACGGCTCAGCGAATGCCAGTGATCGAGCGAAAGTCGCTCACGGACGTGCGTTGCCGACCACATGACAGAGCGAATATTGCGGGCCAGGCTACCGGGCTGCTCGGGGTCATAGATCGCTTCGAGCAACTCGTGCTCGCTGCCTTCCTTGACTTCGTTATCCTCGCCAAGCTCGGGCAAAACGCCAAGACGCCGGGCCAGTTCCATCGCCGCGACGACCAGGTTCGTCTTCTGACCACCGCCGACAACGACGCGCGACAGCGCGACGCGCAGCATGCGGGCGCTATCATCGAAACGTTCCGAATAACGGCCGAGCCAGAACAGGTTTTCGACGACGCGCGACGTCAGGTTGGCACCGGCCCGGACCAGATCACGCACGGTAACCGAGGGTTTGAGCAGGGAAAACTGGCTGACCGGGCCGTTGGTCAGCACCCAGGTATCTTTCGAAGCACCGCCGCGCTGCATCGAAATGATGCGCGTGCTGGCCCCGGTCGTGACGCGAGCCAGGCCACCCGGCATCACCGAATAGCCGTCGGGAGTCGTCACGGCATAGGCTCGCAAGCCGACCGGGCGGGCGAGCAGGCGGCGCTCATGCGCCCGGCTCCAGGTCGGCGCCTGAGAAAGATTGACCATTTCCTGGGCGACATAGGCATGTGGCCGGGCTTCGATCCGGCGCAGCATCTCGGCACGCGCCTCACCCTTCAGTTCGTTGCCGAAAACCGGCTCCATGTTCTGGGTCGGATAGGCCGGCTTGATGACCAGATCGTCAAAATTTTCCTTGACGTAATCAAGGGCTGGCTTCTCGCCGCACCACCAGGTTGCCACCGAGGGCATGGCCAGTTCTTCGCCCAGCAGATGCCGGCAGATAGCGGGCAGGAAGCCCATCAGCGCACCGGAGGCAAGCAGGCCGCTGCCCAGTGCATTGGCGATGACAACGCGCCCGGCGCGCGCCACGTTGAGCAGGCCGGGAATACCGAGCGCCGATTCGCCGCGCAGTTCCAGCGGGTCGCAGTAGGCATCGTCCTGACGACGCAGGATGACATGGACGCGCTTGAGGCCACGCAGTGTTTTCAGATAGACCGTGTCGCCGCGCACCGTCAGATCCTGCCCCTCGACCAGCGGAAAGCCGAGATAACGGGCCAGATAGGCGTGTTCGAAATAGGTTTCGTTGTACGGCCCGGGGGTGAGGAGGACCATGTGCGGCTGCTCGTCGCCCTTCGACCGGCGCCAGCGCTGACAGGCCATCAAGCTGGTCGCGGAAGAAGTCGGCGACGTGCTGGACACGCAGGTCGCGGAACATTTCCGGGAAGACGCGCGAAACGACCAGCCGGTTTTCCAGCGCGTAGCCGGCGCCGGAAGGCGCCTGCGTGCGGTCGGCGATAACCCACCAGCGACCATTCGGCGCACGCGCCAGATCGACGGCGTAATTGTGCAGCCAGATGCCGCCCGGGGGCTTGACGCCCCGGCAAGGCCAGAGATAGCCGTGCTGACCATAGACCAGCGCCGGCGGCAAAAGCCCCTCGGCAAGCAGCGTCTGCTCACCGTACAGATCAGCCAGAATGGCGTTGAGCAGGGCCGCGCGCTGTGCCACGGCAGACGACACTTCGGCCCACTCGTCCGGCGGAATGATCAGCGGAAGCGGATCGAGCGTCCACGGCCGGTCGGCCCCGTTGGGATCGGCGTAGACGTTGTAGGTCACCCCGTTTTCCTGAATCCGCTGCTCGGCGAAATCGAGGCGTCGGCGCATTTCTTCGGGCGCCACCGCGTCGATGTGATTCAGGAACTGTTCCCAGTGCGGGCGCACCTCGCCCTTCGCCGTTAACATTTCATCGTAGCGGCGTGGACTGTGGGGGTAGATTGCGAGGAGGGTACGCGCCATTTAGTTTTTATCTAGCGAAAACAGGCCGTTTCCGGCCTGTTTTCGCGGTCAACCCGAATATTTTTGTTAAAACCTGCGCAAGTCTAACGTAAACGGGTGCTCGGCGCTGATCTCCGGCGCATTCACCTGCATCTTGCCCGGCGTGTGGCCGAAGCGGAAGAAGCGGGCAAGACGACGGCTTTCGGCCTCGAAGGCATTGACCGGGAAGGTGTCGAAGCTGCGACCACCCGGATGCGCCACGTGGTACTGGCAACCGCCCAGCGAGCGATTCATCCAGGTATCGACGATGTCGAAGACCAGCGGCGCATGGACACCAATGGTCGGATGCAGGCAGGACGCCGGCTGCCAGGCGCGGTAGCGCACGCCGGCGACGAACTCGCCGTTGGTGCCGGTTTGTTGCAAGGGTACAGGAACACCGTTGCAGGTCAGCACGTAGCGGTCGGGCGCCATGCCCTTGATGCGGACCTGGACGCGCTCGACCGAGGAATCGACGTAGCGCACCGTGCCGCCGCCACCGCCCTCCTCGCCCATGACATGCCAGGGCTCGAGCGCGTGACGCAGTTCGAACTCCATGCCCTTGACGGCGAAATCGCCGTATTTCGGGAAGCGGAATTCGAAGTGCGGGGCGAACCATTCGGCCTTGAAGGCGAAGCCGGCTTCGGCCATTTCCTGCATGACGTCCTTGAAATCCTGCTCGGCGTAGAACGGCAGCATGAAACGGTCGTGCAGCTCGGTGCCCCAGCGGGCCAGACGGGCTGGCTCGTAGGGTGTTTCCCAGAAGCGGGCGATCATGGCGCGGAGCAGCAGTTGCTGGGCCAGCGACATACGAGCGTGCGGCGGCATTTCGAAGGCGCGCAGCTCGAGCAGGCCGAGGCGGCCGGTCGGGCCGTCCGGCGAGTAGAGCTTGTCGATGCAGAACTCGGAACGGTGCGTGTTGCCGGTCACATCGGTGAGCAGATTGCGCAGGATGCGGTCGATCAGCCACGGCGGGACGACACCGCCCGGTTGCGGAATCTGCTTGAAGGCGATTTCGAGCTCGTAGAGCGAGTCATTTCGCGCTTCATCGACGCGCGGTGCCTGGCTGGTCGGACCGATGAACAGGCCGGAGAACAGGTAGGACAGGCTCGGGTGATTGTGCCAGTAGGCGATCAGGCTCTTGAGCAGGTCCGGACGACGGAGGAAGGGCGAATCGTTGGGCGTGGCACCGCCGAGGACGAAGTGATTGCCGCCGCCGGTACCGGTGTGGCGACCGTCGACCATGAACTTTTCGGTGGTCAGGCGCGAGTAGTGGGCCGCCTCGTAGAGGTGGGTGGTCTGGTCGACGAGTTGATCCCAGCTACGCGCCGGATGGACATTGACCTCGATGACACCGGGATCGGGGGTGACGCTGAAATGCGTCAGGCGCGGGTCGGACGGCGGTGTATAGCCTTCCATGATAATCGGCAGCGACATCTCTTCGGCCGTCGCTTCGACCGCAGCGACGATTTCCAGATAGTCATCAAGCTTCTCGGTCGGCGGCATGAAGACGTAGAGACGACCGTCGCGCGGCTCGGCGCACATGGCCAGGCGAGTGATCCAGCCAGCCGATTCCTTGAAGCGCGGCATCGTTTCGGTCGGCTTTTCCCACGCCCGGAGCTTGCCGTCGCCGGTTGCCGATGCGGCGGCACCTGCGCCAGCGACGCCGGAAGCGCCAGGGCGGCCTTGCATCTGCGGCTCGCGGGCACCGGCTTCGCCGCTCACACGGTTACGCAGGGCGGCCCAGCTGGCCAGCGGATCTGTCGCCGTTTCGGCATCGGGCGGATTGACGTAGGGGTAATCGCTCGTTGCTGTCCATGGCTGCGAATCGTAAGGCAGACGATAGCCCATGGCCGAATCGCCGGGGAACAGGTAGCAGCGCTCGGAACGCAGGAACCACGGGCCGGTTTGCCACTGGTTCCAGACATTTTTCATGATCGGCAGCACGTGGCCGACGGTGTAGGTCATGCCCTGCGTGAACACCTTCATGAGGCGCGCACGCTCCATCTCGTCATCCACGCGGGAATCGAAGGGATCGACGTTGCCCGGCAGACGGCGTTCGCGCCACATGTAGTAATAGACGTCCTCGAAGGCCGGAAAGACGTAGTCTGAAGTCATGCCAAGGCGTTCGGCGACGCGCTTGAGGAAGCGCTGGGCGTGTTCGGCCGTGGCGCCGTAATTGACGCGTTCGTTGGCGTACAGCTCAGGCGCATTCCAGATCGGCTCGCCATCCTTGCGCCAGAAGCAGTTGAGAGACCAGCGCGGCAGTTGCTCGCCGGGATACCACTTGCCCTGACCGAAGTGCATGAGGCCATTCGGAGCGTATTTCTGGCGCAGGCGATGGAAGATGTCGGCCGCGTAAATCCGCTTCGTCGGGCCGAGAGCGGCGGTGTTCCATTCGGCGCCATCGGGGTCGTCGACCGCGACGAAGGTCGGCTCGCCGCCTTGCGTCAGGCGCACGTCGAGCTTGCCGAGGGTATCGTCGATCTGATGACCGAGGCCTTCGATGGCCGCCCACTGTTCATCGGTGTAAGGCTTGGTGACGCGCGGCGCTTCCCATATGCGGGTGACCTGCATGTGGTGCGAGAACTCGGTTTCGCACTCGTCGAGGCCACCAGTCACCGGCGCTGCGGACGAAGGCTCCGGGGTACAGGCAAGCGGGATATGACCTTCGCCGGCAAAGAGGCCGGAGGTCGGGTCGAGGCCGATCCAGCCGGCGCCCGGCAGATAAACTTCGGCCCAGGCGTGCAGGTCGGTGAAGTCAGCTTCCGGGCCGGACGGGCCGTCGAGCGACTTGACGTCGGCGGTCAACTGGATCAGATAGCCGGAAACGAAACGGGCGGCCAGGCCCAGGTGGCGCAGAATCTGGACGAGTAGCCAGGCCGAGTCGCGGCAGGAGCCGGAACGCTTGGTCAGCGTTTCTTCCGGCGTCTGGACGCCAGGTTCCATGCGGATGGTGTAGCTGATGGCCTTTTGCAGGTCAGCATTGAGGCCAACGAGGAAATCGACGCTACGCAACGGCTCGCGCGAAATGCCGGCCATGTACTTCTTCAGTTCCGGCGTTTCCGGCAGCTTGTGCAGGTAAGGCGTCAGCTCGTGGCGTTCCCAGTCCTCGTAGGCGAAGGGAATCTTCTCGGCATGGTCTTCGAGAAAGAAGTCGAAGGGGTTGATGACCGACATCTCGGCCACCATGTCGACCTCGATGCTGAATTCGCGGGTCTTTTCCGGGAAAACCAGGCGAGCCAGATAGTTGCCCTGCGGGTCCTGCTGCCAATTGACGAAATGCGTTTCCGGCCCGATTTTGAGCGAGTAGGAAAGAATGCGCGTCCGCGAATGCGGACAGGGACGCAGGCGAACGACCTGCGGCCCGAGATTGATCAGGCGATCATAGTTATAACGAGTGACGTGATTCAGCGCGACATGGATCGACACAAGCATGCTCCAGACAGAATAATTAAAACCTTAAAAGCAAGACGCGAACCACCTTGCAAGTCATTGTTTTTTAAACAAAGCAAATCTTCGCACGCACCTGATGAAAGCCTGATGACAGCACGCATGCACCGAAATCGTGCGGAGGCACCCGGCGGTAGCTGCAAGTGAATTTATGGAAGTTTAACGAAACCCGCGGCATCGAGCGCCACAAAAGGGTTGAAACAAACTTCCCACAGGAAGCCATCGGGGTCTGCAAAATAACCCCGAAAGCCCCCCCAGAACACCTTGTCTGCCGGGCGAACTAGCCTTGCGCCGACGGCCACGGCCTCGTCCAGCGTCGCAATCACCGCCGCTTCGGACGCCACGTTGTGAGCCAGCGTGAACGCTGAAAACCCGCTCCCGGCCGATGGCACCGCTGCATCCTCAGCCAGCGCCTCACGCTGAAAAAGGGCAAAGGCCACTGAACCGGCCTGAAAGAAGGCTATCGTCTCCTGGCTGGCCGACGACTCCTGCCAGCCCAGCGCCTGGTAAAACGCCCGGCTGCGGGCGAGATCGGCGACGCCGAGGGTAATGAAGCTGATGGTCTGGTTCATGGGTTCATCCGGACTGGCGCGACAAAGCGGTTGCGCCTAAATCTGTAGATGCTTTTGCAGTTTTGGCACGCTCGGAATACGGATCCGCTTACCCTCAACCACGATCAGGCCCAGATCGCTCAGGTCATGCAGGATGCGCGAGAAATGCTCCTGGGTGAGATTGAGTCGCGACGCGATCACGCCCTTGCTGGAGGAAAGTTCCAGTACAACATGCTCCTCGCCATGCTGGCTTTCGAGCAATTCGTGCATGAAGTACCCTATAACGCGCTGCGTTCCGGAATGCAACGAATACGCTTCGACATCGGTCATCAGCTGATGCGTGCGCATAGCCATGCCTGCCAGCATTTTTCGGCCGAACGAATAGTCCTTCTGCAGTTCGGCATAGATCGTTTCCTTGGCGACATGCAGGACCAGCGTATCGACCAGCGCCTCAGCATAGATGAAATATGACTTATCCAGGAGCATGATGGCTTCGCCGAAACTATGGCCAGGCTGAATAATTTCAACCACTTTCTCGGTACCCTGCGGTGAGGAAATCGCCAGTTTTATCTGGCCATAAACCAATACATAAAATCCCGTGCAGGGGTCGCCCTGGCGAAACAGCGTTTCTCCCTTGGCGAGTTTCAATTCATGAGTGCCTTTGGCCATGGTCGCGAGATCTTCAGGCGACAATCCCTCAAACAGGGGAGCGCGACTCAAAAAACTCTCAATCTGCACCGGCTGACAATCCCGCATGCTCTCTCCTCGTTGTTTGCCGTGGTCAAGACCGGTTCAGTGACCGTATCGGATGCATTGTGGCTTTTGACTTGAATCAAAACAAGTCATGGTAACCGCAAAACAGCGCGAGCGCATTTGAAACCGGGGCGGACGGGCGATACGGCGCCGGGATCACCTGGCAACGGCCATCCTGGCACAGCAGGCCTTCAGCGCGCTCCGCCGTATTCGTCTGCCAACCGGTCGTAGTGCAGGTGCGCCTCGGTTTCCATGAGCGCAGCCGCACGCCACTCGAGGATGGCCGGATGCGCCAAAATGGCATCGCGGTAGGCGGCAGCAACAGGCGGGAGCTGCACGTTATAGACGTCGAAACGACAGGCAATCGGGGCAAACATGGCATCGGCAATCGAGAAATCACCGAACAGCCACGGACCGTTGCCAGTAGCAAACTGAGTGCGAGCGTCCAGCCATATCTCGACGACCCGGTCGATGTCGCGCTGGACTTCCTGCGTCGCCGGCTTGCCCTTGAGCTTCAACTTGAGGTTCATCGGCATGGCGGTGCGCAGTTTGGCAAAGCCGGCATGCATTTCAGCCGAAATGCTGCGCGCCCTCGCCCTTGCCCTGGCATCCGCCGGCCACATTTGCGAATAGCGTTCGGCCAAGGTTTCGGCGATGGCAATGCTCTCCCAAACTTGGAAACCATTTTCATGCAGGCAGGGCACGCGGGCATTGCCGGCCAGCGCCTTGAGCGCCGCGTTGTAGTCGCGCCCGGCGACCGAGACCATGTGCTCAGTAAATGGAATGGCAAAATGTTTCATGAGCAGCCACGGCCGCAACGACCAGGACGAGTAGTTCTTGTTACCGATGTAGAGATCGAACATGGCGTGCTCCATGATTTGCCGATTGGCGAAACTTTACAGCAAAGTGGCGGCCTGTCGCGCAAACTCCGCTTTCCACGGTCAACCGGAAAAACAAGCCATTTTTGCAATCACTTACCTGACCTTCACCAACTCCGCGATACAGCGTCCCGTGCCGGCAGCCCGTATAATTCGCGCTCCCGGGCCCAGCCCAGCTTTCGATAGCCAGCCATGCTCCAGCATTTGAAATTTCCCCTTTTTTTCCTGTTGACCGCAGCAATGCTCACCGGCTGTGGCGAGGTCGAGGACACGCGCCCAGGGCAGCCGGTAAAGCAACGGCAGGTGGCATTCAAGGAGATCGTCAAGACCTTCGAGCCGATGGGTGTGATGTTGCGCAAGGACCGGTACGACGCCGACAAATTCCTGCCCATGGCGGAAGCGCTGCTGGCCAAGCGTGACGGCCCCTGGTCCCATTTCGGCGCCGACACGAATTACCCGCCGACCAAGGCCACGCCCGAAGTCTGGAAGCAGCCGGACGAATTCGAGAAAAACAGGAAAGCCTTCATCGCTGCCACCGACGCCCTGCTCGTCGCCGCCCAGAGCAAGGACAAGGCACAGGTCGAGAAGACTTACGAGGCCGTTCATGAAGCCTGCAAAACCTGCCACAAGCAGTTCAAGGAACGCTGAGATTTACGGAACATCCGCATGTTGAGACTGACCGAACTGAAGCTGCCGCTCGACCACGCCAAGGATGCGCTACGCCCCGCACTCTGCCAGCGACTCGGCATCGCTGATGGCGAGCTGATCGATTTCACGATTTTCAAGCGCAGCTACGATGCGCGCAAAAAATCGGCGATCACGCTGATCTACACGCTCGACTTCGATGTTCGCGACGAGCCGGCGCTGCTCAAAAATCTGGCTGATGACCGCAACGTCGGTCCGCGCCCCGACACCAGTTACAAATACGTCGCCCAGGCACCGGCCGGACTGCAAACCCGCCCCATCGTCATCGGCACCGGGCCCTGCGGCCTGCTTGCCGGGCTGATCCTCGCCCAGATGGGCTTCAAACCGATCATCCTCGAACGCGGCAAGGCCGTGCGCGAGCGGACCAAGGACACCTGGGGCCTGTGGCGCAACAACAAGCTCAACCCGGAATCGAACGTCCAGTTCGGCGAAGGCGGTGCCGGCACCTTCTCCGACGGCAAGCTTTACAGCCAGATCAAGGACCCGCAGCACCATGGCCGCAAGGTGCTCGAAGAGTTCGTCAAGGCCGGCGCGCCGGACGAGATCATGTATGTCAGCAAGCCGCACATCGGCACCTTCCGGCTGGTCAAGATGGTCGAGAACATGCGGGCGACCATCACCGATCTGGGCGGCGAAATCCGCTTCGGCAGCAAGGTCGAGCGGCTGGTCATCGAGGACCATCAAGTCCGTGGCATCGTCATGGCGGATGGCGAAACCATTGCCACCGAGCACGTCGTCCTTGCCATCGGCCATAGCGCCCGCGATACCTTCCAGGCGCTCTACGACCAGGGCGTATACATCGAGGCCAAGCCCTTCTCCATCGGCTTCCGCGTCGAACATCCCCAGGCCATGATCGACCACGCCCGCTTTGGCCCCAATGCCGGCAACGAGATCCTTGGTGCCGCCGACTACAAGCTGGTCCATCACTGCGCCAACGGCCGTGCCGCCTACAGCTTCTGCATGTGCCCCGGCGGCCAGGTTGTCGCCGCCACCTCGGAAGAAGGTCGTGTCGTGACCAACGGCATGAGCCAGTATTCACGCGCCGAACGCAATGCCAATGCGGCGCTTGTCGTCGAAGTCAAACCCGAGGACTTCCCGGGCGACTACAGAACCAACCCGCTGGCCGGCATCGAGTATCAGCGGCAATGGGAATCGGCCGCCTTCGTTGCTGGTGGCAGCACCTACGCCGCCCCGGCGCAGCGCATCGGCGATTTCCTCGCCGGCCGGCCATCCACTGCCCTCGGCGAAGTCGATCCCTCCTACCAGCCCGGCGTGCACATGACCGACCTGGCAAGCTGCGCCCCGGCCTACGTCATCGACGCCCTGCGCGAAGCCATCCCGGCCTTCGACAAACAGATTCGCGGTTTCGCCATGGCCGACGCCATCCTGACTGGCGTTGAGACACGCACCTCGTCACCCATTCGCATCAAGCGCGGCACCGATTACCAGAGCATCAACACGCGCGGCCTCTACCCGGCCGGCGAAGGCGCCGGCTACGCCGGGGGAATTCTGTCGGCCGGGGTGGATGGGATCAAGGTAGCAGAGGCAGTCGCCTTGTCCATGGCGGGAGCAGACTAGGTTTCGGCTTTTGGATTGAGACAAGATATCGGCCAAAATCAACCCGTCTGCGAACTTCATGAAAAAGCCATTGCCGAAGGAAGCAATCCTTCTCCAACGTGCAGAGACAACATGGAAACCTTGAATTTAAAGATCACCGGTTTAACCGATGAAACCAGCGTCCGATCGCTGGCAAACGCCATTCAGGACTTGCCAAATATTGGCCACATCGAGATATCCCGGGAAACGGGAGAGACCTCCGTCGAACATGGTCGATTCATCAGTCCTGATGACATTCTGCAGGCGATCGTCGATGCCGGCTTTGCCGCAGAGTGCAGCTAGCCAGGCAGTTGCACGAGGGGACACGAGCCCCCATCAATGCCGTGATTTTCAGGCGAACTGCCCGGCCACCCAGCCCGACGACCAGGCCCACTGGAAGTTGTAGCCCCCGAGCCAGCCGGTCACATCAACCACTTCGCCGATAAAATACAGTCCGGGCGCGGCCTTGGCTTCCATGGTTTTCGATGACAGCGCATCGGTAGACACGCCGCCGAGGGTGACCTCGGCCTTGGCGAAGCCCAGCGTACCGGCCGGCATCAACGGCCAGGCGTTGAGCTTGCCGGCGATCATTTCCAGATCGCGCCGGCCGAGTTCGCTGATCGGGCGGATCGTCATTTTTTCGCCGCCGAGCAGAGCGCACCATTCATGTGCAAAGCGGCGCGGCAAGTGTTCGGCCAGAAGGTTGGGCAGATGTACGCGGCCCTGCCGGTGCTCTTCCAGCCAGGCGCCAGCATCGAGGCCGGGCAGCAGATCGATTTCCACAGGTTGTTTCTTGCCCGCCCGATATTCCTGCATCTGCCAGTAGCTGGAGATTTGCAGGATGGCCGGGCCGGAGAGACCGCGATGGGTGATCAGCACGTTTTCGCGGAACTGCGCATCATCAAATTGTGCCGTGGCGTCAAGCGTGGCACCGGCCAAGGGCTTCATCGCTTCGAGCAGTTCCGGCGCCAGCGCCAGCGGCACCAGGGCAGGCTTGGGTGGAATGACAGGAATGCCGAACTGTTCGGCCAGACGGTAGCCAAATGGACTGGCACCAATTTTCGGAATGGCCAGGCCGCCCGTCGCCACCACCAGCGACTGGCAGGTAAAACAGCCTTGATCGGTGGCAACGGCGTAACGCTTTACCGCCTCAGCCGCCTGGAGTTTGATTTGTTGCACGGCACAGGGGAACGCCCATTGCACACCGGCGTCTTCGCAGGCGTCACGCAGCATGTCGATGATTTCCTGCGCCGACTCGTCACAGAAAAGCTGGCCGTGTTCGCGCTCGTGGTACGGAATTCGCCGCTTGTCCATCATCGCGATGAAGTCGAATTGCGAAAACCTGGCCAACGCCGAGCGGCAGAAATGCGGGTTTTGCGACAAGTAGTTATCAGCGCTGACGGTGCGGTTGGTGAAATTGCAACGCCCGCCTCCGGAGACCCGGATCCGCTCTCCGAGCTTTTCGGCATGATCGATCAACAGCACGCGTCGACCGCGCATCCCGGCCTGGGCAGCGCACATCATGCCGGCCGCGCCGGCGCCGATGACGATGATGTCGAAATGCATGGGAGTCCAATCGGGGAAAATGCTTACGCTGAAACGGGGCGCATTTTATCACCCGAAGCCGAGGCGGCTTGGCCTCAATAGCCAAGCGCCAGCGTCGCCCATCCGGTGCGCTGCACTGCAAGAAAATCGCTTCCTGAAAATCAATTTGAAGTACATGTGGCTTTTTCACAACACTCAAATTTATTGCTCACAGCCAATCGAGGTAGCACGAGCCACGCCATTCAGCGAATTGAAAGACTGTTGCAGTAATCCGGCAAAACCTTGATGACACAATTGTTTGCGCCCGACATTGGTGCATTTTTTGCAAGATGTGGCAAATACCTCAGGCAGCGTTTCAAACACGCGTTTTGCCACTTAAAAACTAAGCAATTGATATAAATCAGTAAAATGTCATGGTGCAGCGCAATATTTTCCGGAAAACATTGTTACAATTCACCCGCTGTAATTATTAATTCCAAACCTAAGGAGCGTCCGATGTCTATCAATCCCGAGCAATTCGCTGCCGCTAACAAGGCTGCTGTCGATTCCCTGTTGTCTGTTGCCAACACCGCCCTGGCCTCTGCCGAGCGTATCGCCACCCTGAACCTTGAAACCGCCCGTTCCGTGCTGGAAGACTCCGTCTCCAACGCCAAAGCCCTGATGGGTGCCAAGGATCCGCAAGAAGCCCTGTCCATCCAGGCTTCCCTGGCCCAGCCGAGCGTCGAGAAGGCTGTTGCTTACTCCAAGTCGGTCTACGAAATCTCTACCGAGACCCAGGAACAACTCGCCAAGATGGTTGAAGCCCAGTTCGGCGACTTCCAGAAGAACGTTGCTGACATGCTCGAAAAGGCTGCCAAGTCTGCCCCGGCTGGTTCCGACGTTGCCGTTGCTGCCGTTCAGAGCGCCATCGCTGCTGCCAACTCTGCTTTCGACAACATGCGCAAGACCGCCAAGCAAGTGACCGACATGGCCCAGTCCAACATGGCTGCCGCTACCAGCGCCACCACCAAGGCTGTCAAGAAGTCCAAGTAATTTCAGCTCCTGCTGAAGTAAAAAGCCCGCATTCGTGCGGGCTTTTTCATGGGCAAGCGCTTTTCGCGCTACCGGTTCCGCCACCAGTCAATCAGTAGCAGCGACGGTTCTTCGGGTAGTTCGGCGATTGCAGCATGCTGAAATTGATGGCCAGCAACTTGCCGATCAGGGTGAAGGCAACACCCAGCTCTAGCAAAGCAAGCGAAGCTCTCGCGTCGACGACCAGAAAAGTGACAGCCATTGCGACAATGTAGAGCAGCGCCACAAACATGAAGCAAGCGGGACGCGTGCGGGATGCAAAAAGCATCGGCGCAATAAAGTAAGAAGCCGCCAGAACCCCGCCAATAAAGAACATCAAGGGATTGTGGAGCATGCGTTTCTCCGATTAACAATATGAAGTCAGCGTACCATCATGCGCGGCTAAACGACGTATATCGTTTATGAATTTTTTATGACAGCTTTAATTCG
This sequence comes from Betaproteobacteria bacterium, assembly GCA_016705475.1. GTDB lineage: Bacteria > Pseudomonadota > Gammaproteobacteria > Burkholderiales > Rhodocyclaceae > Azonexus. The sequence continues at coordinate 255,356 of JADIYD010000009.1, read as the reverse complement.
TTGCGATTAGTGCAACCGTTCGCGGCTGGGCAATGGTTCCCTGTGCTTCGATTCAATCCGAAGTTGCTGTCTTTTCGCTTCCCAATGCGCATTGCCCTGAAGCGGGTTCATGCAATCAATAAGGTGGAGCCCCTTTGTCGCCCGTCACGCCGCCAGCATGCGCCGCAAGCCGCGCATCAACGTGCCGATGGCCGGCAGTTTCATGTAGAGCTCTTCGGCGGCATCCCAGTAGTCACGGTGGTAACAGACCTTGCCGTCAGCATCGAACTTGAGATGCGAGACGCCGCGCATGACCTGTGCCTCGCCCTTGCCCCACAGCTTCACCCGGTAGTAGAACTCCCAGACCAGCATGGCGCCATTCTGGTCTGCCACCTTTTCCGTCACCACGAAGCGCGGTTCGGCGACCTGTCCGAACATGTGGGTGAAAATACGCTGGATGGCCGGCAGGCCGCGCACTTCGTTGAACGGGTCCTTGAAGTAGGCGTTGTCGCTGTAGAACTCGGGGAAGCGGGCGACGCTGGCCGGGGCGAATTCGTTGTAGAAGACGATCAGGTCGTCGAGGGTCATGTCAGCCTCCGGTAGAGCGGCGAATGAGCGGGAAATACCAGCGGTAGGGAAGCAGCGCAAAGAACTTCATGAGGCGGGTAAAACGCTTGGGGAAATGGATTTCGAAATTGGCCGACCTGAAGCCGTCGACCGTGGCAATTGCCGCTTGTTCCGGCGTCTGCAGCGCTGGCATCTCGAAATCGTTTTTGGCAGTCAGTTGGGTCGAGACGAAGCCCGGGTTGATGACCCAGACGCCAATACCTTTCGGCACAAGATCGATGTGCAGCACTTCGGCGAAGTGGATGAGCGCCGCTTTGCCCGGCCCGTAGGCCAGCGCCTTGGGCAAGCCGCGATAACCGGCAACGCTGGCAACGAAGGCGATGCCGCCACCTGGTTTGAGATCGCCGAGGACAGTGGCGGTCAAGCGCATGGCAGCGTTGAAATTAACGGTGACGACCTTTTCGGCCACGGCCAGATCGAAGTTGTCGGCGCGCATCGGGACGTAATCGCCGGCCAGGTAAATGACCAGATCGACGCCACCCCAGGTGGCCAACAATTTTTCGCGGGCGGCGCCCAGGCTGGCGACGTCGGTCGCGTCGCAGGGCAGTAGCAGCGCATCGGCGATGGCCAGCGCTGCGAGTTTGTCGGCGCTTCGGGCCGACAGTGCAACACGTGCACCGCGCCCGGCCAATTCGCGGGCAACCGCCGCACCGATGCCGCTCGAGGCGCCGACCAGCCAGACGCGCTTGCCCTTCCAGTCAGTGATTTTCGGGTTGGAGGACATGGCAGCCGGCTTAACGCTTGACGAAGGTCAGCGTCACTTCGCCCAGGTTGAAGCCCCATTTCGACATGTAGGAGCGGTTCATCATGACCTTGTCGTCCATCAGGAACATCCAGTCGTCGAAATCGACGTTATAGACCTTGCCGTCCACCGGCAGCGCCAGCACGTAGCGCCAGCGCAGGGCATTGCCGGAAACTTCGCCGATGGCCTCGCCGACGACATCGTCAGCCCGGCCGCGGAAAGTGCCGTCGGCCTGTTTGGTCAGCGTCCATACGCGGCGCGAGGTGGTGCCGTCGGACCACTTGAAGTTCTCGTCGAGGACGCCGGTGTCGCCATTCCACTTGGCGTCGATGACGACCTGGAAACGTTTTTGCACCTCGCCGGAACGGCCCTGAAAAATGCCCCAGGCGTCGAGCGTGCCGTTGAGGTAGGTTTTGAGGTCGAGCGCCGGCTGTTCGGCACGGTATTGTTCGACGCCCGTCGAAGCACAGCCGGCAAGGCCGAGCGTGAAGGCAGCAGCGAGCAAGAGTTTCATGGTCAGATCTCCAGGGAATGGCGCCAGCGCCAGAGCAGAACGCCGGCCAGCGCTTTGAAGGCGAGCGGTAACAGCGCGTAGGCAAAGGTCAGGGCAGGTAGCCCGGTGCTACCACCCGGCACATAGCCGAGCGCACCGAGCAGGGGTAGTGAAAGCCCGGCGGCGAGCGCCAGGTTGAGTTTGGCAACAAAATTCCAGACGCCGAAGCAGGCCCCGGCCTGCCCCTGCCGTTCGCCGAGGTCGGCAGCGATGGCGGCCGGCAGGGCCAAGTCAGCCCCAAGCGCGAGACCGGAGGCGATGCAGATAATGGCAAACAGCCAGACATCGCCCGCGCCGAGCAGGCTCGCGCCAGCGAAGGCGACAATCGAAACGCCCATCGCCAGGAGCCATGCGAAGACCCGACCCCGCCGGGCCGAGAGCATGACCCAGAGCGGCAAGGAAGCGGCGCCAGCAACGAAGTACAGCGCCAGCAACGGGCCGCTGGCGGCTTCGGCCAGCAATACGTCGGCGACAAAGAACAGGAAGAGCGTGGCCGGCAGGGCCGCGGCGATACCGTTGGCGACGAAGACGATGAGCAGGCGACGGAAAGCTTCATCAGCGAAGACCCGGCGCAGGCTGGGCAGCAAGGGCTCACTGGCGGCAATCACCGGTTTGCCGACGCCGACGCGGCTGAAGGTCGTCAGCGCAGCGATCAGCAACAGCGGCGGCAGTATCCAGCTCAGTCGCTCAATGCCGTCACTGAGGCTCGCAGCCAGCACGGCGGGCAGCGCTGCGGCGAGAACGACACCGATCAGGCCGAAACCTTCCCGTGCTGCGGTCAACCGCGTTCTCAGGACCGATTCCTCGCCGATGTCCGCACCCCATGCCTGGTAGGCCACGCTGGCAGCCGAGAAGCCGAGGTAGGTCAGCGCCAGCGAGCCGAGCAGCCAGAGCGCGACGTTCTCATCGGGCGGATTGAGGAGCGCGACGAAGCCGATGGCAAACGGCAGCAAGGCCAACGCCACCATGCGCGGCCGGGAAACACGGTCGGCCAGCCAGCCGAGCCAGGGGTCGATGCCGGCATCGAGCAGACGGGCGCCGAGGAGGATGAAACCGAGCAGCGCCAGCTCCATGCCGGCGTTTTCGGCGTAGTAACGGGGGACGTGGACGTAGATCGGGAGGGCTGCGAAGGCCAGGGGGAGGCCTAGCAGGCCATAGGAGAGGATGCGGCCGTTGGTCATGGGGTGCTGCCTGAAGCTGGCTGCTTCGATTGGCAGGGGGTTCCGCCCTTGCGGGGCGGCTCACTTTCTTTTGCTTCGCCAAAAGAAAGTAAGCAAAGAAAAGGCGACCCTGGGTCGGTGCCGGCTGCGCCGGTTCCCTGTGCTACTCGGGACTGGCGGGGGCTGCGGAACTCGGGGCTACGCCCCTCAGACAGTCCTCGCCCTTTTCCCGCCAGCCCCTGCGTTGCTCGGCACCTATCAAGGGGCCCGGTGAAACAATCCGTATTTGGGCCTGGTTGCCCGAGCGACACGTTTCATTTTTGGCCGTTTTATCCGGTTGACCGTGGAAGCCGATTTTTTGCGACGAATTGCTGGGCCCGGACGCCTTTCGGGTCCCCATGAGAGGCGCTGAGCAACGCAGGAAGGCCGGGGGCAGTCGGCTGGCGTTGTCTGAGCCGCAGGCGAGTTTAGCCAGCCGCCCGGCCTGCCGAGTAGCGCAAGGAACCCGAAGGGCGCCGACCCTGGGGTCGCCTTTTCTTTGGCTACTTTCTTTTGGCGAAGCAAAAGAAAGTACGCCCGCCAGCAAGGCGGAAACCCATGCCCATTCAGCGGATCCTGCCAGCAGCAAGCGGCAAGAAGCATTCATCCCACTCGCCTCAACAACGCCGCCCGCAATTCGGGCGCACTCGTCTTTGCATCCAGCCAGATGCCAAAAAACAGCCTCGCGAAATCCGCATCGGCAACTTCGCCTAGGAGACGGCCATTGAAGTAGAAACGCGCGGAACCGGGCACATATTCCCCGATGATGAAATCGCCGTCCTTCACGTTCGGAAAGATGCGCGTCATCTGCTCGCCCCAGCGCTTGAGCGCCACCTCGTCCGCCCCCAGTGCCCGCATTTCCTTGACGCTGGCGTCAGCAATCGCCGCACCGGCGAGCGTGCGTTTGTAGTCGAGGCGCAGGGCGAGCGGCGGCCGTTGCGGATCGTCACCCGCCCACAACGTGGCCTCATAGACAAGAAAGCCGAAGCGGCGGAACTGGCCGTTGCCCCAGCGTTTGAGGCCGGCCGTCGGGTCGGTGTTGGCGAAAGCGGCGAACGGTGCGGCCGCCAGCGCCAGCAAAAGCCGACGACGCCCGCCCGAGGCCATTTCATTTTTGGCCGTTTTTTCCGGTTGACCGCAGGAGTCGCTCATTCGTACCCCCGGGGCCACCAGATCAACGATGCGTGAGTTCAAATTGGACGACATCGATATTCCCGGCCAGGAAGCCGGCCTCGCAATAGCAAAGGTACATGCGCCAGAGTCGGCGGAAAGGCTCGTCGAAACCGAGCTTCTGGATTTCGGGCCAGTTGGCTTCGAAGGCGTGGCGCCATTCGGCCAGGGTTTTGGCGTAGTCGAGGCCGAAGGCGTATTCGTTGCGGACGACCAGCCCCTGCTTGGCCGCTTCGGCACGGAAGACGGAACGCGAAGGGAGCATGCCGCCCGGGAAAATGTATTGCTGGATGAAGTCGGTACTGCGCCGGTATTCCGGGAAGATGTCGTCGCGGATGGTGATGCTCTGAACGACCGCCCTGCCCTCGCTCTTGAGCGCCTTGGCCAGCGTCTTGAAGTAGGTCGGCCACCAGCGCTCGCCGACGGCTTCGAACATTTCGATGGAAACGACGTGGTCGAACTGCTCGTTCAGATCGCGGTAGTCCTGCAAACGCAGGTCGGCACTCGGCACGCGTTTTTGGGCCCAGGCCAGTTGGGCCGGCGACAGCGTCAGGCCGGTGGTTTGCAAGCCTTCCTGCACCGCCATCTCGGCAAAGCCACCCCAGCCGCAGCCGATCTCCAGCACGTTCTGGCCGGGCGCGGCTTTCAGGCAGTTGAGGATGCGGCGGTACTTGGCATGCTGCGCCGTTTCGAGCGAACCGTCGTCTGCCTCGCGATAGACCGCCGACGAGTAGCTCATGCTCGGATCGAGCCAGAGCTTGTAGAAATCGTTGCCCAGGTCGTAGTGGGCCATGATGTTGCGCTTGCTGCCGCTACGGCTGTTGCCGTTGAGCCAGTGGCGAACGCGGGCGGCGATCATGCCGCGCCACGAGCCATACACCGCCCGTTTGAGTTGCGCGTGATTGGCGGCGAGCAGCCTGAGCAGGCCGGTAATGTCCGGCGAATCCCAGTGGCCGTCGAGATAGGCTTCGGCCAGGCCGATGTCGCCGCGGGCCAGTACCTGGCCGAACATCGCTTCGTCATGGACTTGCATCGTGACACCGTGGTCACCATTGCCGAAGAGCGCACTGGCACCGCCGGGCAAGCGGATTTCCAGCAATCCGCCCTGGAGCTTCTCGAGTAGCTCGAAAACCAGTCTCGTGTCGCGGTTCAGCCTTTCGCTACCGCGCAAAATCATTGTGTTGTTCATTTTGTCGATTCCCGGAGGGGTTGAGGAACGTGGGCGCCACGGAAGGGCACCCCTTTCAGCCACAGTTTCAAGGCTTGCCAGTGGATGCGGAACATCACGCCAGCGGTGAGGAAAGGCATTTTCGCGAAGGCGCCGAGCAAGGCCGATGTGGACCAGGCGCGTGCTTTGCCCGAGATCGAAGTGAGCAGCAGTTCGCCCTCGGCGTCGTCGTAGTCAATGCGGGCCAGCGGGACCGACCGGTCGAGATGGAAACGGAAACGGTAGCCGCCTTCGATTTCATTGAACGGCGAAACGTGAAAATCCTTGGTTGCGCGCAACTCCTGACCATCCTGCAGCGGCGAGTGGTCGGCGTTGTACAACAGGTAGCTGTAGTGGCCACCGAAGGTGTTATTGACCTCGGCCAGCACCGCGACCAACGTGCCTTCGGCATCTCGGCAGAACCAGAAACTGACCGGATTGAATACGAAGCCGAACACGCGCGGGAAGCATTGGAGCGTGATCTCGCCGTCATCCGGCAGGCCGTGCTGGCGCAGTTGCGACTGGATCCACGGCAGCAAGGGGCTACCATCGCGGGCGCCATGGTCCTTCTGGCGAAAACTCAGCAGGTTGCTGCGGTCGACCGAGAAAATCGGGCAATTTGCAGAATGCAGGTCGCGCACCGGCAACTGAATGTAGAAGACCGGATAGACGAAAGCATTCACCGCCGGCCGCAAACGCCGGTGCATGACATTGCCGAGGAAGACGCGTGGGCTGTTCATGGCAGGCTCAGGCTGTTTCCAGGGCGCGCGGTGCGATGACCGCCTCGGTCTGCCAAGGTGCCGCAACGCCCATGCCATTGACGACGCGCAAGGCCGATTTCAAGCCATCTTCATGGAAGCCGAAGCTGCCCCAGGCGCCGGCCAGCCAGATGCCGTTCTCGCCCTGCACCGAAGCCAGGCGCTGTTGGGCGGCGATGGCCGGGCCGTCGAAAATCGGGTGGGCGTAGTCGAACTCGGCCAGCACCTTGGCCGGGTCCGGCTCGCGCGCCGGATTCAGCGTCACGACGACCGGCGTCTTGAACGGCAGGGGTTGCAGCTTGTTAATCAGGTAGGAAACGCCGACCGGCTGCTCACCGGGTTCGCCGCTGCCGGCAAAGTAATTCCACGCCGACCAGAGCTTTTCATCGCGCGGTAGCAGGGCGCGGTCCGTGTGCAGTATCGCCCGGTTGGGCTGGTAGCGAATAGCAGCCAGCACTTCGCGTTGCGCATCGGAGGCGGTGTAGCCAAGAATGGCCTGAGCCTGGTCACTGTGGCAAGCCATCACGACCTGATCGAAGTGCTCGCTGCCGCCGGTGTGCGTCACTTTCAGCCAGCCGCCTTCGCGGGAGACTGCGCTGACCGGGCAGGCCAGGCGGATTTCCGAGCCGTTGGCGACCATACGGGCGGCCAGCTTGCGAACGTACTCGCGACCGCCCCCCTTCACCGTGCGCCACATCGGCCGGTCGAAAACCTGCAGCAGGCCATGGTTCTGGCAGAAGCGGATGAAGGTGGCGAGCGGCATGTCAAGCATCTGGCCGGTCGGGCACGACCAGATGGCTGCCGCCATCGGCAGCAGGTACCAGTCGGAGAAGGCGCTTGAATAGCGGCCCTCAGTCAGAAAATCGCGCAGGCTGCGCTTGTTGTCAGGGTGCGACGCCAGCCAGCCCATGCTTTCGCGGTTGAAACGCAGGATATCGGAGAGCATGGCCCAGAACTGCCGGCGGAGCAGATTGCGCTTCTGACCGAATACGGTCGCCAGATTGCTGCCAGCCCATTCGAGATCGGGGTTTTCGAGGCTCACGGCAAAGGACATTTCGGTCTCGACGCTTTCGACGCCGAGCAGATCGAACATCGCGATCAGGTTCGGGTAGGTTTTCTCGTTGAAAACCAGAAAGCCCGTATCGACGGGATGCGTCATCCCGTCCAGCGTCACGTCAACGGTGTTGGTGTGGCCGCCGAGATAGCTGCCCGCCTCAAAGAGTGTCACCTCGTGATCGCGGCTCAACAGCCAGGCACTGGCCAACCCTGATATACCGGCACCCACCACCGCTATGCGCCTCTTGGACATCATGCTCCCTCCTTTTTGGCCAGAAATTCGTCGATCTGCTTCAGCAAATCCTTGTCATCCGGCTTGGTAAAGCTGGTGTAGGCCACCACCTTGGTGCCGTCGTGGTTGATCAGGTATTTGTGGAAATTCCACTTCGGCCGGCTGTCCGACATTGCTGCCAGCTTCACGTAGAAGGGATTGGCGTTCTTGCCCTTGACCACCGTCTTGCCGACCATCGGGAATTCCACGCCGTAGGTCATGCGGCAGAATTCGGCGATTTCCTTCTCGCTGCCCGGCTCCTGCTCGCCAAAATCGTTGGACGGAAAGCCGAGCACGACCAAGCCCTTGTCTTTCAAGCGCGCATAGAGCTTTTCCAGGCCGTCGTATTGCGACGTAAAGCCGCAGTAGCTGGCGGTATTGACGACCAGGATCACCTTGCCGGCGTACTGGCACAGCGGCATCGGCTTGCCGTCCTGCAAGCTCGTGAAGTCATGCCTCAGGAGCGTCGGGCAATCACCGGCGGCAAATGCCGGCACCACACTGACCGACATCAGTCCGGCGATACCTATCCAGCGCATGATGCTTGAGAACATGTTCAACTCCTGTTTAATTTGTCCTAGACAATTACCGCGTTTGTTCATAATATAGATATCAAAGACTGACTTGTCAACAGTTTGTCTAACATTTGTTCAGGACAAATAATGAACACACCAACTTTCAATATTGCCGCTGTCGAACGCGATACCGGGCTATCCAAGGATGTTCTTCGCATGTGGGAACGCCGCTACGGTTTTCCCGTACCCGGTCGCGACACCAATGGCGAACGCTGCTACCCGGCCGATCAGGTCGATCGCCTGCGCCTCATCAAACGCCTCATGGATCTCGGGCATCGGCCCGGAAAGCTGATCGCCACCCCTCAGGAAGAACTGACCGCATTGAGCCCTCGTCGTTCAAAACCCGAGACGCAGGAGGCATCCGAGAACCGGGATGAACTTGAGGAATTACTTGCCCTGATAAAACAGCACGACGCCGCCGCCTACCAGCAGGCCATACAGCAGCGTCTGGCCAGGCAGGGCTTGCAGCGCTTTGTTCAGGACACGATCGCGCCGCTGACGCGTCGTGTCGGTGAATACTGGGAGGACGGCAGCTTCGAAGTATTCGAGGAACATCTGTACACCGAACTGACCAAGCGCCTGCTGCGCCAGGCAATATCCACCCTGCCCGGTGGCCCGCGAGCGCCGCGCGTGCTGCTCACCAGCGTACCGGAGGAGCTCCACGTGCTCGGGTTACTGATGGTTGAGGCGCTACTCGCACTGGAAGGCGCCGAGTGCATTCCCCTCGGAACACAAATGCCCTTGCTCGAAATTGGCCGCGCCGCCCAGGCCCATCAGGCGGACATCGTCGCGCTGTCATTTTCCGGCGCTTTTCCGCAACGCCAGATTGGCGGACTGCTACAACAGCTCCGCATGATTCTGCCGGCCACGACGGCACTCTGGGCTGGTGGCTCGGGTGTTGCCCGCGTGGCCAGGAGCGACGACGCCGAGCTGATCACCACGCTTGACGACACGCTTGCCACGCTTGCTGCCTGGCGTCTGCAGCACAGCTGAAAGCGGCGCCCTAAAGCACTTCGGCGCCGGAGTTACCCAGCGCCGAAGAAAATGGCGGAGTCAGGTCGGGATTGCCCGAATCGACTATCCTCAGGCAGCTTCGTCCATCGGCACCAGGAAATCCTTGCTGATGCCGTTGCCAAGCAGATAGATCCGATCCATGAAATCACTGAGCCACTCATGCAAGCCGTGGTCGAGGATGTCCTCGATACGCCCGTAGCGTAGCTGTGAATGCAGCATCCCGGCCTGGCGCTCCGTTTCGCCAGAGTGACTGTTGGCGATCTTTTCGAGGGTCTTGATGACGCTGTTCAGGCAGAACTGCAATGAACGCGGCATGTCCTTGTTGAAGATCAGCAGTTCGGCCACCCGCTCCGGCGTGATGACATCGCGATAGACCTTGCGATAGACCTCGAAGGCAGAGACGGAGCGGAGCAGTGCGCCCCATTCGTAGAAATCCGTCGCCCCTTCGTCGCCGTTCGGGCGCAGCACGTGGTATTTCACGTCAAGGATACGCGCCGTGTTGTCGGCCCTTTCCAGCAGCGTCCCGAGACGGATGAAGTGATAGGCGTCATCCTGCAGCAGGGTACCCAGCGTCGTCCCACGCGACAGCGAGGAACGCATCTTGACCCATTCGAAATAGTCCCCGATGCCGGCATTGAAAAGTTGCTCGAAGGTCTTCTCGCGAGCCTCCAGCCAGGTCGAATTGAGCGTTTCCCACATCTCGGTCGTCAGCGTGCCACGCACGGCATGGGCGTTTTCACGCGCCATGCGCAGGCAGCTGAAAATCGACGCGAAGTTGTCCGGGTCACTGACCATGAATTTCAGGACATTTTCGCCGTTGACCGTGGAATACTTCTTCGCATACGCCTCTTCCAGGCTATTCAGGGCGATGATCGCATTCCAGCTCTGGTTGATCGTTTCCAGCGGTTGCGGCACCAGCGACATTTGCCAGGTAACGTCCAGCAGGCGGGCAAGGTTCTCGGCGCGCTCAATGTAGCGCGACATCCAGAACAGGTGATCGGCAGTTCGACTCAGCATGACTTAATCCTCCAGAACCCAGGTATCTTTGGTGCCGCCGCCCTGCGACGAGTTGACGACCAGCGAGCCCTTGGTGAGCGCGACGCGGGTCAGGCCACCCGGCACCATATCCACACACTTGCCCGAGGACAGCACGAAGGGGCGCAGGTCGAGGTGGCGCGGCGCGATGCCTTCCTCGACAAAGGTCGGGCAGTTGGACAGGGCCAGCGTCGGCTGGGCGATGTAGCCGTCCGGCTTGGCGATCAGCAACTTGCGGAAATGTTCGATCTGCTCCTTGGTCGAAGCCGGCCCGACCAGCATGCCGTAACCGCCAGCGCCATGGACTTCCTTGACGACCAGCTCAGCCAGATGGTCGAGCACGTACTTGAGTTCGTCCGGCTTGCGACACATGTAGGTCGGCACGTTGTTGAGGATCGGCTCCTCGTCGAGGTAGAAGCGAATCATGTCCGGCACATACGGGTAGATCGACTTGTCGTCGGCGACGCCGGTGCCGATGGCATTCGACAGCGTCACGTTGCCGGCCTGGTAAGCCTTCAGGATGCCCGGTACGCCAAGCGACGAATCGGCGCGGAAGGCCAGCGGGTCCATGTAGTCATCGTCGAGGCGGCGGTAGATGACATCAACACGACGCGGCCCCTGCGTCGTGCGCATGTAGACCACCTCGTCCTTGACGAAGAGATCGCGGCCTTCAACCAGTTCGACGCCCATCTGCTGGGCGAGGAAAGTGTGTTCGAAATAGGCGCTGTTGTAGGCACCCGGTGTCAGCACGACAACGGTCGGGTTGGAGACGCCCTTCGGCGCCACAGCCCGCAGCTTTTCAAGCAGCATGTCCGGGTAATGCTGGACTGGCGCCACCTTGTGCTTGGCAAACAGTTCAGGGAAGAGACGCATCATCATCTTGCGGTCTTCGAGCATGTACGAGACGCCGGACGGTACGCGCAGGTTGTCTTCGAGTACGTAGAACTCGCCTTCACCGGCGCGGACGATATCGACGCCGGCGATGTGTGCATAGACATTTCCCGGCAGATCGACACCCATCATTTCCGGGCGGAACTGGGCATTGTTCAGCACCTGCTCGGCGGGAATCTTGCCGGCCTTCAGAATTTCCTGGTCGTGGTAGACGTCATGCAGGAACATGTTGAGCGCCTTGACGCGCTGGCGCAGCCCAGAGCGCAGGGACTTCCACTCGGCCGAAGGAATAACCCGGGGGATGATGTCGAACGGAATCAGGCGTTCCTTGCCCGCTTCCTCGCCATAGACGGCAAAGGTGATGCCGACCCGATGGAAGGCCAGATCAGCCTCCGCCCGCTTGCGGGCTATGCGCTCGGACGGAGTCGCCTTGAGCCAGTCTTCGTATCCCTTGTAATGCGCACGGACACCACCTTGGGCGTCATACATCTCGTTATAGAAGTTCATTTTTCCACTCGTCGCTGAGGAAGCTCTCAAACGGGTTTCAGCAGATTCCATGCCACCCGCAAACCAGCCTTAAATCATGCGCCGAATAGCACTTTATGACTATTGACGCACCGCAAAGGTGCAGCAGATTTTCAAGATGGTGCAAATAAAAAAACCCGCCGGATTATTCCGGCGGGTTTTCGGCAACAGCAGTTCGAATTGCTTAGGCGCGTTCGAAAACAACCGCAATACCCTGACCGCCACCGATACACATGGTAACTAGTGCGTACTTGCCACCAATACGTTCCAGTTCGTACAGCGCCTTGGTAGCGATGAAGGCACCGGAACAGCCAACCGGGTGGCCGAGGGCGATGGCGCCGCCGTTCGGGTTGGTCTTGGCCGGATCAAGACCGAGAACCTTGGAAACAGTCAGTGCCTGAGCCGCGAAAGCTTCGTTGGATTCGATGACATCCATCTGGTCAAGGGTAAGGCCAGCCTTCTTCAGGGCCAGCTTGGACGCCGGGATCGGGCCTTCGCCCATGATGTCGTTCGCCACGCCAGCGACAGCATAGCCAGCGATACGGGCCATCGCCTTTTGACCGGCCTTGGCAGCGACGTCAGCGGCGGCCAGCACGAAGAAGGCAGCGCCATCATTGATACCGGAGGCGTTACCGGCGGTGACGGTACCGTCCTTCTTGAAGGCCGGCTTCATCTTGGCCAGAGATTCCATCGTCGTGCTGGACTTGACGTGCTCGTCGGTATCGAACACCACTTCGCCCTTGCGGGTCTGCTTGACGATCGGAACGATCTGCGACTTGAAGTAACCGGCAGCAATGGCTGCCGTGGCACGACGCTGCGACTCGACCGCAAATGCATCCTGCTGCTCACGGGTAAAGCCGTGCTTGGCAGCGAGATTTTCTGCGGTGATGCCCATGTGGCCGACACCGAACGGGTCGGTCAGCACAGCAACCATGCTGTCGATTGCCTTGGTGTCGCCCATGCGAGCGCCGGAACGCAGTGCCGGCAACATGTAGGTGCCCTTGGACATCACTTCGACACCACCACCGATACCGTAATCGGCATCGCTCAGCGCGATGTTCTGTGCCGTGGTGACGATAGCCTGAAGACCGGAGGAGCAGAGACGGCTGACCTGCATGGCGACCGACTCCATCGGCAGACCAGCCTGAATGGAGGCAACGCGTGAGACATAGGCGTAACGGGCATCAGTCGGAATGCAGTTACCGACCGTGACGTAGTTGATTGCCTGCGGATCAACACCAGAGCGGGCAATTGATTCCCTCATGACGATACCTGCCAACTCGCTGGCTTCAAAATCGGCCAGGGAACCACCGAAAGCACCAATACCGGAACGAACTGCGCTTAGAACGACGACATCTCTGCTCATGTAAATCTCCTGTAAGAATTATTCAGCCCACCAACGTGGCAAGCCCCAACAAAAACAGCAACAACATCCACAACACAGTAGCTCGCCAGACGAGGCCGACGGCACTCTGCATGAAATCCACATCGGCTGGATCACCCAGCCCCAGTTCGGCCCGGTCGGACACTTCAACACCATCGACCACCGGCCTGCCCAGCTGAACACCCAGCGCACCAGCGCCAGCCGCGAGGATGATGCCGAGGTCGCGGTCCGGCCATTGCGCCGGCTGGGTTCGCCAGCAATATACCGCGTCCTCGAAGTCTCCAACGATGGCGAATGCCGAGGCTGTTGTTCTGGATGGCAACCAGTCGATCATACCGAAAACAAGCCGTGAAAACGATGAAAAATCGGTTTGCCGAGTTGCATTCCCGGTATTCCAGCGATCACGAACAATAGCGGACAGACGGTAGAGCAAGGCACCGCACGGACCGGGCAACAGGACAAACCAGAGCACAACGGCAAAGACGTGACGATGCGAGGCGGCGAGCGCCCCCTCGATGGACAGGCGGGCGATATCTTCGGAGCCAAGGCCATAGGTGGAGATGCCTTGCCACTCGGCCAGCAGATGGCGCGCACGCTCCAGATCGCCAAGGCGCAGGGCCAGCTGAATTTCAGTGTAATGATGGCTGAACTGACGGAAGCCCATGGTCAGGTAAAGGACACCGACGTTGAGCACCCAGCCGAAAAGTGGATTCAGGGAATACAGCAGGCCGTAGGCGACGGCAACGAGCACCACCGGCAAGAAGACCGCCAGGCACCAGGCCAGGACGCCGTGCCGGTACTCACCGGCATTGAAGCGGGACTCGATGAAGTCCGCCCATGTACCGACGGGATCGGCGACGACGCGACGATAATCAAGAGGTTGCAGTTGCTCGATGAGGAAAACTGCGATGAGCGAAAGAAGACTCATGGGGTGCCGATGATTGCCGTTATCGGCTTATTGTCATTGAGTAAAGTGCCACGATACCACAAGCTCAGGTGGCGTGGAGAAGGCCAAGACGCTCGCTCAGCGAACGGATCATGCCGGCGGTGGCGCCCCAGATGAAATAGTCGCCATACGGCATGGCGAAGTAATTTCGAAGAGCGCCGCGATAATGCAGCGAATGCTGCTGATGGTTGGCCGGATCAAGCAAAAAGGCGAGCGGTACCTCGAAGACCTCGGCCACCTCGAAGGGATCAGGCAGCAAATCGAATGGTGGCAGGACAAGTGCAACAACCGGCGTCACGCGAAAGCCGGTTCCGGTCCGATACTCTGGCAGAAAGCCGAGGATTTCAATGCGCTCGCGGGAAAGCCCTATTTCTTCCTCGGTTTCACGCAAGGCGGTGTGCGACGGTGAAATATCCTCGGGCTCAACCCGTCCTCCAGGAAAGCTGATCTGTCCGGCGTGGTCCTTGAGATGCGCCGTGCGCTGGGTGAGCAGAACCGTCTGCTTACCGTCACGAATAACGATCGGAAACAGCACCGCTGCCGGGGTCAGCGGCTTATCTTCGGCACCGTCTTCCTGAATGAAGTGCCCACTCAGCGGCTCTGACAGCAGGCTGGCCCGCAGGCGCTCCAGATCCAGCGTCATTCGCTCGTGGAATCTTCCTCGATCTCGGCGTTGACCGCGGACAGGGCATCCTGAAGCGTTTCTTCGGAAAGATCGTTAATGGTTGTAGCCACCAGATCAGCCGACTCGATAGCGCCAACCGGCAAGCGCTTGCTGTCCATGCTGGCAATCATGACGGCCGCAGCACCTGCCACGCGCAAAAGCGCCTGCCGCTCGCCCATCAGCATTTCCAGTTCATCACGCAGGAGCGCTATTTCCTGATCTTTTTGTGGCATCTCTCTCTCCTAGAATCTTTTTTTCAATGTCATGGTACTGCCATCGCGCTGCATTTCCATGCGGTTCAGAAAACTCATGCCAAGCAGGGCGATCGGCATTTCTGTCGGCAACACCACCGCCTCCACATTGTGCATGGTTACGCCACCAATTCTGACGGTATCAAGTGGTATACGTGTGACAACGACGGTTCCGTTGGCTGTACTCGTCAGCCCACGCTGCCCCTGCCGTAGATCCAGACCAATGCGCCGGGCGTCATTCGGACCCAGCGCAATGCTTGTTGCCCCTGTATCGACGACAAAGCGAACAGAAGTGCCGTTCACTGTGCCCGTAGTATAAAAATGGCCCTGAATATCGGCTGTCATCACGATCTTGTCTGAGCCATCACCACCGGAAACGCCGACAGCATGCTGACCAACACGCAAGGGACGCTTACGTCCGCCAACCTCGATGGTGACCTGATCATCCTGAATGGAGACCAGCTTGACGCCTTCCACCGTCTTGCCAACCGGCACCGCCTGCGGCTCTCCACCATTGATCATGAGCATCGCCTTGGAGCCCATGATCCCGGCCAGTCCGACATCCTGCGCCATGCCGGCAGCGGGCAGCAGCATCGCCAACAGGGCAAGCAGCGTAAAATGATGCTTCGCTTTTCTGAATCCCAACGCCGCCATGCAACCTGTCGCCATCTTTCGCCACTCCCCCACTGAAGGTCCGGGCTATTTTGCCATATTCCTTGAGCAGCAAGGCATTCCATGGACGCTGATTGCCCTCGACGAAGGGGCTGAGGTACCGGTAAGCGTCGCCGGTTTTTCCGGCCTTTGTTTCATGGGTGGGCCGATGAGCGTCAACGACCCACTGCCGTGGATCGAACCGGTCTGCGCGTTGATTCGCGATGCCGTCGCGAAGGATGTTCCAGTCATTGGCCATTGTCTCGGCGGGCAATTGATGAGCAAGGCGCTGGGCGGGCAGGTCACGCGCAATCCTGTCAAGGAAATCGGCTGGAGCGGCGCACATGGCGAGGAGAATGCCATCGCCCGCCAGTGGCTGGGTGATTTTGCCGGCAAGAACGGCACAGTCTTCCAGTGGCATGGCGAAACGTTCAGCATTCCGACCGGCGCCACGCGTTTGCTGGCCAATGGCTACTGCGCCAACCAGATGTTCGTGATCGGCCCGCACCTCGGCATGCAATGCCACGTCGAAATGACGCCGGAAATGATTGCCACGTGGTGTGAGCAGTGGGCCGACGAAGCGATCGCCGTCGCCGACCTGCCCAGCGCGCAGACGCCGGAAGCGATGCTTGCGGAAATTTCGGCAAAACTACCGGTTATGCGCCAGCTGTCGGAACAGCTCTATTCGGTGTGGATCAAGGGCCTGGCTCACTGACACGCTGACGCCAATAAAAAACGGGCTGCGTGCAGCCCGTTTTCATTTTCACCCGTTTTTTCCGGTTGACCGCAGCAGTGAGCCTAGTCGCGGAAATTGCCGTACTTGATCGGAAAGTCGGTAATCGACTTGGTGATCAAGGCAATGCACGCCTGCAGGTCATCCCGCTTGGCGCCCGTGACCCGTACGGTTTCGCCCTGAATCGCGGCCTGGACCTTGAGCTTGCCATCCTTGACCAGCTTGACGATCTTCTTGGCCAGATCGCTGTCGATCCCGTCCTTGATCTTCATTTCCTGCTTCACCTTGTTGCCGGAAACGCTGACGATTTTCTGGTGATCCAGACGCTTGACGCTCTCCTTCTCCTTCTTTTCCATTGCCGGAAAAAGCAGGTCCTTGATCTGGTCTAGGTGAAAGTCCGAGTCACCCCACATGGTGATGACCTTGTCCTTCTCGTTCAGCTCGACCTTGGCAGTCGTGCCCTTGAAGTCGTAGCGATTGTCGATCTGGCGCGAGGTGACATCAATGGCGTTCTTCAACGCCACCATGTCCGCTTCGGAGGTGAAGTCAAAGCTTGGCATGGTGATTACCCGAAATGGCAGACGTAGTGATAGGACTCACCGTCAGCAACTAAAATCTCGAAGCTGGAGTTGCCCGGCACATTGAAAGACTGGCCTTCGCCCCAGGTCGTCCATTCGGTTTCGCCCTTGAGCTTGACACGGCACGAACCGCCGACGCCTTCCATGATTTCCGGTGCGCCGGTGTTGAAGGTCAGGCTGGACGGCAGGATCACGCCCACCGTCTTCTTGGTGCCATCGGCGAGCACCACGGTGTGGCTGACACACTTGCCGTCGAAGTAAACATTGGCCTTTTTGACCACGGAAACATTGTCGTATTGCGACATTTACATACCCCAGATTTTTTGTATGACTGATTTGGCGATGAAGCCAACCATGCCGAAAGCCAAGACGAAGAAAAGCACGAAAGTGCCCGTCTTGCCCGCCTTTGACTTCCAGGCGATTTCGCCAATGATGAACAGCATGAAAATGATGAAGGCGCCAACACCCCAGGTCGAGAAGAATTCCGCGATCTGCTCTTCATTCAGCCCGAAAACGGTACCGCCATCCATCTATCAGCCCTTCTTCTTCGCTGCCGGCTTCTTGACGGCAACCTTGGCCGCAGCCTTGGCTGCAACTGGCTGGACCACTGCCTTTTTGACGGCCGGTTTCGCCGCTGCCTTTTTGGCGACTGGTTTCGCCGCTGCCTTGGCCACAGCCTTGGCGACAACCTTGGCAACGGCCTTGTCAGCCGGCTTGGCCGCAGCCTTTTTCGCAGCGGGCTGAGCAGCCTTTTTGGCTGCCAGATTGGCGGCGATCCGCATGCGCAGCGCGTTGAGCTTGATGAAACCGCCCGCATCGCGCTGGTCATAAGCACCGGCATCATCTTCAAAGGTGGCAATGGTCGAATCGAACAGCGAATCGGTCTTCGAATCGCGGCCGACGACGATCACGTTGCCCTTGTACAGCTTCAGACGAACGACGCCATTGACGCAGCCTTGCGTGTGGTCGATCAGCACCTGCAGCGCCTTGCGCTCCGGGCTCCACCAGTAGCCGTTGTACACCAGGCTGGCGTAGCGCGGCATCAGGTCGTCCTTGAGGTGGGCAACTTCGCGGTCGAGCGTGACGGATTCAATGGCACGGTGGGCACGCAGCAGAATCGTGCCGCCCGGGGTTTCGTAGCAGCCACGCGACTTCATGCCGACGTAACGGTTTTCGACCAGATCGAGGCGGCCAATGCCATGCTTGCCGCCGATTTCGTTCAGCGTGCCGAGCACTTCGTGCGCCTTCATCTTCTTGCCGTTGATGGCGACGACGTCACCCTTGGCGAATTCGAGGTCGAGGTATTCGGCCTTGTTCGGTGCCTTTTCCGGCGACACCGTCCACCGCCACATCGACTCTTCTGCTTCCGCCGCAGGATCTTCCAGGTGACGACCTTCGTAGGAAATATGCAGCAGGTTGGCGTCCATCGAATACGGGGAGCCGCCCTTCTTGTGCTTCATGTCGATCTCGATGCCATGCGTCTCGGCATAGGCCATCAGTTTCTCGCGCGACATCAGGTCCCACTCACGCCATGGCGCGATGACCTTGATGCCCGGCTTGAGCGCGTAGGCACCGAGCTCGAAACGAACCTGGTCGTTGCCCTTGCCGGTGGCACCGTGGCAGATTGCATCAGCGCCGGTTTCATTGACGATCTCGATCAGGCGCTTGGCAATCAGCGGGCGCGCGATAGAAGTACCCAGCAGGTACTCGCCCTCATAAACGGTATTGGCCCGGAACATCGGGAAGACGAAGTCACGGACAAACTCCTCGCGCACGTCATCGATATAGATGTTCTTCGGCTTGATGCCAGCCTTCAAGGCCTTGGCGCGAGCTGGCTCCAACTCTTCACCCTGGCCGAGGTCTGCCGTAAAGGTGACCACTTCGCACTTGTAGGTATCCTGCAACCACTTGAGGATGACCGAGGTATCCAGACCGCCCGAATAGGCCAATACAACCTTCTTGATGTCGCTCATTTCAGTTCCCTAGTTTCGATTAACCCTGCGGCTCAGCCCTGAATCCGGCCCAGCAGCAAATATTCCATCAACGCCTTCTGAACATGCAGGCGATTTTCCGCCTCGTCCCAAACCACCGATTGCGGCCCGTCGATCACCTCGGCGGTGACCTCCTCGCCACGATGCGCCGGCAGGCAATGCATGAACAGGACATCCTTGCTGGCGACGCGCATCATGTCGCCGTCGACGCACCAGTCGGCAAACGCCTTGATTCGCTCTTCGTTTTCTGCCTCGAATCCCATCGATGTCCACACGTCGGTGGTGACCAGATCAGCACCGCGGCAGGCGTCCATCGGGTCCGCAAAGACCTTGAAACGTGCCGGATCAATCTTGCCAACCAGCTCGGCATTGATTTCGTAACCCGGCGGCGTCGACACGTGCACCTTGAAATCAAGCACCTCTGCCGCCTGTAGCCAGGTATTGCACATATTGTTGGCATCCCCCACCCAGGCAACCGTCTTGTCCTGAATGCAACCACGATGCTCGATGAAGGTATAGATGTCGGCCAGGATCTGGCATGGATGATATTCGTTGGTCAGCCCGTTGATCACCGGCACGCGCGAGTTGGCGGCGAAACGCTCAATGATCTCCTGCTCGAAAGTGCGGATCATCACGATGTCGCTCATTCGGGATATCACCTGCGCCGCATCCTCAACCGGCTCGCCACGCCCCAGCTGCGAGTCGCGGGTATTCAGGTAGATGGCCGAGCCACCCAACTGCTGCATGCCTGCCTCGAAAGAAAGACGCGTCCGCGTGCTCGCCTTCTCGAAAATCATCACCAGCGTACGGTCCGAAAGCGGCCAATACTTCTGGTAAGACTTGAACTGGCTCTTGATCCAGCGCGTCCGCTCGAACACATACTCGAGTTCCTCGCGGGTGAAGTCCTTGAACTGCAAAAAGTGTTTGACGGCCATGATTTACCCCGCCAAAAAAGCCTTGATCAACGGCACGCTGCGGTCGACCAGCTCTTTTGCCTCATTTTCGCTAAATGTCAGCGGCGGCAACAGGCGAACCACCTTGTCGGCCGTTACGTTGATCA
Source organism: Betaproteobacteria bacterium (assembly GCA_016705475.1). Taxonomy (GTDB): domain Bacteria; phylum Pseudomonadota; class Gammaproteobacteria; order Burkholderiales; family Rhodocyclaceae; genus Azonexus. The sequence continues at coordinate 235,496 of JADIYD010000009.1, read as the reverse complement.
ACAACCCTGCCGCCAGCGCCTTGCCAACCAATTCCCCACACGGACGATCGAGTTCGATACCGATCATCAAGCCATGGCCGCGAATCTCAACGACGCCCTTGATCCCGACCAACGCCTCCGCGTAGAGCTTGCGGATCAAGGCCCCAACCCGCTCCGCATTCGCCATCAAACCATCCTGCTCAATGGTATCGATCGTCGTCAACGCCGCCGTACAAGCCAAGGGATTTCCACCAAAAGTCGAGCCATGGTTGCCCGGGCCAAACAAACCAGCCGCCCTGCCCCCTGCCATGCAGGCGCCGATCGGTACCCCCGAACCCAGGCCCTTGGCCAGGGTCGCAATATCCGGCTGAATGCCGGCATGCTGATACCCGAACCACTTGCCGGTCCGCGCCATGCCGCACTGAACCTCATCGCAGATCAAAAGCCAGCCATGCTCGTCGCACAATTGACGGACACCCTTCTGGAACTCAGCGGACGCGAGATGAATACCGCCCTCGCCCTGAATAATTTCCAGCATGACAGCGACAATATTATGATTGTGTTCGGCAACCGCTTTGATCGCTTCCAGATCGTCATACGGAACGCGAACAAAACCCGATACCAGCGGCTCAAACCCAGCCTGCGCCTTGCGATTTCCCGTTGCCGATAGCGTTGCCATCGTCCTGCCATGAAAAGCCTTTTCCATCACGATGATGGTCGGCGTCTCGATACCCTTTTTGTGGCCGAAATAACGGGCCAGCTTGATCGCAGCCTCATTCGCCTCGCATCCGGAATTGCAGAAAAAAATCTCCTGCATGCCAGAAAGTGCCGCCAGCCTGTCGGACAATTTATCCTGCGTCGGAATACCGTAAAGATTCGAGGTATGCAACACACGTCCGGCCTGGGCAGCAATAGCAGCCACCAACTTGGGATGAGCATGACCGAGTGTGGAAACTGCAATCCCGGACAATGCATCCAGGTACTCTTTGCCCTCGGTATCTGTAATCCGGCTACCTTGACCATGGCTGAAAGCCACCGGCAAGCGGGCATAGGTATTCATGACGTGCGACATGAGGCAACCCCAAAAAACGAAAACGGCGGACATTGCCGCCGGAATAATCGCCACCCCAACGGGCAATACAACCCGCAAGAGCAACAGCCGACCGAATTTTAGGTCAAAAGCAAGACCTTGTATAGAACGACCAATATACCCGGACAGGCTTGGCCTGACGCCCAAAATCCAGAATTATGGAAAGGTTTCAGGCTTCTGCTAGAATCCCTATTCGCAAGGTCGCATCGCCCAACGCAGACTAGAACAATGACAACTATAGACTCAACCACATTCATCATTGTCGGCCTTACCAAACAAGGCAAAAAGTTTCGCCCCAGTGACTGGGCAGAGCGCCTGTGCGGTGTCATGTCCGCCTTCGGTGCCGAACGCAAGATGAAGTACTCGCCCTATGTTGGCCCGGGCGACTACAACGGCGAAAAAGCTGTTTTCGTCGACGGCCGCCTCGGCGAAGTGGAACCGATGGCCTATCGGTTCATGCTCAACTTCGCCCAAGACAACGACCTTCAAATTATCGACGGCGTCTGCTCACTGGAAAAAAAGTAACAACCAAGGAAAATCAGGAAATAAAAAAGGCGCCCTGAGGCGCCATTTTTATTTGAGCATCCAGCTTTATCAAGCAGCAGCAAGTGCCTTGATCTGAGCAGACAGACGGCTCTTGGTGCGGGAAGCCTTGTTCTTGTGAACAATCTTCTTGTCAGCGATGCGATCGAGAACCGCAACGGATTGCTGGAAGACGCCTTGAGCGGCGGCTTTATCACCAGCTTCGATCGCCTGACGGACACGCTTGATTGCGGTACGCAGGGTCGAACGCAGGCTGGCGTTATGGGAACGCTGCCCGTCAGCTTGACGGGCGCGCTTACGGGCTTGTGCGCTATTGGCCATATAGTTGATTCCGGGAAATCTTTAAACCGCCAATTGTAGCGCCCCCAACAACACTACGCAAGCAATATTAGCGTTCGCGCCCATTGACCAAGGCACCAACTTCAACCCTCACGCGGTAAATCCCATAGACAGGAAAACCACTCTTTTGGGGCTGGGAAAACTTGGCCACACGTAAGGCATTGGCCATGTATACGATTGCTGCAGGATCAAGATCGCTCGGCGCATGCCAAACCATGACAGCCTTCCCGTCCGGCGTTACCAGAACGGAGATATCCACGGCTCCGTGCACATCATCGGCAAAGCCATATTCCGGCTCAATGGGAGGTCCTGATATCAATGCTACGCCCCCATCCAACTCTCCGACTTCATACACTCCGACACTAGGCAACAACTGCCTCATCTCTCGAACAGGCACCGCCTCAGAATCCACAATCGACTTAACTACGGTCGCCTCTGAAACCGGTACTTTCGGCTGCTCAACGCCATCAGAATCATGGTAAGTGGATGGCGCGACCAGTTCTACGACCATTCCGGGCGAGGCTGATGGCATACGAATTGGCGCCGATGGAAGAGCATCGAGGAATAGCAACAGCAACGCCAAATGGACGAACAGCGAAACTCCGAAAGGAAGCAACAACTGCTGCCCTGGCATTCCTCATTTCCAACATTGACCAACAGACTTCGATCCCCCGCTTACGCCTTTAACACCAGCCTGATTGAGAGTCATCGTACCGCAAGCATCCCCGGCCATAGCTCCTTTTGGAACGGCTTGCAAGCTATATGTGCTCGCTGTGTTTGTTCCCGACAGAGATATATCATAATACTTTGCTGATCCATCCTTCGGAGACTCAGTGTTTGGCAACACCGGATTGGCCCCGGCAACCAGATAGCTAGTGTTCTGAGTAAATGTCCGCTCAAGAAACTGGGCATTTTCCATCAATACAGCAGTGGCATCGCCACGCCGGGTTTGCCGGATCGATTCTTGATACGACGGCAGGGCAATCGACGCCAAGATACCAAGAATCGCCACGACCACCATCAGTTCGATCAGTGAAAATCCTGTTTGCCGATTTTCATTGGCCGTTTTCTTGACTCTCATCAATCACTCCTTATTGAATCTGTCGCCACGAGGTGCGGCGGATGGACTGTGATCCCCGTTCGGTAATCTTGACGATATTCCCTGAAGTACCGGACGATAACTTGTACTCTTTTGACCCCGCAGAGATAACAGCCGGCGTCTTGATCACCCCCTCGGACGACTTAATTCCACTGACAACACCTCCACCGGCCTTGTCCGCGGACCCAAATGCACCGTCACCATTAAGATCAAAAACCGGCGATGCGGGCGATACACCTGTTGCCAGATCCATCTCCATAATCCAGCTATTTCCGCCAAATGCACAAGGGTCCGTAGAGGGAATCAGTGTAGTGAATATCACGCGACCACCTCGCAAGAGCGGAAGTGTAACTACCCGCTCACCTTGGTACTCCGGAACGGAAGCACTAGGGTTCGGCTTGAGCAGATTCATGAACCACCCCTTCTTCGAGGCATAGTCAACCGGATTCTGCGATGTCAAACGATAGTCGAAAGTCACAGTCTGGCTGGTGGTCTGATCAACCACGCTAATGGTGCTCTCCGTATCGATCGTTTGTTGAACAAGCTGAGCCTGGGTCACTGCGGAATTTCCATTGTCATCCCAAATTCCGTAGAAAGCCTGCTGAGTCATGTCATTCACGTCCGAGGCTTGATAGTACATGCCTGTCCCGAAGAACAACATGACACCACCCGCCTGCCCCGACTGCGCCGAACTGACTTCAATGGGTGCAGAAATCGGCTGACGTTTCGTTGTTGGCGAAGAACAGGTCGAGATAACTCCGGTCACACTTTTGGTACGACAGGTAACAGAAGGTGTCTGGAATACCAACTTGTCTTTCTTCCATTTTGCAGAAGGACAATTATCAGTAGAACCTGTACCACTGGCATCAATCGCAAATTTCCATACATTCCCTTGGAGATCGCCAGCATAAATCGCATCGACAACTCCGTCACCATTGCTATCGAGGAGAGAAGGTGTGCTCAAACCGTTGTTGGCAACCGTATCGTCAGGCGCCAAAACACAGAAATCAGTATCTGCGGTCCACTGACCATCGGTCAGGTTAGCATCCAGATACACGATAAAGAGCTTGGCCTTGCCAGCGGAACTTTCATAACCGTTCCCGAAGACCGCCGCCCAACGGCCATTCGGCATCCGCGCGATAGCCGGCTGCCCCATCGGATAACCCAAGTCAGAATGCGTAAACTCCCACATGACATTCGCGGCAGAAAATGTATCTGGATTCGTTACGTCAAGCGCAAAAACCGCCTTGTTCGGCGCCGCACCAGTGGTACCTAGCAGGACCGTTTTCCAGTTCGCCGAAGAACTAAAATATGCATCGCCGGCAAACAATGGTCCATCGACAAAATACTGATGCGAATAGCCAGGCAGAGCCAGTTTTGGCAACTGCGAATGCGCTGCCGCCGGAACAAACGCAAATTGCTCCACACCGCCCGAAGTACCTTGGGAGGCATCAAAGCCATGCACAAAACCATCGTTTGAACTCACGTAGAGCATCTTGCGCCGCGCTGCCTTGGTTACATCACGGAATTGAGCATACGAATTCGGTGTCGAAACAGTAGCCTCAGGCAAAAGCTCGTATCCAAAATCCTCGGCATAAACATAGACAGGATCAGAATTTACGATATCGCCAAGTGAAACACTACGGTTACGGTAAGTTCCACCGTTCTTTTGCTCATTTGACGGATCGCCGCGAAGATACGATACAAACTTCGCTTGAGAAGCACTGCTCAGCGAACTGATGCCCATGTTCGAAATCTGGGCAGAATTTAAGCCGCCAGAGCCAACGTCAAAGATATTGCCGCTAAAGGCAACCTTGTCCCAGGTATAAAGTTTTCGGGCAGTATGAACAGGCATTTTCTGGGCGGCATCCCAAACAGGGCTATTGACGTCGACGTTTCCTGTCGTAGTAACTTCAAACGCACGTAACTGGCCGGTCCAATCCTGCGTGTTAAAGCGCGCCTGGAAAATCAAGCTATCGGTATCCAGTCGCGTTGAGTTTTGTGCAACTGCAGATGCTGAAGATACACGCTCGGCTATTTCGGAAAATGCTGCACGCAGTTGATCCTTCAAAGTGCCTGCATTGGTTACCAGATAGTAGTTATCTGGGGTGCCATCGGCAGTAAGCGTGCCGTTGGTCGACTTTCGGTCCCACTCGGCTACCGCCAATGGCTTTTTATCGTACACCTTTGCACCAGAGACTTCTTGCGCAATATCGGTAAAACCACCCCATTTCGCCGCATACCAGAGCGGATCATGTTTGATAAATGTTGCTGACGTACCAGTGCCCGCAGTGAATGTTCGACTATTTGTTAATGGCAATGCCACGCTGGGTGTGTTCGGGGTATCCAGAAAATAATCGGGATCAGATCCCGCTGCCGTGTCCGAATCCCGCACAGCCAAATATGTTCCATCGGTAGTCGAACCGGAAACGACGTAGCCAATATGCTGGATAATCCCGCCGGCCGCATAGGTCGAATCCAACTGAACGAGTACGGTATTGTCAGCAGCCAAGGAAATGGTGTACTCCACGATGGCATCCATATCGTGGTCCGCCCCCTGCTCCACATCCTCATAGTTGATGCGGAATTTGTAATACGGACGCCCACCATTCACTGCCGCATCGGTCGGAAACCCCGAAACGTTGCGAATCGTATCGACGTAAAAGTCCACTATTTGATTGGTAGGCTGGAAAGCCCCTGTGGTGGCAGAGATGCCACTACCGCCCACCGATTTCGCAAACGGCACCAGCGTGATGGTCTTGTTGAGCGCGGCTATAGGAATTTCAATCCGCGGCAAAGGCGATGCCAAGGCAACCGAAAACGTCTGCACGTTCTGCTGTTTTGAAGCCAGCTCAGTCGCTGACAGACCATCGGGATTTGTAATTTTGTTGATGTTGCCATAATAAGCAACACTGGCCGCATAGTATGACCCTTGCTTGGTCGGCTCCTCCGGGGCCAAGCCTCGAATGTTGCCGAAGCTGCTCACGGTCTTGGCGGTCGGCGCACCATCGTACGAACCAGTGCCTGTACCGGACTGTCCAATAAAAACATTGGTCGGTTCAGCCTCTCCATCCCATATGGTCTGACCAAAAGAACTGGCATTCAGCCCGGTCAAATCCCCGCTGAACGAGGAAAACGCTGACCCCGGCACTTGATCCGAGTCATAAGAAGGATTGATATCCGAAATAACCATCTGGAACGGTTTGGAACACCAGCCATAGCCACCAGATGTCGAACGGTAAGGGTTGAGCCAACTGGCATTGGGAAGCGTAATTCCGCCATCTGTCGAACCACTGTATCCGAACTCAGTAGTAGCAGCGCTCTTTCCCGCCAAGTAGCGCAAACCTTCATACATCATTTCCGCTACCGGATTCCCCCACATGGAACAGTTACCATTATTAAGTGGGCCATCGGTTTTCCAACCACAGGAATACTCGTAGTTTCCACCAAATCCACTAATCGCAAAAGCGTTCAGTGTTTTCACTATTCCATCTACGCTCGTATTGAATTTTCCGGTCGTAGAATCAACCTCAGTACCAAAGTTGCTTATGTTCCGGCGCAAAACTCCGCCTTGGAGATTATTGGTGTACGAACCCGACAACAATCCGAAAGCCATCGTGTGGTCTTCACCAAACTCATGCAGCAGCCCCGTCGGACGATAGACAGTAGGGGTGGCTGAACCATTTGGATAGCCTTTGCAGTCCGACTCTAGTCCAACCGACGCATTGCAAACCTCAACCCGGACCTTGTAGTCGGTCATCGCTGACGTAGCCGAATTCCGCCAGCGCAAATAGTACTCATCCCCACCGCTCTGTTCGTGGTGCCGGAAACGGATGGTGTGCGTTCCTGCGGAGAGAGATACGGAAACCGAGTTCGTATTGCAATTGCAACTTCCATGACCGCCGTACCAGCCGACTTGTACAACCCCATCGATGGTCAAATCAATCGCGTCGTCACCATCAACCGAGAATTCGTAGGTTCCAGCGGCCGCGACGTTAAGCGTCCCGGAAAAAATAGTCATGTAATTCTCATCCGAGCAGCCGTTCGTCCCCGAGAACGGATTCCCCGAACCATTGATAGTGGAAGCAGCCTGCGAACCACACTTATAAGTTGTATTTTCGTACGTGGTTTGAAGTGTAGCGAATCCAGCTGCATCGTTAGGCGAAGCACCGGTAGTCTTATAGTTAGACTGAGTTAGCCCGGACAGGCCGTGCGAAGAACTTGCCGGCACGGTAACAAAAGAACCGCTCGACGTCGCTGTGCAATCCGGCCCGCTACCGCCATGAACGCACTTGGTTCCTGCAACCGGTCGCTCAATCGACACCCATTCCCAAATCCGATATGGAGAATTGGTCAACACACGCAACAATGGGCCGTCCTTTCCCGTAGGCGGACTAAGCAGCGTCGTGTTGGCAAACAAATGGCGGGTTCCAAGAGCCGGTTGCGAAAGTGGCGTGTAATCCGTGATTTTGTAACCATCACGTGCTTCGCTTTCGTACTCCTTACCCCAGGAATGCGCATCCTGAGGAATGTAGGAACGTTCAAGCACGGTAACCGCATCGCCATCCGTACTCCGATAACCGCCATACAACACCTTGCGCATCGAGTCCATGCGAGTCATGGTGAGGTAATTCAGAAAACTACCACTCCATTTGCTCGTACATTTTTTATCCGCAGTAACAGATGAAGGCACAAAACGCCCGCTGGTTCCACTCCAGTCATAGCACTTGTAAGAATCGAAGTATCCGTAGTAATTGATGTCCTGCTTGAATCCAACATCAAGGATTCCGTCACCATTGACATCCGAAGCATCGTTGTAGGACTCGTAATACAATTTGTGGTCACGGCTCATGGTTAGCAGCACCAGAGGTTGCCCGCCACCAAGGAACAAGGGCACCTGGGACGGGGCCGCTTTCACCAAGCTGGAAACCGTGATCGAACCGAGCGCGAACAACACGGTCGACACCAGGGCCAAGGTACGGGATTTAATTTGGTTCATGGCGATCTCGCTATAGTGCTGTTGCGTTTACTGAACTTCTCAGCGCTTGTAGGTGGTCTGCAAAATTACTGCTGTGGACATTTGGCCGCCTACGCCCCGTGCAGTAATTCGATATACCTTGCTCACCTGCTTGGGCTGGCCTGCGCGCATACTGCCTCCGGACACAACGGCATCCGCATATTGCTCAATGACATAGCGTGGCGGAGCCGCGGTATGGGAAAGTTGCTTGGTGGACGTCACATAACTACACGCCCCCGCTGTCCAGTCAAACGCAGTAGCGGAACACGCGGAACCTTTCCAGAAGTTGTAGTCATCGCCATTCGCTATGACAGCATGCAATCCGGCCTGGGAGCTATCAAACGGGCCAACAACGACTCCATTCAGGTATTGCTCCGCCTCACGGAGCGCCAATTCTGCCGATTCGAAAGCCAGGTTTGCCCGGTCATTGAACCCTCCGGTCATGCGCTCCTCCATGATACTGACGCGCATATTCGAGACTCCTAACAAGGTCAGCACGACCAGAAACACCATGCCGAGAATAAGAACAAAACCGCCCTGGCGTCTTGGTACGACTGCGAAGCATGATGGGTATCGTTTCATCATTGCACCAAATTTCTCAAACCAATCAGGAACGTCTGAGACTGCTCATAGGTGACTGGTGAACCGGATGAGTTTGCCGAATTCAGACGGTACTCCTGCTCGCTGCGGGCTGTGATCACCGCTTCCACACTCACCACTTGCGACCAGTCCGCCGGAGCATCGGAGTACGAAACAGCAACAAAGGGGGCATTCCCATCCGTGTCCAAGCCATAGCGAAGCTGCAAGTCAAGTACGTTTTCGACCAGTTCTTCAACAACCACAGCTGGACCAGAGTCACTCACCCGATACAAAGAGGGCCGCCCGCGCGGATTCGTCCCCACGAAGTACGTCCAACTTTCCATGACGGATATTCGAGCACCGTCCTTGCAGGTATAGCTCCCAGTCTTGCACTCGTTCGGCAACTTGCCAGACCCCGGCGCGCACGCGGAACCGGCCGGCTGGGTGTTTTTGTTGCTGGCGTGCACAATATTGACCTTGCCACTTGAAACATTGACGGCACTGGTTGACCTGAAGACGTCCGACCTTGAGCAATCGGTAATCATCAACAGCTGACCATCATCTATCTTGAATGGCAGCGAATCGGCGAATAGCTGGGACTGCGTAGGGTCTGGCGAATCGCAGGACAAACGCACGCCCTTGTCGGGCGCCGAACGAAAGATCGTAATGACATCCGTGCCACTGACACGCACAATGGAACTCGGATTTGTCCATCCTGACCCATTACCATAACCGCGAACGGTCATTGACGAGGTTGCCGGTGCGGTTGAACCGTAACCCGCCGGAACAGGACTCGCTACTACTTGCGGTTTGGCTTCCCGAACATTCGCGCACCCGTTATATCCAGCCATCCGGACATCAAACGAAAGATACTCAAAAGCAAATCGCAAATTTTCCTGAACACTGCTTACCGCTGACTGGGCGCGACTCGTTTCACCGCTACCACGGTACAAGACAAAGATTCCGCCAATAAGAATCAGGTTCAGAACCATTGCGATCATCAACTCGATCAACGTAAAACCAAGCTGGTATCGAGGGCGAATAAGATTGGAATTATTCATAATATTGGGCGTTAGGAGCATGAAGTTAACGGCGGCAAGGCACCGCTAATCTGAACCTGATGCGTGCTGGAGCCACCCGAAACCCGGCTTTCATCCCACTGAACAACAATGGCAGCTTGACGATTTGCTGAATCCACCGCAACCGACCCCGTACCTGAAAGCAAAGCCGCCAGTCCATTGCGCCAGGCAGCAATATCTCCCGAAACCATATCCGAACCAGTTGGAGTGGATGCAGACAACGAAATATTGTACGAACCAGCATGCGCGGCACCGCAATTCGAGCGCATTCGGTCAATGATGTCGTAGCCATACATTGTTGCCTGCGCTCTCATTTGCGAGGCCTGGTTGTTCTTGAGGCTGACCGTTTGCAATCCAGCCAGACCAAGCAAGCCGAACGCCAGAATAACCAGCGTGACCATTGTTTCAACCAAGGAAAGCCCGCGCTGTCTCAACAACGTGGATGTCATGGATAAACACCTCCAACAACGACACTGACCCGCCCCGTAGGCGTAAATTGCAGCTCACGCTGCGCAAGGCCCGAAACACCCAAAACGATCTTGGGCGACCCGCCGGTAACGGTAAGTGATCCACGGGGCGTGAAAATTACAGCATTCTCAAGCCCGGCCTCACCTGACACAGAAACGCCTTTGGCAGCAGCGCCAGCGCGTAAAACCGTTTCCGTCCCATTGCGCGAACCGCTGGAATCTTCATCAACGAAAACAATCCAACCGTCGGCCCAAGTTGCACCGGCGCTGCAGCTCGATGAGTCACTACTCTTGCAGACCACAACCCGCCGGGATGACCGCAGCGCCTCTGAGCGGGCCAGCATCATGGCAGAGAGTGTCTCGTTAGCGCTACTGCTCAGGCGATTGCCGGATATTAGCGCCGTCATGCTGGGCACGGCGATAGCCGTCAGTATGGCAAGTATGGCAATCGTGACTACCGCCTCGATTATGGTGAAGCCACCTGATCCCGATTTCGTACACGTCATTTCAAGACCCCAAGATACCCTGATTTACAGAATACCAAATCTCCTTTGCCGCACTAGCTATTCGCGATGAGTGAGCCTATTCGACCGACGACCGGTCGAAATCCGACTATCCGAACACAAAATGGAAGGCAAACAAAAAACTGAGGCAGCCCCCCGCTTGCAGCAACCGGCGCGAATCGTCTTTTGATAGACAAGGGCTGAACCACTGCCCTTCCCAACAGAAATCACCCGTCGATGTTCATAGGCACTTCTGACATGCATTAAAGAAGTATCCTGCCCGCCCCTTCAACTGCACTTCGAGAAGCCCCCCGATCAGGCCAGTTCGCGCGGCAGCGGAAATGAAACTGACTCCTCAGCCGTAAGCAGGTTGGTAACCTGAGCCTGCGACGAGGCCTGGATTCGCGCAATTACCTGCTCCACCAATATTTCAGGAGCAGATGCCCCGGCAGAGATGCCAATCCGCTGCTTTCCAACTAGCCACACTGCATCAATTTCAGCCGCGCTATCGACAAGGTAGGATTCAACTCCACGCCCAGCTGCAACCTCTTTCAGACGCTTGGAGTTCGAGCTGTTCTGGCTACCTACGACGATCACCAGATCGCACTGTTCAGCCAACGCTTTAACGGCATCCTGGCGGTTCTGCGTGGCGTAGCAGATATCGTCCTTCTTTGGCCCCTGTATCTCCGGGAACCGCCCCTTAAGGGCATCAATCACGATGGTTGCATCATCGACGGACAGCGTCGTCTGGGTGACGAAGGAGAGGTTTTCCGGATTTTCGACCTCCAGACTGGCAACATCCTCAGCCGTTTCGACCAGATACATTCCCCCGTTGCTCTGCCCCATCGTCCCTTCGACCTCCGGATGGCCCTTGTGGCCGATCATGACGACTTCGCGGGTCTGGTTGCGCATCTTGCCGACCTCGACGTGCACTTTGGTGACCAGTGGGCAGGTGGCGTCAAAGACTTTCAGGCCGCGCTGTTCGGCTTCGCTACGAACAGCCTGGGAAACGCCGTGGGCACTAAAAATGACCGTGCTGCCTGACGGAACCTCGCTCAGCTCCTCGATGAAGACAGCCCCCTTGGCGCGAAGGTCATCACAGACGAATTTGTTGTGCACGACTTCGTGGCGAACATAGATCGGCGCGCCGAATTTTTCGAGGGCGCGCTCGACAATGGCGATGGCGCGTTCGACACCGGCACAAAAGCCGCGGGGATTGGCGAGGATGACTTGCATTTACATGATTCCGATGATTTCCACCTCGAAGCGGATCGTTTTTCCGGCCATCGGGTGATTGAAGTCGAACAGGGCGTGGGTGGCATCCAGCTCGCGCAGGAAGCCGGCGAAGGTGCCACCGTTGGGGGCGGTAAATTCGACGACGGAATTCTCCTTGAGTTCCATTTCAGCCGGCAAACCCGCACGGGCGATGCGTTCGACGAGGCGGTCGTTGTGCATGCCAAAACCCTGCGCAGGCTCCAGTTCAAAGACAAATCGCTCATGCGCCGGCAGGCCGATCAGCACCGATTCAAGGTTCTCGGCCAGTTGGCCGCTGCTCATTTGCAGGGTGGCCGGGCTCATGTCGAAGGTGGAGAGAAACTCTTCGCCATCCACCGTCGTAATTCGGTAGTGAAGGGTCAAAAAGCTGTCGGAGCGGACGGTTGCGGTCATCAGGAATTCTCTTTTTTGTTGGTTGCGGTCAACTGCTCGATAACGAGTAAAACGGCGCCGATGGTGATGGCGGAATCGGCGACGTTGAAAGCCGGCCAGTAGTAGCCGGCGACGTGCCATTGAACAAAATCGACCACAGCACCGAAACGAACCCGGTCGATCACGTTACCCAGCGCACCTCCCATGACCAGCGACAGGGCCAGCGAGAGCAGTTTTTGCTGCGGATGCTGACGGAGCATGAAGGCGATCCAGCCGGAAATGCCGAGCGCCAGTACGGTAAAGAACCAGCGTTGCCAGCCTGGCTGGTCGGCCAGAAGGCTGAACGCAGCACCGGGATTGAACGCCAGCACCCAATTCCAGAATGGCGCGACGTAGATCGTTTCGCCGTAGTGGATGTTCTCGAGCACCACCCACTTGCTGAGCTGGTCGAGTACGACAACCAGTCCGGCCAGCGCGTACCAGCGCCCAACATTAGGCATGCGCGCGCGCCTCGCCTGCACCATGCAGGTTGCTGACGCAGCGACCACACAGCCCAGGATGGTCGGCATGGGCGCCGACATCGTCGCGGACGTGCCAGCAGCGTTCGCATTTGGCGTGCTCGAGCGGCGTAGCGATGACTTGCTCGTTCTCGTCGCAGATTGCCACGGTCGACGAGCAAATCAGCACAAATTTCAAATCGTCGTCGAGCGAGGCCAGCGCGTCGAATTTTTCGCCGGCGCAATGGATTTCGACTGCGGCTTGCAATGCTGAACCGATCTTGCCTGTTTCGCGCTGGGCTTCGAGCGCCTTGGTCACGTCGGCACGCACCGTGCGGATCAGCGCCCACTTGGCGAGCAGATCACCCTCGCCGGCCTGCGCCGGTAGATCGTGCCATTGTTGGAACATCACCGAGTCCTCGGCCTTGCCAGTCAGCACCTGCCAGACTTCTTCGGCCGTGAAGGCGGTGATCGGCGCCAGCAGACGAACGAAGGCCTGCGTGATGTGCCACAGCGCGGACTGAGCCGAACGGCGGGCCACCGACTTGGGGGCCGTCGTGTACAGGCGGTCCTTCAGAATATCGAGGTAGAAACCGCCGAGGTCCTCGGAGCAGAAGGTCTGTAGGGCCTGGACCACCCGGTGAAATTCATATTTATCGTAGTCGGCGCGGCAGCCATCCTGCAATTCACGGGTCAGAGCCAGCGCGTAGCGGTCGATTTCCAGCCACTGATCGACCGGCAGCATGTCGGCTTTGGCGTCGAAATCGGACACATTGGCGAGCAGGAAGCGCAGCGTGTTGCGGATGCGGCGGTAGCCTTCGACCACACGCTTGAGGATTTCGTCGGAAATGGTCAGCTCGCCCGAGTAATCGGTCGAGGCCGTCCACAGGCGCAGGATGTCGGCGCCCATCTTGTCGGAAACCGTCTGCGGCGCAATGACGTTGCCCTTTGACTTGGACATCTTGTGACCCTTGCCATCGACCACAAAACCGTGGGTCAGCAGCGCCTTGTACGGCGCACGGCCATCGATGGCGCAACCGGAAAGCAGCGAGGACTGGAACCAGCCGCGATGCTGGTCGGAGCCTTCGAGGTAGAGGTCAGCCGGATAGGTGTGTTCGGCAGCGTGCGAACCGCGCATGACATGCCAGTGCGTCGTCCCGGAGTCGAACCAGACGTCCAGCGTGTCCTTCATCTTGACGTACTGGTCAGCCTCGGGGCCCAACAACTCGGCTGCGTCAAGGCTGAACCAGGCTTCGATGCCTGCCTTCTCGACACGCAGCGCCACCTGCTCGATCAACTCAGCGGTACGCGGATGCGGCTTGCCGGTTTCCTTGTGCAGGAAAAACGGAATCGGCACGCCCCAGTTGCGCTGACGTGAGACGCACCAATCGGGGCGAGTCTTCATCATGCCTTCCAGACGGGCGCGGCCCCAGGCCGGGAAGAACTGCGTTTCATCGACGGCGCGCTCGGCGATCCAGCGCAGGGTCGAGGCATCTTCGCTGGTCTTGTTGTCCATGCCGATGAACCATTGCGTCGTGGCGCGGAAAATGATCGGCGTCTTGTGGCGCCAGCAGTGCGGGTAGCTGTGTTTGATTTTCTCGTTTTTGAGCAGTCGACCGCAGGATTCCAGTTCCTGCAGCACCAGCGGGTTGGCTTCCCAGACCGTCTTGCCGGCCAGTTCGCCGACCGACAGCGCCGGCGTCGTGCTGATGAAACGCCCATCGTTGCCAACCGGGTTGTTCACCGGCAGGCCATATTTCTTGCCGATGTTGTAGTCGTCAACGCCATGCGCCGGCGCGGTGTGCACCAGGCCGGTACCGGCCTCGGTCGTCACGTGCGTACCGCAGATGATCGCCACATCGCGCTGCTGGAACGGGTGTTTCAACAGGATCTGGTCGAGCTTCTCACCTTTGCAGGAAGCGACGATTTCAGCCTTCAGGCCGTAACGCTGCAGGCAAGCCTCCGCCAGTTCATGCACCAGGATCAGCGAGCCCTTGGCGGTTTCGTAGAGGTCGTAATGCAACTCGGGATGTACGCTGACTGCCTCGTTGGCCGGCAGCGTCCACGGGGTCGTTGTCCAGATCACCGCGAAAGCAGGGCCACGCAGATGGGTCAGGCCGAAGGCGTGAGCCAATTTTTCGGCATGATTCTCATGCACTTCGAAGGCCACATCGATCGCCGGCGAGTTCTTGTCTTCATATTCCACCTCTGCTTCGGCCAGCGCCGAACCGCAGTCCAGACACCAGTTGACCGGCTTCAGCCCTTGGTACAGGTAACCCTGTTCGAGAATCTTGCCCAAGGCGCGGATCTCACCGGCCTCAGCCGAGAAATTCATCGTCAGATAGGGATTGCCCCAGTCACCCAGCACGCCGAGGCGGATGAAGTCCTTCTTCTGGCGCTCAACCTGCTCGGCCGCGTAGGCACGCGACAATTCACGAACCTTGTCGGCGGGAATATTCTTGCCGTGCAGCTTTTCGATCTGATGCTCGATGGGCAGGCCATGGCAATCCCAGCCCGGCACGTAGGGCGCGTCGAAACCGGAGAGCGTTTTGGAACGGACGATGATGTCCTTCAAAACCTTGTTGACCGCGTGACCAATATGGATGTCGCCATTGGCATAGGGTGGGCCGTCGTGCAGCACGAAACGCGGGCGCCCGGCGCTGATCTCGCGAATGCGCTGGTAAAGCTTCTTTTCCTGCCACAGGGCGACCCATTGCGGTTCGCGCTTGGGCAGATCGCCGCGCATCGGGAAGGCCGTATCCGGCAGGTTCAGGGTATCTTTGAAATCAGCCATTTTGCGTGCTCACAACTCGAAAAAAGCCCGTGCAGCCGCGGCGTCTGCCGCGATCTGCGCCTTGAGGGCGTCAATATTGGGAAAACGTTGTTCGTCGCGTAACTTATGGACGAAACGCACCGAGATGTGCGCGCCATAGATATCACGATCGAAATCGAAGAGATGAACTTCCAGCAAGGGTTTCGTCCCACCTACCGTTGGCCGGACGCCGAGATTGGCGACACCGGCAAGCGGCTTGTCGCCCAGCCCACTGACCTCGACGGCAAAAACGCCCGTCATCGGCAATGGATTGTGCTTGATACGCAAATTGGCTGTCGCGAAACCGATCTGGCGGCCGAGCTTTTGGCCATGCGACACCTGGCCGTCGATAATGTAGGGACGGCCCAACAGGCGGGCTGCATGCTCCATGTCACCGGCCAGCAGCGCCCGGCGAACCGCAGAACTGGACACACGCTCGCCGTCTGCTGTCACGCTGCCCATTGCCTCGACAGCGAAGCCGAATCGCCGCCCGGCGTCCTGAAGAAGGCCAAAGTCGCCAGCGCGGCCGCGACCAAAGCGAAAATCATCGCCGATGATCAAATGTCGAACCAAGCAACCACGCACCAGCACCTGCTCAATGAACTCATCAGCAGAAAGGGCGGCAAAAGCTGCGTTAAACGGACAGATCATCGCCTGACGCGCGCCGCACTCGCCCAGCAGCTCCAGCTTTTCACGCAAGGTCGTCAGACGGGCCGGCGCAGAGTCCGGCGCAAAAAACTCGCGGGGGTGGGGTTCGAAGGTCAGCACCATGGGCGCCAGATCTAACGCTTCAGCCACCTGAGCCAAGCGTTTGACCAGCGCCGCATGCCCAAGGTGAACGCCATCGAAATTGCCAATGGCAAGCACAACCGGAGCGGGAACGGGACGCGAATGACCGCGGAAAACGCGCATAAGCAAATTAGCAGGAAAAACGTTGAATTATAACGATTTAAGGCAGCCTGCGGATACCCGAAAATCGGTTTCCATCGAGCATGCTCCGACGCATAGCAAAACATCGGAAGCACGCTTTCGCTATAATTAACGAGTTTACCAAAATCATACTGCCATCCTTTTAATGCTCGAACTGATCAGCCATATAGTCCGGATTTCGGCGCGACGCGACCGTACCGAGATCAACTCGGCCATGGTTGATGCCTTACTTGGCCTGTTTCATCCGCAAAGTCTGACCATCTACCGCTGTTACGCCGGAAACAAAAAGGCGATGGTGTTTGCTTGCGCCGGGTTTGGCCCGAATGGCCAGTTCCTGCGCAACGCCTACCTCCCGGATCATCGTTACTGCCAGCCGATTGAACGAAATCCGCTACTCAACCGCTGCCGAAAGGAACTTTCGGCAGTTATCGACTTCCTCGATAACGGCACGCATCGCATTGTCTTTCCGGTTATCCGCCTCAATGAACCGGTCTATCTGATCGAACTGATTCTCGCCGACGAATTTTCTGCTGACCAGCGCGTGACGCTGATGGGCTTGATCGAATACTTCGGCAACCATATCGCGCTGCTTGATTACGGCGAAGCCGACACGCTGACTGGCTTGGCCAGCCGCAAGACCTTCGACAAGCACCTTTTCGAGCTGCTCGGCAAAGCCGCCAGCGACGAGATGCTCAACGGGCCAGAAAGTCGCCGGCGCGGCACGCCCGGCAGCAACCACTGGCTGGCCGTCTGCGACATTGACCATTTCAAACAAGTCAACGACAACTTTGGCCACCTGATTGGCGATGAAGTGCTGATTATGCTGGCGCAGGAAATGCGGCAATCCTTCCGCTTCGATGACCAGTTGTTCCGTTTTGGCGGTGAGGAATTCATCGCCCTGCTGCAGCCAACTGATGAGCAATTCGCTGTCGCGACGCTTGAGCGCTTCCGCACCAATGTCGAAAAACAAATCTTTAGTCGGGTTGGCCACATCACCGTCAGCATCGGGTTCAGCGCGTTGATGCCCAACGATACGCCAACGGATGTTATCGACCGTGCCGACGAGGCACTGTATTTCGCCAAGCGCCATGGCCGAAACCGGGTCGACTGCTATGAAAAGCTGGTTGCCTCTGGCGACGTCGCCGCCAAGGAAATCGCCAAGGGCGAAGTCGAGCTGTTCTAACTGAGCAAGGCCAGTTTGGCCTTCGGTCCGGGCGGGTGCTTGATGAAGTATTGCCGGATGCCGCGAACAATGGCCCCTGCCAGCTTTTCCTGGTAGGCGTCGTCGTTGAGCCTGGCTTCTTCCTCCGGGTTGGAGATGAAGGCCGTCTCGATCAGTGCGGATGGAATATCCGGTGCCTTGAGCACGGCAAAGCCGGCTTGCTCGACATGAGCCTTGTGCAGCGTGTTGATCGAACCCAGTTCGCCAAGCAGGTATTTGCCCAGTTTCAGGCTGTCATTGATCGTGCCGGTTTGCGACAGATCGAGCAGCGTCCGGGCGAGGAAGAGATCCTTGCTGCCGATATTGACGCCACCTATCAGGTCGGCCTGATTTTCCTTCTGGGCGAGCAGGCGGGCCTGGGTGCTGGAAGCACCTTTTTCCGACAGCACGAACACCGACGAACCTCTGGCATCCGGTTTGATCCAGGCGTCTGCATGAATCGACAGGAAGAGGTCAGACTGGATGCGCCGGGCTTTCTGGACGCGCATTTGCAGCGGCACGAAGAAATCGGAATCACGGGTCAGCACGGCGCGCATGTTCGGCTCGGCATCGATGCGCGCCTTGAGGCGACGGGCGACTTCGAGCGTAACGTTCTTTTCATAAGTCCCCACCTTGCCAATAGCGCCGGGATCTTCACCGCCGTGACCGGGGTCGAGCATGATGGTCACCATACGGTCGACAATCGGCTTGCCCGATTTTTTGCTGGTGTGAACTTCCGGCGCCTCGATAGGAGCCTTCTCTGCCTTCTTCGCAGCCACGTCATCTGGCCGCTTCTCAACAATCTGAAAATCCTGCTCGTTCTTCAGTGGTTCGACCGCATCCTTGCGGCCTTCGAGCAAGGCCATCATCGGGTCAGGCGGATTGACCGGGTAGACGTCGAGTACCAGACGGCGGCCGTATTCGCCAGCCGGTTCCAGCGTGAAGACCTGCGGATTGACCTTGCCCTTGAGTTCCATGACCAGGCGCACAACCCCCGGCTTGAAGCGGCCGGCGCGCAGCAACTTGATGTTCGGGTCATCAGTCGTCAGCTTGCGGGCCAAACTGTCGAGGACGCTGTTGAATTCAAC
Organism: Betaproteobacteria bacterium; assembly: GCA_016705475.1. GTDB lineage: Bacteria > Pseudomonadota > Gammaproteobacteria > Burkholderiales > Rhodocyclaceae > Azonexus. The sequence continues at coordinate 216,626 of JADIYD010000009.1, read as the reverse complement.
GCCTTCGATATCGACAACAAGACGGTCAGGGTTTTCAACCGTGAAATGCGTGAACTTGAGCGGCGCATCGTGTTCCAGCGTTACGCGGGTGTAGTCGGCGGCCGGCCAGATGCGCACGGCAAGGACAGACGGCAACTTGGCCGCAGCGCCGGCCAGCGGCGTAACCGAAAGGATCAGCGAGGCGCCGGCGTAGCGGAGGAGTTGGCGGCGGCCATGGCTGGGATGAGCGTGCTTAGGCATGCCTGCCCTTTCGGTGAATCTGCCACGGCTTCGAGGACACGCCCGACACCTGCATGATGAATACGCAGCCGCAGGTCTGGCGACGGCAGGCAGCCAGCAGCCCTTTCCGGCCATTCGACCAGACAGATCGCAGTGTCATTAAAATATTCATCAAAGCCCGCATCGAGAAACTCCTCAGGGTACTCGAAACGATAAAAATCAAAGTGATATAAGTATAAGCTCGAAATTACGTAAACTTCAACCAGTGAATAGGTCGGGCTCTTGACCGGACCGGTGTGACCGAGGGCGCGAATCATGGCCCGTGACAGCGTGGTTTTGCCCGCCCCGAGGTCGCCTTCGAGGAAAATGACCAGCCCCGGTTGCAACAATGGCGCCAGCATTTCGCCCAGGCGCTGAGTGGCGGCCTCGTCGGGCAATTCGAAAACGGCGGTAACATCGGGGCTATGCACGATCAGGACTCCACGGTGAATTACGCGGCACTCAAGGAAAAAATCCGCGAGGCCGGCAAGAAACTCGGCTTTGCTGCCGTTGGCGTGGCTCGGGCCGAACCCGGCCCCGCTGTTGAAAAAATGCGGGAGTGGCTGGCGGCGGGCTGCCACGGCGAGATGGATTATATGGCTCGCCATGCCGAATTGCGTGCTCACCCGCAGCAACTGCATCCGGGAACCATCACCGTGATCAGTGCTGCGGTCGACTATCTGCCACACCGCAAAACCAATGAACAGCCAGAGCAGGCGGCGATTTCCCGCTATGCACAGGGGCGCGATTACCACAAGGTCGTACGCAGCCGACTGCAGAAGCTGGCTGATGCCATTGCTGCGCTGACCGGGCCATTCGGTTACCGGGTCTTTTCCGACTCGGCGCCAGTCATGGAAGTCGAATTTGCCCGACAGGCAGGGCTTGGCTGGCGCGGCAAGCACACGCTACTGCTTTCAAAGGAAGGTTCCTGGCGCTTTCTCGGCGACATCTACACCGACCTGCCGCTGCCGCCCGACGAACCTGTCGAGGAACACTGCGGCACCTGCACGGCCTGCCTTGACGCCTGCCCGACGGGGGCCATTGTCGCGCCCTACCGGGTCGATGCCCGGCGTTGCATTTCCTACCTGACCATCGAACTCGCCGGCGCCATTCCTGAAGAATTTCGCCCGTTGATCGGCAACCGGATTTACGGTTGCGATGACTGCCAGTTGTGCTGCCCGTGGAACCGCTTCGCGAAGATCGGCGACCCCGAGTTTGCGCCGCGCCACGGCCTTGATGACGCCAGCCTGCTCGAGCTCTTCGACTGGACGGAAGCGGAATTCGAGCACCGACTGGCCGGCAACCCGATCCGGCGCATCGGGCACGAACGCTGGTTGCGAAATATCGCCGTGGCGCTCGGTAACGGGCCTTCCACGGTCGACCGGAAAAAAGCGCTAATAATGAAAGAGGACCATCCGTCCGCACTGGTGCGCGAACACGTGGCATGGGCGCTGGCCCGAATGGAGCCCTAACCCCGGGAGCGAGTCACCACGCTTACTGCCTGGATGAAGGCTGCTTTTCGATGACCGTTTCGGCCGGCACCCGTGTTTCGCCAGGGGCGCCGACAGGCCTTTCGTTGGCGGGCTGCTGCAAGTCGACAGAAGCTGCCTGCGGCCGCATGCTCAAGCCTAGCAAAGCGCCAGACGCCGTGGTGATGGCGACCAGCACCAGCAGGGCGATGCCGGCTTTCGGACTTTCCATGTCGTGATCGCCCGATCAGCGCGCCACCGGGCGCCCCGGATCAGCGCACCATTCACTCCACGAGCCGGCATAGAGACGCGACCCCGGAAGGCCGGCGATTTCCATGGCGAGAACATTGAGGCAGGCGGACACGCCTGAGCCGCACTGGTGCACAACGACATCTGGCGGCGACCCGGCCAGAATGGCTAGCCATTCGGCGCGCAATTCGGCCGCCGGCTTGAAACGGCCGTCAGGCAGCAGGTTGTCCTTGAAAAAGCGATTGACCGCACCGGGGATGTGGCCGCCGACCGGATCGATGGTTTCATTTTCGCCGCGGAAACGGTCGGGGCCACGCGCATCGACGAGATGCATGTGCGGCGTTTCGATGCGCTCCATGACCGAATCGACATCCACCAGCCTGTCTTGCAGCAACGCAACGAATACCCTCGGTGACAGATTGGGCACGACGTCAGTCATTGCCCCACCCGCAGCCTGCCAGGCCTGCAGCCCGCCATTGAGAACCGCCACGCTGTCATGGCCCAGCCAGCGCAACAGCCACCACAGGCGTCCGGCGATCATGCCCTGGGCGTCGTCGTAAACCACAACTTGCGTCGTCGCCCCAATGCCGATTTCACCCAGCCGTTGCGCCAGTTTTTCCGGATCAGGCAAGGGATGGCGGCCATTGCAGCCGGTCATCGGTCCGGACAGGTCGCGGTCGCAGTGCAAAAAAAAGGCGCCAGGAATGTGATTCTCCGCATAGACGCGCTCGCCGTAGCCGGTATCGGCCAGCTGGTGGCGAACATCGACAACCAGCCAGGCTGGGTCGTCGAGATGCGACTGCAGCGTTGCGACATCAACCAGCGTCGTGTAACTCATGCCGGATCAGCCCAGCCAGGCCCCGGCTTCGTCGACATTGTCGAAGACTTCGACGTCGGCATTGACGAAGGTCTGCGAGATCCAGGCGCTCCAGGTCACCCACTGGCTGTCAGTAACGACCGCAACGCGCTTGAAATCGTTGGCATGGGCCCGCGAGAACTTGACTTCCTCCCAGGCTACGTCGAGCGTCAGTCCGGCCATCTGGCTCAGGTCGAAACAAAGATCGACCGGGCCTTCGAACTTGACCTTGAAATTGACGACTTCCTCAAACTCCTTGTAATCGGCCAAAGTGAATTCGCCGAACACAGCCACGTTGACACGGCTCGGTTGGTGGTCGATGACGATCATGGTTTTGCTCCGTTGTTGGTTTTGTCTGGAGAAAGTTTAATCCTGTTCCACCGGGCTGGCGCGGGAAAAGTGTGTGGCGGCAATGCCTGACAGAATAATCAACGCGATGGCTGCCCACGCCGAGGCATCGAGCACCTCGCCCCAGAAGGCCATGCCGAACAGGCTGGAGAAGATCACCGTGCTGTAGGCCAGCGCCGCCGACATCAGCGTCTTGCCGCGCGTGTAGGCGCGCGTCATGGCCAGCTGGGCCACCGTGGCGAAGCAGGCGACGCCAAGCAAAAGCAGGCCGCTTCGGAGGTCGACCGCATGAATGTCGCTGAACAGCAGCCAGGCGCCGGCACCAACCGACGAAACCAGCGAAAAATAGAACACCGTGCGCATTTCCGGCTCGCCGCGCGCCCCGAGTTCGCGCACGCTGAAATAGGCCATGCCGGCCATGATGCCGGAGCCCAAGCCGATCAGGCCACCGACCAGTTGATCGGCGTTCATGGTCGGCTTGAGCAGCAGCACGACGCCAACGAGGCCGAGAACCAGCGCGCCCATGATGCCCTTGCGTAGCTGCATGCCGGCGAAACCGAGGTACAAAGCCAGGAAGATGGCCGAGGTGTAGTTGAGCGTCACGGCAGTGGCCAGCGGCAGCAGCGTGATGGCGTAAAAGTACGAAAACAGCGCAATGAAGCCGACCGTGCCGCGCGCAATCTGCCAGCGCCAATGGGCCGTCGCCAGCGACACGCCGTTGAGGCGAACCAGCCCGAACATCAGGATCAGCGAGATGAAACTGCGGTAAAAAGTAATTTCCACAGCCGAATGGGTCTGCGCGGCAAACTTGACGCAGACGCCCATGCAGGCGAACAGGAAACTGGCGGCGATCATCCACAAGGATTGCATCAGGCAGTAGGGCTCAAAAAATGACAAAGGCGGCGGATTTTACCCCGCCGCCTTGAAAACGAGCCCTCCACGGTCAACCGCAAAAAAAGCCCGAAATTGGAATACTCAGCGCGTCTCGATGGCGGACTGCATGATCCGCCGGTAGAACTCGTGGAAGTGCTGCATGCCGTCCTCCATCGGGCTTTGATACGGCCCGACCTCGTTGCGCCCTTCCTTCATGAGCGCATAGCGCCCACGGTCCATGCGCTCGCCGATGTCGTCGTCCTCGATAGCCGTTTCCATGTAGGCAGCACGCTCGGCTTCGATGAAATCACGCTCGAAATCGACGATGTCCTCCGGATAGTAAAACTCGACGACATTGAGCGTCTTGTTCACGCCCTGCGGAATCAGCGTCGACACGACCAGCACGTGCGGATACCACTCGACCATGATGTTCGGGAAGTAAGTCAGCCAGATGGCGCCATGCTCGGGCGTCTTGCCCTCGGCGCCGTAAATGTCGAGAACAGCCTTCTGCCAGCGCTCGTAAGCCTTGGACCCGGATTTCTGCAGCGAGGTGACGCCAACGCGCTGCACCGAATACCAGTCGCCGAACTGCCAGGTCAGGTCGTCGCAGGTGACAAAATTGCCCAAACCGGGGTGATAAGGCGCAACGTGGTAATCCTCGAGATAGACCTCGATGAAGGTCTTCCAGTTGTAGTTGCACTCGTGCATCTCGACGTGGTCGAGCTTGTAGCCGGTGAAATCGAGCTCCGGTGCCACCTTCATGCCGCCCAGGTCGGCGTTGGCCGAGCGTGGGCCCTTGAAGAGCAGGCCGTTCCAGCTTTCCAGCTTCGCCTTGTTCAGGTTGAGGCAGGGATTCTGCGGAAAATGCGGCGCGCCGATCAGCTCGCCACCCTGGTTGTAGGTCCAGCGGTGAATCGGGCAGACAATCGGCCCGTTCAGCGTGCCCGACCCCTGCAGCATGATCGCCTGGCGATGGCGGCAGACATTCGACATCTGCCAGTTGCCGGCATTCGGCCCTTCATTGCCGCCGTTGAGCAGCATCTGGCCGTGATCCTTCCACTCCAGCGAACGGTAATCCCCCGTGTTCGGCACCATGAGCTGGTGACCAACGTAGCCCGACCCGGCATCGAAGATGAGCTTTTTCTCCAGCTCAAAAATCTTCTCGTCGAAATACCAGTCCACCGGCAGTTGGGAAACTGCGGGGGCCAACCGGGACAGAGTCGCCATGTCGGTCATGCCAAGCCTTCAGCGGGGGTTAAAAAGGGGTAGATATTTTACCCCGATATTTGACCAAGCGCCCTATGATAGGGTATTTTCGCGTGTTTCCTTGATCGCCTCTGACATGGCCACAAAGCCCATCGCCGACATGAAATTCGAGACGGCACTCGCCGAGCTTGAAAACATCGTCTCCAGCATGGAAGGCGGCAAACTCGAACTTGAAGCCTCCATCGCCGCCTACAAGCGCGGCATGGAACTCATGAAGCATTGCCAGGCCCAGCTCGCCAACGCCGAAGAACAGATTCGCATTCTTGAAAACGGCGAATTCAAGGACGTCGACCGCAAGACGCTGGAGGCTCAGTGAGCGCCATCCCGTTTGCCGAATGGATGGCCGTCACGCAGGATCGCGCTGAATCCGCCCTCGCCCGCTTCCTGCCCGGCAGTGACAGCATTCCCGCCCGCCTGCACGACGCGATGCGCTACGCCACGCTCGGTGGCGGCAAGCGCGTCCGCCCGCTGCTCGCCCACGCCGCCGGCCAGTTGACCGGCGCATCGCCAGAACAACTCGATATCGTCGCCAGCGCTGTCGAAATGATCCACGCCTACTCGCTGGTCCATGACGACCTGCCGTGCATGGACGACGACGTGCTGCGCCGCGGCCGGCCGACCTGCCACGTTGAATTCGATGAACCGACCGCACTGCTCGTAGGCGACAGCCTGCAGACGCTGGCCTTCGAACTGCTCGCCAGCCAGCCCATCGGCGAGCCGAAGCAGCAACTTGAAATGATCGCCCTGCTCGCCCACGCCAGCGGTTCGCGCGGCATGGCCGGCGGCCAGGCCATTGATCTCGCCTCAGTCGGCAAGCCTTTGAACCAGCCTGAGCTGGAGCTCATGCACGCCCTCAAGACCGGCGCCCTGATTCGCGCTGCGGTCCTGCTCGGCGCCTTGGCCGGCCAGCCGCTGTCGGCAGAGGAACGCACCAACCTCGACCGCTTCGCCAAGCGCGCCGGCCTGCTCTTCCAGGTCGTCGACGACATTCTCGACTGTACGGCGAGCACCGCCACGCTCGGCAAGACAGCCGGCAAGGACGAAGCAGCCGACAAGCCAACCTACGTCAGCCTGCTCGGTCTCGAGCGCGCCCGCGCCTACGCAGACGAACTGCGCAGCGACGCCCTCGACGCCCTTTCCATTTTCGGCGAACGGGCCACGCGCCTGACCCAGCTGGCCGACTTCATCTGCCATCGGCAATTCTAATGACCGCTTCCCGCCTGCTTGAAAGCATCAACAGCCCGGCCGACCTGCGCCGCCTGGACCGCAAGCAGTTGCCGCAACTGGCGACCGAACTGCGCGCCTTCCTCATCGACTCCGTCTCGAAAACCGGCGGCCACCTGTCGTCCAACCTCGGCACGGTCGAACTGACCATCGCCCTGCACGCCGTCTTCAACACCCCCGAAGACCGGCTGGTCTGGGACGTCGGCCACCAGTGCTACGCCCACAAGGTACTCACCGGCCGCCGCGAAGGCATGAGCACGCTGCGCATGCACGGCGGCGTTTCCGGCTTTCCGAAGCGCAGCGAGAGCGAATACGACACCTTCGGCGTCGGCCACTCATCAACCTCGATCTCCGCCGCGCTGGGCATGGCGCTGGCCGCCAAACACAAGGGCGAGGACCGCAAGTCCGTCGCCATCATCGGCGACGGTGCGATGTCGGCCGGCATGGCCTTCGAAGCGATGAACAATGCCGGCGTCGCCGATGCCGACATGCTGGTCATCCTCAACGACAACGAAATGTCGATCTCGCCGCCGGTCGGCGCGCTCAACAACATCCTGACCCGCCTGACCTCGAGCAAGACTTACAACGCTGCCCGCGAAGCCGGTCGCCACATGCTCGGCTTCGCCCCGCCGCTGCTCGAACTGGCGCGCCGCGCCGAAGAGCACGTCAAAGGCATGATCGCCCCGGGCACGCTGTTCGAGGAATTCGGCTTCCATTACTACGGCCCGATCGACGGCCACGACCTCGACGCCCTGATCCCGACGCTGGAAAACCTCAAGAAGCTCAAGGGCCCGAAGTTCCTGCACGTCATCACGAAGAAGGGCCAGGGCTACAAGCTGGCCGAGAATGACCCGATCCTTTATCACGGCGTCGGCAAGTTTGCCGCCGGCGAAGGCATCCAGTCGGCCAAAGGCCCCGCCAAGCTGACCTACACGCAGGTTTTCGGCGACTGGCTGTGCGACATGGCCAAGGCTGATTCCCGGCTCGTCGCCGTCACCCCAGCCATGCGCGAAGGCTCCGGCATGGTGCGCTTCTCGGCCGAACATGCCGACCGCTACTTCGATGTCGGCATCGCCGAACAGCATGCTGTCACCTTCGCCGCCGGCCTCGCCTGTGAAGGCCTCAAGCCGGTTGTCGCCATCTACTCGACCTTTCTGCAGCGGGGCTACGACCAGCTGGTGCACGACGTCGCGCTGCAGAATTTACCGGTCGTTTTCGCGGTTGACCGTGGCGGTCTCGTTGGTGCCGATGGCCCGACCCACCACGGCACCTTCGACCTGTCCTTCATCACCTGCATCCCGAACATGGTCGTCATGGCCCCGGCCGACGAGGCCGAATGCCGCCAGATGCTATCCACCGCCTACACGCTGGATTGCCCGAGCATGGTGCGTTACCCGCGCGGTGGCGGCACAGGCAAGATTCCAGCCGAAAATCTCGACACGCTGCCCGTCGGCAAGGGCGAAATCCGCCGCCGGGGCAAGGATATTGCCCTGCTCGCCTTCGGCAGTCTCGTCCCTGCCGCGCTGGCCGCCGGCGAGGAACTCGACGCCACCGTGGCCAACATGCGCTTCATCAAACCGCTCGACGTCGAGCTGATTGTCGAACTGGCCGGGAACCATTCGCTGCTCGTCAGCGTCGAAGAAAACGCTGTGATCGGCGGCGCTGGCTCGGAAATCGAGCGCGTGCTGGCGGAACGCGGACTGAACGTGCCGGTGCTTCGCCTGGGCCTGCCCGACCGCTTCATCGACCACGGCGAACAAGGACAATTGCTGGCCGAACTCGGCCTCGACAAGGACGGCATTGTACGTAGCGTGCGTAGCCGGACCAACCCATAATAATTTACTGAAGAACAGCCCATGAATACCCCGAACAGCCCTATCGCCGACGTCCAGAACACTGTTGACACGCGCCACATCGCCATCAACAAGGTCGGCATCAAGTCCATCCGCCACCCGATCAAGGTGCAGGACAAGTCGACTGGCGTCCAGCACACCATCGCCATGTTCAACATGTACGTCGGCCTGCCGCACAACTTCAAGGGCACGCACATGTCGCGCTTTGTGGAGATCCTGAACAGCCACGAACGCGAGATTTCGGTCGAGAATTTCCCGGTCATGCTGCGCGACATGGTCGCCAAGCTCGAAGCCGAAACCGGCCACATCGAGATGAATTTCCCCTACTTCATCAACAAGACTGCGCCGATTTCCGGCGTGCAGAGCCTGATGGACTACGACGTCACCTTCATCGGCGACATCTGCCACGGCGAGATTGCCACTTCGGTCAAGGTCGTCGTGCCGGTAACCAGCCTGTGCCCCTGCTCCAAGAAAATTTCCGAGTACGGCGCCCACAACCAGCGCTCGCACGTCACAGTCACGGCCCGCACCAATGATTTCGTCTGGATCGAGGAAATCGTCCAGCTCGTCGAACAGGAAGCCTCCTGCGAACTGTTTGGCCTGCTCAAGCGCCCGGATGAGAAATACGTCACCGAACGCGCCTACGACAATCCCAAGTTCGTCGAAGACATGGTCCGCGACGTGGCCGCACGCCTCAACGCCGAGCCGCGTGTCGATGCCTACGTGGTCGAATCGGAGAATTTCGAGTCGATCCACAACCACTCGGCCTACGCCCTGATCGAAAACGATAAATTGAGTCCCGGCGCTCACGCTGCCAGCTGATTAGGACGGCAATCGAAAAAATGGGGGTCACTGCGGCGACTTCCACGGTCAACCGTCAATTTTGACCAAAAATGAATTCAATAAAAAAGGGCGCCGAGGCGCCCTTTTTCAATCCGGAAAAATCGCTTAAGCAGCGGCGACCGGCTTTTCCTTGCGGACCAGCTTTTCCTTGATACGTGCCGACTTGCCAGAACGCTCACGCAGGTAGTACAGCTTGGCGCGACGAACATCACCACGGCGCTTCACTTCGATCGAAGCGACCAGCGGAGAGTAGGACTGGAAAGTACGCTCGACGCCTTCACCAGACGAAATCTTGCGCACGGTGAAAGCCAGAGTTCAGGCCGCGGTTACGCTTGGCGATAACAACGCCTTCGTAAGCCTGCAGACGCTCGCGGTTACCTTCCTTGACCTTCACTTGCACGACGATGGTGTCGCCCGGTGCGAAGTCAGGAATGGTCTTGCCCAGACGGGCAATTTCTTCTTGTTCCAGCTGTTGAATCAGGTTCATGTGAGATCCTTAAATTTTATAAACACTTACTCACCGCATTGCTCCTCTCCGACGATTTCCGTGAGGAGTTGCGCTTCTTCCGCAGTCAGACTGCGGTGCGCCAGTAAATCCGGCCGGCGCTTCCGGGTTCGGGCCAGCGACTGTTTGAGCCGCCAGCGACGAATTTTTTTGTGGTCTCCTGAAAGCAGAACCTCCGGCACCGCCTCGCCCTCGTAAACCTCCGGGCGGGTGTAGTGCGGACAATCCAGCAGACCACCGACAAACGAATCTTCCGCCGCCGAAGCAGCATCTCCGAGCACTCCCGGCAACTGGCGAACAACGGCATCAATCAAGGCCATCGCCGGCAACTCGCCACCGGAAAGCACAAAATCCCCGATCGAAATTTCTTCATCAACACAGCGCTCGATCAGCCGCTCGTCAATCCCTTCATAACGACCGCACAGAAGGATCAGCCCTTCATCGCCCGTCGCCAGTTGCATCACCCGTTCATGGGTGAGCGGCGCACCCTGCGGCGAGAGGTAGATGACCCGGCTCTTCGCCAGTCCTGCCTCACGCTGCTGCGCCTTGGCTGCCGCAATCACCTTCTCCAGCGGCCCTGGCTGCATCAGCATGCCCGGCCCGCCGCCAAAGGGGCGATCATCAACCCGACGCCAGGTGTTCTCGGCGAAATCCCGCGGATTCCATCCTTGCCACTGCCAGCGCCGCTCTTCCAGCGCCCGACGGGTAATGCCACTTTCCGTTACTGCCGCGAACATCTCCGGAAAGAGGGTAATGCAGTCAAACCGGATCACCAGTCGCTGCCCCACTCCACTCGAATCTGCCCAGCTTCCTTCTCGACAGTCAGCACCACGGCCGAGACAAACGGCAGAAGGCGCTCAACCTGGTCATCGCCCATGACGCGCAAAACGGCATTGGCACCCGTTTCGATCAGCCCAACCACCTTACCGAGCTGCTCGTCAGCGGTATTGATGACATCCAGACCGATCAGATCGGTCCAGTAAAACTCATTCTTATCGGTCGATGGCAGCGCTTCACGTGGCGCCCCGACCATAACACCCTTCATTGCTTCAGCGGCAGAACGATCAGCGACGCCATCCAACAGCACCACCACACCGTTGCCGTGGGCTTTCAGGCTTTTCAACCTGCATTCGCGCCACGGCTCGCCTTCTCTGGCAATCCACCAGACAGGCATTTCAGCCCAGGCCAGCGGATCATCCCCGAAGGGGTACAACCAAAGCCAGCCTTGAATCCCGTAGGGGTCGGCCAGCCGACCCAGTACGACGATATCGCTGCTGGTCAAAACAAAAACTTAGGCAGTTTGCTGAGCAGCGTGCTGCTTGACCAGACGGGCAACGGTCGGCGACATTTGGGCGCCATTGCTCTGCCAGTAGGCCAGACGATCAACGGAAACGCGCAGGGATTCTGCATTGCCGGAAGCTACCGGGTTGTAGAAGCCGATACGCTCAACGAAACGGCCGTCACGACGATTACGGGAATCGGTAACAACCATGTTGTAGAACGGACGCTTCTTGGCGCCACCACGGGCAAGACGGATAACAACCATTGGAATACTTTCGTTAGCTGGAAAAAAGACCCGAGATTATAGCGCTTTATCAAGGAAAAACAAGCCACTTAGGAAGGGGAAATTACCACCTGGCCGCAGATCTCCATTGAAAGTCACCTGCACACCAATGGCGAAACCGCAAATTTTTGTTATTCTGCAAAACCCATGATCGCCCCACCGGACAATCTTTCGCCATCGTCTCCTGAATCCAACGTCAAGAGTATTCTTGAATGGCTGGCTCTGGCCCATGGAAGAACCGGATCTGACGACGCCGATCAGCTTCATCGCCAGTTGATGCTACTGCGCGAAGCTCCCATTCCCAACGCCCAGCGCCTGAAGCTGCTGGATCTACTGTTTGGTCAGGCCGAACGGGTTGCCAATGGCGAATTGCCGCGGCTACGTGAAGTTTCGCTACCCATCTCCCGCAAGCAACGTCAGCGCGTCCGCATTCTGCTTGATGTGCTTGAAACCCTGACGCAGGACTACTTCAACACCCTGGCTGAACTATTCGACCCGGAAGGTCCGGGCTCGTCGCGCCTGCCCCATACGTCGCTGCGTCGGGCCATGCACACGATAGGCTGGCAAGTACGGATCACCCATTTGATTGCCGCGCCGCCAGCTCCCGGTCTTTGGCAACTACTGCATTCGGCATTTTGCACGGCGCGGCGACTTGGCCTTGAAGACTTCCCCGGCCCCCAAGGCACGCCGAGCATTCGCCGGATATATATCGGCATTTTGCTGTCAGCAGCCGCGCAGCCAGCTTCGTTTTCAGCAGCAGAGCTCGAATTCATCAGCCAATTCATCGCGGATTGCGCACCGCCGATCGATCTGCTCGAAAGTCCGCCACCCGAGAGTGGCGGCATTTTTTGGATCGATCTCGACAAGGATTTTCCTGGCCACGCCCTCATTCGCCGCATCCCGACGCCTGATGCCAGAGTGCTTTATTTTTCATGTGCAGCCATCGCGGAAATAACACTGAAACAGCGGTCAGCAATCCTTCAAGGAGTCTCCGCCCAGACTCTGGGTTTGCCGCCGTTCGCCGACGGCGCTACCGGCCCGAACACCCTGTTGAGACTGAACCGGCTCTGGGGTCACCCTAGCAAGCGACGCTTTTCGCGGCGACGCCAGTCATACCGTGCGAACATCTGTTCCGGCCTCAACAATCTTTGGCATCTGATGAAGTCGCAGCAAGTGCCCAGCAATCAAAGCGAGTGGATGGTCACCAACGAAAGCCCCGATGGCTATTCGCTGATGCATATGACAGGGCAAACCCAGGATCTGCATATCGGTGACATTGTTGCACTACAAGCTCTTGGCGACCACTCCGAGCTAGCAACGACCTGGCATGTCTGCATTGTCCGCTGGGCGGTCTCGGAGAATCCCGAGCATATCGAACTCGGTTTACAGATACTGGCCCCGAAGGCAACAGCGGTGGAAATCACGCATACCCACGCACTGGAATCGTGCAAAATTGCTGCGCTTATTCTCGCCCCCACGCCACCGCTTCGCCCAACGCAATCACTGGTCGTTCCGGCAGGACTGCTCAGAGAAAACACCCGGCGCATCATCGTCGTGATCGAGGCCGACAACCTGGAAATTCGTGAAGTTCAGGCCACCAGCCTTGACGAACAGACAAGTGCCATCGAAATATTCAGCGTTTTGCCGGACGATTGATGCTGGCGGCGATCAGCCCGCCAAACAGAACGACAGCCCAAGACAGGTGGAGCCAGACCAGGAATACCGGGAAGACGGCAAAAGCGCCGTAGATGCTTTTCAGCACAGCCGAACTGACCAGGAATACCTCAAACAGCTTTTGCATCACCGAAAACCCGAGCGTGGCGAAGAGGCCACCCGTCAGTGCGGCACGTCGAGAAACCGGGGCATTCGGCACGGCATAGTAGAGAAAAGAAAGAAACAGGCCGAGCAGCAGCACGGCCACCGCCTTCAGAGCAAAGCGACGGAACCAGACTGGCTCGTCAAACCAGCCCAGTGAGGTCGTCACGGCAAATGACATTGCCCCGGCCACAGCGCCCAAGACAAACGGCCAGACGGCCATAACGAAGGCATACAAGCGCAGGCGCGCCAACACCGGGCGTGGCTGGACTTGCCACAGATGATTGAATGCCCGCTCGATGGTGTTCATCAACAAAAAAGCGGTGACGCTCAGCACAGCAATACCCGCCAGCGTCAAACGCTGAGCCTTGTGTGAAAATTTGCCGATATTGCCGGCAATGGTCCCTGCTGCACCCGGCGGCAACAGGGCCTCGCGAATCACCAGTTCCAGTCGCTCCACCAGCGAATCAAAATAGGGAACAGCACCAGCCACGGACAAGATAACGGTAACCAATGGCACCAGCGCCATCAGCGTGGTGAATGCCAAGGCAGAGCTTGTCTGCATCATGTTCTCGCTATGAAAGCGGCGCACGATGCCCAGGCTCCTTGGGCTGCCTGATGGCGCCGCGACGAGATCGGGAGTGGTTCTGCATGGGGCCGTATAATAGCTGACCATGAAAGACATCCTCGTTCTCTATTACAGCCACCGTGGCTCGGTTCGCGCCCTGGCCGAACGCATCGCCTGCGGCATTGAATCCGTGCCCGGCATGCAGGCACGCCTGCGCACCGTCCCGCGCATTTCCACCGTTTGCGAAGCGACTGAACCCGCCGTTCCGGCCTCCGGTGCGCCTTACGTCGAACTCGCCGACCTCGAGGAGTGCGTTGCCCTGGCCCTGGGCAGCCCGGTCCGCTTTGGCAACATGGCGGCGCCGATGAAATATTTTTGGGATGGCACCATTGCTGGTTGGCAAAACGGAACCCTGTCCGGCAAGCCCGCGTGCGTCTTTACCTCCAGCGGCAGCCAGCACGGCGGCAACGAAAGCACCCTGCTGTCGATGATGCTGCCCCTGCTCCACCATGGCATGCTGATCATGGGCCTGCCCTTCACCGAACCCGAACTGTCTTCGACCAATGGCGGCGGAACTCCCTATGGCCCCAGCCATGTCGCCGGCGCGACGGGTAGCCCCACGCTGACGGACGCCGAAAGCCGCCTCGCCTTTGTCCAGGGGCAACGTCTTGCAAATTTGGCCCAAAAACTGAGTTGACCGTGACATCTGCAACCCGCTATCAAATTGCCGCCAGCGCCTGCCTTGTCGCGCTCATTTTCCTCTGCCTGGCTTGGGAAGGCTGGCTTGCGCCGCTCCGACCAGGCGGCTCGTGGATGGTGCTGAAGGGTGCTTTTCTGCTTATTCCCCTGTTCGGCATCCTGCGCGGCAAACGCTACACCTACAAATGGCTTTCGCTGTTCATCCAGTTCTATCTGATGGAAGGCCTCCTGCGCGCCACCAGCGACCACGGACTCATTCAGAAGCTGGCCATGGCCGAGACTTTTTTGGCCGCCGCTCTTTTCGTACTGACCATCCTCTTCGTCCGCGCCACTCGCGCGCCCAAAGAAGAAAAAGCCGCCCAGCAGAGCTGAAGCGGCTTTTGGCGGGGAGCAAGGTCGAATCAAACGTCGCCTTGGGCCTTTACCTTGTCAAGCGACGAGTGCAGCTTGTTCAGGGCGTTCAGATACGAACGCGCTGAAGCGATGACAATATCCGTATCGGCACCATTGCCGTTAACAATGCGCTCAGCCTTGGTCAAACGCGTCGTTACCTCGCCCTGAGCGTCAGTGCCAGTCGTGATCGCGTTGACTGAATAAAGCATCAACTGGGCGCCGCTATTGACGATGCTTTCAATTGCCTTGAAGGTTGCATCGACCGGGCCACCGCCCCCTGCCTCCCCCGTCTGCTCGACGCCGCCAACACTCAGGATAACCTTGGCATGAGGCATCTCGCCTGTCTCTGAGCAGACATGCGAATAGAGCAGTTTGTAATATTCCTGTTCCGGGGTGACCACTTCATCGGAAACCAGCGCATGCAGGTCTTCGTCAAAGATTTCGTGTTTGCGGTCAGCCAGCTCCTTGAAGCGGGCAAAGGCTGCATTGACAGCCTCATCACTTTCCAGCTCGATGCCCAGCTCCTGCAGGCGACTCTTGAAGGCGTTGCGACCGGAATGCTTGCCAAGAACCAGCTTGTTCTGCGCCCAGCCGACATCCTGAGCACGCATGATTTCGTAGGTTTCGCGATGCTTCAGCACGCCATCCTGATGAATGCCGGACTCGTGCGCAAAGGCATTGGCGCCAACCACCGCCTTGTTCGGCTGCACCGGATAACCGGTGATCTGTGAAACCAGCTTGGACGCCGGCACGATCTGTGTTGCATCAATACGTGTTTCGAGTGCAAAAATGTCGGGACGGGTACGCACCGCCATGACGATTTCCTCGAGGGCCGCATTGCCTGCGCGCTCACCTAGCCCGTTGATCGTGCATTCGACCTGCCTTGCCCCGGCCAGCACGGCCGCCAGCGAATTGGAAACTGCCAGCCCGAGGTCGTTGTGGCAGTGAACCGACCAAACCACCTTGTCCGAGTTCGGCACGCGCTCGATCAGTTGGCGCATGGTTTCGGCATACTGGAACGGAATGGCGTAGCCCACCGTATCCGGCACATTGATGGTCCTGGCACCAGCCTTGATGACTGCCTCGAATATGCGGCAAAGAAAATCGATCTCCGAACGCCCGGCATCTTCGGCCGAGAATTCGATGTCGTCGGTGTATTGCCGTGCCCACCCAATCGACTTGACCGCCTGCTCAACGACCTGATCCGGTGACATGCGCAGCTTCTTTTCCATATGAATGGGCGAAGTGGCAATAAATGTATGAATGCGGCCCGACTTTGCTGGCTTGATCGCTTCGCCAGCCCGGCCGATATCGTTTTCGTTGGCGCGTGCCAGCGAACAGATCGTTGAATCCTTGATCGCGTGTGCGATGGCCTGAATGGACTCGAAATCCCCCGGCGAAGCTGCAGCAAAGCCGGCCTCGATCACATCAACCCGCATTTTTTCGAGTTGCCGGGCAACGCGAATTTTCTCTTCCCGCGTCATCGATGCACCCGGGCTCTGCTCGCCATCACGCAGGGTTGTATCGAAAATAATCAGATTCTGTTTCATAAATACTCCAACTACGGGGCTTTACGCTTGAGCAGGCCGATAGCCGCCTGAACATAGCCCGACAGACCATAAATGACGAAGAAGCCGAACAGGGCAATTTCCGGGCTGTAAGCGACCAAGGCAAAACCGAGGGCTATGGCAGCAATCACGAAAAAGGGCACGCTCTTCTTGAGGTTAATGTCCTTGAAACTGTAGAAACGAATATTGGACACCATGGTCAGGCCGGCAAAAATCGTCAGCGCACAGGCAAACCAGCGGACATCGCTACCAGCCACGCCGGACTCGATGGCCACCCAGACCAGCCCGGCAACCAGCGCCGCAGCAGCCGGCGACGGCAAACCCTGGAAAAATCGCTTGTCCATGACTTCCAAGGTGGTATTGAACCGGGCCAGGCGCAAGGCCGCACAGGCACAGTAGATAAATGCCGCGATCCAGCCCAGACGGCCCATGTCGCGCAGAGCCCATTCGTACATGACGAGGGCCGGTGCAGCCCCGAAGCTGACCATATCAGACAGTGAATCGTATTCGGCGCCAAAGGCCGATTGGGTATTGGTCAGGCGTGCAACGCGGCCGTCCAGTCCATCAAGCACCATGGCGATGAAAATGGCCATCGCTGCTCGCTCGAAGTCGCCCTGCATTGCCTGCACGATGGCAAAAAAGCCAGCAAACAGTGCTGCTGTGGTGAACAGGTTGGGCAGCACGTAAATGCCACGCCGCTTCACTTCCGGATTGAACAGCGATTTACGGGGTTTGAGTTCGGTCATGGGTCACATATCAACATGCAATCCGAAAAGGATACACCCGGAAAGCATCAAAATCCGCAAACAACAAGGGCGGTGAGGTCACCCACACCGCCCAAAGCGAAGACAAGGCTAGGCGCAAGAGCGCAGACAGTACGTTAGTACGGCAAGCGCTTGCAACGACGCCTCATCAAGCCTGCGACCTGCCAATTAGTTCTTGGTCTGGTCGACGAGCTTGTTTTTCTTGATCCACGGCATCATGTCGCGCAGCTTGCCACCAACCGTTTCGATCGGGTGCTCGGCATTCAGGCGACGGCGAGCCGTCATGGCCGGGTAGTTGGTGCGACCTTCAAGGATGAACATCTTGGCGTAGTCACCATTCTGGATGCGCTTCAGTGCATTGCGCATGGCAGCACGGGACTGCTCGTTGATGACTTCGGTACCGGTCACGTACTCGCCGAACTCCGCATTGTTGGAGATCGAGTAGTTCATGTTGGCAATGCCGCCTTCGTACATCAGGTCGACGATCAGCTTCAGTTCATGCAGGCACTCAAAGTAGGCCATTTCCGGAGCGTAACCAGCTTCGGTCAGGGTTTCGAAGCCCATCTTGACCAGCTCGACGGCGCCGCCGCAGAGAACAGCCTGTTCGCCGAACAGGTCGGTTTCGGTTTCTTCGCGGAAGTTGGTTTCAATAACGCCACCCTTGGTACCGCCGTTGGCGGCAGCGTAGGACAGAGCAATATCCTTGGCCTTCTTGGTGACGTCCTGGTAAACAGCGATCAGGGACGGCACGCCGCCACCCTTGAGGTACTCGGAACGCACCGTGTGGCCCGGGCCCTTCGGGGCGATCATGATGACGTCGACGTCGGCGCGCGGCACAACCTGGTTGTAATGCACGTTGAAACCGTGCGCGAAGGCCAGAGCAGCACCCTTCTTGAGGTTCGGCGCGACTTCTTCGTTGTAAACCTGCGGAATGTTTTCATCCGGCAACAGCATCATGACCACGTCGGCGCCCTTGACGGCCTTGGCGATTTCTTCAACCTTGAGGCCAGCGGCTTCAGCCTTCTTCCAGGAAGCGCCATCCTTGCGCAGACCAACCGTGACCTTGACGCCGGAATCCTTGAGGTTCTGGGCGTGGGCATGGCCCTGCGAACCATAACCAACGATGGTGACCTTCTTGCCCTTGATGAGGGAGAGATCGGCGTCCTTGTCGTAATAAACTTTCATGAAATCCTCTTTATGTACAGATAGTTAGACTTTAAGAATACGATCGCCACGACCAATGCCACAGACACCGGTACGGACGGTTTCGAGAATAAGGCCGGCATCGAGCGCGGAAATGAACGAGTCCAGCTTGGCGCTTGCTCCGGTCAACTCGATTACGAAGGTCGATTCCGTAACGTCGATGATGCGACCACGGAAAATATCGGCCATGCGCTTCATCTCCTCACGGTCCTTGCCAGTAGCACGAACCTTGATCAGCATCAGTTCGCGCTCGACATGAGCAGCTTCGGAAAGATCGACCACCTTGACCACGTCTACCAGCTTGTTGAGCTGTTTCGTGATCTGTTCAAGCACCTCGTCGGAGCCAGAGGTCAGGATGGTCATCCGGGACAACGAGGGATCTTCCGTCGGTGCCACGGTCAGCGATTCAATATTGTAGCCACGCGCCGAGAAAAGCCCGGCCACGCGGGAAAGTGCACCCGATTCGTTTTCGATCAGGATGGAAATGATGTGACGCTGCATAGTTTTTCCTCGCCCCGCTTACAGATCTTCAGCGAGGATCATTTCAGTCAGACCCTTGCCGGCCGCAACCATCGGGAAGACGTTGGCGACCGGATCAATGATGAAGTCCATGAACACCAGATCATTCTTGTGCTCGGTAAAAGCTTTGCGCAAGGCTGGTTCAACATCTTCCGGCTTTTCGATTTTCATGCCGACGTGGCCATAAGCCTCGGCAAGTTTGACGAAATCAGGCAGCGATGTGACGTAGGACTGGGAGTAGCGCTTGGAGTAGAACATCTCCTGCCACTGCCGAACCATGCCCAGCATGCCGTTGTTCAGGTTGATGATCTTGATCGGGAAGCCATACTGCTTACAGGTCGACAGTTCCTGAATACACATCTGGATCGAACCTTCACCCGTCACGCAAGCGACCTGTGCATCCGGGTTGGCCATAAGTACGCCCATGCCGTACGGCAGGCCGACGCCCATGGTGCCCAGACCGCCGGAATTGATCCAGCGACGCGGCTTGTCGAACTTGTAGTACTGGGCGGCAAACATCTGATGCTGGCCAACGTCTGACGTCACGAAGGCGTTTCCACCAGTCACTTCATACAGCTTTTCCATGACGTACTGCGGCATGATGTGCTCGGACTGCTTGTAGCGCAGAGAATCGCGACCACGCCACGCGTCAATCTGCTTCCACCAGTTAGCCACATCCGGATCAGTCTTGAATCCGCCATCCATCAGCTTCATGATTTCTTCGAGCACATCCGGCACATTACCAACGATGGGCACATCAACCTTGACGCGCTTGGAAATTGAAGACGGATCGATATCGATATGGATAACCCGACGCTTCTCTTCACTGAAGTGTTCCGGATTACCGATCACACGATCGTCAAAACGCGCGCCAATCGCCAGAATCACGTCGGCGTAGTGCATTGCGTTATTGGCCTCGAAAGTGCCATGCATGCCAAGCATGCCGACGAACTGCTTGTCCGTTGCCGGATAGCCGCCCAATCCCATCAGGGTATTGGTCACCGGGAAATTCAACTTGTGCGCCAGCTTTGTAAGCTGCTCAGCTGCATCGGAGAGAATAACGCCGCCACCAGTATAGATAATCGGGCGTTTCGCTTCCTGCAGAATTTGAACAGCTTTTTTGATCTGCCCCAGATGCCCCTTGACCACGGGATTGTAGGAGCGCATCTGGATGGTCTTCGGGTAATCGAATTCACACATCTGGGCCGTAATATCCTTGGGGATATCGACAACCACCGGACCGGGACGACCGGTCGAGGCGATATGAAACGCCTTCTTGATGGTTATTGCCAGATCCTTGACATCCTTGACCAGGAAGTTGTGTTTGACGCATGGACGGGTAATGCCGACCGTGTCGCACTCCTGGAAAGCATCCTGGCCAATGTAGAACGACGGCACCTGACCGGTCAGCACGACCATCGGGATGGAATCCATGTAGGCCGTGGCAATACCGGTCACCGTATTGGTCACACCGGGACCCGAGGTCACCAGCGCCACACCGACCCGCTGCGATGAGCGCGAATACGCATCCGCCGCATGAACAGCCGCTTGTTCGTGACGAACAAGAATGTGTTTGACCTGATCCTGCTTGAAAAGGGCGTCATAAATGTGCAAAACGGAACCGCCGGGGTATCCGAAAACACAATCGACCTTTTCTTCTTGCAGGCACCTGATTACAATTTCTGCACCGCTGATCATCATTCTTGAGCCCAAAAAAGCCATCGCGTAAAAGGGCGTAACCTTAATCGACCGACCATTTTCGGTCAAGGTTTCCCGGCAAGTCCCTATAATACTCAAGAACTTTCGGAAGAGACGACCCTGTCATCACCCCAACAACTATCGAGCTTTCTTGAATCCGTCGAGCGCCGCGCCTTCAAGCAGGCGATGTTCGCCGTGCATGACGAGGATGCTGCGCTGGACATCGTTCAGGACGCCATGCTCAAACTGGCGGAAAAGTACGGCGACCGACCCGACGAAGAGTATCCAATGCTCTTCCAGCGAATTCTGCAGAACACCATTCGTGATTTTTACCGACGCAGCAAGGTTCGCTCAATGTGGACAACGCTGCTGTCAGCATTTTCCCCGGACGACGACGAAGACTACGATCCGCTAGAAACGCTGGCCGCCGATGAGGATGATGCCGGCCCAAAAACACCGGAAAGCAAACTGCAACAGGCGCAGACGCTCAACCTGATCGATGAAGAAATAAAAAAACTACCTGCACGTCAACGCGAAGCCTTCCTCATGCGTTATTGGGAAGACATGGACGTCGCTGAGACCGCAGCGGCGATGGGCTGCTCAGAAGGCAGCGTCAAAACCCATTGCTCGCGCGCCACTCACGCGCTGGCAGCCGCCCTGTCGGCAAGAGGTATAAAACTATGAACGAAGAACGTTACGCGTATCGTGTTCGGCAAACGCTGAACTTCGGATTGAAGGATATTCCGCCGGCAGCATCGCGGAGGCTGGAGGCAGCCCGTCACTTGGCGCTCGCTCGGCAAAAGCAGGCCGCGCCGCAGTTGGTGACCGCTGGTACAGGAGTCCTGTCACTGCGAACGGGCGTCTACACACCCTATTTCAAGCAGGCTCTTGCGGTTATTGCCTTGCTCCTCGGCATGTGGATTTCCTTCTATTGGCATAGCGTCCAGTACGTTACCGAACTGGAAGATGTGGACAGCGCCTTGCTCACCGACGACCTACCCCCTGATGCTTTCCTGGATAACGACTTCTTCGAATGGTTAAAAGACGACTCATCGGAGGAGTAATCCTCTGTTTTTGCCTGACTTCCGCCATCGCCGTAGAACCGCCAACCACGGCGATTATTGGCACGCCGCCGCAACCTGCATGGACTCAGCTTAATAGTCAGCAAAAGGACGTTCTCGCCCCGCTTGCCAAGGGCTGGGATGGCTTTGAGAACATCCACATGAAAAAATGGCTGGGTATCGCTGACCGCTACCCCAGCATGAAGCCTGACGAGCGGCAACGGATGCAGGAGCGCATGCGCGAATGGGCCAACCTGACCCCTGATCAACGCGCCAAGGTTCGAAGCTCATACAAGGATTTCAACCAATTGCCACCGGAGCAAAAGCTGGTGGTCAAGCAGAAGTGGGATGCCTATACGAATCTGCCACCGGATCAACAGCAACGCCTGCGAGAGGGCGGCAAATCTTCCAAACTGCTAGCCCCCGCAACTGACCCAACGAGCACGTCAGCCACCACCTCCATCACCCCATCAACAACAGCCGACGGTTCGCCAAGGCAAGTCCCGGCTACGGCAGAAACAAGCAAGCACTGATGTCCACTTCACTTCCCGGCATCAGGCGCCGCCTGGTCTGCATGTTGTACGAAAGTCTGGTCGTTTTTTCCATCCTGCTGATCGGCTTTTTGTTACCGCAAGTCGTCCTGTCGGGGTTCCATTTCGAGCTATCACCTCGAATGCTCTGGCTTCACGTTTTGCTGCTTCTGCTGGTCTATTTTGCCTGGTGCTGGCTCAACGGCGGACAAACCCTGCCGATGAAAACATGGAAAATGCGCATAACTTCATCTGAGGGCACAGCGTTACGCCCCTTGCAGGCAGTTCTTCGCTATCTGGCTGCATGGCCGAGCATTTTGCTCTTTGGTATCGGAATTTTTTGGGCGCTATTCGACAAAGAGCATCAGTTCCTGCATGACCGAATTGCCGGAACCCGAATCGTTAGCACTACCGACTAACGGCGCTCAACCCACCACAGCAACCCCATGGCAGTCACCAAAAACAGCGCTGCGGGGGCTGTTGCACTGGCGAATGGCGGCCACGAGTTGATGACCCCGAGATTCGAGAATAGGCCATTCAGGGCATAAAAAAGTATGCCCAGCATGACGCCGGAAAATATCTTCAGGCTGACTCCGCCAACACGATCGTGCGAATAGCCAAAGGGAAGGGCCAGCGCGACCATGACCAGCGCAGTGAGCGGGTAGACGAGCTTTTTCCAGAGTGCGATCTGGTAGCGCTCTGCCTTTTGCTTGTTTTCGACCAGATGCCGGGTGTAGCTGAACAGGCCATAGAGTGACATCCGCTCGGGCGCGACGGTCAAAATTGCCAATAAATCCGGGTTGACCGCAGAATGCCACTCCATCGAATCGCTGGATTCGACACGCGAGCTATCCGCATCAAGGATAGTCCTGACAACGCCGTTCAGGATCCATCGATCAGGCACCTGGAAACGCGCCGCACTCGCATCGGTCACCGATTCCAGCGCATTGTCTGGTGTAAATCGATAGATTCGCAGACCTTCCAGCGTGCTATCGGAATTGGCCTTGCGAATATTGATGAAACTACGCCCATCCTTGATCCACAACCCGCTTTCCAAACCACTTCGGGCGATGACCTTACTCAATGCTTTGGCCTTGATTTCCTGGGCAAGCCTTTCGCTAAACGGCACCAGCACCTCACCGAAGACAAAGGTCAGCAGAGCCAGCAGGGCTGCAGCGCGAAACAGGGTCATCAGCAGATCGGATGTCGCCAATCCGGAGGCACGAAGCACCGTGAGTTCCGAATGCCTGGCCAGCGTAGACAAAGCGTACAAAGTACCGATCAGCGCGGCAATCGGAATCAACTCGTAGACCAGCCCTGGCAGACCAAGCGCCACAAACAGGGCTGCCCGCCCTGCGGTGTAGTCAGCCCGCCCGACGTTGCGCAATTCATCGACGAAATTGAAAAAACTGAACAAGGCCAAAAAAAGCCAGCAAGACCAGAAGGACTGCGGCAAGGACCTCCCGCATCAGGTAACGTTGATGCGTATTGACCTTAAACACCGGACCTCCTCTGCCAAGGCATGCGCACGGCGATGCGGCGGTAGAACAACAAAACCAGCGGCACGAGCATGATGGCGTGGATAACCCAAACGCCGATCCAGAAGGACAGCTTGCCCTGCGCAACCCACGCCTGCGCAACCCACAACAGGTTGCTGTAGATGGCATAGATCAGTACGGCAATCAGCATGTTGGCCGAACGCCCGGCGCGCGGGTTAACATAGGAGAGCGGAATGGCCAGCAGCGCCAGAATCAGCGCCGAAACAGGAAGCCCGATACGCCACAACAGTTCGCCGCGCGCCTTGTTGCTGTCATCCCTGAGCAACTCCGGCATCGACAATCGATTGGGCAACGGCTCCGTGGGCTTGGCTTCGGCGTCTTCGGTGCGCACTCGATATCGTTCGAACTCCATTACCCGAAACTCTGGGGACCCTGGCTCAACTTCGTAGCGACGTCCTTTTTCCAGAACGACGAAGCGGTCTCCATTCTCGGCAAACTCCTGATAGCCCTGATTGGAAACGACGACACCCAGCTTGCCATCCAGAAAACTCGCCACGAAGATATTGCCGAGCAAGGCCTCACCCTCATCGAGCGCTTCGACAAAGAAAACTCGCTTTCCTGCTCTGGATTCCTGAAAAACCCCCGGTGAAACCTGAGAAACATCACTACGCGCCGACAGAACCTGCCGATACTGCGCCGTATTCAAGTTAGCCCATGGCGAAAGAAATCCAGCCAGTGCCGCAATGACCAGCACGAAAGGCAACGCAAACTTGAGCACGGGCCGCAACCAGGCCGTGAGCGGCAAGCCACAGGTACTCCATACGACCATTTCCGAGTCACGGTAGGCGCGCGTCAAACTCAATAGAATCGATACAAAAAGCATCAAACTCAGCACGAGCGGCATGAAGTTCAACAAGGCGAAACCGAGTAGCGACGCTACCGCCTCGGGCACAATGCGCCCACCGACTGCCTCTTTGAGCAGGCGGATCAACAGTATGGAAGCCAGGATCGCCAGCAGGGCAACACTAATGCCAGCAGCTGCCTGAGCAAATTCGCGCCGGGCGGCACGTTCGAATATCATGCTTTGACGAAACCGAAAAAATGCGAGGATAATCCCTCGGAAACTGATATATCCCTGATCAGGAGCAGCTTGTGGAATTTAGCATAAAAAGTGGCAGCCCGGAGAAGCAGCGCAGCGCCTGCGTCGTTGTCGGCGTCTTCGAATCGCGGAAACTGACCCTTCCGGCAGAACTGCTCGACAAGGCATCCGGTGGCTATATTTCGGATATCGTCCGGCGTGGCGACATGGAAGGCAAATCCGCCAGCACCCTGCTGCTGCATAACGTGCCAGGCACGTTATGCGACCGTATTCTGCTCATTGGCTTGGGCAAGGAAAAAGACTTTCGCGAGAAGGAATTCGGCAGCGCCATCAGCACGGCCGTAAAAGTACTCAACGAAACCGGCGCTTTCGATGCGTCCGTATTCCTGACAGAACTTCCCGTCAAGAAACACAGCATTGGCTGGCGGATTCGCCAGGCAACAATGGCTGCGCTGGATGCAACCTATAAGTTCGAGCAATTCAAGAGCAAGAAGGAAGATGTTCGCCGCCCGTTACGCAAGCTGACTTTCAGCGTCGAAAGGCGCAATGAACTCGCGCCCGCCGAGGAGGCGTTGAGCCAGGGATTGGCCATCGCCGAAGGCGTGGCGATAACCAAGGATTTGGGCAACCTTCCGCCCAATATCTGCCACCCGACCTACCTGGCCGAGCAGGCGCAGGCCATGGCCAAGGAATTCAAGCTCGGCTGCGAGATTCTGGATCGCGCCGAGATGGAAAAGCTCGGCATGCACTCCCTGCTGGCCGTTGCCCACGGCTCGCACCAGCCGCCCAAGCTGATTGTTCTGAGCTACAAGGGCGGCAAGGCGGCCGAAAAACCCATCGTACTGGTTGGCAAGGGGGTCACATTTGACACGGGTGGCATTTCGCTGAAACCCGGCGCCGAAATGGACGAAATGAAATACGACATGTGCGGCGCCGCCAGCGTGCTCGGCACCATGCACTCGGTTGCGAGGATGGCCCTGCCGATCAACCTGACCGTTATCGTTCCAGCCACTGAAAACATGCCGGATGGCAAGGCGACACGGCCCGGCGACATCGTCACGTCGATGTCCGGTCAGACCATCGAAATTCTCAATACCGACGCCGAAGGGCGCCTGATCCTTTGCGATGCATTGACCTACGCCGAGCGTTTCGATCCGGATACCGTAATCGACGTCGCCACGCTGACTGGTGCCTGCGTCGTCGCGCTGGGTGGCGTCGCCACCGGCCTGTTTGCCAACAAGGATGCCTTGGCCCGCGAACTGCTCGATGCCGGCGACGAAGCCTACGATCGCGCCTGGCACATGCCGCTGTGGGACGACTATCAGGAACTCCTGAAAAGCCCGTTTGCCGACATGGCCAATATTGGCGGTCGCTGGGGTGGCGCCATTTCGGCCGCCTGCTTCCTGTCGCGTTTCACCAAGAAATTCGACTGGGCACACCTCGACATCGCCGGCACAGCCTGGAAATCCGGCACAAGCAAAGGGGCAACTGGCCGGCCCGTTCCCTTGTTGACGCATTACCTGCTGCGGCGCGCAGGCAAGCTCAATTGACGCAGGTTTTTTTCTATCACGGCGCAGCCGACAAGATCGCTGCAGCCTGCGCCTTGCTGAGCGGCGCCTATGCCAAGAAAAAACCGGTGCTGGTGTATGCCCTTGAAAATTCGATCGCCAGCAGCGTCGACCGCATGCTGTGGACGCATTCAGCCCTCAGCTTTGTGCCGCATTGTCGTGCTGATTCGCCGCTGGCTGCCGAAACGCCCATCCTGATCACGGACAAACTTGAAACGATCGCGCAGGACGAACGTCTGATGAACCTGAGCCAGGAAATCCCGCCCGGCTTTTCGCGCTTCGAGAGCCTGATCGAAGTCGTTGGTCAGGAAGAGAGCGACCGCACAGCCGCCAGAGATCGCGTCAAGTTCTACAAGGATCGCGGTTACGAAGTCCGCTACTTCGATCTCAGCGACCGCTAAGGAAATCGTGTGCCCAGTCCCATCATTGCCCGAGCCGATGCCCTCATGCATCGTCGACGCCAGACAGACAGCGAGTTTGACGATGTACCGGTTCTTACCGACAGCGTTGATGAGTTTGACGACATTCCGGTTCTCACCGAAGTTGAACCGCTGCCGGAGGCAGAAATCATTTCTGAACCTCTGGAAGAGCTTGCAACGGAGCATGTTACCGAACTGACTTGCCTGGCAGCCCCGGAAACGCCAGCGACTCTGGACCCGACTTTGCGTGACGAGCTTGTTCGCGAACTGGCCGGCCGCATTGAAGAACGAATCAAGGCAGCCTTGCCCGAAATCATCAGTTCGACGCTCAGGGATTTTCTCGCCGACCAGGAAATGATCGAAAATAGCTAGTCGGTAGTTGATCGCGGCCCGAAGGCCACCACCCAGATCCCCATGAATCAGCGCAACTCGTTGTCCACCGCCGCATCGGCGGCTCCCCGCTTTCCTTACACGCTGCCCGGCGTCCTAGTCCTTGTCGCCCTTTACGCCTCGGTTCACGCGCTGACCCGCTTGTTCTCGTCAGGAAATCTCGGCGAGGACGACCCGCTCGACAACCTGATCGCCCAGACCCTTGCACCGGGCTACAACGTTCAGCACGGCCCGCTCTACGACTGGGCCATATGGGCGTTGCAGCATGTCTTTGGTGCCGGCCTTTCCGGTTTCCTGTTTCTCAAATATGCCCTGCTGGTTGTCATGGCCGGCTGCATTTTCCAGATCACACGAAGGATTACCCAAAGCGCGCTGTGGGCGTTCATTGCCGTCGAGTCGATGGCCACGGTGTACCAGATTTTCTGGCGATTTCATGAAGGCTTTACCCATCGCGTCGGCGCCATGGTGCTGGCTGTCCTTACCGTCTGGGCGATCATCCGACTGCTTGATCGCCCGAGCCGCGGCAATTACCTGCTGTTCGCCGCACTGATCGGGCTCGGTCTTCTCACGGAGCACATCTACGCCTTTGCCCTGTTCGCCACGCTGCTCGCCGCATGGCTGCAGCCATCCATGCGAAAAACCGTCTTTTCGCTGCCAATGCTGGCGGCAGTGCCGGTCACGCTGCTGATCTTGAGTCCGTATGCACTCTGGCTTAGCGCCGATCCACTGCGGTTAGCAGCCCTGGCAACAGACCTGTCCCCCCCGCTTCCCGCATACTCGGCGAAAGGCTTCGCTGGCAGCCTGCGCGATGCTTTCACCTTCCCCTTGCTGGTGCTCGCGCCTTATATCGTTGTCCTGCCGATGGTATTTCCCGCCATTTTCCGGACCATTTTCCGGCAATCCCGCCTGCGCTCGGACAATCCACTCGTTTTCGACCCGAAGCTGTTCCTGTTCCACATCCTGCTCATCGAACTGATCGGACTCGTCCTTTTCAACGGCCTGCTCTACTCGCGCTCCAACTATGCGGTGCATGTCATCCTGCCGATGATGGTCATCGCCATTCCCTGGCTGACCGAAAAGGCCCGCGAGACCAACCCCACGCCACGCCGCGTTCAGGTTTTCATGGCCGTCCTGCTCGGTTTCACGATCACCGCCTATGCCGTGCGCAGCGGCAACCTGTTCGTCTACGAGCCCTTCTGCTCGCGTTGCCGCTGGGCCGTCCCCTTCCCCGAACTCGCGGACAAACTCCGTGAGCAGGGCTTCGACCGGGGAACGATCATCGTCAATGACCCCCATGTTGGCGGCAACCTCCGCCGCTTCTTCCCCGATTCCCGCATCGTGATGGCTGGCCTGCCGGTTCCGGCCGGCGACGACAGCAAAATCGCCGTCGTCTGGCCCGTGTCAGACAAGAATGCCGATATGCCAGCCGATCTGCGCAATGCCACCGCTGCCGCGCAAGTCGTGACGCCGCCGGGAATCGTCGAGTTGCCCTGGAAGCATCTCTGGAAGCCGCTCGGTTACCGGACCTCAAGCTGGGGCACGGCGATCATGGAGAGACCGAACTAGCAGGCTGGGTGCGCCAACAATCGCGGGTATAATCATGGGTTTTCCCCTTTTCCGACAAGCCCATGGAACTCGCCAAAGCCTTTGAACCAGCCGATATCGAACGCCGCTGGTACCCCGAGTGGGAAGCCCAGAATTACTTCGCTGCCGGCGTTGACCGCAGCAAGGCCGCTGACGAAAACTTCTGCATCCTGCTGCCGCCGCCCAATGTGACCGGCACGCTGCACATGGGCCACGGCTTCAACCAGACGCTGATGGACGCCCTGACCCGCTACTACCGGATGCGCGGCCACAACACGCTGTGGCAGCCGGGCACCGACCACGCCGGCATCGCGACGCAGATCGTTGTCGAACGCCAGCTGGACGCGCAGGGCATTTCGCGCCACGATCTCGGCCGCGAGAAGTTCCTGGAAAAGGTCTGGGAATGGAAGGAATACTCCGGCAACACCATCACCAAACAGATGCGCCGCATGGGCACCAGCCCGGACTGGAAGCGCGAGCGTTTCACGATGGATGCCGGCCTCAACAAGGTCGTCACCGAAACCTTCGTCCGCCTCTTTAACGAAGGCCTGATCTACCGCGGCAAGCGCCTGGTGAACTGGGACCCGAAGCTCAATACCGCCGTTTCCGACCTCGAAGTCGTGCAGGAAGAAGAAGACGGCTTCATGTGGCACATCCGCTACCCGCTGGCCGACGGCTCGGATAGCCTGGTCGTCGCCACGACGCGACCGGAAACCATGCTCGGCGACACCGCCGTCATGGTTCACCCGGAAGACGAGCGCTACAAGCACATGATCGGCAAGATGGTGAAGCTGCCGTTGACCGTTAGAGAAATCCCGATCATCGCCGACAGCTACGTCGATCTCGAGTTCGGCACGGGCTGCGTCAAGGTCACCCCGGCGCACGACTTCAACGACTACGCCGTCGGCCAGCGTCACAGCCTGCCCATGATTTCGATCCTGACGCTCGACGCCAAGATTAACGAGAATGCCCCTGAAAAATACCGTGGCCTCGACCGCTTCGACGCCCGCAAGGCCGTCGTCGCCGACCTCGAAGCCCTCGGCATCCTCGAAAAAACCGACAAGCACAAGCTCAAGGTGCCGCGCGGCGACCGGACCAATGTCGTCATCGAGCCAATGCTCACCGATCAATGGTTCGTCGCGATGTCCAAGCCGGGCGACGATGGCAAGTCGATCACCGAGAAGGCGCTCGACGTCGTCCATTCCGGCGAAATCAAGTTCTATCCGGAAAACTGGGTCAACACCTACAACCAGTGGCTCAACAACATCCAGGACTGGTGTATTTCCCGCCAGCTCTGGTGGGGCCACCAGATTCCCGCCTGGTATGGCGAAGACGGTCAGGTTTTCGTTGCCCACAGCGAAGCGGAAGCCAAGGCCGAAGCCGCCAAACAGGGCTACACCGGCGCGCTGAGCCGCGACGAAGACGTCCTTGACACCTGGTTCTCGTCTGCCCTGTGGCCTTTCTCGACCCTCGACTGGACGGGCGACGAGGCCATCGACGCCGCCAACCCGATTTTGCAGCAATATTTGCCGTCGACCGTGCTGGTCACCGGTTTCGACATCATCTTCTTCTGGGTCGCCCGCATGGTCATGATGACCAAGCAGATCACCGGCCAGATCCCGTTCAAGCACGTTTATGTGCATGGCCTGATCCGCGATGGCGAAGGCCAGAAGATGTCGAAGTCGAAGGGCAATGTGCTCGACCCGATCGACCTGATCGACGGCATCGGCCTCGACGCGCTGATCGAAAAGCGCACGACCGGCCTGATGAATCCGAAGCAGGCTGAAAGTATCGCCAAGAAGACCAAGAAGGAGTTCCCGGAAGGCATTGCTTCCTTCGGCACCGACGCCCTGCGCTTCACCTTCGCCAGCCTCGCCTCGCCAGGCCGTGACATCAAGTTCGACCTCAACCGCTGCGACGGCTACCGTAATTTCTGCAACAAGCTGTGGAACGCCACGCGCTTTGTGCTGATGAATGTTGAAGGCCACGACCTGGCCCTTGAGCACCAGCAGAACGGCCCGGCCTGCGGCGGTTCCGCCCCGCTTGAATTCAGCTTCGCCGATCGCTGGATCGTCAGCCAGTTGCAGCGCGTCGAAAAGGAAGTCGAACAGCACTTCACCGACTACCGTTTCGACTTGGTCGCCCAGGCGATCTACAAATTCATCTGGGACGAGTTCTGCGACTGGTACCTGGAAATCGCCAAGGTCGAGATCCAGACCGGCAACGACGCCCAGCAGCGCGGTGCGCGCCGCACCCTGGTGCGCACGCTGGAAGCCATCCTGCGCCTGGCCCATCCGCTCATCCCGTTCATTACCGAAGAGCTGTGGCAGACGGTCGCCCCGATCGCCGGCCGCAAGACGCACGAGTCGATCATGCTCGCCGCCTACCCGCGCGCCGAGGAATACAAGCTGGACCCGGCCTCCGAAGCCAAGGTCGAGCGCCTGAAGGCCCTGGCCTACGCAACCCGCAATCTGCGCGGCGAGATGAACGTCTCGCCCGCCCTGCGCATGCCTTTGCTGGTGGCCGGTGGTGGCACCGAAATTTCCGAGTTCGCGGCGATCCTGCAAGCTCTGGGTAAGCTCTCCGAGGTACAAATCGTTTCCGACATGCCGGCCGATGCCATGGCGCCGGTTGCCGTGGTCGGTGAAACCCGCCTGATGCTCAAGGTGGAAATTGATGTTGCCGCCGAACGCGTGCGCCTCGCCAAGGAAATCGAAAAGCTCGAAAAGCAGATTTCGATTGCCCAGGGCAAGCTCGCCAACGAAGGTTTCGTCGCCCGTGCGCCGGCCGCCGTGATCGATCAGGAAAAGCAGCGGGTCGCCGACTTCACGGCGACGCTGGAACAACTCAAGCCCCAGCTAGCCAAGCTGGGTAACCAATAAGGATTCACATGGTTCAGGACAAACGCGGGCTTCTCGCAAAGATTTTCATAGCACTGATGATTTTTTCAGCGCTGGTTGGCGTGTGGAGCATCGCTTTCATGATCTCGTGGCCGAAAGAGAAAACCGATGTCTGGAAGCCGGAATTCCGCTTGGTCGCCAACTGCGCCAACAAGGAAACCTGCGGCTTTGCTTACCAGGATCTGGCCGATGCGAAGGCAAAAGGCCTCTACACCTCGCTGACGCCGGCGGAACCGGCTGGTGACGTTCAGGAAGAACACAACTGGCTCAAGTGGAAAATCGAAAACGGGATTTTCGAGGTCAAGGCATCTTCCTGGCACTTCCAGACCACGATCCGCTACACGGTCGAAAACGACATGCCAATCCTGCTCGATTATCAGGATGTCGATGTCACCCGGTCCTTCTACTACGGCATTGCCGCCGCGCTTTTCTCGATGCTCGGACTCTATTTGCGCAAGCTGCGCGGCTGATTGCGCTCCCGATGACCGCGGCACGCGAATGCTGCGGTCAACCGGAAAAAACAGCCAAAATTGAAATCAGCGCAGCAGCGTAACGCGCACCAGGCCGCGTAGCGCGTTACCCAGCCAGAAACCCTCGGCCAGATCTTCCGGCCACAAAACCGCTTCCCGCGCTTTACCGGAAGCCAGCAAACTGGCGCGCAACACGCCGGGCAAGGCACCACTGTCCAGTGGCGGTGTCAGCAACACCCCATCTCGCTCGACAAAAACATTGCTGCGCGCGCCCTCGGCGACCTCGCCGCGCTCATTGAGAAACACCAGATCGAAAACCGGCGAGTCAGCCGGCAGGCTACGCAACGCTGCATCGTAAAGCGGCCGGACCGTTGTCTTGTGGCGACGCAGCACATCGCGAGAATCGATAGGCTGTTCGGCCAGTGCTGCGACACGCACTTCCGGCGCCGCACCATCGAAGGCCACTGCCTGCACATCCAGGGCGCCAGCCTTGTCGAGCGTCAGGCGAACACGCCAGGTTCCCCTGGTCGGCTGCCGCCCCAGCTCCTTGAACAACACTTGCTCGTCGAGTGGAAAGCCGAAATACGCTGCCGACCGTTTCAGACGAGCCAGATGCCTGGCCCACATCGGATAGACGCCGTCATCCCGACGCAGGGTTTCGATCAGTTTCAACCCCGGATCGCAATCGCGCAGGAATTTTGACTTGAGTTGGCACTCCTGCCATTCAGCCTCCGGCTGAGAATCGGCGACGATGCCACTACCCAAGCCCAGCTTGCCGCGGCCGTCCGCGCCCAACTCCAGCGTGCGAATCGCCACGTTGAGCCGAAAATCGCCATCCGGCGCCAGCCAGCCCAGGGCACCGGTATAAATACCGCGTTCGGTCTTTTCCAGTTCGGCCGCAATTTGCATGGCGCGAATCTTTGGCGCCCCGGTAATCGAACCGCAGGGAAACAGGGCGCGCAAAATGTCGCCGAAACTACGGCCACCGACATTGGCCGAAATCTCCGACACCATCTGCCAAAGCGTCGGGTATTCCTCGATATCGAACAGCCGGTCGACAACCACGCTCCCCTTGTCGGCAACGCGGCCAAGGTCGTTGCGCAGCAGGTCAACAATCATCAGGTTTTCCGCACAATCCTTTGCAGAATCGCGAAGCTGCTCCGGCGGCGCACTACGTGGTGCCGTGCCCTTCATCGGCTTCGTTCGCAGCCGATCGCCACTCCGTTCGAGAAACAGTTCCGGCGACAAGGAAACGAGGCCATGCCGTGCATCGCCAACGAACCCGCCATAGCGAACCGGCTGCTGCTCGCGCAATCTGCTGTAAAGCGCCAGCGGCGAACCGAACCAGTCAAATTCGAGCGGGAAGGTGAAATTGACCTGATAACAGTCGCCTTCAAAAATCAGCCGTTTTATCCGGTTGACCGTGGAAGTGTAGGTTTCTGTGTCGATGCTCGGCTGCAGACCGCCAATGCCAGCGCACGCATTGCCACGCTGCGCCAACCAGAGCACTGCCTCGTCCGCCGTCAGCGAAATCCGTTGCGAGAAGCGCCAGAACCTGGCCAGCGGTCTGGATCCGGGCTTCCACCCGGCAGGGGCCGACTTGGGCTCAAGCAGATAGCCCAGTTCGTATTCGAGAGCGACAACCGTCCACTGCGGGTCATCCTGCAAGGTCCGCAACACCACTTCCAGCGCGGCCGCATCGCGGACCTCGAGGCAGTCGATCAATCCATCAAAACGCCAAGCGGCGGGTTCGCCTGCCGGCGCCCGCCTGTCTTCAAAAAATGCGGTGAATTCAGGGCTTATTTGCGCTTCAGGTAATACTCGAAGACGCGATTTTCTTCTTTTTGCGCCAGCAGTTCATTACCTGTCTGCTTGGCAAAAGCGGGAAAATCCTTGAGGGATCCGGGATCGGTCGCCAGCACGCGCAGAACCTGACCTGATTCCATCTCGGCAAGCGTCTTCTTGGTGCGCAGGATGGGCAAGGGGCAGTTCAGCCCTTTTACGTCGAGATCGCGATTAAATTCCATGTTCATTCGGCCAAAAGGATTAGAAGTACGATTTTACCTCTAATAATTGCGCTTTTCCTTCAGTTCATCGATCAAGCGCTGCCTCAGTTCGCGCAAACGCGCGTCAATCGACGACATCTCGAAAAAATTGGCATCACCGGCTTTTTGCGCCTGCTCCAGTTGCTCGATCGCACCCGCTGTCTGGCCCTGCAAGGCAAATGCCTCGGCCAGTGCACGATGCTGCATCGCCCTCCGTCCGAGCCCGGCGTAGCTTTCAGCACGCATTCGGTGCAGGCGAATATCGCCGGGGTAATTTCCCAGTTGTGCCTCGGCGAAACGGAGGGCCTCATCGTAGCGCCGCGTACCGAGCAAGGCGCCACCATAGCCATAGAGCAAGCCAAGATTGAGCGGGAAGCGCACCATTGCATCGCGATAGACCGTCAGCCCAGCTGCGGCATCACCCTGGGCAATCCGGATATCCGCCCGCAGATGCTCCAGCATCGGTGCGGATACCTTGAGGCGGCGAATGGTTTCAATCTCCCGCTCAGCGCCATTCCAGTCGCGGTTTCGATAAAGTGCAAAGGCCAGGCCAAAACGAATAGCCGGTTCCGACGCAAATTTCCGCTCACGCAGCAACTTGTCCAGATCCTTGACCGCGTCGCCGGGCGTCCCGTCCATGGCCCGCACCTTGGCACGCACCAGCTGAAAATCGATGCTATCAGCGACCTGACGATAGGGCACCCCTTGCTCGCGGTTCTGCATGTCAGTCAGTCGCTCGCCGGTCAGCGGGTGAGTACGCAGATAAGCCGTCGCATTGTTCTCATAAAGGCGAACAGCCTTTTGCAGGCGCTCGAAAAACACCCCCATGCCGCGCACATCGAAACCCGCCTTGCGCAGAATATCGAAACCCTGCCGGTCAGCCTCCCGCTCGAAATCCCGTGAAAACGCCAACTGTGCCGATATCGCCCCCGCCTGTGTCGTCGCTATCGCCGCACCGGCCATCTGACCGCTAGAGCGTGCAGCCAGCAAGGCCAGCCCCATCGCAACCAGCGAAGCCGTGCCGATCTTCTTTGACTGAAATACCTGGCGAGCGATGTGGCGCTGGGTAACATGGGCTATTTCGTGCGCCAGAACGCCAGCCAGCTCCGACTCCGTCTGCGCCGAGACAATCAGCCCGGTGTGCATCCCGATGTAGCCACCCGGCATGGCGAAGGCGTTGATATTGCGATCATTGATCGGAAAAAAATAAAAACCGAACCCGGGGTCGTTGCTGACCGCAGCGAGACGCCCCCCCAACTGGTTCAGATAGGCCTCGACATCGGCATCATCGAGATACGATGGTTCGCGCCAGCGAATCTCATGCATGATCTGCTGGCCGATTTTCTTCTCGGTGCTCAGCGACAGATCATTGCTGGCAGCATCCCCCAACTCGGGCAATTCATCGGCCGCGACAGGCTGCAAGGCCAGCGTGCAGGCGAGAAGGGCGGCGATGAAACGTTGGCTCAGGTGCATGGTGCTATGATACCGCAGCCTAGAAATCGCCATTCCGGCCCATCGTAACCAAACGTAAATCCCGTGACTAACCAGACTCTGACTCATTTCGACAGCGCCGGCCAGGCCCATATGGTCGACGTCGGCGCCAAGACCGAAACCGCTCGTGTCGCCCGCGCGGCCGGCAGCATCTTCATGAAACCTGAAACGCTGGCACTTATTCGCGCCGGCTCTGCCAAGAAAGGCGACGTGCTGGGCATCGCCCGCATCGCCGCAATTCAGGCCTCGAAACGCACAGGCGACCTCATCCCTCTTTGCCACCCCATCGCCCTGACCCGTGTCACCGCCGATTTTTCGATCGACGAATCCCAACATGCCGTTCACTGCGAAGTCGTCGCTGAATGTTTTGGTCGAACCGGTGTCGAAATGGAAGCCTTGACCGCAACATCGATAGGCCTGCTCACCATTTACGACATGTGCAAGGCCGT
The DNA here is from genome assembly GCA_016705475.1 of Betaproteobacteria bacterium. Lineage (GTDB taxonomy): Bacteria > Pseudomonadota > Gammaproteobacteria > Burkholderiales > Rhodocyclaceae > Azonexus. The sequence goes on along the minus strand of JADIYD010000009.1, from coordinate 180,586 downwards.
CGACCGCGGCATGCGCATCGAAAACGTCCGTCTGCTGGAGAAATCCGGCGGCAAATCCGGCCATTGGGTCGCCGAATAACTTATCCGCAACTCAACATGTCAGAACTACGCAGAAAATTCCTTAAAAGCGGCGCCTCGGCCGCGCTTTTGGCGCCCTTGATCGGCAGCGGGCTACTCATGCCAACCCGCGTCCTTGCCGCCGAATGGAACAAAAACGCATTCACCGCCCGCAGCGCCAGTGACGCACTGAAAGCCTACGGCAGTGCCAATACGGCCGAATCGCGCGACATCGTGATCAACGCCCCGGAGATCGCAGAAAATGGCGCCAAGGTGGAAGTCGAGATCACCAGCAACATTGCCAGCACGCGCAGCATCGCCATCTTCGCCGACAAGAATCCGATGCCACTAAGTTCTGTCTTCGAATTCTCCGGCCCGGTCCTGCCTTACGTGAAAGCCCAGCTAAAAATGGCCGAATCCACACGCCTCCGAGCCGTGGTAAAAACAACCGATGGTAAGTCCTACGTTGCCTTCCGCGAGATCAAGGTAACGCTTGGCGGATGTGGAGGCTGAACATGGCAGATCAGATCAAGATTCGCGCCCAGAACCAAGGCGAAATCACCGACATTCGCATCCTCATGCAACACCCGATGGAAACCGGGCAGCGCAAGGACGACAAGGGGCAAAGCCTGCCGATGCACTTCATCCAGACCTTCACAGTCAACCTGAACGGAAAACCGATCATCGACGGACAATTGAACACGTCCATTTCGAAAAACCCGCTATTCACCTTCAAGGCGCGTGGCATCAAATCCGGGGACAAGCTGACGGTGGCCTGGGTAGACAACAGTGGCGACCGGCGTCAGGACGAAATAACCGTCGCCTGAGCTCTTTTTGCGCCATCAAAGAAAAAGCCCGTCTGAAATCAGACGGGCTTTTTAACGTGCGGTTACCCGGAGCTTAGGTGCTCTGGATATTGGAAGCCTGCTTGCCCTTGGGGCCTTGCACGACGTCGAAGGAAACTTTCTGGCCTTCCTTCAGAGTCTTGAAACCATTCATGTTGATGGCGGAGAAATGTGCGAAGAGATCTTCGCTGCCATCATCAGGAGTGATAAAGCCAAAACCCTTGGAATCATTGAACCACTTGACTGTACCGATTGCCATGTTTGCAACTTTCTTACAAAAGACGAACAAATTTACGGGTCTCCCCGACTCCCTGTTTGAACTCAGCGACCCGGTGCATTGCAGCAACCTCGATACATCTTGAAGCCAAACACGATTGCTTTCTACGCCATTCGAATTTTATCGTCAACAAGTTTCGATGCGGCGCCGCAGCAATTCAAGGCACGGCAAATCACCCTCCTGCTCTGGAAATCGGCCAAATCGCCCCAATGTTTTATATTGCAGATTAAGACGGACTGTATAAAATCGAACGCATGGCTACAAAGGCACAGGAAGGCGGGCAACTAGCGACACAGCGCAGCAAGCTGGGTCCGCCGAAGATGTTTAAGGTTCTGTTGTTGAACGACGATTACACGCCGATGGAATTCGTGATCACCGTTCTGCAGCGGTTTTTTTCTCTGGATACTGAACAAGCAACGCAAATCATGCTCAAAGTTCACAACGAGGGTCGCGGCGTCTGCGGGATTTTCCCGCGGGATATTGCTGCAACCAAAGTTGAACAGGTCATTGCATTCGCACGCCAGCACCAGCACCCGCTTGCCTGCATCATGGAGGAAAACTGATGATTGCCCAGGAACTCGAAGTCAGCCTGCACATGGCCTTCGTCGAGGCGCGTCAAAAACGCCACGAGTTCATTACTGTCGAACATTTGCTACTGGCGCTGATCGACAACCCATCGGCAGCCGAGGCCCTGCGCTCCTGTGGCGCCAAGACCGACACGCTGCGCAAGGACCTGACCAATTTCATCGACGAGCACACGCCGACCGTGTCCGGCGAGGACGACATCGACACGCAGCCGACGCTTGGCTTCCAGCGCGTCATCCAGCGCGCCATCCTGCACGTGCAGTCTTCGGGCAAGAAGGAGGTCAATGGTGCCAACGTCCTCGTCGCCATCTACGGAGAGAAGGATTCGCATGCGGTCTATTTCCTTCAAAAACAGGGCGTGACCCGTCTCGATGTGGTGAATTACATATCGCACGGCATCAGCAAGGTGCCGCAGCAAGCCAAGGCCGCACCGGAGAGTGAAGTTGAAACCGACGGCGAAAAGGGCGAAGCCGGACCACTGGAGCAATACACGATCAACCTCAATGCCCTGGCATTGCAGGGCAAGATCGACCCGCTGATTGGTCGCGACAAGGAATTGGAGCGTGTTATCCAGACGCTGTGCCGCCGCCGCAAGAACAACCCGTTGCTAGTCGGCGAAGCCGGTGTCGGCAAAACGGCCATCGCCGAAGGTCTGGCACGCAAGGTCGTCGAAGGCGATGTGCCGGAAATTCTAGCCAAAGCCAATGTCTATTCGCTGGACATGGGTTCCCTGCTGGCCGGCACCAAATATCGTGGTGACTTCGAGCAGCGCCTGAAAGGTGTCCTCAAGGCCTTGCAGGACAACCCGCACGCGATCCTGTTCATCGACGAAATACACACCCTGATCGGTGCCGGCTCGGCTTCGGGCGGAACGCTGGATGCATCCAACCTGCTCAAGCCGGCCTTGTCGTCCGGACAACTGAAGTGCATCGGGGCGACGACCTACACCGAGTTCCGTGGCATTTTCGAGAAGGACAGTGCGCTTTCCCGTCGCTTCCAGAAGATCGACGTCAATGAGCCGTCGGTTGCTGAAACCGTCGAAATCCTCAAGGGCCTCAAAGCGCGTTTCGAGGCGCACCATGGCATCAAGTACTCGGCCACGGCAATCACGTCGGCCGCCGAACTGGCTGCCCGATATATCACTGACCGCCACCTGCCGGACAAGGCGATCGACGTCATCGACGAGGCTGGTGCAGCGCAGCGTATCCTGCCGAAATCGAAGCAGAAAAAAGTCATCAACAAAACGGACATCGAGGAGATCGTCGCCAAGATCGCCCGCATCCCGTCGCAGCACGTCACGCTCGACGACCGCGGTGCGCTGAAGAATCTCGACCGTGACCTCAAGGCTGTCGTCTTCGGTCAGGACAAGGCCATCGATGCACTGGCCAAGGCCATCAAGATGGCCCGTTCTGGCTTGGGCAATCCAGGCAAGCCAATCGGCTCCTTCCTGTTCAGCGGCCCGACCGGCGTCGGCAAAACCGAGGTTGCCAAGCAACTGGCTTACTGTTTGGGCGTTGAACTACTTCGTTTCGACATGAGCGAATACATGGAGCGCCACGCGGTGTCCCGCCTGATCGGCGCGCCGCCGGGTTATGTTGGCTTCGAACAGGGCGGCCTGCTCACCGAGGCGGTAACCAAGAAGCCGTATTGCGTGCTGCTCCTCGATGAAATCGAGAAGGCCCATCCGGACATCTTCAACATCCTGTTGCAGGTCATGGATCACGGCACGCTGACCGACAACAACGGGCGCAAGTCGGATTTCCGCAACGTGGTGATCATCATGACGACCAACGCCGGCGCTGCCGACCTGCAGAAGTCGAACATGGGATTCACCAATTCGCGTCAGACCGGCGACGAGATGGTGGAGATCAAGCGCCTGTTTACCCCGGAATTCCGCAATCGTCTCGATTCGACGATTTCCTTTGCTCCGCTCGACCACGAGGTCATCTTGCGCGTCGTCGACAAATTCCTCATGCAGCTGGAGGAACAGTTGCACGAGAAAAAAGTGGAAGCGCATTTCACCGATGCCGTGAAGGAGCTGCTCGCCGAGAAAGGCTTCGACCCTCTGATGGGCGCCCGGCCGATGGCCCGGTTGATCCAGGACACCATCCGCTCGGCACTGGCCGACGAGTTGCTGTTCGGCAAGTTGGCCAGTGGTGGCCGTGTCACGGTCGACCTCGACAAGGATGGCAAAATCAAACTCAATTTCGAGGAAGAAAAAACAGAAGCCACCGTCTGAGCGATTGCCATCCACCCCGAAAGCCGTGCAAGATTGCACGGCTTTTTTATTTCAAGGACTCCAACATGACCTTCAAGACCCCTGACCTTTGCGATGAATTTGAAACCGAACTGGGCAAGACCGTGCGCGTCGTCGCCCCGATGTTCCAGCGTTATGGCGGCCGCACGAGCTTTTCGGGCGAAATCGTCACGCTGAAGATTTTTGAGGACAACTCGCTGGTCCGCGAAGCCTTTGCCGAGGACGGCAAGGGCAAGGTCCTCGTCATTGACGGCGGCGGTTCCTTGCGCTGCGCCCTGGTCGGCGATCAGCTCGCCATCCTGGCGGCCAAAAACGGCTGGGAAGGCGCAGTGGTCTATGGCTGCATCCGCGATTCGGGCGACATCAACGGCATCGACATCGGTGTCCGCGCCTTGAACACCCACCCGCAAAAGAGCATCAAAAAGGGGGTCGGCGACAAGAATATCGCCGTCACCTTTGGCGGCGTGACCTTCAACCCAGGCGAGTACGTGTACGCCGACGAGGATGGCGTTCTGGTCAGCAGCAAAACTTTGTGCTGACGCAGCGCAATTTCATTTCATAAAAACAAAGAGCGTTTTGCATCGTGAAAAATCAAGATCAACACACTGTTTTTATTGAAAAATAAAATGTCTTATGTCTTATATAAGACTGTTGCTGCCCCGCAAAAAAATCACTATACTTTCTTCCATCGCCACTGCAACATAGCGACTCGGTCTTTGCCGAAACCCCCTAATCAATTTACCTGAGGAATTCACATGAGCACTCGCGAACAGCAAATCGCCGCCCTCGAAAAAGACTGGGCTGAAAACCCCCGCTGGAAGGGCATCAAGCGCGGCTACTCCGCTGCTGACGTCGTCCGCCTGCGCGGTTCTTTCCAGGTCGAGCACACCCTGGCCCGTCGCGGTGCCGAAAAGCTGTGGGATCTGGTCAACAACACCCCCTACGTTAACTGCCTGGGCGCCCTGACCGGCGGTCAAGCCGTTCAGCAAGCCAAGGCTGGCATCAAGGCCATCTACCTGTCCGGCTGGCAAGTTGCTGCTGACAACAACGAATACGCCGCCATGTACCCGGACCAGTCCCTGTACCCGGTTGACTCCGTGCCGAAGGTTGTCGAGCGCATCAACAACGCTTTCAACCGTGCTGACGAAATCCAGTGGTCCAAGAACATCAACAAGGGCGATGCTGGCCACGTTGACTACCATTTGCCTATCGTTGCCGATGCTGAAGCCGGTTTCGGCGGCGTGCTGAACGCCTACGAACTGATGAAGGCCATGATCCGTTCCGGCGCTGCTGGCGTGCATTGGGAAGACCAGCTGGCTTCCGTCAAGAAGTGCGGCCACATGGGTGGCAAGGTTCTGGTTCCGACCGCCGAAGCCTGCCAGAAGCTGATCGCTGCCCGTATGGCTGCCGACGTCTATGGCGTGCCGACCCTGGTTATCGCCCGTACCGATGCTGAAGCTGCTGACCTGCTGACCTCCGACTACGACGAGAACGACAAGCCGTTCCTGACCGGCGAGCGTACTGCTGAAGGCTTCTACAAGACCAAGAAGGGTTTGGACCAGGCTATCTCCCGCGCTATCGCTTACGCTGAGTACGCCGACCTGGTGTGGTGCGAAACCGGCACGCCGGATCTGGAATTTGCTCGCAAGTTCGCTGAAGCTGTGCATAAGGTTCACCCGGGCAAGATGCTGGCCTACAACTGCTCGCCTTCCTTCAACTGGAAGAAGAACCTGGACGACGCCACCATTGCCAAATTCCAGAAGGAACTCGGCGCCATGGGCTACAAGTACCAGTTCATCACCCTGGCTGGCATTCACAACATGTGGTACCACATGTTCGACCTGGCCCAGGACTACGTTGCCCGCGGCATGTCGGCCTACGTCGAGAAGGTTCAGGAGCCGGAATTCGCAGCTCGTGACCGTGGCTACACCTTCGTCTCGCACCAGCAGGAAGTCGGTACCGGTTACTTCGACGACATCACCACCGTGATCCAGGGTGGCAAGTCCAGCGTTACCGCGCTGACCGGCTCGACCGAAGAAGAACAGTTCCACTAAGAAGCGCACCGCTTTGAATTGCCACCCGACCGGGTGGCAAACGAAGGCCGACACTCACAAGGTGTCGGCCTTTTCCGTTTCTGCGACGCCTTTTCGGCGTTCAGCCGTGCCTGCTGCGGTCAACCGGAAAAAATGGCCAAAATTCAGATGTTCAAACTGACGGCCGCGTCCACATCCAGCTCAACACGACGACTGAGACCGCCAGCGGCACATAGCACCAGGGCTCCGGCAGACCAAACCAGCCACCGATGGCACTGATCGCCATGAGAACCGTTGCCAGTCGCTTGGCAACCCGCGGAATGGCGCCATGGTCGCGCCAGGCGCGGATGGCCGGGCCGGCAGTCGGGTGTGCCAGCAGCCTGGCTTCCCACTCCGGATGCGAGCGCGCGAAAAAATAGGCGGCCAGGATAAGAAACGGTGTTGTCGGTAACAGGGGCAGGACAGCGCCAATCACACCGAGCACGACACAAAGCACGCCAAGGCCACGGTAGACAGGTGTTTTCATGGCGATCTCAGCGCAATTCCCAGTAGCTCGGCCGGCTGTAGGTTTCCTTGAGCAGGTCAATGAACAAGCGCACCCGCAGCGGAAGATGCTTGCGCTGGGGAAAAACGGCGTAGATACCCATGGGCGGTGCCTGCCATGCGTCGAGTACCGAGGTCAGCCGGCCTTCCTTGAGATCCTGGCCGACCTCCCACAACGAGCGCCAGGCCAGACCACGACCGGCCAGCGCCCATTCGTGCAGCACTGCACCATCATTGCATTCGAAACTGCCGCCAACCTTGATGGTGTCGACCTGCTCGCTCTCCGGATTACGGAACACCCAGCCGCGCTGCTGGCCGAGCGAAAGGCACTCGTGCGTCACGAGATCGACCGGCTCGCGCGGCACGCCGTGGGCGACCAGATAGGCCGGGCTGGCGACGACCATGCGGCGCATTTCGCCGAGGCGGACGCTGATCAGGCTGGAGTCGGTCAATTCGCCGATGCGGATGGCGCAGTCGATGTTTTCATTGACCAGATCGACCAGGCGGTCGCTCAGGTTCAGATTGACCCGGACTTCCGGGTTGGCCAGCATGAAATCGCCGACCAGCGGCGCGACGTGCTGTCGCCCGAATCCCGATGGCGCCGAAATACGCAGCTGGCCACTGGCCTTCACGCTGCCTAACGACACCGCCGCCTCGGCATTGGCCAGATCGTTGAGCGACTTCTGGCAGTCCTCAAGGAAGGCTTGGCCCTCAAACGTAATCGTCAGCTTGCGTGTGGTGCGCAGCAGTAATTTGACGCCGAGCCGCGCTTCGAGCGCATCGAGCCGCCTCCCGATAATCGCCGGCGTGACCCCCTCGACCCGTGCCGCCGCGGAGAGACTGCCCCGAGTAGCGGCCGAAACGAAGGCTTCAATCTGTTTCAGGCGGTCCATTTGATACTCTAAGTAAAAGATGAATTGATTCTATCCGTCTTTCAAGTCTTATAGAAGAGTCTTAAAATTCGCTGCAGCGCAACATCCATTTATCCTTCACTCAGGAGTTCCTCATGGCCCTCAACCTGCCCCAAGGCGTGCAAATCACCGGACCGATCAAGCCGGGTTACGAATCCGTTCTCACCTTCGAAGCCCTCGAACTGGTCGCCAAGCTGCACCGCGCCTTCGAAGCCCGTCGCCAGGAACTGCTGAAGGCCCGCGTAGCACGCCAGGCCCGCATCGACGCCGGCGAAATGCCCGACTTCCTGCCGGAAACCAAGCATATCCGCGAAGGCGACTGGAAGATTGCTGCCCTGCCCAAGGCACTGGAGCGCCGCCGCACCGAAATCACCGGCCCGGTCGAAGCCAAGATGATCATCAACGCCTTCAACTCCGGCGCTGATTCCTACATGACTGACTTCGAGGATTCCAATTCGCCGAACTGGGACAACCAGATCGTCGGCCAGATGAACCTGTACAAGGCTATCCGCCGGGAACTGTCGTTCAAGAACGAAGCCGGCAAGGAATACAAGCTCAACGACCAGATCGCCACCCTGCAGATTCGTCCGCGCGGCTGGCACCTTGACGAAAAGCACATGCTGGTCGATGGTCAGCGCGTTTCCGGCGGCCTGTTCGATTTCGGCCTCGTCTTCTTCCACAACGCGAAGGAGCAGATCGCCCGCGGCGCCGGCCCGTTCTACTACCTGCCGAAGATGGAAAGCCACCTCGAAGCCCGCCTGTGGAACGACGCCTTCGTCATGGCCCAGGACCACATCGGCCTGCCGCAAGGCACCATCAAGGCCACCGTGCTGATCGAAACCATCCTCGCCACTTTCGAGATGGAAGAAATCCTGTATGAGCTGCGCAACCACTCTTCCGGCCTCAATGCTGGTCGCTGGGACTACATCTTCTCGTGCATCAAGAAGTTCAAAAAGAACAAGGACTTCTGCCTGGCCCAGCGCAGCGCCATCACCATGGAAGTGCCCTTCATGCGCGGCTACGCCCTCGCCTTGGTGCAGGCTTGCCACAAGCGCGGCGCCCCGGCCATGGGCGGCATGTCGGCCCTGATCCCGATCAAGAACGACCCGGTCGCCAACGAAAAGGCGCTGGCCGGCATCCGCCACGACAAGACACGCGACGCCAACGACGGCTTCGACGGCGGCTGGGTGGCCCACCCGGGCCTCGTGCCGATCGCCATGGAAGAGTTCGTCAAGGTCCTCGGCGACAAGCCGAACCAGTGGGAAAAGCAGGTTGAAGGCAACTTCGGCCCGGCCCAGTGGCTGGACTTCCAGCCGGAACAGCCGATCACCGAAGCCGGCCTGCGCAACAACATCAACGTCGGTATCCATTACCTCGGCTCCTGGCTGGCCGGCAATGGCTGCGTGCCCATCCACAACCTCATGGAAGATGCGGCCACCGCCGAAATCTCCCGCTCGCAGGTGTGGCAGTGGGTTGTTTCGCCGAAGGGCATTCTGGATGATGGCCGCAAGGTCACCGTTGAAATGGTCCGCCCGATGATCGCCGAAGAGCTGACCAAGGTGAAGGCATTCGTCAGTGCCCAGGGCGAAGACACCGCCAGCTACGACAAGGCTGCCGTCATTTTCGACGAGATGTCGCTGACCCCGGAATACCCGGAGTTCCTGACCCTGCCGCTGTACGAAGCGATGGAATAAGCGCCAGATTGACGCAGAGAGTGACCAAAACGCCGGGAAAACCCGGCGTTTTTCGTTCAGGGAGGCGAAAACCCCGCAGCATCCCTGACTGCCACGGTCAACCGGATTTTCAGCTTGAAACCCAAGGCGATCTTATTCAGAAGAAATCGTTGGGCACTGCGCAAATTCAGGCCGAGAGCCGCAACCTGAGGGTAACCCGGAAGGTACTGCCGGCTCCGGGCGCACTGGTGACGCCCACTTCTCCGTCCATCATCTCGGCGAGCCGCTTCGCGATGGCCAGGCCCAATCCGGTACCACCGAATTTTCGGGTCATTGATCCGTCGCTCTGTTCAAATGGCACAAACAATCGCTTCTGATCATCCTCGGAAATACCGATACCCTGGTCGACGACCTCAACGCGAAGCCTCATCCAGTCCGCACCCTCCTCTACGGCCCGGATACGCAGCAAAATATCACCGTGTTCACTGAATTTGATCGCGTTACCGATCAGATTGGTGAGGATCTGTCCAAGGCGAACGGGATCACCGACAAATGTTCTGTTTGGCAGGTCAGTGCCCAGATCAACCCGCAGCGTGAGCCCTTTGGCTTTAGCCATGTCACCAAACTCATCGATGAACTGATTCAGCACTGACCCCAGGTCAAACGGGACTGCCTCGATGACCAGACGATCTGCTTCGATTTTAGTCAGATCGAGGATATCGTTGATGACCAGCAAGAGGTGATGCGCCGCGTGGTCTGCCTTGCCCAGTTTGTCCAAGCCCTTGGCACTGGCCATCTCGCGCTTGGCCAGGGCAATCATGCCGATGATGCCGTTCATCGGCGTACGCAATTCGTGGCTCATGTTGGCCAAAAAAATAGTCTTGGCCCGATTTGCCGCTTCTGCAAGATTCTTGGCCGTGATCAACTCGGCCGTTCGCTCGTCGACCTTTGCCTCAAGGTGCTTCTTGTAATCCATCAGCGCTTCGTCTGCCAGTTTGCGGGCCGAAACATCGATGATGACGCCCTCAAGATTCTGCACCCGGCCATCCGCCCCGCTGATCCCCTGCCCTTGCTCGTACACCCAGCGAATTTCGCCGTCCACCCGGCGAATACGGTATTCGATAACAAACTGCTGTCGATTTTCGACGCCGTGGTGAACGGCAGCGATAACCAATGGCAAATCTTCCGCCACCACCAGATCACCATACTTCACCCGTCCACTGAGGAAATCATCGGTGGCATAGCCCGTCAGCTCGGCCACTTCTCCCTTGAAATAATGCATCTGCCAAGGCGCCTCGATGTCACACAGGTAAACAATACCCGGCATGTTTTCGACCAGAACCTGAAAGCGCTTTTCGCTCACCTGCATCCGCTGTTCGGCCAGCAAGGTTCGCCGGGCAAAATAGGCCGAGGCAAGCATCAGCACCAAGACCATGGCCAAAAAAGCGACTCTCTGGCGGTCGACCGCAGCAAACACCAGATCCAGACGTTTTGAGACATGCACGTGAAATTGCCCGTTTGTCGTCCTTTCATGGGCGACCATGCGATCAACACCATCCATCGTGCCATTGCCGGTGCGTTCAATGAACCCTTGCCGGGCGTTGCTCGCCATCAACTGCTCAAGAATGGGCGAGACACCTTGCGAACCAACCTTGAAGTCGGGATTGGCGGGATGCACAAGCACGATGGTGCGATCCTCCTTGACGATACCGATCACATGGGATGACTCAAGATTCAGTTTTGCGAAAGATTGCGCGATTCTCTCGACCGCATAACCCGATAAGACCATGCCGGCAAAGTGCCCGTTGGAATCATTCAGGCGCCGGGCAAATACCAGAGACCATTTGCCATTGGAGCGGCCCTGAACAGGCCCCGAAATGATCATCCGTGCGTCTGGCGTCTTGCGCAAATAATCAAAATACTCGCGGCCATCTACAGTGAAAGTCTTGCCATCAGACGGCAGCTTTCCACCCGCAAATTTACCTGTAGCATCCGTGATGACCAGCGTTCGGAATTCGGCATCTTCCCTGACGATGGCATCGATCAATTTCAGGCGCCGCACTTCGGATTCCGGACCGGTGACCGGCTCAGCCGCCAGGGTGCGCAGGGCAATGTCGATTTCGTCAATCAAGGCATCAAAGTTGACGCGCACCAAGGAAACCAGGTTCTTTGTCTGGATTTGCGCTTCAGTTTCGGCGACGCGATAAGCCTGAGCCAGATAAAGCGCGACCAGCATAGCTACCAGCAAATTGGCAGCCACCAGAATGACAACCCAGGGTCGGCGAAAATGTTTCAGGAAACCTCCCTCACGAAGCCTGCCTTGAGAGGAACAGGGAGTATCTCAAACTCAGTCGATGCTTGAAGCATTGGTCAGCAAAGCTGATTATGTCACTCCCGTTCCCGACTTCCACGGTCAACCGGAAAAAACAGCCAAAAACGAAACCCGCCGCATAATTATTTCATTATATTCAACACCTTGGACACCCCACCCTGCCCCACAGGTTGACCTTGATCAAACAAGCATCAATCTCCTGATCAAAACGGATTGGCCACAATGGCCAAGCACAGGCCTTAAGTCATAATCGCGCTCAGCCAATTTTGCCCTTGTGGAAAACAGCGCCGTGAACCTCAACGCAAAAGTCACTTTCTTTTTCATCAGCATTTTTTCTGGATTGCTGGCGGTTCTGCTGGCCATCAGTCTGTATGCATTCAGAACATTCTCGATTGCATCGGCAACGGATCATATCCGGACCGCCGGCGAGATTGTCCGGGTTCATCTGACGGAATCGATGATCAATGGCGTGATCGACAAGCGCGAGAATTTTTTGCGCCGTCTGGTCGAGGTTCAGGGACTGAAATCGGCGCGGGTCATCCGCTCGCCGGAAGTCGAAAAGCAGTTTGGCAAGGGGCTCAGCCAGGAAGCGGCGGCAGACGACCTTGAGCGCCAGGTTCTCCAAGAAGGAAAGCCCCGTTTCGAGGTAATCAAAGAGGGGGGCGAGACCATCTTCCGCGGCATAATTCCCTACATCGCCACCGCCAGCGGCAACCCGAACTGCCTGCAGTGCCATCAGGTCAGCGAAGGTGCCGTGCTCGGTGCCGTCAGCATGAGCATGTCGATCGAAGCGCTGCGGGAAAAGGCCTTGATCACCGTCGCAGGCATTGGTGCGGTGGTCGCCATTTTTGCCCTCCTCCTCGTTTTTCTTCTGCGCCGCCTGCTACGGCCCATTTCGGAAACCGCCAATGCGGTTGAAGAAGCCGTGCAGCGCGCCTTGCGCGGCGATTTCAAGGCCAAGGTAGACAAGAAGACCAACGATGAAATCGGCCAGATCGCCGGCGACATGAACCGATTGCTCGTTTTTCTCGATGACGGCCTGAACCGGATCGGGAGCAATGTCGCCCGTCTCACCGACCGGACGCCTGCACCGGACGAAAATCAGCTGACGGCGACCATCGACATGGTGGAAAGCCTGACCAGGGCCGCGCACTTCAAGCAGGCCATCGAGGAAGATGAAGTCAAGATCGAGATCTATCAGCGCCTGTCCATTGCCCTGCAGCAAGAATTCAAGCAGAAGGAGTTCTCGCTGTATGAAGTGAGCAGCAACAAGAAGCAAATGAAGACCATCATGGTCGATGGTGAAATTGCCGACACCTGTCGCTGGTGCGACCCGCAGATTCTGATTCGCCCCGAAGCCTGCCGTGTTCGCCGCACCGGCCATCTCGTCGACAGCATCACCAACCCGGAAATCTGCTACTCGTTCCGACCGCCGGCCGAACTCGGCGAGCGGCGCCATCTCTGCTTCCCGATCATTCAATCCGGCGCCGTCGGCAGCGTCGTTCAGTTGCTGGCGCCCCCTGAAAAAGCAGCAGAACTGCTGACCAGCGCTCCCTACATCAACGTCTACCTGCGCGAAGCAGCCCCTGTGCTTGAAACCAAGCGGCTCATGGAAAACCTGCGCGATGCCACGCTACGCGATCCGATGACCGGCCTGAACAATCGCCGCTTCCTTGAAGAATACGTCGAGACGCTGGTAGCCAGCGTGCAGCGCAAGCGCACCCAAGCGGCCATCCTGATGCTCGACCTCGACTATTTCAAGATGGTCAACGACACCTATGGCCACGATGCCGGCGATGCCGTTCTCAAGGCGCTCTCCTCGCTGCTCACCCAGTCGGTGCGCGCCTCCGACCTCGTCATTCGCTACGGCGGCGAGGAATTCCTGATCATCCTGATTGATAGCGAGGGTGTGGCGGCAGACAATGTGGCCGAAAAAATCCGCCTTGCCGTCGAAAATCTCCAGGTTCAGGTGGCCGGCATCACGCTGCAAAAGACGATCTCGATCGGCATTGCCGACTTCCCGACCGACAGCGAAACTTTCTGGCAAGCCGTCAAGTTCGCCGATGTGGCGCTCTATCAGGCCAAAGAGCGCGGACGGAACCGGGTGATCCGCTTCAGTCCCGAGATGTGGAGCGACACCAAGGAATATTGAGCCCTAAGCCGATCAGCGTTCAATCGGTTCGGCATTTCATACCTGCGGTACAAGATAAAGCGACATTTTCACCCGTTATAAAAACTTAACTGAGCCAATACACTGACAGCCTTCTGATTCTTTCTGGAGGCTGCCCGTGATTTTCGCCCTCTCTGCCCTGCTCGTTTTCCAGTTGGCCGGCGAAGTTCTCGCCCGCTCGCTCAGTCTGCCCATCCCCGGTCCGGTCATCGGCATGCTCATGCTCTTTGTCGCGCTCGTGCTGCGCGGCGGCCCCGGCGAAGAGTTGCAGACGACCAGCCAGAATCTGCTGCAACACCTCTCGCTGCTCTTCGTGCCGGCCGGCACCGGCATCATGATCCATCTTCACCGGGTATCCGATGAATGGCTGCCGCTACTCGTTTCGCTGCTGGTCAGCACGCTGGCGACGCTGGTCGTCACAGCGCTGGTCATGAAGCTCTGCCAGCGCAGCCCGGCCCCCTCGAAAGAGGCGCCATGACGCAGGAAATCAGCCAGATCTGGGTCTATCTCTCGGCCTCGCCGCTACTCGGGCTAACCATCACGCTGCTCGCCTATCAGGCCGCCTTCGCGCTCTACAGCCGTTCCGGCAACAATCCGCTGGCCAATCCGGTGCTCATCGCCGTTTTCATTTTGGTGCTGTTTTTGATGTTGACCGCAACATCGTACGAAACCTACTTTTCCGGGGCCCAGTTCGTGCATTTCCTGCTCGGCCCGGCCACCGTCGCGCTGGCTATCCCGCTTTACACCCAGTTCAGGCGCGTGCGCTCCATGCTGCTGCCGGTGCTCGCCGGGCTGATCGCTGGCAGTCTGACGGCCATCGTCTCCGCCGTGCTGGTTGCCCGCCTGCTCGGTGCCAGCGCCTCGACCCAGTTCTCGCTGGCCCCCAAGTCGGTCACAACACCGATTGCGATGGGCATCGCCGAGCGCATCGGCGGCATTCCGTCGCTGACCGCCGTGCTGGTCATCGTCACCGGCATTCTCGGGGCTGTCGGCGCACGTTTCGTATTCGACGCCATGAAGGTGCGCGATCCGGCCATCCGCGGCTTTGCCATCGGCATCGCCTCGCACGGTATCGGCACGGCGCGCGCCTTTCAGGTCAATGAGCAGAGTGGTGCTTTCGCCGCGCTGGCCATGGGCATGAACGGGGCGCTCACCGCGCTGCTCGTGCCCTGGATCACCACTTATCTCATCAACATAGGGTAAGTACCTATGGCCGATGCCACAAGGGAAGCGAAGAATTTGCCCATGCTCATGCGTCCTCCCGCTCCTCAGCCCAAAAACGCCCGGCTATGGCTCGCCCCCTACTTTGCCATCGGCATTTTCGCGCTGGCCATGCTGATCCTGACCGGCCTGCTGCAATGGCGCGAACTGGACACGGCACGCTCTGCCCTGGAAGGCGACATGCACTGGGCGGAACGAACCATCGGCAATCGCCTGCACGCGCATCAGGACTTTCTCGCCGAACTCGGGCGTGAGCAGGAATTCAAGCAACTGAATTACGAAACCTTCCAGGTCAAGGCCAGCCGATATGTACGCGAGGCACCTGAAATCCAGGCCATCATCTGGGTCGATACCGACGGCAAGGTGGAGTGGGTTGCGCCCAATGAATCGACGGCCGTCTTCGTTGGCGAGCAACTTTCCGGCGATCGCCTGGCCGCCCTGCAGGAAGCCCTGCGCGTTCGCCGTGCCGTGGTTTCGCAGGACTATCGCGATGCCACCCAGCGGACGGCTCATGACATCATTCACCCCGTCCAGCGCGGTAGCGGCGACCTCGGCGCCTTCATCGCCCTGCAATCGCTGGAAACGCTCCTGCGTACAACCCTGCCCACCGTTTTCACCACCCGCTATAGCCTGACCGTGGTCGACGCGCAAAATCGCGAACTGCTGAGCAACTCGTCGGTCAAGCCGACGGACCGCCAGGTATCCGGCCAGATCAGTCTCGAACTCCCCAACAATCGCCTCGGCCTCAACATCGTCGCCTATCGGGTCGGCGGCGCCTGGCTGCCTTTCGTGCCGGCAGCGCTGATTCTCGTGCTGACCCTGATCGCATCCGTGACGTTGATCCAGCTGCGCCGACATGCCAAGCATCGTGCCGAAACCGAGGAAGAGCTCCGTGCCGCCTACGCTTTCCGCCAGGCCATGTCGCAATCGATGGTCACCGGCCTGCGCGCCATCGACCTCGAGGGCCGGATCACCTTCGTCAACGCCGCGTTCTGCCGGATGACCGGCTTCGACGAAAGCGAACTGGTCGGCATCAAGCCGCCTTACCCGTACTGGCCGGCAGAGGAATTCGACCGCCTGCAGAACAATATCGACACCGCACTGGCCGGGAACGCACCGGCCAGTGGTTTCGAGATGCGCATCATGCGCAAGAGCGGCGAGCGCTTCGATGTGCGCCTCTATTTCTCGCCATTGATCGGCACCAACGGCCAGCAGATCGGCTGGATGGCGTCGATGAACGACATCACCGAGCCGAAGCGGGTGCGCGTCGAACTCGAACGCGCCCACGAGCGTTTCGTCACCGTCATCGACGGCCTCGACTCGGCGGTGTATGTGGCCGATGTGAAGTCAGGCGAAATTCTTTTCGCCAACCGCTCATTCCAGAACATCTTCGGCTTTGACAGTGTGGGTCAGGACTCGGCCCAGGTGACGGCGGCCTGCCGTCCGCCGCCGGACGCACTGGCCCGGGACCCGCAGCAGATCGGCCTCGATGAACTGCCCTGCGAACTGTTCGACGGTGAGGTCCAGCACACGCTGTCCGGCCGCTGGTATCACCTGCACGAACGCGCCATCCGCTGGGTCGATGGCCGCACCGTGCGCGTCCAGATAGGCGCTGACATCACCGACAAGAAGCTCGTCGATGAAGTCAATCTCCAGCAGCAAAAGCGCCTCGAGCAGACCTCGCGCCTGATCACCATGGGTGAAATGGCCTCGTCACTGGCGCATGAGCTGAACCAGCCCTTGTCGGCCATCGCCAATTACTGCGCCGGCTGCGTCAAGCGCATGCGGGCAGGAAACTACAAGCTCGACGACCTGCTGGCTGCCATGCAGAAAGCGTCTGACCAGGCCGAACGGGCCGGCAAGATCATTCGCCGCATGCGCGATATGGTGAAGAAAGGCGACCCCAACCGGCAGCCGATCGCCCTCGAAGAACTGGTCGACGAGACCCGTGCCTTTGCCGACATCGATGCCCAGCGTACCGGCACACAAATCGTCGTGGACCTGCCCGAGAATTTGCCGAAAATCGTCGTCGACCGCATCATGATCGAGCAGGTGCTGCTCAACCTGTTCAAGAACGCGATCGAAGCGATGAGCGATCTGCCCGCTTCACGCCGGCTACTGACCTTGCATGCCCAGCGCGTCGATGAGCGCATGCTGGAGATATCGGTTTCCGACCAGGGCCATGGTCTGGCCGAAGAAGACATCGAGAAGATTTTTGCGCCCTTTTACACGACCAAGGCTGAGGGCATGGGCATCGGCCTGGCAATCTGCCGGTCGATCATCGAGTTTCACCAGGGACGGCTGTGGGTCGAACCACGGCGCGAGGGGGGCACGGTGTTCCACTTCACCGTGCCGATAGAAGAAAATAATGACGAAAATGGTGAGGTAGGCGATGAATGAACGGACGCAGATAATTTACGTCGTTGACGACGACGAGGCCATGCGTGACTCGATGACCTGGCTGCTCGAGGGCGAAGGCTACGACGTGGCCTGCTATGACTCCGCCGAGAGTTATCTACAAGCCTGGCGCGACGACATGCGGGGCTGCCTGATCCTCGATGTGCGGATGCCGGAAATGAGCGGCCTCGAACTGCAGGAAAAACTCGATTCGCTCGGATCGCAATTGCCGGTCATCTTCGTTACCGGCCACGGCGACGTACCCATGGCGGTTTCGGCGCTGCAGCGCGGCGCCTGCGATTTCATCGAGAAGCCGTTCCACAACGAGGATCTGCTCTCGCGCATTGTCCGGGCACTTGAACTGGACTGCCAGCTATCGGCCCGCCGCCAGCGCAACGGGGCGATCAGCCACCGGCTCGATCAGCTGACCCAGCGCGAACGCGAAGTCATGAAGCTGGTCGTCGCCGGCAAGCTCAACAAGCAGATTGCCGATGAACTGAACATCAGCATGAAAACTGTCGAAGCCCATCGGGCAAGGGTCATGGAAAAAATGGGCGTGCGCACCCTGGCCGAACTGGTCAAGGCTGTGGTGACGGTCAACTGAAACTGCGCCAGAGGGGCAGCCCCTCTCCGGCGCCAACCCGCAATCAGAGCGGGATGATGTCGTCGCCACCGGCACCGAAGCGACCTTCGTAGTGCCGAGACTGACGTACCTCTTTGCGTCGCAAGAGCTTTTCCTGCACCTTGGGTGGCAGGTCGGTGAACATGATCAGATCCTTGGCGATCAGCAGTTCAATGGTGTCTTCGATGACCCGGACAAAATCGCGGTCCAGTTCATGGAGTTCATTCTGCCGCCAGCGTTCGTGAATGAACTGCAAAACCTCGGGATGATCGGCCGGCAAGGCTTCGTTGGCGTCGCCCTGCGCCATGGGGTGCAGTTCGCAAATCCTGCCAGCGCTATCTCTCGCCACGTAAAGCATGCCCATTCCTCTCTCGGTTGATCAGCGAAGTCTGCATGAGCGCATCGCGATTTGCAATTGAACGGCCAAAACCGGCATCGTCAGTATTTTTTTAGCGGCCCCTTGACCGGCATCTTCGGCATGCCGAAATACGTGGCAGGCGGCACCTTGTAACCGACGGCCTTGCCTTTGTCATCGTAAATGATCGTGGCCGACTGCGTTTCAGGCGCCTTGCGACTGGCGGTAATCTCCAAGGTCGCCGCCCGCGCCGGAGACGGCCGGTCCATTTCAGCACGCACGACGCGTACCCTTTCCGTCGCAATCCGCTTGTCGATCACATCCGTGCTCATGCCACGTTCGACGAGCTTCTCGCGCATATTGAGCAATTCCTCAAGCTCCTTCGAACTGCGCATGGAGCGAACCGGCGCCCCCCATTTTTCCTTGGGCTGGCTGACCGCGATGTTGAACTCTTCCGGGTTGCTCACCATGCGCGCCAGTTCCAGGCGGTCGTGGCGCATCGCCCACTCCAGCGCACCATCGCCCCAGTCATTCTTCGACGCCCGCTCGGCGCCAAGCTCCATCAGCTTGCGCGCCAGCGGCTGGTGCCCCTCATAGACGGCCATCATGAGCACGCTGGAACCATTGGTACTCTGGGCGTTGATGTCGGCCCCCTGCGCGACCAGGAAATCGGCAATCTCTGTGTGCCCCGCAAAAACCGCGTAGTGCAGCGCCGACCATTGCCGTTTCGGCGCGTTGATGCGCGCCCCACGGTCAAGCAGCCACTTGACCATATCCAGATTGCCACGCCATGCGGCCAGCGCTATGGCCGACTCGCCATTGGCGTTAATCCGGTTGATGTCCGCCCCCCGCGAGAGAAAAAGGCGCATCAGATCCGGCTTGCCCTCCCAGGCACCGATCATCAGCCCCGAGCCGATCCGGCTACCCATGAAGTCGGGTGGCAGGCCGGCATTGAGCCATTCTTCGGCCTGACCGACATCGCCCAGCTCCATGCTCAACGTAAAGCGCACCGGGTCCGGCAAGGTCGCGGCAGCCGAACAAACGGGCACCGAAGCCGACAGCAACAGCCCCATCGCGCTTATCATGGCAAACCATCGTTTTGCAGTCAGTTTCATTACTTATCCATTGCCTCAGGCCAGCCCCCATTTTCTCATGACCCGGATCGATTACCGGCTTTTTGCAGCGCTGGCGCTGTCGCTCTCACTGCACCTGCTGCCGTTGCTACCCGATTTCAATTTTGACCAAAATTCCCGGTCGACCGCAGCACCGCTCACCGCCGAGTTACGACCACGCTCAGCGCCATCGGCAGCACCGCCGCTGAGCCTGCCGGAACCGGCTAAACCGCAAAATGAAGCTGCCCCGAAGGCAAAACCCAGAATCGACCCAAAACCCGCCGACAAAACAACAGCACAACCCGTGAAAACATGGACGCAGGCCGTCCGCGAACACCTCAAGAAACTCGACAGCGCCGGCCAGTTCTACCCCGCCGACGCCATTGCCCGCGGACTGGAAGGCGAAGTACACGTCCTGATCATCATCGACGAAGCCGGCAAAGTCAGCGCCGCCCGCGTCGAGCAAGGCAGCGGCCACCCACTACTCGACGACGCCGCCCTGCGCGCCGTTCGCTCGCTGCAATCGCTACCGGCCGATGCACCACGACAGGTCGTTCTGCCGGTACGTTTCAGGTTGCGTTGATCAAACGGGAAGCGATTGCGAGTGATGGCAGTTGTCGGCCAGAAGCCGTCGGTCGGGGTTACGTTTCAATTTCTGCTGATGGTGCGCCCGTTGATCGTGTTGAGTGCCCGGTATTCGGCGAGCAACTTTCGACTCTGTCGCCTCAGTCGAAGCTACTTAGCGGAGCGCTGCGCAGACTTCCCTGACGTGACCACGAAGCCAGCGATGCGCAGGATCGGCATCCAGCCTTGGGTGCCAAAGCAATGAAACCGTGATTTCTGGCGTGGCAATCGGAAGCGGGAAACTATGCATGCCGGCGCGCAGGTTTCCGGTGTGTCGTTCGGGTACGCTGGCGATCAGGTCGGATGCCCGAGCCAGGGCCAGTGCCGTCGAAAAGCCACCAACGATGGTGACGATCTTGCGTTCCAGTCCGAATGCCCTCAGACCCTCATCAATCGGCCCCTTATCCTTACCCTGGCGCGAGACGTAGATATGCCGTTCGGCCGCATAACGGGAAGGCGTGACTTCACTCTGGCTTAGTGGGTGCCCCATGCGCACGACACCAATGAAATGATCCCGGAACAATGCCTGCATTCGCAGTTCCGGCGCCGTCGTCTGGCCCACAACCCCGGTTTCCAGATCGATAAGTCCATCGCGCAACGGCTTGCTATCTTTGTCCGGTTTCTGCACGAAGCACAAGCGCACGCCGGGCGCCTCGTCGCCGATGCGGGCAATCAAATCCGGCCCGAAATTTTCAACAAATCCTTCACTGGTCCGCAGTGTGAAGGTCCGGACCAATTGTTTGAGGTTGAGCTTCTCGGCGGGGCGTAAAACGGCTTCCCCATCCCGCACCAATTGAGCGACACGCTCGCGCAGTTCGATTGCGCGCGGTGTCGGAACGAGCCCGCGCCCGGCCCTGACCAACAACGGATCTCCCGTCGTCTCACGCAATCGCGCCAGCGCTCGGCTCATTGCCGAAGGGCTGAGCCGCAAGCGTCGAGAGGCACCTGCCACGCTGCCTTCGGCGAGCAAGACATCAAGCGTGAAAAGCAGGTTCAGATCGGGTCGCGACATAGGACAACGATAGCAGTATTTGTTCAATATATGGCGCTGGACGCATCAATAACCTGCAAATGCTGCGCCTTCCGCCATGCCATACAAAGACCTAGGATTCAGATAGCCCCGTTTGGGGCGCTGCCTATAAAAGGAGGCTATGGTGAAAACAATCATTGCATGGCAAGTTGAGTTGGACTCTCGAAATGCTGAAACGACGTCTTCGGTGCGTTGGGCACTGGCCAGCCTGGCACTATCCGTATTGCTCTCGTCCCTCGGCACCAGCATCGCCAATGTGGCCTTGCCAAACTTTGCTGAGGCGTTCAACGCCTCCTTCCAGGCCGTTCAGTGGATCGTCATCGCCTATCTGCTCGCTATCACCACCCTGATTGTCAGCGCCGGACGGCTTGGCGACATGATTGGCCGCAGAAGGCTGCTGTTGATCGGCATTTCATTGTTCTCGCTGGCCTCGCTCTTGTCCGCAGTGGCGCCTACGCTGGGGCTGCTGATCACGGCACGTGCGCTGCAGGGCCTTGGCGCAGCCATCATGATGGCCCTCGCTATGGCCTTCGTCGGCGAGACGGTACCGAAAGAAAAAACGGGCAGCGCTATTGGCCTGCTGGGAACGATGTCAGCAATTGCTACTGCGCTTGGTCCATCGCTTGGCGGTGTCCTGATCGCTGGACTCAGTTGGCGGGCAATATTCTTGATCAACCTTCCGCTGGGAGCACTGGCGCTTGTTCTCGCACATCGTTACCTGCCCGTTGATCAAAGGAAGCCGAAAACTGAACGCGCCAGCTTCGACACAATAGGCACGCTGCTCCTAGCCCTGACGCTCACCGCCTATGCGCTAGCGATGACGGTCGGGCGAGGCAGTTTCGGTCCGCTCAATATGGCGTTGCTATTGGCCGCCTTTGTCGGTGCTGGCCTTTTTGTATTTGCCGAAGTGAGAACCCCATCACCCTTGATCCGAATGGCGATGTTTCGGAAACTTGAGCTAAGTGCAAGCTTGGCCACCAGTGCCCTCGTTTCAACCGTGATGATGGCAACACTGGTCGTCGGGCCATTCTATCTTTCTCAGTCGCTCGGGCTTGACGCAGCACTGGTTGGACTGGTCTTGTCCGTGGGCCCGGGGGTGGCGGCACTGAGCGCCATGCCTGCCGGGCGCTTGGCAGACCGCCTTGGTACACAATGCGTCACCACCGTCGGGCTCATTGGCATGGTGATTGGCACCTTCACGCTATCCCTGTTGCCGACGACATTCGGCATCCCGGGCTACATCGCTTGCATCGTAGTCATCACTGCCAGTTATGCCTTCTTTCAAACAGCCAACAACACTGCGGTCATGGCTGGTGTCAGCTCGGACCAACGTGGTGCTATTTCCGGCATGCTGAATCTTTCGCGCAATCTGGGGCTCATCACTGGCGCATCCGTCATGGGCGCAGTCTTCGCCTTCGGATCGGCGTCGAACGATATTGCGACGGCGTCCCCGGATGCCGTTGCCAACGGCATGCAGATCACTTTCGCCGTCGCGGCTGCGCTGCTCGTCGTTGCTCTCACCATCGCCACCGGAGCGAACCATCGCTTCTTCCGGAATCGGGCAATAGCTCCGTAAGCGGAAAATCAATCAGCATTCGCCAACCGCTGGCTATCCTAGATTTCCAAGAATTCGGTAGCTTTGCGATCAGTAAGGTGCCAACGCGGTTGGCCCTCTCATTGGACAGCGGCACGAAGCACTCAGTGGCGACTGGCAGCTTTCAGGAATCAGAAATTCTCTGACGGCTTTTCGGCGATAAAACCGAAGTGAGGGCTGTCGCTTCGGTGCACTTAAGAGTCGCTCATCATCTTTGTAGTCGTAAGGCTGGTTTCTGGGCGAAGCGGTCGTTCGTGGCTCAGACCGACTGAGTGCTGTTCGGACGAAGCTGTCTCAAAAGCCGAATGTTATGTAATGGATAGCCTATCAACGATACTCAATTGAGTATTACAGGCATACGCTCCGAGCGTGTAAGAATTTTTGTGTAAACGGTCACCCGGCAGGAAACTGCCACATTGCCAGGAGCGATGATGACCGTAGGAAAGAAAGCAGTACCGAAGGAGTTGCTGGACAGCCTGTTGGCTGACTATCGGAAGCCGGAAGACCTGATTGGCGAGAATGGCTTGCTCAAGCAGCTCACCAAGCTGCTGGTCGAGAAGGCCTTGGAAGCGGAGATGGCCGACCATCTCGGCCACGGGAAGAATGAGCCGGTGGAGAATCCGGCTGGCAATACGCGCAACGGTAAGAGCAGGAAGACGCTCAAAGGGGAGTTCGGCGAACTGCCGATAGAAATACCCCGCGACCGCCACGGCACCTTCGAGCCGCAGTTGATTCCCAAGCACCAGACCCGCTGGACGGGCTTCGACGAAAAGATTCTGTCGCTGTACGCCCGAGGCATGACGGTCCGCGAAATCCAATCGCACCTGGAAGAGATGTACGGCACCGAGGTATCGCCGACACTGATTTCGTCAGTTACAGATGCTGTGATCGAAGAGGCCAAGGCCTGGCAGTCACGGCCTCTGGACAGCATCTACCCCATCGTCTATCTCGACTGTATCCACGTCAAAGTCAGGGATGGCAGCGTGCGCGTCAAAGCCGTGTATCTGGCCATCGGACTGAACATGGCAGGCGAGAAGGAAGTCCTCGGTCTGTGGATCGCCCAGACAGAAGGCGCAAAGTTCTGGCTGCAAGTGGTCACGGAATTGAAGAATCGAGGCGTTCAGGATGTCTTCATCGCCTGCGTTGATGGCTTGAAGGGATTTCCAGAGGCCATTGAGGCAATCTATCCGCGTGCCGCCGTTCAACTGTGCGTCGTCCATATGGTCCGGCACAGCCTGAACTATGTCTCGTGGAAAATGCGTAAGGCCGTTGCCGCTGACCTTCGGCGGATATACACCAGTGCCACTGCCGACGAAGCCGAGCAGATGCTCGGCGAGTTCGAGGATAAATGGGACGATGCCTACTTGCCCATCAGCCAGTCCTGGCGGCGGAACTGGTCGCGCATAACACCGTTCTTCGACTACCCGCCGGAGATCCGGAAGGTGATCTACACGACCAATACGATTGAATCAGTGAACATGAGCCTGCGGAAAATCACCAAGAACCGGGGCTCGTTCCCGAGCGATGAGGCGCTGATCAAACTGTTCTACCTGGCACTCCGAAACATCAGCCAGAAATGGACCATGCCCATTCGGGATTGGAAAGCGGCACTGACCCGATTTACTATCCAGTTCGAAGACCGGATGAACAACGTTTAACTCACACCCCGTTTACACAAAATTCCGGACACGCCCCTGGGTGGATTAGCCGCTGGGGAAGTATCGAGGAAACTTTTTTCCTTGCCACGAACGACCGGCTACGTGCTGTTCGGACTTCTGGTTGGTCAGAGCGGACTGAACTGGGTAACGCTTTTGCACATCGAATCGGCACAGCTTTTCATCGACCTGGCGCTTGGACTGATTCTCTTCGAACTGGGCTATCTGGTTCCGCGTAGCAACTTGGAGAATGGCCGCAATCGTTTGATGGCAGGTTGCGCCCTCTCCTTGATGGCAGGTTTCCTTGTATTGAGCTTGTTTCGCCATTGGGGCTTCTCAACCGGTTCTGCATTATTTGCGGCGGCCCTTTGTGTTGCCACGTCACCGGCCATCACCATCGCCACCTGTAGTGATGTGGGCGCCAAAGGCGAGCGTACTGGCTTGCTTTACACCATGGTAGCAATCAACGGTGCCATTGCTTTTGCTGCCGTAGTGCTGCTCGTCCCATTCCTGACCGACAGTGAGCCAATGACTGGATTGGCGCGAGTCAGTAGTGCCTTGGGAAGTATTATCGGCTCGATTGTTCTCGGTGGTGCTTGTGCCGGATTAGTCCTGCTGGGTGCCGAGAGGCTGGAGCGACAAGCTGAGCACCAACATCTGCTGATTCTGGGGACGATCGTGCTAGGCGTCGGGACGGCGATTTATTTAGGCGTATCAGTATTTTTGCCCATGCTCATCTTTGGCATTCTGGTGAGCACCATCGACCGTGAGCGCAAGGTCATTGCCATTCGTATCGCCAGTGATGCCCGCGTATTCCTGGTCATCACTTTTGTGCTTGCCGGCGCAGCATTGGATATTGCCTACCTGCGCGACTACTGGCTGGAGGCTATTTTAATTGCCTTGACACGACTGGCTGGGCAGATGCTGGCTGTACTGATTTCGCGTAAAAGTATCGGTCTGACCGCCCGTGAGAGTATTTTCCTCAGTATCGGATTGCAGCCAATGTCGAGTATTGCGCTGGTTCTTCTGGTCAACACCCAGATGCTCTATAGCGGTATGGATGCGAAGCTGGTTGGCATGCTGATGGCAACAATTTTACTGATGCAACTGCTAGGGCCATTGGCCACACAGACAGCGATCAAGGGTTTCGGTGAGGCGACTCGACTTCGCCCTTCAGCCAAAAACGGAGTCTCACTAGGGTGTGTGGACAATCAGGCGAGCCAAATCAGAGCGGCTGCGATGGAAATGAATGCTTCAAAGCGGACGTCGAGTTTGTCGTAGCGCGTAGCGATGCGGCGAAACTGTTTCAGGCGGGCAAAGAACCTTTCGATGAGATTTCGACTTTTATAGACATGCTTGTCATAGCTTCTGAGCACCTTCCGATTGGCTTTCGGCGGAATGACAACTGTGGCATTCATCGCCTCGATGCAGTCGATGAGGCTGGTGGCATCAAAGGCTTTGTCGGCCACGACAGCGCCAACGTTATCCATGCCATCGATGAGATTGGCAGCTTCGGTGATGTCGTGTCGTTCGCCGCCTGTCAGACGGAAACGCGCCAGATTGCCCAGTCCATCTACCGCCGCATGAATCTTGGTGCTCAAGCCCCCACGAGAACGGCCAAGACTTTGTTGCCCGTTTTTTTGGGTGCGCCGGCCGCGTGTTGGTGCGCCCGCACGATGGTGCTATCGAGAAAAACTTCCTCAAAATCTGCGTCTTCGCAGAGCATGGCAAAGAGCGCCTGCCAGACACCTTTGTCTGCCCCGCGTGAGAAGCGCCTGAAGACCGTATTCCATGGCCCAAAACTGACAGGCAGGTCACGCCAAGGGGCGCCAGTTCTCGCCATCCAGAGAACCGCTTCAACAAACAACCGATTATCTGCACCGGTACGACCACGGTCGCCTGCCTTGCCGTGCAGCATTGGCTCGATTCGTCGCCATTGGTCATCGCGTAACAACAATCTCGGCATCCCGCCCTCAGCCCAAAAGACAGGATGTAAACACAATTATTCATTTGTGAACAGCATCTTGCCCACAAATGTCCACACACCCTAGTTAGTTGCAATCCAAAGTCATCAAACTATGGAGTATTCACTCCAGTATCCATTCCAGCTGAGGTTTTGAATGCTTGCCACCATCGTCGTCATTTTTGTCATCGCCTACGCCGCAATAGCGCTGGAGCATCCGCTCAAAGTCAATAAATCGGCCTCAGCCTTGATTGGTGCGGGCTTGCTGTGGACAGTCTATGCGCTCTCACTGGGCGATACGCACTTGCTGACGGAGCAATTGGGTGAGTCACTGACGGGCACGGCACAGATCGTGTTTTTCCTGATGGGCGCCATGACTATTGTCGAAGTCGTCGATGCGCATAACGGCTTCGAGGTCATCACCAAACGGATCAGGACGACCAAATTGTCGTCCCTGATGTGGCTGGTTGGTTTTGTCACCTTCTTTCTGAGTGCGATTCTCGACAACCTGACGACGACCATCGTGATGATCTCGCTAATGCGCAAGCTGCTGGCCAAGCATGATGATCGCCTTTTTTTTGCCGGGATCATCGTCATCGCAGCAAATTCGGGTGGCGCCTGGTCACCGATTGGCGACGTGACGACGACGATGCTGTGGATTGGCGGCCAGATTACTTCGCTGGCCATTATGAAGGCGGTGCTATTGCCTGCCTTGGTCAGCATGATCGTCCCGATGGGGATTACCGCCTATGTTTTGCGCGGGCGCGAGGTGGTGAGTCCGGAAATGGTCGATAGCGACCATGGGCTAGGCACCACAGAGTTTGAGCGTAACCTGATGTTCTTCATGGGGCTAGGCATTCTGGTTGCCGTTCCCGCTTTCAAGACGATTACCCACCTGCCGCCCTTCATGGGCATCTTGTTCGGTTTAGGGCTCCTCTGGCTGGTCGGCGATCTGGTCCATCGGCACAAGGAAGACGAATTCAAGGTCCATTTCACCCTGGCTCATGCCCTGAGCAAGATTGACATGAGCTCGCTCGTCTTCTTCATTGGCATTCTGCTTTCAGTCGCCACGCTCGAACATACGCATATCCTGACCTCGCTGGCCACATGGCTGGACGAGACCGTCGGGCGCCAGGATGTTATCGTTTTGATCATCGGCATGGTCAGTGCGATTGTCGACAACGTGCCTCTGGTTGCTGCCTCGATGGGCATGTACAGCCTGACCAGTTTTCCGCCCGACCATTTCCTCTGGCAATTCATGGCCTACTGCGCCGGTACGGGCGGTTCCATCCTAATCATCGGCTCTGCCGCCGGTGTCGCTGCCATGGGCCTCGAAAAAATCCACTTCTTCTGGTACGTGAAGAAGATCAGCGGGCTGGCGTTGGTGGGCTATTTTGCGGGAGCCGGAGTATATCTTCTTCAGCGCGGAGTGCTTTCTTAACCATCGAATTTGTCAGATGATCCCTGTGTCAATTCACCCTAGATTACGAGGTATTTCTGCATATCTGTTTTGCAACGCAAATCAGCCGAAAGGGAAATATTTGACTAAAAGATAGCTTGGGCCGAGTTGTTCGCGCAGGCTATGTGGCAAGCTTCAGTGCAAACCGGTCGTTTGAATGACGGCTTTACAGTTCGGGTGACCGTCCGCAGTTGGCCGATTGGGTGAGGTCGCCAACGTCCGGTTCGGAGGAGTCCAGTTCAAAAAAGCCCTGTTTGGCTGAGCGGCCGCTATCGGGAAACTGCGATGACCGGATTGGGCACAGAACAGCCCATCGCGTGATTCTAATTTCGCCCAATTTTTCCGGTTGACCGTGGCAATCCGCGCCTCGGCCGCTCAGATCGCCCCGTCGCCCCTTAGCGTGGCGATTCGGGCTGTGGTGTAGCCCAGTTCTGTCAGTACGGCGTCGGTATGCTCACCGAGCGCGGCGCCCAGCCATTCTGTGCTGCCCGGCGTTTCCGTCAGCTTGGGCACGATGCCGGGAATCTTGAACTCCTTGCCATCCGGAAAGCGGGCTGACTCGATCATCTGGCGGGCGATGAATTGCGGGTCGGCGAACATGTCGGCGGCGGAATAGATGCGCGATGACGGCACTTCGGCCGCCGCCAGCATTGCCAGCACCTCTGCCTCATCGAGCCCGGCACACCAGTCGTCGATCAGGCCGTAGATTTCATCGCGCCGGGCATCGCGGCCAGCGTTGTCTGCCAGCGTCGGATCATTGGCAAGATCAGGGCGACCGATGGCGTTCATGAAACGCTTGAAGATCGCGTCGCCATTGGCGCCGATGGTGACGTGTTTGGCGTCTCTCGTTGTGTGCGTACTCGAGGGCGTGATGCCCGGCATGATGTTGCCGGTCCGCTCGCGCACGAAGCCGAAAACATCGAACTCCGGCACCATCGACTCCATCATCGCGAAGACGGCCTCGTAGAGCGCCACATCAACGACCTGCCCGGCACCGCCATTGACTTCCTTGTGGCGCAGCGCCATGAGCGCGCCAATCGCGCCCCACAGCGCGGCAATGGAGTCGCCGATGGAAATGCCGGTGCGTACCGGTGGCCGGTCGGGAAAGCCCGTGATATAGCGCAGACCACCCATCGACTCGCCGACCGCGCCGAAGCCCGGCTGATCCTTGTACGGCCCGGTCTGGCCAAAGCCGGAGAGGCGCACCATGACCAGCCCCGGATTGTCGGCTTTCAAGGTTTCCCAGCCCAGACCAAGCTTTTCCAGCACGCCGGGGCGGAAGTTTTCGACCAGGATGTCGGCTTCGGCGATCAGCTTTCGAACGAACTCGCGGCCTTCCGGATGCTTCAGATTGGCCGTCACCGACTTCTTGTTGCGCCCCTGCACGGCCCACCACAGCGAAGTGCCTTCGTGGAGCTTGCGCCATTTACGCAGCGGGTCGCCGCCGTCCGGCGATTCGACCTTGACCACCTCGGCGCCGAACTCGCCCATGATCCGCGTGCAGAACGGCCCGGCGATCAGCGTGCCGAGCTCGACCACCTTGAGGCCCGCCAGCGGTTTTTGCACCCCGTTCTTTTGCCCCTCGCTCATCAAGGCTCCCAATGTTCTATTTTCAATTTTTGCCCAAAAATCCGGTCCACCGTAGCAGTCACCGACGCCGGTGCCCCACTCGTCGCCACCGTCAGCCGGCCCTCCCCGCCGCCGAGCAGATTGCCCGCCGCGAGCAGACGCTCAAGCTGACGCGCCACCGGTTCGCCGGTATCGAGCAACACGGTACCAGCCGGCATGCGCCGGGCAATCGCCGCCGACACGCACGGATAATGCGTGCAACCGAGCACCACGACATCAGCCGCCGCGGCAGCCAGTGGCGCCACGAAGATATCGAGCAAGGCCGCCACGGCAGCACTGTCCGGCCCCTCGGCCTCGATGGCCTCGGCCAGCCCCGGGCACGGCTGGGCAATGACGCGATGGCCGTTGGCATGGTTGCCGACCAGCCGTTGAAAACGCTCGCTCTCCAGCGTCCGCGTCGTTGCCAGAACGCCGATGACGCCGCTTCTGGACAGGGCCACAGCGGGCTTCACACCCGGCTCCAGGGCCACCACCGGCACATCAATCGCCGCCCGAATAGCCTCCGCCGCAGCGGCTGTGGCCGTATTGCAGGCAATCACCAGGGCCTTCGCCCCGCGCCTGACCAGCGCCTCGGCGATCAACACCCCACGCTCGCGCAGAAATACCTCCGGCCGGTCACCGTAAGGCAAAAAGCGGGTGTCGGCAAAATAGAAAAAATCTTCCTGCGGCAGTCGCTCGCGCAAGGCGCGCAACACCGTCAGGCCGCCGAGGCCGGAATCAAAAACGGCGATGGAATGAGAAGTCACCCGCGCATCCAGAAGTAAGGCAAATAGCTGATTATTATTGTGGTCCGCAGATCATCCAAAGCGGACGTCTGCGCCGTGGTGGCCGACCGAACGCGGGCCAGCCACCGCAAAACAGGCGTTTAGTAGGTCAATACCTTGACGTTGCCCTGCATCATGTAGGCAGCGATTTCGGGCGGTTTGGCGACACTGATGCCGTCGAGCAGATCGCCCGGCTTGAGGTCGGCGTTGGGCAGGAACAGCGCGCAGACTTCAACCTTGGCTCCAGCTTTCATCAGTCCCTGCAGCATCTGGTTGGGGGTGACATTGCGCGGCTTGAGCACAGCACCTTCCTTGCCCTTGACGGCCAGCTGCCCGCCTTCGCTGCACAGCAGCACACGAACACCCGATTTTTGCTCCATGGCCTGAGTGGCGAGCACGAATGCCATGCCCTGGGTCTGAGCATTGCCCGAATTGACCATGACCAACAGATCGGCCGGCCCATCAGCCAGGGACGGCTGAGTAAAGGCAAAACCCAAGGCAAGCGCGACAAGAAGTTTTTTCATGATTGCTCCCGTTGATTGAGAAAAACGCGACGAATACCGTTGTTGATCATATGACATTTAGGCCATGCGGGCATTTCGATTAATCCTGATTTTGCGGTACACCTGTTCCCGCAGCGAAGCGGGTGCCCGTTGCCTTCAGCATCCGGTCATAAAGCACCACATTCACCGTTGCCGCCAGATTCATGCAGCCGTGCGTCGGGATGTAAACGATGTCCTTGCACCATGAGGTCACGTTTTTTTTCAGGCTGCCGTCTTCCGGGCCGAAGATGTAGAAGGCGCGTTCGGGGTGCTGGTATTCGGTGAGCGGTTTGGCGTCGGGATGCACTTCGATGGCGACCGGCACACAGCCGAAGGGGATCACCTGTTGCAGGTCGTCGACGCCGATGAGCGGCAGTTGCAGATGGACCTGCTTGGTGTCGGTGCGGAATTCGACGGCGCGCTCGTAGCGTTTGCCGGTGTAGAAAACCGTGTTGACGCCGTAGCAGCCGGCGGCGCGCATGATGGAGCCGACGTTTTCCGGGCCTTTCGGGTTGTACAGGCCGATGCACGAATAGCCGGTATAGCCCAGGACAGCCTGTTTGCGGGTGATGGTTTCGATGCTCATCGTTACTCGGGCTGGCGGAATTCGTCGTCTATCCAGGCATTGGCGCTGGCTGGGCTGAGCTTGAAATTCGGGCCGACACGGACCTTGGCCAGTTGCTCGCCGTCGGCATCTTCGGCCGACAGCGTGGCGTAGGGATCGTCCTCGTCGGGAACGATGTCGAGAGATATCAAAATTGGCCCGTTTTCGCTGTCGACCGTGAGTTTCTTGTGGAGCTGCGCGTGCAGCTGGTGTTCGTGGCGGCGCAGGACTTCAGAAGCGGTCTTGATCAAAGTCTGGAAGGCGGACACGTCAAGCGGCTTGGGTTTTTTTTTGTCGCGGCCCATGGTCCACGGGCCGACCAGCGCCGGCTCGGCTTCGCCGTCCTTGATCATTTCGACTGCCCAGCCCTCGTCCTCTTCATTCTTGATGACGCGTGCCGTCCAGCCGTTGCTGCGCCACAGGCGTGGCTCGTTGATGACCGAGGCTTCTTCAGCCTCGACGGGGTCGTTGATTACATTTTCTGTCATCCCCGAATTGTACTTCCCGCCGAGGTGCAGGCGCTTGCCGAAGCGCCGGATTAAGGCGTTGCAGCAGCCTTGGCAGCTTCAATTTCAAGGTGGCAAGGCGACAGCAACAGGTGCACCAGATGTTCCGGATCATTTGAGCCCAGATGCTCAGCAAAGCCTGCCATGCGGACATCCTTTGCTTCTATCAGCGCGGCAATCAGTTGCCGTGCCGCTTCACGCGGATTCGTCACGCCAGCCACGTAGCCCGGCCAGTCCTTGTAGTGCGTCAGGAGCTCGGCTTTGTGGTCCAGATAGAGCGCGGAATTCTGCACGAACTCAAGTTCGGCCTGCTTGGCAGCAATTTCAGCATCGATTTCGGCGTCGGTATTCTGGTAGTGAGCCTTCTCGGCATCCGTCCAGTGCGGCTTTTCGCCGTGCTTTTCACGCAGGGTGGCGAAGGTGCTGTCGAGCGCGATCTGCGAATGCGTCGAGGCGTCGCGGAAAACATGCACCATGTCCTTGCCGTGCCCCTCTTTGCCAACATAGCGCATGCTCGCCGTGATGCGCCGGGGATTGAAGCGGAACTGGCGGGCGCAGGCAGCGCGCAGGAGGACGAAGAGTTCTTCTATTTTTGCTGGGCTCACAGGACTATCCTTTCGCTCGCCCCGAACTGCGGCGATTCATCGCTGGCCAATCGGCTGCCCAACAGCATACGCCTCCCTCGGGACGATGGGTGGCGCAACGCATCCTGGCCCAACTTTCATTTTCAAACCACCTCACCTGCGGCCAATTGTCGCAGTATTAGATTTTTCTAATTTTCTATTCTATAACGGAAGAGAGGCGTTTTCCGATTCACCCTTTCTGGAGCAAATCATGAACACGAATGGCATAAAGGTCGCTCTTGTAGCATTGGCTTTCGGACTGATCTCTTCCGGCACATTGGCTGCCGATGCGCCAATCTACGGCAGCCAGATCATGACCAACCAGGAGCGCATCGAACATCGGACCAAGCTTCGTGCAGCCAAGACGGCTCAAGAGCGCGAACAGATTCGCCTTGAACACCATGAGCAAATGAAACTGCGGGCCAAAGAGCGCGGTCTTGCCTTGCCGGATGAAGCACCAGCCCAAGGCGGCGGCATGGGCCCGGGCGGCGGTATGGGAGGCATGGGCCCTGGTGGCGGCATGGGCGGTGGACGAGGTCGCTAACGCAGGAGTCGGCTTGTCGACAAGCGTTGGCCACTGAACACCCAACGTAAGGGGTATTTGTCGCCAACGCTACCTGACCTTCTCCCGCCTGATTTCAGGTGGGAGAAGGTCAATCAAGCAAATCTCACATGCGGGCGATCATCGCATCGCCGAAGGCGGAGCACGATAGTTCTTCTGCACCATCCATCTGCCGTGCGAAGTCGTAGGTCACCTGCTTGTCGCCAATGGCTGATTCCATCGACTTGATGACCAGATTGGCGGCTTCGACCCAGCCGAGGTGGCGCAACATCATTTCTGCGGAGAGGATCAGCGAACCGGGATTCACCTTGTCCAGCCCGGCGTATTTCGGCGCCGTACCGTGGGTGGCTTCGAAGCAGGCGTACTGGTCGGAAATGTTGGCGCCCGGCGCGATGCCGATGCCGCCGACCTGGGCGGCCAGTGCGTCGGAGATGTAGTCACCGTTGAGGTTGGTGGTGGCGATCACGTCGTATTCTGCCGGGCGGAGCAGGATCTGCTGCAGGAAGGCGTCGGCGATGGAATCCTTGATGATGATCTCGCGGCCGGTGTTCGGGTTGGTGAAATGCTGCCACGGGCCACCGTCGATCGGCTGAGCACCGAATTCCTTTTGGGCGAGTTCATAGGCAGTGTCACGGAAGAGCCCTTCCGTGTACTTCATGATGTTGCCCTTGTGCACGATGGTTACCGACTTGCGGTCATTGGCGATGGCGTATTTGATCGCGGCGCGCACGAGGCGGGAGCTGCCTTCGACCGAAATCGGCTTGATGCCGATGCCCGACGAATGCGGGAAACGGATCTTCTTGACGCCCATTTCGTCCTGTAGAAACTTGATGACCTTCTTTGCTTCGGCCGAGGTGCAGGACCATTCGACGCCAGCGTAGATGTCCTCGGTGTTCTCGCGGAAGATGACCATGTTGGTCAGCTCCGGGTTCTTGAGCGGCGACGGCACGCCCTTGAAATATTGCACCGGACGGACGCACTGGTAGAGATCGAGTTCCTGACGCAGCGCGACATTGAGCGAGCGGATGCCGCCGCCAACCGGCGTCGTCATCGGCCCCTTGATCGACACTGCATATTCCTTGAGCGCGGCGAAGGTTTCCTGCGGGAACCACTCGTCCGGGCCATAGAGGCGCGTCGATTTTTCGCCGGCGAAGACCTCCATCCAGTAAATCTTCTTTGCCCCGCCATAGGCCTTCTCAACGGCTGCATCGATCACCTTGATCATCACCGGCGTGATGTCAATGCCGATGCCGTCGCCTTCGATGAAGGGAATGATCGGATTGTTCGGGATCGCCTGTCCCGCAACAATTTTCTGACCACCTTGGGGAACCTTGATGTGCGAAGTCATAGTCTCTCCTTGCCTTGTTTTTGGATGGCCTGTTAACAGCAAACATGCATGGCCAGCGAGGCCCGATGCACGCCTCTGACACCGGGCCTCGCAACCAATTATGTCGCAAAAAGATGGCCATTGTCAGGCATTTAACCGCCCGGCGGGATTGCCACGGTCAACCGGAAAAAAGGCCAAAAACGAAAAAAGCGAAGACCGGATCGGCCTTCGCTTTTTGAATGACCGGCGTTCACACGCCGGGGAAGTTTCCTCCCTTAGACGCGTGCAGCCTTCAGGGCGGCGTTCAGCGTCGGGCTCGGACGCATCACGGCCTTGCACTTCTCGGCATCAGCCTTGTAGTAGCCACCAATATCGACCGGACGACCCTGCACCGACTTCATTTCGGCAACGATTTGCGCCTCATTGTCAGTCAGCGTCTTGGCCAGCTTGGCGAAATGGGCAGCCAGCTCCTTGTCCTCGGTCTGCGCAGCCAGTTCCTGCGCCCAGTACATGGCGAGGTAGAACTGCGAGCCGCGGTTGTCCAGCTCACCGGTCTTCGGCGATGGCGACTTGTTGTTGTCAAGAAGCTTGCCGGTGGCCGCGTCAAGGGTCTTGGCAAGCAGGATGGCGCGCTTGTTGCCGTCCTTGATGCCCTGCTCTTCAAGCGAAACAGCCAGAGCTAGGAACTCGCCGAGCGAATCCCAGCGCAGGTGGTTTTCCTGCGTAAGCTGCTGCACGTGCTTCGGAGCCGAGCCGCCGGCACCGGTTTCGTACATGCCGCCGCCGTTCATGAGGGGAACGATGGACAGCATCTTGGCCGAAGTACCCAGTTCCATGATCGGAAACAGGTCGGTCAGGTAGTCGCGCAGGATGTTGCCGGTCACCGAGATGGTGTCCAGGCCACGAGCAACACGTTCCAGCGTGAAACGCATGGCACGAACCTGCGACATGATCTGGATGTCGAGACCACTGGTATCGTGATCCTTGAGGTACTTCTGGACCTTCTTGATCAGCTCGTTCTCGTGCGGACGATAGGCATCCAGCCAGAAGACGGCCGGGGTGTTGGACTGGCGGGCACGGGTAACGGCCAGCTTGACCCAGTCGCGGATCGGCGCGTCCTTGACCTGGCACATGCGCCAGATGTCGCCGACTTCGACGTTCTGCGTGAGCAGCACTTCGCCGGTCGCGTTGTCGACGATGTTGGCAATGCCGGCTTCGGCGATTTCGAAGGTCTTGTCGTGCGAGCCGTATTCCTCGGCCTGCTGGGCCATCAGGCCGACGTTCGGGACGGTGCCCATGGTCTTCGGATCGAAGTTGCCATGCCATTTGACGAAATTGATCATCTCCTGGTAGATGCGGGCAAAGGTCGATTCCGGCATGACGCACTTGCTGTCATACGGCTTGCCGTCGGCGCCCCACATCTTGCCGCCCTGACGGATCATGGCCGGCATGGACGCGTCAACGATGATGTCGTTCGGCGAATGGAAGTTGGTGATGCCCTTGGCCGAGTCGACCATGGCCAGACGCGGACGGTGTTCCTGACAGGCGTGCAGGTCACGGATGATCTCGTCACGCTTGGATTCCGGCAGGGTCTTGATCTTGTCGTACAGATCGACCATGCCGTTATTGACGTTGATGCCCAGCTCGGCAAAGGTCTTGCCGTGCTTCTCGAAAGCATCCTTGTAATAGATCTTGACGCAGTGACCGAAGACGATGGGGTGCGAAACCTTCATCATCGTCGCCTTGACGTGCAGCGAGAAAAGAATGCCGGATTCGCGGCAGTCTTCGAGCTGGGCTTCGTAGAAGTCGCAGAGCGCCTTCTTGCTCATGAACATCGAGTCGATGATCTCGCCTTCGAGCAGCGAGAGCTTCGGCTTCAGAACAGTGGTCTTGCCGCCCTTGGCGATCAGTTCCATGCGGACTTCACGCGCCTTGTCGAGGGTCATCGACTTTTCGCCATGGTAGAAGTCACCATGTTCCATGTGGGAAACGTGGGTTTGCGACCACTGCTTCCACTCGCCCATGGAGTGCGGGCGCTTGCGTGCGTAGTTCTTGACGGCCATCGGCGCGCGGCGGTCAGAGTTGCCTTCGCGCAGGACCGGATTGACGGCAGAACCGAGACACTTGCCGAAACGGGCCTTGAGCGCCTTGGCTTCATCGGTATCGGCAGTTTCCGGGTAATCGGGGATGGCGTAGCCCTTTTCCTGCAATTCCTTGACGCAGGCTTTGAGCTGGGCAACGGAAGCCGAAATGTTCGGCAGCTTGATAATGTTGGTTTCCGGCAGCAGGCAGCGCTTGCCGAGTTCGCCGAGCGTGTTCGGCACTTTCTGGTCATCCGGCAGGAATTCGGAGAATTCGGAGAGAACACGCGCCGAAACTGAGATGTCAGCCTTCTCGACTTCGATGTTGGCCGGCGACGTAAAGGCGCGGACAATCGGCAGGAAGGCGCAGGTTGCGAGCAGCGGCGCCTCGTCGGTTAGGGTGTAAATGATTTTTGACTTTCCACCAGCCATGAATATCCCCTTGCAATGGATTGAGTTATTGGCGCCGGTCATCCCGGCCCCTTATAAAAACCGAAGTACAGCAGGAAAACTTCAAGTATCGTCGCGCAGCGATTCCCAGTCAACGAAACGGCATTTTACGTGCTGGTTTATGCTTCTTTCGCACAAATTTGCGGCGGTTTGGTGGTGCTAAGATTCATGCTTCACCAGGGATAAAATGCCATGAAAATCTCAGTCGGCCTTTACGGCACCAACGCGCACCAGATTGCGCTGGCCATGATTCAGGGATTCAACAAGCATTACACGCTGTTCCGCCAGACCAGCCGCGAAGCCAAGGCGCGTTTTGAACAGGCCGACTGGCTTGGCGTACACAAGGCAGTGAAGGAGCGCATCCGTTTTTATGACGACCGCGTCGATGAAAGCGTCGAGCGCCTGCGCGATGAATTCGATGCCCAGAACATAGACGACACCACCTGGCAGCAGGTCAAGCTGCTTTACATCGGATTGCTCCTCAACCACAAGCAGCCGGAGCTGGCCGAAACCTTCTTCAACTCGGTGACGACCAAGATCCTGCACCGCAACTACTTCCACAACGATTTCATTTTCGTCCGGCCAAGTATCTCGACCGAAAACATCGAGGGCGACGAGTCGCAGACCTACCGCAGCTATTACGCCAAGGAAAACGGCCTGCGCGGCGCGATTCACGAAATCATCAGCGATTTCAACTGGCACCTGCCCTTTGCCGATCTTGAACGGGATGTCGGCTACATCTACGACACAGTCTGCCGCCACCTCAACGGCATGCCCCGGCGCGAGGTCAATTTCCAGATCCAGGTGCTCGGCTCCACGTTCTACCGCAACAAGGCGGCCTACATCATCGGCAAGGCGATCAACGGCGCACACGAATACCCGTTTGCCATCCCGGTACTCCATGACGAAAACGGTCAGCTGGTCATCGACACCATCCTGCTCGATGCCTGGCGGATCGGTTTGCTCTTTTCGCTGTCACGCGCTTATTTCATGGTCGACATGGAAGTGCCGTCGGGCTACGTCCAGTTCCTGCGCTCCATCCTGCCTGCCAAACCGCGCTCCGAGCTGTACATCATGCTTGGCCTGGGCAAGCAGGGTAAAACCATGTTCTTCCGTGACTTCATCTATCACCTGCATCATTCGGAAGACCAGTTCATCATGGCCCCCGGCATCCGCGGTCTGGTCATGCTGGTATTCACGCTGCCGTCCTACCCCTACGTCTTCAAGATCATCAAGGACGTTTTCGGGGCCTCGAAGAACATGGACCGTGCCACAGTCAAACGCAAATTCATGATGGTCAAGCAGGTCGACCGTGTCGGCCGCATGGCCGATACCCTTGAATTTTCCAATGTACTTTTCCCGCTCAAGCGTTTTGACGACGAGGTATTGAAAGAACTGCAGACGCTGGCGCCCTCCTGCTTCGAAGTCGATGGTGATCAGCTCATCATCAAGCACCTCTACATCGAGCGCCGCATGGAGCCGCTGAACATCCATCTCGACCGCATGGAGCGCGCCAACAACGTCGAAGGTCTGGAGCACGCCATTCAGGAGTACGGCAGTGCCATCCGCGAAATGGCTCAGGCCAACATCTTCCCGGGCGACATGCTGTGGAAGAACTTTGGCGTAACACGCTTCGGTCGCGTCGTTTTCTACGACTACGACGAAATCGAGTACATGACCGACTGCAACTTCCGCAGGATTCCGCCCGCCCCCGATTTCGAAACCGAAATGTCGGGAGAGGTCTGGTATGCAGTCGCGAAGAATGATGTTTTCCCCGAAGAGTTCAGCACCTTCCTGCTCGCGTCGCCGACGCTGCGAAAAATCTTCAACAGACACCATTCCGATCTGTTATCTCCCAAATTTTGGCAGGATTCGCAACAAAAAATCAGGGAAGGGCACGTCGAAGACTTTTTCCCGTACCCGCAAGAACTGCGATTCTGTAATATGCAGCCCGCAGACAAGCAACGCGATCAATCAGAAAATACTAAAATACAGGGCTAAGCCCTGAGCCTCAATTTGGAGAAATCAGCATGCCGTTAACCATAGCGGTAGTGAGGGAGCGTGCCACCGGTGAAAGCCGTGTCGCCCTCGTTCCCGAGACTGCCAAGAAATTTGCTGCGCTCGGCGCCGTCATGCGCATGGAGCAAAGCGCCGGCACCGACAGCCATTTTCTCGATTCAGACTATCCGGGCGTCAGCCTGGTTGACGGCATCACCCAAGCCTACGGCCCGGCCCAACTAATCTTGCGCGTCACCCCGCCGAGCCCCGAAGAAATTGCAGCCCTGCCCGAAGGCTCGGTCCTCATCGGCCTGTTGAAGCCCTTCGAAGACAAGGCCCGTCTGGCTGCGCTGAACGCGAAGAAGATCACCGCCTTCGCCCTCGAACTGCTACCGCGCATCTCGCGCGCCCAGAGCATGGACGCCCTGTCGTCGCAAGGCGCCTGCGCCGGCTACCAGTGCGGCCTGATTGCCGCGGCCCGCTGCACCAAGTTCTTCCCGATGCTGACCACGGCCGCCGGCACCATTCGCCCGGCCCGCGTGCTCGTCATCGGTGCCGGCGTAGCCGGCCTGCAAGCCATCGCCACGTGCAAACGCCTCGGCGCCATGGTTGAAGCCTACGACGTGCGCTCCGCCGCCCGTGAGCAGATCGAATCCCTCGGTGCCAAGTTCGTCGACACCGGCGTCGCGGCTGATGGCGTGGGTGGTTACGCCCGCGAACTGACAGCCGAAGAGAAGGCCGCCCAAACCGAGAAACTCGCCAAGGCCGTTGCCCTGTCGGATGTCGTCATCACCACGGCCGCCATCCCCGGCAAGAAAGCCCCAATCATCATCACCACCGACATGATCGGCCGCATGAAATACGGCGCCATCATCGTCGACATGGCCGCCGAGTCTGGTGGCAACTGCGCCCTGACCCAGCCCGGCGAACACGTCATTGCCAATGACGTGAATATCCACGGCCCCCTGAATCTGCCTTCCCGAATGCCAACCCACGCTTCCGAGCTCTACGCCAAGAACCTCTACAATTTCCTCTCCCCGTGGATCAAGGACGGCGAACTCGCTTTCGACTGGAGCGACGATGTCGTCGCCGGCACGCTGCTGTGCAAGGACGGCGCCACCGTTCATGCCACAGTGAAGCAAGTCATGGGAGAAGCATGATGGACGGCCTGCTCGCGCTCTACATCTTCATGCTCGCCGCCTTCACCGGCTACGAGATCATCGCCAAGGTGCCCGTCATCCTGCACACGCCGCTGATGTCCGGCTCCAATTTCATCCACGGCGTTGTCGTCGTCGGTGCCATGCTCATGCTCGGCACGGCTGACACGCCAGTCCAGCAGGCCATCGGCTTCTTTGCCGTAGCCCTCGGCGCGGCCAATGCCGCCGGCGGTTATGTTGTTACCGAACGCATGCTTGCCATGTTCAAGAAGAAGGAGGGCTGAGCATGGCAATCCCCGTTTACATCCAGGGTGCTTGGTTCCTCGGCGCCGCCCTCTTCATCTTTGGCCTCAAGGGCATGAGCTCGCCGGCCAGTGCGCGCAAGGGCATCATCATTGCCGGTTACGGCATGCTCGTCGCCATTGCCGCCACCTTCCTCATTCCCGGTCTGCAGAATCTCGGCCTGATGGCCCTGGCTCTGGCCATCGGTGGTTCGGCCGCCTGGATCTCCGGCCAGAAGGTCAAGATGACCGACATGCCGCAGATGGTCGCCATCTACAACGGCATGGGTGGCGGTGCTGCTGCTGCCATCGCTGCCATCGAGTTCGCCAAGGGCGATGCCCACAGTCTGGCGACGACGGTACTCGCCGTCATCGGTGCGCTGATCGGTGCGGTCTCCTTCACCGGCTCCTGTGTCGCCTGGGCCAAGCTGCAGGGTGTGCTGAAAAAGGCGCATCGCCTGCCGGCGCAGAATGCGGTCAACGTCGTTCTGGCATTGATTGCCATCGGTCTTGGTGGCGCCATGGTCTTCATGGCCCCGGCCCAGCCGGAACTGGTCCTCGCCTTCTTCGCCGTCTCACTGATTCTCGGCATCATCGTCACCCTGCCCATCGGCGGCGCCGACATGCCGGTGGTGATTTCGCTGTTCAACGCCTTCACCGGCCTGGCCGTTGGTTTCGAAGGCTACGTACTAGGTAATCCGGCGCTGATCATCGCCGGTATCGTCGTCGGTGCAGCCGGTACGCTGCTGACCCAGCTCATGGCCAAGGCGATGAATCGCCCGATCTCCAACATCCTGTTCACGCCCATGGTGG
This sequence comes from Betaproteobacteria bacterium, assembly GCA_016705475.1. GTDB lineage: Bacteria > Pseudomonadota > Gammaproteobacteria > Burkholderiales > Rhodocyclaceae > Azonexus. The sequence continues at coordinate 139,534 of JADIYD010000009.1, read as the reverse complement.
CGAGTGGCCCGGGTGAAGCGATCAGCGGCAGCATGAAGGAGCTCTCCGCACTCGATGCGGCAGCCATGATGCGCTACGCCTCCAAGGTCATCATCGTGCCGGGCTACGGCATGGCGGTGGCGCATGCCCAGCACAAGGTGTGGGAAATGACGTCCATTCTGGAAGAAGCCGGGGTCGAGGTGAAGTTCGCCATCCACCCGGTGGCAGGCCGTATGCCGGGCCACATGAATGTTCTGCTGGCCGAAGCCGGCGTGCCGTACGACAAGATCTTCGACCTCGAAGAAATCAACGGCGAGTTCGGCCAAGCTGACGTCGCGCTGATCATCGGGGCGAACGACGTGGTCAATCCATCGGCCAGAACCGACAAGACCAGCCCGATCTACGGCATGCCCATCCTCGATGCCGACAAGGCGCAGAACGTCATCGTGATCAAGCGCGGCAAAGGCACGGGTTACTCGGGTGTCGAGAACGCCCTGTTCTATACGGATAACTGCCGCATGCTCTACGGCGACGCCCAGCCGATGGCGGGCGAGATCATCCAGCATCTGAAGGCGATGGGCTGACCGACATCACGAACAGCAGCACAGGTGGGGCACATTGTTGCAACGCAGTGTTGGCGCAGCCTTATAATAATGCGCTATATCTTGCCCGGAAGCGGTGAATGAAGCGCATTGATGATCTGCTAATCTGGCTGGCATTGGCTGCCAGCCTCGGAATCTGGTTGTGGTCGCTGGCCGTCGGCCCGATATCTCCGCACTTCCTGTTGCTTGTCGTCGCCTTGCTTCTCGGCACGGCCGTCATCTCCAATGGCGAACGCCAGCGCTGGAAAGATCGGCAGCAGTCGTACGTTACCGAACTCAAGGACGTGATGTCCGAGTACCAGGTGCTTTCCGACGAAGCCATGGCCCACGCGGAGCTGCAATTCAATTCGCTCGAAAACGACATGCGGGAAGCGCAGGAAATCATCAAAGCCTCAGTCAGCAAGCTTTCCGGCAGCCTGACCGGTCTTGAATCCCAGTCTTCCGAGCAGCGCCAGATCCTGCGTTCGCTGATCGACCAGATGTTGAACATGACGGGCGAAAACGCGTCGGCCCAGGAACAGGTGAGCCTGCAGCGCTTTTTCGATGAAACGAATGTGCTGATTGGCGAATTCGTCAGCAAGATGACCCAGATTCAGTCGACGAGCCAGGGCATTGCCATCAGCTTCGATGAAATGCAGGGAAAAGTCGCGCTGATCAACCGTTCGCTTAATGACATCGCCGGCATTACCAAGCAGACCGACCTGCTGGCGCTCAATGCCGCCATTGAAGCGGCGCGCGCCGGTGAAGCCGGCCGCGGCTTCGCCGTCGTGGCCGACGAAGTGCGCAACCTGGCAGCCCGCACTGGCGAATTCAATATTGATATCCGCAAGTCGCTGACCGACATCATGACATCGTTGCAGGATGTCGGGACGCGCGTGGCCAATGCCACCAACATCGACATGAGCCTCGCCGAAAGATCCCGTACGACATTGCAGGATCTGGGCGGCGAACTGATGACCCTGACCGGCAAGGCGCGCGAACATTCTGACCACATCACGGCCATCACCGAACAGATGCACAACATGACGCAGGAAGGCGTCATGGCAATGCAGTTCGAGGACATCGTCACCCAGATGATGTCGCGCATCAGCCAACGCACGATGCATGTCGGCGAATACATGCATGCCTTCCTTGCCCTGCAGCACGACAACCACACCGATGGTCTGCAGCGCTTCCGCTCCCGCAGCCAGAAACTCGTCCAGTTGCTGGTCGAATCCCACGTTAAAAACGATGCCATGAAGGTCAGCAACGCCAGTTCGCAACCCCATAGCAGCAACGACGGCGACATCGAGCTGTTCTGAAGCGTGTCTTTGCATTGCTACGGTCAACCGGAAAAAAAGGCCAAAAATGGAACTGGCCAGCCTGATTGAAGCCCTTGGTGAAAAAGCCGCCATCACCCTCGCCGGCCTGAGCATCGGCATCCTTTTCGGCTTTTTCGCCCAACGTTCGCGTTTCTGCCTGCGTTCCGCGGTGGTCGAATTCTGGAACCGCGACGGCTGCAGCAAGCTTGCCGTCTGGCTTTTCGCGTTTTCCACCGCCGTCATCGCCACACAGTTATTCATCACCCAAGGCTGGCTCGATGTTTCCCAGGCACGCCAACTGGCCGCCACAGGCAGCCTTTCCGGCGCCCTGATCGGCGGCATGCTGTTCGGCATCGGCATGATCCTGGCCCGCGGCTGTTCGTCGCGCATGCTCGTGCTGGCTGCCAACGGCAACCTGCGCGCCCTGCTCGCCGGACTGATCTTCGCTGTTGCTGCCCAGGCTTCGCTGAATGGATTGCTGTCACCGCTGCGCACCACGATTTCCAACTGGATGACCATCGATGGTGGCGCCGCGCGCGACCTGCTTGCCTTCCTCCACCTCGGCAACGTTGGCGGCCTGCTCTTCGGTCTGGCCTGGCTCGCAGCCGCCATCCACTTTGCCCGCCGGGCCGGCATTTCCCGGCGCGAGTGGCTGGGCGGCAGCGGCGTCGGGCTGATGGTTGCGCTGGCCTGGCTGATGACCTACCAGATCAGCACACAATCCTTCGACATCATCCCGGTTCAGAGCCTGAGCTTCACCGGCCCGTCCGCCGACATGCTGATGCTGGTTCTCTCCCCGCCAGGCCAGCCATGGGATTTCAACATCGGACTGGTACCCGGCGTGGTCCTCGGTTCCTTCCTGGCGGCCCTGTGGGGTCGCGAGTTGAAACTGGAAGGCTTCAAGGACGGCCAAAGCATGCGGCGCTACATGGCCGGCGCCGTGCTCATGGGTTTTGGCGGCATGCTGGCCGGCGGCTGCGCCGTTGGTGCTGGCGTCTCAGGCGCGGCCATTTTTGCCTTGACGGCGTGGATTTCGCTGATCGGGATGTGGGCCGGCGCAGGCTTTGCCGACGCCCTGATCGACCGGCCGGAACGCCGCCTGGCTCTCCAGCCCTGAAAATCCGCCCTTCGCCGACTACCGTCCCCCGCAACACGTATCGACCAGAATCACCGCACCCGGGAGGCCAACACCCGAGGCCATGCCTATCCGACAATAGGCGCCAGCTCACGGACAAAACCGTTCAGGGCCGCCTTTCGAGCATGGCGAGCAGTCGCTCGAACAGGCGTTCAGGTTCGAAGGGCTTGGCGATGAAATCATCCATGCCGGCGGCCAGACAGCGGTTACGGTCATCGACAAAGGCATTGGCGGTCATCGCCAGAATGGGCATCTGCCCACGTTCCGGCAAGCGGCGGATGGCACGGGTAGCTTCGAGGCCATCGAGGCGCGGCATTTGCATATCCATGAGGACGAGATCGTAGTGCGTCGCGGTGACCGCCGTGACTGCCGCATCCCCGTCTTCGGCGGCATCGACGATCAAGCCGAGATCCGACAACAGATCGACGGCAATTTCGCGGTTGATGGGCTCATCATCGACGACCAGCAGGCGTTTGCCACGATGCGCCAGCCACGGATCGCTGCCTTGCTGAGTCTGCTGCGCGCTAGCCGGCAGCGGTGAAGGCCCGAATAGCGTGCCAAGCGCACCGTCATCCAGAAACAACTGCCAACGCCCGGAGTGCTGCTGACGCCACAGGCGCCTCCCATCATTTCGGCCAACTTGCGGGTAATCGCGAGACCCAGTCCGGTGCCGCCGTACTGGCGGGTAGTCGAGTTGTCGGCCTGCTCGAAGGCGCTGAAGAGTCGCTCCTGTGCCGCCGTCTCGATACCGATACCGGTGTCTTCGACCTCGAAGCGGAGCAGCACCGATTCGTCGTTTGCCTCCACAAGCTCAGCGCGCAGGTCGATGCGGCCATGATCGGTGAACTTGACCGCATTCGAGGCAAAATTGAGCAGCGACTGCTGCAAACGCGTGGCATCGCCGGACAATTCCATCTCCGGCACACGGTTGTCTACGAACAACTGTAGCCCCTTGGCCTGAACACGGTCGCGCAGCATGGAAACGACATTCCCGATCAGCGCGGTAACCCGTAGCCTTCCTGCCACCAGGTCGAGCTTGCCGGCCTCGATCTTGGACAAATCCAGCACCGCATTGATCACTTCCAGCAAATGCTCGCCGGCGGCCTGCAGTTTATCCACCCGCTCTTCCTGCGCCGGCGACAGCCCGCTTCGACGAAGCAAATGGGCCATCCCGTTGATGGCATTGAGCGGAGTGCGGATCTCATGCGACATGTTGGCGAGGAAGGCACTCTTGGCGACACTGGCTGCCTCTGCAGCCTCGGCCGCCTCAGCCAGTTGCCGGGTGCGCTCGGCGACCAGTTCCTCCAGATGCTCCCGATGCTGCTGCAACTCGGCCTCGTTACGACGCCGTTCGGAAATGTCGCTGATCACCGAGAGCAAACCGCGCAGGCTGCCGTCTTCATTGCGGATGTAGTTCCAGTCGATCTGCAACTCGACAATTTCTCCATCGGCCCGGCGGTTGGTCGCAAAATAGGTTTCCGGCACCGGTAGCTCGGCGGCGATGAACGAGAGGTAATCGCGCAGGTGTTGCGCCTGAGCAGGATCGGACATGAACGCCCAGACCGGGCTACCAATGACGGTGGACAGAGGCCGCTGGTGCAGGCGGGCGAAGGCCGGATTGGCAAAAGTGATGCGCCCCTCCGGATCGCTCTCCTGAACGCCATAAGGCAACAATTCGACGAGGGTCCGGTAGCGTGCTTCGCTTTCGGCGACACGCGCCTGAGCGCACACGATATCGGTTATATCCTGAGCGAGCACCAGAATCCGGTTGTTGCCTTCCACATCCTTGAAGGGCCGTTTGATCGACCGGTAATGGCGAATTTCTCCGGTGACTGCGTCGCGGCTGTCTTCATGGACAATTTCAGTTTTGCCGGCTGCCATGATCGCCAGCACGTTCTGGCGGAAAAATTCGGCCATTTCCGGCGGTACACCAAAGTCACCGTCGCTGCGCCCGACCATGGCCTCGGGTGTCGTGTTGTACAAACGGGCGACCGCCTGATTGCAGATCAGGAAATTGCCAGAGGCATCCTTGAGCACCAGAGGATCGGGCATTTCGTCGATGAGCGTGCGCAGGAGGACTTCGTTCTCCTTCAGCTCGCTCGCTGCCTGCTGGCGTTGGCGATCGAGTTCGTTCAACCGATGCTGGGTACGGGCGAGAGCGCCGAGCACACCCTGTTCATCATCTGCGGTCGACACGGAATTTTCGGCAAAATTGCCCTCGCTCAGTCGCTGAATACGGCGATGGACCTCATCCAGCGGCCCGCCGAGCGTGGCCTGCAAGCCACGATAGACCCGCAGCAAGGCGAACAGCATGAATAACCCTGCTAGCAGAAAAATGACGCGCAGTACCGTTGCCTTGCGCGCCGCATCCTCCACCGCCCGGCTGGTGCGCGTCGCCATCTGCTGGTACACATCCGCCAGCGGCCGCATGATGCCGGCTTTGGCCTGATGGTATTCCGCACTATGCAACATGGCCGTAGCCAGGGCGCGCGCTTCGGGTTCGCCGCGATCCATGATTTCCATGGCCTTTTTTTCAAGCTCGGCCAGCGCATCGGAGCGCGCCTTGGCTTCCTCAAGCAGAGCGACCTCGGTCACTGGAAACCCGGCTTCCGCAATGCTCTCCTGCAAGGCCTTTGCCGGGCCGAAGGGGCGGGGCCGCTGATCATCCGCCGACACGAGATCCCAGTAGATGTTCTGGTAATCGACAGGACGGGGCCGCTTTCCGTCACGGATATCGAGAATTTCCTGATATCGACTGCGATAGACCGGATCACCCGTCGCGACAAAGGTCCGCACCATCCGGGTCAGATCGTCGGACGAATGACGTAATTCGTCGGCAAGCAGGAAAGAAGACAAGCGTGCCTCGTTCGCCCGATCGATTTCTTTTTCCGCGACGACATAAAGGACGAAGGCACCAACGAGCACGGCGAAGGCCAGCAGGCTCAACCCCAAGGGCGCGATGAAACACCCCCGCCGGATCGGAATATGCCTGCCTGCCCACGTCGCCCCCTGTCGTTGTTTCGATGTTATGGCGACTACTTTAGCACTAGCAGACATGAAAAACCCCGCTTAGAGCGGGGTTTTTCGGGGCAGGAACGCCAGCTTAGTGCGCGAAATACATCTTGGCCTTGTCGACCTTGTAGGTCCAGGGCAAACCGATATTTTTCCAGCCATTGACGACGCGCTGACCGGCCTTCGTGCCGTCCTTGGCGGTATCGCCTTCGAAGCCTTCGGCAACCGAATAGACCTTGCTGTAACCCGCCATCTGCAGACGATCTGCAGCCTTGGAACTGCGGTCACCAGAGCGGCAGATCAGGACCACCGGCGCATCCTTGCCCAGACCCATCGCCTTCATCCGGCGCTCAAATTCGGGCACGAAGTCCTGATTGGGCTCCAGCTTGTACATGTGCCGCTTGTCGTCCCAGTCACTCCAGATTTCCGGGTGCTCTACAAAAGGAACCAATGCGTCGACGTCGGTGGCCATGCCGACGTATATCGCTTCCGAACGGGTTCGCACGTCGAAGAGGGCAACCGCCTTCGGATCCTTCTTCTTCATGTCGTAGGCTTGCTGCGGCGTCAGGTAGAGCGCCTGCTTGGTGCGCTTGATTTCCGGCAGTTTGTCCCAGTCGGTTGCGCCCGGCGCCCAGTCAGCAGCAAACGAGAAGCTGGCGACGGCAAGCAGGCTCGCGGCACAAAGGGTTTTGAGGTGCATTTTCATCAGGCAATCCCCGGATTATTGGCAGCCCCCTTGAGCGTCGGCAGGTTGAGACTGACGGGCTTGACGGTCTTGATGTCGCGCAGATATTTGGCCACGACGTCCCAGATCGGTTCGCCGGAATTCTTGGCTTCCTCGGAAACCGGTGCCCAGCCGGCAACCTTGTAGGTTTTGGCCGGATCGATGAGCTTGCCTTTGAGCATCATGTTCTGAATGCGGCCGCCCATCTTGGCGGTCGGGTCGCACGTCCATTGCAGGCCACCGACGCGCACCATGTCGCCGCCCTGCTGATAGTACGGGTCCGGGTTGAACAGGTTGTCGCAGACGTCTTCGAGCACCGTCTTGATCATCTCGCCGCTCATGTTGGTGACGGTCGTCCATGGATAGGTGATCGCCGTCTGGTCGAGCACGTGTTCCATCAGGATGGGCTGACCGGGCAACAGCGACGTACCCCAGCGGAAGCCGGGTGAGAAGGCGATTTCGGCATCCTTGACCTTCATCAGCGCATCGAGGATGACCTGGTCGAAAGTGCCGTTGAAGTTGCCGCGGCGATAGAGCGTGCCTTCGGAAATGGCCAGCTTTTCGTTGAGTTTGGATAGATACGGCGCACGCGCCTTGTCGATCAGCGTCTGCATGTCCTTGTCGGCCGGCAGCAGGTTGGCGAAGACGGGCAGCAACTTGTAGCGGAAATCGGCGATCTTGCCATTCTTCACATCGAAATCGAGCACGCCGAGGTACTTGCCATTCGAACCGGCATTGGTCACCAGCGTCTGGCCACCGGCATTTTTGACGACGACCGGGGCCGGCATGCCGTCATGCGTATGGCCGCCGAGAATGGCGTCGATGCCTTTGACGCGCGAGGCCATCTTGAGATCGACGTCCATGCCGTTGTGCGAGAGCACGACGACGACCTGCGCGCCAGCGGCACGGGCTTCGTCGACGGTCTTCTGCATGTTTTCTTCCTGGATGCCGAAGCTCCAGTTCGGCGTCTGCCAGCGCGGGTTGGCAATCGGCGTGTAGGGGAAGGCCTGGCCGATGATGGCGACCGGCACGCCGTTCATGTTCTTCATGACGAAAGGCTTGAACACGGCGTCGCCGAAATCGGTGGTCTTGACGTTCTGGGCGACGATGTCGATCTGGCCGGCGAAATCCTTTTCTTCGATTTCCTTGACGCGCGCCTCACCGTAGGTCGACTCCCAGTGCAGGGTCATGACATTGACGCCGAGCGCCTTGCAGGCGTCGACCATGTCCTGCGCGTTCGACCACAGGGCTGTCCCCGAACCCTGCCAGGTGTCGCCGCCGTCGAGCAGCAGCGCGCCGGGGCGATTGGCCTTCATGCGCTTGACCAGCGTCGCGAGGTGGGCGAAGCCGCCGACCTTGCCGTAGGTCTGGGCCGCTTTTTCAAAATTCAGGTAGGTGTAGGCGTGGGCCTCGATGCTGTTCGGCTTGAAGCCGAAATGCTTGACCAGGTTGGCGCCGACGAGGTGCGGGACCTTGCCGAACTGATCGCCGAAACCGAGATTGACGTTCGGCTCGCGGAAATAGATAGGCAGCAACTGGGCATGGCAGTCGGTGATGTGCAGCAGGCTGACGTTACCGAACTTGGGCAGGTCGTAGAGTTTGGCGGCGCCTTTTTCGGCCAGCGCCAGCTCACTGTGCAGACTCATGCCACCAGCGGCGGCGACAGCCATGACCTGGAGGAATTCGCGGCGATTCATGCTCATGGGAGTTTCCTTGAAAACGGGATTTCGGCCGTGCCGAAAAAAGGCCCGGCCAGTTTCCCGGCCGGGCCAAGACGCAAGTTAATCTTTATTGACCGGCGATTCCGGATCGATCAGGAAAGCCACGATGTGGGTGATCTGTTCCGGCGTCAGCCAGCTATGCAGGCCAAAACGCGGCATGTTGGTACAAGCCGTGAAGGCATTGGAGTTGTAGATCTTGTCGTAGACATACTTGATCGTATCGTCGTCCTTGCCGCGGATCTTGCCAAATTCGCGCAGGCTCGGGCCGATGGTGCCGTAGGCGATTTCCTTCTTCGCCAACTCGTGACAGGCGTAGCAGTTGCCACCACGAACACGACCGGCCGGGTCCGGCTGGATGAAACCAATGTGACCGCCGGTACCGACGGCCGCGAGTTTCTCGCCTTCCTTCCAGTCGCCGATCAGCTTGCCGTCAACCGGGTAGCGGATGGTCGCGACATTCAGTTTTTCCAGCTTCTCGCCGATCTTGCGCGGCGGGTTGTCGCGGTATTGCAGGCAGGTTTTCATCGTTTCGTCCTGCTCCAGACGCGTCATCCAGTACTTCGGATTATCGGCCCGGAAGGAGGCGCGGAACATCTGCTCGGCATCCTTGGCGTGCTTGCCACCCGGCGCCTCAACAGCTTTCTGGGCGAAAGCCGGGGCAGCGCTTGCTACGGTCAACCCGAAAAAAAGGGCAAATTTGAAATTCATGATCGTCCCCTTTTTCAACGCTTGATGCCCGGCGTTTCCATGACGGTGCCGGTCGCAGTTTTTTGCAGATAGGTTTCCAGTGCCACGATCGAATCGGCCAGATAGGCTGGCTCAGGCCAGCGCGCCTGGCGCATGCAGTCGATCAGGCGACGCTGCATGGTCCACACGGCACCCTGCGAAACCCGATACGACGGCCAGGTCTTCATGGCGAAGCCGGCACCTTCCTTGGTTGTCAGGTTGCCCAGTTCCTGCAGGCGGATCCGCTTGCCTTCCTGACCGTGGCAGATCGAGCAGGAGAAATCCTGCGGGCCGGAACGGCGATAGAAAATGTATTCGCCCATCTTGGCCATCCTGGCCTCTTCGGGGTGCGTCGCCGGCGCATTGATCTTCATGCCATTCGACTTGGCACCAATGAAGGTCACCAGCGCCTCAATATCGGATTCCTTGCCCGGCCTGGAGAACCATTGCTTGGTCACCTCGGCTTGCGTGAAGCCTTGCAGTGTCACCATGCAATGGACAAGGCGCGATTCGACGTCCATGACCTTGTTGGTGTCCTTGAAATACTTGGGCAGCGCGGCATAGGCGCCTTCCAGCTTGCCCGGCCCCTGGCCGAGATCGCATTTCTCAAGCGATGCATTCTTCGGACCGCGCTTTTCAGCCCACAAGCCCTCGCCCTTGACTTCCAGCAGGTCGGCCGGATTACCATCAGCCAGCGCTTCGCGATACTTCGCGAGCTCATCGGCGACCTTACTGTCCTGGGCCACAACACCGCCGGCAAAGGCAGCCAGAACGGCGGCCCCAACCAACGTTTTCATCAAACGTCGAATCATTGACTACTCCTCCACGGGGTAAAGGCAACGGCAGTGGCGATCTGTGCCGCCTGACTGCCGTTTCATGGTCTGCTTCGCCGAAGGCAAAACAGATCTTTCGCGCTATCAGTTGATGGCAGCTTCGTCAGTGCGGCTATCGCCCTTGTTGTCCTTCCAGGTGACCGTGACCTTTTCGCCCTTGGCACCACCCTTGAACTTGAAAGCCAGGTACGGGTTTTTGGACACGGATGGACCGAAATCGCTGGTCAGCACGACCTTGTCGCCATGCTTGGCAACCAGTTCGGTGATGAACCAGGCCGGCACGATGGCGCCGGCGGCGTCCTTGCGCTGGCCGGTTTCCATTTCGTGGCTGACCAGGACCTTCACTTCGGTAACGCCGTCCTTGCTGGCGGCGCGGATTTTCATTGGATTGCCCATGTTTCTATCTCCTAAATTCAGTAAGTGTCAAAACGGGGAACGAAGCGTAGCGAGCGATAACAGGACGAGGCGCGTTTGCGAGACAGTGCAATCTGCACGGCGAGCAAGCGCAAGGAAGTCATGTCGAGCGCAATAGCTTCGGACCCGTTTTTAGCCGCCGCAGCCGCCGAGGGTGACCTTGATTTCCTTGGTGGCCATGAAGAACTTGCCGTCCGACTTGACCAGCGCGTAGATGTTCGAGGTCTGGCCCATCTTGACGCGGGTCTGGACGTTGGCTTCGGTGCCTTCTGGCAGCACGAAGGAAGCGGCCAGCGCGTTCGGGTTCTTCTCGATCAGGATGGCGACCATGGTCACGTTCGGCAGCGTGGAAGCCACACCAACCGGCACGACGGCGCCGTTTTCGGCGATGTCCGGACCGGTGACCTGAACATCCTTGCTATCGGTCGTGCCAGCAACACCGAGTGCCTTCAGCGTGTCGGCCATGCTCTTGGCGTCAAAGGCGGCCTTGTTCCAGTCAGCCAGGGCCATGCCCGGGGTGATGATGCCAGCGGCAGCCAGCATGCCCAGCAGGGCGGCGCCGGAGCCGGATTTCAATACGGTGCGACGTTGATTGTTCATGACTTCTCCTCTGTAGAAATTTGAATTACTTGGAACCGGACAGGATCCACTTAACCAGCGTGGTGATGTCCTCGTCCTTGAGATGACCATTCGGCGGCATCGGGATCGAACCCCAGACGCCCTGCCCGCCGGCCTTGACCTTGGCGATCAGGCGGGATTCGGCATCCGTCTGGCCTTGGTAACGCGCAACCACTTCGCTGTAGCCAGGGCCGACGATCTTGCTCTTCATGCCGTGGCAGGCCATGCAGCCGCTCTTCGTCGCCAGATCCAGCGTGCCGGCGTCGGCAGCCTTCTTGGCGGCCTCGGGGCCGAGTGTCTGGGTACCGCGGACAGGACCGAATGAACGGTTCTGATCCCGCAGCTCGCCGTGCGCCGTGCGGGCATAATCCGGCAGGGTCGAGCCGATCAGCACTTCCGGCTTGCAGTTCTTCATGCAGGCCTTGTTTGCCGTATCCGGCTTGCCACCATTGCCGATACCACCCTTCTTGGCAGGCGCACCCGGCCACATGCCGTGATCGGTCGTCATGCCGTTGCGGTTGGGCAACAGCTTCTGCACGTCGGCAATGTTCTTGTCGGAAAGCACGAAGTCAGCGGGCACGATTTCCTGCAAATTGAGCAGATAAGCCAGGATGGCGTAAACCTCATCCGCCTTCAGCGACTTCGGTGCCGTCCAGGGCATGGCGCGCTGGATGTAGTCGAAAACCGTCGAAATCGTGGCCACCTTGGTGAAGGTCGTGCGCTGCGGCAGTTCGCCAGAGGACAAGCCCTTGACGTTGCCGGCCTTGATGTCATCCTTGGTCGTGCCGCCGGCGAGCGGCGTGAAGACCTCGTTCGACTCACCAAAGGAACCGTGGCAAGAGGCACACTTTTCCTCGAACAGCTCGTTGCCGCGCTCGACATTGCCCGATCCTTTGGGCAGACCCTTGAAGTCCGGACGAACGTCGATGTCCCAGGCCTTCACTTCGGCCGGCGTGGCCTGGCGGCCAACGCCCTGATACTTGTCGATGGCGAATGCTGCGGTCGACGCCGAAAAAAGGGCAAAAACGAGAATGGTCTTAGAGAACCTGAACATTGCTGACCTCCCCGCTTTCGATGACTTTCCAGGACTGGATGGCGTTGTTGTGATAAATCGACTTGGTGCCACGCACCTTGCGTAGCTGACCATAGGTCGGCTGGACGAAACCGGTTTCGTCGATGGCACGTGACTGCAGAATGGCCGGCGAGCCGTCCCAAACCCAGTCGACGTTGAAGCGCGTCAGCGCCTTGTTCTGAACCGGCCCTTCGATACGCGCCGTCTTCCAGTTAATGCCGCCGTCGAACGAAACATCAACCTGCTTGATCCTGCCGCGACCCGACCAGGCCAGACCGGAGACGTTGAAGAAGCCCTTGTCGAGCAGCGTCTGGCCGCCGGACGGCGTGGTGATGACCGACTTGGCTTCCTGGATCGAACTGTACTGGCGATGCTGACCATTGGGCAGAAGGTCGATGTAATGCACCGCCTCGTCCTTGGTCGCGTAGGGCTTGTCGCCGACTTCGATGCGGCGCAGCCATTTGACCCAGGACACGCCCTGCACGCCCGGCACGACCAGGCGCAGCGGGTAGCCGTTTTCCGGCCGCAGCATTTCGCCGTTCTGGCCGTAGGCAACGAACACTTCGCCGGACTCGACCATTTCCATCGGGATCGTACGGGTCATCGAGGAGCCATCAGCCCCCTCGGCCAGCACGTAACGCGCCTTCTTGTAATCGACACCGCAGTCCTCCAGCAGCACCTTGAGCGGCACGCCGGTGAATTCCGAGCACGACACCATGCCATGCGTGTATTGCACGGTCGGCACGGCAACGTTGCCCCACTCCAGACCGGTGTTGGCACCGCATTCGATAAAGTGGATGCGCGACACCGACGGCAGGCGCATCAACTCGTCCAGCGTATAGACCTTGGCCTTCTTGAGCAGCGAATCATCGGAGCCATTGACCATCAGGCGATGCTTGGACGGATCGATGTCATGCCAGCCCTGGTGATGGCGCTCGAAATGCAGGCCGGACGGCGTGATGATGCCGAACAGGCCCTGCAGCGGCGCGAAAGACACCGAGGCGCCGCCAACGCGGGCCAGCCCCGGCGACTCACGACGCAGCAACTGGCTCTCAAACTTCGACGGCATGCCGTACGGGTTGGTAGCGACTGGCATGCCCAGCGAGGTGGTCCACGCCGGATTTTCGAGAATGTTGATGTCGCCTTCGCTGGCAGCCCGCGCGGCCATAGGCGCGGCCAATGCCGCACCCGCGGCAAGGAAGCTCTTCCGCAAAAAGTCGCGGCGACCGCTGCCAACGGCCTTGACCTGTTCTTCCGACAGGAAGTTCTCCGGTGCGGGCCGTAAACGCCCCGGTTGTTTGACCATATCACCCATGTGGACTTACCCCTCCGCTCTTTGCTATCAAGTTCTGCAATTCACCGCCGACACGCCCATCTGGTCGCCCAGATCACGGCTCGCCACCGTGATGCTGACGGTGCGGCAGATGTCGACAAAATTTGGATCGACAACCCGGTAAAAAACCGAGTTACCCTCCCGGCGCCGGTTGACCACCCCGGCACGGAACAAAATATTGAGGTGGCGCGAGACGTTGGCTTGAGTGAGCCCAATCTTTTCCACGACCTCATGAACTGGACGCTCTTCGGCACACAAGCAGGACAAAATACGCAGACGGGTCGGATCGGCCAACAATCCGAAGTAATGCGCGACCTGCTCGAATACTTCTAGCGTCTCGTCCATACTGTTCTTTTGATTTCAATCAACAATCACTGTATAACTGCATACTTATATAGTCAACTACTAATATTGTTGCGGCGCAGCATGCAATTTGTGCAAAAGGCCTATAACCTTTGCACTAGGCTGAAATCGGCAACTAGACATAATTTTGGCTTTATGTGGCGTATCGACAACACTTGAGGAGATGTCTCGATGAAACTGTTTGCTCCCTTAGCCGCCGTGTGCCTGCTGGCTTTTGCCAGCGCCTCGCAGGCTGCTGACCCGAACCTCGGCCGCAATCTGGCTGCCACCTGCGCCAATTGCCACGGCACCAACGGAAATGCGGTCAAGGGCTCCGGCATGGATGCCCTGGCCGGCATGGAAAAGGCCAAGATTCTGCAGAAACTGGCCGATTACAAGAACGGCGACAAGCCTGCATCGATCATGCATCAGATCACCAAGGGCTACACCGAAGTCCAGCTTGACCTGATCGCCGGCTATTTCGCCGCACAAAAATAAGGGGAGACCACCATGATGCTGATGAAAAGACGTGATTTCCTGAAAGTTGGCGCAGCGGCAGGCGCGATGGCTTCCCTCTACGGCTGCGCCGGTGGCGGCAAGGCCAGTGGCCATGTTGTCGTGGTCGGTGGCGGTTACGGTGGCGCGACGATTGCCAAGTATTTGCGCATGTGGAGCGAAGGCGGCGTGCAGGTCACACTGATCGAACGCAACCCGAGCTTCATTTCCTGCCCGATCTCCAACCTGGTCATTGGTGGCACCAAGACAATGGAAGACATTACCGTCAGCTACGACGGGCTCAAGAGCAAATGGGGTGTTCGTGTCGTTCAGGACGACGTTGTTGCGGTCGACGCTGCGAAGAAGACCATTTCCCTGAAAGCCGGCGGCAGCATGAGCTACGACCGCCTGGTGCTATCGCCCGGCGTCGATTTCATGTGGGACGAAATCCCGGGTCTCAAGAGCGCCGACGCCCAGAGCAAAATTCTGCACGCCTGGAAAGCCGGCCCGCAAACCGTTGCCCTGCGCAAGCAGCTGGAATCAATGAAGGATGGTGGCACCTACGCCATCTCCATCCCCAAGGCACCCTACCGCTGCCCGCCCGGACCGTACGAGCGCGCCTGCCTGGTGGCCAATTACTTCAAGCAGAGCAAGCCGAAATCCAAGGTCATCATCCTTGATGCCAACGAAGACGTGATGTCGAAGAAGGGCCTGTTCACGAAGGCCTGGGCTGACCTTTACAAGGGCATCATCGAGTACCGCAACAACAGCGAAGTGAAGGATGTCGAAGCCGACACCAACACCGCCGTGCTGGAGTTCGACAAGTTCAAGGCCGATGTGCTCAACATCATCCCGCCGCACCGCGCCGGCGACATCGCTGCCAAGTCGGGCATCAAGATGATCAACAACCGCTGGGTGGACATCAACTGGCTGTCGATGGAGTCGACCAGCACACCGGGCATCCACGTGCTTGGTGACGCCGTGTTCCCGGCGCCGACCATGCCGAAGTCAGGCCACATGGCCAACCAGCATGGCAAGCTCGCGGCTGCGGCCATCCTGAACCAGCTGGCCGGCCTGGAGCCGAATCCGGAGCCGGTCGTCATGAACACCTGCTACAGCTTCGTCGATGCGAAGAACGTCATTCACGTTTCCTCCATTCACCAGTACGACGCGGCCACCAAGACGGTTCAACCGGTCAAGGGCGCTGGTGGCGTGTCCGCTGCACGCAACGAGCTGGAAGGAAAAGTCGCAATGGGTTGGGCCAAGAATATCTGGGCCGACATGCTGACCTGACAGGCTTGGTTTGTGACCAAAAAGGCCGCCAATGCGGCCTTTTTTCATGGCCGCCCATCAACAGCTGGAAATGCTTTGTTTGCAGAGCGACGCCTTTGACCCGCTTGCTTGCATTTTCTAAGTTACATTTCGCACAGTTGAATCTCAACCGGCTTGCAGATACCGATGCAGCCAGAACGACTCCGGGCGCCTCATGACTACCAAACTATTTGCCTTTCTGGTCAGCGATGACGAGACCTTCATTGCTCAGCACAAAGTACTTCTTTCTCGCGAGTTTGACCTTAACGTCCATCGCAGTGTTGCTGACTGTCGCAATGCGCTCATCTCCCGGCGCCCGGACATCATCCTTCTGGACAGCGGACTGCCCAACGACGAAGGATTCAAGCTGCACCGCGAGTTGCGGGACGACTTTGACCTGGCAGATATCTACCAGGTGCTGATCTGCACCTCGGACGACATTGCCCGCGAAGGTTTCGAAGCAGACGAGCTGTTGGTCAAACCAGTCCATGAGCCAACTCTCCGCTACAAACTGACCCTGCTGAAAAAGGTTTTCGGAGAAAAGACGGCCGTTCGCGACCAGATGGCCTACGCCCAGAACGTGGCGTTTACGTCGATGTCAGCGATGGGCGAACTTGGCGTCGTGATGCAGTTCCTGTCAAAAAGCTTTGCTTGCCACAACATCCAGTCGGTCACCGCGCTGGCCGTCGAATCGCTTCGGCAATACGAACTGACGGGTGCAGTGTACGTCGTCTGGGAAGGAGATGGCATCGCGCTGACCACGGAAGGCACAAGCCTTTCAGAAGAACAGCGCAGCCTCATCGAGCAGCGACGCACCCTGGGGCGCATCCTCGAAATCGACCGCAACCTCGTGGTCAATTTCGACCATGTCACCGTGCTGCTGAGCAACCTGCCGGAAGACGATGCACAGCGCCTCGGCCGTATCCGGGACAACATCGCAACGCTGGCCGAGGGGATCGAATCCCGTATCGCCGGCCTGCTTCTCGAAAATGACAACGTATTGAAACAACAAGGGATTCGTTACGCCGCCTACGAAATCCGCAATTCGGTAAAGAACCTCCATACTCGCCAAATGGCCGACCTGACGCATTCACGCGCGCTGATCAGCCAGGTGATCGATGAATTCGAGCAAGCCTTTCTTCATACCGGCATCCAGGCTGCCATCGAGAACCAGTTGATCGGTGATCTCGTGGACCTCCGCCGAAAGATTTCGGACATCGTAGGTCGCCCCGGAGAAGTTCACGAACAACTCAATATCGTGGTCACCGCACTCGACACAATCGCCGGCAACGTGGATGTGCCCCAATAATTGACATTCCTTGGTCAATTTTCTGAAGACTTCCCGGCCTTCTGCGGTCAACTGGAAATTCTGCCCAAAAATGGAAATCCGGCGGGCCTACCCTGCGTACTGGCAAAAAAAAGCCGCCCATCTGGCGGCCTTTTCGCTTTGGAGTCGCGACTCAGTCCAGCGTCGCGATGTACTCGGCAACTGCATGCGTTTCCAGCTCGGAGAGTTTCGATGCAATGGTGTGCATGATCGCGTTATCGTTGGTTCGCTCACGCTTGTTGAACTGTTTCAGCTGATCCTCGATATAACGCGGATGCTGGCCAGCCAAACGCGGCAACTGCGGAGAACCCAAGCCCTTGGCACCGTGGCAGCTCGAACATGACGCAAGACCAGTGAACTGGTTACCGCGATTGAAGACATACTTCCCGACCGCCAGCAACTCCTGGTCTCTTCCCGTGCGCGGCCCGACCACCTTGGCCTGAAAGAACGCACCCAGCGCCTTCATCTCCGCAGGCGTCAGATCCTCCGACTGGGGTTTCATGGTGTCGCTATTGCGTTTGCCGGATTTGAAATCAGCGAGCTGCCTGGCAATGTACTCACTATGCTGTCCCGCCAGACGGGGGAAAACCGGGCTGGCTGACTCACCTTCCATGCCATGGCAGATAAAGCAGCGCCCCGAAACGATTTCTTCGGCCCGGGCGAGATCGACCTTCTCGGCAGCCAGTACGGTTGTGGCGCAAAAAGCCGCCAGCAAGGCGCCGGCAAATTGAATTCCGATTTTTTTCATTTCCCAAAACCCCCAAGCACACAGGACAATCATTAAATCGTAATTTACTTACGCGGCGCTTTCAAGCCTCAGGCATGCCCGGTGCTGCCAAACCCGCCTTCACCGCGATGGCTTGCATCGAAGTCATCCACAATATTGAACCCGACCTGGAGCACAGGCACGATGATCAGCTGGGCAATGCGATCCAGCGGATTCAGGGTGAATGTCACGCTGCCACGATTCCAGACCGACACCATCAACTCACCTTGATAGTCGCTATCGATCAAGCCGACCAGATTGCCCAGTACGATGCCATGCTTGTGACCCAGACCCGAGCGTGGCAGGATCATGGCGGCCAACCCCGGGTCGGCAAGATGAATGGCCATGCCGGTTGGCACCAGCGTGGTCTGACCCGGTGAAACGTGAATGGGTGCCTCGATGCAGGCACGCAGATCCAGCCCGGCCGATCCCGGCGTGGCATATTCGGGCGGACTTTCGCGCAGGCGGTTGTCGAGAATCTTTACGTCGATTCGATGCATGAGTCTTTCCTCATCAAGATGGCGATGTGTTCGATCAATTGGCCGGCCAATACGGACTTGGGGGCTGGCGACAACGGATGCGCACCGTTATCGTCGAAAAGCACGAGCCGGTTGTCGTCACCGCCGAAGCCGTCCTGGATCAGGTTGCCGGCAATCAGCGGGATATTTTTCTTGCGCCGCTTGGTCTGCGCATACTCGTCCAGATTACGGCTCTCGGCCGCAAAGCCCACGCAGAGCGGGCCACCCGACATTGCCGCCACTTCGGCCAGGATGTCCGGGTTTTCGATCAGTTCAATCGGTGGAATACCGCCGCTATCTTTCTTGAGCTTGTGCTCGGCCGCATTGACGACGCGGTAATCGGCCACCGCAGCGACACCGATAAAAATATCTGCCGTAGAAGCACGCGCCATCACGGCGGCATGCATGTCGAGCGCACTCTGCACATTGACACGGTCGACGCCCTGCGGGGCCGAAAATCCGACCGGCCCGGACACCAGTGTCACCTGCGCCCCGGCCTGCCGCGCTGCACGGGCGACGGCATAGCCCATGCGACCGGATGACAGGTTGGTGATGCCACGCACCGGGTCGATAGCCTCGAAGGTCGGCCCGGCCGTGATCAAGACTTTCCGTCCTGCCAACAGTTTGGGCGTGAAGAAAGCAATGACTTCTTCCAATATCTCCTCCGGCTCCAGCATGCGACCGGCGCCAACTTCGCCACAAGCCTGCTCACCGCATGCCGGGCCCAGAATCTGAACGCCATCGCCCTGCAACTGACTGACATTGCGCTGCGTAGCGGGGTTTTCCCACATCTGGCGGTTCATCGCCGGCGCCACGAGCAGCGGGCAATCGCGCGCCAGCACCATGGTCGCCAACAGATCGTCGGCCATGCCGTGGGCGATGCGGGCGAGGAAATCAGCCGAGGCCGGCGCCACCAGAATAAGATCGGCCTGCCGCGACAGGTCGATGTGGGCCATCGCATTGGGCATTCGGGCATCCCACTGGTCGAGATAGACCGGCTTGCCCGACAGGGCCTGGAAGGTCGTCGCCGTCACGAAATGCGTCGCCCCTTCGGTCATCGCCACCTGCACCTCGGCGCCCTGCTTGCCGAGCAGGCGAACCAGCTCGGCCGCCTTGTAGGCAGCGATGCCGCCGGTGACGCCAAGAACGATGCGTTTTCCCTGTAATTCCATTGTCTTGCCATTAGAATTGGACTCCGCTCATTCTAACGGAAAAGAATAATGGCGATTACCGACTGGCCCGAAGGCGAACGCCCGCGCGAGCGTCTGCTGGCGCATGGCCCGGAAGCCCTTTCCGATGCGGAACTGCTGGCCATCTATTTACGCGTTGGCGTACGTGGCAAAAGTGCCGTCGATCTGGCGCGCGATCTGCTGCAACGTTTCGACGGCCAGCTTGGCACCCTGGCCGAAGCGTCGCTCGCCGAACTGGCCAGCGTTTCAGGCATCGGCATGGCCAAGGCCGCCCAACTCAAAGCGAGCTTCGAACTGGCCAGGCGTGCTCTTTCGCAAGATATGGCGACGCGCGACAGCTTCACCTCGCCGGGCAAGGTGCGCGATTGGCTACGCCTCAAGCTGGCCAGCCGAGGCAATGAAGTCTTCATGGCATTATGGCTGGATGCCCAGAACCGCCTGCTCAAAGCCGACGAACTGTTCTCCGGCACGCTGACCCAAACTTCGGTTTACCCGCGCGAAGTCGTCAAGGCAGCACTCGCCAACAATGCTGCAGCGGTTATTCTCGCCCACAATCATCCGTCAGGAATCGCAGAGCCATCGCGGGCCGACGAAATGCTCACGCGATCCCTGAAAGAGGCCCTGGCCTTGGTAGACGTCAAGGTTCTCGACCACTTCATCGTCGCCGGCAACACCCCGCCACTCTCCTTCGCCGAACGGGGTCTGCTATAAAATTCAATAAACCCCTTGAAACGATTATGTACTTTTGGTTATACTTGTGGGCTCTCTTCTAGCGAATTCTGGAGCACCATCATGGCGCGTGTCTGCCAAGTAACGGGTAAAGGCCCGATGGTTGGGAACAAGGTTTCCCATGCCAACAATAGAACCAAACGCCGTTTCCTGCCGAACTTGCAGTACCGTCGTTTCTGGGTCGAATCTGAAAACCGCTTCCTGCGCCTGCGCGTTTCCAACGCCGGTCTGCGCCTGATCGACAAGAACGGTATCGATTCCGTCCTGGCCGATCTGCGTGCCCGCGGCGAAGTCTAATAAAGAAGGAAATATAAAATGGCTAAAGGCGGTCGCGAAAAAATCAAGCTGGAATCTACAGCTGGCACCGGTCACTTCTATACCACCTCCAAGAACAAGCGCACGACGCCTGCCAAACTGGAGTTCATGAAGTACGACCCGAAAGCTCGTAAGCACGTTGCTTACAAGGAAGTCAAGCTGAAGTAATTCAGCTTCTCCAGAGCATTCGACAAACCCGCCTTTCGGCGGGTTTTGTTTTTTCAAGCCTGTTGTTTCTGCCTGAAAAGCAATACCGAGTAGACCACGATGCCGGCGAACATCACTACCGACCAGTTGGCCATCGACAGGCCAAGGAACTCCCAGTCGCGGCTGGTGCAGAAGCCGGTGGCCAGGAACATCGACGGCCATTCCATGCCCAGCCAGTCGACGAGACGCTCAATGGCGTTGGGGTCAGTAAAGCTGCATTCCGGTGCCAGGTTGGGAAAAGCCTGCATCCAGGTTTGATAGGCAGCTACGCCAAAGCCAAATACGCCAAGTCCGCCAGCCAGTGCGGCCCAAAGCATTCGTCCGGCTGGCCAGATGAAACCCAGCAGTCCGATGATGCCGATCACAATGTAGAGCACGCGCTGGAAGATACAGAGTGGACAAGGTGCCAAACGCAGCAGGGTTTGCAACTCCATGCCCACCGCGACGAGCCCCAGGCAACCCAGCCCCAATGTCGCGAACCAGGCCCGCATGGGCACTTTTGACCAATTCATCAAGACAATTCCTCTGGTGACAATGAGCCGGGATTCTAAGCCATCGTTGGCAAGACTTGAAATTCCGGGCTTTTTACCGGTTGACCGTGGAAGCGGCGCCAAGACACGGGAAGGTGGACCGCTGCCCGGCAGGTGGTTAAGATTGGCGGATGAATACACGCATCCTGCTAGTCGAAGACGACGAACGCCTGGCCGAACTGACGGCCGAATACCTGACCAAGAACGATATGCAAGTCAGCATCGAGCCACGCGGCGACACCGCCGAGGCGCGCATTCTGGCCGAGCAGCCCGATCTGGTCATTCTTGATGTAATGCTACCTGGCAAGGACGGTTTCGAAGTCTGCCGCGCCATCCGCCCCCAATATCGCGGCGTGATCCTCATGCTGACGGCACGCGACGAGGATTTTGACCAGATTCTCGGACTCGAAATGGGTGCCGACGACTACATCGCCAAGCCGGTCCAGCCGCGCGTCCTGCTGGCCCGCATCAAGGCCCTGCTGCGTCGACTGCCCACTGCTGGCGAGGTGGCCAGCGGCGAGTCGGAAAGCATGGTCTTCGGCCAGTTCAAGATCAGCCAGGCCACGCGCACTGCCTCGCTCTCCGGGCTGACCATCGACCTGACGACCGCCGAATTCGACCTGCTCTGGCTGCTCGCCTCGCATGCCGGCAACGTGCTGTCGCGCGACGACCTGTTGCAGGAATTGCGCGGCATCGGTTTCGATGGGCTGGATCGCTCCATCGATGCCCGTATTTCCCGCCTGCGCAAGAAGCTGAACGACGACCCGGAGAACCCGACGCGAATCAAGACCGTGCGCGGCAAGGGTTACCTTTTCAGCAAGCATGACTGGAACTGAACCCGAAGCCGGGGAAGCGATCCCGAAGGAAAAGAACCAGGGGCTGGCCCGCTCGCTGATCCGGGTAGCCTTGCCGCGCTGGCGCGGCAGGCGCTACAGCCTGTCCAAGCTGTTCTTCAACTTTTACCTGCTGGCGATGGGGTCCTTCGTCGCCATCGCCTTCACGGCCGACTTCGTCATTTCCACCGCTCAGCGCGGCATCACCGACGACTACGCGCGCCGCTTCATGCGCGGCACGATCACCATGATCGAGGATGAGCTTTTCCGGCAGCCGCGCCGCGACTGGCAGAAAAAGATCAAGGATCTCGACGAGAAGTTTTCCTACAACCTGGGCATCGTCGAGCGCATGACGCTCGACAACACACTGACGCCCAGCCAGGTCGTCAAGCTCGATGCCGGCGACATCGCCATCGACCACGATGGCGACATCATGTATCACCGCCTCGGCACCTCCAGCCAGGTGCTGGTGGTCGGCCCACTCGCCTCGAATCGCAACCCCGAACTGAAGGACCGCCTGCCGCTCGAACTCAGGCTACGCCTGCTGACCTGGAGCCTGATCGGCCTCATTTTTGCCATTGCGCTGTGGTTCTGGATTCGCCCGGTCTGGCGCGATCTCGAAGGCCTGCGCCAGACCGCGCTCGATCTTGGCGATGGTCATTTCGAGGCCGTTTCGCCACCGGTCCGCACCCGCCTTTTTGCGCCGCTCTCCGACACCATGAACAGCATGGCGGAGCGCATCCGCCAGTTGCTGGCCACCCACCGTGAGCTTTCCTGCGGCATTTCGCACGAATTGCGCACGCCGATCGCCCGCATGCGCTTTGCCCTCGAAATGCTTTCCGAAACCGACGAACGGGCGGAGCGCGAGCGCCTTTGGGCGATGATGGAAGCCGATCTCGACGAGCTCGACCAGCTCATCGACACCAGCCTGACCTATGCCCGCTTCGAGCGCGAAGCGCCGCAGGCGCACTTTTCCAGTGTCAATCTGGCCGAATGGCTGACCGACGAAGTCGACTCGGTGCGCCTGCTCGGGCGCCAGCTCGATGTCACGGTCAACACCGAAAAACTGCCTGAAAACCTCTTTGTCGATCTCGACCGCAAGGCCATGCCTTACGCCCTGCGTAATCTGTTGCGAAACGCCTTCAAATACGCCGGCAAGCACATTGTGGTCAGCGCGCAGCTGGAAGGCGAAACCATGCTGATCCATGTCGACGACGATGGCATCGGCATCCCGCCGGAAGAGCGCGAACACATCTTCTCGGCCTTCACCCGCCTCGACCGTTCGCGCGACAGATCGACTGGCGGCTACGGGCTCGGGCTGGCCATCGCCCGCCGCGTCCTGGAGTTGCATGGCGGCACCGCGACAGCAGATGCATCCCCGCTCGGCGGCGCCCGCTTCACGCTGTCCTGGAAAGCCCGCCAATAGCGTTCTCCGACGCTGTCACAAAGCGTCACACAAGATCAAAACCCGTTACCTCATGGCCACGCTTGGGCCACAGACGCAGGGTCGGCGCGTCCCTAAAATGCGAGGCATGGAAGCAAACCTATCCCAGCAAGAGGATATCGAGGAAAACATCAAAATGAATATCAAACAATTTATCGAAGCCACCCGCCAGTACCTGTTCGAACTATCCACCGCGCAGGCCCAGTCCGCGTTGGCCACCATTCCCGTCCGCGCTGATCGCTAATGGCCTTTGCCGACAACCTTCCGATCAGTGAGTCTCTTGGTGTCTTCATTGGCATCACTGGATTCGACTGGCTGTCGGAAGGGCAGGCCGAGCCGCTCAAGGCTGCACTGGCCGCCATTGCCGCTGGCGCCATCATCGCGGTCACCCGCCATTGGCTGAGCAAGCGCCGCAATCGCTGAACCGTTTTACCCTCCTCTCGAATTTCCCCCGATTCGAGAAACTCCCTGTTACCCCGCCCTCGTGGCGGGGTTTTTTTGCCTTCGCACCGATTCCGCTGTCTAATCACCCACTCGCCATAAGGCGGTAACGCGCCCGGGTCATGATTCCAGACCTGAACCAGCACTCGACCGGTAACCGTATGAAGCCAGCCATTTTCCCCGCTACACCCCTGCTAACGGGCGTCGACGCCGACCTCAAGCGCCAGCAGATAAGCGACTACTTTCACGCCACCTTCGACCGTTACGAACAGCTGTTCGATGTTTTGACATGCGACGAGGCTTACTACGTCAAGCCGATTGCGCTGCGTCACCCGCTGATCTTCTACTTCGGCCACACCGCCACCTTTTTCATCAACAAGCTGGTGCTGGCCGGCTTGATCGAGCAGCGCATCAATCCCGGCTTCGAGTCGATGTTTGCCATCGGCGTCGATGAAATGAGCTGGGACGATCTCAGCGACCAGCGTTACGACTGGCCGCGCGTGGACGAGGTGCGGGCCTATCGCCAAGCCGTGCGGGCGACCGTGAGCCGGTTGATTGAGAGCTTGCCGCTGAATCTGCCGATTGGCTGGGAAGATCCTTGGTGGCTCATCGTCATGGGCATCGAACATGAGCGCATCCACCTTGAAACCTCGTCGGTGCTGATACGCCAGCATCAACTGAAATACGTGCAAAAACACCCCGCCTGGGAGCATTGTCGAGATAGCGGTGTGGCGCCGAGCAACACCCTGGTGGATATTCCTGCCGCAGAGCTACGGCTCGGCCGCGAGCGTAGTGACCCGAAAATCTACGGCTGGGACAACGAATTTGGCCGTCACGACGCGTCGACCGCAGCATTCCAGGCCAGCCGCTATCTGGTATCGAACCGCGAGTTTCTCGCCTTCGTTGAAGCCGGCGGCTATGCCGACGACTCATTGTGGCTGGATGAGGGTGCAGGCTGGAAGAAATTCACCAAAGCCGAACACCCGACGTTCTGGATCAAGGATGGCGACCAGTGGCGCCTGCGCCTGATGCTCGAAGAAGTCGCCATGCCCTGGGACTGGCCGGTCGAAACCAATTATCACGAGGCCAAGGCTTTCTGTAACTGGAAGTCGCGCGCGAGCGGTCAGGCCGTCCGCCTGCCGACAGAAAACGAATGGCAGGCGCTACGCCAGTTCGCCGGTATTGCTGATCTACCCGGCGAATTGCCCGCAAACCTCGGCCTGAGCCAGGAAGCATCGAGTTGTCCGGTCAATCGCTTCGCGCATGGCCCCTTCTTTGATGTCATCGGCAATGTCTGGCAATGGCTGGAAACGCCGATCTACCCGTTCGCCGGCTTCGAGGTCCATCCGATCTACGACGATTTCACCACGCCGACTTTCGACGAGCGCCACAACCTGATCAAGGGCGGCTCATGGATTTCCTGCGGCAATGAAGCGGCACCGGTCTCGCGTTATGCGTTCCGTCGCCACTTCTTCCAGCACGCCGGTTTCCGCTATGTCGTGGCGGATGCGATGGCGACCCAGCCGGCCTCGCATTACGAAACTGACCGGCTCATTTCGGAATACATCGAATTCCACTATGGCGACGAATACTTCGGCGTCGCCAATTTCCCGAAAACCCTGGCCCAGCTGGCCGTTGAAGCGATGGGGAGCAGGCCGGCAGGCAAGGCGCTCGATCTCGGCTGCGCCACTGGCCGGGCGACTTTCGAGCTGGCCCGCCATTTCGACCGGGTCACCGGCATTGATTTCTCGGCCCGCTTCATCGGCGTCGGTACGCAACTGGCCGAACAGGGCCGGCTGCGCTACACGTTGACCGAAGAAGGCGAACTGGTCAGCTACAAGGAATGCTCGCTGGGCGCGCTCGGGTTGAGCGATATCGCGGCCAAGGTCGAATTCTTCCAGGGCGATGCCTGCAATTTGAAGCCTGTTTTTTCCGGCTACGACCTGATTCTGGCCGCTAACCTGATCGACCGCCTGTACAGCCCGGCGCTCTTCCTCAAAACCGTCCATGAACGCCTGAATCCGGGCGGGCTTCTGATGCTGACCTCGCCCTACACCTGGCTACCGGAACATACCAAGCGTGAGGAATGGGTCGGCGGGTTCAAGAAGGATGGCGAGAACTTCACCACCTTCGATGGCCTGAAAGCCATGCTGGGCGAGCATTTCCGCCTGGTGCGGGGACCGGAATCGGTACCCTTTGTCATTCGCGAAACCAAACGGAAATTCCAGCACACGCTGTCAGAAGTCACCGTCTGGGAGCGGATTTAGCCGACTGAAGCGGCCTGAAACGCTCAGGCCGCTTCGCCGAACCAGTTGGCGCCCAGGCAGGCGCGCAAGGCCAACCGTGCCCGGTGCAACTGGACCCAGCAATTGTTGGTGGTGATATCCAGCGTCTGGCAGATTTCGTCAGTGTCGAAACCGAGCACTTCACGCATGGTGAAAATGCGTCCGCTCGCTTCCGGCAAACGATAAAGGCAGGCTTCGAAGACTTCCCAGAACTGCTTGTTTTCCATGGCCTGCTGCGGCGTTTCCCACTCGGAAGGCCGGGTGTCCTCGGCCCAGTGCTCGCGGTCGTTGAAATAGCCTTGCAAACCTTCGTCATTTTCCGGGTTGACCGTGGCATTCTCGCGAACCTTGCGACGCAGCACGTCAACGATCTTGTTTTTCAGGATCGACAGCACCCAGGTCCGTAGCGAAGCGCGCGAAGCGAACTTTTCTCGTCCACTCAGGGCGCCGGTCAGCGCCTCCTGCACGGCATCCTCGGCTTGTTCCCGGTTGCGCAACTGCATATCGGCAAAGCGCAGCATGTCGCGACGCAAGCTTGTGAGAAACTCCGGGTCGTGAAGAGGGTCAGAAGCCATGGCTACTCAATTGGTTTATTGAGACGGATCTTACTTCAGAAAATATTTTGTAAGGTTTCGATCTCATTACCGACTAATTGAGCAGGCCACCAAGCCGGACACGTAAAACAGGAACTGAAATGATCAGCTGCAGGGAATCCACCCGCCTCGCCTCGTTACAACTGGAACGCAAACTCAGCTTATGGGAGCGCGTCCAGTTTCGATTTCACCTGGCGTTTTGTGTCGGTTGCCGGCGTGCTGAGAAGCAGTTCGCGTTCATGCGTCAGGCGACCAGTGCCTGGATGAGTCACAAAGACTGATCCAAACAACCTCAATCTCAACGGAGCAAATCATGAAAAAGCAAAATCTCGTTTCCCTGGCCGTCGGTTCCGCCTTCGCCGCCATTGCCCTGAGCCCGGTCGCCCACGCCGCCGAAAACCCGTTTGGCGCGACCAAGCTGGAAGCCGGTTACCAGCTGGCCCAAGCTGACACCAAGACGAAAGATGGCAAATGCGGTGAAGCCAAGTGCGGTGCTGACAAAAAGGCCGCTGGCGAAAAGAAAATGAAGGACGGCAAGTGCGGTGAAGCCAAGTGCGGCGCCGACAAGAAGGCGGCCGGCGAAAAGAAAATGAAGGATGGCAAGTGTGGCGAGGCCAAGTGCGGCGCTGACAAGAAGTAATTTCTGCATCCGGCCGGCGGTGCGGGCTCAGGCCTGCCCGCCGCGCCTTGCCAGGAGCATGACCATGTCTCATCGCCCCCTTCGCGGCGCCGGTCTCGGCTTTCGTCGTGAGTTGATCGCACCGCTCAAATCGCAGGTTCCGGACGAAATCGCCTTCTTTGAACTGGCCCCGGAGAACTGGGCTGGCATGGGCGGCAAGTCCGGCAAGGATTTGCGTCACTTCACCGAGCGCTTTCCCTTTGCCTGCCACGGCCTGTCGCTGTCGCTCGGCGGCATTGCGCCGCTTGACGTTGCCTTGCTTCGCCGGATCAAGTCTTTCATGGCCGAACACGGGATGAGCTTGTACACCGAGCACCTCTCGTGGTGTGCGGACGAAAGCCATCTGTACGACCTGCTGCCGATTCCGATGACCGAAGAAGCCGTCAAATGGACCGCAGACCGCATCCGGCAGGCTCAGGACATTCTTGAAATGCGCATCGGCATCGAAAATGCCTCTTACTACGTCGCCCCCCCCGGCGCCGACATGAGCGAGACCGATTTCATCAGCCACATCATTCGCGAAGCCGACTGCCTGCTCCATCTCGATGTGAACAACATCTACGTGAACAGCCGGAATTTCGGCTTCGACCCGGTCGACTTCATGACCGCGCTGCCGCTCGAGCGCACCTGCTACATCCACGTCGCCGGCCACTACGTCGAGCCGGACGGCCTGCTCGTCGACACGCACGGCGCCGAGGTCATCGACCCGGTCTGGTCGTTGCTCGAAACCGCCTACCGGCACACCGGCAACGTGCCGACCTGCCTGGAGCGCGATTTCAATATTCCCGATATTTCCCGGTTGACCGCAGAAGTCCGCACCATAGCCCGCCTGCAGTCCGCAATCCCGGCGACAGAAGCAAAGGCAGCATGATGAGCACCCCGAATTTTCAGGATTTTCAGCGCGCCTTCGGGCGGCATATTCGCGACCCGCGACAGACGCCCCGGCCAGCCGGCGTTCCGGCCCGCCGCATGGCCGTTTACAACGAGTTGTTGTTCAACAACATCTGCGGTTTTCTGGACAGCTGCTTCCCGGTCAGCCGTGAAACACTGGGCGAAAAACGCTGGCGCCGCTTGAACCGCAGCTTTTTCCGGGACTGGCCAAGTCACACGCCATGGTTCCGCGAGATTCCCCGCGAATTCGTCCGCTATCTGGCCGAGGCAGATATCCACCAGCCGCTGCCCGTCTGGCTGGCCGAACTGGCCCATTACGAATGGGCCGAACTGGCGCTCGACATCATGGATGTTGCGACACCCGCGCATGACCCGTCCGGCGACCTGCTGGCCAATCCGGTCGCCCTCAACCCCGCCCTGCTAAACCTCACCTACGCCTGGCCGGTGCACCTGATCGGCCCGGATTACCGGCCGCGCAAACCGCAAGCAACCCACATCGTCGTCTACCGCGACGCCAACGACGACGTGCAATTCAGCCAGATCAACGCCGTCACCGGTCGCCTGCTGGCCCTGCTCGCCGCCACACCAACTACCGGCGAAACCGCCATCCGCCAGATTGCCACGGAACTGCAACACCCCGCCCCCGAACAACTCCTCGCCCACGGCGCCGCGCTGCTTGACGATCTGCGGCGGCAGGGTATTGTGCTTGGCAGTTTGATCAGCGCAGCGTAGTTGTCCTGCTCAGGGTTTTCAGGCAACCCCCGGACCAAAGCGGAAGTGCCCAGAAACAACGCACAGCAGTCACTGGAGGCATTTCACATGGCAGTTCTCGCAGGGCTGAAACAGCGAGCGCGCAATCTCAAGGCAGAGACCTTTGCTCTGTACCTTGCTGCACGCGACCCCCGAACACCGTGGTATGCAAAGCTCGTCGTGGCCGTAATCGTTGCATATGCCTTCAGCCCCATCGATTTGATCCCGGACTTTATTCCGGTTCTAGGCTATCTGGATGATCTCATTCTGATCCCAATAGGCATTGCCTTGGCTATAAAGTTGGTTCCTCATCAAATTTTGGCGGAGTGCCGAGCACGGGCTCAGGAAACCATACAGAATGGAAAACCTGTGAGCAGAGTTGCAGCTGCGGCCATTGTCGTAATCTGGCTGTTGTTGGCGGCCCTTTGCATCATGTGGGCATATGAGGCATTCATGGTGTCAGAGTGAGCACGTCCAGCAATTCGCTCAACGCGGATGGGTCAAACCGGCGTTTCGCCCCGCCTTACCTACCGGGAGCGGTCCCCACCGGCTCCGCGACCAGTTGCCCGAGCACTGCACCGATACGCAGGTCATCCACCTGCCCGAAATGGTTGAGGCGGACATATCCGTTCCGGTCGATCACGATCAGGCTGGGCGTACCGCGCAAGCCGTAGGTCTGCATCGTCAGGGGTATCTCGCTGCCCGCGAGCGCCGCGTCCACGCCAACCGGAAAAGGGATGCGGTATTCGTGCATGAAGACCCTCAGCGCATCGGCCCCCATCACCGCGTGGTGTTCGAATACCGTGTGCAGACCAAGGACCACGAGGTCTTTCCTGTCGAAGGCGTTGTGGATCTTCGTCGATTGTGGAATTCCGTGTTGCACGCAACCGGGGCAAAGCATCTGGAACGCGTGCAGCACGACGACACGTCCACGGAGGCTCTTCAGCGAGATTGCGTGATCGGCGTTGATCCACTCGGAGACCTGCAATTCAGGTGCAGTCTCGATGTTCTCGTCCATGGCGATTCCTGACAATTATTTGTGAACACGACCTTGATCATACGTAGGGTCGGCATGTTGAGAAAGAAGAACGGGCCGATGCGCACAGTCTCGCGCCTGCGACAACTGACCAACCCATTGCGGTTGCTGGTGTCGACTTTTCCCAATGACTGCCCTGGCCGAAGAGGACCAAACTGGCTACCTCTCGGTGAGACCGCATCGCTCAGATACCTGCCGCTGGATCACCCATACTGCCTGCGCACACAAGTGCCATTTGCTGTCGAATGCCCCCTACACGGCGCTGCGAATCCCTCATTGCGAAATGATTTCCGGCTGCTCTGTAAGTTTATTGCAGCCCCGGCGACTAATGATTACCCAACCAATACGGAGAATATTCATGAAAACCGCCAAGCTTCTCGCCGGCCTCGCCCTCTCGGCCGCCGCCAGCCTCGCCTTCGCCCTCGACATCCAGCCCTACGCTGCGGAAACCCTGGCCGCCAAACAGAAGGCCGGCGAAGCGGTGGCGCTGCATTTCCACGCTGACTGGTGCCCGACCTGCCGCGCCCAGGAAAAGGTGTTCAACGGCTGGAAGGGTGATGCTGCTGTGCCCGGCACGCTGCTCGTCGTCAATTTCGACAAGGAGCGCGAACTGAAGCGCCAGCTAGGCGTGCGTTCGCAATCGACGGTGATTGTCTACAAGGGTGGCAAGGAAACCGGGCGGCTGGCCGGTGAGACCGACCCGGCGCCGTTGCGCGCCGTGCTTGGTAGCGCGAAGTAGGCACCATGGACATTCCCCTCGCCCACCTCGGGCTGAGCCTGGTTGCCGGCAGTTTGACGACGCTGTCGCCCTGCGTTTTCCCCATCCTGCCACTGGTCCTCGGCGGCGCCGTGCAGGCCAACCGCCTCGCCCCGCTGGCCATGGGTGCCGGGATGGCGATTTCTTTTGCGCTGATCGGCATCGTCCTCGGCGCCCTTGGCCCGGCGCTTGGTATCGATTCGGACAGCGTGCGGCTGTTCGGCGCCTGGATGTTGATCACCTTCGGCCTCGTCATGCTGGTTCCCGTGCTCAATCGGCACTTCACGGAATGGATGCTGCCCATAGCCTCGAGCGCCAACGCCGCCTCGGCCAAGCTCGATGGCGGCTCGCTGGGTGGCGCGTTGCTCCTCGGCGGCGTGCTTGGCCTGGTCTGGAGCCCGTGTTCCGGCCCGCTACTCGCCTCGGCGCTGACGCTGGTCGCCAGCGAGGGCGGCGCAGTGCGCGGCGGGGTCATTCTTGGCTTGTTCGGGATTGGTGCAGCGATTCCGCTGGTCGCCGTCGCCTACGCCTCGCGCAAAGGCTTCAATGCGGCGCGCGGCTGGGTGTTGCAGCGCATCGATGGCATCAAGAAGGCCTTCGGCGTGATCATCCTGCTCACCGGCATCGCCATCCTGTCCGGTGCAGACAAATGGCTGGAGGCTCAGGTCGTCAATGTGCTGCCGGATGCCTGGGTTAGAGCAACGACATTGTTCTGAAGCTGGAGGCGCTCAGAAGTCGAGGCGCAAGGTCAGCCACTGGCGACGCTCGACTATCCGGTCGGCAGGATTGTTGTAGGCTTTGTACTCGAAATGCGCACCGTTGGCGGACTGGACGATCCAGGCCAGCTCGCCACCCCTCCCGGCCCAGCGGAAGGGATAAGCAAGCCGGGTATCGACCCGGCGGTACTTCAGGGCCTCGGTATTGATCGACCACTTCATGTTGCTCTGCCAATAGCCGGCGGCCGAAAACTCCAGGCCATATGGCAGCTTCTGGATCAGCAGCAGCGAGGTGGAGCGGTGTGGCGTGCCGTATTCGGAGAGTTTGTCGATAAGGCTGTATTTCGTGGCACCCTTCAGGGTGCTGGACGGATTTGAGGCCAGTGCCGACGCCAGATACTCCGCGTCGATGCCGATAAACATCTGACTTAGCACCAGCCGAGTCGAATTGAAAGGCTGCCAGCGCCATTGATACTCGACACCACGCATACGCACATCTTGGATGGGCAGCATCCCGTCCGGGTCCGAGTCGAGGCCGTCATTGCGATCAATGACCAACAGGCGGTTGTATACCTTTTCATTGAAAAGCCGCACATCAAGGCTCATGCGCCAGTCGCGCCAATCGCCGAGATAGCCGATTTCCACAGTATCCATGCGCTCGGAAGGCATATTCGGGTCGCCCCGGAACTGGTACTTGGCGCCGTTGTGCCAATCGCCCTTGTAGTCGACCGTACTTCCCGTCCGATATGCCCGTGAGGTGCCGAAACGCAGCGTATTTTCCGGATCGAGGTGGAAAGACACGCTCAACCGGGGTGCAAAATGCGGTCCGGCCAGGCTGTCGTCCTCACCGGACAGACCGAGGTTGCCGGTGAGCCAGCTAGACGGCTTCCACTCGAGATTTCCAAAGATCCGTGCAACATCCCGGCTGACATCACCCTGACCAGCCAAGGTGGTTTGTGCCCGGACGGCATCCTGACGCCAACTGCCGCCCCAGGCCAGGCGTACGGTCTCGAACAGACGGATATTGTGCTGCGCTTCGATTTCATGGCGCGAACCTTCGGCGCCCCAAGGATCATAGATGTAAGGTGCGCCGTTGTTGGGATTGACGTATGCCTCCGTCCCCTTGTCGACCGAATAGGCATAGCGCAACTGGAAATCCGAGTCGTTGGACAAGGCCCGCCGCCATTGAAACTGCAAATAGCTGTTCGACTGCTCGAAGTCACGGAACGGATTGCCGGTATCGCTCTTCAAGACTGCGTTATCAAACTTAAGCCGCCCACGTTGTGTCACCGCATCCACGTGCCCGGCACTGACCTGCAGGCTATCGCGCTCGGTGAGCGCAAAATCGGCCCGAAAATCGAACAGTCGGGAGAAGTATGAGTCAGTCCAGTCGTATCGATCACGCAATCCATCGTCATTCTGCTGGCGATAGGTGAAGCGAAAATCACCCGCCTCGCCCAGTTTGCCGCCAGTCCGCAGCGAATAATCGCGCACGTTCTGATTGCCATAACTGGTCGATACGGAGAATCCGCGCACCACCGATGGATCCACCGTGATGATATTGATGACGCCGAGGAAGGCATTGGAGCCGTAGGACACGGCATTCGTGCCGCGAACCACCTCGATGCGCTCGATGTCCTCGATGGCCACCGGAATGAGCGCCCAGTTGGTCCCGTTGCGGAAGGCTGGCGAGTACATCGAGCGGCCATCGACCATAACCTGCAGGCGCGGCGAGAACTCTTCATCAGTCAGCCCATGATAGGTAACACGTGCCGCTTCCGTGTTGTTGGGATAGGTCTGAAAACCGGGCACCAGCCGGAACACGTCGTTCAGATCGCGAATCGGCAAATTGCGGATCATCTCGCGATCAATGACCGTGACCGATGTCGGCGCATCGGCGAGGCGCTGAGGCAAGCGACTGACCGAGGCGACTACCGGCAGGCTGGAAAAATAGAAATGCTCTTCAGCCTGCGCGGAGAACGCAAGCATCAGCGAGGCCCCAAAAACAGACCAACGACACCGCGACACGAAGTGAATTGCGCTTTTCTTCACCGCATTCTTCAGAAAATTTAGCCTCTGGCGGATGGATAGCTGCAAGCAGAGGAGGCTTAGTCTCAAGCAACAACGGGGACAAAGTCCGTTGCGCATCACCCTAAACCGCCACCTCCTGATTGCGAATATGCACTTCCCGCTGAGGGAATGGAATGACGATACCTTTTTCCTTGAACGCGCGCCAGATGGCAAAATTGACATCGGACACAATGTTGCCTTTGCCCTCTTCAGGATCATCGATCCAGAAACCCAGTTCGAGGTTGATGCTGCTGTCGGCGAACTGGGTCAGAAAAACCTTGGGTGCCGGGCTGCTCAGGACCCGGGGATGGGCAACGGCCGCTTCGGTCATCAGATGGCAGGCCAGATCGAGGTCAGTATTGTAGGCAACGCCGATGGTCGTCGTCAGGCGCAATTCGTTGTTTGAATAGGTCTGGTTCTGCACCGTGGTGCCAATCAGCGTTTCATTCGGCACGATGAACTCAGTGCCGCCCGGATGCTTGAGCACCGTATAGCGCGTCGTGATCTGCGTGACTTCACCGCCTTCGTTGCCAACCTGGACGATGTTGCCGATGCGGATCGAACGGTCGAGCAGGATGATGAAGCCGGAAACGTAATTGCTGGCGATTTTCTGCAGGCCAAAACCGAGGCCGACGCCCAGCGCGCCGGTGAATACCGAGAGTGCCGTCATGTCGATGCCAACCAGCGCCAGACTGGTCAGGATGGCGATCACGGTCAGGCCTGCCTTGGCGACGCGCACGCCAACAATGCGCAGGTTCGCATCCAGCGTATGAATGCGCATCAGGCGCGCTTCGATGACGCCGGCGATCCACAGCGCGAAGACGACAGTCAGGAAGATGGTCGCAATACCGCGCAGCACGGTCCACAAATCGATGTGCTGCTTGCCGATATGGAACTGCACGCTTTCCAGCGCATCGATGACGTAGGGCGCCAGATCGGTGATGTAGAGTGCCAGCCAGCCCCAGACGATGGCCGCGATGATGCGTTCCCAGGTGGTCAGCCAGGTGGCCCGCGGGAAAGCCTGGCGAAGCACGAAAATGACACTGCGCACGAGCGCCATCGAGCCGAGCAGCGGCATGGCCAGCTTGAGCAGATTGACGTGAATGAGCGAACCGAGCGTGGCGATGGCGATGCCGGTCAGGACCATGCCGGTGAGCGGGAAGGCGAGCCGCGAGCTGGCGTCGGACAGCCGCCCCTCGCCTTCGGTACGACGGCCGCGCCACCAGTGGGCGATCAGTGCGGCGAGGCCGATACAGGCGACCAGCGAGACGACCTGCCAGACAAAACCCGGATCGCGAAAATCGGCGACGAGGTCGTTGATCAGGCGCAAGGCCTGGCTTTTGTCGCTCATGCCTTCTTTTCCAGCGCCGCGGCGAAGAAGCCGTCGGTGTTGTGCTGGTTGGGCAGCAGACGCAGTATGTCGCCATCGAAGGCGATGCCTTGCTTGGCGAGAATGGCCGAAGCCGGAACCAGCGTGAAATCGGGATGTTTGGCCAGGAATGCCGTGACGATGTCGTCATTTTCTGCGGTCAACAGGCTGCAAGTGGCATAAACCAGCCGGCCGCCGGGGCGAACCATGGTTGCCGCCGCTTCGAGAATCGACAGCTGTTTGACCGTCAGTTCGGCCACCGAGGCTTCATCCTGGCGCCATTTGAGGTCGGGATTGCGGCGCAGGGTGCCAAGGCCGGAACACGGCGCATCGACCAGCACGCGGTCGGCCTTGCCGGCCAGACGCTTGATCTTGGTGTCGCGCTCATGCTCGATGCGCGCCGGATGGACGTTGGACAGGCCGGAACGGGCCAGGCGCGGTTTGAGGTTGGCCAGCCGCTTGTCGGAGACATCGTAGGCGTAGAGGCGGCCGGTGTTGCGCATCAAGGCGCCGAGCAGCAGCGTCTTGCCGCCGGCGCCGGCGCAGAAATCGACGACCATTTCGCCGCGCTTCGGTTCGAGCAGGAAGCCGAGCAGCTGGCTGCCTTCGTCCTGGACTTCGACGGCGCCTTCGATGAACAACGGATGCTTGGCCAGCGCCGGCTTGTCGCGCAGGCGCACGGCAATGGGCGAGAGCGGGCCGGGCATGGCGGCGATGTCGTCGGTGGCCAGCCTGGCCAGTACGTCTTCGCGATTGGCTTTGAGCGTATTGACGCGCAGGTCAAGCGGTGCCGGCTGGTTGAGGGCGTGGGCCAGGGCCAGCGTTTCCTCGGCGCCGAACTGGGCGTCGAGGCGGTTGTACAGCCAGTCCGGCATGTCGCAGCGCACAGCTGGCGGAAAGTCAGCTTCCGGCATGGCCTTGGCGGCGGCCAGCCATTCCTCTTCACTCGCCTTGAGCACCGGGGCCAGTTCGCGCTGGCTCCAGCCACGCGTCACGGCCAAGGCGACGAGCAAACGGCGACGGTCGGAGAGCTTGCCGGCACAGCGCGCTTCGAGGCTGCGCCCACGGCGCAGCACGGCAAAAACCGTTTCGGCGACGAAGGCGCGGTCGGCGTGGCCGAGCTCGCGATGCTCGCGGAAATAGCGCGAAACGACGGCATCGGCCGGGTAATCGAAGCGTAGCAGCAGGCCGAGAACGGCTTCGGCGTGGGCAAACAGGGCAGGTGTGAAGCGGGCTTTCATTTCGATCCTATTTCGGTAGCGACTTGTTCAAAGATGTCGCCTTTTTTATCGGTGTAGCGGATTTTAACCGGCAGGCGGTGGCGATCGAGCGCTATCCAGATTTCGGTCACGGTATCGCCCATGGCGCGCAGGTGCAGGGTGCGGAAACGGCCGGCCGGGATGTCGATTTCTTCTTCGCCCAGCGAGTCGAGGGCGAAACGGTCGTATTTCTTGCCGGTGACGACACCGACAGTGGCGCCGGCATCCGGCTGACGCAGGTAGGCGAGCTGGTAGTTGAGCGACAGGATGTCCTGGGCGCCGAGGCTGACCGGCTGCGTGGCGCCGCTGCGCGACAGGCGGACTTCTGCGGTCGACCAGTCGAAATCGGCATTTTCGTTGGCGTCCTTGCCGTTCTTGCGCGTCCGGTATAGCTCGGGCTGCAGGCCGCCGGCGACCAGTTTGCCGCTGCTTTCGTTCTCAAAAACGAGCGGCTTGATGAGGGCGGCCAGGCCACTTGTTTTGGTCATGCCGCTTAACCGGTAACGGCCGTCTTCGGTAAATTCCCAGGTGTGTTCCGCAATGCCGACCTGAAAGCCCTGTGTGCCGTAGTAAATGGCGAAGCGCATGGTGCCTTTGGCCGGGAGCATCGGTTTGGCAGCTTCCTGAGCTGGCGCTGCTGCGGTCGACGGCGATTCCGGGGCCAATTCGGAAGGCTTGCTTTCGGCTGATGTCGGAACAGCTTCGGCATTGACAGACGGCTTGCCGGCGAGCAGCGGTTTCGGGGTTTTCGGGCGCGGTTTGGCCACGGGCTTGGGTTCGGCCGCGGCCTGCGCTGCCGCTGGAGGCGGCTGCAACTCGGCGCGCAAGGTCACCGGCTCGTCTACCCCGCCAAACAGCTCGGCATCGGTACCGAACAGCGCGGCGGCATGAATGCCGAGCGAAGCGGCGAACGCGATGGCGAAGGCAATGGGCATGGCGGCCTAGCGAATCTCGGGCGAGATCAAGACCGGCGGCTCGGCCAGATCGGCGGTTAGGCGAACACAACCGTTTTCCAGGCGCAGCTTGCCTTCGACAAACCAGCGCACGGCCCGCGGGTAAACAATGTGTTCCTGCCGCAGGACGCGGGCCGACAGGCTGGCCTCGTCGTCGCCATCGAGCACCGGCACGGCAGCCTGGATGATGACCGGGCCATGGTCGAGGGTCGGCGTGACGAAATGCACGGTGCAGCCGTGAATGCGCACGCCCTCCTCCAGCGCCCGCTGGTGCGTGTGCAGACCTGGGAATGACGGCAGCAGCGAGGGATGGATGTTGATCAGCCGGCCTTCGTAGTGACGAACGAAGCCATCCGACAGGATGCGCATGAAGCCGGCGAGGACGACGAGGTCAGGCTTGAATTCGTCGATGCATTGGGCCAGCCGGCTGTCGAAAGCCTCGCGCCCGGCAAAGGCCTTGTGATTGATGAAGTGCGTCGTGATGCCTGATTTTGCCGCTGTTTCCAGTCCCTCGGCCTCGACCCTGTTGCTGATCACGGCGACGATATTGACGGGCAGCGTTCCGGCGTCGCGGGCGGCGATGAGCGCCTCCATGTTGCTGCCACGACCGGAAATCAGGATGACGATTCTCTTCATTTCAAAAAACTCACGGGTAAAAAGATGGCGCTGGCCACGGATTGGCTCAGCCGGGAAAAAGTGCGGCCATTGCGGTCGGCGACGACCTTGGCCATGAAATCGAGCAGGCCCATTACACGACCGAATTCGCGCTCGAACGAGAGGTTGCGGTTGGCCGGATCAAGCTCGTTCGAGAGCAGGAACAACTCGCCCGCCGCCGTGCGGTCGTGGCCGAGCTTCCAGATCGCGACATCCATGTTGCGGGCGCTGTTGTAAAGCTTCAGTTCGTTGAGGCTGTCGAGGATGTAGAACTCCTCCTTGTGCTCGAATGCGGCGTCAACCATGCTGAGCAGCCCATACATCAGCGCCATGACGCGGTCGCCGGCATATGCCTCGGTAAATGCCAGCGAGGCCACCGCCCCCTCACGCAGGCCCGTAAACTCAGGCCAGTTGCGGTAGGTGCGCTGGCGCAGGCGTTCGACCGCCGCTTCACGACTCACGGCACCGCTCTTCTTCCATTCCTTCGGGTTGCGTTTGTAGAGCTTGTCGGCGATGAGAAGCAAACCGTTGACCACCTCGGCACGATTGGTGTCGGCGATGCGGTCGACTTCCGATTTGAGCAGATATTTCGGGTCGACCGTGGATTCCGTCCGTCCAGCCTTGTCCATCTTCGTCGTGCAGGCCGCCAGCGTCACGAAGAGGATGACGGCCAGCCAGCGCATCAGGCTTCCTTGCTTTTCAGGTAACCCCAGCCGATGGGGATGAGCGAGGAAATAATGATGCCGATGATGATGACCGACAGATTGGCCTTGACCCAAGGCAAGTTGCCCAGCCAGTAACCGGCCACGCACAGCGACACCACCCAGCCAACGGCGCCAACCAGGTTGAACAGCGTGAAGCGCGCATAGGTCATCGAGCCGATGCCGGCGACAAATGGCGCGAAGGTGCGGAACAGCGGCAGAAAGCGCGAAATGATCAGTGTCTTGCCACCATGTTTTTCATAGAAAGCATGCGTCTTGATCAGCGCATCACGGTTGAAGAAACGCGAGTTTTCCCATTGGAAAACCTTGGGCCCGAGGTAACGGCCGATCTGGTAATTGACCGTATTGCCGAGCACCGCTGCCACAATCAGAACCGCCATCAGGGTAAAAAGGTCCATGCCCCCTTCGCCAATGGCCGCCAGCGCACCAGCGACGAACAGCAGCGAATCACCCGGCAGGAAGGGCGTCACGACGAAACCGGTTTCGGCGAAGACGATAAAGAACAGGATGCCGTAGATCCACAGCCCGTACTCCAGAACCATCACGGCAAGATGCTTGTCGAGATGAAGAACGATATCGATGAATTGAGTGAGGAATTCCATGCGGGGCGCCGGGGTTTGAATGACGGCGCATTTTACCTTATGGCGGCATCCGTACCGTGGTCGGAAATATTGCAAAACAGATGCTGGCCACCACCGCTCATCAGTCGACTTTGCCATCGTCGCCAGTTGCTATAAATTGGGCGTAACAGACCAATATCGAGGGCGCATTGAGTTACGAAGTCACTTGGGAGCCTCGTGGCGTCATCAAGCGTTTCTCGGCGCTGGTGACCGACAACGAGATGATTCAATCGGTCGTGGATACCGAAAAAGATGCGCGGTTTGACGAGTTGCGCTACGTCATCAACGACTTTCTCGGCATCACCGGCATTTCCATGACGAAAGACAGCGTGGAAGAGATTTCCGTGAGGGACAGGGGCGCTGCGTACACCAATCCCAATATCAGGATTGCCGTCGTGGCAACGCATCCGGAAATCATTGCGCTGGCCAACGCGTACGCAAACTCGCCCCTGAACGCCTACCCAACCAAAATATTCCCCACGCTCGTCGAAGCTCGCTCCTGGTTGGGCCAGGCGAAGCCGCACCGCTAGCATCTGGACTGACGGCTCATCCTCCACTCACAAAGCCGCTGATCGCGCGTCGGTCAAGGCAATCTGGGATAATCCCTGCATGCCGACCATTGCCCGCCTACCCGACCTCCTGATCAGCCAGATTGCCGCTGGCGAAGTGGTCGAAAGACCCGCCTCCGTCCTCAAGGAACTCCTCGAAAACAGCCTCGATGCTGGCAGCAAGGCCATTCAGGTGCATCTGGAGGAAGGTGGCGTCAAGCTGATCCGCATCACCGATGACGGCTGCGGCATTGCCAAAGATGAGCTGGCGCTGGCCCTGACCCGGCATGCCACCTCGAAGATTGCCAGCCTCGACGACCTTGAGCGCGTCGGCACCCTTGGCTTTCGTGGCGAAGCGCTGGCTTCCGTCGCTTCCGTTGCCCGGTTGAGCATCACCAGTCGCGAACGCGGCGCGGCGCATGCCTGGAAACTGCGCGGTGAGCCCAGCGCCGAGCCCGAACCGGCCGCCCTGATGGCCGGCACCGTCGTTGAAATGCGCGACCTCTATTTCAACACCCCGGCCCGCCGCAAGTTTTTGAAGTCGGAAAGCACCGAGTTCGCCCACTGCGCCGATGCCGTCCGCCGTCTGGCGCTGACCCGGCCGGATGTGGCGATCAGCCTGACCCACAACGGCCGCAACCTGTTCCAGCTCGCGCCGGCCGATGCGCCCCGCGCATTGCCGACATTCTCGGCGACGACTTTCTCGGCGCCGCCCGAACCGTCGATGCAGGCGCCGGCCCATTGTCACTCATCGGCTTCGCCATCGACCCGACCCGCGCCACCGATGCCAAGGACGGCCAGTACGTCTTCGTCAACGGCCGCTTCGTGCGCGACAAGATCATCAGCCACGCCTTGCGCGAAGCCTACCGCGACGTGCTGCACGGCAGCCGCCAGCCGGCCGTCTGCCTGTTCGTCAACATCGACCCGGCGCTGGTCGATGTTAACGTCCATCCGGCCAAGACCGAAGTCCGCTTCCGCGACTCACGCGCCATGCACCAGTTCGTCTTCCACGCCATCCAGCGCACGCTGGCGGCGCCGGTGCAGGCTGAAAGCGCCCCGGCGCTGATCGAACGAGGCACC
The DNA here is from genome assembly GCA_016705475.1 of Betaproteobacteria bacterium. GTDB lineage: Bacteria > Pseudomonadota > Gammaproteobacteria > Burkholderiales > Rhodocyclaceae > Azonexus. The sequence goes on along the minus strand of JADIYD010000009.1, from coordinate 98,634 downwards.
GTGAGCGGTGACTACCCGATTTCCACGGTCAACGGTCAAAATAGGCCAAATTCCGAATACGCCCCGCCGCTCCGCCACCAGGGCAGCCTCGGCGTCGCCGAACCGGCCGCAGCGGCCTACCTCGCCTTCGCCCGCGCCGCGCAGGACATCGGCCACTCACCCGCCCCGCGTAGTGAAATCGCCCCGCAGTTCCAGCCTGTCGACAACAGCAGCGAAGCCCCGCCACTCGGCTACGCGCTGGCCCAGCTGCACGGCATCTACATCCTCGCCCAGAACGCCCGCGGCCTGATCCTCATCGACATGCACGCCGCGCACGAACGCATCCTCTACGAAAAGCTGAAAACCGCCGTCGACAACCGCCAGATCGCCACCCAGGCGCTGCTCATCCCCGCCGTCTTCTCGGCTGACCCGCTGGACATCGCCGCCGTCGAGGAACACGCCGACGCCCTGGCCGACCTCGGCTTCCAGATCGCCCCGCTCGGCCCGAATCAACTTGGCATACGCGCCGTCCCCGCCCTGCTCCAATCCGGCGACCCGGCCGCGCTGGCCAAATCGCTGATCGCCGAACTGCGCGAACACGGCATCACCCAGCTCGCCACCGCCCGGCGCAACGAACTGCTGGCCACCATGGCCTGCCACGGCGCCGTCCGCGCCCGCCGCCTGCTCACCATCCCGGAAATGAACGCCCTGCTCCGCCAGATGGAAGAAACCGAACGCGCCGGCCAGTGCAACCATGGCCGACCGACGTGGACGGAGCTGACGAGATGGACAGCTCGACCCCCTCCCCCCCCCCCGCCCCCCCCCCCCCCCCCGGGCCCCCCCCCCCCCCCCCCCCCCCTCCCACCCCCCCCCCCCCCCCCCCCCCCACCCCCCCCCCCCGCCCCCCCCCCCGCTCCGTTTCGCGCCACCCCCCCCCCCCCCCCCCCGAAATTCCGGCCAAAACCCGCAATATCTACATCAACGTCGTCGCGCGCTTCTTTGCCGACATGCCTGAAAAGTGCATGACCCGGCGGACGTATTGCTGGGTTTCGGCGTAGGGCGGAATGCCGTTGTGGCGATCAACGGCACCTTCGCCGGCGTTGTAGGCGGCTGCAACCAGGCGCCAGTCACCGGCAAAACGCTTGTCCAGCCAGCGGATATAGGCCAGCGCGCCCTTGATGTTCTGCTCGGGATCGAAGGGCCGGGTCACGCCAAAGCGTTCCTGCGTTGCGGGAATCAACTGCATCAGCCCCTGTGCATTTTTCGGGGAGACTGCCGTGGGATCAAGATTGGATTCGGCCATGGCGATGGCCAGCGCGAATCGTGGATCCATGTTGTTTTTCGCGGCCACCTTGCGGATCAGGCTGGCTATGCGCTGCTTTGCCAAGGGCTGTTTGCTCAGGTAGGCATCGACATCGAACCCGAGTTCGGCGACATCAGTCGGACCCATCCCGACCGATGCCGGGCAATCGCCTTCGATTTCAGCATTGCCGTGTCGCGGGTCGTAGTACTGCAGCGCCTCGTCGTTCCCGAGACTGGCTGCCATGGCGAGATAGGCATTGGCCATACCGGGATTGCGCATGTTTCCGGGTGCCGTTGCCAGCACACGGCCAATTCTCGAAAATCCTTCCGGGCTGCCCATCGCCGCTGCATCGCAATACAGACGGATCGCCAGCTGCAGGTTTTTGCCGACGCCCTTGCCCATCTCGGCAGCGCGCCCCTGCTCCAGCGCAGCGACAACACGCGGCGCCTCTGCCAACGGCTCGGCGCGCGCCGGAGAGACAGACGCAGCAGCGATCAAGAGCAAGAGGAATGGAAAAAACCGGGGCAAATCGCTACCTGGATGGGGATGGACACGATGCTTCATTGTCGGCCATACCTGGCGCGAAGCACAGGAAATAGATCACGTTCGAGCGCGGCACCAATCAGTCAGCGCCCCGCGCAGGAGTGCACGCGCAACCTAGGATTCCTGGCCTGCCCTGGGGGCAACGTGAAACACCGACCGAGAATGACTTTTAGCTCCACCGCACATAGCCCAAAAAATGCCATCAACATGCTTGCATCCCATCTGAAAAGTTCGTAGGCTCCGCTTCAGCCTGCTGTTTTGATGAGGACGAAGCGCGATGAAAGTGGGCCGCTAAGTTAGCAAATTCCTGTTCTCTGGAGCCTTCCATGCGCCACCTGTTCTCCATCTCAACTTTTTGCCGGCGCAATACCAGGCCCCACCCATGCAGGTGCATCTCGCCATTGCTGAGGCGCTGCAGTGCCTGAAAAGCCTGAGATGAACAACGTGAAGTTGCAACGAAACTCGGCCAGGCTTCTGCTCTGGCTATCCGGCGCGATGGCACTTGGCCTGTTCATCGCCATGGTCTGGCATTCATCGCCACTATCGCCTGGCATTCCGGCCCTGCAACTGACCTTCGACGAAGCCAGCTTCAAAACCATTCTGGCCCAGTGGGGTCCGGAGGGTGTCGCGCTTTTTCGTCGCCATTTTCTTATCGACTTTCCGGTACTGGCCAGCTATGGCGCGTTCGGCTACCTGCTGGTCCGCTACAGCTGCCTTTTTAAGCGAGTCGACACGATAACCCGGCAGATTTCCGGCTGGGCGATGCCGGGCGCGGCAGTGCTCGATGCCATCGAAAACCTGCTTCATCTCGTGCTGATTTCCGAACCGGCAACCCATGCGCCCGCCCTCTACCTTTTCGCCGGCGTCTTTGCGACCGGCAAATGGTTGCTGATCGCCAACTTCATGGCGGGCACGGCTTATCTGCTGGTCGCCAAATGGCGCCACGGCTGCGAAAAATAGCTTTTGCCGGATAACGCCACGGTCAACCGGTAATTCAGGCCAAAAATCAAATAGCGTGGTGCTGGCTTCCGCCGCCGACTGCAGCCCATCGCCCCGGAAAACGTCCCATTCCTGCTCTGAGCGGACTTGATCAGTCCCCATGGCAACACATCGTTACAGCCACGCATCGGCTACGCCGCCTAAAATACTGCCGATGTTCGCGTCCCACTCCTCGCCGGCCCGGCGTGCACCGCTTATCGCGTTTGCCGCCTCGCTCCTGATACATGCGCTGATTCTGCTGATTCCGCGGCATGAGCCGGAGGAAGTATCGAACCCGCCGCGCATGGAGGCGCGACTGAGCAAACCGGTTTCGACGGAACCCGCAAACACCCCCGAGGCGCGTCAGAAGCCGTCGAAAACGAAGCCGGAACGCCCAAGGCTGCTGACCACCAACAAGCCGGGCAAAACCTCGGTAGCCAGCGCCCCGCAATGGACTACGGCGGAAAAGGCGGACATGAACCGATTTCTCGACGAACTCGACAACAACGCTAGGACCGTCCCCAAACCGACGCTGGCCCAGCGTTCAAAAACCATGGCCCGCGAGGAAGCGTGGAAGCAGGCGCGGGAAGAGTCAGCCGGCAGCGCCATGCTCGACCTCCGTCCCAATGCAGCCCCGCCCGACCCGTTCAGCCTGGAAATATATCTGGAAGGCCTGCTCAGGCGCCTCAACCGCAGCGCCAGCTTCGTCAAGAATGACCCGCGTGCCAAGGGCGTGCGGCCGGCTTCCATCGAGTTCAAGATCAACCCGGACGGTTCGATGAAATCCTTCAAGGTCGTCAATGCCGGCGATCAGGCCGACGAGATCGCCTTCGTCAAGGCCGTGGTCGAACGTTCCATCCCCTTCTCGCCCTTCCCGGCCGATCTCGACAGGGCTGCCCGCTCGCTGACCATGCGCATCTGCATACAGCCCGCCGGCTTCGGCGAAGGCGGCTTCGGCTTTACCCGGGCGAGCGGCCGGAGTTGTTGAGTCACCCTGCCGGAGCAAAGAGGCGCAGCGCGCCTCACTTCGTCATATTGACCGCTTCCTCGGCCCAGCCTATCGCTTCAACCGAAGCAGCCTCGATGGCCTCAAGCGAATAGCCCAGCTCGTTGGCAAGGCGCACCACGTTCTGGACCCGCCCCTTCTCGACGGCGATGCTCAGCATCAGATGCCGGGACAGCGGGCCGCTGCTGTTGAGCAACGCTTCGGCCAGGATGGGTAACAGATTGAGCTTGCCGACCACCGCGCTCATGGGCAGGCCGAGCAGGCTGTCGAGCAGCGAGAGCAGGCCGAGCAGGAAAAACTCGTCGCACTCCAGCTTGCTGTGTTTTTCCTGGCCCAGCAACTCAAGGAAACGCCCGCGGGCCAGGGCGAGTTCGAGCAGCACCTCGTCGCGCGGCGAGGCCGCGCCAGCGCGGAACATGCCGATGGAGAGCCAGCGGTAGAGCTGTTCCCGGCCGAGCACCATGATCGCCTGGTCAATGCTGACCACCGGCTGGGACAAACCGACCATGGGCGAATTGGCCATGGCCATCACCTTGACGATGACGCCCGGGTCGCGCTTGGCAATCTGGGCGATGTCGGCCAGCTCGGCATCCTTGCGCAACTGGTTGAGCATCTCGATGATGACCAACTGGCTCTGCCCGATTTCCTTGGCCTGCTGCTCCTCATCCGGCTCGGTGGTGAATGAGCCGAGACAATAGGCAATGCCATTCGAAACACAGTACCGATGTTCAGGCCAGCGCCGCACCTTGTCGGCTATCAGTTCGAGGCCGGGCTTTTCCTGACGCAGGCTGCGCAGCAAAACCTCCAGGCTGGACAAGGAAAGCGCCGAGAAATCGAGGAGCAAGTAATCGGCGTGTTCGAGAATGGTTTGCCGATGCGTCACGATGTCGTTCGCTGCCAGCGCAATCCTGGCGCCGGCAGCATGAATGGCCCGCGCCACGTCGTTCCACGACTCAGACACCTTTGCGCCGTCTGGCAAGACTAGCAAAAAGGTCGTCATCGGACCGATCAACGGCGTGTAGTCCTGCCGCGTCCAGTCTTCATGGGCCAGCGGAATCAGCGCCAGGCGCCGTGTCGCAAAAGCTGCCACGTTGTTGGCCGACAGAATTTCCAGCGTGGATGCGGCATCGGCAAGCTGTTCGGACTCCGGCCGGCACGCCGAAAAACGGTAGCCGCCAATACGCGTACGTGCATCGATGATCTCGTCGCGCTGCAGGACTACAGGCGGCGCGGTTCGGACGGGCCCCATGGGCACATGGGCCACGGCCGCTGCTGTCTGACTTTCACGGGAATCTCGCTCGCCAATGAGTGGTGCAGACTTGGCGCTCCCCAAGCCAAGCACGCGTTTGATGAAACCGAACATGAAATTCACCCCGAAAGAAATGCAGCTATCGTCAATCTGGCCAGCATCGCCCGGACGAGCAGAAATTTAGTAGAGATATTCTATTCGCCAAATCGCCAGGCACCTCCGAAACCGCTGGTAATTGCTGCTGAAAAACGATCAAGGCAGCCACGGGAGCGACACGCACGAACGGCAAGCATTTTGGGTCGCATCAACTGATCTCCCACCCGAAAGAAAAGCGCGGTTTTCAACCGCGCTATCCCGCTTTGGGCAATACTGATCCAGTGGCAAAAAAAAGACCTTCGATACAAGGAACTTGATATTCGGCGCGCCACGCTGCACGATATGACAAGAATAACCTTCGCACAGCAAAGGGAATCGCCATGACGACAGAAAACCCGCTCGTACCAAGCAGCGAAACGCCCGTTACCAACGTTTCCGGATGGGATTCCGATGACGCACTGGCATCTCTGAACGAGCAGCTCCAAGACTCCGTTGCCAACCTGATGCAACAGAACGTTCGCGAGGTGGAGTCAGCTGTCCGCAAATCAGATGCCATCTATACTTCAGCCACGCGCCTTGCCAGCCCAGACGACCTGTTGCTGATGGGGATATTCAACCGTCTGACGCGCGTATACCTCCCGCTGACCCGTGTCCTGGTCTATCAGGTGGAGGGACGTTTTCCGAAAGCCCGCCAGGAAATCGCGAAGGGTCTCTCCGCAATTGACGATGCGCTGCAAATTATCAACGACTATGCTCAGACCCCCAACCCTATCGAAGAGATCGTCGACGCGGCCAAGCCGACCGTTTCCGTCCTTTCCGTCCTCTTTCGCGGGGTTGATGCCTTTATTCAGGCCGATATCGTCGGCTATCAGGGCAACATCGCTGGTTACGTCAAGCTGCTTCAGGATGCCGTAGCACGATATCGTGAAGTTGATCGGTTACCGCCCAGTGCAAATCCAATCTTCATCGCCCTGGCCAACATGTGCACCAGTCAGGCCGATCATCTGGAGACGCGAGCCGAGGTATTTGCCTCGCTCCCAAAACAAGAGCGACCAGCCCCGACTGGAGACAAGATATTCATCGTTCACGGACACGACGAGGCGAAATGGCGAGAATTGCGTGACCTACTGGAAGACCGCCTCAACCTAAAGACCGTGATCCTGAAAGAAGAACCCGGTGCTGGCGAAACGCTGATCCGCAAGTTTGAAGAACATGCCGCCAACTGCTGCTATGCCTTTGTGCTCCTAACCCCGGACGACTTTGTAGAAAAGGATGGCACCAGCTATTTTCAGGCACGGCCCAACGTTCTTTTCGAACTCGGCTGGTTCTATGGTGCTTTCGGGCGAAATCGCGTTTGTATCGTCAAGAACGTCAAGACCGCCATTCCCTCGGATCTTGGCGGCATCCTGAGTATCGATTTCAACGATAAGGTGGCGGAAGGCTATACCCAGATTCAGGACGAACTGCAGCGCGCCGGTATCGTCTGACAGGCTCTTCCCGGCATGCGTGGTAGCATTCGCCGCCATGAACTCACCCCGCCTGCCGCCTGCCATCCTGATCATGGGCCCGACCGCGTCGGGCAAGACAGCGGCTGCCATGGCGCTAGCCGACCGTTTTCCGGTGGAGCTGATCAGCGTTGATTCGGCGCAGGTTTTTCGCGACATGGATGTCGGCACCGCCAAGCCGGACCGCGCCACGCTGGCCCGCTATCCGCACCGCCTGATCGACATCATTTCGCCGGAAGAAAGCTATTCGGCGGCTCGTTTTCTCACTGATGTGCTGGCCGCGATGGCCGACATCACGGCGGCCGGCAAGGTGCCCGTGCTGGTTGGCGGCACGATGCTGTATTTCCGCGCCCTGCTGCACGGTCTGGCCGATCTGCCGCAGGCCGACGCTGCCTTGCGTGCCGAAATCGATGCCGAGGCGGCAGCCGAAGGCTGGCCGGCCATGCACGCGAAATTGGCCCTTCTCGACCCGTCGACCGCAGCACGCCTGCACACGACGGACAGCCAGCGCCTGCAGCGCGCGCTTGAAATTTGCCGGCTGACCGGCCGTCCGATGTCCGAATTGCTGGCCGAGAGCGAAAAACAGAAGCCACCCTACGATTTGCTGTCGATTGCCCTGCTTCCCTCTGACCGCGCCGTGCTGCACGAACGCATCGCCCGCCGTTTCGACGAAATGCTGCTCGCCGGGCTCGATGACGAAGTGCGCATGCTGCGCCAGAAATACCAGCTGAGCCTCAACCTGCCGTCGATGCGCTGCGTTGGCTACCGACAGGCCTGGGAGGCGCAGGATGGAACGATTCCGCGCAAGGAACTGCGTGATCGCGGCATCTTCGCAACGCGCCAGTTGGCCAAACGCCAGATCACCTGGCTGACCAACTCGTTCGAAGCAGAAAATATCGACTGCCTCGACCCACTGCTCGCTGACAAAGTCTCTGCGCAGGTCGACAGCTTCCTCGCCGCCAATCAGGCCCACCCCTGAGTTCGTCCCGCCTGCCTGCGCGGGAATGGCAGCCGGGTTAAGCAGCAGCCTCGGGAACCGCTTCCTTGCGCGCGGCCAGCAACGAATAAACGGTTGGCACCACGAACAGCGTCAGGAAAGTGCCCAGCAGCAGGCCACCGACGATGACCCAGCCAATCTGCTGCCGCGATTCCGCCCCCGCCCCGGTAGCCAGGGCCAGCGGCACAGCGCCGAGCACCATCGCGCCGGTGGTCATCAGAATAGGGCGCAAACGCAGCGTTGCTGATTCGATGACTGCGGCAGTGCGTTCGATACCCTTCTCCTGCAACTGATTGGCAAATTCGACAATCAGAATGCCGTGCTTGGTGATCAAGCCGACCAGCGTGACGAGGCCGATCTGGCTGTAAACGTTGAGCGTCCCACCGGCCAGCCAGAGGGCGAGCAAGGCGCCGGCCATCGATAACGGCACCGTCAGCATGATGATGAAGGGGTCGCGGAAGCTTTCGAACTGGGCGGCCAGCACGAGGTAGATGAAGGCCAGCGCGAGGCCGAAGGTGAAGGCCAGCGATGATGATGATTGCCGGAATTCGCGTGACTGGCCGTTGTAGTCGGCAGCGTAGCCCGGCTTGAGTGTCTGGTTGGCAACCCCGTCGAGGAAAGTCAGTGCCTCGCCCAGCGTGTAGCCCGGTGCCAGGTTGGCGGTAATCGTCACGGCACGACGCTGGCCGAAGTGGTTGAGCTCGCGCGGGCTGATCGTCTCGCGTACATCGACCAGATTTTCGAGCGAGATCATGCTGCCATCGCGGCCGCGCACATAGATGTCGCGAATGTCGTCGGGGTTGCGCCGCTCGGCTTCAGCGACCTGTACGATCACGTCGTATTGCTCGCCATCGCGCTTGAAGCGTGTGACCTGGCGGCCGCCGAGGAAGGTTTCGAGCGTCCGGCCGATGGTTTCGACCGGCACGCCCATGTCGGCTGCCTTGTCGCGGCGAACGTCAACCGACAGTTCCGGCTTGTTGAGCTTGAGATCGGTATCGACATTGGTCAGCGAGGGGTTCTTGGCTACTTCGGCGAGGATCTGGCCGGTCACCTTCTGCAGCTCCGCATAAGGCGCGGACGTGACAATGACGAAATTGACCGGCCGTTCGCGCGGGCTCTGGCCCAGCGATGGCGGCGTGATCGGGAAGGCCATGACACCGGGAATGCCGGCAAATTTCGGAAACAGCTCCTTGGCGATTTCCGGCGAACGGCGCGTGCGATCGTTCCAGTCAGTCAGGCCGAGAATCGAAATACCCTGGCTGACCGTCGGGTTGCCGGCGACGACGAAATAGCGTTCGGCATCCTTGGTCTGGCTGTAGATGCCCTCGATCTGGCGCGCGTATTTCTCGGTGTAGTCGAGCGTTGCGCCTTCGGGGCCAAGGAACATGCCGAAAATGATGCCGCGATCCTCAACCGGCGCCAGTTCGGACTTGAGTTCCTTGAGCAGGACGCCGCAGGAGGCCGCAACGATGACAAAGCCAACGAACACGATCCAGCGATGATCGAGTGCTGCGGTCAACACCCTTTTGTAGCCGGAATTGAGCCGGTTCAGGAAGCCTTCGACGAGCATGAAGGCCTTGCCATGCTTCTCCTCGTGCTTGAGCAGCGCCGAGCACATCATCGGCGACAGGGTCAGCGCAACGAAACCGGAAACCAGCACGGCGCCGGCCAAGGTCAGCGCAAATTCGATAAACAGCTTGCCGGTGCGCCCGGTCATGAAGGCAACCGGGGCATACACCGCCGCCAGCGTCAGCGTCATGGCGACCACAGCGAAGCCGATTTCCTTCGATCCCTGCAGCGCCGCCTGCATGCGTGGCATGCCCTCCTCGATGTGGCGGTAGATGTTTTCAAGGACGACGATGGCGTCGTCAACAACGAGGCCGATGGCCAGCACGAGCGCGAGCAGCGTCAGCGTATTGATCGTGAAGCCCAGCGCCAGCATGATGCCGAAGGCGCCGACGAGCGATACCGGGATGGTCACCAGCGGAATCAGCGTCGCCCGCAGGTTGCGCAGGAAGAAGAAAATGATCGCCAGCACGAGCAGGATCGCCTCGGCGATGGTCTTGAATACCGATTCGATCGAGCGGTCGATGAACACCGACGAGTCGTAGGACAGGTTGGCGCTCATGCCTTCCGGCAACTCGCTGGTAATTTTCGGCAACTCGGCGCGCATGGCCTTCGACAATTCAAGCGGATTGGCCGTCGCCTGCTTGATGATGCCGAGCGCCACCGCCGAACGCCCCTTGAAACGCACGGCGCTGCGCTCCTCGGCGGCACCGAGGGCAACCCGGCCAAGATCGCTGATCCGTACCGGATAGCCATTGACCGTCTTGACGACGACCGCGCCGAATTCTTCCGGTGTCTTCAGGTCGGTATTGGCCACCACCGAAAACTCGCGCTCGCGGCTCTCAATGCGGCCGGCCGGCACCTCGACGTTCTGCTTGCGCAGCGCATCCTCGACATCGGCCGGCGTCAGCTGGTAGGCCGCCAGCCGCTGCTTGTCGAGCCAGATACGCATGGCAAACTTGCGGTCGCCGAACACGCGCACATCGGCGGCGCCGGGCAAGGTCTGCAGGCGCGGCTTGACGATGCGGGTGGCGACGTCGGTCACCTCCAGCGCCGAATGCTTGTCGGAAGAAAAAGCGATCCAGATCACCGGATTGGCATCGGCCTCAACCTTGGCGATGACCGGCTCGTCGACCGCCAGCGGCAGTTTGTTGCGCACGCGGGAAACCCGGTCACGCACATCGGAAGCCGCCGAATCCGGCGCCCGCTCGAGCTTGAAGCGCACTGAAATCTGGCTGCTTTCGGCCCGCGAAATGGAAGTGATCACTTCCACCCCTTCGATGCCAGCCAGCGAGTCCTCGAGCGGCTTGGTCACCTGCGACTCGATGATCTCGGCCGAAGCACCACGATAGTTCGTGTTGACCGTAACCACCGGCTCGTCGATCTTCGGATACTCGCGCACCGGCAGCCGGGTGTAGGAGACGATGCCGAGCAGCATGATGACGAGCGACAACACCGTCGCGAAGACCGGCCGCTTGATGCAGATGTCGGAAATCTTCATTTCCCGGCAGCCGTCCCGGTCGCGCCAGCTGGCTGGGCCGGCGGCGCTGCCGGAGCGCCATCACCGATCGGGCGCACTGCCGCGCCGTCGCGCAGCTTCAGCTGGCCGGCCGTGACCACCAGATCACCGTCAGCCAGCCCGTCCACGACCTCGACCTGCGCAGCACGACGCACACCGAGCCTGACCTTGACCAGGCTGGCCTTGCCATCAACCACCTTGAAGACCGCCGGCTGAGCACCCGGAACGATGGCCTGCTCGGGCACCATGAGCACACCCTTGCGCTCGCCGAAAAGCAGCCGAACGCGAACGAACATCCCCGGGCGCAGTTTTCCCTTGGCGTTGTCGAGGCGGGCGCGAGCCGCGATTGAGCGACCGTTCTGGTCGACCATCGGGTCGACCGCATCGAGCACAGCCTTGAAACGCTCACCGGGCAGCGCATCGGAAACCACCTCAAGGCTCTGCCCCTTGCCGAGTCGGCCGAGATAGCTCTCGGGCAATTTGAAATCGACGCGCAGCGTGGCAACGTCCTCGATATTGATCAAATCCTGGCCGTCCTTGAGGTAATCGCCGACGCTCACATTGCGCAGGCCGACCATGCCCGTGAACGGCGCCTTGATGCGCATCTTTGCAGCCTTCGCCTCAGCCAGTTTCACCGCAGCCTCCTGCACCTTGAGGGTGGCTGCCGACGCATCGAGCGCCTGCTGACTCAGGAATTTCTTGCCGACCAGTTCGACATTCCGCGCGTAGCTGCTTTTGGCCAGCGCCAGATTGGCCCGGGCCTGCAGCAATTCGGCATCCTGGATCGCCGCATCGAAAACGACGAGAACCGTGCCCTTGGCGACAATGCTGCCGTCCCTGAAACCAATCGAGGCAATGCGTCCGGACGTTTCCGGGCGCAAGACAACGGACTCGTTCGACTTCAAGGTACCGACAGCAGCCACGTCATCGGCAAAGTCGCTGGCTACCACCCTGGCCACCTCGACCGCCGTCGGAAAGCTGGTCGGCGCGCCGCCTCCGGCTGGCTTGCCTGGCACACCGCTCGGCGCAGCAGGCCCGGCCGCCTGGCTGCGGTTGGCCGTGTAGGCGTAGTAGCCCAGGCCAGCCAGGCCGGCAAGCGCAATGGCGATGATTCCGAAACGGGTATTTTTATTCATGGCATTCGGCAAAGAGGCGCACTGACCGGACAGTCAGCAATAGTCGGAATTGTAACGAACCGGCTGATATCACCGGGAAAAATCAGCCGTCGAACGAGGGCAGAAAATCGGGCAATTTCGGGAGTTGACCGCAAGAAACGCATTCGGACTCGGGTTCCCGCTCGAAAGCGGCTCGACAGGAGGCCGAGCTGCGGTCTGGCGAGCCTTTTTTCAGTGGCGCGACGCTGACGAAGACAACGCCTGCACGGACCATGTTGAGATACTCGGCGACGCCCAACGACACGTCGATAATGCGCTTGCGGTGCTTGGGATGCATCCGGTCATTGACCTTGACGATGGCGCATCGGTCGTTGTCCATGCGCCTGACAGCAAGCATGGTGCCCAACGGAAAGCGGTTACTGGCCGCGGTAAATTGTTGAACGTCAAAGCGGTCACCCGTGGCCGTCTTGCGGCCCTGGAAGCCCCGGCCATAAAAGCTGGCATGGCCACGCAGGCCGGGAACGCCATCTTCGATGACATCAGCTGGCCCGAATTCCGGTGCCGCCAGCACCTGACGCCCGGAATGCCGCGCCGGTTTTTTGGCCTGACCGGCACTAGCCGCCTTGGGCGACGGCTTCTGGCTCGCCGCCTCCACGGTCGACGAGACATGCAGCAAAAACAGGCCGCAGACGATGAACGCCGCGACCTGCAATTGCGCTTTACACCACAATAGTTTGGGCTTCGTCACCCGAGCGTGCCCGGATCTTGCCGATGCGATAAACCGCCTCGCCCTGCGCCTTTAGTTCAGCCATGGCGGCGTCGGCATCCGCCGCTGCAACAACGATGACCAGGCCGATGCCGCAGTTGAAGACGCGGTGCATTTCGTTTTCGGCGACATTGCCTTCGGCCTGCATCCAGTCGAACAGCTTCGGGCGCGGCCAGGCAGCCTTTTCCAGCTCGGCCACGGTGTTTTCCGGCAGCACGCGCGGCACGTTTTCGAGCAGGCCACCGCCGGTGATGTGGGCCATGCCCTTGATCGCGACCTTTTCCATCGTCGCCAGCACCTGCTTGACATAGATGCGGGTCGGCGCCATGACGACGTCAGCCAGCGTGCGCTCACCATCAAACTTGGCGTTCATGTCCGGATTGGAGCGTTCGATGATCTTGCGCACCAGCGAATAGCCGTTGGAGTGCGCACCGGAGGAAGCCAGGCCGAGCACCACGTCGCCAGCCGCAATCGAGGCCTTGCCGTCGATGGCCTTCGATTTTTCAACGACGCCAACGGCAAAACCGGCCAGATCGTATTCACCGGCCGGGTACATGCCCGGCATTTCGGCCGTTTCGCCACCGATCAGCGCGCAGCCGGCCAGTTCGCAGCCCTTGGCGATGCCGCCAACGACCGCCGCAGCGGTATCGACATCGAGCTTGCCGCAGGCAAAGTAGTCGAGGAAGAACAGCGACTCGGCGCCGAGCACCAGAATGTCATTGACGCTCATGGCGACCAGATCCTGGCCGACCGTGTCGTGGCGATTCAGGTCGAACGCCAGGCGCAGCTTGGTGCCAACGCCATCGGTACCGGACACCAGCACAGGCTCCTTGTAACGCTTCGGCACTTCGAACAGCGCACCAAAACCGCCAATGCCACCGAGCACGCCTTCGCGCAGGGTCTTCTTGGCCAGGGGCTTGATACGTTCGACGAGGGCATCACCCGCATCGATATCGACGCCGGCATCACGGTAGGAGAGGGAAGTGTTCTGGGTCATGGTCAATTGGCGCCAAGGGGCAGCAAAGGCTGCTGGAAAAAACAAGGATTTTACCCGAAACCGCCAAGCTCCCCTAACCGGCCGGCCAGCCCGGCCGTTCCGGGCGCCGGACCAAAAATGCGCATTCCCACGGTGAACCGGAAAAAATGGCCAAATTTCAAATCGCGCGCAACGCCATGCATTCATCCAGCTTTATGCGAGCTGAGGCACCCAGAATGCCTCCCGACGACTCTCACGCATTACAGGGTCATGAATTTCCGAGCGATAATTAACTCTGGACATCTTCGCGTCATCACAAAACAACAATGCCTGCCTACAAGCAAAGCTCGCTCTGGAAAACCGCTTTTCCCGAAAGCTGCACCGAACATGCAGCTCAGCGCAAACGCCTTACCGAAGCCTATGAACGCTTTCGCGAACGAGTATCGCAACTCCTGGGACAGATAAAAGCAGAACTACCGGACCTGACCCTGCACGACATCTCCCACGTCGACGCACTCTGGCAAGTCGCCTCTGAAATCGCCGGCCCCGATTACCCGCTCAATCCGGCGGAGGCTCTGGTTCTGGGCGGTGCCTTCCTGCTGCACGACGCGGCCCATTGCCGCGCCGCCTACCCAGGCGGACTTGCCCAGTTACAGGCAACGGCGGAATGGCAGGACTCGGCGGCTCAGCGTAAACTGGACCTAGCCACGCTGACCGAAGGCAGCAACGACTTTCAGTCCGTACTGTTCGACACGCTGCGCACGCTGCATCCGCGCCAAGCCCGCGAGCTTCCCTTTGCCGAATGGAAGGACAGCGATGGCACAACGCTGCTCCTCTTTCCCGACGACGAGCTACGCGACGCCTATGGCGACCTGATCGGGCAAATAGCCCAAAGCCACTGGTCGCATCCCCACGAACTGGAAGTATTTGCCAAGAGCACGGTCACCGCACCAAGCTGCCTGAGTCCAGCAAGCTGGACGGTTGCCCCCCTAAAGCTGGCCATCCTGCTGCGCGTTGCCGACGCTTGCCACATGGATGCCAAGCGCGCCCCGCGCTTCCTGATGCTGCTCAAGCAGCCACAAGGCGTATCGAGTCAGCACTGGCGCTTCCAGTCGAAATTGCATCAAGTGAAATGCGACAGCGAGCGGGAAGAACTCATCCTTTCCGGCAGCCCCTTCCCGGCCAGCGAACAAGCCGCGTGGTGGCTGGCCTACGACGCCGCCAGCCTGGCCGACCGGGAGCTGAGCGCCGCCGACAGCCTGTTACGCGACCATCACATCGAACGCCTAGCGGCACGCGAAATTGCCGGCATCAAAAGTCCGCAAAGCTTCGCCCGCCAGGTTCCGACCAAAGACTGGTACCCGGTCGATACCTCGCTGCGCATCAGCAACATCCAGTCAGTCGTCGAACGCTTCGGTGGCGAAAAGCTTTACGGCGACAAACCCTGGCTGGCCCTGCGCGAACTGATCCAGAACGCCCGCGACGCCATCCACGCCGCCCGCAGCCTGGGCTACCTGAATGAAGATGAGGGGGAAATCGAAGTCGCCATCGAAGATACCGACGACGGCCACTGGCTGCATGTAACGGACAACGGCATCGGCATGAGCCGCTACGTGCTGACCGAAGTATTACTGGATTTCGGTCATTCGCTTTGGCATAGCGCTGATCTGAGCGGTGAGTGGAGCGGACTGGCGGCAAGCGGATTCGAGGCCGTTGGGCAGTTCGGGATTGGGTTCTTCTCGGTGTTTATGTTGGGTGAGAGGGTTCGTGTTTGCACTCGGAGGTGTGAAGCCAAAGATGATGAAAGCGATAGCGGATGGATACTCGAATTTGATCAGGGGACACGTAACCGACCACTGTTACGAGCACCTAACACGATGGAAAAACTAAAAAAGGCGGGTACAAAAATCTCTGTTTTCCTGACGAAAGAAAAGCTCGAACGACTTTATCTCAAAGAGGAAGTCGCGTTCGACAAAGGGGGAGTTCGGTCAATTCAGCAAACCTGTGCCCATCTTGCCCCCGCAATTGATCTCGACCTTTTCGTTCGAGAAAATGGTGTCAAGCAACAAGTCATCATCGCAAATGATTGGAAGTGCCTTCCCCAAAACGAACTTCTACAGCGTCTCTACCCATTCACTTACCACAACGACAACCTTAAGCATTTTGATGGTTGGCTAAATTTAACGGGGATTTCCAACTCTGAGGGCAAGCTGATCGGCCGATGCGGGATTCGCACAGGTTATCGGGGAAAATCTGCCCTGGGAGTCACAAAAGGCATCATGGCCGGTTATATCGACGGCTTATCTGGAATCATTTTCTCAATGCCGCAAGCCGATCTCGCCCGCCAATCCGCTGTACCCAAAATCACAAAAGATAATTTACAAGCTTGGGCTGAAGAGCAAAAAAATATCCTTTGCGAATTTGAAATGCTCGATACGGCTCGCAGCAAAGTACTGGCTCGGTACGGAGCCAGTCACAGCCAGCTATTTGTTGGCTTTCTGGATAACGAGGAGATTACACAGCAAGAACTCGTCAACTATCTACATGGAGTGGACATATTTGCCGTACACGATGGCGAGATTGAATACGATGGCGACGACGATGTAAAAGAAAGCGACTTCGACGATTTTTCCGCAAACGACAATGTGCTGGAATTGCTGTCCGGTAGTTTCTTTGACTCGCAACCCTCTTGGACAAAGGATATTCCCGAAGCCAGCACCGACACAAGTTCTTGGTCTCTGAAAAAGGCCTTTGAAGAGGCGCTTGAGTCAGCATGGGGAAGCGATGAGTATTTCTCGATGAAGCGAGTTGTATTCAACGTTGGCGAAGTCGACGGCGTCCACATATATCGTTTTTGCGATGTATATCATCGCGTACGAATAGATGCGTGACATTGCACCCATGCCCGAACTAATCCTCTACACCACCGAAGACGGCCAAACCAGCATCAAGCTGCGCGCCGAGGACGGCACGGTCTGGCTGTCGCAGCAGGAGATGGCCGAATTGTTCGCGACCAGTATTCCGAACATCAACCAGCATGTGCGCAAGATTCTGGCCGATGGCGAGCAAACCGAGGCAACTATTAAGTCTTGCTTAATAGTTCAAAACGAAGGCAGCAGAAGCGTTCGCCGCAAAACCATGATGTACAGTCTGCCGCTGATCCTGGCCGTCGGTTACCGGGTACGCTCGGCACGCGGCACGCAGTTCCGGCAGTGGGCGACGCGGCATCTGAATGAGTTCCTGGTCAAGGGTTTCGTGATGGACGATGCCCGGCTGAAAGACCCGGCCGGCTGGGATTATTTCGATGAACTGCTGGCGCGCATCCGCGACATTCGCGCTTCGGAAAAACGTTTCTACCAGAAGGTGCGCGACATTTACGCGACGGCGGTCGATTACGACAGCAAGAGCGAGGCGGCGCAGCTGTTCTTCAAGAAGGTGCAGAACAAGATGCTGTGGGCGATCACCGGCCAGACAGCAGCGGAATTGATTGCTGCTCGGGCCGATCCTTCGGCGCCGAATATGGGGCTGACCACATGGGCCGGCGCTCAGGTTCGCCAGAAGGACGTGACGATAGCCAAGAATTACCTGAATGCCGAGGAAATCGACGAGTTGAACCGCATCGTCACCATGTACCTGGAATTTGCTGAGGATCAGGCCCGCCGCCGCAAATCGATGACGATGGTCGATTGGAATAGCCGGCTGGATGCCTTCCTGAGCTTCAACGAGCGCGAGGTTTTGACGCATGCCGGCAGGCTGCGCGCAGAAGTTGCGGAAAAGTTGGCACAGGAACGTTATGAAACCTTTGCTGCCGGTCGCCGCCAGGAAGCCCTTGGCCTCGCCGACGCTGACGATTTGCAGACGCTCGAAGCGTTGCAAAAGCAGAGCATTTCCCACAAAAACGATGCCTGACCCTGGACATCGAGTTTTCGCCACAACTTACCAGCAGCATTACGGAAGTTACCGAATCGACCGTTTCCCATACTCCCACGGTCAACCGGAAAAAATCCCCAAATTTCAAATCGCTCAGCACGCCCTGAAAGACCGCCGGCCGCTCTGCTAAAATTGCCGGTTCGAATTTACGGCATGCCCGCGCGGAGAATTTCCCATGTACCAGTCCCCCCTCATCCAGGATCTGCACGATCGCGGCCTGATCGCCCAGATCACCGACGCTGCGGCGCTCGACAAACTGCTGACTGAGGAATCGGTAACGCTCTATTGCGGCTTCGACCCGACGGCGGACAGCCTGCACCTTGGCCATCTCGTGCCGGTGCTCATTCTCAAGCGCTTCCAGGAAGCCGGCCACAAGCCCATCGCGCTGGTCGGCGGCGCCACCGGCATGATCGGCGACCCGAGCTTCAAGGCCACCGAGCGCAAGCTCAATACGCCGGACATCATCGCCACCTGGGTTGACAAAATCCGCGGCCAGGTCGAGCCCTTCCTCAAGTTCGACGGTGGCAACGCGGCCATCATGGCCAACAATTACGACTGGTTCGGCGGCATGAACTGCCTCGAATTCATGCGCGACATCGGCAAGCATTTCTCGGTCAACGCCATGATCAAGAAGGAATCCGTGCAGCAACGCCTGACCCGCGAAGACCAGGGCATTTCCTACACCGAGTTCTCCTACAGCCTGCTGCAAGGCTACGACTTCGCCGAACTCAACAAGCGTTACGGCTGCGTGCTGCAGATCGGCGGTTCCGACCAGTGGGGCAATATCGTCGCCGGCACCGACCTGACGCGCCGCCTGTATCAAAAGCACGTCTTCGGCCTGACCCTGCCGCTGATCACCAAGGCCGACGGTACCAAGTTCGGCAAGACCGAATCCGGCGCCATCTGGCTTGACCCGAAAAAGACCTCGCCCTACGCCTTCTACCAGTTCTGGCTGAATACCTCGGACGCCGACGTCTACAAGTTCATGAATTTCTTCACCTTCCTGCCGGTCGCCCGCATCGCCGAGATCGAAGCGGCCGACAAGGCCAGCGGCGGCAAGCCGGAAGCCCAGCGCATCCTGGCCGAGGAAGCGACCCGTCTGGTGCACGGCGAAGTCGCCCTGATGGCCGCCCGCCGCATCACCGACAGCCTCTTCCACGGTCAACTGGAAAATCTGACCGAAAACGACCTCGAACAACTGGCCCAGGACGGCATGCCCGGCGTGCAGCTCGAAAAAGCCAACGCCGGCCTGATCGACACCCTCGTCGCCGCCGGCCTCGCCAAGTCGAAATCCGAAGCGCGCACCTTCATCCAGAGCGGCAGCGTCGCCATCAACGGCGCCAAGGCCGAGGCACTTGACCATCAAATCGCCGACGGCGAGCGGATGTACGGCCGCTTCACCATCCTGCGTCGCGGCAAGAAGAATTACGGCCTGGTCAGCTGGCAGTAAGGCCTGAGTTTTGTACGCGCTGTGTACATAAGTGTTACAGCGCGTTAAAAGCCTCAACCTCTCGCCTCTCGTGTCGTTAACTCACTTGCGGAAGCCGTTTTCCGCACAGAGTCAGCCGAGGAGATGCGCCATGTCCTACTTGAACCAAGCTCAGATACGTTCCCTTGCCAGCACCGCAGCGTCCGCCGCAGCTTATCTGGACACCTGCGACAACGGCGCCCAGTTCGCCCGGCTTGATCCCGCCTACTACCAGGCATGCGCCCGCGTGCTGACCACCATCTTTGCCGTCGTAGATGTGCAGGACGCTTTCCCCGACTTGCTGAGCCAGTCTCCAGCGGCTCGCAATACGCTTGAATGCCTGCAGATGGAACGCCAGATCCGCAGTAGTTGCGCCGGCTACTACCCGCAACTGGCGGTCATCCTGCAACGCGCCGCCGTCTAGGCGCCAGAACCTCACTGCCTCCGGTTCAGGCCCGCCAGGCCTGAACCGGAACGGCCACCTCGCCCGAAATGGGCGAGCGCATCGGGAGCAATGCTAGAATTTCGCCCCCGTCCCCTTTCAGTCTCCCGATGCGCCAGCTGATTCTTGATTTGCTGCCCGATAGCTCGCCCACGCTCGATAACTTCGTGGCCGGCGGCAATGCCGAAACACTGGCCCTGTTCACCGAATGGCTGGCCGGGACGCGCGCTGAAACCTCGTTCTGCCTGTGGGGTGAAGCCGGTTCGGGATGCTCGCATTTGCTGCAGGCGAGCGGCTTTGCCTATGTCGATGCAGCGCTCGATCCGTCCCTGAAGAGTGCTCCGACGGCGGATCAACTGGCCGTCGATCACGTTGAAAGCCTCGACGAAACCGGCCAGATCGCTCTCTTCAACCATTTCAACCGCCTGAAAATGGCCTCCGGAATGCTGTTGACCGCAGCAGCGCAGCCGCCCGCACACCTGACGTTGCGCGAAGACCTGCGCACCCGCCTCGGCTCCGGCCTCATCTGCCGCCTGCAACCGCTATCCGACGCCGAAAAGGCCGAAGCACTGGCCACCCAGGCCAAAGAGCGCGCCCTCAAGCTGACGCCGGAAATCATCGATTACCTGATGCGCCACGCCCCGCGCGACATGCGCACACTGTCGGCCATCATCGTCGCCCTCGACCAATACACGCTGGAGCAGAAGCGCGCCGTCACCCTGCCGCTGCTGCGCGAACTGCTCAACCAGGAAACCGCCTCATGAACCTCGCCCTTTTCGACCTCGACAACACCCTGCTCACCGGCGATTCCGACTTCGAATGGGCGCAATTCCTGATCAGCAAAGGCGTTGTCGACCGCGAGTTGCAGGAAGCCAAGAACATCCAGTTTTACGAGCAATACAAGGCCGGCACGCTCGACATCTACGAGTTTCTGAACTTCCAGCTCGCCCCGCTGACCCGTCATTCGCGTGAAGAACTTGATGCCTGGCACCGCGAATACATGGCCCGCCACATCCTGCCCATCATCGGCCAGCCGGCTCGGGCGCTGGTCAACCAGCACCTCGACGCCGGCGACCTGTGCGCCATCGTCACCGCCACCAACAGCTTCGTCACCGGGGCGATTTGCCGCGAATTCGGCATTCCGCACCTGATTGGCACCATTCCTGCGGTCGACTTGCAAAACGGGACATTTTCCGGTGGCCCGCGCGGCACGCCGTCCTTCCGCGACGGCAAGATCGAACGCGTCGAAAGCTGGCTCGAATCGCTGGGCCTGTGGTGGGGCAGCTTTGATGACAGTTTTTTCTACAGCGACTCGCACAACGACCTGCCGCTCATGTGCAAGGTCAAGACACCGGTGGCCGTTGACCCGGACGACACGCTGCGTGCCCACGCCGGTGAAATGGGCTGGAAAATCATTACTTTGCGGTAGAATCCGGCTTTTCCCGCAGCGTCCAGAACGCTCATCGAACGGTAATACGTGATCCGAAAATTCATTTCCCGCGTCTTCAGCGGCAAAAAGCCAAAAGCCGGCAAGCATGAACCGGCCATTATCCCCGTCTCCAGCCACGGCATCACCCGCGACCGTCTCAGCGCCGGCAGCCGCCGGGTCTGCGAAACCCTGCAGGGGCACGGCTTCAAGGCCTACGTCGTCGGCGGCGCAGTGCGCGACCTGCTGATCGGCGCCGACCCCAAAGACTTCGACATCGCCACCGACGCCACGCCGGAAGAAGTTCGCCGCGCCTTCCGCCGCTCGCGCATCATCGGCCGCCGCTTCCAGATCGTGCACGTCATGATGGGTCAGGAAACGCTGGAGGTGACCACCTTCCGCGGCATGCTCGACGAAAAGACGAAAACCGACGAACACGGTCGCGTGCTCCACGACAACGTTTTCGGCAGCCATGCCGACGACGCCGCCCGCCGCGATTTCACAGCCAATGCGCTGTACTACGACCCGACCACCGAAGCGATCATCGACTATCACCACGGCGTCGGCGACCTCAAGCAAAAAACCCTGCGCATGATCGGCGAGCCGCGCACCCGCTACCGCGAAGACCCGGTGCGCATGCTGCGCGCCGTCCGCCTCGCCGCCAAACTCGGCCTTATGATCGACCCGGAAGCCAAGAAGCCGATCCGCGAAATGGCCGACCTGCTCGAAAACGTGCCGGCCGCCCGCCTTTTCGACGAAATGCTCAAGCTACTGACCTCCGGGCATTCGGTCAAATGCATCACCCAGTTGCGCGACGAAGGGCTGCACCATGGCCTGTTGCCGCTGCTTGACGTGATTCTCGAACAGCCGATGGGCGAGAAATTCGTCATGCTCTCGCTGAAAAACACCGACGACCGTATCCGCCAGGAAAAAGGCGTTTCGCCCGGCTTCCTGTTCGCCACGCTGCTCTGGCACGAAGTGCTGGCCCACTGGGAAAAGCTCAAGGCCAAGGGCGAAGCGAAGATTCCGGCGCTTTACCAGGCCATGGACACCGTCATCGACGTGCAGGGTGAAAAGCTCGCCATCACGCGCCGAATCGCTGGCGATATCAAGGACATCTGGTCCCTGCAGCCGCGTTTCGATGCGCGCGCCGGCAAACGCCCCTACGCCCTGCTCGAACAACCCCGCTTCCGCGCCGGTTACGATTTTCTCGTGCTGCGCGCCGAATCCGGTGAAATCGACATGGAACTGGCCGATTGGTGGACGCGCTTCCAGAAGGTCGATGGCGAAGAACGCGCAGAAATGCTGCAGCCGGAACAAGCTGGCGAAAAGAAGCGCCGCCGCCGCAGGAAAAAGCCCGCGGGTGAAAGCGCAGCCACCGGCTCGCCCGAATGAACACCGCCTACGTTGCGCTGGGCGCCAACCTCGGCGACCCGGCGGCTACCATTCTGGCCGCCTTTGCTGCATTGGCGAACCTGCAGGAAAGCCGCGTCGTCCATAGCTCTTCGCTCTACCGCACGGCGCCGGTCGGCATCACCGAGCAACCGGAATTCGTCAATGCCGTGGCCGAACTCGAAACCACGCTGGCACCGGAAGCCCTGCTCGACGCCTTGTTCGACATCGAAGAACGCTTCGGCCGCATCCGCGCCGAAAAAAACGGCCCGCGCACCCTCGACCTCGACCTGCTGCTCTTCAACGACCAGCTCATCGAACTGCCGCGTCTGAGCCTGCCGCATCCACGCCTGCATTTGCGCGCCTTTGTGTTGCAACCGTTGGCCGAAATCGCCCCGAATCTGCTCATTCCCGGTCGCGGCACCGTCGCTGCCTGGCTGCCGGCCGTGGCCAATCAGGGCATCGTCAAGTTGTGACCGTTTTCGGCCTGCACATCCCCGTGCTCTGGCAGACGGTGACGCTGCTGGCCCTGTCGAATGTCTTCATGACTTTCGCCTGGTACGCGCACCTGAAAAACCTCAACGACAAGCCGTGGTGGATCGCCTCCCTGCTGTCCTGGGGCATCGCCCTGTTCGAATACCTGCTGCAAGTGCCGGCCAACCGAATCGGCCATACCGAGCTCAACCTCGGCCAGTTGAAGATCCTGCAGGAAGTCATCACGCTGACCGTCTTCGTACCCTTCGTCATCTTTTACATGGGCCAGCCGCTGAAGCTTGACTATTTGTGGGCGGCACTGTGTATCCTAGGCGCCGTCTATTTCGTCTTCAGGACGTAAACCATCATGTCTGCCCAAACCATTACCCGCCGCCTGACTCAGGCTGACCTCGCCAAGCTCTACGTTGCCGGCGAAAAAGTTGTCATGTTCACCGCCTACGATGCCAGCTTCGCGCGCCTGCTCGATGGCGCGGGCGTTGAATGCCTGCTCATCGGCGACTCGCTGGGCAATGTCATCCAGGGCCACGACACCACCCTGCCGGTCACCGTCGCCGACATCGCCTACCATACGGCCGCCGTCAAACGCGGTTGCGACCGCAGCTTCATCATTGCCGACATGCCCTTCGGCAGCTACCAGGAATCGCCGGAACAGGCTTTCCGCAACGCCGTCACGCTCATGGCGGCCGGCGCCCAGATGGTCAAGCTCGAAGGCGGCCAGGAAATGGCAAAAACCGTCAAATTCCTGGTTGACCGTGGCATTCCCGTCTGCGGCCACGTTGGCCTGACGCCACAGTCGGTGCACGTGCTCGGTGGCTACAAGGTGCAGGGCAAGGGCGAAACCGCCGCACAGAAACTCAAGGACGACGCGCTGGCGCTGCAGAATGCCGGCGCGACGATGATCGTCATCGAAGCCATTCCGGCCGTGCTGGCCACCGAAGTCACCGCCAGCCTGCACATCATCACCATCGGCATCGGCGCCGGCAAGGACTGTTCCGGCCAGGTTCTGGTCGTGCACGACGCCTTCGACATTCCGCCTGGCAAGAAAGCCAAGTTCGTCAAGAATTTCATGGATGGCGCCAGCAGCATTCACGATGCCGCCTGCCGTGCCGTTGCTGCCGTCAAGGATGGCAGCTATCCGGGGCCGGAACACACTTACGCCGCCTGACTGCCGTCGTCCCCGCGCAAGCGGGGACCCAGAGCCGCTGGATTCCCGCCTGCGCGGGAATGACGATTCGACAAACGCCCATCCCGAACCAAGCAAATGCAAATTCATTCCAGCATCGCCGACCTGCGCGCCGCATTGAAAAACTGCGGCCGCGTCGTTTTCGTGCCGACCATGGGCAACCTGCACGCCGGCCACATCAGCCTGATGGAACAGGCCCGGGCGCATGGCGATACCGTCGTCGCCTCGATCTTCGTCAATCGCCTGCAGTTCGGCCCGAATGAGGATTTCGACAAATACCCGCGTACCTTCCAGGCTGATTGCGACAAGCTGGCCGCAGCCGGCGTCGATGTCCTGTTCGCCCCAACCGAAGCCGATCTTTACCCGGAACCGCAGGAATACACGGTCGAGCCGCCGGCCATCCAGCATGTGCTGGACGGCGAGTTCCGCCCCGGTCACTTTCGTGGCGTCGCCACCGTCGTCCTCAAGCTCTTCAACTGCGTGCAGCCGCAGGCCGCCGTCTTTGGCAAGAAGGACTATCAGCAGCTCATGGTCATCCGCAACATGACGCGCCAGTTGGCCTTGCCGATCGACATCATCGGCGGCGAAACAGTGCGCGCCGAC
The DNA here is from genome assembly GCA_016705475.1 of Betaproteobacteria bacterium. Taxonomy (GTDB): domain Bacteria; phylum Pseudomonadota; class Gammaproteobacteria; order Burkholderiales; family Rhodocyclaceae; genus Azonexus. The sequence goes on along the minus strand of JADIYD010000009.1, from coordinate 74,097 downwards.
GACGGCCTGGCCCTCTCGTCACGCAACGGCTATCTGAGCGAAACCGAGCGTGCCGAAGCGCCGCGCTTGTACCGCCTGCTCAATAAAATCCGCGATGCCGTTCGCGTTGGCGAAACGAACTACCTCGATCTCGAAAACAAGGTTATTTCCGAGTTGACCGCAGCCGGCTGGAAAACAGACTATGTTGCAGTGCGACAACAGTCCGACCTGTCTATGCCAAAAGGCGTAGACGCCCAGCTGGTGGTGCTTGCCGCCAGTCGACTGGGAACGACGCGGCTCATTGACAACATCGAGATTTGACGCGGCAAGAATATCCATAATTATGGCCGTTGACAGTGGTGCCATTGTCGTTACAATGCGCTTCCCCCAACCTTCTGGATGAGTGAAACCATGCAGAGAACAATGCTGAAATCCAAGTTGCACCGTGTCACGGCTACCCATGCCGACCTGCACTACGAGGGTTCCTGCGCCATTGATGAAGACCTGCTCGAAGCGGCAAACATCAAGGAATACGAACAGATCGATATCTGGAACGTAAACAACGGCGAGCGTTTCACCACCTATGCCATCCGCGCCGAACGCGGATCAGGCGTCATTTCGGTCAATGGCTCGGCTGCCCGCCGCGCCGCACCGGGTGATATCCTGATCATCGCCACCTTCGCCGTGTATAACGAAGTCGAACTGGCCCGTCATGAGCCCGATCTGATCTACGTCGATTCGCAGAACCGCATCACGCGTCGCGGTCACAAGATTCCGGTACAAGCTGCCGCCTGATCGTGAAGTAGTTCAGCTTTGCTCAAAACCCGCCGTTCGGCGGGTTTTTCTTTTGTGTACAATGCACTAGAAAAATTGACACAAATAATGGAGACAAACCATGGGCATTGCTTTCGCCAAGACCCCGAAGGGGCATGACGAAATCACCACGAAGGCTGGCGGGCTATCACCGCGGGTCAGGCGGGTGCTGATATTCATCGATGGAAAAAGGACAGTCGACGACCTGCGCGGCATGCTGCAGTCGGACGACTTGCAACACACGCTGGGCATGCTGGAGGAAGACGGTTATATCGAGCTGGCCAGCGTTACCAACGACGCCGGGAAACCGGTGGCACCCAAGGCACCGCTGGGCTCGATCACCGCCTTTGGGGAACTGCCGGCCAGCCACGATCCGGTTCGCCTGCAAAAGGCCCGCAATTTCATGAACAACACGCTGAATGCCTTTGTCGGTGCGCTGGGTAACAGCTCACTGCTCGACCGCATTGAAAAGGCAAACAGCCATGTCGAACTGCGTGCCATGTACGACGAGTGGTATCACGCCATCATGATGTCGCGCGAGGGCAAGCGCGAGGCCGAAGGCCTACGGACCAAGCTGCTCGCCGTCATCTGAAGCCGACGGGGCCGCGTGCGGCCCCATCGAATTTCAGCTTTCCGGAGTTTCGGCTGCCACCTTGGCCTTGCGCGGCCGCGACGGACGCTTGGCCTTGGCCGGCTTGGCCTCGCCCTCGGCCGTTGCGCCAGTTGTTACAACAACCACGACAGGCGACTCGACAACCGGGGCGGCGGCTTCTTTCGCGGCATCGGTCTTGCGCGGGCGACGACCGCCACGGCGCGGCTTGCTTTCAGTTTGTTCGGCCGGCACGGCATCGTTTGTCATCGGCTGCGGCTGGCTTTCGGCGACTGAACTGACTGGCGCGGCTTCGGATGCCGGCTCGACCGGCTCGCTCACCGCACGTTCCCGGCTATTACGCGAACGGCGACCGCCACGTCGGCGGGCGTTGCCTGAGGTTTCCGGCTCGCTTGCCGGCGATTCCATTTTTGGCTCATTTTCCGGGTTGACCGTAGCAACCGGCTCCATTGGCAACTCGGCGCCTATTTCAGCTTCGCCCGAAGCCGGACGGCCCGCCCCGCGGAAAACGAAGGCACCCTTGTCGTCACGACCAAAGCCGAGCAGGCCGCGGCTGGCGGCTTCTTCGAGCAGATTGCCGAAGGTCCGGAAACCGTAATAACTTTCGTTGAAACCCGGATTGCGGCGCTTGACCACTTCCTTGAGGACTGACGCCCAGATCCGCTCGCTTTCGCCATGGTCAGCCATGAGATCGACAAAGGTGGCGGCAACGATATCGACCGCCTTGGTCTTGCGTTCTTCCTGCTTCAGCTTGCGATTGGCTTCTTCTTCCGGCGAGCGCTTGGGCGCTTCGCGGTCGCGCCGCGCGTTGCCACGGCCTTCGCGGTCGCGAACGAGGTCGTCGTAATAAATGAACTCGTCGCAATTGGTAACGAGCAGGTCGGAACACGATTGCTTGACGCCAACGCCGATGACCTTCTTGGCGTTTTCGCGCAGCTTCGACACCAGCGGCGAAAAATCGGAATCACCGCTGATGATCACGAAGGTATCAACGTGGGCCTTGGTGTAGCAGAGGTCAAGGGCATCAACGACCATCCGGATATCGGCCGAGTTCTTGCCGGACTGGCGGACGTGCGGGATTTCGATGAGCTCGAAATTGGCTTCGTGCATGGCCGACTTGAAGGCCTTGTAGCGATCCCAGTCGCAATAGGCTTTCTTGACCACGATGCTGCCCTTGGCAAGCAGACGCTCGAGAATTGGCTTGATATCGAACTTCTCGTAATTGGCATCGCGAACGCCGAGGGCGACGTTCTCGAAGTCGCAGAAGAGCGCCATGCTGGCGTTGTCGCTGGATGAGGCCATGAAATGCTTTCAACTTGAGGAGCCGTGAGTATACCGCCGACGCCGCTCGCCCTGATAGCTCAAGTAATTCCGCTTTTTTAGCGGGCATCAAAGATTGTGCATGGCCCTGCAACCTACCATCCGTCGGCCAAACAATTTCCGAAAGGGGGAAAACAATGAGTGGCGCTTTCACCAAATCGATGGCGCGGAACATATTTTACGGGGGGACCGTCTTCTTCTTCCTGTTGTTCCTTGCGCTGTCATTCGACACACTCTCACAACTACCCAAACGCGACATGCGGGCCAATATGACGCCGCAAATCGCCGAGGGCAAGAAGCTATGGGAAGTCAATAACTGTATCGGTTGCCACTCCCTGCTGGGCGAAGGTGCTTACTTCGCTCCGGAACTGGGTAACGTCATCGTTCGCTACGGCGAAGAAGGCACCAAGGCATTCATCCAGAGCCGTCCGAAAGAGGGTATCCCGGGTCGCCGCAGCATGCCTCAGTTCAATTTCACCGACGAGCAACTGGACGCCATCGTGGCATTCCTGAAGCACGTCAATTCGATCAACACCAACAACTGGCCGCCCTAACAGCCAGGGCTGATCGAGAGGAGAACTGAACATGCAATACAAATCTCAAGCGGTTGCAAAACCCTACTTCATCGCGGCAATCGGCCTGTTTGTCGGTCAGATCCTGTTCGGCCTGATTCTTGGCCTGCAGTATGTGCTCGGCGACTTCCTGTTCCCCGCCATTCCGTTCAACGTGGCCCGCATGGTCCACACCAACCTGCTCATCGTGTGGCTGCTGTTTGGCTTCATGGGTGGCGCGTACTTCCTCATCCCGGAAGAATCCGAAACTGAACTGTTCAGCCCGAAACTGGCGCTGGTGCTGTTCTGGGTCTTCCTGGTTGCAGGTGCGCTGACCATCGTCGGCTACCTGGCGGTTCCCTACGCCACGCTGGCAGAGCTGACCGGCAACAACCTCCTCGAAACCATGGGCCGCGAGTTCCTCGAACAGCCGCTGCCAACCAAACTGGGTATCGTCGTCGTTGCGCTGGCCTTCCTGTTCAACATCACCATGACGGTGCTGAAGGGCAAGAAAACAGCCATTTCGCTGGTTCTGCTGATTGGTCTGTGGGGCCTGGCCGTCTTCTTCCTGTTCTCTTTCTACAACCCGGCGAACGTCGTTCTCGACAAGTTCTTCTGGTGGTGGACGGTGCACCTCTGGGTTGAAGGCGTATGGGAACTGATCCTCGGCTCCTTCCTGGCCTTCGTGCTGATCAAGACGACCGGTGTTGACCGTGAAGTGATCGAAAAGTGGCTGTACGTCATCGTCACCCTGACGCTGATTACCGGCATCATCGGTACGGGTCACCACTACTTCTGGATCGGTACGCCGGAATACTGGCAGTGGTGGGGTTCCATCTTCTCCGCACTGGAGCCGATTCCGTTCTTCGCCATGACCGTGTTTGCCTTCAACATGGTGAACCGTCGCCGTCGCGAGCATCCTAACAAGGCTGCCGTTCTGTGGGCGCTGGGCACCGGTGTAATGGCTTTCCTGGGCGCTGGCGTGTGGGGCTTCCTGCACACCCTGGCTCCGGTCAACTACTACACGCACGGCACGCAGATCACCGCAGCTCACGGCCACATGGCTTTCTATGGCGCCTACGCCATGGTCAACCTGATGATGATCTCGTATGCCATGCCCATCATTAACGGCCGTGCTGCCAACAGCAACAAGTCGCAAGTGCTGGAAATGTGGGCCTTCTGGCTGATGACCGTCGCAATGGTCTTCATCACACTCTTCCTGACCGCCGCAGGTATCCTGCAAGTCTGGCTGCAACGCGTATCCGACACTCCGCTGCCCTTCATGGTGGCGCAGGACAAGATTGCGCTGTTCTACTGGATGCGTGAATGGGCCGGCGTCGCCTTCCTGATCGGCCTGATCCTCTACATCACCAGCTTCTTTGTTGGTGGTGACGAAGAAAAGGCTGCCTGATCGGTAGTACGCTGAAATAGCACCGGAAAGGCGCGGTTCGCAAGAACCGCGCCTTTTTTATGGGCTGGCGAATTGAGTTCTGAGAAGACTTTCAAGGCCAGCTTGCTCGAAAATCCGGGAGTCGATGTGAATGGTTGGAACGGATTTTTCGGCTTTCGGCCAAAAGCGGCGGGGCAAGGTTCTTCCCCATAGCGGTTACCCATGGTGACCAAAAACATCGGGGGCGTAATGCATAACAAGTAAAATGTCATCCTGTAGACTCTCAGATAGAGACGCTAAGCATCAATGGCGACCAATAAGAACCAACACTATGTTCCGCGCTGTCACTTGCGCCCGTTTACGCTGGGGTCTGGCGATGCAGCTATCAGCGTTTTCAATCTTGATCGTAAGAGGCTAATCCCGAACGCGCCAGTGAAAAATCAGTGCTCGAAAGACTATTTTTACGGCACAGATGAAAGACTTGAAAAGGCAATTCAGCTGATCGAATCGGGGTATGGTCAAGCACTGCGCGAGCTTATTCAAAACAGCCGCTCCCTCACCGAGGGTAGTAAAACAATCATTAAGACATTCTGGCTTTTTCAGCACCTTCGGACAGAGGCTGCAGCCGTACGCGCCGTCCAAATGGCTGATTCAACCAAAACTCTTGTGGATTTTCCTCAAGACGACTTCTCATTTGGTATCAAAGAAGCCGTTCAGATAGCATGCAGAACATTTGCCAATTCAAAGCATGAAATTGACGACCTCAAGTTCTGCATCATCAAGAACAAAACGGAAGTTCCATTCATAACATCTGACAACCCTGCGGTACTGACAAATAAGTGGCGTGAATCGCCCCGGTTTCCGTGGAGGCCGGTTGGTTTAAGTCAGGCCATGACGACGGCCTGATTGGCGAGTTGCCTGTAGTAGTTTGCCTCAGCTTCTGCCGGCGGGATATAGCCAATCGGTTCAAGTAGTCTGTGGTGGTTAAACCAAGACACCCATTCCAGGGTTGCCAGCTCTACGGATTCCTTGGTTTTCCAGGGGGCACGACGGTGGATCATCTCGGCCTTGTACAAGCCATTAATCGTCTCCGCCAAGGCGTTGTCGTAGCTGTCGCCCTTGCTGCCGACTGATGGCTCAATCCCCGCTTCGGCCAGCCGCTCGCTGTAGCGGATCGAGACGTACTGGGAGCCCCTGTCCGAATGGTGGATCAACGCCTCCTCCGGACTCGGCTGGCGTGCGTACAGCGCCTGCTCCAGGGCATCGAGGACGAAGTCTGTATGCATGGAACTGCTCACCCTCCACCCCACGATACGTCGGGCAAAAACGTCGATAACGAAGGCCACGTAAAGCCAGCCTTGCCAGGTCGAGACATAGGTGAAGTCCGAAACCCACAACTGATTGGGACGTTCGGCCTTGAATTGCCGATTGACCCGATCCAGCGGGCAAGGCGCTTTGCTGTCACTGACCGTGGTGCGCACCACCTTGCCGCGCATGACACCGCGCAAACCTTGACGCCGCATGAGGCGCTCGACCGTACAACGGGCCACCACGATGCCTTCACGATTCAGTTGCCGCCAGACCTTGTCGGCACCATAGACCTGCAGGTTCGCCTGCCAGACGCGCTCGATCTCGGGAACCAAGACCTCGTCACGCCGCACTCTCTGGCTACGCTGTTCAGGATTGCGCCGCAGGGCAACGTGGCGCCGGTAACCTGACGGGGCAATCTGCAATTGCCGGCAGATCGGCTCGACCCCGAAGGCATTACGGTGTTCGTCGACGAACGCTCTCAGGACTTGAATCGGCGGTCGAGCTCCGCCTGGGCGAAAACGCGCTGGCAAGTTTGAGAATCTCATTGGCCTTGCGTAACTCCTTGACCTCGCGCTCCAGTTCCTTGACGCGCTTCTGGTCTGCCGTGGTCGGCCCTTCGCGCTGGCCGTTATCTCGTTCGTGCTGACGCACCCAGATCAGTAGCGTCTGAGACGTACAGCCGATCTTGGCGGCAATGGATTCAACGGCTGACCATAGCGATGGGTGATCGGCTCGGCTTTCGGTAACCATGCGCACGGCGCGCTCACGGAATTCGGGGGAAAACTTAACTGGTTTCTTCATGGCTCTATCTTCTCAAGAGTTAGAGCCTCCATCAAACCCGGGGCGATTCAGCGACTTGATAAAGAGAGGTCTCCTGGGCACTCCTTTGGCATGGGGTCCGCAGGAATGCTTGCGCTCCTGCCGCTCACGCCAAAACTATTTTTCCTAGGCTACGATGGCGATGTTTATAGCGTTCCCAACGAAAGAGGCGTTGTAGCGATAAAGAACGCTCGTGATGTAATCGCACTCAATCGGCACCAACTTCTTCAATGCGCGGCCAATGTCTATGTGCATGATGCGATCCACGAAAAAATGCTAATCAGGCACTATTCGGATATTGAGTTCGCACGCCCAAAGGTCCGACATGTTATTCATTACGCTCAGTTCGACGGCACAGACGGTGATCAGACTCGCTACGTAGTCGTCCCACCTGAAGAGCGGGACAAGACAAAAGAAGCGATCATGCACTCTCAGGTTATTCACCCTCGTCCTGGAATTTGGCCCAGCCAAATTCGAACCCGGCAAAATGGGTCTGTTTACACCAATGGCACAGGCATGGGGTACGTCCGACTGTCCCGCACACTCGAAGCCTCGACACGCGAGTTTTGGCGAGAGCGTCCCTAGCAAAGGTCTAACTCAGACGTTGAATGTCCGCTTTTCTAAAACATTAGCGGCAACTATGGGTTTCACATTACTGACCGTAAACAAGCCCCAACAGCTTTTTTCCACGCTTATCGTGGGTAATTTCAAACACTGATGTTGAGCGCCGTTTTTCCAGCTGCTTAGCGCGTCTCGTGAACGATCTGGATCAGCTTTTCCTCAAGATCCTGTGCCAGCTTGGCCAGCGCAGCATCGCTTGAAAGTGCGGCGAACATCGGTGCCGGGCGTAGTGCGGCGATCTTCGTGTTGCCGTTCTCGGTATAAACCGAGATTCGCCAGGGCAAGGCCGCACTGAGATGGGTGTCGATGGCCAGGACTTTTTCGACCAGGCGTGGATTGCCGATCTCGAAGACCTGACATTCGTCGTCGAATTCGATGTCCTTGCTATCGAGCATGCCGCCCAGATCATGCACCTGCAGGACATTGAGGCCGAGGCGCTGGATGACCGGGACGAGGTCGGTGGTGGCTTCGTAGAAGGATTTGTCGCTGTCGACGATGTAGTACATGGCACTCCCTGCTCTGAAAACGTTGCGTCTCCAGCGGCAAACCGGCCGCGGGAGATTCCGATTTTCGCCGAAATTTCCGGTTGACCGTAGCAATGGCGGTGCAAGCCCGACATTTGACGGTCACATGGTGGATGATGGGGAACCGACGGCCCGATCGAGGGTCCGCTTAAAGCCACTACTGAAAATACCCCAATGCCAGCCCTGAAGATCTCCTCCGTTGATTCTGCCGACGCCATCCCGCGCGCGGCGTGGAATCGTTTCTGTCCGCCCGGCGATCCTTTTCTCAATGTCGACTTTCTGTCCATCGTCGAACGGCACGGTGCGGCAGGGCCAGAGTGGGGATGGGTGCCCTGTCACCTGACGGCGGCCGATGAGCAAGAGCGCATCGTCGGCATCCTGCCGCTGTATGTGCGCTTCAACTCCCACGGCGACTTCATTCACGACTGGTCGTGGGCATCGGCCTACCAGCAACTTGGCCGCACCTATTATCCGAAGCTGCTGACCGGCTTGCCGCATACCCCGGCCACCGGGCCGCGCCTGCTGGTGGCCGACGGCCCGGATGCTTCGGCGATTCGCCGCGCCCTGATCGATGGCGCGCAGTCGGTGGCCAGCGGGCACGACATGTCGTCGTGGCACGTCGCATTTCCGCACGAGGATGACCGGAGAGCGCTACAGGAGGCCGGGATGCTGATCAGCCACAACGTCCAGTTCCAGTGGCTCGACAATGGCTGCGGTGACTTCGACGGCTATCTCGCCACCTTTGCCGCCGAAAAACGGCGCAAGGTGCGGGCCGAGCGGCGCAAGGTGGCGGAAAGCGGGCTTGATATCCAGGTCCGCCACGGCAACGAGATCGATCCGGCCGAATGGCCGACGCTGCACGCCCTCTACACCTCGACCTTCGACAAGTTCAACAACCATGCCGTGTTCACAGCAGCCTGCTTCGCCGACCTGGCGCAGGCGCTAGGCCGGCGCATGGTCGTTTTCATCGCTCGTGACCGTGGCCAGGCAGTAGCCGTATCGCTCTGTTTCCGCAGCGATGAAACGCTCTATGGCCGTTACTGGGGCTGTAGCGGCCAGTATCACAGCCTGCATTTCGAACTCTGTTTCTACCAGGGCATCGCCTACTGCCTGCGCGAGGGCCTGCAGCGCTTCGAGCCCGGCGCCGGTGGCGAGCACAAGGTGGCACGCGGTTTCACGCCAACTGTCGTCCATTCCGCGCACTGGATTGCCGATCCTGCCATGCGCAAACTGATCGGGCGGCACCTCGAGGTGCAGGGCGGCGCGGTTGCCGCCTACCGTGATCAGGCGGCAGCGCACCTGCCCTTCCGCTGCGCGAACTAGCCTCCTTTTTTGGGGCATATCAATTTGTAGTGATCGACACCCCGCTACCATGCAGGCCATGACAACCGTCGCCCTACCTGCAACCGACCTCGGCAGCAAACGTCTGCCCGGCGACCTCGCCATCTGGTTCTTCATCCTCGCCGAATTGCTCGCCTTCGCGGTGTTCTTTGCCGCCTATTCCTTTGCCCGGGCGAAGAATGTCGAGATGTTCAATTTCTACCAGCAGACGCTGGACCGTGACCTCGGCGCCCTCAACACGGTGCTGCTGATCACCGGCTCGTGGTTCATCGTGCGCGCCGTGCAGGCAGCGCACCGTGATGACATCAAGGCCATTCCGCCCAACATCCTGCTTGGCTGGCTGTGCGGCGGCGGCTTTCTCGTCGTCAAGGTCATCGAATACGCCGAAAAGTTCGGCGCCGGCATTTCGATGTCGACCAACACGTTTTACATGTTCTACATCTCGCTGACCTTCTTCCATTTCATGCACGTCATCCTCGGCATGGTCATCCTGACCGTGCTCTGGTTCCAGGCCAGGAATGGCGCCTACGGTGGCCACAACGCGCATGGTCTGGAAAGCGGCGCCGCCTACTGGCACATGGTCGACCTGCTGTGGATCGTTCTTTTCCCGCTCGTTTATGTGATGCGCTGATGATCGCCGCCCTCAAGAATTCCGCCCATCGCGCCTGGGTCGTCCTCATGGTCGCTACCGGCATCACCTGGTACCTCGGTGAAGTCGGCGCCGCCGGCACCGGGGCCATCGTCGCCATGCTGGTCATTGCCTTCGTCAAGGGCCGGCTGGTCATTCTCGATTTCATGGAACTGCGCGACGCCCCGATGATGTGGCGCGTCCTGCTCGAAGGCTGGCTGATCGTCGTTGCCAGCCTGATTCTGCTTGCTTACTGGATTTCTCTCAAATGACCGAACTGCCCTTCTACGAACCTTCAGGCAACGAAATTTCGCTCTTCGAGCACGCTTTCCAGCAGCGCCTGCCGCTGCTCATCAAAGGCCCCACCGGCTGCGGCAAGACGCGCTTCGTGGCGCACATGGCGGCAAGGTTGAAACTGCCGCTCTATACCGTCGCCTGCCACGACGACCTGACCGCCGCCGACCTCGTCGGCCGCCACCTGATTTCCGACAAGGGCACCTACTGGTCCGACGGCCCGCTGACCCGCGCCGTGCGCGAAGGCGGCATCTGCTACCTCGACGAAATCGTCGAGGCACGGAAGGATACGACCGTCGTCCTCCACCCGCTGGCCGACGACCGCCGCATCCTGCCCATCGACCGCACCGGTGAAATCCTCGAAGCACCGGCCAATTTCATGCTCGTCGTCTCCTACAACCCCGGCTACCAGAACCTGCTCAAGGGTCTCAAGCCATCGACCCGCCAGCGTTTCGTCTCGATGCGCTTCGACTTCCCCGGTGCCGAGCGCGAAATCTCCATCCTGATCGGCGAAACAGGCTGCGACGCTGATCTGGCCAAACGCCTGGTCGGCATCGCCAAGGCTTTCCGTGCATTGAAAGACCGCGACCTCGAAGAAGTCGCCAGCACCCGCCTGTTGGTCTATGCCGCGACACTCATCAAGTCCGGCTTCGACGTCACCGCCGCCTGCCGCGCCGCCTTGGTCGAAAGCCTGACCGACGACGAAGAGACTGTCGAGGCGCTCATGGAAATCGTCAATGCCACTTTCGGACGATGACTTCGGATTCGAGGAAGAAAAGGCCGGGCAAAACCTGGCCGTCCTCGCCGAAGCCCTCTACCTGATCAACCTGCTGTTGTTGCCGGGGCTGGCTTTCCTGCTGCTCGCCGGCCTCTGGTTCAAATTCCGCGACAGCGCGCCGCTGCTGGCCCGCCAGCATCTCCGGCAGACTACCTTCGTCAGCCTGGTCGGCGGCCTGCTCATTGTCGTCTTCTCCGGCCTCATCCTCGGCCTCGGCGGGCTGGACTGGGAATGGACCTGGGTGGCGCTGATCCTCTATTTCACGTGCATTCACTCGACGCTGGTGCTGTTCGGCATGTATGCGCTGATCAAGGCCATGAACGGGCAGATGTGGCGTTTCCCGCTCATCGGGCCGGCCCTTCCACGGTCAACCGGGAAAAACAGTGAAAATTGAAAAGCTGCAGCGCGCGCGTCTTCTTGCGCAGATGGGCTTTTTCACGCTCTTCACCATCACGCCCATTTTCGACCTGTTCCGCTACGACCTCACCGAGCGCCACGCCTATTTCCTGACCTATCCGTGGCATCTCGGCATCGATGACCTGATGGCCGGCACCGGCGAAGCGAGCACGGCAGTCATCAACATCATCCTTTACCTCTTCCTGCCCGTGCTCGGCACTGGCGCGCTGATCATCGGCGTCGCCTGGAAATGGGGCAGGCTCTACTGCGGCTGGCTGTGCCCTCACTTTTCCGTGGTCGAAACGATCAACCGGCTCATGCTCATTGCCAGCGGCAAGCACTCGGTCTGGGACAAGAAACAAACCCCGCCGTGGGAACCCGATGGCACACCCGCCAAGCGCGACAAGCGCTACTGGCTGCTCGTCGTCCCCGCCGCCATCGGCTTCGCCTTCGCCTGGGCGGTGGTCGGCCTGACCTACCTGATGCCGCCATTTCAGGTATATCACGGCCTGTTCACCTTCACGCTCTACACCAAGGAAGTCATATTCCTGGCCGCGGCAACCACGGTGCTGAGCCTCGAATTCCTCTTCGCGCGCCATCTTTTCTGTCGCTACGGCTGCGCCATCGGCATCTTCCAGAGCTTCGCGTGGATCGTGAACAAGAAGGCCATGGTCGTCGGCTTCGACCGCAAGCGCCTGACCGACTGTGCCAGTTGCCAGCAGGGCGCCGGGGGTGCAGGCCACACCGTGCTCGCCCGGCAGGCCATCCGTGAAAGCGGCAACGAATTTGCCTCTCCTGCAGGCAGCGCGTGCGACGCTGTCTGCCCGATGCGCCTCAAACCACGCAACGTCAAACGCTGGATGTTCGCCTGCACCCAGTGCGGCCAATGCATTTCGGCCTGCAATACCGTCAACCGCAGCAACCCGAATGGGCAGTTGCTGCGCTGGGTGAGCAACGAGGACGCCCGGCGCAATGAGGCTGGTTTTTCAGCCCTATCAAATACAGATGAAGACGCGGGAGCCAAACTGTAGTCATGGAAGAATTCATCGGCAAACTCTGGCACAACTGGGTCACCAAAACCGCCGCCGGCCATTACCCCGACGCCGCCGTCAAACTCGTCGAGGTTGAAAAAACCGCCGGCATCCTGTTTCGCGCCTTTGGCGGCGATCCCGGACTCAAGGTTGCCGCCGCTACACTCGAAGAGCATGGTGCCCGGCGTCGCTGGCTGCAACGCATCGCCGGCAGCAACGAGCGCATCGCGCAGGGCCGGCGCGATGCCGAAACCCTGCGCTTGCCGCCGGAAATCGCCGCCTTCCCGGAAAAATCGCTGAACCGCGACCTCTATCTCTGGCTCTCGGCACTGGCCGCCAACGATGTCGCGCCCGAGCAACCGTGGTTTATCCGCAACCAGATTGCCAGCCGAACGGCACTGGAACGCTACCCTGGTCTCAACGCGCGCTACCGGCGCCTGGTTGGCGCCCACGTTGCGGCACGCATCACGCCAAGCGCCATGCAGCCTGACGAAGCGGCCCAGGAACAGGCGATTCGCCAGGCACTGGAGCATCCCGGCACGGTCGACGGCCTGCCGCCGCTGTATACGCTCAAATCGAAACCGCCCCAGCCCGTTCTGGTGTGGCTGATCGGCTCGGACAAGATGGAAACAGGAAGCAAACTCGCCGACCCGAATGACAATCTGCCCCCCGAAGGCAGCGGCGGCAATCCGGAAACAGCCAAGGAAGCCCACAAGGCCGAGCAAGTCGAGACGCCGGACAACAAGACGCCGATGCTCGCCATGTTCCGCGCCGAAAGCCTGCCGACCTGGGCTGAATACGTCCGGGTCAATCGCGCCTTCGACGAGGACGAGAACCCGAACGCCCGCGACGCCGCCAACGACCTCAACAAACTGTCGCTGACCCGCGATGGCGAGACCGCCAAGTCGCGCGTCAAGTTCGACCTCGATCTGCCCTCGGCTGCCGAGGACGACACACCGATCGGCCCCGGCATCGCCCTCCCGGAGTGGGACTACCGCAAGAACGCGATGCTGCCAGCGCATTGCCTGCTGCAACCGATGGTCGCCCACGATGCCGGACATGCAGCGCTACCGCTCGAATTGGCTGCCACCGCCAAGAAGCTGCGTGGCCAGTTTGCCGCCCTCGCCCCGCAACGCCGCTGGCTCAAGGGTCAGCCCGACGGGCCGGAACTCGACGTTGATTCCTGCGTGCGCAACCACGCCGACCGCGCCTCCGGCCACACGCCTGAATCCGGTGGCTACCTTGCCCAAGCCCGCTGCGAGCGTGACCTCGCCTGCCTGCTGCTGGCCGACCTGTCGATGTCGACCGATGCGCCGATTTCGAACTCGCATCGCATCGTCGATGTCATCCGCGACTCGCTTTTGCTCTTTTCCGAAGCGTTGACCGCAACCGGCGACCGTTTCGGCATCTATGGCTTTTCGTCGCTGCGCCGCCAGAACATCCGTTTCCATCTGCTCAAGGACTTCGCGGGCAAATACGATTCCGCCGCCCGCGCGCGCATCCTGGCCATCAAGCCCGGCTACTACACGCGCATGGGCGCCGCCATCCGTCAGGCCGCCAGCATTCTGGCCGAGCAACCGGCCAGTCGCCGCCTGTTGCTGATCATCACCGACGGCAAGCCCAACGATCTCGACATCTACGACTCGCGCTACGGTATCGAGGATACCCGGATGGCCGTGCACGAAGCCCGTCGCCTCGGCCTGACGCCGTTCTGTGTGACCATAGACCACGAAGCCGGCGCCTACCTGCCCTACCTGTTCGGCCCGGCCGGCTTCTGCGTCATCCGCAAACCGGAGGAGTTGCCCAAGCGACTCCCCCTCCTTTATGTGCAACTCACCCGCCAGTAAATAGTCCCAAAGGTGTATTGTTGAAGTACCAAGCGGGTGCCACCATTGGACGCTTTTTTCAACTAGAAGATCATGAACGGCAACCATCCCATCAACATAGAAGCCCTGCTGACGCACGCTCCGCTCTTTCAGGGACTGGCGCCCCAGGAGCTGAGCCGTATCGCCCGTGGCACGCGCGAACTGCACCCCAAAAAAGGGGAAGTCCTCTTTCACAAGGGGGATTCCTGCAGTGGTTTCCATCTGCTGGTGTACGGCCAGATCAAGCTCGCCTTCACGTCATCCCAGGGCAGCGAGAAAGTCGTCGAGATCATCAGCCAGGGGCAAAGTTTCGGTGAAGCCATCATGTTGATGGAGAAGCCCTACATCGTCTTCGCGCAGGCGCTGACCGACTGTCTGCTGCTGCACATCTCGAAGGCAGCCGTTTTCGAAGAACTGCAGCGCGACCACAACCTGTGCCGCAAAATGCTGGCCGGCATGGCCATGCGCCTGCATCAGCTCATGAATGATGTCGAGTCGTACTCGCTGCACTCCGGAAAACAACGCATCATCGGCTACCTCCTGCGCGAACTGCCCGAAGCAGATCAGGAAGGCATCAATGTTGCAATCACGCTGCCGACCAACAAGGGCGTCATCGCCTCCCGCCTCAACCTGACGCAGGAACACTTTTCGCGCATCCTGCACGAACTGACCGAACTCGGCTTGATCGTCGTCGAAGGCCGGAAAATCCACATCCCGAACGCCACCAAGCTTCGTCAGCACGAATAAATGGGGCAAGACCGGATTGCCACGGTCAACCGGGAAAAACAGGCAAAAATGAAATAAAAAGGGGCGATAAAAATCGCCCCTTTTTGTTGCGCCCCAAGGGCAATCATCAGTCGGTAATCAGCTTGCCCTTGCTGATCAGGTCGTTGATGATCGCGATGTCGTTTGCGCCTGTTGCACCGAGATCCACGCCCGCAAGAACGATTTTCTGAGTCACATTCGTTCCATCCGGTTTGACATCGATGATCGTATCGCTGCCTTGCTTGCTGAAATTCAGATAAGCATCCAGCGTGGCCCCCGTTGTAGCGGTCGGCAACAGATCACGCAGATCAAGCACATCGCCACCGGCAGCTTTCGAGGCCACGTTAAAGTCGGCAATGGTATCTCTGGCCGGCACCCCGATGCTGCCCTGGTCGGCCAGCGTCCAGGCAAACGTATCGGAGCCCAGGCCACCCGTCAGCGCATCATTGCCCTGGCCGCCGGACAAGGTGTCCGAACCAGCCCCACCTTGAACAATATCGTTACCGGCACCAGCCTGGATCGTATCTTTGCCGTCGCTACCAACGATCTTCTCGGAAGAGTCCGTACCTGTATAGACCTCTCCGGATCGCACAGCCCAGACGCCATTGGTAGCCGTTTCAACCACATCCTGATTGGCACTCAAAACGGGAACATCGTTGGGCGAGAAGAGCGCGTATTCATCATTGCCCACGATCTTGTATGTCGTGTCGGCAGCACCGGAGACCTTGAATTCGACGCGGAAGCTGGCGTGTCCGCCCTGATCCCAGTACAGGATCTCAATCGGCTGCATCCCCTCGGTCAACGTCACACCCGTATAGGTCTGCGTCGCAGTCGATTGGATGAAATCGGCCTGGCCGATATTCTGGCCATTGATCAGCACGCGATAACCGTCATCGGCGGTAACCCGCATGTCGAAGATCCCGCCGGCCGGAATGTAGATATATCCGACCATCCGGATAACCGCATCGGTCGTGTCGCCAAGTCCGCTGGTAGCGGCCAGACCATCAACGTTACCGGACGTGACCTTGAGGAAGGTGTGAAGATTGTTCGTGCCACCCACTGCCGCCGTAGCACCAATCACCCCGCTCTCAACCCTGCCGTTCTGGCCAAGATCGTTGCTGAACAGCGGTGTAGTGGAGCCAGCCGGCAAGCCAAACTCGAGCTTGTTGGCCGAGAAGGTTGCGTCAGCCTTGGTTGGGTCGGACAGGATGGCATTGTTGATCAAATTGGTATTGTTGTTGCGTCCCTCGATGATCTCCTCGACATCAGCCAGACGGTCAACGTTGTTGGCAGTACCGGCATCGGCAGTACCGTCATCAGAGTGCAAACGAACTGCCGTCGCACCTTGATAGGCCGGATCCGTCGGAGTGCCGTCACGCGTGTCGTTATAGCCGAAGTATTCGCCCGAGAGCCCCATGTTCAGTCCTGTGATTGGCGTCGACGAACTGGTCAGCGTAATGACTTGCGGCGGCAAGACATTGATGGTCAGCGTAGAAGATGCCAAATCGCCATCGTTGTCGCGCAACGTATAGCCAACGCTTTCAGCATAGTTGGCTGCAGTCGAAGCCGGCGGTGTATAGGTGTAAAGACTGGTGTCCATATCCACCACGAACTTGCCACCCGCTGTCGTCGATACCGTCCAGCTGTTGGTCGTGGCATCGTAGCTTCCGCGATTGGTTCCGGAGAGCGTACCGCCATTGTTGTACGTTGTTCCGTTGAGCGAGAAGGAAGCCAGATTGCCACCGTCGGCCCCAATTCCTGAGCCAGCACCCAGCGAACCACTGACCAGGTCGCCACCCGCTGGCGCCACGATCGAGTCACGCAAAATGGGTGGCAGATCGACAGCCGGGTTGGGAACCACGATCGCGTTGGCATTGGATTGCGTGATCCCGTTGTAGGCAACAGGATTCATGTTGGTCAGCGAGGCCCCGGTGCCCATGCCATACGCCATGGAATTGATCTGATTGGCATTCAGGAAATTGATCCAAAGCGCCTCTTCACCGGCTTGAATGCCATTGGCACCCGTCAGCGGTCCGGAACCATCCCAATCGGTGTTGGCGGTTGGCTGTCCATCGGTCAGGAAGTAAGAAACGTTCTTTGCGCCAGCTATCTTTCCGCTATCCACAAAAGCGCCCTGAGCCGTCAACAACGCTGCATCATAGTTGGTGCTACCGCCGGCGGTGAGCCCGGCAACAATTTGTTGGGCTCGTGCGAGATCGACCCAGACAGCATCCTGCTCAGCTGCGTTGCTGGAGAAAGTGACGATGCGAACCTTGATGTCGCCGAGATTGTCGTACTGGGACAACATCAAGTTGATGGACGTTTTCATCACCTCCAGACGCGTTGCGCCACCAGCCACACCATCAGCGTCATCATTCATTGAGCCTGAAACGTCCAGGATCAACATGATGTTGGTGTCCTGCGAAGGGAGAACGACCGTATTGGTTCCTGCAATCGCCGTCGGCGCATCATCTTCAATGGAGATGGTCAGCATGCCGGTGCCACTCTGCGCGCTGTCGCTTGCCGTTACACCCACATTGAAACTCAGTACATCCTCCTGGCTATTGAGCGGATGATCAACTGCCTTGCTCAAGGTTGCGGTGTAGTTTCCTGCATTGTCGACAGTGACGCGAATCACTTCGCTGCCACCAGCCGAACCGATCAGCGTCTGGGTTCCCGTACCGCTCCAGGTCACCGCCTGGCCATTCGAGGTCAGCGCAGTGACCGGTGCGGTGAGCGTTACTGTCAGCGCGTTTCCATCGGCATCAGCAACCGGAATGGTACCGGTGATCGTCCGCACGTTGGTCGTATCAGGATTGCCCGTGTTATCGGCAATGCCGCCAGTCAGCCCCTCTTCCGAAAGCACGGCACCTGTAGTACCAACCGTCGGCGTCGTGTCGTTGTCGGTAATCGAGGCCGTACCGGTTGCCGACCCATTGGCCGTATTGCCGCTGGTCACCGTGCCAGTCAGCGAGAAGTTCTCTGCCGGTTCGTCCAGCAGGTCGTCCGTCGTCTGCAGGCGCAGTTGCACGCTGGTGCTGCCGGCCGGAATGGTCACACCACCACTGGCCGAGACCCAGGCAGTTCCGTTGTAGTACTGCAGCGTACTGGCGGCGCTGGTGTCAGTACCCAGTGTTGCCGTTCCGCCAGTCAGGCTCGGCGTGAAGGTCACGGCCGTCGTGCTGGCGTTGCTCAGGGTCGCCGTGAAGGTGGCATAGCCGCCTTCGCCAACCGTCGGGCTGTCGATGCTCAGCGTCGGACGGTCATCGTCCGTTCCACCGCCACCCGTGCCATTGTCCACAATGGAGCCAACGCCCAGATTGTCGGCAATCGTGGCGTTGACCGCAGCACTCAGATTGACATTGAAGCTTTCGGAGCCTTCATACACACGCGGCGTGTCGTTCAGAATGGCGACCGTGATGGTCTGCGTCGTGACACCCGGCGCAAAGTTCAGAATGCCGCTGTTGGTCGTGTAGTCCGACCCGGCCAGGGCCGTGCCGTTCGACAAGCCCCAGTTGACGCTGCTCGCCTGACCACTGGCCGCCGACAGGGTGACCGTGAAGGTTGCCGTACCGGCTGCTTCGTTGACCGTGATGTCGTTGATCGAGAAGCTCGGCGTCGGATCATTGTCGGTAATCGAGGCCGTACCGGTTGCCGACCCATTGGCCGTATTGCCGCTGGTCACCGTGCCAGTCAGCGAGAAGTTCTCTGCCGGTTCGTCCAGCAGGTCGTCCGTCGTCTGCAGGCGCAGTTGCACGCTGGTGCTGCCGGCCGGAATGGTCACACCACCACTGGCCGAGACCCAGGCAGTTCCGTTGTAGTACTGCAGCGAACTGGCGGCGCTGGTGTCGGTACCCAGAATCGCCGTACCGCCAGTCAGGCTCGGCGTGAAGGTCACCGCCGTCGTGCTGGCGTTGCTCAGGGTCGCCGTGAAGGTGGCATAGCCGCCTTCGCCAACCGTCGGGCTGTCGATGCTCAGCGTCGGACGGTCATCGTCCGTTCCACCGCCACCCGTGCCATTGTCCACAATGGAGCCAACGCCCAGATTGTCGGCAATCGTGGCGTTGACCGCAGCACTCAGATTGACATTGAAGCTTTCGGAGCCTTCATACACACGCGGCGTGTCGTTCAGAATGGCGACCGTGATGGTCTGCGTCGTGACACCCGGCGCAAAGTTCAGAATGCCGCTGTTGGTCGTGTAGTCAGACCCGGCCAGGGCCGTGCCATTGGACAAGCCCCAATTGACGCTGGTCGCCTGACCACTGGCCGCCGACAGGGTGACCGTGAAGGTGGCCGTGCCGGCTGCTTCGTTGACCGTGATGTCGTTGATCGAGAAGCTCGGCGTCGGATCGTTGTCGGTAATCAAGGCCGTACCGGTTGCCGACCCATTGGCCGTATTGCCGCTGGTCACCGTGCCAGTCAGCGAGAAGTTCTCTGCCGGTTCGTCCAGCAGGTCGTCCGTCGTCTGCAGACGCAGTTGCACGCTGGTGCTGCCGGCCGGAATGGTCACACCACCACTGGCCGAGACCCAGGCAGTTCCGTTGTAGTACTGCAGCGTACTGGCGGCGCTGGTGTCGGTACCCAGCGTTGCCGTTCCGCCAGTCAGGCTCGGCGTGAAGGTCACGGCCGTCGTGCTGGCGTTGCTCAGGGTCGCCGTGAAGGTGGCATAGCCGCCTTCGCCAACCGTCGGGCTGTCGATGCTCAGCGTCGGACGGTCATCATTGGCCGGACCACCCGGCAGGGTACGACCGTCATCGACAATGGTGCCAACACCGAGGGCGTCGGTGATGATCGAACCAACCGGGTTGGCGAGGGTGATGTTGAAGGTTTCCGGGCCTTCGTAGGTGCCGTCGTTGTTGATGGCAACGGTGATGGTCTGCGTGCTGACGCCAACTCCGAAGTTGAGCGTGCCCGGGGCGACGGCGTAGTCGGTGCCGCCACCGATGGCGGTGCCGTTGCTCGGGGTGTAGTCGACACTGGCGGCCTGGCTCAGGTCGCCCGTCCGGGTGACCGTGAAGGTGATGCTGCCGGCGGCTTCGTCAATCAGGACGTCGTTGATGCTCAGGCCCGGACGGTCGTCGTTGGCGGTGCCGCCACCCGGCAGGGTGCGACCGTCATCAACGATGGTGCCGGTGGCGCTGCTCGTGCCGAGCACGGCGTTGCCCGGGTTGCTGATCGCAACGGTGAAGTTTTCTGATACTTCGTAGGCGGTGTCGTTGGTGATCGCGACCGTGATGGTCTTGCTGGTTTCGCCGGCGGCGAAGCTCAGCGTGCCGGCGGCGGCGGTGTAGTCGCTGCCGGCCGTGGCGCTGCCGTTGGCGGTGGCGAAGTCGACGGTGACCGGCTGTTCGGTGGCGCCGACCTTGGTGACGGTGAAGGTGACGGTGCCGGCGGCTTCGTCAATGATGACGTCGCTGCCGATGTTGAGCGTCGGACGGTCGTCATTGGCCGGACCACCCGGCAGGTTGCGGCCATCATCGACGATGGTGGCAACTTGCGTGGCGTCACCGAGGGTGGCGTTGGTCGGGCTGCTGAGCTGGACGCTGAAGTCTTGCGCACCTTCGAAGATGGCGTCGTTGGTGATGTTGACCGTGACGGTCTTGCTGGTTTCGCCGGCGGCGAAGCTCAGCAGGCCGCTCGCGGCGTCGTAGTCGGAACCGGCGACGGCGGTGCCGTCGACCGTGCTGAAGCTGACTGTCGAGGCCAGGTTGGTGGCGCCGGTCTTGGTGACCGTGAAGGTGACCGTGCCCGCCGCTTCATCCACCACGAAGTCGGAGCCCATGTTGAAGACCGGACGGTCATCATTGGCCGGACCACCCGGCAGGGTGCGACCGTCATCGACAATGGTGCCAACACCGAGGGCGTCGGTGATGATCGAGCCGACCGGGTTGGTGAGGGTGATGTCGAAGGTTTCCGGGCCTTCGTAGGTGCCGTCGTTGTTGATGGCAACGGTGATGGTCTGCGTGCTGATGCCAACACCGAAGTTGAGCGTGCCCGGGGCGACGGCGTAGTCGGTGCCACCACCGGTGGCGCTGCCGTTGCTCGGGGTGTAGTCGACACTGGCGGCCTGGCTCAGGTCGCCCGTCCGGGTGACCGTGAAGGTGATGCTGCCGGCGGCTTCGTCAATCAGGACGTCGTTGATGCTCAGGCCCGGACGGTCGTCGTTGGCGGTGCCGCCACCCGGCAGGGTGCGACCGTCATCAACGATGGTGCCCGTCGCGCTGCTCGTGCCCAGCTTGGCGTTGCCCGGGTTGCTGATCGCGATGCTGAAGTTTTCTGAGATCTCGTAGGCGGTGTCGTTGGTGATCGCGACCGTGATGGTCTTGCTGGTTTCGCCGGCGGCAAAGCTCAGCGTGCCGGCGGCTGCGGTGTAGTCGCTGCCGGCCGTGGCGCTGCCGTTGGCGGTGGCGAAGTCGACGGTGACCGGCTGTTCGGTGGCACCGACCTTGGTGACGGTGAAGGTGACGGTGCCAGCGGCTTCGTCGATGATGACGTCGCTGCCGATGTTGAGCGTCGGACGGTCATCATTGGCCGGACCACCCGGCAGGTTGCGGCCATCATCGACGATGGTGGCAACTTGCGTGGCGTCACCGAGGGTGGCGTTGGTCGGGCTGCTGAGCTGGACGCTGAAGTCTTGCGCACCTTCGAATATGGCGTCGTTGGTGATGTTGACCGTGACGGTCTTGCTGGTTTCGCCGGCGGCAAAGCTCAGCGTGCCGCTCGCTGCGTCGTAGTCGGAACCGGCGACGGCCGTGCCGTCAACCGTGCTGAAGCTGACGGTCGAGGCCAGGTTGGTGGCGCCGGTCTTGGTGACCGTGAAGGTGACCGTGCCCGCCGCTTCATCCACCACGAAGTCGGAGCCCATGTTGAAGACCGGACGGTCATCATTGGCCGGACCACCCGGCAGGGTGCGACCGTCATCGACAATGGTGCCAACACCGAGGGCGTCGGTGATGATCGAGCCGACCGGGTTGGTGAGGGTGATGTCGAAGGTTTCCGGGCCTTCGTAGGTGCCGTCGTTGTTGATGGCAACGGTGATGGTCTGCGTGCTGATGCCAACACCGAAGTTGAGCGTGCCCGGGGCGACGGCGTAGTCGGTGCCACCACCGGTGGCGCTGCCGTTGCTCGGGGTGTAGTCGACACTGGCGGCCTGGCTCAGGTCGCCCGTCCGGGTGACCGTGAAGGTGATGCTGCCGGCGGCTTCGTCAATCAGGACGTCGTTGATGCTCAGGCCCGGACGGTCGTCGTTGGCGGTGCCGCCACCCGGCAGGGTGCGACCGTCATCAACGATGGTGCCCGTCGCGCTGCTCGTGCCCAGCTTGGCGTTGCCCGGGTTGCTGATCGCGATGCTGAAGTTTTCTGAGATCTCGTAGGCGGTGTCGTTGGTGATCGCGACGGTGATGGTCTTGCTGGTTTCGCCGGCGGCGAAGCTCAGCGTGCCGGACGCAGCGGTGTAGTCGCTGCCGGCCGTGGCGCTGCCGTTGGCGGTGGCGAAGTCGACGGTGACCGGCTGTTCGGTGGCGCCGACCTTGGTCACCGTGAAGGTGACGGTGCCAGCGGCTTCGTCAATGATGACGTCGCTGCCGATGTTGAGCGTCGGACGGTCGTCATTGGCCGGACCACCCGGCAGGTTGCGGCCATCATCGACGATGGTGGCAACTTGCGTGGCGTCACCGAGGGTGGCGTTGGTCGGGCTGCTGAGCTGGACGCTGAAGTCTTGCGCACCTTCGAAGATGGCGTCGTTGGTGATGTTGACCGTGACGGTCTTGCTGGTTTCGCCGGCGGCGAAGCTCAGCAGGCCGCTCGCGGCGTCGTAGTCGGAACCGGCGACGGCGGTGCCGTCGACCGTGCTGAAGCTGACTGTCGAGGCCAGGTTGGTGGCGCCGGTCTTGGTGACCGTGAAGGTGACCGTGCCCGCCGCTTCGTCCACCACGAAGTCGGAGCCCATGTTGAAGACCGGACGGTCATCGTTGGCCGGGCCACCCGGCAGGGTACGACCGTCATCGACGATGGTGCCAACCTGGCTTGCGTCACCCACGTTCCATTGACCGGTGCGCTGAGGTTCAGGCTTACCGTCTCGCCACCTTCGAAGAGAGTGTCGTTGTTCAGCGCGACAGTAACTGTCTTGCTGGTTTCTCCGGGGGCAAAGTTGAGCACACCACTGGTTGCTGTGTAGTCGCTGCCAGCTACCGCCGTGCCATCTGCAGTACCGTAGCTGACACTGGCTGCCTGATCCAGTGCGCCGGTTCTGGTCACCGTGAACGTCATGGTGCCAGCTGCTTCGTCAACAATGAAATCGCTTCCAACACTGAAAACAGACAGATCAGCTAATGTCTGAATCCCACCATCAAAGGTATCCAGCGGACGGTCACGACCTGTACCAAATTGAAACGCTAGAGGATCAACGGTTTCAACGATACGCAGCAATTCAACAAAGGTATGCCCCTCGTTACCGCCTTGTCCAACAAGACCTGCCGCTGGCGCGTCTTCGTCAAGCAAGGCATCCAGATCGCTCCCGGACACCAGAGCCGAGGCAATCTTCTTAAAACCTTGCTGGTCATTGGCAATTGCACTGTCAGTGGGATCCGGCTTTACTGGCGCAGCCACCTCTGAGTCGATCCTGGCCGTTTCACCGGGACGGACATCAAGCTCGCGGCCATCCGCAAGCGTCAGAACCACCTTGGCACCATCGGCAGCGACGACGCTCTCGCCTTCGCGTATCGCGTCTCCAAGCTTGAGGCGGCGCATGTTTCCTGCGCTATCGCGCGCAAATGCCTGGCCAGAAAGAACGGAAACTTGGGCGACGACTTGGGCTTGAGCCATGGTAAAACTCCAGACACTATTAACAATGCTAAAAGTGTAAGCGGATCTAGGCCAGCAATCTATTGAACCAAAGTACAGTATGGCGACCAGATGTGAGTTATTTCACGCTTTACGGTACTTTTGCCAAGCCTTTGCCAAGAAGTCGCCAGATCTCGCAAGTTTCAAATTTGGCAAATTTCTCCGGTTGACCGTGGCGATCGGGATTCTGGTTTTTCATTGCTCCTGCGCCAGCACCTTGGCGCATATCGGCCTACAAATTAACGCCGTTGATGCGCAAGGAGAGTTGCAGGCGGTCGCGCAAACCGAGTTTCTCGAAAATTGCCGACATATGCGCCTTGACCGTTCTTTCGGTAATCGAAAGCTGGTCGGCGATTTCCTTGTTGCTGGCGCCGCCGGCAACAAGCTTTGCTACTTGCGACTCGCGTTCGGAAAGGAGAGCCGACCAGGAGTCCACCTTGGCCTCGGAACGCGACTCGAAAGCCTTGGACGTGCTGCCGACCAGTCGTTGCAGCAGGGACTGACCAATCCACAGACCGCCATTTTCGACGACGAGTGCAACCTGCCGCAGCACTTCCGGTGCCGCGTGGGTATTGCAGCAGCCGGAGGCACCCAGAGAGCAGGCTTCGGCAATAATGGCGTCACCGGGCTCGTCGGCCAGGACGACGACTATCTGCGTCGGCGATATGGTCAACGCGCCAAGTATGGTGGCTAGACTTTCCCGCGGCCCGCAACGGCACCAGAGAATGCCGGCGCCATCGGCAACAGTTGCCTGATCTTGACGGCGCACTACTCGCGCCTGCGGAAAGGCTTCCAGCCAGGATGGCAGCGCCTGTGCATCGCGATCAACAAAGCAATGAATCATCAACGCTCCGTCAAGGCGACGCTCTTGGCCCTGAGGACGGGCTTGAGCATATAGGCGAGAACACTCTTCTTGCCGGTCAATATGTCGACCTCGGCAATCATGCCTGGAATGATGGGCAGGTTGGCATCACCAAAACCGGGTTTGCTCGTGCGCACCCGCACCGTATAGAAGGCGTTTCCTTTATCGTCCATCACCGTATCGGCGCCAATGTGTTCAAGCGTTCCATCAAGGCCACCGTAGATTGAAAAGTCATAGGCAGTAAATTTGACAATCACCGGCTGGCCCGGCCGCAGGAAGGCAATATCCCTCGGCAGAACGCGCGCTTCGAGCAACAAGGTATCTTCCAGCGGCACGATCTCGATCATGTCCTTGCCGGGTTGGATCACACCACCGACAGTATTGACCAGCAGACGCTTGACGGTGCCCTTGACGGGGGATCGAATGGACGATTGTTTTACACGGTCCGACAGGGCGACACTACCTTCAGCTAGGCTGTTCAACTTGGACATGACCTCCGAAAGCTCCTTGCTGGCATCGTTGCGGAAAGCAAGTTCAACCTCCTCAATCTTGCGCTGAGCTTCGTTTATTGCCGCCTGAACCCGCGAGATCTGTGCTGACGCCATATCACGTTCGCCGCGATAGCGAGAAACATCGCGCTCCAGGCGCAGCAACTCAACCTCAGAAACCGCCCCTGAAGCAATCAAGGGGCGCGTTACCGATAGCTCTCTGGAAGTAAGGTCATACCCTTGTGTCGCCTGAGCGCGTTTGGCCTGAGCCTCATTGAGTTCTTGCTGGCGCTGACTGAGCTGCTGACGAGCGATTGAAACCGAGGTTGTCAGCTCACTGTTTCTGGTCTCGTAAAACTGGCGTTCCTGCGCGACGATGGAAGGATCTGCCTTCATAACCTCAGGCGGCGGAACGAATGGCTTACCCTCCGAGATGGCGCGAAGACGCGCAGCCCGGGCAACCAAACCAAGGTACTGAGCCTGGTTTTCCTTGACCGAGGAAACGAAGCGGGTTTCGTCGATCTTGATCAGCAACTGATTTGCCTGAACAACTTCACCTTCACGCACCAGAATTTCGGAAACAAGGCCGCCATCGATACTCTGCAAGACTTGAATCTGCCGGGAAGGGATAACCTTGCCCTCTCCTCGCGTCACCTCATCCAGTTGAGCGACCGCAGCCCACATGATGAAGACGGCAAATACGATTCCTATCGAACGAAGCAGCACGCGAGCCCGAAGTGGTTCCTGACGCAGCATCGCGAGATCAGCATCGGTAGCAAAATCGACAACCTCAACCTCTTCTTTGCTCGGCAGGCGCCCAAGAATGCGTTCGACATACGGAGCGCCCTTCTCGGCGATGCGTTCCAGCCAGCCATGCGTCGCGCTCATGATCGCGTTCAGGCGCTTCATGAGGCCCTCCCGATCCGGCCACTCTGCAAGGCCTGAATAACCTGATCACGCGGGCCATCAGCGACGATGCGACCATCATCAACAACCAGAACCCGGGTTGCAAGGTCAAGCAAGCTGTTGCGATGCGTAACGATCAATACGGTCTTGTGGGCTGCCATCACCTTCAGGCGCTCCTTGAACTGCTGTTCCGAGGAGAAATCCATCGCACTCGTTGGCTCATCGAGCAAGAGGATCGGCGGGTCCATCAGGAAGGCCCGCGCGATAGCCACGCCCTGCCGCTGACCACCCGAGAGAGAATCACCCCGCTCGCCGATCATCATGTCAAAACCATCCGGATGGCGATTGACGAACTCGGTCAAGCCACCTGCCTCGGCAGCAGCAACAATGGTGGCATCATCAGCGTAGGGTGCGCCAATCGCGATGTTGTCCCGCAAGGTTCCATAGAACAGCGTGACATCCTGCGCCACGTATCCAATATTGCGCCGCAGGTCGGCCGGGTCCAGTTGCCGAAGGTCGACGCCATCAATGCTGACAGCACCGCCAGTCGGCTGGTACAGGCCGAGCAACAACTTCTGCAAGGTCGTCTTGCCTGAGCCGATACGGCCGATGACTACGACCTTCTCGCCTTCGTTGATCTTGCAGTTCAACCCCTTCAGTGCAGCGATCTGACAATTCGGATAACTGAACTGAACATCGCGGAATTCGATATTCCCCTTCAGTTCGGGGCGATGCACAAAGTTGGCATCGCCCGGTCGCTCAACCGGGTTCTGCATGATCTGCTCAAGCGAGGTCAGCGCCACCTTGGCATTGTGGTATTGCATCAGCAAACCGACCATTTGCCCCAAAGGCGCAACAGCCCGCGAAGTCAGCATCGTGCAGGCGATCAGGCCCCCCATGCTGAGCTTGCCATCACCGATCAGATAGACACCGGCAATGACGACCACGACATTGACGATCTGCTGGATTTCCATTGCCCCATTGGTCGCAGCGGCAGATAGAAAACGCATCTGATTATTTACACCAGCTACAAAGGAAACCGTTTTTTCCCACTTCGACTGCATCAGCCCTTCGGCGCCTTGCGTCTTGATGGTTTCGAGCGCTGTCAGGCTTTCGATCAGCGTCGCATTGCGCAGGGCACCTGCCCGATAAGTTGTCTCCGACAGCGCGTGCATCTTGTGTTGCAGCACGTAGGCATAGATGACTACAGCCAGAATGGCCAGCAACACGGGAATAATCAGTTGCCAGGCAATCAGGGCGATGACCAGCACAAAAAGCAGGGCAAACGGCAGATCAATAAATGCCGTTACCGATGCCGAGGTAATGAAATCACGCACCGACTCGAAAGAGCGCAGATTCGAGGCAAATGCGCCCACCGCCGCCGGCCTTGCCTCCATGCGAACCCCGAGTACGCGCTCCATGATCGCGGCAGACAGCTTCATGTCGATACGCGCACCGGCCAGATCGATGAAATAGCCACGCAAGGAGCGCAGTGCCATGTCCACGCCAATAATCAGAACCACGCCCAAGGCTAGAACCCACAGGGTCTCCATTGCCCGGTTCGGAACGACGCGATCATAGACATTCATCGTAAACAACGGCATGGCCAGCGCCATCACGTTGATCAGCAAGGCAGCCCCGAGGACATCACGGTAGATCGGCATCTGCTCGGCCAAAGCACCCCAGAACCAGTGACGCAGCTTTACATCACCAACCTGTGGCGTACGGCTGTCAAAGCGAAAATGTGGCCGGGCAAAGATCGCTATCCCGCTATAGCGAAGGGCCAGATCTTCCCGCGACATCTGGTGTGACCCCTGCCCCGTCTCCGGAAAAAGCAAACGGGCTGTCTGTCCGGACTCATCCCAACCCAGCAGAACGCAGGCTTCATCACCCGCCAGCAAGAGGACAGCCGGCAGAAGAACATCATCAATGCGATCCAGCGAACGCTTGACCACCTTGGCAGACAATCCGGCGCGACTGGCGGCACGCCCGAAGAGCGATGGTGTCAACGATCCCTTTTCCAGCGGAAGCCCGGCGACCAGCGCTGCTCGCGTACTTGGGCGCCCGTAGATACGCGTCAACTCGAGCAGGCAGTCGAGCAAAGGATCATGGTGCAGGAGGTCTTCCCGCACACCGGAATTGCCGAGACCGGCGGAACTGCTTGCTACTTCGCTCATGCCACTCCCAGATTTCTTTTCCAGATTCTAACTTGGCTTCAAAATTGCAAATCAAAAAAATGAAAAAAGGCGGCCAGGCCGCCTTTTTGCAAAACAATACCGATGATCAGGCGATCAGCGGCACGATCAACAGAGCGACCAGATTGATGATCTTGATCAGCGGATTAACGGCTGGCCCTGCCGTATCTTTATAGGGGTCGCCAACCGTATCACCCGTCACGGCAGCCTTGTGGGCATCCGATCCCTTGCCACCGAAGTGACCATCTTCAATGTATTTCTTGGCATTGTCCCAAGCGCCGCCACCGGTCGTCATCGAAATGGCAACGAACAGGCCAGTGACGATGGTACCGACCAGCAAGCCACCAAGCGCAACCGGACCAAGAACCAGACCAACCACGATGGGCACGGCGACAGGCAGAATGGACGGGATCATCATTTCCTTGATGGCTGCCACGGTCAACATATCCACGGCGCGAGAATAGTCCGGCTTGGCCGTCCCTTCCATAATCCCCGGAATTTCCTTGAACTGACGACGGACCTCGACGACGACTGCACCAGCTGAGCGACCAACCGCCTCCATGGCCATGGCGCCGAAAAGGAAGGGGATCAGACCGCCAATGAAGAGACCGATAATCACCAGGTGGTTGGACAAGTCAAAAGTAAAGACCTTGCCTGAAACAGCCTCCAGACCATGCGTGTAGTCGGCAAAGAGCACCAGCGCAGCCAGTCCGGCGGAGCCGATGGCATAGCCTTTGGTTACAGCCTTGGTCGTATTCCCCACGGCATCCAGCGGATCGGTGACGTCGCGAACCTCCTTCGGCAATCCAGCCATTTCGGCGATACCGCCAGCGTTGTCGGTAATCGGACCGTAGGCGTCCAGTGCCACGACGATACCGGCCATCGAGAGCATCGAGGTGGCTGCGATCGCGATGCCAAATAGACCGCCCATCGCGTGCGCTGCAAAAATCGCGGCACAAACTGAAAGAACCGGCCAGGCCGTCGACTTCATTGAAATGCCGATACCCGCAATGATGTTGGTGGCGTGACCTGTTTGACAGGCAGCCGCCACGTGCTTGACCGGCGGGTAATCAGTACCGGTGTAGTACTCGGTGATCCAGACGAGTGCCGCAGTCAGCACGAGGCCGACGACAGAGCAACCGAACATCGTCATGGTGTTGATGACCGTGCCATCCGGCAGGGTTGCGCCAGCCCCGATCAGCCAGGACGTGACCGGATAATAGAAGGCCAATGCCAAAACCCCGGCGACGATCAGTCCGCGGTACAAGGCGGCCATGATCTTGCCGCCCTCGGTGGCCTTGACGAAATAGCAGCCGACGATGGAGGCAATGATCGAAACACCGCCCAGCGCCAGCGGATAGAGAACGAGGTTCTCGCCCAGCCCTGCCGCGGTCTTGATAATCAACGCAGCCAGCACCATGGTTGCGACCACGGTCACGGCGTAGGTTTCAAACAGGTCAGCCGCCATGCCGGCGCAGTCGCCGACGTTGTCGCCCACGTTATCGGCGATAACAGCCGGGTTGCGCGGGTCATCTTCCGGAATCCCGGCTTCGACCTTGCCCACCAGGTCGGCGCCAACGTCGGCGCCCTTGGTGAAGATACCGCCGCCCAGTCGGGCGAAGATTGAGATCAGCGACGAACCAAAGGCCAAACCGACCAACGGCTCGATGACATGATGCAGGTTATCCGTTCCACCGGACGACCGGAGGAAGGCGTAATAACCGGCAACGCCGAGCAGACCAAGACCGACCACCAGCATGCCGGTGATTGCACCGCCCTTGAAGGCGACGTCAAGCGCAGCCGATATCCCGCTGCGCGCTGCTTCGGCCGTACGGACATTGGCGCGCACCGAAACGTTCATGCCGATGAAGCCGGCGGCGCCGGAGAGAACAGCACCGATCAGGAAGCCAAAGGCAGTCAGCCAGCCAAGCTTGGGAACAAAGCCAATAAGAAGGAAGAGAACGACACCGACCATGGCAATGGTCTTGTACTGTCGGCTGAGATAGGCCTCCGCACCCTCCTGGATTGCCTTGGCAATCTCTTTCATGCGGTCGTTGCCGGCTGATAGCGCGAGGATCTGCTGACTGGAAACCCAGCCATACAACACTGCCAGAACGGCGCACCCTAGCGCCAACCATAACGGTGTACTCATTTTTCTCCCCCTGATTTGACAGACAAAAAATTAGACCGAGAACGTCTCCAGCTTCTTTGGCACCGAAATATTCTTCAAGCGTACGTAATCAGGCAATCCATTGCGATACGGCGGCGGATCTTCGCCTTCGATTAGCGGTTGCAGGTAAGTCCGACAGGCATCCGTGATGTGAAAACCATCGGGCGTGATGAACTCGGCGGGCATCTTGCGCTCGACATTGGCAATTTCGGCCAGCGGCGCGTTACCGATCTCCCAGCGATACGGGCTATCGGCGAGGCGCTCAATCGTCGCCATGACGGCGTTTTTGCCCTGCAAAGCAAGGTCGACCGCAGCAACGCCCAGCGCATGAGCCTGTTCGAGATCAGTACGGGATGCCAGGTGGCGAGCCGAACGCTGCAGGTAATCCGCCAGCGCCCAGTGATACTTGTAGCCGAGCTTGTCCTTGACGAGCTGGGCGACCATTTGACCGACGCCACCCAGCTGGGAATGACCGAAAGCATCCTTGGTTCCCGACTCGGCGATCAGCTTGCCGGAAGCGTCCGACAAGCCTTCGGAAACCGCCACCGTGCAGTAACCATACTGTTTGACGCATTCGTCGACGCGCGCAACAAAGCGCTCCGGATCAAAGGGCACCTCCGGGAAGAGCAGGATATGCGGCGGTTCGCCGACATTTTCCGAAGCGAGTCCGCAGGCCGCCGTAATCCAGCCGGCGTGCCGGCCCATGACTTCAAGCACGAATATCTTGGTCGATGTCCGTGCCATCGAGGCGACATCGTAGCCAGCCTCGCGGATCGAGGTGGCGACATACTTGGCGACCGAACCGAAGCCCGGGCAGCAATCGGTATGGGGCAAATCGTTATCGACCGTTTTCGGCACACCGACGCAAACAACCGGGTAACCCATTTTCTCGGCGATCTGCGAAACCTTCCACGCCGTATCCATGGAATCGTTGCCGCCGTTGTAGAAGAAATAGCCGATATCGTGCGCCTTGAAAACCTCGATCAGGCGTTCGTACTGCGCACGGTGCTGCTCCAGACTCTTGAGCTTGTAGCGGCAGGAACCAAAGGCGCCGCCCGGCGTATGGCGCAGGCGAGCAATCGCTTCGTCGGATTCAAGGCTGGTGTCGATGAGGTCTTCGGTCAGGGCGCCGATGATGCCGTCACGGCCTGCGAAGACTTTCCCGATCTTGTCGGGATAGCGGCGTGCTTCCTGAATCAGGCCGCACGCCGTGGCATTGATGACGGCTGTAACGCCCCCTGACTGCGCGTAGAAGGCGTTTTTCACCATCTTCTGCTTTCTTATTTCAGTGCGTCGAAAACGCTCTTGGTGATGCCGTCAACGCTGCCGACGCCAGCCACTTTGCGAACCTTCGGTGCCTTGGCGTCGCCTTCGGCAGCCCACTTGCCGTAGAAGTCGACCAGCGGCTTGGTTTGGGCGTGATAAATCTCCAGGCGCTTCTTGACGGTTTCTTCCTTGTCGTCATCACGCTGCACCAGCGGCTCGCCGGTCACATCGTCGATGCCTTCAACCTTCGGCGGATTGAATACGACGTGGTAGGTGCGGCCCGACGCGAGGTGGGCACGACGGCCCGCCATGCGGGTAACGATATCGCTGTCCGGCACGTCGATTTCGAGCACGAACTCGATCGGCACACCGGCATCCTTCATGGCCTGAGCCTGGGGAATGGTGCGCGGGAAACCGTCGAACAGGTAACCATTCTTGCAGTCATCCTGGGTCAGCCTATCCTTGACCATGCCGATGATGACGGCGTCCGGCACGAGGCCGCCTGCGTCCATGTGCTTTTTGGCTTCGAGGCCCAATGCGGTGCCGGCCTTGACCTGCGCACGCAGCATGTCACCGGTCGAAATCTGGGGGATGCCGAACTGCTTGGAGATGAAAGTTGCTTGCGTTCCCTTACCAGCGCCAGGTGCGCCCAACAGAATCAATTTCATGAATAATTCCCTCTGGTTTGTCTAAAAAATTCTTGTTATCGGCTTCACGTGTGGCCGTTCTCTAGAAGCGGAAAATTACTCGCTATTTCCGGGTCGGTCAAACAGTTTGCGCATCCGCTCGGCATCTTCGGGCGTATCGACGCCGGGCGCCGGCGCTGCATCGATCAGCGTCACGCTGATACGGTAGCCATGCCACAGCGCGCGCAACTGCTCCAGCGACTCGAAATGCTCGGTCGGTGCCACGGTCAACCCGGAAAACGCCTTCAAAAACGATGCGCGGTAGGCATACAGGCCGACATGTCGATAGGCCGGAAAGTTGGCTGGCAGGGTTTCGCCGCCGGCTTCCCTGGCGAAATGATCACGGGCATAGGGAATCGGCGCGCGGGAGAAATACGCTGCATCGCCATCGGCGCGGCAGACCACCTTGACCACATTCGGGTTGAAAAAATCGGCCGGATCGGTGATCGGGTGGGCAACAGTGGCGATATCGGCGCCAGAGGCCGCCAGCTGGCGCGCCATCTGCAGGATGACCTCAGGCTCGATCAAGGGCTCGTCGCCTTGCACATTGACGATGATGGTGTCGCCGCCCCAGCCACGCTGTTCGACGACTTCGGCCAGACGGTCGGTGCCGGTCGGGTGGTCGCTGCGCGTCATGAGCGCTGCGACTTCGTTCGCCTCGGCGACGGCCCGGACCTCCGGATGATCAGTTGCCACCCAGATCTCCTCGGCGCCCGACAATCGCGCCCGCTCGGCCACCCGGACAACCATCGGCTTGCCACCGAGATCAAGCAGCGGTTTGCCCGGTAGCCGGGTCGACGCGTAACGCGCCGGGATGACGACCTTGAAGGCGACGCCGGACATTACTGCCCGTCCGCGTTGAGCTGGCGCGCTTCGTCCTCAAGCATGATGGGGATGTCGTCGCGGATCGGGAAGGCCAGTTTGCAGGGTTTGCAGACCAGCTCCTTTTCAGCCTTGCGGTGTTCGAGATTGCCCTTGCAAATCGGGCAGACGAGAATATCAAGCAGCCTGGCGTCCACGGAGTTTCTCCAAAATCAGTTGAATAAGGGCCGGCGAAAGCTCGGCCTCGACGGGCAGAACCCAGGTTTCACCCGCCGTCAGTCCGGCGCATTTTACTGCATCCTTCTCCGTCATCAGCAGGATGCCGTCCCGGGCGAACGCCAGATCGGATGACGAATAGCGATGATGGTCCGGAAACGGGTGGTTTTCGCAGCGCAACCCGAGAGATTCCAGCGTTTGGAAGAAGCGCGCCGGATTGCCGATGCCGGCCAGTGCATGGAGTAGGCCACGGCCACGCAGACGCTCGGCCGAGCAGGTCTGTTGCGGATCGTCGAGGCGATAGAAGCTGCCGGGCTGCAGCGTCATGTCGAAAGTGGGCGTCGAGACTGAAAACCGGGATTTCAAATTGTTGCCAATAATCGCGTCGACCGCAGCAAGCCGCGCCAGCGGTTCGCGCAACGGTCCGACCGGCAAGCGCCAGCCGTTGCCGGCGCCGCGCGTGTCGAAAACAACCAGTTCGACATCGCGGGCCAGCGCGTAGTGCTGCAAGCCGTCGTCGCAGAGGATGACATTCACCTCTGGATTTACAGCAAGCAGTGCAGCTCCGGCAGCGGCGCGCTGCCGCCCGACACAGACCGGCACCCCGCTTCGGCGGGCGAGGAGCACAGGTTCATCGCCGACCTCTTCCGGCGGCGAATCGGCGCGCACTGAAACAACGCCGTCGCCACTGCGCCCGTAACCCCGGCTGATAATCCCCGGCCGCCAGCCACGCGCCTTGAGTTGCTGCGCCAACCACAGGGTCAGCGGTGTCTTGCCGGCACCGCCAACAATGAGGTTGCCTACGACAATAACCGGCACGGGCAGACGTACCGGCTTGGCCAACCGGCGACTCAGCGCGCTCAAGAAGCTGTAAAGCCAGGCGAGCGGCAGTAAAAGCCACAACGCCGGCGTCAGCCGGCGTTGCTCAAACCACTGTCGCTGTAGCCAGCGCGCCAGCATCAGCGATTCTGGGTGGCGAAGGAAATGTGCGGATAACCCGCCGTCTGCGCCGCCTGCATGACGTCGACCACGCTTTGATGCGTCGCCTTGGCGTCTGCATTGATGACAATCAGCGGATCTTCGCGACTGCCGGCCGCCCGGCGCAGACCATCCGCGATGGACTTGACATCATTGGCAGCCAACGGCGACTTGTTGATCAGAACCTGTCCGCTGGCTGTCACGGCAACAGCAACCTCGTTGGGCTGCTCGGCCGGCTTGCTGGCGTCGGCCGTCGGCAGGTTGATCTCCAGCCCGGAGAACTTGGCGTAGGTGGTGGTCAGCATCAGGAAGATGATGATGACCAGCAATACGTCGATCAACGGAATCAGGTTGATTTCCGGCTCTTCCCGGCTGCGGCCGCGCTGGAAATTCATCGCTTACGTCCGGTCGCCATGCATGTACTCGACGAGGCGAACCGCCTGCTGCTCCATTTCGACAACGAAGCCGTCGGCCAGGGCACGGAAATGGCGCCAAGCGATCAGGCTGGGAATGGCGATGACCAGACCGAAGCCGGTGTTGTACAGCGCTACGGAAATACCGTGGGCCAGTTGCATCGGGTTGGCAACACCGGTCGGCGATTGAGAACCAAAAATCTCGATCATCCCGACCACGGTGCCGAACAGGCCCATCAGCGGGCTGACCGAAGCAATGGTGCCGAGCGTGGTGAGGTAGCGATTCAGCTCATGGGAAACAGCGGAGCCTGCCTCCTCGATCGATTCCTTCATGATTTCACGCGATGAATTGACGTTGCGCAGGCCGGCCGACAGCACACGGCCAAGCGGCGAATGGGCGTCGAGGTCTTCAAGCAGCTTGTCGTTGTTGGCGCCGCGCTTGAACTCGCCGACAGCACGCTTGAGCAGGCCAGCCGGGACAACCTTTGAACGACGGAGCGCGACAACGCGCTCGATAATCAGAGCCACTGAAATGACAGAGGCCAGGAGCAAGGGCCATATTGGCCAGCCGGCCGCTTGAACGATCGCAAACACGTGAAGTCATCCTTGGTGGAATATCAGCCCGCAATTCTGCCCTGCCCCCCGCCGCAGGGCAAGCGACGAAATGACGCGGTTGGCGCGGCTTATCCCCAAAAGCTGTGGATAAGTCTGTGAATGGCGTGTCTACAGTTATGCTAACCCCCAATCAGCAAAGGCTTTTTTATACTCTGCCAAAAAACAAGGCATGTTATTTACATCGTTAAAAATCAAACACTTAACAAAACACAACCCTGTCAACGACTGACTGCAAAATAAAGCCACGGGTTACAATCGACAGATGCAAAACGCCACTCCACCTGTCGGTAACTCCGTCCTCAGCGTATCCAGCCTGAATAGACAGGTCAGGGACTGCCTCGAATCGGCCTTTCCGCTGACCTGGGTCAGCGGCGAAATCTCCAACCTGACCTACGCCGCCTCCGGTCACGTTTACTTTTCGCTCAAGGACGCCAGCGCCCAGGTGCGCTGCGTCATGTGGCGAAGCCGGGCGCAAGTGCTCGGCTGGCGGCTGGAGAACGGTCATAAGATCGAAGCCCGCGTCCTCGTTTCCTTCTACGAGCCGCGCGGCGAATTCCAGCTCAACGTCGAAGCCATCCGCCGGGCCGGCCAGGGCGACCTCTTCGAGCGCTTCCTGCAGCTCAAGGCCAAACTTGAAAATGAGGGCATTTTTGCCGTTGACCGCAAGAAGCCGCTGCCCAGCTTCCCGCGTCGCCTGGCCATCGTCACCAGCCCGCAGGCCGCCGCCCTGCGCGACGTCCTGACCACGCTGCACCGGCGCGCTCCGCACATCGGCATCACACTCTTCCCCACACCCGTCCAGGGCGAAGGCGCCGGCGCCAAAATCGCCGAAGCGATCATCCAAGCCGGCAACAGTGATTGCGACGCGACCATCCTCTGTCGTGGCGGCGGCAGCATCGAAGACCTCTGGGCCTTCAACGAAGAAAGCGTCGCTCGCGCCATCAACGCCTCGGCCATTCCCGTCATTTCCGGCGTCGGCCACGAAACCGACTTCACCATCGCCGACTTCGCCGCCGACCTGCGCGCCCCGACCCCGACCGCCGCCGCCGAACTGGCCAGCCCCGACCGCGACGCCCTGCTCGACCGCCTGACCCAGCTCGAAAACTACCTTGGCCGGCGCATGGATCGACTGCTGTCCGATCAACTGCAACGCCTTGACTGGCTGGCCGCGCGCCTTGTGCACCCGGCCGAACGCATCCGCCAGCGCCAGCGCGAAACCGACACGCTTGGCTCGCGCCTGCACCACGCCCTGCGCCGGCAAACCGAGCACTGCGCCGTTCGCCTGCAGTCCCTCGGCCTGCGCCACAGCAGCGCCCGGCCGCGCCCCGAAAAGCTGGCCGAAGGCGTCGCCCACCTGCAATATCGGCTGAGCCGGCAGACCCAGTGGGCAATTTCTCAGCATTCCGGGAAACTAAATTCGCTCGGCAGCAGTCTGACCCAGCTTGACCCACACGCCGTCCTGTCGCGAGGCTACACGTTGGCCATGGATGCCGACGGCCGGGCCATCCGCGACGCCTCCCGACTCAGCCCCGGCGACCTGCTCAAACTGCGTTTCGCCAGCGGTTCGGCCGAAGCCACGGTAAATCAGGTTGTCGCCAGCCCGGAAGCTGACTAGAATTTTCAATTCACCCCTCATCAAACCCCAACGGAGAACATCAATGGAACACCAACTGCCTGCCCTGCCGTTTGCCAAAGACGCCCTCGCCCCGCACATGTCGGCCGAGACCTTTGACTACCACTACAGCAAGCACCATCAGGCCTATGTCACCAACCTGAACAACCTGATCAAGGGCACCGAGTACGAAAACCTTGACCTCGAAGCCATCGTCAAGAAAGCCCCGGCCGGCGGCATCTACAACAACGCAGCCCAGGTCTGGAACCACACCTTCTTCTGGAACTGCCTGACCCCGAACGGCGGCGGCGCACCCAAGGGCGCCCTGGCTGCAGCCATCGACGCCAAGTGGGGCTCGCTCGATGCCTTCAAGGCCGCCTTCCAGACCTCCGCCGTCGGCAACTTCGGTTCCGGCTGGACCTGGCTGGTCAAGAAGGCTGACGGCTCCGTCGACATCGTCAACATGGGCGCCGCCGGCACCCCGCTGACCACCGGCGACAAGGCCCTGCTCTGCGTCGACGTCTGGGAACACGCCTACTACATCGACTACCGCAACATGCGTCCGAAGTTCGTCGAAACCTACCTGGCTTCGCTCGTTAACTGGTCGTTCGCCGAAGCCAACTTCGCCTGATCCAGCCTATTGCTGCGATGTAATGCAGAAATGATGTTGTGAAAAATATGGGGAGCCTCGCGCTCCCCATATTTATTTGTGCCTTTATTTTCCCTTTGCCGACAAGCCGGCTATCGCCCGGCATCGGCTCGCACCGGGGGTTGGGTCCCGCCATTGGCAAGCAGTGCAAGATTCACCTCAGAATGAACGTCCGCGCTCTGCAGGATGTTGACATGATCCTCGTCAAATCCCCGAACAGTGACGGCCTGCCGCTGTGCATCGAGTCGGAACTGGCTCTTGAGCGGGATCACCCCATCGCTGCTGTCACGACTGAAACTCGATGTATTGCGATAGCTGATCAGCATGGTGTGCTGCACCCCCGGAGGCAGGGGAAGTACGAAAAGATTCTTCAGGAAGGGACCATCGGGCACAAGATTTCGCCAGGCGGGCATCACGACGCGCGCAAGATCGAGCCAGAGCTCCATATTGGCGACGCCCCCAAACGGACTGGAAATGGAGACGAAGTTGCCTGCGTAGTCACAACTGTTCGTGCGCGCACATTCGGCCAAAAACTCGCGGACCATCAATCCGCCCATACTGTGCGCCACAAAGTGCATCTTGCTGAAACCGTAGCGGTGTCGCAGCTCAGCCAGCAGGCCTACAAGGCCGTCACCCAGCGCCCGCAAATCCATACCGCTCGGATAATTGAGGACCCAGGGCTGAAATCGCTGAAGGTCGAGCTGCGCGATCATAGACCTGAAATCGCCCCCCGTGCCGCCGATCCCATGCACAAAAAGAACTGGCGTTCGTGCCGGATCGTAGGTGTCAAGGAAGAATATCCCGGCCCGACCTGCCTTCATGAAGCCAATGGGTTCCCACATGCTCATGCTGGCCGATTCACGGCTGAAGCGCTCATCATCCAGCGAAACCACTTTGCCCAGCTGCACATCGATCTTGCCGAGGGAATTGCCCCGCAGTTCAAACAGATTTTCCAGGGCCGGCGGCAGCGGGCGGGCCGAGGGGCCGTTCAGGGAGAGCACTATGTCTTCCACGTCGCCGCGCTTGATCAGGCTTCCGGACAGGTCATACCAGACGGCGGGCTCGTTCGGTTGATAGGCAAAATCCCGATTCAAGTCCTGAAAAGCAACCAAAAACTTCGAATCATGCAAAGCCGCCAGGCGAAACTTTCCGGGACGCTCGAATACGCGGTAATTGTGTATTTCCTGGCCCAGGTCATCGCCCATGACCACGACGATGACTTCGCAATCCTTGCAGGCCGTAGAGTCAAGTTTTCCGGAAACGACCCTTAACCTCTGCTGGGTCTCGGTGATATCCGCCGCCAGCCGTCCAAAATTGCTGCACCCTGACAGAAGCGCAAGGCCGCAAAACAGGACAAGCCAGGCACCCACACGACCAAATGCATTCAACGACAACCTGGACATGATCAAACCCTCAGACACTGGGCACCACCTTAACCTGACCCCTTATCAAGTCAACGACGGACACCAGGGCGCGCATTATGCCCTCCGGATTCCAGCCTTAACCAGGCCGGCGCGCGACAATCGAGGCACGGATTCGGCTGATCCGGTTTTTTCACGCCAACACTCTCTAATCCTGCACTCGGCCACGCGGCCGGTGAGCCGCCCGGGCCGAGCTATCAGCCGCCAAAAATGAGTGCGTCGGGCACCTCGAAAACCTCCCGATCGCCCAGCCGAACATGCGTTGTCTCACCTTGCCGAACATGACTGAGCGGCTTGGTCGAGTCCGACGAGACGGGCAATCCTTTGACAAACAGGATGCGGCGAATCCCGCTCGAGCCATTTCCCGGCCAGCGGATTTCCAGCGTTGCGGCGCCATCGAACCCGCGACGGATGACGAAGGACTCGCAGCTTAGGCGGGGCGCTCCGGCGCCCTCGGCGCAGACGATGGATGCAGACGCATGGTATGGCGTCCCCGGAATGAGCGCATCGATGTGCGATGGTCTTGCTGCGAGTGGCTCGCCACTCAGGCTGACATTCATCGTGAAGCGACTAGTTTCTCCGCGTCGGCCTGCCGCACGCATCAGATACACGCGCAGCGCATAGACGCCGTCAACCGGCAGCAGGCGTTTGACGCTGTTTCCGGACGAGGAGCCGACAAACATCGACCACTGCGAACCCGGCGGATTGAGGTTGAAGTAGTTCTGTCGATTCGACGGGGCCAGTGAAACACTCAGCGTCTGCCCTGCCAGCCCTGGCAACAGATAGTCCACGAATTCACGACCACGGATACGCTCCCTGATCGTCAATCTGCCCGCAGACAGATTCAGCGGCACGACCCGCCGGTCCTGCTCGCCGACATCGGCACAGCCGGCCTCGGCCAGAAAACGTCCCTCCACCCAACCCGTATGGCCTTGATGGTTGATCCGGCACCAGCGTGGATTCGCGGCCACTTGGCGCTGCCGTTCGCCTTCGGAAAGGCTGCTGAAGGCTTCGAGACTCAGGCCGCCCTGGCATCCGAGATTGCGCAGGCACGCCGCATTGCCTGGCAAGCGCGCAATCACAAAAGCATCGAGACGGGGCTCGGCATGCACGAGAAGAACAGCATCGCTCGCGATGCCCTGCACGCGATAGAAATCCGGGCCATCGGCCGTGGCCAAGACCTTGCTGCTGATGACCAGACATAAAACAGACAACAGGCTGGCAGCGGCCAGATTGATTATTGCGCCCATGCTAACTCCGCGACAAGTTCGGGTTTTTCGCTCTGCAAGATTTTAGGTCAGGCCGCTTGCCGCGCCATCATTTCATTTTTGCCCGTTTTATCCGGTTGACCGCTGCAAACGCTGGGCCCCGCCGAATTACTGAGGCATCAGCAGGCTGGCACCGAGATGGCCGACCTTGACGTAAATCAGCGCGCCCTCTTCCCCCGTGAAGGGTGCGTGGCGACTCCAGCGCGGGTTGCGCAGCCAGGTGCCGGCGGGATATTCGCCATCCTCGTCGCGAAACACGCCTTCGAGGACCAGGATCTCCTCGCCACCAGGATGCACGTGCGGTGAGAAAACCGTTTGCGGCGCCCAGCTCACCAGCGCCGTGCCGATGCCATCGAAGTCATGCAGCGGCATGACATGCAGCCCGGGCACCAGGCCGCGACGCCATTGCGTATGGCGGGTATCGATGCGCCCCGCTTCCGTGTCGCCGGCCGAGAACTGCCACAGTTTGACGAACAGCGTGCAGCCAGGTGTCGAATACGGGCGATGACTGCTGCCGGGCGGGTTGCGCAGATAGCTGCCGGCTGGATAGTCGCCGTGCTCATCGGAAAAGACGCCCTCCAGAACCAGAATCTCCTCGCCCCCATCGTGCCGGTGCGGGCTGAATTCAGCGCCCGGCAGGTAACGCACGATGCTCGTAGCCCGGCCGGTTTCCGCCGCGACCCGGTCGAGCATGCGCCGCTCGACACCCGGGCGCGGCGAGGGATACCAGCGCGCATCGGCGGCATGTGCCACGATGCGTTGATCGAGGTCATCGTTGAGTTGGCTGGGCGCGACGGCTGCATTCATCGTGGTGGAATCTTTTTTAAAGGAACAGGATCGACCGCTGCTGTCGAAATTCGTTCGCTCCGACGCCACGGAAATGCCAATGGATTCAAATTCTGACAATTTTTCTGGTTGACCGTGAAATATCACCTTGCCAACGTATGTACGATGCAGCTTGGCATGACACGATCATCGGTTTAATATCATTCAACGACTTGCATGCATCTACGCTAGTCGATATAGCTTAAATAAGCTGCGGCCCGCCGCCAGCGATGAACCAAAGATTGTATCGGGTGTCGGCTAAAAAGCAGGCCAACAGAGAGGCGCCAATGAATCTGCATGTCTTCGTCGCCATGCCGTTCGGCATCAAAGCCGCCGATGACGGCTGTCTGATCGATTTCGACCAGGTCTATGCCGAACTGATCCGGCCGGCGCTGGAAAGTGCCGGACTCGAAGTCCTGCGGGCCGACGAGGAACAAGGGGCGGGCGACATCCGCGCTGATCTTTTCCAGGAACTGCTGATGGCCGACCTCGTGGTCGCCGACCTGACGCTCGACAATCCAAACGTCTGGTACGAACTCGGCGTCCGCCATGCCCTGCGCTCGCGCGGCGTCATCCTCATCCAGGGACCGCGGGCCGCGCAACCGTTCGACACCTACACCGACCGCAAGCTGACCTACCACCTGCACGACGGCACCCCCGACCCGAACACCCTGGCCGCCGACATTGCCGCGCTGGCCAGCATGGCCAAGAACACGCTCAACGCCTGGCGCGGCCGCAAGACCAGCCCGGTGTACAGCCTGCTGCCCAACCTCGAGGAACCGGACTGGCGGCGCCTGCGCGTTGGCAACACCCTCGAATACTGGGAAAACCACGACGAATGGGCGACCCGCATCGAAGTGGCGCGCAACGCCAACCGGCCGGAAGACATCCTGGTCCTTGCCGATGAAGCCCCGGCCACACCGCTGCGCGTCGAAGCCCACCTCAAGGCCGGCGAAGCCTTGCGCCGCATGCGGCATTTCAATTTCGCGCTGGAACAGTGCGAACTGGCCCTGGAATTTGCCCCCGGCAATGACGAAGCGGCCCGCCAACGCGGCGTTTGCCTGCAGCACCTCGGCCGCATCGACGAGGCGCGGGCCGCCTACAAGAATCTCATCGAAAACGATGAGGACGATATCGAGGCCTGGGAACTGCTCGGCCGACTCGACAAGGAAGAGTGGGTCAGCGCCTGGCGTATCGAGGGGCACACACCCGAGCAGATGCGCCAGGATGCAGCCTACGAAGACGCCCTGCTGCGCGACACCATCCTGAGCTACAGCCGGGCGTTCCGGAGCAGCCCCGGTCATTACCTCTCAGGCATCAACGCGGTCATGATGATGCACGTCTATCGCGAACTGACCGGCGACACGCGCTACGAGCGGGAGGCTGCCATCATGGCCGGCGGCGTCGCCTGGGCGGCGTCGTGCGAACACGATGACGACTGCCGTTTCTGGGCGCTGGCCAACCTCGGTGCGCTGGCCATCATCGACAAGGACCCGGCTGCAGTTGGCGCCGCCTTTCGCGAGGCCATCGCCCATGCCGACAACGACTGGCTGGCCCTGCAGGCCACCTACAAGCACCTCGCCCTGCTCGCCGTCCTTGGCTTTCGCCCGGACAACGTGAACATGGCGCTCGGCACGCTCGAACGCGCCATGCTGCGCATCAAGCCGCCAACCAGCCAGCGCCAGCCTGACAAGGTCTTTCTCTTTTCCGGCCACATGATCGACCGGCCCGACCGCGCCGACCCCCGCTTTCCGGCTGACAAGGAGGCCATCGCCGCCGCCCGCATCGGCGAATTGCTCGACAGTCTCGGCGCCGGCCCGGATGACCTCGCCATGGCTCAGGGGGCAGCGGGCGGCGACATCCTGTTTGCCGAAGCCTGCCTGGCCCGCGGCGTGCCTTTCCAGATGCTGCTGCCGCTCGAAGAACCCGATTTCATCGAAGCCTCCATCCTGCCCTCGGCCAGCGGCGAGGCCTGGCGCCAGCGCTACCTGGCCCTGCGCGACAAGCTCACCCTGCCGCCGCGCATCATGCCCGACGAGCTCGGCCCCCTGCCGCGCGACCGCGACGGGCGCGAGATGAACGCCTTCGAACGCTGCAACCTGTGGCTGCTCTACAGCGCGCTGACCCAGGGCCTGAGCCGTGTGCGCTTCATCTGCCTGTGGAACGGCGGTGGCGGCGACGGCGCCGGCGGCACGGCGCACATGGTCCGCGAGGTCAAGCGACGAACCGGCCAGGTCAGCTGGCTGGACACGCGCCAGCTCTGGTAACCCGAATGTCATTTCACTGAGTCACATTGTCGCTTCAAGCACGTTGCAATCCACAAAAAAGGAGACACATCATGGCCAAGAAAGCACTCTGCATCGGCATCAACAACTACCCCGGCACGCACATGGACCTGCAAGGCTGCGTCAACGACGCGCAGGACTGGTCGGCCGTCCTCACCGCGCGCGGCTACAAGACCACGCTGCTGCTCGACGACAAGGCCACCAAGGCCGCCATGGTCGACGCCATGAGCAAGCTGATTGCCAGCGGCGGCAAGGGTGACAGCCTGGTCATCACCTTCTCGGGCCATGGCACCTACCAGCCTGACGAAGACGGCGACGAGGTCGACGGCCTCGACGAGGCGCTCTGCCCCTACGACCTGCAGACCAAGGGCGAGGCGCTGACCGACGACGAGATCAAGGCCATTTTCAGCACCCGCAAGGGCGGCGCCCGCCTGCTCCTCGTTGCCGACAGCTGCCACTCCGGCACCGTGACGCGTGCCGCCAAGGCCGACAAGGACGCCGACACCCGCCCGCGCTTCATGCCCATGGGCAACTGGCTGCCGGCCAGCAAGCTGCCGAAGAACTTCGCTGGCAAGGCCGCCCAGACCATGGTCGCGCCAATCGGCACCTCGCCGCTCGCCGGCGCCTTCGTCAAGCAGGTCGGCGACCTGTTGCTCTCCGGCTGCAAGGAAGGCCCGAACAACTACAGCTACGACGCGAGGATAAACGGCCGCTTCAACGGCGCCTTCACCTACTACGCGCTCAAGACGCTCAAGGCGCTGAAGCCTGAGGGCACCTACGCCGACTGGCACAAGGCCATCCTGAAAAGCCTGCCCTCGGCCAGCTATCCGCAAACGCCGCAACTGGTCGGCACCAGTGCCGCCAAGACGCGCAAGGCATTGACCTGATCCACCTTCAGTACCGTAAGGCAGCAGAGGAGAGACGAGATGACGACACGCACGATACGCATTCGCGGCACCCGAATCGGCGCTGGCAGCAGGGGCGCCAGCCAGCCCGGCGGACCTGAGCCGCTCTTCCGGCTGGCCCCGGGGAGTGCCCGCGATGGCGCCGGCGAGGAAATCGAGGTCAAGCCGGAAACGGTCGTCCGTGTCGCGCTTGAAAACGGTTTCGTGCTGTGGAGCCGGGCCGATGACCTGACGCGCGAATACGGCACCGCGCCGGCACGCGGCGGCAGTGGCGCCTGGGAAATCACCCGCCTGACGCCGAGGCGGAGCGTCGTCAGCGAACGCGGGGCCGTCGGGCTGGCCATTCGTGTTCTCGAATTCTTCGGCGTCGATCTCGGGAAAAAGGCCGCGGGCAAGGCTGGCAAGGCGCTTGAAGA
Organism: Betaproteobacteria bacterium; assembly: GCA_016705475.1. Classification (GTDB taxonomy): domain Bacteria; phylum Pseudomonadota; class Gammaproteobacteria; order Burkholderiales; family Rhodocyclaceae; genus Azonexus. Next base: position 29,222 of record JADIYD010000009.1, on the reverse strand, counting down.
CAAACAGCTCAACGAAAACGGGCCTGGCCTCTACCGCGTCGCTCCCGGCCCTGCGCTGGCGCTGACCCCGGTTGCCGGCAGCGCGCCGCTGCCGACTGCCAAGGGGCCGATTCTGGTGTTCATCCACGGCACGGCATCGAGCACAATATCCGGCTACGGCAAACTCTGGGACCCGCGCAATGCCGATGCGCAGAAGCTGCGCGACAGCCTCGCGACGACCTACGGCGACCGCGTTTTCGCCTTCGAGCACCGGACACTGACCGAAAGCCCGATCCAGAACGCCATGGCCCTGCTCGAGCGCCTGCCCGTCGGTGCCGACGTGCATCTCGTCTCGCACTCGCGCGGCGGCCTGGTCGGCGAACTGCTCTGCCTGTCCGGTTGCGCCAAGCTGGCCGAGGTGCTCACACCGTCGCAAATTGAGGCCTTTTTTGCCGTCGACCGCAGCATTGCCCCGCAAATGGGCCTCGCGCCGCTTTCCGCCAATGAGGCGAAGGCACGCAATGCGGCCTACGCCGCCGACCGCGACCTGCTTGGCAAGTTCGTCACGCTGCTCGGAAAGAAGAAGATCCGCGTCAGCCGTTTTGCCCGCGTCGCCTGCCCGGCGCGCGGCACGACACTGGCTTCCGGCCGGCTCGACCGCTGGTTGTCGGTTGTCGACTACCTGTCGTCAGCGGCACTCGGCGGCGGGCTGGTGGTTAGCGGTGCCTTCGATTTCATCCAGGCCGTCGTCGCCGAGCGTACCGATCCGCGCACCCTGCCCGGCATCGAAGCGATGATCCCCGGCTCGGCGCTGACCCGCCTGCTCAACAGCGTCCCGGCGCTGGCCACCGACGCCGATCTGGCGGCCATCGCCGGCGACATCGAGGGCGGCGACTCACTGTGGAACTCGATCAAGGTGCTGACCACCGACTGGTTCTACAAGAACGAACACGACCTCGTCGTCGATACGGCCTCGATGCTCGGCGGTTTGCCCCGGATCAACGGCGGCGCCCGGTTCCGCAAGGACCAGGGCCCCAAGGTCAATCATTTCCGCTACTTCACCAACGGCCAGAGCATCAACTGGCTGCGCGCCGCGCTGACCCGCGGCGACCAGGACAGCGGCGGCTTCCTGCCCATCGAAAGTCCGGAAAAGAGACGTTCCACCCTTGGCCGGGGAATATTCATCCGGCGGCGCGCCGACAGTGCGCCACGCCCCATCGCCGTGGTGCTTCCCGGCACCATGGGCAGCGAGCTCAATGCCGGCGACGATCGGGTCTGGCTCAATTACGGCGCGCTGTTTACCGGCGGCCTCGGCAAGCTGCGCATGGGCAAGCCGGACATCACGCCGGTCGGTCTCGTCGAGGACTTCTACGGCCCGCTCGTTGACTTCCTGGCGCGCAGCCACGATGTCGACATCTTCCCCTACGACTGGCGCCACTCGATCTGCGATGCGGCGGCAAGGCTGGCTGAAACGCTCGGCCCACTCGTCGACCGCGCCGAGCGCACGCAACAGCCGCTGCGCATTGTCGCCCACTCGATGGGCGGCCTCGTCGTCCGTTCGATGATCGCCGACAAGGGCGCCGGCGCGGCACTCTGGAAGCGCATCTCGCGCCTGCCGGGCAGCCGCTTCCTGATGCTCGGCACACCCAACCTCGGCTCCTACGAAGCCGTGCGCTGGCTGACGGGCTTCAATCCGACACAGGCCAAATTATCGCTGCTCGACATCACGCACGGCACCGACGCCATCATCGATATTGTCCGCCGCTATCCCGGCCTGCTCGAACTGCTGCCCTTCGCGCCAAAAGATCCCGATTTCACCGATCTGACGCACTGGCAGGCGATCAAGGACGGCACCGAGGCCGACTGGCAACTGGCCGAGGCGGCGACACTCAAGGAGGCTGCCACGTCGTGGCAGCGCCTGCGCGCCGCGCCGCCCGATCCGCTCATGTGCTACGTCGCCGGGTGTCAGCCGGCGACGGTCATCGACTACCAGTTGGTTCCCCGCGAAGACGACCCGCCCAGCTCGCGCAAGAAGCTCGAATTCATCGCCACCCCCTCCGGCGACGGCACGGTAAGCTGGGATTCCGGCCGCCTGCCCGGCGTGCCGATGTGGTACGTCGCGGATACCGGGCACGACGCGCTGTGCGCCCAGCCCAAGGCTTTTCCCGGTTACCTCGACCTCCTCGTCAAGGGCAGCACGACGCTGTTGCCCGATACACCGCCCGCCACCGCCCGTTCAGCCGGCGTCGAGGAGCGCTTTGTCCTGCCGTCCATGCCGCTGGCCGACAGCATGCCTGGCCCCGACGACATCGCCACCTTCGGTTTCTCGAGCGGAATTCCGGTCGGTCGAGAGGCCGGCGTAAAGCCCGGCCAAATCATCGAGGTCGGCATCACCCATGGCAGCCTGGCATACGCCAAGTATCCGGTGGTGGTTGGCCACTATCAGGGCGACACCATCGTCAGCGCCGAAAAGGCGCTCGATCGCCAGTTGCAGGGCGCCCTTTCGCGCCGGGTCGATCTCGACATCTACCCCGGCCCGCTCGGCACAAGCAAGGCTTTCCTCAACGACAGTCCAACCGCCAAGCCGTCCGGCGCCGTTGTCGTCGGCCTCGGCGAAGTAGGGAAACTCAGCCCCGGCCAGCTCGAAGCGGCCATGCGCAGCGCCCTGCTCGACTTTGCGCTGACCGTAGCCCACTGGCCGGACGAGCGTTTCGGCGAAGCCAGCCAGCCGCGTTCGGCCTCCATCAGCTGCCTGCTGATCGGCACCGGCGCCGGCGGCATGCCAATTGCCGACGCCGTCGAATCGGTGCTCCGCGCCGCCATCGCCGCCAACACCCAACTGGCCGACCGCGAGCTGGACAGTAAGGTGGTCATCGGCCAGGTCGAATTCGTCGAACTCTACGAAGACCTCGCCATCGCCGCCGCGCACGCCATCCGCAAGGCTGTCGACACGGCCGAGCTGAGCCCCTGCCTGAACTGGAAAGCCCAGGCCATCGAATCGGGCCAGGCCGGCCAGTACAGGCTGCGCGCCGACGAACCACCCGAGTGGTGGCACCGGCTGGAAATCATCGAGGACGAGCGCGACAAACAGGTGCTGCGCTTCATCTTTCCGACCGACAAGGCACGTGCCGAGGAGACCATGGCCACCGGCCAGTTGTCGCTGGCCGACTCCTTCATCGAACTGGCCTGCCAGGAAACCAACCGCAACGCCGAGGCGGCGCGCACGCTGTTCGAGCTGCTGCTGCCTGTGCGCATCAAGGAAATGTCGAGCCAGCAGGGCAATCTCGTGCTGCTTGTCGACAAGCGCTCGGCGCGCTATCCGTGGGAACTGCTCGAGGACCGCTGGGGCAGCAGCCCGCGTCCGCCGGCCGTCAATGCCGGCATGATCCGCCAGTTCAAGACCAAGACCTTCCGCGCCCGGCCGGCCTACGCCCCGGGCCGCACGGCGCTGGTCATCGGCAACCCGTCACTCGGCAGCACGCAGGATTTCGCCGACCTGCCGGGGGCCCGCGACGAAGCGCGCAGCGTGGCCGGAACGCTGGCCAACGAAGGCTACGACGTGACCGACTGCATCGAGGAAGGGACACCGGTCATCCTCGAAGCGCTGCACCGCGAAAAATGGCGCATTCTCCACCTTGCCGGGCATGGCGTGCATGAGTACCAGTCGGCGCGAATGAGCGTTCCCCGCTCCGGCATGGTCATTGGCCTGGACACCATCCTGACACCCGGCGACATCGAGCAGATGCGCTGGGTGCCCGAACTGGTCTTCATCAACTGCTGCCACCTCGGCCGCATGGACGGCCAAGGCAAGACCGAGCCCGGCGTGCTTGCTGCCAATCTCGCCGAGCAGTTCATCAAGATGGGTGTCAAGGCCGTCATCGCCGCAGGCTGGGCCGTAGACGATGCGGCCGGCAAGGCTTTTGCCGAAGCCTTTTACCGGCGCATGGTGGCCGGCGAATTCTTCGGCGAGGCCGTGCGCGCCGCCCGCCACGATATCTTCGTCCTCTGCGAAAACGTCAACACCTGGGGCGCCTATCAGTGCTACGGCGATCCGAACTACCGGCTATCCCGCGACGGCGAGGCGAAGCGCAGCGCCCCCCTGCCGTACGCGACGCCGCACGAACTGGTTATCGATTTCGACAACATGGCCAGTGGCCTGCGCGATGGCGGCGACAACTCCGACATCGCAGAGCGCATCGACTACTGCCTGAAACGCATCCCGGCCGGACAAAAGAAGGACTGGCTGGCCGAGTCCGACGTCGCCGCCGCGCTCGGTTTCGTCTGGGGCGAAGCGGCCCAGTGGGAGAAAGGCATTGCCAGCCTGCGTACCGCTATTGCCGCCGAACGCGGGCAATGCCCGGTGCGCGTCATCGAGCAGTTGGCCAACTACGAAGTCCGCCAAGCCGGCAGCCGCTGGCTGGCAACCGACGTCGGCCAGCGCACCGACACCCTGCGCGCCACCCTGCGCCAGGAAATCGAACCGGCCATCGCCCGGCTAGCCGCGCTGTGCGTCAGTGGACCGACCAGCGAGCGGCTCAGCCTGCTCGGTGGCGCCTACAAGCGGCTGGCACTGATCGAGTCGGCCGAAAACGAGCGCAACGACGAGCAGCCGTCGCTCCGTAAGCCGGCCGATGGCAAGCGCCGCGAAGCACTGGTCAACATGGCCGAACACTACGGCCAGGCCTTTGCCTTGCGCGGCAAACCCTACGCCTATACCAACTGGGCAAGCGCCGCCCTGCTCGTCCGCCGGCTCTACCCGGAACAGCCGACCGACAAGCCACCGCTGCTGGGTCTGGACACGATAAAACAGGACGTTGCCCGCCTGCGCAAGCAGCTAGAAAAGAAGATCGCCAGCGCCCCAAATTTCTGGGATAGCGCCGCCCTGGCCGATCTCGACCTCGTGCTGGCGATAGCCGGCAAAGCCGCCGACAAGCCGGGCAAGGCCGCCCGTGAAGCCTACCGCCAGGCCGTTCAGCGCGGCGCCAGCGTGCGTGAATGCTCTTCCATCACCGAGCACCTCACCTTCCTGCTCGCGCTGATTCCGGACGGCGATCCGATCGTCGGGCTGATTGACCAGATCAAGGAGGACCTCGCATGACCACCAGCAAAGCCCCGGCCAAACCTCGTGCTCCGCGCAAGACATCGGCGGAAGCGAAGCCTTCGACCAAACCGGCAATCAAGGCTGCAGCCAAATCAAGCACCGAGCCGGCCAAGGCGTCGGCAAAGCCCCGCAGTTCCCGCGTGGTGAAAGAAAAAGCAGCCGTCAAGCCGATAGCAACGCAAGCACCGGCAAATATCGCGGCGGCGCCAGCCGCACGGTCGCGCAGCGCATCCCGATCGGCCACTGCCACGGTCGACCGGAAAAATGCCCCGATTTCGGAATTCACGCTGGCCAATATCCGCCACGACACGCGTGTATCGAGCGATTTTCTGATCTATGAGCTAACCCGTTCGGAGCTGGCCGACCGCCGTGGCATCCCGAACAATTTCCCCACCGACAGCGAACTGCGCGCTGCCATCCATCTCGCCCGCGAAGTGCTCCAGCCTATCCGCGACAAGTTCGGCAGCTTCACGCCGAACAGCGTTTTCCGGGGCCACCCGCTCGAGCGCGCCCTCAAGAACAAGCCGGCAAGCTGGCTCAGCACCAGCCAGCATTCGCGCGGCGAGGCCTGCGACATCGAGATCGTCGGCATGAGCACGCTGGCACTGGCCGAATGGGCGCGGGACAACCTCACATTCGACCAGATCATCTGCGAATGCTATGACCCGGCCAAAGGCCCGAACTCGGGCTGGGTGCATATTTCGCTCAAGGCGCCGGGCACGGGCGAGAACCGCCGGCAACTGCTGAGCTACATCGTCGACAACGGCAAGATGGTGTACGTGCCCGGCCTTCGCGCCACCGCAATGGCCTGACGCATGGCCGCCGGCAAGTTGTTCACGCTGCTGGTTATCGCCACGCTACTGGCGCTGGTCGGCGCTTGGGTCGTTGGGCGCAGTTACCGGAAAAGCATGCAGCGCCTCATGAAAGCGCCGGTCGCCGACGAGGCCGGCCGCAGCGAGGACGTTCAACATCCCTTGCCAGTAGCGCGGCAAGGGATGTTTCCGTCATTCGACGACAACAACGATGCCCACCGGCGCTTGCTGTTCTCGTTCATCGGGCTGACGCTGATCATCGCGCTGACGCGAACGGTGATGACCCAGTTCATCGCCGATGGCCCGATCACCCTGAAAACCGTCGCCACGCTCGGCGCCGCCTATGCATGGCCAGTCCTGCCAGTGCTCGCCGTCATCGGTCGCTGGTCGCGCCTGCGCTTCGTCGGCGCCATGCTGGGCTGGCTGGTTTTTGCCATCCTGTTGCTGAGCTGGCGCACCAACGAAAGCATCAGCTTCGCCCAGGTCGTCGGCTGGATGCTGTTCGACACCGGGCTGCCGCTCATCGTCGTTACGGCACTCTGTCTGGGGGGGGCCACGCGCGCCGTCGGGCCGTGGCTGGCACCGCTGTTCATCGTCCTCAGTGGCGCGTCTCAGCTCGGTCTCGATTTTCTCGGCGCCCTGATCGCGGCAGAAAGCCCCTTCGTCGTATGGCTGGCCGGCTGGATGGGGGCCACCACGGCCTTCACGCTGTTCGCCCTGCTGCCCTGGCTGATCGCCTGGTGGCCTGCCCGCGCACTCGGTCGCTGGCTGGCGCACGCCTACCGCGAACGGCGCATTTCGGAGCTTTTCTACCTGTTTACCGCAGTATGGACGATTGCTCTGACAGGCCCAGGGCTCGGCCTCATCGCATCGCTCGGCTGGGGCGCGCTGGTCTGCTTTGCGCCACTGCTCTGGATACCGCTCGGCGCCCTGCTCATGCAGCGTTTCGCCGCGCCCGCCATGGCCGGCAACCCGCCCACGCTGCTCATCCTGCGGGTCTTTCAGCAGGACGCCAACGCCCAGTCCATTTTCGACCGCGTCATTGAGCGCTGGCGGCTGAGCGGCAACACCGTGCTCATTGCCGGCACCGACCTGGCCGACCGCACCATCGATGCCGACGACGTGTTCACGTTCCTCGACGGCCGACTGGGTGAGCGTTTTATCGGGCAAACAGGCGACATCGATTCGCGTCTCCGGCAGTTCGAATTCCAGCCCGATGTGGAGGGACGCTACCGGGTCAATGAATGCTACTGCCACGACAACACCTGGCAACAGGCACTCGACCGGCTGGTCGGCATCAGCGACGTGGTGCTCATGGACCTCCGCAATTTCAAGGCGAAAAACGCCGGCTGCATCCATGAGCTGGGTGTTCTGGCCGAGGCGAAGAACCTTGCCCGCGTCGTTATCCTGACCAACAGCGAAACCGAGCACGGCGCAGCCCAGGCGGCTGTGGTCAACGCGCCGGCTGGCCGCTTTGTCTGGATCGACCAGGGCGACAACCTCAAGCCAGCCGACGTTCTTGCCACCCTCTTCCCCGCCCCCAAGCCCAATGCTGCGAGTTAGCCCCGCCAAAAGGAGAATTCCATGAATCAGCAAGTCCTCACCCGCATGCAATCCGCTGGCCCGAAGAAAATTCTCGCCTGCGACGGCGGCGGCATCCTTGGCCTGATGAGCGTCGAAATCCTCGCCAAGCTCGAAGCCGATCTGCGCATCAAGCTAAAGAAGCCCGACCTCGTCCTCGCCGATTATTTCGATTTCGTCTGCGGCACGAGCACCGGTGCCATCATCGCCAGCTGCATTTCGGCCGGCATGTCGATGGATGTGATTCGCAGCTTCTATACCGCCAGCGGCCAGCAGATGTTCGACAGGGCATCCGTGCTCAAGCGCCTGAAATACAGCTACAACGACGAACCGCTGGCCACGAAATTGCGCGAAGAACTCGACAAGGCCCTGCACCACACGGCCAGTGCCGCCGCCCCCAATGCCACACTGGGCGACGCCAATCTGCGCACGCTGCTCATGATGGTCATGCGCAACGTCACCACCGATTCGCCGTGGCCAGTCAGCAACAATCCGCTGGCCAAATACAACGACCGGGCCCGCCCCGACTGCAACCTCAAGCTGCCGCTCTGGCAGCTGGTGCGCGCCAGCACGGCCGCGCCCACCTTTTTCCCGCCGGAGGTGGTCACCTTTGGCGAAGGAACGGCCAAGCCTTACGAATTCATCTTTGTCGACGGTGGTGTCACGACCTACAACAACCCGGCCTTCCTCGCCTTCCAGATGGTCACCGCGGCGCCCTACAAGATCAGCTGGCCGACCGGCGACGACAAGCTGCTCATCGTCTCTGTCGGCACCGGCAGCACGGCCAAGGCACGGCCGGATCTCGACGCCGACGACCTGTGGCTGCTCGACAACGCCAAAAACCTGCCGGGCGCCCTCATGAACGCCGCCTCGGCCGGCTGGGACATGGCCTGCCGCATCGTCGGCGACTGCCGTTTCGGCCCCAGGATCGACCGCGAAGTCGAGGATCTGGTCGCGACGGATGTCACCCCTGTCACCTCGACCATCCCCAAACAGTTCGCCTACGTCCGCTACGATCCCGACGTTTCCCAGGCCGGGCTGAATGCGCTTGGCCTTTCCGCCATCAAGGCAGAAAACGTGCAGGTCATGGACTCGGTCAAGCACATGAAGGATATCCAGCAGGTCGGCGCGGCCTATGCTGCGCACAACGTCAGCCTCAAGCACCTGCGGGGCTTCGCATGAAAACCTGCTTCGTCATCCAGGGCTTCGGCAAGAAGACCGACTACACCGACGGCCGCGTCCTCGACCTCGACGCCTCCTACGCCATCATCAAGGAAGCCGTCGAGGCGGCAGGCCTCAAATCCGTACGCGCCGACGAAATCCAGCACTCGACGGTGATCGACGTCCCGATGTACGAAATGCTGCTGCAGGCCGACGTCGTCATCGCCGACCTGTCGACCTACAACGTCAACGCCGCCTACGAACTCGGCGTGCGCTACGCCCTGCGGCCGCGCACCACCATCGTCGTCGCCGAGGAAGGCTTCAAGAATCCGTTCGACATCGGCCACATCGCCATCCGCCGCTACAAGCACCTCGGCGAGGACATCGGCGCCCGCGAAGCGGCGCGTTTCAAGGGCGAACTGAAGACCGCCATCGAGGAAATCCTCGCCTCGAACCGTTCAGACAGCCCGGTCTACACCTTCCTGCCGCAACTGATGCCGCCGCAGATGGCCGTCACACCGGCTGCTGTGGTGCCCGCCGCGCCGCTGGCGCGCGGGGGCGTTGTGAATATCGCCGTCGCCAGCCCACCGGGGCTTGGCAACGACCAGCCTGCTGCCGCCGAGCCGCTCGTCACGCCCAAAGCCATGCTCGACGACGCGCTGGCCAAAATCAACCCGCCAGCTGGCGAGGCCAGCGATTTTGCCGGCGCCCGCGCCCTGCTGCAGAAGGTCAGCGAACTGCGCCCGAACGACCCTTTCGTCACCCAACAACTGGTCGTCGCCACCTACAAATCGAAGCAGCCCGACGCCGAAAGCGCCCTGCTCGACGCCCGCAACATCATGGAAAAATCGCTCGACCCGGCCTCAACCAACGACCCGGAAACCCTCGGGCTATGGGGCGCCATCCACAAACGCCTGTGGGAACTCCACGCCCGCCCAGCCGACCTGAATGCTGCGGTCGACGGCTATGAACGCGGATTTTCGCTGCGCCGCGACTGGTATAACGGCATCAATTACGCCTTCCTGCTCGACCTGCGCTCGGTCGAATGGCTCAAAGCCGGCAACAAGGACGATGCCATTGCCGACTCGGTACTCGCCCGCCGGGTGCGCACCGAAGTTGGTCGCCTGGCCCTGGCGCCGGCCGAAGACAAGGATGCCGACCCGAAAAAACGTTTCTGGGCCGTTGCCACGCTGTGGGAAGCCGCGCTCGGCCGTGGCGATGCGGCCGAAACGGCGCGCTGGGGCGCGGTGGCAGAAGCGCTCGCCGTGCCGCAATGGATGCAGGACACACGACTGGATCAGGGGCGAAAACTGGTTGAATTGCAAAACGCGTTCGCCACGCTTTCTACGCCATAAACCGCAGGGAAAACCTGAATCCGGCATCACACCGCCCCTGCTTCACCCGCCCAGTCCCGGGCACGGGAAAGGCACCTTGGTACGGCTGCCTGACTAGCTCCGGCGAACACCGACCAGGCGTTGCAACTGCAGAAGCAGTGCCAGTGTCTCGTCGCGCGCTGCGAGGAGTTCCGGGAGATACGCCCGGGCCGCCTCGATCTTTCCATCGCGCCAGCAGTTGTCGATCTGGCAAGCTATTTCGTGAATGCGCTTGTGCGGGCGGTCGATTTCGGCGAAGACCGGGTGGATTTCATAGCGGCGCCTGGTATCACCGAAATACCATTGGCCGAATTCGCATTTGGTCGGATCGTCGAGGTGCGAACGGAGAGCCGGTTGCCCCTCATTGGCAGCATAAACAATCTGGCTGACCCAATTGCGGAGCTGGATTTCGGCGATCAGCATCGGATAATCGGCGGCATCCCAGTAGAGGCCGCTGATCTCAATCCACAGCGGGTCGGGTTGCCATTGCCGCACCCATTCGACGACCTTGTCGGCCGCCATCGGCTTGGCAATGCCGTAGCCCTGGGCATGATCGCAGTTGAGTTGGAGCAGCAGGCGACCATGCTCGATGGTTTCGACGCCTTCCGCGATGATCTCGCGCTGGAAGGCACTGGCCAGGCTGATCACGCCCTGAACGATCACCAGATTGTTGTAGTCACTGAGGATTTCGCGGACAAAGCTCTGGTCGATCTTGATGATTTCAGCAGGCAAACGCTTGAGGTAGGTCAGCGATGAATAGCCTGTACCAAAGTCATCAAGCGAGAAGCGCACGCCGAGGGCACGGCATTCGTCGATGACGCGCGAGGTTTTGGCTACATCCTCGAGGGCCGCAGTTTCGAGAATCTCCATTTCCAGCAGATGCGCTACTGTTGGATGGAGAAACAGCGCCGCCTTGAGCTTCTCGACGAACTCCGGGGCCTGCAGCTGTTTGCTGGCGACATTGACGCTGACCGTCAGATTGAGGCCTTGCGCGGCCCACACCTCCATCTGCCCGAGAACCACTTCGATGACCCAGTCGCCAATCAGCTTGACCATCACGTCGTCGTTGATCAGCGGGAGGAATTCGCTCGGTGCGAGGATGCCGCGCTCCGGGTGGTTCCAGCGGATCAGCGCCTCGGCTCCGGTCACCTTTCCAAGGCGCATGTTGACCTTGGGCTGATAGTAGAGGACGAATTCGTGATCGTCGAGCGCCTGACGGATGCGGTTCACATGATCGCGACGACTGCGCGAGTGGCGATCCTGCTCGGCGTCGAAAATCTGATAGCAGTTCTTGCCGGCCTGCTTGGCACGATACATGGCCTGGTCGGCGTGGCGCAGCAGGGTATCCGGATCCTGGTCGTCATTCGGAAAGAGGGTTACGCCTACACTGGCCGAGATACTGATCGAATCGGGCAAAACAGTGAGCGGCAGGGCGATCTTGGCTTGCAGACGACGAACAGCCTCGCAGCATTCGGCCTCGCTGGCAAAGCCCAGCAGGAGCAGGACGAACTCGTCACCGCCGAGGCGCGCAACGGTATCGCCGCCGCGCATGATCTGGCGCATGCGGTTGGCAATTTCGATGAGCACCATATCACCCGCACCATGGCCCCAGGTGTCGTTAACCGGCTTGAAGCCGTCCAGATCGAGATAGCAGATGGCCATCAGCGATGTCGTCCGGCGGGTCTGGGCGATACCCTGGATGAGACGGTCGGCGAGCAGGGTGCGGTTCGGCAACTCGGTCAGCGGATCGTAGTAGGCCATCTGCGTGAGCTGCGACTCCTGCGCCTTCAGACGGCCGATATCAGAAAAGACAGCTACAAAATTGGTAAGAACACCCGCACTGTCGCGCACAGCCGAAATCGCCAGCAGTTCCGGGTAAACCTCACCGTATTTGTTGCGATTCCAGATTTCACCACGCCAACTGTCGGTTTCGTTGATGCTCTTCCACATCGCCTGATAGAACTCGAGGTCATGGCGACCGGATTTCAGGACACGCGGATTGCGCCCGATCACTTCACTGCGTTCCCAGCCAGTGATACGCGAGAACGCCGGGTTGACGTCAAGGATATTGCCGGACGCATCAGTCAGCGTTATGCCGTCGTGGGCATTGCGGAACGCGGTGGCGTGCAGGGTGAGCTGTTTTTCCACGGCAAGTTGCGCGGCATAGCGATCACTCAGTTCACGGTTGGCTTTGGCCAGCGAGCGACGAGCCTGATCGAGCCGGAAAAACAGGAAAGCCAGGAACGCGGATAGCAGGATCGCCAGCCCGTAAAGCGCCATCCGGTAGCGAGTGGCGACCATATGCGCGCCGACGTGCCCGGCGGCATAGTTGCCGGTCAGTTTTTCCAGAATTTCGTTGCTACGCAGCTTGCTGATGTCGATCATCAATGCATCGAGTGACCGGATCCGCTCGCCGATGGTGTCGCCGTGAAGAATTATGTTGTCGACCAGCGTTTTCTGTGGCGATCCTTCGGACAACGTGGCCAGTTCTTTACGAACAGAGCTGACACGCTCACCACGTTCTTCGCTTGGTGTATGTGCCAAAGCCAGAACCTCACGCGCATATTTTCCGACCGAATCGCGCAGGCCGACTTGCAGCGGGGGCTGCCGCGGAGTATCGAGGAACGTCGAGGTTGCAATTGGAAAGTATGAGATCGAGTTACGCAAGACGGCATTATCCCGCTTGAACTGGTCAACCATCGCAGCCTTGCGGTTCATCGCAGCGGAGAGATTTTCCGCGGCAGAAACGACGACCGTGCGATCCTCACGGGCGAGGAAGCCCGGGGCTTCACTCACTTCCTTAGCAAGCAACTCGATTCGTTGCATGTAGCCGGTAAGCGCATCGTAATTACGCACCTGCTCCAGGCGATTGGCCAGAATTTGGCCATCAACGCGCGCATCGAGTTCGCCCAGATCACGCAGTTTCTGCGTGTAGGCAAAGTGCACTTCCGGCGACACATTTTCGGCACGGAAAAACAGCCAGGACAGGACCGCGACGAAGATGACGACGAAGAAGGCAAGACTCTGCCGGAAATATTTCGGCGGCACACCGAGCAATGATTCAGGAAGGCTCATTGCAGCAGCCTCCCTTCCCATTCGCCTGTCATTGTTTTGAGGAAGGCGGTCAGCGCCTTGATATCCTCGTCGGATAATTCGCGCCCCAACTGGTAGCGCCCCATGGCGATCACGGCATCCTCAAGCGACTGCGCCGAGCCATCATGGAAGTATGGCGGCGTAACGTCGACATTGCGCAAGCTGGGCACCTTGAAGACATTCTTGTCGCGATCGAGGCCGGAAACATTGAAACGGCCGAGGTCAGACTTGCGACCGGCATCCTCCTTGAGGTAACTGCCCATCACGCCAAAGCGCTGGAACATGTTGCCACCGACGCCGGCGCCCTGATGGCAACTGGCGCAGCCGTAGTTGAGAAACCGCTGGTAACCAGAGCGCTCGAGCGGGTCGAGTGCATCCTTTTCACCGCGCAGAAAGCGATCGAAACGGCTGTTCGGCGTCAGAAGGGTGCGCTCGAAGGTGGCGATGGCATCGACGATCGTGTCTCCGGTCATGCCCTGCTTGTAGATTCGGCTGAATTCCTGACGATAATTTTCGTCACGGTTCAGCTTGGGAATGACTTCGGCCCAATTCGACGCCATTTCGAGCGGATTGTGCACCGGCCCGGCGGCCTGCTCTTCGAGGCTGGCGGCGCGGCCATCCCAGAACTGGACAAAATTGAGGCTGCTGTTGAATACCGTCGGTGCATTGACACCCCCTTTGCGCCCTTCAAAGCCGACCGAAGCTGGCAGACGGTCACTGCCGCCACTGTCGAGCCGGTGGCAGGTCGCGCAGGCAATCGTATCGTCGTGGGAAAGGCGTTTGTCGAAGAAAAGACGCTTGCCGAGCGCGACCTTGTCCGCCGGCAAGTCTGGTACTGGTGGCAGAGGCAGCAAGGGACCGGAGCCCGAGAGCGTACTCTGCAGCGATGGTTTCTCCAGGCTGACCGCGGCTTTGTCCGCAGGATTATTGCTGCGCACGCCCCAAAAAGCGGCCGCAAGCAGCAACGACATCAGCATTATTGCCAGAAATTTACGAAAAATCATCACTACATTATAGAACTGGCAAAGCTTTCGCGGCGAATTGCAGAAAACTCGCCTGGCCGGGCAATGTGGCACTCAGTCAGCAAGCAAAACCACCGACGGCAGAAAAACCTCCGTGACGAGTACCTGTTGGTTTCCCAGGCGATGCAGGGAGCGGCGCGCCCACAGGATATCGCCGGTTGTACCGAGCGCGGCAGCGCGCTGAAAGAGCGGGTGACGCTTGTCGAGTCGACGATACTCGATATGGTTACGGCGGAATCCGGGGTGAGTGAACAGCAGCGAGCCGAGCGAGTTGCTGCCGAGCCGGGAAAGCCATTGGCTCAAACGGCCATTGCTGGCGGTCGACAGCGTGGTGTGGGCAAAGATGACAGGAATACCGTCGCATTCCAGTGCCACTTCGCGTACCCAGGCCGGGTGTCGCGATTGATTCAAGCGTATACCTTCGTCGGCCAGCGCTTGTTCTTTTTCATAACGTAGCAGACGGACGCGAAATTCACTGCTGTTGCGCAGGCAACGTGCTGTCAACGAGCCTGGTTCGCACAGCCACGAGGCCAGAGCTGGGTCAAGCGGTCCGCCTTTCGGGCGGGCGCGCCATTTGTTTGGAAGCATTATTGGGGACGCGGCGCCTTGTCGAGACCGCCGAGTTTGACACCGGGCTTGATGCCGCGCTGGGCGAACCAGCCGAGGTTCATTTCCAGCGCGTAACGGGCCGGGCGACGGGCGCAGTGATTGTCTTCGGTTTGCGGCTGCATGTCCTCGATGTTGATGATCTTGCCGTCTTCATCCAGGAAGGCGACAGAGAGCGGCAGCAGCGTGTTGCGCATCCACATGCAGTGGGTGTTTTCGTGGGTGAACACGAAGAGCATGCCACGCTGCGTCGGCATGGCCTTGCGATTCATGAGGCCGACCTGACGATTCTGATCATTGGCCGCCACTTCGGCCTCGATGCGGTGGAATCCGGCGCTCAGTTCCATGACCGGCATGGCGCTCTGCGCCCAGGCGGCGGCGCTGACGACCAAGCCGAGCAACGCGCCAACGAGTGTCTTATTCATTGAATCTTCCTTGCAAATCCTGGTAACTGCCGTCGACCTTTTGCCACTGCCCAAGCGCCAGACCGTCCAGCGTCGCCGCCCCGATAGCGGCCCTGATCAAACGGAGCGTAGGATAACCGATGGCCGCTGTCATGCGCCTTACCTGGCGGTTCTTGCCCTCGGAAATGCGTATTTCGAGCCATGAAGTCGGAATCGCCGCGCGAAAGCGAATCGGCGGATCTCGTTGCCAAAGGCCTGGCGGCTCGGCCATCAAGCGGGCCTTCGCCGGCTTGGCGGTGAAGTCGGAGAGCGGGATGCCGGCGCGCAGTTTGTCGAGCGCCGCCTCGTCCGGCACACCCTCAACCTGCGCCCAGTAGGTTTTTTCGAGCTTGTGCTTGGGGTCGGCAATCTTCGCCTGCAACTTGCCGTCATCAGTCAGGATCAGCAGCCCCTCGCTGTCGGCATCGAGCCGCCCGGCGACGTAGACGCCCTTGACCGGAATGAATTCATCCAGCGCCCGCCACTTGCCTTCCGGCGTGAACTGGCTGAGAACACCGTAGGGCTTGTTGAAAAAGACTATGGAAGACACGAAGGTGCGCTATTGCGGGCTGGTGAGGTTTTCAATTTTCGCCGATTTTTCCGGTTGACCGTGGAATCGAAGCGAAAAGCCAGCGGCCGACGTCGTAAAGCATTTGGTGCCTTGGGCGAGACTCGAACTCGCACAGCTTGCGCCACTACCCCCTCAAGATAGCGTGTCTACCAATTTCACCACCAAGGCTGCGACATCCGGAGATGTTTGCGTGCTTCGTACGTCGGCGAAGGGGCGCGATTCTAGCGGGGAATCGCCGCCTTGTTAAGCCCCTTAGTGGAAAAACGCGTAACCGATCAGGATGGCGCCGACCAGCCCGACTGCATCGGCGATGAGGCCGCCGGCCAGGGCGTAGCGGGTCTTGGTGATGCCGACACTGCCGAAATAGACGGCCAGCACGTAGAAAGTGGTTTCCGTCGACCCCTGGATGATGGCGGCGAGTTTGCCCTGGAAGGAGTCGACGCCGTAGGTGGTCATGACGTCGACCATGAGGCCACGCGCGCCGCTACCGGAGAGGGTTTTCATGAGGCCGACTGGCAGGGCCGGGACGAAATCGTCGTTCAGCCCCAGCGCCAGCACGACGCTGCGGATGGCGCCGATGAGGTAGTCCATGCAGCCCGTGGTACGAAAGACCGAGATGGCGACGAGCATGGCGACGAGGTAGGGAATGATCTGCACGGCGACGCCAAAACCTTCCTTGGCGCCGTCGACGAAGCTTTCGTAAACGTCGATACCGCGCCACGCTGCCACGGCGACGAAAAGCACGATGATCGAGACGATCAAGCCGCTGCCGAGCAGGCCGATCATTTGCGCCATCTGCTCGGGCGGCATGCCGGCCAGCCAGAAATACAGGCCGGCCATGAGCGCCGCGAAACCGGCGAAGAAGCTCAGCACGGGTTTGCAAAAGAGGTTGATGCGCTGCCAGATAGCGACGGCGATCAGCCCGGCGCAGAAGGAAACGAAGGTGCCGAGCAGGGTTGGCAGAAAGATATCGGCCGCATTGAAGCCGACAAGCCCCTGTTTGAGCGCGATGCTCTGGCGAATGGCGATGACCGTGGTGGGGATCAGCGTGATGCCCGCCGTGTTGAGCACCAGGAACATGATCATCGGGTTGCTCGCCGTATCCTTCTGCGGATTGATTTCCTGCAGCTCGCGCATGGCTTTGAGGCCGAGCGGCGTTGCCGCGTTGTCGAGGCCGAGCATGTTGGCGCTGGCGTTCATGACGATGCTGCCGCTGGCCGGATGGCCGGCCGGAATGTCGGGAAAAACGCGGCGGAAGAAGGGGGCGACGAGGCGGCTGAAGAGTTCGATGAGCCCACCCCTTTCGCCGATTTTCATGATGCCCAGCCACAGGCTCATGATGCCGACCAGGCCAAGCGAGATGTCGAAGCCGGTCTTGGCCGTATCGAACAAGCCGGTCAGCACACGCGTGAAAATATCGAGGTCGCCCTGCAGCAACTGCGCCACCGCGGCAACGAAGCCGACGAGGATGAAGGCGACCCAGATTTTATTGAGCACAGGCGGCTGACGGCGGGTTGAGAGGCGATCAGTCTAGCCGGCTGACCGGCTACTGTCACCGCAAGTCGTCAGGGCAGGCAGCCCCCAGGCCGCGCGCCGGGCGTCGTATTCGGCCTGCGGCAACTGAACAAGCAAGGGCTTGGCTGCGCCGTCAAGCCAGGCGGCCAAGGCCATCATGTCGGCCAGCGCCATCGCCGTGCACCCGGCCGTCGGTACGCCTTCGCCCGCCCGGACATGGAGAAAGATGCATGACCCCGCGCCCGGCACTACCGGCCCGGCGTTGTGGGCGACGACGGCGCCGACGGCATAGCGCTCGTCATCCCGCAGCATGTCCTCGCACGAGGCCCAGTCAGGCCTGATGGCAGATTGATCGACGATCCGGTTGTAATACGCTGAAGCCGGGTCGTCGATGGCCTTGAGGTTTGGCATCGCCGGCAGGTAGGGCAATTTCGCGGCTCGGGCCAGGCTGCTGTCGGCCGGAGCAGCACCGAACAGGGCCGTGACGGCAAAAATGCCGGCCGGCGCGCAGCCGTCGCCTTCGATCTTCTCGACCCCGCTCATGCTCGGGTGCAAGCCGCGACCCCAGGCCATCCCGTTCCTGCCCAGACTGACGGGCAGCGCGGCACCGACCGCTTTCCATGCGTCATCACAAAGCGCACGCTCGAAACGCAGCAACTGTCCGGCGCCGCTCTTCCACGCCGGCGCGGTCACGACCAGCAGTTGGTACGAAGCCGCAAGCGGCCCGGGAGAATTTTGTGTGAAGTGTGCGGAGGATGGTGACGCCATTCAGGCAACTCCGGGAGGCTTGTTGGGAACGGTATTTCAGATCTGGCTTTTTTTGGTCGATCTTGGCAACCGACAGTTTATGCCACTGCCTTGCAGTCTGACGCGCCGACCAAATCCCCTGCGCCGCGAAGTATTTCACAGGCGCCAAAATGCCACGAATCTACACTGCATGAAAACTTCAGCAAAAAATATGAAATTCAGTTTACCGGCATCCGAATACATGGATCCGGACAGATCAAGGAGGGTTATCGGTGCGCAAAAATACGGTCATTATCGTTACTATGATTGCCTTGGGCTTATCCGCTGCCTGCGGTGCACATGCCGCTCCCATAAGCCTGATCGCTCTGGGCAGCGCGTACACACAAGATTTCGATACGCTGAGCAATTCAGCCGGCTCGACAAGCAACGCCAATCTGCCCACCGGCTGGGTCATCACCGAATCGGGCGGCGGCAGCCGCGATAACGAACAGTATGGCGTCGATACGGGCACCAGCACCACCGGCGATATCTACAGCTACGGTGCAGTTGGCTCAACAGACCGCGCACTGGGTAGCCTGCGCAGTGGCACGCTTGCTCCAACCATTGGCGCAGAGTTTTTCAACAACACCGGCACGACTATCACCCTGCTCGACATCGCCTACATAGGCGAGCGATGGCGCCTGGGCACCAGCAACCGCGCTGATCGCCTGGCCTTTCAATACAGCACTGACGCCACGTCACTGACCGCCGGCACCTACATTGACGTCAGCGCCCTGGATTTCGTAACGCCCAACACAAGCACAGTCGGTGCAAAGGACGGAAACGGTGCAGCCAATCAAGCGACGATAAGCGCCAGCGTTACGGGCCTGAACATCGCCGACAATGGCAGCTTCTGGATACGCTGGATTGATATCGATGCCAACAGCTTCGACGACGGCCTAGCCATCGACAATTTTTCGCTGACAGCCCGCGGGGTGGCCGCCCAAGCCACCCTCTCCGTGCCAGAGCCGGGCTCGCTTGCGTTGGTTGGCATTGCACTGCTCGGCCTGCTTAACGTCCGCCGCCGAAACTGAGCGCAGATGGCTCGATCGGATTGGAGCCCTTGTCTTTTAGGCTTCCCTGCTGTCTCTTGGATCATTCGGCCTTCCTGTTTTGGCCCGTTTTTCCGGTTGACCGTGGCAATCGACATTGACACCCACATACGGCACCATGGTGTAGGCCTCGGTTTGGCAGCGCTGACCAAGGCGCTTCGCCCGAATGTTCAGAACAAGAAATTCCCCGGCCCGGAATCAGTCGGCCGCACCAGGAGGAGATGATCAGAACGCATTGAGAAAATCGGCTGCGGCGCTTGGCCTCGCGGGCGTACTGGTCCTGAGTGCTTGCGCACCGATGTATGGCCCGGGCTGGGAAAGGGATTCCCCGCCGATTGCCCATTCCCGCGATCTTTATCCCGGCTACGGTTCGGTTCATGCCATCGACCTGATTCGCCCCGAGCGCGACAGCGGCATTGGCGTCGGCGCCATTGCCGGGGCGGTTATCGGCGGCTTGATCGGTCATCAGGTTGGTGAAGGCAACGGCAACACGGCTGCCACCGTCATCGGTGCCGCGGGTGGCGCCCTGATCGGACATCAGATTGAAAAGGCGAACCAGCCGCAAGGCGATCTTTTCCGACTCACCATCCGGATGGAAAACGGCGCCTATCAGACGCTGGTCCAGAACACCGATTTCGTCGACCTGCGCATCGGCGACCGACTGCACATCGACAACGGCGGCGCTGTTCGGCGCTACTGAAACGCGACCAGTTTCATTTTTCGGCCTTTTCAGCCGTTGACCGCAGATATGAAAATTGGAAAGGCGAGGCCCAGCGAACGGGAAAGTCCCGTTCTCAACGCTGTTGCCTCAGCGCGGCGCCCGCAACCAGACAAGCAGGCTCTGGTAAAGCTGCGCCGGCCGCACCGGCTTGGCGAGGTGCTCCTGCATGCCGGCATCGAGACAGGCCTCGCGGTCCTGCGTAAAGGCGTTCGCGGAAATGGCAATGATCGGCGTGCGCTGATTGCGCGCTCCCACCCTGATCGCCCGCGTCGCATCGAGTCCGTTCATATTCGGCATCTGCATGTCCATCAGGATCAGGGCATAGTCGTTGACGGCTGCCAGAGCACACGCTTGCTCACCATCCTCGGCAATATCGACAAGCAGGCCGACGTCCTGAAGTTGGAAACAAATGACTTCGCGATTCACCGGTTCGTCTTCGGCAAGCAGGATGCGCGTACCGGAGAACTCCCGCAGCAATTGCACCTCTGCTGACTCCAGCCCTTGCCCGCTTTCGCCATGCGCCGGCGCCGCGTCGACGAACGGCTCCAGGCAGATGGTGAACCAGAAAGTACTCCCCTGCCCCGGCTGGCTGACAACACCGATCTCACCCTTCATGAGTTGCACCAGTCGCTTGCAGATCGCCAGCCCGAGACCGGTGCCGCCATACTTGCGGGTCATTGAGGCGTCGGCCTGCTCAAAGGCACTGAACATGCGTTGGCAGTCTGCCTCGCCGATGCCGATGCCCTTATCAACGACTTCAAAGCGCAATTGCAGGCCAGCCTTCGTTTCATCCAGGACTTTGACGCTCACCCGAATATCGCCGGCATTGGTGAACTTGATCGCATTCCCGACCAGATTGACCAGAATCTGCCCGAGACGAACCGGATCGCCAATAAGCGGCCGGCTGGCCAGCGCCGGCGGGATATCCAGCTTGAGCTGCAGGCCCTTCTCGGCTGCCCTCGTGGCGAGCAGGCTCTGCAGTTCGTCGCCGACCTGCGCCAGCGTCAACCGGACACGTTCGAGGCTGAGGCGATTCGCCTCAATTTTTGAAATATCCAGAATATCGTTGATGATCGCCAGCAGGCGATTCACCGACAGTTCGGCGGTATCGAGAAGCTCCTGCCCGCGTTCGTCTGCCATCCGGCGACGGGCGAGATTGATCATGCCGAGGATGCCATTGAAGGGCGTTCGCAGTTCGTGGCTCATGTTGGCAAGGAAAACGCTCTTCGCCCGGCTGGCTGCCTCCGCTGCCTCCTTGGCCAAGGCCAGATCATGGGTACGAACAGCCACCATCCCTTCGAGGCTGTCCCGCTGCCGCTCCACCTGCCCCCGCGCCTCGCGCTCCGCCGCTTCGGCTTCGCGACGGCGGGCGATCTGTTTCATCAGCCGGGTAACGAAGGTTGCGCCGTAGAGTAGCGTGGCCCCCAGCATGAGCAGAATCGTTACGACGAACAGGACATGCTGGATCCGTTGGTCACGATGGGCCAGCACGCGCGATGCCGGCAGCAGCTTGCTCACCTCCCAGTCGGAACCGCTCAGGGGGATCGACGCCCACAACCAGAGCGAATCTCCTGGACCCCTGACCCAGCCATCGCTCAGGTGACTGAAACCGAGCGGCGCCAAGTCCTCTGCCACGAACTGGCGTTCGGCCAGTAGAGCTTGCGCCGCCTCACCAAGCGGAAAGAGCGCCCCGCGTGAATACCCTGACGGGCCGTGCAAAATCACCCCTTGCCGGTTGAGAATAACTTCATCCATGCGCACGCTATCGTCGATCAGCGTGGCGAGGTTGAAGCCGGCGACCATGACCGCCGACACCTGTGACGCTTCATCGAGGATGGGGCGAGCAAAGTAAACCCGCTGCACCTTGGTCAGCGCGCCACGGGTGAGGTAACGGCCGGCTTCACCCCGCAGGGCTGCCTTGAAATATGGGCGAAAGGCAAAATTTCCCCGCTGAGCGTCGGATCCGACGTGGCGACGACAGCACCGCGGGTATCCATCAGAAAACTGATGTCGGCACCGATCCGTCGGTTGAGAATCCGGAACTGCAGGTCGTGCTCACCGGGTTTGCCCGCCACCGCACGCATCAGGATCGGGTCGGCGGCGCTGGCTTTCAGCAAGTCGCTGCCGTGCTTGTCGAGAATCTCGATGCGACTCTTGCTCAACTCCAGTCGGGCATAAGCCTCCTGCATCAAGCCCCGAACGAATTCTTGCTCTTCTTCGACGATGTACTTGCCCATCAGCACCACGATGCCCGGAAAGCAGACAATGCCCACCACCAGCATGGTCAGATAGCGCCACGGCAACCATGCCGCCCACCAGACCACGACCAGCATCAGGGCGATGACGATTATCTGGCCGACATGTACCAGCCAGAGCGCCAGCCCCAAGGGGCGGCAGCCGACAGCAGCAGGACCAGACCGGAGCTGATGGCGAACCAGCGTAGCAATTTGCTGGCCCGACGGGCGGGAAGCAGACACAATCCGGCTGCAGCCAGCATCGGAAGCCCGCCGCCAAACCCCGCGCCCTTGAACAACACCAGCAGGGCTAGCGCACCGACAACAAGACGCCAGGCCAGATCAAAGGCACGGCTGGCAAGCCCGCTCCCCAGCAACAGCACCGCCGCGATGGCCAGGGCTGCCCCCGCGCTTTCCGGTAGCAACGCAACACCGGGGCGACTGTGAAACAAGGCAGGCAACGTCGCCAGCCCCAGCCCAGCGCAAAAAGCAGCGCGAACAAGGTTTCGCTGACCACTACCTCGCTGCGCCGCCGAAAAGCGTGCGTCGCCATGGCGCTGAACGCCAGCATCATCAGGTCGCTGATCAGCGCCAGGGCAACCAGCGCAGGAAAGAGGGGAAGAACGCCGCTGTCGCTCATGCTGGCCAAAATGCCATCTCAGGCGGGACGTAGCCTAGTCGATCCACTTGTCGACAATACTGCGTGCTTCAGGGCTGAGGCGGATGCCGAGTGCCTGCATCCGCTTACGATTGACCGCGATGATCGAGCGCCGTGCATCTTCAACCGGAGCCCCCTTGATGGCGCCGCCCTTGAGCAGCTTGGTCGCCAGAAACCCCGTCTGAAAGCCCATCTGGTAAAAATCGATGCTGACCCCGCCAAAGAAACCGTACTCAGCAAAAGACGCGTTGAGCGCCAGGTCGATCTTGTGGATGCTGCGTGTCAGCAGCGGTGCCAGTTGCGCCATGGTCTTGCGCTTGCCATCGGCCGGATCGAGTACCGACATGGTGACCGGAATGTAGGCATCGATGGTCTTGTCGTCGTTGATAGCCCGTGCCTGATTCAGCATCGCCGGCACGTCCTCGGCGGCCAGTACGACTATGCGCTGCGCGTAAGGCGTATTTTTGAGTTCGGAAAGTATCTGATCCTTGAGGATGACGCCGACTACATCGGTCGAATGCAGCACGGCGACCTTGTTGACCGGCCGTTTGAGCGCGGCCTCAAGCATCGACAATTGATCACGCATGAACAGGTATTCGAAAACACCCGAAATGTTGGCGACCGGCGAACGCCCCTCGAGGAAAGCGGCGCGCTCGTTATAGTCCTCCAGCCGGCGATTGAGCCCGGAGAAAACCATCTTCGTGCCCGTCCGAAGCAGGACTTCCCTCATAGAGCATGGCAAAGGCGGGATCATCGAAGGTCAGCACCAGTTTGGGTTTCGTGCTGCGGATCTCTTGCTTGATCTGCTCGACCGCCTTTTGAACATCTTCGCGGGATGCCGTGCGCTGATCGAGAAAGTAACCCTTGCTGCTCAGGCCGGAGAATCCACCTGTTTCAGAGCCTCGATCGCCGCTTCAAATTGCGGCCGTCCACAGGCGTCGTTCTGGTCACAACTGCTCACCAGCAGGATATCGGCGGCCCGCGCCGGCAAGGCTGCCAAAAAGCACAAGCCAACTAATGCCAACGATCCAGCCAGCCAATCGCCGTAACCTGGTTTCATGCAGGCACCCCTTTGTTTTGACTGACGGTCCGGAACCAGCTGACCGCCCCGGTTGCCTCGGGCGCAGTTCGTGGAGAGTCAGCTTAGCAGGACCATTCTAACGCGTCGTTTGAAGGGAAAACAGCGCCGAACCGGCCGATTTTTCGGCAGCGTGCTGCGGTCAACCGGAAATTTTGGCCAAAATCGAAATGCCGCTCAGTGGCTCGTACCTTCCGACTTGGTGATCTTGTTCCAGACGTTGTACTTGCTGACCGGCTTCTTCATCGGCAGGCGCTTCACCTCCTTGAGCGTCACCGCGTCGTAGATGATCAGCGCCCCCGTTCATCTCCCACAAGCTGGCCAGCACGTATTTGCCGTCCTTGGTGAATTCAACGTGGGCAAAGGTCTGGCCCGGCGCCGGCTTCAGTTCGGCAACAATTTCCAGCGTTTCCTTGTCGATGATCTGCATGGTGTCCTTGAACTCCTTGCTCATCATCGAATCGGTCCACGCAGTAGCGGCTGTTCCGTGCTGCGCATGAAGAAACCGGGGCCGCGCGTCTTGATCTGCTTGATCGTTTTCCAGGTCTGCATGTCGATGATGCTGATCACGCCCTCGTTGAGGTTCGGCGTCGCCATCACGGTCCGTCCCTGCCCTGTCTCGTCCTTCCATGTCCAGCTGATGCCGGAACCGGATGCGGCATGCCGGGCAATTCGAGGTCGGCGATCTTCTTGCGTGCATCGAGATTGACGACCTGCCCCGTCACCACGGCCTTGGCGTCATTGCGCGAGGCGCCCATCACCTCGTCGTAACCCTGCGTAAAGTAAAAATCGTCGAGGTAGTCATCGAGCTGGCTGCGCTGCGGGTTGAGGAAGCCGGGAATGAAGGCGCCTTCACGGTATTTGAAGTCGTGGATCATGCCGGCCGGGATTTCGTCAGCTTTCGGGTTGTAGGAAACCTCCCAGACCTCCTTCACATCCTTGAGCGCGGCGACGAAACTCTGGCGTGGCGAGGCGTCATAGACCGCCGAAACCCGCGACGTCGTCTTGCCGTCCTTGTCACTCACCGGCAGGATTTTTCAGATTCAGATCGGCATCGAGGATGACCAGGCTGTGCGGCAGGTAATTGGCCACCGCCACCCACTTGCCGTCGCCGGACACCGCCGCGTTGCGCGTATTGATGCCGGCGCGCACTTCGGCGATGACCCGAGGTTCCACAGGTCGAACTTGGTGATCCAGCCGTCGCGCGAGGCGAAAATACATAGCGCCCGTCCGGCGTGAATTTCGGCCCGCCGTGCAGCGCAAAGCGCGACTGGAAGCGGTGGATCGGCTCCAGCTTGTCGCCGTCGAGGATGGACACGTGATGGTCGCCGGACTCGACGACGACGAACAGGTTCATCGGGTCGGCCTTGAACACCGGCTTGTCGGCAAGGCTGCTTTTCATAGACAATGCGCGAGGCACGATTTCTTTCTCGCCCCAGGCCGGCATCGGCCTGATCGGGGTGTAGGCATATCGACCAGCGCCTTGATTTCATCGGCCGACAGCTTGTCGCCGAAGCCCAGCATCTGGCTCGCCGGTCGGCCTTCCTTGATGACCTTCTCGGCTTCCGCCTTGCGCAGCCGGGCCAGGTTTTCCGGGATCAGCGCCGGGCCGATGCCGCCGAGCCGTGCCTCGCCGTGACAGGCGGCGCAATGCTCCTTGGGCGCTAGGCGCGTCGGCAGCCTGCGCCAGCTCGGCCATCATCAGCAGGGTGCAGGCAGCAAAGCCGGCCGGAATCAGGATCTTGCCGATTTTTTTAGCAGCACTCTGAAACTCATGCCCCGGATCTCCTCGTCGCTCGGGTAGCGCCCGGATCCTCTGGCCCAGGCATCGCCAGTCATCTGCTGGGCGCGGACACGGGTGTTGCCGTTGCAGATCGCCAGATAGGGTGCAGGTGCCGCAGCGCCCCCTGACGGCGCGCGGGTGCTGCTTTGAGGCCGGCCATCAGGGCATCCGAGGTATCGGCCAGATTTCCGAGAAAGGCCGCGTTTTGACGCTACCCAGCGTGTGATGCCACCACATGGTGTCCGGATGCACATTGCCCAGGTTGTCGATATTCGCGACATTGACCCCCGACGAATTGCCACCCCACTGGCGCAGCTTGGCCTCGACATGTGCAGCACTGTCCGGAAAGCGCCGGCGCACCCAGTGCAGGAAATAGACGCCGTCGGCATCGTTGTTGCCGGTGGTGAACTCCTTTTCCAGCCCACGCTGCTGGTACTCCCAGCAGGTATCGAACAGGAGGTCCATCGCCCAACGCGTGAGCTGATGCTGGGCGTCGTCCTTGCGGTTCTTGTTGCCGCGCCCGGCGTAATTGAGGTGCGAGAAATAGAAACGATCGATGCCTTCGTCTTCGACCAGCTTGAGCAGCTCGGGCAGATCATGGGCGTTGTCCTGCGTCATCGTGAAGCGGACGCCGATTTTCAGGCCGAGATCGCGACAGGCGGATGCCCTGAGCGAAGCCTCGAAAGCGCCCTCCATCCGGCGGAACTTGTCATGCGTTTCGCGGATACCGTCGAGCGAGACGCCGACGTAGTTGAAATCGCACTCGGCAATCTTGTCGATGTTGTTTTCGTCGATCAGCGTGCCGTTCGACGACAGGCCGACAGAAAACCCTTGGCCTTGGCGCGTTTGGCAATGTCGTAGATGTCCGGCCGGAGCAAGGGTTCGCCGCCGGAAAGAATGAGCACCGGCACCTTGAAGCCCTTGAGGTCGTCCATCACCGTATAAACCTGCTCGGTATTCAACTCACCGGGAAAATTGGTATCGGCCGAAATCGAATAGCAATGCTTGCAGGTCAGGTTGCAGCGCCGGATCAGGTTCCAGATGACCACCGGGCCGGGCGGGTTGCGCTTGGGGCCGAGCGGTGTCGGCGCGGCGATTTCCTGCATGTATTGGGAGATGCGAAACATGGGGCGTCCTTGTTCTGGGTTTGGATATTCAAAGGCAATGCTGCCATCAACGCCTTGATGCGGGTCAAGCGCCAATGCACCGGGGCATTCGATGAGCATCGTCCCCTTTGCGGTATCTTGGATGACCCCAATGCACCAATTCTTGCCGGCAACGATCCGGCACTCCCCGGCCCTGGGCACCCGCGGTCGAGACAAAACTCGCCACCAGCGAAAAGATACAGGCCTGGCTCGAAATTGACCTCGACAATCGACTGCAATATGCGGTCGGCCTTGTTCTCGTCACCGACCGGCGCTTCCTCGCTTTCGCCCCGGGCAACCCCCATGGGCAGGAATGCCCGCTGCGCGGCAGACTGACGCTAGGGCCACTTCGACCATGCCGGGGTCGGCGCGCTTGAACTTGTCGACGAAAACGGCCAACTCGCCACCTGGCGCTACACGCTGGCAAAAAACCTTGCCGCCTTGCGCGTCATCGCCGAATTCGACCTCCACCGCGACAGCATAGTCACTGGCCAGCCCGTACGCCGCGCCGCCGAGGAAGACTGCCGCCCGAAATGCAAGGCACCGCTGCCACCGGGCGAGGACGAATGCCCCGTCTGCAACCGCGAAGCCACGGTTGCCCCGTCGATCTGGACGCTGTTCGCCTTTGGCGCTTTGCCCGCCCCTATCGCTGGCAACTGATCCTGGGATTTGCCCTCACGCTGGCGTCGACCGCAGCAACCCTGGTCCCGCCCTATCTGACGATGCCACTCGCGGACGAGGTGCTGATCCCTTCCCAGAACGGCAAGCCGATCGACTGGCCGCTGGTCAGCATGTACCTCGGTGGCCTCTTCGGCGCCGCGACGCTGGCCTGGGTGCTCGGCTGGATCCGCACCCACATCCTGTCACTCGTTTCCGGAGCGTGGGCCGTGACCTGCGCACGCAGACCTGCGATCACCTGCTCCGGCCTGTCGCTCGAATACTTCGGCGGCAAGCGCACCGGCGACCTCATGGCGCGCATCAGCAGCGAAACCGACCCCATCAACATCTTCCTGTCGCTCGATCTGCTCAACTTTGCCACTGACGTGCTGATGATCACGATGACCGCCGTCATCCTGTTCAGCATCAACCCGTGGCTGGCGCTCGTGACGCTGCTGCCGCTGCCAATCATCGGCTGGCTCATCCATTTCGTGCGCGAAAAACTGCGTACCGGCTTCGAGAAGATCGACCGCGTCTGGGCTGAAGTGACCAACGTGCTGGCCGACACCATCCCCGGCATCCGCGTCGTCAAGCCTTTGCCCAGGAAAGCGCGAAGGCGAGCGTTTCCGCGCTGCCAACGGGCACAACCTGCGGATGGACGACAAGCTGAACAAGACCTGGTCGCTGTTTACACCGACGGTCACCGCTGCTGCCCGAAATCGGTCTGCTCTGTCGTCTGGGTCTTCGGCATCTGGCAGATTTCGAAGGGCGACTCCACTGTCGGCGTGCTCACTGCTTTCCTCGCTTACATCGGCCGCTTCTACACCCGCCTCGATTCGATGAGCCGCATCGTCTCGGCCGCCCAGCGCGCGGCATCGAGCAACAAGCGCATTTTCGACATTCTCGACCTCGTCTCCAGCGTCCCCGGGCCGACCAACCCGGTGCACTGTCCGGCGTTACGGGCCGTCTGGAATTGAAGAAAGCCAGCTTCCCGCTACGGCACGCGCCCTATCACCCGCGACGTCGATCTGGTCATCCAGCCCGGCGAAATGATCGGCCTGGTCGGCCATTCCGGCTCCGGCAAGTCCACGCTGGTCAATCTCCATTTGCCGCTTCTAGACGTTTCCGAAGGCCAGGTGCTGATCGACGGCGTCGATGTCGCTCCGTGCCGGTCGCCGAGTTCCGCCAGCACATCGGCCTCGTCCTGCAAGAGCCGTTCCTCTTCTTCGGCACCATTGCCGACAACATCGCCTACGGCAAACCGAACGCGACGCGCCAGGAAATCATCGCCGCCGCCCGTGCCGCCCACGCCCACGAGTTCATCCTGCGCCTGCCGCACGGCTACGATTCGCTGGTCGGCGAACGCGGCCAGGGCCTGTCGGTGGTGAGCGCCAGCGCATCTCCATCGCCCGCGCCCTGCTCATCGACCCGCGCATCCTGATCCTCGACGAAGCCACTTCTGCGGTCGGTACGGAAACCGAGAAGAAATCCAGAAGGCGCTCGACAACCTCGTCAAGGGCCGCGCCACCATTGCCATCGCCCATCGCCTGAGCACGCTGCGCAAGGCCGACCGCCTGGTCGTCGTGGATCGTGGCCGGATCGTCGAAATCGGCAACCAACACGAACTGATGGCACCGAAGGACACTACTTCAAGCTTTACATGGCCCAGGCCCGCAACGTCGACACTGAGCCGGAACTGCTGCGCGCCCCGAACAACAAAAGCCCATGCGGAATAAGCCCATGTCGAACGCCAATTTCCAATCAGCAACGCAACAGCTACGGCAGCCCACTGGCATTTACGGGCCGAAAATGGCGACATCCACGAAGTTGGCCGCCGGTGCGGGCTTTCCC
>JADIYD010000008.1 GCA_016705475.1 Betaproteobacteria bacterium | reverse complement strand
CCAACAACCGACTTCGGGATAGATGCCATAATACGCCAGACCCAGCACGCTCACCAGTCACGCTCGTCGCTATCGTCGCCGAGTTCACCTTAACCGGCCGGACAGTCGAACGCGATGAATGCAGGCGATGCGGGCAGTGTGAACCGCCAGGCCTTCGAATCAAGCGACGCCACACCCGAAGCTCCGCCATCCCAGCGGCGAAGGCAAGAATTTCGTGCCGGCATCGACCTTCGCGCCTCGCCAGCATCCAGCAGCAACTCGCCCACGCAGACGGTGCCCGTAGGCCGCGAGGCCCTGCGCCGCCTGACTTCTTGACCGGCACGGGTTCCTGAGCGCCATCGAACGCCGCCGCAAGCCCGTGCTCGCCGCCATCCACGGCGCCTGTGTCGGCGGCGCGCGATCTCTGCCGTCACCTGCTGCGACAAGCGCTACGCAGCGCCCGATGCGGTTTTTGCGACTGGCGCGAAATTGATCTTGGCATCGTGGCCGACGTCGGTTCTCGGCAACGCCTGCCGAATCTGATCGGCGAGGGGATGGCGCGCGAACTGGCGTACACCGGACGCAACGTCGATGCCGGCGAAGCCGAAGTTTCCGGCCTGACTAATCGTAAATTTGGCCTTTTTTTCCGGCCTACCGTGGAAGTCCAGAAAATTGCCCAAACGATTGCCGCCAAGTCGCCGCTGGCCATTCCGGGGCATGGCGACGCATTTAACTTCCGTCGCGACCACTCGGTCGCCGACGGCCCAATCTACGTTGCAGGCTGGAATGTGGCGATGTTGTTGTCAGCCATTGATCTCGGCGAGGCATCGCCGCCCAGCGCGAGAAGCGTCGGCCGAACTTCGCCGATTGAGTCGCGCCGTTGTAGTGGAAGGCCCGACCGGCTTTTGCGCCAATCGGGGCCTGGAATCCAGCCTCGACGAAACAGTCGGTTTATCGACCGAGCTGCCGCAGCGCGTCATTACCATCAGCGCAATGTTGGCACTGTTTGGCTGGCTGATGCATCGCGCCTCTCATCTACCTGGCCGGCGTAGCTGCCATCCGCGCCATCCGGTTCAGGTGGGGGTAATAAACCTTCAAGCTGGTGGTGAGCGCGGATAAACACGGTCACCATTGATGGCGCCTTCGATGTTGTGGAGCCCAGCGGGCCGTAGAAGCGTTAACCATCCTGATGAAGCTCAACGGCCCCAGTTGGCACTCCGATGCCACCAGCCGTTGTCCACTAAACACGATGTTTTCATTGACTGTCCCGGCCTGGGATTCCAAGCCAGGAGCGTGGTATCTCGAGCGTCATCAGCGGGACGCCAGGCAGCCAGCGCCAGGGAAAGCAGCTGATCAGGCAGAGGCTTTTCAGGTTCATGTGTCGGTTCCTCGCTTGGACGAAATTACTTCATGGTGCTGGCTACCTCCGTTGCGCACGCACTTATGGCGGCCAGCTGGTTTGGAGCACCTTGACGCTGTCCCTCCCAGCTGATGTAGGCACGGTGACGCTCTGGCCGTAGGTTAGCGGCTTACCGGGACGATGTCCTGGCGACCTTCGACGAGGTGCGATTCGACCGGCAAGATCTTGACGATGCGATCTTCGCCTGCGTGCCAGTTGCGCGGCGACGTTGTCGCTGGACTTCCATCTGCAGCTTAAATTGCTTGCGGCTACGGCGAAAAATCGACCATGAGCCGTGCGGTAAGCCACCGTGGCGATTTCTGGTGATGGCATCGACGCTGGCAGGCGGCGAAATTCGGCTCCTGCCGCCGCGTAGGATGACGGGGCAGTCCTCGTTGTCGGTCGTCGAGAATGGCGGTGGTGGCTCGATCTGGTGATCGACAGGAAGTGGTATGGGGCGAATTGGCCGAACGGATATAGTCGACCGCAATGCGCATATTGCCGTCCGTGCCGTTCTTGGAAACCCACCGGCAGGAGAGTGCCGGAGGCCAGTTCGCGATGCACCTGCGATCTTATCGTGCGCGCTGACAGCAGCCCCAGGCGATGAGGTCGTGGCCGTATTGTAGTGCGTGATGGTATCATGAAGCGAGTGGCGCAGGGCAGGGCGAGCCTGTTGATTTCGGGCAGGATGCTCAAGGCCAGGCGCAGGCCTCCTCGCTGATGCGGAAGGTGTTGGTCCATGCGTGGATCGCGATCAGGCCTTTCCAGTTGACGGTGCGCGGCTTTTCGAAATAGACGCGCATGACGACGATGAGGCCTTCGGCGTATTTCATTTCCTTGGCTAGCTTCTTGGGTAATCCAGCGGCTGCCAGTTAGACCGTGGTCGCGGAACGGGCAGGGGCCGATGACGACGAGCAGGCGGTCGTCGGCGCTATGCAGGACGCGCGGTGAATCGCCCGATGGGCGTCGTAGGTTGTCTGGGTGGGCGCGGGTGGATACTGGTATTCCCGGCACTGTGGTCGGCGGCACCAGTTCCTTGACTTTGATGCGCAGGTCGTCGGTATCTGGTTTGCTTTTAAGGCCAGTGGCCAGCCTCGTCCAGGAATGCTGCTATCCCAGCATTCTACCGATGCCGGAGGCTTTCTCCCTTACCAACGTTGAAGGCCCGCCTAACTGGGCAGTAATGCTGCTAGCTTCCGACAGGGCAAGTGTAGGCGGCACAGCCAGCAGCCAGCCGAGGGTATAGCTGGAACTCAACTACTTCGGCAGCTTTCGAAGGCCGACAACGCCCTCCATCTCCCTCGGTGATGCGTTCGCTGGTCGTTGCTAGCAGCCAGCTGCGCCCGCTTGTCACTGCCCGTTTTCTGATTGAGGGCGTCGCAGAATGATCCGCCTTGCTGTTTGACAAGACCCATTACTTGACTTTCCGCCGTGTTACCGGCGCCTGCGAGTTCCCAGGGCACCGGAGAAACTCTGCGCGCCTTTGCCAGATTGGCAAGCCGTTACTGTCAGCGATACCCCAGGAAGCGGCCTGGAATACTTGGCCATGTGCTGCGACAACATGCGCTGGCGTCCGGAAATATTGACCAGACGACCGGAAGTTGGAGCCTGATTTTTCTCCAGTTCAACAGTCGCCTGATGCGCTAGCGCCAATACCTCTTCGGATATCGCCAACACCTTCGACCCGTTCTCCAGGGACGGCACAGCCCCAACCAGCACATCCTTGTAGGCCAGCCAGAACTCTCCAGCTTGAGGTAGGTCTCCTTGATTTCCGGCGTCGGCGCAATTTTTCAACTCGACGAGTTGTCGGTCGAAGACGGCAATGGATGCATCGAGAACCTTCTTGCTGCGGTCGACGTCAATTTGTTGCCCAATTTGAAAGTAGGCCTTGGCTATGCGCTGCGACAGCATCCGCTGTTGCCCGGCCTTGTTGATCGCCGAGTTGATGTCGCTGATCTGGGCCAGCGCATCGTTGCCGACCAACATCAAGGAATGACGAGTAACGCAGACAAAAGGGTCTTCACCAGGCCTCCGGGATGGCTATTTTTGAACCATGAGAATAGCCGCGGCATTTGCCGCGAAGCCATGATGCGAATCAACAATGTGACGCGACGGTAAATCCGTCGATCAGGGCAGCTGCGTCAGATAGTTGGCAATGGCGGTGATGTCTTCGTTTTTGAGCGTCGCGGTAGCAATCGACATCAACTGATTGTTACGCTCACCGGACCTGTCACGATAGCGGGTAACCGAGGTTTTCAGGTAAGGCACTTTCTGTCCGGCCAGGCGGGGGTAAAGCTCGTTGCCGTGCGCCTGTTCGCCATGGCAGCGAGCACAGAGCTTACTGAATAACTCCTTGCCGCGCGGCACCTGGCTGCCGTCCGCAACTGACGGCACAACCTTGACACTGGCGTAGTAGTGGGCTATCTGGATGCGCTCTTCGCTCTTAAGCACTCTTGATGAGGCCCTGCATGAACGGATCCTTGCGCTCGCCATTGCCGAACTTGCGAATCTGCTCAAGCAGGTAGGCCGGGTTCTGACCGGCCAGATTGGGCACATCTGCCGTCTTGCTGATGCCGTCGTCGCCATGACAATTGGCGCAAAAGAAGGTGACTTTTTTGCCCGCATCAACAGCAGCACGCAAGGCCACGGGGTCCGAGCCGATGCTCTTGAGGCGCTCCTGCAAAGCAGCATCGGACTGCGCAAAAACGGAAGAAGATGCCAGCAGGTAGGCAAAAATAACGAGTCCACGCATCGGAAAGCCTCAACAATGTGACTACATATTATGCAGTACCACCCACCGTCAGTCCATCGATGCGCAAAGTGGGCTGACCGACGCCGACCGGCACACTCTGACCGTCCTTGCCGCAAGTGCCGACACCGGGATCGAGCTTGAGATCGTTGCCGATCATGGAAACTCGGGTCAACGCGTCGGGGCCGTTGCCAATCAGCGTCGCGCCCTTGATCGGACGCGTCACCTTGCCGTCTTCGATGAGGTAGGCCTCGCTCATCGAAAAGAATAGATGCCCTTCTTGACCGATTTGATGATTTCGGCCGGATCGTGTTTGCCTGCCAGCATCATGGTATTGGTCATGCGCGGGATAGGCAGGTGGGCGAAGGATTCACGGCGGCCGTTGCCGGTTGGGGCGACGCCCATGAGGCGGGCGTTCAGGCTGTCCTGCAGATAGCCCTTGAGAATGCCGTTCTTCGATCAGCACGGTGCGCTGCGTCGTATTGCCTTCGTCGTCAATGTTCAATGAGCCACGCCGGTCGGCAATCGTGCCGTCGTCGATGACGGTGACACCCTCGGCGGCGACGCGCTGGCCAACCCGGCCGGAGAAGGCCGAACTGCCCTTGCGGTTGAAGTCGCCCTCCAAGCCATGCCCGACGGCTTCGTGCAACAGGATGCCGGGCCAGCCCGGAGCCGAGCACGACGGTCATCTGACCGGCCGGAGCCGGCTCGGCGTGGAGGTTGGTCACGGCCTGATGGACAGCCTCCTTGGCGTAGCGCTGGAGAATTTCGTCGTCGAAATAGCCAAAGTCGAAACGGCCACCACCACCCGACGAGCCTTGCTCGCGCTTGCCGTTCTCTTCGATGATGACCGAGATCGAGCAGCGCACGAGCGGCCGGATGTCGGCAGCCAGACGACCGTCGGAACCGGCGACGAGGATGACTTCGTACTCGCCGGCGAGCGAGGCCATGACCTGCAGGACGCGCGGATCAAGCGCCCGGGCAAAGCCTTCGAGGCGTTCGAGCAACTTGACCTTGGCTTCGGCCGGCAATGAGGCAATCGGGTCATGCGGGACGTAGAGCGAGTGTGCTGCGGTCGACCGGGAAAATTGGCCAAATTTGGAATCCTGCCCGGCCGCGGCAATCGCCCGCACGGCGTTGGCAGCATCGCCGAGTGCTTGCGAGCTGATGTCGTCGGAGTAGGCAAAGGCCGTCTTTTCGCCCGAGATGGCCCGCACGCCAACGCCCTGGTCGATGTTGAAGCTGCCCGACTTGACGATACCCTCGTCGAGACTCCAGGCCTCGGAACGCGAGTACTGAAAATAGAGATCGGCGTAATCGACCTGATGCGTCAGTATCCGGCCGAACGTTCGCGACAGGTCGCCCTCGGTGAGCGAGAAGGGGCCAGCAGCAGGGATTCGGCCTGGGCCAACGCGCTGATTTGAGTCATGAAAGCATCCTTAAAGTTTGCGGTGTGCAAGTGCCGGCAGGCTCGCGCGAATGTCGGCAATGCGCTGGTGATCGAGGTCAGCGATGACGACGCCCGGCCCCTTCAATTTACGGTCGAGAATATCGCCCCACGGGTCGATGATCATGCTGTTGCCGTGCGTCATGCGACCATTTTCATGGCGCCCGCCCTGTCCTACAGCGAGAAGATAACACTGGTTCTCGATGGCTCGGGCGCGCAGCAAAATTTCCCAGTGCGCCTTGCCCGTCGTTTCGGTGAAGGCGGCCGGCACGAGGATCAGGTCAACCGGCGCGAGCACCCGGTACAACTCGGGAAAACGCAGGTCGTAGCAGATCGACAGGGCAATCTTGCCGAACGGCGTGTCAACCGCGACCGGCATGTCGCCCGGCTCAATGAAGCTGGCCTCGTCGTAGGACTCGTCGTCCTTCCTGAAACCGAACAGATGAATCTTGTCGTAGCGCGCGACACATTCGCCCGCCGGGTTGAAGACCAGGCTGGCATTACGCATCTTGTCCGGACTACTGGCGGCCAACGGGATGGAGCCGGCAAACAGCCAGATGCCATGGCGCTGCGCCGTTTCGGCCAGCCAGGCTGGACAGGCCCGCCGCCAAATTCCTCGCGCGCCCGCACGCGGTCCGCGTCGGCCGCGCCAATAATCGGAAAATATTCGGGCAAGGCCACCATCTGAGCCCCCTGCCCGACAGCTTCGGCGACAAGCCGACCTGCTGTGGCCAGATTATCGGCAACCCGTGGTCCGGAAATCATCTGCACGGCGGCGATACGGCAATTCTGCTTGCTCAAGGTTTGTTTTCCCCGGGGCGCTTTCGTCATCCTGCTTCGGCTGGAGTTCCTGTACCGATTCGCCGGCCTTGTCGACCTTGGGATCAGCCCAGGTTCCCGTCACATGATAGCGGTAGCTGAACAGCCGGTTGAGCGGTTTTTGCAGCACCGTATTGGCCACCAGCGCAGCAGCTCCGATCACCGGATTGACCAGTGCCGCCGCACCGACGGCAGCGAGGCCACCGATCTCGGGGCGAACAACCACCTGCATGTCCTGTGTTTCGGCCTTGAGATCGGTTTCACCCTGCATCTCGATCTGCGCTGCCGGACCACTGATACGCAACGGCTCAACGGTTCGCATCACGCCCTTGCGCACCGACAGCTTGCCGTCGATGCTGTCGAACGCCAGTCCGTCACTGAAAATATCGCGAAAATCGAGCGTCAGCCGGCGCGGCAATGATTGCAGGGAGATCAGGCCAAGCAACTTGCCGACACCGGGTTCAAGCTTGTTGAACTGGCCTTTTTCGGCCTCGATTTTCAGTTGCCCGGTCAACGATGGATAGTGAATGCTGGTCAGCGGCCCATTCCACAGCAGATCGCCGGTCATTTTTGCCTTGCCCCGGCGCACGGTGTCGGCATAGCCGAGACGGTCCAGCAGCTTGCCGGCATCCTTGGCCGTCAACTCGAAATCGAGCCGTGTCTGGTTGCGTCCGGTATTGACCCAGATTCCCTTGCCTTTCAAGCCGCCATCTGGGTTCTCAAGGCTCAGCGTATCGAGATGCCAGGCGCCCTTGTCGTTGCGCGCCTTCAGTTCCAGCCGGCCCAGCGCCCGCTCGCCGACGTAGAAATCATCGACCGACAGACTCATGCCGGGCAATGTATTGATCAGCGACGAGGTGCCATCTACTGCTTCAGCCGACGGACGAACCACAAGCCGCTTGAAGCTGCCCTCGACCCAGCCCTCGCCAGCGCTCTTCCAGAAAACATCGCCGACCGCCTCGCGGGTATTCAGGCCGATCTGCCAGCCCCCATCGCGCGGACGCAGGCTGACATCAACCTGGCTGTAGTCACGATCAAAGAGGTGCAGTTGCGGTGTTTTGAGCGTCACGACATTGAGTGCAAGGCCGCTCGCATCGCCGCCGCCGTTCGTCCCTTCGGGCAGGAAATTCTTCCAGGCGTCGGCATCGATGCGCGACGTCGCCACACGCACGGCCAAGCCCTTGTCCGGCAGGCGTGGCTCGGCATCGCCAACGGCGAAAACGCCCCGCTCCCAGCTCTCACCCTTGCGCACGATCAAACCCTGAGCCACCTTGCCGAGTGTGATCCGATACTGCTCGCGCTGAGCATCCGGCGCAGTCCGCTCGATGCGCAGGGCGAGCGGCATCGTCGCATTCTTGTTCAGGGGTTCAGGTAGCGGCGAGCTGATGCCGAGCAGGTCCGATTCGACCACCACATCGGCATTGCGCCGGCGAATGTTGATGTCGGCCTTCCAGGCAGCACTGCCGCTCAGATGGTTGATCAGCGGCCAGCCGAAATGCTTGCTCACCTCGCCAATGCCGGCTGTGCCGGTGGCGACCACGCCCACGTTGTCGCCGGCGCTCCGGACCTGCACCTTGAGCGGACCGCCGAAAACCTGGCCGGCGATATCCTTTGCCGAGACGGTATTTTCCGTTATCAGAAGACGCCCATTGACCTGCGTCAGCATCGGCAACCCGGCCAGCGGCTGCAGCTGGTTGTTCTGGAAACGATAGTCGCCACGGACCTTGGTATCGTTCGCGTGGCGGAGCGGAATATCCAGCTCCAGATTCAGGCTGCCATTGCCAACGGCCTTCATGCCATCTGTGAAGCGATCAATCTGTTCAGCCACCGGGCTTTGCTCGATGAACTTGAAGAACTCGCTGGTCGGCCCGAGCGCCATGCCGCGCACCAGCAACATTTCCTCATGCGACTCGAAATCCGGGATATCCACCTTGACGTCAGCCAGCGACGCGCCAAGGATGCGGCCCTTGCTGGCCTTGATCCGCATGCCGGTATCGAAGCTCATGTCGGCATCGATGTCGTCAATGGCCGGCCAGCCATCCGCATAATCGACCTTGGCACCGCTCGCCTTGGCGGTGACGATGAACTTGCCACCCTTGCCATCGCGGAACGGAAAGTCCTTCAGATTACCCTTGAGAATCAGCTTGCCGTCGTAACCGCGCCCCCCGACGATGCCACGGCGGATCCAGTTGCGTGCGGCGGCATTGACGGCGTGCGGCATGTAGCGCCAGACAGCAGTCCCTTCGCCCCGTTCGACACTGGCCGTCAAGTCAATTTCCCCCGGCCCCTCGCCGGTGTAGCGATACGTTCCCTGCGCCGAGCCAGCGGCATCCGGGCCAGCGAATTCAAGTTTGTCGAGCTTGATGTCGGTCCCTTGCGGCGAATTTTTCCAGCTCGCCTTGACCTTCAGCGCATCGAGCGCAATATCCGGCTCGGGAAAAATCGCCGGCAGGGACAAGCTGGAAACGCCGGAATCCAGCCTCAGGTCACCGCCTTTTTCCGTCAGGTCAACCGTTCCCGAAACGCCCCCGGCACCGGGGAAAATACCATCAGCCCTGATACCCATGTCGCGGAAACCCGCCTTCAGGCTGTAGCGCGTCAGGGCCTCGCCGGCCAGCGTCCAGCTGGCCTTCAATTGGGCAATCTGCCCCTGCGGCCGGTGGCGAATCAGCAGTTCGCGACTCTGCGCATCCAGCGGCAAATACGAAGCCAGCCGGCTGAGCACCGCCAGATCGAGGAAACTGGCACTGGTATTGCCGTTGACCGCAGCAGTTTCAGCATCCTGCCGCCACTCGACCTTGAAATCGGTGGGTGCGATGCGGATGCCATCCACGGTCTGCAATTCAATCTTGTGTCCGGCTACCGCCCACTCATTGGCCTTGTAACGCCCTTCGAGACGGCCGCGCATGCTGGCCAGATCGAGTTCGGGCAGCTTGCGCCCGAGGCGGATGCGCAACTCCTCGAGCGCCACGTCGGCTGTCAGCTTGCCGGCGCCGTCGTCGAGATCGCCCCAGATGCGAAGGGCACCCCGCCCCTGTGGCAGATGCACGGGATAATCGACCCAGGCCCGCCAGCCGGCGAGGTCGGCGTAGTCGAGCTCGACAAAAATTTCCCCGGACAGATGCTCGAGCGCTTCGCCGAGGTCGCCCTTGACCTCGCCACGAATATCAATTCGGGCAGCCAGTTCGTCGGGCGGTGCCGCAGACAGGCCAAAACGGTGCCGGCGTCCGCTGTTGTCGAGGGCAAACTGCAGGTCTTCGAGAACCAGCGGCGGCGCCTTGCGCAAGCGGTCATCCCAGACAATCGTCGCATCCCGGATGCGGATGCGCTTTTGCTCCAGCACCCATTCGGCAAAGGCCGGATCGCTTTCGCCCTCGGCATCGACGCCGGCCACCGTAATCTTGCCGTTGGTATCGCGCCGGACATGCAGCACCGGGCCATCGAAAGCCAGGAGGGAGAGGGTCGGCCGCAGACGCCACAGGGTCTGCCAGGACAGCACGCCTTCGACACGGGCCAGCGTAAAAACCGGCGCCCCTTGTTGATCGGCAATGACCACATCGTCGAGCACCAGATCGGGATTCAGCCCCTGCCAGCGCGCCTCAATCCGGCCGATTCTGACTGGCTGGCCGACGGCCTTGCTCGCCGCCTGCTCGATCGCGCCCTGGTATTCGCCAATTTTGGGCAGCACGGCGTAGCGCAAGGCCAACACCAGAATGGCAAAAGCCAACCAGGCGGCAAACAGCCCCCAGCCGAGAATGCGGATGCTGCGCCCGGTCAGCAGCGGCCACAGCCAATGCAAGCGGTGATAGAGCGCAACGCGCACATCGGGCGGAATCACTGGGGACTTTGGGTGCAGCGGCTCACTCACGCGTCAAACCACTTTGCCAGAGGGGGGAATTGATCACTACAATTGGGTACTCGATAAAAACGACATTCTACCTTTTCGGCCAAGCTGCCGACGGACCATCATGGACACCACCCTCGACCCCCGCTGGCAAGCGGCTGTGCACCACAGCCGTTATCTCGCCAATATGCTGCAGGCGCACCCGGAACTGATTCCCGAGCTGCTCGCCACCTGGGAGCAGCCGTTCACCGAAGCCATGCTGCAAGCCCCGCTACGTCGGGAGTTTGCCAACGACGATGCGGTCAAAACCACCCTGCGCCGGCTTCGCCACCGTGCCATGGCCCATCTTGTCCTGCGCGACCTTTGCGGTCTGGCGCCACTCAGCGAGATCGTCGAATGCATGACCCAGCTCGCTGACGTGACGACCAACTTCGCCCTTGAGCACTATCACCGCCAACTCGTCACTACCTACGGGGAACCGCTCGACAAGGCCGGCCACCCTCAACGCCTGATGATCATCGGCATGGGCAAGCTCGGCGGGCGCGAGCTCAACGTGTCTTCCGACGTCGATTACATCTTCATTTACCCGGAAGATGGCGATACGGTCGGCCCGAAGAGCATCGAGAACTTCGATTTCTTCACCCGCCTCGGCAAGCGCATCATCGGCGCGCTGGGCGACTTGACCGCCGATGGCCAGGTTTTCCGCGTCGACATGCGCCTGCGCCCGAATGGCGATTCCGGCCCGCTGGTTTGTTCGCTCGATGCCCTGGAAAATTATTTCATCACCCAGGGCCGCGAATGGGAGCGCTATGCCTGGATCAAGGGCCGCACCATGAACGCCGGCAGCAACCTGCAGGAGCGTTGGGTCACGGCCATGCAGAAGGTGGCCCGGCCTTTCGTCTTCCGCAAGTACCTCGACTTCGGCGCCATCAACGCCATGCGCGACCTGCACGCCCAGATCAGCCGCGAAGTGGCACGCAAGGACATGGCGGATCATGTCAAGCTCGGCCCGGGCGGCATCCGCGAAATCGAATTCATGGCCCAGGTTTTCCAGCTTATCCGCGGTGGCCGCGACCCGGCACTGCAGATCCGGCCGACGCTTTCCTTGCTCAAGCTGCTCGTCGACCGCAAGCTTATCCCGGCGGAAACCGAGCAGGAGTTGCGCGAGGCCTACGTTTTCCTGCGCCGCCTCGAACACCGGCTGCAGTACGTCGAGGACAAGCAGACGCACATGCTCCCCATCGATGCCGACAATCGACAGACTATCGCCG
Source organism: Betaproteobacteria bacterium (assembly GCA_016705475.1). Lineage (GTDB taxonomy): Bacteria > Pseudomonadota > Gammaproteobacteria > Burkholderiales > Rhodocyclaceae > Azonexus. The sequence continues at coordinate 180,461 of JADIYD010000008.1, read as the reverse complement.
TCAGCATGGAATTCCCCGACTGGCCAGCCATGCTGGCCGTACTCGACCAGCACCGCGACAAGGTCAGCCGGCACTTCGGCGCCATTTTCTCCGACCCGGAGGCGGGCGACCACCCGCTGACCGGCCTGTGGCAAGGGCAACTCGACGAAGACACGGCCATCGAGTCCTTCGGCAATCTGGGCTACCGCCAGCCGAAGGAAGCCATCGCCCGCCTGGCCGAACTGCGTGCGTCAAGCCGTTACCTGCAACTTCCGGCGACGAACCGCGCCCGCCTCGACGCCGTCGGGCCGCGCCTGATCGAAGCAGCCGGTGCGACGCCCGCACCCGACACGACGCTCACCCGCGGCCTGAGCTTTCTCGAAGGCATTGCCCGCCGCGGCTCCTACCTCGCGCTGCTCCAGCAATACCCGATGGCGCTGCGCCGCGTTGCCGACATGATGTGCGCCTCGAACTGGGCGGCCGATTACCTGAACCGCCACCCGCTGCTTCTCGACGAACTGCTCGACCCGCGGCTCTACGAAATCGCCACGGACTGGACCGGCTTCCGCGAAATCCTGCGCGACAATCTGGCCCAGCATGCCGACGACACCGAGCGAGAAATGGACATCCTGCGCGAGATGCACCACGGCCAGGTATTCCGGCTTCTGGCGCAGGATCTGGCCGGCCTGCAAACCATCGAACGCCTTTCCGACCACCTGACCGAACTGGCCGATACCATCGTTCAGGAAACCCTGCCGCTGGTCTGGACCAAGATCCGGAACCGCCATTGCGAAACGCCGAAATTCGCCGTCATCGGCTACGGCAAGATGGGCGGCAAGGAACTCGGCTACGCCTCCGACCTCGACCTCGTTTATCTATACGACGACGATGACCAAGATGCGCCGGAAAACTACACCCGCCTTGGCCAGCGTCTCAACTCATGGTTATCCAGCCAGACACCGGCCGGGATCCTGTTCGAAACCGACCTGCGCCTGCGCCCGAACGGCGACTCCGGCCTGCTGGCCGTCTCGGTCGAGTCCTTCCGCGACTACGAACTGAAAAACGCCTGGACCTGGGAACACCAGGCGCTGACGCGCGCCCGCTTCTGCGCTGGCGATCCCGACGTTGGCCGGCGCTTCGAGGAAATCCGCTGCGAAATCCTGCGCCTGCCACGCGAGTTGGCCAAGCTCAAGGAAGAAGTCGTTGCCATGCGGCACAAAATGTATGACGCCCATGCCCTCAAAAGCGAAACCGAATTCGCCTTGAAGCACGACGCCGGCGGCATCATCGACGTCGAATTCATCGTCCAGTACCTGGTTTTGGGCTACGCCCACCAGCACGCCAGCCTGACCGGCAATCTCGGCAACATCGCATTGCTGCGCATGGCCGGCGAACTGGGCCTGATCGACCCGCAGCAAGCCGAGGCCGTCGGCAATGCCTACCGCGAATACCGCCGACTGCAACATGCAAAGCGCCTGTCAGCCTTCCCCAAGGCACCGATTCCACGCGAGGGGATCGAGCAGCACGTTGCTGCGGTCAACGACCTCTGGAAAGCTGTTTTCGCGAATTAGCCACCAAGTCCGGACAACAAAAAAGCCGCCCGAAGGCGGCTTTTTTTCGGCTGCAAGAAATTTTATTTCTTCAGCGAATCGCGAATTTCGCGCAGCAACACGACATCTTCCGGCGTAGCCGGGGCTTCCGGTTCCGGCGCGGGCGCTTCGTTGCGCATGCGGTTCATCTGCTTGACCATCATGAAGATGATGAAGGCCAGAATGATGAAGTTCACCAGAATGGTCAGGAAGGAACCATAGGCAAAAACCGGAATGCCCGCCTTCTTGATGTCAGCCAGCGCGACGAGATTGCTCGGGTTATCGCCCAGGATAACGAACAGGTTGGAGAAATCGATCTTGCCCACAATGCGGCTGACCAAGGGCATGATCAGGTCGCCGACGATGGAGTCGACGATCTTGCCGAAGGCACCACCAATGATGACACCGACCGCCAGATCCATCGCGTTGCCCTTGACGGCAAATTCCTTGAATTCTTGCACCATTCCCATTGTTGTTCTCCCAAATAGCGTTTTGACCGGGCGATTATTCGCTTACCCGAGCTTTATGGTCAAGCATTTTTCATAAATTCATTTTTCATTACAATGCTTTACACAAGCGCTCTGCGGCAGCCCTGAGCGTGCTTTCCTGCTTGGCAAAACAGAAGCGAACAACCCGGTCATCACGCCCGTTGGCATAGAAAGCCGAAACCGGAATGACGGCAACGCCAACGTCGCGTGTCATCCATTCGGCAAAGGCCCGGTCGGGCAAATCCGAAATGCGGTCATAGCGCGCCAGCTGAAAATAGGTGCCGCGACAGGGCAGCAATTCGAAAGGTGTCGCGGCCAACAACTGGCGGAAGAAATCACGTTTTTCCTCATAGAAGGCAGCCAGCCGAAGATGGCGCCCGGCGTCCTGCATATACTCGGCAAGCGCCAGCTGCGACGGCGTGTGCACGGTGAAAACGTTGAACTGGTGCACCTTGCGGAACTCGGCCATGAGCGCTGCCGGGCCGACGACGTAGCCGATCTTCCAGCCAGTGATGTGGTAAGTCTTGCCGAAGCTCGAGACGACGATGCTGCGCGCTGCCAGTTCGGGATGCGCACACAGGCTGGCGTGCTGTTCGCCATCGAACAGGATGTGCTCGTGACCTCGTCGGAAAGCACGACGATGTTGGTGCCGGATATCAATTTGGCGAGTTTTTCCCGGTCGACCGTGGAGAACAGGCTACCTGTCGGGTTGTGCGGCGAATTGACGATGATCATCCGCGTTTTCGGTGTGATCAGGCGCGCCACCTGATCCCAGTCCGGCACGTAATCGGGGAAGGTCAGCTGGGCGTAAACCGCCGTGCCACCCACCGTCTCAATGGCCGGCACGTAGGAGTCGTAGACCGGCTCGAAGACGATCACCTCGTCGCCCGGCCGCACGAAGGCGGCGATGGCCGTGAAGATGGCCTGCGTCGCCCCGGCCGTCACGGTCACCTCAGACTCGACGTCGTAACGAACGCCATAGAGCGCTGCCACCTTGTCGACGATGGCCTGCCGCAACTCAGGCATGCCGGCCATCGGCGCGTACTGGTTACGCCCGGCCAGCATGTGGCGATGCACCGCGTCAAACAGCGCCGGCTCGGCCTGAAAATCCGGGAAGCCCTGCGACAGGTTGACCGCCCCGCACTCCGTCGCCAGGCGGCTCATGACGGTGAAGATGGTTGTCCCCATATCCGGGAAGCGGGAGTCGATGCGAACAGTGGATTCCATGGCGCTGGCGGGTGTTTTGGAAGAAGCCACTATGCCACAATGCGCACCATGAACATCGACGGCACCCCCACCCGCACCCTGCGCGCCCATCCTGAACAGCGCGCCATCGACATCATCGACCAGACCCGCCTGCCGCACGCACTGCACTGGGTTCGCGTCGCGACGCTGGAAGAGGCGGCGCACGCCATCCGCGCCATGCAGGTGCGCGGCGCGCCACTGATCGGCGCCACCGCCGCCTACGGGCTGGCCATCGCGCTCGACTTTGAGGCTTCCGATGCTCGTCTGGCCGAGGCTGCTGCGTTGCTGCGGTCGACGCGCCCGACGGCGGTCAATCTGCATTGGGCGCTGACGCGCATGGAAAGTGTGCTCCGTCCGTTGTCGGCTGAACAGCGTTGTGCAGCGGCCTGGACCGAAGCCGCCGCCATTGCCGAGGAAGACGTCGCGCAGAATGCAGCCATCGGCCAGCACGGCCTCAAGCTGTGGAACGAGCTGATCGTCGCCGATGGCCAGACGCTCAACATCATGACCCACTGCAACGCCGGCTGGCTGGCCACGGTGGACCACGGCACGGCGCTGTCGCCGATCTACGCCGCGCACGATGCCGGCGTGCCGGTGCATGTCTGGGTTTCCGAAACCCGGCCCCGCAACCAGGGCCTGCTCACCGCCTGGGAACTCGAACAGCACGGTGTGCCGCACACGCTGATCGCCGACAACGCCGCCGGCCTGCTCATGCGCGCCGGCAAGGTCGATGCCGTGATCGTCGGCGCCGACCGCATTGCCGCCAACGGCGACGTCGCCAACAAGATCGGCACCTATCTCAAGGCGCTGGCCTGCGCCGACAACGGCATTCCTTTCTACGTCGCCGCGCCGCGCTCGACCCTCGATTTCGCCTGCCCCGACGGCGCCGACATTCCCATCGAGGAACGCGATGGCGACGAATTCCGCTTCGTCCATGGCCTCGACCACCACGCCCAACCCACCGCCCTGCGCCAGCTATCGGCCGGCGAGGACGTCGCCAACCCGGCCTTCGACGTAACGCCGAACTGGCTGGTCAAGGCCATCATCACCGAACGCGGCGTCTGCCCGGCCAGCCGCGAGGGCCTGCTGGCACTCTACCCGGAGGAAGCCCGTGGCTGACCTGCGCGCCGAACTGATCGCCACGGCCCGCGCCATGCAGCCGGCCGGCCTCAATCGCAGCACCGCCGGCAACGTCAGCGTGCGCAGCGGCGACGGCTTCTACATCACGCCAACGGGCATGGCCTACGACAGCTTGCACGAAGACGACATTCCGCGCATGGCGCTCGATGGCTCGCACGTCGGCAGCCGCAAGCCGTCGTCCGAATGGCGCCTCCACCGCGACCTCTACGCCAGTCGCCCCGAAGTCGGCGCCGTGCTGCACGCCCATTCGCCGTTTGCCGTGAGCCTGGCCTGCCTGCGCCTCGACATTCCTCCGTTCCACTACATGATCGCCCGCTTCGGCGGCGACACCATCCGTTGCGCCGAGTATTCCATTTTCGGCTCGGAAACGCTGTCGACCGCAGCAATGGCCGCCATGACCGGGCGCAAAGCCTGCCTGCTGGCCAATCACGGCATGCTCGTGGCCGGGCGCGACCTCGACGAGGCATTGGCCCTGGCCATCGAACTCGAAGAACTCTGCGAGCAATACTGGCGTGCCTGCCAGCTCGGCCAGCCGGTGCTGCTCTCGGCCGAAGAAATGGCCGCCGTGCTGGAAAAATTCGCGGGCTACGGCCAGCAATGATCAGCATGGACGACAAACGTCACGACCTGAGCCGCTGGGCACACAACCATAGCTACTCGGCCGGCAACGCCGCGGCCGAACGCGGCACGCGCCTCGTCATGTGGATCACCATCGCCACCATGCTGGTCGAGATTGTCGCCGGCTGGTGGTTCAATTCGATGGCCGTGCTGGCCGACGGCTGGCACATGAGCTCGCACGCCCTGGCCATCGGCCTCTCCGCCTTCGCCTACAGCGCGGCACGCAAGTACGCCGCCGACCCGAGCTTTGCCTTCGGCACCTGGAAAATCGAGGTGCTGGCCAGCTATACGAGCGCCATCTTCCTGCTCGGCGTCGCCGCCGCCATGGTCATCGGCTCGCTCGAACGGCTGTGGTCGCCGCAGGAAATTCACTATCAGGAAGCCATGGCCGTCGCCGTCCTCGGCCTCGTGGTCAACCTCGTCTGCGCGCTGATTCTCGGCAACGCCCACGACCACGGGCACGATCATGGGCATGGCCATCACCACCATGATCACGGCCACGATCATCACCACGACCTCAATCTGAAGGCGGCCTACATCCACGTCGTCACCGATGCCGCCACCTCGGTCCTCGCGATCGCCGCGCTGGCCGGCGGCTGGTTCTACGGCTGGGCCTGGCTCGACCCGGCGACCGGCATCGTCGGTGCCGTGCTGGTTGCGCTGTGGGCGAAAAACCTCATCGTGCAGAGCAGCCGTGTCCTGCTCGACCGTGAGATGGATCACCCGGTCGTCGCAGAAATTCGCGAGGTCATCGCGCAGCTACCCTCGGCTGGCCAGACCGAACTGACCGACCTCCACGTCTGGCGCGTCGGCACCGGCGCTTACGCCTGCGCGCTGAGCCTGCTGACCCATGACGAGACGCTGACCCCCATGCATATCCGCGAAGCGCTCGCCGTACATGAAGAAATTGTCCACGCCACAGTCGAGATTCATCGCTGCGACATTTGCTAGCGGTCTGCTTGGCAGACCACGACGCTCACCAGCTAGGCAAGCAGTTCGTGCCGCTCGCGTTCAACCTTGGCGATATAGCGCTGGATACGACTTTCCTCGACGCCCGGCATGTTCTCGACATGCAGGCCGATCCGCCATTGCTGCTGACCGGTTCGTCCGACCTGCGGCGTGACATGGCGGACCATCGCGCTGAAGAACAACTCGTGCTCGTCTTCGGGCAGGGCAAAATGGCAATTGTCCAGCCGGTCTCCCGGTGCCAGGCCATCGGGCAGGGCCAAAGCAGTCATGCCTAGCCCGGCCACGGAGATGTCATGTGCCGGGAAGTTGAGCAACTTTCCGCTGGCCAGACGACCGAAGAACTGAAGCGGTTTGCCACGTGGCGTTTCGATCCGGAACGTGTCGCGGCGTTGCAGGCGAACAACGTGTTTCGGCAAGGCCACCGAAAACGCCTTGCTGCCACCATAGATCATCTCCGAGGCCCGCCCGGTGGTGAATTGCACATGGATACCACCGGGACGCCCGGCAAACACGTTGTGGCTGCTTTGCAGAAAACGCCGATTGATATCGGCGCTGCCGCTGCAATCAAAAACGAGCAGATTTCGATCCGGCTGGGCAATGAGCAGCGTCGTGAGCATCATCTCCTCACCGCCAAACGAGACAGAAAACTGATCGTTTGTCCGGGCATAGCCGCCGAGCAGAAAGGCGATCGGCCGCGTGCCGACAACATGGAAACGCTCTTCGATTTCCGCTTCGGAGAGTTGCGCGATCTGACTCATGCCAGCTCCAGAACGCGCAGCAATGAAGACGTGTCGTCCCGCCCCCAGCCCTGCGCCATCAGCGCATTGAGCTGCTGGGCGACGGCCGCCGCAAGCGGCACGGGCACACCACTTTGCCGGGCCGCCTCAAGAACCAAACCGAAATCCTTGTGATGCAGGCGGGCTTCGATGCCCGCCGAAAAATCCCGGCGAACCATGCGCTCGCCCATGACATCGAGCACGCGGGAAGCGGCCGAGCCACCGGACAAAGCCTGCCTGACCTTGCCGCAATCGACCCCTGCGGCGGCCGCCAGCCGCATCGCCTCGGCAGCCGCTTCGATGGCGGCGACCATGATCATCTGATTGCAAGCCTTGGCCACCTGCCCGGCGCCATTCGGGCCGATATGAACGATGCGCTTGCCCAGACAGTCGAGCAGCGGCCGCACGCGGTCGAGCACCGCCGCATCGCCGCCGGCCATGATGGCCAGCGTGGCGTCGATGGCGCCCTGCTCACCGCCGGAAACGGGCGCATCAAGAAAATGAATGCCTTTTTCGCCAAGCTTTTCAGCGATATGCCGCGCCGCATCGGGCGCAATGGTCGAGCAATCGACCAGCACCGAACCGGGCGCCATGCCCTCAATCAGGCCATCCTTGCCGAGCGCAACACCTTCGACGTCGGCACTCGAGGTGATCACCGTGAACACCACTTCGCAGCAACGCCCCAATTCGGCCGGCGTAGCGCAGATGCTTACCGACAGATCGCCAATGCTCTCCGGGCGTCGTGCCCAGACAGCCAGTTCATGGCCAGCCCGTTGCAGATGCAGCGCCATCGGGCGCCCCATGGCACCGAGGCCGATGAAGCCTAACTTCATTCCTGCCCCGACAAGCGCTCAAGCAATTTGAGCACGGCAATCGAGTCGTCTTCGCCCATGCCGGAACCGACCATGGCACTGAACATCTGCGCCGTCGCCGCCGAACCGGGCAGGCAAAGGCCCAGTTCGTGCGCCGTCTGCATGACGATGTTCAGATCCTTTTCATGCATCCAGCTCTTGAAACCCGGCTTGAAATTGCGGTCGAGCATGCGCTGGCCGTGGTTTTCAAGAATTTTCGAGTAGGCAAAGCCGCCAAGTAGCGCCTCGCGCACCTTGCCACGGTCAACGCCGTTTTTGGCCGCAAAAGCAAAGGCCTCGGCCACCGCCAGCACGCCCATGCCAGTCACGATCTGGTTGGCCGCCTTGGTGACCTGCCCTGCCCCGCTGGCGCCGACGTGCACGATGTTCTTGCCCATGCATTCAAAAGCCGGCTTTGCACGTGCAAAGGCCGCTTCGGAACCGCCAGCCATGATCGACAGGGTGCCAGCAATGGCGCCGACTTCACCGCCGGACACCGGTGCATCCATGAAGTCGACACCGGCTGCGGCGAGGTCTTCGCCGATTTTCCGCGCCGCAGCCGGCGCGATGGTGCTCATATCGACGGCGACCAACCCGGCCTGCCCGATGCTGGCGACCCCGCGCATGACTTCGGCAACGTCGGGCGCGTCGGCCACCATGGAAATAACCAGTTCGTTGCCGCGGGCGGCTTCGGCCGGGCTGGCGGCGCCATTGGCCCCTGCGTCAAGCAGCGGCTGCATGGATTCGGCGCGGCGCGCCCAGACGGTGACGGCATGGCCACCTTTGATGAGGTTGAGCGCCATCGGGCGCCCCATGATGCCGAGGCCGATAAATCCAATTTTCATGCTCAACTCCGTGTCGTAAAGGCTTGAATTTTAGGCCCCCACGCCTGCGGGTCAAGTCAGATCAGGCGGGGAGCACAGCGTAGTCTTCGCAGCGGCCAAAACCGATGACCTCGTCGGCCGACACCGGCTGGTAGAAATGGAAGCCCTGGACGCGCTCGCATTCGAGTGTGCGCAGGAATTCGGCCTGGGCGAAATTCTCGACCCCCTCGGCCACCAGTTGCAGGCCAAGTGAACGACCGAGCATGACAATGGAAGTGACCAACGAAGCGGCCTCCGGATCGGTATCCACGTCAGCCAGGAAAGAGCGGTCTATTTTCAGGCGATCCAGCGGGAAGCGGCGCAGGTAGGATAGCGACGAGTAACCCGTGCCAAAATCGTCGATGGCCAGACGGACACCCATGGCCTTGAGTTGGGCCAGCGTCTGGATCGCCGCATCAACCCCGTGCATGACGGTACTTTCAGTAATCTCCAGTTCCAGCCGATCGGCCGGCAAGCCTGTTTCGGCCAGAATCCCCCTTACCGTCTGCACGAAATCGGGCTGACGGAACTGGTGTGCTGAAATATTGACGGCCATTTCACCCATGTCGATCCCGGCATCGAGCCAGGCTCTGACCTGCCGGCACGCCGTCAGCAACACCCAGTGCCCAAGCTGCAGGATCAGCCCGCACTCTTCGGCCACCGGGATGAAGTCGGCCGGGGCGATCATGCCGCGTACCGGGTGGGCCCAGCGCACGAGCGCCTCGACACCCACCACTTTGCCGTTCAGCAAGTCGATCTGCGGCTGGTAATGAAGCACCAGCTGGTTCTCGGCCAGCGCCCGCCACAATTCGCTCTCCAGATGCAGGCGCTTGTTCGCGGCGGCATTCATCGAGTCGGCAAAGAACTTGTAATTGTGACGGCCGGCAGCCTTGGCTGCGTACATTGCCGCATCGGCATTGCGGATCAGGGTCAGTCCGTCCCGGCCATGTTCGGGATAGAGGCTGATACCGATCGAGGGCGTGATGTGCAGAGAATGGCCATCGATCTCGCAGGGGAGGCCGATGACCGAGACCAGACGATCAACCAGCACGACAACCGCGTTGTCGCGATCAAGCTGATCGAAGACGACGACGAACTCGTCACCACCGAGGCGGAACAAACGCGTTGAGCGGTCCATTTCCGCCCCCATGCGGCGCGCCAGTTCAGCCAGGAGCCGGTCGCCGGAATGATGGCCCAATGAATCATTCACCGTCTTGAAATTATCGAGGTCGATGATCATCAACGCCAGGCGGTTGATACCGGGCACAGCCCCATCGAGCAGCGCATCGAGGTGGCTGTCGAGCGCCAGACGGTTTGGCAGGTTGGTCAGCTGATCGTGATGCGCCAGGTAGTCAAAGCGTTCCGCCTGAGCCTTGGTTTCGCTGATATCGGCAAAGGTGGCGACAAAATGTGTAATCAGCCCGGCATCATCGTAAATTGCCGCAATGCGCATTTGCTTCGGATAGATCGAGCCATCCTTGCGCCTATCCCAGATTTCGCCTTCCCAGTGACCGTGCTCGGCGACGAAATCCCAGACATTGCGATGGAAGTTCAGGCCATGATGCTCCTCGCAGAGCTTGGTCGGCGTCAGTCCGAGCACCTCGCTAGCCCGGTATCCGGTGGTCTGCTCGAAAGCCGCATTGACCGTCAGTATCCGCTGCGCGGCGTCGGTCAGGATCATCGCCTCGGCGGCGTGGTCGATCATCCTTCGTTGCAGGGCAAACTGGCGATTTGCCTGCTCACGCAGGCCGAACAACAGGCGACAGCCTTCGACGATAAGCAGGGTGGCAACCAGGCCGATGGCGAACAGCAGGAAACCCCATGACGGGGCATCCACACCCATGAACTCGCCCGAAGAACCGTCCAGCTCTGACGACGAGTGGCTATTGATTGACCACCAATCGAGGGCAAGGATGCCCCAAATCAGAAGTATTGCCGCAAAGGCAAACAAAACAAGTTTTCGGCCGGCGAACGCCGGAATCTGCTGCACGGTGTAACTTAGCCTTTAGTTATATCAAAGCCAGTTTACCCCAATAAAACAATGTGTCACGAAGAATTTCTAAAGCCGATTCGCGAAAAAATCAAATTTCATATCGAGGCACTTCTGACGCGAACTTAGCCCTTGATCCAAAAATGATTTCGTCACGCATGACTCAGCTTCCGCAACTCCCGTTGCTGCGCTTCATGCCCATTTTTTCCATCAGCTTTTCTGGTGGACAAAAGCCGGTGAAGCCGCTTTGCAGCAAATTGAGACCAACAAACGCCGTAAAGGCGAGGAACCACTCCGAAACGAAGATCGGGCTGCCCTGGTAACCGAGGGCGAGGGATAGCAGGACGAAAAAGCCGGCCATGATGCGGATGACGCGTTCGATAGTCATGATTGATGCTCCTTGCGGAAAGCTGCGAAGTAAAGGACGGGAATAACGACGAGGGTCAGCAGGGTCGACACCATGATGCCGAAGATCAGGCTGATGGCCAGACCGTTGAAGATCGGGTCGTCGAGGATGAACATGGCGCCGAGCATGGCGGCCAGCGCGGTCAGGGCGATGGGCTTGGCGCGCACTGCGGCCGACTGGACGACGGCCTCACGGAAGGGCATGCCGGTTGCCACCTGCTGCTTGATGAAATCGACGAGCAGGATGGAATTGCGGACGATGATGCCGGCCAGTGCGATCATGCCGATCATCGAGGTGGCCGTGAATTGTGAGCCGAACAGCGCGTGGCCGGGCATGACGCCGATGATGGTCAGCGGGATCGGCGCCATGATGATGAGTGGCACGAGGTAGCTGCCGAAGTGGGCGACGACCAGCAGGTAAATGAGGATCAGGCCGACGCCGTAGGCGATGCCCATGTCGCGGAAGGTTTCGTAGGTCACCTTCCATTCGCCGTCCCATTTGACGCTGTAGCCGGCATACGGGTCGTTCGGCTGGCGAATGAACCATTCGCCCAGTGTGCCGCCCTCCTTTAGTTCCATGCCGTTGATCTTGCTGCGGATATCGAACATGCCGTAAAGCGGCGAATCGAGCTTGCCGCCCATGTCGCCGACGACATAGACCACCGGCAGCAGATCCTTGTGGTAGATGGCCTTTTCACGGGCAGCATCGCGTACTTCAACCAGTTCGGAAACCGGCACCAGTTGGCCGTCACGCGAGCGGACACGGAGCTTGAGCAGCGCATCGAGGCTGGATTGTTTTTCGGCCGGCAAGGTCACGCGGACCGGGATTTCGAACTTGGAATCGGCATTGCGCGCTGGCGTGACATCCTGCCCGGCCAGCCCCATGCCGACGACCTCGACGATGTCGCTCTGCGCCACGCCGAGTTGCGCCGCCTTGCTTTGCAGCACGTGCAGGACGACCTTGCGCGAATCGGCCTCGATGTAGTCGTCGACCGCAACAATGTCTTTCGTCGTCTCGAAGGCCTGACGCACCTGCTTGCCGACACTCATCTGGCCCTTCATGTCCGGGCCGTAGATTTCGGCGACGATGGGCGACATGACCGGCGGCCCGGGCGGCACCTCGACGACCTTGGCAACCCCGCCATTGGCCTTGCCGATGGCCTCGACACGGTCGCGCAGGGCGGTAGCGATTTGGTGACTGGAGCGCGAACGGTGATGCTTGTCGGCAAGATTGACCTGAATGTCGCCCTTTTCCGGCAAGGCGCGCAGGTAATACTGACGCACCAGACCGTTGAAATTGATCGGGCTGGCCGTACCGGCGTAGGCCTGATAGTTGGTGACATCCTTCTCGAGCGCCAGTTCGGCGCCAATTTCGTGCAGCACGCGTGCCGTTTCCTCCAGTGGCGTGCCAACCGGCATGTCGAGGATGACCTGGAATTCGCTCTTGTTGTCGAGCGGCAGCATCTTCAGCACGACGAGCTGGAAATAGGCCAGCGACACCGAGCCGAGAATGAGCAGAATGATGGCGATGGTCAGCTTGACGCGCGCTGCGCCGCCCTTGATCGGATCAAGGAACGGGGTCAGCAGTGTGCGGAAGGTGCTGTCGAGTTTGGCATCGAGCTTTGACGGCTGGTGTTCTCCATGGCCCTTGTCATGCGACTTCATCATTCTCGCCGCCAGCCAGGGCGTGACGACGAAGGCGACAGCCAGCGAAATGGCCATGCCCATCGACGAATTGATCGGGATCGGACTCATGTACGGCCCCATCAGGCCGCTCACGAAGGCCATCGGGAGCAGCGCGGCGATGACGGTCAGGGTGGCCAGGATGGTCGGGCCGCCCACTTCATCGACGGCCGGCGGGATGATGTCGAACAGGCTTTTTTCGGGGTACAGCCCCTGCCAGCGGTGGATGTTTTCCACCACCACGATGGCGTCGTCGACCAGGATGCCGATCGAAAAAATCAGCGCGAACAGCGACACGCGGTTCAACGTGAAGCCCCAGGCCCAGGAGGCGAACAGCGTTGCCGCCAGCGTCAGGGTCACCGCGACGCCGACGATGACCGCCTCGCGTTTGCCCAGGGCGAAGAAGACGAGCAGCACGACGAAGGCGGTGGCGAAGATCAGCTTGCCGATCAGCTTCTGCGCCTTTTCGGTCGCCGTTTCGCCGTAGTTGCGCGTTACGGTGACTTCGATGCCTTCCGGGATGACTTTGTTTTTCAGGTCATTTATCCGGTTGACCGTGGCAGTCGCGACATCGGCCGCATTGACGCCGGGCTGCTTGGATATCTGCATGGTGACAGCGGGGAACTCGCCGTTCTGGTCACCAAACCAGGTGTAGCGTTTCGGCTGGTCCGGGCCATCTTCGATGGTGGCCACATCGCTCATGAACACGGGCTTGCGCGCACCTGCCTCACCGCGCACGGCGACGACCAGCTGCTTCACGTCGGCGGCCGATTCGAGGTAAGTACCGGTCTGGACGAGCACCTCGCGGTTGCCGAAGGTCAGGTTGCCGGAGGATTGCAGGGCATTCGACACCTTCAGCGCGCCGGCGATATCCTGCGGCGTGACGCCGTAGGCATTCATCCGCTCGGCGTCCATCAGCACGCGGATGGCGTGATCGGGGCCGCCGATGGTCGAGATGTCGCGCGTGCCCTTGATGCGCTTGAGCTCGATCTCGACGGCACGTGCCACCTGCTGCAGGTCGAAGGCGGAACGGGTCGCGTCCTTGGTCCAGAAAGTCAGGGCGACGATCGGCACATCATCGATGCCGCGCGGCTTGATGACCGGTGCCATGACGCCGAGGTTGGCCGGTAGCCAGTCGCTGTTCGAATTCACGGTGTCGTAAAGGCGAAGCACCGCGTCGTTGTATTTGACGCCGACGTCGAACTGCACGGTGATCACCGCCATGCCAGGGCGCGAGGCGGAATACACGTGCTCGACACCATGCAGGCGCGACAGCACCTGTTCGCCGGGGCGGGCGACAAGATTTTCGACATCCTTGGCCGAGGCGCCGGGGAAGGCGACCATCACGTCGGCCATGGTCACGTCGATCTGCGGTTCTTCCTCGCGCGGCGTGACGAGCGTGGCGAACAGCCCCATCAGGAAGGCGACCAGCGCCAGCAGCGGCGTCATCCGCGAATTCTGGAAGGCGGCGGCGATGCGCCCGGAGATTCCGAGCTGACCGTTATCGCGGCTCATGGCCTAGTTTGCCGACTTGAGTTGGATGCCAGCCTTGACCGGGTCGGTGACCACCTTGTCACCAGCCGACAAACCGGCGAGCACCTCGATTTCGCCCTGCCCGACGGCGTCGCCGAGGCGCAACTGGCGCAGCGACAAACGATTATCGGCCGTCTGCACATAAACAGCCGCCACTTCGCCACGGCGCAGCACGGCGCTGGCCGGCACCGTCAGTTTTTCCGCCTGGCCGGTGACGAAATGCACACGGGCAAACATGCCCGGCGTCGCTTCCGGCACATCCGGCAAGTTAACGCGGACCTGCGAAACATGCGTCGCGGCATCAGCCGTCGGCAGGACCTGAACCTTGACCGCATCGACCCATTTGCCCAACTCGGGGAACTCGACGCGCGCCGTTTTGACATCACGCATCGCCTTCAGGCGGTATTGCGGAATACTGGCCGTGACACGCAGGGTGCCCGGCTGATAAATCGTGAACAGCGGCTTGCCGGGCGTTGCCATGTCGCCCATTTCGGCGTGGCGGCGGGCGATGATGCCGGTCATCGGCGCGACGATGGTGGCGTGGCTCTGGCCGGCGCCGGCGGCAGCGCGATTGGCGGCAGCGGCATCGAGATCGGCGCGGGCCTTGTCGAGCGCGGCGGAACTCATGAATTTCTGGCTGACGAGACTCTTCGTCCGGTCGTAGCTGACCTTGGCATTGGCGTATTGCGCCTCGGCGGCGCGTGCCGCTTCGGCCGCCTCGCGGGCGTCGATGCGCATCAGCACATCGCCCTTTTTGACAGACTGACCGGCGTCAGCCTTGACTTCAAGAACCCGGCCGGCGATCTGCGCACCCACCGTCGCCTGCTGCACGGCCTCAACCAGCGATTCGGCCGGAAAGGCCAGATCGACGGCATGTGGCTTGACGGTGATGACCGGCAAAGGCTCAGCGGCAATTGCTGCGGTCAACCCGAAAAAAAGGCTAAAAACGAAAGGGCGAAGAATGTTTGTGCTCATAAATATAAGCATACGCTAATTAATGAGCAAAGCACAAGCCACGGCCTTCTGATTCATTGATTTTATTGTGTTTTATCTACAGCGCCGTTGGCATCACGACGCCTGCCAGATGTTCCGGCAGCGGGTTTCCTTGATCCACCAACAGGAGGCCGCACCAAGAATGGCGCAGATGGTCACCACCAGCACCCCATAGCGCCAGGCCTCGACATCATAGATGCGCGCGCCGCTGACCATCTCACCCTTCCAGCCGAGGTCCATGACCCAGCCCACAAGCGGCTGCAGCAGGGCACCGGCGAGGAATCCGCCCATGTTGGCAACGCTGGTCGACATCCCGGACAAAAGCGGCGGATTGACTTCCTTCGAACAAGCCCAGGTCAGGCTGAAGCCAGCCGTACTGAGGCCCAGCAACGCAAACAGCAGATAGGAAGCCGACAGCGGCAGGGTGATGCAGGACAACAACACCAGCCAGATGAGCGCATAAACATGCGACACGACGATGAGTACCGGTTTGCGCCGGCCGAGCCGGTCAGAAAGTCCGCCGATGAACAGGCATCCAATGGCAAAACCGCCGAACCACAGCGACAGATGCGTCGTCGCCACCGAGCGCGCCATCCCGTGCACCTGAATCAGATACGGCGTCGCCCACAGACCGGCAAAGGTGAAAAAAGCGCCGGACATCCCGGTATTGACCAGCGCGGCAGGCCAGGTATTGCGATTCCTGACAACCGAAAGCAGACTGGACAACACCGCCGTACGGTCGAAACGGGGCTTGGGAGAAGACTCGACGGATTCCGGGGCATCGCGCACGATCAGCCAGCACAGCGCAGCCAGCACGAGCGAGGTAAATCCGACGCCGATAAACACACCGCGCCAGCCCGTCGCCTGCGCCACCGCCGAGAGCGGCGCGCCAGCCAGGACCGAGCCGAGGTTGCCGATCAGCATGCAGATGCCGACCATGGTCGCAAACCGGTTTTCCTCGAACCACACGGCGATCAGCTTGAGCATGGCGATGAAGGTCACCGACACACCCAGTCCGATCAGCGTCCGCCCGACCAGCGCCAGTTCGAGCGTCGGCGCCATGCCGAAGAGGAAGCTGCCAGCCCCGCCAACCAGCCCGCCCAGTACCAGAATCCGCCGCGGCCCCAGCGTATCGACGAGGATGCCGGTCGGAATCTGCATGACCGTATAGACGTAAAAGTAGGTGGCCGCCAACACCCCCAGCGAAGCCGCAGAGGTCTCGAAGGCGGCAGCCAGGTCGGGCGCGATGCCAGCCGGCGCGAAACGCTGAAAAAAAGACAGGATATAGGCCACAGCAACGACGCCAATGGCAATCCAGCGACGGCGCATCTGTTCCTGGGTCAGTGCTTTCATTCAGCCTTTCGTTTCATCGTGCCTCCTGAAACCCTATTTCTGGGAGAGAACCCACTTGGCCAGCGTCGCCGCTTCGGCGTCGGTCACGTTGTTTGCCGGCATCGGTACCTGCCCCCACTCGCCCTGGCTGCCATTCTTGATCTTCGCGGTCAGCGCCGCTTCAGCACCCTTATCGCCGGCACGCTTGGCCGCAATGTCCTTGTAGGCCGGGCCGACGATTTTCTTGTCGACGGTATGGCAGGTCATGCAGTTCTTGGCTTTGGCCAGATCAGGAGATGCCTGCGCCACACCGGTCAGCGCCAGGAAAGCACTGGCAATCAACATCGTCTTTTGCATATCACTTCCTCCGTAAATTCGCGGCCGACAGAGAAACCTGCCGAAAAAGCCGCCTCACTCCATCAAAACAGGTCAGGATGCCATCTCAATTAACAACATCTCAATCTCAGAACGCCCGACCGGGCTGGCCATGGCAATCAGCATATAGCCCGGCTTGAGCAGAAAATCCTTGTCCGGATTGAATTGCCAGTTGCCATTGCGTTCGCGCACGGCAAGGAAAACATAGTTGGCGCTGCGCAGTGACAATGCGCCGAGCGGCTTGGGAATGAAACCAGCCGGGACGGGCACTTCTTCGACACGCAGGTTTTTCTCCGACTTCAACATTTCATCGAGGAAAGAAACAACATGCGGGCGGATCATCGCCGACGCGATACGCATGCCCCCCGTAAAGTCCGGCGAGACAATCGCATCCGCCCCTGCCTTGCGCATCTTCTCGATGTTGCGTGTTTCGGTACAGCGCGCGACGACCCGCAGGTCAGGCTTCAGCTGTTTGGCGGTGATGACGATCATCAGATTTCGCGAGTCGTCGCCGGTCACCGCAAACAAGCCCTTGGCATCTTCCAGATCGGACGCGACCAAGACGTCGTCGTCGCTGGCATCACCGTGCAAATACAGGAATCCCGGATTTTTTTCCTTGTACTCCTCCAGCCGGTGCATATCTTCGTCGATACCGACGAAGTGCCGATTGGTTGCCTCCAGTTCGCGCGCAATATTGCGTCCGACCCGGCCGAAGCCACACAGAATGTAGTGGCCCTTGAGTTTCCTGATTGTTTTTTCCATACGTTTTCTCCTCAGGGTTCCATTGAGGTCGGTTTCGAGCAGCGCCACGGTAACGACCGAAAATAGCAGTGACAGATTGCCGGCACCGAGAATACCGATGACGACGGTCAGGATCCGCGCCGGCTGATTGCTCGACATGTCGATGATTTCGCCGAAACCGATGGTCGCGACGGTGATGAAGGTCATGTAGAAGCAATCGAACCACGAATACTTGCCTTCGGTCAGCACCATGTAGCCGATAGTGCCGAACAGATGCACGGCAAACAGCATGCCGAGCGCGACATAGAGCAGCCGGACGATATAGCCGGTCTGCAGTGTCTTGATCGGGGACATGCTGCTATTGCTGCTCATTCTGTCAGCGGCACCGACTGGGTCATGAATATGACAGCTTTGCCGCCATCCATATTGGCGTGCAAGGACTCGAGCAGCGGCGGATTGACCAGTTGATCGGCATCCCACTTGACGATGAAATTGGCGCCGGAGCCACCGGAAGCGTCATTGAGTTCGACAAACAGTTCAAGCGTACCGTAGGGCGGAATGACCGTTGGCGTCGGCACGCGTTCGCTGAGCAATTTGCCGTTGGTATCGTAATAGCGGGCCGACAAAATCCGGATCGGGCGCTTGCCATCGGTGTTGCGTATGCTGACCAATGCCGAAAGCAAAACCTGTGAAGCCTTGCCGCTCTTGCCCAGATTGCCGTACGCCATGTGCGAGTAGATCGGCAGATACAGCGTCTGCCCCTTGGCCAGCTGCCTTGCCTCCTGGGCAAATGCTGCGGTCGACGCCAAAAATCCCGCAAAAACCATGGCGCAAAGCGAAACCCGCCAATATTCCCGATATCGCATTGCTGCCCCCTGCTCCCGTAGCACTTGGCCTTTTTGCCATTTGCCCCGATTCTGCCATAAGCCCTGCCGATCAGGGCAAAAGGGAGAACCCGGCCTAGCGCGTTTTGACCGCGATCAGCGAGCGCAGCAAGTCGGCGAGCGAGCCCCAGTTCACCGGTTTGATAATGTAACTGGCCGAAAGCTGGACAGCGCGATCGAAAAATTCTTGGTCACTGCGGCCAGTAACGAGGACCAGCGGAAACGCGTCGCCGCGCGCCTGGCGAATGGCCGCGCAGACGTCGAAGCCATCCAGCCCGGGCATTTCAACGTCGAGCACGGCGATGTCGAACACGGATTGCTGAAACGAGGTCAGCGCATCGCTGCCATTGTCGACCAGCGTCAGCGCGAAATCGCCACCCCCCAAGGCTGCCTGCAACAGCAGCCGGGCAGTTGGGTCGTCATCAGCAGCAAGTACGCGCAAGGGCATGAGCGTCACCACCCAAGCCCGGCCAACTGGGCTTTCAGGGCCGCTTCGACGCGCTTCCATTCGGCGCGCAGTCCGTCAACACGGGTCAGCAACTGACGCATCTGTCCATCCCGACCAAGTTGCTCAATTTCGCCGCAACGTTCGGCCAGACCATTGGCGCCGACGTTGAAACTACTCGATTTAAGGGCATGAGCGGCACGCGCCAACATGCTGGCGTCCCCATCGGACAAGCCTTGATCAAACAGCGCCCACTCGCGATCCGCAGCCTTCAGATAGGCAGCCAGCACCTGCCCGACGAGCACTGCGGCGTTATCCGGGGACAAGGCCCGAATTTTCTCAAGCGCATCAGGGTCCAGGGGCGAAGCATCGTTGTTCAAACCTTCTGGCCGAACTTGCTGGGGCGCATTTCCGACTGCAGCCGATTTGCGCCGTTCAGCCGGCAGCCAGTGGGCCAGCACCGCAAACAATGCCTCGCCGGTATAAGGCTTGGCCAGGTAATCATCCATCCCGGCGGCCACACACCGCTCACGATCACCCTTCATGGCATTGGCAGTCAGGGCGATGACCGGCAGTCGCTCCCCCGCCGTTTCACGTTTCCGCAGCGCCGCAGTGGCCTCAAAACCATCGAGAATCGGCATCTGGCAATCCATGAGGACAAGATCGACGCTTTCCGTTGCCAGCAGATCGAGCACCTGCTGGCCATCGCATGCGGTGACGACATCCAGCCCCACTCTTTCAAGTTGGGTCCTGGCCACGATCAGGTTGCTCTCGTTATCCTCGGCAAGCAAAACCCTGCCCCGCAATCGCCGGCTTTCAGACACAGGCTTCACGCTGCCCCCCCCGTCCTGCCGAGTGAACGCTGCCTCAACAACACGAAGGAACTCGGCCTGGCGCAGGGGTTTGGGCAAGCAGGCCAGCACTTCTATCCCAGCCGCCGCCAATTGCTGGCCCATGTCGGGCGCCGAGGAAAAAGCGATTGCGCGTATCCCCGCCAATCGCGCGTCGGCACGCAAGGCGCGCATCAGGTTCAGGCCTGAAAGCTCGGCCATTTCCATGTCGACGATCAGTAGCGCATACGGATACCCCGCGGCCAGGGCCGCATTCGCCATCGAAAGCGCCCTCAACCCGGAGTCCGCAATATCCACCTTGAAACCGTGGCCGCTGAGCTGAGCAAGCAGAATCTCGGCATGCGCTGAGGTGTCGTCGACAATCAGCAGGCGCCGGCCTGCCCCCTCGGCAACCGGCTGCAGCTGCAAAACAGCCGGAACCTTGCCAATCGGCAAGGCCAGTTCCACCGTAAAAGCCGCCCCCCGCCCGGGCTGGCTCTCGACATCGATCAAGCCCCCCATCATGTCGACCAGGCGCTGACTGATGGCCAATCCAAGACCGGTCCCGCCATACTGGCGCGTTGTCGAGCCATCGGCCTGGGCGAAGTGTTCAAAAATGCGCTGCTGCGCCTCAAGCGGTATGCCAATACCCGTATCGCTCACGGTCAACTGGAATTTAAGCCCTAATTCGGAACGTTCGACAACGCGCAAGCGCAGGAATATCTCCCCGCGCGCCGTAAATTTGACCGCATTGCCCAGCAAATTCACGACGATCTGCCGCAGACGCAGCGCATCACCACGCACGACCAGGTTTTCTTCCGGCGGCAGATCAGCCAGCAACTCCAGACCTTTCTTGCTGGCCTGCTGCGAAAACAGCTCCAGTGACTCCTCCAGCAAATGGCGCAGGTCGAAATCGATGGCGTCAAGCTCCAGTTTGCCCGACTCTATTTTCGAAAAATCAAGAATGTCGTTGATGATGGCAAGCAAATGCTTGCCCGAGCGCTCAACCGCCTCGACAAACTGGCGCTGCGTGGGCGCCAGTTCGGTGTTGAGCAGGAGTTCGGTCATGCCCAGCACGCCATTCATCGGTGTCCGGATTTCATGACTCATCGTCGCCAGAAACTCGCTTTTGGCCAGACTGCCAGCCTCAGCCGCCTCCTTGGCGAGGCGCAGTTCACGCGTGCGCTGTTCGACAATCTGTTCCAGGTTGCCCAGATGTGTCGACAACCAATGATCCCGCTCACGAATTTGCTCGACCATCAGGTTGAAGCCATTAGCCAGCTGGGCGATTTCCGTGACTCCACTCTCGGCAGCTTGACTGTCCAGCCGCCCGACCGACACGTCGGCCATATGATGGGTCAGATCCTGCAGCGGCGCGACCAGCTTTTCCACATACCGCGCCTGCACGCGCAGCGCGATGGCCATTGCTGCCGCCATTTGGAGCAAAATCAAACCGATGAAAACGAGCAACTGCTGATACACGCCACTCAAACTGACACTCAGGCGCAACCACCCGAAAGGCCTGTCAGGCAGCCCGGCGGGCACAAGAAAGTCGATTCTGTTCCAAGAAATGCGATGCCCCGCAACCGGATCAATCAGTGGCAAAGGCGCCGCATCTTCCGCTCCCTGGTGATCGTATGCGACAAAAACCGAGTGATCCTGCCGGAACAGGGCCGTTGAGTAGTGGTTCCGCATGTTGTGCAAAACCAAAACTTTCTCTTTGACGGCCTCGCGCGAAGCCCCCCCCAGAACCGGCTTCAAACTCTCGTTGAGCAGTTCAAGGTGGGCGTAGCCTTCAGAGAGATGCCCGCGCACGGTCATCCAGCCCGAGGTCAAGACAATCAAAACACTGACGCCGGCAATCGCCAGAATCAGTACGTAAAGATTGAAGCGGGCCAACCGGGCGCGAATAGAAGCGGAAGGCCACTGCCTCAGCATGCCCGCCCCCCTGCTGCATGAGACCCGGAATGCCATGCCTCCGCAGCCACCTGGAAGGTTTGCCGAAAAGAATCCATGAGGTTGCGGCGAAAATGCTCGGGCACCGCTGTCGCCTTCCCCGCCAGGCAGTTCAGCAATTGATTTTCAAGATCGGCGGCGATCCGGGAAAGCGCCATCGCACCGACATTTGCTGCCGCACTGCGCAAGGCGTGCACGCTCTTTTGCTCCCGGGCATAGTCACCAATACACTCCTGCCAACTTAGCTCCCAGTTGGCAAAATGCTCGACAAACAGGCCAACGGTCTGCCACCAGAGCATGGGCTGGCCGAGCATGCGCTCGACAGCATCATTCACTTCAAAACCTTCCAGAGTATGAGGAACAGACATGCAGTGCGGTAAGCTTATAAACTATTCGAGGAGCAAGGAAAACAGACTGGGATTGTCGCCCGATAAATTGACGCAATGTTAAAAATTGGTAAAACAAAGCCTCTGTTTTACATTGCATTACAATCTTTCATTCACCGTGGAATCGAAACAAATAACCATGCGTCAGACTGCGCTTATTGTTGAGGACGATCCGGGAACTCGCCACGTGCTGAGTTCAACGCTGGCCACAGCCGGCATCGACTGCATTTATGCAGAAACCGGCGCAGCCATGTGGCGGCAACTCGACGCAAAGCCCGATGTCATCATTCTTGACTTGAGCCTGCCGGATGCAGACGGACTCGAACTACTCCGCCAACTGCGCCAAAGTTCCGAGATTCCGGTTCTCATTCACTCCACCCGCTCCGACGAAATCGAACGCATCATCGGCATCGAAATCGGCGCCGACGATTTTCTGCCCAAACCCTGCAACATGCGCGAATTGCTTGCCCGCACCCGCAGCCTGCTGCGACGCGCCCAACGCGCCACGCCGCCCCGCGGCGAAATGCGCCGCCTGCAGTTTGGCAACTGGACACTGGACACTGCCTCGCGTGAGCTCTCGCTTGCCGGGAGCCAAGCAACCCCGCTGGGGGTGTCTGGCTTTGCATTGCTCGCCGCCTTTCTCGAGCACCCTTTCGAAGCGCTCTCCCGCGAACAGCTATCGCGCGTCCTGAAGCGCGAATATGTGCCCTACGACCGCATCATCGACGTTCATGTCAGCCAGATTCGCCGCATTCTCGGTAAACAGGCCGATGGCAGTCATTTCATCAAGACACTGCGCTCACAGGGATACGTCTTTATCGCCCAGGTAGAAGTAGCGAGCTAAGTAGCCGCCCGTTGACGCCAAAGGCCATGCATTTGCATGGCCTTTGTCTTTTGTGGACTCCCCGACCGGAAGTCCGGTCAGGTTGCCAGCCTTACTTGACCAGCCCCTTGCAGCCACCCACGGTGTTGCCGCTGCATGGAACCGACGTCTCGCGGTTGATCAGCCACTTGCCGCTCACCTTGATCATCTCCAGCGTCTTCTGCGTCGTGTCGTTGTAGCCCTTCGACTGGTAGACCTGGCGGAATTCGGCGAAGGCGCGGTCGTTGCCGTCCATCCGGACTTTCATGTCCTGAATGTCGACGTTGATGTCGCCGCGGGCCGAGATGCGACCACGGCGCAGTTGCGCCCAGTCTTCGCGGGTCAGGCCACCGTCCGGGGTGAAGGTCGGGGCATAGAAGCCGCTGTAGGCGGCGTAGTCGCGGGCTGACCAGGCGGCAGCCCAGGAGCTGACCTGGCTCTGGATGCCGGCTTCGGGACCAAGGGCAACCGGGGCAGCAACGAGCGGCGCACGCGTGGCGTTGAGGGCAGCGGCCTTGGCGTTGAGCGCTTCGCGATCGGGCAGGCCAAGGGCGATGGGGTCGTTCGGGCAGAGTTGGCTGGGGTCGATGTCGGCGAGTTCATCCTTGCCCGGGGTGGGGGCATCGAGGCGTTGCAGGCCGAGTTGTTCGAGCAGGGTGCCCATGCCGGCGTAGGTGCGCAGGTAGGAGAGGGTCAGGTCGGTGTCGGCGTTGACGTTGGCGCGACGGGCGGCGAGGAGTTCGTTTTCGGTGTCGAGGAGGTCAAGCAGGGTGCGTTGGCCGACGTTGAACTGGTCGCGGTAGGCGTCACGGGTTTTTTCAAGGAGGGTGACCTGGCGGGCGTTGAAGGTGGATTGTTCCTTGAGGCGCTGGACGTCGTTGTAGGCGATGAGGAGTGTTTGCCGGGTGTCGCGGCAGGCTTTTTCCCGGAGGTCGAAGGCGATGTTTTTCTTTTCGATGGTCTGTTTTTCGCGGGCACGGTCGGAGCCGCCGTTGAAGAGGTTCCAGCTGACGACGAGTTCGGCGACGTTGTGGTGGCGATCACCGGTGTCACCGAGGTAGTTGCGGGTGTTGTCGGTGCGGGCGCGGAAGTCGAGTTTGGGGGAGTAGGCGGCGCGACGGTTGTTGATTTCGTATTGGCTGGCTTCGATGTTTTCGGTGGCGGCGAGGAGCGCGGGGTTTTTGCGGTGCAGGGTGTCGAGGGCGATTTTGGCCTGGGCCGGGATGGCGCTGTTGAGTTCGGCCGGGGGAACGATGGCATCAGCGGGCTGTAGGCCAATGAGGCGCTGGTAGCGGGCGCTGACGTCGTGGAGGTTGGCGCTTTCGGTGATGAGGTTGATTTCGGCGAGGGCGAGGCGGCTGCCGGCTTGCTCGAAGTCGACGCGTCGGCCGACGCCGCTTTGGGTGCGCCGCTCGATCTGGTCGTAGGTGGCTTTGTGCTGGATGTAGTTGTCTTTGGCGAGGTCGACGAGGTGGCGGTAGCGCAGGACGTCGAGGTAGGCGCGGCCGGCTTCGAGGGCGGTGTTTTCCGATGCGTCGAGAAGTTCGTAGTAGCGGACGATGCGGGCTTTGTCGAGGCGGCGGACTTCATTCCTTGTGGCGAAGCCGTCGAAGATCATCTGGTTGAGGCTGAGCAGGACGCCGGTGCGGGTGTAGTCGCGGTCGGCGGCACTGGGCTGGCGCAAGCTTTCACGACCGGTGCCGGCGGTGAGGTCAACACGGGGGAAGTAGCCGCCACGGGCGACGCCGATTTCTTCGTCTGCGGCGCGGTAGGCGTGCCACTTCGCCGTGACTTCTGGACTGTTTAACACCGCTCGCTGCGCTACTTCTTTCAGGGTGGCGGGGGGTGAAATGCCGCTCGGCATCGACCCCGCTGCATTCGTCAGGACAGGAAATGCGACTGTTAGCAGCATGGAAAGGATTTTTTTCATTTTCATGGGAGATAATCTCTAAGGTTTTGGCAGGATTATAGAGATTCGTCTTTCTGAAAATGTGAATTTTCCGACGTTTCCAACCCATTAATTCAAAGACTTGACGCGTCCATTGCGTAATAGAACAGCACTGCTCCGCTTGCTGGCCACAATTATCGCCATAGTCATGCTCTCTCTGAGCAGCCTGCCTATGGCACTTGGCGTTGACTTTGACCGCCTGCAACAGGTGCTGCTCAGCCGTTTTGGTGCCGACCGGGTCCCGTTGCTACTCGAGTGGCAACGCATGCTTGGCGCAGAGCGCAAAACCACGGAGACGGAAAAGCTGAGACGCGTCAATGACTTCGTCAATCGGCGAATTACTTTCGACGACGACATCTCGGTATGGGGCCAGAACGACTATTGGGCCACTCCGACCGAAATCATTGGCCAGGGCCGCGGCGATTGCGAGGATTTCTCCATCGCCAAATATTTTTCGCTGATTGATCTCGGCATACCGATCAACAAGCTTCGCCTGGTATACGTCAAGGCGGTACAAACAGGCCCGGCGGGCACTTTCCTCCAGGCGCACATGGTGCTGGCTTATTACGCCACGCCGACGGCGGACCCGTTGGTCCTCGACAACTTGAATCCCCAGATTCTGCCAGCTTCACAGCGCAGCGATCTTTCACCCATTTTCAGTTTCAACAGTGCGGGGCTATGGCAAGGCACCGGCAACAACGCCAGCAAGAGCAATCTGTCACGCTGGCAGGATTTGCTGGCCCGGGCGCGCGCTGAAGGCTTCCAGTGAGGTAATCGACATGTCCTTGTTCCGACAACTCTGGCTCGCGGTCATCGCCAGCACCGTTATTGCGTTTGCCGGCAGCTTCATCGTCAGCACGCTGACGGCTCGCCATTATCTCGAACGCCAACTGGCCATCAAAAATAATGACAACGCTGCCACGCTGGCTCTCTCCATGTCGCAACTGGACAAGGATCCGGTGACAATTGAACTCCAGATCGCGGCTGTCTTCGACAGCGGCCAGTACGCGACTGTTCGGCTGATCGATCCGAACGGCAAAACCATGATTGAAAAAACCAGCCCGCAGGATGTTGGAAACGTACCCGACTGGTTCATTCTTCTTTTTCCGATTGACTCACTGCCTGGGCAGGCACAAGTTTCTTCGGGTTGGAACCAGTTTGGCACCATAGAGCTGGTCAGCCACAGCCATTTTGCCTACACCGAGCTATGGAACGGCGCGCTCAAACTTCTGGGGTGGTTCGTCATAGGTGGCGGGTTGATGGGGCTGCTCGGCATGCAGTTCCTGCGCCGTATCCGGCGGCCACTCGACGCCGTGGTCGGGCAGGCGCATGCTATCAGCGAAAGACGCTTCACAACGATTCAGGAACCTTCGACGCCCGAGCTGAAAAGCCTGGCCAGCGCGATGAATGCCATGGTCGCCCGCCTGAAAGCAATGTTTGCCGAGGAGGCAGCCCGCCTTGAACAGGTTCGCCGCGAAGCGAACCAGGACAGCCTGACCGGCCTGGCCAACCGCGCCTTTTTCATGAATCAGCTGGCTGCGGCTCTGAGTGACGACGATGCTGCCGCATCCGGCTCGCTGGTCTTGCTACGCCTGGCCGATCTGGCCGGCATCAACAAGAGGGCCGGCCGGGAAATGGCCGATGAACTGCTGCGTCGACTCGGCAGCACGCTGAACGGACTGGCAGCGGAAAAACCCAATGCCGCATCCGCCCGCCTCAACGGTGCCGATTTTGCGCTGCTCCTGCCGGGCGTTCAGGATCCCGCGCCCTATGCAGAGATACTGCTTCATGCCCTCAATGATCTGACTGCTGCCGGCCTTATCGACGGCGAACGCATCGGCTACATTGCCAGCGGCGTCTATCTGCATGGCCAGACGATAGGTAGCCTGCTGTCGCGCGTCGACGCCGCCCTCGCATCAGCCGAGGGCCAGAGCGGGTTGGCGTGGTGTCGCGCCGAGAGCGATTGTGATCAGCACGCCACCTCCAACGCGGACTGGAAAAAGCTGCTCGAAGGCGCCATCCAGACCCAGCGCCTGCGACTGATTGACTTCCCGGTCGCAGGTAACGCGGGGCAACTGCTCCACTTCGAGTGTCCGTTACGCCTGCAAACCACAGAGGATGGCGAATGGCTGACCGCCGGAAGCTTCATGCCGATGGCCTCGCGCCTTTCAATGACAACCGAACTCGACCTGGCCGCCGCCCGCCTGGCGCTGGAACGCATTGCCGCCGGCGCACCGGCTGTTGCGGTCAACCTGTCAGGAGAGTCCATTTTGGATGCCTCGTTCCGCGCCAGGTTGTTTGCCCAAGTCGCTGCCCGCAAGGATCTGGCCCCGCGCCTCTGGCTGGAGGTATCAGAAATCGGCGCCTTCCAGCATTTCGAAGAATTCCATGTTTTCTGTGACGCACTGCGCCCCCTCGGCTGCCGTCTCGGCATCGAGCACTTCGGCCGCCAGTTCAGCGAAATCGGCCGCCTGCACGGCATCGGCCTCGATTATCTGAAGGTCGACGGCAGCTTCATCCGTGCTATCGACACCCAGACAGGTAACCAGGCCTTTATCAAGGGCCTGTGCAGCATCGCGCATAATATTGGCTTGACGGTCATTGCCGAAGGCGTACAGACCGCAGAGGAGCTGGCCATCCTGCCTGAACTGGGCTTCGATGGTGCAACTGGCCCCGCCATCCCGAGGAGTTGAACGATGAGCACTGAAATCGAACTCAAGCTACAACTCAGTCCAAAAGCGGCGCGCAAACTTGCCGGTCATCTCCTGCTCGCCAACATTCAGTCGCAGAAACTGCATTTACTGAACACCTATTTCGACACCCCGACACTGGAGCTTCATGCCCGGCGCGTTGCCCTGCGGTTTCGTAAGAAAGGCTGGCAATGGCTGTGCACAGTCAAATCGGCTGAACCGGCGAGCGGCGGACTGGCCATGCGCAGCGAATGGGAAGCGCCAGCCACGCCGGGCATATTCGACTTCAGCCACGTTGACGCTGAGGATTTCCGCGACTTTCTCGAACAACGTATTGATAAGTTCGAGCCCATTTTCACCACCGATTTTCGCCGTCAGGTCTGGAACGTTCCGTTCGGCAAGTCACTGATCGAGCTCGCCATCGACAGAGGACAGATCGAAAGCTGCGGCCGACGGACGCCAATCTGCGAAATTGAGCTCGAACTGCTCTCAGGCAAGGTTGATGACATCTTCAACCTGACCCGCCTGCTTCAGAAAGACCTAGATCTCTTCCCGGCCATCGCCAGCAAGGCAGAACGTGGCTACGCCCTATTTCTCAATGAGCCGTTGCACCCATTCAAAAGCAAACCGGTGCCAATCAATGAGCGGCAGACGCCCATCGAGGCCTTTCGCAGCATCGCGCTGGGCTGCCTGGAGCATTTCCAGCGCAACGAAAAAGGACTTATGCTGGGAGGTGAAGCAGAGTTTATCCACCAAGCCCGCGTTGCACTACGCCGCCTGCGTTCGGCGATCAAGCTCTTCGCCCCGGTGCTACCACCTGAATTTGTTGCCGCCTATGGCCAAACCTGGCAAACGCTGGCCGGCGCCCTGGGCGACACGCGCAACTGGGACGTCTTCCTCGAAGAAACCCTGCCCCCCATTGCCGCCGCCTTCCCCGACAACCGCGACATCAAGCGCCTGCGTAAAGCAGCGCAACGCCGCGCCAGCAGCTCCCGAAAATCCGTCATCGGCCTGCTCGCCGTCAAGGAGTATCCGCGCCTGCTACTCGAATTCACCGCCGCTGTTTACACGCTGAGCGACACACTGCCGATGCCAATCAAGGATTTCGCCCAGCAGCAAATCCGCAACCACGGCCGGAAAGCCCGCCGCATGGCCAACCGGCACGCCGAACTCACCCCGGAGGAACGCCACAAAATGCGCATCGCCTTCAAAAAGCTGCGCTACACGCTGGAATTCTTCACCCCGCTGCTGCCTCAGAGAAGACTCCGCCCCTATCTGGCTGCGCTTTCACAAATCCAGGACGAACTCGGCCTAATCAACGACCACCTCACCGCAGAAACACTGATAGCCGAAGCACTCGACGGCCGCCCACACGGCCCTATTCATGGCTGGATATCCGGCCGGCACGCATTGCTGGTCAGTGAATTGCCTGAAGTGCTGCAAACCTGGCTGGCGCAAAGGGCCCCGAGTAGCTGACCTATCTGCAGGCTTCAAGGTTTTTGATTTTGGCCCTTCTCCCGGTTGACCGTAGCTAAAAGATTAGTCAAAAACAAAGCCAAAACCCGACCTAAATTCGACCATTACACCAGAATCGCGGCCCACCACCGCCACCGCAATATTCCCCCGCACCAACAAGATCTGGGTAACTCATGACCGCCACGGCAATCAACAACACGTTAGCCCCCCCCCAAACCAGCAGCGGAACCCAGCGCGGCAAGTGCCCCCCATCGCCCTGAAAACGGGGAAGGCAGCGAGCCGAACACCAGCCGACAGTGATCGCCAGCCACAATTGTGGATAGGGCATCACAAGAACACCATCGACCATACTTTGGACGATGGACGACAACACGGCAAACAGCAGTGCCCATCTTAGTTCCCCCCCCGCCTTTCGATCGCTGGATCGGACTTCGCCAAATACCTTGGCCAGCCAGAGCGTCACGACAGCCATGATCATGAAAAACACGGGCAGCCCCCACTCGCTGGCGATCTGCAGCATGGCTTGATGCGGATGGTTAGCGACCGGATTCTTCAACGAAGCGAAATGCATCGGACCAATACCCAGCCAAGGAAACTCCACAATTTTGGCCCAGGCATGTTTCCAAAGAACTTCCCTTAACGACAAACCAAACACCTGCTCACTGGCAAAGCGATTATCTGCGGCCTGCCCCGTCACCCAGCTAGTCGTGTGCAAGACGAGCCAAGCAAGCGCGAAGCCGGCAACCATCACTAGCAATATACGCTTTGCAACATCCCTCCCCCCCCCTTTCACACCCAGGAAGACTATGGAAACCGCCAACCAGGCCGCTATCGTTCCACGGGTGCCCGCGACGAATACCATCCCAGCCAAAGAGACCATCAGGAACATATCCACACCGCGCGGATAACGAACACTCGCCCCCTCGGGAAGAAACAGCCTGGCCACCAACAACGGCACCACGATGGTCAGAAACTGCCCTTGAAAACGCATGTTTGAAAACCCGTTGAGCAAGCTCCATGGAGTAAAGTAAAGGTCCGCATGAGCCATCGCGGCGATAAATGAGACATAAAAATGGAGAACCATTCCCGCCAGCAATAGACGCAAGAACGCGCCCAAAACCAGATCAGCCCTATCTTCAAACTCGCGCACAAGGCAAAAAACAAAAAAGCCTATGCCGGCACTACCTACCAGCAAGGCAAGCTCGGATGCTGCCCACAAAGGATGCAAGGCCAAGGAGGCAGATAGTGCACCAAGCACCAGAACGCCCACGGCAGGCCATAGCCAGAGAGGATTTGCGAGAGAGGCTCCGGAAGGCCGAAGCAACAAAATTCCGGAAAATGCGAGTACAGAGATAGCGATCTGCCCCAGCCGCTGTTGGTCATGCCACGTGAAATCTGTATGAGGCACCCAGATCATCAAACCCAACAGGATCGCGACGCCCCCCGTGATAAGCAATGCCAGATGGTGGTGCAACTTAAGGGAACTGCTATGCATATGATATTTTCGTTCCTCAATCAAAATCACAAGTCACCACAAGCATTTCGGGAGCCGCGCCTGCCACAAACCAAAAAAGCGCCTTGCTGCGCATTTCTTATGAAACCTCATTCAGCCCCACTCAGGTCGCCCAAATGCCCTTCATCTTGCATTACGAGTTCGTACATTTACCACTAGATGCCGCACACTGAGGATTTTTCCTCTTCGTAACGTTGCCTTTTGTCGGCGTAACGTAAGCCAAGTTATCGTTATTATTGTATGCTGCCACAGTCATATCTGCACCCGACACACAGGCAGAAGCCACAAACGCGGGAATGGTTGTGACATTCGGGTCAGCAGCAAGGGCGGCGGCCGCACTGATGTAAGCTGTGGCTTCTTTCAAGCAGGCGCCGTTAGCTGCATTCTGGGTGTAGTCACGATACGCCGGCAGCGCCACAGCAGCCAAAATACCGATGATAGCGACAACAATCATCAGTTCGATCAGGGTGAAACCTTTTTGAAAGCTTTTCAATTGAATCTCCTTTTAATTCCAAGGCGGGACAGTCGCTGGGTTACCCATAACAGTCTCTATGCCAGGTGTTAAAAAAGCCGTACAAAACCATCTGCACACTCACAAAGTCCTTGTAATTCATGGCGTTGGCAATTTATATAGGCAACCGCAAAAAACTTAGCACGTTGACACGCCAAACAGACATGACGATTGGCGTCTCCCCAGAGGGCGCAATGTGACGCAAATCGGGAGTCGCGCCTACCTCAAAAAGAAAAGCGCCTTGCGGCGCTTTTCTTGTGGAACTTCATTCAGCCATATTCAGGCTGGCCAAATGCCCTTCCTATTATTTTACGAGTTCGTGCATTTAGCAGTGGATGCCTCACACTGAGGATTTTTCTTCTTGGCTGCATTGCCTTTTGTCGGCGTAACGAAGGCCATGTTGCTATTTCCATTGTAAAGGGCCGTGGTCATATCCGTACCCGATGTACAGGCAGAAGGCACAAACGCGGGAATGGTTGTGACATTCGGGTCAGCCGCAAGGCCGGCAGTCGCACTCACGTAAGCCGTGGCTTCTTTCAAGCAGGCACCGTTAGCTGCGTTCTGGGTATAGTCACGATACGCCGGCAGCGCGACAGCAGCCAGAATACCAATGATGGCAACGACGATCATCAGTTCGATCAGGGTGAAACCTTTTTGAACGTTCTTCATTTGAATCTCCTTTTAGTAACAAGGCGGGAAAGCCGCTGAGTAACCTATAACAGTTTCCGTGCCAGGTTTTGGAAACGCGGGATGATAGACATACTAATTTCCGCAAATGCCTTGTCATTCATGGCTTTGGCGACTTTTGTTGCCAACTGTAAAAAAACGTAGCTCCCAAGCCCGCCCTGAGACATGACAATTTGTGTCACCCCGGGTGGACGCAATGCGGCAGGCATGGCGATTTCAGGCAGTGGAATATGGCAAATACGACATCAGCCAACTGAGCCAGCAAAGATTCAGCAGTCAACCTGGTGTGTTTTCAGGAAGGCGCTGGCGTATTTGCAGTATACCTCACTGTTAACGAAGACTTCGTGCAGGGCGGGGTCGATATGGCCATTGAGGCTGAAACGTTCCAGGATGGCCAAGGCTTCAGAGAGTCTCATGCCTTCCTTGTACGGCCGGTCCTTTGCAGTGAGCGCTTCGAAGATGTCGGCGATGCCCATGATGCGTGCCTGCCAGCTCATATTTTCGCGCCTCAAACCTTTGGGGTAGCCTTTGCCGTCCATCCGCTCGTGGTGACCACCGGCATATTCCGGGACGTTTTTGAGGTGTCGCGGCCAGGGTAGTTGTTCGAGCATCTTGATGGTGGCGACGATGTGGTGGTTGATGATGTCTCGCTCGGCGCGGGTCAGGGTGCCGGAGCGGATGGTCAGGTTCTCGAGTTCGTCGTCGCTGAGGAACGGGACTTCATCACCGTCGGCGTTGCGCCAGCGATAATCGGTAGCGATCCGCCGGACGTGCGCCATATCCTCATCGGCCATTTTTTCGCAGCCAATGTTGGCGCGATGCAGAATGCCACGGTCAACCGGGATTTTTTGGCAAAAATCAAAATGGATGCGCTCCGCTTCGGCTGGTACCACGCCTTCGGCGATGCTTTTCCATTTGCGAATTTCAGCGTCGCGCTTGACCACCTCAAAACGCGTATCAATGAGGTGGATGCGATCGTAAATGGTTTGCAGCTTGGTTGCCTTGTCGACCACATGCACCGGCGTTGTGACCTTGCCGCAATCGTGAAGCAGCGCAGCAATGCGCAGTTCGTAGCGATCCTTGTCGGTGAGTTTGAAGTCGGCTAGCGGTCCCGTGCTGGTTGCATCGGCTGCTTCGGCGAGCATCATGGTCAGTTCCGGCACGCGCTGGCAGTGACCGCCGGTATAGGGCGACTTTTCATCAATGGCAAGATTGATGAGCTTGACGAAGGATTCGAAGAGCGCTTCGAGTTGCTGAACGAGTTGCCGGTTGCTGAGTGCGATGGCGGCCTGCGAGACGAGCGATTCGGCAAGGCGCTGATCTGCTTGCGAGAAGAGGCCAACCAGGCCGGTGCACTGATTGATGGCGTTGATCAACTGAAGAACGCCGACCACCTCGCCTTCGTGGTCTTTCATGGGCACTGTCAGGAAGGAGCATGATCGGTAACCGTTGCGGATGTCGAACTCCCGCGTTCCGGAAAAGTCGAAGCCCTCGGCGCAATAGGCATCGGCAATATTGATGGTCTGGCCGGTCACCGCAGCATGGACGGCAACCATGGCATGGTTGGCCGACCCATCGGCCAAAAAGAGCGGCAAATCGGGCAATTTGTCGCGCGGCATGGGCGTGCCGGTACCCCCCAGGGCGATGTTCAGGCTATCGGTGCGAACAATTTCAAACTGGAGACGACACCGATCATCCGAAACAAGGTACAGGGTGCCGGCATCTGCGTGGGTAATGCGCTTGGCTGCCACGACGATTTTTTCGAACAGCACCGGCATCTTGCGCTCGACGGACAAGGCGGCGCCGATCTCATTGAGTTCCTCGAAGCGGCTAAACAGCTCGTCCGCGTTTTCCATGATGTGCCGGCTCAGTCAGAATTCGAAAAGCTGATTGTTCTGCAGCATCTCTGGGGAAAAATCCTGAAGACACGTGTTGATCTCTTCCATGGTCGCTTCGACTTGGCCCGGCTTCAGATGGGTAATGTGAACTCTGCAGGAACGCGTCAATTTCTTCAGATCCGCAGCCAGTTCATCCGGCCAATAATGCTTTGACAGCTCGGCCAGACGGCGCTCCCGGTTAGGAAATGCGCACTCGATAATCAAATGCCGCAGATTTGGAATGGCGTTAACCGCCTCCCAGAAGGCCTCACAGGGGCCTGTGTCTCCGGAAAAAACCACGCTGGCCACACCGGAATCAAGACGGTAACCGACGGCTGGAACGGTGTGCTCCGCCGGCAAAACCGACATCCGGCGCCCGGCCAGCACAACGGTCTCAGCCAATTCAATACGTTGATAGCGCATGAAGGGTTGTTCAGCAGAAGGCACAACCGAGAAATCAGGCCAGATCGACCAGTTGAAAATATGCTGGCGCAGGCTGTCGAGCACGGCCTCTGTGCCATAGACGGTAAGCGGTTTGTCGCGGCGCTCAGCCACTGCATCGATCATCAACGGCAGCGCGGCAATGTGATCGAGGTGGGCATGCGTCAGGAAAACATGGTCGATCGCAGCCAATTCGGCAATCGACAACTCGGTGACGCCGGTGCCGGCGTCAATCAGGATATCGTGGTCAACGAGAAAGGAGGTGGTTCGCTGGTGCCTGCCACCGATGCCGCCACTACAACCAAGTACGCGAAGCTTCATGCTTGTTGGGCCTGCCAAAGATTTGGGCCGCCATCGGGTTACCCGGGGGCTCGCTGAACAGAATTGTAACTCCCGGGCCCCAACCCGCCCAGTCACCTGCAAAAAAACGCGTACTCAGTGCTTGAGGAAAAACTGCATCTTGATACCGGCAATCTCGATGACATCATGGTCACCGAGCGGAACAGCCTGAG
The DNA here is from genome assembly GCA_016705475.1 of Betaproteobacteria bacterium. Lineage (GTDB taxonomy): Bacteria > Pseudomonadota > Gammaproteobacteria > Burkholderiales > Rhodocyclaceae > Azonexus. Next base: position 145,873 of record JADIYD010000008.1, on the reverse strand, counting down.
CATCGAGCTCCTTGCCATTGACGATGGGAAACTGGCGACCTTCGACATGCGTAATGAAGTAGCCATGCGGCCGCTTGGCGATCACCGCCACCTGCAAGCCGGGCTTACCCAGGGTCGTGAGGGTTTTTGTCAAATCCAGCTCCTTGCCGGCATTGGGGCCATTGAGAAGCTGGATGGCCGCTGCCATGCCAGGCACTGGCGCCTTCGGCTGGGATGCCATGCCGATACTGGAACGGGTCACGTTGTCCGTTGGGGCCAGTTGCAGTTCGGAAGGCAGCTTCAGTGACCCCGAACGAATGGCCGCGTTCTTTTCAAAATCACTGGCAGCTGCGTTCGCCTGCAGATCGGCCATGTATTTCAGCTTGTACTTGCCCAGCTCAATGATGTCGTTGTTGCGCAGAAAGTGCTTTTTGATCGGCTGGCCGTTGACCAGCGTGCCATTGGTGCTATTGAGGTCCTCGAGGAAGGAGTCGGCAAGAATGGTGACGACCACGGCGTGCTCACCGGAAATCGCCAGATTGTCGATCTGGATATCGTTCTGCGGCTTGCGCCCAATGCTCAGACGCTCCTGGTTGAGCTGAATCTCCTTGAGCACCAAGCCATCCATAGAAAGGATCAGTTTTGCCATCTTGCCTTCCTCATATCACTGAAACCGGGCCCGCAGCCGCTGCCACCAACCCCTGGGCGACGCAAAATCGCCCAACACCTTGACCAGAATAACCGACACATTGTCCCGACCGCCATTGGCATTGGTCATGTGGACCAAATGATCCGCCGCCAAGGGCAAATTCGCGCTCAAGGTCAGCAGGGTTTCCGCTATATCGTCATCCTCGACCATGTCGTTCAGACCATCGGAACAAAGCATCACGATATCCCCTGGCTGCACGTCAAAATCGTGGACTTCAACTTCAACCTCCGGGTCCACCCCAAGCGCTCGCGTGACCAGATTCCGGTTTTCCGCATAGCGAGCCTGTTCGGCAGTGATGATGCCATTATCAAGCTGTTCCTGTAAGAGGGAATGATCACGCGTCAGTTGCTCGAAGCGTTCGCCACGCAAACGGTACAGTCGTGAATCGCCGACATGCGCGACACTCATCCGATTATCGTAGAACCACGCCAGAACGAGCGTCGTACCCATGCCGGTGTACTGGGAACAACCTTGGGCGGCATTGAAGATGGCCAAATTGGCCGCCTTCACTTCATTGACCACATGCGCTTCGACAACCGATGCGTCGCTTAGCCCCTGCCCCAGCACTGCAGGGGAGTTAATGACCCCAGCTATATCCTCGGCCAGACGGGTCGTTGCCAAACCGCTGGCCACTTCGCCGGCGTTGTAGCCCCCCATGCCATCGGCCAGGATGGCCACGCCGAGCCCGGCATCGGCGAAAATGGCGTCTTCGTTGTGCGAACGGATCATGCCCGGATCGGTGCGCATTACCATTTCCAGAGCATCTGCCAGCTTCATTGAGCAGACCCTGTCGCAAAACAATGAATCAGGGGCGATTTCTCGACGTGCAGGAGTGGCGGGAGCACACGCACCCCGCACCAATGACCATTCGATTCTAATGGCGCCCCGAACATCCATCCCCCGCCAATCGCTGCCCCCCAACCGTTTGGGAGAGACAAAGCCCTCACATTCTTACCTTTCGAAGCAATTCGGTCAAACCTCATTCCATTGGAATTGGCTGCCCAAGCCCCTTGGCTTCGGCAGCCGCCAAAACTCGCAGCGCCACAGCGAGATCCTGAATGGCCATCCCTTGCGACTCAAACAGCGTGATCTGCTCCGCCGACGTGCGTCCTGCATGGCGCCCGACGATCACCTCACCCAGCTCCACCAGTTGGCGGGTGTGCAAGCGCCCCTTTTCCAGCAAGGGCAGCAGATCGCCCGCCTCAGCCAGCGCGGTGGGCACGGCATCCACAGTCACCAGATCGCAGCGCCGGATAGCCGCCTCCGACAATTCCTGGCGAATCAGCGAATTGGAACCGGCAGCATTGATGTGCACACCGGGCTCCAGCCAGGTGGCGTCGAACAAGGGAAGTGCCGCCGTCGTCACCGTCCCGATGAGATCACTGCCCCGCACGGTTTCTTCTGCACTTTCGGCCGGTTCGACGGCGATGCCGGTCGTTTCGCTCATGCGCCGGCAGAACGCCTGCAACTTGTCGGCGTTGCGGCCAAAGACTTTCACGCGCTCGAGCGGCATGGCCGCGCAGATAGCGCGGACATGTCCTTCCGCCTGCCAGCCGGATCCAAACACCCCGGCCACGCTCGCGTCAGGCCGCGCCAGCCAGCGGGCGGCGACTCCGCTCGCTGCACCCGTGCGGATCATGCCCAGGTGGTCGGCCTCGATGACGGCCTTGAGCCGCCCAGTCGCGGCATCAAACAGATGGACCAGAAAACGGTTGCCACTCTTGTTGCTGGTGTAGGCCTTGTAGCCGATCACACCTTGCGCCGGAAGCGCGCCTTGCAGAATGTGCAGCACCGTTTGCGGCAAGCGGCTACGCGCCCGCGGGGTATCGATGGCCAGCCCGTTGGCCAGGTCGCGATGCGCCGACTCGACCGCTTCGAGCGCCATTTCCACGGTCAACAGGCTTTTTACGTCATTTTCTGAAAGAAACAAGGCCATGATTTTCCCCTAAACGATGGTGACGTCCTGCCGGGCGAGAATCCGTTTTTCCAGCCAGCGACCAACGGTTACAACCATCAGCGCACCAACGACCCCGGCTGCCTTGGCAGACCAATCCGGCAACTGCGGCAGAATAGCGGTGACGCCGGGATCAGAAAAATCATCTGGCCGGCGACATAGCCGAGCAAAGCCGCGCCAATCAAGACGATGGACGGATAACGCTCCATCCAGTGCAGGATCAGCTGGCTGGACCAGACGATCAGCGGAATGCTGACGGCCAGCCCAAAAAGCAGCAATGGCAGGCTGCCATGCGCGGCGCCGGCGACCGCGATGACGTTGTCCAGGCTCATCACGAAATCGGCAACGACGATGGTTTTAACTGCACCCCAGAGGTTTGACGACGACTCGATGTCATGTCCCTCCTCGTCTTCCGGCAGCATGAGCTTGATGGCGATCCACACCAGCAGCAAGCCGCCAACGAGCTTGAGCCAAGGCAAATTCATGACCAATGCGGCAAACACCGTGAGCACGACGCGCAGGCCGATGGCGCCGGCGACACCCCAGAAAATGCCCGTCTTGCGTTGCTCTGGCGACAGATTGCGACACGCCAGTGCGATGACCACGGCGTTGTCGCCGGAGAGCACGATATCGATCAGGATGATCTGGCCGACAGCGACCCAGAAAACAGCAGAAGTTAGATCAAGTTCCATAAAAACCAGGCGTAAAAAAGGCGGACACGCGGCCCGCCTTTTTGGTTGAGCTAGGCTCGAATTTTACAGCAGACCCTTGAGCAGCTTGGCCATTTCGGACGGGTTACGCGTCACGGTGAAACCACAGGCTTCCATGATTTCCAGCTTGGCATCAGCCGTGTCGGCACCGCCGGAGATCAACGCACCAGCGTGACCCATGCGCTTGCCGGCCGGGGCGGTAACACCAGCGATGAAGCCAACGATCGGCTTCTTCATGTTTTCCTTGCACCACATGGCGGCTTCAGCTTCGTCAGGACCGCCGATTTCGCCGATCATGATGACCGCGTCGGTATCCGGATCGTCGTTGAAAGCCTTCATGACGTCGATGTGCTTCAGACCGTTGATCGGGTCACCACCGATACCGACGGCAGACGACTGGCCGAGACCGATTTCGGTCAGCTGGCCAACGGCTTCGTAGGTCAGGGTGCCGGAGCGGGAAACGACGCCGATGCGACCCTTGCGGTGAATGTGACCCGGCATGATGCCGATCTTCACTTCGTCCGGGGTGATCAGGCCAGGGCAGTTCGGACCAAGCAGCAGGGTCTTCTTGCCGCCGGCAGCTTCCTTGGCCTTCATCTTGTTGCGCAGGATCAGCATGTCGCGAACAGGAATGCCTTCGGTGATACAGATGGCCAGATCCAGGTCGGCTTCAACGGCTTCCCAGATCGCAGCGGCAGCACCCGGGGGCGGCACGTAGATGACGGAAACGGTCGCGCCGGTTTCGGCAGCAGCTTCCTTGACGGAGGCGTAGATAGGAATATTGAAGATGGACTCGCCAGCCTTCTTCGGGTTCACACCGGCAACGAAGCACTCTTTGCCGTTTGCGTATTCCTGGCACTTTTCCGTGTGGAACTGACCGGTTTTGCCGGTGATGCCCTGGGTGATGATGCGGGAGTTCTTATTGATGAAAATGGACATTCAGTAGCTCCTTACTTGACCGCAGCAACGATCTGGGTGGCGGCTTCGGCCATGGAATCGGCGGAGATGATGGGCAGACCGGAGTCTTTCAGAATCTTTTTACCGAGATCTTCATTGGTACCCTTCATGCGCACGACGAGCGGCACGGACAGATGGGTTTCCTTGGCAGCAGCAACAACGCCAGCAGCAATGGTGTCGCACTTCATGATGCCGCCGAAGATGTTGACCAGAATGCCCTTGACCTTGGTGTTCTTGAGCATGATCTTGAAGGCTTCGGTGACCTTCTCGGTCGTGGCGCCACCGCCAACGTCGAGGAAGTTGGCCGGCTCGGCGCCGAACAGCTTGATGGTGTCCATCGTGGCCATGGCCAGACCGGCGCCATTCACGAGGCAGCCAATGTTGCCGTCAAGGGAGATATAAGCCAGGTCGAACTTGGAGGCTTCGACTTCGTCAGCATCTTCTTCGTCCAGATCGCGCATGGCGACGATCTCTTCCTGACGGTAGAGGGCGTTGGAGTCGAAGTTGAACTTGGCGTCGATGGCTTTGACGGTACCGTCGGTTTCGTGGATCAGCGGATTGATTTCGGCCAGCGAAGCATCCGTTTCCATGTAGCAGGTGTAGAGCTTCTTCAGCGTATCAACACAGGCCGGAATAGAGGCTTCAAGCATGCCCATGCCCTTGGCGAGTTCCAGGCCCTGCGCATCGGTCAAACCAACCAGCGGATTGATGAAGACCTTGACGATCTTTTCCGGGGTCTTGTGGGCAACTTCTTCGATGTCCATGCCGCCTTCGTACGAAGCCATCATGGCAACGGACTGGGTAGCGCGGTCGGTCAGCGCAGCAACGTAGTACTCGTGCTGGATGTCGGCGCCTTCTTCGATCAGCAGGTGACGAACCTTCTGGCCTTCCGGACCGGTCTGGTGCGTGATCAGCTGCATGCCGAGAATCTGGCCGGCGTACTCACGCACTTTTTCCAGCGAAGTTGCGACCTTGACGCCGCCGCCTTTGCCACGGCCACCTGCGTGGATCTGGGCTTTGACGACCCAGACTTTGCCGCCCAGGGACTCGGCTGCCTTGACTGCGTCTTCGACGGTCGTGCAGTGAATCCCGCGCGGAACCGTAACGCCGAATTTCTTCAGGAGTTGTTTGCCCTGATATTCGTGAATTTTCATGCGCTTTCCTTGCGTTTAGTTGAGTTGCGAGCAATGAGCGGTAGCCGAAACATCCCCCGACCCCACCCGGTTATACCGGCTTGAACTCAAAATGTTACCACATTCGCCTATAATCGTTGCAGCGTGAAATTCATAATTACGGGGTCGATTCCGTAGCCAGCATCACCTTGCGCAGCAAGGGGAGCAGCATGGCTGCGGCGAGCAGCAGACTGGCGGCAGCAGCCATCCAGAATCCGGCCACGCCGAGCGGCGTCGGCCAGCGGTAACAGAGCCATGCCCCGCCGAGCAAACCGACGCCCCAGAAGCAGAAAATCTGCACCAGCATGGGCACAAACGTAACCCGGTAGGCCCGCAGAGCGTGGCCGGCGATCGTCTGCAGCGCGTCGAAGAACTGATAGATGGCAACGTAGATAATCAGGCCCATGGCGACGGAGCGAACGGCGGGATCATCGGTGTAGGCCGCAACCACGGGTTCGGCGACGAGCCAGAGCAGGAAACCAATAGCGGTTGAAGAGGCACCTGCCAGAATCAGCCCGGCCCGTATCGTCACTCTCGCCCGTAACCCGTCGCGCGCGCCGACCGCCTGACCAATCGCCGACATGGTGGCGATACCGAGCGACAGTGGCAGCATGTAAATAAGGGCCGACAGGTTGGCGACGATCCGATGCCCGCCCACCACCGTCGCCCCGAGTGATGCGACGAACAGGGCGATCAACGTGAACGAGGTGATCTCGACCAGATTGGAGAGGCCCATGGGGACGCCGATACGCAACAATTCCCGCCAGGCCGCCCAATTCGGCAACTGCCAGTTCGAAAATGGGCGATAGCGCGGGCCGAGCGGCCCGAAGGCAAGATAAGCCGCCCCGCTGGTACAAGCCAGCCAGCCGATCAGGATATTGGACAGCGCACACCCGACCACCCCGAGCGGCTCGCCGAGCCACCCCTGCAGCGCGAATCCCCAGGCCAGCAAGGCATGCAAGGCCAGGCTGAGCAGCCCTATCCCCATGAGCACCCGTGGCTTGCCCAGCGCATTGCAAAAAGCGTAGAACGTCCGATAAAAAAGGGATGCCGGCAAACCCCAGGCCAGCAGGGCCAGATATTGGCGAACCTTGGCTTCGACGGCGGCATCCATGTCCGCCATGCCGAGCACGGCACCGGGATGGGTCAAAAACAGGATACCCGGCACGGCGAGCAGCATGGCCAGCCAGAAACCCTGCTGGAGAACGCCCGCGACCTCGTCGTCACGCCCGGCGCCGTGCAGGTGGGCGACGACAGGCGAAACCGCCTGCACGATGCCGACCAGCGCAAAGACAATTGACACATGAATGCCGCCGCCAATCGCTACGGCAGCGAGATCAATCGAGCTGACATGGCCGAGCACGGCGGTATCGACCACCATCATGCCGATGGAGGACAACTGGGCAATAAGGATGGGGAATGCGTGACCGATCAGGCCACGCGAGACGCTGCGAAACATGGAGCCGGATTGTCGCACATGCCGGCTATCGACTATCCCGCAGCAAGCCTGAATGGCAACGATGAGACAACCTGGCCCCAGGCCAAACTGGCTTGCTGCGGTCAACCGGAAAAAATAGCCAAAATCCAAGCCGGCCGCGGCGGCCATATTGACTCAACAAAAGCCAATCTCGAACCAGGCCGTGACTTTCACCACGAATCCCGCAATCCGGAGAAATTTCGTCTCAAACCATACGGGCGCGCAAGGAAGCAACGCCCTCCACCGCCGCCACCAGCACATCGCCCCGCACCAGCGGACCAACGCCGGCCGGTGTGCCCGTGTAGATCAGGTCGCCCGCTTCCAGGCGAACCAGCGTGGACAGGTTGGCGATAATCTCGGGCACCTTCCACATCATGGCCGACAGGTCGCCGTCCTGCCGTAGCTGCCCATTCACGGTCAAGCTGACTCGGCCGCTGACGGGATGCCCGCAGACCGCCACCGGGCAAATTGCACCGGATACGGCAGACTGATCGAAGCCCTTGCTCATGTCCCACGGATGGCCCTTTTCCTTGGCCTTCGCCTGCATGTCGCGACGCGTCAGATCCAGGCCGACGGCGTAGCCGAAAATCAGGCTGTTTGCCGCGTCGACCGCAACATTTGCCCCGCCCGCGCCCAGGGCAACGACCATTTCCACTTCATGATGAAGATTGGCTGTCTGCGGCGGATAGGTCACACTGACTTCACCGTCGCCCCCAACGATCGCATCACCCGGTTTGCTGAAGAAAAATGGTGGCTCGCGCCCCTCCGCCTGCTCCAATGCCCCCATTTCGCGGGCATGGTCGGCATAGTTCCGGCCGACGCAAAAAATCCGCCGGACCGGAAAGCGCTGATCGCTCCCGGCAATGGGCAGGGTGGCGACGGGATGAGGTTGAAAAACGAGGTTCATCGGATAGCTCCGGAATCGATGGTCAAGACGCAAAGTGTGCAACATTTCGTCCTTCCGAGACCAGCCCGGTGTTAAAGTTTTGCCATCAGGAAACCCATTGACATAGAAACTGGATGATCGCTTCACGACTGCTACGCCATGGACTACTGAGCGCGGCGCTATTTTCGGGTGTAGCCAGCGCCGTCGGACTCGGCGAAATCAGCCTTCATTCACGCATCGGCGAAGCCCTGCGTGCTGACATCCCGGTCATTTCCGGCGGCGAGGCGCTCGATGCGGCCTGTTTCACCCTCGCCCCCCTTCCTGGCGCCGACTTTCCGGTGGTCACTAGCGCCCGCACCCGGCTGATTCGCATCGGCCAGGATTACCGCCTCATCATCACCGGCAGCAAAACCATCGACGAACCGGTGGTCGTCATCAACCTGCGCGTCGGCTGCGGCATGGACTTACAGCGCGAATACGTTCTGCTACCGGCACCGCCGCTCGCGCCGTCAATCAACGACATCGAGCCACCCCTGACAGTGGTGAGCCCGATGCCGCGAGAGATTCCGCCCAGAGGCTCACGCAACGATCGGCATGGCGAAAGCAGGACCGGCGATGGCGACACGCAACCACAGCCGGTGGCAAAACAACGCCAGCCTCGCACCGAGAGCGCCGTCGCAGCGAGACCCAAGAAACCGCTCCCCCGCGAAACGCTGGCCGACCTGGCCAGCGGCAAGGACAGAATTGTCCTGGGGGCAGCCCTGGATGCTTTGCCACCACCCAGTTCAGGAGACCCGCTTACCCCGGTCAACGAACTTGGCGAACGCTTGTTGAAGATGGAAACGACGCTTCACCTGCTCAACCAGGAAGTCGACAAACTGAGCACCGCAGCAACACTGGGTGCTGAATCGCGCGCCATGCGCGAGCAACTGCAAAATCTGCAGGCGCAGCAGGCGGCACCCGGCATCCTGCCCAGTGTTCAGGCGGCCAGCCCGGAGGCTCCGGTCAGAACCAGGTCGAACGCCGATGGCTGGATCGAGCTGGTGCTCGGCCTTCTTCTCGGTGGCAGTGTGTCAGCGGGCGTCGCCCACCTCGTCAGTCGCCGGCAGGAGAAGGCACGCAGCATCGACGTCCCATCGCAGCGCAACAAGAAAACGGGCAAACGGCGTCGTCCGGCAACAGGCTGATTCGGGCTCTGACCCCGCTCAGCGTCGCCGCACCGGCGCAGCTAGACAGGATTATCCAGGTCGACGAATTCGCAAGTGATGCCAAAGCGTGCGGCCAGATGCGCAGCCAGCGCCTGCACCCCGTAGCGCTCGGTGGCGTGATGTCCTGCCGCCAGATAGGCAACCCCGCTCTCGCGGGCGAGATGTACGGTCTGCTCGGATATCTCGCCGGACACAAAGGCATCAACGCCCAGGGCGATCGCCTGCTCGAAATACCCCTGGGCGCCGCCGGAACACCAGGCGATTCGCCGAATCGTCCGGGCGCCATCACCGATCACCATCGGCGTCCGCCCGAGGACAAGCGCAATCTTTGCCGCCAGCGCAGTCAAGTCACAGGGCTCGATGACCGCCCCCAGCCAGGCGATATCCTGTTCGCCAAAACGCCCGTCGGGCAACCAGCCAAGCAAACTCGCCAGCTGCGCGTTGTTGCCTAGCTCCGGATGCGCATCGAGCGGCAGGTGATAGGCCAGCAAATTGATGTCGTTGGCGAGTAGCGTCGCCAGTCGCTTGCGCCGCATGCCGGTGACGCGACCATCTTCGCCTTTCCAGAAGTACCCATGGTGCACAAGAATGGCATCGGCATGACGGTTGACCGCAGCATCCAGCAGGGCCTGGCTGGCCGTAACACCGGCGACAATGCTCGTGATCTCGGAACGACCTTCCACTTGCAGGCCGTTTGGGCAATAATCCCGGAACTTTCCGGGCATCAACAGCCCATCCAGATATTCCACCAATTCTTCACGCTTCATCGAGACACTTTCCATGCAGAGGTTGTGGCTGATTTTTGCACAAACGGTCACTGTTGCGCTGGCCATTCTGTTCGTCGTCACCACGCTGAAACCAGAGTGGCTGCCGTCGCGGCAGGCGGTCATTGCCCTGCAGGAAGCACCTGCCGGCGGTGAAGATGGCAAGGTCGCACCAACCGGCTCGTATCGCGACGCAGCCCGCGCCGCGCTGCCGTCGGTGGTGCACATCTACACGACGCAGGATATCAAGCAGCAACGCCACCCGCTGTTCGATGACCCGATTTTCCGCCACTTTTTCGGTGAGCGTCCCGAGGGCCAACCGCAACGCAATTCCGGTCTCGGCTCCGGCGTCATCGTCAGCCCCAACGGCTACATCCTGACCAATTTCCATGTCATCGACGGCGCGGACGACATTCAGGTTTCGCTCAACGACAGCAAGACCTACAAGGCAACGATCGTCGGCAGCGACCCGGAGTCCGACCTCGCCATCCTGCAGATCAAGGCCGAAAAGCTGCCCGCCATCACCTTCGGCCAGATGGACAGCCTGCGTGTCGGTGATGTCGTGCTCGCCATCGGCAATCCTTTCGGTGTCGGCCAGACGGTCACCATGGGCATCGTTTCGGCCCTCGGTCGCTCGCATCTCGGCATCAACACCTTCGAGAATTTCATTCAGACTGATGCGGCGATCAATCCCGGCAACTCCGGCGGCGCGCTGATTGATGTCAACGGCAACCTGATCGGGGTCAACTCGGCCATCTATTCGCGTTCCGGCGGCTCGCTCGGTATCGGCTTCGCCATCCCGGTCTCCAGCGCGCGCAGCATCATGGAACAGATTATCCGGACCGGCGCCGTGACACGCGGCTGGATTGGTGTCGAAGCGCAGGAAATCACACCCGAACTGGCTGAGTCTTTCGGCCTGCCGGACAAGGATGGCGCACTGATTGCCGGCGTTGTGCGCGGCAGCCCGGCTGACACGGCCGGCATCCGTCCGGGCGATGTTCTGCTCTCAGTCGGCGGCAAGGCGGTCAAGGATCCGCAGGTCATGCTCGACCTGATTGCCGCACTGACGCCGGAAGAGCGCTCCGCCTTCCGACTGCGCCGCGACAAGACCATCGTCGAGGTCCAGGTGAAGATCGGCAAACGTCCGGCCATGCGCGCCGAAAAAGAGTAAGCCATGTGCCAGCTCCTCGGCATGAACTGCAACGTGCCGACCGACATCTGTTTCTCGTTCAGCGGATTCCAGGCCCGGGGTGGCGCCACGGATGTCCACTCGGACGGCTGGGGCATCGCCTTTTTTGAAGGCAAAGGCACCCGCCTCTTCCTCGACCCGCAACCGTCCAGCACCTCGCCGGTGGCCGAACTGGTCCGCCACTATCCTATTCGTTCGAAGAACGTCATCGCCCATATCCGCAAGGCGACGCAGGGAGCCATCGGGCTGGAAAACACCCATCCCTTCATGCGCGAACTGTGGGGCCGTTACTGGATTTTCGCCCACAACGGCAACCTCTTCGATTTCATGCCGCAACTCGATGGCAGTTTCGTGCCGGTCGGCCTGACCGACAGCGAGCGCGCCTTCTGCTGGTTGCTGCAAGAGTTACGCAGTCGCTTCGGAAACCATGTGCCGGAGCGCAGTGCGCTGTTCGATGCCGTTCATGAACTGACGCTGAAAATTTCGCTTCATGGCGAATTCAACTTCCTGCTCTCGAATGGCGACTGCCTGTTCGCCCACGCCTCGACCAAATTGAGTCACATCGTGCGCAAGGCGCCGTTTACCCAGGCGCATCTCATGGATCAGGACATCACGGTCGACTTCAGCGACGTCACGTCGCCGGATGATCGGGTCGCCGTCATTGCAACACTACCGCTGACCGACAACGAAGCATGGACCGATATGCCGCCGGGAACGCTCTGGTGGTTCGAAGAGGGTGCGCCGGTCAAGACCTTGCCGACGCGGCCGGGGCCTGTAAAAAAACCCTGACTGGCTGTTTTACAGCTTGCGGAACTGCTCTTCCGCCTGATCCATCTCGGATTCCATTTTCGCGTCATTTTCCGGGTCGACCGCAGGAGCCGTTTCTACCGGCGCCGGACGCGACACCAGGCGCGAAGCCAGGATACCCAACTCGTACAGCAGGCACATCGGGATAGCCAGCGCCAACTGGGAAACGACATCGGGCGGCGTCACCACGGCGGCAACAACAAAGGCACCGACAATGAAATACGAGCGCCACTCCTTGAGCTTCTCGACGGTCACGACGTTCAGCTTGACCAGCATGACGAGCGCCACCGGCACCTCGAAAGACAGGCCGAAAGCCAGGAACATGGTCATCACGAATGAAAGGTAGGCCTCGATGTCTGGCGCCGGCGTAATGCTCTTCGGCGCAAAACTATTGATGAAACTGAACACCTGCCCGAACACGAAGAAATAGCAGAAGGCCATGCCGGACATGAACAACAGGGTACTGGAAACGATCAGCGGAATACCCAGGCGCTTTTCATGCGCGTAAAGCCCGGGCGCGACGAACGACCAGACCTGATACAGGATGAACGGCAGGGCGAGCACGAAGGCGACCATGGCCGTCACCTTGAGCGGCACCATGAACGGCGTAATGACGCCGATGGCAACCATCTTGGTGCCTTCCGGCAAGGCCTGGGTCAGCGGCGCAGCGAGAATGTCGTAAATCTCGCCGGGGCCGGGATAGATGCAGAGAGCGCCCATCACGACGGCAATGGCGATCAGGCTGTGCAACAGTCGGTCGCGCAGCTCAATCAGATGGGAGATGAAGGAGTCTTCCTGGGGTTCGCTCATGCTGCCGGCTTGCCCATGGTTTCGGCGACCGGCAGGGTTTCCGTCAGCGATGCTGCGGTCGACTTCAACTCGGCAGCAGCTTCCTTGGCGGGTGCCTCAATCGTGCTGCGGGCTGTCTCGTATTCCTGACGCACGGAACTCTCCAACTCACGTGCCGATTCGCTGACCTGTGATTGCAGCTTCTTCAATTCGTCGAGCTGCACTTCGCGGCTGATATCCGACTTCACATCGTTGACGTAGCGTTGCGCGCGGCCGAGCAGATGCCCGAGCGTACGCGCCACCTTGGGCAGGCGCTCGGGGCCGATGACGATCAGCGCCACGATGCCGATCACCATCAATTCGGAAAAGCCGATATCAAACATGATTTGAAAGTCGTATCAAGGAACGGGATACCCCGTCCGAAAGATCAGGACTTGGTCTTTTCCTTGACTTCAACGTCGATGGTCTGGCCGCCCACCTGCTGGGTCGGCTGCGCGGCATCGGCCGGCTTTTCACCGCCCGTCGCGTCCTTCATGCCGTCCTTGAAGCCCTTGACGGCGCCACCGAGATCCTGGCCGACGTTACGCAACTTCTTGGTGCCGAAGATAAGCATGACGATGACCAGAACGATCAGCCAGTGCCAAATGGAAAAACTGCCCATGATTTGTCTCCTAAATGCGTTTGAGCATGGGGCCGACCGGGTCCGGTCCGCCCACAATGTGCGCGTGAAGGTGCGGCACTTCCTGCTGCCCCACACGTCCTGTATTGATGATCACCCGAAAACCATCCGGGCTACCCTGCGATACCGCAATTTCGTTCGCCTTGGCCAGAATCCGGCCCAGCACCAGCGTATCTTCCGCATCCGCAGTCGCCAGCGAGGTGATGTGCTTTTTCGGAATTACCAGCACATGCACCGGACGCGCCGGACTGATGTCGTTGAAGGCGAGGATATCCTCATCTTCATAGACCTTCTTGGCCGGAATCTTGCCGTCAACGATCTTGCAGAAAATACAGTCGCTCACTTTGCCCCCCGGGCCGCCTTTTCGTCAATCCCGGAAATACCCTCACGCCGACGCATTTCCTGCGAAACGTCCTCGATGCTCAAGCCGTAAAAGGCGAGCAGAACCAGCACGTGATAAATGACGTCAGTCGATTCCCAGACCACTTTCAGGCGCTTGCCTTCCTTGCCGGCCATGATCAGCTCGGCGCATTCCTCGCCGATTTTCTTCAGGATCGAATCCGGCCCCTCGGAGAACAGCTTGGCGGTATAGGACACTTCCGGATCAGCGTGCCGACGGGAAGCCAGCGTCTCGGAGAGACGGTGCAGAATGTCATGGGTGCTCATTTGTAAATATCCTTCGGGTCTTTCAGAACCGGATCAGCGGGAACCCAGCGGTCCCCATTCAATTCATTGAAAAAGCAGCTTTCACGGCCAGTATGACAGGCTATCCCGCCCACTTGTTCAATGCTCAACAACAGCACGTCTCCGTCGCAATCAGTGCGGATGGAGCGGATTTTCTGGAAATGTCCGGACTCCTCACCCTTGCGCCAAAGACGTTTTCTGGAACGCGACCAGTATACCGCGTTGCCACACTGAAGCGTTTCCTGCAGCGAATCACGATTCATGTACGCGAACATCACGACACGGCCGTTTTCATCCTGGGCGATAGCCGGGATCATGCCGTCGGCGTCCCACTTCAACGCTTCCAGCCAGTTCAGGGAATTGTCGAGATCGCTCACAGGCGAACTTCGATACCGCGTGCCGCCATGTATTCCTTGGCCTGGCGCACGGTGTATTCACCGAAATGGAAGATCGACGCAGCCAGAACGGCATCGGCCCTTCCTTCGCTGACGCCATCGGCCAGATGCTGCAGATTGCCGACACCGCCCGAGGCGATGACCGGGATCTTCACAGCATCGGAAACAGCGCGGGTCAGTGCCAGATCGAAGCCATTCTTGGTTCCGTCACGATCCATGCTGGTCAGCAAAATTTCACCGGCCCCTAGCGCATCTACTTTTTTCGCCCACTCGATGGCATCAAGGCCGGTATCGTTGCGGCCGCCGTGGGTGAAAACGTGCCATTGGCCGGGCGCAACCTGCTTGGCGTCGATGGCGACGACGATGCACTGCGAGCCAACCTTGCTCGATGCATCAAAAACCAGATCGGGATTCTGCACCGCTGCCGTATTCATCGACACCTTGTCGGCACCGGCATTGAGCAGTCGGCGGACATCTTCCACCTTGCGCACACCACCGCCGACGGTCAGCGGAATGAAAACCTGTTCGGCACAGGCTTCGATGATGTGCAGGATGATGTCGCGCTGATCGCTGGAAGCGGTGATGTCGAGAAAAGTAACCTCGTCGGCGCCCTGCTCGTTATAGCGGCGGGCGATTTCGATCGGATCGCCGGCGTCGCGCAAGCCGACAAAATTGGTGCCCTTGACGACGCGACCTGCCGTGACATCGAGGCAGGGGATGATGCGCTTGGCGAGCATCAGGCGCCCAACTCGTCGGCCATTTCCTGTGCGGCCTTGAAGTCGAGCGAACCATCGTAAACGGCGCGACCGGCGATGGTGCCGACGATGCCTTCGCTTTCGACGGCGCACAGCGCACGAATGTCGTCAAAGCCGGTCAGGCCACCGGAGGCAATGACCGGAATGGTCAGCGCCTGGGCCAAACGGACCGTGGCTTCGATGTTGAGGCCGGACAGCATGCCGTCACGACCGATGTCGGTGTAAATGATCGATTCGACGCCGTAGTCTTCGTATTTTTTGGCCAGATCGACGACTTCATGGCCGGTCAGCTTGGACCAGCCGTCAGTTGCCACCTTGCCGTCCTTGGCATCAAGGCCGACGATGATGTGGCCAGGGAAGGCAACGCAGGCATCACGCAGGAAGCCGGGGTTCTTGACCGCCGCCGTGCCGATGATGACGTAGGACAAACCGCCGTCGATGCAGGCTTCGATGGTGTCCAGATCGCGGATACCACCGCCGAGCTGTACCGGAATTTCGTCGCCGACTTCGGCCAGGATGGCCTTGATCGCAGCCGCATTCTTCGGCTTGCCGGCGAAGGCGCCGTTGAGATCGACCAGATGCAGGCGACGGGCGCCTTGCTCGAGCCAACGCCGCGCCTGTTCGGCCGGGCTGTCGGAAAAAACAGTGACCTGTTCCATCAGGCCTTGTTTGAGACGGACGCATTGCCCGTCCTTGAGGTCAATCGCAGGAATAATCAGCATGGGATTCTAGGAGAGTAAATTCGGCAGATGCGAATCAGGGGCGCCACTCGACGAAGTTTTTCAGAAGTTGCAGGCCGTCACGAGCACTTTTCTCGGGGTGGAACTGAACCGCAAAGATATTATCCCGCCCTACTGCGCAGGTAAAGGGGACGCCATATTCACAACTTCCCGTCACCAGCGCCGGATCGGCCGGTTCTACGAAGTAGCTGTGCACGAAATAGAAGCGCGCGCCGTCGGCGATGCCGTTCCACAGGGCGTGCGGTTTCTGGCGGACTTCGTTCCAGCCCATGTGCGGCACTTTGAGACGTCCGCCGGTTGGCAGATACATCTTTTCATCCGGGAAGCGTTTGACGTTACCCGGGAATACACAAAGCGCCGGCACATCACCTTCGTCGCTGTGCTCGAACAGCATCTGCTCACCAACGCAGATGCCGAGAAAGGGCTTGTCCTTAGCGGCGGCCAGCACTGCAGCGCGCAGACCGCGGGCGTCGAGTTCGGCCATGCAGTCAGGCATGGCACCCTGACCGGGAAACACAACGCGCTCGGCAGCCGCGACAACAGCCGGGTCAGCCGTGACAACGACAGTCTTGCCACCGGCCACGTGCTCCAGCGCCTTCGACACCGAACGCAGGTTGCCCATGCCGTAATCGATGACGGCGATGACGCCATTACTTCCGCTGCCAGCGCTCACAGCGAGCCCTTGGTTGATGGCATGGCACCAGCCATGCGCAAGTCGGGCGTCACCGCCATGCGCAGGGCGCGTCCGAAGGCCTTGAAGATGGTCTCGGCCTGATGGTGGGCATTCTTGCCGCGCAGATTGTCGATGTGCAGCGTCATGCCGGCGTGGTTGACCAGGCCGTGGAAGAATTCGCTGACCAGATCAACGTCAAAGCTGCCAATGACGGCGCGCGAGAACTCGACATTCAGCTCCAGCCCCGGCCGTCCGGAAAGGTCGATGACGACACGCGACAGCGCTTCGTCGAGCGGCACGTAGCTGTGACCGTAGCGGGTCAGGCCCTTCTTGTCGCCCCAGGCCTTGGCCAGCGCCTGACCGAAGGTGATGCCGATGTCTTCGACGGTGTGGTGGGCATCGATGTGCAGGTCACCTACAGCCGCAATGTCGAGGTCGATCAGGCCATGACGGGCGATCTGGTCGAGCATGTGATCAAGGAAAGGGACGCCGGTGGCAAATTTGCCCTGACCGGTGCCATCGAGGTTGAGACGCACGGTGATCTGCGTCTCCAGCGTATTGCGAGTTATTTCGGCTTGCCGCATGGTTGAAGGCTGCAAAAGGCTTTTATCGGAGGGCCATGATACCATTTCAGCCTACTTTTACGCCTTTCGTTAAATCCAATGAGTCGTTTCTGGAGCCAGGTCGTCCGCGACCTCACCCCCTACGTGCCGGGCGAGCAGCCCAAGATCGCCAATCTGATCAAGCTCAACACCAACGAGAACCCGTTTTCGCCGTCGCCCAAGGTGCTGGCGGCGATCCAGGCGGAACTTGGTGACGATGCGGCGCGCCTGCGGCTCTACCCGGACCCGAATGCCGATCTTCTCAAATCGGCCATTGCCAAAAGGCATGCCGTGACGCCGCAACAGGTCTTCATCGGCAACGGCTCGGACGAAGTGCTGGCCCACGTTTTCATGGCGCTGCTCAAGCACGAGGCGCCCATCCTGTTTCCGGACATCACGTACAGCTTCTACCCGGTGTATTGCGGTCTGTACGGCGTCGATTTCCGTACCGTGCCGCTGGCTGACGATTTTTCGATCAATCCGGCCGATTACTGCGGTCAACCGGAAAAAACAGCCAAAAATGAAATCGGCGGGATCATTTTCCCGAACCCGAATGCGCCGACCGGTCGCCTGCTGGGGTTGGCCGCCATTGAGCAGATCCTCCAAGCCAATCCGGATGTCGTCGTCGTGGTCGATGAAGCCTACGTCGATTTCGGCGGCGAGACGGCCATCACGCTCGTCGATCGCTATGACAATCTGCTCGTCGTGCACACGCTCTCCAAATCGCGTTCGCTGGCCGGCCTGCGCGTCGGCTTCGCAGTCGGCCATCCGGCGCTGATCGAGGCACTGGAACGCGTCAAGAACAGCTTCAACTCTTATCCGCTGGATCGCCTGGCCATTGTCGGCGCCGTTGCCGCGATGGAAGATGAAGCGTACTTCGAGCAGTGCTGCCGCGCCGTGATCGCCACGCGCGATACGCTGACCGCCGACCTGTGCAACCTCGGCTTCGAGGTGCTGCCTTCGGCCGCCAATTTCATCTTCGCCCGCCACCCGCAGCGCGACGCCGCCGAGCTGGCCAAAGCCCTGCGCGAACAAAGCATCATCGTCCGCCATTTCAAGTTGCCGCGCATCGACCAGTTCCTGCGCATCACTGTCGGCACTGAGGCAGAATGCAAGGCGCTGACGCAAACGCTGCAAGGCATTCTGGCTTAAGAAGGGGCAGACCAATGCAAGGTATCGATTTCGACGAAGCCATCCGCCTGCACAACGGCTGGCGCCGGCAGTTCATGAACGCCTTCGCCCGCGGCAGTTACGCCGACATGCCGCTGTCCGACCATCAAGGCTGCATGTTCGGCTACGCCATTGCGGCCGCCGACGATGCTTCGCGGGCGCTGCCGCAATTCCAGGCACTGATCAGGGCGCACTCAAGCTTCCATGCACTGGCCAGCGAAATTCAGGAGTTAAGCCGCAACGGCATGGCCGAAGATGCCGACCTGATACTCCCCGAACTTTCCGACGCATCACACCGGCTCGCCAACCTGTTCGACGAACTGCGCACCATCCAGCGCGAGCGGCGAGGCTAAACCCAGCCGAGCAGCCCCAACCCGGCGCCAACGCCGATAAACCACAGCGGATGCAGTTTGGTCCGCAGATTGGCCACCACGGTCGCCGCGACCAGCAGCCACGTCGCCCAACCAAAAGCCGCCGCCTGCGCAATCAGCGTCGCGCCGGAAAAGATCAGCCCGACCGCCAGCGGCGCGACACCAAGGCTGATGGCCTTCTGCCAGCGCTTGCCGGCGAAGCTTTCCCAGCGGTCGATGAGCAGATAGATCAGGATGCTCATCGGCAGGCACATGGCCAGCGTCGATGCCAGCGCGCCGAGCAGCCCGGCAACTTTCCAGCCAATCAGCGTCACGACCAGCACGTTCGGCCCGGGCGCCGCCTGGGCGATGGCGTACAAATGCGTGAAGGTCTGGTCGTCCAGCCAGTGGTGGTTCTCGACGACGACGCGATGCATCTCCGGCAGCAGCGCCGTCGCACCACCGAAAGCGACGAAAGAAAGCAGCGCGAATTCGAGGAAGAGTTCGACGACGATCATTTTCGCCCCAACCGCCAGTACGCGATACCGCCAGAAAGCATCAACCCGGCAACCATGACCATCGGCATCGGCCAGCGCAGGCCGGCAATAGCAATCACGGTCAACGCCGTAAACGGCAGGAAAAACAACTTCTCCTTGATCGCGCCACTCATCCGCCACGCCATGGCGAAAAGCAAACCTACACCCACAGCGGCGATGCCGCGCAACATGGATTGGGCCAGCGGCAAACTGCCGTAGCGGTCGTAGAGCAACGCGAGCAGCAGGACGATGGCGAGCGGCCCGGCCAGCAGGCCAACCGGCGCGACGATGGCACCCGCCAAGCCGCCGTAGCGCTTGCCGACGACGACAGCAAGGTTGATGACATTCGGCCCGGGCAGAAACTGGCAGAGGCCGAGCTGGGCGTTGAATTCCTCGGCCGTCATCCAGCGCCGCTCTTCGACCAACATGCGCCGTGCGAAGGGCAGGACGCCACCGAAGCCGGATAGTCCGACCGACGAAAATCCCAAAAAAAGCGCCCGGAGGTCCGGGCGGCTTGGCAATTCGGAGGTCAGTTGCGTACCTTCCACGGTCAACCGGAAATTTCGCTCAATTTTCGAGCCGGAATTCGGCCGACTTGGCGTGCGCCGGCAGACCTTCGCCGTGCGCCAGCGTCGAGGCGATGCGGCCCAGCGTCTGCGCGCCGGCCTTCGATACCTTGATCAGGCTGGTCCGCTTCTGGAAATCATAGACGCCCAGCGGCGACGAGAAACGGGCGCTGCCTGAGGTCGGCAACACGTGATTCGGACCGGCGCAGTAGTCGCCCAGCGCCTCCGACGTGTAGTGACCGATGAAGATCGCGCCGGCGTGGTGGATCTTGCTTACCCAGGGATCGGGATCGGCCAGCGACAATTCGAGGTGCTCCGGTGCAACGCGGTTGGCGATGGCGACCGCTTCTTCGAGGTCACGCACGAGGATGAAGGCCCCGCGGTTGGTCAGCGAAGTCTCGATCACCTCACGGCGCGGCATGGTTGGCAGCAGCTTTTCAATACTGGCCTGCACCTGATCGATATAGCCCGCATCGGTACAGATCAGGATCGACTGCGCCAGTTCGTCGTGTTCCGGCCTGCGAGAACAAATCCATCGCCACCCAGTCCGGATTGCCCGAGCCATCGGCCACGACCAGGATTTCCGACGGGCCGGCGATCATGTCGATGCCGACGATGCCGAACACCCGACGCTTGGCACAAGCCACGTAGGCATTCCCCGGACCGACGATCTTGTCCACCTGCGGAATGGTCGCCGTGCCGTAAGCCAGCGCGCCAACCGCCTGCGCGCCACCGATGGTGAACACGCGGTCGACGCCGGCCAGACAGGCCGCCGCGAGAACCAGCTGGTTGTGCTCGCCACCCGGCGTCGGGACAACCATGATCAGTTCCTTGACGCCAGCCACCTTGGCCGGAATCGCGTTCATCAGCACGGACGACGGATAGGCCGCCTTGCCGCCCGGCACGTAGAGGCCGACGCGGTCAAGCGGTGTGATCATCTGGCCAAGCATCGTGCCATCAGCTTCGGTGTAGGACCAGCCTTCGAGCTGCTGCTTCTCGTGATAGACGCGAACGCGCTGCGCGGCGGCTTCCAGCGCCTGGCGCTGTGCGGCCGGCAGGCTGTCGAGCGCCTTCTGCATTTCGGCCTTCGACAGCTCGAGATCGGCCATGCCCCCAACCGACAGCCGATCGAATTTGTTGCTGTATTCAACAACGGCCGCATCACCGCGCGCCTTCACATCGGCCAGAATACCGATGACCGTGCGTTCGATGCCGTCATCCTGCGCCGCCTCGAAAGCGAGCAACGCGTCCATTTTTGCCTTGAAATCGGCGTCGACCGTGGAAAGACGTTTGATCGCGACCATAAGATTATTTCTCCACCGCCCGGGCAAAGGCGTCGATGATCGGTTGCAGGGCGTCACGCTTGACCTTGAGCGAGGCCTGGTTGACCACCAGCCGACTCGAAATATCCACGACGTGCTCGACAGCGACCAGCTTGTTGGCTTTCAGCGTACCGCCGGTGGATACCAGATCGACAATCGCATCGGCCAATCCGGCCAGCGGCGCCAGCTCCATCGAGCCATAGAGCTTGATAAGGTCGACATGAACGCCCTTGCTGGCAAAATGTTCGCGCGCGATCTTGGTGTATTTGCTCGCCACCTTGAGGCGATTGCCCTGCCGGATAGCCTTGGCGTAGTCAAAGCCGTCAGGCACGGCAACCATCATCCGGCATTTGGCAATCTTGAGGTCGAGCGGTGAATACAGACCTTCGCAGCCATGCTCGATGAGCACGTCCTTGCCGGCCACGCCGAGATCGGCGGCGCCATACTGGACATAAGTCGGCACGTCGGAAGCACGAACGATGACGACGCGCACATCCGGATTGTTCGTATCGATAATCAGCTTGCGGGATGTTTCCGGATTTTCAGTCGGGACAATGCCGGCTGCGGCAAGCAGCGGCAGGGTCTCATCGAAAATGCGGCCCTTGGAAAGTGCGATGGTGATGCCGTTCACGGGTTTTCTCGTGGCAAAAGAAGGATTTTACCGCAAAGCCAGCCGCAAAACGGCCGGCCACCAAAGCAAAAAGCCCGGCAAGCCGGGCTTTCTTGAGTCAGGCGACTCCGCGGACTTATTCAGCCGGGCGGATGTTTGCAGCCTGCTTGCCCTTCGGGCCATTCACGACGTCGAACGTCACTTTCTGGTTTTCGGCCAGGGTCTTGAAACCGTTGCCTTGAATTGCAGAGAAGTGAGCGAAGAGGTCTTCACCACCTTCGGACGGGGAGATGAAACCAAAACCTTTGGAGTCGTTGAACCACTTAACGGTACCGTTTGCCATTTGATAGCTTCCTAAAATAAATATACGGGCTTGCGCCACAAAAACACGAGAACCAAGACCGAGGAGAGCTGACAAACCGTGGTACGGCGCAGGAACAAAACACTGCCTGGAAATCCCGAGGCTCGGAGTATGGGCCAGCAATTGGAATACGCCAAGCATTTTTTGTATTTTTCTGCAGGGGCCCGCAGAAAAATACAAATTTCAATCGCGCAGCAACACCGACTTAGCGAACGCGCCGGACCGAGGCACCCAGTTTCGCGAGCTTCTCTTCAATGCGCTCGTAGCCGCGATCCAGATGGTAGATCCGATCGATGACCGTCTCGCCCTGCGCCACCAGCCCGGCAATCACCAGCGACGCCGAGGCGCGCAGATCGGTCGCCATGACGGTTGCGCCTTCAAGTTTGTCGACCCCGCGCACGATGGCATTGTTGCCTTCGATCTGGATGTTGGCGCCGAGGCGCATGAGCTCATTCACGTGCATGAATCGATTTTCGAAAATGGTTTCACGGATTGTTGCGACACCATCGGCAATGCAGTTGATGGCCATGAACTGCGCCTGCATGTCAGTTGGGAAGGCCGGATACGGTGCCGTCCGCAGACTGACCGCCTTCAGACGCTTCGGTGCGATGAGGCGCATGGAGTCGCGCTCGACGGTGATTTCGCAACCCGCATCCATCAGCTTGTCGACGACCGTATCAAGATAGGCAGCGGAAGTTTTGAGCAGACGGATGTCGCCGCCGGTGATCGCTGCGGCACACAGATAGGTACCCGTTTCGATGCGGTCCGGCATGATGGCATGGCTTGCACCATGCAGCTTTTCTACGCCCTGAATCCGAATGACGTCGGTTCCGGCACCGGAGATGCGAGCACCCATCGACACGAGGCAGTTGGCCAGATCGACCACTTCCGGCTCACGTGCGGCGTTTTCGATGATTGTTTCGCCATCAGCCAGACAGGCTGCCATCATCAGGTTTTCGGTACCGGTCACGGTCACCATGTCGGTACAGATACGAGCGCCCTTGAGACGGGTTGCCTTGGCATGGACGTAACCTTGCTCGACCGTAACCTCGGCGCCCATCGCCTGCAGGCCCTTGATGTGCTGATCGACCGGGCGGGCACCGATGGCGCAGCCGCCGGGCAACGAGACGCGAGCTTCACCACAACGGGCGACGAGCGGACCCAAAACCAGAATCGAGGCGCGCATGGTCTTGACCATCTCATAGGACGCCACCGCATTGGTCAGGCCGCCACCGTTGAGCTCCATGCCATCAACGCCATCCATCGTCACGCCGACGCCCATGTCGCCAAGCAGGCGCAGCATGGTCGAAATGTCGTTCAAGTGCGGCACATTGGTCAGGTGCAGCGGGTCGGAGGTCAGCAGCGAGGCGCAGAGAATCGGCAATGCGGCATTCTTGGCGCCAGACATGGCCACTTCGCCAGAGAGGACCTTGCCTCCTTCGATCAATAACTTATCCACGCTGCGCGCTCCATTCTTCCGGGGTCAATGTCTTGAAGGAAAGGGCGTGCAACTCACCTGAGTCGAACTTTTCCTTCAGTATCTTGTTCACATGCTGCTGGCGCTGCACGCGGTTCTTGCCAGCAAACTCATTGCTCACCACGGTCGCCATGAAATGCTGGCCATCGCCGTCGAGGTCGAGGTATTCGCAGGCCATGCCGGCGAGAATGAGTTGCTTGATTTGTTCTGGGTGCATCGTGTTCAACCTCTTAGCTTCCAACCCCGCTTCAGCAAGCTCAGGGTCAGCATGGACACGGCAGCGAAGCAGGCAACAACGACCGTCAGACTGATTTCCGGCGCCACATCGGAGACGCCAAAAAAGCCATAACGGAAGCCGTCGATCATGTAAAAGACGGGATTGTAATGCGACAGCCCCTGCCAAAATGTAGGAAGTGTGTAAATCGAGTAGAAAACACCCGACAACATGGTGAGCGGCATGATCAGGAAATTCTGGAAAGCAGCCAGCTGGTCAAACTTCTCGGACCAGATACCGGCAATGATGCCCAGCGCAGCGAAAAGGCCTCCGCCGAACAGGGTAAATGCCAGTATCCACCAGGGCGCAACAACCTTCAGCTCAGCAAACCAGAGCGTCGCCAGCAGAACACCAATGCCAACCATCAGACCTCGCGCCACCGCTGCCAGCACGTAAGCCGCAAAGAAAACGCTGTACGGAATGGGCGGCAGCAATACAAAAACAATCGAGCCGGTGATCTTGGCCTGGATCAGGCTGGAAGAGGAGTTGGCGAAGGCATTTTGGAGAACCTGCATCATGACCAGGCCGGGAACCAGAAAGCTTACGTAGCGAATCCCATGAACCTGCACATGCTCGTCAAGGACGTGCCCGAAGATCATCAAGTACAGCAAGGCGGTCAACACTGGTGCAGCAACGGTCTGAAAGCTGACCTTCCAGAAACGGAGAAACTCTTTCTCAAAAAGGGTCAGGAAACCGATCATTGCTGCATGGTCCGCACAAAAACCTGCTCCAGCGTTGCACCCGGATGGGCCGCCATCAGGTTGGCCGTCGTATCCAGCGCAATCACCCGCCCCTGCTTCATGAGCGCGATGCGATTGCACAAGGCCTCGGCCTCTTCGAGATAATGTGTCGTCAGAATAATCGTGTGTCCTTCGCCATTCAGGCGGCGAATGAACTGCCATAGGCCCTGGCGCAACTCGACATCAACACCGGCAGTCGGTTCGTCGAGAACGATCACCGGCGGCTTGTGCACCAAGGCCTGCGCCACCAGCACGCGCCGCTTCATGCCGCCCGACAGACGGCGCATGTTGACGTTGGCCTTGCTGGTCAGATCCAGGTTTTCGAGGATTTCGTCGATCCAGTCATCGTTCTTGCGGATGCCAAAATAGCCGGACTGGATACGCAGCGTTTCGCGGACGTTGAAGAAGGGATCGAAGACCAACTCCTGGGGCACGACACCGAGCAAACGACGAGCTTCGCGAAAACCGCCGATAACGTCGTGGCCCATCACCTTGATCGTTCCGGAATCGGGACGAATCAAACCAGCCAGCGAGGAAATCAGCGTCGTTTTGCCAGCCCCATTCGGACCGAGCAGTCCAAAAAACTCACCTTGCGCGATATCGAGCGAAACCCCGGCCAGCGCTTGCAGCGAGCCAAAATGCTTGACGACGTCAACGATGGAAACGGCGGGAACCATGAAACGCCCCTCAGGCGAGGGGCAAGAGTTCGGTTACGCCGTACAGCTCAGCCAGCGAAACAACCCCTTTTGGAATTTGGGCAAATTTTACGGTTGACCGTGACAAACTGGCTGCACGCAGCCAGCCGAGCATCACAGCAAGCGCCGACGAGTCGGCTTCGGTCACTTCCGAGAAATCAAAGACCTGCTCACCTGGCTGCAAAGCAGAACGGCCTGCTTCGAGCAGGCCGCGCGCATTGGTCATCACCAGCGGCACCTTGACGACAAGGCGCCCCTTTTCACGTTCGATCATTTCTTCGAATTAGCTTCCAGAGACTTGTTCTTGGCTGCGACAGAAGCGATCAGGCCATCAATGCCGCCGTTACGCACCTCCTGGCCAAACTGGTCGCGATAGTTGGTCACCAGGCTGATACCGGCCACCACGACGTCGTAGACCTTCCAGCCAGACTCCAGCTTTTCCAGGCTGTAATCAAGCTGAACCGGCTTGCTGCCCGGCTGCTGAACTTCAGTCCGGACCAAGACATCGGTATCTGTCGGCGCCATTTTGGTGGGCTTGTAGACCACTTTCTGATTTTTGTAGCCGGTCAAGGCGTTAGCGTAGGTACGAACTAGCAGCGTCTTGAATTCAGCGGTCAACTGCTGCTGCTGCTGCGGGCTGGCCTTGCGCCACTCCTTGCCCAGCGCCAGCGCAGTCATGTGCGAGAAATTGAAGTGTGGCAGCACCTTCTTGTCGACCAACTCGATAACTTTGTGCGTATCGCCGTTCTGAATATCCTTGTCCTTGCGAATAATCTCCAGGACGTCGTCAGTAACGCGCTGAACCAGCACATCCGGCGCCTCCTGAGCAAAGGCTGCGCTGGCAAAAAATCCTGCAAACATCAAGGAAAATAGCTTTTTCATCATCTTTTCAATAGCTAGTTAATCATCCAGTCGTGGCGGGCGGCCATCGAAAATCTGGTTGCGACGGCGCTGCAAATACGCGTCGCGAATATAAGCATATTTATCGAGCGCAGCCTCTTCGACCACTTTGTCCGACGGCAGCAAACTTGCCCGGATGTCGACAAAGCGCAACGCTGCCATGCTGTTCCGCACAGAAACCGGGCGAACATAGCTTACCGGATCGGCGTAAGTGCCCACAGCGAACCCAATCGTATCGCGCACATTGCGCGGGCCAAGCACCGGCCAAAAGAGGTAACCACCACCACCCGCCCCCCAGACTGCCATGGTCTGCCCAAAATCTTCGTCGTGCCGCTCCAGCCCCAATTCGCTGGCCACATCAAAAAGCCCAAAAATTCCGACAGTCGAATTGATCAGCAAGCGCCCAAGGTCAATCCCGGCATCACCAAACTTTCCCTGCAGCGCGCTATTGACGCCAACCCACAGATCTCCGGCATTGCCAAAAAAGTTGCCGACGCTGGCCTTGACCGGCAAGGGAACGACATTGTCGTAGGCCTGAGCAACGGGCTTGGCTGCATATTTGTCGATTACCTCATTGACCGCGAACATCGGACGATTGAAGCTCTCGTAGGGGTCGTTAGGATTTCCGTCTGCCAGAGCAGCGGAGCAGGCAAATGCAAAGACCAGCGCCCCAACGAGCAATCGTTGAGTCCCTCGCACTGCCGATGCGCAAAAACTGTCCGTCATTTCTTGTCCTGTCCGTCCGCTGCCTTGCTGAATAAAAACTGGCTGATCAATTTTTCGAGCACAACTGCTGATTGCGTCTTGGCAATCGTATCACCGGCCGACAACATCTTTTCATCCCCCCCTGCATCGAAACCGACGTATTGCTCGCCGAGCAGGCCGGCCGTGTTGATCGATGCAAAGGTATCTTTCGGAAAGCGGTAGCGACCATCGATCGTCATGCTGACCACCGCCTCGTAGGTCGCCGAATCAAAATGGATATCGACAATACGCCCGATAACCACCCCGGCACTCTTCACCGGACCACGCACCTTCAGGCCCCCAATATTATCAAACTTGGCTTTCAAAACGTATGATTCTGACAAATTTGACGACGAGAGGTTCCCGACCTTGAGCGACAGAAAAAGCAGGGCCGCGAGGCCGAGAGCAACAAAAAAACCGACCCACAGGTCGAGAACGGTACGGTTCATCAGGCTCCCCGGAACATGAACGAGGTTAGAACAAAATCCAGCGCCAGAACGGTCAGCACTGAAGTCACCACGGTACGCGTAATGGCACGCGAGACGCCCTCGGCCGTTGGCACCGAGTCATAACCTTCAAAAACAGCAATCAGGGAAACAGCAATCCCGAAGACAAAACTCTTCACCACGCCATTCCAGATGTCGTAACGAAAATCGACGCTGGACTGCATTTGCGACCAGTAGGAACCATCATCAACACCAATAACGACGACGCCGATCAGCCATCCGCCAAGAACGCCCATGGCGGAAAAAATCGCAGCCAGCAAGGGCATCGAAATGACCCCGCCCCAGAAACGCGGCGCAACGACACGAGCGATCGGATTGACCGCCATCATGTCCATTGCCTTCAATTGCTCGGTGGCCTTCATCAAACCGATTTCAGCCGTTACTGAAGAACCTGCCCGCGAGGCAAAAAAGATAGCGGCCAGCACCGGACCCAACTCTCGGGTAAGCGAGAGCGCCACCAGCGTACCCAGCGCCTCAGTAGACCCGAAGCGCTGCAGGATTTCGTACCCTTGCAGACCCAGCACCAGTCCCACAAACAGCCCTGACACCATGATGATCAGCAGCGACAGCACGCCACTGAAATAGATCTCGCGCAGTGTCAGCGGCAGACGGCGAAATGACGACCCGGAATGCATCAGCACGGCCCACATGAAACGCGCGGCAAAACCCAGCCGCCATACACGCTCGACGGAGGCGTGGCCCAGCTTGCGAATAATGGAAACCGGATCAAACATGCACAGCTAAATCCAGAAACTGCTCACGTACCGACGGCGCGGGATAGTCAAAGTGCACCGGGCCATCCGGCGCCGCATGAACGAACTGATGCACAAAAGGATCAGTCGAGGCACGAATCTCGTCCGGCGTTCCTTCCGCAACCACGCGCCCGCCATTCATGAAGTAAATGTAATCGACGATCAGGAGGGACTCCTGAATGTCGTGAGTCACCATGATCGACGTTGCGCCCAAGGCGTCATTCAACTTGCGGATCAACTGACCAATAACGCCCAGCGCAATCGGATCGAGTCCGGTAAAAGGTTCGTCGTACATCACCAGCATGGGATCAAGCGCCAGGGCGCGGGCCAGCGCAACTCGCCGCGCCATGCCCCCCGACAATTCACCCGGCATCAGTTTGTATGCACCGCGCAGACCAACCGCCTCAAGCTTCATCAGCACCAGATCGCGAATCATGTCATCCGACATGTCGGTATGTTCGCGCATCGGAAAAGCGACATTCTCAAACACGGACATGTCGGTAAACAAGGCGCCAAACTGGAAAAGCATACCCATCCGGCGACGCAGGCGATACAACTCCGCCTCCGACATCTCGCACACCTGATGCTGTTCCAGGCGAACGCGTCCCCCGGTCGGCCTTAACTGGCCGCCGATGCAACGCAGCAGCGTCGTTTTGCCACAACCGGAACCGCCCATGATCGCCACCACTTTGCCGCGCGGAATCTTCATGTTGATTCCCTGCAGCACAGGCTTGCCGTCATAGTCAAATTGGAGGTCCTCGATATCGACCAGGATGTCGTCGGACAAAGCATATTCCTTGGAAAAAGTCGGCCGATTTTAGCAGAAACCCCCACCGTCGCCGGGAAACGACAAGGCTATAATCAAACAAATTTCATATGGAATGTTGCGCTCTTGCCATCAGCCAAGCCACTCTTGTTGATCGTCGATGACGATTCGCTCATCAGCGAATCGCTCAGCTTCGCATTCGCGAAGGAATATGACGTTATCACGAGCCACTCCAGAGCGCATGCCTTGAGCGTGCTTCGACAACTCAGGCAACTACCACCACTTGCCCTGGTCGACCTTGGCCTGCCGCCCCTTCCGCACCGGCCCGACGAGGGATTTGCCCTTATTGGAGACCTGCTGGCGCTGTCGCCCGACATGAAGATCATCGTTCTTTCCGGCCAGAGCGACGAGAGTAATGCCCGCCACGCGCGCACCTTGGGTGCTGTCGATTTCGTTGCAAAGCCATGCGACCCCAGTCGCCTGACTGAGCTTTTCCGCCAGGCCCTGCGCTTTGACAACACGCCGCTGGCCACCCAAGCCGGTGGGCTGATCGGCGAAAGCCTGCCCATGCAGCGCCTTCGCCTTCAACTAGGCCAATACGCCAACCTCGCCTACCCCGTGTTGATTGAAGGCGAATCAGGCAGCGGCAAGGATATTGTGGCCAGCCACTACCTGCATCGTCTGACCGAGCGCCATGACAAACCGTTTCTGGCCTTGAACTGCGCAGCTATTTCGCCAACGCTTCTGGAGCCAACGCTTTTTGGCTATGCAAAGGGCGCCTTTACCGGCGCCAACAGTGCCAAATCCGGCTATTTTGAAGATGCCGACAGCGGAACGCTGTTCCTTGACGAAATTGGCGAGTTGCCGCTCGATTTGCAGCCAAAGCTACTGCGCGTTCTCGAAAATGGGGAGTATCAGCGCGTTGGCGAAACGCAATCCAGGGTTTCCACAGCGCGTATCGTGGCAGCCACCAACCGCGACCTGCGCCAGGAAATGCGTGCCGGACGTTTCCGTGCTGATCTTTTTCACCGTCTTTCGGTGTTCACCGTAGCAGTTCCGCCCCTGCGCGAAACGGGCCTGGACCGCCTTCTTCTTCTTGAACATTTCCGCAAGAGCTGCGCCGCCAGCGTAAATTCAGCGCCATTCCTTCTCGCCCCTTCCGCCCAGTCACTCTGGCTGGACTATGGATTTCCGGGCAACGTGCGAGAATTGCGCAATATCGTCATCCGCCTGAGTGCCCGCTACCCAGGACTGGCGGTAACTGCGGACCAGCTGCGCGCCGAATTCGACCACCTGGATAGCGTTGAGCCTGCGGCCAACATAACCGGGCTGGCCGCCGACGACCTGAAAGACGCCAAACAGGCTGCGAGCAAGCATCTCGAAAAAGCCGCCCGGCTCAACCTCGACGCTACGCTTGAACTCTGGCAACGTGGCTACATCGAGGCGGCCATCGAGCTGAGTGGCGGCAACATGAGCGAGGCTGCCCGCCGCCTGGGCATCAACCGCACGACACTCTATAACCGCATGGAAAGCTGGACCCGCCGATGAGCCTTTATCTCGACCATTTCGGCCTGCGCGAACCCCCGTTTCGCATTACACCGCACACCGATTTTTTCTTTACCGGTGCGAACCGGGGCCCAACGCTCGACGCGCTGATCTATGCCATCACCCAGGACGAAGGCATCGTCAAGGTCACCGGTGAAGTTGGCAGCGGCAAGACCATGCTATGCCGGATGCTGCTTGAGCGCCTGCCCGATAACGTCGAAACACTTTATCTGGCCAACCCGTCTCTCTCCCGACAGGAAATACTTGGCGCAATAGCCGACGAACTGGGCGTTCCCATCGAGGGCAAGGCCACGCACTCGCTGACCCGAGCCCTGCAAGATGCCCTTATCGCGCGTTACGCCGAGGGCAAGCGCGTGGTATTGCTCATCGACGAGGCGCATGCGATGCCCGCCGAATCGCTCGAAGAAATCCGCCTGCTCTCCAATCTGGAATCCAAAGCAGCGAAATTGTTGCAGATCGCCCTCTTCGCACAGCCAGAACTGGATGAGCGTCTCGCCGCCACGGACATGCGCCAACTACGAGAGCGCATTACCCAGCATTTCAATCTGGCGCCGCTCAAGCAGGACGACGTCGCGGCTTACATCGAATTTCGCCTCCGCGCCGCCGGTTATCACGGGCCAAATCCATTCACTGCAGATGCGGTGACGATGATTGCAAAAGTCTCCGAAGGTTTGTCACGACGCATCAACATACTTGCCGACAAGGCACTGCTTGCCGCCTATTCCAGCGGCACCCATCAAGTTGGCAGTAACGAGATCAAGATTGCGGCGCAGGATGCACGATTTTCACCCTTAAACCCAAAATCGCCATTCAACCTGCAACCGCTGCTTTGGGGAGTGGCAGGGGCCGGCGCGGTCGCTCTGATCACTGCGCTGATCATGAGCAACTCTCCTCGCAGCTTCCGTGATGCCGACGTCAGTCTCGCCGCACCGCCAGCGCCTCAGCAAGCCGAGCAACCGGCACTGCCGAAGCGGCATCAAGCCTTGCCGTTGCGCTCAGACGCCCAGGCCCCGGCGGGCAATCAGGACAAAATCCGCTTCGCCCCCCTGACGCGCCAGCATTTTGGCCAATACGACCGCTGGATCTCGGATGCACCGAACAATCACTATTTCATTCAGCTGCTGGCCACTGACGCCTCCCAGACAGGCGAGATAGAAGGCTTCCTCAACCGGGCAACAGCGGCACTGGATGCATCGCAGATTCGCGCCTACCGCTCCAGCCTTTCCGGAAGAGATCGGGTCGGCGTGATTTTTGGTGATTACGACAGCCGAGAAGAAGCCGTTGCAGCCATGCAGACCCTCCCGGAATCCATCAAGGCAGCCCAGCCTTTTCCAAGACAGGTCAGCAAGTTACGCTAGCCAGGCAGGCTGCCGCCAAACCGTGTTGCCATGACAATTTACGTGCTAGCATCATAGCGATCCGCCGTAACCCGTGACTCTCTAGCTCAGACAAGGCAAAACCCGATGAAAATCGGTTTCATCTGCACCACGATTATTTCCTTCCTGCTGGCCGCCTGCGCGGCACCCACGCCGCGCGAACCCTTGAAGGGGCATCTGAACACGGAAAATACAGCACCGGCAGCAGCCTCTGCCAACATTCCCGCCCCGGTCCAGCAAACACTCGCCTTACCCAAGCCGCGCACCACCCGCAAGGCAGAAACCTATAGCGTCGTCGTCAACAACGTTCCGGTTCGCGACCTTCTCTTCGCCCTCGCCCGTGATGCCAAAGTTAACGTCGATATCCACCCTGGCATCACCGGCACAGTGACCCTGAACGCCATCGATCAAACCTTGCCGCAACTGCTGACCCGGATATCCAAGCAAGTCGACATGCGCTTCGAGCTGGATGGCCCGAACCTCGCCGTCATGCCGGACTCGCCCTTCCTGAAGCATTACAAGGTCGACTACGTGAACATGGCGCGCAATGTCACGGGCACAGTCTCGACCAACACCCAGATCGCCACCGGAACCTCGGGCGGCAGCTCGGGCAACACAAGCGCCCCCTCTACTGGCGGCGGCGGAAACATTTCCAACACACGCATTGAAAACACTTCCCGCAATCAGTTCTGGGAGTCGCTGGAAAAGAACATCAAGGACATCCTGCGCGAAACCGACAAGGTTTTCCCGGAAGGATCGAGCGAAACCATCATCGAGAAATCAAACGCCCAAACCGCAACCGGTGCTGCAGCGTTGCCGCAGGGCACGGGCCAACGTGCCGCACAGTCTATTGCCAATGCCCTGCAGGCCAATCCCAATCCGAACTCGGCCAGCCAAGCAACCGGCACGTCGATCGAACGCCGCAGTACGTTCCGGGAAGCGGCCTCCGTCATAATGAACGCCGAAAGCGGCGTTATCACTGTGCGCGCCACGCAACGCCAGCACGACCGGATTCAGGAGTTTGTTGATCGGGTCAGCAATTCGGCGAAAAAACAGGTGCTGATCGAGGCGACCATTGTCGAAGTCACGCTCAAGGACGGCTACCAGCAAGGCGTTAACTGGACACAGCTGGCTGGTGGCGGGACACTGAATTTTCTTGGCGACGCGCTGACCAAGAACGCCTTCAACCTGAGTTATACAAAAGACGGAAACCCGAACGCCCTGATAACAATGCTGGACACTTTCGGAACCACCAAGGTGCTTTCCAGCCCTAGGGTCTCCGTAATGAACAACCAGTCAGCCCTGCTGAAAGTCGTTGAAAATTATGTTTACTTTAGCGTCAAGGCCGACACGACGACGACAGCTAACGTCGGGACTACAACGACCTACACGACCACCCCGCAGTCTGTTTCGGTTGGTCTCGTCGTTAGCGTGACGCCTCAAATAAGCGATGGCGATGCGGTGACACTCAATGTTAGACCTACCATCACTACAGTGGCTCGTGAAGTTCCTGATCCCAACCCGGACCTGAAAAAAACAACATCAGCAATCTGGTTCCGGTCATCCGCACCCGCGAAATCGAATCCGTGATGCGTGTCGCCAGTGGCAACATCGCCATTCTCGGTGGCCTGATGGAAGACAAGATCGACTACCAGAATCAGCGCGTGCCACTGCTTGGGCAAGTACCTCTTGCTGGCGAACTGGTGAACAACAGGAATAATGCAGCCCAAAAAACAGAACTGATCATTTTTCTCCGCCCGGTTGTTATCAAGGACGCAAGCCTCGACGGTGACTACGCGACCTTGCGCGATCACCTTCCCGGACAGAACTTCTTTGCTCAGCCAAATGAAGCCCAGCCCTTCAATATCGTCCCGAGCCGCTGAGGCCTGCGCATGAGCCTGCTGATGGATGCCCTGCGTCGGGCGGAGAATGCCAAGCTGGAGTCGGCTCGCAACCCGCAGGGAGACATGCTGCCAACGGCCGCCGACATGCTGAGCCTCGAGCCGTTCTCGCCCGAGCCGGCAAAAGGTGCGCCCAATCCGCTACCGGATCTGGCTTCACATCTTGCCGCCGTCGACGCGGATCTGGCCAAATCAGCCGTACCCGAACCGCGACCAGTCACCACCCAGCCCCCGCCGCAGCCGGCCAAGACAGCCGAGGCTCGCGAATCCGTGCGCAACGCTTTTGCCGCCAAGCAGCTCCCGCCGACGCCTTCACGGCTTCCGCTCTGGTTGGCATTGGGCACACTGGGCATTGCCGGCATTTCGATCGCCGGGTATGTCTGGTACCAGACGAATACGATGAACCGCGGATCGCTGGCGACCGCCCCCCAGTCTTCGCCCCCAAGGGGCCAAGCGGCTTTGCCGACGGCAACCGTGTCCGTGCCTGCTGTGCCAGTTTCGCCGCCTGCGGTTTTTGCCACTTCGGACCGGTCGACCGCAGCATTCTCGCCCGAGTCTTCCGAAACAGGCCTTTTTGCTCGCCGGCAAGCCGCTCCGGTACGCATGCCGGTAGCCGAGAGCGACCCCTCCGCGAATACGCCTATTCGCCTGATCCGTACCCGCCCGGAGCCTGACAACAACCTCGCTCGCGGCCATGCCAGCCTGCAGCGCGGCGAGACGGAACTGTCGCGCCGGGAGTTTGAACAGGTATTGCAACGCGACCCGAACAACACGGATGCCTTGCTCGCGCTTGCCGCAATTGCCCACAATCAGGGCCGCCCGGCAGATGCTGAAGGCTTGCGGCAGCGGGCGCTGGTGGCCAACCCGAGCGACCCGGCTGCGCAGGCAGCCGTTCTCAACAACCCAGCAGCCAGCGCCGACCCGCACACCGCGGAAAGCCGTCTGAAGTCGCTACTCTCCAGCCAGCCAGAATCGGCACCGCTCAATTTCGCACTCGGCAATCTGTATTCTCGCCAAGGCCGCTGGGCCGAGGCGCAGCAAGTCTATTTCAATGCTGTGGCCGCAGATGGTGACAACCCTGACTACCTGTTCAATCTGGCCGTCAGCCTTGATCACCTGCGCCAAGCACGCCTGGCTGCCCAGCACTACAAGCTGGCATTGGAAGCATCGGCAAAACGCCCGTCGGGCTTCGCGCGCGACAAGGTCTTGCAGCGCCTTGGTGAATTGCAACCCGAGCGGCAGCCGTAACGCCCATGAGCACTTCCGCCCTTCAGCACCGCCCGCTCGGCCAGATCCTGATTTCCGAAGGTATCCTTTCGGAAGACCAGCTGCGCATCGCGCTGCTCGAGCAGATGAAGCAAAACCAGCCAATCGGCAAGTTGCTGGTTTCTCTGGGTTTCGTCACCGAGGCCACGCTGCGCCAGGCGCTGTCCGAGAATCTCGGCAAGCAGAGCATCGATCTGACACACGCGGTCGTCGATCCGCAGGCGCTCAAGCTCGTGCCGCGCGAACTGGCCAAACGCCACCACCTGTTGCCGCTCGACTACGACATCCCGAACCGCCGCCTGACGCTGGCCATTTCGGACATCAACGACATCGTTGGTCTCGACCGTGTGCGCGGTCAACTGGAAGAAGGCACCGAAATTGAAACGCTGCTCGGCGGCGAATCGGAAATCGACCACGCCATCGACCAGTATTACGGTCACGAATTGTCGATTGACGGCATCCTGCACGAGATCGAAACCGGCGAAATCGACTGGCAGAGCCTGTCCACCACCGACGACGAATACAGCCAGCCGGTCGTTCGCCTGATCGACTCGATCCTGACCGACGCGGTCAAACGAGAAGCCTCCGACATCCACTTCGAACCGGAAGCCAATTTCCTGCGCATCCGCTATCGCATCGACGGCATGCTCCGCCAGATTCGCGCCCTGCATAAGTCCTACTGGCCGGCGATGACAGTGCGCATCAAGGTGCTTTCCGGCATGAATATCGCCGAAAT
This sequence comes from Betaproteobacteria bacterium, assembly GCA_016705475.1. GTDB lineage: Bacteria > Pseudomonadota > Gammaproteobacteria > Burkholderiales > Rhodocyclaceae > Azonexus. Next base: position 110,130 of record JADIYD010000008.1, on the reverse strand, counting down.
GCGCGCGCCACAGGATGGCCGCATCAGCCTCACTGTGTCCGGCCGGCCGATCGATTTCCGGGTCGCCAGCCAGCCGACCATCCATGGCGAAAACATCGTCCTGCGTATTCTCGACCGCCAGAAGGGCATCGTTCCGCTGGAAAATCTCGGTCTGGCCGAAGAGCACCTGCACCAGCTGAAGCTCATGATTTCGCGGCCGGAAGGCATCATCCTCGTCACCGGCCCAACCGGCAGCGGCAAGACGACGACGCTCTACTCGGTGCTCAACCACATCAATTCCGAGGGCATTCACATCATGACCCTCGAAGACCCGGTCGAATACCCGATGGCCATGGTGCGCCAGACCTCGGTTTCGGAAACCGCCAAGCTTGATTTCGCCAACGGCATCCGCTCAATGATGCGCCAGGATCCGGACGTCATCCTGGTCGGCGAGGTGCGCGATGCGGAAACCGCCGAAATGGCTTTCCGCGCGGCGATGACCGGCCATCAGGTGTACACCACCCTGCACACCAATTCGGCCATCGGCGCCGTGCCGCGCCTGCTCGACATCGGCGTGCTGCCCGACGTAATGGCCGGCAACATCATCGGCATCGTCGCCCAGCGCCTGATTCGTCGGCTGTGCGAGCACTGCAAGTCGCCATACCACGCCGAACAGCATGAAATCCGGCTGCTTGGCGAACTGGGCGAAGGTCCGCGCCCCGTACTGTTCCGCCCCACCGGCTGCGAACTGTGCGATTTTCAGGGTTACCGTGGCCGCATCGCCATCATGGAACTGCTGCGCATCGACGCCGGCATCGACGAACTGATCGCCCGCCGCGCGACCACGCACGAAATCCGCTCGCGAGCGCTGCTGCAAGGCTTCACGACGCTGGCCGACGACGGCATGCAGCGCGTGCTGAACGGCACGACCTCGCTTGAAGAACTGGCCCGCGTCGTCGATCTGACCGACCGGATGTAAGGGCTCGTGAGGAAATAACTTGGATATTTGGCCGCTGGATTGGGATGGGATGCAAGGCGCGGAGCGCGCCGTGTGGCTTTCCACACAAGCGATTCGGAACGCTGCAGCACGCCCAATTCCAGCGAGCAAAATGTTCAAGTTCATGACGAGCGAGCCCTAACCATGCTTTTCGATTACAAGGCCGTCAGCTTGGAAGGTCGGATGACCTACGGACGACTCGATGCGATCAATCTGGTCGATCTCGAAATGCGCCTGAAGCGCATGAACCTTGATCTGATCACCGGTTCACCGATCCAGCATCGCGCCCTGTTTGGCACGCAGCGCGTGCCCCGGCCGGAGCTGATCAACTTCTGCTTCCACCTTGAACACCTGACCCGGGCCGGCGTTCCCATCCTCGAAGGGCTGACCGACCTGCGCGACTCGGTCGACCATCCCCGCTTTCGTGAGGTGATGGCCGGACTGATCGAAGGCATCGAAGGCGGCCTGACCTTGTCGCAGGCGATGAGCGCCCACCCGGAAATCTTCAGCCAGGTGTTCGGCAACCTGATCCGCGCGGGGGAAGCCAGCGGCCAGTTGCCGGATGTGCTGGCCAGTCTGGCCGAATCGCTGAAGTGGGAAGACGAGCTGGCCTCACACACCAAGAAGCTGCTGATGTACCCGGCTTTCGTCGCGACCATCGTGCTGTCCGCCACCTTTTTCCTCATGATCTACATGGTTCCGCAGCTCAAGCTGTTTGTGAAGAACATGGGACAGGTCTTGCCGCCCCATACCCAGCTACTGTTTTTCGTCTCCGATCTGCTGGTCAGCTACTGGTACGTCTTTCTCGCGCTGCCGATCATTGCCGTTATCGCCCTGCAGGCCGTGCTACGCAGCAACCCGCTGGCTCGCATCCGGCTGGATGGCATCAAGCTGCGCCTGCCGGTCATTGGTCCGATCCTCAAAAAGATAATTCTCTCCCGTTTCGCCAACACCTTTGCCATGCTCTACGCTTCCGGGATTCCCGTGCTCGAATCGATTCGCACGACCCAGTCCATCGTCGGCAATCATGTCGTACGCAAGGCGCTCGAGCGCGTCGAGCAATCGATCCGCGAAGGCCAGAATGTGGCGGGCGCCTTCCGCGATGTCGGCATGTTTCCACCGCTCGTCGTGCGCATGCTGCGCATCGGCGAAAGCACCGGCGGGCTGGACAAGGCCTTGCTCAATGTCAGCTATTTCTACAACCGCGACGTCAAGGAATCGGTCGGCAAGGCGCAGGCGCTGATCGAGCCGATGCTGACGCTTTTCATGGGCGCCCTGCTTGGCTGGATTATGCTGTCGGTCATCGGTCCCATTTACGACGTTATCAGCAAGATCAAAACGTGAACTGCCGCCTTCTTTACCTCAACACGCATCGCTTGTCGGCTTACGCCTGGCAGCAGGGCAACCTGCACGCCGAAGGGGTGTTCGATAGCGACGAGGACGGCCTGCGGCAATTTGCGGAGTATGTTGGTGCCCACAGCGGCAGCCAGTTCTCGCTGCTGGCCAACGTCGCAGAGGAAGGCCATGCGCTGGAAACCATCCCTTTTTTGAAGGGTAGCGACCGGCAGACACTCATTACGCGCAAGATCGGCCAGCACTTTCTCGGCACCCCGCTGGCCGCTGCAGTTTCGCTGGGCTACGAGAAAAGCCAGCGCAAGAACGAAAAGCTGCTGCTTTCCGCACTGACCAACCCGGCCCATTTCGAGCCCTGGCTGCGCCGGATAAACGAGGCAGCAGCGCCGCTGACGGGCATTTATACGGTAGCCCAACTCGGCGGCCAGTTGCTTAAAAAGCTCGGGCAGGACAACAGTCGTTGTCTGCTGCTCACCCTGCAGGATCATTCGATCCGCGAAACCTACCTGGTTGACGGCCATGCCCATTTCTCGCGCATGGCACCGATCGCCGATAGCAGCATCGCCGGCATCGCCAGCGCCTTTGCGGCAGAGGCCGGCAAACTGCACCAATACCTGATCGGCCAGCGCCAGATCGGGCGGGATGAAAGCCTGCCCGCATTCATCGTCGCCCATCCGCTGACCGTTCCGGCCATCGAAAAGGCCTGCGCAGGCCACGACCGGCTGAATTTCACGCTCATTGACAGCCATGCCGCCGCGAGCCGACTCAAGCTGAATACGCTGCCCGCCGACAATCGCAGTGACCTGCTGCTCCTTCATCTGCTGGCGACGGCAGCTCCTGCCCAGCAATTCGCTACCGAATCGCATCGGCATCATTTCCGCCTCTCGCAGATCCGCCATGGCCTGATCGCAGTCGGTCTGATCGCCCTGCTCGGCGGCGTGCTTTTTGCCGCCAAGGAAACCTACAACGCGCAAAACCTGCGTGCAGAAACCAGCGCACTGGTCGCTAGCGAAGCGGATCTCAACCGCCGCTACCAGGAAATTTCCGCGACCTTCCCGCAATTGGGCGTGGACAACGACACCCTGCGCCGTTTGACCAACCGCTATGGCGAACTGATCGCCCAGCAGCGCGAGCCGACGCCGAGTTTCCAAAAGGTCAGCCAGGTGCTCAGCCGCATGCCGGCCATCACGCTTGAAGCCATCGATTGGAAAAATGGGCAAAATTCCCGGTCGACCGTGGCAAACCAGGCCCGTGCCGCGGAAATCACCACGGTACGTGGCAGCATCCATCTTGAGCGGGCGACCGCCCGGCAAACCCTGGCTGTCTTCGACCAGTTTGTCGACGCGCTTCGCGCCGATCCCGCCAATACGGTCAACGTGGAACAACGGCCGTTCGACATCGAGTCCGGTCGCGCCCTGCGTGGCGGTGACGGGCTTGATGAGGAAGCAAAGCCCCGGCAGTTCTCCGTCGAAATCACCCGGAGCGTTGCGCCATGAAGCTGACCCGCAGCGATCTCCCGAAACTGGGCCTGCCGCTGTTTGCAGCCATCGCAATGTGCGTCGTTGCCGGCCTGCTCGTCTGGGGCAGCCAGTTGGATGCTGGCAAGGCAGAGCGGGAACGCAATGCCGCCACAGCCGCCAAAAACCAGATCGAGCAGCGTTTTCTCCAAGTCCGCACGGAAGAGCAGGAAATCAGGGATCGGACACTACGCCTGAAACAATTGCAGGATTCCGGCATCTTTGGCGATGAAAAGCGCCTCGACTGGATGGAAATGCTCCGCGATACCCAGCGCGAACTGCGGCTCCCCGGCATGAACTACGAATTTGGCGCCCAGACCAGCCTCGATAGCGGAAACGACCCCAGCCACACCTGGTTCAGCAGCCCCATGCGCCTGCAACTCCGCCTGCTGCACGAAGAAGACCTCTTGAACGTCCTCGCCCGTATCCAGAAAAATGCCAAGGCGCTGGTTATCGTGCGCAGCTGCAAACTTGCCCCCCTGTCGCGCCAGGCCGACGGCCGCGAGGCGATGGCCCAACTCGGCGCCGAATGCGAAATGCAGTGGCTCACCGTCCGCCAGGCAAACGACAGAAAATGAGCCCGGCCCGACTGACACTCCTCCTGTTATTGGCTTCGGCTGTCATGCCAAGCGTTGCCGAAACGCCTCCACTCGGGCGCCTCTTTCTCGACCCGCAGCAACGGGCCAGACTCGACGCCCAGCGCCAGCGCAACCCGGCTTTCCTGCCGGACGCCGGCGACAGCGAAGTCAGCCAGACCATCAACGGCGAAGTGCGCAGCAGCAACGGCCGTCGCACCCGCTGGATCAACGGCGAGGCCGACTGGAACGGCACCGCCCCGCCTGCCCGCGTGCCGGTCGGCGACACGTTCAACCCATCGACAGGCGAACGTGAAAACCTGATCGGCGACGGCCGCATCATTATCAGACGCGGCGGCAGCACGAAATGAATCACCGCGCCCCGCCCTCAGCGCAAAGGGGCGTTGCGCTGTGGATGCTCCTCATCCTCGTTGCGATGGCTGGCGGCTATGCCTTTTACCGCAGTGCCAACAGCCAGTTCAACAGCATTGGGCAGGAGACAAAAGTGGCTGCCACGCTGGCTCGTGCCAAGGACGCGCTGATCGCCTATGCGGTGACCGATAACGACCGCCCGGGCAGCCTCCCCTGCCCTGATCTGGCAACCAACAATGCAGGATTCAGCAATATTCCGGGCGACGGAAAGACCGACATGTTCACTGTAAACCAGTGCCCCATTTACGTCGGCTGGTTACCCTGGGTGACGCTCGATCTTCCTGAGCTGACGGACGATACCGGCACCCGCCTTTGGTACGTGCTTGCTCCGGCACTGCGCAATCACGACAGCGCTCAGCCGATCAACAGCGACACACTGACCGGACTGACCGTTGACGGCATGAGCAACGACATCGCCGCTCTGATCATCGCCCCCCGTGGCGCGATACCTTCCCAGAATCGCCCCTCGCAAAATCCAGCCGACTATCTCGACGGAGAAAACGGCAACGGGAACGATCACAAGTACGTCACAGGCCCCAAGAGCGACAGTTTCAACGATCTCGTTCTGGTCATCACCCGCCAGGAGCTGATGGCCGCTGTCGAAAAGCGCGTCGCCAACGAACTCCGTAGCTGCCTTGCCCAGCACGCGGCTTCCTCGGCCAATGCCGGCAACCGCTACCCGTGGCCGGCGCCATTCTCCGCCAACGGTTTTCAGGGCAAGGAAAATAGTTATTTCGGGCGTGTACCGACCACCCAACCGGGCAGCGGCCCCGAAGCTGCGTTGAAATCCACCATCGCCAAATTGACCCTGACAGCGAACCAACTCGGAACAGCATCCAATGCCGGCCAGCAGATGCTCGCGCTCAATGCCCTTGGTGAAACGATTACTCAGGCCCGTAACCTGGCCGACGCAATTTTCTTGGCTGCCAACAAGCTGAAACAGGTCGCCGACGATGCTGACACGCTGTTGCTCAGCATTGATGGCGCAGTCGATTCTGCCGTAGCCAATGGACGCATCAGCGTCACCGAAGGAAGCACCATCCGGGCGCTAACAGCTACCACCGATGCGACGCTGGAAAGTCTGCGCGATCTTACCGCCCAACTCGGCGTCGACGTCATGCCGTGGCAGCTGACTCAGCTGGCCACGACGCTTGGCGGATCCGCCGCCGGCGCAGCCCTGCTCAGCAGCACTCAGGCCACGCTCGCGCTGCTGAACGCAACTGCGGCATCGCATTCCTTGACTCTTACCCCACTCAGCACAGCGAAAACCAGCGCAGAAGCTGCCTACCTGGCGGCAGTTGCTGCAGCAAGTTCACCGGCCAACACTACTTTGCTGAACACGGCCAAGGCTGCAGCCAACGCGCTTTCAACGGACATCGTCACCTTTGGCAACAGCATCCTGGCCAGCCGAGTGAATGTTCTCGCCAGCGAGGCCAGCACCTACTCGATCTCCTTGGAAAGCGCCAAGGCGGCACTGCGCAATACCCCCACCGCAGACAACCTCAGGGTATTGCAAACCGCACTGGCCGCAACCAAAGCAGCAGTCACAGGAATTGTTACCGGCGTCCCCGATGTCAGCAATGCGCGAAGTAGCGCGCTGACCTCCCTGCAGACCGCCGAGAATGCTGCCGCGACGCCGGTAGCAAACTACGCGCTGGCAGAAGCCAGCACGACAGCTGTCATTGCCGACCTGAATACACTCGTCACCACCATCAGCAACAACCAGTTGATCGACAACAACGTCACGCATACCAGCCTGATTGCCGCCATCATTGCTTACCAGACCAAGCGTACGGAATTTACGCAAGTCGACACTGCTAGCCCACGTCCGGTGCAAAAGACTATTACGCCCTACGCCACCCTCCTGGGCAATGCTGCGGTCGACATCGATATTTGGGCAAAAATCATTTCAGCCAACGCTGCCCTTGTCGCGCCACTGGCCAAGGCCAATTCGGTCACCGCCAACACCGATCCGAGCGAGGCCGCTGTCCTTGACACCTCTGCCTACAAGCTGGCCAGCGATGCCTTGGCCAGCATTACCGGCAAAAATGAGTCAGCCTCGCTCTTGCAGGCCTACATCGACAGCCCTAGCGCTAACAATCAGGCCAAAGCCATCACGGCGCTGGCCGAAACGACCGCCTTGGTCAATTCACTGCTGACCGCCGCCAATGCACTGGACAGCCCGTTATCGGGCACGACAGCCACCGCTTTCCCCATTGTCTGGTACTCCAGCCGCTGCGACTTCATGCTGCCAACGGCCAACTGGTGGAGCAGTAACCAGTGGGCCAATACCGTTTTCTACCAGATAAGCGGTGCCACCATGGCTCAGCCCGGTACGCTGACCGTCAACGGCACGGGAAATTACCGTGTCGTGACGCTTGCCGCGGGCCGCACGCTCGCCGGGCAGACTCGTGGCCCGATGAATGTCGCCGCTTTCCTCGAAGGCATCAACGCCGACCCCTCGCGAAACGGTGATGCAAATGCGCCAGCTGCCGCCTTTACGTCAGCGCTGCCATCGGCTACCTTCAATGATCGACTGGCTTACTGAATAATCGATGACACCCAAGCACGGCCATCCCCAACGAGGTTTCTCCCTGGTCGAACTGACCATCGTGCTGGTCATCGTCGCCCTGCTCTCGGGCGGACTGATGCTCGGTCTCGCTGCTCAGCGCGATGCCAACAACTATCAGGAAGCACAACGCCAACTCGACAGCGCAAAAGAAGCGCTGTTCGGATTCGCTATCAGCAATGGTCGGCTTCCCTGTCCTGCAACGGCAACCCTGGCAAACACGGACAGCAACGCCGGCAAGGAGAATTGCACAGCGGAACATGGCGTATTGCCTTGGTCAACACTTGGCCTGCCTGAAACCGACCCATGGGGCCAACGCCTAACCTACTTCGCACGGAACCAGTTCACGGCCACACTCACCGCCGGGGCGCTGGCGAGCTTCACCCTCGACACGCTTGGCAACGCCAATATCAAGGATGCCACGTCATCTGGGTACGACATCGCATCAAGCCTGCCTGCCGTCATCGTCAGCCACGGCAGCCGGGGCGTTGGCGGCTATCAAAAATCTGGTGTCCAGCTTACTGGTGCTATCGGTGACGAAGCCGAAAATGCCGATGCCGACCTGACCTTCATCGCCCACACCCCCTCCGACAGCTTCGACGACATCGTCACCTGGATCATCCCCACCGTGCTCAAATCCCGGATGGTTGCCGTCGGCAAACTCCCCTAGGCCAGCGCCCAGTCAGCACCATTGCATATTGACCTGCAGTAGGCCAACTGCCAAACTGAGCCGACCAACCCAACCTGCAGTCAAAAAACGCACCCTCGTGAGCAAGCAACCTTTCCTTGTCGCACTGCGTACCGGAGGCGTTCTTCCGGAAGACGATGCCGAAACACGCCTGAAAAAGTCGCTACTGGTATTCGCCACGGGCCTGGTTTGCGCTGGCTCGATGCTCTGGCTATTCCTTTATGGCCAAATGGGGCCGCAGTTTTCAGCGAATGCGCCTTTCGTTTTCCAATTGCTACTGGTTGGCAACCTGCTGTATTACTTCCGTAGCGGCAATTTCGATCTTTTCCGCTATTCGCAACTCGCGCTCTTTCTGTTCGCACCGTTTGCCGTGCAATGGAGCATCGGCAACTTCATTACGGCCAGCGGCACCAGCCTGTGGGGGCTGCTCGCGCCAATCGGCGCGGTGCTGTTCTTCGGTGTCCGGGAGTCGCTGGCGTGGTTTATTGCCTATATTTTCCTGACAGCGTTATCGGGGTTTTTTGACTATTTTCTGGCTGACAGCATCGTTAGCAATGCCCCAAAAATTTCGATCCGGACCAGCGTCTTTTTCTTCGCGCTGAATTTTGCGGCCATTTCGAGCATCGTTTACCTGCTGTTGCGCTACGCGGTCCAGGAAAAAGCCAAGACCCAAGCCAGCCTTGAAGAAACCCATCGACTCTTGCAAGACGAACAGGACAAATCCGAACGCCTGCTCCTCAACATCCTGCCCGGCCCGATCGCCGAACGCCTGAAGCACGACAGCCAGGCTATTGCCGATGGTTTTGCCGACGTTACGGTCATGTTTGTCGACATCGTCAATTTCACCCGGATTGCCGAGGGCATGACACCGCAGCAGGTATTCGCCATGCTCAACCGGATTTTCTCCTCGTTCGATGAACTGGCAGAGCGCTATGGCATGGAGAAAATCAAAACGATCGGCGATGCCTACATGGTTGCTGGTGGCCTGAACAACGAACTGACCAATTACACGCACTCCATTGCCGAACTCGCCTTAGCCATGCGGGAACTGCTGCATCGTGACTTCACGGTCAACGAGATGCAACTCGACGTTCGCATCGGCATCAGCACCGGACCCATTGTTGCGGGTGTTGTCGGCAAGAAGAAATTCATCTACGACCTATGGGGCGACACCGTCAATCTCGCCAGCCGAATCACGAGCGAAGGCACGCCGGGCATGATCCATGTCGATACGACCACCCACAACCGTCTGGCACCGCTCTTTTCCTTCGATGAGCCAAAAATGCTCTACCTAAAAGGGAAAGGGAATACCGCGGTCTATCGCCTGAATGGCTTGAGAGAAAGACATCCTAATCACGCGGTGCCAGCGTAAACGCAACACACCCGGTTCGATTCTCAGTCAGCGCCAGCGAATAGCCCACCCCATCTGCCTGAAGAGCGGCGTGATACAAGCCAATCCCCAGGCCGTCCTCTGAGTTGACTGGTTCTCTGAGCAACCTAGCTGCCAAGCTGGGTTCGATAGCCTCACCGTCATCAGAGACGGTGAGGCTATCATTGGCGAAAACCACACAGATGCCCAGAACCGGTTGGCGCAAACGTTTGGCCACCGCATTCTGCAAGAGATTTTCAGCCACGCTATCGAACATGGGGCCAGGCAAAATTTGGCCGGCCTTGGCATCCCCCTGCCAATCCACCTGCAAATGGCTATTGCGCTCCTTGAACTGGCGCCACCACAGGCCAGCCTCGACTTGTTCCAGATGCTCGATTTGTGGCGATTGCAGTTTGTCGAGCGTCGCTTTCAGCCGGTCCGCGATTTGCGGCAACTGCCGTCCCAGCAAGGCCGCCACCTGAGCCGGGTCGCCCGGCTGATTCGCTGCGTAACATAGGACCTGCAAGGATTGAAGCAAATTCTTCACATCATGCGTAACCCGTGCGCCGGTTTCATAAATGGCCTGGACATAGCCCATGTGCTGGAGCTGGCGGGTCTGGAGCTTAACCAGATAGAACTCGCTGGCCAGTCGCAGCAGCCACTCGACGTGCCAGCGCATTGCCGGCGATGGCTGATGGTGAAAATGGACAGACAGCACCAATTCGGTAGCTTGGCATGAATGGGCGTGCACGGTCTGTTCTCCCGATTGCCCTGCACGCTGTCCGGCCCGCCAGGAAACACCTACAACCCAGGGAATCGCTTGCAGACGCGGCATGACTGCATCGAGAAACAATGCAGGGTCTGTGTAGCGCTCGCTTTCCTCCGAAAGCTGCATCAACCAGTGCTCAAGTGGCATACCGAGCGACAGCAAGGATCGTGAAATGGCAGAGCCGATACCGGAAAAACCGCCACGTGGATTCCAGGCCCAGGCCACCACGAGCAAGGCGCCGGCAACCGCCAGTGAGGTTTTAAACAAAGCTTCGACATAGCCAGCCCCGCCGACCAGCATGTAGGCCAGCGTTCCGAGCACAAAAACGGCAAGGACGAGGAAAACCATGACTCCGTAAAACAAATCGAAGGCTTCGCCGGATTTGCGCTTCGGCGCCTGCGCGGGAAAAATCAAAAGAAATGGCAGGAACAATGGCATGAAGCGGGCAAGCACCCCACGCAATAGCGGATCGATGGCGACAGCGGGTGATATTTCCGGAACCACGCCTAGAACAGTTATCCCCACCAAATAGCCAAATGCCAGCAGATACCCCGAACGCTCGCTAGGTCTTTCGGTGCCCAGCACCCGCCCGCCGATAGCTGCGGCCAGCGCTCCGCACCAGATCAAGAGCAGCCATGGCCCGAGCAGCAAGGTCGATACAAGAACCACGCCGAACAGCACCACACCCTGCCGCAATTCGACCCGGCGCTCCCCGGCAACAAACGGCTGCCAGATCAGGAAAAGCCCAATCGCAACCACCCATAGCAAGCGAATGGCTGGAATTTGCCAGCCACCAAAAGCCAGGGTGTGCAGCATCAACAAATGGCATGCCAGTAGAAAATGCGGCCAGCCCGCCAGTCGGCTGGCAATTTTGCCAACTATTCCGGTGTTCATATTTCAGACACACTGTCCATAAATCGACACTTGCTCCCAATATTTCGTCAACTATTGCCAGATCTAGGCCAAAACGCATAGGCACAGAATTTGCCTATGATTTAGTTAATATTAATTGGAGCATGCCATGAAAAACCAACAAAAAGGCTTCACCCTCGTTGAAATTGCCATAGTCCTGGTCATTATCGGGCTGCTGCTGGGTGGCGTCCTGAAAGGGCAGGAACTGATCAATAGCGCGAAAGTGAAGAATTTTGCGACCGACTTCCGAAACATTCCCTTGTTTATCTACGGCTACCAGGACAAATACAAATCCCTGCCTGGCGACGACTCCGCTGCAAGCACCCATGTTACTGGCGCCACAACAGCAACCTGTAGCAATTGCCTTGGTAATGGCGTAATCAACGGCGCGTGGAACACCACGACTGGCACCGATGAAAGTTTCCTGTTCTGGCAACATGTTCGCTACGCAGGTCTTGCTGCAGGCCCAACGGTTACGACTGCGGCGGACTACATTCCCAAAAATGCGGACGGCGGGATTATTGGCATCACCAGCGGAGCAAGCACACCGATCACCGGATTGCGCGGATCGTATATCGTCTGCTCGCAAGGCATTCTCGGAAAATTTGCCAAGCAGCTCGACATCACCATGGATGATGGGAATACAGCGACTGGCTCAATGCAGACCATGGCCAATCAAAGTGCAAATCAAACGACAGCGGTGGCTGCGGTTCCCAACACGGGCACCACAGGCTTGATTGACGACGCAACCTCTTATACGGTTTGCATGGGACTTTAAGCGCCCAAGCATTGCAACCAAGGCCCGCTTCGGCGGGCTTTTTCACTTCTGCAGCAAGCGCTCCTCGGCGGCTGAGACCCCCTCCGGCAAACCGAGGACGACGACGACATCACCTTCCTCCAGGCGAGTTTCCGGGGCTGGCTCGAGTGCACGGGATTCCCCGCCGTCGGATAGCGCTGACCTCGCAACCCAGATCATCCAGATTCAGACTATCGAGTGTCTGCCCGATACCGGCTGCACCGGACACCAACAACACCGAGTGAAGACGCGGGTGATGTTCATCATCATCATCGTGGTCGCGATCCGAAATGCCGCGATAAAAACCACGCAGCAGACTGTAACGCTGCGAACGGGTCTGGCGGATACGCTTGAGCACGCGGTTGACCGGCACCCCAACCAGCACCAGGGCATGCGAGGCGAGCATCAGACTGGCTTCCAGCGCTTCCGGTACAACTTCGGCGGCTCCGGCCCGTGTCAGGCGCTCCATGTCTCGCTCATCGAGCGTGCGGACAACCACCGGCAAGTCAGGACGCGACTCCTGAACATGGTGCAGGACTTTTTCTGCCAGCAACGTATCGCCCATGGTAACGATGACGACACTCGCCCGCATCAGGCCGGCTGCCATCAAAGCCTCTTTTCTGCCGACGTCACCGTAAACGACGTTTTCGCCGCCGGCTGCTGCTTCCCTTACCCGATCCGGATCGAGGTCGAGGGCCACATAGGTGATGTTTTCCTGACCCAAAAAGCGGGCGAGGTACTGACCGCTGCGTCCGAAGCCGCAGAGAATCACGTGTTTCTCGGCCCCCATCGAGTGCGCAGCAATCTTGGTCAGCTGCATGGATCGCATCATCCATTCACTGGCAACAAAACGCACCACGACCCGTTCGCTGTACTGCACGATGAACGGTGCGATGAGCATCGAGAGAACGAGCACGGTCAACGCGACCTGCTGGATTTCCCGCGGCATGTTGACGATTTCGCCCAACAGCACGAAACCGAATTCACCACCGGCACACAGCCACAAGCCCGAACGAATGGCATTGCCTTGCGAAGCGCCCAGGCGCAAAGAAATCAACCCGATAATCAGCGACTTGATCAGCAACAAGGCTAGCAAGGCCAGCAGGACCTGCCACCACAGGCCGACCAGAATATGCAGATCAAGCTTGACACCGATGGTCACAAAGAACAGCCCCATCAGCACATCACGGAAGGGTTTGATGTCTTCTTCCACCTGCATTTTGTATTCGGTTTCCGAAATCAGCATGCCGGCGACAAAAGCCCCCAGCGCCAGCGAGAGCCCGGCCAGTTCCGTGATCGTGGCGAGGCTCAGGGTGATCAGCAGCACATTGAGCACAAACACTTCGGAGGATTTTGCGCGGGCAACGAAGTGGAACCATTTGCGCATCAATTTCTGGCCGAAGACAAGAATGACCGCCAAGACGATCACTGCCTTGACCAGCGCGACGCCGAGCAGCATGGCCAGCTTTTCGGGCGGCTGGGTCAATGACGGAATGATCACCAGCAGCGGAACCACAGCCAGATCCTGGAAGAGCAGGACGCCCATGATCTCGCGCCCGTGTGCCGAATCGAGTTGCTGGCGTTCGACCAGCAGTTTGGTCAGGACAGCCGTCGAGGACATGGCGAAGACGCCGCCGAGGGCAATGCCCAGTTGCCAACTGACACCGAAAAACATGATCAGCCCGGAAATCAGGATCATGCTCACGAGAACCTGAAGCATGCCGAGGCCAAATACGATGCGTTTCATTGCATACAGTTTGGGCAACGAGAATTCGAGGCCAATCGAGAACATCAGGAAGACGACGCCGAATTCGGCCAGATACTCGGCCCGATGGACGTCGTTCATCAGGTTCAGCGCGTGCGGCCCGATGACGCTGCCGACAAACAGGTAGCCAAGCACCGGCGGCAAATTGAAACGCCGAAATACGACCACGGCCATAACCGAGGCACCGAGCAGAAGAAGGACGAGGGAGAGTGCGCTCAAGGCCGTGTCTGAAGTCAGGTATACTTCGGCCATCATAACCTTAGCCAGCCCATGAACCCAAGCCAATCTACCGCCCGATTTTCACCGGAACGCGCTCTGGAACTGGGTCGCCAGACCCTTAGCATCGAGGCTGCTGCGGTCGACGCACTAAAAGGCCGAATAAACGGCGACTTTGCCCAGGCTGTCGAACTGATCCTGAACAGCCACGGCCGCCTGATCGTCAGCGGCATGGGCAAATCGGGTCACATCGCCCGCAAGATCGCCGCCACCATGGCCAGCACCGGCACCCCGGCCTATTTCGTCCATCCGGCCGAGGCCAGCCACGGCGACCTCGGCATGATCACCCGTGATGACGTTCTGCTGGCGCTCTCCAACTCCGGCGAATCGGGCGAACTGCTGAGCATCCTGCCGGCGCTCAAGCGCCAGGGCGCCAAGATCATCGCCATGACCGGCGTGCCGACTTCGACCCTGGCTCGCGAAGCCGACGTTCATCTGGATGCCGGCGTTGCCCAGGAAGCCTGTCCACACAACCTTGCTCCGACAGCCAGCACGACAGCAGCGCTGGCGCTCGGCGATGCGCTGGCCGTTGCTCTGCTTGACGCTCGTGGCTTCGGCCCCGACGATTTCGCCCGCTCGCACCCCGGTGGCTCACTCGGACGCCGGTTGCTCACCCATGTCCGCGACGTCATGCGCGCCGATGACAGAGTGCCGTCCGTGGCGCCTACCACGCCAATTACCGACGCCATCATCGCCATGTCGCGGGGCGGCCTCGGATTGGTTGCGATAACGAACCCGGCCAATCAGGTACTCGGCATTTTCACCGACGGCGACCTGCGTCGTGCATTCGAGAAACGCGTCGACCTGCAGCAAGGCGACATAGCGTCCGTCATGCACGCCGTACCACGCACCATCGGCCCCGACCGCCTCGCCGTCGAGGCCGTTGAAATGATGGAGCGCCTGCGCATCAATGCGCTGCTTGTCGTCAATGCCGACAACCTCCTGATCGGTGCGCTCAACATGCACGATCTCTTCACCGCCAAGGTTATCTGATGGACATCAACACCCGCGCCGCCAACATCAAGCTCGTCGCTTTCGACATCGACGGCGTGATGACCGACGGCGGCCTGCATTACACCGACGATGGCCATGAGCTGAAGACCTTCAACGTCCAGGACGGCCTCGGTGTCGTGCTGCTGCGCCGTTCAGGCATCAAGGTCGCCATCATCACCGGGCGCACATCGAATGTCGTCAGCTGCCGCGCCAAGGATCTTGGTGTCGAACATGTCTTCCATGGTGTGGGCGACAAGGGTGCCGTATCCGGCCAGCTACTCGAACAACTGGGTCTGCAATGGTCGGAGCTCGCCTTCATGGGCGATGACCTGATCGACCTGCCGGCGATGACCCGCTGCGGCCTGGCCATTGCCCCGGCCAATGCCCGCCAGATCGTCAAGGAGCGCGCCCATATGGTGACCGAAGCAGGCGGCGGCAAGGGTGCCGTGCGCGAGGCCATCGAATTCATCCTCGCCGCCCAGGGTAAGCTCGACGCGGCCTTCGCACCTTACCTCGAGGCCTGATGAAGCACTGGCCCAGCCAACTCTTTCCGGTCATCGTTCTGTTGATCCTGGCCGGGCTCAGTTTCTGGCTGCAAAGCACGGTCGACCGTGGCGAAACGAAAAACGACGGCAAATTCCGCCACGACCCTGATGCGACAGCCGAAAACTTCACGGTGCGCCGTTTCGGCGAGAACGGCCAAGTCAAGTATCGCCTCACTGCGCCGTACCTCGTGCACTACCCCGACGACGACACCTCCGAAGTGAAGTCGCCGACCTTGATCAGCTATCGCCCGGATGGCGCGGCTGTCACCGTGACCGGCGATCAGGCCAAGGTCACCGCCAAGGGCGAAACCATTTTCCTCTGGGACAACGTCAGCGTCACCCGTGCCGCAACACCGGGCCGTCTCGAGATGGTCGCCCACATGCCCGATCTGACCGCCCAGCCCGACGCAGGCATCGCCTTCACCGGCAGCCCGGTGGAAATCACCCAGGGGCAGTCGTGGGTCAAGGGCGTTGGCATTCATATCGACAACAACAATTCGACCCTCGTCCTGCAGTCGCAGGTTCGGGGACAATACATTCGACCCAGGGCCGCGCCATGAATACTCGTCTTGCCACGCTCACCCTCTGCCTCCTGATCAGCCTTTCCGCCCATGCCGAACGGGCTGACCGCAACAAGCCGATGCTGCTTGAGGCCAACCGCGTCTCGATTGATGACGCCAAGAAGATCCAGATTCTCGAAGGCGACGTCCTCATCACCAAGGGCACGATGACACTGAAAGCCGACCGGGTGGTCATCAGGGAAGACCAGTACGGCTTCCAGAAAGGCACGGCTTTCGGCGGCAAGAGCGGGCTGGCCCGTTTCCGCCAGAAGCGCGACGGCAAGGAAGAATATGTCGAGGGCGAAGGCGAACGCATCGAGTACAACACCAACAGCGAAGTCGTCGAATTGTTCCATCGCGCCTGGGTCAAGAGCGGCGAAGATCAGGTTCGTGGCGATTACATCTGGTACGACGCCATCAGCGAGAAATATCTGGTCACGGCCGGCGAAAACCGCGACCCGAAGGCGCCGCCGGGACGCGTTCGCGTCGTCATCCAGCCCAAAGGCAAGGACAGCGAAGCAAAGCCGGCCCCCCGCGGCGAACGCCTGGAGCTCAAGGGTTCCGGCAACCTCGGATCGCCGATCGCACAATAGCAGTGCATTGCGGGATGACACCCGCGCCAAGCCCCGCGTTTACTGAGTCTGCAACGCGAACCAAGCCCATGATTTTCATGGGCTTATTTATTTTTGTGCAGTGCACAAAAATATTGTTGACAATACAACAATCCGCCCTATAATAAAGCTCATGGTGCAGTGCAACATCGCTTCATGGGATCGCGCTGCAACGGCTTCTGACTGTTCTGCACAACCTTTAAATTCTGGAGATAACCCATGGCTTTCAACTTCACCACCCCTGAGCAATTCGCTTCCGCCAACAAGGCAACCGTTGATTCCCTGCTGTCCCTGGCCAACACCGCCCTGGCATCTACCGAGCGCATCGCTGCCCTGAACCTGAACACCGCCCGTTCGCTGGTTGAAGATTCCGTTTCCGGCGCCAAGGCCATGATGGGTGCCAAGGACGTTCAGGAAGCCCTGTCCATCCAGGCTTCGCTGACCCAGCCGAATGTCGAGAAGGCAGTTGCCTACTCCCGTTCCGTGTATGAAATCTCTGCCCAGACCCAGGAAGAACTTTCCAAGATGGTCGAAGGCCAGTTCGGCGACTTCCAGAAGACCGTTGCCGGCCTGCTGGACAAGGCTGCCAAGTCTGCCCCGGCTGGTTCTGACGTTGCCGTTGCTGCCGTCAAGTCGGCCATCGCTGCTGCCACCTCCGCTTTCGACAACATGAACAAGGCTGCCAAGCAGGTTGCCGAGATCACCGAAGCCAACGTTGCTGCCGCCACCAACGCCACCGTCAAGGCTGTTAGCGCAACCGCCAAGGCTGCCAAGAAGTAATTCGTCTATTCCCCCCGCTTCGGCGGGGGTTTTCGTTTCATTTGCAACACTAAAATCAAACTGGAGATGACAATGAACAACCCGAATTTCGAACAACTGACCGCCGCCCAAAAAGCCAACGCCGAAGTCATGACGACCCTGCTGCGCACCGCCTTCGATGGCGTCGAGCGTCTGACCGCCCTGAACATGGCCGCTTCCCGCGAGTTCTTCAACAACACGATGGCCGGCACCCAGCAAATGCTGAGCGCCAAGGATCCGCAAGCTGTTGCCAAGCTGAACGCCGAACTGGCCCAGCCGAACGCCGCCAAGTGGATGGACTACTCGCGTAGCGTCTATGAGCTGGTTTCCGAAATGCAGAAGGAAGTTACTTCCGTCATGGAAAACCAGTACGGCAGCTTCACCAAGAACATCAACACCGCCGTCGAAAAAGCCAAGACCTCCGCACCGGTCGGTGGTGACGTTTTCGCCGCCACCATGCAGTCGATGCTGAGCGCCTCGACCAAGGCTTTCGACAATATGACCGGCATGGCCAAGCAGCTGTCCGACATCGCTGAAGCCAACATGGCTGCTGCCGGCAAGGTTGCCGCCCCGGCCAAGAGCGCCACGGCTGCTGCTGCCAAGAAGGCTGCCAAGTAATTCCAGCGCTTTCTTGCTGACAAAAAAGCCCGCGAGCTTCGCGGGCTTTTTTTACGTCTGTCGGTTTGGTGATTTCAATTTTGGCCGTTTTTGCCGGTTGACCGTGGCAGCCTGAAAAACCGGCTCAGGGCCGCCAGACCCAGGTGATTCCGCGCCTTTCCACTTCGACGCGGATTTCTTCCATCGCCTTGTCGACGAGGTTGGGCGAACCTTCGACGCCGAGTTCCAGATGCTTGCGCTCCTTGCCGACCAGCGAGGGCAGCGAGAACAGTCGGAGCGTCGGGTAATCGGCGACGATGCGCTCCATGAGATCGAGCAGCGCGCTTTCGTAGGCCGTCGGACCGGTCAGCAGAAACGCCTTTTCGACCGTGCCACCGACTTCCTTGAACTGGTCCCGGTAGAAGGTATCGAGCGCCCATTCGATCATCGGGTGCGCCATCTGCGGGAAGCCGGGCACGAAGTAATGGTCGTTGGCCATGAAGCCGGGAATGCGGTTGAACGGGTTGGGGATGATCTGCACGCCGGCCGGGAAGGTGACGAGCAGCTTGCGCTTGTCGGTGATTTCCTCGCCGGCGAAACGCACTTTGAGTTCCTCGAAACCTTCCGGATGCAGCGCCAGATCGACACCGAGCGCCGCCGCCACGGCCTGTCGCGTATGGTCGTCCGGTGTGTTGCCGATGCCGCCGCAGGAAAACACCACATCGCCGGCGGCCATCGTGCGCTTGAAGGTGGCGGCAAGGCGTTCGCGGTCGTCGCCGAGATACTCGACCCAGCTCAGGCGCAGGCCGCGCGCGGCTAGCAGTTCGGCAATCTTGGCGAAGTGCTTGTCCTGGCGTTTGCCCGACAGAATCTCGTCGCCGATGATGACGGCGCCAAAGGTGCGACTCATACACGTTCTCCTTCGATGGTGACGACGGCGCCGCCCCGTGAGCGGCGCAAGGCTTCCAGCCCGTAATGCACAAATGATAGCGCGGCCAGCGCCGGCACCAGCAGACCGACCAGCGGAATGTGGGCGAGCAGCGCCATGGTCAGGCCGAGCATGAAATGCGGCGTTTTCTGGCGGGTACGGATTTCCTGCCACTCCCCCGCTGACGCATGCATCGACAGCGCATCGTAGGCAAAGGTCCGGCGGTTCAACCAGCCCATGAGCAGCAACGGAATGAGCAGCGAGAAGCCGGGGATCAGCCAGAGCGGGATGGTAATCAGCCAGCCGAAGATGAACAAAACTGAGGCAAAAACGCTGTTGACCGCAGCAGCGACGAAACTGTCCTTGCCCATCGCCGCCACGTCGCGGTACTCGGTACCCGTGAGGTGCTTGAGCATCAGCGGCATGATGACGATGGCCGCCAGCAGTGAGGCCGTCAGGTAGGCGACGGCAAAGATCGCCATCCAGCCGCCGAGGTAGGCCAGGATGTGCGCCAGCCAGACCAGCCCCCAGCCAACGAGCAGGGTCATCGGCGGGAAAGCCATCATCTGCTCGACCATCCAGCCCAGCCCCCAGATCGCCAATGCGATGGTCAGCAACAGCGAGAACAGCGCCGGCGTCAGCACATAGAGCCAGACCTTGCCGCTCCTGAGATTGGCGAAGGTTCGCGCCAACGCGAGCATCACGTCACCCATTCTTGATTCCTTCCCATTGTTTCTGCAGGCGCTTCGAGGAAACCGGCACCGGCGTCCTTAACTCCTGCGCGTAGAGGCCGACGCGCAGTTCCTCGAGCAGCCAACGGAACTGTTCGACCTGCGGATCAAGCGTGCCGAGTTTGGCGAGCTGGATGGCGCGGCGTTCGTAGTTGGTCCATAGCGGCGTGTATTCGACCATCAGCTGCGCGTCGCGCCCGGGGTTGGCCTTCAGCTTGTCGAGCCGGACGACGACGCCCTTGAAGTAACGCGGGTAGTGCTGCAGGCGATCAAACGGCGTGTCGATCAGGAAGTTCTTGCCCATCAGGCGCTTCAATTGCGCCTCGATGTCGGCCACCGCCGCGCCATGCGCCTTGAAGGCCGGCAGCTTTTTAACGACTGCCTGCCACTCGGTCAGCACTGTGCCGACCAGCCGGCAAACCTCCTGCATGATCAGCCCGAGCCGCGCCTTGCTGTCGCCGCACCGGCTCTTGAAGGCGTTCGGCGTCGTCGGCAGCGGCTCGGTCAGGCAGGCGCGCTCGAAAGTCAGGGCGACGATCTGGTTCTTGAGGTCGTCGGCGCTGCCCAGCGCCATGTACTGCATGGCCATCTGGCTCAGGCCGGGGATGTTCTTGTCGAAATACTTCACCTGATCGCGGAACTGCAGCATGAACAAACGGAGCAGGCCGGCGCGATGGGCGGCGGCGGCCTCCTCGGCGGAATCGAAAACCTTGAGGCTGACGCTTTCGCCGTCGTCGGTCAGGCCCGGATAGCCGAGCACGCTCTGGCCGGCGACCGGGACTTCCATGAGCTCGGGCAGTTCGCCGAAAGTCCAGTCGGTCAGCTTGGTGAATTCGGACGGCGTTTCGTGCAGTTCGGCGAACTCGTCCTTGGCCTGCTTGCCCCACTCGGCGCGCAGGGCGACGAGGCTGCGGTTCATGTCGAGCTGGCGACCGTGCTCGTCGATCAGCTTGTAATTCATCGAGAAATGCAAAGGCAGCGCATCGGGCCGGAAGGAATCGGGCGTCACGGCCCAGCCGCGGGCGTTTAGGCCGCGCGCTTCGAGGATGTGGTCGATGAGCGGCGTGATCAGGCCCTGATTCATCTTCTTTTCATTGCCGGCCATGGCGGCGATGAATTCTTCGACGAACTCCGGCACCGGCACGACTTTCGCCCGGATCTTCTGCGGCAGCGTCTTGATGAGCTGGACCAGCTTTTCCTTGAGCAGCCCGGGCACCAGCCACTCCATGCGCAGCACGGGAATCTGGTTGAGTTGCGCCAGCGGCAGGGTCAGCGTCACGCCATCGCGCGGCGAACCCGGTTCGAAGTGGTAGCTCAGCGTGTAATCGACGCCGCCAACCTTGATGTGATGCGGGAAAGCCTCCGTCGTCACGCCGGCCGCCGAGTGCCGCATGAGGTCGTCTTTCGACAGGAAGAGCAGCTTCGGCGTCTCGCGCTCGGCTTCCTTGCGCCAGTGGTCGAAGGTCGCGCCGTTGTGGATGCCCTCGGGAATGATCGAGTCGTAGAAGGCAAAAATCAGCTCGTCATCGACCAGCACGTCCTGCCGGCGCTGTTTGTGTTCGAGGTGTTCGATCTCACGGATCAATTTCTGGTTGTGCTGGAAGAAGGGCCAGCGCTTGGCGAAAGCCTCGTCGATTTCCTCGCTGACCAGGCCCTGGCGGATGAAGATTTCGCGCGACTCGGCCGGCGCCATCGGACCGTAATGGATGCGCCGTTTCGGGTTGATGACCACGCCGTAGAGCGTCGTCCGCTCCCAACCCGACACCTGCATCGACTTTTTTTCCCAGTGGGCGTCGAAGTACTGGCGTTTCACAAGGTGAGCGCCCACTTTCTCCAGCCAGTCCGGTTCGATGCGGGCGACGCAGCGGCCGAAGAGCCGCGTCGTCTCGGTGATCTCGGCCGCCATGATCCACTTGCCGGCCTTCTTCTGCAGCGGTGACGACGGGTGGATCAGGTAACGGATGCCACGGGCACCGAGGTAGAAACCGGACTCATCGGCCTTGCAACCGAGGTTGCCGAGCAGGCCGGCGAGCAGCGCCTGGTGGATGGCGTCGTAGGTGCCGGGCAGATCGTTTTCCTTCCAGCCGCCGTCTTTCTGTCCCATTTCGGTGACCATCGCGTGCAACTGCCCATGCACCTCGCGCCACTCGCGCATCCGGAGGTAGGACAGGAAATGCGCGTGGCAGTTGTCGATCAGCTGCTTGTTCGATTTCTTGTGTTCGACGGCATTCTGGAACCAGTTCCACAGCTTCCACCAGCCCATGAACTCCGACTTCTCGTCGGCGAACAACTTGTGCTTTTCGTCTGCCGCCTGCTGTCTATCCTGCGGCCGTTCGCGCGGATCCTGCGCCGACAGGCCGGCGGCGATGACCATGACTTCCTTGAGGCAGCCCAGGTCGCGCGCCGCGACGAGCATGCGGCCGATGCGCGGGTCGAGCGGCAGCTTGGCCAGCGAGGCGCCAATCGGCGTCAGCACATTGTCGTCGTCGAGCGCGCCGAGTTCCTGCAGCAGCGCATAGCCGTCGGCGATGGCCTTGGCCGGCGGCGGCTCGATGAACGGGAAGCTCTCGACATCGGTCAGGCGCAGCGACTTCATGCGCAGGATGACGCCGGCCAGGCTGGAACGCAGGATTTCCGGATCGGTGAAGGGTGGTCGGGCGTTGAAATCCAGTTCGTCGTAAAGCCGGATGCAGACGCCCGCCGCCACCCGGCCGCAGCGCCCGGCCCGCTGCCGCGCCGCAGCCTGCGAGACCTTTTCGATCTGCAACTGCTCGACCTTGTTGCGGTAGGAATAGCGCTTGACGCGGGCCAGCCCGGTGTCGATGACGTAGCGGATGCCGGGCACGGTCAGCGAGGTTTCAGCGACGTTGGTGGCCAGCACGATGCGCCGCTGGCCACCGGAGGGCTTGAAGATGCGGTCCTGATCGCCCGCCGACAGGCGGGAGAAGAGCGGCAGGATTTCCGGGGCGTGGGCGCTCGACATGCCGGGGCGAGCCAGCGCGTGCTTGCGCAGGGCTTCGGCCGCTTCGCGGATTTCCCGTTCGCCGGGCAGGAAGACGAGGATGTCGCCGGAACCCAGCCGCGCCACTTCGTCGGCGGCATCGACGATGGCGTCGTAGAGATCGCGCTCGTCGTCCTTCTTTTCCAGATCCTCGACCGGCCGATAACGCACCTCGACCGGATAGAGCCGGCCGGATACTTCAATAACCGGCGCCTTTTTCCCGTTGACCGTGAAATGCGTCGAAAACCGGTCGGCGTCGATGGTCGCCGAGGTGATGATGACCTTGAGGTCCGGCCGCTTGACCAGCAACTGCTTGAGGTAGCCGAGCAGGAAATCGATGTTGAGGCTGCGCTCGTGCGCCTCGTCGATGATGATCGCCTCGTAGGCGTTGAGGTAGGGGTCGGACTGCGACTCGGCGAGCAGGATGCCGTCGGTCATGAGCTTGACCCAGCTCTCCGGGGACGACCGATCCTGGAAACGGATCTTGACGCCAACGCCGGCGCCGACCTGCGTCTTCAACTCCTGCGCCAGCCGCGTCGCGACCGAGCGGGCGGCCAGCCGGCGCGGCTGGGTATGGCCGATGAGGCCGCGCGCACCGAGCCCGAGATCGAGACAGATTTTCGGCAGCTGCGTCGTCTTGCCCGAGCCGGTTTCGCCGCAGACGATGACGACCTGATTATTTTGGATCAGATCGGCAATGTCAGCCCGCCGCTCATTGACTGGCAGATCGCTCTGGAACTCCGGCTTTGGCAGCCGGGCCCGGCGTTCGGCCACGGCCGCGCGCGAACGATCGAGCAATGCGGCGAGATCGGCTTGCAGTTTTTCGCGTTTACTTCCGGTTGACCGCAGCAATTCGCGCTGCATGCCGCGCAGGCGCTTCTGGTCACTGCTCAGACAAAGGTTTTCGGCGAATTCGGCAGCGCGGGCGGGTTTTTCTTGTTTCATTCATCGGTACAGCAAATCGGGAAACCGATTTTACCGCGCCAAAGCGGTGCACCACTGCCAGCCGGCCGGATTGCCACGGTCAACCGGAAATTTTGGCCAAATTTGAAATACTCGTCTCCTGCCTTTTCTCGCCATCCAGAAAGCAAAACGCCGCCTCAACGGGCGGCGTTAGGCGTCACAAAGTGCCGATTACTTCTTGACGCCCATCCACTGGGCATTCTTGCCGTCACTGGTCTTTTGGCAGACGACCTTGACGCCGGAAATCATGGACGTGGTGCCGACAGCTTCAAACTTGCCGGCGTCACCGTTGTAGCATTCCGGTGCCTTCGCTGCAGGCGCGGGGGCCGGCGCAGCGGCAGCAGCCGGCGCGGGAGCGGGAGCAGGTGCCGGGGCAGGAGCGGGAGCGGGAGACTGGGTGGCGCAAGCAGACAGGGTAAGAACGACAGCAGCAGTGATAAGCAAGGAACGCATGAAAATCTCCTGGAGGGTTAGGCGGTAGCGGCCCCATTGTCTTACGCCAATGTTTCAGTTTCGTTTCAGTTCCACACCCCCAACCCTGTCGCCGCCGGGTTTATACTTCCTGCATAACCGCTCCCAATAAAAATCATGGCCATCATCCGCTGCAACAAATGCACCCTGCTCGCCGAGCAGCCCGACAACCTCGCCGGGCAAAGTATTGCTTGCCCGAAATGCGGCGCCCCGGCAGCGGTCTACTCGACGCTGTTTTTCATCGAGAAACTGCTCGACAAGTATTTTGATGCCCAGCGTGAAGTCATTCGCCTGAAATCGGCCACCTCGACCGCCCGGACCGAAGCCCCTGAAGCCGCACCAGCCAGCCCACCGCAGACCGATGTCGATCTGGCCAACTCCGATTTTCTGGCCACAGAACTTCAGCACGGGCCGATCTACGACTGGTTCCACAAGAAGCAGATCAAGGTTCAGGCCAACATGCGCGGCGTGGACACCAGCGGCTTTTTCGATGAGGTTGCGGAAGCAATCGGCAGCAATTTCGACGTCCTCAAGGAAGTGCTCGAACGGATTCGCTGGTCACAGCAGAAAGAGCACGCGAGCACGACCATCCAGCTCGACAAGAAATCGCCGGCCGACGCCAAGGCCATCTCGGCCTTCTGCCAGCAGCTTTACGACTTCTCCTTCGTCGCCAAGTGTTTCCACAACAAACCGGAAAACAATGTCCGGCTGATTCTGCAAACAGCCCCGACCATCCGCGACTTTTTCAATGGCGAATGGCTCGAGTGGCATGCCCTGATGACCTGCCTGCGCTACGCCAAGGAGCGCGATCGCCGCTTTTCCTGCACGCGCGGGCTGAACCTCACGCTGGCCAACGGCGACCCCTGCGAACTCGATGTCTTCATGCTGATCGACGGCAAGTTGCCGATCTGCATCGAATGCAAGAGCGGCGAATTTCGCCAGAACATCGACCGTTACCTGGCGCTGCGCAAACGTCTGGGGCTCGATGCCAAGCAGTTCGTGATGTGCATCACCGGCCTCAGCGACGAAAACGCCAAAGCCTTTTCCGCGATGTATGACCTGACTTTCGTCAGCGAACGCGGGCTGGCCGGCCATCTCGGCCGACTGTTCTAACGCACGATCCATTCAGATAGCAGCCCAAGAATAAACGGAATGAACTGTTTTCGGGATTGACGAACTAAGTCCGGTATCCTTGTCGTTTAGCTGGAATATTCTCGGCAAATCCCGCGTTTCGTTGTTGTCGCAACCCGTCCTGGAATGATTGAAACGGGCTGGATTTTTGGAAGGAAGTCGGTATGTCGTCTGTTGGTGAAGATGCGGTCGGAAGAATCCACCGCGATCATGGGCGCATGATGGAAATGATTGACCGCATTCGCGCCGAATGCGGCCAGCGCAACACCATCCAGCACTGCAACGATTGCCACGCGCCGCATCGCGCCGTCTGCCAGGGGAACATAGACCTATTGATTCGCGCTTTCATCGAAGCCACGATGAAACACAGCCTGATCGAATCGATGTTCATGGAAGACAGGGTCCCGGCGGCGCACCGCATTGCCCACAACCACGCGCACATGGCCATCTCGCAACAACTCAAGGCGATTCGCGTCGTCCTGTCGGAAGATGGAAACTATGTTCAGGCTATTGACGGCATAGACGAAATACAGGAAACCCTGCTGTCCCATTTCAGGGATTTCGACCAGCCACTTGAGCGCTACCTCAACGAAGCAGCCTTGATGCCCCAATCCGGCTAGCGAGCCGGCAGGCGATGTATCACGGAGAACGCTTCAACGCCTGGACTCATCTTTTCGGAACACTGCTCGCCGCCACTGGTGCAATCTGGCTCATCGCTGTCGCGACCTTGAGCGGCGACACCATCAAAACCGTCAGTGTTGTCGTTTATGGCGTCACGCTCGTCTTGCTGTACGGCATCTCGACCATCTACCACAGCGTGCGTGGGCCAATCAAACGCACCCTGCGCAAGCTCGATCACCTCTCGATTTACCTGCTCATCGCCGGCAGCTACACGCCGTTCTGCCTGATCAGCTTGCGCGGCCCGTGGGGCTGGTGGCTGTTCGGCATCGTCTGGACGCTTGCAGTCATCGGCATGCTGCAGGAGATCAAGCCGCGTTCCGAGGCGCGCATCCTGTCGCTGGTCATCTATGCCGTCATGGGCTGGATCGTGCTCGTCGCCATCGAGCCCCTGCTCGCCAGCCTCGGTCTGGCCGGCTTTCTCTGGCTCGCTGCCGGCGGCGTCTTCTACACCGTCGGCATCATCTTCTTTGCGTTCGACGAACGCTTCCGGCACTGGCATGGCATCTGGCATCTGTTCGTCATTGCCGGCAGCCTCATGCACTTCATCGCCATCCTGCGCTACGTGGTCTGATCAGCGCATCGCGCCCCGGCCATTGCCGGGCCAGGATGGGGTAAGTCAGGAACGGCGATCCTGCGGGTTCCACGAGAACAGCGAGCGCGCCATGTCATTCATACGCTCCAGCGTCGGTTCGATGGAAACAGCGAGTGGCTTAGCGCTGGCCTGCGGGTTCCACGAAAAAAACGGGCGGAGAAACGCATCGAAAGCGTGCGCTCCAGCCAGTGCGCTGCCTGTAGCCAGGCTGACCATTTGGGCCGAGCGTTCGGCAAGAAGGCCGTGCACACGATGGATTTCGGCAGCACGAAGTTCGCGGGCCTGTTGCTCGATGCTTGGGATGTCAATCGGGGTCATGATGCTCTCCTTTTATTGTTGCAACGCAACAATTTCTAAACAGCTCGCAGTCTAATTACCTGCACGTTTAATAACAATCACGCTACTTGGCAAAACATTTGTGAATTTTCATCCATAATCACACGATGGATCGCGCAGCTGAAATGACCGCCTTCGTTCGCACCGTGGAAACCGGGGGATTCTCTGCTGCCGCCCGGGAAATGGGGCTGACGCCATCTGCCCTCTCCAAGCTGGTCAGCCGCCTAGAAGACCGCCTCGGCGCCCGCCTGCTCACCCGCACAACCCGACGCCTGCAACTCACCACCGAAGGCGAAGCCTTCTTCAATCGGGCCCGCCCCATCCTCACCGCAATGGACGAAGCCGAGGCCGAAGTGGCCGAAGCCGGCACGCATCCACGCGGCGTGCTGCGCCTGCACTGCGGTTCGGCCTTCGGCATGCATCAGTTGACGCCAGCCATTCCACGGTTTCTCGAAAAGCACCGAGACATCGAACTGGAAATCACCATCAACGACGCCCCGCCGGCGCCGGCCGACGATCATTTCGACCTGACCATCCGCATCGGCACGCTCGAAGACTCGTCCAGCGTGGCGCGCCGCATCTGCAACCTGGAGCGCGTCATCTGCGCCGCCCCGAGCTACCTCGAACGCTTTGGCACCCCGCGCACCCCCGATGATCTGCAGCAGCACAACTGCCTGTGGATCACCACGCTGCCCGCCCTTCGCCGGTGGCCGTTCAACACCGACGACGGCATCCGGGTCGTGCATATCGGCGGCAATGTCGTCGCCAACAACGCCGAATCGGTGCTGCAACTCGCGGTCGCCGGCGTCGGCATCACCCGCCTGACCGATGTCATCGTCGACCAGGCCCTGCGCCGCGGCGCCCTGCTCCCGATTCTCACCGACTGGCACCACGTCGAGCCGGTCCCGCTCTTCGTCACCTACCCGAGCAGTCGCCACCTCGCAGCCAAGGTTAGGGTCATGGTCGATTTTCTGGTCGAGGAATTCGGGCGGGCGCCCTGGCGGATGTGAGTTTGCCCGCTTGCATCTGGCCGGAAGCCCCGAGCGACCGTGGCTTTCCGGATTCCACGGTCAACTGGAAAAAACGCCCAAATTTCAAAAGGCCGAAAGCCCACGGCTTTTTTGCGCCCCATTGATCCAAATGGACTATTGCACAACACAATTTGCCGATAAAAAATTAGCTTTGAATATCTATTTTCAGCGCCGAAACCGCCAGCCGGCAAATAAGATCGTTTCGGCCAAAGACATCCCTCTACCCAAATTATTTTTTACGTCTTGTCCCGGAGGTATTTCATGCTCACCGCCCATCAACCCCTGCCATTCCTGATCAACGACATGATGCCCAAGCTCACCACCTTCCCTAGCCGCTTATCACTGATCGCCATTCTCGTCGGATTGACTGCCACACCGCTTCACGCTGCGACAGCCCCTGTTGCTGTCGTTGCGGGGAGTTGGCAGAAGGCGGTAGGCACTGTACATACCTACAATTGGGTAGGCCAGCCCCGAGGGGGACAAGTCACTGATGACGGCATCGTGAGTTTTGTCGGCAACCTGGGGGGATTGAGCGCTCAAGGACTATGGTCTGGCACACCAGGTGCGATGAGCGCTATTGCCCTACCCGGCCAGCAAGCGCCTGGATATCCCAACAACACCGGCTACTACGGCAGCTTCTTCGACATCCAGCGCCTCGACAACGGCCAGTATCTTTTTGGCGGAAGCGTAACCAGTACCGGCCAGGCGTTGTGGAAAGGCACTGCCGGATCCCTGACGCGCATCCTCAGGAAAGACGATGCTGTCGTGCCAGGATCGATCACCACCTTCGGTCCGATCGATTATGTCGCCAACCATGGCAGCAACGCCTCGGATGGCAGCTACCTGGCCTGGTTGGGCCCGGTTGGCTCCAAGAGCTCCATCGTTATCGGCACCCCGGGCAATTATCGGATCGCACAGACGACCGGCGACCAATTCTTATCGAATGGCTGGCAAACGATGAGCCAGCTTTACGCGCCATCCGTAAGCAAGCCTGGCAACGCGGTATTCAAGGCAGACTACACACAATCCAACCAGTCGAAATCGATGCTGCGCATCGCCAACATGACCGCCACTTCAAGTTTGGCCCAGGAAGGAGACTCCGTACCGGGCATGACTGGCTTCACCTGGGGATCAAATTTTAGCTCCCCGGTCATCAATGATGCCGGACAGGTCTTGTTCCGTGGCAGCGCCCAGCGCAACTTCCCCTACGACTTCAGGAGTGGCTTTTGGCTCTCCAACGCAGCGCGCACCGCGTACACCAGCTTCGCGAGAGGAGAGCAAGCACCCGGAATGGCCACGGGTGTAGTCCTTAGTAGCGGAAACGACTACCGCCTCAACAACGATGGCGAAGTCGCCTTCATTAGCAGGCTGTCCGGCAGCGGAGTCACCTGGGATGTTAACGACATCAGTATCTGGGCCGGTGCACCGACCGCCCTCCAAATGGCCATGCGTCTCGGAGATGTTGCACCCGGCACCGGCGGCGCCTCGTTCGCCTCGCTATCCTGGCAATATGGCATCCAGCAATACACCAATGCCTACCAGCTCAACGATGATGGCCAGGTTGCCTTTTTCGCTCAGCTCAAGGGAACCGGCGTGAATACCAGTAACGATATCGGTCTCTGGCTATTCGATCCGACCGCCAAGAATTCCCTTCTGATTGCCCGAGAGGGAGAGCAAATCGACATCGGAAACGGCTCATTCAAGACCATTTCGGAACTCTATTCGCCATATCGTTCCGATGCGTTCAACAACCTGGGCCAGATCAGTTTTGGCGCCAAGTTCACGGATGGCAGCCAGGCCATTCTGCTCAGCAACGTCGTGGCCGTTCCCGTCCCCGAACCGGAAAGCTGGGCCATGCTGCTGGCCGGCCTCGGTCTGATTAGCTTCGCTGCCCGCCGGCGCACCTGATTTCTTTGGTGCGGACAAACAAAAGCCGGGCATGTCCCGGCTTTTGTTTTGGGCAGCAAGGCGCCCGAGTCGCGGTAGCGATCAGGACCAGATACGCGTTGCGCCGACCGTCAGCAGGCCGAGATAGGTTGCCGTCAGCGAACCGGCCAGATGGATGGATGCCAGGCCGATGGCCCAGGCCGGCTGGCCGGCGAGCAGGCGCTCGACGACTTCGGCCGAGAAGGTCGAAAAGGTGGTCAGGCCACCGAGAAAGCCCGTGATGGCGAACAGTTTCCAGGCGAGCGGGAAATGGGTGTTGAGATGAAAGATGCCAACCGCCACGCCGAACCAGATAACCGCCGATCACGTTGGCAGCCAGCGTGCCGAGCGGCAGGGCGACAAACAGGGGGTTGAGCGCCAGACCGAGAAACCAGCGTGACCATGCGCCCAGCGCGGCACCGCAGCCGACGGCAAGCAGGTTGAGAGCAGAAAGGTTTTGCATTGCGGACATGCCGGGAATTTTAGCGGTTTAAGGGCCCCAGCCGTTAAAATGGCGTGATTGAAATCAGAGGTTTTACCGTGAGCAGCCCCAACCAGCCCGCCAGCACGCCGGCCCCCGCCGCCAATTTCATCAAGAACATCGTCGAAGCCGACCTCGCCGCCGGTAAGCACGCCCAGCGCCACTGGGCCGGCCATCCCGGCATCGCCGCCGATCACGCCGCCGCCCCGCTCGACTCTGCCAAGCTGCGCACCCGCTTCCCGCCCGAGCCGAATGGCTACCTGCATTTTGGCCATGCCAAATCGATCCTGCTCAATTTCGGCCTAGCCCAGCAATACGGAGGCCGCTGCCATCTGCGTTTCGACGACACCAACCCGGAGAAGGAAGACCAGGAGTATGTCGATTCGATCATCGACGCCGTCAAATGGCTCGGCTGCTCATGGCAGCAGGATAGCGAAACGAACCTCTACTACGCCTCGAATTATTTCGACTGGATGCTGCAATGCGCCGAGGCGCTGATTACAGCAGGCCACGCCTACGTCGATAGCCAGAGCGCCGACGAAATGCGCGCCAATCGCGGCACGCTGACTCAAGCCGGCAAGAACTCCCCTTTCCGCGACCGTTCAGTCGCCGAGAACATGGATCTGTTCAAGCGCATGCAGGCCGGCGAATTCGCCGATGGCGCTCACATCCTGCGCGCCAGGATCGACATGGCGGCGCCCAACATCAACCTGCGCGACCCGGCCATCTATCGCATCCGCCATGCCACGCACCACAACACGGGCGACAAGTATTGCGTCTACCCGATGTACACCTTCGCGCACCCGATCGAGGATGCGCTGGAAAACATCACGCATTCGATCTGTACGCTGGAGTTCGAAGATCAGCGCCCGTTCTACGACTGGCTGCTCGAACGTCTGGCCGAAGCCGGCCTGCTCCAGCGCCCACTGCCGCAGCAGATCGAATTCTCGCGCCTCAACCTGACCTACGTGGTTCTTAGCAAACGCAAACTCATCCAGCTCGTCGAAGAAAAGCACGTCACCGGCTGGGACGATCCGCGCATGCCGACCCTCGTCGGCGCCCGTCGCCGCGGCTACTCGGCCGACGGCTTCCGCCTGTTCATGGAACGCGTTGGCGTTACCAAGAACGATTCGCTAATCGACTACGTGCTATTCGAAGACGCCATGCGCGAAGTCATGAACGAGTCCGACCAGCGCCGCATCGCCGTGCTCGACCCGGTCAGGCTCATCATCGATAACTACCCGGAAGGCCAGGTCGAGGAGTGCTTTGCGCCGAATCACCCGCTGCATCCGGAACTCGGCCAGCGCAGCATCCCGTTCAGCCGCGAGCTGTGGATCGAGGGCGAGGACTTCATGGAAGTCCCGAGCAAGGGCTTCCGCCGCCTCTTCCCCGGCAATATGGCCCGCCTCAAGTACGGCTACGTCGTCGAATGCACGGGCTGCGACAAGGATGAAAATGGCAAGGTTGTTGCGGTCCACTGCAATTATTTGCCCGAAACCAAATCCGGCACGCCGGGCGCCGACAGCGTCAAGGTCAAGGGCAATCTGCACTGGGTCTCCGCGGCCCAATCCTACGCCGCCGAAATCCGCCTCTACGAGCGCCTGTTCAAGGTGCCCGCCCCCGGCGCCCGACGCGAAGGCGATGCGCCCGACCTGGAGCGCAACTTCCTCGACGACATGAACATCGATTCCGCTCGGACCATCACCGCCCAGCTTGAACCCAGCCTTCGCGACGCCAAGCCGGAAGAGCGCTTCCAGTTCGAGCGCCACGGCTATTTCGTCGCCGACCGCGTCGATTCGAAGCCGGGCGCCCCGGTCTTCAACCGGGCCGTCACGCTCAAGGATTCGTGGGGCAAGGCGAGCTGATGAACCAGACCATGGTCGATGACGTTCTCGCCTTCTGGTTCGGCGCGCCGGACGCCGCCGACTACGGCCAGGCCCGTGCCGCCTGGTTTCGCAAGGACGACGCATTCGACGCACGGATTCGCGCCAGTTTTCTGCCCGAGGTGGAAGCCGCCATCGCTGGCCAACGGGATGATTGGGCTGCCATTCCGCAAGGCGTTCTGGCGCTGTTCATCCTGCTCGACCAGTTTCCGCGCAATCTTTTTCGCAACACGGCTCGCGCCTTTGCCGGCGATGCTGCAGCCCTGGCGCTGGCCGGGCGTGTCGTCGAACAGGGCCTGGATCGCCAGTTGCTGCCTGTTCAGCGTGTCTTCGCCTATCTGCCGTTTGAACACAGCGAGTCGCTGGCCGACCAGGACCGCTCCATCGCATTATTCGCTGCTCTCGCCGACGAGCATCACGAAGCAGCGTCCTATCTCGATTACGCCCATCGTCACCGGGACGTGATCGTCCGCTTTGGGCGTTTCCCACATCGCAACGCCGCTTTGGGCCGGACATCGACCGTCGCCGAAATCGACTATCTGGCCCAGCCGGGCAGCGGCTTCTGATCGCTGTGGCAGCGCGCGACGTCGAACAACTCGGCCAGGTTTTCACGCCGCCCAATGTGGTGGCCTTCATGCTCGACCTTTGTTCGAACAAGGGCCGGACGCTGGAGCCGTCGGCCGGTGACGGCGCCTTCTTCAACGAGCTGAAGTCCCGCCAGGCCGACTGCGTCGGCATCGAAGTCGACCCCAGCGTCGCTCCAGAAGGCGCCCTGGTTCGCGACTTTTTCGATTTCCCGCTCAGCGAGCAGTTCGACAGCATCGTCGGTAACCCGCCCTACGTCCGTTTTCAGGATGTCACGGTCAACACGAAAAAACGGCTGAAATCGGATTTGTTCGACGCGCGCAGCAACCTTTTCCTGTTCTTCATCGAAAAGTGCATCCGCCACCTCAAGCCGGGCGGCGAACTGGTCTTTATCGTGCCGCGCGAATTCATCAAACTGACCGCTGCCAAGAAGCTCAACGCCTGGCTATTCGAGCAGGGCAGCATCACGCACTTTTACGAAACCGGCGACGTTCGCGTCTTCGATGGAGCCACCCCCAATTGCGCCATCTTCCGCTTCGAAAAGGGGCGCAAGGATAGACGGATGGCCGATGGCCGGCGCTTCGTCGAAGCTGATGGTCAGCTCATGTTCCTGCGCGACGATCACAGCCTGCGTTTCGCCGACGTGTTTGCTGTCAAGGTTGGCGCCGTCTCCGGGGCCGACCACATCTACACGCACCCCAAGGGCAACATGGAGTTCGTGTTCTCGAAGACGGTGGAAACCGGCACCACACGCCGCATGCTTTACGGCATCAAACATCCGCATCTCGACAAACACAAGGATGAACTGCTCGTCCGCCGCGTCAAGGCGTTCGACGAGCGCAACTGGTGGCAATGGGGCCGCGCCTTCCCGGTCAGCGAACTGCCACGCATCTACGTCAATGGCCGCACACGCAAGCCGGAGCCTTTCTTCCTGCACGACTGCCACAGCTTCGACGGCGCCATCCTCGCCCTGTTTCCGAAGAACCATCGCATCGCCCGCCGCGACCTCATCGAATGCACGATGATGCTCAACAAGGAAGTCGACTGGCAGCAACTCGGCTTCGTCTGCGACGGCCGCTTCCTGTTCACCCAGCGCAGCCTGCAGAACTGCCTGCTGCCGGAAAAATTCTCCCGTTATTTACCGTCTGAAAAGCACAAGGACGTCGCATGACCTTCATCAAGCAACTGGCTGCCGCCTGGCAAAAGAACAACTCCCTCCTCTGCGTCGGCCTCGACCCCGATCCGGCCAAGTTTCCCGCCCACCTCAAGGGCCGCGACGACGCCATCTTCGAGTTCTGCGCCGCCATCGTCGATGCCACGGCGGATCTGGTCTGCTCCTTCAAGCCGCAAATCGCCTACTTCGCCGCCCGCCGCGCCGAAGACCAGCTCGAAGCACTGATCGCCCACATCCACGAAAAGCACCCCGGCATCCCGGTCATTCTCGACTCCAAACGCGGCGACATCGGCTCCACAGCCGAGCAATACGCCGTCGAGGCTTTCGAGCGCTACAAGGCCGACGCCGTCACGGTCAACCCGTACATGGGCCGCGATTCGGTCGAACCCTACCTGGCCTACCCGGACAAGGGCGTCATTCTGCTCTGCCGCACCTCCAACCCGGGTGGCTCCGACCTGCAGTTTCTCGAAACGAATGGTGAAAAATTGTATGAGCGCGTGGCCCGTCTTGCCGCGCACGAATGGAATACTTCGGGCCAGATCAGCCTCGTCGTCGGCGCCACCTTCCCGGCCGAAATCGCCCGTGTCCGCGCCATCGTCGGCGATGTACCACTACTCGTGCCGGGCATCGGCGCCCAGGGCGGCGACATCGAAGCGACCGTCAAAGCCGGCCGGACAGCCAATGCCACCGGCTTGATGATCAACTCCTCGCGTGCCATTCTCTACGCCGGCAAGGACGAAGGCTTTGCCGCGGCCGCCCGCAAGGTCGCGCTCGAAACCCGCGACGCCATCAATCAATACCGTTAAGGAATAACCGCCATGCGCATGGATGACCAACGCGAAAGCGACAACCTCGAAGACCGACGCGGCAGTGGCATGGGCGGCGGCGGCTTGCGTCTGGGCGGCGGCCGCATGGGTTTGGGCACCATCGCCATCGCGCTGGTCGCCAGCTATTTTCTTGGCGTCAATCCGCTGACCGTGCTCAACATGCTGAGCGGTGGCGGCCTGCCGGCCATCGAGCAAAGTGCGCCGGCCGCGCATCGCCCGCCGGCCGACGACCAGATGGCGAAATTCGTCTCCAAGGTTCTGGCCTCGACCGAAGACACATGGAACGAGGTTTTCCGCGCCAACGGCCGCCAGTATCAGGAACCCAAGCTTGTGCTGTTCACCGGCGCCACACCGACCGCCTGCGGCACCGGCCAGTCAGCCATGGGCCCGTTCTACTGCCCGGGCGACCAGAAGGTTTACATCGACCTCGCCTTCTACCGCGACCTCAAGGAGCGCTTCAAGGCCCCCGGCGAATTCGCCCAGGCCTACGTCATCGCCCACGAGGTCGGCCACCACGTCCAGCACCTGCTCGGCATCGCTGACAAGGTACATCAGACCAAGCAACGCGTCAGCGAGCGCGAGGGCAATGCCCTGTCCGTGCGCATGGAACTGCAGGCCGACTGCCTGGCCGGCGTCTGGGGCAAGCGTACCGACACCATGAAAAACGTGCTCGAACCGGGCGACCTCGAAGCCGCGCTGACCGCCGCCTCGGCCATCGGCGACGACCGCCTGCAGCAGCAATCGCAGGGCCGCATCGTGCCTGAAAGCTTTACCCACGGCAGCTCCGAGCAGCGCGTCCGCTGGTTCCGGAAAGGTTTTGAAACCGGCGACATGAACCAGTGCAACACCTTCAAGGCCGACCGCCTGTAGCCAAGGCGTCCGTTTGACCGATACCACCCCTGCCGGAAAAGCGGCGCCACGCTGGCGCCGCTGGGCGCTTGAGGCGGTCATTTTCGTCGCCCTTTTTGCCGCCTTCCAGGCGTGGCAGTTGCGTAACACCCCGAGCGGTCCGGCGCCGCACTTTGCCGGAAAGTTGATC
This sequence comes from Betaproteobacteria bacterium, assembly GCA_016705475.1. GTDB lineage: Bacteria > Pseudomonadota > Gammaproteobacteria > Burkholderiales > Rhodocyclaceae > Azonexus. Next base: position 74,249 of record JADIYD010000008.1, on the reverse strand, counting down.
GACGGCCAGCCTTTCGACCTCACCGCCTGGCGCCAGCAACATCCCGGCAAAGCGTTATTGATTTACTTCTGGGCCGACTGGTGTGGCGTGTGCAAAGTCACCTCCGGCGCCATTAGCAACATCAACGCTGACAGGCCAATCATCACCGTCGCCATGCAATCCGGCCCCACAGAAAAAGTCGCCGAAACCATGCGCCAACGTGAATACGCCTGGCCGGCCATCGCCGACCCAGCTGCCGAAATCTTCCGGGAGTACGGATTTCAGGGCGTTCCTGCTTTCGTCATCATCGGCCCCGATGGCAACATTCAAACCACCTCAATCGGCTACACCAGCGAAATCGGGCTGCGCCTGCGTTTGTGGTGGGCCACCCAATTTCACTCATGAAAATCAACCGCCTCGTCTTCGCCTTTCTGCTGGGCTTCGCCACCAGCGCCATCGCCCTGCCCAAACATGTACCGGTTCCGGGTGGCATTGCCGTCATCGATCTCGGCCCGGTCAGCCAGACGGTCCCGACCGCCCGCTGGGGTGAACAGCCGATTGCAGTCGTCCGCGACAACGGGCGCTGGTTCGCCCTGCTCGGCATACCGCTCGACACCCTGCCCGGCGATGTCGAAATTAGCGTTTTTTTCGGGTTGACCGTGGAAGCCAGGCAAATCAGTGTCCAGATAAGGAATTACCCGGAACAGCGCCTGACCATCAAGGACAAACGCAAGGTCGAACCCAACCCCGATGACCTCGCCAGAATCGAGCGCGAAAAAGAAGTCACCGAGGCCATCAAGCGCCGCTTTTCCGGCACGCCCCCGGCCACCGACTTCGCCCTACCAGCCAAGGGCCCGCTCTCTTCCCGCTTCGGCCTGCGCCGCACCTTCAATGGCCTGCCGCGCAACCCGCATGCCGGCCTCGATGTCGCTGTCGGCACCGGCGCACCGGTCACCGCGCCCGCCGACGGCGTCGTCGCCAATGTCGGCGATTATTTTTTCAACGGCAACACCGTTTTCATCGACCATGGCCAGGGGCTCATCACGGCCTACATGCACCTTTCGCGCACCGATGTACGCGCCGGCCAGTTAATCAAAAAGGGAGAAACGCTCGGTGCCGTCGGCGCCACCGGTCGGGTGACCGGTCCGCATTTGCACTGGGCGGTGATTCTCAACAACACCCCTGTCGACCCGGAACTGTTCCTCTCCAGGCCGTAAAAGCAAACAGGCGACCGAAGCCGCCTGCAGGCTGTAGATAACTGCTTAGACCTTGGGCTTGGCCGGCGTGCTCATCTGCTTTTCATCTTTCGCCTTGTCGCCACACGCCAGGGCAGAAACGCTTGTGAGGGCAAACACCGAAGCCAGCAATGCGGATATCAGTTTGGTCATCATGTTCTCCTTTCAATAAATCGCAGCAGTTTGATCAATTCGGCCAGACATGGTTCATTACGCAACGTGAAAGAGCAAACGATTCATCTCCACAGCGCGGCGCCGGCAAAACCCGCCGAAGGCCAGGCCTGCAATGGCTGCGGCGTGTGCTGCGCGCTGGAAACCTGCCCGGCCGCCCGCCTGCGCTTCCTGCAAACCAAGGGGCCGTGCCCGGCGCTACAGTGGTCAGACGCAGAACAACGCTATCACTGTGGTCTGCTGGTCAATCCGCGAACTTATCTCAGCCTGCTTCCGGCAAGCGCCGAACCCATTGCCCAACAGCTACTCGCCCGCTGGATAGCGGCCGGCAAAGGCTGCGACTGCAGCGCCGACGTTCAGGCCTGAACGACTGCTGCGGTCAACGCCATTTCCACACGATATTTGGCATTCGCCAACTTCGCCTGAACGCAGGCGCGCGTCGGTGCATGGCCTTCCGGCACCCAGGCATCCCATACCGCGTTCATCGCATCGTAATCAGCCATGTCGGCCAGATAGATCGTGACCATCAACAAGTGCGACTTGTCGCTGCCAGCCTGGGCAAGCAGCCGGTCTATGCTGGCCAGGAGGTTTTCGGTCTGAGCCGTAATGTTGGCCTCGAGATTGGCCGGCACCTCGACGAGATAAACGGTGCCTGCGTAAACAACGCTGTCGGAATAGCGGCGCGTCGTGCCATGACGTTGAATCGACATTTTCAGCCCTACAAAAAGTGAAGCCCATGCGTTTCAGGCACGGGCTTCGTTTACTGCAACCCCGGCTCTTTCGGCTGGGGCATTCGGCTATTCGCCGTTACGGAGTACTACACGGTAATCTCAAGAAAACTTCTATTGAAACCTGCCATAGAATCTCCAGCAGCGTAGCGGGTACTACCACTGAGTGCCGGGCTCGCTACAAACCACAACACGGGTTCAGCTTATCACTCCGGCAAAAAAAAGCTAGCGAGTTAACGCTTGAAAATCACGTTGGCACCCGGCGGCACTTTTGATGCGGGAACATAACCAACAGCACCCGGCGTCGTCATAACATATCCCACAACAGCATCGACATCCGGCAGCACCTGCGGAGGCGCACCTTTGCCAACGTAGCGGCGAACCAGCCAGTAGCCGGTGTATTGCTCTTCACTCTGCGCCATGATCGCGGCCAAAAACCGCTCACGTAACGGGTGCCCCACCGGGTAATTGACGGGCGTTGCAACCTGATCGCCAATCGAAACCACGCGCCCCGTATAGAGGCGTTGCAGTGCCGACTGCTCCGTCTTGGGTAGACCTCCGTAAGCAATGAAGGCGAGCGCCTCCTCCGCCAGGGACAGACCTGGCAGGCAGGCAATCAGGAGGAAAATTATAAAGCGGCGCATCAAGCCGATCAGAAGGTGAAGTTGTAGGAAAGGGAGAAGACGTTGATTCTCTTGTCTGCGCTATCTCCACCAGAAGGTGCGTCAACCAGACTGGATGCAACCCCAGTGTTGACCTGCGACCATTCGGCCTTGAGCAAACTAACTCGGTGTAAGGCGGTAGGAGGTGCCAAGCGCCATGGTCGATTGGTCGTAAGGGACAATGATGTCAGCCATGAATTTCTGCGTTGGATTCAGCCCCGCAAAAGGCCCGGACAAAACATTGCCGTTAATACTCTGATACTTGTTGAGCGCCGAATCCCTGGACTTTGCCTTGGCGTAGTAAACATAGGGCGTCCAGTCACCAATCCGCTTTGACAGTGAAAGGTAGGCGCCCCAGCGATCCAGCCCCTCACTAGTTGAGCTATCCACCTTGATCCATGCGTATTCGCCGATCAGCCTGATATCGGCTGGCAACTGGATACTTGCCCCCGCGTCAGGACTGGAATGAACAGACTTCTCGTCGCCCCCCTGCCGACATGGTAATACCGGCCCCAAGCGGTACTCGGTATTGGCATGCCCGATTGTTCGCCATCTCTGGCTGCCGCAACACGATGGGCGCCGATCCGGAAAGTGTGGTCCAAACTTCGCGCCGTCAATACCAGACCAGCGCTCTTGACGTTGTGAGTTTTGGTAACCAGCTTCCGGGGTCCCGGGGAGCCATCTGGTTGCTCGCCCGTAGTAGCGCCAATTTGTCTCAATCTTGCCGGCATAAGCTTCGGCGATCCAGTCCATACTCTCGCCAAACCAGGTCTTGCTGACCCCCAGCCCCACCAGATCGGTCAGCGGCGAAATTGAATACACCTCCTGCGGCAAACGGGCAAAATCGAATGTGGCGCCAACATCATGGTTTTCAGTGTTGAGCATCAAGGGCAGGCGTATCTTGCCTGCGCGCAGGAGCCAGTCGTCACTCGGACGCCAGGACACAAAAGCCCACGCCAGCGAAGCCTGCCAAGCGCTGTCGCTATGATCTGAAGGAGCCAGTTTGGCCTGAATAGTCGCGCTCCACTGCGGCGACAAACGCGCATCAAGTTGAGCACCGAGAATGGTGTCGCGCTTGAAGGTGCCACGATCGTCGATGAAGCGCTGATATTTATAGGATTGATCTGACTGCGCAAAGCCGACAGTACCAAAACCGGACCAGGTCAGATCAACTGCCTGAGCTGGCATCGCCAACACACCCAGCAGGGGAAGCAACGCAAGGCGCTCGGAAATTTCAAAGTCATGTCTGCAAGAATTTTTTTGAACATGGCAAATTTACTCATCAGCCAGTTTAGCGGCGATTTCGGCAAAAGTTCCTTCCAGTACGATGAAGGCGTCAATCAGCAAGGGATCGAAATGCTTGCCCCGACCTTCACGCAGCACATCGACTGCTTCAGCATGATCAAAAGCGCGCTTGTAAGGACGGCGCGAACGCAGCGCGTCGTATACGTCAGCGACAGCCATCAATCGCGCTGGCAAGGGAATGGCTTCGCCCAACAGCTGATCGGGATAGCCACAACCATCCCATCGCTCATGATGGCTACGCGCAATCTGAGCAGCGTATAGCAGCATCAGATTCTCCTCGCCGAGTTCATGCTGCGAACGCAACAGCATTCCCTCTCCCTTGATGGAGTGGGTCTTCATGATTTCGAACTCTTCAGGCGTGTGCCGCCCCGGCTTGAGCAGGATGTGGTCGGGAATGGCAATCTTGCCGATATCGTGCAACGGCGCCGCCTTGGCTATCTGATCGATATGCTCCGGCGTCAGAAACGCGCGATCGCGCTCCTGCTTGCTGATGTACTCGGCCAACAAACGGACGTAATTCTGAGTCCGGCGGATATGGTTGCCCGTGCATTCGTCGCGGAACTCTGCCAGCGACACCATGACGCGAATCGATGCCTCCTGCAGACGCAGGACCTCGTTCACGCGGCGCTCGACTTCGCTTTGCAACCAGGCGCTCTTGTCTTCAAGGAAGGTCTGCCAGGTGCGAATTTGCAGATGGGTCCGAACCCGCGCCAGTACAACCGATGGCGCAATCGGTTTGCGGATGAAATCGACTGCCCCCATGGCAAGTCCATACTCCTCATCATCTGCACCAGCCTTGGCCGTCAGGAAAATAACCGGTACCCCTGCCGTCGCCGGGTCGGCCTTCAAACGCTTGCAGACTTCGTAGCCATCCATTTCCGGCATCATGATATCGAGAAGAATCAGGTCCGGGCTTGCACTTGCCGCCAGTTCCAGTCCCTTGGCACCACCATTGGCCAGCTTGACGCGGTAATGGGTACGCAACAACTGATTCAGCAGGCTGAGGTTGGCCGGCGTATCGTCGATCACCAGTATCGTTGCACTATTCTTCATTACTGTCCGCCCCCACCCTGATTCGCGATCTCAAGAATATGCAACGCCTGATCGAAATCCCATTGTCCAATAGAATGATCGATAGCAGCAACCTGCCGTGGCGAATATACCCCGACCAAACGCCCCTTGTTCATTCGCCAGAGCTCTTCCGCCTCACCATCACCGCTACCCAGTTGGTCGCGCAGCAAAGCGAGCACAACCTCGATCGGCCTATCATCGTTCGCGGCGACCGAGTCAGTCAAACTAGCAGGCATCTGCTCAAGCCCGACCAGCAGGGGGTGCAACTGGGCGTCGATTTCGGCAATTTCCCCAAAGGGCTCGACGACGCCACTCTTGATGATATTTTCAAGATCATACAACGCAGACTGCAAACGCCCCATGGCAAAAGTGCCAGCCAACCCTTTGAGGGAATGAACCTGGCGCTGAGCGGCTTCGATATCCCCCTGGGCCAGCGCCGCATCCAGCCGATCGGACCAGCCATGGCAATCATCGGCAAATCGGCGCAAAGTACGCGCCAAAAATGGCAGGCGGCCAGCGAAGCGTCGCAAGAGCACAGCCGAATCAATTTGCGGTATTGCCGCCATCGCGGCGGCAAAGACCCGTTCTGCCTCGCCTGAATCTGCCGGCGGCAAGGCTTGTCCAATCAAGCCACGCCAATAGGGTTGCACCATGGCCAGCAGATCTTCAGGCTCAAAAGGCTTGGCAATATAGCCATTGGCCCCCATCGCCAATCCATCTTTCATACCCTGTCCTGCGACATGCGCGGTCATGGCAATGATGGGCAAATCCTCGAAGCGCCCCTCTTCCCGCAAACGGCGGGTTGCCTCGCGGCCATCCATGACGGGCATTTCAATATCCATTAACACCAAGGCGTAGTGCGCCGCCTCCGCGGCGAACAAGAGATCGAGCGCAACCTGCCCGTTCGCCGCAACATCGACGCTCGCCCCCCAGCCCTTGAGAATTTCTCCGGCAACCTGCTGATTGAGTTCGTTATCCTCGACCAGCAAAATCGACATGCCCTGCAGACAACCTGGATGGGGAATGATGGGTTCCAGCCTGGCTGTCGGCTCGATCTGTATCCCCGAGCTGAAAATGCGCCGCAGTACATTGGGCAACAAGGGTTTCTGGATCACGTCGGTAATGCCTGCATGGTCGACCTCCTGGCGCAGTAGCGAAGCATCGGCTACCGAAACGACGAGTGTCCTGGCAGGCAGTGAAATTCCTCGCGAGTGAAGCGCCTCGACCAACTCGCCACCCGACATGTCGGGCATCAACCAGTCGAGCAGAAGCAAGTCGTAAACCAAACCCTCGGTGCGGGCTCTTGTCAGGCGCGCCAACGCATCCAACCCGCCCGGTGACTGATCGACCGTCGCACACCCCATCGCCTGCAACAGGATCGACATGCTTTCCCGAGCCGGTGCGTAATCATCGACAACCAATGCCCGTTTGCACCCGACCAGCGACGTTGCTTCATTGCCATCATCACCATGCGGGTCAAGAGGCAACTGCAGGGCAAAATGGAAGACAGTGCCACGGTCAACCTGGCTTTCGACCCTGATTTCACTGCCCATGGCTGCCAACAGGCGCTTCGAAATGGCTAGCCCCAAGCCTGACCCGCCATAACGCCGCGTGGTGGAACCGTCGGCCTGGGAAAATTCCTGAAACAGGCGGCCGATTTGCTCAGGTGTCATGCCGATGCCCGTATCTTCGACGCGGCAAACGATGGTCGATGTCAGCTTATCGCTCGAGCGCTCGCCAACGATCAGACGAACATGGCCGGTTTCCGTGAACTTGACCGCATTGGATAGCAGGTTGATCAACACCTGGCCGAGTCGCAAGGGATCACCCAGCAGATGATGCAGGTTTCGGGTCGGCTGAAAATCCAGAATAAGTTCGATGTTTTTCCCTTCGGCCCGCTGCTGCACCATGAAAAGGGCGTTCTGCACAACCACTTCAAGATCGAAGGGGACGGCTTCAAGCGCCACCTTGCCCGCCTCGATTTTCGAGAAATCGAGCACGTCGTTCAGGATGCCGAGCAAGGAGCGGGCGGCAGTATGTATCTTGGAAACGTAGTCATGTTGCCGCGGTGGCAAACCTGACTTCAATGCCAGATAGGCCATGCCGAGAATTGCGTTCATCGGTGTCCGAATTTCATGGCTCATGTTGGCCAGGAAGATCGATTTCGCTTCAGCTGCGACTTCAGCCCGCGCCCGCGCCTGGCGCAAGGAGCGCTGGACCAGTTCCCGTTGCGCGATATCAGCCTCGATGGCCGCGGCCATGCTGTCGATCGTTGCCGCCAGCGCCTGGACCTCCTCGACGCCCTTCAGGTCGCCAACGCGCTCACTGAATGATTTTTCGGCGAGCGCTGTCGCCGTGCGGTGCAAGGCTGTCAAAGGCGCCAGCAAATGTTTTTTGAGATAGCCGTAACTGAGGAACAGCACGACACCGGCACCGAGCAGCAAAAGCAGCGCGGCGACAATCCAGCGCAACAAATGTTCACCAGCCTGTGCCAGGTTCTGCGTTGTTCGCTGGTCAACCTGGCGGGTGAGGTCATCAACCGCAATCGCCAGTTCGGCGCGCAGTTTCAGGTAACGAGCCTCGTGCAGCAAGGCACTGGCAAATTCGCGCTGCGGCTCTGCTTCCGAGACAAATTCACGTTTTACCGGATCGTACAAACCTTGCGTTGCCGCAAAGGCTATCTGCTCGACCTGTTTCATCAAGTCGGAAATCTGAAAAATCCGACGGAGAATGGCCACTTCTGCAGCGTCAAACCCAAGCAGACTGGTCCGTTCGGCAAGAGCGACACCGGCGCCGGGCGGCGGCGTCACGTAGGCGATCGTTCCACCGATAACCTGTTCCCAGAATGTTTCCGGTACAGAATCCGGGGGGCGCTTGGTCCCTTCGCGAATCGCCAGAATGTCGTAGTAATAAATCAGATACCGCGGGTTGGCCGTACTGACGTAGGAGCTGACCAGACGACCGAGCAAATCAACTTCGTGGCGAACCGAGCCTGTCAGCGCCATCGAGTCCTGACGATGCCGAGCCGCCGCATTGGCATCGGTGTATGCCGACAGCGCACCCAGCGTGGCGCCAGCAATCAGGACGAGTACGCCGGCAAGCGCCAGCAGCACGCTGAAAAAGGCTTTCCGCAGATTCATTTCACCGACACGCAATAAAACACGGCGACATCCTTTCGAAATCTCAAGGCAAAGCCTAGGGCGAGCAGCCCCTGAACGCTTATCCTGCAAACCATTTGTCGAGTTTGCATCATATTCCAGTTCGCATATTTTTTGGGATTTCACGACAACAAGCGCGCATCACTCGATTGGACAATGGCCTGCTATCGTTCAGAATAGCTGCATCAACTTCCCACCATAGGTCCATGGACAACCTGATCAAGGACACTGCAACGCTGGAGCTCTTCTGCTGGCTTGAGCCGGGCGCCGAGTTGCCGGGCTGGGACATTCTCAAGGGCAGCCCCTTTGGCGGCACGCTGGCCTCGCCCGAAGGTGGCGCCCCGACGCCCGGCGACCAGTTGCTGTCGGTGCAGAACTATTTTGCCGAATACCATCTGGAGTACTTCCGCCAGCGCCGCTACAACCATTTCCCGAGCCGCCTGCACGCCCTGCTCCAATTCGCCACGCGAACCGATGCGACAACCTTCCGCATCAAGCACCCGCAAAAGGTCTTCGGCAAGAACCTCGCCTGCTCGCGCACCAAAGGCGCCTACATCTGCTCGTTCCACGATGCCAGCTGGCTCGACTACCTGCGCCTGCCGCACAACTTGTCACTCAGCGCGCTCGACGAAGTTGCCGATCACTACTGGTCCGGCCGCACCGTCGAAGAAATCGGCCTGACTTTCATGAACGAGCCGTGGCAGGAAGCACCGGTCATCGAAGCGCTCTATCAGGGTGCGCTCGAACCGGTCTGGGGCCATGAACAATCCGGCTGGCTGCCCGGTTTTCGCTAGGAACCATCATGCGTCGCATCGCCATCATCGTCGCCGTCATCGCTGTCATCGGCCTCGGCCTGTTTTTTGCCACCCGCCCGAAACCTATCCCTGTCATCCTCAAGGAAATCGCCGAAGGCAAGGTCGAGGCGACGCTGGCCAACACCCGCGCCGGCACGGTCGAGGCCTGCCAGCGCACCAAGCTGTCGACGATCATCGGCGGCCGCATCGAATACCTTGGCGTCAAGGAAGGCGACAAGGTCAAGAAAGGCCAGTTGCTGCTCAAGCTGTGGAATGATGACCAGCAGGCCAATGCGGCGCTGGCCAAGGCACAGATGACATTGAGCGCCAAACGCAGCGAGGAAGCCTGCATTGCTGCGGTCAACGCCGAAAAAGAGGCAAAAAGGCAATCTGACCTGCGGGCCAAAGGCTTCGTCTCGGCCAGCCGCGAAGAAGCCGCCCGCACCGATGCCGAGGTTCGCCGAGCCAGCTGCAACACGGCCAAGGCCGACATCGCACAGGCCGAGGCCAAATTCAAGGCCACGCGCGTCGAGCAGGGCCGCGTCGCGCTCTACGCGCCCTTCGACGGCACGGTCGCCAAGATCGTCGGCGAACTCGGCGAATATTCGACGCCGTCACCGCCAGGCGTGCCGACACCGCCAGCCATCGACCTGATCGACGACTCCTGCCTCTACGTCAAAGCGCCTATGGACGAGGTCGATGCCCCCAAAATCGAGATCGGCCAACCAGTGCGCATCACGCTCGACGCGCTGCCCGGCAAGATCCTGACCGGCAAGGTCCGGCGCGTCGCGCCCTACGTGTCCGCCGTCGAAAAGCAGGCCCGCACGGTCGACATCGAAGTCGATTTCGCCCAGCCGGCCGAAGCAGGCAAGCTACTCGTCGGCTACAGCGCCGACGTCGAGATCATCCTCGCCGGCCGCGACAAGGTGCTGCGCATCCCGACCGCCGCCATCCAGGAGGGCGGCAAGGTTCTGGTCTTCAATGCCGACACCGGCAAGCTGGAGGAGCGCCCGATCAAGGCCGGGCTGGCCAACTGGGAATACACCGAGGTGCTCGAAGGGCTGAAAGCCGGTGAGCGCATCGTCACCTCGCTCGACAAAGTAGGCGTCAAGGCCGGCGCCAAGGTGACGCCGGACGAAAAAGCCAAGGCAAAGTAAGCCCATGCCGCTGATCGAGCTTTCCGGCATCGAACGTCGCTTCCTGCTCGGCGACACCACGGTCCACGCGCTGGCCGGGCTGAATTTGCAGATCAACGCCGGCGAATACGTGGCCGTGATGGGCCCCTCCGGCTCGGGCAAATCAACGCTGCTCAACCTGCTCGGCCTGCTCGACCGCCCGAATGAGGGCACCTACAAGCTCGAAGGCCGCGACGTCACGACACTCTCGCCCGACGAGCAGGCCACCGTGCGCAGCTCGCGCATCGGCTTCGTTTTCCAGAGCTTCCACCTCGTTCCGCGCCTGACGGCAGCCGAAAACATCGCGCTGCCGATGACCCTGGCCGGCATTCCGGCCGCCGAGCGCAACCGGCGCATCGCCCAGGCGCTCAAGGATTTTGGTCTGGAAAACCGAGCCGACCACAAGCCGGACCAGCTTTCCGGCGGCCAGCGCCAGCGCGTCGCCATCGCCCGCGCCACCATCATGCAGCCGGCGCTGATTCTCGCTGACGAGCCGACCGGCAACCTCGACCGCCATACCGGCGACGAGGTGGTGAATCTGCTCGAAGCGCTCAACGCCAAAGGCGTCACGCTGATCGTCGTCACCCACGACCAGGGCATGGGCGCCCGTGCCCGGCGGCAGCTGATCATGGAAGACGGGCGACTGAAAGCCGATTTACAGCAGACAGCCATGCCAAATTTGGCCCAAATTTCCGGTTGACCGTGGGAATGAGCGCCAAGGCAACCTCATGCGCCTGACCGACACCCTGCGCTTCGCCCGTGATGCCGCCACCGGCTACCCGATGCGCACGACGCTCTCGGTTCTCGCCATGTCGATCGGCGTCGCCGCCGTCGTCATCCTCACGGCACTGGGCGACGGTGCGCGGCGCTACGTCGTCGCCCAGTTTTCCTCGCTCGGCACCAACCTGATCATTGTCCTGCCCGGCCGTTCGGGCACCGGCGGCTTCAATCCCGCCAATGCCATCACCAGCACGCCGCGCGACCTGACCATCGACGACGCCGGCAGCCTGCGCCGCCTGCCTGGGGTCCGCCGCGTCGCCCCGCTCGCCGTCGGCACCTCGGAAATCAACTTCGGCGGCAAGCTGCGCGAAGTCATGGTCGCCGGCTCGACGGCCGAATTTATCCCTATCCGCAATTTCGAAATCGCCCAGGGGCAGTCCCTGCCGGAAGAGGACTGGAATCGGGGCTCGTCGGTCACCGTCATCGGCGCCAAGATCCGCGAGGAAATGTTCGGCAACAATCCGGCCATCGGCCAGCTCGTTCGCGTCGGCGACCGCCGGCTGCGCGTCGTCGGCGTCCTCAAATCGACTGGCCAGGGGCTGGGCATGAACACCGACGAACTGGTCATCGTCCCGGTTTCGCTGGCCCAGGCCATGTTCAACTCCAACACCCTGTTTCGCATCATGATCGAGGCCAACAGCCGCGATGCCATTCCCGGCGTCAAGGATCAGGCGATGGAAACGCTCAAGCAACGCCATCGCGGCGAAGAGGACGTCACCGTCATCACCCAGGATGCTGTGCTCGCCACCTTCGACAAGCTGCTCGGGGCGCTCACCCTGGCCGTCGCCGGCATCGCAGCGATCAGCCTGGCCGTGGCCGGCATTCTGGTCATGAACGTCATGCTCGTCGCCGTCACCCAGCGCACGGGCGAAATCGGGCTTTTGAAGGCGCTCGGCGCCACGGCGCGCACCATCCGCCTCGCCTTCCTGGCCGAAGCCGCCATGCTCTCCGCCGTCGGCGCCCTGGTTGGCTACCTGCTCGGCCAACTCGGCGCCTTCGCGCTACGCCAGCTCTTCCCGGTCTTCCCGGCCTATCCGCCCGACTGGGCGGTCATCGCTGGCCTGAGCACGGCGCTCGCCACCGGCCTCATCTTCGGCGTCATGCCGGCCCGTCGCGCCGCCCGGCTCGACCCGGTGCAAGCCTTGATGAAGCACTAGCCATGCTCGCCACCGACGCACTCCAGCTCGCCCTCCGCGCCATCACCGCGCAGCGGCTGCGCAGCTTTCTGACCTTGCTCGGCATCGCCGTCGGCATCGCGGCGGTCATTCTGCTCACCTCGATCGGCGAGGGCATACACCGCTTCGTACTCGGCGAGTTCAGCCAGTTCGGCACCAATAACATCAGTGCCATGCCGGGCAAGACGAAGACCGGCGGCGCCCCGTCCGGCCTGCCGTCGAGCGCCCGGCCGCTGACGCTGGAAGACGCCAGATCGCTCGAACGCCTGCCGCACATCGTCGGCGTAACCCCCAACGTGCGCGGCAATGCCGAGATCGAAGGCAACGGCCGCACTCGGCGCACGCTGGTCTATGGCGTCAATTCCAAATCGCAGCTGGTCTTCAAATCCACCGTGCGCAGTGGCCAGTTCCTGCCGCCCGACGACGAGGGCAGCGCCCGCGCTTTCGTCGTGCTTGGCGCCAAGGTCAAGGACGAACTGTTCGGTGCCGACAGTCCGCTCGGCCAACGCCTGCGCATCGGTGGCCTGCATTTCCGCATCATCGGCGTCATGGAACCGAAAGGGCAGTTCCTCGGCATTGACCTCGACGACACCGTTTTCGTCCCAGCAGCGCGCGGCCAGGAACTGTTCAACCGCGAAGGCGTGGACGAAATAAACCTGGCGGTCGAAGAAGGCGCACCAGCCAAAATGGTCGCCGAGCGCATCCGCCAGCACCTGATCGAACGCCACGGTCGCGAGGATTTCACGCTCGTCACGCAGGAAGAAATGATGGCGACGCTGTCCAACATCCTCAACGTCCTGACCATGGCCGTCGGGGCGCTAGGCGGCATTTCGCTGCTCGTCGGCGGCGTCGGCATCGTCACCATCATGACCATCGCCGTCACCGAGCGCACCGGCGAAATCGGCCTGCTTGTCGCCCTCGGCGCACCGCGGCGAACCATCCTCGCCCTCTTTCTCGGCGAAGCCGTCGCCCTTTCGGCGCTCGGCGGATTGTTCGGGCTGCTGCTGGGTATCGGCCTCACCCAGCTCATCCACTTCGCGCTGCCCGCCCTGCCCGTCCACACACCGCTCAGCTTCGTGCTGCTGGCCGAAGGCATCGCCATCGCCATCGGCCTCGCCGCCGGCGTGCTGCCGGCACGGAACGCTGCCCGGCTTGATCCGGTCGAAGCCCTGCGCACCGAGTAAGCACGCTGTAACAACCATACGCTAACGTATGTTAGAGTTTCGTTTCCAACTTCAATAATCCCAGCAAGGAGTCCAGCCATGGCGTATCACATCGATCAACTCGAACCCGGCATGTCGGCCAGCACGTCCAAGACCGTCACCGAAACCGACATCATTCTGTTTGCCGGCATTTCCACCGACGTCAACCCGGCCCACCTCGACGAGGAATACTGCAAGGGCACGATGTTCGGCACCCGCATCGCCCACGGCATGCTGTCCGCCGGCTTCATCTCCGCCACCCTGGCCAACAAGCTGCCCGGACCCGGCACCATCTACCTGTCGCAGACGCTGAAGTTCAAGGCCCCGGTCAAGCCGGGTGACACCGTCACCGCCACCGTTACCGTCCGCGAAGTCAATCTCGAAAAGAACCGGGTCATCCTCGACACCGTTTGCACCGTGGGCGGCAAGACCGTCATCGACGGCGAATGCGTCATGATGCCGCCGGTTCGCGCCAAGTCAGTCGGCGGCACGGCCTGATTCCAGAGCGGTCCAAATAAAAACGCCGGCCCGGTTAAAACCGGCCGGCGTTTTGTCTTTCAGCGGCTGAGCCGTGTTTCCACGGTCAACCGGCAAAATCAGCCAAAAATCAAAAAGCCTCGTCCGGGCGCAAAAAGCGCCACTGCCCCATGGGCAGATCGCCCAGCCTGATCCGGCCAATCCGCACGCGTTTCAAACCGATCACGTGCAAGCCGACCAGTTCGCACATGCGGCGAATCTGACGCTTCTTGCCTTCCTTCAGGATGAAATGCAGCTGGTCTTCATTCAACTGCTTGATCCAGGCCGGCTTCAAAGGCTTGCCATCGAGTTCCAGACCATGACGCAGCAGATCGAGTCCGCCCTTGATCATCTCGCCTGAAACGCGCACCAGATACTCCTTCTCCGCGTCGCTGTCCTCGCCGATCAAACGCTTGGCCACCCGGCCATCGCTGGTCAGCACCAGCAAGCCCGTCGAGTCGATATCCAGCCGACCGGCCGGCGCCAGACCGCGCAACATCCACGGCTTGAACTCCGGGCCAATCGAATTGGCTGCTTGATTTTCGGCCGTAATCAGCGTCACCGCCGGCACACAATCCGGCTCCGGCTGGCCGGAAACATAGCCCACCGGCTTGTGCAACAGGATAGTCACGGCCTTGGCCTGATCCTTCTTGGCATCCTGCGTCACCGTGATCTCGGACGATTGCGGATCAACAATACGCGTACCGAGTTCGCTGACCTGTTCGCCATTGACGAACACCCAGCCTCGCTCGATCCACAAATCGGCCTCGCGGCGCGAACACATGCCACGCTCCGACATCACCTTGGACAAACGCACACCTTCCGGCGTCGGGCCTTCGCGAACGACCGCCACCTTGGGCGCGGATGCAGGTCTGGGCGCACGTTCCGGACGATCCGTCTTGCGCGCCCAAGCCGATTTCGGCTCCGGTGAAGCGACACGCTCAACCGTCGCAGCCTTCGGCACAGACGGCTTCCTCAACGACGAACCGCCGCGCAACGGCAACTTGCCCCACTCGCGCGGCACGGAACGACGAACGCTCAGCGTCCCGTTCGGATCGACGAGCTTTTCTTCTACCACCGGCGCCACGACTTCCGGCGCAGGCCGACGAGCCCTGGCCGGCGCCGCATCCGCCGATTTGGTTTTGGGCTTTTTTTCCCGGTCGACCGCAGGCGTGGCGCGTGTTTCACGCTCTCCGGCGTCAGCGCTCCCATCCGGAGCGCCGGCAACCGGCTTGGCCTCAGCCTCGGGCGCTACCGCCTCCGGCTTGCGCCATTTGCCCCAGGGATCGTCGGAACCGCTCATCGCAGACCGAGGAGTTCAACCTCGAAAACCAGCGTTGCATTCGGCGGAATGACGCCGCCAGCGCCGCGCGCGCCGTAACCGAGATGCGGCGGAATGGTCAGCTTGCGCGTGCCACCGATCTTCATGCCCTGAACGCCTTCGTCCCAGCCGCCGATAACCTGGCGCATGCCGAGCGAAAACTCGAACGGGTCGTTGCGATCCTTGCTCGAATCAAACTTGCTGCCATTGGTCAGCCAGCCCGTGTAATGCACGATGACCTGCTGGCCTGCCTTGGCCTCGGCGCCTTCGCCGACAACGGTATCTTCATAGACCAGCCCGGAGGCAGTGGTGATTTCAGCCATGGGAACTCCTTTTTTCAAAGACCGGCAGTTTACCACAGCCCCTCGACAAGGCTTTGACTTGTCAGAGAATTTCCGTATAATGCGCGGTTCTTTGTAGCACCCTTTAGATTTATTTTCGGAGTCCAACCCATGTATGCGGTCATAAAAACCGGCGGTAAGCAGTATCGCGTTACCAATGGTCTAAAACTTAAAGTAGAACAGATACCGGCAGACGTTGGCGCAGAAGTTACTCTCGACCAGGTCCTCATGGCAGGCGAAGGCGAGTCGGTAAAGATCGGCGCTCCCTTCCTTGCTGGCGCCACCGTCAAAGCCACCGTGATTTCCCACGGCCGCCACGACAAGGTCAAGATCTTCAAGATGCGTCGTCGTAAGCACTACCAGAAGCATCAAGGCCATCGTCAGAACTACACCGAATTGCGCATCGACGCGATCGCGGCCTAAGTTCAAGGAGCTAATAAATGGCACACAAGAAAGCAGGCGGTAGTTCACGTAACGGCCGCGACTCACAAGCCCAACGACTGGGCGTCAAGCGCTACGGCGGTCAATTCATCCTGGCTGGCAACATCATCGTTCGCCAGCGCGGCACCGAATTCCACCCGGGCGACAACGTCGGCTGCGGCAAGGATCACACCCTGTTCGCACTCAAGGACGGCGTGGTTCAGTTCTCCATCAAGGGCTTGAAAAAGCGCCGCGTGGTGACCATCGTTCCGGCTGCCGAATAAATCGGCCTGGCGGAATTGCAAAAGCCCTATCCGCCGGATAGGGCTTTTTAGTTTGTAGGCCTGCCCGGATTTTCGGGTAGCACCATCCCTCGCGGATTTATAGGCGGAAAAAAATGAAGTTCATCGACGAAGCAAAGATTTACGTTAAAGCCGGTGACGGCGGCAATGGCGCCGCAACTTTCCGCCGCGAAAAATACATCCCGATGGGCGGCCCCAACGGCGGCGATGGCGGCCGTGGCGGCAGCATCTACGTTGTTGCCGACTGCAACATCAACACCCTGGTCGACTACCGCTACACCCGCAAATTCATCGGCAAGCGCGGTGAAAACGGCGGCGGCGCCGACTGCTACGGCGCCGGCGGCGACGACATCATCCTGCGCATGCCGGTCGGCACGGTCATCGCCGACCTCAACACCGGCGAAATTCTGGCCGACCTCGACGTCAACGAGAAGAAAGTCCTGATCGCCAAAGGCGGCAAGGGCGGCCTCGGCAACATCCACTTCAAGTCGTCGACCAACCGCGCCCCGCGCCAGAAAACCAATGGCGACCAGGGCGAAGAGCACGAACTGACGCTCGAACTGCGCGTCCTCGCCGACGTCGGCCTGCTCGGCCTGCCCAATGCAGGCAAGAGCACGCTGATCCGCGCCGTTTCCTCGGCCCGCCCGAAGGTCGCCGACTACCCGTTCACGACGCTGCACCCGAACCTCGGCGTCGTCCGCGTCGACGCCGAAAAGAGCTTCGTCATGGCCGACGTTCCGGGCCTTATCGAAGGTGCCGCCGATGGCGCCGGCCTCGGCATCCGCTTCCTCAAGCACCTGCAGCGCACGCGCATCCTGCTGCATCTCGTCGACATCGCCCCGATCGACCCGGACTCCAACCCGGTCCGCGACGCCAAGGCCATCGTCGGCGAACTCGTCAAACACGACCCGGCGCTGGCCGACAAGCCGCGCTGGCTGGTCCTCAACAAGCTCGACCTGATCCCCGAAGAAGACCGCGAAAAAGCGGTCAAGGACTTCCTGAAGGCTTACAAGAAGGCCACCAAATACGATGGCCCCATTTTCCCGATCACCGCGATCAGTGGCGAAGGCACCAAGCCTTTGATCTACGCCATCCACGAAGCACTGGAGCAAATGGCTCGCCCGGAAATTCCTGACGACGACGAAGATGCTGAAGACAACGCAACGGAAGAATGATGAGCAAGACCCGCCTCGCCACTGCCAAGCGCCTCGTCGTCAAAGTCGGCTCGGCGCTCGTCACCAACAACGGCGCCGGCCTTGACCTCGCTGCCATCGAAGACTGGGCCCGCCAGATTGCCACGCTGCGCCAGGCGGGACGCGAGATCATCCTCGTCTCGTCTGGCGCCGTCGCCTGCGGCGTTCAGCGCCTAGGCTGGGGCCGCAGGCCGAAGACCGTTCATGAAAAACAGGCCGCCGCCGCAGTCGGACAAGCCGGGCTGGTCGAAGCCTACGAAGCCGCTTTCGCCAAGCACGGCCTGCACACCGCGCAAATCCTGCTCACCCACGACGACCTCGCCGACCGCAAGCGCTACCTCAACGCCCGCTCGACGCTGACCACCCTGCTCGAACTTGGCGTCGTACCCATCATCAACGAAAACGATACCGTCATTACCGACGAAATCAAATTCGGCGACAACGACACGCTGGGCGCGCTGGTCGCCAACCTGATCGAAGCCGATGCCCTGATCATCCTGACCGACCAGATCGGCCTGTTCACCGCCGACCCGCGCAAGGACCCGAGCGCCACGCTGATCAGAGAAGCCATTGCCGGCGACGAATCGCTCGAAACCATGGCCGGTGGAGCCGGCACACGCGTCGGCACCGGCGGCATGATCACCAAGGTCATCGCCGCCAAGCGAGCCGCCCGCAGCGGTGCTCACACCGCCATCGCCAGCGGCCGCGAAATCGACCCGATCATCCGCCTGGCAGCCGGCGAACCCGTCGGCACCCTGCTCGTCGCACAAACCCAACCCCTGGCCGCCCGCAAGCAATGGCTCGCCGACCACCTGCAACTCGCCGGGCGCCTGCTCCTCGACAATGGTGCGGTCAACGCGCTAAAAGCCGGAAAAAGCCTGTTGCCTATCGGCGTCATCGCCGCCGAAGGTGAATTCGAACGCGGCTCGGTAGTCGCCTGTATCGCCCCTGACGGACGGGAAATCGCCCGTGGGCTCTGCAATTACGGTAGCGGCGAAGCTCGGCTTATTACGCGCAAATCCACTGCCGAGATCGAGACCATTCTCGGCTATGTCGACGAACCGGAATTCATCCACCGCGACAACCTCATTTTGTTCGCCTGAGCAGGTAATCAACGCAACAACAAAAACCGGAAAACCAAAAAACCGGGACAAATAACCGAATAACCGGCGAATAACCGGCGAATAACCGAATAACCGGGGACAGACCACTGTTTCAGTCCAAATCCAACAAACCACCCGGCAACGTCTCCGCTGATTTTGGCGGGCGCCCAGATCGCCCCGGCGTCACCCGCCGGCCAACAGCAGCCGCAAGCTCCGCCGAAAACCGCTCATTACCCAACGCAAAATTTCCGTTAGTTGCCAGGCGAATCGAATCCACCAATCCCGGCTCCAGTTCAAAACGAAATAGCTCTCGATAGGCAGCCTGGCGCTCCGTATCGTTCAACCCCAAAGACCGATAGAGCCCGTGCGCCTGAATCAGGGGACTGAACTCACCCTGCGCATTCGTGCGATAACTCGACCACCGATAGTCGGCCGGATGCGCCACCATTGCAGCCCGAACGGGGTTCAACTCGATATAACGCTGGCACGCCAGAAGATATTCCTCTGCCTGCGTCGGGCAAGAACGAAAGCGCCCCTCCCACAAGGTACCGCTCCGGCGATAGATACGATTCACATACTGCACATAACGCTGCCCCAGGGCTTTCATCAAAGCCCCCGGCGCATCGGCCGTATCAGCCGAAAGCAACAAATGAACGTGATTCGTCATCAGAACGAACGCATGCACCCGACACCCCGTCTTTGTCGCGTACTCCAACAGCCATTCAAGATAAAACTGATAGTCCTCATCAGCAAAAAAACACGCCTGACGATTATTGCCCCGCTGAATCATGTGAAGGGGAAGGTTTGGCACAGCAATACGGGCACGACGCGGCATTTCAAACCCCTGTTGATGGAATGCGCCAATTTTACGCCGAGAAAACCGTGGTCTGTCCCCTATTATTGCTTTTGCTATTATTTGTTATTCTCTTGACGCAAAAAAACGGGAGCCGAAGCTCCCGTTTCTATTCCAACTGGATTAAACCAGATTAGAACATGTGACGCACACCCATAACGTAGAAGTTGGTGTCGGTACCTTGCGTACCGAGATCGGCGCTCTGAACGCGAACAGCCTTCATGCCAGCGTAAGCGGTGGTGCGCTTGGACAGCGAGTAGGTTGCGGCAACGGTAGCGGCATTGACGTTGTCTGCAGTAGTCGTGGACTTCCGGCTGGTGTGGCCGAATTCACCGATGACAGCAACCTTGGCGCCGACCGGAACGGTAGCGGAAACCAGCCACAGGCTGTCAGAGCCGGTGGTGATAGCTTCGTCCTTGGCACGTTGGTATTGAGCTTGCAGCTTGACGACGCCGAAGTCATAACCGGCGCGAAGGCCCCATTCCTTGACGTTGTTGTTGGCACCGTCCAGGGTAGCGCGGGTGTAGATAGCACCAGCGCTGATCGGGCCGTTGGCGTAGCTGGCAGACAGCAGATCGCCGTGAGCATCAGTGTTGCCAGACGTGCCAGCAAGTTCCGACAAGCGAGCGTGGTTGTAAGCAACGGTCACGCCACCAAAGGACGGCGAGATGTAAGCAACGGCGTTGTCATGACGACCGCCCGCCAGAGCGGAGATCAGGTGGGTAGTAGCGGAAGCCTGGAGGCCGGTACCAGTGTGAGCAACGCCCAGACCGGTAGAGCCACCCAGAGCAGAACCGGCGACCGTGAAGTCAAGACCGGTGGTCTGCAGGTGACCTGCAACAACAGTACCGAAGCCGCCGGTCAGGCCGACGAATTGCTGGCGAGCAGCAGCGGAGGTGATGGTGCTGGTGCCGATCGGGGCAGACGCATCCATAACCAGGCCGTATTCGAGAACGAACAGAGCCTTCAGGCCGTTGCCCAGATCTTCAACACCCTTGAAACCGATGCGGGAGGTCGACAGCATGCCAGAATTGACGCCGAATTGGGTCTGACCATTGGTGTTGCCCAGACGGGTCGTGCCAGCAATGCCCATATCAGCAATGCCGTAGATGGTTACGTTGGTTTGTGCGAAAGCGGCGGTAGAGGCCAGAGCGGCAACAGCCAGAGCAATAATCTTCTTTTGCATCAGAAAATCTCCTTAGTGGTTAGTTTTTAATCCAGCAGTAAAACCGAATTAAGCTTTACCTCTCGGATCGAGAAGTTGGGAGCGATTGTCGCAAAGAGCAAAAGACCCTAGCAACCGGTGATTGGCAAGTTGGGCAGCTTCTCCGGCGATATGTTGTTTTGGCGCAACACTGAAAATCATGCAGATGAACGCTGGCTCGATTTTCAGCGCACCAGCGGAGCAAATAGATTTCGGCCGGCGCGCCCAATGTGCTCGAGCAAAGCAGGATTGTCGATTTCATGTCGAACAACCAAGTCAATCCGCCAAGGCAACAGCAGGTCGTCCAACCGATTTTCAAGCTCCAGACGACGACGCATGCTCAGCCCTGGCGCCTCGAGGCAAAGGTCGATATCGGAGCCCGGACGGAAATTGCCTTTGGCGCGCGAACCGAAAATCGTGCCACCGACAATTTCCGGGTAATCGCGCAAGACCAATATGATCCGGTCGCAGGCTAGCTGCGGGATTCCGAATATGGTGTCGCCGGACTCCGCAGCAGGCATCACTTCGCCTCGATTTGCCGCATACGTTGCTCGAACGCAGCAAGGAGCCGGTGGTAATTTCCGATAACCGCACCAACGATTGCTTCCGCCACTGCCTGGTTATAGGTATGCGACGACTGATTTCGGCTCCTGATCATCGCCATCCAGCCTTCCCCGTCTTCCAGCAAGCCCTTGGCGAACGCCTCCCGGGTCGCATCGCGCGAGCCAGTAATTGCTGCATCACCTTGCCAGTAGAAATAGTCTTTCATGACATTCCAGGCCAGCTCATGCGTGAATTCGAAGGCCTGGATCAGGCCTTGTTGCTCCAGCGGGCTCAAGGCCCGCTGAGCAGCCAGTTCCACCGCATCCGACAAGCGGCGCAGGGCTTGAGAATAGTTGTTCAGGCGCTGTATCCAGCGGACATCTTGGTCAGGCGAGAGCATGTCAAATATCCAATGCCAGAAAAATTCTTCTGATATTAAGCAGCTTCAGGCGTGGCAGGCGCCAGAACTCGAAGCAGTTCCGGACCGTAGGCGCCAAAAATCAGGCCATAGATTTCCGCCAGTTCGTCTGGCAGATAGTCATGGGCGATGCGATTGCGCAGATCGCGCATTCTGAACCACAGATCAACATCAGAAATGACACCCCATTTCGCCATATTTCCAAGCAGATCGCGAAAGCTTTCCGAATTGAGCGCCAGCTTTGAACGCTCAAGGGTGCGGAAGTAGCGCACGGCCATTTCGACGGCTCGAAAGTAACGATCGCAGAGCGCGTCGTAAGGCTCGCGCTCCAGCGGCGTGTAATTGGCATGAGGATCAAAAGGCTTGTAACGCTGCATGGAGGCCAGCACCAGTTTTACCGCGTCGTCGTAGCGATTGCGTGATGCCGCGACCAGCAAATCAATTTCTGATGAGGTCATCGAGAGGCTCCAGGGTAAGGGTTGCCACAAAACGCTTTTGCTCGTCGGTCATTGCTTGCGGATCAAGCGCCAGCACATCGAGCCTGCCTTCCACCGCAGCCGCATAGCGACTGGATACTTCATGAGCCACCGCAAAGGCGGGGCGGTCAGTATGCAGCAGAATATCAATGTCACCACCACGCCGGCTATCATCAACGCGCGACCCAAACAACCAGACATGCTTCCAATCCACCCCTGTCAGGGCAGCACGGAGCGCCGTTATTTCGACTGGTGAGAGTCGCATTTCAGGCGAAAAGCCTTGCGAGTTCGAGCCCGGGCTCCGGCGCGCGCATGAAGGCTTCGCCGACGAGGAAGGCCTGAACCTTGTTCTCTCGCATAAGAGCGACGTCTTCCGGCGCCAGAATGCCGCTTTCGGTAACGACGATCTTGTCGTCAGGGATGCTCGACAGTAGACCGAGCGTGGTCTGGAGGGTGACATCGAAGGTGCGCAGGTTGCGGTTGTTGATACCGAGGAGCGGGGTCTTGAGTTGCAGGGCCGCATCGAGTTCTTCGCAGTTGTGCACTTCGACCAGCACAGCCATGCCGTAGGCATGGACTTGCGCTTCAAGGGACTGCATTTCGCGCAGGGTCAGCGCAGCGGCGATGAGCAGGATGGCGTCGGCGCCCATGGCACGGGCTTCGGCGACTTGATAGGCGTCGACCAAGAAGTCTTTGCGCAGCACGGGCAAAGCGCAGGCGGCGCGGGCGGCCTGCAGGTATTCGGGGCAGCCCTGGAAATATTGGCGGTCGGTCAGCACCGACAGACAGGCGGCGCCGTGTTGTTCGTAACTGCGGGCGATGTCGGCGGGGTGGAAGTCGGGGCGGATGATGCCTTTCGACGGGCTGGCCTTTTTGATTTCGGCGATTATTCCCGGTTGACCGTGGGAGAGCTTGTTGCGGATGGCGCCAACGAAATCGCGGGGCGCGGGTTGGGCGGCCGCTTCTACCTCGATTACAGCGAGCGGTTTGACGGACAGTGCAGCAGCGATTTC
This sequence comes from Betaproteobacteria bacterium, assembly GCA_016705475.1. GTDB lineage: Bacteria > Pseudomonadota > Gammaproteobacteria > Burkholderiales > Rhodocyclaceae > Azonexus. The sequence continues at coordinate 51,111 of JADIYD010000008.1, read as the reverse complement.
TTCGTGCTTGGTGGCGATGATTTTGTTGAGGATGTCGCTCATGATTGGTAGTGGTAGCGGCACTGGACTATGACGATGCAGCCATCTTCGATGGTGTAGATGAGGCGATGTTCCTCATCAATGCGGCGAGACCAGAAGCCTGAAAAATTATGTCGCAAAGGCTCGGGCTTGCCGATACCTTCAAAGGGGGATCGCTGAATATCCTTTATCAGCGTATGAATGCGCTTGGTCGTTGCCTTGTCTGCCTGTTGCCAGAACAGGTAATCCGCCCAGGCAAGATCGGCAAATTTAATCGGCATCAAGCGCCAGCGTCTTGATACTTCCGCCGCCGGAACGAACCTCTGCAATGGCGTCGATCAAACGCTGAGCATTGGCTGGGCTGCGCAACAGATAGGCCGTTTCCTCAAGGGCATTGAAATCGTCAAGCGACATCATGACCACCGGTTTTCCTTGCTGACGGGTAATCAGCAACGGCGCACGGTCGTCATTGACGCGATCCATCACATTGGCAAAGTTCTGGCGGGTGTAACTGTAGGTCATCGTATCCATGGCAAACTCCTTGTACGTAAATAAGTACAATGAGAACTCTACATCATTCTAGGCGTTACGCCAATTTTTGGGTGCAGGCGACGAACTGCTCCAGCTTGGCACGCGCCGCACCGCTGGCGATGGCTTCGCGCGCCTTGGCGATGCCGTCGCCGATACTGTCGGCGACGTTGGCGACGTAGAGCGCAGCACCGGCGTTGAGGCAGACGATTTCGCGGGCGGCGCCCGGTTTGTTGTCCAGCGCGCCCAGCATGACGGCTTTGGACTCTTCGGCGCCATCGACGCGCAGGTTACGCAGCGACATCATCTGCAGGCCGAAGTCTTCGGGATGGACTTCGTATTCGGTGACCTCGCCGTTTTTCAGCTCGCCGACGAGGGTAGCCGCGCCAAGTGAAATTTCGTCGAGGTTGTCGCGGCCATGCACGACCAGCACGCGCTCGGCGCCCAGGCGCTGCATGACGCGCACCTGAATGCCGACGAGGTCGGGGTGGAAAACGCCCATCAGGGTGTTCGGGGCGCTGGCCGGGTTGGTGAGAGGGCCGAGGATGTTGAACAGTGTGCGCACGCCCATTTCGCGGCGCACCGGGGCGACGTGTTTCATGGCGCTGTGGTGATTGGGGGCGAACATGAAGCCGATGCCGCATTGTTCGATGCAGGCTGAGACCTGCTCGGGCGACAGCATGATGTTGGCGCCGAGGGCTTCGAGGACGTCGGCGCTACCGGAACTCGACGACACGCTGCGCCCGCCGTGCTTGGCGACCTTGGCGCCGGCAGCTGCGGCAACAAAGATCGACGTCGTCGAGATATTGAAGCTGTGGGCCGAATCACCGCCGGTGCCGACGATGTCGACGAAACGGTTGTCGTAGGGCACCGCAACCTTGGTCGACAATTCGCGCATGACGCTGGCCGCTGCGGCGATTTCGCCGACGGTTTCCTTCTTGACGCGCAGTCCGGTGACGATGGCGGCGATCATGACCGGCGACACTTCGCCGCTCATGATCTGGCGCATCAGGGAGACCATTTCGTCGTGGAAAATTTCGCGGTGTTCAATGACACGCTGGAGGGCGGCTTGCGGGGTCATTTCTTGAATTCGTCCAGAAAGTTCTTGAGCAGGTCGTGACCGCGTTCGGTCAGGATGGATTCGGGGTGGAACTGCACGCCTTCGACGGCCAGCGTCTTGTGGCGGACGCCCATGATCTCGCCGTCGTCGGTCCAGGCGGTGATATCGAGGCAATCGGGCAGCGATTCGCGCTCGATGGCCAGCGAGTGGTAGCGGGTACAGGTCAGCGGATTGGGCAGGTCTTTGAAAATACCTTCGTTTTTGTGGTGGACCGCAGAAACCTTGCCGTGCATGAGTTGCTTGGCGTGCACGATCCTGCCGCCAAAGGCTTCGCCGATGGACTGGTGGCCGAGACAGACGCCGAGTAGCGGAATCTTGCCGGAAAACTCGCGGATCGCCGCCAGCGAAATGCCGGCCTGGGCCGGCGCACAAGGGCCGGGGGAGATCACCAGATACTCCGGATTGAGGCGGGCGATTTCGTCGAGAGTGATGGCATCGTTGCGAAACACCTTCACATCCTGGCCCAGCTCACCGAAGTACTGGACGATGTTGTAGGTGAAGCTGTCGTAGTTGTCGATCATCAGCAGCATAAATTGCCTATCCTATTGTTTTATATACTGCCAATCAGAATTAAACCCATTCGATACCCGCTTTAATACCCGCATTTTTTGTTGCTGGAGTACGAAGATTACTGATCGCGTCTAAAGAGGCCATTATCAAACACCATAGAGAAGCATTCAAGCCGCTGATTGGCTTTCATTAAGAAAGGGAAGGGATTAAGTTCGCCATCGATTGCATATTCCCGTGAATCCGCCGACGCTCGTTTGGCTGGCTGTGGAGACCCTGAGACAGACAGCCGATTGGAGGATATTCGTAAACGGCGGGATACGCTAAATGCAAAATTGTCGAGTCTTGCCGACGAAGATGAGCGACTACGTTCGCAGGCTTAAGCGGGGGCTGCGGCCATATCGAAACTCGAGCAACGCGTCCGCCAACTGACAGAGGAAACCAGCAAACACGGGGGAGAGTCTGGGGTAGCGCAAAGGCGCCTAGAGCAAGCAAGGAACGAACTTGCAAAAGCACGACCACTTCAAGACGAACGGGCAAGAGTTGAACGGGAAAACAGCACGTGCGTTTCTGAGCCAAAGTTGTTCATCCGATCTTCGAACTGGATATTAAATCGGGTTAGCGCTGCCTTCCAATCCCGAATGGGCATAGTCCATTTCTGACTGATGCTGCGTAGCACCAAGTAGAACAGTTTCATCATCGCCTCGTCGCTCAGAAACGAGCCACGATTCTTGGAAATTTCTGCAGACTCCTTTTACCCATTCAATCGCATTGGTCGTATAGATTACTTTCCGAAGAGTTGAAGCAATTGGTCGGCGACAGCTGCGTACCTTCGCTCAAGGTCGGCAATCAGCGCTTCCGCGGGGTCGAAGCTGGCGCCTATAACATCTGCTCGACCTGGCCGGCTATCCGAAGACTGCGGCCTACGGCAGCAAGCCTTCAGGCGGCCTGCCACGAGCGGCCAAGCAATAGCGCAGTTAAAGGGCGGCCAGCATCAGAAGCTGGCCGTCGCGCACAGTCACCTTGTAGGTGTTTTCCTTGTAGGTCTTGTTGTTAGAGACCAGTGTCGTTTTCACCGTGTATTTCTTGCCCCTGGCATCAGCTGGCAGCTTGAATTTCGATTTCGTCTGGTAACTCCCGGCACCATCCACCGCCGCCAGCTTCTCGGTCTTTTCTTCGACGAGCGTGTTTTTTTCGTCGTAGATGGCGTACTTCTGCTGCAATTCCGGAACCGTGTCGCCATATCCGACCAGATCGGTATTGGAAGTCACCTGAATTTCCCTCTGCCCTGACTGATCCGGGGCCGCCGACGTCACCTTGCTCTCGAATTTGGCCGGCACGATTTCATTCTTCGGCACTGACTCCGCCTTGCCTTTGCCCTTGGCTCTGCTCTGCTGTTCGTATTCGTCATTGACCTGCTTGGCATCGGCAATTTTCTTGGATTCGAAATACCAGCCGATCAGAAAGCCCGCCGCCGCACCGACGGCAGCCCCGACTGCGCAACCCTGCGCCCCCTTGGCGGCGGCCCCGACTGCACATCCGGCAGCGGCGCCGATCAAGGCACCGGCAGCCTTGCCATCCATCTTGTAGGAACCATCCGGATTGGTCGCACAGGCCGACAACAGGAAGATGCCCGCGACAGCGGCGGCCAGCGGCCGTTTGATGCTGCTGATATTCATGGATACCCCCTAAAAATATTATTTGACCACGACCGCAATCGGATCGTCGACACCGTGGTCACTAACATATGGTCGTTGCTGATTATCCGTCAAATCACGCACGCGGCGCGTTACGTAGCGTTTCAGCGTGGTCGGGTAAATCAGTTTGTCACGCGGGTCTTCCGCTTCACCGCGCAAGCCCTCAATGAGTGCTTTGGTGAATGCCCCGTTACCCCACTCGTCGGTCTCCTGGGCCATTTCCCTGGCCGTTGCCGAGGCGAAGACGATAACGCCCCGTTCGTCATTGACCTGATTAACCGTCCCCGCCACACTCGCCTGATTGGCCAGCGCCCCGGAGTGGCAGGTATCGAGGAAGAACATCGCCCGTCCGGGCAGGCTTTGCAGGGTATCGACAATTTCGCCGCCGGCAACCCAGTTGACCCGGCGGCCGATATCCGACCGACGATAGGGCACGTAGTAGTAGGAGTTTTCCTGCGACATGCCATGCCCAGCCAGGAAGATCACGCCGGCGTCCTTTTCCTTGACGTTGTCGCGCAACCATTTCAGGCCCTCCCGAATATTTTGCTGCGTCGCCCCTTCATCGAGCAGCATTTTGACCGCCAAATGCTCATACAGGCGCTGCTTGCCGGGCGGCGGATTGGCGACACGACTCATTTGACGGTGGAAGTCCGAGGCATCCTTGACCGGCAAGAGGAGCGCATTCTCACCAGGGTACTTGTTGACGGCAACGATCAGCATGTAAAGCGTTTCGTAGCGTTCGATATACGGTGCCTTGCCAGCCGCGTTCACGGGGCGCCTGACGGTAAGACTGACAGGCTCCGACTTGGCGAAGCGGTTCTCGGCAATCAACATGATTTCCGAGTCTTTGGGAGGCACGGGCACCAGCGCCTCGTACACCTGCCCTTCAATGGAGCGCGTCGAACGAGTCTTGATATTGCGTTCCAGTTTGCCATTAACGCGGAACTTGACCTCCTTCAGCGGGGCATTACCCGGCGTGCGTACGACATAGCGCACTGGCACCAGAACATCCCCCGTCAGCATGCCACGTTCGCTCTGCAGTTCGATCACCGGCGGCAAAGCATCGACGACTGGCGGAGGCGCTGCGGCAACTTGGGCTGCCGCGACAGTCTTGTTATCCAGCATCGCCATTTCAGCGCGGAACGTCCGCACAGCCTCCGTCTCGTCGGCCAGTTGCATCACCCGCTGGATCACCAGGGGCTGGTAAAAGTGATCGCGGAAACGACCGACCGAGAAGAAGTCGGCCGACTGGTTGAAGCCCCGGTTAACATGCCAACCGACCAGACCCTCCGCCCCCATGGCAGTGTCGTAATAGCCGGAGGGCGTCCAGATGATCCAGCGCTCACGGTCGCCATGGACAAACAAGGCCAGTTGCTCCTGCCCATCGGCCAGACGATACCAGCGCAGACTGCCATCGCCGAGGGCGGCGACCACCCAGCGACCATCACCGCTGATATTGACGGCCCAGACAGCCCCAGACGTCCGCCTCTCCCACAATTGGCTGCCATCGGCTGCAAAGAGCCGCAGATACCATTCTGTTCCCAGCGCCAGCCGCATCTCGTCCGGCGCCATGGCCGCACTCCGCGACAACTCGCCAGGACTCAACGCCAGAGGCCGGCCATTCCAGACCGGCGTCGGCGAATTTTTCCAGCCTTTGAGATCGCTGGGGATTTTCGCCGGCCGCGTATAGCCAGGAGCGTTCGCAGCGCGCAATTCACCACTGAAGAAGTTGAAAACAAGCGGCGTCTTGCCAGCGAACAGCATCGGGAAAGCCACAACCTGACCATCGGTGGAAAGCCGGAAAGCATCACCTGCATCACGAAAATCGCCAATCTGTGGCCCGATGCTTAGTCGGGCGGAGCCCAAAGCATCGAATGCGGCCCAGGCCGGTTCGGCAGAACTCGCAACCAGCCCGTTGGCATTTGCGGCGAGGGAGGTAACCGTGTTGCCGAAACTGCCCAGCACCCGCGCTGGTTCGCGCCCACCGCCAGCAAAGGCAAGGATGGCGAAGCGTCCGTCACGAACCACGCTGCCCGCCGCATACAGAGTTTGGCCATCGGCTGACCAGGCGACCCTCCCGAGGTTTCCGCCGCTCCCGCCCTCCGCCGTATGCAGCACAGTCAGATTGCTGGCCGAGAGCACCACCGCCTGCGCCGCATCCTGCAAACCGATAGCCAACTGGCTACTATCTGGCGACCAGGCGACGCCATAGGGCTTGCCCGGCATCTGCTTGCGGGCTAATCTTTCTAGGCCACTCTTACCGACCCGGTAGAGGCGCAGCGAACCGTCGAGACTGACCACGGCCAATCGACCGTCGCGCGAGAAGGCAGCGCCATAGATGGCATCGTTGTATTCGGGATCGCTCCCGACAAAGGTGAGATTGCGCCTGAACACCCGCAGCCCGTCTTGCCGCAGGCCAACCGCGATCAGTTGGCTATCGACCGACCAGGCCAGTTGCATGATCGGCGACTCGATCCCTGACAGAGTCGCCTTCGGCGGCAGATTGCCGGTGGCACGATCGAAAAGATAAAGGGCATGCGTCTTCGTATCAAATGCCGCATTGCCGCCCAGCGCCACCTGCCGCCCATCCGGCGATATCGCTGCGGCATAGAGGGCGCCAATGCTTTCGCCACCTAGCGGCGGGCGCATGACAGACAACTGATGGCCATTGCGCAAATCCCAGAGGCGGGCGGTCTTGTCTTCCGAGGAAGTCACCGCCCAATTGCCCTCGGCATCGCTGCTGATCCGGGTGATCGGCGACAAGTGGCCCCCGGTCTCAATGCGCAGGATCGGGGCTTTCGGCACATCGGACGCCGCCTGCAGCGAACCCTCGGCCAAGGCAAACGCGAGAAAGCAGGCAATGAAGCGGAACATCATGACACTCCATGTTTGGTGAACCGGCAACCGGAGCAGCAACCATCAATTCGGATTTGCAGAAATAAACATTAGCAAGCCGCATGGCTGTCGGCAATGGCTCTGGCAGAATCGCTAACTACCTGCCAATTTCCGAATCTATGAAGATTCGAAACTCGAATAACGCGTACGCCAACTGACTTAGGAAACCAGCAAACACGGGGATGAGGCTGAGGTAGCCAAAGTCGGCTAGAGCAAGCAAGGTACGAACTTGCGAGAGCACGAGTACTTCAAGAAGAACGGGCAAGAGTTGAACGGGAAAATGGCACGCGCGTTTCCGAGTTAAAGCAACTCCGTGCTGCGTTACGCGCCAAGGAAGTCGAGATTGATCGGTATCGATGCAAAGCCGCTTGCCGAACGATCCAGCGAACAAAGTCGCCTAGTTATTCCCACTTCAGTAGCAACCTGAAATTCATCAAGGCGCCGGATCACAGCTAGCGCCATAGACAATCCGAGGAAAATCTCCCATTGCTATTTCCCTCCGTGCTAAGCGCCCTCAAAGGGTGAAGCTGCAAATTAGATAAAACGCGGCAGTTACTCGATTCGCTTGATGGTTACTCGACGGTTTTCAGCCGCATCGATCTTGACCGTATTCCTCAATTCTGTGTCCCCTTTGCCCTCCGGCTTCAGCCTCTCGCGACTAATACCGTGTTTTGCAGAAAGGTAATTCACCACGCTCTCTGCTCGTGCTTGGGACAATTGCATATTATGTTCATGCCCACCTCTAGGGTCGGCATGCCCCTCAACCAAGAACCTGAAATCGGCCAACTTGTCTGAGGCCAGTGCTCGTGCAACGACATCCAATGATGACTTCGCTTGCGGAGCCAGTACTTCCGAATCGGTCTCGAAGGTAATCAGCAAGGACGCGCTGGCCTGCTTTGCTACGGGGGTTGGTGTTGCCTTCAGGTCAGGGCCGACACGAATACTTCGCATGCGTCGAGTTTGCGTTGCACCAGCCTCGGGCGTTAGCGCATCGATCAACGCAGACTCCGTGATTTCCCGACCTTTCAGAACTTTGTCATCATCGCTATAGGCAATTGCCGGCAATGCCGCGCACATAGCAACCACTAAAATCTTATGCAGCTTCATTTCGCCACTCCTTTCAAAGTCAACAATTGAATATCTACGATGAACTCCAAACCATGCGCATCGCATCGCCATAAAGATCCAATGGAACCATTACGTTTTCCAAAATAGGTAAAATATCGCGATGCAGACACACTTCCCTCGGACAAGTTACGGGTTTCCACTGCAATCTTCTGACAACCGTACCGCAAGCGCACTGTAGTTGTCGTGTCCCTTCGACGCTCGCTGAAGCAATTCAGTTTCCATTTTCACAAGCCATTCCTGAAGCGTCGAACTGGCTGCAAGCATGCGCAGCATCATGGACTCGTCCACATACTCCCACAATCCGTCGCTGCATAGCAGAAATACGTCATCCGCTCGAATCAGCATTGGTTGCTCGGAAACGGTGGGGCGATATTCCTCGTCGGATCCCACCGCTGACAACAACACGTTGCGTTGCGGGTTACCACGCAATGACTCTGAGTCGATTTTGCATGCATCTGCCAAGCCCTGCAGGACGCTATGATCACGAGTTTGCACTGCAAGCTGGCCGCTACGATAACAATATAGTCGGCTGTCGCCGACATGCCCCCATATTGCGCTGGCATTCTTGCTGTCGATCGCCAGCACTACCGCCGTTGCCCGCATATCACCGATACGTGGTTGCGCTTTCTGCTCCTGCAATACAGTACTATTTGCTTGATCTAGCAACTTGGTTACATTGACGCCATCAACCAATGGCTTTGCTGCAAATCCATGCAGAATCGTACTCACCACCAGTTTTGAGGCTATGTCTCCCCCCCCGTGCCCGCCGAGGCCATCCGACAAAACCCAGCAACAGGCGTCCTCCGACGTCCAGTATCCACAGGCATCCTCATTGCGTTCCCGACCGCCGGGTTTGGATAGGACCGCGATCTCAATCTGCATGATGATCTCCTCTGACAGGCCTGCTATGCTACGCCTTCCTCTCATCCGAATTGGACAAGCGCGTTATCTGTTCTTCATAGGCGCTCAGAAATTCCTTGCTGAAAAGCGTGTGAAAATCCTCTTCCGCCTCCACCGAGATTTGCTCATAGCGCTCTGCAAACAGTTCCCAAAGCTTAGCTTTTCGACTCATGGGCACGAGGTTGTCGAGTACGCGATTCTCCTTAAGTCTCTTTTCCAGACTTTCCGGATTAAATCGCCGCAATACGCCCGCCAATGCAGCCCGCATGCCAGCCATGAATCCAAACTGGTGCGATCGCAAGTCGTCATAGGCATCCTGCATCGCCTCTACCGGCGGCATGAACCCTCGGCCTGGATGAGGGCAGAGAAGATTCGCCAATGCAATATCAACATTTGGTGAAAACTTGAGGGGGTTGTTATCAATACCAGCAATGATGGTTACAGACGCTCGCATTTCGCTCTTGGTCATCGCACGAGCCAGCAACAAATCCAGTGTGCCCTGAGTGGCCGCCCGGAGCAGATGCCCCACCTGTTCCATCAATTCCGGCGTCATGCCCTGAGGAATCACAAGGTTGGGAGTGCCTAAGCCAGCAATAAAGCTTCGCAATAGCGCTTGGTCAGTTGCCAATCTTGCTGCCTCAACACCCACGCTTGTCGCCACAACGGATTCACCTACTTCTTGCGTTTCGCGCAAGTTAAGGTCTTTGGTGGGCACTTGATTGGCGATACCCGTTTGGCCTGCAGGAGCATCAGCTGCGGTCATTTCGATATCGATTGGCGCGTCAGCTTTCGGTTCCGCTGCGTCTGGTGCAATCAGGGGTACTGCAAATACGGTGGATGCATTGCCGGAAGCCATATCAGGATGATCGGTCGTATGTGGTGCCGAAGCCCAGGCCGGCTGCATGATCGTCCTCGATACCTCTGTCTCACCGCACCGATTCTCGCTTTCCCAAGAGAGGAAGAACGCTCCGTCTGCGTTAGATTGCGTGGCGCGCGGCTCTCCTTTCTGTTCTCCTTCGAATAATGCTCGGGGCGACTGGAAGGCTGCATTGATTTCATGCACTTGATCAGGAATCGATCCATGCGCTGATGCCGAAGACGAGCCAGCAAAATCCAGGAGCTGATTGGAACCAACAAGCTCATTCTTTCGATGTGAAGATTCCTCCAACGGCGTGCCGGCGAAGGGGCTGTGCCCGCTCGTTGGCTTTAATCCGAACAGAGTATCAATGCTCTGCTGCGCGCCTTCACGAAGGTCGAAATCGCTTGGTAGCCCGCCCAAGGCGGCTGAATCGGGCGGCGGCTTTTGTGCAAATGGATCTGCGAAAGGATCGAAATCCTCAGGAATGAGTCTGCTCTCGCCTTTCGGCGCACTCGGAATAGATTGCACGACCTTCCCGCTCAAATTCGACGGCTGCACGTAGGCTGGCGAGGAGCTGGGCGGTGGCGTGGCTGGCTCTGGCGACAACAATCCACCGAATGGATCGCTCTTCAACACACTAGCGTTCCCAAACAAGGCAAGCGGATCATCGACAGGCTGACCGGCTGCTGCTGTGGATTTATCCGCTGAGCCGGTTTCAACCTTCAATGTGTATCCACCAATCAGCAATTCGTCACCATCGGAAAGTGTTGCCGAGTTTCCATTGTCGATTGGGCGATTGTTAAGGTGAACCGGATTCACACCTTGGCTAGTCAGAACATAGCCACCGTTACGGAACGCAATTGTCGCCTGAATACGTGAAATCAGATGGTCATTGTCTGGCAGAACAAATTGGTTGTTGGCCGCCCGCCCAATGCTGCCACCGGTCTCGTCGAACTCGGCAGACAACTGCTCCGTACACGGAATACCGTTGTTAGTTAAAGCCCGAATGACAATCATCGTTCGCTCCTCACCGCATCACCCGTGGCGACAGTCGCGGCAAATCACGACCCGGCATGCCACGTTGATCAAATTATGAATCAAGCAGAATCCGTTTGTAGCCCTGCCTTCACACGGGACATCAGATTGGTGGACGGGAAACGGATTTTGCTTTACGCCAAATAATAGCTGATTCGGGTTATATCGGAGTAATTTGTATTTCTTTTGCATAATTCAGCTTTTCTTCTAAAATGGAAAACGATTCTTGCGGGCACCGCTCTAACTGAAGTCGTGCCGATTGCATTTTTCGGGAACATATTGGGAGTAAGCGCATTGTCCAAATTTATGAGAGCGACCTCGCCAGTATCTAGAAGCAACGGCGCACACAATCCAAGCGCCACTAGTAATGATTCGCTGGCCTTCAGTAGCTCGGCGAAACTTGATGCGTCAAATCGCCAGCCACATCCGCTCCAGGTAACGTCACGACCCACGTCGGGTGCGGTCGCAATAATTGTCTTTTCCTTGATGACTGGCGCATGTACGCAGTCGCCGCAAAAGGAGGCCGGTAACTCAGCGTCGCAAATTGCTGCTCCGCCTTCGTTTGAAGTTCCCGAAACACCGCCTTCATCCCCGGCATCTCGGACTGCGGTAGCATTTAGCACTCGCTATGCGCACTTCGAACCAGCCAAATGGACACGCCTTCCGGGTTGGGATGAAGATGACTTGGGCGACGCCTGGAAGGCCTTCCAGCGCAGTTGTGCTGCCTTGCGCACGAAATCGGCTTGGGCGGGACCGTGCGCTCGCGCAATCGGGTTGAATTCGTCTAAAGAATCCGTACACCGATTCTTTGAAGACGAATTCTTCCTCTACCAGATTCGCAATACCGACCAAACTGCCGCAGGTGTGATAACCGGCTACTACGAGCCGCTTCTTTCTGGCAGCCGCACTTACGCCAACCCCAACATCTATCCGGTATATGGCTTGCCCGATGACTTGCTCTATCTCGACATGCGTAAATTGCCGCCCATGCGCCGGGGAAATCTGGTAGCCGCCCGGATCGACGGAGCAATGTTATCCCTGTGCTAGACGCAGTCCCTGGCAGCGGTGGCTTACTCACTCTGGACATAGACAACTTCCAGCCTGACATCCGCGACAAGAAGCTTCGGCTGCGCCTGGACGGCAAGCGCATCGTTCCCTATTACACGCGCGCCGAAATTGAGCGCCGTGGGCTCGCATCGGCCCGAGTGCTGGCTTGGACTGATAATCCCACAGCGCTGTATTCCATGCAGATTCAAGGATCGGGCAAGATTCGTCTGGATGATGGAAAGCTTCTCCGGGTCGCATATCGGGAACAAAACGGTCACCCGTTTACGCCAACGGTAACTGCCTCCAGTGGCAAGACGAAGAGTGTCCGTACGCGCGGCATCGGAGGTGAAATCGTTATCGATGACGACGAGACTAGTTCGCAGGACGCTCCAATCCTGACCCGCGGTTTCAAACTAAGCAGCACTGCCTCCGCTTCTCCGTCTGTACATACAACAAACGGGGTCGCCAAACAGCAGGATCGTTCTCCTGAGGTCGACGCCGTCATTGCCGCCTTACTGGAAGGGAAGGCGGGCCAGGCCGTCGGTAAGGCTCCCAAGAAAGCGCCGGCCGCAAAACCATCAGCATCGCTTCGTCCCGCCTCCGAGCCGGTAACTGTACGTCCCGCCACTGGAAGCACAGCGGGACAAATCTGGCCGGCCGCGATCAGCAGCGATCCCAGTTACGTATTCTTCCAGGAAATTCCCGACACACCAGACGGCCCCATTGGAGCGCTGGGCGTCCCGCTGACCGCTGGACGTTCGGTGGCGGTCGATCCCCGTACAACTCCTCTCGGATTCCCGGTCTTCCTCGCTGCAACTGAGTCAAGCAAGAGCGGCGGATTGAACCGGCTGATGTTTGCGCAGGATACCGGGGGGGCGATCCGCGGAGCCGTGCGCGCCGACTATTTCTGGGGTTTTGGTGAGTCGGCTCGAACCCGAGCCAGCCGCATGAAGGAGAACGGGCGAATGTGGCTGCTATTGCCCAAAGGCCAGCAGATCGCTGCAGTGGAATCGGCGCGGCGAACACGCTCGCTGGGTGGCAAGGTTGCTCCAAGTCAGTTGGAATGCGTCGTGCCAGATCCAGATCTATGCGTCGAGGATCAAGAGTAGGATCGTCGCGGTGGTCAAACTGGCGTTGGGAAGCAACATTGGCCACCTCCCCTAGTTCGTTGCCCGCCGACTCGTCGCAAGGAGGCATTCGACCCCTCAATATTGCCGGCGATCAACTGATCAATAGTTAACTTGGCATCACGGAAATCCACAGCCACAGCGCGACGCCGGCGAAGATCACCCCGACCATACTCCATGTCTTGCCTGCCGGCGTCAGCCTTCCCGTACGAAGCAGTTCCTGCGCAGCCAGGATAAGAAATACGCCAGCCAGGACAGCAAATATGTATCGCGTGTCCACCAGATCAGGCCATCTTTGCGAGCCAGCGCTGCTGCCGCCAAGCCGGCGCGCTGGTGTTGAAGAGCGGCGTACCAGGTTGTAGCAGGCACAGGTACTGTGCGGCGGCAATGCGTTGGCGCTGGCAGCCTCCCTTGAGTACGCTAAGGCAATGCTCGCGGCTGACCGGCTCGCCCATGAAGTATCGGACTCCCGACTGGAAGCGCAAGGAATTGGCCGCCCACCAGGCAGTAATTTTCGGCACATCGGGCCAGGGCAGGCTGTCGTCCTCATCCATCGCCACGTCGTCATCGTCCGGATCGTCGTTCGGGCCGAACTCCACGTCCTCGGGCGGCTTGCGCTCAAGGTCGAGGTAAGCGAGATCGAGTCCGGTGATGAAGGTAAAGGATTCGCCGGCCAGGCGCGCCAGCTTGAGATCTTCCATGTGCTTGATGAGCCAGGGCACGTAGGTAGGATCGCCGGCGATGCCAGTACCCTGGATCAGAGTGCGGAGGTTCTTGGCATCACGGGCGAAGACCTTGAGGAGCTCGTGGGCGCGCGGCAAATCCATCGCGCGCAGCGCAGGACGCATCGCCCGTTCGCGCAAAGGCCCGGGCACCTGACTGACGGTAGTCAGCCTTTCCAGTGCTGCACCACGATCCCCCAGCAAAACCGCCGACCAGGCGGCCCAGATGCGGCAGCCCTCATCTTCGTCTTCCAGGGCGATGCGCACTGCCGCCAACGTATCGCGCCGACCCAATTCACCCAATGTTCGCAGCGCTCGGGCTCGCATCGCGGGATCCAGGTCCTTGACGGCCGCATCGAGTGCAGCGCCAGGGTCAACCCGGTGCATGGCGCAAGCCGTAATGCCGATCCGACGGCGAAACGGTGACGGCGATGAAAGCAACTGGCTGACCGTACCCTGAAGATGCTGCGAGGATACCCAGCCAAAGGCAGAACTCAGGCCCGCCTGTGCCTCTGGAACTGCCTCCGCTACAGCAAACAGTCGTTCAAGCAACTGTAGATCCTTGTCTAATATCGCCCCCACTGCCGCAGCAAACACCTCGCCGGGGCCCGGCATTTCCAGTGCGGACATCAATAGCTTCGATCCGTAATTACCGGCAACTGCGAGCCCGTCAAGATGCGCGGCGATTCGATCATCGAGGCGACGGAGGCGATGGAGTTGAACGTGGGGGGCACTCAATAGCACGGAGCGAATATTGCGCAGCACGGCAGATTCCTCGGCGTGCTGTTGAATGACGGCTGGAATTGGTTGATGACGGGTCGCTAGCATTTTTCGGACTGTATTCCCTATTGCAGTTCTCGTGCTTGGTATTTCGATTCCTCAATCGGCTTCACTTCAATAGAAGCTAACCGGAGACCCAATTGCCATGGCTTCAAGGACACTGACCACCATTCAGCGCGTTGTCCGGGTCGCATCGCAAGAAACCCGTGAGCTCGGCAAGGCGGCTTACGATTTTGCCTTTACATGAGAAAGTGCGCTCCTTCCCATCTGCAGTGGTGACACGCACCCCCGCCTGACGCCGGCGCCCCTCTGTGTAGTCGAAAATCGAGTAGTCGGCCCCCTGATTGCGGAACCCAATTTCCAACCGATCGGTCTGGTAACGCCAGTAATGCGCGAACGTAAATCCGCCCAATCCCTCGGCCGGATCTTCCGGATAACGGAATTCGGGTTCGCCCACTTTCCCGAAGCGGTATTGCAAGCTTCGGGGCGGATTGCCACAAAGGCCGACCCACTTCCCGCGGGCCGTCAAGCAGGCAAAGTAGGCCGTCTCGGAGGCCGCACACGGTCCTGGCGCAACCGGCGAATGGGCAAGTACGCAGGGTGCCGACAGGCTCAGCACAACCATCAGCAAGAGTGCGCGGCTCAAGGTTTCCTCCCAGCGCCTGCGGCTTGTGCCGCAACGAATCGATCGTATGCCTCCTTGAGCTTCGCGTCATACCTGTTCTTCTCGTACGCTGGGCCATTGTATGTCGCTGCAAACGCTGCCCAGTCTTTCTTTACCAAGGCGTTGCGCATCTTCCTGCTGTTACCAACGAAGCTCACGAACGCACCTAGATGCGCTGATTCGGATTTCGTCATCGCAAGAACGAAATCGGCTGCCGACGTGTAGCCCGCATCCCGGAAGTTATTCCCCATGATCTGGAAGCGCCCCCACGACGCTGAGCGCAGTGCCGCATCCCGATCAAGCGCGTACGCCTGTTCCAACTTGGCATACTGGGCCGAGAACTTCCCATACCCGCCACTGGACTTATTGGAGATGTCGGCATGCCTGGCATCGTATTTCCCACCGGTTAGTCGGTGGAAGTAGTGGCGTTCGAACAGGATGCGCGGCCGGCCCGATTCATCAAACCCGGCGCCAGACGATTCAACCTCGGCCACCGCCTTGATCACTGCAACCTCAACCCCCAGCGATGCTGCCGCCGTCGCAAAGTCAGTGTCGCTCAACCCGATTGTGGGGCTGAGGCATTGCCGGAACAGAAAGCTCAGATCCGGCACCCTGTTACTGGGTGAGGCATCGAGAAGCGCCTTGGTCGGAAAAAGCGGCGATCCGGCGCACACCGAACTGGCAGGCGGCATCAACGCCCGGGCGAGCGTACCGTCTTCAATTGACCACAGTTGTTGCGTGCTGCAAATCGTCCCTGGGATGCGGTAATTTGGCATTGAAGCCTCGTCAGAATATTTAGAGCGGCACGACGCGACCCTGTTGCGGCCGCTGAAAACCACTCGTTGGCCGAACGCGCATTTGACGTGCGAGACCTTGGTTCACATTACCCTTACCGGCAACCACAATACCCATGCCCGAAGCGCAACCGACACATTTTATTGCGCACTTTGAATCAGGCGCATTGCAGCTCGCCAACACTTGCCTCAAGTTTGAGCGTTAGCGTAACGCCATGGCTTCGATGAGATTATGCAATTCGTATCGCCATCTATGTTGCCACAAAGGGTCGCTAAAGTGACGATCCATGTAGTACGTCCTGCACATCTTGTTGCAGAGATCGCAACCGCTCGTCTCCGGGCCACGTGCTTGTCGACCTCGTTGCCATTCCATTTTTCGTCCTTTTTTCGTGTTGACCGCAACCTTTCAGCTCCACCCTTCAGCGAACTGTTGGAAGTGCCGTCCGCTTCTGACATACCGTGGATGGGAGACAACTTCGGCATAGGTATAGCCCGAACAACATCAGACACGTAAACCGGTAATTGGCCCGAAATTCGCGGCCATGGGCGAGCAGCGCCCAGACTGTACTGGTTCGCCTGTGCTGTTCGCGCCACGACGAAGCCCTGGCGAACCCGGTACATTGAGAGTACCGCTTGCTGCTCAACACTTTGAATCGGCACAAATCGCATGTTCGGCCGAGTGACGGCTTCGCAGATTGCCTCGGCATCCGCAGCGTCATTCGTGTTGCTCTTCACGTAGGGCTTCACGAACTGCGGCGACATAAGCCTGACCGTATGTCCGTAATCCTGAAACTTGCGGGCCCAGTCATGCACGCTGCCACAAGCCTCGATACCAACCACGCAAGGGGGCAAATTGACCATGAACGCGAGCAGCTGGTCACGCCTGATCTGTTTGCGCAGCACGACATGGCCACGCTCATCTACACCGTGGACCTGAAACACGTTCTTCGCCAGGTCGATTTCAATTGTCGCTATCTTCATGGGTGAGATGCTCCTTCGCTTCGAAGTTGATCAGCCCTTCCACTTTGGCATAACAGTACGGAATCGAGTGGGGTGGCCCATCCCATTGATTCATGACTCAACTCTCTTCCGGCTGTCATTGAGATTGATTGCGTTATTACGGCATTCGTGCATAGAATGCATTATGCTTAAGGACTATGACATGAGCTCAATTCAGAAAACGCTAATATGCTGTGCAGGTCGGGCAGTGCTCATCGCGGCAGTTCTGGCGGTCACTCCAGCTGTTGCGCAAGCGCAGGGCATTCCTGGCAGTTTGCAGCCGGGGCGCGTCGGCAAGGACGTCGAGCCCCCCAAGCCAGTGCCGGAAATCAAGCCTTCAGAAGTCATATTGCCTGCGACGGAAGCACAGCAGCCACCGGCCAATGCTGAGGCAACCAAATTTGTCCTTAGGGATGTGGTCGTCAGCGGAAATAGCGCTATTTCCGCCAGCCGTCTGGCGCAAGTCTGGGAAAAAGACGTGGGCAAGGAAGTTTCGCTCGCCGACATCTATCTCTATGCGCGCGCAGTCACCGACATTTATCAGCGCGAAGGCTATGTTCTTTCGCTGGCATTAGTGCCGGTGCAGCAAATTTCCGAAGGCAAAGTACGTCTGACGGTCGTCGAGGGCTATATTGATGAAGTCAATGCTCAGGATGTGAATGGGAACGCTTTGCCGAAGTCCACTGCCCAACTCAAGGCGACGGTAACGGCTGAACGCCCACTGAAACTCGCAACGCTGGAACGCGCTCTATTGCTGTTGAACGACGAACCTGGAACCAGCGCGCGCGCCTACCTCAGGCGTTCTGCCAATGCCGGCGCAACAAACCTCGTTGTGATCGTGAGCCGCAGTCGGCTTTCCGCGTCAGTGTCGACGGACAATCACGGAACCAAATTGCTCGGCCCAGCCCGCTACAACCTGTCGGTTGCTGAAAACGGCCAGCTTGGTCTGCGTGAACGCAACGCCTTGGCTCTGCTGGGCACCTACGATGGAAGGCTTGCGGCCTGGTCGTACACAGGCGATGCGCCTGTCGGGACAGACGGACTCAAGGCAGCCGTCTCCTATTCGGCGAGTCGCGCGCGCCCGAAAGACGATTCTGGGTTGCCTGACTTGGTTTTGAGGTCGTCCACCACCACCTTCGGGCTAAGTTACCCGATCCGTCGCAGCCGTGAAGGCGATGTGATCGTCCGCGTCAATTGGTCGGTCGAAAATGCCAAAAGCGAAGCGCTAGGCTTGCGGTTGCACGAGGACAAGGTCAGACCACTGCGGGCTGGGATAACCTGGAGCGGTATCGATGACTGGAGCGGAATCAATCTTGCTGACGCTGAAATATCCCGCGGCATCAGTGGCATGGGGGCATCGCCGGTCGATTCCCCGCTCCTCACGCGCCAAGACAGCAAAATCGATTTCACCAAGTTCACAATCTACTTGGCGCGCCTGCAGCCCCTAGGCGCAGGCTGGTCTGTACTTGGTGCATTCACTGGGCAGTATTCTCGCGACCGGCTGGTACCCCTGGAGCAACTTGGCCTCGGTGGCGAACAATTCCTGCGTGGCTTTGACGCATCCGAACTCCTGGGTGACAAGGGCTTCGGCGCGAAACTTGAATTGCGCTGGGCGTTCCATCTGTCCTTCACCAATTTAACTGCCTATGCGTTCTATGACCATGGCCAGGTGTGGAACAACGATCTCGGGGGAGGCAGCACCCGAATTCTCGCATCGTCGACCGGCATCGGCCTCCGTGTCGGTCCCGATCATAGTTTCAGCGGCTATGTCGAGCTCGACAAACCCCTAGTGCGCGACGTCGAAATCCTGGGCAATCGTAATCCGCGGATGTTCGCCGGCCTCATGTTCGCCTACTGAACAGCATGATCTATTGAAAGAACGCAATGTTTAGCGATAGTGAATTGAATTTGCGCTCCGCGGCCCACAACCGGCAACCCACTGCTGGAAGAATCGGTTGTGCATGATTGCCAAGCATTAAGACTCACATAGGCCGGGGTCGCAAGTCGAGTCTGGAGCGCGAGTAAAAGGAGATGCACGATGAAATTGCAAACAGCCAATCGTATATTGGGCAGGTACCCGAGGCAAACGAAGCTTGCGATAACCATTGCTCGCGCATTCATTGGCGGAGCCATAGCTTCGTCCATGTGCCAGCCGGGCATTGCGGCTCCCAAGGGGGGCGTGGTTGCGGCAGGCAGCGCGGAAATTACTAGCACGCCATCTGCAACCTTGATTCGCCAGAACAGCAACCGCGCCGTCATCGACTGGGCGAGCTTCAACATCGCTGCCGGCGAAGCCGTCAAGTTCGTCCAGCCCGGCGGCAGCGCCGCCGCTTTGAACCGTATCCATGACGCCTCGCCGTCGCAGATCTTCGGTCAGTTAAACGCCAACGGCCAAGTCTATCTGGTCAATCCGAACGGCATCGTCTTCGGCAGGACGGCGTCCATCAACGTCGGCAGCTTGATGGCCTCCACAGCCGACATTGCCAATGCCGATTTCATGGCCGGCAGGATGAACTTTGCCATTGCCGGCAATCCCCGAGCCGCCGTCGTCAATGAAGGCAGCATCGCCGCAGCACAAGGCGGCTTCGTCGCGCTGGCGGCACCCAACGTTCGCAACAGCGGTATCATCACGGCCCGCCTCGGGCGGGTTTCCCTGGCTTCCGGGGACAGCTTCACCCTTGATTTCTACGGCGACTCCCTGATCAGCGTCGCCCTCGACCGGGACACCCTCGCCAGCCTGCTCGACTCCCAGGGCCGGCCGGTGACGCGTTACGTGGGCAACGATAGCAGCATCCTGGCCGATGGCGGCCGCATCGAAATCCTGGCCGCGTCGGCACAGAACCTGCTGGCCGCCACGGTGAATCTCGGCGGCATCGTCCGCGCCCGCGGCGTCGAGAGCCGCAACGGCGTCATATTTCTCGACGCCGGCCCCGGCGGCGATCTCGCCGTTTCGGGAAAACTCGACGTCACCGCGGCCACCGGCGGGACGGGCGGCCGCATCGCCGCTACGGGTGCCACGGTCTCCCTGCTCGCCGGCGCCCTTGCCGACGCATCAGGCGCGGAAGGCGGGGGCACGATCGTGCTTGGCGACATGGCGGCAACGGCGGTGGTGAACGTTGCGCCTGGAGCGGTCGTCGCGGCCGATGCGGCGAGCCGGGGCGACGGCGGAGCGGTCCGACTCTTTTCTTCCGGCCAGACCCGATTCGCGGGGAGCATCTCCGCAACGGGCGGCGACGGTGGCGGAAACGGCGGCAGCGCCGAAATTTCCTCGACAGGCAGCGTCATCATGAATAGCAGTGATATTCGCCTGACGGCGCCCGCCGGGCGCGCCGGGACCGTGATCCTGGACCCGACGGATCTCACCATCGCCCACCAGCCGGATTCCGCCAACGTGGTGAGCGACTTCACCCTGTACAACCTTCTCGCCGCAGGCAATAACGTCTCCCTCGCTGCCAGCAACGACCTGACCGTGGCAGCTGTTATCGAGGGCCGCGGTGGCGTCCCGGGCGGTTCGGTGACCTTGGGCGCCGGCCACAACCTCCTCGTTCAGAACCACATCCTGACCAACAACGGCGCAATCACCTTGAGTGCCGGCAACCTGTTCAGCATGGCCCCGAACACTATGCTGTACGCCGGCAACCAGACCATCAGCCTGTCCGGCGCCCATGGCGTGACAGCCGAATATCTGCAGACAGATGGCACCGTCAACATCACATCTTCCGGCGGCCCGGTGACTGCCAACCGTGCGCTTGTGGCCGGTTCGGTGAACATCAACGCGTTTCTGGGTGCGGCCAATGCAACGATCAACCCATCGGCCGCGCAAACAGTGTCGCTGAGTGGCGTCAAGACGACTGGCGCTGTTCTCGTCAACGCCTACAGCCTAGCGGACGGTGGGGGCATCAACGCAGGCGGCAACGTGGCCCTGCAGTCGGCCCAGGGCGTAACCTTGTCAGAATACGTATTGTCCGGGGGCAGCATTTTGGTCCGTTCCCAAAACGGGGGAATCGGCGCCAAGGGTTTCGACACCACACAACAGTCGAGCGTTGGGGCGATTACGCTCGATGCTGCGGGCAACATCTCGGTTACCGAAAACGTCCTGACCCACAACAGCGATTTGAACGCAACGGCCAGCGACGGTGTCCTCCAGATATCTGGCGCAATCGACACGGGGTCGGGATCGGCCACTCTCACGGCGGCCGGTGACATGTTGGTCAATTCGGTGACGGCGAGAAACTTGACCGCGACAACGACGTCCAGCGGGTCGATCACCGTGAATTCTCCAATGGCTGACCTCCAGCATGTAGCCCTGGATTCGAGCCAGGACATCACGTTGCATGGCGTGCGAGTCGCCAACGGCTTGACCGCGCACTTCCGTGGCAACCTGAATATTTTGGACAACATCCTCGCTACCAACGGCAGCGCTATCGAGCTGGGGGCGCCCGGCAATTCGAATACGAACGGCAAGATCAATCTTTATGCCGACATCCTGTCCGAGGGCGGCGACATCAGACTGAACAACGATGTTGACGTCTTTAATTTCCGCGGCATGAATTCGGCTTCCGCGTTCCTGGCTCTTCCGGACTATCCGAACAATCCAGCCGCCATTCACATGGTGAGCGACACAACCGGCGGGAGTGGCACCGCCACCAGCTTCAAGTCGTTGATATTCATCGATAACACGCTCGTCCCGAGAGGTGGGACCATAACCCTGAACATGGGTCACATCACCAACGAGGACTTCTACGACGAATTCAATAACAAGTCGTCCAACCGCCTCGTTGTAAGTGCGATGATGAGCGCATCCGACATTAAGAGCCTGATCAATACCAGCAACATCGTCCCGGGCCAGGCGATCACCTATCCAGCCGGTGACGTCGCCAATCCCCTGAGATACGCTCGGCATGATTTGATAGGCGGAACTTTCTTTGCCAATGGGAACCTGCCAGAACGCATCTACCGTCCGAATCTGATCGGCCCCATTCTCTATTATGAAGCGCTCAACCAGTATGGCTTCTTCTACCCCCAAGCTGGCAGCCAGGCTTATCGATTGGTTATCAGCGGGGGCACCGTACCGACCAACAACAGCACACACGCTGCGGACTGGCTTGGGCAGTTTCGCGACCCCGGACAAGGAAGCGGAACCTCAGTTGTTCAGCCGACGTCGCCGGATATCGCCTTTTCCGGGTTCTTATCCGCTATTGGATCCCCGGGAGACAGCGTCGTACCGCAACCTGGCGTGGTCGGGCCGCCGGCCATTGGCATTCCGGCAACAGTGGGCAACGGGAACGTGGCCCTCGCACTCGCCGCGGCACTGGGTGAGGCGATATTTCGAACTTCGGATCTGGTCCAGGCGGAACCCGGAACGCCGTTGGGGGAGACTGAACTAGCGATCGACACAGCGGCCAATACGGCAGGGGCCGGAGAGTCCGGCATCACAACCGACATCGTGCTTGGCGGCCCCGGAATGCTCGCTGAAGTCGACTTCGGGCGCGGTACTCCGCTTGGTGGCGCAGCGCAGGACGTGTTCGGCAAACGTCGCTGTATCGCCCTCGGCGCGCCCGGTGTGTCAGCGCAACCCTGTGTGGGCGCTTCGCGCTGAACACCGACTGGAGCCCAGGGCGCCGTGATCATTGCGCAGCGTTTCCGGGCGATCACCCTCGTTGTGCTGGCGCTGGGAATGGCCGCCCTGGCCCACGCTGGGGAACCGTCGACGGCACCCATCCTGCGCATCGAAGCCGGCGCCCACGTTTTGCCCATCACGCTTCTCGACCTGGATCGGGTGCGCAATCGCGCCATCACAGCGGGGTACGACAAGACTGTGCGCATCTGGCAGCTTCCGGAGCTTCGCCTGGTACGCACCCTGCGCGTCCCGATCGAGGCCGGCAATGAAGGCGTCCTGTTCGCCGCAGCGGTATCTCCCGACGGTCGGCACGTCGCGGTCGGCGGCTGGACCGGTTGGCAATGGAACCAGTCGGCATCGGTGTACGTTTTCGATTCCGAAACCGGGGCACTGATCCGGCGCGTGGGCGGATTCCCGCGGCTGGTGTCCGCGCTCGGCTACACAGCGGACGGGCGCCATCTCGTGGTTGGCATGCAGGGTGAAGGCGGGTTGCGCATCCTGGACGCTGCCTCGTTTCGCGAGGTTGCCAGCGATCCCGAATATCGCGGCAACGTGGTGGACATCTCTTCCGCTGCGCCCGGCGGCTGGCTCGTGACCACCGCGCTGGATGGTGCGCTGAGGGTCTATGACGCCACGCACCATCTGGTTCAGCGCCAGCCCATGGGCATATCGCGCCGTCCCGGCAATACGGCCGTGAGTGCCGACGGGCAAAGCTTTGCCCTGGGCTTTTCCGACCTTCCCGTGGTCGCCGTATTTCGGCTGCCCGACTTGCACTTGCAGTTCGTCGCCCGCATCGAGAGCGAGCCCGGCCAGAAAGGGCTGTGCTGCGTGGCCTGGGCGGCCGACGGTTCCCTGGTGGCAACGGGCGAACACGCCGATGACCGAGCCCTGGTGTTCCGCTGGTCAAAAGAAGGTAAACTTGCCGGCCCTCCCATTGACCTCGGCCGCCACCGCGCCGGCGGAAAAATGCTGCTCGACGACGGCAGCATGCTGCTCACCACGGACGAACCTCGTCTGGCAATCGTTTCAGGCAATGGTCAAGTCATACGCGAGCTGGGCAGTCCAGCTCTCGACCTGAGTCTTGTCGGGGATGGACTGCTGCTCTCTCCGGAAGCCGGGCGGGTCGCCTGGCGCCTTCCCGATGGTTATATCCAAGCCATGGATCTAGTGCGACAAGGGCTATTCGAGTTGCCCGGCGCGCCGGGCTCGGCGGTGCGGGCAGTGCGCGCCTGCAGCGCCGGGGCGGAGCCTGGGTCGTCTGCCTGCAGCGCGGTCCGACGTGGTTTACGTGATACTCCTGAGCAAAAAACCTATCTGGAAAACCGTGAGCCGGATGTACCACCGCCGGACATGCTGTCTACGATCTGGACCGCCCCCCG
This sequence comes from Betaproteobacteria bacterium, assembly GCA_016705475.1. GTDB lineage: Bacteria > Pseudomonadota > Gammaproteobacteria > Burkholderiales > Rhodocyclaceae > Azonexus. Next base: position 27,292 of record JADIYD010000008.1, on the reverse strand, counting down.
CCGGCAGGCGGCCGGCCGGTCGATAGATTGCAAGGACGCCGAGCACCCGGTGATCGACGGCAAGCCCATCGTCCTTGATGCGTTGGAGCGCTGCACGGCGTGGTCATACGGTGCCGACGGAGAGGCGCTCATCGTCGGCACGAACTGGTCCTTGCGGCGCTACGGTCGAGGTGGTCAAGCGCTCTGGCGCGTTTATACCCAAGGCAAGGTGCATGCCGTCAATCTATCTGCCGACGGCCGTTATGTGGTTGCCGCGCTTTCCGACGGAACCTTGCGCTGGTTCGACCCGAATTCCGGACAAGAGCGTTTCGGACTGTTCCTGCACGCCAACGAACGCGACTGGGTTCTCTGGCGGCCGGACGGCTACTACGCCGCGAGCCCAGAAGGCGATCAGTTCGTCGGCTGGCACGTCAATGACGGACAAGACAAGGAGGCGCGGTTCTACCGCGCCGTGCAGTTCGAACGCCTGCTCTATAGGCCCGATCTGGTGCGCGCCCAGTTCGACCCAACTCAGACGGCTGCCGATGCTGGCTCAGGGGCCAGCATCGAAAAGATTGCCGCCATCGAGCCGCCGGCGATCCGCATTACCACGGCCGCGGCGGGTCCGGGCGGTCGTCCCAGTATCGCGATCGATGTCGATAGCCGCGGTACCCCGATCACCGAATACAGGGTTTATCTGAATGGTATCCCCATCCTCAATCCGGCCGAGCGCACCCTGAAGGAAGGGGAACGTCTGCGCTTCAAGCGCAGAGTCGCATTCGAAGCGACGGGCGACGGAGATCAGCTGCGGGTGGAGGCCTTCAACGGGCGCTCGATGGGGCTGGCCGAATATTACCTTCGCGCCGCGACTGCCAACCCAGCGCCGCAACGCCGGGGAAACCTCTACCTGCTGGCCGTTGGCGTCAATCATTTCGACCACATCCCGAAGGGGCCGGATCGCATTCTAGACGATCTGGAATTCGCGGCACAGGACGCGGACGCGTTTGCTCGGCTCATGCAGGGTGCCCAGGGACACCCCTACGAGCGCGTCCACGTAAAGGTCCTGAGCGATCGCGGCAACCTGCCTACTCGCCGCGCAGTCGTCGAGGCGCTGCCCTTCCTGCAGCGTGCCGGCGCGGACGACACGGTGGTTCTTTTCCTGGCGTCACACGGGTTCAGCGATCCAGCCGGCAACTATTTTTTTGTTCCGCGGGATGCAACCCAACAAGACATCCGCGAGGCACTCGCCGGCCGCTTCGTTGACCGCGAGCCAAAGTCCCTGGTGAGCTGGCGCATCCTGTTCGACGCCATGCGGGATAGTGCCGGGCGACGGCTTCTCATCGTCGACACCTGCCAATCCCTGGCCGTGGCCGGATCATTCGATGCACGCTCGCTGAAAAAACGCACCGCCGCGTCCCGCTTCGCGATGTTGACCGCCTCGCAGCGCAACGAATATTCCCAGGAATATCCCCAGGGCGGGCACGGCCTGTTTACCTTTGCCCTGCTGGAAGCCTTGAAGCGTCCGGCCGGGGCTGCCAAACAGCGCGTCACCGTCGAGGACGCCTTCGAGCAAACCAGCCGCGTCGTCAAACAGCTTGGCGATGCCCGCACCCGCCAGACCCCCCAACTGATAGCGCCTTCCTTCCTGGCTGACACCCCCTTGGTAGCGTGGTGAAGCCGTTGCCGATCTTCCAATCCGGAGAAAAAAATGACAAAAAATCGATTCCCGCAGGCTCTGCCGGCAATACGCTTCGGAATGCAGTTCCTTCTGGCCGCCACGCTTGTCATGACGGCGCTGCGCTACGCCGAGGCCCAGGAAGATACCGCCGAAGCGGCGACGGAACAGATCTATTTCGACCAGCTCGAGTACCGGCAATTGCCTGCGGTCAGGATCAACAGGCTGCTTGAGGAGGATAAGAAGGCAATCAAGCGCCTGGAAGGCCGCACCTCGCCCCCCGTCCGCATTGCGGCGCCGGCAGCCACCACTCCATTCACCTTAGAGCATTTCAGCGGGCATGCCACGAAATCCGGTTACATCAGCCTGCTCGGATTGCGTTCCAAGGGCGCCCTGGGGCAGTCCCTTCAAATTACACGCTTCGACATGCCGGAGGGAACGAAGCTCTGGGTCTACGATCCGAAGCGGAAATTTCCGGCTGGACCTTACGCCCCGACCACCGGCAGCGAGAACCAGGTCATTTGGACTCCTGCCATCGCGGGGGAAAAGCTCGTGGTCCAGATCGAGTCCAGGGAGCGGCCGCGCCCTGAACGCGATGGGCTCGAAATCCGCACGGTCATGCAGACCTATCGGGGAGCCGGGGCACAGGTCGGTCCCAATGGTATTAGCGAAAATCCCTGCCAAAAGGACGTTTGCATGGCAACCCAGGCAAACCCGGCCTGGGCTGGCGCTGCGCGGGCGGTAAGCGTGTACACCGTGATCAAGTCCAGCGCGGACGCTGGCGCCCAATTTCCGGTCGGAACCTACACCTGTACTGGAACCCTGCTCAACAACACAAACACGCCACGCAAGGACTACATTCTCTCTGCGAACCATTGCCTTCAAAACCTGACAGACAGCCAACCCGACAATACTGCGGCAAAGCTCGCCAATACCATCACCTTTTACTGGGACTTTAAGGCCAGTTGCGGCGGCGCTCCGCACAATGGCGGCCCTCCAAGCACGATCTATCCCTATACCTCCGGTGGAGCCGTCATAAAGGCGTCCTGGCCGCTATTGACGCAAGTCGAAACGGATTTCATGCTGCTCGATCCCATAAACTCCACCCTGCATAATCCGCCGGGTTCCAGTTATTCCTATTACCACGCAGGCTGGAACGCAACTCTTGGGGCTGCACCCACATCGGCCTTTGGACTCCATCACCCCCAGGGCGACGTCATGGCTTACAGCGTGAGTAGCGCTACGCCGATCTCAGTCCAACACGCTTCAAACAACGACTGCCCGAACTGCAACTTTTGGCTAGTCACCTGGGCTAGCAGCGCTGCGATAAATGGAGGTACCGGCACAGAGCGGGGTTCATCTGGGTCCTGCCTGTTCGACGCTTCCGGGCTCTGTGTAGGAATGCTTTGGGGAAGGCAAAACGACGGCCAACATCTTTCTTGTTCAACCGTCACTTCCGGTGATCCAATAGGTTTGCACAGTGAATACGGAAAGTTCAGCGCAAGCTGGAATCCCGCCAACTTGCCATCAACGGCCGGCGCCTGCCTCACCGCATCAACGGCGGATAAGCAAAAAAGCCTGCGCTGCTGGCTGGACCCGAACGACACGCTGCCGGGAAGCCCGCCCAGTATGACAGGCGACACGCACATCACAACCACAAATGGCGCCCTGTACCACTTCCAGGCGGCAGGCGAGTTCGTTGCACTGCGTGAGCCTGGCGGACTCGAGGTGCAGACCCGGCAATCGGCCGTCAGCAACAGCCCGCACGTCGACCCTACTACCGGGTTGAACCTGTGCGTGAGCATCAATACTGCTGTTGCGGCGCGGGTCGGCAAGCACCGGGTCACCTACCAGCCCAGTCCGAGCGCCGGCTCGAATTCCGGGCAACCGCTTCTCGAACTGCGCGTCGATGGCAAACTCCAGAACTTGGGTTCGGCCCCGCTCGAGCTTGAAGGCGACGGCCGCATCGTACCCCAGGACGGTCAGGGCAATATCCAGATCCATTTCCCCGATCACCATGTCCTGACGGTCACGGCGACTCCGTGGAGCAACGTCTGGTTTCTGAATGTTGACCTTCAGCGCGCCGTCGCGTTGAGTGGCGGCGACGGAGATGGCTATTCGTTGAGGGGCATTGCGGGGCCGATTGCCGCCGGCGAATGGCTGCCTGACCTGCCCGACGGCACACCGATGGGGACGCTGCCGGTAGATGGTAACGAGCGCTATAAATTGCTCTATACAAAATTTGCCGACGAATGGCGGGTAAAACCCGGGAGCAGCCTATTCGACTACGCACCGGGGACATCCACCGACACCTACACAGTGAAGTCTTGGCCCATGCCACAGAACAATGAATGCGTCGTGCCGGGACAAGCAGCGGAAAGAGTGGTCAGGGCCGCCACCAAGCCTGACCCGAAAGCCGCCTGCGGCGCGATCAAAGGTGAGCGGGAACGCTCCAACTGCGAATTCGACGTCGAAGTTGCGAACAATGCAGGGGTCGCTAAGGGCTACGAGGCCAGCCAGCGCATCCGCACCGGCGGCACCGTCGTGACCGTGCAGGAAATCAAGCCGCACCGCTTCCAGTTGCTGCGCGCCCACTTCCTCGCCACAGTCAGGCCATCGGCGCCAACGGCCACGACCGTGCCGGCGGGGTCGGTTATTTTCATGGTGGACGGCCGGGACGCAAGCAAAAGTATAGATCTTGACGCACATGGACAAGCCAAGTGGTCAATCTGGCGCCTGAAGGCCCGCCATCACCTGGTGTCGGTGCGCTATACCCCGTCGTCCAAAGAAAGGGTATTCCTTAGAGGCAACAGCGCCGGGGTCGGCGGCCCGAATCATAAAATCCGGCTCCAGACGATTCAACCTCAACTAACGCCTTGATCACTGCAACCTCAACCACCAGCGACCCCGCCGCTGTCTCAAAATCAGCGTCGCTCAACCCGATAGCGGGACTAAGGGGTTGCCGGAACTGGAAGCTCAGTTCCGGCATGCTGTGACTGGGTGAGGCATCGAGAAGGGTCTTGGTCTGAATAAGCGGCGACCCGGCGCACACCGGACTGGCAGGCGGCACCAGCGCCCGGCCGAGCGTGCCATCGTCAATTGACCACGGTTGTTGCGTGCTGCAAATCGTTCCTGGGATGCGGTCACAGTTGTAGCAACAGTGCACTTTCGGGCCGGGCACTCATTCACATTGTTGGCATTCCATTTTTCGTCGTTTAATCGTGTTGACCGCAACCTTCTGACTCCACGGTCCAGCGGACGGGCGAAAGTACGGTCCGCTACGGCACCCAAATAACATTCCCGATCATTTGGTTCCCCCTTAAGGCATCCAGCAATAATCGAGGACTGCCCTGAATTACTGGGATGACTGTGTCCTGGCATACTCGATCTCACACAAGACACTCCGCGTCAGGGCATCAGGGCGAATAGTGGAGAGGGATTTCGCGCTCAATGTTTGTATTGAGCCAGGCGACACTCTCGGGCCGGTCTTTTGTGCCGGTTCCTGGCGGCCAAGGATCATTTACATACAGCGTTGCGGTTGCGGGGTCGACTCCGGTGATTACAACGGCGTGCAGTGAGTCTGATCCGTCGGCCATAAAGCAGCCTCCGGCAAAAAGGGGACCGAACGCCTTCAGTTGACGGTCGAGCCAGAGCGCCTCAATTGGGTCTGGTTGAGCAGGAACCGCATGAAAGCCTGCTTCTTTAAGGCCCGTGCGAGGCTCCGAGCAATCGCTGGTATGAGGAACCTTCTTCTTTTGGGCGTCCGTTGAATTTGGGTCCCACCACACTTTGACAGACGCTAAGCTCGTAAACTTAGCGCCCATTTGGCAATTGAGCCCTTGGTTATCGGTACCTTTCTTGACGAGCCAAGGAACCGATGCCGTCGGATCGATCGAAGCACGTGCTCGGGTGCTTCTGACCATGCGCATCGCAGCTTGCCAACATGTTTGATTGCTAAACTGAGGGATCAACACTACGTCAAGTTTCATGATGATATCCAATCGTTCCAGTGGTGTTCCGAAGTACTTGCGTATCCAATAAGCATAAAATGGTCAGGGACATTTCGTTATTTGCCGAATATCCCGTTGACCGTAGGAAGCCAAATGTCTCTGACCCCTTTAGTTGCGGCAGAGCCGGGGGATTACCTCAATGATTAATGTCAAACCAGCCGTTCCCATGAACCGTCTGTCAGTCGAAACAAATCCGAAGGCCCCATGGAAAAGACTGCGTCAGGCGATTCGAGAAGATGAAGGCAAGTTGATGGTCGATCATCCTCGACAAAGTTGTCTTCGGCCACCAGTCGACCGCTTGGTGAAAGGCGAAAAATGCCGAAGTCGGTGACGACAAATACTTGTTGCTTGTAAACCGCCACGTCCAGCAGATTTTCCGACTTGCCAGTGTCAACGACCTTCCAGGTCTCGTGGCGGCCTTCGAGCATGACGCCGTTGTCTCCCACTATGTAGACGACCCCTTCGACACTGCAAGCGATGGAGTTCAGGTTCGCTGAGACCGGACTGTCGACCTGGCGCCACTTCAATTTGTTGCGCCACCAGATCTCGCCTTGCCATCCAACGGCATATACCTCCTCCGTTGAAAAGCCACCGATGTCCTCGAAGCCAACGACCTGCCCTTTCACCTGATCGCCCTTTGGGCTCATGTCGTGCCATTGACCAACATCGACTCGTTCCATCACAAGGCGGCCCATGCCGACCAAGTACAAGGAATCGCCAACTGAGCGAACGCCGCGAATCGACCGTTGAGCCTCGCCAATGATCCCCATCACTTCCTTTAGCGACTGGGGCGCGACTTCCCAGTATTGTCCGGCGGGCCCAACAGCGACCACGGTGCGCGTACCACCCTCAGGCTTGATGGTTGCCATCGCAATCGCCGGCCACGCGGCTGACTCGTCGTACATGTGCCAATCGCCGCGATTCAGCACAAGGAAGCTTGAATTCGCACCGCTCCTTTGGGCGACTGCCTCAACTTCCTTCGCGAAAAAGAGAACATTAGCGGACACCGCGCAGCCGCTGTGAAAGATCGATCCTTCGTGGTTCATCGTCTATCTCTCAATCGTTAATCGCAACCTTGGGCTTCGCATTGAGCGTCGCCTTCAACTCGCTTTGCTCCGTGGGACTCGGCTTTAGTGACGTGCGACCCTTGTGCTCATAGGTTTTCGTCATGTCCTTGTCTTTGAAGGTCTTGGATTTCTCCAGTTGCTCCTGAATGCATTCCTTCTTGCAGCCGCATTGTTGGGCCACCGCCGCAGACGAGACCTCGATGTGCTCCTTCAGCGTGAGACGGCCTCCGACGGGATTCCTGCTTGGATCCTTGAGTTTCTCGTCCACCAGGAAGTCAATTGCCGCATGGTTTTTTCCGTGCGAACCAGCGGACTGGTTCGTGCCTTCCATACAGACGCACGGCGCTTCGGCGTGTTTATAGCCTTTCACTCCCTTAACGTCAGCCTGGGGTGGAATGTGGTGGGGCGTTTGGCCTTTGCAGCAGCCCTTTTGGCCATCGGTTTCCACTCCGCTGTATGGGCGCAGGAAGCAGCGCATCTTCTTCACGCACTCATTGCCGGGCGCATCGACCTCCGCCGCGGCGACCGCGCCCGCAGCCTCGGAACGTGAAGTCGGAAGGCCTGCCTTTGCCGGGATCGAAGACTTCGGCTTGATGAGCGCCGCGTGCTTGTCCACGCGTGGATCACGAGGCAGGCGACGCCTTGGATTTGCGTGCACTTTCTGCTCTTTCGGCGTCATCTTCAGCACACCTGGGCATGGATCCTTCCCACCCTTGCAGGCATCTTCGACGGCTGCCGCGTCTTCAGCGCAATTGTCGAACTTTGCGGTCATCACTTGGGCCGCATGAACTGTTGGAGCTGCCCCAGTCGCCCCGCTCCCGTGGTTGTGAGTCGTCATGTCTAAGTTGCGCACGACGTTCTCGCCTTCGACCTTGACATCCATGGACCAAGCAATGAAGTACACCTTCCCCTTGTTCTTGCTGCTGATGATTCCCTTCTTGGGTGCCGCGCCAGCCTCATCGCCCGTGCTCTGTTTGAACGCCGACTTGTCCTTGAGCATCACTTCTTCGCCGCCGATCTTGACGCTCGTCGACCCGTCCGAGGTGTCGCTCGCCATGCCAGTGTTGGGGTAAGGGATTGGAACGCCTGGCGGTGTTGCTGGAGTTTGGGGAGGCGAGAAGCAGACGTCTGGGAACTCGCAGATCGACTTGCCCCCCATTGCCTTGCTGGAGATCTCCATGGAATTCGCAAATACTCCCATGGGTCAACCTATCGATGCTATGACTGCTGCACGCTGGCCAGCATCATTCGCGAAATGAAGCAAAGTGTGAGTTCCTGGTGCGTAGGCCTTCTGCGCAGCGGCTGCACCAAGCGCCAGGCAGGAGCATCCAGCCGTTGCGCCAATCTCACCTGTCGACTCAGCTGGGTGCCATAGCGCCGGTACCTCACCACGGTAGGGACGCGTACGACTCAGCGCCAAGGATGCTTCCTTGAAGTAATACAACTCCCCCGCGACGTCAGTGATTCGAAAATCTATGTCGTGCTGGCGCGTGCCAGCGTCGGCGAGCGCGAGTTTCACGGCTTGTGACAATCCATCCGCGCGGTGCGGATCGTCACTTGAGATGTGCGCCGATTCGCGGGTAAAGCCAATTCCTGTGCACACTAGTTCTCCCGCCTCACCACTGGGGGCTCCAACGAGCAACGCGCCCGCGCCTTCACCTGGCATGAAGCCATTGGAGTTGCGCGCGGTCAGCAGCCTGTCATCATGATCGTAATGGCTGAGCGTCGGCCAGCTCAGTAAGCTGTCGGTGGCGGCGATCAGCGCGCGTTGATGGTCGCCCTGGATGAATAGCTTGCGGGCCTGCATCAAGGCCACGGCCACACCGACACGCCCTTGCGGCACCACGGCCGAAGCCTTGGCGAAAGAGACGCCCAGTTCGCACTGAAGCTGCAGGAAGAGTTCATCGTCCAGCCCTGCCATGCGACCGGGCCGTTCGGTCTCGGCCACGCACAGCATCAACGGCAAGCCAGCCCACTGCTCTCGAGGCAGGTCCTGCAGCGCCTCTTCGATGGCCAGCGCAGCCATCTTGGCCAGCTTGGTCAGGCCGCGCCAGGGCTGCTGCAGCGACACCTGATGGGCCATGATCCAGTTGCCACCCGAATCGATGAAGCGCGTCTCGGTGGGATTGCTGATCTTGGCGCGAAATGCCGCGCAAGAGGCGGGCGCGGACAGGCCAACGCTGGTGACCAGACCGGTGTTCATGATGGCGATGGGCTGTGCAGGCATCGCGTTGCCTATTGGGCCGTCGCCGGTTCGGGGCGATCCATGGGCACGGCGACCACGGGTATCGGGAAGACCACCTCTTCGCGCCGCTGCCACCACTCCTTGCCCTTCTTGCCCACAAGCACCTGCGCGATCTCGTGCATGCTCTTCTTCAGTGGACGCGCCACGCGCCAGGTCATGGTGAGCCGCTCCTCTTCTGGTTCGATGACGACGGTATCGAGGTGCGCCGTCAAGTTCTCGCGCTCGCCCTTTTTCGGGAAGACGTGGATAGGCGCTTCGAAGTTCGGCATGACGAACGAACGGTGACCATCGGCGGTGAGATTGACCAAAGTCACCTCCTGCTCGCCGAGCGGGATGGCCAGTTGCTGATCGGCGGGAGCGGCCTGGTAATAACGCTCATCGAAATCTGCTGGCAGGAAAGGAAAGACTTCGTCCAGCCAATGCTGGTCATAGGTGCCGGCAAACTTGTAGCGCGGTTCCCAATTGCGGCCCACGGAGCCGAACGACATGGGCAGGTAATCGCCTTGCGGATCGGTCACCGGGCGATTCAACTCTTCGGTATTGGGCAGCGGGGAGCCGTCCACCCATTCGCCCTTCAGGTGGTGATGGAAACCGCGCCCAACGGGATTGCGCATGAAGGCGGCGTGCTTTGCCGGGTCCTCATGTTTGCTATCGACACCGCCGAAGGCATGGCCGTAGGAGATAGGCATGACCATAAAGGGCTGAGCGGGCGTGGCTCGCGCGCCGCGCGCGCCCGACTCCCACACCCGATCGCCTACGACAGCAAAACCCTTGGACCATGCGCCGATGCGCACGCCCACCGCGACACGATCGGTCGGACGGCCGCCCGGCGCATGGGCCGAGGCATTCAGAATCACGTCGCAACGGTGCTTGCGCGGGGCGAAATCCACCTCATACTTGGGTGCGGAGAAGCCAGGTTCGCCATGGAACACGTCCGCCATCACCAGCGGAAGCTGTTCCTCATGCAGCCGCAGGGGTGCACCGGCCTCCGCCGGGATGCGGAAAGTCCCCTTGATGACGACGACCAACAATTCCCGTCCGCTGGGCTCGAGGCCCATCGTGTAGCCGGCAACCATGCGGGTGGCGTTGATGAGTTCCATTGACCAGTCAGTCGAAAAGTTGACCAAAAAATACACGCTTGACCCAGATGCGCCAGACCTGGCCAGAACCTGGCGCAGCCCGCGTCGCACCGGACCAATAAAGTTCGATCAAGGCCTCGCTGCGGTCAGGGCTTAAGTTCAAAACCTCTCCGGATGCTCCCCTGGGAGCAGAGACTGCCGCAGCGGCGCCTTGACTATCGTCAAAGCGAATCCCGATGTGATTGCGCGGTAACTGCGGGAGCGAGACCTTGACCTTCTGTCCGACCATCATAGTAAGACCTCCGAGGCAGTTAGTTGAGTTGCACCGAACCGCCCTTGACGCGGTTCACGCCTGACGAACGGCTTAACACATAGGTGCCGCGGATCAGAACCTTGCCGGCCTTGGTGAGGGTAATGCTGGCCGCGCCACAGCGGAGAACGATCTCATCTTTCGCGCTGACAACCAGCCGCTCTCCGTCTGTATCCACCTCGACCTGGGCCGGTTTGTCGTCTAGCGGCCAAGCGCTTTCAGCTTGCAGGCAACCCATGATGATGGGGCAAACGGGATCGGCGTTGTCGAACATCAGCACCACTTGACGGCCAATATGCACGCCACGCAGGTCGGGAACGCTTCGGGCCGGAATTGCCGCGGTACCCGGCTGACCGGGATAGATCACCAATGGCCGAGTACCGTTGTCGGTAATACCGACCAACTCACCGACGCGGACGCCTTCGATGCGCGGGGGCGTGGTCGACTGGGGTGTGGCCTCAACAATGGGTTCCAAAAAGTCCCGTCCGCTCATTTTCCGCCTCCAGTTGCCATTTGAATCATAAATCCATGGGTCAAAACCAACTCTGGTAGTGCCCTGCTCTAGTTCTGCAGAATCTTCGAGCCCTTCATGACAATGTCGCTGCTCGCCTTGACATTGATTTTGCCCGAGCCATCGATCGTGATGTCCTTGCCCTTGATGGTAATTGTGCCGTCTTTCTTCATGGTGATACTGGCGCTGCCGGTTTTAATCGTCACCGAGTCACCTGCATCGATAACGAGATTCTTGGCAACCGTGAGCGCATCGTCCTTGCCGACGGAGACGGTACGTCCGCCGCCGACGGTGACGCCTTCGTCCTTACTCACGTTCTCGGTTCGCCCACCGCTGATGGTGATGCTTTCGTCCTTGCTCACGCTCTCGGTTCGGCCGCCGCTGATGGTGATGCTCTCGTCCTTGGCAACCTTCTCGGTGCGACCTCCACCGATGGTGATGCTTTCGTCTTTGGCGACGTTCTCTGTCCGGCCGCCGCCGATGGTAATGCTCTCGTCCTTGGAAACGTTTTCGGTCCGCCCGCCGCCGATGGTGATGCTCTCTTCCTTGTCCACCTTTTCGGTTCGCCCGCCGTGGATGGTGATGTTCTCTTCCTTATCGACCGTCTCCGTCCGGTTCATGTGGATGGTGATGGTCTCGTCCTTGTCCACCGTTTCGGTACGCATGCCGTGGATGGTGATGGTTTCATTGTTATCCACCGTTTCCGTGCGGTCGTGCTTGACGTGGGTGGTTTCATCGTTGTCGATGGTCTTGGTGCGATCATGGCCGACCCAGTGGGTTTCGTCGTTCTCGACCTCGATGTCCTGGTTTTTCTCGGCGTGAATCCAGAGTTGCTCGCTGCCCTTCTTATCCTCGAAGCGGATCGCGTTGGCGTTGGCACCGGAACCGCCCTTGCTCGATCGCGTCAACACACCGGTCTGTGTCTTGTTCGCCGGCAGTTCCCACGGCGGCATCTGCTCGGCGTTATAGACCCGTCCGGTGATGATGGGCTGGTCCGGGTCACCCTCAAGAAAATCGACGATCACTTCCTGGCCAATGCGTGGAATCGCCACCATGCCCCAGTTCTTGCCGGCCCAGGGATGGGCAACCCGCATCCAGCACGAACTGTTCTCATCGGACTTACCGTAACGGTCCCAATGAAACTGGACTTTCACCCGTCCGTACTTGTCGGTGTAGATTTCATCGCCAGCCGGACCAACGACGACGGCCGTCTGGGGGCCCTGCACATATGGACACGGCGTAAGGCGCCGGGGGCGGAATTGCTGTTTGCTGTCTAGCGAAGCGAAGCCACAGGCGTAGTGCGCACCTCGGCTCTCCATTGCTTCGTATTCGGTGTATTCGAGCTCGTAATCGGCAGACAGCACCAGATATTCACGGTTCTGGTCGTTGCGCGGCTGGCCGGTGAGCTTGAACAGGGAACCGACGCAGACCCCGCGGGCGTTGCTCTTGGCATTGGCAAGCTCGAACTGGTATTGCCGTTCGTCGAGGCGGATACGCACGTAGTGCTCACCGTCGCCATTTTTCAGGTATTCGCCCGGCGAGTCGAAGATTTCGTAATCGCACAACTCGTACTTGCGTTTGTTCGTCGTCTTGACCTTCAGGTCGGAACTGGGTTTTTCAAAATCGAAGTCGTCCAGGCAGTAGCGTCCCGGCTGAACCTCGCGGGCAAAATCCCAGTCCTTGACGCATTCCTGATCGATCCGCGTTGTGCGCTCCATCGGGATATAAGGGATTTGCTCGTAGCCGGCAAACGGGGCGTGAGCGGTGTAGGAATCGGCCAGCACCATGGTGTGGCGCCCTTCCTTGTGCCGGAAGAAGTAATAGATGCCCTCCTCTTCCATCAGCCGGCTAATGAAGTTGAAGTCGGTCTCGCGGTACTGCACGCAATAGACGCGCTTGGCGTAGGTCGCCGTCAGTTCTGCTTTGAAGTCAGCGATGGAATATTCCTCGAAGACTTTCTTGATGATCTCCGGTACCGTCAAATCCTGAAAAATGCGGCAGTTGGCGCTGCGGGTAAGAAACCACGGCCAGGCGCTGACCCGCGCCGAATAGAGATGGTAGCGACCGTGCATGCCGGTCTGGGCAAAACGGGTGACGAAGCCGTTGAAGTAGCGCGTATTGCGATCTGGCAGTTCGAGCTTGACGGTGACGTTCTTCGACAGAATGTCGTCCAGGTTAACGTCCGCTTTCTTGCTGAGCAGGGTCACATCAAATTCACTCAGGCGCCCGAGTTCTTCCCGCCCGTGCATGCTATGGAAGAGCAGTACGTCGTCCCCCAACGGCGTGACGATCTCCATGACCCGGCGCTGCGCCATCGTCATCTCCCCTTGCGAGCAGTGACCAGCAAGCCGGCCACCGGTTTGCCGCCTTCATTACGCAGGGCAGCACAATCAATCAACACGGTACCAAAGCCAGCACCCGCCAACGCAGAGCGCAGATAGTCTTCGCTGTGGCTGTACCGACCATGCGGATTGATCAGGTAGCCTGCAGCGTCAATATCAGGATGGGTTTTCTCCACCGTGAAAATCATTACTCCCTCCGGGCGCAGAGCGTGAAAGGCAGCACTTAGCACTTCTTCCAGCGCCCCGAAATAGACCAGCGTGTCAGCCGATACGATTGTGTCATAGGCTGAACGATAGTCAAGTAGCCAGTGGGTCAATTCGTGCTGCACCAATTCGTCATAGCTGCCACGGTTTCGCGCCGCCGACAGCATGCCCGAGGAGAGATCAATACCCACAAGATGCCGCATCCACGGACGGATCAACGGGCCGCACAAACCTGTGCCACAGCCGGCGTCAAGTCCATCGAGATTTTGTGCCGCCGGGCCGCAAGCCGCTGCCAAGGCGTCGGCGACCAGTTGGGGCGCGCGGTAAGAGAGACGTTCCAATTTGGCATCGAAGCTTTCGGCAAAGGCGTCGAAGGTCGCTGCAACGTAGGCATCGGATGCACGTGACGGCACGTTTTCGCCAGAGCATGCGGCAAGCATGTGCATGGCCACTGGGTTGTCTGGGTCGTCAGCGAGCCATTCCCGATAGACCGCGGCAGCTTGGTCAATCTTGCCAAGCGTGTAATAAGCCAAGCCAAGCAGCTTGTGGGATTGGGCATGCTTTGGTGAGACCGTGAGCGCCTTGCAGTAACAAGCAACCGCCTCGCTCACCCGGCCCTGAATAGACAGCAAGTTGCCGTAGTTGTTATAAGCGTCGGGATGCTCGGGATTGAGTTCGATAGCCTTCTCGTAGGCTAGCGCCGACTCAGTGAAGTTCTGTTGCGTGCGCAACACGGCACCGAGATTGTTCCAGGCGTTGGCATGAGCTTGCGTTTCGGCAGGTGCTCGGGCAATGGCCTCCCGATAAGCTGCGGCAGCTTCATCCAGTTTCCCCAATTCCGCCAACACAGTGCCCAGGTTGCTGTAGCGGTCGGGTATTGACGGGTCAATTTCGATCGAGCGCCGAATGAGTCCAAGCGCTGCATCAGTGTCGCCTCGCTGGTGGATGAGGACGCCGAGGAAATGCAGCGCATTCGATTCATCGGGCGCCACTTCCAGGATACGTAGGTAGACCGTTTGTGCCTGATCGAGATCGCCTGAACGGTGGAGGCGAATAGCAAGCGCCAGGGCATCGGCAAGGCTCAGTTCAGCCGCTGCCTCTTCGGTTTCAGTCGTATGGGCTGCACTGGCCATTAACATATCGCTCTCTATATCCTGTTTCATAATGCTTTCGACTTGACTCATGCGGCGAAATGAGCTGCGCTATTCCGCTCTACGCAGGCTCGGTGCGAGCCTCATGTAATTTTGCGTAATAGTGCTCCGTCCCCGATTGTTCTTGTTTCTTCGTGACGCCTGGCCGCCGAAGGTGATCTGCTGGAAACAGGTCAGCGCGGTCTCTTGTGCGTGGATCGTCAGTGCGCGACACCGTAGACTCCATAGATGCCACTTTCCATCCATTGATAGAATCGCGCGATTCGTTCGTTGATTGAGTCAGAGGTAGCGAGTGCAGGGCAATTGCTATATGAACTCCAATCGCCGCCTCCTGCCTTCATTACTTCCTCGACAAAAGAGACGCAATTGTTTGGTAGCACGGCCCATGTCCACTTCTCTGCAAGAAGACTTTCCAGATACAAATATGCTCCTGATGGGTTAGGTAGCACTAGCGGGCGGCGTCTCAGTTCACGCTTACCAGTTTCCTTTAGATACTTTCGAAAACCAGCCTCACTCATATACATCGGATAGCCCCGGACGCGAGAAATCCCTGAAGCGTTCGGGTCACCGGTGACATGGAAGTAGTACCCTCCCCCGCTTGGGCTTTGAAGCAACAGGTGCCCGCAAACGTTTGGACCGTCTCCCGATACGGCCACCACGCTAATCTTTGAAAGATCGACGTTTACCACACCGCATGCATTGAGTACGTCACCCTCGTATGGCATGATCAACCTCCCGCTGTTTGGTCCTCGACTGCATGTTTCTCGAGAAATCGCATGCATAATTGGGGTCTGTCCCCGATTGTTCGCACTCGAGATGGAGACGAACGATATTTGTCGCTGTTAACTCACTCAAATCCATACCCAAACTCCCCGCCTTCCACACTCACATGCACGCGCTCGACTGGCTTGCCTTCCATCATCCGCTTCAGGAATTCCTCGCTGATCTTCGGCAACACGGTATTGGTGAGAATCGCATCGATCATCCGTCCCCCGCTTTCCAATTCGGTACAGCGGCTGGCAATGAGTTTTACCACCTCGTCGTCGTAGGTGAAGGGCACCTTGTGGTTGTCGCGGATACGCTTTTCGATGCGGCCGAGCTGTAGCCGGGCGATGGCGCCGATCATCGCGTCGTTAAGCGGGTAGTAGGGGATCACTACCAGCCGACCCAGGAGCGCTGGCGGGAACACCTTCAATAGCGGCTCGCGCAGCGCCTTGGCGATGCCTTCGGCATCCGGCATCAGTTCAGGATCCTTGCACAGGCTGGTAATGAGATCGGTGCCGGCGTTGGTAGTGAGCAGGATCAGGGTGTTCTTGAAGTCGATTACCCTGCCCTCCCCGTCTTCCATCCAGCCCTTGTCGAAGACCTGGAAGAAGATCTCATGCACGTCCGGATGGGCTTTTTCCACCTCGTCCAGCAGCACCACGGAATAGGGCCGGCGCCGCACCGCTTCAGTCAACACACCGCCTTCGCCGTATCCGACATAACCCGGTGGCGCGCCCTTCAGCGTGGAGACGGTATGCGCCTCCTGATACTCGCTCATGTTGATGGTAATGACATTCTGCTCGCCGCCGTAGAGCACCTCCGCCAGAGCAAGTGCAGTCTCGGTCTTGCCGACACCAGATGTACCGGCCAGCATGAACACGCCAATCGGTTTGCCGGGGTTGTCGAGCTTAGCCCGCGAGGTCTGGATTCGCCTGGCGATCATATCCAGTGCATGACGCTGGCCGATGATGCGCTGTTCCAGGGTATCGGCGAGCTTGAGGATGGCCTCGACCTCGTTTTTCACCATGCGCCCAACGGGGATTCCTGTCCAGCCCTCGACCACAGCGGCAACTGCCTGCTGATCCACGGAAGGCAGGATCAAGGGACGCTCTCCCTGCAACGCGTGGAGTTCGGCCTGTAGACCTTTGAGCTCCCCAAGCAGGTCTTCGCGCTCGGTATCGCCCGTGCGGGATACCGCTGTAGGAGGTGCGCCCGGCTCCTCGCTCGTCACGACGGCTTCCGGCGTAGCTTCTTCCACTACCGCTTCCGGCGCGCCGGTGGCGCCTTCCACTTTGCCGGTACTGGCGCGTAGCTTGCCGCGGATGTCCAGAATTTTGTCGACCAGCCCCTTCTCCTTCTCCCAGCGCACTTCCAGCTCAGCGAGACGGGCCTTTTCGGTGACGAGTTTCTCATTGGCCGCCGATTCGCGCTCACCGGTGTCAATACCGATGACATTCTCACGACCAATGATCTCAAGCTCAGTTTCCAATGCCTGGATACGCTTGCGGCTATCATCGACCTCGGGCGGCACGGCGTGGTGGCTGATGGCCACCCGGGCGCAAGCAGTGTCGAGTAGGCTCACCGACTTGTCAGGAAGCTGTCGCGCCGGAATGTAGCGGTGGGAGAGCCTGACTGCTGCCTCCAGCGCTTCGTCCAGCACCTGAACGCGATGATGCTTTTCCATGGTGGAAGCGACACCGCGCATCATGAGAATAGCTTTCTCTTCCGATGGCTCTGATACCTGCACCACCTGGAAGCGGCGGGTCAGCGCGGGATCCTTCTCGATATGCTTCTTGTATTCCGCCCAAGTGGTGGCCGCGACAGTGCGCAGGGTGCCACGGGCGAGCGCCGGCTTGAGCAGGTTTGCGGCATCGCCGGTACCGGCAGCGCCTCCTGCGCCAACCAGGGTATGGGCTTCGTCGATGAACAGGATGATTGGTTTTGCCGAGGCTTGCACCTCCTCGATCACGGAACGCAGGCGCTGCTCGAATTCACCCTTCATGCTGGCTCCCGCCTGCAGCAGGCCTACATCCAGGGTGCGTAGGGTAACATCCTTGAGCGGAGGTGGTACGTCGCCACAAGCGATCTTCTGCGCGAAGCCTTCCACCACGGCGGTCTTGCCTACACCCGCTTCGCCGGTGAGGATTGGGTTGTTCTGCCGCCGCCGCATCAGGATATCGATAACCTGGCGGATTTCTTCGTCTCGGCCGACGATGGGGTCGAGCTTGCCGTTACGTGCCTGCTCGGTTAGATCCACCGTGAAGCGTTTCAGCGCTTCCTCCTTGCCCATCTGGGCTGGAGCAATTGCGCCGGTCGCTTCTCCCGGTGCTGCACCCAGACCCGAGCCATCGTTGGCACGCAGGGCATCCTCTGGCGAGCCGTCGACGATCTTGGCAAAGGCTTCGGCGAGATCATCAACCTTGATCCGCTCGAACTGGCGAGAGATATTGAATAACGGATTGCGCAAGCTGCCAGTCTTGAGCAATGCGATGACGAGATGACCAGTGCGAACCTGCGTATCACCGAACATCAGGGTGGCATAGAGCCAGCCCCATTGCACGGAATTTGCGACATGCTCGGAGATGTCGGAAATGGAGGTCGCACCCCGCGGCAGCCGATCCAGCGCAGCGGTAATGTCCTTCGCCAATGTAGCGCTGTCGATTCCGAAATGCCGAACTATGCGGTGGAGATCGGAGTCCTGAGTCTGGATTATCTGCGACACCCAATGCTCCAACTCCACATAGGGGTTGCCCCGCAATTTGCAGAACACAGTGGCCCCCTCGACCGCCTTGTAGCCGAGGCTGTTCAACTTCCCGAAAAGCGCTACGCGACTGATTTCAGCCATATCTTCTCCTGCTGTCCTGTGGTTCCCATGTTTTGACGCCGTCCGTCCACTGCTCTGGCTCCAGTGTCAGGTCAGCCGCATCCTGCTCACGCATATAGTTCCCGATCCACGAATTCCAGCCCAGTCGTCCATATCCAGCAAGGCGCAAACGCGGGACCTCGGCCTGAGCCAAGACCAGGCGGACATCCCATTCCAGTTCCATGCTGAGATACTGCCGGACCAAGGCGACCAGCCTAGGCAAGGTCCGGCCACAAGGAAGGAAGTCCTCGTATTGCGCCAGCGAGACTGGGCCAAGGTGGATGCGAAATTTGTGCTGGCGATCCCACACACTTTGTCCCACCACGAAACCGACGCCCAGGCTGCCGGCAGATCCCTCAGCGCCAAGACGCGAGCGCTCGGCGTTGGGAAGACGTAACCAGTGGCCGACAAATTCCTCAACGCGCACTGGCAGGCGAAAATAGCCCGCCAGCAGTGACTCCAACCCGTCCCGGTTGCGAATCTGGCGCGAAAACCACCCTGCATAGAAATATTTGACGTGATCGTCAACGGCGTCTCGGTGCTGCAGCCGTGGGCTACCCAGGCCCGCAAGTGCGCCTACATATATGGAAAATCTGTCATCCTCCGGTCTGTCCAGGCTCACGGTCGGCTGAGCCTGTGCCCACGCGCGGTAGAACATCAGCAAGAAGCGATGGTGAAAAAGGTCCAGGAAGCGCGCAAAAGTCCGATCACCGGCATGCAGCAACCGATCTCTGGCGTACTCTGTCAGGTAGAGCGGGAATGGGCCATTTGGGCCAAGTAGCCCAAAAAAACGCTGAAGCAGCCTGGGCGGATGACCATCGGCGGACTGCGCGAATGTCGATAGCGCTGCGGGCGCGAAGTCGAGGGCTGGCTCTTGCCCCAAACGCAGCGGCTCGTCCACGGGACGCTGCGCCATACCCAAGCGCGGCTTCAGTTGATGCAGGCACTCGACTCGACGCAATGTCTGGAAAAAGTCGTGCGACCACGGCTCAGTCTCCAAAGCGTGGTACAGCGCGCTAATTTCGTCCTCGGTTACCGTTGTTTGGCTTGGACTTTCATTGAGCGATGAATTCATGGGCGCCTCAAATTATTGCCTTGGCCCCGAGCCGGGGAGCCCAGCGCATAATTTCGCCGCGCGAACCTGAGCGCAACACCGTTTCGGTAAAGGAGTTCAGCGAAACATGCCGCGCCAGGAAGCGCTCCATAACTGCGCCAAAGAGAAACGCGCTACCTCCCTGAAAGGCAAGCTCATCTACCTCCAGGGTGATCTCAAGGCCGCGCCCAAACGCTATCGGCCCTGGCACCGGAAAACGGCGCACTGTCGGACGCACTCTGATGGAACGCACACCATCAATCTGCTTGTGCATACCCGCCTCGACCCCAGGGTCGTACAGCCCCAGCATCTCTCGTAGTGCCGCTGCACCATGGTCGAGGCCAGTGACTACCGAACGGTCCTCTAACGAGAGGTAATTCAGCGACAGGTGACTGACGGCAAGCCATGCCCGACCACCCTCCCGCTCCGGGGAAGCCGGTTTGGAAGGCCCCTTCAGGCAGCGAATAGCCAGAACCGGTGCAGCAGACTCCAACGTAAAGTCAGTCTTGCCTCCACCCAAGGGCATCAGCAACGGTAGGTCGCGATTCGTACAGGTGGCACTGACTGCAACTTGGCGCAGGTCGCTGCGAAAAGGAGCCTCTTGCGGATCAACCAATGACAGGAATACCTCCGAACCCACGTAGCTGGAGCGAAACCCCGTTCTCTTCTGCTGCGCTGAAAGCATTCTCGGCTGCCGCTGAATCATGTAATAGGCCGGATAGTCGGACTCTTCGGTATGGTTGGCCGCGTAGAAAGGCAGGAACGTCTGCTCACTTTCAGCGCCAACCCCATAACCACGAACCTCCGTCACTTCGTGGATTTCGAAGTCCATTGGGCGCGTCCGGTCAGCTACCACATGGTATTCATGTGCGCCGGGCGACAGGTGAATACGGTCTGCACGCCGAGGGAAAAGGTTAACTGCAGGTGCGCAATGCAGGGCAAAGTTGCTGGCATCTACCACGCCCTCCAGACGTGGTTCGCCCCGCCCAAAGAGAAGTACTATTTCCAATTCGTTACCGCTATGGCGCTGCAAGATGGGCTGCAGTCCACACAGGTCTATAAATAAGAAGCGCTGGGGAAAGGCAAAATATTCCTGAAGCAAACGATAGCCCTGAAACCCTCGAAGACTCACGGGCAAAAGTGCCTCTTCGTCCGAAAAACCGGCTGCCGTTACGTTTCGAGCGGGGAGAAACTCATGCCATGGCGATGGACGTTGCGGCGGACTAACAAGAACCCCCTGGAGCGAACCGAGGCACAATTCATAGAGTTTGTGGGCGGTCTCGTCGGATCCGCCCAAATAAAGCCGCAGCCGATCTAGCGAGATCTGGTTGAAGTTGAGTCCAGCCGTCGCTTTCAGCCGTAGACGTACGCCCCCCTTTACTTTGCTGCCCACCGTCAATGAGGCGAGAGGCAGGTCGGGAGCAGAGCTGAAATACTCTGCTGAAGCAATTTGCACCGGCCATAAAACTGTGTCATGGGCAATACGGAACTCGCAGGCGGTTTGCTCCCCCTTGCCAAGAAGACTTCGAATGGCAGCACCACGAGGCACGGTGACACCACGGGCGAGGTTAGCGTCGTTCAAGTCTGGATGGAACTGCGCAATAAGCATCGACGGCGTCGGTGCCAGAAAGTTCGGATAGACGATCTCCAGCAGTCGCTGGGTGAAGCGCGGAAATTCTGCGTCCAGTTTGAGTTGCACCCGCGCAGCCAGAAAGCCAACTCCTTCCAGGAGCCGTTCGACATAGGGATCGGTGACCTCTATGCCTTCCATGCCTAGGCGAGCGGCAATTTTTGGAAATTGCTGCGCGAATTCCGCACCCATTTCCCGTAAGTGCTGGAGTTCCTGGTTGTAGTAGCGAAGCAGGCGCGGGTCCATATCGCCCCTATCCGAAATCGCGAAGGGAGACTTCGCCGGTCTCCAGATCTACGTCTGTCTGTACCAGAAATTCAAGTGGCACTGGTTGGGCCCAAAGTTCGCCTTGGATGCGTACGCTGATTACGTTATGAGTACCAAGAGGATTGTCCGCAAGGAGCGCCTCCACATGGAGGGTGGTTGGCAGTATCCGCGGTTCAAAGTCGAGAATAGCTTGGCGCAAGGCGTCTTCGAGATCCAGGACATCCACTGTGGATGCGGTCAACCCGGAAAACGCAGGCAATCCGAAATTCAGGATCGAGTGTTGCGCCTCGGGGCAGCCATCCCAGTCGATACCAACCGGGGCGGTCGCGTTGAAAAGCCACGCCAAGTCCCGTAGCACTGCTCGTCGCAGCCGCGTTTTGGTGATGACACGCATTTCTCGCGACTCTTGTTTGTTTTGGGGCTCGTCGTCGGTGAGCCTGTCCAACAGTGCAGGCTGAAGTCTTTCCTGCGGAGCAAGTGTGGCCATGATCAGCTCGCCGGCTCTTGTTCCGCCACATCAAAAACAAGGTCACGCACATCCATCAGCGCAAATTCACCGGTGTCCGTACTCAGCATTCTTTGGCCCAAACCACAACACAAACCAGCAGTTGTTTCCAGCCATGTCGTCTTTCGTGCAAGCGCAATCAGGCCATCTTCGGAAGACTCCGATCCAGGGTAGCGTGTCGGAATGAGTGCCACTGCATCACCACCGTTGTCAAACTCGAGATGCGCTGGAATCCAAACCGCATCTCTGAGATCAACTGGCTTTTCAATCACCACGTGCACCAAACGGGAGAAAGGTACCCAGTAGTAGCGGCCATTGATCACTGACTCAAGTACCGGACCAAGACGCATATCGGAGTCGGCGATCCAATTAAAGCATTGCCCATCGACACTTCCTGCAGTTTCCGGCGCCTGATCGAAGGCCTCCTTTCGCAGATCCTCTGCGGCGCCGAACTCCCCCTGCCCCTCCCTGAGGCGGGACTCGATCAATAGCGCGAGCCAAGCGTCCGGCTGCCCGAGCACCATTGGCGACTTGCGTCCGTCAAAGACTTGGGTGCGAAGTAGCTCGCACCGGATTGCCTCGCGGTAAGTCTGGGTCATGGCTAATGCAGCAGGATCCAGGGTGGATGCCACCTCCAACTGACTGAGTGCCCTTTCCCATTGCCCTAGCACACAAAGCAATTGAAAGAGAAAGATGCGCAGTTTCGCGTCGTCCGGTCTGGCACGCACCTGCTTCTGCAGAATAGTCAGAGCCTCGCGTGGATCGCCGTCACGCAGATACTCCTCTGGAGTCAATGGATTTGACATAATCTGTCAGAGGTAAGCATTGTGGTCTCGGAATCTGGCACCAATCGACGGACCTCCCGATGAGGCTTAAGCCAAAGGCAAAATCGCAGAATCATGCTCATACGATCTCCGTTTCAAAGCTAGTGGATCCGCGGGGGTGTCCGTCTGTGCCTTGTGGCACATACTCGACGTTAATGCGCTGGAAGGCCAGGCTCATGTTTTCGATGAGTTCAGCTTCGTCCCCGAATGCACCCGACTCGACGTCAAACGCAGTAATGCGCGCGCTTTGTAGCGTGACCTTGAGGTATTCCAATGGGTTTTCACCTGCCTTACGCACCGTTAGCACCACCTTCTTGATCAGATCGTTGCTACGCATGGCTGACATGAGAGCGGTTGAGGCACAGTCTACGCGCTTGACAACGCTCAACTCGTGCACGGAAGTCTTGCCAGTAGGACCTGCTCCGCCTAACGCAGTCTGCGCGCGCATGCCCCAAGACCAGCGGAGGATCTGAATCTCGTCCTTGTGGTCAGCATCCCGCGCCTCACCCTTGATAGCGCCCTGTCTAGCGCTCTCCACCTTCAAGAACATATCGCCGAGCGCCATGACGCCCCCTTTCGGTATTGAGGCAATCAGCTTCGAATAACTAACACCATTGAAAACCGTGCATAGGCGCAGACCAGCTCACAATGGCGCTTGCAGTTACACGTCCAGGTAGTGACTAGACTTTGACGTTCTTGGCGATGTTGTAACCGATCTCAACCACAGCATCTCCCGTACCATCTGGCTTTTGTGGGGTGTATTCAACCTTGAACTCAGAAAAATTGAGATTGATGTTCTCGGAAAGGCGGTCTTCCCCCACTACCGCCAGTGGAATAAGAAGTAATGAGCACATCCTTCATAGTGATCTTGAGATATTCCAACGGTTTTTCACCGGCTTTTCGTACGGTAAGCTTTGCCTCTGGATAGTGCTTGCCATTACAGCAAGCCAACATCAAGGAGGCGTAGCCTTGTCGCAATGCTTCGTGACTGAAATATCAGTGGACACTCACTTTACCGGCACCACCACCCGTACCGGTGTGTCGTACCGGACTGACTCATGCCCCAACTCCATGCGAGAACGTCAATTTCCCCGCATGCTTGTCGTCTGCAGACTCGCCCTTAATATCACCTATCTTCAAAAACATATCCACTGCCATGATTTTCTCCTCTTACTGTTCCCTGCCGAAGTAACGAAGCGAAGCGATTTCAGGCACCGCGCCCCTCTAGATGCCACTCAACATTTATTCTGTCGCTCCACGTCACGCAGCCTTCGCGGACGGTAACTTGATACCAACCGCAAGGAAACGGTCAGTCCTTCCAATTGATAGTGCGGGCGCAAAAAGAATTTTGAGGTGTAGTAGCCAGGATTGCCCTCGACTTCTTCCACCACGACCTCGGCCGCGGCCAGCGAGTTTACGCGCCTTGGTTTCCTCGGAAGAATGAGCCGGGTCACCATCCACATAATTCATGATCCAGTTCTGGAGCCAAACCTGCATATCATCCCGTTCCTTGAAGGATCCTAGCTTGTCGCGCACAATACATTTTAGATAGTGGGCAAAGCGACAACAGGCAAACAGATAAGGCAAGCGTGCTGACAAGTTGGCATTTGCGGTCGCGTCCGGATCATCGTATTCGAAAGGCTTCTGCAGTGACTGGGCACCAATGAAGGCGGCGAAGTCGGAATTTTTACGATGGATGAGCGGCATGAAACCGTTTTTCGCCAGTTCCGCCTCGCGCCGATCGCTGATTGCTATCTCTGTTGGGCACTTCATATCGACACCCCATCGTCCGTTGGGAATGTATGGGCCGGCAAGCCCTCAACAGAGCCACCAGACTCAACGCCGCGAATACGCGAGCACCAACCGTATAGTTTGAAAGATCGGTTGATATTTACGGCCATAGCGTAGGCCGAATTTGCCCAAGATACTTACAGATCGGCAGCACCGGTGTCCTCTTCGAAGTCGAAGTCCTCGACAGGACTGGTCTTGGCGCCATAAGGCAAACGAGACAGGAAGCGCGGCATGGCGAGACCGATATAGCGCGCATCGTCAGATTCGCGCAAGCTGCGCCACGCGGCGTATTCTGGTGTGGTGAATATTTTGGTCAGATCGCGAGGATTCGCCAGTTCTTGCCATGAACCCATCTGCATCACCGTTGGCGATGCAGCAGCGATGAAAGGTGTGTGCGCAGCCGCCGAGACCTTAGCCATTTCACCGAGCAACTCCACGTCCGGCGCGCTTTGGTCAAAAAAATAGTCGCCCACCAGACAGCCAAAAGGCTCACCGCCGAACTGACCATATTCCTCTTCATATACGCGCTTGAACAGCGGACTCTGGTCCCAGGCCGTACCTTTGTACTTCTTAAGCGTCTTGCCCACCTCCTTCTTGGTGATGTTCATGACACGAATCTTGAGCATCTCGTCGGTCTCGGTGTTGTTCACCAGATAGTGCAGGCCGCGCCACGCCCCTTCCAGTTGTTGAAAGTCCGGGTGGTGTAGAACAAGGTTAATTTGCTCAGTAAGTTTCTGGTCAATCTCAGCGATGATTGCCGAAATCGACTTGACTACATCATCGCTAACAAGCTGAGTCTGAGACAGCGCCTGTGCTGCCAGCGTGCGCACAGCCTGCTCGACGGCGCTCTTCGCTTCCTCAGTCTTGGGCTTAAACTCTTTTTGCAGCAGAGCTGCAAACTCAACACCCTCAGTCGCTAAACCCTCTGCTGGAGCACTTTGTTGCTCAATTTCTGCCATTGTCTATCTCCTCAGCATCGAATCACGATGTGGTTTAACCCGCCGCGCCATCTTCAACAGCGGGCTTCGGCGCGGTGGACAGGGATTGCAACAGGGCAGGGTCCTTGAGCACCTTGGCAATCAAGTCTTCTGCGCCGCTCTTGCCGTCCATATAGGTAATCAGGTTGGAAAGTTGCTGGCGCGCTTCGAGCAGTTTATTCAGCGCATCTACCTTGCGTGCTACTGCGCCCGGAGAAAAATCGTCGATGCTTTCGAATGTAATTTCAAGGTTGAGGCTCCCCTCTCCGGTTAACGTATTAGGAACCTGGAATGCTACTCGCGGCTTCATCGACTTCATTCGGCTATCGAAATTATCCACATCGATATCGAGGAATTTCCGATCCGCCACTGGCGCAAGTGACTCTGCCGGTTTGCCGGAAAGGTCAGATAGCACTCCCATAACAAAGGGTAACTGAATCTTCTTCTCTGCTCCGTACAGCTCTACCAGTCATACTCGATCTGCACCCGGGGCGCACGGTTACGTGCGATGAACTTGACTGCTGTCTTTGGCCACTTCGAATCTCCTCGCTACTGACTCATCAGACCGAACCTCAATGGACCTTGCTCACAGGAACTTCGTCAAATAGTAGTCCAACGTCATTCTCTGTACAAGAGTAATTTCTTTCGATTTTCAAATTCTATTAACATGGATATTTCTATTACTCTCCTCTATCCCAGCAATTCGCGCGAATTGTGAAACACTATCGGGCGCAACATCGCGCAGAATGTTCACGAAACCTTTACTCATCAGGCGGAGAGCCCGTCTAATGAATAGCGGCGCAGGATTTGCGGGCCCGGTACGCTCCAAAAACTCGCAAACCCGTTCAAGGCTTTTGATCGCATCTTGCCGATTGCGAACCTCTATCGATATGGGGCTATTACTAGACGCCGTTGCTGTCTCGACTCCGACTATAGGATTGTCGGAAGGCGAATCAATGATTGACTGCGGAGAGGATGCCCCAACCCAACTCGCTTGCATATATCGTCCAACGCCCCAATTACGGCCTCAATGGCCCAAGATCAGGGGCGCGCCGCCCTAACGCGATCCGCCAAGAGCCCCGAAAGTGCTTGCACGGCATCGGCGGCATCGTTCACTCGCGCCACCAACCCCGCATCTTCGGCGGCGCAGGAAGTCAGTATCGCCTCCACGTGGAGCCGCCTGGAACCGCGCTGTCGGCACGAACCGGCAATCGGCCCAACGCAATTTCCACGTCTCGAACCGTTAGGCGGCCCAACGCCCTGGAAGCAAAAAAAGTAATTTCGCAAGTCACGAAGCAAGGCGTCATTATTGGCTAGAGCGTGGAGGGTTAAGGCGAATGGTTGCGTCACCATCATCTTCATCGCCGTGATGTACCACATCCCAATATCTTCTAGCATCGCAACAATAAGACGCAAACCCTGGCCCCAAACCACCAAACTGCCTGCGTTCACCAGCGCACGTATAGCAGCACCGCGACCTCGCAAGTCCTTCTTGGTCCGCGAGAAGAGCAAGTTAATGCCTGGCACGGACCTCGTTCCAGTTAAGGTTTCTCGGCTCGATCACCGTTTCTCCGAATTGCCGCTCCGGCTTACCCTGCGCTGCAAGTTCCAACTCCCAGAAACCCGGCCTCATAAGCCAAATCAACGCCCAGGGTAAGTCGGGCGCAATTTCAGTCAGAAGAACTTCGAGATCGATCATTTGTCCGGTCGACGTACGGATTCGAAAGGACAACTCGAATAACCAACGCCCGAGGTTGCGCAGAGCCATTGACAATGGTGCTTTTACCAGCTGCTGGCGTACTTCGAGTTGTCAATGATTATTCAATACGTTCGTTTGAAACCGGAAAGCGAAGGAGCAATAGTACGGGTCTGTCTGCACCATGTTGCGCGTTCAACTCATTCGATGCCCCCCCAAGAGGGGTCAATCAGCATTGTCGAGGCACACCGTCAAAGTCTCAACTAATGCTGGTAGCGCTCAATAAGTGATCGAATTTCCATTTTTCA
>JADIYD010000007.1 GCA_016705475.1 Betaproteobacteria bacterium | reverse complement strand
TTACTCTCGCAATCGGATATACATTGAAGAAGTAAGAAGCCAAGACTTCTGCTGTCAGGCATTAGCCGAAAGCGTTACCCGTTGCCATCCGCAGACGCAGTTAAGCTTGCTCCCGGTATTGAAGTCGATTCGCGAACAAACTCAACCTTCTTTGTAACTTACCGACAGCGTTCCTTGGTCGTCCATGGGGTTTGGACTATTTCAGGTATCAAGCGTCATCTGCTTCAAATGCAACATACCAACACGCCTGCATGATGCTTTTCTTCAAAAGCTAACCTATCGCATTGGGAGCAATTTTGCAGGCTACACAGCCGAGACAATCTGGAATTGGCCTGCGAAACCTTTTTAACCTACGATATGATTTTCGATAGTGATCTCAATAGAGAATGCGCTGAAAGCTTTGGATTCACAGCCCATTGGGAGCGTCGCTTACGCGCTCGCGAAGCGCTGGTTGAGCAGCGCACCGAAGCTGTTAGCCCCATCTCGATGCTCTGGTCAGAAGCTTTAACTCGCTCTCATGATCCCAAAGGACACCAGTCTTGTGCACAAATGTTCGTGAAGATGCTTGCGGAATATCCATTAGAGCAAGGAGTTTATAATTGTCTCAAGCGGCGGGGTGTCAGCATAAACATTCCAGGGTTTAGGCAGTCAAGCAGCCGGACTGTTTGGCGGGCCGCTAGTCTTTGAACAGGCTATTAAGAATCCGCGACCAAAGTATCCCCGGATTATTCACATATGACGGCTTTCCTTGGTGTTCATCAAAGAATGACCATGTGTTAACAACTGGCGGAGGAACAGGGTGGATGCGCTTTAGGGGGATTAGTGAAACAATGCACTCCCCCGTCGATTGTGAATGATTCTGGCGCCCTGATGAAGCTGATGAGTCAAGTTCGGCGACTTTATCTTCAGGAATACGCAAGGAATTTGGGAAAGTTTCCTGGCGGATGTGAAGCTCATACGTTCCATTGTTGCAACAAAGCATTCAACTTGCTCGCATCATGTCTGCTCCCGATTCCCCCTGCCGCTATTCCTTCCAGCGCGGTGGCACGGCAGAACAACGGTGGTGAAAGCCGCTCCCAGGCAGACGAATCGGCGGCGGAAAACATAGTCGCCGGAAAGCCACGAGCAAAACAAAGATACCCGCGAGCAATTGGCTGGGAATTCTGGGAGGAAAGCGATCCGTCTTCTGAAGCCGGAGAGCAAAATCCAGGAACGATGATAATAGGTTCGACAGCATTTAGTGCTTCGTTTAATGAAGCTGCGCCAGGACAACACTGCCGTTGACGGCGCGATGGTGTTGATCAATGACATTGCGCCCAGCTAAAGTGCCACCGAGACGGCAATCAAGGCCGGCAACACCACGCTACCGCGAAGCGAGGTGTAACAAATCAAGGCCACGCGCACGGCTCGAACCCATGCACGCTCCATGTTACAAACTCTTGCCTGCGGGTGCCAGTCAAGCGCTTGGAGCCACTCCGCGTAACCTAAGCGCGAAGTATTTCCTGGATTCAATCGGCGATTTCTGCAGGCAAGCCATCGTTGTTGCTATCCCTTGTACGCAGCAGCAATCCGGGACGTTACGCAGGACGATTTCGCTCGCTTGTTTGCCCAGGTGGCTTAATTGACGGGGTTCTTCAGAAAAACTGCTTGGGCCCGTTTGGCAAGGATACCTCTGGCAAACCATGGAGTTTCAAGCGGGTCGGCGGAGTCTCCGCGGGTGACAGTTCCGCAACCTACCGCAGTTCCAGCGTACTGCCAGTAATTCGCGACACTTACTTCCGCGGCGGCGGACGTGGCGTCGGAATGCGGCTCGAATTCAAGCCGTGAAATGGACGGAACGATAAACCAGTTCACACTGGACGTTGACGAGGTCGGAGTTATTAGGTATAGCCATGGGCCTGGTGCCAGCTTCCGTCCGGTGGCCGGGCCCGAAGGGAAGTGCTCAAGTTCGATTGCAAATCACCCTCAAACCCAGGCGGGCGCTGAAGGTATGGTATTCCGAAGGTCCGTGACCGCTTTCACGATGTTCCGTCACGTCTCCCAGATTGATACCACCGAGCAACCCCGAGCGGCTTCCGCGTCACGCTGTACAATCGAGGGACGCAAAGCAACATTTGAAGTCATAGCCAGTAGCGTGCGGTATTTCGATTGAAACTTCAGGTTGTTCCAGTGCCCTGGACGATTATGGTTTATTATGGCTGCCGAAGGGCGCAGGTTCCTGGATGGTATGGAAAAGATTCCGGCCTTAGAATTACGCGTCACGGCGACCACCCACATTTTCATAACCTCATGGGACGCATGGCTGCAGAAAGTGGTGGAGGCGAATCGCTCCACGCTTCCCGGAAATGCGTGGCTAGAAACCTATCTCCACTGCCCTCTCTGGGAGGCTTCTTGTATTGATGCCCGGCGTCTGTGGAAACAAAGCCTGGGACGCTTATAATATTGATACCCAGCGTTGTTGACTAAGGTGGGGCGCTATTTTCCACTAGCGGTCTGCGGCGAACTGCAGCGTCTTCCCGCAAGCGCAGAGGAACTAGGCGCGCGCCCATTGGATCAATCAACTCGAACAACCGGCGCTTGCCGCGCTCGAGACCAGCACTGTCGAGCAATTGGAGGTTGAACTGAAACCCCGATTTATGGATCTGTTTCCAGAAATCGAAGAAAGCGCCAACGCACTGCCATTTTGCGACTTGCTCGCACTGCGGACTCCGTCGCGAACGACGTCATTCCGTGGCATCAGCCTACAACAACCAGCACTGTGAACATAATGTCATTCAGCGCGCTGAAAGCGCTCGCGGATGCCTGCCTAGGGAAGACTCTGTGGTGGTGCCATATCGAATTCGACCACCCTCTTCAAGCGCTGCGGCAGTTTGCCCCGACATTGATGAGTTGTATACGTACTTTTAAGTCTCTGGAAAGGCCTGCGGTAGAATGAAATTAGAATTATTCGCAGATCTAACGACGAACCCAAGTACTGATTCACCATGCCCAACCAACCCGGACGACGATAGAACCATCCTCCAGCGGCAGTCAATGGGACCAGCTCCCTCAACGCTAAGAGCTACTCTGTTCGAGTAACAACCTCTCACCGTCAGCTTTAAGCTTGGCGAATTCAGGATCACCGGTCTTATTGGCGAAGGCGGTTTTGGCATTGTCTATCTTGCGCTGAACCATTCTCTTGGCCGCGCTGTGGCGCTCAGGAATATATGCCATCCGCCTTGGCAGCACGAAACGAAAGTGTAGCCGTTTCAGTGAAATCAGGCGGCACGCGGAAACCTTTCAAGCTACAGCTTGCGCAGTTTTATTGAATAGATAAGGCTGGCGCTCAGATCGACCACCCTTCCCTAGTCAAAGTATATCGCTTTTGGAAGCGAATGGCACCGCCCATGGTCATGCCCCTGTGCAAAGGAATGACCTGGAAACAATCGCTCAAACAACTGTACGCAGCACCTGATGAGAAATGGCTAAGGCTGCTGCTCCCCTGCTAGACGCCCTCGAATCCATCCACCGCGAACAGTGCTTTCATCGTGACATCGCACCTGACAACGTACTCTTGCTCTCCCGGAAGGCCGGCGCTTTGTACTGGACTTCGGCGCTGCTAGGCGTGTCGTGAGCAGTGAAATATACTGACTCGGGCATTGACGGTTATTCTAAAAACCGGAGTTGTGCCCCGGTGAGCAGTACGCAGATGTCGGCATATGAAACAGGGGCGTGGACCGAGCTATATGCCTCGGTGCAGCGGTGGTTTTACTTCGCAATTATGGGCAAGACCCCCCCTCCGGCAATCAGGGCGCGTGATAAGGATGATCTTGTTCACTAGCTAGTGCGGCGGTTGGTCGTTACAGCGATGAATTCCTGCGTGGCATTGACCGCGCGTAAATCGGCGCTGTCCATAAGCCGCAGATTTCCCGCAAAACGTCTGTTTCACCTCTTACGCGACTGGTTGCGTATCGGTTCCTGGAGGACCAATTAGGTTATGACAAGACGTAATTCCAGTGCAATCAGCTAGAAATGCATGGAGGCATGGCCCCATCATGCTTGCGGGGCTAGTAGTAACAGGACTCGTGCTTGCCGGCACTGGTTTGTATGTCATGTTTATTCAAAGCCTGAAACAGTTCGGCAAACTGCTACTGCCACACCCAGTCAATATCGCCCCCCGTCTCCTCCCATTGTGGCAGCTGTGCCGATACCAATAAAACCATTCAACCCAGTGGACGCGCTCGATCAGATGTTCGACGGGCGGGGATCGAACACAGCGTCCACCTGTCGAACTTAACCTGGCAACCGTTAAGATCAGCGAGATCACTTACGCCTTCCGCCTATATTCATCTCCGATCCAGTTGTCTCTATGTGTTTAGTTGGCACTGAGCGCGACCGTTTCAATTATTGTTTCCCAACGCATTGGACGCAAGAACCCGGAGTCCAAATCTGGCAAGCCGATGTATTTGCCGGGACCGGGTTGGACTCTTGAGATGAGCTGCCGGCCCCCAGGGATCAATCACTTTCTGGCCGTAGTATCTGACAGCCCTCGAGACTTTTCACTCTGCAGGTCAAAAGAAAGGTTGATCCGTTTGCAAGATTCCCGCTCGACACAGCAGCAGAACTTGTCCCACTTGCCAATACTTCAGATGCGAGTCACCATTTCTGGCAACTGGCAAGTAGCATACAAGTTCCGCTCCGAAGAGTGTTCTGAGTCATTTGGAGCTGCCACGTTCACCATCAGGAAACTCGCTAGCAATATCAAATTTCAATGCCACGGTACCATTTCAGTATCACTTATCCTTATATCTAAGATTTTACCTTGTTTCAAAGGTTAAACATGGACACTCAAATGGGCCTTAACGGAGTAAGGAGTCCAAACTACAATCGTCAATTTGAGCAACGCTACGTTTGACAAAGCGAATATGTTCATCTGTGGACAAGCTTAAGGCGCATCATCTTGTCATATCCTCAGGCTATCTGAAGAATACCGACCAATGTCACCGTATATTTCTTGTTCCTGACTTGGATCTCTTAAACCCTTACGTTATGCGGTTTGACATTTTTGTCAGACATAACACAATCGTTCCCTATGCTCCCCTTGGAGCAATTCAAAATGCCGCAAAATAATCGCCATTTAGAAACATTTTCATTCTGCTAGGCGTACTCGCTTCCAGGATGCTCAAGCACCAAGTCACAAGACCACCGTGGCTACGTCTCCTCAGCCCCAAGCGTTCTGTCGCACATGTGCGATCCCCCTATCAAGAAGCGGTGCGCAAAGCGGCTCAAGATCTTCTTGCCAACGCAGAACTGCCAGCGCAGTCAAAAGTTCAATCTCGTTGTTGATCCGCTGGTCGATGGCAATTCGGGTATGCACCCAGTCGCCACCGATGCGATGGAAAAATCTGTAGTCGAGATCGTACCGAGCAACTTCAGACAGCTGGACGTAAAACCGTTCAACAACGAGGGTTGTGTCGAAATCTCAACCCCGATCATGGTTTGGCACGGCTACCCAATCAATCTTCCAGGGCCAAAGTGGATGGCGAACAAGCGAATCCTACCGTGTTGCTTTGCGCTGGCGGACTTGAGGACAGGAAAGATTATCAGCAGATTATGGCTCGTTCTTTGCCAGAGGGTTTTTGATCCAACTCTGCGTTGCCATTTTTCCGTGATATGCCGGTGTGGTCGAGAGACAACGCTGTAGATGGATATATCAAGACCTGCCAAGGCACCAAGGCCGGTGATCCGATCGAATTCGGCCTACATTGATGCAGTACTTGCTGCGTCGACAATCAACAAGCCACGGAAGCATATCAGCAGAAGCGGTATGAGGACTCACTAGCGCTATTTGAGTCGGTACTAAAAAATCCAGCCGGAAATCAAAGCGCGGGTTTATGCCGGTATCTACTTGGATAACCAGAACTTGGGGCACAAGCCTAGCGCCATGAAGTCATTTGGCCATCTGGTAAATATGGGGTTGAACGCAGATCGTTTGTCAATTCGCTTCGATTTTAAGCCAGGCGCAACAGCATTCACCACGACCCAATATCCATATAACAAATGGTTGAGCGTTATTGCCGCACAAGCTGAGCGCCAGAACTTCCTGCCTAGAAGTAGCCGGTCACACTCGCAAAGGATCTTCCGAACAACTCGATGATCGACTCTCGCTGCAACGTGCGGAATTTGTCCGCGAAGCTGATTGCCGTAAAACCTGCCTTGGCATCACGCTCCTCCGCGCAAGGTTATGGTTCGAAACGAGCAATCATCGGCACCAAGAAGGGCGATGACTCTGACGCGGTGGACCAACGCATCGATTTCAAGAAAACCTCCTGCTGATCGCAGCATTATTGACTAACGATGGCCAAAGGACGGTTCGAGAGGCTGCGTCGATGCCGGGCAAACTGGAGGTGTCGCGGCATCGCCTTGTTGTATGGTTACTTCTCGTAACCTCAACGTTTGCGGGAGATATCAATACATCGCCGCAACTGCGCCGAGAAACAGGCAGTCATACCGCTGCAATTCGGGCGGCAAGCATCGACTCTCGCCAATGGGCGCTTCGTAGTCACTGCCTCTGGAAGATAAGACTGCTCGAGTTTGGGATGCCGTGGTGGCGCCCTCCTTTCCATCTTTCGCCCCCGTCCGATGCTGGTAACAACGGAAAACTGTTGCTGTCACCATGCTGCCTGACGGGACGGCATGGGCTGACGCGGCTGGATGGTCTGCAAGCAACGATATTTATCTGTTCAGCCGTGCGACGGCACTGTTACTTCCCCGGATAGCTGGTCTGCCGATGCTATTACCCACTGGCGTTTTCTCCGGATGGCAGGTTGTTGGTCGTTGGTCTTTGGGGCAGACATGGTTATTCAGGTGTTTTCTAGCGGCGATCGATGGCAGGTATGCGAGAACTTCAGGGGACGCCAACTTTGTGGCAAGTCAATTCCAGCGTATGGTCGTCCGATGGCCAGCGCTTGGTAGTCAGTGCCGCCAAACAGCTACCTTCGAACATACAAATTCGGAGACTTCGGGCCTGCGCTTGCTCACGAGCGACATTCTGGCGGGAGTAAGTTTTCGCACGGCATGGCATTTCACCGGATGGGAAACGTCTTGCGGTTGGCGCCACGGACCAGGCAACCATCGCTCTGATCGACCCCGTTACGCTCAAGTTAGAACGTATTCTGTCGCCACCGGCGGTCGATTCGACCCGCGGATTCAACGCGGTTGCTTGCAGTCCGTTGATGGAAACGACTATTTGCTGGTGGCAGTTGGACAGACCAACAAGGTCATTTCGCGGTTTGCATCTGGCCTGATGAAAGATGCAGTCGCTGATGCATCCCAGTAACCGGCAATACGATTACGGGCCTTCAGGCGACCACCGGTGGTCAGCTTCTCTACGTTGCAGCCGACCCTGGCATGGAGAATGCTTGCTCCAACTGGCAAACCCGCTGTTCCCGATCGCCAGAGTAAGGGTTGGACTTTCGCAACCAGCGTAGTCGGTTCCAGCTATCGACAGACGCTAGTGCATTGATGTTTGGCAGCATGCCATCGGACCTATCGATGCCCTACGATATCCGCCAAATGGGCTGGACAAAGCCGGGAAGGAATGGACGGCACCTCGGACAAAGGCGGGAAAACGGTCGTCGAAAACTGGTTTGAGCGCCAGCTTCCCCAAATCAGCGGCAAGACAGTCAATCTTGGCGCCGGTGATTATCACTTTCGGCCGCAGTTTCCCGTAACGGAGACACAATCGCAATTGCCACAAGTCAAAACCTTGTTCTGCTCGATCGGGCGGCTCCGGGAACCCTGGAGGGTTCCAGCGCGAAGCACCCCTTGGCAGATCAATCTGAGCAATGATGGACGCTGGGTCGTTGCCGCTTTGGCGATGGTACCCTGCGCTGGTACAGGTACAGGATGGCGGTGAGCAATGGCCCTTTTCCCCCACCCAGATGGGCGCCGTTGGGTCGCTTGGACGCAACCGGATATTTCGCCGCCAGCGCGGGAGAGATCTCATTGGGTGGCAGCTTGATCGTGGCGAGAGCCAGGCGGCTGATTTCTATCAATATCGCTTTCGGGCCGAATATTACCGACCTGATCTGATCCCTGAGATTATTGCCAAAGGCAGTGCCGAATCTGCGCTTGCAGCCATTTCCCGTGAAAGGTGGTCGCCCGGGGTGCGACAACAGCAACTCGAGAATCGCCTGCCACCTAAACTACGCATCCTAGCCCCCAGATGAGAGGTAAATACGGCATCCGGCAGTCGGTCACCACCCTGCGCCTTGGTACGCACAACCGCCGAGGCACCGATCACACGCCTGATTGCGCGGATTAACGAACGCTCGTCCAACTTCCGGGGCTTGCTCCCTCAAAAAGATCTCTCGGTTCGACGGTGAGAACATCTAAGAATTACCGATTCCGTTAGTCGGCGGGGACTCAACGATCCTTGCTCTTGCGGAAAATAAATATGGTTTTCGCCGGAAGCTATCCTCACGCTCAAAGCTACCCCTGCCGCAAAAAACGCGCAGTCTCCACTCGAAAAATTTCTCAACCGGACCAGATCTGCGTCCTGTCCTCTATATCGCTGGCGATCGGCATCAGCAATTATGGCGACCCTTCGGTCCGACTGGAATTCGCGGCAAAGTTCCAGGATCTCTCGTCATTCTTAAAGACACAGGAAGGAGGGCTCTACCGCAAGGTTGTCGTGCGTTGCTGACGGACGGCAGTATGCCGTAGGACGATATCCTCGATGGGCTTGAGTGGATGCTTTGAACTCACCGCGCGATGTAGCTGTCATTTTCCTGGCAGGGCATGGAGTCAATGATGCGGATGGCGTCTGCTGTTTTCTGCCTCAGGATGTTGATATCAAACGGCTCAAGCGCACAGCTGTGATTTTTACCGAAATTCGTAACATATGGCTTCACTGCCGGGTAAAGTACTTTCTTCATTGACACCTGCCATGCGGGGGAAATGTCCTGGGCACGGGACTACGTTCGATCAGAAGCGACACAACCGCTGTCGTCAACAATTTGTCAGTGCTGGCAGTGGAGTAATCGTCTTTGCGGCTGCAACTGGCGGGCAATTCGCTCGGGTCATCGAACTGGGGAAATGGCGCATTCACTAAAGCTATCCTCGAAGGTCTGGGTGGGAAGGCGGACATCAACAATTCGGACGGATAACCCACAAAATGCTTAATCTTTACGTTTCGGAGCGCGTCAAACGGCTGACTGAAGTTGCCCAATCCCCGGTCACCATTGTTTCTAACGGTGTGCCGGACTTCCCACTCGCATTCAGAACGCATCTGTCGGCTTCGTTGCGCGACTGATGTTGCACCCTTTCACAACCGTAAATGCATCTGAATAGATCTGCGTGGTCCTATTTCCACAGTTGACTGGACGCATAGTATTAACAACGGGCGGTTTTCGGTTCTGACATCACTCGCATGTCAGTTGCTTCATCGGGCACAGGTCAGTTCTTTTACCGCGACAGCCACCATCGACCGATGGCGAGAAATTATGCTCTACGTCGTAGCAGAGCAACGCGCGGTTAGATGTTGTTGCAAGGGTCGCCAACTCGGCGACCGCATCGTCCTGCGTGCCCAGATAATTCGTCGACCCTGCAAAATTCACCGGACGACGCTCCAGCCAAGCGGAAACTCCTGATTGATCGAGATGGATCGTCGTTGAGGAGCATCAACAGCTTCAGTAAAACGGGGCGCAAAAATGCGGCCTTCAAAGCCCAGACGGACCATGGCCGCAGCAGCAAGACAAGTTGCCACCGGCGGCACACAGCAGTGTATCGCCCACGGTGGCCCTTGGGCCAGTAACGATCCATCGGGGATCTGACTTGAGATATCAATCGTCGGCTCCACAGCATGTCGTCGCTTGAGCCATCGGGACTGTTGTGGTCATTGACGTATACTTGCCGCGATGAATGATCTCCGCGGGGATTGTCACTGTCGCCAACAACCACTTGTGGCGGATGTTGTCGAGCATCCACGGATAGCCTCTGCCCGGCCCCAACCGGTTCCACTCCCTTCCCTGTACATCCAGCCAGCGCAGGAATTCGGCGTCGCGGGATACCCCGCACTTGGGCGCGATGCCGCTGCATCAACGCCTACCAACTCGGCGAATGACACGATGTCGCCGGGGTCGCGCTCGATGAGCAGCATCAGCCGGAAGCGATCGCGCGAGGCCAGCCTCACTTGGTTGCCAAAGCGGATGGTCATTGCAGCGTCCGCACAGATCAGCTCGTCCGGGCGCTTTCCGCATCGATAGCCCGGTCCTGGGCGCCGCCGGGTCCGCGCCGCCCGCCCGAAGGCGGCCGTCATAAATACGCCACCGCCGCCGGAACGGCAGCACCATGCCGATATCTCCGTAAAGGATAGCCGCGGCCAGGAACGCTGCCGGCAACACCACAAAGTCCCAGGCCCGGACCAGCGACGGCGCATCGGTGCGCGCGTAATTGACACCATCGATCGAGGACCAGTTGGCCCGGTCCCAGTACCTGCGGCACCTTTGTGCGCGGTGACGATCAGACTCACCTCGTGCCCCGCCGCGCCGGCATGATTCGCGTGTTGATGATGAACTTGCGCTCGGCGCCATGGGGCGGCTTGATCCACAGTTCGTAACGGTCGGTTGGGCCGAGTGGGCGACGGCCAATGTCTGAGATGGACGTTGGTAAAACGGCGCACCTCGACCAGGCGCCCGTGGATGGCTTGCAGCGTTGGCATGACAGTTCTCCCTGGAAAGACCTGTCCAGCGTCTCGCACCACATGCCCGTTTCAACCCGGTAATTCGGGTGGGCGGTCCGTCAACCACGCCGCACTCGATCTCCAGTGGCACTGTGCTGTGATCGGAGTGACGGTGCAGTACCAAGGCCCGGAGCAGGCATCGCTTCCGAGCCCTGCCACACACCCGATTTGAACTGGGGTGACACGGCAATAGGCCCTGCGCTGCCACCATGCTCATCGCTTCGGAACCAGAGGTAGAACGATGCCGTATCAAGGCCACGGTAAATCCGGGCGCTTGCGGCTCGCGGCACGCTAATCGGCAATTTCGGGATTGCAAGGGCGCGTTTCCAGCGCCACAATGAAACTGCATCAGCCCGGTCAGCTAGCGGCCCGGCGTGCATCGCGCGCGGAAACGCAAGCCCTTTGAGTGGTGATCTTTACCTTGGCGCCTTGAGCGCCTGTGTTGTTCGGACGCTTGGCGTCCCAGGTGTTTTGTTGTTGATAGTGGCGCGGCCCATGGCTTGACCATGGCGCCAGTTCTTTCCTTCGCACCCGATGCAAGGGAAACGAGGATGCGCCTTGGGCATCCTCCGCCCCGAGCGGCGATGCCATCGACGGTGGCCCGACCACCGGTGCCTTGAGCACCTTCCTGCCGGCGCTCGCACTTCGCTGCGACTGCCTCCGGCCCTTTCCATTCTCGCGCCTGTTCCAGGCCGCGAATGACGCCAGCCCTGCGGGGCCGGCGTTCGAGTTCCTTCCCCCTTGCACTCACGCCCTGACCTCGGTCAGCCGTGCGCTGCCGCACCTCGGTGCGGCGCCACGGCCGCGTTAACGGCATTGCGCGTCCGTCGCGGAACGGACGTTGCCAGTCAAGCCGGCGATGGGGAACGAGTTCGCAGTGCCGCTCAGGCACCGTACCGGAGGTCACGCCTCGGGATTGCCTCGGGATTCCCCGCGAACCTGGTTCGCTACGGCCGAACGCCACATTGCGCCGACGCATGCTGGCTGGCGATCACTTTACGCACCTCGCGCCGCCGTCGCTCTGGCGATGGCGGCAAACACTAACTTGGCATCGGCGCCCGGAACCCGCCGATGCACGAACGCCGGGTTCCACCGAATCGACGAATGGAAAAAGGAAAGATGCCATGGACAAGCAAAGCAACGGACGGAACGACCGCACCACCCCACGACACGGCAAGCGCCGTGAGCGGTCCCTGCACCTACGAACAGCCTGCACTGGACGACATTCCCTTGAGCCCCAAGCGCAGTGGCTACGTACTGCAGTTGATCCTGCAGCAGCTGATTGGCAGCACAGCAGCAAGCCCAGGGCGTGAGCCGCAAGACGATGGCGGAGCGCACGCGCTTCTGCACCTGGCTGTTCGATTTTCTACGCGGGCATCCAGAAGCACTTCAAGCTGGACCCGCGCTCCTTCAACAGTCGCCATGTGAAGCCGTCACTCAGCTACTGGCGGGAAGAAGCGCTGCCGGACGGATGAGCCCTGCGACGATCAGACCTACTTCAGCTTTGGAAAACCTTCGCCGGCTGGATCGGCAAGCCGAAGCTGCTGAAGCCGATCCAATGCTACTTCGATGATCCGAAGCTGTATCAACGCAGCTTGGCGGCCGGCCTCGACAAGTCGTGGCGCGCGCAGGGCGTCGACATGGACACCGTCATCAAGGAGTCGAGGCCTACGACGTGCATGCCGCCGCCTCCCGCAAACTGATGCAGGCGCTCCAGCTGCGTTTCAAGGAGAGCGTCATGTTCCGCCCGCATACCGACGTGATCAGCGCCGCACAGGCGGGGAAGTCCGACGGCGGTGCGGCCTTTGCCTGGACACACACCGGGCACCAAGGGCGGGCGGGAACGCCTCTTCCCCATCAATAACGCTGCACGTCTGGCAGCGATCGACTATGCGCGCCGGGTCACGGTTGGCGTTCATGAAAGCGTCAGCGATCCGCGATTGAG
The DNA here is from genome assembly GCA_016705475.1 of Betaproteobacteria bacterium. Taxonomy (GTDB): domain Bacteria; phylum Pseudomonadota; class Gammaproteobacteria; order Burkholderiales; family Rhodocyclaceae; genus Azonexus. The sequence goes on along the minus strand of JADIYD010000007.1, from coordinate 236,322 downwards.
CTTGCAGCAGGCCATGCCGCCGGCTGCGCTATGTGATGGAGCGGTTCGGCGTCACTCGTGCGGGTTTGGGGTGGTGCCCCGCGGCACGCCACCAGGGCGCCGCCGAACGACTACGAGGGCATGACGGGAATGCCGCCGCCAGTCGCTGGCGGTTCAAACGTCGACCCGACGCTCGATCTGCAGGCACGACGGGAAGTACGGCCCGCCTCGGCCACGGGCGTTCAATAGCCTGAACGCCTATTGTGGAAAAACGAAGGTGGTTTAGGCCGGCCTGGCTTGATCGCGCGGCGGATTTAATGCCCAGAGCCCTTGTCCGCACCCGCTATTCCATCCAGCCAATCTGCCCAGGCTTGCACCATCTGCCGCCGCTCGGTAAGTAGTCCGCATGATTGTAGGCGGCTTTCACCGGTTCCGCTCAACGTGTGCCAGCTGCAATTCGATGAATTCGACCGGAACCCCATCTCGTGCAGGCGAGTAGAGCGGTGGCGCGAAATCATGCCCGGTGACGGCGCCTGAGGCATAGCCCATGTGCTCCAGCGCCCGATTGACCGTGGTGGCGCTCATCACATCACGCGGGCGGCGATTGTTCGGGAAAGCCATCGCCCGGCGCCGGTGATCTGCTGGAGTTCCCGCAACAGATCAACAGTGTTTCGGGCCAGTGGCACGATGTGCGTGCGCCGCATCTTCATTTTTCAGCAGGGGATGCGCCATTTCGGATTCATCGAGATTGAAGTCGGTCCACTCAGCCTTGCGCATCTCCGACGGTGCGGACGGACGTCAGCAGCAGAAGCCGCAGGGCGATCGCCGTCGTGCGATTGCCGCCATACGCGTCGAGTCGCTTCAGGAAGTCGGCGATGTCCTCACGGGACAAAGGCTTGCTGTGGTTGACAGGGGTCGAATGATCGCGCCGCGTAGTGCGGCGGCTGGATCGTTGTCCGCCCGCAGCGTTGCCACCGCGTATCGAAAAACTGCGGAGCACCATTGACGCAAATTGATAGCCACTGTCTCAGCGCCACGCCTGGATGCACGGTCAAGGATGGCGAGAATATCTGCCGATGTCGCGGCCCGGATGGGCAAGCGTCCAATGCGCGGGTAGATGTCGGCCTTCATGCCGCGCTCGATCTGCTGCAGATAGTAGGGCGCCCAGCCACTGCGCTTCTTCTCTTTCCACTCCTCGGCGATAGCCTTGAATGTGTCGTTGTTGGCGGCAATCTTCAGGAGCCGTTCGTTCTGACGGGCATGGGCGGGATGCAGCCCTTTCTTGATCAGTTCACGTGCTTCATCGCGGGCCTTCCGCGCCTCAGCCAAAGTGATTGTCGGGTAATCGCCAATGGCATAGAGATTCTCCTTGCCGGCGATGCGATACCGATAACGCCAGAGTTTCGCGCCGCTGGGTTTTACCTCCAGGTACAGACCATTCGCGTCAGCGAGCTTCAGCGGCTTCTCGATGGCCTTGGCCTGACGAATTTTGATGTCGGTGAGTGACATGGCTGCTCCTCGGAATTCACAGGCGCGCACAGGCGGGCCGAACTGAAATCCATCTTCGCAGTCATTTTTGGTACATCAAGGCCCCGGCCCGAGATGCGATCCGGAATATGAGGGCATACAGGGTCATTGCAGGTGGAAACCAACCCGGCGTACTCACCTTCGCCCTCCTGCATCGCAGCCGACATGATGAACACCTGAGTTGTTTTGGCGCCACTGAGCCGCGTCAAAGCGGGTATCGGCAACGTGCTCCCTGATACCCGTTTTCATACCCGCATTTTTAGGGATGAGGGGGTCCCTCATGAAACGTCAAGAGCCACGAACCCCATGACGGGCAAGGATTCGTGGGACGTTACGATGCCATGAACCCCGGATGACGCTGCTCGATCATCAGCAGCATATCGCGGCTATCCTTTTATTCTGTTTGGCCAGCCCCCCAGACATTGTGGTGGAGTGCTCGCAGGCGGCACGAAGGAGCGAAGGCAATTTCATATTGTCCCTCAGATCAGCCATCGCTGAAACAATGACGCGGCGACACAGCCCCGACTTTACTCACGGACACGTCTCACTCGACATAATATGTTCGGGTGCCAGATTCGACTGGTAGCGCTCATACATCGCCACATAGGCAGCCTCAATGTGCCTTGCAAACAAGCGCGAATCAAACAAGGGTGCAGTATTTCGATTCTCGGCAAGCTTGCGCCTGATGGCTCAAGCTGAACCGGATCACCCGCCAGTTCAAGAGCCCTGTTTTCATAGGCCTCTGGCGAATCGGCTATCAGCTCCGGCAAGGCTATCGCATTGAGAAGACTGGCTGCCACCCGGGAGGCAAAGGACTCTCCCGGACACGTCAGGACGGGCAATCCCGCCCACAGCGCATCGCTGGTTGTAGTGTGGGCGTTACATGGCAGGGTATCCAGAAAGAGGTCCGCCATGCGGATACGTGCCAGGTGTTCTGGCAGCGGCAGCCGTTTGGCAAAAACCAGGCGGCAAGGATCAACACCCCGCGCTGCGGCCTCCTTGCGCAGGTTGTCCACCGCATCCGAGTTGGTTTCGAACAACCACAGCACGGAGTCGCCCACACGCATCAGGATGCGCATCCAAGCAGCAAAGACTGCGGGCGTAATCTTGTAAGTGTTGTTGAAGCAGGCAAACACAAACCCGGACGCAGGCAAACCCAACTCCTCGCGGGTGAACGCCCGCGAGGAAATTACCCGTTTTGCATCGTTAACCTGATAACTGTTCGGAAGATAGACGATTTTTTCCGAATAGCCTGACTGGCTCCCTGTTGGAATCAGCGTTTTGTCAGCAATGATGTAGTCCATAAAATTCACGCCCATCGTGCCGGGAAAACCAAGATAACTCACCTGCACAGGTGCGGTGCGACAGGCAAATATTCCCGGTCGACTGTCCTCGGTATAGCCCTTGAGGTCGATGGCAACATCAATGCCCATTTCCCGGGACAAGAGTGCCACTTCTCTATCCGTTCTTAGGCGGACATCAACAAAGCGGTCAAAAGCGCTCGATAACCGCTGCCGCATTGGATCCCCGGTTTCAGGCCCGAATGAAAACGCCACGAGCTCGAATCGATTTTTGTCATGCAACTCGAACAATTCGGCCATCAGGTATGCGGTGGCATGTTCGTGAAAATCCGCTGAGTAGTATCCGATACGGATTCTGTCGTGGCGCGCCCGCTTTGAAACAGGTCCGAGGCGGAACGCTTCGGAGCGTTGATGCAACGCAAAAACCTCGGCCGCTTTTCGAAGAATCGCCAGATCAGCGGTAAGCGCCAAGACTGAAAAAGGATTGACAACCTTCCTGCCCTCACCAACTTGCTCCTTCATCCGGGCCAAACTCTCGTCAAAGCCAGCCCAGTCGCAGACATGCATTCTGGAGTGCATCAAATCGCCCAACACATAATCCGCCAGAGGTGCCAGCGCCAAACTTCTGGCAAAGGAGTCGGCAGCATCCTTGTAGCGCCTTTGTTCCACCTGGATCAAACCCAGGCTACTCCAGGCTTTACAAGAGCCGGGATCAAGGTCGATCGCCCTGCGTGCCGCCTCCTCGGCAAGCTCATGCCGTTTCCGAAGGTTCTGCAATCCGCTCAGATTCACATAGAGGGGGGCCAAATCAGGTCGAATCTGGATCGCTTTTCTAAATGATGTTTCAGCCTCATCGAAACGGCCCTGCATCTGACGCAGCATTCCCAGATTGGAGTACGCGTAGACGAAAGCGGGGGCGAGAAACTGGGCGCGATTTAGGCATCGTTCAGCCTCGCGAAATGCACCTAGCTCGAGCAATTGCAGACCAACGCTATTCTGCGCATCAGGGTTATCGCGGGTCAGGCCATCTGTTTTTTCAGTGCGGTCATGGCCTGATCCAGTTGCCCAAGACCGCGATAGGCCAGCCCAAGGTTGTACCACGCCTCAGGGAGCTTGGGCGACAGACCAATCGCCCGCTGACACCAGTCCACGCGCTGGCGTATTGGCCGTTGGCATTGGCAGCGTTGGCTGCTGCAATGTACTGGACAAGAAACTGGTTAGACATGAGTAATAATTTCCTACCTTAGGAGAATCGCTTTGCTTGACGGCAAAACCGCTGCCATGCGAGTCATGCTATTGATTAAGCGCAAAATTTGCCAACCCAAAATTCTATATTAAAGCGCCACAGCGCCGCCCTTGCAGCGCTTTTGGATTAAAATGCCGCCTTTCCCGCCGGATTCACCCATGAGCACCGAACTTTCGATTGCCCCGCACAGCCTGTCCATCGTCGTCCCGTTCTACAACGAGGAAGACAACATCGCGCCGCTGGTCAAGCGGGTGCATGAGGCACTGGCCGGTTACCAGCATCCGTGGGAACTGGTGCTGGTCGATGACGGCAGCAGCGATGCGACGGTGGATCGCGCCGTGCAGTGCGTTCGCGCGAATACGGCACGCACGTCCGCGTCGTCGAGCTGACCCGCAATTTCAAGCAGACCGCCGCCATGCAGGCCGGCATCGACGCTGCGCGCGGCGACGTCATCGTGACCATGGACGGCGATCTGCAGAACGATCCGGTCGACATCCCGCGCATGGTTGCCCGACTCATCAACGAAGACCTCGACCTCGTTGCCGGCTGGCGGCAGAACCGCCAGGACGGCCTGATCCTGCGCAAGATTCCGTCGAAGATTGCCAACAAGCTGATCGCCCGCATGACCGGCGTCCATCTGCGCGATTACGGCTGCAGCCTCAAGGCTTTCCGCGGCAGCGTGATCAAGAGCGTGCGCCTGTACGGCGAAATGCACCGTTTCATCCCGGCCTGGCTGGCCACCGTAACGACGCCCCGCCGCATTGCGCAGGAGCCGACGACGCACCATGCACGCACGGCCGGCGTCTCGAAGTACGGCATTTCGCGCACCTTCCGGGTCATTCTCGATCTGATCGCCGTCTATTTCTTCATGCGCTTCCGCGCCCGCCCCGGCCATTTCTTCGGCGGCATCGGCCTCGGCCTGACGGCCCTCTCCGGGCTGATCATGACCTGGCTGGCCTGGGTCAAGTTCGGCCTCGGCGAGAACATCGGCGGCCGTCCGTTGCTCATCGTCGGCATCGGCACGCTGATTGCGGGCATCCACTTCATCACGACCGGCGTGCTGTCCGAACTGCTGGCCCGCATCTACTTCGAATCCGGCACCATCCGCTCGTATTCGGCGCGCCCGGAACGCGTTCTGGCGGCTGACGAAGGCTGGCACAAATCGGCGTGACTTCTGCTGCGGTCAACGGCAAAAACAGCGTGAAATGGCTGTTTGGCCTGACGGCCGCGCTGCTTGCCTGGCGTTTCTGGCTGCTGCCCAATCTGGGCATTTCGCTCTACATCGATGAGGCGCAATACTGGACCTGGGCGCAGCATCTCGATTGGGGCTACTTCTCCAAGCCGCCCGGCGTCGCCACGCTGATCTGGCTGTCCACCGCGCTGTTCGGCGACGGGATGGTTGGCGTCAAGGCACTGTCCATGCTCTGCTACCCGCTCGCCGCTGCTGCCTGTTGGGGCATTGCCCGCCGGCTTTACGACGAGCGCGTTGCTTTCTGGTCAGCCATTGCCGTTTTAACCCTGCCGATTTTTTCCTGGCTCGGCCTGTTTGTATCGACCGATGCCCTGCTCACGCTGTTCTGGGCAATGGCACTGTTGGCGTTCCTGAGGGCGCTGGATAGCGACTCGTGGGCCGACTGGCTGCTGCTCGGCTCGTCTGCGGCCTCGGCTTGCTTTCCAAATACACCATGGCGGCCTGGCTCGGCGCGGCCTTCCTGTTCCTGCTCGCCTTTCATTGGTCACGACTGGCCTCGGCCAAGCCCTGGCTGGCGGTCGGCCTGGCGTTCTTGATCCTGTCGCCGAACATCATCTGGAATGTCACCCACGATTTCCCGACGCTCAAGCACACCGCCGACATCACCTTGAACCGTCAATCCGGCGGAGGACTGGCTTCGCTTGGCGAATTCTGGGCGGCGCAGTGGGTGGCTTTAGGGCCGGTGCTCGGCAGCGTTTTCGTGCTGCTCCTCGTGCGTGTTCGCGAAAGCTGGCACGACGACCGGACCCGGCTCCTGCTCTGGTTCGCGCTACCGCTGTGGATCGTCGTTTCGGCGCAGGCCATGAAAAGCAGCGCCAACGCCAACTGGGCGGCCCCCGCCTTCGCGCCGGCCGTCATCGCCGCCGTGGCCTGGCTGCTGCAACGCGAGAAGAAAAAGCTGCTGATCGCCGGGCTGGCGATCAATCTACTGATTGTCGGGCTCGTCTATCACTGGCCGCAGGTCATTGCTGCGGTCAACCCGGAAAAACAGGCCAAATTGAACCCGTTCAAACGCGCCATGGGCTGGGATGAACTGGGCCGCCAACTCAAGCCGATCCTGCAGGCCCACCCGGACGCCGTTCTGGTCGCCGACAATCGCACCCTGCTCGCCCACATGCTCTACGAACTGCGCGACCTGAACCCGGCCGCCGCCAGCTGGAACCCCTCCGGCATCGCCAGCGATCATTACAAGCTGACGACCGACCTGCGCCCCTACGTCGGCAAGGATGCGATCCTGGTCACCGATAACGCGCTTGGTGCCGATTTCGCCCCCCGCTTCGCCCGCATCGAAAAACTGGCGAGCCTGAAGGTGCCGCTCGACGCGACGACCAGCCGCGACATGGATGTTTACCTGCTGCATGACTTCAAGGGCTATTGAGCTTCGCATCGCGGGCGTCGTTTTCGCGCTGCTCGCGGTGCTCTTCGTGGCGTTTCCGGAAGTTGACCTGGCCGCCAGCGGTGCTGTTTATCAGGATGGCCGCTGGGCCTTTTCCGGCGGTAACTGGCCGTTCTTCGAACTTCTCTACCGCGGCACACCGCGCGTCGGTCAGGCGCTGCTCGCCATACTCGCCGCAGGGCTGCTACTCGGCAGCATCAAGCGCCTCCACTGGCTGCATGCCCGGCGTGCGACCTTCGGCTTCCTGCTTGCTGCGGCGCTTCTGGGGCCAGTACTGCTCGTCGATGCCACGCTCAAGGACGGCTGGCACCGAGCCCGGCCGGCGACGGTGGAAGCCTTCGGCGGGCCGCTCAAATTTACGCCGGCCTTCGTGATGACCGACCAGTGCCCGAAGAATTGCTCCTTCGTCAGCGGTCATGTGGCGACCGCGGCCTTCGTCATGGCCTTCGGCTGGCTGGCAGCCCCTGCCGTGCGGCGCCGCTGGCTGCTGGCCAGCCTGGCCACCGCCACGCTGCTCGCCGTGGTGCGCATGACGGCGGGCGGACATTTCCTGTCCGACACCATTTTTGCGTGGTTTGCGACCTACTTCGGCCTGTGGGCCACGGAATGGGCGTTCCGGCGGCTCAAATGGCTGCCGCCCAGCGCCGAGTAAGCAATCCCACGGTCGACCGGAAAAAAGGGCCAAAAATGAAAAACCGCCGAAGCCGGCGGTTTTTTGCATTCGGGTGGGCGCGCAATCAATCGACCCGCGTATCGAGCCCCTGCTCGGCCAGTTCGGCCGCGCGCAGCACGGCGCGGGCCTTGTTGCGGGTTTCTTCCCATTCCGAATGCGGATCGGAATCGGCGACGATGCCGGCGCCGGCCTGAACGTAGAGCTGCTTGTTCTTGACGACGGCCGTGCGGATGGCGATGGCGATGTCCATGTCGCCATGGAAGCCGAGGTAGCCGACGGCACCGGCGTAGATGCCGCGCTTGACCGGTTCCAGCTCGTCGATGATTTCCATGGCCCGCACTTTCGGCGCCCCGGACACGGTGCCCGCCGGGAAGGTGGCGCGCAGGACGTCGAGCGCGTCGAGCCCCGGCTGCAGGCGGCCTTCGACGTTGGAGACGATGTGCATCACGTGCGAGTAGCGCTCGACGATCATGTTTTCGGTGAGCTTGACGGTGCCGACCTTGGCGACGCGACCGCAGTCGTTGCGGCCGAGGTCGAGCAGTTGCGTGTGTTCGGCGCGTTCCTTTTCGTCGGCCAGCAGTTCGGCGGCCAGTGCGGCATCTTCTTCCGGCGAGGCGCCACGCTTGCGGGTGCCGGCAATCGGGCGCACGGTGACGCGGTCGCCTTCGAGGCGAACGAGAATTTCCGGCGAGGCGCCGACGACATGAAAATCCTCGAAATCGAAGTAGAACATGTAGGGCGACGGATTGAGGCTGCGCAGGGTGCGGTACAAGGCCAGCGGGCTGGCGCCGAAGGGCTTGGTCATGCGCTGCGAGAGGACGACCTGCATGACGTCGCCTTCGGTGATGTAGTCCTTGGCCTTGAGCACGGCCTTCTTGAACGCCGCTTCGCCAAAGACCGAAACGGCCGGCTCGGAATGCACCGGCTTTTCGCTCGGGATAGCAACCGGCGTGCGCAGCTTGGCGAGCAGCTCCATGAGCCGCGCCCGGGCCTTCTGGTAGGCGCTCGGGAAGCCCGGCTCGGCGAAGACGACCAGCGTGAGCTTGCCGGACAGGTTGTCGACGACGGCGATTTCTTCGGAGAGGAGCAGGCCGATGTCCGGCGTGCCGATGTCGTCCGGCTTGTTGGTGCGCGTGAGCTTGGTTTCGACGTAGCGAATGGTGTCGTAGCCGAAGCAGCCGACGAGGCCGCCGCAGAAGCGCGGCAGGCCGGCCTGCGGCGCGGCGCGGAAGCGCGCCATGAACTTGCCGATGAATTCGAGCGGATTGGTGTCGTCCTCGCGCTCGGCCACCCGGTTGCCGGTCAGCACCATGACCTGGTGGCCGGTGACGACGATGCGCGTCTGGGCGGCCAGGCCGATGATCGAGTAGCGGCCGAAACGCTCGCCGCCCTGCACCGATTCGAGCAGGTAGGTGTAGGGCGCGTTGGCCAGTTTGAGGTAGATCGACAGCGGCGTGTCGAGGTCGGCAAACGTTTCCAGCGTAACGGGAATACGGTTGTAGCCTTGCGCGGCGAGCGCGTTGAATTCGGTTTCAGTCATGGGGAAGCCTCGAAAATGACAGGGTGTTGCGGTCTGGAGCGGTGCGCCGCAAGGGCGCGCGAAAGGAGATCAGGGGCGCCAGCGACGCCAACCTTGCCATTCGTTCCAGATTCGCAGAGTCGTCATTTGTGTTGAGGTCTTTGAAATTAAGGGCTTGTTGGTAGGCAACAAGCAGGCTTGATACTAGCGCATCGCAATCGGCGCTGTCCACCGGCTTGCCTTCGTTGTAGCCGTAGGGCACGCAGAAGGTCGGCGAACCAGCGGCGCGGGCGGCAAGGATGTCGTTTTCCGAGTCGCCGATGTGCAGATTGCGCTCAGGCTGCACACCGAACAGGCGACAGGCGTGCAGGATGGGCTCGGGGTGCGGCTTTTTGTAGGCCGTGGTGTCGCCGGAAACAACGACGTCGAAATAGTCGGCCAGCCCCATGCGCTCAAGCAACTGCTCGGTAAACATGGCGGGCTTGTTGGTCACGACGCCCATCTTGAGGCCGCTGGTTTTCCAGGCGGCTAGCCCCTCAAGAACCCCTTCGTAAATCTGGCAATATTTCCCGTTGACCTTGGAATAGTGGTGTTTGAAGGACTCGATGGCTTCTTGCAGCCGCTCGGCGCTCGGCGGCTGGTCGTGGGTCAGACAACGCTCGACGAGCACGGCCATGCCCTTGCCGACGAAGCTGTGCACCTCGGCCGGCGTGCGCGGCGGGGCGCCGATTTCGGCCAGCATCAGGCGACAAGCCTCGGCCAGATCGGCGATGGTGTCGAGCAGCGTGCCGTCGAGGTCGAAGGTGACGGAATCGAAGCGCATCAGATTTTGGCCAGTTCGCCGCGCAAGGCACCGATGATCGAATCGTAGCGGTGCGGGTCGCTGTCCTTTCCTGCACCATAAACGGCCGATCCGGCGACAAAAGCATCGACACCGGCACGAGCGATTTCGGCGATGTTGGCCGTGTTCACGCCACCGTCGATTTCAAGGCGGATGCGGCGGCCGCTTTCCCTTTCATAAGCGTCCAGCTTGGCGCGCGCCTGCCTGGCCTTGGCCAGCGTGCCGGGGATGAACTTCTGACCGCCGAAACCGGGGTTCACGCTCATGAGCAGGATGACGTCGATCTTGTCGAGGACATAATCCATGTAATCGAGCGGCGTCGCCGGATTAAAGACCAGGCCACCCTGGCAGCCGGCATCGCGGATCAGCGACAGGCTGCGATCGACGTGATCGGAGGCTTCCGGGTGAAAAGTGATGATATTGGCCCCGGCCTTGGCAAAATCGGGGATGATGCGATCTACCGGCTTGACCATCAGATGCACGTCGATGGGTGCCGTGGTGCATGGCCGGATGGCTTCGCACACCAGGGGCCCGATGGTCAGGTTGGGAACATAATGGTTGTCCATCACGTCGAAGTGAATCCAGTCGGCGCCCGAGGCAATGACGTTGGCCACTTCTTCGCCCAATTTGGCGAAATTGGCGGACAGAATGCTCGGTGCGATGACGTAATCTTTGGCTGACATGATGTTTCCCTGAACAAAAACAGATAGACGAAATTATCCCATGCCCGACACCGACAAGTACCAAATCGAAATCCACCCCATGCCGCAGTACATCCCGGAGCAGTCCGACCCGGAAAATGACCGCTACATCTTTGCCTACACGATCACCATCAAGAATGTCGGCAGCGTAGCGGCCCAGCTCGTTTCGCGGCACTGGATCATCACCGACGGCAACAACGAGGTACAGGAAGTGCGCGGCCTTGGCGTGGTCGGTAAACAGCCGCTGCTGCAGCCGGGCGAGAGCTTTCAGTACACCAGCGGCTCGTCGATGACGACCGCCATCGGCACGATGAAAGGCACCTACCAGATGGTGGCCGAGGACGGCACGCATTTCGAGGCCGTGATTCCCGAGTTCGTCCTGGCCAGCCCGCGCGCCCTGCATTGAGGCTGGCTTGAGCCTGAAGCACAGCTACACGCTGATCGCGCCGTTCTACGACGCGGCGATTGCCCGGGCCACGCACGCCGCCCGGGCGCGCAGCCTGTCGGCGCTACCAACGGAAGCCGGAAAGGTTCTGCTGGCCGGCGTCGGCACCGGACTCGATTTGCCGCACCTGCCGCCGCAACACCACTACGTCGGCCTTGACCTCAATCAGGCCATGCTGTGCCGCGCCCTGCCCCGGACCGGCCACATCGACTTCGTGCCGGTGCAGGGTGACGCCCAGCGCCTGCCTTTTGCCGACGCCTCATTCGACTGCGCGGTTTTGCACCTGATTCTGGCTGTCGTGCCACAACCGGCGCATTGCTTTGCGGAGATTGAGCGCGTCCTCAAACCCGGCGGGCAGGTGCTGGTATTCGACAAGTTTTTGCGGCGCGGCCAACCCGCCTTGTTGCGGCGGATGATCAACCCGCTGATGCGCCGGGTGGCGACCCGGCTCGACGTGGTTTTCGAAGATTTGCTCAGCGAAGCCCCCAGCCTGGCGCTGGAGCACGATCAGCCCGCACTAGCTGGCGGCTGGTTCCGGATGATCCGCCTCAGGAAGCTCTGAAGGCGGCGGCACAGTCGGAAGCTCGGGCTCCGGCTCATCCTTGCCAAGCGCATCCTCGATCCACGCCAACGTCAGCGTGTAGGTCACGGCCAGCACGACCGGGCCGACAAAGATGCCGATCAGCCCGAAGCTCAGCATGCCGCCGATGACGCCGGCAAAAATGAGCAGCAGCGGCAAATCGGCCCCGCGCTTGATGAGCATCGGGCGCAGGAAGTTGTCGAGGCTGCCGACGATCAGGCTCCACACCAGCAAGGCCGTCGCCCAGCCGGTGTCGCCGCTCCAGTACATCCAGCCGACAGCCGGCAACAGAATCAGCATCGGCCCGATCTGGGCGATGCACAGCATGAGCATGACAGCCGCCAGCAGCGAGGCGAACGGCACGCCAGCCACTGCCAGCCCGATTCCGCCGAGCACGGTCTGGACGATGGCGGTGACGCCGACGCCGAGCGCCACGCCCCGAATCGCTTGCCCGGCCAGAATGATCGAATTCTCACCGCGCTCACCAGCCAGCCGGCGGCCGAATCGACGCGCCAGACGGGCACCACTTTCGCCACCAGAATAAAGAATGGCGGCGATGGTAACGACGAGCAGAAACTGGATCAGCATGCCACCGATACCGCCAACCTGAGCGAGCACCCACTTACCCGTATCGGCCGCATAGGGCGTCACTTTGGCAACGATACCCGTCGCGCCAGCCGCGTCGAGCTGCACCCAGCCTGCGGCAATGCGCTCGCCAACCAGCGGCACCGTTTTGACCCAGGCCGGCGGTGGTGGCAGGCCGTTGGCAGCAAACGACTTGCCTGCTGCGGTCAACTGCTCGGAATGGTCAAAAATGGTGTCAATAGCCAGCCAGAGCGGCAAGATCAACAAGAGCAGCATAGCCACCGACATGATCGCCACGGCCGGCCCGCGCCGATTGCCCAACCGCGCTTCCAGCGACCTGAACAGCGGCCAGGTCGCCACGACAATCATCACCGCCCAGACCGTAGCCGCCAGAAACGGCAGCAACACCCAGACCGACAGGCCGATCAGCCCGAGGATGCAGAGAATGGCCAGCGTGTTGCGGGCCAGGTCGCGGCGGATGTCAGTCATTAACTTCTGTAGTCGGCAAAACAGCCAACTAAGGCCATGGATTGGTCAATTGATGATTTTGAAGTTGATTTCATACCCGCTTTTATACCCGCTTTTCTGTGCGCTTCAAGATTTCGGCTAGAGAATATGCGCATTGCCAAAACGAGTCTATCTGCCTACCCCTTCAGCACATCCCGGTCGATCTCGAACCCTTCGCGCACCACCTGGCCGCAGCACGGGCAGACATCTTTGCCCTTCATTCGCATGACCGCTGATAGCACGGTGCCAGCCTTGATGCCGACACGCCGGGCTGCCTCGCTGGCCCCAATCTCTTCGGAAGCCATCAAGGCCAAGGCCTGCTGAGTCTTGCTGAGTGGTGACATCGGTCATCTCCTGAATTTCATTGAATCATAGCACAAATTGCTATTGACTCTGTTTGTAGCAAGACATACTATTAAATCACACAAGGAGCGAATCATGACCACCACCACTACTCACCAAAGCCCGATCACCACCATCCGCCTGATTGGTCTATTTGCCGTTCTGGCTTGGGCAATGTTGGTAGTCGTTGGGCCGCTGATGGTCGCGATGTGCGTTCATATCCCTGCCGGTCACATCGGCATGGCTGCAGGGTGCGTGGTACTGGCTGCCATCATGAGCGCCCCATGGTTCGTGTTTGGCTTGCCGGTTGTTCGCCGCTTTGTTCAATCAATCATTTGAGGGGTAAAAATGAGTCACGAGAATTCCACGCAACACCCAGGGCGAATTGGCCTCGATGCGCCGGCAGTCATGGCCGACGATGGAAAGTTCTTTGTCACTCTCACGGAAGAGGTTCATACCGTCAGGGCTGGCCCATTGCCGCGAGGAGTTCACCTGCTGATCGATCCGGCAGCCGATCCGAAGGATATGGACACGGTATTGGTCGGCAATCGTTTGGAGCCGTGGGCGATGCAGCCAGGCATTCGCGGGGTTGCCATCCAGTACCACGAGCATTTCAGGTAACCCAAAGCCCCAAGCCCGCCGAGTGCGGGTTTTTTTCTGCCCGCTACCGTCTGAAGTCAAAGGGGCTGATCATCGGAACCTGATCACGCCCCTTTTTCAATACCCTGGCCCACAGATCAATCAGCATGCACGCCTCCTCGTACTTCGGGCGGCTCCCTTGCTTCCAGCCCAGCAGCGTGGTCTTCGGGACTTCGATGGACAGCGCTACGACGGTCGCGCCGTAGCCTTCGCGGTCAAGGTCAACAATCACCCGGAACCAATCGACCAGCAGCTTATCCCCGGGCGCCTTGCTATCGACCACGATGCCACCCCGGCACTTGGACCTGTGGCATTGCCCTTTCCTCGAGCTTCGCTTGAGGTACCGCATTCGCGACTGCCGTGTGGTTGGGCATGCCGATAGCCCGATAGACTGAGTTGTAGTCCATCGCCAGCAAGCGCCTGGCCTCGCTTTCATCGACATATCGCAGCATGTCAGGCAGCACGCTACCAATCGGCACACTGAGTTTATGATGTTGATGCCAGGCAGCAATGAGGCAAGCCTGGCGCTCGGCCTCGGCTATCTCGCTTCTCAGCCCATCTTCATCTTCGTCTTGGTCTGCTTTGCTGCGCCCCCCCTCTAGGGCCTCAAGGCGCTTTTTGATGTTGCGTGCCATAAAAACTCTCCAGCTTTTCAAGTCGCTTCTGCAATACGTCGGTTTCATAGGCCTGCCGGAGCGCGTTGAGCACGTAGACCAGCCGCGTGCCGTCATGCACATCAATCCGCTTGGCCCTCATGTCGCGATACACCGCGGCCATCTCGCGGCGCATTGCTTCTGCATTGCGCAGGTCAATTTTAGGGGGATGGCTATCAACCTTCCCCCCCGTGGAATCACGGTTCGCGGGGAGGAATTCTCCGCTTACCGCGTCGCTCATTGGCTATGGAGAAGAATTGCGTTGTGGACCGGGCCCAGGAAGCCGGGCAGGCCATTGAATCGGATCTGATTGTCGTAGGCCGTACAGAACTGATCGATATTCACCGCCTGCACAGAAAACGGCCGGCCGACAGACAGGTGAACCCTGGACATAATTGCCACGCCAATCTGTGATGGCATTCGGCCTTGGAGTTCGAAAGCAGACCCGAGATTTATCTTTACCGGAGCCGCGTTCTGGGCGGTTTGTCCATTCTCGATCACCGCTTCGTAGAGTTCGCCGATCTTCGAACATAGGGCGTCGATTTCTTCCATTGCGCGGGACCGTGCCGCAAGAAGCCGGCGCACCTCTGCCCAAGCCTGCTCGTCGGCCTCTTTCTCCAGGCGAGCCTGCAGGGAGGCAGACTTGCCGCGAACATCGGCAAGCACGTTCTCAGCGTCGGAGCGGCGTTGTTCTGCCGTAGCCCTTGCAGCCGCGCGCGCCTCGCCACCATCATCATGACCTAGCAAGCGGTCAGCGCCGCGGGCCAGGCCTTCGGCGTCCAGTCGGGTGATTTCTGCCGAAGCTGCACGCGCAATGCTGAGCAATTGCTTTTCCATCTCGCCGTACTGTTCGACGGACGGTTCATTCAATGCCAGTAGTTCTTTCAGTTCCATGGTGAGTCCCCTTTAAATTGATGCGGCAGGATCGCTGCCAAACAAAGAATTGAATTGCTCACTGACCTGCTTGGAAACAGCAGCATGGTCGGGATGCTTCGGGTTGAGATAGGCGGGGTCTTTCATCGCCGCCAGTGCTTTCAGTTCGGCCGCCCCACCGTTATTGATTCGCTGCTGGGCATCGGCGGGCAGGGTGTCAAAGACATCTAGGACGTCATCCATTCGCTTATCGAAGTCCTGGCCCCAGATGCGACGCAGTTCAGCTTCACTCGGGTTCTTGGACATGTCAGGGTTTCTTCGTCTGGTCGTAGTTTTTCCCTATCCACCCCGCCGTGGAACCGACTGCCGTAAGAGCGGAACTCGTTTGCGCCGCCCGGCCGGAAGCGCGGAACATCCCGGCCTCGTCAGCCCCGGATTGCAGGGAGCGATTTCCGGAGAGAATCGCCGAGAGCGCATCCTGTTCCGAGTTCTGAATGATCGATTTGTCGACTTCAAGCGCGGTGCCTTCAGCCAGCTTGACGCCAGATGCGGCCAGCGCCGCCTTGGCTTCACCCTGCTGCGCCCGGCCAGCCTTCCGGACCTTCTCGGCATGGGCTCTGGCAGAGTCGGCAGAGTAGGCCGCGTTGTTTTCGGCGATCTGGGCTTGGGTATCGGCGGCTTTCTTTTGTTGCTGTCCGCTATAGACGGCAGAGCCGGCTGAGACAGCTACAGCAGCGGCGGCGAGGTAGGTTGCAGCGCTCCATCCTGACATGATTATTCTCCTGTGATGGTGTCAAAAGACCCGGGGATCGCGGGTATTGGCTTTGTGATAGGCGCTCACCTGCGCCGAAACCTTGGCGTGATCCGGATGCTTGGCGTTGTTGTAGGCCTCGGATGTCATCAGGGATTCAACCGATTCACCGCGACTCCACGAAACGTCAGGACCAAAAGAACTGTCTTCTTTCAACTCGGCCCCGACGCGATTCAACAGCCTGACAAAGCGGGGATCGCTGCCGTAGTCCTGCATCAACCCTTCCGCATCCTTGTCGCCGAAAGCCCTGGCCGCGTTCTGCGCCTGCTGCATCTCGGCTTCATATCGCTTATCGGTTTTCCACTCTGTTTTCAGGTCAGCAACGCAGTCATCCAGGGAAAGCTGCTTGGCGCCGGACATCAACCCGGGGGCGATCTCGAAATACTTGCCCATCACGAAATCGAATTGTTCCTGAGTGAATCCCTTGGCCAGGGCGTCCTGCTTGAACTGGCTCAGCAGTTGGTCGCCCGAAAAATCCGTGTCCTTGAATGCGTCAGGAAGATTCAGCTGGTATTCATCGGCAGAGCGTGGCGGCAGATCGCCGGACCCCATGCGCTTTTCCAGGTGGCTGTACGCTTCGGACAGCTTCAGGCTGCTGGCTTCGATGTCGAGCGAGCCGTCTTCCTTTTTGACTTGGTATTTCTCCGGGATCGCGGCCGGCCTGGCTTCGCCGGCACTGATTGAAGTGGCTGCGGCGTAGGCAAAACCACCGCCACCGGCCCCGCTACCTTCGCCGCTATCCGCTTCAGCCATGCAAACATTGAATTTTCTCCACATTGCTACACTCCTTTGTTGAATGAATCGTCCGGCACCCCGTGGCGCCGGCTCATTGGTGAAACTGCAAATAAACGCCGCTGTTCGATTTCTTCACGCATGAAGCGCCAACCCCCTTGCCGGGCGTCTGGTCGGCGCGTGGCACTAGGGAAAACCATGCTCACGCCTCTTTTTCTTGAATTTGATTGATGGCCTCAGCTTCGGCCTCGAAGAACTCATCCCACAGGCGGTAACGTTCCTCGTGGTCATCAATCGATGCCGGTATCTCAACGCCAGAAGCGAGTACGAACACCAAACCCGCACGCTGCAGGTCAGGTCCGGGGTAAAGGTCTGCGCGAATGCTTGCCTGAAGCTCTGCAACATCGTCGTCAGACCACTGGCCAGTTGCTACGCGATGCGCGGCAAAGGTCAAGAAATTGGCTTTGAATTTGCGGGTCACTGTTGCCATGTCAGAACTCCACCTTGTCGTCGTCGGCCCGTAGTTGCATGGCCTTGGGTTGGTCGTTTGGTCCCTGCAGATAGGCTTGACTGCGTCGGTCGAACCAGAGCTTTACCCGGCCCTCCCAATCGCCATGACGGTGCTTGCAGACAATCAGCAGCGCGTCGGCTTCGTCTTTCTTGCTGTGGTCGCCGGCCTCAATCGCCATTTCCTTGCCGCGATTTCGCCAAATGCTGAAAACGTTGTCGGCCAGATCGGTGATGGATGCGGATCCGCGCACATCGAATTTGCCCGGGGGCGTCAGTTCGTCTTTGCCCTTGCGGCTGTGCGCCAGCAGGTGAACCGATTGGCCGGTGTCGTGGGCGTGGGTGGCCAGCGCCAGAACGAATTGCTTCTGCGCGTCGTAGCCGTCCTCAGCGATGCCACAGCTCAGCAGGTTGTCGATAACGAAGTGAGTGATGCCGAGCTCCTCGTGGCAGTACCGCGCCACAGCCAGGATGCGATCCGGGCTTACCTGGCCTTGTTGGTCGTATAGCCACAGCCGGCCATTTGTCCAGGCGTGAAGGTCGCGAATGTCCTGGCGGTTCGGAATGTTGCAGCCGAATGCCTGCCGGCACATACGCTGCATCGTGCTGGTCGGCTTCATTTCCATGCTGGCGAGGCAGACCTTCTCGCCCTGCTCCATCAGATGCAGGGCCACTTGCCCCACCATCATCGATTTGCCATGCCCGGACATGCCCGGCCAGATAGTCAGCTCGCCACTACGCAGGCGGACCATCTCCCGTGTCTTCGGCCATGGCAGACAGGCGCCGGCATGGTTGGCCGGTCGCTCGAAGGCTGCGATCACCTCATCAGCCCAGCTCGAGGCCGGCTGAATCATGGGCGCCTCGTTCGGCCCCTTCAGGTAGGCGTCGAAATCAATGGTGTCGTCGATCACGTTCATGCCGCAGCCCTCCATGCCTTGCCAAAGATGCGGCGGAATCCGACTGTGGCCATGTCGACCAGAGCGGCGTCAAAGCGGTCGGCGTTTTCCATGGCCTGGCGTTTCACCTGGCCGGCAATCTGTGAGAGGCAATCGCCGGCGGATTCGGTTGAACCCAGGCCGGCAAACGTCGCGCGCTGCACTGCGCCCATGCGTCGGCCGCTCTTTGTCTGGGGGCGGTAACCATCGATCTGAATGTTGATACCGTCCTGGCGGTCGGCGAACCAGACCGACAGGTAATCGGGCTCAGCGGAGTCGACAGCTTTGACGATGCCCGCAAGGTTCGGCGTATCGGTCGTTGCCACGATCAGGACAGGCAGCGCGACAACGAAGCGCCAGTCGTAGCTGCGTGATGGCTGGGCGATGACCACCGGGTTGGTTTCGCGCAACGGCCCGATCATCGATACCAAAACCATATCAGCCGGGCGCTTGCCAGTTGAGCGAATGGCCACGATCTCGGCTGCACCGTACGGCAGGTGAGAGGTATTCATCAGATAGCCCCCGCGAATATCGGATTGCGGGCCGGTGCTGCCGTATTGTCAGCAGATGGCGGCGCCTCATCTTCCCAGCGCCTGGCGTTTAACCAGCTTGCAGGGTGCGGGATGAACTGGCCGCCGTCCTTCTGCCATTGCTCGCCGGCCTTCTGACGGTCAAGGCCTGCCATCAGGTCAGCAAGCATCTGGCCAGCCGGCTGATCTTCTTCCAGGCCTTCAGGGCTTGAGGCTTGGCTACTTTATTTGGGTACAGTTTCCAGAAGCTGGCGAAGCCATCATCTGCCGACGCGCTCGCCGAAGGTGAGCAAGGGTTTTCTTCAGGAATCAGTAAGAGGGAATCAGGAATCAGCAGGATTCCCACGGTGCTTGCATCATCTTTGCCCGGTGCTTGCACCGTGCTTGCATCAGGCAAACCCGGTGCAGGTATGGTGCTTTGCTTCTCGTCTTTGTGCGGGTTTTGATGCTTGCCGAAATTGGTAACTTGCAGGTATCGCTTGCCTTCAACCTCATACCGAACAACCATGCCAGTGCTTGCAAGATCATTCAGCAGCTGGTCACAATCCAGATTGTCAGCAGGGAAGATTTCCATCTTGATCTGCTTCGGGCGGTCTTCAAGGCGCCCCTCTCGATCGGCAATCGTCCTCAAGCCGACGAACAGCAGGCGTGCCTCGTATGGCAGTTCAGCCAAATCAGCATTTCGGAAGAAACCCGGCTTGATGTTTCTTGACCTGGCCATGTCAGCGCTCGCCTTTCTTCTCAGCGAGGGTTACCAGCTTGGACAGGTGAGCGCCAATCATGTTCTGCTGGCGCTGGATGTCTAGCAGCACGAGCAGAAGCTCGTTCATCTTTTCGATGACCGTGGTGTCGTTGAGCGTACCCATGATGCCGCCTCAGGCAGCGCGACGGCTAGATTCGATTCGAGAAGAGAGCCAAGCATCAGCCTCCGACTCAACCCAGCCAACGGGCGGGTTTTTCATCCCAGACCCCAGCTCTACAGCCTTGGGGAATGTAGGATCGTAATGAGGTGACTTAGGATCCATGCGGGCATAGATAGCACTACGGCTAAGCCCGATTTTTTCCTCAAGCTGTTTGCGGCGCAGGATGCGCACCGACGCGGTTATCTGTTCTGCCATGTCCCATTCCTCGTGTGTTGAGAAAGGCCAATTCGGAACGAATCGGCATGGCACGAACGATATTTGTGTTGCCTATTCTGCGGGAGTGGAGAAATTAGGCGAAAAAGTGCACTTTTAATCCACCCCTTAATCCTTCTTCCGCGACCTCAAAATTCTGCTAATGCTTGTGTTGTCGAAAGGGACTGGCAGTCCGGGGAAGAAAATGGAGGCCAATTTGGAGATTGTTCCAAGCAGCGGCTGTCCGCACGTTTGTTCAATGAACGGACCAACCACCGAAATAAAATTGACTGCCTTGGGGTGCGTCCCATTGTCCGCACGGTGAGCGGGCCAATAATTTGGATCGCTGCTCTCAAGCCTTTTGGTTAGCGTCGAAAGAAATGAATCCAGTGAGCCAACACCAGGGGCATTAGTCACCAATGTTGCATTCAGGGATGTAAGCTCCTGTGCCCATTTGTCGTCATCCGGAACAACCGCCCCTTGCCCCTGCAAGAAGTAATGAACGGCGCCAGACATGGCTCTCGTTCCAAGAATGGGAAATATCGTTTGACCACCCAAACCAATTTCATTGAGCAACTCGCCAAGCTTATGAGCAGCTTTTGCTGCCTGCAGCCGCTTTTTACGAAACTCAGCAGGCGTTAATTCGTGAGACCTGGCGCTTCGTAGAGCGCCGAAAACCACCAACACAAAATCTCTGTGGTAATCCGGTTCAAGCGCACGGGAATTTATTTCACGCCATACGCTCTCCATCGCTGGATTGGTGCAAAGGGCATCAATTATTTCAATGGACTTTTCCTGCAGCGGCAAATCAGACAATAACGAAAAGGATTCTCGCAACGACCTAAGCGACTGCGGAGCCCATTCCGGCCAACGCTCAAGTTCGGTTATGCCGTTTTTCATCACGCTACCTTTCCAAGGATCGGCACGATCTTCGCCCCAGCCCGCCAGGCGTCCGTCAGGTCAGCCCACTGCTGCATCAACTGGCGGCGCTGGTCGAGTTTGCTGGCGTGGTTGTATGCGCTGCGCACCTTGTTGCGCTCTTTGTGGGCAAGCGTCATTTCTATCAGTTCGTGGTCGACGCCGGCTTCGTTGAAGTAGGTGGAAAACGTTGATCGGATACCGTGCGGAGAGAACTTGCCGGCGTAGCCAGCCCGGTTTATCACGTCGCGTATTGCCTCATGGGTCAATGGCTGCTCTCGATCCTTTCGCCCAGGGAAGACATGGCGCCCGCTACCGGTCAGCGGCTTAAGCTTCTGTAGCAGTTCCACGGCCTGGCGAGACAGGGGAACGAGATGCTCTTCCCGCATCTTCATTCGATCGGCCGGCACGGTCCACAACGCCCCATCAAGATCGAACTCTTTCCACTCGGCGCCCCGAATCTCAACGGTACGCAGTACGGTCAGCCAAAGCAGATCCGCGGCGATCTTGGTGGCGTGCTCGGCCTGTACCCCCTCCATGTCTTTCAGGAAAGCGGGTATCTGCTTCGCGGTCAGGTGGGCAATGTGTTTTGTCTTTGGTGCCTTGATGATGTTGCGTAGCGGCCATGTGGGGTCTGTCTCCACAAGCAACTCACCTGCAGCATAGCGAAACACCCCGCCTATCCATGTCTGAACCAGCTTGGCGCTGGCCGGGGCTCCACGCCGCTCGATCCGCTTGAGAATATCCTTCACGTGGGCCGGCGTGATCGACTTGATCGGCAGCGCCCCAATATGTGGATAGGCATCACCGGTCAGGCGATTGCGAACCTGGCGAAGGTAATTAGCCGACCAGTGCTTTTCGTTCTCTTTGATCCAAGTATCTGCGATGGCCTTGAAGGTGCTTTCTCCTTCAATGGTTCGGCGTAGCGTTTCCGTTCTCCGTTGGTGTGCCGGATGAATGCCAGCCTTCACCAACTTGCGTGCAGCCTCTCGTTCCACCCTGGCCTCTGACAGGCTCATGGCAGGGTAATCGCCGACCGCAAACAGGTTTTCCTTGGCGCCTATCCGGTAGCGGTATCGCCAGAACTTGGAGCCATTCGGACGGACCTCCAAATACAGCCCGTTGCTGTCGCTCAGCTTGAAAGGCTTTTCCTTTGGTTTGGCATTCTTGATCTGGGTATCTGTCAGCACAGGGCGACTCCAAACAATCCTTTGGCACCCGCTTTTTAACCGTACCCGCACCGTAGGATTGAAATTTGTGTTCGATACCCTCTTTTGTACCCGCTTTATATTTGGAAGTCAATGGAACACTTTGGAACAGGAAAAACAATAAAGCCCGCATTTTGGTGGGCTTTAAGGAACATTCCGGAACATTCAGGAAGCGCTATTGCGCTAACTTCGGTAGTCGGCGTTGATCTTCACGTAGTCGTAGGAGAAATCGCAGGTATAAACGTTGGCCTGCGCAGCACCTCGCCCAAGATCAACGCGCACCGTGATTTCGGCCTGCGCCATGATGCGGGCGCCGTCCTCTTCCCTGTACGCCGCAGCCCGACCGCCCTTTTCGGCGACCAGCACGTCGTCGAGCCAGACCTTGACGCCATCGACATCGAGGTCGGTGATGCCGGCGTAACCGACCGCAGCCAGAATCCGGCCAAGGTTGGGGTCGGAGGCGAAGAAGGCCGTCTTGACCAGCGGCGAATGGCCGATGGCGTAGCCGACCTTGCGGCACTCCTCGATATCCTTGCCGCCTTCGACGGCCACCGTGATGAACTTGGTCGCGCCTTCGCCGTCACGGACGATGGCCTGGGCCAGCTCGACGGAGACGGCGATGATGGCCGCCTTGACCTCGGCCCAGCCGGCATCGCTTTCAGCGGCGAAGCTGGCGCCGGACTGGCCGGTGGCGATCATCACGTAGGAATCGTTGGTCGAGGTATCGCCATCGACCGTAATGCAGTTGAACGAAGCATCAGCCGCTTCCTTGACCAGCTTGTCGAGCAGCGGCTGGGCGATGCCGGCATCGGTGGCGAGGAAACCGAGCATGGTCGCCATGTTCGGTTTGATCATGCCTGCGCCTTTCGAAACACCCGAAATCGTCACTTTTTTGCCGTTGACCGTGACAATCCGCGAAGCGGCCTTGGCGATGGTGTCGGTGGTCATGATGCCGTGCGCTGCCGCATGCCAGTTGTCGGCCTTGAGGTCGGCGAATACCGCCGGCAAGCCGGCCTTGATGCGCTCCACGGGCAACAGCTCGAGGATGACGCCTGTCGAGAAGGGCAGCACCTGTTCGGCGGAAACGCCCAGCAAGGCACCGACTGCCTCGCAGGTTTCCTGCGCCGCCTGGCGGCCCGGCTCACCCGTACCGGCGTTGGCAATGCCGGTATTGACGACCAGGGCGCGAATTTCCTTGCCGCCCGCCAGATGCTTGCGACAGATCTGCACCGGTGCCGCGCAGAAACGGTTCTGCGTGAACACACCGGCGACCGTGCAGCCCGCATCGAGCGCCACGAGGGTCAGATCGCGACGGTTTTTCTTGCGAATTTCGGCCTCGGCAACACCGAGACGAACCCCGGCAACCGGGAAAAGTTGATCGGCGGCGGGGGTAGCGTAATTGACAGGCATTCTCATGGCTCCAAAAGCATCAAGGCACCTCGCGGGTGCCTTGGGGGGAATCAGCAAAAATCAGGACAGTTTTCCGTGGCAGTGCTTGTATTTCTTGCCCGAACCGCAGGGGCAGGGATCGTTGCGGCCAACTTTCGGGCCGGCATCGGCCTGCTGTTGCGGCGGAGGTTCGTCACCTTCACCCTGTTGCGTCTCGTCAAAACCGGCGTGCTGATACTGCACGTTTTGCACATCGGCACGCGGTGCGGTTTCCTCGATATCTTCCTGCGAGCGAATCTGCACGGTGAAGACGATGCGGGTAACTTCCTTGCGCACGAGGTCGAGCAGACCTTCGAAGAGTTCGAAGGCTTCGCGCTTGTATTCCTGTTTCGGGTTCTTCTGGGCGTAGCCGCGCAGATGAATGCCCTGACGCAGGTGATCCAGCGCCGCCAGATGCTCGCGCCAGTGGCTGTCGAGGCTCTGCAGCATGACATTGCGCTCGAACTGCTGGAAGTTCGTGGCGCCGACCAGTTCAACCTTGGCCAGATAGGCTTCATCGGCTTCCTTGGTGATACGGGCCAGAATTTCCTCGTCTGACAGCGTCGGCTCGTCCTTGAACCACTGGGCAACCGAGGCATTGATCTGCAGCTCGGAAGCCAACGCGCTCTCCAACCCTGCCATGTCCCACTGCTCCTCGACCGACTCGGCCGGCACGTAGATGCGGAAGACATCCGCAATGACGCTCTGGCGCATGGCGGTGATGGTTTCGGAGATATCGTCCGTTTCCAGCAACTCGTTGCGCTGCTGGTAGATGACCTTGCGCTGGTCGTTGGAGACGTCGTCGTATTCGAGCAATTGCTTGCGGATATCGAAGTTGCGGGCTTCGACCTTGCGCTGCGCGGATTCCAGCGAGCGGGTGACGAGCGGATGCTCGATCGCCTCGCCTTCCGGCATCTTGAGCTTGTCCATGATGGCGCGCAGACGCTCGCCAGCAAAGATACGCAAAAGCGGATCGTCCAGCGACAGATAGAAACGCGAAGAACCGGCATCACCCTGACGACCGGCGCGGCCGCGTAGCTGGTTGTCGATACGGCGCGATTCGTGACGTTCGGAACCGATGATATGCAGGCCGCCAGCAGCGAGCACTGCATTGTGCACTTCCTGCCATTCGTTCTTCATGGCGGCGACCTTCTGGTCCCGCTCGGCAGCCGGCAGCGACTCGTCATCGCGAATGGCGGCCAGTTGTTTCTCGATATTGCCGCCGAGCACGATGTCGGTACCGCGACCGGCCATGTTGGTGGCGATGGTCACCATCCCCGGTCGACCGGCCTGAACAACGATTTCCGCTTCGCGGGCATGCTGCTTGGCGTTCAGAACCTGATGCGGCAGTTTTTCCTTGTCGAGCAACCCGGAGAGCAACTCCGAAGCCTCGATCGAGGTCGTACCAACCAGCACCGGCTGGCCACGCTTCGCGCAATCCTTGATGTCGGCAATGATCGCCGTGTGCTTCTCGTCGGCCGTCTTGTAGACCAGGTCGTTCATGTCCTTGCGGACCATCGGCCGATGGGTCGGAATGACAACCGTTTCCAGACCGTAGATCTGGTGGAATTCGTAGGCTTCGGTGTCGGCCGTGCCGGTCATGCCGGCCAGCTTGCCGTACATCCGGAAGTAGTTCTGGAAGGTGATCGAAGCCAGCGTCTGATTCTCGGCCTGGATTTTCACGCCTTCCTTGGCTTCAACCGCCTGATGCAAGCCGTCGGACCAGCGGCGACCAGCCATCAGGCGACCGGTGAACTCGTCGACAATGACGACTTCGCCATTCTGCACGACGTAATGCTGATCCTTGTGGAACAGCGTCATGCCACGCAGCGCGGCATTCAGGTGGTGCATCAGCGTGATGTTGCTGGCGTCGTAAAGGCTGGTGCCCTCCTTGAGCAGACCGTGCTCGGCCAGCAACTGTTCGGCGTGTTCGTAACCGGCTTCGGACAGATGGACCTGATGGCCCTTTTCGTCGACCCAGTAATCGCCCTCTTCCTTTTCTTCCATCGCCCGCGTCAAATTGGGAACGACGTCCTTCATGCGCAGGTAGAGATCGGTGTGGTCTTCGGCCTGGCCGGAAATGATCAGCGGCGTACGCGCTTCGTCGATCAGGATCGAGTCGACTTCGTCGACGATGGCGAAATTCAGCGTGCGCTGCACGCGCTCGCCGGACGTGTAGACCATGTTGTCGCGCAGGTAGTCGAAGCCGAATTCGTTGTTGGTACCGTAGGTGATGTCGGCCGCGTAGGCAGCCTGCTTGGCCTCGTGATCCATCTGCGAGAGATTGACGCCAACGGTCAGGCCGAGGAAACGATGCAAACGCCCCATCCAGTCGGAGTCGCGCGTCGCCAGGTAGTCGTTGACCGTGATGACGTGGACGCCCTTGCCGGAAATGGCATTGAGGTAGGCCGGCAGCGTGCCGACCAGCGTCTTGCCTTCACCTGTGCGCATTTCGGCGATCTTGCCGTCATGCAGCACCATGCCGCCGATCATCTGGACATCGAAATGGCGCATGCCGAGGGAGCGAACACCGGCTTCGCGAACCACCGCAAAGGCCTCCGGCAACAGCGCATCGAGTGATTCACCATTGGCGTGGCGCTGGCGGAACTCGTCCGTCTTGGCGCGCAAGGCCTCGTCACTGAGGGCCTGCATGGCCGGCTCAAAAGCGTTGATGCGCTTGACTGCCTGGGAATATTGTTTGATCAGCCGGTCGTTGCGGCTGCCGAAAATCTTTTTGAGTAGGCCGGATATCATCGCGATGAAATAGGGTTTGCGCAGTGCGGCAAAACGGCGATTCTAACACGCCGCCATGACCCGCAGATGACGACCTAAATCAAGGGAATATCTGATTCCCTAGCGGCGTTTGACCGAGGCGTACTCGTCACCCTGCTTGAGGAAATGCGCCGGATTCTGGGCGACGCCCAGCATGCGCACCTCGAAATGCAGATGCGGCCCGGTCGAGCGACCGGTATTGCCGACAGCGCCGATGGGCGCCCCGCGCTTGATCAGGCTACCCGCCTTGACATCCATGCGCGACAGATGGGCATAGCGGGAAGTCAGCCCCTCGCCGTGATCGACTTCGATCAGGTTGCCGTATTCGGGATGATAGGCTGCCGACAGCACCACGCCATCGGCTGCAACGACAACCGGCGTACCAGGCTCGGCGGAGAAATCCATACCCTCGTGCATAGAGCGAAGTCCGGCAATGGGATCGCTACGATGGCCGAAAGACGAGCCCAGCGAGGCATCCTTGACCGGCAGGATCGTTGGCAGCAGGCGATCCTTGACCCGCTTTTCAAGCAATTTCAACTCCAAGAAGGCGAGGTCATCGCTGCGCTGTTCGACCTCTCCGGCCAATCGATCGATCTCGCGCTGCAGTTCGATCGCCGACATCGGCGCGGCAATATACGGTCCGCCCTGAGCAGGCCTGGCCACTTCAGGAACCGCCGGACGCTTGATGCCGACCAGCCCGGACATGCGCTCACCCAATGTATCGAGTTGCATGACCTTGCCCTGCAATTCACCCAGCTTGGTCGCCATCAACTGCAAATTATTATCGAGGTGATCCCGCGTCTTTTTGCTCTCCTGCTGCTGCAGCGAGAGCATCAGATCCTCGACAAGCGGGAGGCGCAGGTGAACCGACAACCAGGAAAACAAGGCCGAAGTCGAAAACACCAGCGCGACGAAGACGAACAACGTCGCCATCAGATGGCGAGGCATAATAGTGATCGTTCTCGCTGCCTTCAAATGCCGCGAAACCAGAATAACCTGCATGGAACCTCCAATGTACAACGGGCCTGAGCACTATCTCGACAAGGACGCCGCCGCCGGCAGGGTCATGGCCCATGCGCGGCTGTTGCTCAAGCTTTCGCGTCGCTTCGAAGCGGTCGCCCCGGCAGGGCTGCGCCACTCGGCTCACGTTGCCAATTACAAGTTGGGGACAATCATTATCCACGCCGACAACGGCGCGGTCGCAGCCAAGATTCGCCAGTTAAGTCAGCGATTGAGCAGCGAGTTATCTAAAGGAGGGGCGGAGTGTAGCGGCATCGAAGTAAAAGTACAACCCCGCCAAATTCCTTCGCAATCAACGAGTTCTACGCAAAAGCCGCTCTCTGACAGGGCAATAGGCATGCTGCGGTCAACCTCTGAAACCCTGCCAAAAGGGCCGCTCCGGGAAGCGCTGGACAGGTTGCTGGAGCGTGCCGCTAGAGCGGAATGATCGCCAGGCGCTCGATGAACATCAGCGCAAAAACAATCAAGGCAAACACGATCCCGTACTTGAAAAGGCGCCAGCTCAGGGCGAGGTAGTAAGGATTGCGCGTGAAGGCGTAGATCAGCAGGCTGACACCGATGCCGACCACGACGAGCGCCGCCAGCAGGCGTAGCAGCCACATGGCTGTTTAGGCTGCGGCCTGGGCGAGCCAGCGCGTCACGCCACTAGGCGCGTGCTCGGCTTCTTCGAACGTGGCAATTTCCCAGCAGTCCTGCTGCTCCAGCAAGGCGCGGGCGAGCAGGTTGTTCATGGCATGGCCACCCTTGTGCGACGAATAGGCGGCAAGCAGCGGATGGCCAAGCAGGTAGAGGTCGCCAATGGCGTCGAGAATCTTGTGTTTGACGAACTCGTCGCCGTAACGCAGGCCGTCCTGGTTCAGGACGCGGAATTCGTCGAGAACGATGGCGTTCTCCAGGCCGCCGCCGAGGGCGAGCCCGTTTTCGCGCAGGTATTCGACTTCCTGCATGAAGCCGAAGGTCCGGGCGCGCGAGACTTCGCGGGTATAGGACTGCTCGGCGAAATCGATTTCAGCCTTCTGGGCTGACTTGTCGATGGCCGGATGGTTGAAAACGATGGAAAAAGTCAGTTTGTAGCCGTCGTAGGGCTCAAATTTCGCCCACTTGTCGCCATCCTTGACTTCGATGGTCTTGGTGACGCGAATGAATTTCTTGGCAGCGTTCTGTTCCTCGATGCCAGCGGACTGGATCAGGAAAACGAACGGTGCAGCCGAACCGTCGAGGATGGGCACTTCAGGCGCATCCAGATCAACCCAGGCATTGTCGATGCCGAGGCCAGCGAGGGCGGACATCAGGTGTTCGATGGTACCAACCTTGACCCCGTCCTTTTCAAGACAGGAGCACATGCGTGTATCGCCGACCATGAAAGCCTTGGCGGGAATATCCACCGGCTCAGGCAGATCGACGCGGCGGAAGACGATGCCGGTATCCGGGGCAGCCGGGCGCAGGGTCATGTTGACCTTGACACCGCCGTGCAGGCCGACGCCGGAGGCGCGAATGACGGTCTTCAACGTGCGTTGCTTGAGCATGCTAAGTACTTGAATGATTGGGGAAGGTGACGGATTGTAACACAAGCCGTCACCACCCTTTTTCAGAGAGAGTTTTTGTTACATCAATCCGCCTGCTTGCGCAGGAAAGCCGGAATGTCGTAACGATCTACACCGCTGTTGGCAAGCGCCTCGACGGTGACGTTGCGTTTACGCACAACCGCCGGAACATCAGCCATCTGGTTGTAATCGATGGCCGGGCCATGGGAGAAGGCGACGGCATCGCTGGTGCCGGTAGCCTGTACCAGAACCGGCTGGGTGAACACTTCCGGCTGGCGAACACGGGCAGCAGCAACCTGGCCAAGGCCGGTAGCAACGACGGTGACGCGCAGGGCATCGCCCATCAGTTCGTCGTAGACGGCACCGAAAATGATGTGTGCGTCCTCGGCCGCGAAGGCCTTGACGGTATTCATCACTTCGTTGACTTCCTTCATCTTGAGGCCGCCCTTGGCAGCGGTGATGTTGACCAACACGCCACGGGCGCCGGACAGATTGATGCCTTCAAGCAGCGGCGAGGCAACGGCCTGCTCGGCGGCAATGCGGGCGCGATCGACACCGGATGCGGCGGAGGAGCCCATCATGGCGCGGCCCATTTCACCCATGACGGTGCGGACGTCTTCGAAGTCGACGTTGACCAGACCCGGGTAGGTAATGATTTCGGCGATACCGCCCACGGCATTTTTCAGCACGTCGTCAGCAGCGCGGAAGCAATCGTCGACATCGGCGTCGTCGCCCATGACTTCCATGAGCTTGTCGTTGAGGATGACGATCAGCGAATCGACATGCTTGGAGAATTCGGCGATGCCTGCTTCGGCCGACTTCATGCGCTTGTTGCCTTCGAAGCTGAACGGCTTGGTGACCACGCCCACGGTCAGGATGCCCATTTCGCGGGCAATTTCGGCGACAACCGGGGCGGCGCCGGTGCCTGTACCACCACCCATGCCGGCAGTGATGAAGGCCATGTGGGCGCCTTCCAGCGAAGCGCGAATTTCTTCACGGTGCGCATCGGCGGCAGCCTGGCCGGCTTCCGGCTTGGCACCTGCACCAAGGCCGGTCTTGCCGAGCGACAGCTTGCTCGATGCGGCATTGCGGCTCAGCGCCTGGGCATCGGTGTTGGCGGCGATGAACTCAACGCCGCTGACGCCTTCGCGAATCATGTGCTCAATGGCGTTGCCACCCGCACCACCTACGCCGAATACCTTGATGATCGTACCGGCTTCTTCGTCTTTCTCGATGATCTCAAACATGACTACCTCCTCTGAAAAATCGTTTCAACAACAAATCAAAAATTCTTGGCAAACCACGACTTCATGCCGTCAAAGACGTCCTTGAAGCCTTGTTTTTCCTGGATCTTCTGGCCACGCTTGCGCTGGGCCTGCGCTTCGAGCAGCAAGCCGTAGGCGGTCGAGAAGCGCGGGTTTTGCACGACGTCGGCCAGGCTCCCGGTGTATTTCGGGTTGCCGAGGCGAACCGGCATGTGGAAGATTTCCTCGCCCAGCTCGACCATGCCCGGCATGACGCTGGCGCCGCCGGTCAGGACGATGCCGGACGACAAGACCTCCTCGAAACCGGCGCGGCGCAGCTCGTTCTGAATCAGCTCGTAAAGTTCTTCGACACGCGGCTGGATGACGTCGGCCAGGGCGCGGCGGCTCAGTTTGCGGCTGGGGCGGTCGTCGACACCGGCGACATCGAGGTTCTCGCTGACGTCAGCCAGTTGCGACAGGGCGCAGCCGTACTTGCACTTGATGTCTTCGGCTTCGCGCGTCGGCGTGCGCAGGGCCATGGCGATGTCGTTGGTGACCTGGTCGCCGGCAATGGGAATAACCGAGGTGTGGCGGATGGCGCCTTGCGTCCACACGGCGATGTCGGTCGTGCCGCCGCCGATGTCGATGAGGCAGACGCCGAGATCCTTTTCATCCTCGGAGAGCACGGCATAGCTGGAGGCCAGCGGCTGGAGCACGAGGTCGTTCACTTCCAGGCCGCAGCGGCGCACGCATTTGACGATGTTCTGGGCGGCTGAAACGGCGCCGGTGACGATGTGCGTCTTCACCTCGAGGCGCATGCCGCTCATGCCGATCGGCTCGCGGATGCCGTCCTGGCCGTCGATGACGAATTCCTGGGTGAGGATGTGGAGGATTTCCTGATCGGCCGGGATGGGCATGGCCTTGGCGGTTTCGATGACGCGCTCGACGTCGGTCTGGGTGACTTCCTTGTCCTTGATCGCCACCATGCCGTTCGAGTTGAAGCTCTTGATGTGGCTGCCGGCGATACCCGTATAAACGTTGGTCACCTTGCAGTCGGCCATCAGTTCGACTTCCTGAACGACGCGGCTGATCGTATGAACGGTGTCTTCGATATTGACCACGACACCCTTCTTGAGGCCGCGCGAGTCCTGCGAGCCCATGCCGATGACGTTCAGATTGCCTTCCTGGTTGATCTCGGCGACCAGTGCGACGATTTTCGACGTCCCGATGTCCAGCCCGACAACCAGATCCTTGTTTTCCCTGCTCATAGCCTTACTTTCCCTTCCCTTCGCCCGCCATTCGCATGGCGAAACCATTCGGATACCGCAAATCCACGACTGCCGGCCGGACCGCCTGCTTGGCGACCGTTTCCGGATAAATTTCCAAAAAGCGCTGCAGACGCACGCCGACCGGCGCCTTCGTCTGCTCCCGCCCGATATCCACCAACATGCCGTTCTGCAACTTGAGCTGCCAGGCCAGACGGGGCGACAACGTGACCTGCACCGGTTTTTCGCCTACCTTTGCGAAGGAGCCGACAAACTCGCTGTAGTGCTTCAAGACTTCCAGCGCCGTACCATTCGGCCCGAAGAGCAGCGGCAAACCGCTCGCTTCGCTGTCCACCAGCACCGCTGCAAAGACCTCGCCGTAGCTGTTGACCAGCTCGCCGCGCCCCTCGCCCCAGCGCGCCACGGGCTTGTGCTCCTCGATGCGGACTTCCAGCCGATCGGGCCACTGGCGCCGCACATCGACCTTGCGCACCCAGGGCAGCTTCTCGAGCGAGCCGCGCACCTGTTCCAGATTGATGCTGAAGAAATTGCCCTTCAGCGAATTCGGCAAAACCTGCTCCACCTCGCCGCGCTTGGTGTGCGCCAGCGCCTCGGCAAACACCACATGCTTGACCGGCAGCGACGGCACGCGCACCAGCCAGACCGCGCCAGCAGCCAGCAACGCAGCCGCCGCGACTAGCATGAGCAGGTCGGCGATGGCGTTGAGCAGGTGCGGTTTGTTCCACATTCATCGGGCCTCCCGCCGGGCCGCCCCAAAGGAGGCCAACGCCCCCTTGGGGGGCTGCGAACGAAGAGAGCTTGGGGGCATTTTCATGATCAGTCGTTCGCTGCCATGTCGAGCACGCGACGCACGAGCGCCGGGTATTCGAGGCCGGAAACGCGGGCCGCCATCGGCACCAGCGAATGGTCAGTCATGCCCGGCGCGGTGTTCACTTCGAGGAAATAGTGGTTGCCTTCCTCGTCCATCAGGAAATCGACCCGGCCCCAGCCGCGGCCGCCGAGGATGCGGAAGGCTTCGAGCGCGCCCTTGCGGATCTGCATTTCCTTGGCTTCCGGCAGGCCGCAGGGGCACAGGTATTTCGTGTCGTCGCGGTTGTACTTGGCTTCGTAGTCGTACCACTCGGTAGCCGGCTCGATCTTGATGATGGGCATGGCTTCGTCACCGATGATGCCGACCGTGTATTCGCCGCCAAGCACGCCTTTTTCGGCGATAACCAGCGGATCAAGCGCGGCCGCTGCTTCGTAGGCGGCCTTGAGCGCACCGCGCTCCTTGACCTTGGTCACGCCGATCGACGAGCCTTCGCGGGCCGGCTTGACGAAGAGGGGCAGACCCAACTGCTCCTCAATGTCGCCAAAGTCGGAATCGGCCGTGAGCAGCGCGTATTCGGGAATCGGCAGGCCAGCCGCCTGCCACATCAGCTTGGTGCGGAACTTGTCCATGGCCAGCGCCGAAGCGAGCACGCCGGAGCCGGTGTAGGGAATGTGCATGACTTCCAGTGCGCCCTGGATGGTGCCGTCCTCGCCGTGGCGACCGTGCAGCGCGATGAAGGCGCGGTCGTAGCCTTTGAGCGCGTCGAGCGGCTGCGACGCCGGGTCGAAGGGATGGGCGTCGATGCCCTGCCCTTGCAGCGCGGCCAGTACGCGCGAGCCGCTGTTCAACGACACTTCACGCTCGGCGGAGGTTCCACCAAAGAGGACGGCGACTTTGCCGAAATCAGACATGCTCAGCTCCAGACTGCATTTCAATTTTGGGCATTTTTTCCGGTTGACCGCAGAAGTTCATTGCTGACCTGCCACTTTCCCGGGAACGGCGCCAATCGAGC
The DNA here is from genome assembly GCA_016705475.1 of Betaproteobacteria bacterium. Taxonomy (GTDB): domain Bacteria; phylum Pseudomonadota; class Gammaproteobacteria; order Burkholderiales; family Rhodocyclaceae; genus Azonexus. Next base: position 203,390 of record JADIYD010000007.1, on the reverse strand, counting down.
CGGCGCCCATGCACAACACCACGTCGCCATCGCGGGCGACATCCATGATCGTTTGCGGCATGGCCGCGATGTCTTCGACGAAAACCGGCTCGACCTTGCCGCCAACGCGCAAGGCGCGGGCCAGCGAACGGCCGTCGGCGGCGACGATGGGCGCTTCGCCGGCGGCGTAGATTTCCGCCAGCAACAAGGCATCAACGGTGCCCAGCACCTTGACGAAGTCCTCGAAGCAGTCACGCGTCCGCGTGTAGCGGTGCGGCTGGAAGGCCAGCACGAGACGACGGCCCGGGAAAGCGCCACGGGCGGCGGCCAGCGTGGCGGCCATTTCGACCGGATGATGACCGTAGTCGTCGACCAGCGTGAAACTGCCACCGGCCGGCAAAGCGACTTCGCCATAACGCTGAAAGCGACGGCCGACGCCCTTGAACTCGGCCAGCGCCTTGACGATGGACGCATCGGAAACCTGCACTTCGGTGGCCACGGCAATGGCGGCCAGGGCGTTGAGCACGTTGTGCATGCCCGGGGTATTGAGCGTGATATCGAGGCGCGTCGTCGTGCCATTGACGCGAACGCAGGTGAAACGCATCTGGCCATCGGCGGCGACGACATTCTCGGCGTAGAAATTGTTCTCCGGCGACAGGCCGTAGGTGATGATCTGCTTGGGCACACGCGGCATGATGTCGCGCACATTGGCATCATCGCCACAGAGTATGGCGACGCCATAGAACGGCAGGCGATTGAGAAACTCGACGAAGGCCGACTTCAGACGCTCGAAGTCATGGCCGTAGGTTTCCATGTGGTCAGCGTCGATGTTGGTGACGACCGAAATGACCGGCGACAGGAAGAGGAAGGAGGCGTCCGACTCATCGGCCTCAGCTACCAGGAAATCGCCGCTGCCAAGGCGGGCGTTGGCTCCGGCCGCATTGAGACGGCCACCGATGACGAAGGTCGGATCGACGCCGCCTTCAGCCAGGATGCTGGTAACGAGGCTGGTAGTGGTCGTTTTGCCGTGCGTACCGGCGATGGCGATGCCGTGCTTGAGGCGCATCAGTTCAGCCAGCATCTGGGCGCGCGGCACGACTGGAATCTTCTTCTCTCGGGCAGCGATCACTTCCGGGTTGTCGGCCTTGACGGCCGTCGAGGTGACGACGGCATCGGCCCCGGCGATATTTTCGGCGGCGTGGCCGATCATGACCTTGATGCCCTCGCCTTCGAGACGGCGCGTCGTCGCGCTCGCCGCCAGATCGGAACCGGTGACCGTGTAGTCGAGGTGGACCAGCACTTCGGCAATGCCGCTCATGCCCGAGCCGCCAACGCCGACGAAGTGGATGTGTTTGACCTTGTGTTTCATTTCGCGCTCTCTGCACAAATATTGGCCACTTCTTCGGTGGCATCGGGCTTGGCCAGACTGCGGGCCTTTTCGGCCATTTCCAGCAGTTGACCGCGGGAATAGTTGCGGATCAGGGCAATCGACTCCGGTGTCAGTTCGGTTTGCGGCAGCAGGAAGGCGCCGCCGACATTGACCAGGAATTTGGCGTTGCCGGTCTGGTGGTCATCAACCGCATGCGGGAAGGGCACCAGGATGCTGGCCACGCCGGCCGCCGCCAGTTCGGCCACAGTCAGCGCGCCAGAACGGCAGATGACCAGATCGGCCCATTCGTAGGCGCCGGCCATGTCTTCGATGAAAGAAACGCAATGGGCCTGAACGCCGACCGCAGCGTAATTGGCCTTGAGCCCCTCGATATGCTTTTCGCCAGCCTGATGGACGATCTGCGGCTGCTCGGATTCGCCCAGCATGGCCATGCCCTTCGGCACCATTTCGTTGAGCGCCAGCGCGCCGAGGCTGCCGCCGATGACCAACACACGCAAAGCGCCGGTGCGTTCGGCAAATCGTTCGGCCGGCGGGGCAATCTTCGCAATCTCCGGACGCACTGGATTACCGGCCCAAACGCCTTTCTTGAGCACATCCGGAAAGCCGGTCACGATGCGGTCGGCGACGCCGGCCAGCACGCGGTTGGCCAGCCCGGCCACCGAGTTCTGTTCATGCACCACCAGCGGCTTGCCGAGCAGCGAGGCCATCATGCCGCCCGGGAAAGTGATGTAGCCACCCATGCCGAGCACGACATTGGGCTGCACCTGGCGAATGGCCTTTTGCGCCTGCCAGAATCCCTTGAGCAGATTGACTGGCAGCAGCAGCTTGCGCAGCAGGCCCTTGCCACGCAGGGCGGCGAATTTCAGATTGACCATTTCGAAGCCGTGCTGCGGCACCAGACGGGCTTCCATACCATCCGGATTGCCCAGCCAGACCACGCGCCAGCCAGCATCGCGCATCGAATGAGCGACTGCCAGAGCCGGGAAAATGTGGCCGCCTGTGCCGCCAGCCATGATCATGATGGTTCTGCTCATAGCTTGCCACCCCGCATCAACTGACGATTCTCCCAGTCGACCCGAAGAAGAATCGCCAAAGCCACGCAGTTGGCCAGGATGCCGGAGCCACCAAAGCTCATGAGCGGCAAGGTCAGGCCTTTGGTCGGCAGCAGGCCCATGTTGACGCCCATGTTGATGAAGGACTGGACGCCGATCCAGATGCCCATGCCCATGGCGACCAGCGCCGGGTAGAGGCGGTCGAGCTGAACGCACTGGCGGCCGATGGCAAAGGCGCGCTGCACGAGCAGGGCGAACAGGGCGATGATCGCGATCACGCCGACCAGACCAAGCTCTTCGGCGATGACGGCGAGCAGGAAGTCGGTATGGGCTTCGGGCAGATAGAAGAGTTTTTCGACGCTGGCGCCCAGGCCGACGCCGAACAGTTCGCCGCGCCCGAAAGCGATCAGCGAATGCGACAACTGGTAGCCCCGGCCGTAGGCATCGGCCCACGGGTCCATGAAGCCGAACACCCGGTCGCGCCGATAGGGCGAGACGATGATCATGATCGCGAAGGCAATCAGCAGGCCGACGATGAGCAGCGCAAACAGGCGCGCCTTGAGGCCGCCGAGGAAGAGGATGCCCATGGCAATCGAGATGATCACGACGAAGGCGCCGAAGTCCGGCTCCTTGAGCAGCAGCATGCCGACCACGGCCATGGCGCCGAACATCGGCAGGAAGGCTTGCTTGAGGTCATGCATGACGTTGATCTTGCGCACCGTGTAGTCGGCGGCATAGAGCACGGCGAACATCTTCATGAGCTCGGAGGGCTGCAGGTTGGCAAAGCCGAGCGACAACCAGCGGCGGGCGCCATTGACGTCGCGTCCGATGCCGGGAATCAGCACCAGCGCCAGCAGGGCGACGCCGATCATGAACAGGTAGGGCGCGTTCTTCTGCCAGAGCGACAGCGGCACCTGGAAAGCAACGGCGGCGGCAACCAGGCCAATGCACAGGAAGATGCCGTGGCGAACCAGGTAGTAAGCCGGCTGATGGCCAGTGAAGCGGCCGCCTTCGGCGATCGCGATCGAAGCCGAATAGACCATGACCAGACCAGCGAAGAGCAGGATCAACACGCTCCACAACAGCGCGTAGTCGATCTCGGCTACTTGCCGGCGCGGCGAATCGAGGGCGCCGATCATCATGCTGGCAACCCCTTCACCGCGTCGATGAAGGCCTGTGCGCGATGCGCGTAATTCTTGAACATGTCGAGGCTGGCGCAAGCTGGCGATAGCAAGACGCAGTCGCCGGATTCGGCTTGAGCAGCCAGCCAGCGCACGGCAGACTCCATGTCGCCGAGAATGCGGGTCGGTACGCCGCTGCCTTCGAGAGCCATGCCAATGGCGGCGGCATCGCGGCCGATCAGGGCGACGGCGCGGCCATGCTTTTCGAGGGCCGGCTTGAGCGGCGAAAAGTCCTGCCCCTTGCCGTCGCCGCCGAGGACGATGGCGACCTTGCGACCCATGCCTTGGATTGCTGCCAGCGTGGCACCGACGTTGGTGCCCTTGGAGTCATCGACGTAAAGCACGCCAGCGATTTCAGCCACGGTTTCAACGCGATGCGCCAAGCCGGCGAAGGACTTGAGCGGTTCGATCAGGCGGGCCGGCGCAACCCCGATGGCTTCGCACAGGGCCAGCGCGGCCATGGCATTGGCGGCGTTGTGCAAACCGGAGAGCTTGAGGTCGGCCAGCGCAACGAGTTTTTCCTTGCCACGGCAGATGGCGCCATTGGCAAAACCGAAGTCGGCACCGCGCGGCGCGGCGTTCAGGCCGAAGGTGACCATCGTGCGGCCACAACGACCGTTGGCCATCGACCAGTCGTCCTCCCGGTTGAGCACCATGACGCCCTTGCCCTGGAAGACGCGCGACTTGGCAGCGGCGTAGTTGGCCAGGCTGCCGTCGTAACGGTCGAGGTGATCTTCCGAGACGTTGAGAACAGTGGCGGCAGCTGCATTCAGATGGTGCGTCGTTTCGAGCTGGAAGCTGGACAGTTCGACGACCCAGACTTTCGGCAGAGCGCCGGCATCCTGCGCATCCATGAGCGCATCGAGGGCCGACGGCGAGATGTTGCCGCAGGCGGTGGCCGGCACGCCGGCGCCATTGAGCAGATGGGCGGTCAGCGCCGTGGTCGTGGTCTTGCCGTTGCTGCCGGTGATGGCGATGATCTTCGAGCCCGGGACCTGCTCGCGCACGCCGGCGGCGAACAATTCGATTTCCGAGACAATTTTCCCGTCGACCGCAGCAATGACCGGTGTGGCCTTGGCGACGCCCGGCGACAGCGCGACGAGATCGGCGCTGGCAAACGGGGCCTCAACGAACGGCCCAGCGATCAGTTCGGCGCCCGGGGCAACACGCTGCAGGGCATCGACGTTCGGTGGGGTGTCGCGCGAATCGGCAACGCGGACCAACGCGCCCTGGCGATGCAGCCATTTGGCCATCGCCAGTCCGGACTCGCCGAGCCCGACAACCAGAACGCGTTTGCCCTTGAGTTCCATGGTTTAGCGCAGCTTCAACGAAGACAGCCCGACCAGCACGAGCATGATGGTGATGATCCAGAAGCGGACGACGACCTGCGTCTCCTTCCAGCCGGATTGTTCAAAGTGGTGATGCAGCGGCGCCATGCGCAGGATGCGGCGGCCCTCGCCGAACTTTTTCTTGGTGTATTTGAAGTAGCTGACCTGCAGCATGACCGACAGGGTTTCGACGACGAAGACACCGCCCATGATGAGCAGGACGATTTCCTGACGCAGGATGACGGCCACGGTACCGAGCGCGGCGCCGAGCGACAGTGCGCCAACGTCGCCCATGAAGACTTCTGCCGGATAGGCGTTGAACCACAGGAAGCCGAGCCCGGCCCCGGCAATGGCGCCGAGCAGGATGCACAACTCGCCCGCCCCCGGGACGTAGGGGATGAACAGATACTTGGCGAGCACGGCATGGCCGGTGACGTAGGCAAAAATCGCGAAGGCGCCAGCGATCATCACGGTCGGCATGATCGCCAGACCGTCGAGGCCGTCAGTCAGATTGACCGCGTTGCTGGTGCCGACGATGACGAAGTAGGTCAGCGTGATGAAGCCGATGATGCCGAGCGGGTAGGCGATGCTCTTGAAAAAGGGCACGATCAGTTCGGTCTGTGCACCGGACTTGGCCGAGTACGCCAGGAACAGCGCCGCACCGAGGCCAAGGACGGATTGCCAGAGATACTTCCAGCCAGCCGACAGGCCTTTCGGATCGCGATACACGACCTTCTTCCAGTCGTCGTACCAGCCAACGATGCCGAAGCCCAGCGTGACGATCAGCACGGTCCACACGTATTTGTTGCTCAGGTCGCCCCACAACAGTGTCGTGATGCCGATCGAGATCAGGATCAGAACGCCACCCATGGTCGGCGTACCGGATTTCACGAGATGGGTCTGCGGCCCGTCGTTGCGCACTGCCTGGCCGATCTTCTTGGCGGCCAGCCAGCGGATGACGCCGGGGCCGGCAGCAAACGAGATGAGCAGCGCGGTCATCGCGGCCAGCACGGTACGCAGCGTGATGTAGTTGAAGACGTTGAAGAAGCGAACGTCCTGGGCGAGCCATTGGGCAAGAGCCAGCAGCATCAGTTTTTCTCCTCGGCGGCGACCGGCGCGGCGAGCGCATCGACCACGCGTTCCATTTTCATAAAGCGGGAGCCCTTCACCAGCACAGTGGTTTCCGGCCCCAATTCCTTGTCCACCGCAGCAACCAGTTTTTCGATGTTGCAGAAATGCCGGGCGCCCTCACCGAAGTTGCGGACGGCCTGCTGCGCCGCGTCGCCAAACGCAAACAGGCGGTCGATGCCCTGGCTCTTGGCGTAGCCGCCGATTTCGTCGTGGTACTGGCCGCTGGCTTCGCCGATTTCGCCCATGTCGCCGAGCACGAAAATCTTGCGGCCGATGGTGGCGGCCAGCACGTCGATGCCGGCGCGAACCGAATCAGGGTTGGCGTTGTAGGTGTCGTCGAGAATCTCGGCTCCCTTGTTTCCGGCGCGGCGCTGCAAGCGCCCCTTGACGCCGGAGAAAGCTTCCAGACCCTCCGCCACGGCTGCCATCGGCACCCCGGCAGCGAGACAGGCGGCGGCAGCAGCGACGGCATTTCGCGCATTGTGGCGACCGGGGATGTGCAGCGTGATGGCTGCCTCACCTTCGGCAGCGGTCAGTTCGATAGCGATTTCCAGACCGTGCTGGCGGACAGCGCCGCGCACATCGGCAGGACGATCGATCCCAAAGGTGCGCACAGTGTGCTGCCCGGCCATGCCGCACCAGAATTCGGCGTAGTTGTCATCGGCGTTGATGACGGCGACGCCATTCGGCTGCAGGCCGCCAAAAATGCTGCCCTTCTCGCGAGCCACTTCGTCCAGATCGCCCATGCCTTCAAGGTGGGCGCGCTGGGCGTTGGTGACCATCGCCACGGTCGGAGCACCCAGCGACGTCAGGTAGGCGATTTCGCCCGGGCGATTCATGCCCATCTCGATAACGGCAGCGCGATGCGAGGCGCGCAGCCCAAGCAGTGTCAGCGGCAGGCCGATGTCGTTGTTGAGGTTGCCGCGAGTGGAGAGCACGGCGGCGCCGAAGGCTGCCTTCAGAATCGAGGCGATCATTTCCTTCGTCGTCGTCTTGCCATTGGAGCCGGTCACTGCGATCACCGGCAAATCGAACTGGGCGCGCCAGGCGGCTGCAAAGCGGCCGAGGGCGAGGCGGGTGTCATCGACGACAACGGCCGAGACGCCAGCCGGCACCTTGCTTTCATTCGACACGAGCAAGGCAGCGGCGCCAGCGGCCACGGCCTGATCGAGAAAATCATGCGCGTCGAAACGCTCGCCGCTCAGGGCGATGAAGAGCTGGCCGTCGGTAACCGTACGGGTGTCCGTCGACACACCGGTCACCTCGACATCGGCGCCAATCAGACGGCCATGGGTCGCCTGGGCGACTTGTGAAAGCAGCCACTTCATGCCGCTACCTCCTTGTTGTTGGGTCGGCGCAAGGCCAGCGCGGCGCCGGCTTGCTCGATATCGGAGAAGTGATGGCGAATGCCGGCAATTTCCTGATAGTTTTCATGGCCCTTGCCGGCCAGCAGGACCACGTCGGCCGAGCCGGCCTCAAGAATCGCGCGTTCGATCGCGACGGCGCGGTCCGCTTCGATTTCGGGATTCGTCATGCCGGCCACGATGGCGTCGATGATGGCCTGCGCTTGTTCGCTGCGCGGGTTGTCGCTGGTCACCAGCGCACGGTCAGCCAGACGCTCCGCGACTTCGCCCATGAGCGGACGTTTGCCCGGATCGCGATCACCACCGCAACCGAAAACGACGGAGAGCTTGCCGGCCCGCGAATCAGCCACGGGGCGCAGCGCAATCAGGGCGTTTTCAAGCGCATCCGGCGTATGCGAGTAATCGACGACGACCAGCGGCTCGCCGTTGCCGCCGACGCGTTCCATGCGGCCAGGCGGTGGCGTCAGTTCGGACAGGCGACGCGCTACCTCGGTTGGCTGAATACCCGCGTCATGCAGCACGGCGCCGATGGCGAGCAGGTTGGAAATGTTGTAACGACCGACCAGACCGGTATCGACCGTGGCCCGACCATTCGGCAGAACCAGGCTGAAACGCTGGCCAAACGGCGTATCCACCAGGTTTTCGGCACGCACCAAGGCCGGGTAGTCGCGGCGCTGTTCGCCAATGGCGTAGCCGAGGATGCGCATCGCCGTCGTTTCGCGTGACAGCAGGCGGCCAAACTCGTCGTCCAGATTGATCACCGCCGTGCGCAGGCGCGGCCAGTGGAAGAGCTTTTTCTTGGCCTCGGCATAGGCCTCCATCGTGCCGTGGTAGTCGAGGTGATCGCGCGTGATGTTGGTGAATACGGCGACATCGACGCGGGCGCCATTCATGCGGCCCTCCTCGATGCCAATGGAACTGGCTTCCAGCGCACAGGCTGCCGCACCGGCGGCGCGGAACTGCGCCAGATAGCGCATGAGGGTCGTCGCCTCGGGCGTCGTGAAGCCGGTTTCAGTCTGCGCATCCGGAAATCCGGCGCCGAGCGTACCGATGATCGCGCAGGGTTTGGCGTAGGCTTTGGCCAGGCACTGGCTGATCGTCGTCTTGCCATTGGTGCCGGTGATGGCGATCAGCGACAGGCCTTCGCTGGGGTGGCCATAAACGGCGTGCGCCAGCGGACCGGCCAGCTGGCGCAGGGCTTCGACCGACATTCCCACGGTCAACGGGAAATTTTGGCCAAAATCGAAATTGCCACCGGGCTGCCAGAACACGGCGACAGCACCGCGCGCCAACGCATCGGCGATGTAGCGACGGCCATCAGCCAGATCGCCCGGATAGGCCAGGAACAGATCACCCGGCAGCACCTGACGGCTGTCGTCGGCCACACCGGTTGGCACAACGCCCATGGCTTCGAGCTGGTCGAGAAGTTCGCGCGGCGTGGTCGCGCGGCGCGCCGCCCTTGGCGGCCCTGCGCTCGCCTTTCCAGCGCTGGCATCGGCAACCTGAATCGGCGCATCCGGCGGAACGCCGAGGGTGCGCAGGGCGCCGCCCGTGATGGCCGAGAAAACCGGCCCGGCGACATCGCCACCGTAATGGCCACCAGCCGTCGGTTCGTCGATCATCACCGCCACAACCAGGCGCGGGTCGCTGATCGGGGCGATGCCGACGAAGGAAGCGATGTATTTGCGGGCATAGACGCCGCCTTCGATCTTGTAGGCGGTACCGGTCTTGCCGCCGACGCGATAACCGGCGACGCGCGCTTTCGGCGCCGTACCATCTGGCCCGGCGGCCATTTCGAGCATGGCGCGCAATTCGCGCGTCGTTTGCGACGAGAAGATGCGGGCGCCGTGCGGCTGCGCATCATCGACCTTGACCAGCGACAGCGGCACCAGTTCCCCATCGCGGGCAAATACGGTGTAGGCGCGCGCCATCTGGATCAGGCTGACGGCGATGCCGTGGCCATAGGACATGGTGGCCTGCTCGATCGGCCGCCAGTTTTTCCACGGCCGCAGGCGACCATTCACCTCACCCGGAAAACCGAGGTTCGGCGCCTGGCCGAAACCCAGGCTATCAAACAGCTCCCACATTTCCTTGGGCGAGAAGCCGAGCGCAATCTTCGCGGTGCCGACATTCGACGACTTCTGGATGACCTGTGCGACAGTCAGGGCGCCGTGCGGGTGGGCATCCGAAATGGTCGCCGAGCCAATCGTCATCTTGCCGGGCGCACAATTGATCACCGTATCGAAGCGCAGCTTGCCGCGCTCAATCGCCAGCGCTGCTGTAAACGGCTTCATGACCGAACCCGGCTCGTAGGTATCGGTGATCGCACGATTGCGCAACTGAGCGCCGGACAGGCGCTCGCGATTATTCGGGTTGTAGGTAGGCCAATTGGCCAGGGCGAGAATTTCGCCATTGCGTGCGTCGATCACCACGGCGCCGCCGGCCTTGGCCGAATGCTTCTCGATCGCTTCCTTGAGCTGGCTGTAGGCCAGATACTGGATCTTCGAATCGAGCGCGAGGCGCACGTCCTTGCCATCCTGCGGCGGCTTGGTCGCGCCGACATCCTCGACGATGTTGCCACGCCGGTCACGGATCACGGTGCGGCTGCCCGGACGGCCGAGCAGGCTGTTCTGGAAGGCCAGCTCGACGCCCTCCAGGCCCTTGTCGTCCACGCCGGTAAAGCCGACGATGTGCGCCGTCATGTCGCCGGTCGGGTAAAAGCGGCGATATTCTTTTTCCTGATGCACGCCGGGAAATTTCTGGGCCCCGATACGATCAGCGGTTTCCGGTGAAACCTGACGTTTGACGAAGGCGAAAGTTTTTTCAGTGGCAATCTTGCCGTCCAGCTCGCGCACGTTCATGCTGAGCAGACCGGCCAGCTGGCGCTTCTGCTCGCCACTCATCGTCCGCGCATCAGCCGGAATGGCCCAGATAGTCTTCATCGGCGTCGACACGGCCAGCATGTCGCCATTGCGGTCGACGATCTTGCCGCGCGAAGCGGAAATTTCGATATCGCGCAGATAGCGCGAATCGCCCTTCTGCTGCAGGAAGTCGTTGTTGATGACCTGCAAGTAGAAGCCACGCGCCACCAGCGCCAGAAAGGCCGCCATGAGCAATAGCCCAACGGTGCGCGAACGCCAGCCCTGCAGGGCCAACTGGAGCACCGGGCTTTCGGTAAATCGGTGACCGCGTTGCGGGCGACGACGCACGACCATCAGCGCACTCCCTTGGCCACGGCCGAACTGGGCGTAACCATGTGCAGACGATCACGGGCAATTTTTTCGATGCGCGGGTGATTTGCCCAGGTAGACATCTCAAGCTGCAACTGGCCGTACTCGACATCAAGCTGGCGCGCCCGCTCCTGCTCTGCCTCGAGCGCCTGAAACAGCTTGCGCGCACGGTGCTGGGAGGTAACAACACCCAGCGCGCAAAAGACGACAACCAGGAGGAGGATCACATTGAAACGCAGCATTACAGTTTCTCGGCCACGCGCATCACGGCACTGCGCGCCCGCGGATTGGCAGCAACTTCCATCGCTGACGCCTTCATCTGCTTGCCAACCAAACGCAGCTTCGGCTTCGGCAACTGATCAGCGCGCAAAGGCAAGCCCTTGGGCAGATCGTCAGCGACCGATTCGTTGCGCATGAAGTTCTTGACGATGCGATCTTCGAGGGAATGAAAGCTGATGACGACCAGTCGGCCACCCGGCTTCAACAAGCCGAGCGCCTGCGGCAGTGCTACTTCCAGCTGGCGGAGCTCTTGATTGATATGAATCCGTAGAGCTTGAAAGCTGCGCGTCGCCGGGTCCTGCCCTGGCTCACGGGTGCGCACGGTCTCGCGTACGATGGCCGCGAACTGACCTGTTGTGACAATAGGTTGTTCGAGCCGAGCAGCCACAACCTTCTTTGCAATCTGGAAAGCAAACCGTTCTTCGCCATAATTTCTAATGACCTCCGTGATGTCTCTTATCTCGGCCCGCGCCAGCCACTCGGCCGCCGTCTCGCCCTGCGTCGTATCCATACGCATGTCGAGCGGCGCGTCGTAGCGAAAGCTGAAGCCGCGCTCCCCGTCGTCGATTTGCGGCGACGACACCCCTACATCAAACAAAATCCCATCCACGCCACTTACACCAGCCTCGTCCGCCGCCTCGGCCAATTCGCCGAAAGCACGGTGCACGAGCAAAAACCGGGAATCATCGATAGCCGCACCCGCGGCGACAGCCTGCGGGTCACGGTCAACGGCCACCAGACGGCCTTTTTCGTTCAGCGCGGAAAGAATCCGGCGGCTATGGCCGCCACGCCCGAAAGTGGCGTCAACGTAGATGCCGTCGGCTTTGATCGCCAGCGCATCCACCGCCTCTTCGAGCAGTACCGTCACATGGGCGGCACCGCGGGTCACAGGACAAGGTCTCCGAAGCCCGGCGGCAGATCGCCGGACAGCGCTTCAGCAGCCAGGTCGTTTTGCTGCCTCCAGCCGGCCTCGCTCCAGATTTCAAAGTGCGACCCCATGCCCACCAGATAGACCGTCTTCTCGAACTTGGCGTACTCGCGCAACTCCGGCGCAACCAGGATGCGACCAGCGGAATCCAGTTCCTCGGTACGAGCATTGCCCACCAGCACGCGCTTGATCGACGCCGAACGCGGATCAAGGCTCGAGGCCTTGAGGATCTGCTCACGAATCGGCTGCCAGGCCGGCGAGGGATAAAGCAGCAGACAGCGATGCGGATGAGCAGTCAGGACCAGCGAGCCTTCGCTGGCGGCAAGCAGGGACTCACGGTGTCTTGCCGGTATGGCAAGCCGTCCCTTCGCATCCAGATTCAGTGCTGCCGCGCCTTCGAACATCCCTCGTCTCGCTCCCCGTTTACCCACTTTTCAACACGTTTTCCCACTTTAGAACAACAACACTGCTCAGTCAAGCGAGAAATTGGGATTTTTTCTTACACAACAAGGACTTACGAAGGATTGCCGAGGCAATTTTTGCAAAAAATTACCCTTAAAAATCAATGCGAGAACATTGACACTTAAAGTGACTTATCAGGAGTTGAGGGGGATCAAAAACCATTCCAGCGCCGCCCATGCCGGCGTGGTAAAAAGTGGAATGCAAACGGTGGCCATGCCAACGTTACGGCCGTCAGCCGGCCGCAGGACAATCAGTCAGTAAAGACCGATACCTGGTTACGGCCCTCGTGCTTGGCCCGATACAGCGCCTGATCAGCGCAGCGGGTCAGGTCGTCCGGCGTTTTGCCATGCTCGGGATAGGCAGCCACCCCGAGAGAAATCGTAAAGGTGATATGGAAGTTACCGAGCACAACGGAGAGGCCCTCAATCGCCTCCCGCCAAGCCTCGGCGCGCTGGATAGCTGTTTCCAGCGGCATATTCGGGAGCAGGATGAGAAATTCCTCACCACCGTATCGGCAGGCCACGTCCTCCGTCCGGACATCCGACAACAAGGTCTTCGCCAGCATGCGCAATGCCTCGTCCCCGACTTGATGCCCGTAGGTATCATTGACCCGCTTGAAGTAGTCGATGTCCAGCATGACCAGCGACAGCGGGTTTCCTTCGCGACGCGCGCGTGAAACTTCGCGCTCCAGGGTTTCGTCGAGGTAGCGCCGGTTGTAAAGCCCGGTCAGACTATCGCGCACGGCGAGTTCCTGAAGCGCCACCTGCAGGCGACCGATTTCCTCGATCCGCGCATGGAGCTGCCGGTTCGTTTCCCGCAATGCAAGCTCTGCTGCCTTGCGCTCACTGACGTTACGCGTAATGCCCAGAATCGTATGCGCGACGCCATCTGCATCCTGCAGATAACTTGACACAACCTCAGTCGAAACAACCTCGCCATCCTTGCAAACCTGCTCCAGTTCGCTGACCACAACACTCGCTGACTTGTCACCCGCAGCAATTCGCCGCAAGCGCTGGTCAATTTCCCGTGCCAGCCGCGAAGCTGATTCCGACGTCAGGCGGGCATCAATGGACTGACCGACAATTTCCTCTGGGGAATAGCCGCACATGTCGGTAATGGAAGGGCTGACATAGGTGTAGCGCCGCGACGGTATGTCGAGCGTCCAAATGACATCATGGCTATTTTCAGCCAGCATGCGATAGCGGGCTTCACTCTGCGATAACTTTCTGGCTATGACCTCCTCCTCGTTCTCAGCACGAAGCAAGCGAATGAGGACAAGTGAGAGGAAAAGAAATAGCAGGAGTGCGGATACAGCAGCTATCCATCGGGTTTGATGCCACTCAGCCAGATAATCATCGACCGCCACCCCTCCGGACACATAGAAGGGATAGTCGGCGAGGCGCTGAAAGGCATACACCCGCTCAACCCCATCGAGCGCCCCCGGCACGCGCACACTCCCATTCTTCTCCCCGGACTCAATCAGCCTTTGCAAGGGATGAGCGGCATTAACCTGATCCACCTGACCGGGAATGGCTGGGACCTGCAGAAGCCGGCGACCATCATCGGCCCGCCAAACCGCGACGGCACCCTTTGGGCCAACATTGATTGCCTCTAACGCCTTGGCCAGCACATCCAGATCAAGTTGAGCCACCACGACGCCGAGCAAGTCCCCTTGAGCATCGCGTACCGACTGGAAAGCAAATACGAATGTACGCCCGGACTGGTTGTCAAAAATCGCACCGGAAAAATTAAGACCGCCCCCGGATTGCGCCCCGGGCACGTTGAAAAAAACGTGATCAGCACTCGCCGGGGCATGCTGGACAACGCCTGAGGCGTAGAGAAAGTGGCCTGAAGCGTCCAGAACCCCAAAGCCGCCAAGCTCCGGAAACTGCTTGGACAAATAGCCCAATTCATTGACAACCGTATCCCGATAGCGCCCGAGCGCAGCGGGTTTGAAAGCATCCTGCGGCAGCGAGGCCGCGATATGTTCGAGGTTGCCCTGAAGGCGTCGCATTGTCGCGACTAAACGAGCCTCCAGCAGCGAGGTGACACCGAGAGCGTCAGAGGGTGCTTTTTGCTCTGCCTCGCGCCGCCCTTCGTTCAGCAAAAATGCCAACAAAAGGGCGAAACCCAGCCAGGTTACGACAAAAAAGAGTACTAGCCGAACACGCGGTCCGAACGCACGACCTATCTTTTGTCCGGAGGAGGATATGTTCATTCGGGGATCATGCCTTCCGAATGGACATATCACAATAGGCGCCGAGCATGCGCCCGTCCACCAAGATCGAGAGGCTACTTGATCTGGCCGAGTTTTTGCTCGATACGAGCCAGCGGTATGGCACCGGGAATCCGCTCGCCGTCGGCAAAGAACATGGTCGGAGTGCCAGTAATGTTGAGCTTGCGGCCGAATTCCTGATTTTTGGTAACCGCAGCGGTATCGCAATCTTCGCGACCGGATGGGCTCTTGCCATCGACCATCCAGTCATTCCATGCCTTGGCACGGTCACCGGAACACCAGATCTGCTTGGACTTGCGAACGGAGTCTTCCGAGAGGATAGGCAAAAGGAAAGTGTAGACCGTGACGTTGTCGAGCTTGAGCAAATCCTTGGCCAGGCGCTTGCAATAGCCGCAATTGGGATCTTCGAAGGTAGCCAGCACGCGCTTGCCATCTCCGCGAACCTGCTTGATGGCACGATCCAGCGGCAAATCGCCAAACTTGATTGCCGTCAGTTTTTTCATGCGTTCGTCGGTCACATTCTTCATCGTTTTGGCATCGATCAACTGACCGCTGACCACGATGGCCGACATTTTTTCATCGGTATAGAAAATATTGCCATCAGCGTAGACTTCGTAAAGCCCAAGGTAGCCTGACTTCGTGACGCTTTCCACCTTGGTGCCGAGCTTGGCCTCCATCTGCTTGCGAATATCGGCTTCATCAGCCGCAGCGCTCAAACTGAACGCCATCGCGAAGGCCATCGGCAACATTTTCTTCAACATGCAATTCTCCTATAGGGCGCCGAGAGCATACCGCACCAGGGCATTCTTGATTAAAGGAAGTCCATTGGCCACATCCAGCCCAAGGTTGCGCAATGGGCGCAAGCCAGGCGGCGACTCCTTGAACAAACGACGCAGGCTATCAGTTGCAGTCTGCATCAATACCGTCTCTTCGCGCCGGACACGCTGATATCGCTGCAGGAAGCGCTCCTGACCAATATCGTGCCACGGCTGTGTTGCAGCCAGTTGACCAGCAAGTGCCATGGCATCCTGGAAACCAAGGTTGATTCCATGCCCTGACAGAGGATGAATCCCGTGCGCCGCATCACCTACCAGCGCCAGTCGCGGAGCGACTGTTTGCGGCACACGCATCAAGCGCAAAGGAAAAGCTGCCGGCGACGTAAGCAATTCCAGTTTGCCGAGCGTACGCCCCCCAGCCTCGGCAACCCGTTCGCAAAACTGTTCGGAAGGTAACGCACAGAGTTCGTCCGCATGATCATCTGGCGTTGACCATACGATGGAAATACGGTTCCCCGGCAAAGGAAGATAGGCCAGCACGCCATCGTTGCGAAACCACTGGAACGCTGTGTGGTTGTGCGATTTTTCCGTGGTGAAATTGGCCACAAGGCCTTTCTCCCCATACGGCGTATTGACCTCGGCAAGCCCCGCCGTGCGCCGCACCCAGGAATCCCGGCCATCAGCACCAACAAGAAGGCGCGCTGACAGCACGGCGCCATCGCTCAGACGAAGGACGGCAGCATCCTGGCGGAACTCGAGGCTATCCGGCCGTGACGGGCAAAAAAGCGTCAGATTTCCCTGCCGCTTGGCACTTTCCCAGAACTCACAGGCCATCTGCGATGACTCGAGAATCCAGCCCAGTTCGGGAACCCCTGTCTCGAAAGCCGAAAAGTCCAACCTGCCGCTGGCATCACCGTGAATCTGCATGGCGCGAATGGGCGCCATTCTTGCTGAATCAAGATGCCGCCAGGCGCCGATGGACTCAAGGAACGCGACATTGGCCGGACTGATCGCATAAATTCGCGCGTCCCAGCCGTTCGGAAGGCGCGGCGGTTGATTTTCAACGAGGGCAATACGCAGGCGGGTATCGCGCAACGCCAAGGCCAAGCTGGCACCAGCCAGCCCGCCGCCAACTATGATCAGATCAAAATGCTGCATGACGGCGATTATGCCGCTTCACGAGAATGAAACAAGCAGATCAGGCGGGCGTTCCGCCACCACCGCCCGTTTGCGGCTTGTTCTGGCGAGGCCGGCGATTGTTGTTGGTGCGCGGACGATGTTTCTTCTGCTGTTGACCAACGCCTCCGCCAGCGCCGGCATTTCCGCCGGGTTTGCCATGCTGCATGTTACTGCGGCCTGGATTGCCGCCAAGCGGCTCATTGCCGGAAACACGGTTGCCGGGAGCAAGCTGGATTTCCAGCTCGATGATTTCGTCCCACTGCTCATCGGTGCGATCACGCTCGGGGATCGACAGGAGGTCACGCAGGCGACGACGCGTATCGGGCGGCGGCGCTACGACAACGGGAGCTTCGGGCGGATTTTCAGGATTCGGATTATTCATTGCAACTTAAAAAAAGCGGAGCCCGTCAAGGACGAACCCCGCATTCCATAACACCGGATTACTTCTTCTTGGCGGCGGTCTTTTTTGCAGCGACCGAGGCCTTGAAAGCCGTACCAGCAGTAAATTTCGGAACCGTGGTAGCGGGAATTTTCAGCGTGGCGCCGGTTTTTGGATTCTTGCCGGTGCGCGCTGCGCGCTTGGCGGACTTGAAAGTACCGAAGCCAACGAGTGTAACAGACTCCCCCGCAGTCACGGTCTTGACCACCGCGCCGATGATGGCCGACAGCGCCTTGTCAGCAGCAGCCTTGGTTATACCAGCTTCTTTTGCAGCAACTTCGACCAGCTCGGATTTATTCATCTAAGTGCCTCCTAGTTACCTATCAATGTTTAAGAAAACTGGCCGTCGGAACGGCAGCACGATAAAAGTAGCACACCTTTTTCAATAAGTCTTGGCCCAAGAGCGCCTATTTGCGGGCGAATGCACGATTATTTGCAATATTCATACGTCCAGCAGGGTATTTGGTCAGCAAACAACAAACCCGGCACACGGCCGGGTTTGTCTTGATGCCATCGGCAACCGGATTATTTGGTCGCCGGCTTCGCTTCTTCCTTGGCCTGCTCAGCCGGTTTTTCACCGTGCGAGATAGCCACTGCGCCGTCATTCTGCTTGCCAATATGCTGGTCAATGGCCGGCAATTGGTGAGCGATACCCTTGTGGCAGTCGATGCAGGTCTTGCCTTCAGTAAAGGCTATCGGATGCTGCTTTGCCGCACGGTTGCCCTGCTCGGTGTAGTCCATGTAGTCGTAGCGGTGGCAGTTGCGACACTCCTGCGAGTCATTTGCCTTCATGCGGTTCCACTCGTTCTGAGCGAGCTGTCCGCGCTTGGCGTTGAATTTCTCAGGGGTATCGATCGTACCCAGAACCTTGTGCAGCACTTCGTTGGACGCCTGAATCTTGCGGACCATCTTCGGGCCCCATTCCTTGGGCACGTGACAATCAGGACAAGTGGCGCGCACACCGGTGCGGTTGGTGTAGTGGATCGTGTTCTGGTACTCGCGGAAGACGTTCTCCTCCATTTCATGGCAAGAAATACAGAACGACTCCTTGTTGGTTGCCTCGAGCGCCCAGTTAAAGCCACCCCAGAACACAACACCGGCAGCAAACAGGCCAAATACGGTGACCAGCCCGATGCGCTTGACCCATGCGGGCGTGAATTTATCGAGACTCATCATTCCCCCTTCTTGGCAGCCGGCTTATAGGTATTGGCGACGAGCGGCTTGGCGTCGAACTGTGGCACGTGACACTGCATGCAGAAATAGCGGCGCGGAGAAATGTTGGATTGCTTCTTGTCTTCGCGGTCCAGATAGTGCGACTTGGCCACCTTGGTTGCGCCGGTTTCCTCGGCACGTTCTTTCGAGTGGCAGTCCATGCACTTGTTGAAATTCTGCGTGATGTTGTAGCCCTTGATGCTGTGCGGAATCAGCGGCGGTTGTTTCTGGAAGTTACGTGGAATGGTCGCCTGGTCCTTTTCGACCCGGAACATATCAACCTTCGGATTTCCCTCGATCGACTCGATGCCGATCTCATTCACTCGCAATTCCTGGGCGCTGACGCCGGCCACTCCCCCCAGGAGCATGCCGGTAGCCAAAGCCAGAGCAGTGATCAATCTCATATTCATTCCCTCCGATGAACGACCGGGGTTTTTACCGCCGGTCGCTTTTTCGCTCATTTTTTCGGGTTGACCGTGGAATCAGCCAACCGTGGTGTCTATCGTTCGATCAAGCCCGTGTAACCTTGACGGCGCATTTCTTGTAGTCGGTTTCCTTGGAAATCGGGCAAGTCGCATCCAACGTCAACTTGTTGATCAGGCGACCAGCATCGAAGAAGGGCACAAAGACCAAGCCGCGCGGCGGCTTGTTCCGACCACGAGTCTCCACACGCAACTGAATTTCACCGCGCCGCGAGGCAATCTTGACCTCCATGCCGCGCTGCAGACCACGTGCCTTGGCGTCGTCCGGATGCATGAAGAGCACCGCATCCGGGAAGGACTTGTACAACTCGGGGACGCGACGGGTCATCGTGCCGGTGTGCCAATGTTCAAGGACGCGACCGGTCGATAGCCACAGGTCGAATTCCTTGTCCGGTGACTCGGGTGGCGGTTGATAGGGCAGCGCAAAAATGACTGCCTTGCCATCCTTGTGGCCGTAGAACTTAACGCCCTCGCCCTTCTTGACGTAGGAGTCATAACCTTCGCGGAAACGCCACAGCGTTTCCTTGCCACCAACAACCGGCCAGCGCAGACCACGCGCCTGGTGGTAGGTATCGAATGGCGCCAGGTCGTGACCGTGACCGCGACCGAAGGAAGCATATTCCTCGAACAGGCCTTTCTGAACATAGAACCCGAAGTGCTTGGACTCATCGTTATCGAAGCCGGCAGCGGTTTCGCTGGTCTTGTATTTGTTGACCACGCCGTTGGCAAAGAGCGCGTCATACATCGTCTTGCCCTTCAGCTTGGGTGCCTTGGCCAGCAATTCGGCCGGCCAGACCTCTTCCATCTTGAAACGCTTGGCAAATTCCATGACCTGCCAGAGATCGGAGCGAGCCTCGCCCGGTGCCTTGACCTGCTGGCGCCAGAACTGGGTGCGCCGCTCGGCATTGCCGTAGGCGCCTTCCTTCTCGACCCACATGGCAGTCGGCAGGATGAGGTCGGCAGCCATCGCCGAGACCGTCGGATACGGGTCGGAGACGACAATGAAGTTCTCCGGCTTGCGCCAGCCCGGATAGAGCTCTTCGTTGATGTTCGGACCGGCCTGCATGTTGTTGTTGCACTGCTGCCAGTAGAAATTGACCTTGCCGTCTTTCAACGCCCGCGCCATGGCCACGGCGTGATAGCCAACCTTATCGGGAATCGTGCCATCCGGCAGGCCCCACAGCTCTTCGGTGTGCTTGCGGTGCTCAGGATTGGTGACGACCATGTCGGCCGGCAGACGATGCGAGAAAGTACCGACTTCGCGCGCCGTGCCACAGGCGGACGGCTGGCCTGTCAGAGAGAACGGGCTGTTGCCCGGCTCGGAAATCTTGCCGGTCAGCAGGTGGATGTTATAGACCAGATTGTTGGCCCAGGTGCCCCGCGTGTGCTGGTTGAAGCCCATAGTCCAGAAGGACACGACCTTGACCTTGGGATCGGCATACAACTCGGCCAGCGACTTGAGATCCTTTTCGGAAACGCCGGACAGCTTGGAAACTTTCTCTGCGGTGTATTCCGAAACGAACTTCTTGAATTCGTCGAAGGTGATCGGCTCGGACTTGCCGGTATCGCCCTTGGGCTTGCCGTCGGCACCGGGGTAACCGTTGCTCGTCGCATCCTTTTCCAGCGCATGCGTCGGACGCAAGCCGTAGCCGATGTCGGTGGCGCTCTTCTTGAAATTGATGTTCTTGTCGACAAAAGCCTGATTTACCTTGCCGGTCTGGATGATGTAGTTGGCGATGTAGTTGAGGATCGCCAGATCCGTCTGCGGCGTGAAGATCATCGGGATGTCGGCCAGCTCGTAGGAGCGGTGCTCGAAGGTCGACAACACGGCAACCTTGACGCCCTTGTTCGAGAGCTTGCGGTCGGTGATGCGCGTCCACAGAATCGGGTGCATCTCGGCCATGTTCGAGCCCCAGAGCACGAAGGCGTCGGCGTGCTCGATGTCGTCGTAGCAGCCCATCGGCTCGTCGATGCCGAAAGTGCGCATGAAGCCGGCAACGGCCGAGGCCATACAGTGGCGGGCATTGGGATCGAGGTTATTGGTGCGGAAGCCAGCCTTCATGAGCTTGGCGGCAGCATAGCCTTCCCAGACAGTCCATTGACCTGAGCCAAACATGGCGAGGCCGTTCGGCCCCTTGGCCTTGAGCGTCGCCTTGGCCTTTTCTTCCATGATGTCGAAAGCCTGTTTCCAGGAGACCGGCGCGAAGTCGCCGTTCTTGTCGTACTTGCCGTCCTTCATGCGCAGCAAAGGCGTTTTCAGGCGGTCGGCGCCATACATGATCTTGGACAGGAAATAACCCTTGATGCAGTTCAGGCCGCGATTGACCGGTGCATCCGGATCTCCCTGGGTCGCGACAACGCGCCCTTCCTGCGTTCCGACCAGAACACCACAACCGGTGCCGCAGAAACGGCAGGCTGCCTTGTCCCAGCGAATGTCTTCCTTACCCTGCGCCACGGCCGTACCGGGCGCGGACAACCCTGCTGCTGACATGGCCGCCGCTGCCGCGTTGGCCTTGATGAAATCGCGTCGATTGAGCTTCACGCCTCTACCTCCTCGGTATCTACTGATTCGTCGTCGCTGTATTGATAAACCATGGCGACCGATGCGACACCGGGCAATCCATGTAGGGCTACATATTTATCCGCAGCCGTGTTCGTGTCGTCATCCTCCAGAGTGACGACCACCTTGCCCTCAGGACTCCGGGCATGGATCTCCACCCCCGGCATCAGGAGAAGCGCTCCGCAAGCCTCTTCAAGGCGCTCTGGAGCAACGTACACAATGGCGCTGGAAATGTTCACCCGGCCTACCTCCTCAAGCTTTGGCAGCCCAATGCCACCATGGCTGGCAATGATCCGCATCCACTCGGCGAGTTCAATTGATGCACATCAATTTCATACCGCCGAAAGGGCATGTGTAGTGCTAATGAAAAAACGAACTAGTACTTTTGGCTTAGCAGCCCAACAAGAACACGGACATAGACAATGCCTATCAGCCGTATTTGACCAATCAATTGGCTTGATGGATCAACCCCCCCTACCATGGCGTTGTTCCCGATTACCAACACCCACCCAGGAGAAAACAATGTCGCTCATCAACACTCAGGTCCAACCGTTCAAGGCCCAGGCTTTCCACAACGGCAAGTTCATCGAAGTCACCGAAGCCAGCCTCAAGGGCAAGTGGTCCGTCGTGATCTTCATGCCGGCTGCCTTCACCTTCAACTGCCCGACCGAAATCGAAGATGCCGCCAACAACTACGGCGAATTCCAGAAGGCAGGCGCCGAGGTCTATATCGTCACGACCGACACCCATTTCTCGCACAAGGTCTGGCATGAAACCTCGCCGGCCGTTGGCAAGTCCCAGTTCCCGCTGATCGGCGACCCGACGCATGCCCTGACCCGTGCCTTCGACGTGCATATCGATGAAGAAGGTCTGGCCCTGCGCGGCACGTTCGTCATCAACCCGGACGGCGTTATCAAGACCGTTGAAATTCACTCCAACGAGATTGCCCGCGACGTCTCCGAAACCCTGCGCAAGCTGAAGGCCGCCCAATACACCGCCTCCCACCCGGGTGAAGTCTGCCCGGCCAAGTGGCACGAAGGCGATGCCACCCTGGCTCCGTCGCTTGACCTGGTCGGCAAGATCTAAAGACTTAGCCCACTGCCGCCACCGCTCCCCCCCCCCCCCCTCGCTCCCCGCTCGGGGAGCGAGTCCTGAGCTTCGGATTTCAGCGGTTTTTTGCGGTTGACCGTGGATGCCTTGTCACCCGGAAAAAACCAGTGCAATTCAGAATTGAGAGAACAGCCATGCTCGACACCAATATCAAGGCCCAATTGAAGGGCTACCTCGAAAAACTGCAACGCCCGATCGAACTCGTCGCCACCCTAGACGATAGTGCCAAGGCGCTGGAAATGCGTGGCCTACTGGCTGACATCGCCGAACTCTCGCCCAAAGTCAGCCTGCGCGAAGACGGTACAGCGGCCTTGCGCCCCTCCTTCGCCATCGGCCAGCCCGGCGAGGCAGCGCGCATCACCTTCGCCGGCATCCCGATGGGCCACGAATTCACCTCGCTCGTCCTCGCCCTGCTGCAGACCGGCGGCCATCCGCCCAAGGTCGACGCGGCGGTCATCGAAGCCATCAAGGCCCTGCCCGGCACCTTCAACTTCGAGACCTACATTTCGCTGTCCTGCCACAACTGCCCGGACGTCGTGCAGGCGCTCAACCTCATGGCCGTGCTCAACCCCGGCATCACCAGCACGATGATCGATGGCGGCATGTTCCAGGGGGAAGTGGAGCGGCGCAAGATCATGGCCGTGCCGACCGTTTTCGTGAATGACGCCGAATTCGGCGCCGGCCGGATGACGATTGAAGAAATCATCGCCAAGCTCGACACCGGTGCCGCCGCCCGCGATGCCGAAAAGATCAACGCCAAGGAAGCCTACGACGTCCTCATCGTCGGCGGCGGCCCGGCCGGTGCTGCGGCAGCCATCTACGCCGCCCGCAAGGGCATCCGCACCGGCCTGCTGGCCGAGCGTTTCGGCGGCCAGGTCATGGATACGCTGGCCATCGAGAACTTCATTTCGGTCAAGGCCACGGACGGCCCCAAGCTCGTCATGGGCCTCGAAGAACACGTCAAGGACTACGACGTCGATGTGATGAGCCTGCAGCGCGCAACGCAACTGACGCCCGGCGAGCTTATTGAGATCAAGCTTGAAAACGGTGCCTCGGTGAAAAGCAAATCCGTCATCCTCGCCACCGGCGCCCGCTGGCGCGAAATGAACGTGCCCGGCGAGCAGGAATACCGCGGCAAGGGCGTCGCCTATTGCCCGCACTGCGACGGCCCGCTGTTCAAGGGCAAGCGCGTCGCAGTCATCGGTGGTGGCAACTCCGGTGTCGAAGCGGCGATCGACCTCGCCGGCATCGTCGGCCATGTCACGCTGCTCGAATTCGACGGCCAGCTGCGCGCCGACGCCGTTCTGCAGAAAAAGCTGCGTAGCCTGCCCAACGTCACGGTCATCGTCAAAGCGCTATCGACAGAAGTCACCGGCAACGGCGAGAAGGTCAACGGCCTGATCTACCAGGACCGCAACACCGACGAAGTGAAGCGCATCGACCTCGAAGGCATCTTCGTCCAGATCGGTCTGTTGCCGAACACGGACTGGCTCAAAGGTACGGTCAACCTGTCCAATCGCGGCGAAATCGAAATCGACGCCAAGGGCCAGACCAGCGTACCCGGCGTCTTCGCGGCCGGCGACTGCACCACCGTGCCCTACAAGCAGATCATCATCGCCATGGGCGCCGGCGCCACCGCCTCGCTCAGCGCGTTTGATCACCTGATTCGCAGTTCGGCGCCGGCCTGATCGATTCGATCAGCCGCCCCTTTCAGGAGCCAATGCACATCGACGGTGCATTGGCTCTCTCGCCTTTGTCGACAACCCGACAAGCGCTATCGCACCAAAATGCGCGGATTCGCAGCCCCGCCCGACAGGCTGGCAAAGCGCGACGGCAAATCGCCCGGCAAGCAATAGCCAAACAACCACTCTTCCGCATCCTGCAACGAAGCCCCCGTCGACAGCACATACTCCGAAACGCCGGCGAAGGCCGCCAGACGTATCCAGAACATGGCCTCTTCGGTCAGGCTTGCGCTGGCATTAAATGAATTCGGAAAATCATGCATGACGCACCTCGCTTTCGGAAAGACGACACCACGAGGTAGTACTAGCAATTTTCGGCCCAGAATCCGGCGCCGAAAAAGAAAAAACCCGCTGACGAATCAGCGGGTTTTCGCATTTCTGGTGGTGATGGGCAGAATCGAACTGCCGACCTGTGGGTTATGAATCCACCGCTCTAACCGACTGAGCTACATCACCACGCTTGAGGGCGCGGATTATAGTTTGCGAGCCTTGGCGGGTCAACCGAATTTAGGCTCAGCTATAATGGCGAACTTTTGTGCCGCGTGACGACCTAAGCGGCACCCACCGATTTGTGAAGTGTTACCCATGCCCAAGAAATTGTTCATCCGCACCTTCGGGTGCCAGATGAATGAGTACGATTCGGACAAGATGGCCGACGTGCTCAACGCCTCCGAGGCGATTGTCCGAACCGACAATCCGGAAGAAGCCGACATCATCCTGTTCAACACCTGCTCGGTACGCGAGAAGGCGCAGGAGAAGGTTTTTCACGACCTCGGTCGGGTCCGTCATTTGAAGAAACTCAATCCCGATCTGGTGATCGGCGTTGGCGGCTGCGTAGCGAGCCAGGAGGGCGATGCGATCGTCGCCCGCGCACCTTACGTCGATATCGTCTTCGGGCCGCAGACGCTTCACCGCTTGCCGCAGCTCATGGCCGAGCGCAAGGCGAAAGGCAAGGCGGCGGTTGATATTTCCTTCCCGGAAATCGAGAAATTTGATTCGATGCCGCCGGCTGAAGTGAAGGGCGCCTCGGCGTTTGTATCGATCATGGAAGGCTGCTCGAAGTTCTGCACCTTCTGCATCGTGCCCTACACGCGGGGTGGCGAGGTGTCGCGGCCGTTTGACGACGTGCTGACCGAAGTGGCCGGACTGGCCGCCAACGGCGTCGGCGAAGTGACGCTGCTTGGCCAGAATGTGAATGCCTATCGCGGCGACATGGCCGAGACGGACGAGAAGGCCGATCTGGCGATGTTGATCGAGTACATCGCCGAAGTGCCGGGCATCGAGCGCATTCGCTACACGACCTCGCATCCGCGCGAAATGACGCAGCGCCTGTTCGACACCTACGCCAACGTGCCCAAACTCGTGTCGCACCTGCACCTGCCTGTGCAGGCCGGCTCGGACCGCGTGCTGGCGGCGATGAAGCGCGGCTACACAACGCTCGAATACAAGTCGATCATCCGCAAGCTGCGCGCGGCACGACCGGACATTTCGCTGTCGTCGGACTTCATCGTCGGCTTCCCCGGCGAGACGGACGAGGATTTCGAGAAGACGATGAAGCTGATCGACGAGGTCGGCTTCGACAGCTCGTTCTCGTTTGTTTACAGCCCGCGCCCCGGCACGCCGGCGCTGGAACTCGACGATTCGACGCCGGCAGCGGTCAAGTCGGCCCGCCTGCTGCGTTTGCAAAAACGCATCGACGAACAGGCGCAAGCCATCAGCCAGACCATGGTCGGCAGCATCCAGCGCGTGCTGGTCGAAGGCACGTCGAAGAAGGACGTGCATGAACTGGCCGGGCGTACCGACAACAACCGCATCGTCAATTTCGCTGGCAATCCGCGGCTGATCAACACCTTCGTCGATGTCCGCATCACGTCTTCGCTATCGCACACGCTGAGAGGCGAAATTGTCATCCGAGAAGACTAAACCGGCGCCGAAAACCCGGCCGGTGGACATCGCCCTCACGCCGGTCGATAACACACTGCTGGCCAACCTGTGCGGCCCGCTCGATGAAAACATCCGCCAGATCGAAGCTGGCTTCGATGTCGTCATCAAGCGTCGCAACGAGCGATTTTCCATTTTGGGCGAAAAATCGCGGTTGACCGCAGATGCGCTCCAGCATTTCTACGGCATGGCGCGCCAGCCGCTGGGCGTCGATGAGATCCAGCTTGGCCTGATCGAATTCCTCAACGCGCCGGTGCGCCGCATTTCGCGCAAGGCCGAAGGCCCGATCGACGGCCCGCAACTGATCACCCGCAAGACCGAACTGCACGGCCGCACGCCCCGCCAGGTCGAGTACCTCAAGCACATCCAGGAACACGACATCACCTTCGGCATCGGCCCGGCCGGCACCGGCAAGACCTATCTCGCCGTCGCCAGCGCTGTCGATGCCTTCGAGCGAGATCTCGTCGAACGCATCATCCTGACCCGCCCGGCCGTCGAAGCCGGCGAGCGCCTCGGCTTTCTGCCCGGCGACCTGACGCAGAAGATCGACCCCTATCTGCGGCCGCTCTACGACGCACTCTACGACCTCATGGGCGCCGACCGCGTCAGCAAGCTCTACGAAAAGCGCGCCATCGAGATCGCCCCGCTCGCCTTCATGCGCGGCCGCACGCTCAACCACGCTTTCATCATTCTTGACGAGGCGCAGAACACGACGCCGGAGCAGATGAAGATGTTCCTGACCCGCATCGGCATCGGCGCCAAGGCCGTGGTGACTGGCGACATCACCCAGATCGACCTGCCCAAGGGCCACAAGAGCGGCCTCAACGAAGCCATCAGCATTCTGAAGGGCGTGCGCGGGCTGGCCTTTACCCATTTCAAGAAGGAAGACGTGGTGCGCCACCCGCTGGTCGCCCGCATCGTCGAAGCCTATGAATCCCACACCAAGCAAACGCCTTAACCTCTCGGTGCAATATGTCTGTAACCGTGAGGGGCTACCCTTGCGCGCAGACTTTGTGAAATGGGCGCGCGCCGCGCTGGTCGGCGGCGGCGAAGTGACGATCCGCCTGGTCGACGCCGACGAAGGCCGGACGCTGAACAACGAATATCGCGGCAAGGATTATGCAACCAATGTGCTGTCCTTTCCGTACGACACGGAGCCGGTGGTGACGGGCGATCTGGTCATCTGCCCGAGCGTTGTCGCCCGCGAGGCGGCCGAGCAGAACAAGCCGCTGGACGCCCATTACGCGCACCTGACGGTGCATGGTATGCTGCATTTGCAGGGCTGGGATCATGACAACGACGATGATGCCGAGGCCATGGAAAACGAAGAAACGGAGATTCTCGCCGCCATGGGTTATCCAGACCCGTATGCGGTTTAAACATTATGGACAGTGACAGTAAACCCGGTTTCATTGAACGACTGACCTCCCTGCTGCTGCGCGAACCCGACGACCGCGTGCAGCTGCTGGAAATCCTGCATGGCGCCTACGAGCGCAACCTGATGGACGCCGACGCGCTGACCATCATCGAAGGGGCGCTCGCCGCCTCCGACACCCGTGTCACCGACGTGATGATTCCCCGGGCCCAGATGGACGTCATCGATGTCGATGATCCGCTGACCGAAATCGTCCCCGTTGTCATCGAAGCTGCCCACTCGCGTTTTCCGGTCGTCGATGGCGACCGCGACAAGGTGCTCGGCGTGCTGCTCGCCAAGGATCTGCTGCGCATCCAGATCGAAAAGGATTTCGACCTGCGCGACTGGCTGCGCCCGGCCGTCTTCATCCCCGAATCCAAGCGCCTCAACGTCCTGCTCCGCGAATTTCGCGTCTCGCGCAACCATATGGCCATCGTCGTCAATGAATACGGCGGCGTCGCCGGTTTGGTCACCATCGAGGACGTGCTCGAGCAGATCGTCGGCGACATCGAGGACGAATACGACTTCGACGAAGCACACGACAACATCCGCCTCGACTCCACCGGGCGCTACCGCGTCAAGGCGCGCACCGAAATCGAGGACTTCAACGAAGCCTTCAAGACCGAGTTTTCCGACGAGGAATTCGATACCGTCGGCGGCCTCGTCCTGCGCCACCTCGGCCGCGTGCCGAAGCGCAACGAAGTCATGGACATCGACGGCCTCCGCTTCCAGGTGCTTCGCGCCGACAGCCGCCGTCTGTACACCCTGCTGGTGACGCCGGCCCCCAAACCCAAAGCCGGTGCTCAAGACCTTACTGGCTAAATCACGGGCAGCACGCTATCTGATCGCTGCGACCATCGGTGTCGTCGGCGTCGGTTGCTTCGCCCCCTTCGGCCTGTTCTGGCTGGCGCCGCTGGTCTGGCTTGGCCTGTTCGTGCTGCTGCGCGAGGCCGACAACCCCCGTCAGGGCCTGCTCACCGGGCTGGCCTTCGGCATGGGCTTTTTCCTCACCGGCGTGTCGTGGGTGTACGTCAGCCTCTCCGTCTTCGGCGGCATGCCGTGGTGGATGGCCGGGCCCGCCGCCTTCCTGTTCTGCACCGTCATGGCGCTGTTTCCAATGGCTGCGGGCTATGTCTTCAAGCGCTGGCAGCCGACGGCATTCTGGCGGCAAGCCCTGCTCTTCGCCGCGCTGATTGCTGCGGTCGACTGGCTGAAAGGCTGGATTTTCACCGGCTTCCCGTGGCTCACCGTCGGTTACTCGCAGGCGGCGCCCAGCCCCCTGGCCGGCTTCGCACCGCTTCTTGGCGTGCATGGCCTGTCGCTGCTCGTCGCGCTGAGCGGCGCCCTGCTCGCCCGCTGGCGCGTCGGCCTGCCCGTCCTAGCCGCGCTGGGCCTTGCCGGATTCGGCCTGCAGCAGGTGGCGTGGACAACACCGGTGGGCCAACCCATCAGCGTCGCGCTGGTCCAAGGCAACGTGCCGCAGGAAATGAAATTCCGGCCGGAAGCCTTCTTCCGCACCCTAGACCTCTACCGCGAGCTGATCACGCAAAACCCGGCGCAACTCACCGTGCTGCCGGAAACCGCCATCCCGGTCTTCCTCGACCAGATTCCGCCCGACTACCTCGACGAACTCAAGGCGCTGGCCAAACGCCAGAACGGCGACATCATTTTCGGCACCCTGACCGGCGTCGGCGACAGCTACTTCAACAGCGCCGTCAGCATTGGCAGCTCGCCGCTGCAGGTTTACAGCAAGAACCATCTGGTCCCCTTCGGCGAATTCATCCCGGCCGGCTTCGCGTGGTTCATGGCCTACGCCAACATCCCGATGTCCGCCTTCACGCGCGGCCCGGAAGTCCAGACCCCGCTCGCCGTCGCCGGCCAGCACGTGGCGGCCAACATCTGCTACGAAGACGTCTTCGGCGAAGAGATCATCCGCACCCTGCCGCAAGCCGGCATCCTGGCCAATCTCTCGAACACCGCGTGGTTCGGGCGCTCGCTGGCCCAGCCGCAACATTTGCAGATCTCCCAGATGCGCGCCGCCGAAACCGGCCGCCCCATGCTGCGGGCAACCAATACGGGGATGACCGCCATCATCGACGCCCAAGGCCGCGTCAGCGCTACCCTGCCCGCCTTCACGACCGGCGTGCTGCACGGCAAGGTGCAAGCCCACGAAGGCATGACACCCTTCGCCCACTTCGGGAACTGGCTGGCATTGGGCTTGATGCTGGCGCTCGGCGTCGCTGGCTTCGCGGGAAGACGCCGACAGGCTGACTGAGATTGGCTGCAGCAAGCAAGCAGCAGAAACCATTTCAAATTTAGGCATTTTTGCCGGTTGACCGCGGAATTGCTCGCTGGGGCTGTGTTCTCATATGACCGTCTAGTTTCATTCCGCATGAATCAAGCCATAGGCAAACAAGTTCAATCACTATAAAGTGGAAGTTTCGTAGATTTGCGATGTATGGTTTTTTCTCAGTTACTCCACTTTTGGGCGAACGAATATGCAATTCCTTGAGAACTTGTCGCTACGCAAATTTCTGCGCGTCATCTCCATTCAGGTCTTCGCAGTGCTGCTGATCGTCGGAGCGGTGGGTATCGCCGCCCTGCAAAAAGTCTCGTCAGCCGCGACCCTGATGGGACAGGGGAAGGATGTCGTCGCCGATATTCTGCCGCCGCCGCTGTATGTCATCGAAGCCCAACTGGTCGCCTACGACATTGCTAGCGCGACGGCAGAGCAGCGCCCAAAATTGATCGAAAAATTACGCCAACTTAAAGAAGATTACGACGATCGCAACACCTTCTGGAGCGAGAGCGATCTTGATGCTGGCGTAAAAGATAAACTGCTTGGCGAGCAGCGCCGGCAGGCCGACCTGTTCTGGGCCGAGCTCGACAAGAACTTCCTGCCGGCCGTTGCCGCGCAGGATCAGCCAGTGCTGGAAGCTTCGCTCAAGCAGATGCGCCTGCACTACGAGGCGCACCGGACCGGCGTTGAGGACACGGTCGGCGTCGCCGGCCAGTTTGCGGAAGGGTCAATGAAGCAGCTGTTGGGCAGCAGCCAGAACAGCAGCATTATCTCAATCATCGCCATCATGCTGGGCTGTACATTCGTTGTGATTGGTATGAAATCGCTGGCCACGTCGCTCAATCGCCGGATCGGCGGCGAACCCGCAGAAACGGTCGAGGTGGCCAACCGCATCGCCCGCGGCGACCTGAGCGGTTCGGTCCACGTTCAGCCAGGCGACTCAACGAGCATGCAGGCCGCCATGAAACAGATGCAGGACAGCCTGCGCGGCCTGGTTGATGAAATCCGGCAAATGGTCCAGTCAGCAGAGAAAGGCCAACTCGGCAAACGGATCAAGCTGGACGACAAACAAGGTTTCGGCCAGGAAATCGCCGTCGCCCTCAACCAGTTGATGGTGGTCACCGACACCAGCCTGCAGGACGTTTCGCGCGTCGCATCCGCACTCGCTGCCGGTGATCTTTCGCAAAAGGTCGATGCGGTTTACCCCGGCGCCTTCGGGCAGACGGCCAGCGCCGTCAATGCCACGGTGAGCGCCCTCGTGCAGGTAGTCGATGAGGTTCGTTCCATCGTCGATGCCGCCGCACAGGGGGATTTCACGCATCAGATTGACACCACGGGCAAGCAGGGCTATGCAAAAACGCTGATCGACCTGCTCAACAGACTGAGCAGCACAGCCAGGCAGGCACTTTCCGACATTTCATCGGTGTCGCAAGCACTGGCCGATGGCGACCTGACGCACAAGATCGAAACACATTACCCGGGACTGTTTGGTGAAACGGCCGATGGCCTTAACACCACAGTGGCCAACCTGCAGGTGCTGATCGGCAACGTCGTCGGCGCCGTTGAAATGATCTCGACCGCCGCCAAGGAAATTTCTGCCGGCAACAGCGACCTCTCGGTGCGCACCGAGCAACAGGCCTCCAGCCTCGAAGAAACGGCAGCGAGCATCGAGCAATTCACCGCCACCGCCCAGCAAAACACCGACAGCGCCAAACGGGCCAACCACCTCGGCCAGTCAGCCTCGGAAATCGCGCTGCGCGGGGGCGAAATCGTCAATGCCTCGGCCGCCACCATGTTCGAGATCCGCGACAGTTCGCGCAAGATCGGCGACATCATCAGCGTCATCGAGGGCATTGCCTTCCAGACCAACATCCTCGCCCTCAATGCCGCCGTCGAAGCGGCGCGCGCCGGCGAGCAGGGCAAGGGCTTCGCCGTCGTCGCCACGGAAGTCCGTGCCCTCTCTCTGCGCACGGCGCAAGCAGCCAAGGAAATCTCCGCGCTGATCAGGGATTCCGCAAGCAAGGTCGAACACGGCACCCAACAGGCCGAAAAAGCGGGCCAGAGCATGAGCGAAGTCATGGCCGCCATCTCCAGCCTGTCCACCATCGTCGCCGGCATCAGTGCCGCCTCGATCGAACAGACCCTCGGCATCGAACAGGTCAACAAAGCCGTCGCCCAGATGGACGAAGTCACGCAGCAAAATGCCGCGTTGGTTGAAGAAG
Source organism: Betaproteobacteria bacterium (assembly GCA_016705475.1). Lineage (GTDB taxonomy): Bacteria > Pseudomonadota > Gammaproteobacteria > Burkholderiales > Rhodocyclaceae > Azonexus. The sequence goes on along the minus strand of JADIYD010000007.1, from coordinate 171,454 downwards.
CGGCTGCCGCTGCAGAATCTCTCGAAGAACAGGCGCATCAACTGAAGCGGCAGGTCTCGAGTTTCAAGCTGAGCAGTGCTACGCCTTCAAGCGGGCGATCAACATCGGTTCATGGCTTACTTGGGAGTGGAACGCAAAAACTGCACGCACCGTCGAAAGAAGATGCGGAGTGGTCGGTGGTCTGACCCCTGCTCGTCCCAGCGCGAAGTCCTCACAGGATCACCCGGCAACAGGGCTAGGCCATCAGATCACTTCGCCCCAAGGGCTAGCCCACTTTGGCAACAGCGCCATCGAAAACTTCCTGATTTTCACCATTTTTCCCGGTTGACCGTGGGGTTGCGAATCCGGCGAACGCCGGGCCTCGCTCAAGGCAAGGTCAATCAAGCCTGGTGATCCAGCCACCAGGTCAGGCCCTGCACGTTGAGCTCGAGGTCGGTGGCGAGGATATCAAAGATGGTGGCATCGGGCAGCGTGCAGCCGTGGGCGCGTAACTCGGCTAGCAAGTAGGCGGTGAGCTCCTGTTTGGTTGCGGCGTGGCGGGTTTCGCCGTCCTTGGCGTGGGCTTCGGCGATGGCGACGTGGGCGTCGAGGCGGCGATGGAGGTCGGCGGCGCGGGCGGGGACATCATGCACCTGGGCGTAGTGGGTCAGGTACATGAGGCGCGGGTTGTAGCTCATCAGGCGGTCGATGGAGGCGCGCATTTCGGCCGGGTCGAACTGGGTTGGGCTGGTGGTCGGCTGGATGAACTGGCGGCCGTCGACGTCGAATTCGCGGTAGGACAGGCCGAACATGTCGCCGGTGAAGATGGCGTCGGCTTTCCGGTCGATGATGCAGATATGGTGTTTTGCGTGGCCCGGCGTGTCGATGCAGAGCAGTTCGCGGCTGCCGAGTTGCAAGGTCAGGCCTTCGTGGGCGTCGATGATGCGCTCGGCCGGGATGGGCAGGATGTCGCCGTAGACGGTGTCGACGTATTCCTTGCCGTAGACGGCGGTGACACCGGCGACGAGCTTGGATGGTTCGGCCATGTGGCGCGAGCCGCGCGGGTGGACAACCAGCTTGGCGTTCGGGAATTCGCGCATGAGCGCGCCGGCGCCGCCGGCGTGGTCGAGGTGGATGTGGGTGAGGATGACGAAATCGACAGCATCGGGACCGAGGCCGACCTTGTTCAGCGCTTCGAGCACGTTGGGCAGCGAATCGTTGCTGCCGGTGTCGATGAAGGCGACGCGGCCGTCGTCGACGATCATGTGGATGGCGGCCAGGATGGGGCGCACGTAGCCGGCGTCGAAGGCGATGATGCCGTTGCCGTAGTCTCTCCAGTCGAACATTTCCATACTCCTCCGTATTGATGGCGGCGATTATACTGGCGGCCTGACGATTTCAAAGAGTGAGCCGATGACGCATTTTGTGGCCGACGATGGCGAGAAGATTCACGTCAAAATTTCCGGCGAGGGTTCGCCGCTGATCCTGCTCCATGGCTGGACGTCGAGCAGCCAGGAATGGTTCCCTTTTCTGGGTGAGCTGAACGCCCATCACCGCGTTTTTCGCTGGGATGCACGCGGCCATGGCGGCCATACGCTGGCTCATCCCGGCTCGGCGACCGTCGAGCGCATGGCGCGCGACTTGAAAAATCTGATCGACCACTACGGCCTGCACGACGCCACGGCCGTTGGCCATTCGATGGGCGCGCTGACGCTCTGGCAATACCTGCGCGACCACGGCACACATGGCCTCGGCAAGCTTTGCCTGATCGACCAGTCACCCAAGCTGCTGACAGCAGATGACTGGGAGCACGGAATTTACGGAAATTTCCCGGTTGACCGCAGCAATGAGCTGGTTTCGTGGCTGCGCGACGATTTTGCCGAGGGCGTTCTTAAATTGACGGCGCACGGCCTCAACAAGCGGGCTGAGGAAAAGTACCTGCAAAACGCTACCGGCTGGCAGCGTTCGCGCGCCGCGCTGCAGGCGCAGGACCCGGAACCGCTGATCAACTGCTGGCTGAGCCTGACCGCCGCTGATTATCGCGACGTGCTGGCCAGGATTCCGCTACCGACCCTGCTGGTCTATGGCGGCGAGAGCAATTTCTACCATGCGTCGACAGCGCAGTACGTCGCCGACAATATCCCGAACGCCGTGCTGCGCATCTACGAAGGTACGGACCATTCGCCGCACCAGTGGCAGCGCGAACGCTTCGTCCGGGAGTTGATCGAGTTCGTCAACGCCCCGGACTGAAGCGGAATCAGGTTGTCCTGAGTTTCTGGACAGCCTGTTCGAGGCGCTGCTTTTCAGCCAGCACCTTGGTGGCGTAGCGCCGCTCCGGATCACCGATCGCCCCGGCAAATTGCTGCAGGCCGCTCTCCAGCCCGCCGTTGCGGCGGATCGATTCCTTGAGCACCTTGGCGCCGACCTGGACATTGATGACCGGATCGAGGAAGGCGGCCTTGTCAGCGTCTTCCGGCAATTTGTCGAGATGGAAACGCGGCATGACCTGCATCAGCCCCTTGGCGCCGACGACGCTTTCGGAAAACGGGTTGAAGCGCGACTCGATGCCGATGACGGCGATGATGAGCAGCGGATCGAGATGCAGTTGCCGGCCGGCAGCCTGGGCCGTGGCGAAAATTGGCTCGAGGGCATCCGGCGCAACGCGATAGCGATTGGAGACATATTCCATGGCGCCACGCATGCGGGCACTGAGGGTCTCGGTAGCAGGGTCGATATCCTCGACCGCCAGTTCGTCGTCAAGCGCGACAGCTTCGTTCGCCGAGATCAGCGACTTGAGGCCACCAAGCATGGTGGGATTGCCACTTTGCACGCCAACCAGCGCCAGCACGAAAAACACGCCAGCCAACATCAGGCACTTCTGGAACAGGGACGATGCAAGCTCGGAATAGCGCCACATCGATGCAGGTAAAACTGTTGAGGTAAACATGCGACCTCCTTCACTGTTGCCACTGTCAAAAAGCGTCTTCGACAGCGAACGGTTACAGGGGGTACGACACCGGCCAGGCCCCAAGATGGGGGGCGCTGGATACCGCAGCCAGACTACAAAATCGCCACGGAAACCGATGCTGCACCGCAGCATTAATTCCAGTGTATTGATTTATATAGTTATTGTCAATGACGCACCCTGCTTTCAGGGCATTTGGTGTTGCATCGCCGCAACAAACCATCCTCAAACGGGGCCCATGGCGCCGCCAGAAAACGGCCAAAACAGGCATTTCAATTTTGGCCGTTTTTCCCGGTCGACCGTGGAATCGACCCGGAATCGCCTAGCCGGCCTTGAGCCGTTCCGCGAAGACCTTGCGCAACTTGAGCGCCTTGGGCGCCACCACGGCAACGCAATACCCCTGGTAGGGATTGCGCTGAAAATATTGATGGTGATATTCCTCGGCCACGAAGAAGGTCGAGGCCGGTGTCACCTCGGTGACAATGGGCGAGCCCCAGATTCCCTCGCCATTGAGGCGGGCGATCATGGCTGCGGCGACGGCTTGCTGGTCGGCATCATGGTAGAAGATGGCTGAACGGTATTGGGTGCCGGCATCGTGCCCCTGACGGTTCAGGGTGGTCGGATCGTGGATCGTGAAGAAGGCCGTCAGCAGCGTCTCGAAATCGATTTTCGCCGGGTCGAATTCGATCTGCACAACTTCGGCGTGGCCGGTGTCGCCGCCACACACGGCTTCGTAGCTCGGCCGCGGATCGTGGCCGCCCATATAGCCAGGCAGCACCGAGACAACACCATCCAGTTGCTCGAAAGCAGCTTCCAGGCACCAGAAACAGCCTCCGGCCAGCGTTGTTTTTTGCGTACGCGTCGTTTCCACCATTTGCATTCCCGATTTCGATTCAGATACCCGGAAGACAGTATGCAGCAGGCTTCGTTCCGCGCCATCCATGGCAAAAGCAAGTAAAATCATGAGTCTCTGAACATCACCGATTGCATCCGATGAGCACCACCAAAAAACCGACGTTTCAGGAAATCATCCTGCGCCTGCAGCAATACTGGAGCGACAAGGGCTGCGCCCTGCTTCAGCCCTACGACATGGAAGTCGGCGCCGGCACCAGCCACACCGCCACCTTCCTGCGCGCCATTGGCCCGGAGCCATGGAAAGCCGCCTACGTGCAGCCCTCGCGCCGCCCGAAGGATGGCCGCTACGGCGAGAACCCGAACCGGATGCAGCATTACTACCAGTATCAGGTCGTCCTCAAGCCGGCACCGGACAACATCCTCGAGCTCTACCTCGGCTCGCTCGAAGCCCTCGGTTTCGACCTCAAGAAAAACGACGTCCGTTTCGTTGAAGACGACTGGGAAAACCCGACGCTCGGTGCCTGGGGCCTGGGTTGGGAAGTCTGGATGAACGGCATGGAAGTGACGCAATTCACCTACTTCCAGCAGGTCGGCGGCATCGACTGCAAGCCGATCACCGGCGAAATCACCTACGGCATCGAACGCCTCGCCATGTACCTGCAAGGCGTCGAAAACGTCTTCGACCTGACCTGGACGGAAGGCCTGACCTACGGCGACGTCTATCACCAGAACGAAGTCGAGCAATCGGCCTACAACTTCGAGCACAGCAACGTCGACTTCCTGTTCCACGCCTTCGGCAAACATGAAGAAACGGCCGTGCACCTGATGGGCAACCAGCTCGCCCTGCCGGCCTACGAACAAGTGCTGAAAGCCGCCCACACCTTCAACCTGCTCGACGCCCGCGGCGCCATCTCGGTCACCGAGCGCGCCGCCTACATCGGCCGCATCCGCAACCTGGCCCGCGCCGTCGCCCAGGCCTACCTCGATTCCCGCGCCCGCCTCGGCTTCCCGATGGCGCCCAAGGAATGGGCTGCTGAAGTCCTCGCCCAGATTGAAAAGAAAGCTGCCTAAGCCGGATAAGGCACCCCCGGGACCGCCGCTCGCCAGCCCGGGCCGCGGAGTGCGGAACCCCAACAAGAACCGCGCCAACCCCCCCCCGCCAGAACCCCCCCCCCCCCCGCCGCTACCCCCCCGCCACCACCCCCCGCTACCCCCCCCATCCATCCCCCCCCAATTTCAACCCACCAAAATCCCTCAAAAAACTCCCCCCCCCCAACCCCCCCCCCCCCCCCCCCCCCCCCCCACCCCCACCCCCCCCCCCCCCAACAACCCCGGCCAGAAGGAATTTCTGGGTGTTGCGCGGTTTGGGGGGTTGCTGAGGGCAAGCGGCCGGGGCGTGTAAAAAAAATGGGCCTAAAAAAACCTAGTGCTCAAAAACCGAGAAACACAAAGCAGCGTCTGACAGACGGTCCCTACCGAAAGTGCTAAAAAGGTGCGAAAGGAGGGAAAATCATCCGGGGGAGTTCGGGGGGCCGCCGGCGGGCCGGCGCCCCCCCGCCCCCGGGCGCCCCCCCTGCCCCCCCCCCCGCGCCGCCCGAGCCCCAACCCCCGACGGGCAAGGGGGCGCGGTGGGGGGGGGCGGGGGCCGGGAAAGGGGAGCCCCAGCCCCCGCGAGAAAACCCCCCGAACCCCCCCACCCCCCCCCCCCCCCCAGCCCCCCCCGGAAACCGCCCCCCCCCCCCCCCCCCCCCCCCCCCCCCCCCCCCCCCCCCCCCCCGCCGCCCCCCCCCCGACCCCACCCCCCCCACCAAAGGAAGAGGAGAGAAGCCCGCCCTCCCCTTTTGGTGGGCCCCCCCCGCGCCCCCCCCCCGCGCCCGCCCAAAAACAAAAAAAAAATTTTTTCTCTTCTCTCACCCCCCCCCCCCCCCCCCCCCCCCCCCCCGGTGCGGGCGCGCGCCGCGGGGGGGGTGGGGGGGGAGGGGGACAGGAAGCAGGGTGTTTTGTTCCCCCCCCCCGCGGCCCCTTGGGTGGTGGGGGGGAAGGGGGGTTTTTTCCCCCCCCCCCGCCCCCGGGGGTTTTTTGGGGAGGACCCCCCCGGGCCCCCCGGGGGGGAAATGAAAATGAATAATTTGCTCGTTGAACTGTTTGTTGAAGAACTGCCGCCCAAGGCCCTCAAGAAACTGGGCGAAGTGTTTGCCCAGACCCTGGCCGCCTCGCTGAAAAATACCGGTTTAGCCGCGTCGACCGCAGCAACCACCGCCTACGCCTCGCCGCGCCGCTTAGCTGCGCACGTAACCGATGTTGCCGCTGTTGCCGCCGACAAGCCGGTCGTCCAGAAACTCATGCCGGTCGCCGTTGGCCTCGACGCCGCCGGCAACGCCACGCCGGCCTTGCTCAAGAAGCTGGCCGCCCTCGGCGCCGATGCTTCCTGCGTGCCGAATCTGCGCCGCGAAAACGATGGAAAGGCTGACGTGCTGTTCTACGAAAGCCAGGCCAAGGGCGCCACGCTGGCCGAAGGCCTGCAAAAGGCACTTGAAGCCGCCCTCGCCGCGTTGCCCATTCCCAAGGTCATGAGCTACCAGTTGCAGGACGGCTGGAGCAGCGTCAATTTCGTGCGCCCGGCGCATGGCCTCGTTGCCCTGCACGGCAGCGACATCGTCCCGCTCGCCATTCTCGGCCTGAACTCCGGCCGCGAAACGCACGGCCACCGCTTTGAAGCTGCCGTTGATCCTATCGTATTCGCCAACGCCGACGAATATGCCGCCAAGCTGGCCAGCGAAGGCGCCGTCATCGCCTCGTTTGCCGAGCGTCGCGCCGAAATCGCCCGCCAGCTCGCAGCCGCAGCGGCCAAAGCTGGTGGCAAGCCGATCGACGACGACGCCCTGCTCGACGAAGTCACCGCACTCGTCGAACGCCCGAATGTGCTAATCGGTCAGTTTGAACAGGAATTCCTCGCCGTCCCGCAGGAATGCCTGATTCTCACGATGAAAGCCAACCAGAAATACTTCCCGCTGCTCGACGACAGTGTGGAAAATGCAGGCAAGCTGACCAACAAATTCCTCGTCGTCAGCAACATCAGCCCGGCCGATCCGAGTGCGGTGATCGGCGGCAACGAGCGCGTTGTCCGCCCCCGCCTGGCCGACGCCAAGTTCTTCTTCGACCAGGATCGCAAGAAGTCGCTGGAATCCCGCGTCATCGGCCTGTCCAAGGTCGTCTATCACAACAAGCTGGGCACCCAGGGCGAGCGCATGCAGCGCGTCGCCGCGATTGCCCGCGCCATCGGTCAGTCACTGGCTGGCGACACCCTGGCGCTGCAGGCAGAACAGGCCGCCGTGCTGGCCAAGGCCGACCTGCTGACCGACATGGTCGGCGAATTCCCCGAACTGCAGGGCATCATGGGCCGCTACTACGCCCAGCATGACGGCCTGGCTGCCGACATCGCCGATGCCATCGAAGACCACTACAAGCCACGCTTTGCCGGCGACAGCCTGCCGCGCGGCCAAGTCGGCACGGTCGTCGCGCTGGCCGACAAGCTCGAAACGCTGGTCGGCATGTTCGGCATCGGCCAGATTCCGACCGGCGACCGCGACCCGTTCGCACTGCGTCGCCACGCACTGGGCACGATCCGCATGCTCAGCGAGAGCAATCTCGATTTGGCCCTCAATTCCCTGTTGACCGTGGCAGGCAGCGCCTTTGCTGCGGTCGACGGCTTCAAGAGTGCCGAATCGGCGCTCGCCGACTTCATCTACGACCGACTTGCCGGCAGCCTGCGCGAGCAGGGCTACACGGCGCAGGAAGTCGATGCCGTGGTCAGCCAGCGGCCGCAGCGCCTCGGCGACATTCCCAAACGCCTGGCCGCCGTTCGTGCCTTTGCCGCGCTGCCGGAAGCCGCCGCGCTGGCCGCCGCCAACAAGCGGGTCAGCAACATCCTGAAAAAGGTCGAGAACCCGGTCGAGCCGACGGTCGATAACGCCCTGCTCAAGGAAGCTCCCGAAATCGCCCTGCACGACGCGCTCGTCGATGTCGTGCCGCAGGCCGACGCTGCCTTCGTCACCGGCGACTACACCGAGTCGCTGCAGGCCCTCGCGGCGCTGCGTGCTCCGGTTGATGCCTTCTTCGATGGCGTCATGGTCAATGCCGACGATGCGGCCCTGCGTGCCAATCGTCTCGGCCTGCTCGCCAAGCTGCACGTGGCGATGAACAAGGTCGCCGACATTTCCAAGCTGTCCGCTTAAGTCTGAGAGGACGCCATGCCATCCAAACTCGTCATCCTCGACCGCGACGGGGTCATCAACTTCGATTCAGCCCAGTTCATCAAGAGCCCGGCCGAATGGAAGCCGATCCCGGGCAGTCTGGAAGCGATTGCCCGCCTGACCCAGTGCGGCTACAAGGTGGTCGTGGCAACCAATCAATCGGGCGTCGGGCGCAGCCTGTTCGACATGGAAACGCTGAACCATATCCACACCAAGATGCACAAGGCGGTGGCCGTGCTTGGCGGGCGCATCGACGCCATTTTCTACTGCCCGCATGCGGCCGATTCGAAATGCGATTGCCGCAAGCCGAAGCCCGGCATGTTCAAACGCATCTCTGAAACGCTCAACATTGATCTCAAGGGCGTGCCAGCCATTGGCGATTCGCTGCGCGACCTGCAGGCCTGTGCTGTTTACGGTTGCCAGCCCATGCTGGTGCTGACCGGCAAGGGCGAAAAGACCAAGGCAGAAGGCGACCTGCCGGAAGGCACGCTGGAATTCAAGGACCTCTCCGCTGCGGTCGACGCCATCCTCAAGGAAACAACGCCATGAAAGCCGTACGCTCCTCGCTGTTCATGGCCTGGGCCCTCGTCTGGTCCATCCTCACCGCGCCGCTCGTCGTCATCGCTGCTCTCGCCCTGCGTGGCCTGTGGGGCTACCGTTTCGGCAAGCTGTGGCGGCTCGGCATCCAGTTCGGTGTCGAGAACATCCTCGGCATCCGCCCCAAGGTCATCGGCCTCGAAAACATGCCGAAGGAGCCCTGCGTCATTCTCGCCAAGCACCAGTCGGCCTGGGAAACGATGACCATTCAGGATCTCGTGCCGGCCGGCGCCTACTGCGTCTTCGTGCTCAAGAAGGAACTGCTCAAGGTGCCGCTCGTGGGCTGGGGCCTGGCCGCCATGAAGATGATCTCGATCGACCGGACCGCCGGCAAGGATGCCCTCGACCAGGTCGTCACCCAGGGCCGCGAACGGCTGCAGCAGGGCTTTTACGTCATTCTCTTCCCGGAAGGCACGCGCGTCGCACCGGGCCAGAAAAAGCGCTACAAGCCGGGCGGCGCCTACCTCGCCACCCACGTCGGCTGCAAGGTCGTACCGGTCGCCCACGACGCCGGCGAGCTCTGGCCGCGCCAGGCTTTCCTCAAGACACCGGGCACCGTCACGATGAGCATCGGCCCCGCTTTCGACGCCACCGGCATGACCGAGGCCGAAGTAAATCAGCGCGCCGAAGCCTGGATCGAAGACGAGATGCACCGCATTTCGCCGCACCGCTACTCGGATGCCTCGCATAACGCCACCTGAGCCGCCGCGCAGCATCGTCATAGGTGGCCAGCCGGTCGCCTACCAGCTGCGGCGCAGCCAGCGCCGGACCATCGGCCTCTCCATCGACCACCGCGGGTTGCGCGTCGGAGCGCCAACGCGGGCGCGCATCGGCGACATCGAAGGCCTCATCCACGAACATGGCCAGTGGGTGCTCGACAAGCTGGCCGCCTGGCGCGATCGCCCGGCCCAGGGCAAGCTGGCGATCACCGATGGCAGCGTGGTTTCCATTCTCGGCGAGCCGTTGACCATCGCATTCACCGATGTCGGCCGCAGCCGCTGGCAGTTTGGCCCCGGCACGCTTTACCTGCGCCCCGATTCCATTCACCCCGCCAGTGAGTTGCTCGAAAAAGCCCTGCGCGAGAAAGCCCGCACTGTTTTCGCCGAGCGTCTGGCCGTCCACGCCCCTCTGCTTGGTGTCAGCGCACCGCCGCTGCGCCTCTCATCGGCCCGCACGCGTTGGGGCAGTTGCAGTCACCGTGGCGGCATTGCGCTCAACTGGCGGCTCGTGCTCATGCCACTGACCATCGTCGATTACGTGGTCTGCCACGAACTGGCGCATCTCAAGGAAATGAACCACAGTCCGCGCTTCTGGTCTGTCGTTGAGCAACTTTGCCCCGGCTGGAAGGCGCGTCGCCTCGAACTGCGCCAGTTGGCCCGGCAAATCCCCCTCTTTTAAGGAACACGCATGCGCATTCTGCACACCATGATCCGCGTCGGCGATCTCGACAAATCCATCGCCTTCTACACCGAAATCCTCGGCATGCAGCTACTGCGTCGCACCGACTACCCGGAAGGCCGCTTCACGCTGGCCTTTGTCGGCTACGGCGACGAAGCCAGCGAAGCCGTCCTCGAACTGACCCACAACTGGGACACATCGAGCTATGAACTGGGCAACGGCTACGGCCACGTCGCCCTGGCCGTGCCCGACGCAGCTGCCGCCTGCGCTGCGATCAAGGAACGCGGCGGCAAGGTCGTGCGCGAAGCCGGGCCGATGAAACATGGCAAGACGATCATCGCCTTTGTTGAAGACCCTGACGGCTACAAGATTGAATTGATCCAGCGCGGCTGAGCCGTCGCGCGCGGTGGGCGGCAAATGCTGCGGTCAACCGTTGAAAAGCTGCCAAATCGGGGAATCACTCAGGCGTAGGCACTGAAGCCGGCAGCATTGCCGCTTTCGGACGTGCCGTACGTCCGTGCCAAGGCCGCCGAACGGCTGCCCGATGCTTCCTGACGCGCCGCGTTTGCCGCCTGTGCCTGCTCCAGCCGGGCACCCTGCTCCATTTGCGCTGCCTGGGCCGCTACCGCCCTGTCCTGCCCCGACGGATCGGCCGGCGCCAGCGCTGCTGCCTTGATCTGGCGGGCCCGCTGAATGGTTTCTTCCGGCGTTCGCCCGGGCGAAGTCGATATGCCCACCTCGCCACCGATCGCGTAGTTCACGCCATCCGGGCCTTTCTGATACGTAAAACTCGCCCCCGAGGTTATCAGGCCGCCGCCCGCTGCCATGTGCGCCTGCTCATGCTGCCGGACTTCACGATCACGCGACTTGAGTTCCGAGACCTGCTTGAGCTCCTCGGGCGTCAAACCCTGCTGGCCGGCTTCGCGCCCGGACCGCGCCCCACCTGACGCCTCGGCAGCACCCTGGCCGCGGCTCAGCGCCGAAGCATAGAGGCTTGCGATGGACGACAGGCCCGACACATTCATCCCGGTGCACTCCAATCAATGAAAAATAGTCGATGGTCTGTTCATCCTAGCAGCCCCACAGAGCACCGCAAGCGACAGCGTGACCCGGCCAAAAATAATCGACATCAAGGCCACGCTGCCGCCGGCTGCCCATACTGCCGGCATCAGGAGATCACCATGGCCTTTCCCGAATTCTTTTCCCGCATTCCCACCATCACCCTGCGCGACCCGCTGGCCGAACTGCTTGGCGCAGCGGAGGGCGGGCTCATCGAATACAGCTTTGCCGATGCGGTCAGACTGGCCGGGCATTCCTGCCCGACGGTGGCCGGTGCCTGGCTGACCAGCGTACGTGCCTTGCGCGCACTCTACGGTGATGAGATTCCCGTGCGCGGCAACATCGCTGTCGCGCTGCACGAGAACGTTGACACAGGCGTCGCCGGCGTTATCGCCAGCATCGCCACGCTGCTCACCGGCGCAGCCGGCGATGGCGGGTTCAAGGGGCTGGGCGGGCAGCATGTCCGGCGCGGATTGCTGCACTTCGGCGTCAGCGGCAGCGTCGGCATGACGTTTACCCGGCTTGATACCCATGCTGCGGTCAACGGCCATTTTCGGCCAAATTTGATCGCGGCTGATCCGCGTCTCGGCGAGCTCCTACCCGCCGTCGTCCATGGCATAGCGAGTGCAGCAGAGAAGAAGTTGTTTGGTGAGCTCTGGCAGGATCGCGTCAAACGCATCCTGATCGACCACGGCGATGATCCGGCCGTGGTCGAATTTCGCATGCTTCAGGGCTGAGTCGCCATCGCCTCGCGCGCGACGTTTTCAAAGGTTTCAACGACGCCGGCCCAGCTGCGCGGCAGCATCGTCTGGCGGGCCGCTTCGGCCATCTCGCCAAGGCGCTCGGCTTCGTCGAGCATCCACAGCGCGCCCTCGACGTAGCCGCGCTCGTCGCCAGGCGAGGCGACCATGCCGTTTTTCTGCTGGGCGATCAACTCGGCAGCGGCGGCGCTGCGGTAGGCGATGACCGGCAGGCCGCTGGCCATCGCCTCGGCGACAACGTTGCCGTAGGTTTCGGTCAGGCTGGGAAAAAGAAACAGGTCGGCGCTGGCATAGTGGGCCGCAAGGTCTTCGCCGATGCGCATGCCAGCGAAGTGATGATCAGGATGATCGGCAGCCAGCTGCTTGGCCGATGGGCCATCGCCAACCCAGATCATTTTGGCATTGGGATGCCAGACCTGGATGGCGGCGAAGGTCTTTTTGACCAGCGCCAGATTCTTCTCGGCCGCCACCCGACCGACGTAAAGACAGGCCGGTCCGTCGCTGTCGACGCCCCAACTCTGGCGCAAGGCCTTGCTGCGCCGGGCCGGATCGTAGAGTTGCGTATCGACGCCACGGCCGACGACGCGCACGCCGGTCAGCCCTTCGCCGGCCAGATCGGCGGCCAGCGCCGCTGTCGGCACCATGGTCGCCAGCGTCCGCCGGTGCAGGGTGCGCAGGTAGGCGGCGACAGCCGGGCGCATCCAGCCCATGCCGTAATGCACGCTGTAGCGGTCAAAATTGGTGTGAAAGCCGGAGGTAACCGGGATGCCCAGCTTGCGGGCGACGCTGACGGCAGACCAGCCAAGCGGCCCCTCGGTCACCACATGGACCAGGTCGGGCCGGTGCTGGCGCCATTGGCGCGTCAGTCGCCGACCTGCCGGCATGCCGAAGCGCAGACCGGGATAGCCAGGCAGCGGAAAGCCAGGCAAGGCCAGTTCATGCTCGCCGCCGGCATCGGCCTTGCCCTGTCTGGGACGGATGACGCTGACCCGATGGCCGCGCTCGCGCAGGCCGCCGACCAAGCCGGCCAACCGTCATCGCCACGCCATTGACTTCGGGCGGGAAGGTTTCCGTAACAAAGGCAATGGCCAGCGACATCAGGCAATCTCCATGAGCACACAGCCCCAGACGACCATGACGAGGATCAGCGAAACAAGTACCGCGGCGCTGCCGATATCCTTGGCGCGCTTGGCGAGACGATGGTTCTCCAGGCTCACGCGGTCGACCACGGCTTCGATGGCCGAATTGAGCAATTCGACGATGAGGACGAGCAGCACGCTGGCAATCATCAGGCCACGCCCTAACCAAGGCACGGGCAGCAGGAGGGCGACCGGAATGAGCAGCGCCGCGAGAATGACCTCCTGGCGGAATGCGTCTTCGCACAGATAGGCGGCTTTGAGCCCGGCCAGCGAGTAAGTTAGCGCATTCCACACCCGGCGCAGCCCGGTCTTGCCCTTGAAGGGCGATTCGTTGGCCGGATCGAGGCCGAGTTCGTTCGACGAGGGTTCCTGCATGAGATCTCCGCGAAAGTGCCCACGTTAATCAGCTAGCGCTAAGCTTTGATGACAGGAACAGTCATTGTGCTGTCACAATTCCCCCCTACGCTCTCGACCATTTTCCCCATGCGCCTGCCTGCCGCCCTGCTTCTCCTGCTTGCCATCGGATCGACGGCCCATGCTGCGCGCCCGATGATTACCGACGATGCGCGGCTGACCGACGCGGGCGCCTGTCAGGTTGAGACATGGGCACACCTGCACGGCAGCAAGAACGAATTCTGGGCACTGCCGGCCTGCAACCCGGGCGGCAATTTCGAACTGACGCTCGGCGGTGCACTGGCCTACGCCAACGGCCATCAGGAAAGTGGCGCCCTGACCATTCAGGGCAAGACCCTCTTCAAGCCGCTGGAAACCAACAGCTACGGCATCGGCCTTGCCGCCGGCTACGCCTCGCAACCGGGTAGCGCGCACACGGGCAACCCCTATTTCTACGTGCCGGTCAGTTTTTCGCTGGCCGATGACCGGGTCGTCATCCACACCAACCTCGGCTACACCCGCGAGCGGGAAAGCAAGGGAAACCGCCTGACCTGGGGTGTCGGTACCGAAATTCAGATCACGCCGAGCAGCTACCTGATTGCCGAAAGCTTCGGCCAGGACAAGGGCAACCCGTTTTTTCAGATGGGCCTGCGCCACTGGATCGTCCCTGGCCACGTTCAAATTGACACCACCTATGGCAGCCGGTTTGGCGCCATCAGCGACCAGCACTGGTTCTCGATCGGCCTTCGCCTGATCTCGCCAACCTTGTTCTAAGTCAACCGTCACGAATCTGTAACCCTACCGCAATGAAGCAAGCGCCGGGCTATGCTAAAAGGCATGGTCTTGTTCAAAAGGAAATCCAGACATGGTTTTTTTCGAGCTGTTTACGCACAACCCGACCATTATCCGAGTGCCGGCAGGCGCCGCCCTGTTTTCCGAGAATGATGACGGCCACATGATGTATGTTCTGGCCACCGGCAGGGCCGAAGTCATCGTCAACAACCGGGTCGTCGAAAGCCTCGAGCATGGCAGCATCGTCGGCGAGATGGGCCTGGTTTCGCCGGGGCCGCGTTCGGCCAGCGTTGTCGCCCTCAGCGATTGCGAATTCGTCGAAGTCGACGAAAAGCGCTTCCAGTTTCTCGTTCAGCAGACGCCGTTTTTCGCTACCCAGGTCATGCGCGTCATGGCGGAACGCCTGCGCAAGGTCAATCAGCTGGTCACGCCGCTCGAAGATATCTGAGCGCCCGGCGCCGAGCGGTATTCGCCGCACCAGCCGTGCGGCCCGACGACCGGATGGCGCCAGTGATGCGCTTCGCGTGGCGAACTGTCGCCGGCAAAGAGCGGCGGGTAGCGATGGCACAGGCCGGTAAGCGCGTCGCTTGGCCGGAAGTAGGCACAGCGGACGCAGCACGCGTCTGAATATTCGTTCATTGGACTGCCTGTCAGATTGCTACGGTCAACCGGAATTTTTGGCCAATTTCGCAATGGCTCAGTTCGCTATAGAGGCGCGCCAGCCGCTCGGCCATCGCCACATCGGTCCATTCCTGCGCGTAGATCGGCGCTTCGTCGTTGAGATGGCGCCACGATTCGGGATGTTTCAGGAACTGGCCAAGGACCTCACCAAACGCCCGCGGGTCGTTTGGCGGCGAGAAAGCGCCGCGGGCCGGGGCCAGAATGTCGATCGTTCCCATCTCCGATAGCGCGATGACCGGCACGCCGGCCGCCATGGCTTCGAGCAGGACCAGCCCCTGAGTTTCGGTAAGCGAGGCAAAGACGAAGACATTGGCCGCCGCATAGCAATCGGGCAGCGCCTGCTTGCGGTCGAGATAGCCGATGAACAGCACGGCATCCTGCAGGCCCAACGCCGTTGTCTGCGCCCTGAGGTCAGCCATGGCCGGGCCTTCGCCGGCAATCACGAGCAGCACATCGGGGCGGATCTGGCGGGCCTGGACGAGGGCTTCGAGCAGGAAGCCGATATTTTTTTCATGCGCGACACGGCCGACGAACAAGGCCATCGGCCGCGATTCGCCAATGCCGAATTTCTGGCGAAAGCGCAGGCCGTTGCCGCCGGCGAATTGCGCCATCGGGATGCCGGTGGGGAGTACATGCATCGGTGACTTCACGCCATAGCTTTCGAGGCGCTGGCGCATGGCCGTTGATGGCACGATCACGGCGTCGAGCTGATTGCATTGCCGGCGCGACAAGGCCCGCGCCTGACCGCGCAGCCAGCTCGGCGGGATCGGCTTGGCGTAGTGCTGCAGGTATTCCTCGAACAGCGTGTGGTAGGTCGCCACCACCGGCAGGCCCAGCTTTCGCGCCGCCTTGAGGCCGGCGTAGTGGGCGATGAACGGGGTCTGAACGTGGATCAGGTCGCAATCCTGCGCAGCTTCGAGCACCGCCCGATGCATGGCCCGCCAGCCGACCAGCCGGTCTTCACGGTCGCCCGGCACGGGCCGGCCAGCGACACGGACGACGCCCGGTTCGTACAGCTCGTTGCCATAACGCGGCACGACCAGCTTGACCTCGACACCGTGCGCCGACAGGGTGCGGCGGAAAGTCTCGATGGAGGTCGAAACGCCATTGACGCGCGGAAAATACACGTCGGAAACCATCAAAACACGCATTTCAAGCCTCTACAGTTTCGCCAACGGGCTCGCCCACCGGAGCAGCCAGCATGGGTACTGGTTTTTGTTCGCCCCAGGTAACCAGTTCGAGCCGGCCGTCGAAGTGTTCGACAATGGCCGTGCAGGAGTCGACCCAGTCGCCGCAATTGACGTAAGTCAGGCCGTCGATCTCGCGGATCGTCGCCCAGTGGATGTGGCCGCAGATGACGCCATCGAGGCCGCGTTCCTTGGCGTGGTGGATGGCCGATTCCTCGAAATCGAAAATGAAGGTCAGCGCCGTCTTGACCTTGCGCTTGGCGTAGCCGGCCAGCGACCAGTAGCCGGAAATGCCGAGCTTGCGCCGCCCCCAGGACAGCAAGGTATTGATGCGCACCAGCAGTTCGTAAGCCTTGTCGCCGAGCACGGCGACCCAGCGATGGTGACGCGTCACCTGATCGAACTGGTCGCCATGAATGAGCAGGAAACGCCGGCCGTCGGCCATTTCGTGGACCAGTTCGTCGATAACCTCGACCTCGCCGAAAACGATGCCGCAGTAATCGCGCAGCACTTCGTCGTGGTTGCCCGGAATGAAGACGACACGGTCGCCATGGCGGGCCCGGCGGAGCAGCTTCTGGACCACCGTGTTCTGGGCCGGCGACCAGTTGATGCTGCGGCTCATCGCCCAGAAATCGACGATATCGCCGATCAGGAAAGTGTGATCGGCCGGATGGTCACGCAGGAAATCGAGGAGTCTGTCCGCCTGGCACGCCCGCGTGCCAAGGTGGATGTCGGAGAGAAAAACGCTTCTGACCTTGGGCATGGAGGCAAGATACGGCCGGCCCGTGACCCCAAAGTTACTGCTTCGCTAAGCTTTTATTACAACAAGAGTGAGAAATGGTGTCCTCCGTACCGCACCATTTCATTTTTTGGGTGCTTTTCCCGGTTGACCGTGGCAATCCGCGAAAACGCCATTCAGCGAACTACGCCTTGCCGCTGGTCTGGACTGCTCCCGGAAGTTCGTTCTTTCGGGCGAACAATGGTCGCCACGGGTTGTGTCGGCAAGGACAATTCCTGCGCCACCCTCAAGGGCTCTTCGCCCATCGTCCGAACCAGCGCCTCGCGCTCCAGCACGGCATCCGTATTCTTGGCAGCGGCGGCACGACTGAGCCAGACGTAGGCGCGAGGCGAATCCTGCACTACCCCTACGCCATCACGATAAAACCGCCCCAGTTCAAGCATCGCCTCAGGATTTCCGGTCGCCGCCGCCAGTTGCACCCACTTCACCGCCTGCTCGATATCCTTGGGGCGATTGTTCCCCGTCGCCAGGTCGCGCCCCAACTGGAGCATCGCACCGACATCGCCGTTTTCGGCGGCCGCCTGCTGTTTTTGCGCACGCGTTGCCGGATCGTCACTGGCCTCGGCAGGCGCCCCGGCCGGTAGAAGTCGCATCGGCGCGCCATCCTTGCTCTCTTCCGGGTTTGCAGCCGCCGCCAATGTAACGGGCCCGCTCGCAGATTTTTCCTCGCCATCAATCCAGGGCTCGACAGCGACCCACACCCCGAAACACAGCATCACGACGGCCGTACCGTTGATCAGGATGCGCTCGAGGGAGGCGCTGCTGCGGGCCAGAAAGCGATGGGTGCAATCAGTGCAACGGTAGGGACGCGAATCGGCCGAGGAGAGCTTTTCTTCCTTCGAGTGCCATCTTGCCGGGCGGCAACGCATGCCAGCACACATCGGACACTTTGCACCGACCCCGACAAGTCCGGCGATGTCGAGATATTTCAGCATGGACGTTGGCATGATTTTCGAACGCGCCATCTACACGGAGTTGCCGAACCACAGGGGCTGACTTACGCTTCCCTGAATTCCATATCCATAAGAACCTTGCGCCACTCCCCGGACCGTACGGTTTTGAACTATTTCAAAACCAGAGGCAGACAGTACAAATAATCGGCCAATTTTGCAAATGGCATGCCGACTATCGTCACTCGAAAAGGCGCGAATACACGCCCCGAAAAACGGGGCGTCAGCCGGTGTGACGCTCGGCAGCGAGACCTTCGAGCGGTTGCTTGGCCGCCTGCCAGCCACCGCGCAGCAGTGGCAAAAGATAAAAATAAACGAAACCACCCAGCCCCCACAGGCAGGCGACGATGCGCCACGGCCGGGTGTCCGGGTAGCCCTGGCCATCAAATGGCAAGGTCGCAACGCCGATGACGGCGATGCCGATCAGTATCCAGTGTGCGCGCACGCCCAGACCCCAGCGGAAGCGGCGGGTCAGGCGCAGGCCGAGCCAGCCGCCAGCCAGACCAATCATCGCACCGGCCAGCACATCGACCGGCCAGTGTGCGCCAACGGCGATGCGCGAAAAACCGGCCAGCGCGGCGATGATGACGATGGGCAGGGCCCGCCACCAGCCAAGCAGGGCCAGCCAGGCGACGACAAAGGAAAATGCGGAGACGGTATGGCCGGAGGGGAAGCTGTGCGAAGTCAGGCGGGCGCCGATGATGGTGATCTGGCTGACGTCGAGCACCGCTGCCGGGCGTGGCATCGGAACCCATATCTTGAGGCCGCGACTCATGGCGCCGGCCAGCAGGGCGCCGACCACGAGCGCCCAGAAAACACGGGGATAGCGCAGGCAGAAGGGCAGCATCAACGCAAGCTGGACCCGGCCGTCGCCGAGCGTGGTCAGACTTTCCCAGAGCCATGGAGGCAGCGCCTTGCTTGCCTCCTGAGCGGGAATAAAGCCGCTATACCAGTCGCCGGTCTGGCCGATGATGATGAGCCCGAGAGCGAAGATCAGGCACAGGCCGAGAATGGAGGCATCGAAAATCGGCTTAGGGGCGTGCAAGCCCTGATCGTTCACTGCTTTGCCTCGGCCTCGACGCGCGCCAGCGTAACGAAGCTGCGCTGATAGACATCGCGCAGCACGAGGTTGGGCGCGAGCAGCGCCTGCACTTCATGTTTGCGGTCGGTGCGCGTGAACACGAGCTGGCCCAGTTCGGGCACGCGGGTCGGCGTTGCGGCCTGCCGATAGACGCTGAAACTCGGCATGATGATGCGCCAGGCAACGACGTTCGTTTCGCCGCTTTGCTTGACCAGCAAGGCCGCTTCGCGCACCGGCCCCTGCGTCACGCCGATGGCGCGCGGGGCGATGATGATGGCCACCGTGGCAGCCTGCAGCAGGCCGGCGATGACCAGGCCCTGCCAGACCGGCAGGCGGCGCCAGAAGGCAAGACCAAAGATGGCGATGGCGAGCAGTGGCAACAACCAGCGCGCTTCGTCAGAAAAGGCGATAGTCAGGCCATCGAGCAGGAATTTTTCAAACGGCCGATTAGCCTTGCCGGCAGCGAAGGCCAGCACTTCCGGCAGGACAGCCAGCAGCAGCGCGAAAAGAAGTATTGGCACGAAGGCCAGCCAGCGCCGCTCGAAATCGAGCCGATTGCGAGCCAGCAGGATAAAGACCGGCGTGCAGCCGTAGAGCAGGTAATGCGGCAACTGCGTGCCGGAGAACGAGAAGAAGGCGAAGACGACGACGAACCAGATGACGAGGAAGCGCTCGAACAGTGCGCCGCTGTCGCTCTGGCGCAGCGAACCGGCGATTTTGCCGGCGACGGCGAACAGCCAGCCGGTGAAGGGCAGCAGGATCAACGGGGTGACCGCAAGGTAGTACCACCAGCGACCGCCATGGCCCTCGAAGGTGTCGGCGTAGCGATTGATGTTGTGCTTGAGGTAAAAGCCCCGGAAAAAGGCGTCGCCCTGGTCGAGGTAGACCGCAACGTGCCAGGGCACGACGATGACCAGGAAAATCAGCCAGCCCGGCCAGAAGAAAATGGCTCTGAGCCAGTCACGCCAGGCACCGGTCGAAGCGAAGAACAGGCCGCTGATAAGCAGCGGAAAAAAAACGGCGACCGGCCCCTTGGCCAGGAAACCAAGGCCGAGTGCGGCATAGACAGCGAACAGCAGGCGACGTTTTTGCGCGTTTGCCTTGCCTTCCCGGCAGGCGCAGAAATAGTCGTAGATGCCGAACATGGCCAGCGCGATGAGCAGGTTGAGCAGCGCATCGGCAATCGCCGCCTTGGCGATGAAGCCGACGACCAGCGTCAGCGCCATGACCAGCGAGGCGATCTGCGCTGTCATCTGGTTCCCGTGGCGCAGGCAGAAACGGTAGAGCGCGACCATCCAGAGCAAGGCGAAAATGATCGATGGCAGGCGGAAACCGATTTCGCTGACGCCGAGCACGGCGACCGAGGCGGCCTGCGCCCAGTAGATCAGGATGGGTTTGTCGTGACGTGGCGCATCGTTGAGCGTCGGCGAGACGAGGTTGCCACGCGCCATCATTTCGCGCGTCGCTTCGGAGAACGCCCCTTCGTCGACGTCGGTCAGCGGCATGCTCCACGCATTCAGGAAGAAAGCCAGCACGAGCGCCAGCAACAGGCTGAACGGCGACAGCAGGAAACGCTCGATGGAAAGGGGCAAGGTTCGCAATTGCATCGCGGCATTATAAGGCAGCCGGCAGCCCCTGCCCGGCACCCGGCTTGACGCTTCTGCGGTCGACGCCTAAATTCGGCCCAATTTCAAATTCACGACACCGAGGAAATCCCATGCAGATCGGCACCCCGCTTTCCCCCTCCGCCACCCGCGTCATGCTGCTCGGCGCCGGCGAACTCGGCAAGGAAGTGATCATTGCGCTGCAGCGCCTGGGCGTCGAAGTCATTGCCGTCGACCGCTATGAGAATGCACCCGGCCATCAGGTCGCTCACCGCGCCCACGTTATTTCGATGACCGACGGCGTTGCACTGCGCGAACTTGTGGAACGCGAAAAGCCGCAGTTGATCGTGCCCGAAATCGAGGCCATCGCCACCGACATGCTGGTCGAGATCGAAGCAGCCGGGCTGGCCGAAGTGATCCCGACCGCCCGCGCCGCCAGACTGACCATGAACCGCGAAGGCATCCGCCGGCTGGCCGCCGAGGAACTCGGCCTGCCCACCTCGCCCTACCAATTCGCCGACTCGCTGGCCGAATTGCAGGCCGCCATCGATGGTGACGACAGCACCAGCGGCATCGGCTATCCGTGCATCGTCAAGCCGACCATGTCCTCTTCTGGCAAGGGCCAGTCGCTGCTGCGCGGTCCGGACGACGTCCAAAAAGCCTGGGACTACGCGGCGAGCGGCGGCCGGGTCAACCAGGGGCGCGTTATTGTCGAGGGCTTCATCGATTTCGATTACGAGATCACCCTGCTCACCGTCCGCGCGCGGAATGCTGCCGGCGAGGTCGTGACGCATTTCTGCGAGCCGATCGGCCACATTCAGGTCGCTGGCGATTACGTCGAATCGTGGCAGCCGCAGGCGATGAACCCTGCCGCCCTCAAGCGCTCGCAGGAAATCGCCGCCGCCGTTACCGGCAACCTCGGCGGTCGTGGCCTGTTCGGCGTCGAGCTCTTCGTCAAGGGCGACATGGTGTGGTTCTCCGAAGTCAGCCCGCGCCCGCACGACACCGGCCTCGTTACATTGTGTTCGCAGCGTTTCTCGGAATTCGAGCTGCACGCCCGCGCCATTCTTGGCCTGCCGGTCGATACCGCCCTGCGCGAGCCGGGGGCATCGGCAGTCATTTACGGCGGCATGGACGAAAAGGGTATTGCCTTCAGCGGGCTGGAAGAGGCGCTCGCCGTGCCGCGCACCGACCTGCGCCTGTTCGGCAAGCCGGAAGCGTTCAGCAAACGACGCATGGGCGTGGCCGTCGCGAACGGCGGCACGACAGATGAAGCCAGAGCCAGCGCCAAGCTGGCCGCAGGGAAGGTGCGACCAATCAAGAGCTGACATGGCCGGCCTTGCCCCAGCCAGAACGGCTGAAGTGCACGGTCAACCGGGAAATCGGGCCAAAAAAACCAAAAAGCGCGTGCGGAACAGCTAGCACATGCTGCGTTGCACTGTTGACTTGCGTCAACAGCACTACGACGAAAGTATTATCTACTCCTGACATTGTAAAAATATCAGGAGTACAGCCATGCCGATTCTCTGGGACAGCAAGCTGGATACCGGGATTGATGTCATCGATGCCCAGCACAAGCGCATCGTCGAGTACATCAACGACCTCGAAATCGCGAAGATGAAACTCGACAAGAAAATGGTGAATGACATCATCGAGCAGCTCATCGACTACACACAGTCCCATTTCGGCTTCGAGGAAGAAATGCTCGAAGAGGCTGGCTACAAGTTTCTCAAGCCCCACAAGAAGGTTCACGAGCTGTTCATCCGCCGCGTCACCGATTTCACCTTGCGCTCCGCCCGCGGCGAAGACATCGTCGATGAACTGCACTCGATGCTCTCGAAATGGCTGCTCAACCACATTGCCAACGAGGATCGCGACTACGCCGATGCCGTCAAGGTCATGCTGGGTGGCGGCAACAAGACTGCTGCCGCCGCTGTCATCGAGAAGGCACCGAGCCAGGGTTTCATGAGCGGACTGCTCGGCCGATTTTTCCGCTAGAACACCATGCTGAAAGCCGGGTAGCTGATCACTGATCAGCCCCGGAATCTGCTCTAAAGGCGAACAATCCGCCCGGTCGGGAATTTGGCCGCAAAGCGGCTGCCAACGCCTGGCGTGCTCCTGATATCAAGCTGTGCCTGGTGGCGGTTGAGCGAATGCTTGACGATGGCCAGGCCAAGGCCGGTACCGCCGGCATCGCGCGAACGCCCGCGGTCAACCCGATAGAAACGCTCGGTCAGACGGGGAATATGTTTGGCCTCGATGCCGATACCGGTGTCCTCGACCGCATACTCCGCGCCCTGCGGCGTCACTTTCCACTCGATGCGCACCGTGCCGCCGGCCGGCGTATAACGCACGGCATTGGCGACGAGGTTGCCGAAGGCGCTGACCAACTCAGGCTCGGAGCCGCGCAGGTCGCACAATCCATCGGACTCGGCGATGATGGTATGGCGACCAGCCGACAGCGCTTCGGCATCGCGGCGCAGCTTGTCCATGAGGGTGCTCATATCAACCAGATCGTTACTGGGCGGCGGCGCCGATTCGATGGATGACAACGTCAGCAGATCCTGGACAATGGATTCCATGCGTTTGGACTGCTCGGCCATCAGATCTAGGTAGCGATGCTGCTCGTCGCGTTCAAGGTCGATTTCCTGCAGTGTCTCCAGGAAGCCGGCGAGCACGGTCAGTGGCGTACGTAGCTCATGCGAGACATTGGCGACAAAATCACGGCGCATCTGGTCAAGGCGGTCGCTTTGCGTCACATCCTTGATCTGCATGAGACGGCGGTTGCCCGCGTAGGAAACGACATGGATGGACAGGACACGCTCCGTCCCGCGTTCCGAGCGCAGAATCAGAGGGCGCTCGAAGTCCCCGGAGTTCAGGTAAGCGACGAACTCCGGCTGACGCACGATATTGACCACGGGCTGACCACTATCCGTCGCCAATACGAGTCCGAGCTGCTCTTCGGCTGTGGTGTTGCAATAAACGATGTGCTGGTTCAGGTCGAGGGCGACAACACCGTCGGTCAGCGCCTGCAGCGCGGCAAAAAGGCGCTCGATCTGATCGTCGCGCTCGGAAATCAGGGTGCGCAGCTCTTTCTCATGCCGGTAAAGCCGGCCAAAGATGCCATCCCAGGCACCCGCGCCTTCCAGGTTGGCGTCAACGACCGGGCGTCGTGACCAGCGATCCAGTCGCGCAAAATTGCGAAAATTGAAGAGCATCTGCAGGCCGAGCCCGGCGCAGAAGATCGCCCAGCCGGCCCAGTGCGCAACAAAGTAGCCAACCGGAATGGCCAGACCAGCAGCCAGCAGGATCAACACCAGGGCGTTGACGATTTGCGACGGCACGCCGCTCAGGCTCCCCGGAAGCGGTAGCCCGTACCGCGCACGGTCTCGACGCGCTCGTGGTTGCCTGACCCCTCCAGCGCGGCGCGCAGGCGGCGGATATGGACGTCCACCGTGCGTTCTTCGATAAAGACGTGGTCACCCCACACTTCGTCGAGCAACTGGGCGCGGGTGTAGACGCGCTCGGCATGGGTCATGAAGAAAAATAGAAGGCGAAACTCGGTTGGCCCGAGTTCGATCGGTTGGCCGCCAGCCAGCACGCGATGCGTCGCCGGATTGAGGGCAAGGCTGCCGATTTCGACGGCTTCGCCAGCTAGATGCGGGGCCCTGCGGCGCAGTACGGCACGGACGCGGGCAACCATTTCCTTGGGCGAGAACGGCTTGGTGATGTAGTCGTCAGCCCCGGCTTCGAGGCCCTGGACCTTGTCTTCTTCATGAACACGGGCGGTGAGCATGATGATGGGCAACTCGCGGGTCCGTTCGTCAGCCCGCAGCTTCTTGGCCAGGGCGACGCCGGACTGGCCCGGCAGCATCC
The DNA here is from genome assembly GCA_016705475.1 of Betaproteobacteria bacterium. Lineage (GTDB taxonomy): Bacteria > Pseudomonadota > Gammaproteobacteria > Burkholderiales > Rhodocyclaceae > Azonexus. Next base: position 147,085 of record JADIYD010000007.1, on the reverse strand, counting down.
AGTCGAGAATGACCAGATCGGGCAATGCGGCGCGAATGGCCGACTCTGCCTCTTCGGCGCTACCGGAGCGAACGACGAGAAACCCGGCATGCTTGAGGTTGATCGTGACGAGCTCCTGGATAGCCGGCTCGTCCTCAACGACCAGGATTGTCGGTGTCACTGCGCCTTCTCCTTGGTATGCCGGATGTCGCGACCTTCAACGATAAACACAACCTGTTCCGAGACATTCTTGGCGTGGTCACCGATGCGCTCGATGGCACGGGCAATCGAGATAATCTCGATGGAGGTGGTAATGGTGCGCGGGTCTTCCATCATGTGCGTGATGAGCTGACGGATGATGGATTTGAATTCGGCATCGACATCCGTGTCGGCGCGAATTACATCGGCAGCCTGTGGCGTATCGAGGCGGGCAAAGGCATCGAGCGCCCTGCGGACCATGGTTAGCGCCGCTTCGGCCAGATGGCGGACACCAACGCCATACTGCCCCGGCAGATGGCCGTTTTCATAGATGCGGCGGACGCCCTTGGCGATCTTCTTGGCCTCGTCGCCGGCCCGTTCGAGATCGGTAACGATCTTGCTGATACCGAGGATCAGACGCAGGTCGGAAGCCGTCGGCTGGCGCTTGGCGATGATGTGCGCGCAGTCGTCGTCGATCGCCTTTTCGAGCTCATTCACCTTGCGGTCGGTCTCGACAATCGTCTTGATGCTGGCCACTTCCCCCGTTGAGTATGCGTCGATCGCTGCGGAGACCTGGGTTTCGACCAGGCCACCCATCTGAAGGACATGGGTACGCAGGCGGGCGAGTTCGTCGTCGAACTGGCTGGAAAGATGTTGGGTGTCGTTCATTTCTATCTCCTTGATTTCATCTGCCCGCGCGGCGTGACCCGAGGCCCCGCCAAAGGCGGGGCGGTCAGGCCACGGTGGGCGGGCGGGTGAAATTAGCCCATGCGGCCGGTGATGTAGTCTTCAGTGCGCTTGTCGTTCGGCTTGATGAAGATCTGGTCGGTCTTGCCGAATTCGATCATCTCGCCCAGATACATGTAGGCCGTGTAGTCCGACACCCGTGCAGCTTGCTGCATGTTGTGGGTCACGATCAGGATGGTGACGCGCTTCTTGAGTTCGTGCACCAGCTCCTCGATGGCGCCGGTGGCGATCGGGTCAAGCGCCGAGGTCGGCTCGTCGAACAACAGCAATTCAGGATCGGTTGCCAGGGCGCGGGCAATGCACAGGCGCTGTTGCTGGCCGCCGGAGAGATTCGGCGCCATGTCCTGCAGGCGGTCCTTCACTTCGTCCCAGATCGCTGCGCCCTTGAGGGCGTGTTCAACCTTGTCGTCGAGGGTGCGCTTGTTGTTTTCGCCGCGCACGCGCAGGCCGTAGGCAACGTTTTCGAAGATGGTCTTGGGGAACGGGTTTGGTTTCTGGAAAACCATACCGATACGCATGCGAACTTCGATCGGATCAACGTCCGGCGAGAGCAGGTTGGTGTTATCCGGGAAGAAGCGGATTTCGCCTTCGTAGCGGTTGCCCGGATAAAGGTCGTGCATGCGGTTGAAGCTGCGCAGGTAGGTCGACTTGCCACAACCGGAAGGACCGATCAGGGCGGTAACCTTCTTGTCGTAGATCGGCATGTTGATGCCCTTGAGCGCCTGCTTTTCGCTGTAGTAAAAATTGAGGTTGCGGGCTTCAGCCTTGAGGGCCGGCGTATCGTGGATCTGCATTGGAGACTCCATTTCAAATTTGAATTCGGGCTGATATTGCGCGTTGACCGCAGCAATCACCACTTGATGTTCTTGCGCATCTTGTAGCGCAGATAGATGGCCACCGCGTTCATCGACAGCACCATGGCCATCAGCACGAAGCCGGCAGCGGCTGCATTGACTTCAAAGGCCGGGTCCGGACGCGAAGTCCAGTTGAAGATCTGGATCGGCATCACGGTGAAGGGCGACATCACCCAGTCGAACATCCCGGCTGTTGCGCCACCATCAATCTCGCTGAAAGGCACCGGTGGCAGGAAGGCGATGAAGGTCAGCGCACCGATGGTGATGATCGGTGCCGTTTCGCCGATGGCGCGGGCCAGACCGATGATCACACCGGTCAGGATGCCGGGCATGGCATACGGCACGATGTGGTAGCGGCAGGTCTGCCAGCGGGTCGCGCCGACGGCCATCGAACCTTCGCGGATCATCGCCGGAATGGCGCGAATCGCTTCGCGGGTGGCCACGATGATGATCGGCAGAATCAGGAGCGCCAGCGTCAGGCCGGCCGACAGGATGCTCTGGCCAAAGCCGAACTGATACACAAAGATGCCGAGGGCCAGCAAACCATAGACAATCGACGGCACCGCTGCGAGGTTGGTGATGTTGATCTCGATGATGTTGGTGATCCAGTTGCGCTTGGCGTACTCCTCAAGGTACAGACCCGCTGCCACGCCAAGCGGCACCGCGGCCAGGGCGGTAACCAGCATGACCAGCAGGGAACCGACCCAGGCCGAGAGAATGCCGGCTTGGGTGGCACGACGAGAGGCGAAATTGAGGAAGAAATCGAGCGTGAAGCGCTCCGATCCCTTGATCAGCATGTCGGCAATCAAGGCCACGATGACCAGCAGGGCAAAGGCCAGACAGAAGACACCGACCGCCTTGAAAAGATTGTCGCGGAATTTGCCCTTGGCAATGACGGCGCGAATTTGTTCAGTCGTCAGCGGTTTCATTAATAATTCTCCCGATACTTGGCGCGTAGCCACTGGCCGAGGATGTTGAATACCAGCGTGATCATCAGCAGGGTCAGACCGGCAGCAAAAATGGTCTGGTATCCGATCGAGCCATGCGGCAAGTCACCCAGCGCCACTTGCACGATGAAAGAGGTAATCGTCGCAGCCGGTTCCATCGGGTTCCAGGTCAGGTTCGGCTGCATGCCAGCGGCCACAGCCAGAATCATCGTTTCACCAACTGCGCGCGAAATACCCAGGATGTAGGAAGCGGCCAGACCCGAAATAGCTGCCGGCACCACGACGTGGATGGCGGTATAGAGCTTGGTCGAACCCATCGCGTAGGCCCCTTCGCGCATGCTCATCGGCACGGCGCGCATGGCGTCTTCGGACAGCGAAGCGATGTAGGGCACGATCATGATGCCCATCACGATACCGGCGGAGAGCAGCGAGAAACCCGGCAGCGACGGCAGGAAGAACTGCAGGATGGGCGTCACGACGAGCAGGGCAAAGTAACCGAAGACGATGGTCGGGATGCCGCCCAGCAATTCAAGAATCGGCTTGGCCATCTCGCGGACCTTCGGATTGGCAAATTCGGACAGGTAGATCGCGATGATCGTCCCCATCGGAATTGCCAGCAACAAGGCGACGCCAGAGGAAACCAAGGTGCCGGAAATGAGGACCATGATGCCGAAGTGGGCATCATCGAACAGGGGCGTCCATTGGGTATCCGTCAGAAAGTCAATGATGCTGACGTTCTGGAAAAACGAATACGACTCGGAAACGAGTACGTAGACGATACCAAGCGTGGTCAGGACAGAAATCGTGGCTGCCCCGAGAAGAATGGCCTCGATGAGCCTTTCCTTCCAGTTGCGCATGGCGTTGAAAGCCAGGCGATTGCTGACCGTTGGCAGGTCTGATGCGTTGTTTGCAGACATGGTTGAATTCACTTTGAGAATTCCATAAACAGAAAAGCCTGCCCCGTCCGGGGCAAGGCTTTCAACAGCAGGCGGCTTGAAGCGCCGGAACGAACATTACATCTTTGCTTCGCGCTTCATCAACTCTTCGATGGTGATGCCAATTTCATTGGTGCCACCAAACACGGTACCGATCTTGTTCTTTTTCACGTGGTCGAGGTTGCCGGTATAGGCAGCAGCCGGCAACGGAACGTATTTGACTTCCTTGGTCAGCGCAGCGCCGTTCTTCATGTAGAACTCGATGAACTCCTTGACTTCAGGCTTCTGCAACGACTTGGCCTTGACGTAGATGAAGATCGGGCGCGACAGCGGTGCATAGGTGCCGTTTTCGACATTGACAGAAGATGGCTCGACAGCCTTGCCGGTCTTCGGATTGACGATGGCCAGCGCTTTCAGCTTGGCCTTGTTCTCGGCGTAGTAGGCATAGCCAAAGTAGCCGATGGCATTGACGTCACGCGACACGCCCTGAACCAGCACGTTGTCGTCTTCAGAGGCGGTGTAGTCACCGCGCGAAGACTTGGCCTTGCCGACCATGGCTTCGGTGAAGTACTCGAAGGTACCGGAATCGGCACCGGCGCCGAACAGCTTGACCGGCGCATCGGGCCAGGCCGGATTGACCTGGTTCCACTTCGTGATCTTGCCCTGGGCTGCCGGCTCCCACAGCGCCTTCATTTCGGCAACAGTGGCCTGCTTGAGGAAGGCATTCTTCGGATTGATGACGACGGTCAGTGCGTCGTAAGCGACCGGCATTTCGATGTACTCGACGCCTGCGGCCTTGCACAATTCCATTTCCGACTTGGTGATCGGACGGGAAGCGTTGGAGAAATCGGTTTCGTCACGGCAGAACTTCTTGAAGCCGCCGCCCGTACCGGAAATACCCACGGTAACCTTGATGGCGTTCTTTTTGGCTTTCTGGAACTCTTCGGCCACCGCTTCGGTGATCGGGTAGACGGTGGAAGAACCGTCGATTTTGATGACTTGTGCCTGAGCGGACTGGGCGCCAATCAGGGCGACACCGGCGACCGCGAGGGCGGAAACAAGTTTGGAATTCAGCATGGGGAAGGCTCCTGCACAGGGTTGAATGGACAACACCGCACAGGTTACCCCCCGATTGTTACAGTCAGATGACGAGCTGTAACAATCGGAAAAATATTACTTTTCGCCTACTTGGCTGGACGCCCTGTCTTGATCCGTTCGACGCGCCCCATCGCGGCTTTCAGTTCGGCATCGCTCAACGCTGCCAATACCGCAATACCGCCTCGCAACAACTCGCTTTTCTTAACGTCGCTACCGAGCCCGCTCAGGCGCTTCTTGAGCACGCCAATCTGCGCATACTCATTGTCCGGCATGGCATAGCTGTCACGCACCAGCTTAACTTTCTTGGCCTTTGCTGGCTTGGCTGCCTTGGTCGCTTCCTGCTTCATCACCTTTGGCTGATCGTATTTGATCGCCTGTGCCTTGACCAAGGCTTCAGCCAGTACCTTCTGATGCTTGGCAACGGTGACCTCAACCTGGGTCGGCTTGCGCTCCACTTTAGCCTTGCTGGCAGCCGGCGCGACCGCCGCAGGCTTCTCGGTGACAACCGGCGCCGGCTTTGCCGCAGCGACTTTGGCAGCTGGCGCCACAATGGGCTCGGCAACAACTTCAGCAGGCTTCACCTCGGCCTTCGGTGCCGTGCGCGGCACCAGCTTCTTCGGCGCCTTAGGCGTTGCAACGGGCTTGGCTGCTGGGGTTTTCTTGGTTTTTGCGCTCATGGAACTCTCCCTAAAAAACAGTATGGGTAGTTTATCCACTATGAAAGCACGCCAAGGTTAAAGTTTTATGACCGTTTTACCCCCGGTGTGAGACCAACCCGGCAGGTTAAAATGCGGCAAAGCCACTTCAGGAGCACAGCATGACCCAGGACGAACTCAAACAAGCCGTTGCCCAGGCCGCCGCCGACTACGTCGCGCAGACGGCACCGGCCGGCAGCATCATCGGCGTCGGCACCGGCTCGACTGCCAACTTCTTCATCGATGCACTGGCCCCGCTCAAGGACAAATACAAAGGCGCCGTGGCCAGTTCTGAAGCTACGCGCAAGCGTCTCGAAGCCCATGGCATCACGGTCTTCGACCTCAACGACGTGACCGACATTCCGGTCTACGTTGATGGCGCCGACGAAATCGACGCCGGCCTCAACATGATCAAGGGCGGCGGCGGTGCGCTGACGCGTGAGAAAATCGTCGCTGCCGTGGCCCGCGAATTTGTCTGCATCTGCGACGGCTCAAAGCTCGTCGACGTGATGGGCAAGTTTCCGCTGCCGGTCGAAGTCATCCCCATGTCGCGCGCCCATGTTGACCGCGAACTGGCCAAGCTCGGTGGCACCCCGGTCTTGCGTGAAGGCTTCGTGACCGACAACGGCAACCTGATTCTCGACGTCAAAGGCCTGGCCATCACCGACCCGAAGGGCCTCGAAGCTCAGATCAACCAGATCACCGGCGTCGTCACCAATGGTCTGTTCGCCGTGCGTCCTGCCAACCTGCTGCTGCTCGGCACGGCAGACGGTGTCAAGACGATTTCCTGATCAATTCACTGATTCATTTCCCCGTAACATCAAGGCGCTAGGCTCCCCACGGTCAAACACCGTTGGGAGCCGCCATGTTTTTGTCTTCGCATGAAATCGCCCGGAGTCGCGAGCACGCACTTAACAATTTTCTTGGGCTGTCGGATGCCTGTATTGATGCCGGCCAACGCTTTTCCGAGCTGATTTCCACAAATACGCGCAATGCCGTCCATCAGGGCGGCAGGCACTTCGCCCAAGTGGGCCACGGCCAACTGGAAACGATGTTCCAGCTCCCCGTCACCGCCTGGCTGGAAAGCGCCGCCCGCGCCAGTCGTCTGCTGGACGGCGCCCTGGAGATCGCGAGCGAGGCGCACAAAGCCATGATTCGCAACACGGAATCCCAAGTCTGCATGATTGATGAAATGGCTTTCGCAACAATCAATCGCGCCACCAAAACCAGCCCATGGGAAGCCGAGTTTTTCCTTCAGGCGATGAAGGCCTCCTTGCAAAATGCCGAACAGGCATTGCACGACATCAGCGATGCCGCCATCGAAACGGCAACACCGGCTGAAAACGAGGCCCATCAGACGACGGAAGTCATTGCACCCAGCAAACCGGCTCCGCGCAAACGCGCTGCCGCCCAGCAGAAAACAGGCTGACCAGCCACCTGCCTTTACGAATAAAAAAGTAGTCTCTCCATTTTGCCCGGCGCTGCCGGGCTTTTTTATGCTGGCGTCAAATCCGGATTGACCTTCGACATGACCTTCGTCCAAACTCCGTGACAGGCTTCAGAAAAAGGACATTCAGCGCATGCAGAGAAGCAACTGGCACACCGGCGTGGATTCCGGCTTCCGTCGCCAGAGCCTTGGCCGACAGACCATAGGCACACTTCGCATATTCAATTTTGGGCCTTTTTCCGGGTTGACCGCAGCATGCACTTGAGAACCGGCAAGAACCGCACATTGAACCTCGCCCTGCAGGGTGGCGGCGCCCATGGGGCTTTTACCTGGGGCGTTCTTGACGCACTGCTTGAAGATTCGAGCATCGACGTCGAGGGCGTCAGCGGGACCAGTGCCGGGGCAATGAACGCATTGTGCCTGGCCCATGGGCTGATGACCGGCGGCCGCGACGGCGCCCGCGAAACGCTGGCCCGCTTCTGGACGAGCGTGGCGGCGAGTTCGCCCTTTGCTTCTTCCGGTGATGGCGGAGCCGGCTTAAGCCCGGCCTTGAAACTGATGCTGCAATGGACCAATCACCTGAGCCCTGAGCAACTCAACCCCTTCGACCTCAACCCCTTGCGCGACATCCTCGGCGAGCAATTCGACTTTGCCCGCCTGCGCCGCGATGCCCCGATCAAGCTGTTTATCGCCGCCACCCACGCCAATTCAGGCAAGCTGCGTCTGTTCCGCAACCATGAACTGTCGGTCGACACCCTGCTCGCCTCGGCCTGCCTGCCGACCATCCACCGGAGCATCGTGATCGATGGCGAGCCCTACTGGGACGGTGGCTACAGTGCCAACCCGGCGGTCTTTCCGCTGGCCTACCAATGCACCTCGCCGGACATTTTGCTCATCCTGCTCACGCCGCTCCGCTACGCCGAGACGCCGGCTTCGGCCGAGGACATCCGGCAGCGTCTGCTCGAACTGTCGTTCAACGCCACTTTCCTGCGCGAAATGCGGATGTTTGCCCACCTGCGCGAGGAGGTCAGCACCTCAGTGCTGCCGGCATGGGTGCTTAACCGATTGCCGGTCGGCCGGCTGGAGCGACGCATCGCTCAGTTGCGCTTCCATGCCATTACGGCCGACGCCCTGCTCGGCGAACTGCCGCCCGGCAGCAAACTGGCCGTCAACCTGCCCTTTTTCGAGCGATTGCGTGACAGCGGGCGTGAGCATGCCCTGGCCTGGCTGGAAGCGAATCGAGACAGCGTCGGCGAACGCGCGACGCTCGATCTGGAACGGCTTTTCTACTGAGGCCGGGCGGCAGCCTGGCAGTCGCCCTCCTCCCGCTTCAATTCATGTAGCGCATGGGCGTTGCTGGCGCTTCGGCACTGCCTATCCGACGGCGTTCGACAAACAGGCTACCGCCCAAGGGCTCACTGGCTGAGTCCTTCGCTTTTTTCTTTGCCTGTTTCTTGGCTGCCGAGGCGGCGGCTGCCACTTCCCGGTGCGACTCGCAGTCCCCCGCCAACACTTTCACGGCGCCGATGGACAGGGTCGGCAAGGTCTGCAGCGTCAGTTCGCCCCGCCGGTTTTCAGCCATGTAACCACCGCGCAAGCGCTCTTCGATACCCAGCAAATTGCCCATGGCCTGGTTAAATGTGCTGATGATCTGCCAGCAGCGGACCTCCCAGTCGTCGCTGCGGAAAATGACGAAATAGTCGTCACCGCCGATATGGCCCACGAAATCGATCTCCGGATCGCATGCCTCGCAAATAATCCGGGCCAGGGTCTGGATGACATCGTCGCCGCGCCGGTAGCCGAAGGCATCGTTGTAGGGCTTGAAATTGTCGATGTCGATGTAGGCGGCAACGAAAGGCTTGTCCGCAGCCAGCATGCGATCGACGTGCTCGTTGATCGGCACGTTGCCCGGCAACTGGGTCAGCGGGTTGGCGTAGCGGGCAGCGCTGATCTGCATTTCGGTGATCATCGCCATAAGGTCGTGGCTGCTGCCGACGCCGATGTATTTTCCCTGAGCGGTCACAATGAAGCCGTCGAACAGATAGTGCTTGGGTGCCAGCGAGAGCATCATCGCCAGCTCCTGAATGGTTGCGAACTGGTCGACGACGAGCGGCGCATGATCCATGAACAGATCGCAACTCTTGCGCCCGAACAGCTCCTTGCGGAAGGGGCGGGCAAAGCGGTCGATCATGCTGTGCCGGTTGATCATGCCGACCGGCTGGGTGCCCTGAACGACAGGCAACACATCGAGATCAGGGTCGGCCTCGAAGCGCGCTATGACGGTCACGTTGTTGGCATTCATCGACACCGGTTCGATCGGCCGAGCCAGATTGCGCGCCGTCGGCAGCATCCCGGGGCCGCCGGTCATTGGCGTCAGCGACAGCGATTGCTTTTCGAGCGCCTGCAATATCGGATCGCCGAGCAGGCGCATGGGATGGCTGTCCGGCCGGGCGATCAGATAACCCTGGCCGCAGGCGATCCCCATGTCGCGCAGGCAGATCAAGTCCTCGCTGAGCTCAATACCTTCGGCAACCAACAGGGCGTTGCAGATTTCCGCCAGATCCTGCATGGCGCGCACGAAATGGAATTTGATGCGGTCGTTGGCGATACCGCTGATGAAATGTTTGTCGATCTTCACGAACTCGGGGCGCAAGTCCGACCACATGCGCAAATTGGCGAAGCCCTCGCCCAGATCGTCGATGGCGAACTGGAAACCGCGCCCCCGGTAATGCAGCATGGCCTCCAGAATACCCGGCATGTCGGTGATCTTCTGGTTCTCTGTAAGCTCGATGACGATGCGGTTCGGCGTGATGCCCAATTCGTTGAGCAGTTCGCGGGTATGGCCGTTCATGAGGCGATCATCGAGCAGACAGCCCGGCGAAACATTGAGAAACAAGCGGCCGGGCAGGCGCTGTGCAGCAAAGGCGCGCAGGCTGGCCTCGCGGCAGGCATGCTCAAGATCGAGCGTCAATTCGTTGCGCGCTGCGGCGGCGAACAACTGATCCGGGAACTGCAAAGCACTGTTTTCCGGCCCGCGAATCAGTGCCTCGTAGCCAAGAATGGCCCGCACGCGAAAATCAAGGATCGGCTGAAAGACCGGGTAAAGAAGCCCTTCGGCCATGATCCGCCGCAACTCCGCAGCTTCATCATCGATAAGGACAATCATTGTTTTTCCCACGTGAATTCGGCATTCAGTTTAGGCAGAATGTGTTGCGAAGCTGTGACAAGGTGAACGCAGTGACAAGCAAATTTCGTCATCTTCCGGAAACATGGGCGATCCATGCTGCCGCACATCTTCGACACACGGAGGCTGTGATGACTGAAACTGTTTTTTGCTACTGCTGCCGCGCCCATCACGACAAAACCCAGATGCGTCTCTTCCCGACCCGCCAGGGCTATCGCTGGCGTTGTCTGCGCAGCATCGAGGCGGCCGCAAGCAGCCGCCGCGAACGCGATGCCTTCGGCCAGAAACAGTCCGAAATCAACCGCGAAGCCGCTCGCCGCGCTGCCGAGTATGGCCTGCACTTGCGCCAGCTTCAGCCCTTTGCGCCCTGACCGGAACAATGGGGAAAATTCGCATCGATACGCTGGACACCAGCAGTGCGCCCCTTCTCGAAGCGAGCGTGACGCTGATTTTCAACGCCTTCGCGGACCCCGAGCGCTACAGCGCCGAGCGCCTAGCCAATGAACTACGCTGCGATGATCCACTGTTCTACCGGCGCTTCTTTGTCGCCATGGATGCCGGCGAAATCATCGCCGTCGGCGGCGTCAAGGCGGCTGATTGGGCATCCAGCACCCATATCCTCTACCTCTCGGCGGTGACACCGGAACGCCGCGGCAAGAGTATCGGGCGGGGACTGATCAAGGCGCGCATCGATTGGCTTGAAGAAAACTTCAAGTCCGGGCGCATCCTCGTCTCAGCCGCCAAGACCAAACGCTTCCGCGATCTGGGCTTTTCGGAGGTACGCAATAGCGCCATCCATGGCAAGCACTTACTCATCCGAAAATTCTAGGGGTTTCGTTTTTGGCCTTTTTTCCCGGTTGACCGCAGCATTCACCGGCCCGCAACCGAGACACAAAAAAAACGTCATGCCCCTGAAATATTGGCTGGCGATAGTTGCGGTGCTGGCCTAGCTGAAAACAGGCTGATCAAGGAGAACCCATGAACAAGCAAAACCATAGCGACATTGCCGCCTTTCCCGAGCTGTTCGACGGACTGGAGCAATTTATCGAAGAGCAGGCCAGCGGCCTCAAGCGGACCAGTGCGATCCTGGCCGTTACCGCCATGGGCGGCGGCATGCTGATTTTCTTCGCGCTCAGCAAGATCGCCTGAAAAACAAAAATCCCGCCGCAGCGGGATTTTTCTTGACCTTCCGGTAGCTCAGGCAGCCGGCGGCACGTAACCCTGAATCTTGTCGGCGCCATCGCCGAAGAAGTGCTTTTCAAGCTGCTCGGCCAGGTATTTGCGATGCTTGGCATCAACCAGGTTCAGACGATTCTCGTTGATGAGCATGGTCTGCATTTTGATCCACTGCTGCCAGGCTTCCTTCGAAACGTTTTCAAAAACCTTCTGGCCCAGCGCACCCGGGTAGGGCGGCAGATCAAGGCCTTCGGCCTCCCGGCCAAGTTTGATGCAATTGACAGTACGTGCCATGTAAAACTCCGTGGGGGTTGATGCGACGAATTATAAGGTCTTGAACAAACTCTTTGAATCGCCCGCCAGCCCAATAGATATAAGGGTTTAAGATTTTCCGATTTTGTCTAGCCACCCATGTAGCCACACACAAACCGGGCGCTGCAATCATTTTGACGGAAAGCGGGAAGGTTAGCCAGATACCCCCTAGCCAGTCAGGCGGTAAATATCACCCCCTTGAGTAAATCCCGTGACTAGAGCAGGGCCGGGGTGCGAATTACCCGCGATGAGAATGGCTCAGGAGGACCCGCTTCCATCTTGCTTGTTCACTATGTTGCCAAACGATCCACGCCAGAAAAAGCGCGGTGCGAATTACCCGCGACGGGATTAGCTAGGGAGGACCCGCAACCACCCTAAGCCCCGCGTCTTTTCCTGCCGTGTTCAGTCGCTGAACACGGCAGGTATTTGCAATGGTAATTTTGACGCAAACAACTTTCACCCCCGCCCCCAAACGCGCGCGCCGGTTGCATGGTGATTTCTTCCTACCCCTACCGTTTTATGCCGGGACAACCGGGACAACCGGGACAAACGCTTGAAAGCCTTGCCAATAGGTCGTTTCGTGTTTTCAATTTGCATATTTACGCCGGGACACAGCCGGGACACGCCGGGACACTTCGTTATCCGGACGTTGCAGAACAAGCGAAGGGCCGCATTTGCGGCCCTTGTCGTTGTCCCGTATCGCTGCCCATGTTGTTCATTTACCGCGTTCAGTACCCCCTTTTGCTAACCGCTCACAGCCCCGGCCATCTGTCCCGCCCTGGTCGTTGGTCGGGGTCGTTCGGCAGGGGCTTGAAGCTCTCACAGCGGCGCAGCAAATCCGGGGCTGGGGCATAGGTCCGGCTGGCGATGATGTCCCGCCGTGCAGCCGCCATACATCGGCCATTGCTGGCCAGGTCCCTGCACTCTGCACAGCACCGCCGGTTGTCCCCGTCCCGTTCGCGCATACCAGCGCCAGGCAGCCGTGCGTCCGGGGTCGCTGCCTCGAATGCCAGCGTGGCATCCTTCCCCGTTTCGGAATGCATCGGGGGCCGGGCATCGCCCCCGTGCAACATGCTGTCCCAATCAATCATCGTCGGAATCGAACAGCGCCGGCAGGATATGAACCACGCGGGCGCGCCCCTCGGTCGGCAGGCTTTCACGAACCAACCAAGGGCGGTCTGTTTCGCTGCCCTTGCGGCAATAACCCTTGGCGACCAACAAGCGCCCCACGGCGGCCGCATCGTGTCCCTTGCACACCACGCCGCGCCAAGCCTCATTGAACAGGAAATATTCTTGTGCGTCGTTGCCCTCGGCATCGTGACATCCGCGCCGATAGCCGGCACGGTCTGGTTTGCCGGGGGCGTGTTTGTCCGTGTCGTTCGCCGGCCGGTCCCAATCGGTAAAGGCGCTTTCTCCCTTGCGCCGGATGAATTCGCGGACTTGGCGAAGCATGGCCTTTTCTTCCTGGTTGCCCTGCCCGCCGCGCCGGGATAGCCAAGCGTCAAAGCAGGTTCGGGCGGCCCGCATCGCCTCGCCCGGCTCCCAGCCGGTTATGCCCCATTTCGTCGCCAGTTCCCCGGCAGCCCCAACCAAGGCGAAGCGCCCGGCAACCCGCCGCGCCTGCCCGTGCGCCGCTTCGTTCAAGCAATGCGCCTCAAACTTTCTTTGGGCTTCGCGGACCAGCTCGGGGATTGCCTCCTGGTTCTTTGCCATCTCGGCAACAAACGCATAGAAGGCCGTCCCGTAATAGCGCCGCGCGGCCCGGTCTAGCGCCTTGGCAAAATCGCTGCCCGTCGCGTAATCGTGCAGATTCTCGAACAGGCCAAGCCCGGCCCCGGCATCGGCCGGAATCTCTGCCAGGCGTAGTTCCTGCCCAGCCCTCGGGGTCTTGCCAATTTCTCCCAGGTGTTCAGCCAGCCCGATTTCGCCGCAACTCAGGAACAGCAGCCGCCAGCTTGCCCGGTCCCGCGCGCCGCCGGTCCGGCCTGCCCGCGATTTGCCGGACCCGTTCGCCAGCATGTAGCAGGTTTCGCCGGCCTCTCGGGGATCCATTTGGGCCAATTCATCAAGCAACAGGGGCGCGTCACAATGGGCGCTCGCCAGGGCCTCCAAGCCGTTTGACGTTGCCCGCCAGCGTTGCATGAAATCCGCACCGCCGCACACCGAAGCCGCAACCCGTAGCGCCGTGGTCTTGCCGTCGCTGGAATTGCTGCGAAAGTGAAAGCCGCCGGACTCCGCGCCAAGTAGGTACAGCAGGGGCGAGGCGAAGCACACCGACACCGCGAACAGCAGCCGACTATTCCCGCTGCACAGGCTAGCCACCTCTTCCCGCCAGTATTTCAGGGCGTCCCGTAAGGCGAAGGTCGAAGGCGCGCCGCCCTCGCTTTCGTAAATCCACGCCCCCGCATTGGGGCCAATCGCACCGCCGGGCAGAACAAAGGCCGCTCCCTCGGGGCCGGCATCATGCCAGCCGGTCCGCTGGGTTACGCGGGCGCGCCCTTTCGGGCTGGCGGTCTGCAAGAATTCGATTAGCGCCGGCTTGCCGCGCGGCGCGATCCGCAAACCCTGGTCAAGCAACAGCCCGGCAACCTCGGCACCGTCGCCACGAAACAGCGCAGCCGGGACAATGACACGATGCAAGGTCTTGTCCGGGTCGAAAAATTCGACCAGCAAACGCCAGCCGGCGTTCTTGGGGTCCCGTACCATCGCCACCGGCTCCACGGGCGCGCACACCCAGCGCGGCGCGCGGTCGGTTTCGATCAACCAAACGCCCTTGGAGTCCAACTGAAAGCGGCCAGTCTTGGGGGCTTCGCCGGGGTTCGCTGCCTCTGCCTTGCAGGCGGCCGGCTCTACCGGGCGCAGCGTGTCCGGGTCTTGCAGCAGTAGCGCCGCATGGGCTACCGTCCAACCTCGCGCCAATAAATCGGCCGCGTCGTCACCATCGGCTAAAGGGTCGGAATCGGCAAGCGCCGCCGTCCCACTCGCCTCGATTGCCCGGCGGGCGAAGGCTGCCAGGTTGAAAACTGCCACTTTCTCCGCGTTGACCGTAGCAAGCGCCGCCGCAACGTCCCGCACGGCCTTTTCGCCGGCTGGGTCATTGTCCGGCCAAAGCCAGCATTCCCGGCCAGCCAAGGGCGACCAATCCGCCTTGCTCACGGCTTGCGCGCCGCCCTGCCAGGTTATCACCGGGCTTTCAGGGAACAGCGAAACGGCTGCATCGCGGGCTTTCTCGCCTTCGACAATGACCACCGGGCCGGGCTTCGCCGCCAGGTCAGGCAAGCCCAGCAACGGCCGGGGCGCGGGCGGGGCCTTGAACTGCCATTGCATACGGCCATCAGGAAAACGCCACAGGGTCAAAGGTGAAAACTGTTTTCGCTCGCCTTTCGGCTCATAGCGATCATGGTAAAAGCACACCGCCCCCGTCGCGTCCGTGTATGCCCAGCGGCCGGCCGGCTTGCCGTGTCGGGAATGGGAGGCCGGCGGGGTCGGGGCATCGGCCGGGACTGGCATAACGCACACCACGCCGCCGTCCGGCTGGCCTTGGGGCGCTTTCACGGGCGGGGGCGATGCCTTCGCCTTGCTGGCCTCGCGTTCGCCGCTTGGCGCGCGTTGCTGGCGGTCCGGCTTGGCAAGCCCCAAATGGTCCGCCAGGCGCTCCGCTGCCTCGATTTGCCGACAGCCCAGGACATAGGCCGCCAAGGCGACCATATCCCCGCCCTTGTCATCCGTAGCGAAGTCGGACCACGCGCCGGAATCGCGGTTTATCGACAGGCTGCCCGGCTTCGTGTCGTTTCGGGTCGGATTGATAGGTAGATACTCGCAGCCCTGATTCTCTCCCCCGGACATACCAAGGAAAGACATAGCCCCGTCGAAGTCCGCCAGGGCGGCCGCTGCAACCTTGGAAATCCAGTTATCGGCCATCGTCGCCCCCTTGGCTTGGCAAGCCTGCCTTGACCTCCGCAACACAGGCAACCAGCGCCGCGCCGGGCGTCGAAAATACCGCGTCGCCATCGCTGGCGGCGACCAACCGGCCGCGCGCCTCGGCTCGATATTCCCAGGACGCGCCCCGCTCGCTCAAAATCAATCGAATCTCGATAACTGGAATCATCGCGCGCCCTCCAAAACACCCAGCGTCCGCAGCTGGTCGGCATCGGAAAAGCGATAAAGCCCGCGATACACAATCTCCCCGTCACAATCCCTTACCGGCTCGCGGCGCGCGGGAATCTCCAAGCCTTTGCGGCGCAGTGCTGCGATAGCATCCGGGACATTGGAAGCACCGGCGATCCTGTCCAGTTCCTCACGGGACCGCGCCCCGGTCGCCAAGGCGCAGATAATCCGCACCTCTCGGGGTTTTCCGTGTGGAATGGGCAAACCTCAGGCAACGGCAGGCCGGCCAATGGCAACTGGCGACCACCAAACCCCGCCCCTACGTCGCTTGGCGTTTTCATGATTTCTCGCCTTCGCGGCTATCGAGAAAGCGTGTAATCAGCGCGCCCAAGTCGTGAGAAGAAGCAGCCAGCGGCGAAGCGATTTCACTCAGGCCGCTGGATAGCACCCAGGCCAGATACTCGCGGCTTTGCGCTTCGATCAGCGCACAAACCACCGCCGGAAACTCCGCCGCAATCGCCGCCGGATTCTGGCGATAGGTCGTCATTCGTCCGCACTGTTCGGCAACGATCAATAACGCCCGGTTCAGATAATTGCCGGATGATTCGGCCGCCTGCCGTTCGGCATCGCTTGCCATAAAGCCTACGCGGGCGCTCATTTCCCGGCCCCGTTTGCCGCGTCTATTTTTGACTGAATCCAGGCGTCAACAGCAGCAGCCGGCAGGGCTGAAGCGCGCTCACCCAATTTAACCAAGGGGCCAAGGCGGCCTGCCTTGATTTCGCGGTAAGCTTGACAGGTCGAAATGCCCATGCGGCGCGCCGCGTGTGGGACTTTTTCTAGCGCCGCAACCCTTTCCGGGCTGGGCATGGTGGGGTTTTGCATTTGGCGATCCTTTCGGTTTTGAAAAGATTCGGTACATGTACCGAAGCAGCCCGCCGTTGCGGGGTGTCGCCATCTTCGTTTTTTGCTCGTGTTGGCAAAATTCAACTAAGA
Source organism: Betaproteobacteria bacterium (assembly GCA_016705475.1). Lineage (GTDB taxonomy): Bacteria > Pseudomonadota > Gammaproteobacteria > Burkholderiales > Rhodocyclaceae > Azonexus. Next base: position 130,413 of record JADIYD010000007.1, on the reverse strand, counting down.
AACAATGCCTAAATAGGACGGCTGCCCTATTTGGCTACTTCGATAGCTTGGCTAGTCGCTTGTAACCGTTCGTTGTTAAATCCTCGGCAGCCTTTAGCCAATTGCTAATATCTTTTTCTGTCAGCCCGTCAGAGCATTCTTGGGAAAACACTTCTGCCATTTTTGCTTTGGTTATGTTGGCCGCTTTTGCATCAAGCACACGCAGATAAAACGGATACATAGCAACCTGCTTTCTGTTTTCAGCAGGCAGCGTTTCCTTGATTTGTTTTTTTGATGCGTCGAGTATTTGCTTCGCTCTTGTCAGTTGCGGCGCAAGCGGGGCGGCTAGGTCAAACTCCAGAACCACACGGGATTCTGATTCAGGCATCAGTCGATAAAACTGACCCTCTATCTTTACGGTGGCAGCGTGCAAAGGGTGCTTTTGAAAAACTACGGGGCTGTCACACAGTCCGCTCTCAATCCATTCCGGCAGGCGCGGCCATTCAACTCCCCATTTTTTCAACACCTTCCCAATGGGGGTTTGACTCCAGCCGATTGGACCGCGTTGCCCATCATCGGAGGGGGGCGCTTCTTTTCTCGCCTCGGTCAGCTCTTTCTGAAACTGTGGATTTCTAGCCAAAAATACCCACGCCCAACGGTCAAGAGACGCCTCTTTTGCCTCCTGTCCGCTCGGGTAGTCGCTTGAATTTTTCCAATCAAGCGGGGCCTTCTCGCTCATTACGCCGCCAGCCGCTCGATTCCGGCGTACTCGCTGGCCTTGGCGCGGTTCAGTTCCCACAGGTCAAGCGCCTCTTGCATTCGCAGCCAGCTTTCGGGCGTCGCCCCGGTCAGCTTGCCCAGGCGGATAGCCAGATCAGCGGACAGGCCGCGCTTTTCGTGCAGCAGTTCGGAGACGGTCAGGCGCGAAACCGCCAGTCGTTTGGCGAATTCGGTTTGAGTCATGCCCAGCGCCGGCAAAACATCTTCCCGGAGAATCGCGCCGGGGTGCGTCGGCTTGCGGTTCGGGTTGCGTAGGGTCATCAGTGGTAATCCTCCAAATCAACGTCAACGGCATCTTCGCCGTCGAAAGCAAACGTGATTCGCCAGTTACCCGACACGCTCACGGCGTACCGCTTGGGATTGAAGCCCGTCAGGCCATGAAATCCAAAGCCCGGCAGGTTCATATCGTCAGGCCGGCCGGCGGATTCCAGGCGGTCCAACAGGCGTTCAAGCCGGGCCGCGTGTTTTGGGTTGATTCCCCGGCGGTCACTCTCCGAGAAAAACCGTAACAGCCCTTTGTGTCGAATGCTGCGAATCATGGGCAGATTGTAATGGATAGGATTACAAAGGCAAGCGGTTTTAGCCTTGCCGGGCGGCGCGCTTTGCTCTCGGGATAGCGGCCGCAGCTCAGGAACTGACGGCAACCGCCAGCATTTCGGCATAGGCCAGGCGGGCGCGACGCACAAGGCGCAGGGCATGGCCGGCAGCGACGGCGGCCGATTCCTGCCGGCATTCCAGGTAATCGCCGGCAAAGTCCTTTTCGACAGCCAGGCGCAAGAGATCAAGCATGGCCTCGGCTGCCATCAGGTCGCCAAGCGGGCCGGCCGGCGGATAGTCAGGGGGCGGGGCCTCGCCCACCTTGAACGTATGCTGCACGCCCTCAAAGGTCGATTTCAGCGGGACAGCCAGGGGCGATTTCTTGGCCGGCTTCAGGGTCGGTTCGCGGGCAGTTTTCGGCATGGTTTCACTCTTTCATTTCATCATTGCGCCGCCGGTCGGGACGGTTCCCGGCAGTACCCTTGCGCGGCGTTTTGCACGGCCTGAAACGTCCTGATTCCGAAGTGTCCCGGCGTGTCCCGGCTGTGTCCCGGCGTAAATATGCAAATTGAAAACACGAAACATCCTATTGGCAAGGCTTTCAAGCGTTTGTCCCGGTTGTCCCGGTTGTCCCGGCATAAAACGGTAGGGGTAGGAAGAAACGGCCGCGCGCTTCATGCTTTTTTCGGGGTCCGTTGCTTGATCGGAATCACCTTGTTTGCATCGCCTTTTTCGCACTGTGCCAACAGGTCGGAAAGGGCATTCAAGGCGGCCCGGCGTTCCTCGAAATAATCATGCACGTTATAGACCGCCTCGATACCCTTGGCCGGTTTGTGGTTCAGGCACATTTCGGCAATATAGGGGGCGACACCCAGCGCCGCCAGGTGCGTCCGGGCGGTCCGGCGTAGGTCATGGACGGTGAAAGGCTCTAGGTCGGATTGCAGCATGTAAAGGGCATGATTCAGGGTCGTTTCGCCCATGTAGCCCGTCAGCTTGCCGGGGGCGATCCGCTGCACCGGAAAGACATAGGCGTTATGCCCTCTCGCCTTCTGTTCCTTCAGGATACCAACCACCCAGGGCGAAAGCGGAATGCGGATAGCTTCCTCGGTCTTGGTCTGTTCCTTGGGGATATGCCATTCCCCGGCCTTCAAGTCGAACTGGTTCCAGGTAGCAGTCAGCAATTCCATTTTGCGGACCCCCAGGGCAAGCAACAGTTTCAGGGCGGCCGCCGAATGGGGAGGAAAATTGGGCGTGTCCCGCATCGCCTTCAAGAACTTGACCAACTCAGCACGGGACAAAACGCGACTACGCGCCCCCATCTTGCCCCCAACATCCTTCCAGCCGAAAGGGGCGGCTGGATTCGCCGCGATGATATGGCGCTTCATGCCGTAGTCGAAAAGGGTCTTTGATAGCTGCAAAACCTTCTTTGCGGTTTGGATTACGCCGCGTTGCTTCAAGGGGTGCAGCAGAGCGTCAATATCAGCGGGGCGAACGTCTGCAACTTGCTTGTTGCCAATCCTCGGCAGGATATGCAGGGCAAACACCCCGGAAACCTCTTTCGGCTTCTTGCGCTGCCCCTCGATTTGGCTGGCAAAAAATTCGTCGTAAAGCGTCTTGACTGTCCCGACCTTCGCCAGCGTTGCCGCCAGCTTGGCCGATTCTTTCCGGGCCTGCTTTTCTTGGGCAACGTCGACACCCTGACTGACTGCCACCCGCTTTTCCGCTGCCAGTTCGCGGGCCTTGGCAATGCTCATGTCTGGATAGCGTCCCAGGGTCAATTCCTTTCGTTGCCCAGCAAACCGATAGCGCAACGTCCACGCCGCCGTTCCCTTGGCAGATAGCGTAAAGGTCAGGCCGTCCCCGTCCGTCTTATTCACTGGCTGCCCGGCCTTTAAGCAGTTCCGCAGTTCAACGTCTGTCAGCTTTCCCATGCCAAAACCCTCCTAGCTACCTATTTTTTACTTAGCTACCCACAAAATCAGGTAGCCAGCTAGTAGCCACCTCACTAGCTACCCGTTTATTGTGCGCTGCCACGATTCATTACGCAACGACTAGAAACAAAAAAGCCCGGAAAAACCGGGCTTTATATATTTCGCTGCAACGTCCTGACATGTTGTGAAACTACATCAAAGGGTTTTGAACAGGACCTTGGAACGCCGCTGATAGTTGTACATATCGCGCTTGTTGGCCGGCAGGTCATCGACCGTCCCGACCTTGAACCCACGCTCGACAAACCAGTGCTCGGTGCGCGTGGTCAGCACAAACAGGCGCTTGATGCCGGACTTGCGGGCGCGCTGCTCGATGCGCAGCATCAACTGCTCACCATAGCCCCATTCACGATGTTCGTGACTGACCGCCAGACAGGCCAGTTCGGCCTCGTGGTCGGAATGGGTGTACAGCGCAGCGCAACCGACGATGATGCCGTCGTGCAGCATGATCGAAAAATGATCGATTTCGCGCTCGAGCAGTTCGCGCGGCCGATGGACGAGGATGCCTTCCTGCTCCATCGGCTCGATCAGCGCGATCAGTGCCGCGATGTCGTCCGGCTTGGCTTCGCGGATGTTTTCCAGCGACTCGCGAGTAACCACGGTACCGACGCCGTCGTGGGTGAATAGCTCGCGCAACAAGGCGCCATCCTGCTCGAAGCCGATCAGATGCACCCGGCCGACCCCGGTCCTGCTCGCCCGCACGGCGCAAGGCAGGTAGCGCTTGATGTCGGCCGACAGCCAGTCGGCATCGCGCAGCAGTTGCGAGGCTTCATCTGCCGTCATGGCATCAAGCAACTGGCCGTCCTTGTCGGTCACGCCAGTGCTGTCGGTCAGATAGACCAACTTGTCGGCACGGATGCCGGTCGCCACCGCTTCGGCTGCTTCTTCCATCTGCAGGTTGAAAATCTCGCCAGTCGGCGACGGTCCCTCGCAATTGAGCAGCACGATGTTGCCGAGTCCCAGCTGGGCGTTGATGCCTTCGCTATCGACCTTGCGCACCTTGCCGGCGTACTGCATGTCGATGCCGTCGAGCACGCCGATCGGCTGGCCGGTAATGAAGTTTCCGCCAATCACGCGAATGCGGCTGTTGGCCATCGGCGTATTCGGCAGCCCCTGCGACAGCATGGCCTCGATTTCGAGATAGACGCTGCCGACCGCATCGAGCACACAATCAAGCGCCTCGGCATCGGTCACCCGATAGCCGCGGTGATAGAGGGACTCCAGGTTCTTCTCGCGCAGCTCTTCCTCGATCTGTGGTCGCGCCCCATGCACCAGCACCAGCCGAATGCCGAGGCTGACCAGCAGATTGACGTCGTAAGCCAACGTCTTGGCGAACTCGCTGGCCACCGCCTTGCCACCGAAGGCAATAACGAAGGTCTTGCCGCGAAAGGCGTTGATGTAGGGCGTAACCGCCCGAAACCAGGAGACGAAATGCTCGTCGTAAGGGGTATCGCTCATTTTTCCGAATATTTTCCGTTGTCGTCCTTCAGCGCAGTTTCGATGCGCTCGCACAGGGTTTTCAGCACCTTTACCCGTGCAAAGTTCTTGTCATTGGCCTCAACCAACGTCCAGGGCGCCAGCCCGGTTGACGTACGGTCGACCATATCGCAAACCGCAGAAACGTAATCGTCCCATTTCTCGCGGTTGCGCCAATCCTCGTCGGTAATCTTGAAGCGCTTGAACTCGGTGTCCTGGCGCTCCTTGAAGCGGCGCAACTGCTCGTCAGCGCTAATTTGCAGCCAGAACTTGACGACGATGGCACCGGCATCGACCAGCTGGTGCTCGAAGTCGTTGATCTCGGCATACGCACGCAGCCAGTCTGCCTCGGTGCAAAAACCTTCCACACGCTCAACCAATACGCGGCCGTACCACGATCGGTCGAAAATCGCCGCCCGTCCGGTACGCGGCAGGTGCCGCCAGAAACGCCACAAATAAGGCTGCGCCCGTTCTTCCTCGGTTGGTGCCGCAATCGGCACGATCTGGTACTGCCGGGCATCGATCGCCGCACCAATGCGCCGAATGGTGCCACCCTTGCCGGCCGCATCCGAACCCTCGAAAACCAGCACCAGCGAACGCTTGCCAACGAAACGCGGGTCGCGCGCCAGTTCAGCAAGACGGGACTGATACTTGGCCAGCTGGCTTTCGTAATCCTTCTTGGCCAGCTTCTGCTTGAGGTCCAGTTCACTGAGCACATTCTTTTGGTCAATGGCATGGACGATCGGCGGCGCCACCGGCACCTGCTGGCGCCCGGTCTGCTGCAATCGACGCTTCATCGCCTCGAGCACGATGCGGCCAACCGTCAGCGACCGATACTCGTCATCGGTACCCTCGACGATGATCCAGGGCGCATGAGCGGTATTGCTGACGCGCAGGACATGGCCGGCCACTTCCTGCAACTTGTTGTAGGTCTTCAGGCGATCGTAGCTTTCCTTGGTAACACGCCAGGCCGTGTTCGGATTTTTCTCGAGCGCCTTGAGTCGCGTCTTCTGGCCATCCTTGGAAAGATGGAACCAGAACTTGAGAACCAACGCCCCTTCGTTGACCAACATGGCCTCGAAGCGATTGATATCGTCGAGACGCTCATCGAGTTCGGAACGACGCATGTCACCGTTGATACGGTCGGTAATCGGCTGCGAATACCACGAGCCTGCAAAGATGCCGACCTTGCCTTTGGGCGGCAGGGCACGCCAGTAGCGCCACATGTAGGGACGGGCGCGTTCTTCGTCGGAAGGCTCCGAGAAGGCCAGCGTCGAAATATGGCGCGGATCCATCCACGAATACAGCAGGTTGATCGTTTCGCCCTTGCCGCTACCGTCGACCCCGCTGATCAGAATGACAACGGGGAAGTCCTTTTTCTCCAGCATGTCGTACTGCGCGTCAAGCAAGGCAGCGCGCAATAGCGGCACTTCTTTTTTGAAGGTTTCCTTGTCAATCTTGTGGCCAAGCTCTGCTGACTCGAACATTCTTTACTCCCCCCTGAAGTCACCCCAAAGTACCTGCATCGCAGCCAAGGCAGCCAGGCCCGCCGTTTCCGTTCGCAAAATGCGCGGTCCCATGCGCACCGCCTGAAAACCAGCCGACTCCGCCGCGATCATCTCCTGCGGATCAAGCCCCCCTTCAGCCCCGATCAGCAGTTGCACCTCACCAACAGGCCGGATCGAGGCCAGTGTGTGCTTGGCCTCTGGCGCCAGCATCAGGCGCATGACGCCATGGGCCGGCCTGGCCAGCCAGTTTTCCAACTTTTCCAGCGGCGCCACCAGGGGCACCTGATTGCGGCCGCATTGCTCACAAGCCGAGGCAACAACCCCTTGCCAGTGCGCCACCCGCTTGCCGGCTCGCTCACCGGCCAGACGCAGGACACTGCGCCGGCTCTCGACCGGCACGATGTCGCGGACACCCAGTTCCACCGCCTTCTGGATGGTGAAATCCATCTTGTCACCAGCCTGCAACGCCTGCACCAGCGTAATCGCCAGCGGCGACTCCCGCTCGATATCCTCCCAGGCGCCCAGCACGGCCATGACCCGGTCGCGCTCGATGCGCTCGATATGCGCCGGATACTGGCCGCCGCGCCCATCGAACAGGATCATCGGCGCCCCGGGTGGCAGGCGCAGCACCCGTACCGCGTGGCGTGCCACAGGTTCGGGAAGTTCAACGTGAGCCCCCGACGACAGGGCTTCTCGGCAGTAAAAACGGGGTAAACTCATCGGTGCTATTATGGGCGAAATGCGTTTTGGAGTGGAAAAACATGGTCGCCTTGAACCCTCCCGTCTGCGACTTTGGCCGACCGGCCGTCGATTTCGACCTGCCGGGCGTTGATGGCAAACGCCACACACTCGCCAGTTGCCGCGGCCCGAACGGGCTGCTCGTGATGTTTATCTGCAACCACTGCCCTTACGTCAAGGCGATCATCGACCGCCTGATCCGCGATTGCCGCGATCTGGCCGGGCACGGCATCGGTTGCGTGGCCATCATGAGCAACGATGTCACGGTCTACCCGGAAGATTCGCCAAAATCAATGGCGCGCTGGGCGGAAGAACGCTCCTTCCCGTTTCCTTATCTTTACGACGAAACCCAGGCTGTCGCTCGTGCCTACGGGGCCGTTTGTACCCCAGACTTTTTTGGCTACAACGCCAGGCTTGAACTTCAGTACCGTGGTCGCCTCGACGCTTCCGGTCGCACCCCTGGCGCTGAAAATGCACGCCGTGAACTTTACGAGGCGATGTTGGCGGTTGTCTGTGATGGCGAAGGGCCACGAGAGCAGATTGCGTCGATCGGCTGCTCCATCAAATGGCAGATATAGCAAACATTTGTCAGAAATAAAGGATTTGCTTATACAAATAGCAAGCAAATGAGGGCTAAGTTATGATTCGGTATCGTATTTCTGTTCGCTTACCTCGTTGAACCTGCCCACCCCGTTCTCAGCGCCATCAGTCGATACGCGACGCCAGTTGGCGTATCTGCAGGCAGTTGTATCGAGCATGCCCCAAGGCATCAGCGTGTTCGACGAGCAGCTGCGTCTTCGCGTCTGGAATCAGGGCTTTATCGAGGCCCTGGACCTTCCGCCAGAAGCCATCATGGAAGGCATTCATCTCTCTGCCGTGATCAGCATCCGTGTCGCCCGCGGTGACTATGGATGCGGCGACGCGGACGAACTGGTCTGCTCGATTACGGCCCAAGTCGGTAAATTCGAAGCCAGCCGCGAGGAAGAAACCCACCCCAATGGGCGCTCCTACCAGATCCAGAAAGAACCGCTCTTCATCGGCCAGGATCTAGCCGGATTCATCACGACCTACACCGATACATCCGAGCAGCGCGCCAGCGCCGAACGCGAACAACTGGCGCAAAAGGTGTACACCCACACGCCGGCCGGCATCATTTTTACCGACGAAGTGCACCGCATCCTGTCAATCAACCCGGCGACCACGCAGATGACCGGGTATGAAACCTTCGAACTGGTCGGGCAGACCGTTTTCGGATTGATCGAACTCGGAGAAAAGCAGCAGCAAGGGCCTTTCGAGGCTGAGCTTGCCCTGCGCGCATCCTGGCAAGGCGAACTCGACATCACCAAAAAGAACGGTGACCGTTTTCCGGCAGGAACGCGGGTCAACCGCGTCGATGACCCGCAAAGCGGCTTGCCGGCCCATTACGTCTGGATCCTCGCCGACATCACGGAACGCAAGCAGTCCGAGGAGCGCATGCGGCACATCGCCCAGCACGATGCGCTGACCGGCCTGCCCAACCGCATGGCCCTGCTCATGCGGCTTGCCCAGCTACTGCCCGAAGCCCGGCGGCACGGCTGGAAGATCGCCATGATGTTTCTCGATCTTGACCGCTTCAAGATCATCAATGACACCCTTGGTCATCAGATTGGCGACGAGTTATTGCGCGAAGTGGCTTGCCGACTCTCTGCCGTGGTCCGCGAGACGGATTTCGTCTCCCGCCTTGGCGGCGATGAATTCATCATCATCCTGCCCGGAATTTCCTCCGCCGCCGATGCCGCGGCTGTGGCAAGCAAGGCCATCGCCGCCTTGTCTACGGCGATCGAGGCAAACGGGCACGAACTGCATACCAGTCCGTCGATCGGTATCAGCCTCTTTCCCGACGACGGACCGGATGGCGACACTGTCCTGAAAAATGCCGACACGGCGATGTACCACGCCAAGGCTGCGGGCCGGAACAATTTCCAGTTTTTTGCCGCCGAGATGAACCAGATCACCTCGGAACGTCTGAGCATCGAACACAAATTGCGTCATGCCATCACCCGCAACGAGCTTGCGCTGTGTTTCCAGCCGCAATTCCTGGCCGGCGATGGTTCGCCGACGGGTGTCGAAGCCCTGCTCCGCTGGCATCACCCGACGGATGGCATGATCCCTCCGGACCGTTTCATCCCGGTCGCCGAGGAAACCGGCATGATCGTCGAGATTGGCGACTGGGTGCTCGCCACCGCCTGCCGCGAAATGAAGCGCTGGATCGATGCGGGTCTGAAGCCGGTGCGTATCGCCGTCAACGTTTCGGCCCGCCAGTTGCGCCGCCGCGATTTCTGCGAGACCGTCGCCAACGTACTCACCATATCCGGACTTCCGGCTGAATTACTCGAACTCGAAATAACCGAGAGCTCAGTGATGGAAAACCCGCAGGAGGCCGTGCTCATCCTCCAGCGCCTGGGCAGCATGGGTGTCACGCTGGCCATTGACGATTTCGGGACGGGTTATTCCTCGCTGGCCTATCTGAAACTATTCCCGATCGACCACCTCAAAATTGACCGCTCGTTTGTCGCCGACATCGAATTCGACCTCAACGACCGGGCCATCGCCTTCGGCACGATTGCCCTGGCCCACACGCTTGGCCTGAAAGTCATCGCCGAGGGTGTCGAAACTGAAGACCAGCTGGAATTGCTACGCACCAACGGATGCGACGAGGTTCAGGGCTACCTGATGAGCAAACCTCTGAGCGGCACTGCCGCATTTACCTTCCTGCACGCCAAACAATGCGCTCAGCAAGCGCCCGGAAGCCCGGCAGAGTAAAATCGCGCTTTTGTCATTGAAGCAGGGGTTCTCATGGCACAGCGCACGCTGGCACGCTATCTCACCGAAGAGCAACGCAACAAGGGCGTCATCACCGGCGACCTCAAGTTCCTGATCGAAATTGTCTCGCGCGCCTGCCACGCCATTTCGGTCGCCATCGGCAAGGGCGGGCTGGGTGGCGTACTCGGCGAAGCCGGCAGCGACAATGTGCAGGGTGAAGCCCAGAAGAAGCTCGACGTACTGTCCAACGACATCCTGCTCGACGCCAACGAATGGGGCGGCCATCTCGCCGCCATGGCTTCCGAGGAAATGGACCTGCCGCATCTCGTACCCAACCGCTATCCGCAGGGCGAATACCTCCTGACCTTCGACCCGCTCGACGGCTCGTCGAACATCGACGTCAATGTCTCCATCGGCACCATTTTCTCGGTCCTCAAGTGCCCAGAAGGGGCCGACTTGTCGACCCCTGCGGCCGCCGAAGCCGCTTTCCTGCAGCCAGGAACGGCGCAGGTCGCCGCCGGCTACGCGGTTTATGGCCCGACCACGCTCCTCGTCCTCACCGTGGGCGACGGCGTCGTCGTCTTCACGCTCGACCGCGAACAAGGGCAATTCATCCTGAGCCAGGAAAACGTGCAGATCCCGGTCGACACCAAGGAATTCTCGATCAACATGGCCAACCAGCGTTTCTGGGAAGCGCCGGTTCAGCGCTATGTCGCCGAAATGCAGAGCGGCAAGGAAGGCCCGCTCGGCAAGGACTACAACATGCGCTGGGTGGCCTCGATGGTGGCCGACGTGCATCGCATCATGACGCGCGGCGGCATCTTCATGTACCCGGTGGACAGCAAGCTCAAGGCTCAGGGTGGCAAACTGCGCCTGATGTACGAGGCCAACCCGATGGCCCTGCTCATCGAGCAGGCTGGCGGCACAGCAACGACCGGCCGGCAGCGCATCCTTGACATCCAGCCGGAGAAACTTCATCAACGCGTGCCGGTCATATTGGGATCGAAAAACGAAGTCGACCGCGTCACCAGCTACCACACCGACTGACCTGCACCATTTCCCCATTCGACAACGTCACAGGACTACACGATGAAACAATTGAGCCTTGCATTACTCCTTGCCGCCGGCACGATCCTGGCCGGCTGCAAGAGCAACGAGTCCAAGCCAGCGGAAACAGCACCGCAACCTCAGTCCACCGCGGCACCAGCTCCTGCTCCGGTTGCCACCAAACCGGAATGCCCGCCGGAACCTGCGGCCAAGAAAAAAAGCACGAAGGAAACCACCAAGGCAAAAGCCGCTAAGAAGGGCGAGGCAGCTCCTGTCGATTGCGAGCCAGCCAAGCCAAAGGCTGCAGCAACGACCAAAGCAGCCGAACCAGCCGCACCGCCGCCTCCGCCTGCCAAGGAAAGCCCCGCCACGGGCAAGGCCTGCAACCCTTGCGTTGTCAAATCCAAGGATGGCACTTTCGACGGCGAGGTTTACGGCAGCATTCCATCGGGCAGCAAGTGGTCCAAACTGCAGATCGGCATGCATCAATCCGAAGTCGAGCGCATTCTGGGCGTGACGTCGAACATTCGCGCCTACGTCACGGCCAAGGCCTGGATTCCCTTCTATTTCGGCGGCGACAGCCATCGCTACGAAGCAGTCTATGCCGGCCAGGGCAGCGTCGCCTACACCGGTGGCAGCTTCGGTGGTGGCCAGGGCATCCTGATGATGATCAATTTCGACCCGAAAATTCAGTAAGCATGGCCAAACGCGCGGACGGCAGGTCGCCCCGACCTGCCGTTTTGCCATATTGCCCTACCCAAGAGAGGGCATTTCCCGGATAATTTAGGCTTTTCAGCAGGCTGGATTTCCGGATCATGAGCGTCAGCAATCTCCCCAAGTTTTCTCCACTGACTGGCGCCATCCGCGCTTTGGCCATGGATGCAGTCCAGCAGGCCAATTCCGGCCACCCGGGTGCCCCGATGGGCATGGCGGAAATTGCCGAGGTTCTCTGGCGTCGCCATCTGCGTCACAACCCGGCCAACCCGCACTGGCCAGACCGCGACCGCTTCGTCCTGTCGAACGGCCACGGCTCGATGCTGATCTATTCGTTGCTGCACCTGACCGGCTACGACCTGTCAATCGACGACCTAAAAAATTTCCGCCAGTTGCACGCCCGGACCCCGGGCCATCCCGAATACGGCTACACCGCTGGCGTCGAAACAACCACCGGCCCGCTCGGCCAGGGCATCACCAACGCTGTCGGCTTCGCGCTGGCCGAAAAGGTGCTGGCCGCCGAATTCAACAAGCCCGGTCACGAAATCGTCAATCACCACACCTACACCTTCCTCGGCGACGGCTGCCTGATGGAAGGGGTTTCGCACGAAGCCTGCTCGCTGGCTGGCACGCTGGGCCTTGGCAAGCTGATTGCCTTCTGGGACGACAACGGCATCTCCATCGACGGCCACGTCGAAGGCTGGTTTACCGACGACACCCCGAAGCGTTTCGAGTCCTACGGCTGGCATGTCATCGCCGGCGTTGACGGCCATGATTCCGACGCCGTCGAACGCGCCCTGCTCGCCGCCAAGGCCGTCACCGACAAGCCGAGCCTGATCTGCTGCAAGACGACCATCGGCGCCGGTTCGCCAAACAAGCAAGGCTCGCACGACTGCCACGGTGCACCGCTTGGCAAGGACGAAATTGCTGCCGCCCGCGAATACATCGGCTGGAACCACCCAGCCTTCGAAATCCCGGCCGACATCTACGCCGCCTGGGATCGCAAGCCTGCCGGTGCCGTCTTCGAAGAAAACTGGAATAACCGCTTCGCTGCCTACCGCACCGCTTTCCCGGCTGAAGCTGCCGAGTTCGAACGGCGCGTCATGAAGGGCGATCTGCCAGCCAACTGGGAGGCAACCAAGGCCGCCTACATCGCCACCTGCCGTGAGAAGGCCGAGAACATCGCCACCCGCAAGGCTTCGCAGAACGCCATCGCCGCACTGGTCCCGGCCGTGCCGGAAATCTTTGGCGGCTCGGCTGACCTGGCCGGCTCCAACCTGACCTTCGTCAAGGGCAGCAAGGGTGTCACCCGGACCGAAGGCGGCAACTATTGCTACTACGGCGTGCGTGAATTCGGCATGACGGCCATCGCCAACGGCATTGCGCTGCACCGCGGTCTGGTGCCCTACACGGCAACCTTCCTGGTCTTCTCTGACTACGCCCGCAACGGCATCCGCATGGCCGCGCTCATGAAGCAGCGCCAGATCATGGTGTACACCCATGACTCCATCGGCCTCGGCGAAGATGGCCCGACGCACCAGCCGGTCGAGCATATCCCGTCCATGCGCATCATCCCGAACCTCGACGTCTGGCGCCCGGCGGATGCAACTGAAACCGCCATTGCCTGGACAGCTGCGGTCGAGCGCAAGGATGGTCCGAGCGTCCTCGCCCTGTCGCGCCAGAACCTGCCGACTGTAACGCAGAAGATTGCCGATGCCGACATCGCCAAGGGCGGCTACGTGCTGTCCGAAGCCGATGGCGAAGCGCAGCTCACGCTGATCGCCACCGGTTCCGAAATCAAGCTGGCACTCGACACCCAGGCTGCGCTGGCTGGCGAAGGCATCAAGACGCGCGTCGTTTCGATGCCTTGCACCAACGTCTTTGACCGTCAGAGTGACGAATACAAGGCTGCCGTTCTCGGCGCCTGCAAGAAACGCATCGCCATCGAAGCCGCTCACCCGGACTTCTGGCGCAAGTACGTCGGCCTGCATGGCGCCGTGATCGGAATCGACCGCTTCGGCGAATCCGCTCCGGCCGGTCAGCTGTTCGACATGTTCGGTTTCACGGTCGCCAACGTCGTCAAGACGGCCAAGGCGCTGTTGTCCTGATTATCTAAAGAGGAGAAGCATCAATGGCTATCAAGGTTGCAATCAACGGTTTCGGTCGTATCGGTCGCTGCACGCTGCGCGCCATTTACGAACAGGGTCTGCAGAATGAATTCGACGTCGTCGCCATCAACGCCGCCGGAGACCTGGCGACCAATGCCCACCTGCTCAAGTACGACACCACGCACGGCCGTTTCCGCACCAGCGTCGAAACCGAAGGCGAAAACTGCATCATCATCGACGGCAAGAAGATCGCCTTCTACTCGACCAAAAACCCGCTGGACATCAACTGGGCCAGCCATGGCGTCGACATCGTGCTCGAATGCACGGGCGCCTATACCACCAAGGCCAAGGCCCAGGCCCTGCTCGACCAGGGCGCCAAGCGCGTGCTGATCTCCGCTCCGGGCGGCGACGACGTCGACACCACCATCGTCATGGGTGTTAACGAAGGCGCACTGAAGGCCGGCATGACAGTCGTTTCCAACGCTTCCTGCACGACCAACTGCCTGGCCCCGGTTGCCAAGATTCTGTCTGACGCCATCGGCATCAAACAGGGCCTGATGACCACCATCCACGCCTACACCAACGACCAGGTCACCGTCGACGTCCGCCACAAGGACCTCCGTCGTGCCCGCGCCGCGGCCGCCAACATCATCCCGACCAAGACCGGTGCCGCCAAGGCCGTCGGCCTGGTATTGCCGCAACTGGTCGGCAAGGTTGATGGTTTCGCCCTGCGCGTCCCGACTATCAACGTCTCGCTGGTCGACCTGACCTTCACCGCTGACCGCGCCACGACCAAGGAAGAAATCAACGCCTTGATGACCGCCGCCGCCAACGGCCCGCTCAAGGGCGTGATGGATGTCAACAACGACCCGCTGGTGTCGTCCGACTTCAATCACACGACCGTTTCTTCGACTTTCGACGCGACGCAGACCCGCGTCATCCAGAGTGAAGACGGCAGCACGCTGGTCAAGGTTCTGGCCTGGTACGACAACGAGTGGGGTTACTCCTGCCGCATGCTTGACGCCGCCCGCGCCTGGATGGCCGCCAAGTAAGCAGTTTGTTTCAGAAAAGGGGCCGCAAGGCCCCTTTTGTTTCACCCCCAACCCTAACCTCCGGAGGAATCAAGATGCTCAAATCGCACCGCATTACCTTCATTGCGGCCGTCGCCGCGCTGTTCCTGAGCACGACCGCTTTTGCGGCCGAGGAGCCGGCCAAGAAAGAAGAAACTGCCGAAGCCGTGATCGTTGGCAATCCGCCAGCCGATTCGCCGTTTGGCAAGCTCAAGATCGGCATGAGCTACGAGGAAGTCATCGCCATCGTCGGCAAGCCGACCAACCAGCATGATTTCTGCACCGGCAAGCACCGCATTCCGTTCTACTTCGGCGATGACCGGGCGCGCACCGAAGCCTTCTTCAAGGGCATGGGCAAGCTCGATTTTTATGGTGCCGATGGTGGGTTCTGGGGCAAGTGCGGCATGCAGAAGATCCTTGGCCTGGTCTACATCGAGTACGACCCCAAGGCCACCGGCGAACTGCCGAAATAAGCCATTACGGAACGCGACCGACACCTCATGCCACTGCGTCTTGCCATCAACGGTTATGGCCGTATCGGTCGCTGCTTTCTGCGTGCCCTGCTGGAATCCCCGGCCGCGCACAATCTCCAGGTGGTCGCCATCAATGAGCCGGCCAATCTGGAGAGCATGGCCTACCTGACGCGTTTCGACTCGACGCACGGCCGCTTTCCCGGCAGCGTCGACGTTGCCGATGGCCAGCTGCTGATCGACGGCCGGCCTGTCCGCATCAGCCATGCCCGCACGCCGGAGGAGGTTGACTGGCGCGACATCGATCTCGTCGTCGAATGTTCAGGTGTCTACGGTCAACGGGAAAAATTGGCCAAGTTCATCAACGCCGGCTGTCCGCGTCTGCTCCTTTCACATCCCGGCGCCAGCGCTGACGATGTCGATGCGACCATCGTCGCCGGCATAAATCAGAACAGCCTGACCGGCAGCGAGCGTCTCGTCTCGGCCGCCTCGTGCACGACCAACGCCATCGTCCCGATTCTCGACCTGCTCGACCGCGAAGTCGGCGTCGAGCAAGCATTGCTCACCACGCTGCACTCGGTCATGAACGACCAGCCATTGATCGACGGCTATCACCATGATGATCTGCGCCGGACGCGCTCCGCCATGCAGTCGATCATCCCGGTGTCCACCGGACTGGCCCGCGGCATCGAGCGCCTGCTGCCGCAACTGGCCGGCCGTGTGCAGGCCAAGGCAATCCGCGTCCCGACCACCAACGTCTCGGCCATCGACCTGACCATCAGCACCCAGCGCCCCGTTTCCGCGCACAGCATCAATGCGCTCCTTGCCGATGCCGCGCATGGCCCGCTGAAAAAACTGATCGCCTATTCCGAGGCTGCCCACGCCTCGATCGATTTCAATCACGACCCGCACTCGGCCATCGTCGATGGCAGCCAGACGCGCACGGCCGGCACCCATCTCGTGAACCTCTTCGTCTGGTTCGACAACGAATGGGGCTTCGCCAACCGCATGCTCGAAGTCGCCGACCACTGGTCGCGCCTGTGGCACAATCACGATCAACATAATTAACTGCTAATACTGGAGATCACCATGAACGTCATCAAACTCACCGACCTCGATGTTTCCGGCAAGCGCGTCTTCATTCGCGCCGACTTGAACGTGCCGCAGGACGAAGCCGGCAACATCACCGAAGACACCCGCATCCGTGCCTCGCTGCCGTCAATCAAGTACTGCCTGGAAAAGGGCGCGGCCGTCATGGTCACATCCCACCTCGGCCGTCCGACCGAAGGCACACTGACCCACGAAGACAGCCTGATGCCGGTCGCCGTGCGCCTCGGCCAGATGCTGCACACCTCCGTGCGCCTGATCACCGACTGGGTTGAGGGCGGTTTTGACGTCAAGCCGGGCGAAGTTGTCCTGCTCGAAAACTGTCGCGTCAACAAAGGCGAAAAGAAGAACAACGAAGAGCTGGCCGAGAAGATGGCCAAGCTCTGCGACGTTTATGTCAATGACGCTTTCGGCACCGCCCACCGCGCCGAAGCCACCACCCACGGCATCGCCAAGTACGCGCCTGTTGCCTGCGCGGGCATGCTGATGGGCGCCGAAATCGACGCGCTGACCAAGGCCCTGACCAATCCAAAACGCCCGCTCGTCGCCATCGTCGGCGGCTCCAAGGTATCGTCCAAGCTGACCATTCTCAAGTCGCTGGCCAGCAAGGTTGATCAGCTCATCGTCGGCGGCGGCATCGCCAACACCTTCCTGCTCGCCGATGGCAAGCGCATCGGCCACTCCCTGGCCGAGCCGGACCTGGTCAAGGAAGCCCACGCCATCATGGACATCATGAAGGAACGCGGCGCCGAAGTGCCGCTGCCGACCGACGTGGTCGTCGCCGATGAAGTATCCGCCCTGGCCCGCGCCAACAAGATCTCCGTGGATGATGTTCACACCAACGACCGCATTCTCGACGTCGGCCCGAAGACGGCAGCCAAGTTTGCCGAAATCATCGCCAACGCCGGCACCATCGTCTGGAACGGCCCGGTCGGCGTCTTCGAACTGCCGCAATTCGCTGGCGGCACCAAGATGATGGCCTCGGCCATCGCCCACTCCGAAGCCTTTTCGATTGCCGGCGGCGGCGACACGCTGGCCGCCATCGCCAAGTTCCACATCCATGACGACGTCGGCTACATCTCGACCGGCGGCGGCGCCTTCCTTGAATTCCTCGAAGGCAAGACCCTGCCGGCGATTGCCATTCTGGAAGAACGCGCTGCGAAATAATGCTGAAAGGTGTCGACCGTAGAATTCCTGCGGTCGACCGAATAAAAAGCCAAAAAAACAAAAAAGGGATAGAGAAGACATGTCACGCCACACCAAGATCGTTGCCACGCTGGGCCCCGCCTCATCCACCACAGAAGTTCTTGAAAACCTCGTGCAAGCCGGCATCGACGTCGTGCGGATGAATTTTTCGCATGGCACGGTCGAAGATCACATTGCCCGCGCCACCGGCATTCGTGCTGCCGCTGCAAAATTTGGCCGGACAGTCGGCATTCTGGGCGATCTGCAAGGGCCCAAAATCCGCGTCGGCAAATTTGATGGCGGCAAGATCACCCTGATTCCCGGTGAAAACTTCATCCTCGATGCCCAGTGCCCGCTCGGCAATCAGGAACGCGTTGGCCTCGATTACAAGGATCTGCCCAAGGATGTGGTCAATGGCGACATCCTGCTGCTCGACGATGGTCGCCTGAAGCTGGAAGTGCTCGGCGTGCGTGGCCACGAAATCCACACGCGCGTCCTGGTCGGCGGTGATCTCTCGAACAACAAGGGCATCAATCGTCAGGGTGGCGGCTTGACCGCACCGGCGCTGACGGCCAAGGACATGGACGATATCAAGACGGCGGCGCAGATCGGCGTCGATTTCGTTGCCGTCTCCTTCCCGAAAAGTGCTGCCGACATGTACATGGCGCGCCAGTTGTTGCGTGCGGCGGGCAGCAGCGCCGTGCTGATCGCCAAGATCGAACGTGTGGAAGCCATCACCAATCTGGCCGAAATCCTCGATGCCTCGGACGGCATCATGGTCGCCCGTGGCGATCTTGCCGTTGAAGTTGGCGATGCGACCGTCCCCGCCCTGCAGAAAAAAATGATTCGCATGGCGCGCGACAAGAACAAGCTGACCATCACCGCCACCCAAATGATGGAGTCGATGATCTATTCACCGGTGCCGACCCGCGCCGAAGTCTCCGACGTTGCCAACGCCGTCCTCGATGGCACCGATGCGGTGATGCTGTCTGCCGAAACGGCGAGCGGCAAATACCCGGTGGAAACCGTTGAGTCGATGTCGCGCATCTGTATCGAAGCCGAGCGTTCGGCCGAAGTCACACTCGACCGCGAGTTCCTCGACCGCATCTTCACCCGCATCGATCAGTCGATTGCCATGGCCGCCATCTGGACGGCGCATCACCTCAAGGTCAAGGCCATTGCCGCGCTCACGCAATCCGGCTCGACAGCCCTCTGGATGAGCCGCCTGAATTGCGGCGTGCCGATCTATGCGCTCACCCCCGATGCCGAATCGATCGGTCGCATGGCGCTTTACCGCGACGTTTACCCCTTCCTGATGAAGCAGCAACACTCCGACCGCGACCTGCTGCTGGCCGAAGCCGAGCAACTGTTGATCGACCGTGGTGTCGTCGAAAAAGGCGACCTGATCGCCCTGACCATCGGCGAACCGATCGGCTGCGCCGGCGGCACCAACACACTGAAGATCGTCCGCGTCGGCGACCATCAAATCATCTAAAATAGACCAATTAGCTAAACACGTTACCAAACAGGAGTTCCCATGCCGCTCGTCTCCATGCGCCAACTGCTCGACCACGCCGCCGAAAACGGCTACGGTCTGCCCGCTTTCAACGTCAATAATATGGAACAGGTCTGGGCCATCTGCGAAGCCGCCAGCCAGGTCGACGCCCCGGTCATCATGCAAGCCTCTGCCGGCGCCCGCAAATACGCCGGCGAACCCTTCCTGCGCCACCAGATCCTGGCCGCCCTTGAAGCCTACCCCAACCTGCCCATCGTCATGCACCAGGACCACGGCCAAAGCCCGGCCGTCTGCATGGGCGCCATCCGCTCCGGCTTCACTTCGGTGATGATGGACGGCTCGCTCGAAGCCGACGGCAAGACCACCGCCTCCTACGACTACAACGTCGCCGTATCCAAGGAAGTCGTCAAGTTCGCCCACTCCATCGGTGTTTCCGTCGAAGCCGAACTCGGCGTGCTGGGCAGCCTTGAAACCATGATGGGCGACAAGGAAGATGGCCACGGCGCCGAAGGCACCATGACCCGCGAGCAACTACTGACCGACCCGGATCAGGCCGCCGATTTCGTCAAGCAAACCAACTGCGACGCGCTGGCCATCGCCATCGGCACCAGCCACGGCGCCTACAAATTCACCAAGAAGCCCACCGGCGACATCCTCGCCATCGACCGCATCGCCGAAATTCACGCCCGCATCCCGAACACCCACCTCGTGATGCACGGCTCCTCCAGCGTGCCGCAGGAACTGCTGGCTGAAATCCGCGAATTCGGCGGCGACATGAAAGAAACCTACGGCGTGCCGGTCGAGGAAATCGTCAAGGGCATCGCCCACGGTGTGCGCAAGATCAACATCGACACCGACATCCGCCTCGCCATGACCGGCGCCATCCGCCGCTACATGGCCGAGAATCCGGGCAAGTTTGACCCGCGCGACTACCTCAAGCCAGCCCGCGAAGCCGCCAAGAAAATCTGCCTCGCCCGCTTCGAAGCCTTCGGCTGCGCCGGCCGCGCCAGCCAGATCAAGCCGATGTCGCTGGAGAAAATGGCCGATCGATACGCCAAGGGCGAACTGAACCAGATCGTGAAATAAGCCGAGTTTTCCGGTTGACCGTGAAAGCCGCCTGCGGGCGGCTTTTTTGCGGGCGGAAAATGCCCGTTATCGGCCAGGAGCTGCCTCTCAAGAATCGCCTCCATACCGGACATAGGCGCTGTGAGGTAGGTCGTCAATCGTAGACGCCATCGGATTTATGCTGCCAACTGTTCTGCATAGAATTGTTGGGTGAATGTTGCGGGCGACAGATAGCCCAATCGCGAATGACGGCGATATCGGTTGTAGAAGATTTCGATGTACTCCGTGATCTCCTGAGTTGCCTCGCTCCGGGTGTGGTACTGGCGGTGATGGACGAGTTCGTTTTTCAGCGTTCCCCAGAAACTCTCCATCGGTGCATTGTCGTAGCAATTGCCTCGCCGGGACATGGATGCCTTCATGCCAAACTGGCTGACGAGTCGCTGATAATCATGACTGCAATATTGGCTGCCACGGTCTGAATGATGGATCAGCCCGGGTGACGGGCGCTTCGCCGTAACGGCCTGAAACAAGGCCCTGCCTACCAGATCTTTGGTCATGCGCTCGCCCAGGGCATAACCCACGATCTCGCAGGTGTAGATATCCTTGATCCCGGCAAGGTAGAGCCACCCTTCGTTAGTTGGAATGTACGTGATATCTGTCACCCAAGCCTCATTGGGCTGCTTCGCCGCAAAGCTCTGGTTGAGCAGGTTCTCGGCGACCGGCAACGTGTGATTTGAGTTCGTGGTGGCCTTGAATTTCCGTTTTTGCTTGCAGCGGATATTCATCTGTTTCCGTAATCGCTTGATGCGACCCACCCCAGCTCGAAACCCATCGGCTTCAAGCTCGGGCTGCAAACGCACGGCGCTGTAGGTTTGCCGGGTACGCTGATGGGCGGCACGAATTGCCACACAGAGTTGCGCATCTTCCTGAGCGCGTTTCGACGGCGGTCGCTCATCCCAAGCGTGATAGCCGCTGACCGAAACCTCAAAAACTCGAGCCATCAGACTGACCGGATAATGGAGTCGATTCTGTTTCATGACCGCGTACCGGGCAGTGACTCCCTCGCAAAGTACGCGGCCGCTTTTTCAACAGGTCACGCTCCATTCGCGTTTCAGCCAGTTCCTTGCGTAGCCGCGAAATCTCGGCTTCCTGCTCACTCACAAGGGAACGATTCGAGCCGATATCAGCCAACTTGCCTGCCTTAGAACGCATCAGCCAGTTGTCCAGTGTCTTCTTCGATATCGCCAGCCGTCTCGCAGCCTCGGATGCCTTCAGTCCATCACGAAAAACCAGCGCCACCGCTTCAGCCCTGAATTCCGGCGTATAGACCGCCTTCGGTATTCTTTCCATTTGATGCCTCCTGTAAAAACAAGCTTACAGATGGCGTCCACTTTTTTCAGCCTACCTCATAGGCTACGGAGGAACTCACCGTGTTGCTACTGGATAGACTGCCCTCTCCGTCCACGGCAGCGCCGCTGCGCAGTGGCGTTCTGCGTGAGTTCGCGATGCGCCAGGAACGGCCAGCCCGCGACCAACGAGTCGATCTGCCCGAGATTCAGGAATCCTTCCGCGTCAGTTTCAGCGATGCTGCCATGGCAGCATCCGCCGAAAGTGCCCGGAGCGTTCTGCAGAAGGCCAGGCCGTCCGATGAACAGGGCGCGAACGAACTGCAGTTACGGGCCTATCTGGCCATTGCGGCGCTATGAACTTCGCCCCGGATAAATCATAAATTTCAACTAATGAGTCGGCATTGTTTGTTTAATTGGATCAAATGCAGCACAACCCGCATAGTGATCCCGTCCCCGCAGCAAAGGGGCCAAACCGAAACACCAACCTGACTATCAAGGAGATTCAAGATGCGCCACTACCCTTCCGACAGCCCCGAAGCCATGGGCCGCCTTGTTGCCCTGACCCTGATGGCCGACGGCGCAATCGATGCCAGCGAACTGAGGCAACTCGACCACACCGACACCATTCGCCGCCTGGGCCTGGATGAAGCTGGTTTTGACAAAGTGATCCATGATCTCTGCAACGACATGCTGACCAGCGCGCATCGCACACCCGCCGGACAGCTGGAACTGGATGTGGACAACATCGACCTTCTGCTCGCCGAAGTTCAGCACCCGCTACTGCGAAAACAGGTCTTGCGCATGATGCTCGACGTCGTCAATGCCGACAGCAGGCTGTCCGGTGGCGAAGCAGTTCTCGTTGCCGAAGCCATGAAGTACTGGGAAATCGACCTCTATGAAGTCGCTGACAACGCGATTCCCTCGTTGCGCGTTCGCTCCAAGGCTCGATTTTCGCAGGCTCATGCCTGATCGTTGAACAACGCCGGATATTTTTAGTCCGGAACAAGGACAAGGGGGAGTAGCTCTCCGCCGCGACGTCGTCAGCACGGAATGAGTCATCGGTTCCCGGCGTCACGGGTGGTTCTGGCAACAGGGCCGCGAGCAAGACCTTTGCAGCACCTCAAGAGTGTCGTTTTCCGAAAGGCGCACTTGCCGGGCGCTGTTTGAAGGTTTTCTGACAGGGAGAGAATTCTCATGGAAACAATCGGCACCTGGTGGATGTGGTCCGGTTTTTTGGTCATCGTCCTCATCATGCTCGCCATCGACCTCTTCGTCGTCGGCGGCAGCAAGCAACACCGCGTTACCCTCAAGGAAGCTGCCACCTGGTCAGGCATCTGGGTCAGCGTCTCCTTCCTCTTCGCAGGCGCACTGTGGTGGTACCTTGACGGCACGGCCGGCCGGGAACTGGCTAATCAGAAAACGCTGGAATACATCACCGGCTATCTCATCGAAAAATCGCTGGCCATCGACAACGTCTTCGTCTGGCTCATGCTGTTCAGCTTCTTCGCGGTACCGCTCGAACTCCAGAAACGCGTGCTCATCCTCGGCGTCCTTGGCGCCATTGTCATGCGCACCGTCATGATCTTCGCCGGTGTCTGGCTCATCACCCAGTTCCACTGGCTGCTCTACGTATTCGGCGCCTTCCTGCTCGTCACCGGCATCAAGATGTGGTGGTTTGCCGACGCCACCCCGGACCTTGCCAACAACCCGGTCATCAACTGGATACGCCGGCACATGAAGGTGACCGATGACCTCCAGGGCGAACGCTTTTTCGTCATGAAGGAGGAAGCCGGCAAGGTAGTGCGCTACGCCACGCCGCTCTTCCTCGTGCTGATCCTCGTCGAATTCACCGACCTGATCTTTGCGGTCGACTCGATTCCGGCCATCTTCGCCATCACCACTGACCCGTTCATCGTGCTCACCTCGAACATCTTCGCCATCCTCGGCCTGCGCGCCATGTACTTCCTGCTCGCCGACATGGCCGACCGCTTCTCGCTGCTCAAGTACGGCCTGGCTATCGTGCTCATGTTCATCGGTGTGAAGATGCTGCTCATCGACCTCTTCAAGATACCGGTAGCCGTATCGCTCGGCGTCGTCGCCGCCATCATCGCCACCTCGATCATCCTCTCCCTGAAAAAGGATGCCCGCGAGCGAGCCAGGGAAGGCGAATTGGCGGAATCAAAGGTGCAGTGACGCAGACGACCCGTTCGGCGCAGGCATGGAGCGCAGCCCACAACACAGTGGGCTGCCTCCCGCGCGTCTGATGATTTCGGATTTAGCCCTTTTTTCCGGTTGACCGCAGCAAGCCGGATTACCCGTCCCACCGGGAAAAACTCAAGTTCCCCACCCTATCGGCCGTAATGGGTAGATATACCAAGCAAACCGGGAGCGAGAGCATGAGCGAAAAAGAGAGCAAAGAAAGTCCGGAGCAACCCGCCAAGACACGATCATTCGAGAAGCTCACGCTGATCCTCGTCGGTGTCGCCCTCGTTCTCACGCTCGCGAACACCGCGCTCATCGTCATGAACCCCACCGCCAAAAAGGTCGAGCAATTCAACGAAGACCTCAAGACCGAGCTGGCAGAAAGTGTCGCGGCGCTACACAAGAAAATCGACGGCCTTCGCTCGGCCGAAGTCGAATGGCAATCTGTGCTCAAAAAAGCCCAGGCCAAGCCAGACGCCATCTACAAGGTGGTCAACACCCAGGACGGCTACCTGACGCTGACTGAAATCGAAAAAGCCGAAAGCTCAGCCGCGCAGTAATGTCGCCCGGCCAGAAACCCGGCGCAGGATGCCGAAGAGCGGATTTCGAATTTGGCTGTTTTTTCCGGTTGACCGTGGAAGCCTGCCCGACTGGCATTTCGCCCCGAAAAACGCTGAGCAATTTGTCATCCCCGCAAAAGCGGGTATCCAAATGTCTCCACCCCTTTGACCCAGAGCTCACGCGAATGGAATCAGCACACCTGCCTGGCGGCATTACTCATAGTGTGACCACATCCTTAGAACCTTGACCAAGCGCTGCTCTTCAAGCACTTGATAGACCAGTCTGTGCTGAATGTTGATCCGTCGCGAATAGGCGCCAGCCAAGTCGCCGATCAGCTTTTCGTAGGCTGGCGGGTTCTGGAACGGGTTCTCGCTCAAAATGGCCAGCAAGGTCTTGGTTTTTTCTTTCAGCCCGGCCGAGGCCAGTTTTTCCGCATCCTTTTGGGCGTGTTTCGTAAAAACAAGCTGCCAACTCACCAGGACAGTTCCTTGCTGCAGGAGTCAATCGGCGTCTCCATGCCTTCGCGAATCGACTCGCGCATGCCAGGCACGGACAGCAGGTACAAGGTTTCCTGAATCGCTGCCCAGTCATCGGCGGACACGAGCACGGCATTGTGCCGCTTCCCGGTAATGAGCACAGGCTGGTGACTCTCACTGGTTTCGTCGATCAGGCGATAAAGACTGGCCCGCGCCTCGCTTGCTGTAAATGTAGTCATGGTGAACTCCTTTATTGAACGAAAGCGTACGCTATGTCGTACGTTACGTCAATCAAACGCAGCAAGTTCCCGGTTTGGAAAACAACAGCAGAAAACGGGAAGCCGTGTTTTCTGCCAGCCACAAAAACCGTGGCCTGTCCCCTATTACTTGCTATTACTTGTGTCCCTATTACTTGTTTGACGATACCGTCGCTCTCATCGTCGGTAGTAGGTGCTTGCTGGATCCGCGGTATCGTCGCGAGAACAGGAGGATGGGATAAGAAAAGACAAAATCCCAAGCGCAATCACTCCTATGACTATTGCAACCCCAAGATACAACAATCCACGAAGGTTATTGGCCGTGTCCTTTAGTGTCCTTCCCAGAATTGCGACAAACAAATACAGACCTAACCAAATCCCTAAGCCATATCCAAATAACTGATTGGCACTGGCTTGGTCATCCTCCACCATGAGCTTTACAACTACGTAGGCAAGCACCGGACTGAATCGCCCCGGCTTTACTAGACACTCTGTAGCCGGTTGAAATACTGGTTTTCGAACTCTACCGGAGAAACGTCGTTTGCATAGCCGTGGCGGCGTTTCGGGTTGTAGAACATTTCGATATAGCTGAAGACATCTCGGCGCGCCTCTTCGCGGTCGGGGTAGGTTTTGCGGCGAATTCGTTCCCGCGTCAGTAGCTGAAAAAAGCTCTCGGCAACAGCGTTGTCGTAGCAGTTTCCGCGTCGGCTCATGCTGGCCACCAAGCCATGAGCTTTCAGGAAGGCTTGCCAGTCATGACTGCTGTACTGACACCCCTGATCAGAATGAACAATGACAGGGGCCGTGGGATTGCGTCGCCACACCGCCATCAGCAAGGCATTGATCGCCAGCTCACTATCGATGCGCGAACGCATCGACCAACCAATGACCTGGCGCGAGAACAGATCCAGCACCACGGCCAGGAATAGCCAACCTTCGTGGGTACGGATATAGGTGATGTCGGTCACCCAGACCTGATTCGGCGCCTCAACATTGAAGTTCTGCGCCAGCTGGTTCTCGGCGACAACCGCCGGCTTCCCGTAATGGCCTGCACGACGACGATAGCCCACCTGTGCCCGCAATCCTCCCTGCTTCATGAGGCGATAGACCCGGTGCTTGCCGCAACGCTCGCCAAGATCACGTAGGTCATGAGCGATCTTGCGATAGCCATAGACGCCGCCGCTTTCCAGCCAGGATTGCTTGATCAGCCCCAGCAGTCGCTGATCATCTTTCTCGCGGGGTGATACTGGCTCGGCTTTCCACGCGTAATAGCCGCTAGGATGGACTGCCATCATGTGACAGAGCCGGCGCACCGGGTACTGCGTTTCGTGGGATTGAATGAAGGCGTACCTTACCGGGACTCTTTGGCAAAGTACGCTGCGGCCTTTTTTAGGATGTCGCGCTCCTCGCTGACACGCTTCAGCTCGGCCTTGAGGCGACGTATCTCCGCTGCTTGGCCTTGCATTTCGCTACGTTCGACCTCAGGAACACCATAGCGCTTGAGCCATTCGTAAAGGCTATGCTGCGACACACCTATCCTGGCTGCGACGTCGGCCACGGCATGACCCCTTTCGGTGACTTGCTTCACCGCTTCAATCTTGAATTCTTCCGGGTAACGCTTGCTGCTCATGACTTCTCCTTTTGCCTAAGTTTAAGGCTTCGGAGCGTCTACTAGTTCCGGTGCGATTCACTAAAAGGCCTCGGGGTCGATTGGGAATCCAAATATCTCAGCCTCTTTTGACCGCTGCCTTTGAGTGTTTTTAACTCAGGATTGCTTTGCATGACGGGCATTCCCACTTGCCGAAATCAGAAAATGGCGGCTGCAACGCAGTGACACGAACCCTTTGCCGTTTTGTGTCGTAGCAAGCAGTACAGAAAAAACCTGGATCATCTTTGAATTGATAGGCCCCTTCGCAAACGATGGGTTTTTCTAGTTCGCCATTTTCAAGAAGAGATGTTTTTTCCTGAAGTTCCTCTTTGCTTTTGGCTAGCTCAATTTTTAGGTTTGCAACCTCTAGTTTCGCATCGGCCAAGTCGTTGGAAAGGTCTGCCAAAAGGGGCGTGTCCGGAATTTTGTGTAAACGGGGTGTGAGTTAAACGTTGTTCATCCGGTCTTCGAACTGGATAGTAAATCGGGTCAGTGCCGCTTTCCAATCCCGAATGGGCATGGTCCATTTCTGGCTGATGTTTCGGAGTGCCAGGTAGAACAGTTTGATCAGCGCCTCATCGCTCGGGAACGAGCCCCGGTTCAGGTGATTTTCCGCAGGCTCATGTTCACCGATTCAATCGTATTGGTCGTGTAGATCACCTTCCGGATCTCCGGCGGTAGTCGAAGAACGGTGTTATGCGCGACCAGTTCCGCCGCCAGGACTGGCTGATGGGCAAGTAGGCATCGTCCCATTTATCCTCGAACTCGCCGAGCATCTGCTCGGCTTCGTCGGCAGTGGCACTGGTGTATATCCGCCGAAGGTCAGCGGCAACGGCCTTACGCATTTTCCACGAGACATAGTTCAGGCTGTGCCGGACCATATGGACGACGCACAGTTGAACGGCGGCACGCGGATAGATTGCCTCAATGGCCTCTGGAAATCCCTTCAAGCCATCAACGCAGGCGATGAAGACATCCTGAACGCCTCGATTCTTCAATTCCGTGACCACTTGCAGCCAGAACTTTGCGCCTTCTGTCTGGGCGATCCACAGACCGAGGACTTCCTTCTCGCCTGCCATGTTCAGTCCGATGGCCAGATACACGGCTTTGACGCGCACGCTGCCATCCCTGACTTTGACGTGGATACAGTCGAGATAGACGATGGGGTAGATGCTGTCCAGAGGCCGTGACTGCCAGGCCTTGGCCTCTTCGATCACAGCATCTGTAACTGACGAAATCAGTGTCGGCGATACCTCGGTGCCGTACATCTCTTCCAGGTGCGATTGGATTTCGCGGACCGTCATGCCTCGGGCGTACAGCGACAGAATCTTTTCGTCGAAGCCCGTCCAGCGGGTCTGGTGCTTGGGAATCAACTGCGGCTCGAAGGTGCCGTGGCGGTCGCGGGTATTTCTATCGGCAGTTCGCCGAACTCCCCTTTGAGCGTCTTCCTGCTCTTACCGTTGCGCGTATTGCCAGCCGGATTCTCCACCGGCTCATTCTTCCCGTGGCCGAGATGGTCGGCCATCTCCGCTTCCAAGGCCTTCTCGACCAGCAGCTTGGTGAGCTGCTTGAGCAAGCCATTCTCGCCAATCAGGTCTTCCGGCTTCCGATAGTCAGCCAACAGGCTGTCCAGCAACTCCTTCGGTACTGCTTTCTTTCCTACGGTCATCATCGCTCCTGGCAATGTGGCAGTTTCCTGCCGGGTGACCGTTTACACAAAAATTCTTACACGCTCGTCGTAGCGCGTAGCGATGCGGCGAAACTGTTTCAGGCGGGCAAAGAACCTTTCGATGAGATTTCGACTTTTATAGACATGCTTGTCATAGCTTCTGAGCACCTTCCGATTGGCTTTCGGCGGAATGACAACTGTGGCATTCATCGCCTCGATGCAGTCGATGAGGCTGGTGGCATCAAAGGCTTTGTCGGCCACGACAGCGCCAACGTTATCCATGCCATCGATGAGATTGGCAGCTTCGGTGATGTCGTGTCGTTCGCCGCCTGTCAGACGGAAACGCGCCAGATTGCCCAGTCCATCTACCGCCGCATGAATCTTGGTGCTCAAGCCCCACGAGAACGGCCAAGACTTTGTTGCCCGTTTTTTGGGTGCGCCGGCCGCGTGTTGGTGCGCCCGCACGATGGTGCTATCGAGAAAAACTTCCTCAAAATCTGCGTCTTCGCAGAGCATGGCAAAGAGCGCCTGCCAGACACCTTTGTCTGCCCCGCGTGAGAAGCGCCTGAAGACCGTATTCCATGGCCCAAAACTGACAGGCAGGTCACGCCAGGGCGCCAGTTCTCGCCATCCAGAGAACCGCTTCAACAAACAACCGATTATCTGCACCGGTACGACCACGGTCGCCTGCCTTGCCGTGCAGCATTGGCTCGATTCGTCGCCATTGGTCATCGCGTAACAACAATCTCGGCATCCCGCCCTCAGCCCAAAAGACAGGATGTAAACACAATTATTCATTTGTGAACAGCATCTTGCCCACAAATGTCCACACACCCTAGTAGTAGACGACAAAACTGCTGCCCAATTCGGAAGCCTGTCCAATAAACAGGTGAACGGGACAGTATGAATATTTAGCCAAAATTGCAAATGGCATTTAACGCACAGCATTTGGTGCCGCTTAAGCCGGTTGGCCGGATTTCAATTTTGGCCGTTTTTTCCGGTTGACCGTGGGAACTACTCAGCTGGTGGCACCAGCATCGCCCAGCCGGCTTTCAAGTTGTTCGTACTCCGAAATCACCTGTGCGCCGAGCAGCAGCAAAGTCGCGGCCAGTTCGATGCTGAACAGGACTACGACGGCGGTGGTCAGCGAGCCGTAGACGACGCTGGCGCTGGACAGGGTGGCGAAGTACCAGACCAGCACGTGGCGGATGATTTCCCAGATTGCTGTGATGACTACCGCGCCAAGCAGGGCATGGCGGATGCGCGTGCGGCCGACCGGCAGGACGATGTAGAAAAGGGTCAGGATCAGGACTTCAGCGGCCAACCCCATGCCGTAGAAGGCCGGGCCAGAGAGGCGGCGCAGTGACCATTCGGCGCCAAAAAGGATGACGCTTTCCTGCGACAGGCTCTGGATGGTGACCGACAGCACGGTGATGCAAAACAGTGCGACGCCGGCGAGCAGGAGCAAGCTGTATGGCAGCAACGCGGCGACCACGGCGTGGCGTTTCACCGTGGCGTGGCGATGGGCAAAGATTTGCGCCATGGCTTTTTGCAGGATGGAGAAGGTCAGCGAACTGAAGAACACCAATGTGCCGAGCAGGACGACGCCGATCGACACGCCGTGGCCGATGAAGCCCGAGACATCGGTGAGAACGGCGGCCGACTGGCTGGGCACCAGCCATTCGAGGTATCGCTGCAGGGTGGCAAGCAGTTCGGCCTGATCGACCCAGTGCGACAGGCCGAGGACGAGCAGAATGATCATCGGCAACAGCGAGAGCAGCGCATAGTAGGCCACCGCGCCGGCCAGCAACAATCCCTGGTTTTTGCTGAAGTTGCGCAGCACGGCGAGGGTGAAGTTGATGGGATGAAAGATCAGTTGCTGATCGGTTTTTGAGATGAGGGACATGGGCGCTAGTGGAAAATGCGGAGAGTGCCGCCGGCTGATGACAGACAGTTATAACCTGAGCAGCTGGCGCCGACTGTAACAATTTTCGACCCCGGAGGCCCATGCCCGGCCCGGCGCAAACCGCTACACTTCGCGCTCCCGGCTCATAATAATCAATCATGGAAAACCTGCTTTACTGGATCGGCCTCGCCGCCGTCGCCGTCAGTGCACTGACCGGCGTGCTTGATGCCGGCCGCAAGAACATGGACCTGGTCGGCGCCGTCATGGTCGGCAGCGCGACGGCGCTGGGTGGTGGCACGGTGCGCGATGTGCTGCTCGATCGGCCGGTGTTCTGGATCAGCGACCAGACTTACCTGCTCGTCGCCTTCGCAACGACCTTGTTCATTTTCTTTGCCGTGCGCGGCCTGAAGCTGGCGCCACGGTTGTTCCTGATTCCCGATGCCATCGGCCTTGCCTTGTTCACCATCGCCGGCACACAGGTGGCGCTGGAATGGCAGGCGCCGTGGCTGGTTGCCAGCCTGCTTGGCGTCATTACCGGGGTAGTCGGTGGCGTGCTGCGCGATGTGCTGTGCAACGAAGTGCCGCTCGTTTTCGTGCGCGGTGAGCTCTATGCGTCGGCCGCCGGGGCCGGCGCGCTGGCGCTGGTCGGGCTGCAATATGTTGGCGTTTCGTCAGTGATCGCCGCCTGGGTCGGCATGGCCGTCGTTCTCACCGTCCGTCTGCTGGCCATGACTTACCGCATCACGCTGCCGACGTATTCGGAGCGGAAATAATTGCCCGTTAGCTGTCGAGCGATTTGACCAGATCGAAAAGCCGCTGATAGAAGTCGGGGGCCGTCACGGTTTCTTCGCCGACCTTGACGAGGGTGTCCTTGTCGATGGCCCACGGCAGCGAGACTGAGCCGAGTGCGGAAACGCTGACCCCGGCATTGCTACCCTTGGATTTCATTTCGAACTGGGTTTCGAGCGCGCTGGCGTAGATGACCGCCCCCAGGCTGCTCGGCAGGCAGACCAGCGTGATGCTCAGGCGGGTTGCCTCGTCGGGCCTCGGCCGGAAAAATTTCTCGCCGCGAATGCTGCGCGCCTTCTCGTCATCGATCTGATAGCCCTGGCTGAGCAGGGCGCGCTTGCCAATTTCGCAGGCGCCTTCGGCGTCCCGGTTGCTGTAGTACTGATACGGCGTTTCGCTGGAGAAAGATTCGGATTGGTAGGAGCGCAACGATTTCGTGGAGGTGCAGGCGCCCAGCAGCAAGCCGGCAAGGATGGCCAGCGAGACGGAACGGCACAGCGGCGAAAGCGGTGATTTCATGGCTGCGTATTCTAAGGATTTTGTGGGTCAGCCGGTTGGCAAGTGCGACCTGAATGGTTTTTGGGCCAATGCCAATCCGTTTCATTTTGGCCGTTTTTTACGTTTCACGTAGTAAACCCGGTTGACCGCAGCACGCTCCTAGCGACTGCCCTTCCAGTTCGCCACGCAGTTCTGGCGGAAGTACTGCAACGCCCTATCCATGTGGCTATCCGGCATCTGCGGATCGTTGTCGGCGAGATGAATTTCGGCGTCCGGCTGCAGATCCTGTGTCCACATGAGCTTGAGGTCTTCACGCTGCTCGAAAGGGGCGTGCTCGTCGATGAAGGCGAGCACCGCCTTGCTGTCGAAACCCCGGGTGCGGAAGGCGGCGATGATGCTCTTTGCCTCCTTGAGCAGGGCGGCGGCCTTGGGCGGATGGCCGGTGGCAACGCTGAGGAAAATGGTCGCCAGCACATCGGGGTCGTCGGCATTGCCCTTGGTGATGCGCACCCACTCCTTGGCGACGAGCCGGTCGTAGGCGACGACGTCTTCTTCGGGAAGATCACGGACGAAGAAGGCGCCCTGGGCTTCTGCATGAAGAATCTCGTCGGCAGACTTTTCCGGCGACTTGAGGCGCGGCAGGGCATCGTCGATGAAATCCTGCATGGCCTGCCGGGTCATTTCCTGGAAGGCAGACGGCGCGTCACGCAGGAAGGCGTCGAGCGTGGCAGGTTTGTGCTTGAAAGTCTTCTTGCGCAGCGCCTCGATCAACTGGACGAACTCGCGCTTCGACGGCATTTCCAGCGTTTTGGCGCCAACGTACAGCAGCAGCATGGCTGAGCGGATGACCTCTTCGGCGCTGTAGTCCTCGCACTCGCCCGGCTTGGTGTTCAGCTGCCGTGCCAGCCAGCGGGCGAAATCGATGCGCATCTGGTTGGCCTGGCACTGCTCGACCTGCGTGCGGTAAGCGGCGACGCTGAGCGGAAGGCAAAGCTGCGCTCATTGACGAAAATTTTCTGGCCCTGGGCATCGACGCTGCGTGCATGCAGGCTGGTGTCGCCGGGCATGGCGTGCAGGCGCTTGGCATCTCCGAGCCACCGCGCGAATGCGAGAGCAGCGTGTTGTCACGCAAGGACATGGCGGCGGCTCGCAGGTCGCCGTTCGAGAAGTCTTCGAGATACAGGCTGATCAAGTTGCTCATGCGCGCCACGGCGCTTTCCAGATCGGTGCGCAGATAGGCGGTGCCGAAATGGTCGGCGATCTGGACGATGCCCTTGGGCGCATCGGCTTCGATGCGGGCCATGGTTTCGCGCGTCAGGATGCCTTGCGCCAGCCCGAAGCGGACGGCTTTCTCGAAATACGGGCGGTCATCGACGACCGCGACTGAGTTGTTCACCTGAAGCCATGTTTAGAGCGCCGATTCCTCGTCATCCATTGCCGCTGCCGGCGCGGATTTCGGCTTGCTGTCTTCCGCTTCGCCTTCCTCCAGCATTTCGACGCGGTGCTGCAGGCGGTCGCGCAGCGTGATGACGATCTGCTCGAAAATGTCGGACAGTTCGTAGCGCAGCACCCAGGCAGTCTCCTGCCAGTCATGGTCGGCGATCTGCGAACGGGGCACCTTGGGGCGCGAACCCGCGATGGAATTGCCTTCGTGCAGCGCTTCGTCGATCTCCTCGATCTTTTCGTTGAGCCACGAGATCGATTTCGACTCATGGGCGTGCTCGGCATCGAAATCTTCCGAGAATACGCCGGACATGGCAAAGGCCAGCAATTCGTCGTCGCGCTCGCCGAAATAGTTGGCCAGCACTTCGTAGCCGCCCTCGATTTCGCCAATGGCCTCGAGGTACTCGGCGGTCATGTCCTCGTCGCGATAGAGCACGGCGTTCATCATGCCGTGCAGGGCGGCGTGGGTCTGGTCGCGGTAACGCGTCTCGAGGATGACCGCCCGGGCGAACTGCTCCGGGGTGACCAGCATGTTGACGATCGACTGCTTCGAACCATCGAAGCCGCGCATGACGGCCAGCAGGTCCTTCGGCGCGATATCGTTCATCACCTCGACCAGGGCGTAGTCGCCCTCGTTGTCGGCGATCTCGACCAAGGCCTTTCGGCGCCCTGCAGGTCGCCAGCCAGGATCAGCTGGGAAGTCTTGAGTACAACGGGATGCGTCATGTCATGCCTTATCTGAAAATTCGTACTTCTGCGGGTCCTGATCAGGACTTGATCGAATCGAAGCCCTGTTCGCCAAGCCAGTCATCGCCGGCTTCGGCCAGGTCGCGATCGCCATCATCATCGTCGCGGCCATCGCTATCGTTTCCGCGCTCGTCGCCGTCCTCGCCATCCTCATCGTCCTTGGCTGCAGGCTCGGGTGCGCTGGTATCGAATTTGCGGATGAACTCCAGGCTGGCCGCCGTCACCATGAAGTCGTCGCCAGCCCGCTCGGCCAGCACGGCTGTCACGTAGGGCGCCGCCCAATCGGCCACCGTGAGCAGCTGGGCAACTTCGTCCCAACCCGGAAAATCGTCGTCATCCGGTTCGCAATCAACAACCGCCACCATCGCCTTCGGATTGGTGAAGGAAAACGCGTCGAAGAAAACCGGCACGACCATCTCCGGTGCAAATTCGATCATCGGCAGGATGGACTTCAGTTCCTGACGCTTTTCCTGAGCCGGGCCTTGAGCGCCGACTTGCCTTCCGAATCGTTGAGCAGATCCTGGATTTCGGCGTCGTAGGACGATGACAGTTCGGCAAAGTAATAAGATTTTTTCACTGCTGCATTTTTCCCAAATGGTTGGACCAGATTTCGCGCGCTACCGCCAGAGGGTCATCGATCAGACTGGAACGGCGGGTCTCGTCATACACCTTGCGGCGATCGACATCGGCCAGCACTTCGTATGCCTCCTGCACCTCGCGGAACTTGGTCGCCGCATCGGGCGCCGGGTTGCGGTCAGGGTGAAACTGCGCCGCCTTCTTGCGGTAGGCCGTCTTGATCAGCTCGGTGGTCACATCGGGCGAGACGCCGAGCAATCCGTAATAGTCTTTCATAGTCCTTTGTTTGGTCAGGCAGCTTCTTGCCTTGGTCAGCCCACCATTTTACGCCACTCCGCCTGTCCGCCCGCTTTCCCTGCATCTGCCTCGGTCAACGGTTTTTGCCCAAAATCGAAATACCAGGGCGAGGCCAATAATTCAGCAATGGTTTAAGTGTCCAATAAAAACACGTGACTATTATTTATCAATAGCCATTCCTAATATTCAGTCCATCGCAGCAGCCCTGACGAATAACCAAGGAGACAAGACGATGGACCAGTCAAACCGCTATGCCGACCTCAGCCTCAGGGAAGATGACCTGATCGCCGGTGGCCGCCACATCCTGGTGGCGTACAAGATGAAACCGAAAGCCGGCTACGGCTATCTCGAAGCAGCCGCGCACTTCGCCGCCGAGTCTTCCACCGGCACCAACGTCGAGGTATGCACCACCGACGAATTCACCAAGGGCGTCGATGCACTGGTCTATCTGATCGACGAGGCGACCGAGGAAATGCGCATCGCCTACCCGATCGATCTCTTCGATCGCAACATCACCGATGGCCGCATGATGATCGTCTCCTTCCTGACGCTCGTCATCGGCAACAACCAGGGCATGGGCGACATCGAGCACGCCAAGATCTACGACTTCTACATGCCGCCGCGCGCCATTCAGCTCTTCGATGGCCCGTCGAAAGACATCTCCGACATGTGGGCGCGTCCTCGGCCGTCCGATCAAGGATGGCGGCTACATCGCCGGCACCATCATCAAGCCCAAGCTCGGCCTGCGCCCCGAACCCTTCGCCCACGCCGCTTATCAGTTTTGGCTCGGCGGCGACTTCATCAAGAACGATGAACCGCAGGGCAACCAGGTTTTTGCCCCGATGAAGAAGGTCATGCCGCTTGTCTATGACGCGATGAAGCGCGCCATGGATGAAACCGGCGAAGCCAAGATCTTCTCGGCCAACATCACGGCCGACGATCACTATGAAATGGTCGCCCGTGGCGAATACGTCCTCGAAACCTTCGGGCCGGATGCCGACAAGGTCGCCTTCCTGGTCGACGGCTACGTCGGCGGCCCGGGCATGGTGACTACTGCCCGCCGCCAGTTCCCCGGCCAGTACCTGCACTACCACCGCGCCGGCCACGGCGCCGTCACCTCGCCCTCGGCCAAGCGCGGCTACACAGCCTACGTGCTGGGCAAGATGAGCCGTCTGCAAGGCGCTTCCGGCATCCACGTCGGGACCATGGGCTACGGCAAGATGGAAGGCGACCAGGACGACCGCGCCATCGCCTACATCATCGAGCGCGATAGCTACACCGGCCCGGCCTACCACCAGGAGTGGTATGGCATGAGGCCGACGACGCCGATCATCTCAGGCGGCATGAACGCCCTGCGCCTGCCCGGCTTCTTCGAGAACCTCGGCCACGGCAACGTCATCAACACCGCCGGTGGCGGCTCCTACGGCCACATCGACAGCCCGGCGGCCGGTGCCAAGTCGCTGCGTCAGGCCTATGAGTGCTGGAAGGCCAAGGCCGACCCGATCGAATGGGCCAAGGAGCATCACGAATTTGCCCGCGCCTTCGTCTCCTTCCCCAAGGACGCCGACCAGATCTACCCGGGCTGGCGTGAAAAGCTCGGCGTGCATAAGTAACCGCCCCGGCCAACCCCGCTGCGGCGGGGTTTTTTCTCCCTTGTCTCCAGCGAGAATCCACGATGCCCTCCACCGATGCCTACAAGGTTCGCCGCGAACCCTTCTACCAGTCGCAAGGCAATGAGATTGCGCTCTACGAAGCGGCCTACGCCGCCCGTCTGCCGGTCATGCTCAAGGGGCCGACTGGCTGCGGCAAGTCGCGCTTCGTCGAGTACGTGGCTTGGAAACTCGGCAAGCCCTTGATCACGGTCGCCTGCAACGAGGACATGACGGCAGCCGATCTGGTCGGCCGCTTCCTCCTCGACGCCAACGGCACACGCTGGCAGGACGGCCCGCTGACGCTGGCGGCGCGCATCGGTAGCCATCTGCTACCTCGACGAAATCGTCGAGGCCCGACAGGATACGCTGGTCGTCATCCACCCGCTGACCGACCACCGCCGCGCCCTGCCGCTCGACAAGAAGGGCGAGCAGATCGAGGCCCATCCCGATTT
Organism: Betaproteobacteria bacterium; assembly: GCA_016705475.1. Classification (GTDB taxonomy): domain Bacteria; phylum Pseudomonadota; class Gammaproteobacteria; order Burkholderiales; family Rhodocyclaceae; genus Azonexus. The sequence continues at coordinate 93,801 of JADIYD010000007.1, read as the reverse complement.
CCAGCTCGTCATTTCCTACAACCCGGGCTACCAGAGCCTGATGAAAGACCTCAAGCAATCGACCAAGCAACGCTTCACGGCCTTCCAGTTCGATTACCCGCCCCACACACTGGAAGCACAGATCGTGGCCTCGGAAGCTGCGGTCGACTGTGAAATTGCGGCAAAATTGGTCGAGGTTGCGCAGGCCGGACGGCGACTGAAAGGGCACGGCCTCGACGAAGGGATATCAACCCGGCTGATCGTTTACGCCGCCACCCTGATCGGACGCGGCGTGACGCCGGTCGATGCCTGCAAGATGGCGATGGTGCGCCCGATCACCGACGATGCCGATGTGATTGATACGCTGGATCACGCCATCACGGCCGTTTTCGGCTGATTCGGCGATGGCCGTTCCCGGCATTCGCAATGTTGCCGACGCCCGCCAGCGGCTGATGGCCAACCCCGAGTCGCAGGCCGCCTGGTCCGTGCTCGACTGCGGCTTCGCGGCCGTCGCCGACGTCTTCGACGAATGCTACGCAGCGGCCAAGCAACGCGTCGCGAGCGAAGCGCTGCCCGACTTCCTCGAAGCCGCCCGCGTCATCGGCAAGCTCGGTCGGGGCGCCGAACCCTTGCTGGCCTTTCTCGAACACTGGCCAAAGGTGCTCGAAGCCACCGGTCTGGCCCAGTCATCCACACTGCCCGCCGTCATGGCGGCCATTCGCAGCCTGCAGAAATCCCCCAACGGGCCGGCCGTCACGCCCCTGCTGCAAACACTGGGCGCCGTCGCCGCGCGCCTGCGCACGGCGGAAGCACTGCAGCACTACCTGAATCTGACGCTCGACCTAGCAACACGCACCGCCGTCTCCATCCACGGCCACCATCTCACCGAGCCCAGCCCTTCGCTCCCGGCATTCCCTTAGCCAGGCGCCGCGTCTGCTCGGCGTCGTTTCGCTGGCCGGCCTCAAGCGCTGGATCGACGACGGCATCCGCCTGAACGGCGACCACCCGGACCAGCAGCGCGCCTATTTTCCCTGGCATCGGCAGACAGCCGCGCCATCCTGCAGCGCGAGCGCGACGGCACGCTGTTCGCCGACATCGAGCGCCGCCTGACACTGACCCTCGCCGCGCTGTGGCAGGACGACAGCATGCTCGTTCCCTACTCGACTGCATTTAGCGAAGTGCGCCTGCACCCCTATCTCGCCGCCGACGGCATACGCCTGCCCGACGCCCCTGGACGACAAGGCCGGCGTTTCCGGCATCGACCGCTACCGCTGCATGCTCGCCCATCTGGCCGGGCATCGCCGCTGGAGCCAGCCACTGGTCGCCGACAACTGGAGCCCGATGCAGCGACTGGCGGTCGAAACACTCGAAGACGCCCGCATCGACGCCCTGCTGCTGCGCCGCTTTCCCGGCCTCGCCGCGACGCTGCACGCGCTCCACCCGACACCCGCCGAAAACGCCTGCGACCCGGCCAGCGAGAATTGCCTGCGCCACCGGTTGACCTGCCTCTCCCGCGCCTGCCTCGACCCGGCGCACGGCTATGCCGATGCCACACTCAAGGAATTTGCCGGACTCTTCCGCCAACTGCTGGCCGGTGGCGAAGCCTCGACACGCGCCATCGCCGACCTCGCGTTGCGCTACGTGACACGCACCCGGCAGCCCAGCGACCAGTACCCCAACGTCCATTTCGCCGATACCGAAGTCGATTATCGCGACGACAACCGCCACCTGTGGACCTTCATCGAAGCCGGGGACGAAGAGGAAAGCTTCGAACCACCACCGGCGGAAGCGAACGACGAACCGGCCGGCCTGCCACCGCGCCATTACCCGGAGTGGGATCTCGCCACGCAGAACTATCGGCCAGACTGGACGGCCGTCTGAAGCTCTGCACCCGCCCGGCTGCGCCAGGCGACATCGACCGCCTGCTGGAAAAACACGCCATCCTCGCCCGCCAGCTCAAGCGCCTGCTCGACCTGCTCAAGCCGCAGGACCGCGTGCGCCTGCGCCTGCGCTATCAGGATGAAGGCAGCGAGCTCGACCTCGACGTTGCCGTGCGCGCCCTGGTCGACCTGAAGAGCGGCCACCAGCCCGAAACCCGCATCAACATCAGCCACACCACCAGCGGTCGGGACATCAGCGTCCTCCTCCTGATCGACCTCTCGCAGTCGCTCAACGCAACGCTGCCGGGCAGCGGCCAGAGCATCCTCGACACCGCCCGCGAGGCAGTCGCCCTGCTCGGCTGGGCCATCGATCAGCTCGGCGACGCCTGCGCCATCGCCGGTTTTCACTCCAACTCCCGGCACGAAGTGCGTTACCACCACATCAAGGGCTTCTCCGAACCCTGGGCCGACCCGGTCAAGGCCCGCCTGGCCGCCGTCGAAGCCGGCTGGTCGACCCGCATGGGCGCCGCCATGCGCCACGCCGGCCAGATGCTGGCGGCGCGCCGGACGGAAAAACGCATCCTGCTTGTCCTGACCGACGGCGAGCCGGCCGACATCGACGTGACCGACCCGCAGCACTTGATCGCCGACACGAAAAAGGCCGTCGAGGAACTGTCGACCGCAGGCATCCGCACTTTCTGCCTGAGCCTCGACCCCAAGGCGGACGCCTACGTCGGCGACATCTTCGGCCACAACTGGCGGGTGCTCGACCGCATCGAACGCCTGCCCGAACAGCTGCCGCTGGTTTACCTCAATCTGACACGCTGATTGACGCCGACCGCGCCGCCTTCTAAAGTCAGTAAAACGCTGAAGCCAACCTCTCGACCATTCAGGCAAACATGAACTTCGTTCGCACCCTGACGCTCCGCCAGCTGCAGATTTTCGTCGTCGCCGCCCGCCACCTGAGCTACGCGCGCTGCCGAGGAACTGCACCTGACGCCGCCGGCGGTCTCGATGCAGCTCAAGCAGCTCGAAGACAACGTCGGCCTGCCGCTGTTCGAGCGCATGGGGCGTGGCGTGGCGCTGACCGATGCCGGCGATCTGCTGGTGCATCACGCGCTACGCGTGCTCGGTGAAATCAAGGACGCCGAGGCCAACCTGCAGGGTCTGCTCGGTGGCGAAACAGGCCAGTTGTCGGTCGGACTGGTCAGCACGGCCAAGTATTTCATGCCCCGCCTGCTCGCCCAGTTCTCGCAGGCGCATCCCGGCATCGAGGTGCAGTTCTCTGTCGGCAACCGCGAAAGCCTGTTGCAGAAACTGCAGGACAACGCCATCGACCTCGCCGTGATGGGTCGCATCCCGGTCGAGATCGATGCCCACGCCGAGCCGATGGCCAGCCATCCCTACGTGCTGATCGGCCCGTCCGATCACCCCGCTGCGCGACGCCCGCCGCTTCGACCTGCATGAGCTCCGGCACGAAACCTTTTGCTCCGCGAGGAAGGCTCCGGTTCGCGGCGCGTCGCCGAGGAAATGTTCAAGAATCATCTATTCACGCCAACCAAGACAATCAGCATGGGCAGCAACGAGACGATCAAGCAGGCGGTGATGGCTGGCATGGGCATCGCGCTGATCTCGCTGCACACCCTGCCGCTCGAATTGAAGACGGCCGAGGTCAGCATCCTTGATGTAATCGGCACGCCGATCGAGCGCACCTGGTATGTCGTGCACATGAACAGCAAGCGCCTTCTGCCAGCCGGCCAGCGTTTCCGCGGGTTCCTGCTGGAACAGGCGGCACCCGGCCTAGAAAAGGAATTCGGCCGCTATCTGACCGCACGCACCGCATCCTGAATTGCCTGAGCTACAATCTGCTGCACCGCAACAATGACCGCGACAAAACCGACCATGCACCCCCGCCTGATGCTTTCCGAGCTGCAGGAGCACCCGCTCCGCCAGCGCCTGAACAACGAGTTCCACGCCCGGCCGCCCGTTCCGCTGGTCGGGGCTGTGCTCGTCTCGCATCTGGTTTTCAAGCACAGCACCGAGAAAGCGCCGGCCGCCCGCGAGAACCTCAGCAAGCTCTGTCAGGGCCACGTTTGCAATTCGATCGACAGTTCTGACTCGCACATGATGATCGACACCGGCGCCTTTCGCATGCGCTGGGAGCTGCATACCGAATTCTCCAGCTACACCTTCTTCCGGCCACTGGCGACCGGCGAGGAACTGCATCCGGACGTCACCGCCTTCGACGCCGTCCTTCCCAAGTGGATTGCCGGCATTCCCGGCAAACTGATTGTTGCGACCCACGTCGAGCTGCGGTCGACCAGCGAAATCAGCCCGGACTCGGTGCTTGCCAGCCTGACCCCGAATGGCCGCACCATGGTCGCCGCCAGAGTCGCTGACAACACAGCCTGGATATTTACCGACTTCAAGATCGACAACGGCTTCTCGCGCTTTCTTGTTCTCAATGACAGCATGACCCAGCGCCAGACCGGCCGCACCGTGCAGCGCCTGTGCGAAATCGAGACCTACCGCATGATGGCCCTGCTCGGCCTGCCCGTCGCCAAGGAAGTCGGCCGCTGGCTGTACACCGGCGAAAAACAGCTGGCCGACATGATGGACCGCATTGGCCAAGCCAAGTCGCCGGCCGACGAACGTGAGGTGCTCGGCATCCTGTCAGCCCTTGCTGCCGACGTCGAACACTCCGTCGCCCGCACCACCTTCCGCTTTGGCGCCTCACGCGCCTATCACGGGCTGGTCATGCAGCGCATCGAAGAACTGCGCGAAACCCGCATTTCTGGCCTGCCGACCTTCTTCGAATTCATGCAGCGCCGCCTTATGCCCGCCATGAACACCTGCGAAGCGATCAGCCGCCGGCAGGAAGAGCTCTCCGCCCGCGTTGCGCGCAACAGCCAGCTGTTGCGCACCCGCGTCGACCTCGAGCTTGAACGCCAGAACCAGGAGCTGCTCGGCCAGATGAACAGCCGCGCCAAGCTCCAACTGCGCCTGCAGGAAACCGTCGAAGGCCTCTCCGTCGTCGTCCTGACCTACTACGGCTCGCAGTTGGTGCAATACCTGGCCAAGGGGCACGAAGGATTTGCACCACCTCAACACCGACGTGATCACGGCAATTTCAATCCCGATCATCGCCGGGCTACTGGCCCTGGGGGACGAGGCGGATGCGGAAGAAACTGGCGGCAGAGGAAAGTGGCGCGGCTGAGGCCGCAACAAGAAGCCTGTTCTCTGAGGCTGCGGCGCAAGTCGTTTTTCAAGCGCTGGTTTCCGTGCTTGAGGCACGGAAACCCCAGTGGACAAAAAGCCTACAACACCACTTGCGTCCCAAGCTCGACAACCCGGTTACTCGGAATCTTGAAGTAGGCCGTCGCCGACCCCGCATTGCGGAACATGGCGACGAAAATTTTCTCCCGCCAGAACGCCATTTCCGAGCCAAGCCTGGGTATCAGCGTTTCGCGGCCGATGAAGTAGGAGGTCTCCAAGGGGCTGAAGTCCAGGCCGAAGACGGCACAACGATCAAGCGCACCAGGCACATTGGGGTCGTCCATGAAACCATAGTGAATGACCACGCTCCAGAAATTTTCCTTGAGTTGGTGCACTTCAACGCGATCGATGTCCGGGACATAAGGGACATCAAAGAACTGCACCGAGACCAGCACGACGCGCTCGTGCAGCACCTTGTTATGCATCAGGTTGTGCAGCAGCGCATGCGGAACGCCCTTGGTGTCGGCGTTGAGAAAGATCGAGGTGCCGGCGACGCGGGTCGGCATCGACGAACCGAGTGAATCGAGGAACATCGATAGTTCGAGTCGTTCGCCCTTGAGCCGCTCGGAAAGTAATTGGCGGCCTCGTTTCCAGGTCATCATGACGATGAAGATAGCCATCCCGGCGAGGAGCGGGAACCAGCCGCCATCGGGAATCTTGAGGATGTTGGCGGCAAGGAAGACAAGCTCGACCGAGAGGAAGCAGGAAAAGAGCAGACCGGCCTTGAGCCAGCCCCATTTCCAGACCTTGGCGACGACGACGGTAGCGAGGATGGAAGTGATCACCATGTCGCCGGTCACGGCGATGCCGTAGGCCGCGGCCAGATTGTTCGAGGATTTGAAGCCAAGGACGAGAATCATCACGGCGACCATCAGTCCCCAGTTGACTGCCGGCAGGTAGATCTGGCCCTGCTCCTTGTCCGACGTATGCTGCACCTCCATGCGCGGCACGAAGCCGAGCTGCATGGCCTGGCGCGTCACCGAAAAGGCGCCGGAAATGACGGCCTGCGAGGCGATCACGGTCGCCATGGTGGCCAGCGCGACGAGCGGGATCAGCGCCCAGTCGGGCGCCGAGAGGAAGAAGGGATTCTTGGCGGCCTCCGGCTCGGCAAGGATCAACGCGCCCTGACCGAAATAATTGAGAACCAGCGCCGGCAGCACGAAGGCAAACCAGGCGCGGGAGATCGGTTTGCGGCCGAAGTGGCCCATGTCGGCGTAGAGCGCCTCGGCCCCGGTCACGGCGAGCACGACGTTACCCATGGCGATGAGCGACATGGCCTTGTTGTCGAGCAGGAATTCGATGCCATAAACCGGGTTGATCGCCATCAGGATGTCCGGATGCGCGACGATATTGTGCAGCCCGAGCAGCGCCAGCACGGTGAACCACAGCACCATGACCGGCCCGAAAAAGGCGCCGACCTTCGCCGTACCGCTCCGTTGCACGAAGAACAGACCAAAAGGACGACCATCGTGATCGGGATGACGAAGGACTTGAAGGCCGGTGTGATGACCTCCAAGCCCTCGACGGCGGAAAGCACGGAAATGGCCGGCGTCACCATGCCGTCACCGTAGAACATGGCCGCCCCAAGCACGCCGAAAATCATGATCAGCCGGGTCTGCTTCGGCTTGTCCTGCGCCGTGCGCAGGGCCAGGGCGATGAGCGCCATGATGCCGCCCTCGCCGCGGTTGTCGGCGCGCATGATGAAGCAGACGTACTTGATCGAGACGACGATAACCAACGCCCAGAAGAAGAGCGACAGGCTGCCGTAAATGTTACCGACGGTGACCGGGATCGGATGATTGCCGGCGAAGACTTCCTTGACCGCGTAAAGCGGGCTGGTTCCGATGTCGCCATAGACCACGCCAAGGGCGGCCAGAGCCAGCGCGGCAAAGCGCTGGCCGGTCATATCCACATCCTGGTTGCTGCCCATCAAGCCTGCCCCACGCCGATTCAAGAACCTACCACCCAGCCGGCGAGATACCCAGGCGTCTAGCCCCCGAGCGCCGCCTTCAGCGAATGCACTTCCTCTTCGGACTCCTCGACGATTTCGGCCAGTGCATCCGCGTCGAAAAGCGTATCGAGAATCGTCGTATCGATCTCGCCGTCCAGTTCCTTGTCGCGCCAGCTGGCAGTGCGATTGGCGATCTTGTTGGCGATGAAAAGCACATTGGAGAGGTTGTCGATGGCCATGATTTCACGCTCGGTTTCGTGATCCCTGACTGCTTCGAGCACCGATTCCGGCAAGCCCATGGCTGACAGCAGGGCGTGACCGATATTGTCGTGCCAGCCGACCAGCAGGCCATGCAACTCAACCTTGTCATTGGCCAGTTCCGGGAAATTGGCAGCGCGCGACATGAGGTAGAAGACGCCGAGATCATGCACCAGGCCGGCGAACATTGCCTCGTCGCCATTGATGCGCGCCTTCTTGCGGGCGAGCACGCGGCACAGCGCCGCCACATGCGAGGTGTGCTCCCACAAACGGTGGGAAAGATCCTCAAAAGGCTGCATCTGCTTCGATTTGAGTAGTTGCTCCATGGCCACGGCAAACGACACGGTTCGCACCGCTTCCATGCCAACCCGGACAATCGCGCTCTTGACGTCGGCCACTTCGCGGCCACTCGGGTTCATCGCCACCGAATTGGCCATGCGGATAATCTTGGCGCTCATCAGCGGCTCGGCACCGACCAGCTTGGCCAGCTGTTCGACGCTCAGATTCGGATCCTTCAGCGCCGCACGCACCTGAAAGGTGATGTCGAGGAAAGTCGGAAAAGTGATTTCATTGCCGGAAAGATCCCGGGCGATGTCCTCAAGAATCTTGAAGGTGACTGAGCTGGCCATGCAGATTTACCTCTGGACGAAAAATGAAGTGCGCCGCGAAACGTTGCGGCGCCAGCAATGCCGTACTTTAGAACGGGATATCGTCGCCCAGGTCGTCAAATGACGGCTTCGGCTTGGCCTTGGCGGGGGCCGGCGCATAATCGGTCGGCTCGCTGTCGTAGCCACCACCGCCGCCGGCCGGTGCACCCATGCCCTGACGTGAACCGAGCATTTTCATTTCGTCACCACGAATTTCCGTCGTGTAGCGCTCCTGGCCATCCTTGTCGGTCCATTTGCGGGTACGGATGCTGCCCTCGACATAAACTTGCGAGCCTTTTTTCAGATACTGACCACAGATCTCGGCCAGCTTGCCGAAGAAGGAAATGCGGTGCCACTCGGTCAGTTCCTTCTTCTCGCCGGTCGCCTTGTCCTTCCAGTTTTCACTGGTCGCGACCGTGATGTTGCACATCGCTTCGCCGCTCGCCGTGTAACGAACTTCCGGGTCCTTGCCCAAATTGCCGACGATGATTGCCTTGTTAACCGATGCCATTAATTGTCCCCTAAACAGTTTGTGTCGCAGCGGCAGTCACGCGCCGTTGCGGAAAATTCATCGAGTTCGCCACCACCAGCCAGACCAGAACCAGACCGGTGCATGCGGCAAAAACGGCATTATCGCCGAAATTCTGGGCGACGTAGCCACCTACGGCGCCACCAACGAACAGCCCCATCGCCTGCGTCGTGTTGTACACCCCGAGCGCCGCACCCTTGGCTGAAGGCGGGGCTGTGCGCGAAACCAGCGAAGGCAGCGTCGCTTCAAGCACGTTGAAGGCAATGAAGAAAAGCACCAGCCACAGAGCCAGCGCCCACAGGCTTTGGCTGTAGAGGAGCAGGCCGGACTGGACAACGACGAGGAGCGCCACCGCCGCCAGGAAGATCGGCCGCATCTTGTCCTTGCGCTCAGCGGCGATAATGGCCGGAACCATGATGGCAAACGAAAGCAGCACAGCCGGCAGATAGACTTTCCAGTGCGCTGCTGCTTCCAGGCCGCCATGATTGACCAGCGCGTGGGGTAGAACGACGAACATGGCCATCTGCACGACGTGCAGAACGAAAATACCAATATTCAGGCGGATCAGGTCTGGGTCCATGACCACGCGACGCAATGGCAGCTTTTCATGGCCGTGCGGCGGCGGTGCCGGCGGCACCCCCTTGAGCAGCAGGATGATGGCGGCCAGCGCCAGTACGCCGGTCATGATGAACAGGCCGGCCATGCCGATCCAGCCGTAGAGAATCGGCGCACCGACCAGCGACAGCGCAAAAACGAGACCGATTGACGAGCCGATCATGGCCATGACCTTGGTCCGGTGCTCCTCGCGGGTCAGATCGGCGGCCAGCGCCGTCACGGCGGCCGAAATCGCCCCGGCGCCCTGCAACACGCGACCGATGATGACCCAGGTCATGTCCGGCGCCCAGGCAGCGACGAAACTACCCAACGCGAAAACGAGCAGGCCGACGACGATGACCTGCTTGCGCCCGAAAATATCGGAGGCGATGCCATAGGGAATCTGGAAGAAAGCCTGCGTAAGGCCGTAGGCGCCGAGCGCGAAACCAACCATTGCCAGGTCGTCACCGCCGGGCAAGGTCTTCGCATAGACCGAAAATACGGGCAGGATGAGGAACAGCCCGAGCATGCGCAGGGCGAAAATGGAGGCAAGGGAGGCGCCGGCGCGGCGTTCCTCGGGGCTCATGCGATCTGTTGGGGGGGCCATTGTCGTTTTTGATTGTTGCATTGCAGCGAGGCAACAATATTAGCAGGTTTGGCGAGGCGCCATCGCGACTCAGCGGCACCCACGGTCAACCGGGAAAAAGGGCTCAAATTGAAAGCGGCAAACGTCGAAAAAGAAGACGCCAGAAAACGGTTTCGCGCCGCTGATTCTAGATTTCCCGGCTGCCCTGACAGGCCGGAAAACTGGTGCAACCCCAATCAATCTGAACGAAAACGCCGTCCTGCTTTTTGGTCCGCGGCATCATCACCTTGCCACACTTTGGGCAGGCCGGCGGCACCGCGTCATTGTGGCGACGAGAATGCGTCGGTGACGCCGTGAATTCCCCCGAATCCGACGCTGACATTTTCTTGAGTTGACGCGGCAAGGAATCTGCCGGGACGACACGAATCGAACGCCCCAGGGCCATTTTTCTGGCCTCATCGGTAAACTTGCCCGACGTCACGATAAATCCGCCAGCTGCGCGTTCGACGCTGATTGCGGCATACAACTCGCGTACGGCCCGGACATCAACCGCTTCCTCTTGCCAGCGGCTGCACTGCACCAGGTAGCGGTCGCGCCCCATGATCAGGTCGAGGTCCACGCAACCCTGACGTTGAGCCCCCTTGCGCTCGATGACCAGATAACCTTCACGACGGAAAGCCTCGGCCACCAGAGTCTCGATGCCTTGGGTAGTGATGCGCTCCAACGGCTCCGGGGTCGTACTACTGGCGCCCGCCATCGAGCTGCCATCTGCCTGAAGCGTGCGATAGAAGGAAAGCAGCGCCAGCATCAGCAGCAACCCGGGAATACCATATTGCAAAAAACCGCCCGGAGTAATGCCGTCACCGTTGCCCGTCGGCAGCGGGGCACTCAGCTCACGGAGGATCCAGTATGCAAGGAGCGCCAGCGCCCCCCCGAGCTGCCAGGGCAAAATTGCGGCCAGTTCGACTGCATCCGCCAGCGAGGAGCGCGTATTTCGTTCCATGAAAAACCCATTAATTATATTTTTTTTGCATATTTTGACGGCAAGTCCTTTGCGCTGCAAGCACTGGCGCGGAATTTAAATTCGGATCAGGTCTCAGGAGTCGCCGATTTATCGGGTTACCCGTGGCATTCACTCAATGCCCGGGCCAACCCACGCCGGAAGTTATCAACACGGATGTCATACGCCGAAGCTATACTCCGTCCATCGTCCCGAAGCAAAAGGCTTCCGCATGAACTTGATTCCCCGCCTGATTCTGCTCGTCGCCTGCACCGCGCCGGGCCTGCTCGCCGCTGCAGAGAACGCGCCCAGCCTGCTGGTTCCCGCCTACTTTTATCCGGAGGACAAGGGCATCACGGACTGGCAACGGCTCACCGCGGCAGCCAGTCAGGTCTCGATCACGGCGATCATCAACCCCGACTCAGGCGCTGGCAGCGCCTACGACGCCGACTATGGCAAGGTAATCGGCCGTTTCAAGGCTGCTGGTGGCACGGTGCTCGGTTACGTCAGCACCGATTGGGGCAAGCGCAATCTGACGTCGGTCCAAACCGATATCGACAATTACGCTGCCTGGTATCCGATCGACGGGCTGTTTTTTGATGAGACGAGCACCGACTCTGCCGGCCTTGCCTACTACAAGAATCTGACAAACTACGTCCACGAGAAATACAGTGCCCTGTCGCTGATGGCCAATCCAGGGACGATCCCGATCGAAGACTACATTCCGCTGTTCGACAGCGTGGTCATCTACGAAGACCCGGCGACCAATCTATCCAGCTTCAACCCGCCGGCTTACATGGCGAAATACAGCGCCCAGCATTTCGGCATGCTGGTCATCGACGGCAACAAAAGCGTCATGGAACAGCAGGTGGCCTATGCCGCCAGCCACAACTTCGGCTACATCTACGTCAACGACCGTAGTGTGCGCAACAATGAGTGGAACGGCCTTCCTGCCTATTGGGAAGCCCAGGTCGCCGCTGTGCAGGCGATCAGCGCGGTGCCGGAACCCGAACAGTGGGCCATGCTGCTGGCCGGACTAGGGCTGGTCGCCGGGGTGGCACGGCAGCGGCGCGCGAGCTGAAATATAGCGACCGGGTTTCCAGTCGCAAGCAAATGAGGCCGGGGCGAACCCGGCTTTTTTGCGTATAGTTTCCCCTTCCCCAACACCGAAAAAACAGCGATGGAATTCATCCGCATCCGCGGCGCGCGCACCCATAATTTAAAGAACATCAACCTCGATCTGCCGCGCAACCAGCTCATCGTGATCACCGGGCTGTCCGGCTCGGGCAAGTCGTCGCTCGCCTTCGACACGCTGTATGCCGAAGGCCAGCGCCGTTACGTCGAGTCGCTCTCGGCCTACGCCCGGCAGTTCCTGCAGCTCATGGAAAAGCCCGATGTCGACCTGATCGAAGGCCTGTCGCCGGCGATTTCCATAGAACAGAAGGCCACTTCGCACAATCCGCGGTCGACCGTCGGCACCGTCACTGAAATCCACGACTATCTTCGCTTGCTCTTCGCCCGCGCCGGCACGCCGTATTGCCCGGACCACAACCAGCCGCTCGAAGCGCAGACGGTGTCGCAGATGGTCGATTCGGTCCTCGCCCTGCCGGCCGAAACAAAATTGATGATCCTCGCCCCGGTCGTTGCCAACCGAAAGGGCGAGCAACTCGACCTCTTCGCCGAACTGCGCGCCCAGGGCTTCGCGCGCGTTCGCGTGGACGGCACGGTCTATGAAATTGACGACGTGCCCAAGCTCGCCAAGACCCACAAGCACACCGTCGACGTCGTCGTCGACCGCCTGAAAGTCCGCGACGACATGCGCCAGCGCCTGGCCGAATCATTCGAGACGGCGCTGCGCCATGCCGAAGGCCGGGCCATCGCGCTCGAGATGGACGACGGCAAGGAACACATGTTCTCCGCCAAGTTCGCCTGCCCGGTCTGCTCGTATGCCTTGCAGGAACTCGAACCGCGCCTGTTTTCCTTCAACAACCCGATGGGCGCCTGCCCGAAGTGCGACGGGCTGGGCGTCATCCAGTTCTTCGACCCCAAGCGCGTCGTCACCAACCCGGCCGCCTCGCTGGCCAACGGGGCGATTCGCGGCTGGGACAAGAAGAACCAGTTCTATTTCCAGATCATCGAGTCCATTGCCGACCACTACGGGTTTTCGGTCGACACCCCCTTCGAGCAACTGACCGAGGCCGAGCGCCAGCTCATCCTCTACGGCTCCGGCAAGACCGAAATCAATTTCCGCCACCTCAACGAGAAGGGCACGCGCTTCGACCGCAGCCACAGCTTCGAAGGGATCATTCCCAATCTGGAGCGGCGTTATCGCGGCAGCGATTCGAATGCCGTGCGCGAGGAGTTGTCGAAATACGTCAGCAGTTCGGCCTGCCCGAGCTGTGCCGGCACCCGCCTGCGCACCGAGGCGCGCCACGTGCGCGTCGGCGAGAAAACCCTGCACGACATCAGCCGCCTGCCGCTCGGCGAGGCGCGCAACTATTTCAACTGCCTGACCCTGGCCGGTAACAAGGCGCAGGTCGCCGACAAGATATTGAAAGAGATCACCGCTCGCCTGAGTTTCCTGATCAACGTCGGCCTTGATTACCTCTGCCTCGAACGCTCGGCCGAAACGCTGTCCGGCGGCGAAGCGCAGCGCATCCGGCTGGCCTCCCAGATCGGCTCCGGGCTGACCGGCGTCATGTATGTGCTGGACGAACCATCAATCGGCCTGCACCAGCGCGACAACGACCGCCTGCTGCAAACGCTGAAGAACCTGCGCGACATGGGCAACACGGTGCTGGTCGTCGAGCACGATGAAGACGCCATCCGCAGCGCCGATTACGTCGTCGACATCGGCCCCGGTGCCGGCGTCCATGGCGGCGCCATCGTCGCACAAGGAACGCCGGCCGAAGTGACGGCCAATCCGCTGTCGATGACGGGCGACTACCTGTCCGGCCGCAAATCGATTTCGGGCCCAAAATCGCGTCGACCGCAGGATCCGAACAAGCAGCTCAAAGTCGTCGGCGCCTACGGCAACAACCTCAAGGACGTCACGCTCGAAATCCCCGGCGGCCTGCTTACCTGCATCACGGGCGTTTCCGGCTCGGGCAAATCGACGCTCATCAACGACACGCTCTACGCTGCCGCCGCCAAACACCTCTACGGCTCGACGACCGATCCGGCGCCATACAAGGAAATCATCGGCCTTGAACTGTTCGACAAGGTCATCAACGTCGACCAGGCGCCCATCGGCCGCACGCCGCGCTCCAACCCGGCGACCTACACCGGCCTCTTGACGCCGATCCGCGAACTGTTCGCCCAGGTTCCTGAATCCCGCGTCCGCGGCTACGGCCCCGGCCGCTTCAGCTTCAACGTCAAGGGCGGCCGCTGCGAAGCCTGCCAGGGCGACGGCATGATCAAAGTCGAGATGCATTTCCTGCCCGACATCTACGTGCCCTGTGACGTCTGCCACGGCAAGCGCTACAACCGCGAAACGCTGGAAGTCCAGTACAAGGGCAAGAACATTTACGACATCCTCGGCATGACCGTCGAGCAGGCCCGCGAGTTCTTCGATCCGGTGCCCAACATCGCCCGCAAGCTGCAAACCCTCGTCGACGTCGGCCTCAGTTACATCACGCTCGGCCAGAGCGCGACCACGCTCTCCGGCGGCGAGGCGCAGCGCGTCAAGCTGGCCCTCGAACTCTCCAAGCGCGACACCGGCCGCACGCTGTACATCCTCGACGAACCGACCACCGGCCTGCATTTCCAGGACATCGAGATGCTCCTCAGTGTGCTCCAGAGACTGGCCACCAACGGCAACACCATCGTCGTCATCGAGCACAACCTCGACGTCATCAAGACTGCCGACTGGATCGTCGATCTCGGCCCCGAGGGCGGCGACGGCGGTGGCCGCATCCTCGTTTCCGGCACGCCGGAACAGGTTGCCAAATGCAAGGCCAGCCACACCGGCCGCTTCCTCAAGCCACTGCTCGACAAGAAATAGCCTGAAACGATGATTCCACGGTCAACCGGAAAAAACGGCCAAAATCGAAATGCCGGCGCGAAACCATGAGTGATGCTGCCGAACTCAAAGGCAAACGCGGCCTGCGCCGGCTGATCAACGCCCTCGGCTACTCGCGTGACGGCATTGCTGCCGCCTGGCGCAACGAGGCGGCCTTTCGCCAGGAAATCCTGCTCGCCGCCATCGCCCTTCCGCTGGCCTTCTACCTCGGCAAAACCGGCGTTGAACGGGCCTTGATGATCTGCAGCGTCGTCCTCATCCTGATCGTCGAAATCCTCAATTCGGCCGTTGAAGCCGTGGTCGACAAGGCCTCACCCGAGAAGAGCGAGCTGGCCAAACGCGCCAAGGACATGGGCAGCGCCGCCGTGCTGCTCAGCCTGATCAACGCTGCGGCCATCTGGGCCTGCCTGCTCTGGGGCTGAATCAGCGCGAACGCGCAATACCCTGCCGACGTTCCATTTCGTGGATCAGCGCGGTGAATTGCTCGGCCATTTCATGTCGCATGAACGGTGCGCCGATGCTCGACGGCAGCCAGCGATCCGGCTCCACTTCGACCTGATAATCGACGCGAGCTCCGCTGCCCTGTGCCTGCACCCGCAGTTCGCTGTGCATGTGTTTCGCTGAACCGCCCAGCCCCCGCGCCAGGATGCGCCCATCCGTTAACAGCTCTATCTGCCGCAGGGATTCGAAGGGGAACGAAAATGGGCCAAAATTCGCTTTCCCGCGCTGCTTGACCACGAAAACGCTGCCCTTGCGCGAGATGATCTGACTACTCTCCAGATTGGGGACGATGCCCACCATGTGGTTGAAATCGGTCAGCACATCGATGACAACAGACGGCGAGGCGGCAACCCGGAAGGCAAGACCCGCAAAATAAGTTCCGTCGTGATAGTCGACCACGACATCGTCATCTCCCAGCCCCCCCATTGGCGGCTCAAGCGAGAATGCCGGCCGACCCAGGATGGCAAACAGGAAAAGAAGGGCGCCACAGACTCGGACGAAGGAACACATGTTCAGAACAGTGAACCCGTATGCGTATCCGGCTCGCTCTCGATCACCGGCACATGCGGGTCGGACTGCACGACCCGGTTGCGGCCAAGGCGCTTGGCTTCGTAGAGCGCCTCATCAGCGTGCTTGAGGGCAATTTCGATGGGACATTCACTGGCATCGGCCAGCCCGATACTGACCGTGGCCATGATCGAGCGGCCATCGGGTAAAGGTACCTGCATGGCGGCGCAGCGTTCACGCAGGCGTTCGGCCAGTTTTTCCGTCTCGGCCGGCCCAATTTCCGGAAAGAGGAAGGCGAACTCCTCGCCGCCGTAGCGACAGACGAGATCTGACTGGCGCAAGGTGTCCTGCACCAGTTCAGCAAAGGCACGCAGCACGGCATCACCGGCGGCATGGCCGTAGGTGTCATTGAGCCTCTTGAACAGGTCGAGATCAGCCATGGCCATCGTCACTGGCCGGCGATAGCGCTGGGCGCGCTGCAGTTCGACCTCGGCCGACTGCATGAAGTGCCGGCGATTCATGAGTCCGGTCAGGCCATCCTTGTTGGCCAGTTTTTCCAGCCCAAGCCGGGCTTCGTCATTCTGGATCAGCAAGGCGTGGTGTTCGCGCAGCGAGTCTTCGACAACCTGAATCTCCAGCATGGTTGATGGCTTGAATTCAGGTGCCGGACGCTCGGCGCTCAGCGTCGACAGGGCGAGGTTGATCTGCTGCAGCGGGTAAATCAGGTGACGGCGGACAAGAATCATGAAGACGAGCAGGAAAACCCCGACCAGCAGCAGTGCCGTCATCAACTTGTAGCGCGCCAGCTTCATCGCGCTCGTGACAACATTGAGGTCATTGTTGGCCAGGTTGACGCCCTGCACCGAGACATCGTCGACCAGCATGCCAAGGCGGGCCGCTATGCGTTGCCACTCGTCGTAGGACGCGGCCGGGCGCCGCGCATCGGTACTTGCCTGACGAACGACCTCGCCAAGAAAGTGTTCTGTTTCACGCGCCAGATGGGCAGCAGGCGGATGCTCAAGAATGCTTGGGTGGCTGGCGATCAGGGTGACAACAAATACCGATTGCTGGCGCGAGGCATGCGTACTGACAGCGAAGATGCGCTCGCCTTCCTGACGCAGCTGCTCCAGATTCCTGGCCAGGCGCTGGAAGCGGATGATCTCCGGCACCGTCTGTTCCTGCAGCCGACTGGTTGCTTCGATGACACGCTGCTGGTCAAGCGCGAGCAGCACCACGGCCGCGCCAAAAGCGGCCACGAACAGCGCAGCCAGGAAGGCAAAGGCGCGACTGGCACGGACCGCCTTGAACGCCTTGATCAAGGTGCGCCTCCGGCAACCCGCCAATGGACAGAAACGTGAAAGAAAGCTGACATCAACTCACCCGAAAGGGCAAAAACCGGGAATTGATCCGATCATACGTCCCATTGCGCTTGATGCGGACGAGCGCCGCGTTTATTTCCTTTTGCAGCTCCGGTCGATAGGGCGAAATGCCAAACGATGCGTCGCCGCTCAGCTCGGGGGCCTGAAACACCGTCGTGACCAGATCCAGCTGCCGGAATGCCCTATTTTTCTGGAGGTTGATGGCCGTAATCATTGGCACCAACACAGCTTGCGCCTCGCCGGAAATCAGCGGCGCAGCCAGTTCGCCGTGGGTCGCAACGGCCACGGTGGGCCAACCTTGTTTTTGGCCGTAGGCCTCCTGAGCAGAACCACCAACGACAGCAACCCGGACGCCGGCCTGCCCGGGACTGACGCCGGCGCGAGCCACCCACAGCGATATTGAGCGGTAATAGGGTCCCGCAAACAAAATCCGGGATCGCCGCTCCGGTGTCTCCAGCAAACCGGCCGCAGCGATATCAGCCTTGCCCTGACTCATGAGCGGGAGCAGCTCGCCCTGCTTGACGGCATCGAATACGCAATTGACGCGCATTTCGCTGCAGATCGCCCGCGCGATTTCGACACTGAAACCGGTCAAATGGCCGAGTTCGTCACGAAAAGACATCGGCGGTGCGTTTTCAACGACCAGAACGCGCAGCGACGGTTTGTCAGCTGCCAGGGCACCACTTCCGGTACCGGCAGGCAGGACGCAACACAACAGGAAGGCAAGCGCTGCGCGAGACATAGTTACCGCATCATTCCGAATGAGAGCGCGATTATAGTCGAAATGAATAACCCGAAGCGCCCGGTTAACTCCCTAGCGGCATAGCTCGAAACGACGCACGTTAACGCAGAGAAAGCTCAATCAGCCTGTCCTGCACCGGGAAAAAAATAGCCAGCCGTAGCGGTAACCCGGCATCGGCGAACAGGCTGGCATAACGCTCAAGCTGGGGCCGGTAGCTTTCGGCGCGTATTGCCAATTCGGCTTCGGGCAGGCGCACCGTTTTGTAGTCGATGATCCAGCGACAACCGTCGGCGACGAAAATGCGGTCGATCACGTGGTTGACCGCAGCATCCCCTTCGGCACTGCTCCACGCCTGCTCTGCTGCTGCATCTGCGTGGTCAGTCAGCACCCAGCGACCGCTGTCGGACGCCAGCGTGGTGACCAGCGCGGCGACCACCTCGGCAGCGCCGCTCTCGGCCTCGCTTTCGCCATGGCCCTGCCCGCGCAGCCAGCGCTGGCATGCGGGCTGCAGGGTAGCGACTCTTGCGGTCGACCATTGTTCAAGGCCATTTTTCGCGATCAGTTCGAGATAGCGATGGACCAACGTACCGACCGAGGCTTCGAGCGACAGGCCCGGCTCCGCTTCGTCGAGTTCGAGCGGGTTGTCGGCCGGGCGCAGGCCTTCGGGTAACGCACCGAGGCTGGCCGGCAGCGCCGTTTCGCGCAGGCGGACGAGCGGCGGGATGAAGGTCGCCGGATCGATGCCGGGGCTGGCCGGCGGAACGGCTTCGCTCCCGACCAGCGCTTCGACGAAAACTGGCTGGGCGACACCCGGCCAGAGCAAATTGAGCAGCGTGCCGGCAGCTGGCGGCTTGAGGCCGTCGTCCTTCTTGTCGTCGGCGACGGCAACGCCGAGCAGATGCAGCTTGCGGATGGCGCGGGTGGCAGCGACGTAGAGCAGGCGTTCGTCCTCGTGCGCGGCGCGTTCGGCTTCAAGCTTCTTGAGGTAGTCGTAGGCGGTGGGCTCGCCGTTGCCAGCCCCCTTTTGTTTCATCGGCGCGACGAGCAGGTGTTCGTCGCCATCGGCCCCGGCCACTTCATCCCAGAGCAGCAGGCTGCTGTCGTTGCCACCGGTGCCGCGGTCGAGGCCGGGCAGGATAACGGTGTCGAATTCGAGGCCCTTGGATTTGTGCACGGTCATCATCTGCACCGCGTCGCCGAGCGGGTCAGATGGCGCGTACAACTCGGCGGCGTGGGCGGCCAGCGTTTCGGCACTCAGGTTGCGGCTGGCCACGAGCTTGTCGACGAGCTTGAAGAAAGCGTCGACGTCGTTGAGCGCCTCGGGTGCCTCCAGACAGCGTGGCCCGCCGAGCATGAGCCAGACACCTTCAAGCCAGCGGCGTGGATGCTGCCGGGCGCGCCCGGCAAAGGCCAGTTGCAATACCTCGCGCACGTGCAACAGGCGTTGCCTGCCATCGTCAGAAAGGCAGGCGACGCGGGTTTCATCCTGCATGAGCTGCCAGATCGTCGACTTGCGGTCATCGGCTGCCAGCGCATGGAGGTCGGCCAACTTGAGGCCGCACCACGGCGCGCGCAAGAGCGCCAGCCAGTGGACGCGGTCGGCGCGGTGATGCAGGGCGCTGAACAGCGTGAGCAGGTCTTGCACATGCTGGCGACCATCCAGCCCTTCGATGTCGACGGCCTGGAAGCGCAGATCGGGCGCACTGCGGCGGATTTCGGCGACGAGGGCATCGAGGTGGCTACGGGCACGGACGAGGACGGCGATGCGCTCGGCCGGCGCTTCACGGCGCGCCTGCTGGATGATGGCGAGGATGCGGCTGGCTTCTTCGCCAGCAGAATCGCTACCTTCGCGTTCGATGACAGGGTGCACTTCGACACCGCTATCGGCGCGCGCCGGCCGGGTTGCTGCCGATTCGGCATAGCGTACGGCGCCGGCCTCGGGGCTGTCGGCGGCCGGAAAGATGCTAGGAAAGGCCGAGTTCACCCAATCGACGATGCCCGGATACGAACGGTTGTTGCGGAACAGGCGCAGGTGGCCGAGCCTGATGTCGCCGATGCCGCGCTCGCGGACGCGCAGGAAGAGGCCGACGTCGGCCTTGCGGAAGCGGTAGATCGACTGCATCGGGTCGCCGACGACGAACAGTGTCCGGCCGTCGTCCGGCATCCAGCCACGCGTGAGTTTTTCGATGAGTTCGACCTGGGTCGGGCTGGTGTCCTGGAATTCATCGACGAGCAGGTGGCGGATGCGGTAGTCGAGCGCCTGGGCCAGATCGGTCGGCGCCTCGTCGTCACCCAGCGCCATCCCGGCACGGGCGGCAATTTCGATGAAATCGACCTCACCCGCCTCCTGAAAGGCCAGCCACAACTGCCCGGCGGCCAGCCGGAGAAGGCGTGAAAAGCACTCCACCGTCGCCCATTCGCCGTCGCTCAGTTCCGGGCGCGGCAGCTTGACGAGCATCGCCAGCGCGTCTTCGAGGCCGGCGATGCCACGCAGCTCGGCGAGCAGTTCGAGCATGGCTTTTTTCTGGTCGGCAAATTCCTTGTCGGCCGGAAAGCCGATGCGTTTATCGACCGTCTTGCGAATTGTCCCCGTGCCGGTCATGAGCAGCGTGGCGACGGCCTGCCAGCGCGGCAGATCGGCGATTGCTGCGGTCAACCGGGAATTCCAGTCAAAAATGGCATCCAGCGTTCCGCGCACATTGGCCGCGGCAAAGCGGGCCAGCGGCATGAGCAGGCTTTGTTGCCGGCCGTCGAGCAAGTCGCCGACGACCGCGAGATCGCGTTCGATGAGCGCCGCGAAACCGGCCTCGACCTCGGCCTTCATCGCCCCGCTTTCGATGCGCGAGGCGTGCTGCAGCCACTGGTCGCGGCGGCCGAGCATGGCGATCAGCAGCTTTTCGAGCCGCCCGGCGTTGTTGTCCATGAAGGCCAGCGCCTCGGCCACGACGTCGGCGTCGCCACCACCGGCCTCGACCATTTCCAGCGTCCGCCGTGCCGCCGTCGCGTAATGTGCCTCGGCATCCTCGGCGACACCGGGCTGGGCGCCGAAGCGGCTCAGGTAGGGCATCTGTCGGGCGAGGCTGGCGCACAGCGCGTCGAGCGTCGTGATGCGCAGCCGCCCCGGGTGGCCGAGCAGGTGCCAGCCCTGCGCCGCGTCGTGGGCCAGCACTTTTTTGGCCAGACCAAAGGTCAGTTGCTTGTGCGCCTCAGCCGGCAGCTCATCGCGCGCCGCCCGCTCCAGGCTGCCGAGAATACGGTCGCGCATCTCGGTCGCCGCCTTGTTGGTGAAGGTCAGCGCCAGCACTTCTTCCGGATGTTCGACGACAGCCAACAGGCGCAGGTAGCGCTGCGTCAGCAGTTCCGTCTTGCCGGCGCCGGCGGGCGCTTCGACAATGAACGAGGCTACCTCCAGTGCGCGCTGCCGGGCGGTTTTGTCCTCTTCCAGGCGGTCGACCGCAGCAATCATCCGCGCGCCTCCATGAGCAGACGACGCCGTTCGGGCAAGCGGAGCAACGGCAACACTTCGCAGTATTGCAGCCCCTTTTCGTCGGCGAAGACGACGCCAGCCTGCCCCATCTTCACCTCCTTGGCCACGGCGTGCAGGCGCTCGCGCCAGTGCGTGATGACGGCGATCCAGTCCGGAAATTCGGCCGGGTCGAAGACTTTCTGCTTGTCGTCGCCGATGCCCTGCACGCCGGGCAGGATGTCCTTTTCGTCGGCCACACCGGCGAAGGCCGGCTTGTCGAGCAGGACCTTGGCGAAAACGACGGCGGCGACATCCTCATTGACCAGCGCGGCGTAGATCGGCAACTGCGGCTCGGTGATGCGTTGCTCGGCCCAGTTTTTGGTGTCGATGCTCGCCCCGGTCTTGTAGTCGATGATGACCTGCCGGCCGTCGGCCAGTTGGTCGATGCGGTCGACGATCATCTTGACCCTGATGCCTTCGATCTCGACTTCGGCCGGCGCTTCGCAGGCGATGACGTCAAAGCTCTGGCCGCGTTTGGCCTCGACCTGCAGCCAGACTTCGATCAGTTTCGCCAGGCGCGCCGCTTCGAGTTCGCGGAAACGCGCCGGCAAGGAGATGCGGCGGTCGAGCTCAAAGGTTTGCAGGGCCTTGGTGACGGCTTCGGCGATGGCCTGCTGCCGGCTCGATTCGCTCAGGGCTGCGAGCGCATCGGATGAGCGAATCGCCGTCCAGAAAGCCTCCAAGGCCTCGTGCACGAGCGTGCCGCGGGCGGCCGGGTCGAGGCCTTCGACCGGCTCATCCATCGCCTCGCCACCGAGGCGGAACTGAAAGTAGGCCCAGGCCGGGCAAATCGCCTGGGCGCGCAGGACCCAGCTGCCGCCGGACACTTTTTCGCCCTCGCCGACCGGCGGCGCCATGGCGTCATCGATCAACGCAAGCGCGGACGCCGATTCGCCGGCCATCTGCCGGGCCAGCGTCACGACATCGCCCGAAGCATCTGCCACGAGCGGTATGCCGGCAATGAGCGGGCTTGGCCGCAGGACGCGATTGCCATCGGCCTGGGCAAACGAAAACGTCACCTCCGGCGCCGACCGGGCAAGCCGGGCATGCACGCGCTGGGCGAAATCGAGCTCGACTTCGGCGCTGGCGTGCGCGGCCCCGGCCGCACGCAGCAGTTCGGCCGGCAACAGCGGGTTGGGACGTGGCGGTGGCGGCCACAGATCATCGTTCATGCCCATGACCCACAGGGCGTCGAATTCGAGGCCGGCGCTTTCGAGCACACCGAGCACCTGGATCGCCGGCCGGCCGCGCGTTTCCGGCTGGAAGAGACGCTGGCGACAGAGTTGCGACAGGCGACGAACAGCTTCGGCAAAAGCCAGCGGACCGAGCAGGCCATCGAGCCGACCAAAGCCGTCGAGCACTTCGCCAAACGCCCGGCGGGCCTGAAATTCGTGGCTGGACAACGGGCGGTCACCGGGCCAGCCGGCCGCCTTGAGGCAGTTGCGGAAGACCCCGGCCCACTGCCCGGGCGGCAGCTTGCGACTGGCGGCCGCGGCGGTTTCGGCAAACGCGTCGAGGGCATCGACCGTTTGCGGGCAGAGCGGCGGCTCGCTTTCGGCCAAGCGCCGGGCCAGACGAACCAAGGCCGGCAGGGTCGTGAAATAGGGCAGATCGCGGCGCAAGGCGGCGTCGAGCCGGGCCCGACCATCGGCCTCGCCTTCTGCTGCCGACCAGCCACCGGCCAGCAGCAGGGCCGACAAGCGGCTTTGCTCGACCTTGGCCCGACCGCTGCCCAGCGCCAGCAGATCAAGCGCGATGCGAATGAGCGGCAGATCGGCCAGTGCCCGGCCCAACGAGAAATTGAAAGCGCGCGGCACCTCGGCCGCGTCGGGACGGATCAGCGCCGGATGCAGTGCATCGTCGAGCAGAAATTCGAGCCGATCGCGCACACCGGCCAGATCGGGCGCCACGATGCCAAGCCGGCACGCCGGATTGGCGGCCAGTTTCGCCTGCGCCCAGGCGACCACGGCAGCACATTCGGCATCGCCGTCGGCGCAGGCGACAACCTGCTGCCTGCTGCGGTCAACCGGAAATTTGGCCTCATTCTGAACGCTGACGCCGCGCGCCGTCAGCGCCGCCATGAGGTCGCGTTCGAGCGGCGTGTAGCGGTCGAAGCCGACGAAGGCAACGCTTTCCGGCAGCGCAAAATGGCCGGCTGCGATCAGCTCGATGACGTGCCGTTGCAGGCCGGCCGGGTCGATCCAGCCGTTGCTCCGGCAGCGTTTGTCGAATTCCGCCTGCCAGCCGATGAACAGCTTCGCCTCGTCGGACAAGGCGCTGCCGCCCGGCTTTATTTTCCACACCTGGGCCAGTGCCTGCGCCTCGGCGGCGGAGGCGGCCATGCCCTGAATGTCGAAGAGCGGTGCTGCTTCGGTCAACGATGCAGCGATGACCTTTTCCCAGAGCAGGCGCTCGGAGAAAGCGTCAAGCGCTTGCGGGAGATCGGCAATACCGCTGAGCAGCGCCTCGTCGGCCAGCGTGGCAAACCACTGGCCGAGCGCCAGCGCCTGCCGGGTGCGCCAGACCGCCTGCTCCGCCGGCAACGCGCCGCGCAAGGTTTGCGCGAGACGCGTCGTCGCACAGAGAAACAGGCAATCGCTCAAACGCGCCTCAGCCGCTTGCGGCTACTTTCAGTAGGCTGCGGCAGGTTGTGCCGGCTTGGCTGGCACGGCCGGGCCGGCCGGCTTGGCAGCGGGCGCCGCCGGTTTCACCTCAGGCGCGGCGGGCTTCGCCGGAGCGGCACCCGGCATTGCCGGCTTGGCGTCGGAAACAGCGGGCTTGGCTGGCGCCATTGCGGGAGCAGCGGGACGGGCCGGAGCGGCAGCGGATGGGGCGGCTGGCGCAGCGGGTGCCGCCGGCTTTGCGACAGTGGGCGCTGCCGGGGCTGCAGGTGCGGCCCTTGGATTCCATCGCCGGTTTGGCCGGCATGCTCGGCGCGGCTGGCTTGGCCATGGGTGCAGCCGTGCTTTCCTGCGGACGGGCGGGTGACGGGGCGGCTGGCTTTGCAGCATCAGCCATCGGTTTGGCTGGCGTCGGCGCGGCCGGGCGGGCCACGGCCGGGGCTGCGCTCTCCTTGCGCGGCGCGGCAGCCGGTGCTTCGACTGGCGCACGCGTAGAACCACTGACGACAACATCGCGGCGCAGGTCTTTCAATGTTCCCGGGCCGATGCCGGGAACGTTTTCGAGTTCATCGACCGATTTGAACGGGCCGTTTTTCCTGCGGTAGTCGACGATGGCCTGGGCCTTGGTCGGACCGATGCCTTTCAGGCCATCAAGCTGTTCGCGGGTGGCGGTATTGATATTGACCTGGGCCAGCGCGACGCCGACCCACAGCAGGCAGGAAGCGGCGACCATCAGAAAACGTGATTTCATGCTTTTTCTCCCGACAGGTAAGTGCTGCAGTATGCCATTGGCGACGACATCAGGGCGTGCCAATAAACAGGAAGAGGTTAGACACACCGCTCGTCGAGTAACCGAAGCCGACATAGGCCGGTCCGAAAGGTGTTTCCCCTCCGACGTATAACGCAGCAGAGTCGAGCAGGCCGACACGATTCGATTCCGTGAAACGCGAACCGACCCTGGCCGCTTCCAGCGCAATGCCGATGCGCATGTCGCCGCGCAAGCCGAGCGGCAGTCGGCCGATGATCTGTTCACCGCGCACGCCAAGGTAGCGGATCTCGTCGGCGATGATCTGAGCCGGCGCGTACGCCGTCATGTTGAGGAAGCCGCCCAGCGTGCCGGCGTCGAAAACCGGCAGATTGCCACGCGGCGAACCGGTGTAGCGCAGGCGGGCATTGAACACCGTTCCCCCGAAGGCATAGGCGCCGCGCAGGTCCGCATCGGCCCGTGCGTAATTGCTGCCGGGCGATTCGAACCACGAAAGCTGTGCCGCCCAGCCGCGGGTCGGGAAGTACATGCGGTCGAACTGCTCGAAATCGAGGCTGGCCTTCCAGCCGGTCATTTTCATGTCGCCTGTGGGCAGCGAAGGGTCGCCGATATCGAGATCGAAATAGCGACGACGCTGTACCCAGCCCAGACGCACCGGGCCCAACAGACCGATATTGGCGCCCAGATG
Organism: Betaproteobacteria bacterium; assembly: GCA_016705475.1. Lineage (GTDB taxonomy): Bacteria > Pseudomonadota > Gammaproteobacteria > Burkholderiales > Rhodocyclaceae > Azonexus. The sequence continues at coordinate 68,350 of JADIYD010000007.1, read as the reverse complement.
CGCGCCGAAGCCGTTTTCGCTGTCGCGGTACTGGGCAATGCGCCGGTCATTTTCGTAGACGTTGATCCGCGTCTGGCCAACGCCGGCCGTACCCTCGAAGAAGAAACGCTGCCGGGCATCCAGCGGCTGGTAATAATTGACGCCAAGACGGTTGATCGAGCCGATTTCGCCGTTGTAGATCAGTTCGCCGCCAAGGTTATTGAGCCAGGTCTGGTGATAGGCGGCGCGCAGCCCGAAGTTGGAGCCCTGGCTATTGTCGGCCTGCAGATTGACGGCGAAGCGCAGGTAGTCCGGCCCCCAGCGTTTTTCAACGGGCATGACGCGCAGGATGTTGCGATCGCGCTGGTTGAGCACCGTGTAATCGACGCTCTCGTAATAGCCGTCGCCATACATGCGCAGAAGATCACGATTGATCACCGACGGCCGTATGGTGTCGCCGGGCTGAAGGCTCAGGTGACGCTCGATGGCGCCCTGATTGGCCTTGTCCAGCCCGACGATTTCAATATCGTCGATGCGCGGCGAAGGGCGCCGGCGGACTTCGATACCCTGCCACCAGGCAGCATAGGCCGCTTCGCTGGCCGACAGGCCGGCCAGTTTGCCGGCTGCAGCCTGCGCAGCCTTGCGGCCACTGGCGGCAGCCTCGACATGTTTGGTGAAGTCGCCCGCCGAAATGCCGTTCAGCTCCGGCTGGATGTAGATGTCGCGCGGACTCAGCGTCGCCAGCGAACGCTGCACGTTCTGTTCGGTCAGGATGCCGATCATCTGCGCCGACACCGTCAGCAGCGAGCCAACCTCCTCGGCCTTGAGCAGCGGCGAACCGACATTGACGGCAATGACCACGTCGGCCTTGCAATGATCACGCACCTCCCGGACGGGCAGGTTATCGACCAGCCCGCCATCGACCAGCTTGCGCCCCTGGTGGTCAACCGGCGCGATGAGCCCGGGCACCGACATGCTGGCGCGCATGGCGGTAGTCAGCGGCCCGTCGCGAAACACCACGCGTTCGCCGGTACCAATGTCGGTGGCCAGGATGGACAGCGGCAGCGGCAAATCCTCGATGTTGCGTTCGCCCTGATTGGCCCGCACAAGCTGGTTGAAGAAGAGCTTGATCTTCTGGCCCGATACGGCACCAGACTGGTAAACCACGCCATTGCTCGACACACCGCTCTCCGAGCCCGGGAGATATCGGCGCGACACCAGCTTGTTGCGGTGACTCATCTCGGCATATTCGGGGTTGTCGACAAACATGTCGTTCCAGTCAGCCCCGGCCAGCGCCTCGCTCATCTTGTCCGGCGCCATGCCGGCTGCCCAGGCGCCCGCAATCAACGCCCCCATGCTCGTGCCGGCTACACAATCGACGGGCACGCGAAGCTTCTCGAGCACTTCGAGCACGCCGATATGTGCCGCGCCGCGCGCCCCGCCACCGCCAAGCACGAGGCCGATGCGCGGTCGCGCCTCGTCTGCAGCCATTACTGCGGTCAACCCGAAAAAATGGGCAAAAATGAAAGCGGCAAGCAGGCGACGTAACAACAAGATCATTCCTTCAAGCGAAAAAAAGCCCCGCTTGGCGGGGCTTTCACTGAAGCGTCGGCGATTACTTGGTGCCGATGACTTCGATATCGACGCGACGATCCGGCTGCAGGCAGTCGATCAGCGCGGCGGTCTTCTTGTCGCCCTTGCACTTGTCGCCGGTAACCGACTGCTTCTCGCCTTTGCCTTCGGTGTAAACACGGTTGGCTTCGATGCCCTTGGCAACCAGGTATTCCTTGACGGCGGCAGCGCGCTTCTCGGACAGCTTCTGGTTGTAAGCGTCACCACCGACGCGGTCGGTGTGGCCAACGGCCAGGATCACTTCCAGCTTGATGGCCTTGGCCTTGGAGACCAGTTCGTCAAGCTTGGCCTTGCCGGCCGGACGCAGGACAGCCTTGTTGAAGTCGAACAGGGCGTCGGCGGCGACGGTGATCTTTTCACCAGAAGGCTTCACGCCAGCAGCAGCCGGTGCGGCAGCAGCAGGAGCGGCCATCTTCGGCTCGCAGGTTTCTTTCGGCAGCAGGTCCTTGTCGCACTCGCAACCGGCCTTGTCGGCAGCGGCAGCAGCCGGGGTCCAGTAGCCATCACGCCAGCACAGGCCGAAACCGGACTTGGCGACGACGTCACGCTGGTCGATCAGGTAAACGCGCTCTTGCGCAACAGCAGAGAAACCGATACCAGCCAGCAGGGCCAGAACCAGAGATTTTTTGATCATATTCATATTCAGCAGTCCCGATGTCGTAATGAGGATGGATGTAAATTCTTGAAACCCTCCGATTCTATTACGAATGGTCACATTTCAACCACTTGTCACGCATGGTGCGCACACTTTTTGTCCGTTACCATGCGTCATCCAGGCCGCCAGACCGCCTATCAGGCATCAAAAAACATGACGAAAATGCAGTCCTTCTTTCGCTGGCTTCTGGGCAAACCGACGCCTGTCGGCGACCCGCTGACCGAAGCACTCAACCGCTTCCGAGACCCTGCTGCAGACACGCTGGAGTTGATGCGCCGCCTGGTCGCTGCGCTGCGCCCGAAAAACCGGCGTGACGCCGGCGCCGGCGACCGCTACCAGTTCATGCTCGATCGTCTGGAAGCAGACCCCGATTTGCTTGCGGCATTTCGTGGCCATGTCGTGCACTTCATTGCGACGCGCCGGCTCGTCACCTTCTTCACCGATAGTGGCGTGCTGCCCGGCACCGGCTTTTTCTCGGAATGGTGGCGCATCCTGGGCAGCCGCCTGTTGCCGGAAGTCCCGGACGAACGCCGGCTCAAGGATTGCCTGCACGTCATCTACGACCGCACCGACGACTGGCGCTGGCTGGAAGCCACCCCGCCCGAATATTCCCGACGCTTCTGGGCGCTGCTGGCGCCAGCCGATGAACTGCGCACCATCGACTGGCGCAGCATCCAGGAACAGATGCTCGATGCGGTGCTGCTCCTCGCCCACCGGGTCAGCGGTCTCGGCGTCGAGAGCGAGCTCATGCGCGCCTCGCCCAGTTTCGACGACGACACGCCACGCTTCGTGGCACTCTCGGCCGAAGCACTGGATTTCGTCAATGCCTTCCGTGCCGCGCTCAACGATCCCGAACAAGTCGCCGACGACGGCAGCCAGCTGCAGGTCATCGCCGACCAGTGCCATGACACCTTGCAACGAATTCGAAAGCGTGCGCTCACTGTTGGCACAAGCCTCCATCTTTCTTACATTTTGACGCGCAGCGAGCAAAGCCTTGAGCGCCTGCGCGAGCTCGTCGTCATTCTGTCCTTTGGCCAGCAGACGGAGGCACGCGACGAGGCCATCCAGTCCTGGGCCGAGTTCGCCCACGCCGCCTTCCTTGCCGAAAACCGCCGCAACAGCCTGCGTTTCTATGTCAGCCAACTGTCCCGCCTGCTCGCTGTCCGCGTCACCGAAAACGCTGCGCGCTCGGGCGAGCACTACATCTGCGAGTCGAATGCCGATTACCGCCACATGTGGCGCTCGGCAGCGGGTGCCGGCGCGCTGATCGGCTGCATGGCGCTGCTCAAGATCAAGGCGGCGGCGCTGCACGCCCCGTTGTTCGGCGAAGCCTTCATGTTCAGCATGATCTACGGCCTTGGTTTCGTCACCATCTTCCTGCTCGGCATGACCGTCGCCACCAAGCAACCGGCGATGACGGCGCAGACGCTGGCCGGCCTGCTCGGCGACATCAAGCCAACGCGCAGCGCCGATCTGGAAAAACTGGTCGATGTCGTCGCCGCGGTCAGCCGCAGCCAGCTCGCTGCGATCGCCGGCAATGTCATGGTCGCCTTGCCGGTGGCCATCGCCGTCGGTTTCGGCCTGAGCTATTGGGCCGGTGAGCCGCTGATCGGCGTTGGCAAGAGTGCCCACCTGATTGCCGATGTCGACCCGCTGTCCTGGGCCCTGCCCCATGCCGCCATCGCGGGCTTCTACCTGTTTCTATCCGGCCTGATCACCGGCTATTTCGACAACCGCGCCGCCTATGCCGACATTGGCCCGCGCATCGGCCGCCTGCGCTGGCTGCAGGCGCTGTTCGGTCGCGAGCGCGCCGGACGCTTCGGCAACTACATACAGGAACGGCTGGGCGGCATCATGGGCAATTTCCTGTTCGGCTGCATGCTTGGTTCGACCGGCGTCATCGGCACCATCCTCGGCCTGCCGCTCGACATCCGCCACATCGCCTTCGCCTCGGCCAACCTCGGCTACGCGCTGGTCGGCTTCCAGTTCGAACTGCCGCTCAAGGCCATCGCCTGGGCCGCCTTCGGCATTGCCGCCATCGGTTTCATCAACCTCGCCGTGAGTTTCGCCCTCGCCTTGCGCACCGCCATGCGCGCCCGCGGCATTCATTTCGAGCACTGGGGGCCGCTGCTTCGCGTGCTGTGGAACCGGCTGAACCACCAGCCGCGCAGTTTTCTGATGCCGCCGCGCCAAGCCGTTGCCGACGCGTAAAATGCCCGGGTGATCTGCCGCCACCTCCCTCTTCTGTTGCTTCTGGCCATCGCCCCCCCGCTGGTGGCGGGCGAGTTGACCGTGCAGGCGCCGGATGAGATCAACGAACTGCTGTCGCCCTGGCTGCCGGAAGAAGCCGGCAACCCGAATCGTTTGCAGGGGCAGCTCAGCGACATTCTGGCGACCGAGGGCTATTTTTCGCCGGTATTCAAGTTCACTGAAAACGATGACGGCCTGACGCTGAACCTCGATCCCGGGCCGCGGACGACCATTGCCAGCGTCAATGTCACGGTCGACGGGAATATCGAGGCAAAAAGGAAATCGGAACTGATCGCCGGCTGGGGCCTGCCGGTCGGCCAGCCTTTCCGGCAAGCCGACTGGAACGATGCCAAGCAGCAGATTCTGGCCGATCTGCTGGCTATCGAACACGCCGACGCCAAACTGGTCGACAGCGAGGCCGGCATCGACACCGAAACGCATCGCGCCGACCTTCGCGCGCATTTCGACGCCGGCCCGCGCTACCGCTTTGGCGCGATACGGGTCGAGGGCCTGCAGAACTACCCGCCCGATCTCGTCGAACGCTACAACCGTGCCTTCAAGCCCGGCCAGCCCTACCGCGAAGACCGCCTGAGCGCGCTGCAGGGCGCGCTGCAGGCGACGCCGTATTTTTCGTCGGTGCAGACGACGCTCGAGCGCGAGGCGGCCATCGTCAATGAGGATGGCACGGCCACCGTTCCCGTCCTCGTTCGCGTGCGCGAACGTTCACCGCACCGCGTCTCCTTCGGTGCCGGCGCCAGTTCCAACACCGGCGCCCGCGTCGAGGTGAATTACCACACGCCCAACGTGCTCAGCCGTGGCTGGTCGCTGGATAGCGGGCTGCGTTATGAGCAGAAAAGGCAGACCGCCTACGCCGACGTTTTCCTGCCGCCTGACGAACGCAACCGCCGGCACAGCGTCGGCATCATGGCGCAGGCTGCCGACATCCAGGGTCTGAAAACCGAGCGCTACGCTTTCGGTGCGCAGACCGTCCAGCAACGGGGCATCGTCGAACAGCGGCTATCGCTGAATTGGCAGGAGGAGCGCCGCGAAACCAACGGCACCAACCCGGAAACCGCCCGCGCGCTGGTCCCCAACGGCGTTTGGACGTGGCGCCGCATCGACAACCTGCTCGACCCGCGCGATGGTTCGGTTGTCCAGGTGCAACTCGGCGGCGGCGCCAAGGCGGTCCTCTCCGACCAGAATTTCATTCGCCTGCACGCCCGCGTCCAGCATTACATGCCGCTCGGCCGCGCTGACACGCTCAATCTGCGCGCAGAAGTCGGCTACACCTTCGCCGATTCGCGCGATGGCATCCCGCAGGACTACCTGTTCCGCACCGGCGGCGCGGGAACGGTGCGCGGCTACGCCTACAACAGTCTTGGCGTCACGGAGAGCGGCGCAACCGTCGGCGGCCGCTACATGGCGACCGCCAGCGCCGAAGTGACGCACTGGCTGGATGACAGCTGGGGCATCGCCGCCTTCGTCGATGCTGGCGACGCGGTCGATTCCCTGCAGGATGTCCGCCTCGCTGTCGGTGCCGGCCTCGGCGCCCGCTGGCGCAGCCCGGCCGGGCCGATCGGCGTCGACCTCGCCTACGGCGAACGCAACCAGGAAGTGCACCTGCACTTCTCGCTGGCCATCCCGTTCTAAGCGCCGGTGAAATGAAACGCCCCCTAGCCCTCCTCGCCAGCGCCGCCTTCATGGGCGGCCTCGGTTGGCTGACGACCAGCGAAAGCGGTCTGCAAACCGCCATCGAACTAGCCCAACGCGCCACCGCTGGCCAGTTGCAGATCGAGCAAGCCAGCGGCCGCCTTCTCGGCAACATGGACATCGGCCAACTGCGCTGGCAAAGCGCCACGTTGCAAATCGAAGCGACGCAGGTTCATCTCGACTGGGCGCCATCCGCCCTGCTTCGCGGCACGCTGGACATCGCCGAACTGAGCATCACCGCCCTGCACATCGTCACCACCCCGAGCGACACGCCGACGCCCGTGCCGACCGACCTGCAACTGCCTGTCACGGTCAACGCCAAAAAACTGGCCATTTTGAAACTGAGCGTCGACGACGGCTTCACCGCTACCGACCTCGCTGCCAGCTTCGCCAGCGATGGCCGCCAGCACCGGATCGACGACCTGCACGCTCTGACCGGCGGCATCGCCATCACCGGCCGCGCCAGCCTCGACGGCCTCGCCCCCTTTCCGCTCGCCGCCAGCGCCGAGATTTCCGGCCAGCTCGACGAGCGACCGCTCGCCATGTCGCTGACTGCCAACGGCCCGCTCGAACGCATCGCAATCAGCGCCGTCGCCACCCAGGGCGTCGCCGGCACCGCCGAAGTCGCGCTCACCCCCTTCGCCGATGCCGCTTTCGCCAGCGCCCGCGTCCTGCTTGAAGACATCGACCCGGCCACCTGGCAGCCCGGCGCGCCACAGGCAAAGCTCAGCATCACCGCCGACCTCGCACCGCAAGGCGACGGCATCGTCGGCAGCTTCGGCCTGACCAACCACCAACCCGGCGCCCTCGACCGCCAGCGCCTGCCGCTCGCCACGCTGGCCGGCACGGTCGACTGGCAGGGCAGCAGCGCCAAATTCGCCACGCTTTACGCCACACTGCCCGGCAACGGCGAACTCGACGGTAGCGGCGAATGGCGTGACGGCACCCTGCAGCTGGCGCTGACCGCCAACCGCCTCGACGCCGCGCAAATCGTCTCATCGCTGCGGTCAACCCGATTAAAAGGCCCAATTTCAAGTCTGCTCGGCACCGACCGTCAGCAACTCAAGCTCGATCTCAAGGACGCCACCTTCGCCCTGCTCGCCGAAGCCAGCCATAGCGGCGAGCGCATCGACCTGCCGCAACTGCAACTCTCGGCCGGCGACGCCCGCCTGATCGCCAAGGCCGAACTCGATCTCAAAACGCCGCGCACCTTCATGGCCGAAGGCGAACTGCAACGTTTTGACCCGAGCCGCTTCGCCAAAGTGCCGGCAGCGCAGATCAACGCCAGCTTCAAGGCCGACGGCCGGCTCGACCCGCGGGCCGTGGTCGACGCCAGCTTTTCGCTCAAAGACAGCCGGGTCGCCAACCAGCCACTGAACGGACAAGGCAAGCTCAGCATCGCCTGGCCACGCATTCCGGGCATCGATATCCAGCTCGTCTCCGGCGCCAATCACCTGACCGCCAAGGGCGCTTTCGGCCAGCCCGGCGACACCGTGGTCGTCGACCTCGATGCCCAGCAGCTCGCTCCCTACGGTCTGGACGGCGGCATCACGGGCCGATTCGACCTGTCCGGCTCGGCGCAACAACCGAAATTCGCCGGCCAGTTGACCGCCGCCAAAATCGGCAAGCCCGGCATCGCCCGCCTCACCGGCCTGAGCCTGAAAGCCAACGCCGCCGGGGAGACCAGCTCGCCGTTGAACCTCGATCTCGCCATCGCAGCCGTCGACACGCCAGACCAGCCCGGCTTGCTGCGCAACGTCCGCGCCCATGGCGCAGGCACCAACGAGGCGCACAACCTGACGGCCAGCGCCGACGTAGCCGGCAAGAATCTGTTGACCTTCGCTGCCGACGGCGGCTTGAGCGCCGATTTCAGCCAGTGGCAAGGCCGGCTGCTCGAGGCAAAACTGAACAGCACCGACACGTCGCGCAATGTACGCCTTGCCGCGCCAGCCCCGATCAAACTGGCCGGCGCCGGCTGGAGCGTTGGCCCGGCGAAACTCATGGGCGATCCGCTCGACTGGCAGGCCACGCTGCAAGCAGGCGCCGACACGAAACAGTTGCGCGCCACTCTGAATGCCGCAGGGAGCCGACTCGGCAAGGTCGACGGGGAGCTCTCTGCGGCCATGCTCGGCGCCTGGTCACTCGACCGCAAATCCCGCTGGCAGGGGCGGCTCAACACCGACATCGCCGATCTCGGCTGGCTGGCCGAACTGATCGGTGAAGGCTGGCAGAGCGAAGGCCACCTCAGCGGTGAAATGCAACTGGCCGGCACGCCCGCCGAACCCCTCTTCAACGGCCGATTCCGCGGCGACAAACTGGCCCTGCGGTTGCCTGCGCAAAATCTCAACCTGGTGCGTGGTGAGCTCGATGTCGATCTGCGCGACAACCTGCTGCATATCAACCGCCTCGGCTTCGACAGCCAGCTGCAACCCTTGCCCCGGGCAATACGTCTGCTAACGCGCGACGACCTCTCTGCGCTAACCAAACAACCGGGGCGACTTGATATTTCAGGGGAAATTCGGGTTGACCGCAGCATGCAGAGCGACGACGCTTTTCTCGACATCAAACTTGACCGCCTTGGCGCTTTCCAGCTACCCGATCAATGGATCGCCGTTTCCGGCAATGGCCGACTCAGCCTGAAGGACGGCACGCTGGGTGCGGTCGGCAAACTGGCTGTCGATGCAGGTTATTGGCAACTTGCCCCGGGCGGCACACCACGCCTTTCCGATGATGTCGTGGTCAAACGCCCGGTCAGCGAGAAACCAGCCCCCCGTCTACGCCCGAAAGTCGAACTCGACGTCAGCACCGACCTCGGCAGCCATTTCCTGTTCAACGGAGCAGGTCTTTCCAGCCGCCTGGTCGGCGATCTCAGGATTACCGCCAAGGGACGCGACCTGCCACGGGCGAACGGCACGATTCGTGCGCGCGACGGCCGCTTCGATGCCTATGGCCAGAAACTGGACATCGAGCGCGGCATCCTGAGTTTCAATGGCTTGCTCGACAACCCCGGTCTCGACGTGCGCGCCGTGCGCAAGGGGCTGGCGGTCGAACCCGGCGTGCAGATCGGCGGCACGGCACAGAAGCCGGTGGTCAAGCTCATCTCCGATCCGGAACTGGCCGACGCCGAAAAGCTCGCCTGGCTTGTTCTGGGCCATGGCCCGGAACAGATGGGCGCAGGCGACGCGACGCTGCTCTTTTCGGCAGCGGGCGGCCTGCTTGGCAACGATTCAGGGAATGTTGTCCAGCAATTGAAAAAAACCTTTGGATTCGACGAATTCGGCCTTCGTCAGGGCAATATCGGCGACACTGGGGGGCGTCAGCCAAGCAGCCGCGTGGCCGGTGGCAACAGCATCGACACGGCCGGGACAACCGGCCAGCAGATTCTCAGCGTCGGCAAACGCCTCTCGTCAAACGCGCTTGTTTCCTACGAGCAGACGCTCGGTCGCGCCGAAGGCATCGTCAAACTGACCGTCAACCTGACGCGACAAATCGCTGTCATTGGCCGCGCGGGCAGTGACAATGCGCTGGACGTTTTCTACACGCTGAGCTTCGGGCGTGCAGAAAAAAAGACCATCGTCCAGAAGGACTGACGCCAGATAACGTCCGATCATGCTGCGGCCACGCGATGATTTCTAACGGTGTGGTTTGCAGACATATGCGACAGACGACGAATTTCCGCCCGTAATGCCACCTGCTGGCCAGCCGTAATCATGCGCTGCCCGGCGTGCCATTGATATTCGATGGCAGTATCGCCCACACCCAATTCATGGAGCGCCCGCGCCATCTCGCGCCAGTCGTACCGCTCAATACGCTTGCCATCGCTCAGGGAAGCGACAAACTCACCCTTGAAATACGCTATGTTTGCTGTGATTACCATGACATAACCCTCCATGGTCCTAAGGTAACGCTATCCTTTTTTCGGATCAGTGAGATATTTCACACTTGGCATAAATCTGCGTCGGGTCCGCGCTGATCAATGCGGCTTCAGCCCCAGGCGCGCCCGAACCAGCCCGATCAGGTCGTCAACGTAGGTGAACACCACCGGGATGACGAGCAGGCTCAGGAAGGTCGAGGTGATCAGGCCGCCGATAACGACGATGGCCATCGGGGCGCGGAAGCTCGGATCGGTGCCGATGCCCAGCGCAATCGGCATCATGCCGGCGCCCATGGCCACAGTCGTCATGACGATGGGCCGGGCGCGCTTGCGGCAGGCGTCGAGCAGGGCATCCCAGCGGTTCAGGCCGTGATCGCGACGAGCCAGCACGACGTAGTCGATGAGCAGAATGGAGTTCTTGGTGGCGATGCCCATGAGCATGATGAGGCCGATCATCGATGGCATCGACAGCGCCGTGCTGGTCACGAAAAGTGCCAGAAAAGCCCCCGGCACGGAGAGCACGAGCGCGGCGAGAATGGTCACCGGCTGGACGAAATCCTTGAAAAGCAAAACCAGCACGATGTAGATGCAGAGGACGCCGGTGGCCATGGCCAACGCGAAACTGGCGAACAGTTCGCCCATCGCCTCGGCGTCGCCGACCGTGGTCTGGATGACACCGGGCGGCAGGTTGGTCAGGCTCGGCTGCCTGAGCGCCGCGGCCTCGACTTCGCCCAGCGGCTGGTCGTTGAGCTCGATTTCGAAATTGATGTTGCGCAGGCGGTCATAGCGGTCGATCTCGGCCGGGCCGCCGGCGATGCTCACCGAAGCGACGTTGGCGAGCAGGACCGGGCCGTGTTTGCCGGGCACGGTCAGGCGTTCGAGCAGGGCGAGGTCGGTGCGCGCCGCCGGCGGCAGCTTGACGACGATAGGCACCTGGCGCTGGGCGAGGTTGAGCTTGGCCAGCCCCTGATCGTAATCACCGGCGGTGGCGATGCGCAGGGTGTCGGCGATGGCCGCCGAGGTCACGCCGAGATCGGCCATGCGGGCGAAATCGGGGCGAATGACCAGTTCCGGGCGAACCAGGCTGGCTGTCGTCGTGATGCCGCCGATGCCGGGAATGGTGCGCAGGTCGCGCTCGACGAGTCGGGCGTGCTCGGACAACAGCGGGCCGTTTTCGCTGGCCAGGACGAGAACGTATTTGGCGTTGCCGGAGGCCAGACCAACCTTGATCTGGGCGCCGGGGATGACGCTCAGCGCCTCGCGCAACTGGCCTTCGATGACCTGCTTGCTGATACCCGAACGCTCGCTGCGCGGTGTCAGGTTGATGGTCAGCGTGGATTTCCGTACCTCGGCAGCGCCCGAGGCGGCAAAGGGATCGCTGCCGGCTTTGCCGCCGCCGACGGCGGTATACACCAGCTTGACGTGCTCGTTGGCCTCGGCAATGTGGCGGGCCTGCTCGGCAATGGCGACCGATTCCTTGAGCGTCGCGCCGGGCGGCAGGGAGAGGTAGATTTGCGTTTGCGACACGTCGTCGGCGGGGACGAAGCCAGTCGGCAGCAGGGGGACGAGCATGAAGGAGCCGACGAAGAAGAAGGCGGCGCCGAGCATGGTCAGGATGCGGTGTTTGAGGCACCAGGTGGCCCAGCCTTCGTAATACCTCAACCAGCGCGGCGTCGGCTCGTCGTGCGTGACCGGACGCAGGATGTAGGCGGCCATCATCGGCGTCAGCATGCGGGCGACGACGAGCGAGAAGAAAACGGCGACGGCTGCGGTCCACCCGAATTGGACGAAGAATTTGCCGGCGACGCCACCCATGAAAGCGGTCGGCAGAAAGACGGCAATCAGCGTAAAGGTGGTGGCGATGACCGCCAGACCAATTTCGTCGGCCGCTTCCATGGCCGCCTGGTAGGGCGTTTTGCCCATGCGCAGGTGGCGCATGATGTTTTCGATTTCGACGATGGCGTCATCAACCAGAATACCGACGACCAGCGACATCGAGAGCAGGGTGACGACGTTGAGCGTGAAGCCCATCAAGTACATCGCGGCAAAGGTCGGGATCGCCGACAGCGGCAGCGCAGCGGCCGAGACGAAGGTGGCCCGGCCATCGCGCAGGAATAGCCAGACGACGAGCACGGCGAGGATGGCGCCTTCGACAAGCAGCTTCATCGAGCCTTCGTAGTTTTCGATGACCGGATCGACGAAGTTGAAGGCTTCGGTGATTTCGATGTCGGGATGATCGGCCTTCAGCTTGTCGAGCACGACCTTGACGCTGTCGGCGACCTCGACTTCACCGGCGCCCTTGCTGCGCGTGATCTCGAAGCCGACGACCGGCTTGCCGTTGAGCAGGGCTTCGGTGCGCTGCTCGCCGACGGTATCGCTGATCGTCGCCACCTGATCGAGGCGGATGCGGCGGCCATCGGAGAGCACGATGTCCATGCCGCCCAGTTCATCAGCGCTCTTGACGGTGGCGATGGTGCGCACAGACTGCTCGATGCCGCCGACGTCAGCCCGGCCGCCCGAGGCATCCTGCTGGATCTGCTTGAGCTGGCGCGAGATATCGGCCGCCGTGACGCTGAGCGCCAGCATCCTGGCCGGGTCGAGTTCGATGCGGATTTCGCGCGTCACACCGCCAACCCGCGACACGGCACCAACGCCACGCGCCGAGAGGATGGCCTTGCTGACGGTGTTGTCGACAAACCACGACAGCGCCTCGCTATCCATGCGGTTCGACGCCACGGTATAGGTCAGGATTGGGGCGCCGGACAGGTTCATTTTGCTGATGACCGGATCGCGCAGGTCACCCGGCAAATCGGCGCGGATGCGCGAAATGGCATCGCGGACGTCGTCGACCGCTTCCTGCGTCGGTTTTTCCAGGCGGAACTCGACGGTCACCGTCGCTGTGCCGTCCTGCACCTTGGTGTAGATGTGCTTGATGCCCTGCAGCGTCGCCACCGAATTCTCGATCTTGCGCGCCACTTCGGTTTCCATCTGGGCCGGCGCGGCGCCAGGCAGGCTCGCCGTGACGATGACGTTCGGCAAATCGATGTCCATGAACTGCTGGATCTTCATCGCCTTGAAGCCCATGAACCCGGCCAGCGTGAGGAGCACGAAAAGCAGGATGGCCGGCGTCGGATTGCGGATCGACCACGACGAAACGTTCATCGCGTCACACCCTCGGCAGCCTTCGCAGCCGCCAAACGGAATTCCACGGTCAACCGGAAAAAACGGCTCATTTTGCAACTCCGTCGACCACCTTGACGACGTCGCCATCAGCCAGGAAACCAGCCCCCGTCGCCACGACGCGCGCTGTTGGTTCCAGCCCGGACAGAATTTCGATGCGCTCGCCAAGCCGGCGGCCGAGCACAACCTTGGCCTGCGCTACACGGTCCTCGCCTTCCATCCGGAAGACGTAGCCAAAACCCTCACGCAGGACGACGGCCGATTGCGGCAGCGTCAGCGCCGGGCTTTGCGCCAGAGAAAATTCACCGCGCGCAAACATGCCGGCCCGCACGGCCGAAGTCACCGGCAGATCGACATAAACCAGCCCGTTGCGGGTTTGCGGATCAACGCTCGGCGAGACGGTGCGCACCGTGCCCTTGACCGTTTCACCGCCCGGCGCCGTAAGCATCGCGACGACGCCGGCCTTGACCTTGCCGAGATCGGCCGACGGCACTTCGGCTCGCCATTCAAGACGGCCGCCGCGAATCAGACGAAACAGCTCCTGCCCCGTTTGTGTCAGTGAGCCGACTGTCGCGCTGCGTGCCGAAATCACGCCGTCGTCCGGCGCCAGAACGGCAGTCTTGCTCATTTTCAAGTCAGCCGCCTGCTGCCGCGCACGAGCCGCCGCGAGGCGCGCCTGCGCCGTATTCTGGGCCGTCTGGTACTGGGTATTGAGTTGCGAACTGTAGAAGCCTTTTTCCTTCAACTCTTTCGCCCGCTCGGCATTGCCCTTCGCCTCGGCTGCGCTGGCGTCGAGCTCGGCCACCGACGCCTGGGCCTCGGCCAGTTCGCTGGCCGCCGTATCGCTGGCGATTCGGGCCAGAACCTGACCCTTCTTGACCGCATCGCCCACCTGCACGCGCACTTCGGTGATCCGGTAATTGGCGATCTCGGCGCCAATCACCGCCTCCTGCCAGGCGACGACATTGCCGTTGGCGGGCAGGACAATCGGCCATTCGAGTTGTTGCGGGGTGGTCAGGCTGACCGTCAAGGCAGGCCGCGCTGCCGTTTTGGCAGCTTCACTGGCGCCAGTTGACGACGGCGCATCCGACCGTGACAAGAAATAGGCGCCAACCAGAACGACAGCCGCAATGGGCAGGACAAAGCGGAGCTTGCGCCCGGCGAGCGGGCCAGAAGAGTTGTTTTTCATGCAAAAACCTGTGTCGACCGCAGCAATCCGGCAATGATACCTTGCCCAGCGCCTATGTCAGCCCCTTAATGACCCTCCGGTCATCAAGGCTTTGCCAGTTGCTCTCGGGCCTGCTCGGCCGTTGCGCTGAGCTTGGCGGCGACCAACCGCTTCTCCAGCGCCTCGCCCAGTTTCATGCGCAGGAAGGTGCTCGAGGTGTAGCGCGTCACATCGTGGTAATGGCGGTCGACGACGCCCTTGACCATGGCGATGTAGTCGTCGATCAACTCGGGCACGATGCTGAAGCGGTCGTAATTGACGATGGCGTTGACCTTGTGGCCAATGGGCGCCAGAGCAGCCTCGACGGCTGCTTCGATGCGCCCGATGTCGTCACTGGAACGCAGGTCGAGGCCGGAAAAATCGAGGAAAAAGAGGTTCTGCCCGGCGTCGTAGGTCAGCCGCTCGGCCATCGGAATCTCAAGCAGTTCGGGCCGGATGCCCATCGGCTCGTCGCGGAAGATGCGGGCATCCATCAGAGCCGGTTCGCCGTTGATGATCGGGCGGAAAGCCATGCGGTCGAGGATGTCCTTTTGCAGATCGACGCCCGGTGCGATTTCGGTCAGTTCCAGCCCGGCCGCCGTCAGCCTGAAAACGCAGCGCTCGGTGATGTAGATGACTTCCTTGCCGCGCCGCGCCGCCTCGGGACCGCTGAAGGTGCGATGCTCGACTTCATCGACGAACTTGACTGACTTGCCGTCTTCCAGAATTCGTAGTTTTCCGCCGTCGACCGCAACATCGAGGTTACCCGCCGTGAAGGTGCCAACAAAAACAACCTTTTTGGCGCTTTGTGAAATGTTGATGAACCCGCCTGCGCCCGCCAGGCGCGGGCCGAACTTGGAGACGTTGAGATTGCCCTGCTTGTCGGCCTGGGCCAGCCCGAGGAAAGTGATGTCCAGCCCGCCGCCGTCGTAGAAATCGAACTGGCTGGGCTGGTCGATGATAGCCTGGGCATTGGTCGCCGCACCGAAACTCAGGCCACCGGCCGGCACGCCGCCGATGACGCCGGGCTCGGCGGTCAGCGTCAGGAGGTCGATGATGCGTTCCTCGGTGGCGATGTTGGCCACTCCCTCGGGCATGCCGATGCCGAGATTGACCACGGCATTGGCTTTGAGCTCCATGGCCGCCCGCCGGGCGATGATCTTGCGCTCGCTCATCGGCATCGGCGCGATGGCCGACATCGGCACCTTGATCTCGCCGGCGAAGGCCGCGCTGTAGGGCTCGATGAAGGTCTGCATGTGGTATTCCGGCTTTTCGGCGACCACGACGCAATCAACCAGAATGCCTGGCACCTTGACCTGGCGCGGGTTCAGCGTGCCGCGCTCGGCGATTCGCTCGACCTGCGCGATGACGATACCGCCCGAGTTGCGCGCCGCCATGGCGATGGCCTGCGCTTCGAGCGTCAGCGCCTCGCGCTCCATGGTGATGTTGCCGTCCGGATCGGCCGTCGTACCGCGAATGATGCCGACGTGGATCGGGAAAGCCTTGTAGAACAGGTATTCCTCGCCATCGATTTCCATCGTCCGGACGAGGTCGACCGTCGTCATTTCATTGAGCTTGCCGCCGCCAAAGCGCGGATCGACGAAGGTGCCCAGCCCGATGCGCGTGATCGTCCCCGGTTTGCCGGCGGCGATGTCGCGGAACAAATGGGTGATGACGCCCTGCGGCAGGTTGTAGGCCGCGATGCGATTGGCTACCGCCAGCGCCTGCAGCTTGGGGACCAGCCCCCAATGGCCGCCGATGACCTTGCCGACCAGGCCGTCATGACCCAGATGGTTGAGGCCTCTATCCTTGCCGTCACCCTGCCCGGCCGCGTAGACCAGGGTCAGGTTGCGCGGGCTGCCCTGGCCGTGGATGTCCGCTGCCTGGCTCTCGAGAAAACGCTGCTCGAGCGCCACGGCAATATTTTCAGCAAAGCCGATGCCGACAAAACCGCCCGTCGCCACCGTGTCGCCATCGCGAATCAGGCGCACGGCATCGCGGGCGGAAACCACCTTGCCGGCGTCGCTCGCCCGCAAGGCCGCAGTCATCGGGTGCAGAGGTGCCGTCACCTCAATTGGCCAGTGCGGCTTCGATTTCCGCGAATGTGCTGGCCAGCTCGAAGCCAAGCACCGGCACGCCGAGCTGGCGACCAATGTTGGTGGCCGAGAACAGGCCTCGGACGCGCGGCAGGCCGGTCGCCGCGTCGACGTCCTCGACCAGGATGTGCTGGCGACCGAGGCGCTTAAGGGCATCAAGAATATCCACCACGCGCGCGTTGAGGACTTCCTTCAAATAGAGCGTATCGACATGAGCAATGGGCGTCATGAGCTCGGCCACTTTCAGCTCATCGCGCTTGCAGCCGCGGGCCGAGGCAATTTGCATCGGCTTTTCGCCAAGAATGTCGCGAGCCGTGATCAGGCCTTCCAGCCGGTCATTGGCGCTGGTTACCATGAGCAGGCGGACGCCGCGCGAAATCATCTGCGCATTGGCCTCAACCACCAAAGCATCGGGCGAGATGACGACCACGCTGACCCGCAGAAAATCAGTCATCGCTTCGATCGCCGGCGATTCGGCACCAATCACGTTATATCCGGAAGCACTCAGCGTGATGTTGCTGGAAATCTTGTGCGTTTGCACCTTGGGTACCAAACTCATGTCTCGATCCTCCATCCGTTATTGTTTTCCGACCAATTGCTCTGTTGAGTCAGTCAGACTGACGCGGACAAAGTATTCGGCGATTCGATCACCAACACAAGCACCCCAAGGGAAATCCCTAACCCGGCGCAAATAAAAAAGCCTGAAAAATCAGGCCTTTTATCATTCCATGGTCCAACATGGGCTATCAAACAACAAGCAAGGATGACCGTACCAAGGTGATCTCACTAAGCGGCAAACAACAATCTCCCCAAGCCTTACGCGGCTAACGACCTACGCGCGATAAATCCAGACCGACTTTCTCCGGACGCCTTGGCCGCCGCATCAATCCGGCGCAACACCCTGGCCGGCAGGGTGATATTCACTCGCTCCACCTTGTCTGACAGAGCTGCAAGATCTACCGGAACGACAGCCCAAATCCAGCCGGCAAACTCCGGATTTGCTTGGTGCTCGGCAATGTTCTTCGGAGACGGTACAGCACCGCCGTCATCAATCACCGTTTCCAGCCACAGATCGATGGCTTCCTTGGCGTTGTCAACCGCTTCGTCCAAGGTATCGCCAGCCGAAAAGCAGCCCGGCAAATCGGGGACAATAACGCCAAAGGCTTGACTGTCACTGCCTTGTTCAATCGCAATCGGGTATCTCATGGCTTTCTCCTTTCACTTCAGTCCGGCTTGTTTCAGCAATTTGCTGGCCAGTCCAATGCCCAGATCCTTTTTCGGATGTGGCACGCTGATATGACCGCCCCGCTCCGGATGGGTGTAGATGTGGTGCGATCCTTTCACACCCCTCAACACCCAACCCGACTTGAGCAACTGCTTAATAATGTCGGCGCTGTTCATGTGTGTATTATACACACCGCGATTGGCGAATCAATCCACTGAGGAACTCGGTGATGCTGTTGCAGATCAGTTTCCTGTCAGCATCGCTCACCCCAGATGCGCCTCAATCCCATCCCACCGTTTGTCTTTGATCATCACAAACCGGCAACGCCCCTCTGAAAGATTGGCCCACAGCCCACCAATCAGTCGGTCGTCCTCGGCCGATAACCAGCGGTCAGCCCCCTTGTACTCGACGGCGAGGATCGGCCCGGGCTGGTCATCCGTTCCCGGAAGCTGACATAGAAAATCCGGATAGAAACGCCCATCCGCCTTTTGCAGGAAGAATGAACTCCCTTCGCGCCGCACCAGATTGCGCACCCAGAACTGAATACGGCCCTGTTGCACCCAGATGTCCAACTGACAGGCGCATTCGAATTCCTCTTTGCTGTCGAAATCGCCAATGCGTCCGTAGTAGTGATGGCGGAAGTCAAAGTATCCGTAGGCAGATGTACGCGGGTCGTAGTCCCGGCTTGGTGCATAGGCCTGCGGGTGAAAATCGAAGGAAAATTGATCGCTCACCACGACACGGGATGCTGCATCATCACTCAACAGCGTTTGCTGAAAAGCCTTTCCCACAGCCTGTTTACGCAAGTCGCGGAGGCGTGCCTCGAGGCGATTGCGGATCAGAAACTTTTGCAGGTTAGCGCGAGCCAGCGTGACATCGTCCCGGCTCAGCAGATCGGTCAGCCACGCGGCGACAAAGGCCTGCTTGCTGGCGTGGGTGAGAGCTTGCTCCGGCAGGTTGCGGCAAAGCCAGGTAGCGAGGCGAACCTCATCCCAGTTTTCCGGTTGGTACACCAACCCCAAGTCCCGTTGCAGATCGGGCAAAAAGCGTGAAACAACGCGCCCTGAGGCGTCGTCCACATCAATCTCGCCGCCCTCCGAAACCTTGAGACCAGCACCGAGCGCACTCAGGTCATCGGCCGTTGGGGCGGCATCGTACGGCGAGAGATCCCACGGATACTCCAGCACTTCCGGGTCATCGAACAAAACGAGCTCACCCTGAATGCGCAGCGCCAGTTGCGGAACACTAAAGCGTTTACCCAGTTCGGCCGGCGTCTGGAAAAACTCGATGGCCGTGGTCCGGCTGACTTCGGCGGCTTCAACGATAGCCGCCGCCGCTGTTTCTGACGTTACCGATGCCTTGAGTGTTTCAGCCTCATCCACGGTCAGCGGCGTGCTGATGGTCAGCGTATTCAACTTGCCATCCCAACTCACCTTGTCGCGGATCGGCTTGGGCACGCTCTTGAGATCGGGCTTCTCCGACAAGGTAATCGCCACCGGCCGAACGACAACGCGCCCGGCATGCCCTTCCAGATCCAGTCGCGACTGTTCGGCCCTGGCCGCTGTCACAAACTCGTTCACCTCGCGCCGCTCGAAACCAGCCCCGGCCACCAGGCGGTCACGCAAGGCGCTGGCCGTTTCGGCAAAGTTGCGTGAAACAACGAAGGCATAGGACTGATTCAGCGCCCGCGCCTGCCGATGACTCGCCCCCGGTTGCCGCAAGACGCGCCCGAGCAATTGCTCGACCGCCGTAGCCGAATGCAGCGAGGCCATGCTGACCAGGATGTAGGCAAATGGGCAGTCCCAGCCTTCGGCCAGCGCCTTCTGGGTGATGACAAATTTCACCGGGCAACTCGGGTCGGCAATGCCCAGCTTGAAATCCGCGTCGATCTGCTCCAGTCCCTTTTCCTCGCCGGTCGCCACGATAATCTCGCTGGCGGGAATGCCATGGTTGCTAATCAACTCGTTGCGCACACGCTCGAAATCCAGCGTATCCACACCCGCCCGGCGGGGTTCCGACTGAATGAGCACCAATGGCCGCAAGTAAGCCGCGCCCGCCCGACGTTCGTCGTCGGCCAATTTGTGCAACGCATCGCGGCGACCGATGGCATCGGCCAGACACTGCTGCCAGTTCGACTCAGTTTCAAGCACCACCGGCAGCTTGATCATTTCCTCCGCCTTCAACTCGGCGGCGGACACGCTGTGCAGCACATTGCTGGGCGTGCGCTCCAGATCGGGCGTGGCGGTCAGCTCCATGATGCCGCTGGGACGAAAGCGGGCCAGCATGTCGAAGGCCAGTTCAGTGCGGTTGTTGTGCGCCTCATCGACGACCACGAAGGGCCGGCGCAGCCGCAACACGTTGGCCAGCGAATAAGGCGTAATTCGCTCCGCGCCCTGACCTTCAGACAACAATCCGTCGCGCTGCGTTGGCGACAGATTGTCGAAGTGATGCATCAGCGCGCCGCTCGACTGATACACCTTGCGGCACTCCTCCTCTTCCACCTGAAACGCCTGCCGCGTCGCCACAATGATCGTCGTCGACGTATCCAGCGTGGCCCGCGTCACGCTCTTGGCCTCATCCAGATCCAGCACGGTAATCGGCCCAGATTCACGCAACGCCGTGTGATAAGGATGCTGGCGGTCGCGCAAGGCACGCAGCGTCTGCTCGCGGATCGGCTTAGACGGCACCAGCCACAAAATCACGCTGTGCTCGCAACGCAGCAAATGCGTATTGACCAGAGCCACGCTCTTCGCCGCCAGCCAGGTCTTGCCGCCACCGGTCGGCACGCGCAGGCAGAAGTAAGGCATATCGGCAGGAAAACCCGACAGCGGGTTGTAGCTGTTGCCACGGCCCCACAGGCGCTCGGTGGTCGCGGTGAAGGCAATCGACGGTGACGGCAGTTCGTGGCAGGCCTTGAAATAAGCCTCAACGCTGTCGAGCACTTGCGACTGGTAGATTTTCGCGGCAAATGTCGTCATGGCTCACACCTCCAGTGCGTAAGGGGTTTGCTTGAAGGTGATGCCCTCACGCGCCGCGCGGCCACCCATGCGGTTGGCCGCGGCGTAGATCACCTTGGCGCCGGCAAATTTTGGCAGCACGTCGAACACCGGCCCGGTCAGCACATTACCGCCGCCCACCGATTTGTCCTTGAGGATGCCGTTATAGAGCAGATAGATGCCGCGTCCCTCATGCACCCCCAGCAGCGGCGAATCCCCCCGGCCCGTGTAACCGCTGCCGGTTTCCGCGAACCAGACGAACTCAGCCAGTTGGGCGAAAGTGACATCGGCACGAATCTGCCCCTCGGCCGTAAATAGTGGCTCGTCCGACAGGCGGCAGAACTGGAAGCCGCCGCCCAAAGCTTCTACGGTATTGCCCTTGGCGTTGGTGTAGCCGGTGGCAACGCGCTTGACGCGTTCGGCGGTGACGTTCTGCGCAATGTTTTCGTCCATCTCGACGAGGATGAAACGGCGGTTGCCGCCGTCTTCGGCGTTTTGCTTCAATACGGCGTGGCCCGTGGTGCCCGACCCAGCGAAGGAATCAAGAATAAGGGAGTCCTTATCGGTGGCAATTTGGAGGATGCGTCGGATCAGACGGGTGGGTTTAGGCGTATCAAAAGCAGTCTGCGTTCCAAAAATATCTTGGACTTCTTTGCGAGATTCGTCGGTATGCCCCACTTCGTCGTGAGGCCACCAAGTCCAGGGCACAAATCCTTCTATGTCTGACAAATAACGAATGATGCGGGGGACACCATTTCCGTCTTTGCCGAAGTGGATGCGACCAGCCGCTTTTAATTTAAGGAACTCACTTTCAATGGTGGACCAGCAGCGTCCTTCAGGTGGGCGATGAGCTTTCCCGTACGGACCGACGATCTCGTACATCTGGTTCGGTCGATAACCCTGTGCTGTCATTGAAATCGACTGCCAACGGCCCTTCGGATCGTTGTTGGGGTTTTTGTAAACCGCCGCCTGCTTTTCATCGATGGGTATACGATTTCGGGTTGCCTGAAACAAGTCCGGGTTTATCGCGTAAACGAGCACGTACTCATGGACATCGCCGATGGCCCCCCGATTCTCGCGAGAGTAGCGCTTCTGCCAAGCGTTACAGGCAATAAACTTGTTCCGACCGAATACCTCATCCATCAAGCAGCGTAGATGGGCAATTTCCGACTCATCCATTGAAATCCAGATTGAGCCATCCTCGCGCAGAAACTGTTTCAGCAATACCAGCCGCGGATACATCATCGATAGCCAGCGGTCGTGCCGGTCCAGCGTCTCGCCTTCCTTGCCGACCACTTCGCCCAGCCAGCGGCGGATTTCCGGACTATTGACGTTGTCGTTGTAGACCCAGCCTTCGTTGCCGGTGTTGTACGGCGGGTCGATGTAGATGCACTTCACTTGGCCGGCATAGCGAGGCAGCAGGGCCTTGAGGGCGTGCAGGTTGTCGCCCTGGACGATCAGGTTGCCGCTGCCCGCATCGCCGCAGGAGAGTTCCGGCACCGGTTCGAGCAGACGAAACGGCACTTCCTTGTGGTGTTTGACGACGGCATCCTTGCCGATCCAGTTTAGCGTTGGCATTCAAATTCCCAATGTTGCATTGTCGTCGCCATCAACAGAGTCTGGCGGATGTCCGGAACACTTGTTTATTGTTCGGTCAGATAGCAAAAAAGCCCGAACTGTCGGGCTTTTTCAGGTAATTCGATGGTGGAGAGGATGAGGATCGAACTCACGACCTCCTGATTGCGAACCAGGCGCTCTCCCAACTGAGCTACCCCCCCAACGGGGACCGATTCTAGCGCACTCCGATTTGCATATCAAAGCGGCTTTTCGGCGCGCAGACATTTTCAATTTTGGCCGTTTTTTCCGGTTGACCGTGGAAGTCGGAATTTACCCCTGTCCGGCACCGGCAACGGCGCGGCGCAGGCGGTCGGCGACGGCGGCCCAGGCTGGGTCGTCGGGCAAAGACTCGACGGCGATCAGGTCGACGCCGGCGTGGTCCATGTCGCGCAGGGCGGCGTAGAGGTCATGGGCGTAGCCGACCGGGTCGGCCGGCAGCATGCGCCAGACGTGGGGCATGCCGGCGTGTGGCGGCTGGCCGGTGCTGATGACGCCGCAACGGTCGCCCTTGTGGCGCTGGGCGTTGATGAAGTCGAGCAGGCGTTCGGACGCGACCAGACGCATTGGCGTTTGCGGCGCGTAGTGTGCGGCCAGCGAGCCGGAAACGCGCGGCGCGCCATCGGCGGTTTCGATGCGAGGACGACGACCGATGACGGCTTCGAGATGCGCCGGCGCGATGTGACCGGGGCGCAGAACGACAGGCTCGCCGCGCGAGCAGTCGACGATGGTCGATTCGATGCCGACCTTGCACGGCCCACCATCGAGAATGAGCGGCACGCGCTCACCGAGTTCCTCGCGAACATGCTCGGCCGTGGTCGGGCTGATACGGCCGAAGCGGTTGGCCGAGGGAGCGGCGATACCGGCATGCTCTCCGGCAACGGCGGCGAAGGCGCGCAACAAACCGAGCGCGACCGGGTGGCCGGGCACGCGCAGGCCGACGGTATCCTGGCCGCCAGTGACGGCATCCGGCACCCAGGCCTGCTTTTTGAGAATCAGGGTCAGCGGGCCGGGCCAGAAGGTTTCCATGAGTTCCCACGCCACGGCGGGAACCTGCTCGGCCCAGTGGTCGACGGCGTCATGGCCGGCGATATGGACGATGAGCGGATGGTCGGCCGGCCGGCCCTTGGCGGCAAAAATCTTGGCGACGGCGACCGGGTTGGCGGCATCCGCCCCCAGACCGTAGACCGTCTCGGTCGGGAAGGCGACCAGCTCGCCTGCGCGGATCAGCTCGACGGCGCGGGCGAAATCGGCTTCCGTGGTGCTCATTCGCCCTTGATGCCGATGGCGGCGCGCGCGGCCAGCGCCACATTTTGCACGGCTTCGGCGTTGTCGCCGATCACCGTGAAGTGCCCCATCTTGCGGCCCGGACGGGCGTGGTGCTTGCCGTAAAGGTGCAGCTTGAGGTTGGGGATGGCATGAAGCACGGCCCAATCGGGTTCGCGGTAAGTATCACTGGGGTTGCCATTTTCGTACCAGAGATCGCCCAGCAGATTGACCATGACCGAGGCCGAGTGGGCACGCGGCTCGCCCAGCGGTAACCCGCACAGGGCGCGAACCTGCTGCTCGAACTGATCGGTTACGCAGGCGTCGATGGTGTAGTGGCCGCTGTTGTGCGGCCGCGGCGCCATTTCGTTGACGATGAGCTGACCGCGACTGATGAAGAATTCGACACCCATCGTGCCGATGTAGCCGAGTTTTTCGGCGATGCGCGCGGCGACATCCTCGGCATCACTGCGCACGCAGCCCGTGGTCCGGGCCGGCACGATGGAGACGTCAAGAATGCCGCGGGTGTGCTGGTTCTCGCCGGTCGGGAAACAGGCAACCCGGCCTTCCTGATCGCGGGCGAGGACAACGGAGACTTCGTAATCGAGCGTCAGTCGCTGCTCCAGGACGCAATGCTCGCCCTTGAAGTGGCCGAACGCGATCAATGCCTCGTCAACGTTATGCACCGTAGCCTGCCCCTTGCCGTCGTAGCCGAAGCGGGCGACTTTCAGGATGGCCGGGAAGAGCGATGTGTCGGCATTGCGAATGTCGTCTTCGCAGCGGATGGCGGCAAACGGACCATGCGGCAGGCCGTTGTCGCGCAGGAAGCTCTTTTCGACGATACGGTTCTGGCAGGTGCCGACGGCAGTCGCGGACGGGCGCACCGGCACGAATTTGGCGAGGTAGTCCAGCGTATCGGCCGGCACGTTTTCGAACTCGGTGGTGATGGCCGCGCAGCCGGCGGCGAATTCATCGAGGGCCGCGTAGTCGTTGTAATCGACGCAGAAGTGGCGCTCGGCAAGCTGAGCGGCCGGCGAATTCCGGTCCGGGTCGAGCACCCAGACCTGATAGCCGAGTTCGTGGGCGGCAGAAACGAAGAAGCGGCCGAGCTGACCGCCACCGAGCATGCCGAGAATTGCTGGCGGCAGGATCATTCTTTTTCTCCAGAGGATCGACAACGAAGCCGATCTGACGCGAGGGGGCTGTTGGCGCCGTGGCCATCTGCCGGATGGTCGCCACCAAAGTGGATAAGGTATTGTCGTGGCGAGCGACGCGCGCTTCCAGTTCATCGAGGCGTTCAGCCAGATCCGGATGCTCGACCAGTACCTGGCGCAGACGGACGAAGGCGCGCACGACGAAGACACTCATTTCGACGGCCCGCGGGCTGTTCAGCACACTCGCCACCATAATTGCACCGTGTTCGGTAAAAACACGCGGCAGGTGCGGGGAAAATTTGAGTCTCTGGAGGTGGTCACATTTTGTGATGACCTCCTGCTTTTCTTCCTTGGTCAGCACAAAGGAAAAATCAACCGGGAAGCGCTCGGCATTGCGCTTCACTGCCTGATTAAGCACTCTCGCTTCAACACCGTATAGCTCCGCCAGGTCGCTGTCGACCATCACGCGCTCGCCACGCAGCGCCAGAATGCGCTGCTGCAGAGCGTCGCTATCGAAACGAACCGAACCTTCGCTCACTGACTCACACTTCGGGCAGCGTCATCCCGAGAACCTTTTCGGTCTGGGCCTGGCGGAAAGCCTGCAGTTTTTCGTTCAGCGCCGGGTTCTCGTTGGCCAGCATGGCAATGGCAAAAAGGGCCGCATTGGCCGCGCCGGCCTCGCCGATGGCGAAGGTGGCAACCGGGATGCCCTTCGGCATCTGGACGATGGAGTGCAGCGAATCGACGCCGGACAGGGCCTTGGACTGCACCGGTACACCGAGCACCGGCACCGTGGTCTTGGCGGCCAGCATGCCCGGCAGGTGGGCAGCGCCACCGGCGCCAGCGATGATCGCCTTGAGGCCACGTTCGCCGGCCATGGCGGCGTAGTCGAACAACAGGTCGGGCGTGCGGTGGGCCGACACGACACGGGCCTCGAAGGGCACGCCGAATTCCTTGAGAATTTTGGCAGCAGCCTGCATGGTCGGCCAGTCGGAGTCGGAGCCCATGACGACACCGACGACGGGTTGGTGAGCAGCGTTCATAGTCCGGCCTTTCGTTCAGCAGCTTCGATGGTATTGGCGAGCAACATGGTGATGGTCATCGGTCCGACGCCACCGGGCACCGGCGTAATCTGGCCGGCGACTTCAAGGCAGCCGGCGTAATCGACGTCACCGCACAGCTTGCCGTCCGGCAGACGGTTGATGCCGACGTCGATGACGACGGCGCCGGGCTTGACCATGTCGGCGGTCACGAATTTCGGCTTGCCGACGGCAGCCACCAGAATGTCCGCGCGGCGGGTGTGGCCGAGCAGGTCTTTTGTGCGCGAATTGCAAACGGTGACCGTCGCCCCGGCGTTGATGAGCAGCAGGGCCATCGGCTTGCCGACGATGTTGGAACGGCCGATGACGACCGCTTCCTTGCCGGTCAGATCGACGTTGCCCTTCTCGAACATCTTCATGACGCCATAGGGCGTGCAAGGGATGAAGCGCGGATTGCCCTGGGCCAGCGCGCCGACGTTCTCGGCGTGAAAGCCGTCGACGTCCTTCTCGGCAGAAATGGCTTCGAGAACCTTCTCTTCGTCGAAATGCTTGGGCAGCGGGAGTTGAACGAGGATGCCGTGGATGTTCGGATTGGCGTTCAGTTCGGCGATCTTGTCGAGCACCGTGCCCTGATCGACCGTGGCGTCGTAAGTGATCTTCTCGGAATGCATGCCGATGGCCAGGCAGCCATTGACCTTGTTGCGGACATAGACCTCGGAAGCCGGGTCGGCCCCGACGAGAATGACCACCAGGCCCGGCTTGTGCCCCTTGGCCGTGAGCGCCTCGACGCGCGCCTTGAAGCCCTGGCGAAGTTCTTCGGCCAATGCCTTGCCATCGATAATTTGTGCTGTCATCGTTGCATCCAACAAAAAGAAACGGGAAAGGCGGCGGCCTTTCCTTTGAATTGGCGGGTATTTTACCAGATTACGCCTGCCCGGCCGACGCTTTGCCGCGGTTTGAGGAAGAGGATGGCGTGGCCCGGACCTGCTGGCCGTTGATGAACATCAAGGCCAACTCCGCCCGCCCCGGGAACAATGGACTCCTCCCACCTCCCCGACCATGACCGCCACCACACTCCTCGCCGAAACACCCAACGCCAGCGATAGCCAAAACCGGATTCCCGGCAACAAGGGCATCTGGGCGGGCATTACCTGCGAGTTTGTCGAGTTCACGGTGCTTTTCGCGGTCTACTTCATCGCCCGGGCGCATTTCCCGCAGGCTTTCCACGACGGGGCGCAACGCCTTTCGGTCATCGCCGGCACGGTAATCACGCTACTCATGATCACCAGCAGCTATTTCATCGCCTGCTCGGTCAACGCCATTCGCCAGGACAAGCACCGCTCAGCCATCATCTGGCTGGTCGCCGGCCTGATCGTCGCCATCGGTTACCCTGTCACCAAGGCGCTCGAAATTGACTGGAACCTGGCGCGCGGCATCAATGGCGAGTCAGGCATTTTCTTCACCGTCTACTACTACCTGACCTTCACCCATCTGGTCCACGCTACCTGGGGCATCCTCGGCATACTCTGGGTACTGGCACGCCTGATCGTCCACGGCTATTCGTCGACGGACTACGCCGGACTCGAAGCCCTTGCATCTTATTGGCACGCCACCGACATCATCTGGCTGGTCATCTTTCCCATGCTTTACGTGCTCGCCTGAACGATGGTTTCCAAAAACGACCATTTTTCCGGTTGACCGCAGCATGGCTCATTCTGGTCGCGCTCACGCTGGTCAGCCTCGGCCTCAGCGAATGGTTCCGTGAGGTTCGCTGGCTGCCGCTGCTGGTTGCCGCCATCATCTGGCTCAAAGGCGCACTGGTCGCGCGCTGCTTCATCGAATCGCATGTCGTCCATCCCTTCATCGCGCGCGTCCTGAGCGTTTTCATCGCGATATCTCCACTGGCGCTGATCGCTACCGCCTTCTTCGGCGGCACGCTGGCCCGCTGGGCCACCCTCTAATTTTTTCGTTGTAAATCTGCAAATAAACCCGAGGTACGGGTTTGCCCGTATTGCACGATGCGAATTTTGTTTTTACAATGCGAAACGAAATCAGGGAAAGTCCGTACTCGCTAATCAATCTTTAAGCAGTTAAAGTTGTTTTGCTTAACAGGCAAAACAGAACGAAGTCCAATCCAGGAGACAAACCATGGCCGAACAACCGCAAAACTTGCCTGACCCCGCTGATCTAGATCCGCAAGAAACCAAAGAATGGACCGATGCCCTTGATGGCGTCATCACTCAGGAAGGCCCCGAGCGCGCTCATTTCCTGATCGAGAAGCTGATCGGCCAGGCCCGCGAAGACGGGATCGATCTGCCTTACTCGGCCAATACCGAATACATCAACACCATTCCTGCCGACCAGCAGCCCAAGTACCCGGGCAATGCGGACATGGAAATCAAGATTCACAGCTATATCCGCTGGAACGCCATGGCCATGGTCGTGCGTGCCAACAAGGAAACCAACGTTGGCGGCCACATCGCCTCCTTCGCTTCAGCCGCCGCCCTCTACGATGTCGGCTTTTCGCATTTCTGGCGCAGCATCAATGACCCGTCCGGTGGCGACCTGATCTTCTTCCAGGGCCATTCCGTACCCGGCGTCTACTCCCGCGCCTTCATGCTCGGCCGCTTGACCGAAGAGCAGATGGACAACTTCCGTCAGGAAGTCGATGGCAAGGGTATTTCTTCCTACCCGCACCCCTGGCTGATGCCGGATTTCTGGCAGTTCCCGACCGTTTCCATGGGCCTCGGCCCGATCCAGGCCATTTATCAGGCCCGCTTCATGAAGTACCTCGACTCCCGCGGACTGGCCAAGGCCGGTGATCGCAAGGTATGGGCCTTCCTCGGCGACGGCGAGACAGACGAAGTCGAATCGCTCGGCGCCATCGGCATGGCCGGTCGCGAAAAGCTCGACAACCTGGTCTTTGTCATCAACTGCAACCTGCAGCGCCTTGACGGTCCGGTGCGCGGCAACGGCAAGATCATCCAGGAACTCGAGTCCGAATTCCGTGGTGCCGGCTGGAACGTCATCAAGCTGGTTTGGGGCACCCATTGGGACACCCTGTTCAACCGCGACAAGAAGGGCATCCTGAAGAAGCGCATGATGGAATTGGTCGATGGCCAATACCAGACCTTCAAGGCCAAGAACGGCGCCTACGTCCGCGAGCATTTCTTCAACACGCCGGAACTGCGCGAACTGGTTGCCGACTGGACCGATGACGAAGTGTGGCAACTGAACCGCGGTGGCCACGACATCTTCAAGATTTTTGCCGCCTACGACCGCGCCATCAAGACCAAGGGCGCCCCGACCCTGATCCTGGCCAAGACCATCAAGGGCTTCGGCATGGGCCAGGCCGGCGAAGCGATGAACACCTCGCACCAGCAGAAGAAAATGGACAAGGAGCAGATCGCCCGCTTCCGTGACCGCTTCAACCTGCCAGTGCCGGACGACCAGCTCGAAGCACTGCCGTACCTGAAGTTCGCCGAAGATTCGGCAGAACACAAGTACATGATGCAGCGTCGCATGGACCTCGGCGGCTTCCTGCCGCAGCGCCGCCGCAAGGCCGAGCCGCTGGCTGTGCCGTCGCTTGACGCCTTTGCCTCGCTGCTCAAGGCATCCGGCGAAGGCCGCGAGCTGTCGACCACCATGGCCATCGTCCGCATCATGAACATGATGTTGAAGGACAAGAATGTCGGCAAGAACGTCGTGCCCATCGTGCCGGACGAGTCCCGCACCTTCGGCATGGAAGGCATGTTCCGCTCGGTTGGTATCTGGAACCAGGAAGGCCAGAACTATGTGCCGGAAGACCATGACCAGCTCATGTTCTACAAGGAATCGAAGACCGGCCAGGTTCTGCAGGAAGGCATCAACGAATCCGGTGCGATGAGCGACTGGATCGCTGCTGCCACCGCCTACTCGGTGCATAACGTCCAGACCATTCCGTTCTACATCTGCTACTCGATGTTCGGCATGCAGCGCGTGCTTGACCTCTGTTGGGCAGCTGGCGACCAGCGCGCCCGTGGCTTCCTGATCGGCGGCACCGCCGGTCGTACCACGCTGAACGGCGAAGGCCTGCAGCACGAAGACGGCCATAGCCTGATCCTCTCCAACCTGATCCCGAACTGTATTTCCTACGACCCGACCTTCCAGTACGAAGTCGCCGTGGTGACGCAGGACGGCATGCGCCGCATGTTCGCCGAGCAGGAAGACGTGTTCTATTACCTGACGGTAATGAACGAGAACTACGAGCATCCGGAAATGCCGGTCGGCGCCGAAGCCGACATCATCAAGGGCATGTACGCCTTCAAGAAGGGTGGCGAATCGGCTGGCCCGCGCGTTCAGCTGCTCGGCTCCGGCACCATCTTCCGTGAAGTCATCGCTGCTGCCGACCTGCTCAAGGCCGACTGGGGTGTCGAGTCCGACCTCTGGGGCTGCCCGAGCATGAACGAACTGGCCCGCAACGGTATCGATACCCAGCGCTGGAACCTGCTGCACCCGCTCGAAGAGCCGAAGCTGTCGCACGTCGAACAGAAGCTGGCTGGCGCCAAGGGCCCGGTCGTTGCTGCCACCGACTACATCAAGCTGTTCTCCGAGCAGATCCGTCCTTTCGTCAAGGCACCGTACGTCACGCTGGGCACCGATGGTTTCGGCCGTTCGGACACCCGCGAGAAGCTGCGTCATTTCTTCGAAGTCGATCGTCACTGGGTGACGCTGGCTGCCCTCAAGGCGCTGGCCGACAACGGCGAAATCAAGCGCGAAGTGGTTGCCGCCGCTCTGGTCAAGTACAACCTTGACCCGAACAAACCCAACCCGATGTCGGTTTAATCAGGGAGAGACAACATGAGCCAAATCATTGAAGTCACCGTCCCCGATATCGGCGATTTTGCCGAGGTTCCGGTCATCGAGTTGTACGTCAAGGTCGGCGACAGCATCAAGGTCGACGACGCCATTGTTACCCTCGAGTCCGACAAGGCCACGATGGATGTGCCATCCACCGTCGCTGGCGTAGTCAAGGAAGTGCTCGTTTCGCTCGGCTCCAAGGTCGGCGAAGGCGCACTGCTGATCAAGGTCGAAACCGGTGGCGCCGCGGCTGTCGCCCCTGCACCGGCTGCTCAGGCCGCTGCACCGGCACCGGCCCCCGCTGCTGCTCCGGTTGCCGCAGCACCCGCTGCTGCCGGCGGTGGCGTGGTTGAAGTGAAGGTGCCGGATATCGGTGACTTCGCCGAAGTCCCGGTCATCGAGCTGTACGTCAAGGTTGGCGACGCCATCAAGGTCGACGACGCGATTGCCACGCTGGAATCCGACAAGGCCACGATGGATGTTCCCTCCACCGTCGCCGGTACGGTCAAGGAAGTGCTCGTTTCGCTCGGCTCCAAGGTTGGCGAAGGCACGGTTCTGATCAAGGTTGAAACTGGCGCCTCCGCTCCGGCAGCCGCGCCTGTCGCCCAGGCCGCTGCACCCGCAGCGGCTCCGGCCGCGGTTTCTGCCCCGGCAGCGGCGTCGACCGCAGCAGCCCCGGCTGCGCTGGCTCCGGCCCTGCCGGCGGGCAGCAAGGTTCACGCTTCGCCGTCCGTCCGTGCTTATGCCCGCGAACTCGGCGTCGATCTGTCCAAGGTATCGGCTACCGGCCCGAAGAACCGCATCGTCAAGGAAGACCTGACCAAGTACGTCAAGGGCGTCATGTCCGGCGCCGTGGCCGGCCCGGCTGCCGCTGCTGGCGGCGCCAGCCTGGGTGGCGGGCTCGATCTGCTGCCGTGGCCGAAGGTTGATTTCGCCAAGTTCGGCGAAATCGAGGTCAAGCCGCTGTCGCGCATCAAGAAGATTTCCGGCCAGAACCTGTCGCGCAACTGGGTCATGATCCCGGCTGTCACGTATCACGAAGATGCTGACATCACCGATATCGAAGCCTTCCGCGTGCTGCTCAACAAGGAAAACGAAAAGGGTGGCGGCGCCAAGCTGACCATGCTGGCTTTCCTCATGAAGGCTTGCGTCAAGGGTCTGCAGAAATTCCCGGAATTCAATTCGTCCATCGATGGCGACAACCTGGTGATGAAGAAGTTTTTCAACATCGGCTTCGCAGCCGACACGCCGAATGGCCTGGTCGTGCCGGTAGTCAAGAATGTCGACAAGAAGTCAGTCTTCGAACTGGCGCAGGAATCGGGCGATCTGGCCAAGCAGGCGCGTGACGGCAAGCTCAAGCCAGCCGACATGTCTGGCTCCTGCTTCACGATTTCCAGCCTGGGCGGCATCGGCGGCACCTACTTCGCGCCGATCGTCAATGCGCCGGAAGTTGCCATCCTCGGGGTCAACAAGTCGGCCATGAAACCGGTGTGGGACGGCAAGCAGTTCGTGCCGCGCCTGACCCTGCCGCTGTCGCTGACCGCTGACCACCGCGTCATCGACGGTGCGCTGGCAACCCGCTTCAACGTCTACATCGCCCAGCTGCTGGCCGACTTCCGTCGCGTCGCGCTGTAAGGGGAGAACACCATGAGCAATCTGGTAGAAGTCAAAGTCCCCGACATCGGCGATTTCGCTGAAGTGCCGATCATCGACCTGTTCGTCAAGGTCGGCGACAGCATCAAGGTGGATGACGCGATCTGCACGCTGGAGTCCGACAAGGCAACAATGGATGTGCCCTCGCCGGTCGCCGGCGTGGTCAAGGAAGTGCTCGTTGCCCTCGGCGCCAAGGTTGGCGAAGGTGCTTTGCTGATCAAGGTTGAGAGCGGCGCAGTTGCTGCGGTCAACCCGGAAAATGCAGCAAAAACGGAAGCCCCGGCCACCGCACCTGCTGCGGCTCCAGTGGCCGCTCCGGTTGCCGGTAGCCATGCCGGCGGTGCCGACATCGAGTGCGAAATGCTCGTCCTCGGCGCTGGCCCCGGCGGCTATTCCGCTGCCTTCCGTTCGGCCGACCTCGGCATGAAGACGGTCATCGTTGAGCGCTACGCCACCCTCGGCGGCGTTTGCCTCAACGTCGGCTGCATTCCGTCCAAGGCGCTGCTGCACGTCGCCGCGGTCATGGAAGAAGCCGAGCACGCCAATGACCTCGGCGTCACCTTTGCTGCACCGACCGTCGATATCGACAAGCTGCGTGCCCACAAGGACAAGGTCGTCGGCAAGCTGACCGGTGGCCTGGCCGGCATGGCCAAGGGCCGCAAGGTCGAGATCGTACGCGGTTACGGCACGTTCATCGACCCGCATCACATCGAAGTGGAAGTAACGGACGGCTCTGGCCAGGACAAGACCGGCGCCAAGAAGATCGTCAAGTTCCAGAAGTGCATCATCGCTGCCGGTTCGGCCGCCATGCATCTGCCCTTCATTCCGAAGGACCGGCGTATCGTCGATTCGACCGGGGCGCTCGAACTGCGCTTCGTACCGGAGAAGATGCTGGTCATCGGCGGCGGCATCATCGGCCTCGAAATGGCGACGGTTTACTCGACACTGGGTTCAAAGGTCGATGTCGTCGAAATGATGGATGGCCTGATGCAAGGCCCTGACCGCGATGCGGTCAAGGTGTGGGAAAAGCAGAACGCCAAGCGCTTCGACAAGATCATGCTGAAGACGAAGACCGTTGCGGTCGACGCCAAGGACGACGGCCTTTACGTTACCTTTGAAGGCGAAGGCGTTTCGCCCGAGCCGGTCAAATACGACATGATCCTGCAAGCCGCCGGCCGCACGCCGAACGGCAACAAGATCGGTGCCGACAAGGCTGGCGTGGCAGTCACCGACCGTGGCTTCATCAACGTTGATGCGCAGATGCGCACCAATGTTCCGCACATCTTCGCCATCGGCGACCTCGTCGGCCAGCCCATGCTGGCGCACAAGGCGGTGCATGAGTCGCACGTCGCGGCGGAAGTCGCGGCCGGCCAGAAGTCAGCCTTCGACGCCTCGGTCATTCCAAGTGTCGCCTACACCCATCCGGAAGTCGCGTGGGTCGGCGTCACCGAAGATCAGGCCAAGAAGGAAGGTCGCAAGATCGAAGCCGCCAAGTTCCCTTGGGCCGCATCCGGTCGCGCCATCGCCAACGGTGCCGACTACGGCTTCACCAAGCTGATTTTCGATGCCGAAACGCATCGCGTCATCGGCGGGGCGATTGTCGGCCCGAACGCCGGCGACATGATCGGCGAAGTCTGCCTGGCTATCGAAATGGGCTGCGACTCGGTCGATATCGGCAAAACCATACACCCGCACCCGACCCTGGGCGAAACCGTCGGCATGGCCGCCGAAGTCGCCCACGGCACTTGCACGGACGTCCCTCCGCCGCGCAAGAAGTAAGCGTACAGAGCCTCTGCGTTACGCTAGGTAACTAGCGTTCGATTTGGGCGACGGCTAACCCCGTCGCCCTTTTTTTGTCTGTGCCACTATGACATGTAAGGCACTTAACCAAAGATAAATTCGACCTGGCCACCGGCCTGCCCGTCGGTAGCCGTGCCCTCACGAACCCAATTTCAAGAAGTTCGATCCGAACAAGGCTTATGTGAACTTCCTGCATCCGAGCGACGGCGTCGATCACAGCATTCAGATCTTCGCCGTTCCGGAGCCAGCCACCATTTCCCTCTTGCTGGCGAGCCTTGGCCTGGTCGGGCTGGCGAACCATCGCCGCAAAACCAAGTAGCTCCGCTTCCACTGATCAAAAGGTCGCGGCATCGCCGCGGCCTTTTTCATTTACACCCGGCCTCAAGCCAAATCGGGCGCAAGACCCAAGTCACTGTAGACTGGCGTACGTTACGGACAGCAGACCCTGCTCTGCCCCCCTCATCTTTGATGCCAACGATGCCCAACACTCAACTGCCCCGCCGCTCGCCAGAAGAGCAGACTCACCTCGACATCACGCTGCGCTATGTCTTCGAGCACCGCTTGTGCTTTAACGAGCTTCTGGGATTTCGTGTCGAATCCCTGGACCCTACTGCCCCGAAAATCAGTTTCGCCATGCGGCACGATCTGATCGGGCATTTTCAACACGGCAGACTGCATGGCGGGGTTATCGCCACCGTGCTGGATACCGTTGGCGGCTTGGCCGTGACGGTTGCCATTGCCGAAAAATTCAACAGCGAGAGCACCGACCAGGTCAGCCAGCGCTTTGGCCGCATTGGCACCATCGACCTGCGCACCGACTTTCTGCATCAGGGTGTCGGCAAAAAATTTACGGCCACCGGGCGGATAACCCGCCTCGGTGGCCGCATCGCGTCGGTTCAGATGACGCTGGAGAACGAAGAGGGCATTCTCATCGCAACCGGTGGTGGCGCCTACGTCGTCAGTTAGGAGAAATAGCCGCCTTCCACGGTCAACCGGAAAAAACGGCCAAAATTGAAAACCCGATGCGAACAGTGATTTACAGAATCGGCACGCCCTGCTGTTCGCCACGCTCATAAACCACATTGGCGCGACCGACGATCAGCGGATCCAGATTGCCGATCCGGACCGTATCCTTGTTGGTGTATGGCAACTTGTGCAGCACATAGCGCATGGCATTCAGACGCGCCCGCTTCTTGCAATTCGACTTGATTACCGTCCACGGCGCATCGGCGGTATCCGTGTGGAAGAACATCGCCTCCTTGGCCTTGGTGTAGTCACCCCACTTGTCGAGCGAGGCCATGTCGATCGGTGACAGTTTCCACTGCTTGAGGGGATGCACCTTGCGTTCGCCGAAACGACGACGCTGCTCTTCCTGGCTGACCGAGAACCAAAATTTGATCAGGTGCGTGCCGTTGCGCGCCAACATGCGCTCGAACTCTGGTGCCTGACGGACGAACTCGGCGTATTCCTGATCCGTACAAAAACCCATGACCCGCTCGACGCCGGAACGGTTGTACCAGGAGCGGTCAAACATCACGATCTCACCATTGGTTGGCAAATGCTGCACGTAGCGCTGGAAGTACCATTGGCCACGCTCCATGTCGCTCGGCTTTTCCAGCGCCACGACGCGCGCACCGCGCGGATTGAGGTGTTCCATGAAACGCTTGATGGTGCCGCCCTTGCCCGCCGCGTCGCGGCCCTCGAAGAGGATCACCACCTTCTGTCCGGTCTCCTTGACCCAGGCCTGCAACTTCAGCAACTCCACCTGCAGACGATACTTCTGCCGCTCGTAATTGCGGCGCTGCATCAGGTTTTTGTAGGGGTAACCGCCATCGCGCCAGTCCTTGACTAGCTCGTCGTCCGGACTGATCGACAGCTCTTCTGCCGACTCACCCTGTTGCTTGAGCAAGCCGCGGAGCAGGGCAGCGGACTCTTCCGGCGACATACCGGCAATTACGTCACGCATCGCCCCCATTTTTGCTGCCTGAGCGCCCTCTACCGCCGCACGAACGGTAAAGCCTTCAATGCCCTCCTCGGTCAGTACCGGTGGCACGTCGCCTTTCGCTACCTGGCGGCGACGAACGGCGCGTGCAACAGGCTTTGCTTCGGTGGCGACTATCGTTTTCGACGGTGCTACCGTCGTCTTTTTTTTGGTGACCATGTCTCTCTCCATCCATCGATGCGAAAGACACTATTTCACGGCAAAGGCGCCGCCTTGTCTAGTCCAGCATTTCAACCGGAATGACCGCGCGCAACACGGTCTGGGTTTCACCCCGACGAACGCGGTTGCTTAACCACCACAACGCACCCTTCTTGATGCTCCACTCGGCCTCATGGCCCGCCAGCAGAAGCGACGTCATGCGCCCCAGCGCAGGCTGGTGCCCGACGACCAGCACGGCACCCTGGGCTGCCGGCCAGCCTGTCGCGGCGATCAGCTCCGAAACACAAGCCTCAGGACCGATCTTGCGATTGGTTTCAAAAGGAAGCTTCAAGGCCTCCACAGTCTGCTGGGTTCTGACCGAGGGGCTGACAATGATGCGAAGATCCTTCGGCTGATGCGCCAATATCCACGCCGCCATGCTTCTGGCCTGCTTTTCACCACGCGAGGTCAACCGACGCTTCATGTCATCGTCGCCATCCTCCGCCTCGGCGTGACGCCACAGCAGCAATTCCATGATCGCCCCCTCAAAAGCCGGCAGTATGCTCAACAAATGTTACCGCCTGATTGCACTATGCGCGGCAACGCGCTATCTCACCATTGCCAAGAACAAGCATAGTCCGGCCACTACCTGGCCTTCAATGCCTTCTTGGGATAAATGTCATAGCGACTGGATTTGCCTTCCAGGGCATAACCCGGTGGCGCGCCTTCAACGCTGGGCGCCCTCCGCGGCCGCTTGACGACCACGCGATGCGTCGCCAAGGCCATCGCTGCCGCCAGCAATTGGGCCGCATCGTCGTCAGCACCAACCAACGGGCGAAATACGCGCATTTCCTTTTTGACCAGCGAACTCTTGTCCCGATGCGGAAACATCGGGTCGAGATAGATGACCTGCGGCGCCTCCTCCGACCAATCACGAATCAACTCGATCGCATTGCCAAGCCGAAGATCCATGCGTTGAACGATCGGCCCGACTTCCGGATCGCCCAGCCCGCGCGCCAGACCATCAGCCAGCAATGCCCCGACCAGCGGATGACGCTCGATCAGCGTGACACGACAACCCAGCTGGGCGAGCAGAAAACCATCGCGCCCCAAACCGGCTGTTGCATCAAGGACAACCGGTCGAATACCAGACTGAATGCCCACTGCCTTGGCGATCATCTGACCGCTGCCACCGCCATGCAGGCGACGATGCGCGACAGCCCCCTCAAGAAAATCGACACGCACCGGACCCGACGCCTTATCCCCAAGCTCCTGTAACTGCAAGCCAGCCGGCCCCAGCTGCAAGGCGAACTCCGCCTCACCCACCTGTGGTATATCCAGGGCTGTCGCCAGCGCAAGAACCTGCCCTGAATACGCCGGAGCCAAAGCCTCAATGCGAACAGATACCGAGGTATTCAAGCCGTCCTCAAACTTTCGAGAGCGTTGCCCCGGAAGAGTCGGAGGTCTCGCCATCAGCCGGACTCAAGGCTGCATCGTCATCGGCCCCATCTCCCGGCTTGCCAGCCAGCTTCAGGCGTCGCTTTTCATCCTGTTTGGCTTTTTTGGCGAGATCTCGTTGGCGCTTTTCGAATTGGTAGTTTGGTTTGGCCAAGAGGCCTCCTCTAGTTGCCAAAATGGCAAAAAAACAGGGTTGCGGGAAAAGCGGAGAACAAAAACGTACAGCCACCAATATAACCGACACACCGGCTGCGGCTCCACTGAGGTAGGTCGTCAATCGTAGACGCCATCGGATTTATGCTGCCAACTGTTCTGCATAGAATTGTTGGGTGAATGTTGCGGGCGACAGATAGCCCAATCGCGAATGACGGCGATATCGGTTGTAGAAGATTTCGATGTACTCCGTGATCTCCTGAGTTGAATCGCCCCGGGTTTGATGGAGGCTCTAACTCTTGAGAAGATAGAGCCATGAAGAAACCAGTTAAGTTTTCCCCCGAATTCCGTGAGCGCGCCGTGCGCATGGTTACCGAAAGCCGAGCCGATCACCCATCGCTATGGTCAGCCGTTGAATCCATTGCCGCCAAGATCGGCTGTACGTCTCAGACGCTACTGATCTGGGTGCGTCAGCACGAACGAGATAACGGCCAGCGCGAAGGGCCGACCACGGCAGACCAGAAGCGCGTCAAGGAACTGGAGCGCGAGGTCAAGGAGTTACGCAAGGCCAATGAGATTCTCAAACTTGCCAGCGCGTTTTTCGCCCAGGCGGAGCTCGACCGCCGATTCAAGTCCTGAGAGCGTTCGTCGACGAACACCGTAATGCCTTCGGGGTCGAGCCGATCTGCCGGCAATTGCAGATTGCCCCGTCAGGTTACCGGCGCCACGTTGCCCTGCGGCGCAATCCTGAACAGCGTAGCCAGAGAGTGCGGCGTGACGAGGTCTTGGTTCCCGAGATCGAGCGCGTCTGGCAGGCGAACCTGCAGGTCTATGGTGCCGACAAGGTCTGGCGGCAACTGAATCGTGAAGGCATCGTGGTGGCCCGTTGTACGGTCGAGCGCCTCATGCGGCGTCAAGGTTTGCGCGGTGTCATGCGCGGCAAGGTGGTGCGCACCACGGTCAGTGACAGCAAAGCGCCTTGCCCGCTGGATCGGGTCAATCGGCAATTCAAGGCCGAACGTCCCAATCAGTTGTGGGTTTCGGACTTCACCTATGTCTCGACCTGGCAAGGCTGGCTTTACGCGGCCTTCGTTATCGACGTTTTTGCCCGACGTATCGTGGGGTGGAGGGTGAGCAGTTCCATGCATACAGACTTCGTCCTCGATGCCCTGGAGCAGGCGCTGTACGCACGCCAGCCGAGTCCGGAGGAGGCGTTGATCCACCATTCGGACAGGGGCTCCCAGTACGTCTCGATCCGCTACAGCGAGCGGCTGGCCGAAGCGGGGATTGAGCCATCAGTCGGCAGCAAGGGCGACAGCTACGACAACGCCTTGGCGGAGACGATTAATGGCTTGTACAAGGCCGAGATGATCCACCGTCGTGCCCCCTGGAAAACCAAGGAATCCGTAGAGCTGGCAACCCTGGAATGGGTGTCTTGGTTTAACCACCACAGACTACTTGAACCGATTGGCTATATCCCGCCGGCAGAAGCTGAGGCAAACTACTACAGGCAACTCGCCAATCAGGCCGTCGTCATGGCCTGACTTAAACCAACCGGCCTCCACGGAAACCGGGGCGATTCATTCCGCCTGAGTTACTTCAGACGCAGAGGGATCCTCAACCTGTGCCGGCTTTGAACCTTCAAGAGCGACAAACTCGGCCACTTTGGCGTCGAGCTGCTCTTGAAGTGAGAGTTTGAATTCCGGGGTAAGTCGACGTTCTGTTTGTAAAATTTCAGCGTTGACCTTTGAGATTTCTTTGAGCAACTGCTCACGTGAGCTGTCGATCTCAGCGACCTTGAAATCAAGCAGATCATCCATGGAGTTGTAGCCTAAGCGAGCCTCTTCCGGAACGTGTGTGTAGATGATCTTGCGGAGCTCTGCGTCAAAAGTTGCAGATCCGCCATCCCCGAGCTCGTTGCACAACGTTTCAAGATAGCTCTGCGGCAGATATTTCACCCGCTCCACACTGGTCTCTGCTGGGTCTTGATCAAGTTGCCGCTCAGACTCGGTGCCGTCATGCCAGCACAGTGCACCGACAAATTGATGGGCTAGCTTATTCCGCGGGTTGCGAAACCGCTTATCGTTCAAAAACGAAAAACTCTTGAAGTTCTTAGTGTCACCAGCCAAGCCAGCAATGTCGGCCATGGCACTCTTTCCGCTGCCTTTGTTGCCGATGATTGCGACCAAGTCGTGGCTCAGCGGCATATCAACGTTGAACCAAGGATCTGTCAGAGTATTTCCGGGCTTGCCACTGACCCGGATTCTAGAAGCGTATTTGGTGCGATTGGTTTCAACCAAGAGTCGCTTAGGCGGGGTGTCACCAATGAATACCCGATCGTCAAACTCAGTGATGGCCTGGACTAAACCGTCGAATGTAGGATCGGCTTTGATCCAAGTAAAACAGTTACCAATACGATCTTTATTGTCAGAACTACTCAACGAGTGTGCGTCGGAGCAATCAAGTAGAGTAGCCTTTACGTTCGAAGCCAAAAGCTTCTTTCTCGCAGCATCATAGGCTGCCGGGTTCTCTGCAGCAGTAAATACCAAATTGGCCTGATTGATAATGTTGCGCTTTTCAGCGATAGACTGGTCATCCCATTTCAGGTTGTCCCATTCAGTCTTGCCTACTGCAATCAGGTATTTTCCGGCGAGATAGTGCCGGTCGAGCGCTTCGATGACCTTTTCCAAACTCACACACAGGTTATTGAACCCTTCATGCAGTGGTGAAGCGTAGTCAGCCCTTTTCTCTGGCGGCGCTGAGTCAATGATCATTTGCCCGAGTTCTGACAAGCTGTCGCGGGTTATGACCCCCTTCCATCTGCCGTTCCAATTGTGCGAGTCGGGGATCAGTTGGTAGCAAGGAGCCAAGGAACCGAGGAATTGCTGCCGGATAACCTCGGGGTCCAGCGCGTCGAAAACGATATGTAGGTTGATGCGATTCCAGCCTGATTGGGAATAGTTGCCATCTTTATCTTTCTTGACCACGCCAGCAAATTTATCCAGACGTAGCTCTATCACCGGAAGAATGAGGTCAATGTTTTTCAGGCGGCCATGTTGGACCTTTGCCTTGCGCACTCGCTCGTAGCCATCAATAAAAATGTAGTCATTGATGCCAATGACCTTGAGGTCTGCGGGGAGGGCTTCAAGATCAAGCAGAAATGGGGCGTGTCCGGAATTTTGTGTAAACGGGGTGTGAGTTAAACGTTGTTCATCCGGTCTTCGAACTGGATAGTAAATCGGGTCAGTGCCGCTTTCCAATCCCGAATGGGCATGGTCCATTTCTGGCTGATGTTTCGGAGTGCCAGGTAGAACAGTTTGATCAGCGCCTCATCGCTCGGGAACGAGCCCCGGTTCTTGGTGATTTTCCGCAGGCTCATGTTCACTGATTCAATCGTATTGGTCGTGTAGATCACCTTCCGGATCTCCGGCGGGTAGTCGAAGAACGGTGTTATGCGCGACCAGTTCCGCCGCCAGGACTGGCTGATGGGCAAGTAGGCATCGTCCCATTTATCCTCGAACTCGCCGAGCATCTGCTCGGCTTCGTCGGCAGTGGCACTGGTGTATATCCGCCGAAGGTCAGCGGCAACGGCCTTACGCATTTTCCACGAGACATAGTTCAGGCTGTGCCGGACCATATGGACGACGCACAGTTGAACGGCGGCACGCGGATAGATTGCCTCAATGGCCTCTGGAAATCCCTTCAAGCCATCAACGCAGGCGATGAAGACATCCTGAACGCCTCGATTCTTCAATTCCGTGACCACTTGCAGCCAGAACTTTGCGCCTTCTGTCTGGGCGATCCACAGACCGAGGACTTCCTTCTCGCCTGCCATGTTCAGTCCGATGGCCAGATACACGGCTTTGACGCGCACGCTGCCATCCCTGACTTTGACGTGGATACAGTCGAGATAGACGATGGGGTAGATGCTGTCCAGAGGCCGTGACTGCCAGGCCTTGGCCTCTTCGATCACAGCATCTGTAACTGACGAAATCAGTGTCGGCGATACCTCGATGCCGTACATCTCTTCCAGGTGCGATTGGATTTCGCGGACCGTCATGCCTCGGGCGTACAGCGACAGAATCTTTTCGTCGAAGCCCGTCCAGCGGGTCTGGTGCTTGGGAATCAACTGCGGCTCGAAGGTGCCGTGGCGGTCGCGGGTATTTCTATCGGCAGTTCGCCGAACTCCCCTTTGAGCGTCTTCCTGCTCTTACCGTTGCGCGTATTGCCAGCCGGATTCTCCACCGGCTCATTCTTCCCGTGGCCGAGATGGTCGGCCATCTCCGCTTCCAAGGCCTTCTCGACCAGCAGCTTGGTGAGCTGCTTGAGCAAGCCATTCTCGCCAATCAGGTCTTCCGGCTTCCGATAGTCAGCCAACAGGCTGTCCAGCAACTCCTTCGGTACTGCTTTCTTTCCTACGGTCATCATCGCTCCTGGCAATGTGGCAGTTTCCTGCCGGGTGACCGTTTACACAAAAATTCTTACACGCTCCAGAAATGCCTCCCAGGCCTCCTCTTCTGACCCCGGATAGTTATGAACAACTGACGATGGCGTGTGGACATGCAAGTCCCACTTCCTCCATGCAGAACCAATAGCGTTCATTTCTCTCATCTCTCGCATGAAATTTTTCAATTGAACATCATATTGCTTCTAGGGCTTTTCTCTCAATAGCAACGGCCACGTTGAGTTAAAAATGCTGGAATGGAGATCCTTCGGCTAAGTTTTCGTCAAAATAATTACGAGCCTGACATCCTGAAGCGCAAATGCGCCTCAGGTGTCGTTACATGTCTTACAGAATAAATTTAGGCAGCCGTGAACAAGCTGACGAACCACTGCAATTCAGGTCACATCACTAGCCAATTTCGAAGCGCGGTCGGCTAACTTGTCCGCTAGGCATGGTGTAACTGGCTTGCCCACCGTAATCGCAGAACCAGTCTCACTGCTCCCACTACCCTCCTCCGGATAAAACTCCTCCACCACCGAATTCCCTTCCTCCTCGCTCTCCTCAAATGCACCATTGGAGAATCCCTGCCGAGCAGCCGTTTCCAGCGCCACCTGATCAAAGCCCGCTTCCTGACGATCAGCCTCCAGTCGTTTAGCCTCAGTCAGCGCATCCTCGACAGAAACCCCGCTGCGCACCGTGAGACCGACGTAATAGATCGGGGTGCCCATGCTTTGCCGAGTCGACTTTCCTCGCAGTCTCAGTTCAAGCGGCAGGTAAGCCAACCTATTCCCCGAGATCGCCTGAAAGTAAGCCAGTCGTGCCGACAAGGTGCGAATACTGTTGAACCCCGTTGTACGGAACACAAAGCTTCCCAGCGGATCATCGTCACCTATCAGCACATTCAAACGGCCATAGGGTTTGCAGGCACCGCTCTGCGCTAGCGTACAACCTTCCGGTGATGGACATGGCAATGACTGAATACCCGACTCCGTCCGTCGCTTGCAGGCCTCACCATTCCCGACACAAACTGGCCGACCAGTTCTGCGATCAAACAGGGCATATTCAGCCCGGAAGTTCAGATCGGGGTCTTTGAACAGTAGCCGGATCGGAATCGCGCGAACCTTCCCGCCCTGTGCTTTCCGGAATCCTTCATCAAAGGGATGCGGTAGCCAGCAGCCATCTGCACCTTGTACCTGGCTGGTGATCGTGAACTGGTCGTCTTTCTCGGGCAAACGTTTGCCACCAGCTTTCTCGACGAGCTTGCCAATGGAAATCCGTCCCAATACCGGCGGGGTGATAACTAGACCTTTCAACATGATGTTCCTCTCAAATAGAAAACTCCCCACCGGCACCGGATCACTATCCGGTTGCCGATGAGGAGTTGATGGATTGGGTACTGCTACGTTGGGGTGATGGGAATGAATCAAGCGAGCACAAATCGCCGCGATCCTTGGCGCTGCATTCCGTAGGTCTTGAGCAAATCCGGTTGATCGGCCTGCAGTCGCGCGGTATCAAGCACTACGCTGTCCTTGGCTTTCTTCCAGGTCACTTCGCCCGTCTCAAAGATGGCGCGTGACGCTTCACCCATGGCCTGCTGCAGAGTCTGCTTCAACTTCGCTTCCAACTTCTCGGTTTCCGCTAAGGACTGACGGACACTGAGCCAATCAGCAAAGGTCGCTGACAGATTACGGTCGGTGCTGAAATCGACTGCGATTCCCTTGTCTTGCGGGTAGAGACAACGCAAAGCCTGCTCTGCCGATTCCGAACCATCGGCTGGCGGTGGTGTATCCGTCTCGACATAGCGCCAGAATGCAGCTTCCAACTGGATCAGCCGTGCAATCAGCGCTTCATCCCGGTGAATGCGATGAACCTCCAAGTGCTGACCACCGAGTAGCACCGCCACATCGGCAGCTGCTTTTCCGGTCACGACAAGTTGATGCTGTACCTGCAGCTGAACGTATTCCGGCACACCTTCCTTCCACAGGCGAGCACCGTTAATGCCGGCGGTTTTGCATTCAAGGATCTGGACGTCCGTTGTGCCAATGACCTCCCGGTCGATATTGGCCAGCATCCAGTGCAACTGGGGATCAGGATGCTGAAGGACCGCATTGATACGACGTACACGATTGCCGAAACGCCGGGTGTAGTGCGCTGCCACGATGGGTTCGAGGATATTCCCCCAGTAAGCAGGGCTCTCCTCGTCGAGGGGATCAGTCTTGGGCAATAGGCCATCACGGCCAGTTTTTTCCAACCAGAGTTCGAGCTGGGATTTGTAGGGATTCAAACCAACGGCAGCGGCAGCATCGGAACTGCCAATGCCTTGCCGACGGACATTGAGCCAATCTTCGCGAGGCAAAGCCTTGGTGCTGACCAGCCGCAATGCCGGTCGTGGCGATTGGGTGGGTGATAAAGGGATTGAGGGTAGTGCCATGATGTTCTCCAGAGTTTGGATAGGAATGCCAGAACGGGAATCCGCTCACGATCGTCAGACGACAAAAAGCCCGGTCGGCAAACACCGAACCGGGCAATCGAAGGGAAAAGACTGGGAGGCGAGAAGAGAACTACGCGACAAGCTTCAGTGC
This sequence comes from Betaproteobacteria bacterium, assembly GCA_016705475.1. Lineage (GTDB taxonomy): Bacteria > Pseudomonadota > Gammaproteobacteria > Burkholderiales > Rhodocyclaceae > Azonexus. Next base: position 23,403 of record JADIYD010000007.1, on the reverse strand, counting down.
TGTATCGAGCGCACGCTGCTTGATGACAGCACCTTGGCCGAACCATGCTGAGTCCAAGCGGAACTCCGGGCTGCGTGCCCGTCGCTCGTGATCGACGTACTCGGTGACAGCATTGAGCAATCCCCATGCGGTCCCTTTAGCCGCTTCCAGTTCGGCACCACGACCTTGGCCGTCGTAGAGCGATTGCACCTTCAACAGCGCACGTTCATTGGTCAGATTCGACAGGTCAGAACTGTTGGGATCAACTTCACACAGAACCCTGAGGAAATACGCCATTGCTTCATGGCTCTTCACTTTGCGTTCAGCCAACGTCCGCATCCGGTACATGAAGCCATCCCACTGCGAGACGGCAATGCCAAGTTGCTGCTTGACCGCCTGCGCATCGAATCGGGTGTTGTGTGGCACCTTGATCGCCGAGACGGCACCATTTACGGCAATGGTCAGCGTGTTGTTGCAGACCACACGAACCGTGGTCGGTATCGCCGTGGTGGCCAGTGTGCCGTCACAGGACGTGGCGAGCAGCAAGTAGCCCTGGACGACATCGTTACCCTTCAAGGCGGATGATTGGCCGGTGCGTGCCAGTGCCCAAAATTTTTTCCCGCCTTTCAACACCCCGGCGGTTTCCAGTTCGTAGCCAGCGACTTGCGTGAGGTCACGGTAGAACTCCAGAACCTCACTGGGCTGGACAACCTGGTAACGGTTGGAAACAACCGACAGTGCGTCTTGCGTGTCTGAGCGATACAGCACTTTCTGATCGGCGAAGGTTTTGATGGACCCGAGAGGACCAGCTGATTCGGCCATGAAACGGACAGGGGTTTCGAGAATCTGGAAGGACATGCCGGATTGCTCTGCCCAGACTTCGATGGCCTGCTGCGGAGTGAGCTCGTTGCCAAGGCCATGCCAGGGTGTCTCCCCGACATACGCCATTTGTTGAACTTGGTGTGCCATTTGAGGCTCCTTGAAAGATGAATGGGGATAACGGCAGATCAGTGGTCGCTGAAGACGTGGCCGCAATCACCGCACTGAAAATTGCCGAGGACTTTTTCGTCGACGACATCTCCGACTTTGCCGCCGGCTATCGATCCGGCTGCACCACCGAGCAGGCCACCGAGGATGGCACCAGCAAGACCACCGAGCAGCATGCCGGCAGGACCACCGACGGCACCTACGGCTGCGCCAGCGTGTGCACCGGACATAGCACCTCCGGCACCGGTTGCAGCACCACCGACGGCACCTGCCGTGCTGCCAATCCTTCTAGCAGTGTGCAGACGATGGATGTTGGTCGAACGGCAGATGGGACATTTGGTACGCATGGTTTTTCTCCTGGAAATGAAAAGAGCCCGTACCTCTGCAGGTACGGGCTCTCGAAGGGATGGAAACTAGGGTTTGAAGGCCAGGGCGGCCTAGTCTTCAGTTGCTATATATGCAACCTAACCGGGTTCAGATGCAGGATGGACTAAGCCTTTGTTTAAAAACACGGTGGAACTAACTTTCCAAGCCTTTTCCTACTAACTTTCCAGCAGACATCCCCTCCCAAAGCATTGCTTGGGTGACGAGCTAGAGCTTTCCACCGGGCTACGGCACGCACCGCATCAAGGTCCAGCTATGTTCAATTGCCCAGGCACTTGGCCTTTGTCTCAGATGAAGAGGCGCTTGTTGCGCATTAATTTTTTACTGCAGCAGGAGCATTTATCTGCCTTGAGAAAAATTCTAGAGTGCGCAACATCACATCGCAATTGGAGGAAATATGTCTCAAGCAACTCAGGGTCAGAGAAGGGTGTTGCGCATCAAGGAAGTCTGTGAGCGGACCGGACTTTCCCGTAGCGGAATCTACGATCGCCTTAACCCGGAATCCAAGTACTACGCGCCGGACTTCCCTAAACGCTTCAAGCTTGGCGTCCATTCAGTTGGCTGGGATTCAACAGAAATTGATCGGTGGATTGCTGAACGTAAAGAGCGCGGAGTTGTTGGTTCAGAGCACTAACTTTCTCAACCCAATTCTCAAGCTTCGATTCAAAACAACCATGGGTCACAGTCGATATTTGTTTGCCAGATGCCGAAACCCTCTTGGAGTTTATGTTATTAGATGAATAACAAATTATAAGTGGTTTCAAGTAGGTTGGTTGTCTGATTTGTACCAATTTTGCAGTGGTTCATAGGCGATATTCCTTGGCTTATGTTTATCACCGTACTATTAGCGAGAAAACTATTGGTGTAGGAGTAGTAACTTTTTACTTGGCAATGTATTAGGTGAAGAAAATGAAGCGAGGCATTCTTGATCAGGTTATTAAAGCATTCTTGAAGTCAACTGCGACTTACAAAAGGAATAGCCAGAACGAAGTTATAACAATTCTAAACGAAGAAGCATTGGCTGCAGGCAAGATCATTAAACTAATGTCCATCGGCATGGGATTGGCCAGCACAAAATCGGTTTTGTTTAAAACGAAGGGACAGAAAAAAAACAGCACGCAAATTACTGATAGCGCACTAGGCATGGATATTATTAACATCCTGCTTAATGTTGACTTTGATGATTTGCGTAGTCATTTTCCGAAGCACGTTTTTAATCCGATGCTTGATCGTATTTTCTCAATGATCGAGGAAGCAGAGCTCGTTGATAAAACGAGATCACCAAGGTGGCGGAATGATTCAGTTGGCGAGCAAGAGCTTGTTGACGGCCTTAATAGCTTCGTTGACGCTTTTCGGGCAGAGGTCAACGGAAACGTTTTCAAGGCCAAGCTAAAGAACTACCTGAGAAGATCACGAAAAAACGAAAGGCAGTTACGCGGCCTGATTGATGCTGTATTTGGTGCCAACCCAAAAGTCATGGTGATACGAATTGACTTATCGTATAAGGAGCACCATGAATCAATGCATGGCTACGAGAAGGAACTTACACTTGCCGATGTTAGAGATCATCGACAGAAACTACTGAAGCAGATTGACAAAAATTCAACGACTCGCTAATAACCTACGCTTGGAAGCTTGAGGTTGGGCTCAAGAAAGGATACCACCATCACTTCTTATTTTTTCTAGACGGGACAAAGCTTAGGCAGGATGTCGTAATCGGGAAAATTATCGGCGAAACTTGGGAGGGATTTGCAACAGAGGGATTAGGGCAGTATTACAACTGCAATGGAAATAAAGAAAATTACAAGGATTTATGCGTCGGAGTATTTCAACGGGGAGATATTGAAATCATTCGTTTGCTAAAAGACGTCGTGGCAACCTATATGGCAAAAGTTGATTTCTTCATGCAGTTTGATTCATCAACTGGTTTTCGTAGCTTTGGAAAGGGCGCTTTCCCAAAACAAAAAATCAAGAAGATTAAGCATTCTGAAATTCCGAACCGCAATATTGATCAATCAAATCTGCAGCGGTGATCGCAAGTCATGATCCGAAATTGCTATTCGGATCGCTACTTTTTTCAGACAAGTCATGTATTGCCTGATTCGGATCGGCCGAGTTATCAACGAAAGCCTTGATGATGCGCAGATCATCGCATAACCACACTCTGACTCTAGGGTCTATGTATTCAAAATAAGGCAGCACTTGGCCAGTTGAATAATGAAACTTTTCTAGCCTTGGAATGGCAATATCCAGAAGCTGCTTTCTGCTTTTCCATCTACCATCAGGTGGGTTTTCAATTATTTTTATAAATTCATCCTTCATTGCGCCTGTATCTCTGATTGCTTTGTTTTTCCCGCCTTTTTGTTTTGCCTCAATACTTTGAAATTCGGCTTCAATTTGACGCAATACAGACTGTCGCGTATCCAAAAGCCCTCTGTAGTACCGTGATTGAGCGTAGTAATACCACGCTGCGTCATTTTTGGACTGTTCAAGGTAGTGCAACGCCATGCCGAGATACTGGATATACGCGTAAAAATAGACGTCTTCCTTGGGCTCCTTACTGAACTCGACTTTGCACCTGATACCTTCATCCGAGTCCGCCCTGCCTTCATCATTGGCAGATTTCGCTGCCATCACCACCTCGAAAAATGATCGATGGTTATCAGGTGGATCAGATGGATAGAGAATACCTTTCAGCAGCTCACCAAGTGATTTTGGCAGGCTATTCTCGTATCGCAACTCGATCGGAGGGAGTTTCATGGCGGATCCTGATTTTATTTGGCTGGGAGATATGATGCCAGCTTCTGCTATGACCGAGAGTCTGCGAGCACAGGCGTCAGAAGGGTGGTCTATTTATCTGAAGCCTTCAGTCCTTCGAGGTAATCAGCCCAAGTTTGCATCATTACCCTTCGCTCTTTTATAAACTTGGTGCGGTTATACGCAGTGCCGAGCGCATCTGGCACAGAATGTGCTAACTGGTGCTCAATTACCACCGGATCGAAGTGCAACTCCTCGTGCAGAATTGTCCGTGCCATGGCACGAAAGCCATGGCCTGTAATGTCTTTTTGCGTGTCATACCCCAGCCGACGCAATGCAGCGTTCACGGTGTTTTCTGACATCGGCCGTTGCGGATCTCTGCCTGCAAAGACATAGCGACCATGTCCCGTCAGCGCAAATAGATCTCTGAGAATTGCCACAGCCTGTGATGCAAGCGGAACCAGGTGCGCAGTATCCGTCTTTGTCGCTGTATAACTCCACTGTCCGGAATCAAGATCAATCTGCTCCCACTCTGCCTTGCGCAATTCACCAGGGCGGACAAAAAACAAGGGCGCTAGCTTCAGGGCACAAAGCACGACATAGCTACCCTTGAAGTCATCAAAGGAACGTAGCAACTTGGCTACGCCAGCCGGATCAATAATTGCCGCGAAATGCCGTCCTTTGACGGGAGGAAGAGCTCCCCGCAGATCGGTCGATGGATCTCTCTCGCACAAGCCATGTGCCACTGCATATCGAAATATCTGACTGCAGTTTTGCAACGCACGGTGAGCCGTTTCCAGGACACCACGACTCTCTGTTTTTTTGATTGCGCGCAGCAGCTCAGCAGCTTTGATCTCAGCAATCGGTCGAGCGCCAAGCCAGGGGAAGACGTCTCGCTCCAATCGGCGAATGATCTTGACGGCATGACTATCAGCCCAGTTTGGAGAAAACTTGGCAAACCACTCACGAGCAACAACCTCGAAACTGTTCTCCGAACGCTCGGTACGAGCTGCTTTCTGAATCTTCCGATTTTCACCAGGATCAATTCCGTCAGCAAGCAGTCGCTTGGCTTCATCACGCTTGTCACGTGCAGCCTTCAAACCAACCTCTGGATAAACCCCCATGGAAAGGGTTTTCCGCTTGCCGGCAAAGCGGTAATCCAGCCGCCACCACTTTGCTCCATTGGGTTTCAAAAGCAAATACAAGCCGCCACCATCGGCCAATTTGATCGGCTTTTCTGGCGATTTTGCGTTGCGAATAGAGGTATCTGAGAGCGGCATGACGGTAACTCCTTTACGGTAACTGCGAGTTACCGTCAAATCTACCGTCACTTACCGTCAGATTGCAATAGACGGCTTTGGACTACCTAGGACGTGAAAAAGGCCAGAACCCTTGTGTTTGCTGGGGTTTCTGGCCTTCTTCGGACTACTTAGTACTTGTTCTTGGTGGCCAATCGCGGAATCGAACCACGGACACGCGGATTTTCAATCCGCTGCTCTACCAACTGAGCTAATTGGCCAAACGAGGGCGCATTATAGCGATGTCACTGCTGCTCCGCAACCAGCCGGAGGTGTTTTTGCGGACTCATGTACCGATTGGTGGCGATTGGCGGTAAAGCTCAGAGAAATCGTCAGGGGGGGGCAGCGGGGGACCGGGGATGCCAGGCGGCAAAAGCGACATGCGCAACTGCGCCACGGCCATGGGGTCTCGGCCGCAGGCTGGCACGCGAGCCGTGCTGCATGGCGATTTCCTGAACTATGGCAAGGCCCAAGCCACTGCCTTCAGTTGTCGCGTCGTCCACCCGGTAGAATCGCTCGAAGACGAGTTCTGCCTGCTCTTCGCTGATGCCGACCCCGTTGTCCTCAACCTCCAACAGCACGGTTGCCGGATTGACGACGATTCGACAGGTTACGTGCCCCCCCTCCGGGGTGTAGCGCAAGGCGTTGTCGAGCAGGTTCTTGGCGAGCTCGGTCAGCAGGAATGAATCGCCAACGATCATGGCCGACTTGTCTGACTCAAATCCGAGATCAATATTCTTGTGCATGGCCACCGGCACCCAGTCGGTCACGACGTCGCGAATCAATTCCGCCAAATCGAGCGGCTGGTGTTTTTGCTGCGTAGCTTCGCCACCCTCAGTGCGCGCCAAAGTCAGCAGTTGGTTGATCAGTCGGCCAGCGCGGTCAACGCCTGTCGCTATCTGACGCAAGGCGTGACGCAGTGCCTCCGGATCGGTTTCACGAATGGCAAACTGGGCCTGCGTCTTGAGACCGGTCAGCGGGGTCCGCATCTGGTGGGCAGCATCGGCAACAAAGCGCTGTTGTGCCGTAACGCTGCGCTTCATGCGCTCGAGCATTTCGTTGAAGGCTTCGACCAGCGGCTCCAGTTCTTCGGGGACGCGTCGGGTAGCGATAGGCGAGAGGTCACTGGGTTCCACGCGCCTCGATGGTCTGGCGCAGACGGGTCAAGGGCCGCAAACCGCGCGACAGGCCAAACCAGACAAGCATGACGGCGAGCGGAATGATGATGAACTGCGGAAGAATCACGCTGGCTACGATCTTGTTGGCTAACTGGCTGCGTTTATCAGTTGTCTCGCCGACTTCAATAAGCACCCACTGCGACCGGGTCATTTGTGGCTCGGCGAGATAGGTGTAGGCCAGACGGAGGTCCTGCCCCTTGAAATCAGAATCGCGCATATAGACTTCGCCAGGCATGACTGAATCGTCCGACGGCAACGCCAAAGTCGGGAGATCCTTGTCACCGGCCAGCAGCTTTCCATCTCCGGAGATGACATGAAAATAGACGCTATCAGTCTCGTCAGCTCGCAACATGGCGCGAGCAGAGGCCGGCAACGATAGCAAGGGTTTGCCGTTGACGAGCTTTACCTGACGGGCGATTGCCGTGACATGCTCACGCAGCGCCTGATCGTAGGGGTAATTGGCAACGTTGTTGGCGAAGTAATGGGTGAAGGCAATGCTGAGCGGCCAGACGAACAGCAGGGGCGCCAACATCCAGTCGAGAATCTCGCCAAACAGCGAGCGCTCGGATTCAGAACCCGGCCCCGGCTGGTTACTCGCTTTGTGGTCGCTCAAGGCAGTAGCCCAAGCCGCGAACGGTCGCGATCTTCACGCCCCCGGTTTCAATTTTCTTGCGTAATCGATGAACGTAAACCTCAATGGCGTTGTGGCTGACCTCGTCACCCCAGCCACAAAGATGATCGACCAGCTGATCCTTGCTGACAAGGCGGCCCATGCGACTGAGCAGGACTTCGAGAAGCCCGACTTCGCGAGCTGATAGTTCGAGGGCTTCGCCGTTGATCAGAGCCACCCGACCGACTTGATCGTAGCTCAGCGCACCGCACTGAATGGTTGGCGAGGTTCCAGCCGAACGGCGGGTCAGGGCGCGAACCCGCGCTTCGAGCTCGGGCAGCTCGAAGGGCTTGACCATGTAATCATCAGCCCCGAGATCCAGCCCCTTGACGCGGTCGCCCGTGCCATCAAGAGCAGTAAGGATGAGCACCGGCAACTGTGAGTTGCGCGCGCGAATGCGCTTGAGCAGGTCGAGCCCGGACAGCTTCGGCAAGCCGAGATCGAGAATGAGCAAATCATAGGACACCGTCAGCAATGCGGCGTCTGCCTCCACGCCATTGGCTGCCCAGTCTACGGCGTAACCGCCCTGACGCAGCGAGCGGGAAAGGCCATCGGCGATGATGGTGTCGTCTTCAGCAATAAGTATGCGCATGGTTCTGTTTGGCCTGAGCCGGCGTAAGATTTCTGTAAGCTTGTCGCATTATTCTATTCGGGCTGTTCTCCTTTTATGGTCTCTGGAGTACGCGGCGCATGCCGCTACTCAGGGGGTTGCCCGACCTGCACTGGGCGGCCCCCTACCGTTTTTTCTCGCCCCAAGTCCCACAGTCTATCAAATAAACCGCCCTGCGCTTCCCGCAGCGTACAAGCTCGCCCGCATTTTTGTGAATCATGCATTTCGGGGCGGACTTCTGCGGTCGACCGGAAAAAACCATCAAAATTCAGAACAAAAAAAAGCCCGGGTTTCCCCGGGCTTTTTGCTGACGATTGCTCGCCTGATATTAGTGACCGCTGGCGCCAGAAGCACCCAGACCAGTCTCGGAACGCAGCTGCTGAGACGGGTACAGAGCACGTTCTTTTTGGGCCTGAGCGGAGTTGTCCAGAATGGACACCAGCCAGATCGTGAAGAACGCGGCAGTCATCGAGAAGATGGCAGCAGAGTTGTACGGGAACCAGGCGGAGCCCTTCGGATTGTGCAGGACAGCCTCCCAGACCGAGGCGGAGCCCACGGTCAGAACAGCAGCCATAACCAGACCGACGAAGCCACCGACCACGGCGCCACGCGTCGTGCAGTTCTTCCAGAGCACGGACATGAACAGAACCGGGAAGTTCGACGAGCAAGCGATCGTGAAGGCCAGCATCACCATGTAGGCAACGTTTTCCTTTTCGAAGGCAATACCCAGAACCATGGCCAGGATACCGAGGAAGATGGTAGCGATCTTGGAGACGCGCAGTTCCTGCTCGGACGTACAGTTCTTGTTGAACACGGACGCGTACAAGTCATGCGACACAGCAGACGCACCCGACAGGGTCAGACCGGCAACCACAGCCAGAATCGTTGCGAAAGCCACAGCCGAGATGAAGCCCAGGAACAGGTCACCGCCGACAGCCTTCGACAGATGCACAGCAGCCATGTTGCCGCCGCCCTTCAGGCCCTTGGCGATTTCACCACCGATGTAGAACTCGGTCGGGTTGGCGATCAGGTTGGTGATGGCGCCGAAACCGATGATGAAGGTCAGGATGTAGAAGTAACCGATCCAGGTGGTTGCCCAGGCAACCGACTTGCGGGCTTCCTTGGCGTTCGGCACGGTGAAGAAGCGCATCAGGATGTGCGGCAGACCAGCGGTACCGAACATCAGTGCCATACCGACGGAGATGGCGGAGATCGGATCCTTGATCAGTGCACCCGGACCCATGATGGCATCCTTCTTGGTGTGTATTTCAACAGCCTTGGTGAACAGCGCTTCCGGCGAGAAACCGAACTGCAACAGCACGGAGACGGCCATGAAGGTCGCACCGGACAGCAGCATACAGGCCTTGATGATCTGCACCCAGGTCGTTGCGGTCATACCGCCGAAGAGCACGTACATCAGCATCACGACGCCGACGAGGATTTCGGCGTACATGTATTCCATGCCGAAGAGCACCTTGATCAGCTGACCGGCACCGACCATCTGCGCAATCATGTAGAAGGCGACGATGACCAGGGAGGCGGAAGCAGCGAAGATACGAACCGGGGTCTGCGAGAAACGGTAGGAAGCCACGTCAGCGAACGTGAACTTACCCAGGTTACGCAGACGCTCGGCCATCAGGAAGGTGATGACCGGCCAGCCGACCAGCCAGCCGATCGAGAAGATCAGGCCGTCGAAGCCGTTGGCGAACACGAGACCGGAAATACCCAGAAAGGACGCGGCGGACATATAGTCGCCGGCGATTGCCAGGCCGTTCTGGAAGCCGGTGATACCGCCACCGCCGGTGTAGAAGTCAGCCGCAGACTTGGTCTGGGAAGCTGCCCACTTGGTGATGTAGAGCGTGCCGCCAACGAAGATGGCGAACATGGCGATCGCGGTCCAGTTGGTAGCCTGCTTCTGGGTTTCGCCCATATCGGCACCGGCAGCAATGGCACCGCCGGCAGCAGCGAGCGCCAGAAGGCCGAGAAGGATCTTGGTCAGTTTAGTCATCTTACTTCTGTGCCTCCTTGATGAGGGCTTCGTTGATCGCGTCGAACTCGGTGTTGGCGCGGCGAACGTAAATCCAGGTCAGGATGATGGTGAAGAGGATGACACCCACGCCAATCGGCACGCCGATGCTCATGGTGTAGCCTTCGCCGATTTTCTGGGCCAGGAACTCTTTGTTGTATGCAACCAGCAGGATGAAGCCGTAGTAAGCGGCGGCACTGACGATAGCCATAATGATGGAGTAGGTGCTGCGCATGGCAACAAACTCCAGGAATTTCGGATTGGCTGTAATCCGATCAAGGGTGTCTTGCATTGATTTGCTCCTCAGATTTTGTTTATAGAGGCATTGCTGCGAAGCGTAATGTAGGTGTGGCGTCTTACAACTAACTTACAGACCGTTACAAAAGTTATAAGGCAGATCAAGGCAATCAGCGGCGCGGCGAATTTTGCGCAAACAAAAAAAGCCCCGCACTAGGCGGGGCTCTTCACAGCGGTGAGGCTAGGCAGGGAATTACATTCCCATGCCGCCCATACCACCCATACCGCCCATACCACTCATGTCGGGCATGCCGCCGGCCGGCTTGTCTTCAGCCAGTTCAGCAACCATGCATTCGGTGGTCAGCATCAGGCCAGCGATGGACGCAGCGTTCTGCAGTGCAGTGCGGGTCACCTTGGTCGGATCGAGCACGCCCATTTCAACCATGTCGCCGTATTCACCGGTGGCCGCGTTATAACCGTAGTTACCCTTGCCACGCTGCACCTTGTCGACGACGACAGACGGCTCGTCACCGGAGTTGGCGACGATTTCGCGGAGCGGCTGCTCCATGGCGCGCAGAACGATCTTGATGCCGGCATCCTGATCGTGGTTGTCGCCCTTGATCTTGCCGACAGCAGCACGAGCACGGATCAGCGCAACGCCGCCGCCAGCCACAACGCCTTCTTCAACCGCAGCACGGGTAGCGTGCAGTGCATCTTCAACGCGGGCCTTCTTTTCCTTCATTTCGACTTCGGTGGCTGCACCAACCTTGATGACGGCAACGCCGCCAGCCAGCTTGGCAACACGTTCCTGCAGCTTTTCCTTGTCGTAATCGGAAGTCGCTTCGTCGATCTGGGTGCGGATCTGCTTGACGCGCGCCTGGATCATGTCGGCTTCGCCGGCACCGTCGATGATGATGGTGTTTTCCTTGGAAACTTCGATGCGCTTGGCCTGGCCCAGATCCTTCAGGACAGCCTTTTCCAGCGACAAACCGGTTTCTTCGGCGATGACGGTACCGCCAGTCAGGATGGCGATATCTTCCAGCATGGCCTTGCGACGATCGCCAAAGCCCGGGGCCTTGACGGCAACGGTCTTCAGGATGCCACGGATGTTGTTGACGACCAGGGTCGCCAAGGCTTCGCCATCGACATCTTCAGCGATGATGAGCAGCGGACGGCCGGCCTTGGCAACTTGTTCCAGGATCGGCAGCAGGTCGCGAATGTTGGAAATTTTCTTGTCGTAGAGCAGGACAAACGGGTTTTCCATCAGGGCTTGCTGCTTGTCGCCGTTGTTGATGAAGTACGGCGACAGGTAGCCGCGGTCGAACTGCATGCCTTCGACGACGTCGAGTTCGTTGGCCAGTGACTTGCCATCTTCAACGGTGATGACGCCTTCCTTGCCGACCTTTTCCATGGCATTGGCGATAATTTCGCCGATGTCGCCATCAGAGTTGGCGGAAATGGAGCCAACCTGAGCGATTTCCTTGGTCGTCGTGCAGGGCTTGGAGAAAGCCTTCAGCTCGGCGATGGTGGCGATGACAGCCTTGTCGATACCGCGCTTCAGATCCATCGGGTTCATGCCGGCGGCAACGTACTTCATGCCTTCGCGGACGATAGCCTGGGCCAGAACGGTAGCGGTCGTGGTGCCGTCACCAGCGATATCGGAGGTCTTGGAAGCAACTTCCTTGACCATCTGGGCGCCCATGTTGGCGAACTTGTCTTTCAGTTCGATTTCCTTGGCGACGGAAACGCCGTCCTTGGTGACCGTCGGGCCACCGTAGGAGCGCTCGAGCACCACGTTACGACCCTTAGGACCAAGGGTAACCTTGACCGCGTCGGCCAGGATGTTGATGCCTTCGACCATGCGGGCGCGGGCGGAATCACCGAATTTGACTTCTTTAGCTGCCATTTAATAGCTCCTGAATTTTGATCAATTTTTCCGGTTGACCGCGGGATCAACCGTCATTTCGAGGATGCAGAACTTACTTCTGCAGAACGCCCATGATGTCTTCTTCACGCATGACCAGGACTTCCTGGCCATCGACCTTGACAGCCTGGCCGGCGTACTTGCCGAACAGAACGCGGTCGCCAACCTTGACGTCCAGAGCGATCTGCTTGCCGTTGTCGTCACGCTTGCCCGGGCCGATGGCCAGGACTTCGCCCTGATCCGGCTTTTCGCCAGCGGAATCGGGGATGACGATGCCGGATGCAGTGGTGCGCTCGGCTTCAACGCGCTTGACGATCACTCGGTCGTGCAAAGGACGGATATTCATAAATCTGACTCCTGAAAATGAATTGCAACACTCGGAAAATTGGCCGGCCGCGCCAGGCGCGGTTACGGGACCAGAGCGGGCGGTTTGTTAGCACTCGTCTCTGGTGAGTGCTAATAATAGGGGTGGTAGAGAGCTATTTCAAGGGCGAGCGTTGAAATTTTTCCGTTTGCTGTCACCCGCACTGAGAAGCGAAGCGCCGGGTGAGCACAAATTTCAGAAGAAATTCGACATGCCCAAAGTCATAAAAAATACTAGCCATTAACGTTTGATTTTGGTATTTTTGCAACATTAGACAAACGCGATATCGCCAGCAACGAGGCCCGTCAATGAAAAACAACCAACCTATTACGCAGAGGGAAGTCCTCTTTCCGCCGAACTGTTACCTGGTCTCCAAAACCGACCTCAAGGGCATCATCACCCAGGCCAATGATGCTTTTGTCGCTATCAGCGGTTTCACCCGGACAGAACTGATCGGCAGCAGTCACAACGTTGTCCGCCACCCGGAAATGCCCGCAGCCGCCTTCGCTGACCTCTGGAAGACGGTCAAGGCCGGCCTTCCGTGGCGCGGAGCCGTCAAGAATCGCTGCAAAAACGGGGACTATTACTGGGTCGAAGCCTTTGTTGTTCCTCTCAAGAAAAATGGCGAAATCACCGGCTACATGTCGGTACGTACGCCGCTGGCAGCGGACAAGAAACAGGCTGCCGAGGCGCTCTACCGGGCGGCCGGCAGCACCGGCAAGCTGCCGGAAAACGCTCGGCGCAGCATTCCGCTCGCTGCTCGCCTGTGGGCTGCAATGGGTGCGCTGCTCGTTCTGATGGGAATAATCGGATTTTTCGGCCTGCGCAACCTTGCTGAAACCAATCAGGAACTGAATTCGATGTATCGCGAGAATCTCGTGCCGTCGAATACGGTCAGTCGCATGATGTTCCTGCTCGCCGACAATCGTTCGCAAGTCATGCTGGCCCTGCAGCACGATCCGACGAGTCCCTTCGTCAAAATGCATGAACATCCTGTCGACATGCACGTCAATGCGACATTGAAAAATCGCGAGGAAATCAACAGCCTGCTCGAAACCCTGAAGAAGCTGACGCTGACCGACACCCAGAAGGCCTTGCTCGACAAGTTCTCCGAAAGCCGCGAGAAATTCTCGAAGGAGGGCGTCAACGCCGCCCGTGGCCTGATAGCAGAGGGCAAGTTCAACGAGACGAACGTGGTTCTGCTGACCAAGATCAACCCGCTCTATGCTGAGCTCCGTCGCAACGGCGAGGCGCTGATCCAGCAACTCAGCAGCGACGCCGAAGCGCGTTACGTCAAGGCGGAGAAGGAATATGCCTCGGTGCGCAACACAAGCATCGGGCTGATGATCTTTGCAGTCTTGATCACACTGGTCGGCGGCGGCCTTCTTATTCGCTCCATCGTCGCCCCGATGCGCAAGGCCGTTGCCCATTTCGACCGGATCAGCGAAGGAAAACTGACCGACGAGATCGACATCCATGGGCGCGATGAAACGGGTCTGTTGCTATGTAACCTCGGGGTCATGCAAAGGCACCATCAAAGCCATGCTCGACGAAATCAGCACGGCGGCAAATAGTATTGACGAGCGAAGCAAGCTGCTAGAGGCGCAAATGATCCAGGTCTCGACGCAGTCCGTGCAGCAACAGGCCAGTGTCGAAGGCGTGGCTGCAGCCACCGAGGAATTCAGCCAGTCGGTTCAGGAAGTAGCGGCCAATGCAGAGGAAACCGCATCGGCAGCCCGCGACTCGCAGACCCAGGTCAAGCTCAGCAACACCAACATCAGCCAGAGCATGGCGGCAACGACACGTGTCGTCGAGGCTGTCACCGCCTCGAACGCCACGATCGACCAGCTTAACAAGTCGATTGCCAAGATTGGCGACATCACCCGCGTTATTGCCGACATTGCCAGCCAGACCAACCTGCTCGCCCTTAACGCGGCCATCGAGGCCGCCCGGGCCGGCGAACAGGGCCGAGGTTTTGCCGTTGTTGCCGACGAAGTTCGCAAGCTGGCCGAAAGAACGACAACGTCGACGGCTGACATCAACAACACCGTCAACGAGATTCAGTCGGTGACCGCACAGGCCGTGGCCAGCATGGACCTTGCCGCGCAGGAAGTGGATACCGGCATCGGCATGTTGCGCGAGAGCGTTGCCGGACTCGAAGGCATAACGAACTCGTCGAGCCAGGTATCGCTGATGGCCAGCCAGATTTCTGACGCAGCGCGGCAACAAGGTATCGCCGCCGAGGAAGTTGCCGGCAGTATGCAGCAGATTACCGACCTGATCGAGCAAAACACCTACTCGGCCAATGCGGCCAAGGAAATTTCCGAAGACCTGCTCCAGACCTCGCACCAGCTTGAGGCGGTGATCGCATCGTTCGAGCTCTATCGACGCTGAGCGGCCATTTGCAGCGACTACAATGGGGGCTTTCGAGCTCCCTTTTTTTTGCCATGTTCCAGCCCAACCCGACGCCAAACGTTCCGAAACAAAGCACTCTGCGGCTAAACATCGGCTTGTTGGCACTGGCCACAGCGGCCAGCCTGGCCCGCGCCGACCTGCCGCCCACCGTGCTGCAGGCCCTCAAAGCGGCGCAGATTCCGGCCACCAGCGTCGCCGTCGTGGTCCAGCCGGTCGATGCCGGCACCCCTCTGGTTGCCCACAATGCCGGCCGCGCGATGAACCCGGCATCGGTCATGAAGCTGGTCACCACCTACGCCGCGCTCGACTTGCTGGGACCGGCCTACACGTGGAAAACGACAGCCTGGACGGAGAATGCCGCGGTCGACGGGAATTTGAATGGCAATTTGCACCTGCGCGGCAGCGGCGACCCGCGCTTTGCCATCGAGCACCTGACCGCCCTGCTCCGCCAGATACAGGTGCGCGGCATTCGCCGGATCGACGGCGATATCGTGATCGACCGCAGCGTTTTCAACATCCCGGCCATCGACCCCGGCGCCTTCGACGACAAGCCGATGCGCCCCTACAACGTGGGGCCTGACGGCTTTCTGCTTAATTTCCGCGCCCTGCGCTTCACGCTGCAAGCCGACAACGGGCGCCCCGCGTGCTCATGGAAACGCCGAGCGAGGGCCTGCGTATCGACAACCAGTTGCGCGCTGGCGACGGCGCCTGCGGCAGCAACTGGAAGGATCTGATCCAGGTTCGGCTGATGCCGGAAAACAACGGCAATCGGCTGGAGTTCACCGGCAGTTACTCGGCACTGTGTGGCGAAAAGCCGCTTAGTCTGGCGCCATTGTCCGCCGAGGCCCAAACCAGTGGACTGATCCGCGCGCTCTGGAAGGAGCTCGGCGGTACACTGAATGGCCAGGTCCGCCCCGGCAGTGTGCCAGTCGGCGCCAGGCTGCTCACCCAGCACGAATCGGCGCCGCTGGCCGACGCGGTGCGCGATATCAACAAGTTCAGCAACAACGTCATGGCGCGGCAGGTTTTCCTGAGCATCGGCAGCGATAGCGCCCCCGCCACCGCCGAGCGCGCCCGGCAGCGCATCGCCGACTGGCTGGCCGGCCGTAATCTGCGCTTTGCCGAACTGGTCCTCGACAACGGCTCCGGCCTTTCACGCAGCGAGCGGATCAGCGCCGACAGCCTCAACCGCCTGCTGCTTGACGCCTGGCGCAGCCCGGTGATGCCGGAGTTCGTGGCCAGCATGCCGATCGTCGGCATCGACGGCACGATGAAGAAACGGCTCAACGGCTCCGATGCCACGGGCCGCGCCCACATCAAGACCGGCACGCTCGACAGCGTGAAAACCGCCGCCGGATTCGCGCTGGACAGCCAGGGCCGGCGGCATGCCGTCACTTTCTTCATCAACCATCCGCGCGCCCAGACCGGTGGCGCGGCCATTGACGCCCTGCTCGTCTGGGTTGCCCAGCGGCGGGCGGGCGAAAAGATGCCGGCGCTGGAAAATGAATGAACACCCGGCCTTTCCGGCTGATCTCCTGAACCAGTCCGGCATCAACCGGCAGCACGTCTTCAACCTGGATGCGCTGCCGACCGAGGTAATGGCCACGCTGGGCGACACCGACGGCTACCGGCAACTGATCCTGCTCGGCCACGGCGGGCGACACCTCTGGGAATGCGTCAAGGCCTGCGGCATCAGTGGCGATCATCCGATCGACGATTATTGCCGGCAAACGGTCAGCCACTGGTTTGCCGGCTACCTGCCCGGCCGGCGCTACCGGATGCTTTACCCCGGCGAACAGCCGGTCGGCCTGCAGCAGTTGGGCACGCTGGCTGGCTGGCATCAACCTTCGCCCTTCGTGGTCGGCATCGATACCGAATGGGGCAGCTGGTTCGCCTACCGCGCCGCCCTGCTCGCCGATACTGATTTTTTGCCTTTTTACCGGTCGACCGCAGCAGCCCCTGCAAAACCTGCCAGGAAAAGCCCTGCATCGCAGCTTGCCCCGCTAACGCCCCTCGAAGGCGGGGATTTTTCGCTGCAGAAGTGCATTGCCTACCGCCGGCGCACCGGGTCAAAATGCCAGTTCACCTGCCTGGCGCGGGTTGATTGCCCTGTTGGCGCGGAACATCGCTACGACGACGAGCAACTGCGTCACAGCTATGGCAGGTCGCTTGAGGACCTGAAGAAATATTTTGAATCTGGCAGCGCCCTGGCCATCAGGCCAAGGCAGAGGCAGGGCCGCTAAGCCGCATCCGGCGTTTGCCTGGGCACGGACAGCCAATGCTGCAGCTTGGCGTAGAACATATCGGGATCGATCGGCTTGGTCATGAAATCGTCCATTCCCGCTTCCATGCATGCCTGTTTATCCTCTGCAAAGGCATCAGCCGTCATGGCAAGAATCGGGACGGCCTTCCCATTTGCAAGGCGCCGAATCTGGCGGGTTGCCTCCCGGCCATCCTGTTTCGGTAGTTGAACATCCATCAGGATTGCGTCGTAACAGGTTTTCTCCACCCGCTCGACCGCCTGGAGTCCGTCTTCGGCAACATCGATTGACAGCAAAACGTCTTCGAGCAATTTCTTGACGAATTCGCGATTGACCGGATTGTCTTCGACCAGCAGGATCAGCTTGCCGGCCTGAGCCTTCCGCAATGCCGCTTCGCCCGCTTCTCCGGAGTAGGAGGCAGTCGGGGGCAGGTTGCTTGGGTGGCGCCGGGACGACCTCAAGACGAACGGTGAACCAGAACGTGCTGCCGGTGCCCTCAACGCTCTCGCACCCGGCATCCCCGCCCATCAACCGGGAAAGTCGCCGGGTGATGACCAAGCCAAGTCCGGTGCCGCCATGCTTTCGAGTCGTCGAGTTATCGGCCTGCTCGAAAGGCGCGAACAGCCGCGACTGGGCCTCCGGCGACAAGCCAATTCCGGTATCGGACGCCTCGAAACGAAGCAGTGCGCTTCCCGCTGAGCTTTCAAGCAAGTGGCAGCGCAGGCGGACTTCGCCAGCCTTGGTGAACTTGATGGCATTCCCGGCGTAGTTGAGCAAAGCCTGTCTGATCCGGGTCGGATCGCCTTTCAGGGACAGGGGAAGGTCGCACGGCTCGACAATCAGTGACAAGGACTTCGCGGCGGCATCATCGGCAAGAACGGCAGCTACCTCGTTCAGAATGCCCGCTGGCGAGACGGTGATCGACTCCAGCGTAATGTGCCCCGACTCGATTTTCGACAGGCTGAGAACGTCGTTGATGATGCTCATCAAATGCTTGCCGGCCCCGTCGATCTTGTTGAGCCGATCGGTCTGTTCGAGCGTGACACCAGTGCGCTTGAGCAGATAGACCATGCCCGAAATGGCATTGAGCGGGGTGCGAATTTCGTGGCTCATGTTGGCCAGGAAGGCGCTCTTGGCCCGATTGGCTGACTCCGCAGCCTCCTTGGCCACCGATAGCTCAAGTGTTCTTTCATCCACCAGGTTTTCCAGGTTCTGGCGATAATCAAGCAGTTCTGCCTCCACCTCGTTTTCGTTCTGCAACCTCACCAATCAGTTGGGCGTTGGCCTTGATGGAGGAACGGACCCAGCGCGAGTTGAGTAGTGCTTTTTGGGAATCATGATTCCACCTGGCAGCGTTACCGCAACATCAGTGCCGCAATGGAATGCGGGGAACAAAGGCGAATAAGCGTAGAGATAGCCAGCGGAAACAGCGTCACGGCAATCATCGTCAGATAGAACGACGGCACGGCGGCATAGCCCATCGGGAAGCCACCGTCACCATCGAACTCGCGGAGCATGAAAAGGAATACCAGAGAGATATCGCTGGCGTTCTCCGGCATCAGAAAAATCGCGCCGTAGCAGGCCACCGATATGGCAATACCATGCGAAACCGGACGCGCAGAAAGCGGTTTGCGTTTTCCGGTGTCAGGCCAACCCTCCTGACATGGCGCTCATAGAGCGCCACTGTGCCAGTCAGCAGCACCAGGATGGCGAACCAGGCTGCCAAGACCTCGTTCGAAACACCTGCGCTCAACAATACGGCGCAAAAAAAATCCCGCCGCCGAGCAGAATGCCCACCATGTTGCCGACAGCGTGACCAAAAACGTCTCTGGCGCGAATCAGGCGGATGCGTTCTTCAACCGTCAAATTCCGCGCGGAATCTCCGGGCTTTGGTCTCCGGGCAAGGCAGTGGTCATCGGCATCAACCGACCGGTCTGACGCCAAACAAGGCCAGCCAGCCGCGGATGACGCGATAGCCGACCCACAAACCGGATAGCGATCAATATCCAGGCGAGCGGATGCCGATGATGGTGATGACCAGCAGGCCATAGAAAACAAACCAAGCAGCAGAACCAGAAGGTGCGAATCTCCCAGCGAAAATGGCTTTCCAGCCAGGTGTTGGTTGACGCTCGCTGCGCTTGAGGTAGTTGAGAAAGACCGCACAGAGCGACG
Organism: Betaproteobacteria bacterium; assembly: GCA_016705475.1. Classification (GTDB taxonomy): domain Bacteria; phylum Pseudomonadota; class Gammaproteobacteria; order Burkholderiales; family Rhodocyclaceae; genus Azonexus. Next base: position 4,141 of record JADIYD010000007.1, on the reverse strand, counting down.
GCAACCTGAAAAACGAAGCCGCCAGCGATGGTCGCCGCTGACGTAATGCCAACGATGACCGCAATCGCATGCAGGCCGTAAATGAAATGGGTGAGCTGGACGAGCGAGGGCGAACGCCCTGGCAGATCAGGTGCGGGCGTAGTTTGTGGCACAGGTTCCTGCATGGCTCAGTCCTCGGAAATGGTTTTTGCATCAACAGCGCATTGCCCGCCTTGGGGTCGAGCACATAGGTGCAAAACCCGAACGATGTATAGCATGCCATCGCCATCGAGTTTCTGGAAAGAACTTCCAGCGTCAGTTTTCCAGCAGCCTAGCTGGCTGGCGCGCTGTTCAGCCCAAGCCAGCAGGGCCTTGCTGATGCCCCGGCCGCGCAAGCCACGATCACCACGACGTCGGGAACATTGAGCAAGGGCCGCGCGGCAAAAGTGGAAAACCCGGCGAAGCAGTCGATCAGACCGACCGCACGACCGTCGAGCCAGGCCAGCGCCCCGTGGAAGCCGGGCACCTTGCGGATGGTGAACGAGATTGAGCTTTGGCGTAGTCGGACAGGCCATCGCCACCACCCATCGGGTCCTGCGTAGTGATCGAGCAGGCCAAGCCAGATTTCGGCCTGGGCGAGGTCGTTCAGATCGAGCGGGATGACCGTAACGCCTACAGACCAAGATCCCGCCACATGGCGTCGACCTTCTTCTTCACGCCTCATCCATGACAACCGGCCGCCCCCATTCGCGGCTGTTTCGCCCGGCCATTTGCTGGTCGCATCGAGGCCCATCTTGGAACCGAGGCCGCCACCGGGCTGGCGAAGTCGAGGTAGTCGATCGGTGAGTTGTCGACCAGCGTCGTGTCGCGCGTCGCGTCCATGCGCGTCGTCATCGCCCAGACCACTTCCTTCCAGTCGCGGATGTCGACGTCGTCAACGACGATGATGGTCTTGGTTTATGAACTGGCGCAGGTGCTCCAGATGCCGGAACATGATCCGCTTGGCGTGGCCGGTGCATGCCTTCTGATGCTGGACGACGGCCAGTGCGGTACGAGCAGCCTTCCGGCGGCAGGTAGAAATCGACGATCTCGGGTACTGCTTGAGCAGCGGCAACGGAACACCTCGTTGAGCGCGACGCTGAGCACGGCCGGTTCGTCGGGCGGCTTGGCCGGTGTAGGTGCCGTGGTGGATTGGATTCTTGCGCATGGTCATGCTCGATGGTGAATACCGGGAACCCGGGCCTGCTCGTTGTAGTAGCGGTGTGATCGCCATATGGCCCTTCGAGCGCCATCTCGCCGGGATGAATGACCCTTCGAGGACGATTTCAGCCGAGGCCGGTACTTGCAAAGCGGAGCCGAGGCACGGGATCAGCTCGGTCTTGCCGCCGCGCAGCAGCCCGGCAATTGGTATTCGGACAGCGAATCGGGCGGCGTCACGGCGCGCCGAGGATGCACGCCGGATCGCAACCCAAGACGACGGCGACCGGGAACGGTTGTCCCGGGTTGGCCAGTTGAAACTTCGCGAAAATCCAGCGCCCCGCCGCGATGCGCCAGCCAGCGCATGATCACCTTGTTCGGCCCGAGTACCTGCTGGCGATAGATGCCACAAGGTTCTGCTGATTTCAGCGGCCTTTGGTGACGACCAGACCCCAGGTGATCAGCGGCGCCACGTCGCCCGGCTCGCAAAGCGGAACGGCAACTTCGCCAAATCGACATCCTTGCCCTCCCAGACGATTTCGACACGGTGCCGACGACACCGTTTTTGGCGCCATGTTCATGACCCGTTTCAAGATCAGCAGCTTGTCCCAGGCATCCGAGGCCCCTTCGGCGGCCTGGCCCTTGAGATAGGCGAGCAGTTTACCGACCCGCGCAGGGCGCTCACCGATTCCTCGCCCATGCCAAGCGCCACCCGCTTGGGCGCGCCGAACAGGTTGGCGAGAAACCGGGATGGCGCTTTTGCTTCTCGAACAGGATGGCTGGCCCTTTCGGCGCGCACGCGGTCGCAGATTTCGGTCATTTCTGAGACGGGCACGACCTCTACGCCGACGCGTTTCCCACCTCGCCGGTTTTTTCCGAGCCGTGCGGCGTGGCGAAGTCGCGCAAGTCGACATTTCATCGGATTCGCAGGCCTGGTGATTAGTGGCACGAAGCCGCTCAATTGCGGCAGCATGGCGGTGACGGTGTGTTGGTCGCCGGTCAGGGCAACGGTGGCGAAATCGCTGGCTGCCTTGTAGCCGCCAGGCGGCGATTGCATGGCGGGTGGCATGTACGGCCCGGTGCGCGCTGCATTCCTGAGCCGGTCGCGGTCTCCACACGGCGACGCTGAGACGGAGTTGGGCAATCTGCCTGGCTTCGACAACCCGCCCGGCGTTCAGGCGTTGCAGCACGGCATCGAGGGCGGCCATCCGGTCGCGCATCTCGGCCCGGCATGGCTAGCCGTGCTGACGAGGGCACTTTTACCAGCTCCCGCTCATCCCGGGAGGAATCGGCTTCGGCTGGCGCAGGCACTGGAGCCGGCTTTATGCGCGTCGGATCGGCCACCTTGGCGCCTGCCGAGCTTGGCGCCGGCACGTCTTCCCTTGCAGGGAGCGGCTTGACCGCCACCGGCGGCCTTTGCGACCGTCTTCGCGGTGCTCACCTTCATCTCAGCCGGCGCCGTCGCGCCGAGCGTGCCCGGCGCCAGCGCGGCGCAGGCCAGCCCGACAAGGACGGCGGCTGGCTTCATCGCGTGCGATACGAAAAAGCGACAGCCAACGCAGGCCGACGTCACGTTCGGCAGCGGGCCAGCGCCTTTCCTGTCGCGGTCGCCGGTTTTGGCGACGGGGGCAGAATTCGCTGACTGCCTTGCGGGCCGTCCATGCCGATGCGGTGCATGGCCGGCGGCATGTGCGGGCCGGGCCGGGCATCGAAAGGCTTGCTGCGATGCTTGGCTTCATGGCCGACATGCCGAGCTGGCTCGGTTGCCCCGCCGGCTTCCTGACCTTGCCTTCTGCCATCAGCGCCAGCACTTCATTGACCGCCAGTACGTTGTCGAGCACTTCCTGACGCAGCGAGTCTTCGCGCCGCTGCCGGCAACGGGGCCAGTTGGCGGGCGTCTTGCGCCAATGCCGCGGTCGACACGAAAACAGGGCAAAAATGAACTGTTTGCCACGAAGATCCTTCCGAAACGATGAAATCAACAACGATGCCGATGAAAATCACCATGCCGACCCAGTTGTTATGCAGAAAAGTTTCTCGAAGTAAGACAGGCTTGTCGCGGTCGCGAATCCAGGTGAAATGGAGGCCCGATGTTGGCGGCGACGAACAGTCCGGCGTAGAAGGTAAGGCTGAGATGCAGCGTGAAGCCGACCCAGCTGATGATCGCCAGTGTCGCCGCGTAGCGATTAAAAGGATCGGCCGCCACATCGAAGTACTGAAGGTAATGGGCCGACGTCTTGATGCCGATCTTGAGGTCGTCCTCGCGGTCGACCATGGCGTATTTCGCATCGTAGGCCACCGCCCAGAATACATTGGCGAGCAGCAGCCACCACGCTTGGCCGGCACGCCGCCGAGATGCGCTGCGTAGGCCATCGGGATGCCGAAGCCGGTGCGCCACACCGAGAATAGCTTTCAGTATGGCCATGAAAGCGTTGGAGGAACGGGTGCTGGCAGCCAGGAACACCGCTGGCACCGACATCCAGATGACGAGAGTTGGTTGCCGAGCATCAGCACCAGGCAGAAGGCTGTCAACGACAGCCTGGTGAACAGCGCCAGCGCCTCCTCAGTTGTCACCTGCCGGCGGTAAGCGGGCGTTCTTGGTCCGTTCGACATGTTTGTCGACCCACGGTCGGCGTAGTCGTTGATGACGCAAGCCCGCCGAGCGCATGAGCACGGTACCCAGAACGAACACCCAGACGACTCCACCAGTTCGGCCGACCCAGCGACGATAGCCAGAGTGCCCACAGCGTCGGCCAGAGTAGCAGCAGCTTAATCGGCTTGTCGAGCCGCATGAGCTTTTCGTGGTGGAGGTCGAGTTTCCGGAGGGCGGCCAGTTCATCGGATGATTTTACCTTGGCTGGATGCGATCAGAAGCCGCACTGTGACGACCGGTCTGCTGGCCACGCCACCACCGCCTGCCCGGCATGGGCGAGATGGCTTGGTAGCGCCTGCCGGCAGGGCGTGA
>JADIYD010000006.1 GCA_016705475.1 Betaproteobacteria bacterium | reverse complement strand
TTCGCCAGCTCTCTGTGTGGGTCGCCCTCGTCGTCTTCTTCATTTTGACGCTCGCCATGTACTTCACCTCTGTTCTCAAGAGCCGAGCAGAACTGCGAGCGGCCTACAACAAACTGGCGGACCTGAATAAACGCGTTCGCAACCAGGCCATGTTCGACGCCCTGACCGGACTGCCCAATCGCCCGATGTTTTTGACCGACTATCCAAGGAGTTGTCGCGCGCCCGGCGTAACGATGAGCTGGTTGCACTTTTGTTTATTGACCTCGACGGATTCAAGCAAGTCAATGATCAGTTTGGTCACGAAGCCGGCGACGTCGCCCTGAAAACTGTTGCAACTCGCTGGCGGGCCATCGTACGCGGAAGTGACAGCATTGCGCGCCTGGGGGCGATGAATTCGCCGTCGTCGTTGGCAAACTCGATGATCCGGCAAGCGCAGTCCTCGTCGCCGAAAAACTGATTGATGCCTTGCATCGAGAGATTCAACTGCCCGGCGAACAACGCTGCCAACTCGGCTGCAGCATCGGCATCAGCATCTATCCAAAGACGGCGACTGAAATCGACTCCATGCTGGCCGCTGCTGATGCCGCCATGTACCAAAGCAAATCGCGCGGCAAGAATTCGCTGACCGTATCCAGCGCAACGCCAACGAAAAACCACCTGGACTGGCTCGAGTTCAACAATGCCCATCTGGTCGGTTTCGCAGAAATCGACGATCAGCATCGCCAACTGGTACGCCAGGTCAACGAGATCAACCAGGCCATTATCAACAAGGCGCCGGCAGTGGAAACCGAAAGCCTGTTGAAGGCGCTGCTCGCGTTCACTGCCTTTCACTTTGATACTGAAAATCGCCTGATGGTCCGCTACGAATACCCCGGGCTGGCCGTCCATGCTCAAGATCACCAGACGTTGCTTGAGGACGCCGCGTTACTGGCTGAAGAATTCAGCAGGGGCAACGAATTGCTTGTCCTGCAAACCATCAAGGACTGGCTGCTTGGGCACATTGAAGGCGCCGACAAGCCACTGGGCGCCTTTCTTGCCAAAGCAACCGAGCCGGAAGCACACTCGAACCCGTCCCGCTAGCCAACAGCGCTACATGCACTCTCCACGCAGACCTGCCACGATTGCCCGCAGGTGCGCCGGCCCGGCTTCTTCTGCGACGACCGGAACGCCAACGCGCAAGGCAATCTTCGAAAACACGCCACGTCGGAACGGCGTTTTCATCGCCTTGCCGTCGATGCGCGAGAAATAGCTGCCCCACAGGCCGCTCAGCGCCATCGGCACGACAGGCACCGGGTTGGTTTTGAGAATGCGCGTGATGCCCGGACGAAAAGCCTGTAAGGCACCGTCGCGGGTGATCTGGCCTTCGGGGAAGATGCCGACCAGATCGCCGTTGGCCAAGGCCTTGCTGACCTCGGCGAAGGCCGCTTCCATCATCGCTGGGTCTTCCCGCGCCGGGGCGATGGGAATGGCACCGCAATGGCGGAAGATGAAGCCGAGGAGCGGCGTCTGGAAAATACGGTGATCCATGACGAAACGAATCGGCCGCGGTGAGGCGCCCATGATCACGACGGCATCGGCGAAGCTGACATGGTTGGCGACGAGCACGGCAGCGCCTTCTGCAGGGATGTGCTCCAGCCCCGTGCTGCGCAGCCGATACACAGCCTTGACCAGCAGCCAGGCCATGAAGCGAAGCAGGAATTCCGGCACCAGGCCGTAAATGTAGATCGCCACCACCGCGTTGAGCAGCGCAGCCAGGGCGAACAGCGCAGGCATCGACAGCCCGGCACCGAGCAGGCTGGCCGCCCCTAGCGCCCCGACGACCATGAACAGCGCATTGAGGATATTGTTGGCGGCAATGATGCGCGCCCGATGATCGGGCGAGCTGCGCAACTGGACCAGCGCGTACATCGGGACGATGAAGAAGCCACCAAAAACGCCGAGCATCATGAGGTCGAACAACACGCGCCAGATGGCCGGGATGCTGAGCAATGCGAGGAGTTCGTGCGGCGTCGTGCCGACCAGGCCAACCGGCGAGGCGAAATAGAGATCCAGCCCGAACAGGGTGAGGCCGATGGAGCCGAAAGGCACCAGGCCGATTTCGACATGCTTGCCCGACATGCGCTCGCAAAGCATCGAGCCGATGCCGATGCCGACCGTGAAGGTGGCCAGCAACATCGTCACTGCCGACTCGCCGCCACCGAGCACAAAGCGGGCGTAGGCCGGAAACTGGGCGAGGAAGAGCGCACCGTAGAGCCAGAACCAGGAGATGCCAAGGATGGACAGGAAGACCGTACGGTTCTGCCGGGCGAAGGCGATATTGCGCCAGGTTTCGGAGAAGGGATTGAGGTTGATCGTCAGGTCCGGCACCGGCGGCGGTGCGGCCGGGATACCGCGGCTGCTCACGTAGCCGGCGGCGGCGACGACGAATCCGCCGAGCGCAATGAGAGCAGGATGGTCGACCGAGCCGGCCAGTATGCCGCCAGCCAGCGTGCCGATCAGGATGGCGACGAAGGTGCCGGCCTCGATCAGCGCATTGCCACCAACCAGCTCATCGCTGTGCAGATGCTGCGGCATGATCGCGTACTTGACCGGCCCAAACAGCGTCGAATGACAGCCAAGCAGGAACAGCCCCCCCATGAGCACGGGCAGGCTGTGCAGAAAGAAGCCGACAGCGGCAACGCCCATGATGAGCATTTCCAGCACCTTGACGAGGCGAGCAAGCATGGCCTTGTCGTACTTGTCAGCGAGTTGCCCGGCCGTCGCCGAAAAGAGGAAGAAGGGCAGGATGAAAATCCCCGCCGCCATATTGGCCAGCAATCCCGGCGACAGCGTCGTCCATTGCGCAGCCTGGAACGTGAGCAGGACGACGAGCGCGTTCTTGAACAGGTTGTCGTTGAACGCGCCGAGAAACTGCGTGACAAAGAAAGGCGCAAAACGCCGGGTCTTCAGGAGTCCGAACTGACCGCTCATGCTTGGCTCACGTTGATTCGATTGTCGGTGTTGCGCATGAAGGCCCCGTAGGATTTCGATTTTTGGTCAATTTTCCGGTTGACCGTAGCAAGGCTACCCGGCCGCATGATTGTCTCCGATGTCGGGAGGCAACAGCAATCCTAAGCGCCGCCAGCGAATAAATAACGCCCGAAACCCTTGTCGCACAGGAAACTCCGGGGGTTATACGCCTAGTCACAAGCGCTCGCAAACTATACAATGGCATTTTTGAATACCAAGCATCGGCATGAGGAGAGCGTTGCATCCGCAACCTATCAGCCTTGGCCATAACAATCGGGGAGAACTTCGTGCTGAAAAAAACTGCTGCCAGCCTGTGCATGGCCACCTTGACCGCGGTACTTGCTGGCTGCGCCACCGAGGAATCGCGCTCCCTGGCAACCCAGCAAACTGTTGCTGCATCCCGCCCGTACGCCGGGGTGCGACAGCCGATTTCGGTCGGCAAATTCGATAACCGCTCCAGTTTTATGCGGGGCGTTTTCAGCGATGGCGTCGACCGCCTCGGCAGCCAGGCCAAGACGATCCTGATCACCCATCTGCAGCAGACAAATCGCTTTTCCGTACTGGATCGCCAGAACATGTCGGAGATCAAGCAGGAAGCGGCCATTGCCAAGACCCAGCAGGCACTGAAAGGTGCCCGCTACGTCGTCACCGGCGACGTAACCGAATTCGGCCGCAAGGAAGTGGGCGACCACCAGTTGTTCGGTATCCTGGGGCGGGGCAAGCAGCAGATCGCCTACGCCAAAGTGATGCTCAACGTGGTCGACGTGCAGACATCTGAAGTCACCTACTCCGCTGCTGGCGCAGGCGAGTACTCCTTGTCCAACCGCGAAGTCGTCGGATTTGGCGGTACGGCCAGCTACGACTCGACGTTGAACGGCAAGGTGCTCGACCTCGCTATTCGCGAAGCGGTCGACCGGCTGGTGGACGGCATCGAATCAGGCGCCTGGCGTCCAAGCAACTGAGCGCAGCGTCCATGAGCTGCAATCGCTTCGCAAAGCCGGGGCCGGTATGGCTCGCCGGCCTGTCTGCCCTCTTGTTATCGGGGTGCGTGACACGGCCACAGCCGCTCTATTACTGGGGAGACTTTCAGACTCAACAGTACGCCTACTTCAAGGGCGACAAGGGCCCGGAGGATGGGATACAGGCCCTTGAAAAGGTCCGTGAGGAGGCCAAGGCCCAAGGCCGGCGCGTTCCACCGGGCTTCCAGGCACACCTTGGGTTGCTCTACGGTCAAACTGGCCGCACCGATCTATTCGAACAGAATTTGCAGGCTGAACAGCTGCAATTCCCCGAGTCTTCCGCCTACGTCAAATTCCTGTTGAACAAAACGCCCAAGTTACAGAGCAACCCCGATGCCAGCAAATAAACTCCCTGCGCTGCGCCTCTCCATCCTGGCCGTCACAGCGTTATTGCTCAGCGGTTGCGCGACGCGTCAGCCATACGACTACTCCGCATTCAAGGATGCTCGGCCGACGTCTATTTTGGTCCTGCCGCCCCAAAACAATTCACCCGACATCAATGCAACCTACAGCATGATGTCCCATGCAACGGCGCCCCTTGCCGAATCTGGATACTACGTTTTTCCCGTCACGCTAGTCGATGAAACCTTCAAGCAGAACGGGCTGACGACCCCAGCAGACATCCACGGCCTCCCCGTCGGCAAGCTACGCGAGATTTTCGGCGCTGATGCCGGGCTGTATATCAATGTCCGGCAGTACGGCACCTCCTACGCCATCATTACCAGCGAAACGCGGGTCACGGCAGAAGCGCGGCTCGTCGACCTGCGTAGCGGCAGGCAGCTCTGGGCCGGTTCGGCAACAGCATCCAGCGCAGAAGGCGACAGCAATAGCGGTGGTGGCTTGATTGGTCTGCTGGTCAAGGCAGCGATTCGCCAGATCGTCGAAACCATCAGCAGCCAAGGCCATATCATCGCCGGCCGAACGAGCGTCCGCCTACTTGGCGCCGGGCGCCCGAACGGTATCCTGTACGGCCATCGTTCGCCGATGTACCAAAAGGACGGGATGCCGGCGCCGTAAACCCGCCCTAGCCCAACCACAACGGCAGCCCAATACGGCTGCCGTTTTTTTGCCTTTCGATAATCCCACCCACACTGATTTCACGCGTCCGATACCGCAAACGCGCTGACCATGGCAAGATGGATACGACAAAACCAGAAGCTTTTCACCCCACCTGACGCCATGCGCCCTTCCCGCTCCGAGTATCTCGATCTACCCGATGTCCGCCTCCACGTCCGCCGGTGGGGCAATCCCGACGCGCCCATGCTTTTCCTGCTGCATGGCTGGATGGACGTTTCGGCCTCGTTCCAGTTCGTCGTCGATGAACTGGCGAAGGAGTGGAACATCATTGCCCCCGATTGGCGCGGCTTCGGCAATTCGGAATGGCTGAGGCGGCCCTACTTTTTTGCCGAGCACATCGGCGACCTGGAAGCCATCGTCGACCGCTACGCGCCGGACGGCAAGGTAAAACTGGTCGGCCACAGCATGGGCGGCATCCTTTCCTGCCTGTATGCCGGCATCCGGCCCGAACGCGTCGAGAGCGTGGTGTCGCTGGAAGGTTTCGGCATTGCGCCGACCACATCCGACATGGCGCCCGAGCGCTATGGGCAGTGGCTCGGTGCCCTCAAGAAACCGCCGCGCATGCACGCCTACGCGGACCGCGCTGCTTTTGCCCGCCGCCTGATGCATACCGACCGCTTCCTGACGGCCGAGCGCGCCGAGTTCCTGGGCAAGCATCTGGCCCGCGTCGGCGATGGTGAAAACAGGGCTGGCCTGCGCCATCACGGCATCATCTGGAACGGCGATCCGTGGCACAAGGCCCCGGCGCCCTACTTGTTCCGGCTCGAAGAATCGATGGCGATCTGGCGGCAGATCACCTGCCCGGTGCTCTGGGTGGCCGGGCGGCAATCCTGGGTCATTCGCGATTTCGGCCAGCGTCCGGGCGACTGGGAGGCCCGTCAGGCCTGCTTCGCCAATGTTCGCGAAGAATGGGTCGATCAGGCTGACCACATGTTGCACCACGATCAACCGGCTGAGGTAGCGCGCATCGTCGAGGCGTTTATCGGCTGATTTGGGTGAATCCCACGGTCAACCGGAAAAATGGGCCAATGACCCGTCCTGAATAAGGTTGACACCGTTATGACGGACAAGCCGGTTTAATATCCGGCGTGCAAAGACGCCCGATGGACCTCATCGGGCGTCTTCAATTGTAGCGACGAATGAGGTCGCTCCCTGTTGTAGATGGCGACCGATTCACGAACCATACGTTGCGCCTCACCCATATCTTCGGGGAGATGCAGCAGGAACTCCTGCTTGAGAATCCCATTCACCCGTTCAGCCAGGGCGTTCTGATAGCAGTCATAGCCGTCGGTCATCGAGCAGATGAGTCCGTGTTTCTGGTGAATGGCCTGGTACTCATGGGCGCAATATTGGATGCCGCGATCGGAGTGATGAACCAAGCGCCGACTTCCCTGGCGCCCCCTGAGCGCCATCTTCAGGGCCTGACTGACCTCCGCCGTGTGCAGGCTGTCATGAACGTGATAGCCGACGATCTTGCGGGAGTAGGCATCGGTCACCAAACTCAGGTAGGCACATCGCCCTCGGGTGGGCAGATAGGTGATATCTGCAACCCAAACCTGCTCGCTCGCTTCAGCCCTTACTTGTTCCGGCCCCGCTTTCAGCAAGTTCGGATGGCGTCGGAAACGATGGTGGCTGTTCGTCGTCTTGTGATAAGCCCGACGGGGCTGCACCAGCAGTCGATTCCAGCGCAAGAGATCGAATAAGGCATCGCGCCCCAGGCTCAGGCCTTCGGCCGCCAGTGTCGGACGAATCAGGTAATGTAGTTTGCGCGCCCCCAAGCGGGGCTGGCGCAGGCGCTTCTCCTTCACCAAATCAACAACCCGTTCGAACTTCGCCTCATCCTCGGCTCGACGGCACTGCCACTGGTAATGCGCCTGCCGACTGATGCCCATGTAACGGCAAGCCCTCGACACGTTCAGCCCTTGGACGGACTTTTGCGCGAGGACTTGCCCACAGGCTTTTTTACGACACGCACTCCGTAGTCCTTCTTCAGGACATCAATCACCGCTTCAAAGAATCGGGATTTCTCCCGAGCTTCCTTGAGCTGGACCTCCAGTTCCTTGATCCGCTGTTCCGGCGTGAGCGCTGGGCTGTTCGTGGCTTGGTTTAGGTCACTCATGCGGCCGTAGTGTGCCATCGCTCCCCAGTTCTGGCGACCGTGCTTGCGCAACCACACCAGGACTGTCGACCGGCCCTGAATGCCGTACCTTGCCTGCACTTCCTTGTAGGTCAGCTCGCCTTTTTCAACTTGCTCGACTACCGACCTTTTAAAAGCCAGCGTGTAGTCCCGCTGTGTCCTCTTGATCCCCGATTCCATCTGACTTCCCCTTTCTTGCTAGAAAAGGTGTCAACTCAGTTCAGGACGGGTCACAAAAATGAAAAAAGCCGGGAAACCCCGGCTTTCAGCAAAGACTGTGCAGTCTTAGTGGTAGGCCGACTTCGAAGCCAGCTTGGCCGCCATGAAGCAGGCCAGACCCAGAATAACCACGGTGAAGGTGATGCCGACGTAAGAGAGTTCTTCCATTGTTGCCTCGCAGGAGTTGAAGTTAAAAACCACGCGATAAGACAGCAGCACTCCGGAAAGTTCCCGTTCGGCAAAAATATTTTGTGCGGCGCAACAAATCGCTGATGCAAGCAATCAGCGATTTACATCCACAACAACGCGACCACGCACCTTGCCCTCCATCAACAGCGCCGCCGTCGGGATGGCTTCAGCCAGCGAGACTTCGTGCGTGATCAGCGCCAGCTTGGCCGCATCGAGGTCGCGCCCCAGCCGCTGCCATGCCACCAGCCGATCAGGACGCGGACACATCACGCTGTCCACACCGACCAGGGTCACGCCGCGCAGAATGAAAGGCGCCACCGACGATGGAAAATCCATGCCGCCAGCCAGCCCGCAGGCGGTCACGACACCGCGATATTTCGTCGTTGCGCAGATGGTGGCCAGCGTATGCGAGCCGACGACATCAACCGCCCCCGCCCAGCGCTCCTTGCCCAGCGGCTTGCCGGGCGCTGAAAAGGCGCTGCGATCCAGCAACTCGGCCGCGCCGAGCTGCTTGAGGAAATCCGCTTCTTCCGGCCGGCCACTGACGGCGACGACCGTGTAGCCAAGCTTGCTCAGCACCGCGATGGCGACGCTACCAACCCCACCCGCTGCGCCGGTGACGACGATCTCGCCGTCCGTCGGCTTGACGCCCTGTTTTTCCAGCGCCAGCACGCAGAGCATGGCCGTGTAGCCCGCCGTACCGATGGCCACAGCCTGCTTTTCGGAGAAAGCCGCCGGCAGCGGCACCAGCCAGTCACCCTTGAGCCGCGCCTTCTGGGCCAGCCCGCCCCAATGCGTTTCGCCCACGCCCCAGCCGTTGAGCACGACGCGATCGCCGGCCTTGTAGTCGGCGTGGCTGCTGCTTTCAACGGTACCGGCGATGTCGATGCCCGGCACCATCGGGAACTTGCGCACCACCGGGCCTTTGCCGGTGATGGCCAGCCCGTCCTTGTAGTTGAGCGATGAATAGTCGACGCGAACCGTCACGTCGCCGTCCGGCAACTGGCTGTCGTCGATGTCCTGCACCGAAGCGCGGTAACCGGCATCATCCTTCTCGATCAGAATTCCCTTGAACATCGCGTCTCTCCGTTTAAGTTTGTACACCGGGCACCGGTACGGCGTCCCGCTTTTCGACAAATTTCAGTATAACCAAGAGCACGACGCCGACCACCATGACGCCCGCCGCAATGGTCAGTCCGATCGAATAATTGCCGAGCCGCGTCGCCAGCCAGCCGACGATGGCCGGCCCGATGATCTGTGCCACACCGTACGAAAGCGTCATCTTGCCCATCATCTTGGCCGGCCGCGTCGGGTAGTAGCGCCCGGCCATGGTCAAGACCAGACTGACCATGCCGATGAAGGTTCCGCCAAAGAGCAGGGCGCCGAAAATGGTGGCAAACAGCCCACCCACCGCCACCGGCAGGGCTATCCCGACGATCTGCAGCACAGCGGCGAGGATCAGTGCATTGATATCGCCGGTATAGCGCGCAATCAGATCCCAGTTGAAGGCGGCCGGCGTTGCCGCCAGACCAATGGCCAGAAAAGCCAGCGCCCCCTGCCCGGCCAGGCCGGGCAGGCCATCAACAATGGCGACGATGAAGGTGGCGCTGATGACGTAACCAAAACCAGCGCAGAAGTAGGACGCCATGAAGATGCCGAGAAACAGGCGGCTCGGCGGATTGTCGTGCATGGGGGCGCCGCTCTTCGTCAGCGGGCTGGTATCGGGTGCCGGCAGCCAGGCCAGCGCCGGCACGATGAGCAGGCAGGCGAGCGCCGAAAAGGCAAACCACTGCTCGCGCCAGTCGAGCGAGCCGCTCATCAGCCACACCGCGATGGCACAACCGGATATCCCCAGCCCGATGCCGCCGAAATGGATGCCCAGTTCCGGCCGATGGTTATGGCGAATAAGCCAGTTGAGAATGAGCCCGGTGCCGAGCAGCATGCCGGCCGCGCTGGAAAGCCCGGCGATGAAGCGCGAGGCCATCCAGACCAGCGGATCGGCCGTCAGGCCCATCATCACCGTGCTCAGAATGGCGACGAACAGGCCAATCCGGTACAGCTTGTCCTTGAGCACCAGATCACTGATCAGCGACGCCGTCAGTGCCCCGCACAGGTAGCCGGCGTAATTGAACGCTGCCAGCCAGCCGGCCTCGGCCAGCCCGAGGCCGGCCTGTTGCTGCATGACCGGCAGCAACGGCGTGTAGGCAAAACGGGCAACACCGAAGGTCAGCAGCAAGCTGAATATTCCGGCGCCCAGCACCTTGAAGCGTTCTCTCTGTGAGTTCATGGGATGTCCCCTTGTTATTGGGGGACGAACAATAAACAGAGTAAAGTATCCGTACAAATGATTTGTTTAGAACGCACCATTCTTGTTTTGAGATAACCCATGGAACTCGTCGCCCTCCGCACCTTTCAGGCTGTCGTCGAAGAAGGCGGCATCCTCGCCGCCTCGCGCAAGCTCAACACCGTGCAGTCCAACGTCACCGGCCGTATCCGCCGGCTGGAAGAGGAGCTCGGCGCCGAACTCTTCATCCGCAAGGGCCGCGGCCTCGAACTCGCCCCGTCGGGCAAGGTGCTGCTCGATTACGCCCGCCGCATGCTCATGCTTGAACGCCAGACGGCCAGTGCCATCCGGCAGGTCGGCGAAAGCGCCGGCGAACTGCGCATCGGCGCCATGGAAACCTTCGCCGCCCTGCACCTGCCGAGCGCCCTCAAAGCCGTACGCGCCGAACACCCTGGTCTTGAGCTCCGCGTATCGACCGACACGACCAGCACACTGACCGGCAAGGTGCTCGACCACAAGCTCGACTGCGCCTTCGTTGCCGGCCCGGTCATCCACCCCGACCTGACTTTCGATGAACTGGTCGTTGAAGAACTCGTGCAGATTCATGCCGCCGGCACCGACCCGGTATTTCTGCCGCTCATCCTCTTCCGCGAGGGTTGCGCCTACCGGACGCGTGCCATTGCCTGGCAACGCGCCCAAGGCCACGCCGTAGCGGACGCGATGGAATTCGGTACGCTCGAAGGCATCCTCGGCTGCATAGCCGTCGGCCTCGGCTGGACGCTCATGCCCCGCCGCGTGGTGGACCAATCAAGCCATGCGGCCGATCTGGTCATCGAAACGCTGCCCGGTGAATTCAGTCTGGTGCCGACAGGGATGATTCATCTGCGCGAAGCCGCACCAATGGCCGCCTTGAAAACACTTTGCGACGGCATCACCACCTCGGCAAACAGGAAGCGCAGCCGAGGCTAGGCGCGTCGATGCAGGCAGTATCAGCCGCACGGCTCGGAGGCGCATCATCGCCAGGGTCGTAGGCAACGCCTAGGACTTGAGCAGCTCTTCCCGCGATCCAAGCCAGCGTTTGAGGTGCCGCTCGGCCAGCGCCAAGTGCTCGGTCAGCATTTCCTCGGCCACGTTGCGGGCCATTTCGACCAGATCGGCATCCATTTCCAGATCGGCGTAGCGCAGAAGCGGCACGCCGCTCTGTCGTGCCCCGACAAACTCGCCGGGGCCACGAATTTGCAGATCCTGCCGGGCGATCTCGAAGCCGTCGGTGTTCTCGAAAATGATCTTCAGCCGCTGGCGCGCCACCTCGCCGAGCGGCCCGGCGTAAATCAGGATGCAAGTCGACTCGTACTGGCCGCGACCGACCCGCCCCCGCAGCTGGTGCAACTGCGAGAGGCCGAAACGCTCGGCGTGCTCGATGACCATGAGGCTGGCATTTGGCACATCGACGCCAACTTCGATGACCGTCGTCGCCACCAGCACGTCGATCTCGCCGGCGGCGAAAGCGGCCATCACCGCCTGCTTTTCGTCGGCCTTCAGGCGGCCATGCACCAATCCCACGGTCAACTCGGGAAATTGCCCAAAAAGGAAATCGTAGGTTTCCTGCGCCGTCTGCAACTGCAGGGCTTCGGACTCTTCGATCAACGGGCACACCCAGTAAGCCTGCCGGCCTTCCTCGACCGCTTTTTTCACGAAACCGACCACATCATCGCGCCGATTGTCGGCGACCAGCCGCGTCTTGATCGGCGTCCGGCCGGGAGGCAACTCATCGAGCACAGTGACGTCGAGGTCGGCGTAATAACTCATGGCCAGCGTGCGCGGAATCGGCGTCGCCGACATCATGAGTTGGTGGGGGTTGTCGCCCTTCTTGCGCAAGGCAAGACGCTGGGCGACGCCGAAACGGTGCTGCTCGTCGACAATGGCCAGCCCGAGTTTCGCGAAATCGACGCCGTCCTGAATCAGGGCATGGGTGCCGACGACCAGCTGCGCTTCGGCTGCCGTCGCCGCCAGCTGCTCACGCTTTGCCTTGCTTTTCAGGCTGCCCGACAGCCACGCCACCTTGATCCCAAGCGGGGCCAGCCAGTCCTTCAGTTTCAAATAATGCTGCTCGGCAAGGATTTCCGTCGGCGCCATGAAGGCCGCCTGCCAGCCCGCCGACATGGCCTGACACGCCGCCAGCGCGGCGACGATGGTTTTGCCAGCGCCAACATCGCCCTGCAGCAAACGTTGCATTGGGTACGGTTGCGCGAGATCGCTGCCAATCTCGGCCATTGCCCGCACCTGCGCGCCAGTCAGGCCGAAGGGCAGGCTATCGAGCAGGCGGGCGCCCAGATCATCTTGCGCTATCAACACCGGCGCGCCCTGCTCGCGGCGGGCGAGATAAGCGCGACGCAGCGACAGTTGCTGGGCCAATACTTCATCAAACTTTACGCGCCGCCACGCCGGATGATTGCGCGCATGCAAGGTGTCGAGATCGGTGCCGGGCGGCGGGGTATGGAGAAAGCGCAGGCTGCGCGCCAGACCCGGCAATATCAGGCGTTGGCGCACTTCCTCTGGCAGCGTTTCGGACATGTCGCCAACCGTCAGCGCCTTGCCGATCAGCTTTTGCAGGGCAGAATTGGCCAATCCTGCGGTCGACGGGTAAATCGGGGTCAATTCCAAAGGCAGCGGTTCATCGTCGCCAACCTTGCGGAAACGCGGATGCACCATCTCGGCGCCGAAGAAACCGCCGCGCACCTCGCCAAATGCCCGGATGCGCGAACCTTCGCTGAGTGCGGCCTGCTGATTCGGGTAAAAACTGAAAAAGCGCAGCGTGATCTCGCCGCTCTCGTCGGCCGCCCGTACGATCATCTGCCGGCGCGGCCGGAACTGGATTTCGTTGCTTTGCACGACGACTTCGACCTGCACCGGCTCGTTGCCAAAACTCCGGTTGACCGGCGTGATGCGCGTTTCGTCCTCGTAGCGCAGCGGCAGGTGCACCAGCAAATCGGCCTCGCTATGGAGGCCGATCTTGGCGAGCTTCTTCTGCAGCGCCTCGGAGGCGCGAATGGGCGGAGAAGCCGGGGCTGACGCCCCGCTCGTGGTCATCGGGCGATAATTAGCCGATGAACATGACCGCATCGGCCTCGACCAGCGCGCCGCGCGGCAATTCCTTGACGCCGACGGCAGCGCGGGCCGGGAAGGGCTCGCTGAAGTACCTGGCCATCGTTTCATTGACCTTGGCGAAGTTGGCCAGGTCAGTCAAAAAGACGTTGAGCTTGACCACATCGGCCAGCGAACCACCCGCCACTTCGGCCACAGCCTTCAGATTGTCGAAAACGCGAACGATTTGCGCGTCGATCCCGTCTCAGCCGGGGCGTTCGGGGTGGCGATGATGGTCTTGGCCATGGAATGCTGTCCTGTCTCTGAATTGCAAAACCCTATTTTAGCCTTGGTAGCCCATGAACCCACGTATCGAATCCCTGGAAAAAATGCTCGATGGCCCACGCGACGGCGCCCTGCTCCGCTTCTCGCTCGGCAACGAATACCTGAAAGCCGGCGACCCGGCAAAAGCTGCAAATAGCTTCAAAAATGCCGTCGACCGTGACAACAACTATTCAGCCGCCTGGAAAGCCCTCGGCAAAGCCCTCGCCGATGCGGGCGATCACCCCGGCGCCCTCGCCGCCTACGAACGCGGCATCACCGTCGCCGAAACGAAGGGCGACATTCAGGCCGCCAAGGAAATGACCGTGTTCGCCAAGCGGATTCGCAAAGCCCTGGATGAAGCAGCAAACTGACCGCCGAACGATTTGTTACAAACCAGTACAGTATCCGCGTATGCCGTATTGGGTGCGTCTGCGTTAATTGCTTACACCACCACCGGACACTTTCCACAATGACCATCTCGCAAAAGCTTCTTCGCCTTGGCCTCGCTACCGCACTGATCGGCAGCCTGGGTGCCTGCGCAGTCGCACCCTACCCGGCCGGTTATCACCGCGCCCCGCAGGGCTATGTGGAAACGTATCCGGCCTACGGCCAGCCGAGCGGGACGATCTACTACAACTCCGGCTATCGGCAATACGATAACCGCGGCGATCACTATTACGACAACCACCGTGGCGGCAGGCATTACGACGATCATCGGTATGACAATCGCCGCTACGAGGAGCCGCGCCGGCAGTCAATGCCGTTGCCGCCGCCCCTGCAGTTGCATCGCGATATCCGACGCAGCCTGGGCCTGCCGCGTTTGCCGGGTATGCCCTGAACGAGCTAGTTCTTGCCCCTGGGCGGCACGAGGATGGCCTCGACGCCCAGTTCCTTTAGCTTGGCCTGTGCCAATTCAGCCTCTTGCCTGGTTTTGAACGGGCCAACCTGAACGCGCGTTTCCAGCGTGGATGGAACACCACTCAGCGTCAGCCGGGCATGTAGTTCTTCGGCGCGCTGCACGCTGGAAAAAACCCCCGCCTGCAACAGGAAGCCCGAAAAGAGACGCGACACGACCGGCGGCGTCACCGCCGGTCGTGTCTCGAGGATTCGGGCCGCCGGCCTGGGTGGCACAGGTTCTGCGGCAACCGCCGCGCGCGGTGGCGGCGGCAGGACGTTGGATGGCGCAGTCGTCGCCTCAGGCACCGGAGGCGGCGCAGGAGCAACTGCCGGCACGGGAACTGCCAGCTTTTTCGCCGATTCCACGGTCAACGGCAATTTTGGCCGTTTTTCCAAAACTGGCTCTGGCTTGCTCTCGGCAACGGCCGGCGTGTGCGTTTCAACCTGGGGTGGCGGCGGCGCCTCAACCGGCGCTTCCACCTTTTGCGGTTCAGGCGGCGTGGGCAGGTTTTCGGCCGGCGTCAGAGGCTGCGAAACCGCTTTCTTGGGCGCAACGGGAACCGGCTTGGTGAAAACCTGCTCTTCCGACTCATCCGGCACCGTCGCCAGATAATCGAAAAACGCCAACACACCCAGCAAAACCGCAACCAGCACCCCGGCCACAGCCAGCCGACCGAGCAGCTTGCTGCGAATCTCGCCAGACTCCGCTTCGTTTTCTGAGACTTCCGGTTGTTCTGCCATCTCTACCCTCAATGCTCCTGGCTCTTGGCCAGCGCCACGACCAGTTCCGCCTCGGCACGGGCGATGCCACAGCGTTCGGCAATCGCGGCAGGATCGTAACCTGAAACAGCCATCTGCATCGCGTCGCCATAAATGGGAGAAACCGTCTGGCTGGCCCGCAGGTGCGCCAACTCCTGCTGCATGTCGGCACGCAAGCCGGCAAGCTCGCCACGAATGGCATCGACTTCGTCACGCATCTGGGCCAGTTCCTGTTCCAGACCGCTGCGCAAAGCATCATCAGCCAGCTCTTCAGACACCTTCGCCCAGTTTTCGTCGGCCTCGTCCGGCGCGACATCCTGCTGCACTTCCGGGGACTCTTCCGATGGGGGTGAAACCAGCGGAGCCACCTTGTCTGAAAGCTCCGGGCGATTGCGCAGCAGCAGCATGCGCACCAACACGAAAAGCATGTAGGCCGCGACCAGCGCGATTAATCCCATCACGCCTTCGCGCAGCCCCAGCGTCATACCACCCAGTTCAAACGCCGGCAATTTGGCCTCGGCCGCAGCAGTTTAGAAACCGACCGAATATTGCACGCCGATGATATGGGCACTGGCGTCGTACTTACCCTGCAACGCTCCCTGCGAAATGGTCGGATCGATAACGTAGAGGTAGGAGTAACCGAGATCGAATTTGCCAACGGCACCCGCATTCCACTGCCCACCCAGCGACAGCCACAGGCGGTTATTGTCCGGCACACGTGCGGTGCGGTATTCGTCACGAACCGGGGTGCGATCGAAGGCGATGCCGAACTTGAGCTTGGCCTTGTCGGTGGCCTTGTAGCCAGCGCCCCAGGCAAAACGCCAGGAGTTTTCGTAGTTGAAGGTCTCGCTCACCGGAAGTGCCAGACCGGTGACATTCAGCGATCTGACTGAGTTCCAACGCGTATAGGAAAGATCACCCATAGCCTCCCAGCGATCAGAAACTTGCTGCCAAACCGACAGGGTGAAAGTATCCGGCAGTTTCACGTCAGCATTGATAGGTCCATTCAGAGCACCTGATGCATTACCCGAAAGAGTGTATTTGACAGCTGAACGATAGGACACGCCAACCCGCATGGCAGGCGACAAGGTGAACAAAGCCCCTGCGTTCCAACCCCACGAGGAGTCATCCCCCTTCAGTCGCAAGGCCGAATTGGTCAACTCCGCATCGATTTTCTGATAGTTCAAACCAAAGCCAAGCGACACCTTGTCACTGACTCGATAGGCGACAGAAGGATTGACATTGATCGTCCTGATTTCCGACTTGATGGCTTTTGCTGAACCTGCGCCTGCAGAGGAAGTAGTCCCCAACCCGAGTCGTATTCCGTCGCCAGCCCGAACGGTGCCGAGATGCCCAGCCCCAGGAAGAGGTCTTTCGTCAGTTGCCCCGACAGGTAAGCGTTCGGCACGGCAGCCCAACCGCCGGCATCGCCACCCGACTTTACGCCGGCTTGGTCACGGAATTCATAACTCGGCCCAACGCCTGCTACACCCACCGACAACTGGATGCCATTGCCAAGTTGCGTCATGCCCGCCGGATTGAAGAAAACCGTGCTGGCGTTATCGGCCACCGCCGCCGAGCCGGCGTAGGCGTTGCCGAGGCCGCTGGCGTTTTGTTCCAGAAGCTGAAAAGCGGCGGCAGAAGCAGCACCGGAAAACGCAACCAGCAGCAAGGCCGGAACGGTACGCAGGATCATGTTGGTCATTGGATTGCTCCCTAGCAGGCTGGGTAATTTGATAACTGACGGATTTTAATCCATTTTCGGCATTTTTTCGGGTGGAACCGCGCGCTTGATTCCTTCGCCATCAATGGCGACGTAGGTCAGCTCTGCCTCTGTGACCTTGACGATGATCGGTGCGGCGTAATTGCGCTCGGCATAAACCTCGACCTTGACCGTAATTGAGGTGGTGCCAACCCGCACTATTTCAGCATAAAGGCTGACGATATCGCCGACTGAAACCGGCTGCTTGAAGAGGAAGGAGTTGACGGAGACGGTGGCCACCCGGCCGCGCGCTCGGCGCATGGCGGGAATGGCGCCGGCCACGTCAACCTGGGCCATGACCCAGCCACCGAATACGTCACCGTTCTGATTGAGATCGGCCGGCATGGGCACGACGCGCAGCGTGCAGTGCTTGTTGGGTAGAGCAATACGGTCGTCGGCCATTATTTGTCCAAAATGCGGATTGTTTCGGGATTTTCCCGGAAAGCGGGCAGTTTTCATATACTCACATAATTCACCGCCACATCAAATTCCGTCAGGTTCCCGCATGCGCCGCGCCACCGCACTTCCCAAACCACCCGCCGGACAACCGCTGCCGGAAACCCATGTCTGGCTGACCTTGCGCACGCTGTTCCCCTACCTCTGGCAGTACCGCCTGCGCGTGCTCGCTGCCATGGCTTGCCTGATCAGCGCCAAGGTGGCGAACGTCGGCGTGCCGCTGGTTTTCAAGGAGATGATTGACGGTCTCTCAGGCGGCGAACAGTTGCTCGCGCTGCCCATCCTCTTGCTTGTGATGTATGGCGCGCTGCGCTTTTCGACGGCCCTGTTCACCGAGTTGCGTGAAATTCTCTTCGCCCGTGTCACCCAGCGCGCCGTGCGTCAGGTTTCGCTGGAAGTATTTCGCCACCTGCACGCGCTGTCGCTGCGTTTTCATCTGGAACGGCAGACCGGCGGTGTTTCGCGCGACATCGAACGCGGCAGCCGCTCGATCTCCAGCCTGATTTCCTACACGCTCTATTCGATCCTGCCGACGCTGGTCGAAATCGGGCTGGTTCTCGGCATCCTGTTCGTCAAATACGACATGGGTTACGTCGTGATCACGATGATTTCCCTTGTCACCTACATTGTTTTCACGATCAAGGTGAGCAACTGGCGCATTGACATTCGCCGCGCCGTCAATGAGAACGACTCGGCGGCCAACACCCGTGCCGTCGATAGCCTGCTCAACTACGAGACAGTCAAGTATTTCAACAACGAAGCCTGGGAATCCCGTCGTTACGACGAGCAACTGGTCAAATGGGAAGAGGCGGCGACACGCAGCCAGACAACCCTGGCTTTTCTCAACCTCGGCCAGCAGGCAATCATCGCGCTGGGTGTCACGGCCATGATGTGGCGCGCAGCCAATGGCGTGGTTGAAGGCCACATGACCATTGGCGACCTCGTGCTGGTCAATGCCTTCCTGATCCAGCTCTACATGCCACTCAACTTTCTCGGCATCGTTTACCGCGAAATTCGTCAGGCGCTGACCGACATCGAGCGCATGTTCAAGCTGCTAAACGAGAATCGGGAAATTGCCGATGCGCCAGATGCCCGGGATTTGCCTGCCGGCCCCCTGCAGGTCAATTTCGGCGCGGTGGAGTTCGCCTACGAACCGAACCGACAGATCCTGAAAAATCTGAGCTTCGCCATTCCACCCGGAAAAACGGTGGCCGTTGTCGGTCATTCAGGAGCCGGCAAATCAACGCTTTCACGGCTGCTTTACCGCTTTTATGACGTGACCGGCGGCGCCATCCAGATCAACGGCCATGATCTGCGCGCGTTGAAACAAACCAGCCTGCGTGCCGCCATCGGCATCGTGCCGCAGGATACCGTGCTGTTCAACGACACCATTTTTTACAACATCAATTACGGCCGCCCGGAAGCCAGCCGCGAGGAAGTGTTCGCCGCAGCGCGCGCGGCACAGTTGCACGACTTCATCGACTCCCTGCCGCTCAAGTACGAAACACGCGTTGGCGAGCGCGGCCTCAAATTATCCGGTGGCGAGAAACAGCGCGTCGCCATCGCCCGAGCCTTGCTCAAGAATCCGCCCATACTGATTTTCGACGAAGCGACCTCAGCCCTGGATTCAGCAACCGAACGCGCCATCCAGACCCAGCTGGAACAGGTAGCCATCGGCCACACCACCCTGGTCATCGCCCATCGGCTGTCCACGGTCATGAACGCCGATGAGATACTGGTCATGAGCGAAGGGCGCATCATCGAGCGCGGAAGCCATGCCGCCCTGCTGGCAGCAGAAGGCAATTACGCCCGGATGTGGACGCTGCAACAGCAGGAAAAACAAGAGATGGAGCCGACCTAAGCGTGAACTCTGCGCAGCGCAGCCACGGCACGACGTCGCGCCACAGCCGCGGCAACTGGATGTTGCCACTTGCCACATTTTTACTGCTGGCATCGGCAACGCTCGCCACATGGCAGTGGGAGTCACGTGTCCAGCAAGAGGCTGAAGAGTTGGCTTCCAATCAGGAAAGTGCCGCGATTACAGCCGAGATACGCGACCGGCTCAACCTCCACGGCCAGTTTCTGCGCTCCCTGAAGGCTTTCGCTGAATCCTCGCCAACTCAGGAGTTGGCAGTCTGGCGGCGGTTTGCCGGCGCTATGCATATCAACGACAGCCTGCCCGGCATGTATGCCTTCGCCTATGGCGCTGCCGTTCGGCCCCATAGCCCGGAGCCTTTTGAAAAACTGACCAAATTTCCGGTTGACCGCAGAACGTTCCGAATTTTCCCCGAAACGGCCGCTGACCTCGCGATGCCGCTCCTCTTTGCAGCGCCGGAAACACCGGCGCTTAAAGCGGTAGTCGGGTTCGACCTGCTTTCCGAGAAAGCGCGCCGCGACGCTGTAAACCGCACGACATTGACCGGCGATATCGCCATGACGGCAGCGGTTGAACTACAGCCTGACAAGGGGACAAAACGCCTGGGCTTTCAGATGATCCAGGCCTTTTTCAACGACGGCGCGCCGACTGGCCGCGACAACACGCACAAGCAGAACTTGGCCGGTGTCGTCCTCACGGCATATCGCTTCGACGAGTTCATGTCGTCATTCAAGCTTCCGCTCAGTAGCCGCTTCGTGCTGCATATTTTTGACGAGTCACTGTCCGGCGACTCATCCGCTGCCCCCGCTCCGACGCAGATCTACAATTCCGATCCCGGCTTCCTCGCGGTTGGCGCACCATTGCTCCATCACGAAATCGACTACGGTGGCCGCAACTGGGTACTTCACTTCCATTCCCGCGGCAATGCCGTCCGCGGATTCGACACCCCTGCCCTGGTACTTTACGGGGGATTGCTCGGCAGCCTGCTGCTCGCGCTGCTGGTGCATCACCTCACCACACACCGCGAACGCGCCGAGCGCTACGCACTCGAACTGACCAGAGAGCTCATTGAGCATCGTGATCATTTGCAGGAACTGGTCAGCGAGCGGACGGCGAGCCTGGACGGCGCACTGCAACAGGCCCGGGCCGCCAACCAGGCCAAGTCGGAATTCCTGGCCAACATGTCGCACGAGCTGCGCACACCGATGCACGCCATTCTCGGCTTCGTCGAACTTGGCATTCGGCGTGCCGCAAAAGCCAGCGATCCCAAAATTGACCAGTACTTTCAGCGTATCGAGCGGAGTGGGCAACGGCTGCTCAGCCTGATCGATGAATTGCTTGATCTCTCAAAACTGGATGCCGGCCATATGGCCCTGCATCCGACGACATTTGACACCTTGGCATTGGTGCGGGAGGTTGGCGACCAGCTCGAATCGCTGCTGCTCAAACGAAAGCTGAAGCTAAAAGTCAGGAATAGCGCGAACAACACTCAGATTTCAGCGGACAAGGAGCGGATCAGTCAGGTCATCTGCAACCTGCTCTCCAATGCCATCAAATTCTCGCCGGATGAGGGGACGATCTGCATAGAATTCGCTGACGCCGATCTGCCAGCCGGGCGACGCTCTGATGACAATGGCAGCATCTCCGGACTCTCGATCAGTTTCATTGACCAGGGAATCGGCATACCTACGGACGAAACGGAAAGCATCTTTGACAAGTTCGTTCAAAGCAGCGCCACAAAGAGTGGTGCCGGTGGAACAGGCCTTGGGCTGGCGATTTGCCGGGCAATCGTTGCGCAACACCGTGGTACGATTGTTGCCAAAAACAATACCGGGAACGGCGCCTGTTTCGTCGTCACCCTGCCATTGAACTGCTGAATGGAACAAACGAGACAAAATGACTAAAACACTCGTCTTGCTGGTGGACGACGAAGCGCTCAATCTGGAAATTCTGGTCGAGTATTTCGATGGCGAGGACGCTTTTCTTCTGCAAATGGCAGAAAGCGGCGAAGCTGCCTGGCAACTGCTGCAAGATCCGGAGAATGACTTCAAGCTCATTCTTCTCGACCGCATGATGCCGGGGCTGGACGGCATAGGCCTGCTCCGGAGAATGAAGGGCGATCCTCGTCTCAGCGGCATTCCCGTCATTATGCAGACTGCCGCCAATTCACCCGACCAGATTCGTGAGGGCCTTGAGGCTGGCGCCTATTACTACCTGACCAAGCCCTATCGGCGCGACAGCCTGCTGGCCATTGTTCATGCGGCGCTAAGCGATGCCGAGGCCCGCTCTGCGCTGAGCCGGCAGTTGCACCAGCACATCAACTCGCTGCAATTTCTCGACGAAGCCGAGTTCTCGATTCGCACCGTCGAAGACGCCGGGCAACTCGCCTCCTTCATCGCCCATGCCTGCCCCAATCCTGATACCGCGGTAATGGGCATTTCCGAGCTGCTCATCAACGGCGTCGAGCATGGAAATCTGGGGCTTAGCTATGCAGAAAAAAGCATCCTCAAGCAAGAAGATCGTTGGCACGACGAAATCCAGCGGAGATCCTCGCTACCGGAAAATGAAGCCAAGGAGGTTCGTCTCAGCTATCGTCGCCAGAAAGACGTCATCACACTTCGCATTTGCGATCAGGGAAGTGGATTTCCATGGCAGAACTATCTTGAAATTGACCCCGAGCGTGCATTTGACCCGAATGGCCGCGGTATCGCCCTGGCCCGCATGCTGAGCTTCAGCAGCATCACCTACGAGGGCTGCGGCAACATCGCCGTTGCAACAATTTGCTGCGCCAAGGGCAACAACGGTAAATATTCGCAATGACTTCTATTTCAACCAAGATGAAGGTACTGGCAGTCGACGACAATCGCACCAATCTCCACATCCTTCAGGTATTCCTGAAAAAGCTCGGCCATGAAGTGATATTGGCCGAGAACGGAGAAGAGGCCGTGCGCCGCTTTTCGGAGCACTCGCCCGATCTGGTCCTGCTAGATATCATGATGCCCGTCATGGATGGCTTCGAAGCCGCACGGCAGATCAAAGCGATCCCCAGTGACCGTTGGACGCCCGTCATCTTTCTGTCGGCTTTGAATCGCGATGAAAATCTCGTCGTGGGGCTGGATGCTGGCGCGGACGACTACCTGACCAAACCGATCAATTTCGTCGTCCTTGAAGCAAAACTCCGCTCCATGCAGCGGTCGCTGGCACTTCAGCAGGACTCGATCGATTCTCTGCGTCGCGTCCAGGCTATCTCCGATAGTGTGCTCGATGCGATTGTTACTTGCGATGAGCATGGCATCGTTGTCTCGGTCAACCAATCTGCGGAGCGTATTTTTGGCTGGAGCCCAGGCGAAATCATCGGCCAGAATGTTTCAATGCTGATGCCCATGGACCAACGGCCTGCCCATGAATCCCGCTTGAGCGGTTACGGCGATGATATCCCGCAAAAAACGATTGGGCTCGAGCGGGAGTTGGAAGCGCAACACAAAGATGGCCACCGGTTCGCAGCAACACTGACCATCACCAATGTGCAACTCGACAACCAGCGCATGATTGTCGGGGTACTTCGCGACGTTTCTGAGCGAAAGCGTACAGAACACCAACTTCGCGACAATGCGCGCCAACTTCAGGACTATTTCGACCAGACGCAAGCCGAGCAACAACTGGCATTGCGCCTGATGGAAAAGCAGTTGCACCGAAAGGGATTACTGGATAGTCGCTTACGCTACGCGGTTATTCCGGCCGAAAATTTCAGCGGAGATATCGTCGCTGCCAATCGTTCAGTGGATGGCCATTTCTATGCTTTACTGGCCGACGCCACGGGACACGGTCTGACTGCAGCGATCAGTGTTCTGCCGGTACTGGCCCTTTTTTACCGCATGACAAAGCTCAACAGGCCTATTCGGGAGATTGTTCTTGAACTGAATTTCCAGCTTAAGGAATCCATGCCCGTAGGACGCTTTGTCGCGATTACCCTGGTTTGTCTCGACGAAGCCCAAAAGCAAGGCGATATTTGGGTGGGTGGCACCCCACAAGCCTTTCTGTTCGACAGGTGGGGGAGAGCGTGCAAGACCTTCCCTTCCGCCAACCTGCCATTGGGTATTGTCAGCAATGACGAATTAGGTGGCGAGCCCCAACATTTCAGCTGGGAGAACGAGAGCCAGCTCATTCTCTGCTCCGATGGCTTGCTTGAGGCCACCAACCCCCAAGGTATCCAGTTTGGCGTCGATGGACTGATTGCGGCGACAGCGAACACGTCCCCGAGTGACCGATTCGACAAAATAGAAACTGCCTTGGCTACGCATCAGGGTAGTGCCGTTGCCAGCGACGATATATCTTTAATGCTCATCGACTGCCCCTAATTACCGGAAGAAGTCGCGTTGACAAAAAAAGGCCGGAATCTCCGGCCTTTTTTTATCACAACTGCAATTACGCAGCAGCTTCCTCGATTTCCACAGCCTCAGAAGGCTCCGGACGGTCGACCAGTTCAACAAATGCCATCGGTGCGTTATCGCCGACGCGGAAGCCACACTTCAGGATGCGAAGGTAGCCACCCGGACGGGCTGCGTAACGCGGGCCGATTTCGGCGAACAACTTGACGACGATGTCACGATCGCGCAGGCGGTCAAATGCCAAGCGCTTGTTTGCCAGCGTCGGGGTCTTGCCGAGCGTGATCATAGGCTCAACAACACGGCGCAGTTCCTTAGCCTTGGGCACGGTGGTCTTGATAGCCTCGTGCTTGAGCAGGGAAACGGTCATGTTGCGCAGCATCGCCAAGCGATGGCTGCTGGTACGGTTTAGTTTGCGAAGTCCATTGCGGTGACGCATGGTTAATCCTTTCTATATTCTGCAGGCGTCCCTTGACTGCCCGGGAGGAAAAGGCTTACGCCTTTTCCAGACCGGCGGGCGGCCAGTTCTCCAGTTTCATGCCGAGCGTCAGACCGCGAGCGGCCAACACTTCCTTGATCTCGTTCAGCGACTTGCGACCCAGATTCGGGGTCTTGAGCAGCTCGTTTTCGGTACGCTGAATCAGATCGCCGATGTAGTAGATATTCTCGGCCTTGAGACAGTTCGCAGAGCGAACCGTCAGCTCAAGATCATCCACCGGACGGAGCAAAACTGGATCAACCTGAGCCGGCTTGGAAGCCTCGGCAACAGGTGCGGTACCTTCCAGATCAGCGAAGACCGAAAGTTGTTCCATCAGCACGCGAGCGGCGTAGCGAATGGCTTCTTCCGGCTCGACAACGCCATTGGTTTCGATATCGACGATAAGCTTGTCCAGGTCGGTACGCTGCTCAACACGGGCGCTTTCAACGGCGTAGGCAACCCGACGAATCGGGCTGAACGACGCATCAAGCACGAGCTTGCCAATCGACTTGGCATCTCCGAGGTTGCGCATATTGCCGGGAACATAGCCGCGACCCTTCTCGACCTTGATCTCCATCGACAGCTTGCCGCCCGTGGAGAGGTGAGCGATGACGTGCTCAGGGTTAATGATTTCCACGTCGTGCGGCAATTCGATATCGCCAGCACGAACGGGGCCTTCACCTTCCTTGACCAGCTTCAGGTTAACCACATCGCGATTGTGCAGCTTGAACACGATACCCTTGAGGTTGAGAAGGATGTCGACGACATCTTCCTGCACGCCATCAATGGTCGAGTACTCATGAAGAACACCATCGATACCCACCTCGGTCGGTGCGTAACCAACCATCGAGGAGAGCAGGATACGACGCAGCGCGTTGCCAAGCGTATGGCCATAACCGCGTTCGAACGGCTCCATGACCACTTTGGCCTGCACGGGCGAAACGCTCTGCACGTCGATGATACGGGGTTTTAGAAGTCCACTGCTTTGCATGGGCTAGATCCTCTGCTCAGTGCTTACTTCGAGTAAAGTTCGATGACGAGACCTTCATTCAGGGTCGCCGGCAGTTCAGAGCGCTGCGGCATGGCCTTGAATGTGCCCTTGCCTTCCTTGACATCCACCGAAATCCACTCGGGGAAACCGCGGGACTCTGCAGCTTCCAGCGCAGCCTTGCAACGCAGGGAAGCGCGGGCACGATCGGTCAGCTGGACAACATCACCCGGCTTGACGATAAAGGAAGGAATATTGCAGCGCTTGCCGTTGACCAGAACGCCGTTGTGGCGAACGATCTGACGGGACTCGGTGCGTGAAGCACCAAAACCCATACGGTAGGCGACGGAATCGAGACGAGCTTCGAGCAATTGCAGAAGGTTTTCACCGGTCTGGCCCTTGCGACGGTCAGCTTCGGCAAAGGTCTTGCGGAACTGGCCTTCGAGGACGCCGTAGACACGACGGATCTTCTGCTTGGCACGAAGGTGAACGCCGTAGTCGGACAGACGGGCGCCAGACTTTTGGCCATGCTGGCCAGGAGCATACGAACGACGCTCGATGGCACATTTATCGGTAAAACACTTTTCGCCCTTCAGGAACAGCTTTTCGCCTTCGCGGCGGCACTGACGGCATTTCGGATCGAGATTACGAGCCACTTGTCTTTCTCCTTAGATGCGGCGCTTTTTGGGCGGACGGCAACCGTTATGCGGCACCGGCGTCACGTCGGAAATCGCGGTGATCTTCATGCCCAGCGCGTTAAGGGCGCGGACAGAGGATTCACGACCAGGACCGGGGCCCTTGATGCGAACTTCCAGGTTCTTGACGCCACATTCCTGAGCAGCCTTGCCAGCGGCTTCAGCAGCAACCTGGGCAGCAAACGGGGTGGACTTTCGCGAACCGCGGAAGCCGGCACCACCGGACGTTGCCCAAGACAACGCATTGCCCTGACGATCGGTAATGGTGATGATGGTGTTATTGAACGATGCGTGAATGTGGGCGATGCCCTCAGCAACGTTCTTTTTAACCTTTTTGCGAACTTTGGTAGCAGTCTTTGCCATGTTCTGTCCCTATTACTTCTTGCCAGCAATGGCCTTGCGCGGACCCTTGCGAGTGCGAGCATTGGTACGGGTGCGCTGACCACGGCAGGGCAAGCCCTTGCGATGGCGAAGGCCACGGTAGCAACCGAGGTCCATCAAGCGCTTGATGTTCATTGTGACTTCGCGGCGCAGATCACCTTCTACGGTGAATTTGCCCACTTCGTCACGCAGACGATCCATGTCCGCATCGGACAGGTCCTTCATTTTGGTAGAACGAACGATGCCGGCCGCGTCACAAATTTTTTGTGCGCGGGTACGGCCGATGCCGAAAATCGCAGTCAAAGCGATTTCTGCATGCTGATGGTTCGGAATGTTTACCCCTGCGATACGGGCCATCGAATCACTCCACTATTTCAAAATTAACAAATGCCGACACCAGGAACTTAGCCTTGGCGCTGCTTGTGACGCGGTTCCTTGCATATGACGCGCACGACACCCTTGCGACGGATGACTTTGCAATTGCGGCACATGCGCTTAACTGAAGGATGCACTTTCATGTTTAACTCCTCGTCTGCGAGGGCTTGGAAGCAGCCGTGATTCCTTGCCCTGCGGTTTATTGCGTAGAGAACTCTATTACTTGACCCGGAAAACGATCCGAGCCTTGCTTAAATCATACGGCGTCAATTGCACGGTCACTTTGTCACCGGGAAGGATGCGGATGTAGTGCATTCGCATTTTTCCGGAAATGAACCCAAGCACAATATGGCCATTTTCCAACCGGACCCTGAAGGTCGCGTTTGGGAGGTTTTCAACAACCTCCCCTTGCATTTCGATGTAATCCTCTTTTGCCATAGGCGATTACTTGATCATCGGTGCGCCTTTGAAATTTGCCTTCTTCAGCAAGCTTTCATACTGGTGCGACATCACGTAGGCCTGAACCTGGGACATGAAGTCCATGGTCACAACCACGATAATCAACAAAGAGGTTCCACCGAAGTAGAACGGAACGTTCCACTTCAGAATCAAAAATTCGGGCAACAGACAAACGATGGTGATGTAAGCCGCACCAATCAGCGTTAGGCGCATCAGGATCTTGTCGATGTAGCGGGCGGTCTGCTCACCGGGGCGGATGCCCGGTACAAAGGCACCGCTCTTTTTGAGGTTGTCTGCCGTTTCCTTGGAATTGAACACAAGGGCAGTGTAGAAGAAGCAGAAGAAGATAATTGCCGAGGCGTACAGCATGACGTAAATCGGCTGACCCGGCGACAAGGTACCGGCGACATCCTTCAGCCAGTGCATCGACTCACCGGAGCCAAACCAGTTGGCGACCGTGGCCGGGAACAGGATGATCGACGACGCAAAGATCGGCGGGATGACGCCCGACATGTTCAGCTTGAGCGGCAGATGCGAACTCTGACCACCGTAAATCTTGTTGCCAACCTGGCGTTTGGCGTAATTGACCAGAATCTTTCGTTGACCGCGCTCGACGAAGACCACGAATGCGGTCACTGCGACAACCAGCAGACAGATGATCAGGGCGGTCAGCGGATGCATGGCACCGGTACGGACCAGTTCAAGCAAGCCACCAATGGCGCTCGGCAAGCCAGCGGCGATACCCGCGAAAATAATGATGGAGATGCCGTTACCCAGGCCGCGCTCGGTAATCTGCTCACCCAGCCACATCAGGAACATCGTGCCGGTCAGCAGCGTCGACACGGTGGTCAGACGGAACATGAAGCCCGGATCGTTAACCAGCCCGGCCTGCGCTTCGAGCGCAACAGCGATACCGAGCCCTTGGAAGAGGGCGAGAATCACGGTGCCGTAACGGGTGTATTGCGTAATCTTGCGACGTCCGGCTTCACCCTCTTTTTTCAGGGCTTCGAGCTGCGGACTGGCGACACTCATCAGTTGCATGATGATCGAGGCCGAAATGTACGGCATGATCCCCAATGCAAAAATGGTGAATCGCGACAAGGCACCACCCGAGAACATGTTGAACATGCCCAGGATGCCGCCCTGCTGCGAATTGAAGAGATCGGCCAGCGCGTTGGGGTCGATCCCAGGAACCGGAATATGGGCGCCAATGCGGTATACGACCAGCGCGCCAAGCAGGAACCAAAGCCGGCGCTTGAGATCGCCGAACTTGCCACCCTTGCCAACGGTATTGGGATTTGCTGCCAACGTTCTAACCTTTCCCTGTCTTACTCAGCGACAACGACCGAGCCGCCAGCGGCCTCGATTGCGGCCTTGGCACCCTTGGTAGCGCCCACACCCTTGAGGATAACCTTGCGGGCGATGGCGCCCGACAGGATGACCTTGGCGGAGAGAGCGTCACCCGGAACGATACCGGCGACCTGCAGGGCGAGGAGATCAATCTCTTCAACCGGCAGACGCTCGAGATCGGTCAGGCGCACTTCGTAGTTGCGGGCGCGGGTCAGCGAGTTGAAGCCACGCTTTGGCAGGCGACGCTGCAAAGGCATTTGACCGCCTTCGAAGCCAACCTTGTGGAAACCGCCCGAACGTGACTTCTGGCCCTTGTGACCGCGGCCACAGGTCTTGCCGAGGCCCGAACCGATGCCACGACCGACGCGCTTGGCGGCCTTCTTGGAGCCTTCACCCGGCTTGATGGTATTCAGACGCATGGCTTAACCCTCAACCTTGACGAGATACTGAACCTTCTGGATCATGCCGCGCACGCACGGCGTATCCACCAGCTCAGAGGTGCTGTTCAGCTTGCGCAGACCCAGACCACGCACGGTGGCGCGGTGGTCCTGCTTGGTGCCGATGATGCTCTTGACGAGCTTCACTGTGATTTTCTTGTCAGCCATGACTTACCCCAGAACCCGTTCAATCGGAAGACCGCGCTTGGCGGCGATTTCCGACGGCGTATTGACCTTCGACAGACCGTCGATGGTGGCACGCACGATGTTGTAAGGATTGGTCGAGCCGTGCGCCTTGGCCACCACGTTGGTGACACCGACGACTTCGAAGACAGCGCGCATGGCGCCGCCAGCGATGATGCCCGTACCTTCCGGAGCCGGCTGGATCATCACGGTCGTGGCGCCGTGACGGCCCATGACAGTGTGATGCACGGTACCGTTCTTCAGGCTGACCTTGGCCATCTTGCGACGCGCCTCTTCCATTGCCTTCTGAGCAGCCACAGGCACTTCGCGGGACTTGCCCTTGCCCATGCCGATGCCGCCATCGCCGTCACCAACGACAGTCAGGGCTGCGAAACCGAGAATACGGCCGCCCTTAACCACCTTGGTAACACGATTGACCGCGACCATCTTTTCGCGCATGCCGTCATCACGCTCTTCAGCTTGCTGCGGCTTCTTGTTTCTTTCAGGTTTAGCCATTTTCTAACCTTATCCTTTCACAGCGATCAGAACTTCAGACCGGCTTCACGCGCGGCTTCCGCCAACGCCTGAATCCGACCGTGGTACTGAAGACCGGAACGATCGAAAGCCACTTGCTCAATGCCGGCGGCCTTGGCGCGCTCGGCAATCAGCTTGCCCACCGAAGTAGCAGCAGCCTTGTTACCGCCGTTCGGGACGTCGTTGCGAACGTCCTTGTCCAGCGTGGAAGCCGAAGCCAGGACCTTGCCGCCACAGGGCGAGATGATCTGGGCATAGATGTGCTGGTTCGTGCGATTGACGCACAGACGCACAGCCTTGAGTTCGGCGATTTTGGCCCGGGTTTGGCGGGAACGGCGCAAACGCGCTTGTTTCTTATTAAACATATGCCACCCTTACTTCTTCTTGGTTTCCTTGATAACCACCACTTCGTCCGAGTACCGAACGCCCTTGCCCTTGTAGGGCTCCGGCTTACGATATGCACGAACTTCGGCAGCAACCTGGCCAACCTGTTGCTTGTCGGCCCCCTTGATCAGGATTTCAGTCTGGGTCGGGCATTCCACTTTCACACCAGCCGGCATCTTGTGCGCAACCGGGTGGGAGAAGCCCAACGACAGATTCAGGACATCGCCCTGAGCCTGGGCGCGGTAACCCACGCCGACCAACTGTAGCTTGCGCTCAAAACCCTTGGAAACACCGGTGACCATGTTGTTGATGTTGGCACGCATGGTGCCCCACATGGCAGCTGCGTTAGCGGCGCCTTCAACCTTGGAAACCTGGACGTTCTGACCTTCGACGGAAATCGTCACGGACGGATGCGTAATTGCCTTCAGGGTTCCCAGCGGGCCCTTGACGGTAATGTCCGCACCGACCGAAATTTCGACGCCAGCCGGCAGAACGATGGGATTTTTACCAATACGAGACATTTATATCCCCTTATGCCACGATGCAAAGAACTTCGCCGCCGACCTTGCTGGCGCGAGCCTTGCGATCAGTCATGACGCCCTTGGGGGTCGACACAATGGCGACGCCCAGACCGTTCATGACGCGAGGAATGTCTTCGCAACCCTTGTAGATACGCAGGCCGGGCTTGGAGACACGCTCGATACGCTCAATGACCGGACGACCGGCGTAATACTTGAGTGCGATATCGAGGGTCGGCTTGCCATCAGCCTGACGAACTGCGAAATCATCAACGTAACCTTCATCTTTGAGCACGGCGGCGATAGCCACCTTGACTTTGGACGAGGGCATGGAGACAGACGCCTTCTCGGCGAGCTGGGCGTTGCGGATGCGAGTCAGCATGTCCGCGATCGGATCGCTCATAGCCATTTCTGAATCTCCTTTTTACCAGCTGGCTTTAACAACACCCGGAACTTCGCCATTGAAGGCCAGTTCGCGGATCTTGTGACGGCACAGACCGAACTTACGGAAAACACCACGCGGACGACCGGTCAGCTGGCAACGGTTGCGCAGACGAGACGGGCTCGAATTGCGCGGCAGGGCCTGGAACTTCAGACGGGCAGCGTAACGCTCATCGTCCGACAGGCTCGCGTTATTGAAAATCGCCTCGAGGGCAGCACGCTTCTTGGCGTACTGAGCCACAAGTTTGCGGCGCTTTTCTTCACGGTTGATCAGAGCAAGTTTTGCCATGATTGCCTCAATTCTTGAACGGGAACTTGAACGCCGCCAACAGAGCCTTGGCTTCTGCGTCGGATTTCGCGGTCGTGGTGATGCTGATGTTCATACCCCGGAGAGCATCGATCTTGTCGTACTCGATTTCCGGGAAAATGATCTGCTCTTTGACGCCCATGTTGTAGTTGCCCTGGCCATCAAAACCCTTGCCAGACACACCACGGAAGTCGCGAACCCGCGGCAGCGCAACGGTGACCAGACGATCGAGGAACTCGAACATACGCGGACCACGTAGCGTAACCATGCAACCGATCGGGTAACCATCACGAATCTTGAAGCCGGCAATAGACTTGCGGGCCTTGGTCGTCACTGGCTTTTGACCTGCGATCTTCTGCATGTCGCCAACGGCATTCTCGAGAACCTTCTTGTCAGCCACTGCCTCACCGACACCCATATTCAGGGTGATCTTGGTGATGCGCGGGACTTCCATCACAGACTTGTAACCAAATTGCTTGCTCAGATCAGCAACAACGGTTTCTTTGTAAAACTCTTGCAAACGCGCCATGACCACTCCTTATGCGTTGACCAGCTCGCCGTTCGACTTGAACACGCGAACCTTGCGGCCATCCTCGAGCGCCTTGATGCCGACACGGTCAGCCTTCTTGGTCGCCGGATTGAACAGCGCAACATTGGAGATATGAATCGGCATGTCCTTATCAACGATGCCACCCGCCACACCCTTTACAGGATTCGGCTTGACGTGCTTCTTGGCACGATTGACACCCTCGACGAGCACATGCTCATCATCGACACGACGCAGCACGGTACCGCGCTTGCCTTTGTCTTTACCGGTAATTACGACGATTTCGTCGCCTTTACGAATCTTTTCCATGGCCAGTCCTTACAGCACTTCAGGAGCCAGGGACACGATCTTCATAAAGCGCTCGGTACGCAGTTCGCGGGTCACCGGGCCAAAGATGCGCGTGCCGATCGGCTCGAGCTTGTTGTTGAGAAGAACGGCGGCATTGCCATCAAAGCGAACCAGCGAACCATCGGGACGACGAACACCCTTGGCGGTGCGAACCACCACAGCATTGTAGACATCACCCTTCTTGACGCGGCCACGCGGCGCAGCATCCTTGATGCTGACCTTGATGATGTCACCAATGCCAGCATAGCGGCGCCTGGATCCACCGAGCACTTTGATACACATTACTGAACGTGCGCCGGTGTTATCGGCGACATCCAGAGTCGTCTGCATCTGAATCATTTAAATTAACTCCAACTTAATCCGCTTGCGCGGTCAGTCTTGGAACCCGTTCGGGTTGAGCAACTTTGCGGCCCTCAGGACGAGAGCCGCAAAAAAGAAGCCGGATTATACCGGCTTCTTTCAAGACTGCGCAAGCATTTTAAGAAACTTTCGTTATACAACGATCGCCTTCTCAAGAACACTCGTCACTGCCCAGGTCTTGGTACGCGAAACCGGACGGGTTTCGACGATCTCGACGAGATCACCAGCCTTGGCTGAGTTGCCCTCGTTATGGGCATGATACTTCTTGGAACGAACCATCACCTTGCCGTACATGGGGTGCTTGACCTTGCGTTCGACGAGGACGGTAACCGTCTTTTCCATCTTGTCGCTGACAACGCGACCGACGAGAGTACGTTTGATACTGGTGGTTTCGCTCATTGCTGCACCGCCTTTTCACGGATAAGCGTGCGAACGCGAGCGATGTCGCGACGCACCTTGGACATTTGGCTGGTATTGGACAGCTGCTGGGTAGCAAGCTGCATACGCATACCGAACTGGGCCCTCAACAGGTCCAGCAATTCCTTGTTGAGCTCGTCCACACTCTTGGTTCTCAATTCACTAGCTTTCATGATTACCCCAGATGACGAGTCACGAAGGTGGTGGCAATCGGCAACTTGGCGGCAGCGAGTGCAAAAGCTTCGCGCGCCAGAGCTTCATTGACACCATCCATCTCATACAGCACTTTGCCCGGCTGGATCTCGGCGACCCAGTACTCCGGGTTACCCTTACCGTTACCCATACGAACTTCGGCCGGCTTCTTGGAAATCGGCTTGTCCGGGAAGATACGGATCCAGATGCGACCGCCACGCTTGATGTGACGGGTCATGGCACGACGGGCAGCTTCGATCTGACGCGCCGTCAGGCGGCCACGAGCGGTTGCCTTTAAGCCCCACTCACCAAACGACACTTTCGTGCCGCGGGTGGCCAGACCTTCGTTGCGCCCCTTGTGTTCCTTGCGGAACTTGCGGCGTTTTGGTTGCAGCATGTTAAGCACCTGCCTTTCTTGCGCCCGGAGCGCCAGCGCCATCAGCCTTCTTGACGGTACGGGTACGCGGCTTGTCGCCTTCCGGCTTGCCCGGTGCACGACGCGGACGACGATCGTCGGCTACCGGCTCGACAACTTCCGGCTGCTCGTTGCGATCCAGCATGTCGCCCTTGTAAACCCAGACCTTGATCCCGATGATGCCGTAGGTGGTCAGGGCTTCCGAGGTGGCGTAATCGATGTCGGCGCGCAGGGTATGCAGCGGCACACGGCCTTCGCGATACCATTCACTACGAGCGATTTCAGCACCATTCAGACGACCAGCGCTCATCACCTTGATGCCCTGAGCACCCAGACGCATGGCGTTTTGCATGGCGCGCTTCATGGCACGACGGAACATGATGCGCTTTTCGAGTTGCTGGGCAATCGAATCGGCGATCAGTTGGGCATCGATTTCCGGCTTGCGGATTTCTTCGATCGACACATGGACGGGAACGCCCATGATGCGCTGAAGATCCGTACGCAGTTGTTCGATGTCTTCGCCCTTCTTGCCAATGACCACACCCGGACGAGCCGAGTAGATGGTGACACGGGCGTTCTTGGCCGGACGCTCGATCAGCACACGACCCACAGAGGCGTGCGCCAGCTTGCGCTTGAGATACTCACGAACCTTGATATCTTCGTTGAGCATGCCCGGAAAATCCTTGCTGTTGGCATACCAGCGCGAACCCCAGTTCTTGGTGACTGCCAGGCGGAAGCCAGTCGGATGTATTTTCTGTCCCATGGCTCTTCCTTAGTTACCAACGGTCAGATAGATATGGCAGGTCGGCTTGACGATCCGATTGCCACGACCCTTGGCGCGCGCCGTAAAGCGCTTGAGCACCATGCCTTTTTCAACGTAGATGGTTTTCACCGTCAGTTCGTCGATATCAGCACCATCGTTGTGCTCGGCGTTGGCGATTGCCGACTCCAGCACCTTCTTGACGATACCGGCGCCCTTTTTGGGGCAGAAAGCCAGGATGTTCAGAGCCTGGCCAACCGGCTTGCCGCGCACGAGGTCCGCAACCAAGCGGCCCTTTTGCGCAGAGAGGCGTACGCCTCGCAAATTTGCACGAGTTTCCATGTCAGCTCCTTACTTCTTGGCCTTCTTGCCGGCGGTGTGACCCTTGAACGTACGGGTCAGCGAAAACTCGCCGAGCTTGTGACCGACCATATTTTCGGTAACGAACACCGGAATATGCTGCTTGCCGTTGTGCACCGCAATCGTCAGGCCGATGAACTCGGGGAGGATCGTCGAACGACGCGACCATGTCTTGATCGGGCGCTTGTCGCTGGTGGCGCGGACTGCTTCGACTTTGTCGATCAGATGCGCATCAACAAACGGGCCCTTTTTGAGAGAACGTCCCATTTCCTACCCCTTAACGCTTGTGACGGCGCTGAACGATCATGCTGTTCGTGCGCTTGTTGCTGCGGGTGCGGTAACCCTTGGTGGGCTGACCCCACGGATTGACTGGCACGCGACCTTCGCCGGTCTTGCCTTCACCACCACCGTGGGGGTGATCGACCGGGTTCATGGCCGTACCGCGAACGGTCGGGCGAATACCACGCCAACGCATAGCACCGGCTTTACCGAACTTGCGCAGGTTGTGCTCTTCGTTGCCAACTTCACCGATGGTGGCGCGACATTCGACATGCACGCGACGCACTTCGCCGGAGCGGAGGCGAATCTGGGCATACGAACCTTCACGGGCCAGCAGCTGGACGGAGGTGCCAGCGGAACGGGCAATTTGCGCGCCCTTGCCAGGCAGCATCTCAACGCAGCAAATGGTCGTACCAACCGGGATATTGCGGATCGGCAGTGCATTACCAGACTTGATCGGCGCTTCGGAGCCACTGATGATCGGCTGACCAACCACCATGCCCTTGTTGGCAATGATGTAACGACGCTCACCGTCGGCGTAGCACAGCAACGCAATATTGGCCGTACGGTTCGGATCATACTCCAGGCGCTCAACCTTGGCCGGGATGCCGTCCTTGTTGCGCTTGAAATCGATGACGCGATAAGCCTGCTTGTGACCGCCGCCTTGATGGCGAACAGTGATACGGCCATTGTTGTTGCGGCCGGCGTTGCCAGACTTGGCTTCGACCAGCGGGGCGAACGGCTTGCCCTTGTGCAGGTTGGGATTAACAACCTGCACAACAGCGCGACGACCCGGGGAAGTCGGCTTGACTTTAACGAGTGCCATTACGCATTCCCCCCTTCAACAAAATTCAGTTCCTGGCCCGGCTTGAGGCTCACGTAGGCTTTCTTCCAGCCCTTGCGACGACCAACCGCACCCTTGAAACGCTTGACCTTGCCCTTGACGTTGGCGACCTGAACGGCACCGACTTCAACCTTGAACAGCAGCTCAACGGCAGCCTTGATTTCCGGCTTGGTGGCATCGGAAGCGACACGGAAGATCACCTGGTTGTGCTTGTCAGCAACGTAGGTAGCCTTCTCGGAGATTTGCGGTGCAAGCAGCACCTGCATCAGACGCTCTTGATTCATCCCCACATCTCCTCGAACTTGGCCACAGCGTTCTTGGTCACAAGGACCTTGGGGAAGCGAACCAGGGAAACCGGATCGGCCTCCTGGGCTTCCAGCACCAGAACGTTGGGCAGGTTGCGCGACGAGAGATAGAGGTTCTCGCTCAGCGCGTCGGTGATGACCAGAAGCTTGCCTTCGAGACCCAGATCCTTGAGCTTTTGCATGAAAAGCTTGGTCTTGGGGGCATCAATGGACAGATCGTCGATGACAACGAGACGGTCCTGGCGAGCCAACTCGGAGAGGATCGCAGCCATACCGGCGCGGAACATCTTCTTGTTGACCTTCTGGCTGAAATTCTCTTCTGGAGAATTCGGGAAAATACGACCACCCCCACGCCACAACGGGCTGCCATTGCTACCAGCACGGGCACGACCCGTACCCTTCTGGCGCCACGGCTTGGTGGTGGTGTGACGGACTTCGGAGCGATCCTTCTGCTGACGGTCGCCGGAACGTGCGTTAGCCTGGTAGGCAACGACGATCTGGTGAACCAGCGCTTCATTGAAATCGCGACCGAACAGCACATCGGAAGCCTGCAGCTTGGCAGATTCCTGGCCTTGTTCGTTAATTACCTTGAGTTCCATGTCGCCCCCTTAGCCCTTGACTGCCGGACGCACGACGACGTCAGAACCCTTGGCGCCGGGAACGGCACCCTTGACCAGCAACAGCTGGCGGTCAGCATCAACGCGAACAATCGTCAGCCCCTGCATGGTCGACTGAACATCGCCCATGTGGCCGGCCATGCGCT
Source organism: Betaproteobacteria bacterium (assembly GCA_016705475.1). Lineage (GTDB taxonomy): Bacteria > Pseudomonadota > Gammaproteobacteria > Burkholderiales > Rhodocyclaceae > Azonexus. The sequence continues at coordinate 505,628 of JADIYD010000006.1, read as the reverse complement.
TACCCGGGAAAACACGACCCGGGTCCTGCGCCATACCAATGGAACCCGGCGCGTTATGCGACAGCGAGTTACCATGGGTTGCACGGTTTGAACTGAAATTGTGGCGCTTGATACCACCCTGGAAACCCTTACCGATGGAGCTACCGGTCACGTCAACTTTTTGCCCTTCGGCAAAAATGGTGACAGCAACCTGGTCGCCCGCCTTGAAAGTGGCGAGCTGATCAGCACCGATCAGGAATTCCTTGAGCACATGCCCGGCTTCGACACCCGCCTTGGCCAGATGGCCAGCAAGGGGCTTCGAAACACGAGAGGCACGGCGCTTGCCGAATGCGACCTGAATGGCTGAGTAGCCATCGATCTCCGGCGTTTTTACTTGGGTCACTCGGTTGTTAGACACGTCAAGCACAGTTACCGGAATGGACGCGCCATCCTCGGCAAAAATGCGAGTCATGCCAACCTTGCGACCAACAAGGCCTAGACTCATGGTTATTCTCCTCATCGCCGGCTGCGATTGGCCGGTCGATGTAAAACAACAAATGGGCAGCCGTCGCCGGCCACCCCCGAAAGGCGCGGATTATATCCGCAATTACTCTATTACTGCAACTTGATTTCGACGTCCACGCCAGCCGGGAGGTCCAGCTTCATCAGCGCATCAACAGTCTTGTCAGTCGGATCAACAATATCCATCAAACGCAGATGGGTACGAATTTCCAACTGATCGCGGGAAGCCTTGTTCACGTGGGGCGAACGCAGGATGTCGAAACGCTGTTTACGGGTCGGCAACGGCACGGGACCACGAACAACTGCACCGGTACGCTTGGCAGTTTCGACGATTTCCTGAGCGGATTGATCGATCAGACGATAGTCGAAGGCCTTGAGACGGATACGGATTTTCTGGTTTTGCATTTTTGACTTCCAAAGAGCGATGGGGTGAAGCGAGCCTCACCCGGGATTTTTAAAAGAACGAATTACTCGATGATCTTGGCGACGACGCCAGCGCCGACGGTACGACCGCCTTCACGGATGGCGAAGCGCAGACCTTCTTCCATGGCGATCGGGTTGATCAGCTTGATGGTCATGGCGATGTTGTCGCCAGGCATCACCATCTCAACGCCTTCCGGCAGGTCGATGGAGCCGGTCACGTCGGTCGTACGGAAGTAGAACTGGGGACGGTAACCATTGAAGAACGGGGTGTGACGACCACCTTCATCCTTGGACAGGATGTACACTTCAGAGGTGAAGTGGGTGTGCGGCTTGACAGAACCCGGCTTGCAGAGAACCTGACCGCGTTCGACGTCTTCACGCTTGGTGCCACGGAGCAGCGCGCCGACGTTGTCGCCAGCCTGACCTTGGTCGAGCAGCTTGCGGAACATTTCAACACCGGTACAGGTGGTCTTGACGGTCGGACGGATACCGACGATTTCGATTTCTTCGCCAACCTTGACAACGCCACGCTCGATACGACCGGTAACGACGGTGCCGCGACCGGAGATGGAGAAGACGTCTTCAACCGGCATCAGGAACGGCTGATCAACAGCGCGCTCAGGGGTCGGGATGTAGGTGTCAAGGGCATCGGCCAGACGGAAGATGGCGGGTTCGCCGATTTCGGACTGGTCGCCTTCGAGGGCTTTCAGGGCAGAGCCGTGAATGATCGGGGTGGCATCGCCCGGGAAGTCGTACTTGTCGAGGAGCTCACGGAGTTCCATTTCGACCAGCTCGAGCAGTTCGGCGTCATCCACCATGTCGCATTTGTTCATGAACACGAGAACGTACGGCACGCCAACCTGGCGGGCCAGCAGGATGTGCTCGCGGGTTTGCGGCATCGGGCCGTCAGCAGCCGAGCAAACCAGAATCGCGCCGTCCATCTGGGCAGCACCGGTAATCATGTTCTTGACGTAGTCAGCGTGACCCGGGCAGTCAACGTGGGCGTAGTGACGATTGGCGGTTTCGTATTCGACGTGGGCGGTATTGATAGTAATACCGCGGGCCTTTTCTTCCGGCGCTGCGTCGATTTCGTCATACTTCTTGGCCGAACCACCAAACTTGGCGGACAGCACTGTCGTGATCGCCGCCGTCAGGGTGGTCTTGCCATGGTCAACGTGACCAATCGTGCCAACGTTTACGTGCGGTTTGGTACGCTCGAATTTCTCTTTAGCCATTATCGGTTCTCCAACAATTACTTCTTGTTAATGACAGCCTCAGCGACGTTCTTCGGCGCTTCGGTGTAGTGCTTGAATTCCATCGAGTAGGTAGCCCGACCTTGCGACAGGGAGCGCACGGACGTCGAATAACCGAACATTTCGGACAGGGGGACTTCGGCCTTGATGACCTTGATGCCGCCAACCTGATCTTCCATGCCCTGAACGATGCCGCGACGGGAAGAAAGGTCGCCCATGACGTTACCCATGTACTCTTCCGGCGTTTCGACTTCAACCGCCATCATTGGCTCGAGAAGCGTAGGACTCGCCTTCTTCATGCCTTCCTTGAAGGCCATCGAAGCAGCCATGCGGAACGCATTTTCGTTGGAGTCCACATCGTGGTAGGAACCGTCGAACAACGTGAACTTGACGTCAACCACCGGGAAGCCAGCCAGAACGCCGCTGGTCACTGCATCGCGCAGCCCCTTGTCGACCGCCGGGATGAATTCGCGCGGAACCACCCCCCCCTTGATGGCATCGACGAATTCGTATCCCTTGCCGGCTTCGTTCGGCTCGATCTTGAGCCAGACGTGACCGAACTGACCGCGACCACCGGACTGCTTGACGAATTTGCCTTCCTGCTCGACCGACTTCTTGATGCACTCGCGGTAAGCAACCTGCGGCGCACCAACGGTGGCTTCAACGTTGAATTCACGACGCATGCGGTCAACCAGAATTTCCAGGTGCAATTCGCCCATACCGGAAATGATGGTCTGACCAGATTCTTCGTCAGTACGCACACGGAAGGACGGATCTTCTTGGGCCAGACGACCCAGTGCGAGACCCATCTTTTCCTGGTCAGCCTTGGTCTTCGGCTCGACGGCAACGTGAATCACCGGCTCCGGGAAAACCATGCGTTCAAGGGTGATGACTTTTTGCGGATCACACAGGGTGTCGCCAGTCGTCGCTTCCTTGAGACCAACGGCAGCAGCGATGTCGCCAGCGCGCACTTCCTTGATTTCTTCACGCTGGTTGGCGTGCATTTGCAGAATACGACCCAGACGCTCCTTACGACCCTTGACCGGGTTGTAAACGGTGTCGCCAGAGTTGATCACGCCGGAATAGACGCGGAAGAAGATCAACTGGCCAACGAACGGGTCGGTCATGATCTTGAAAGCCAGAGCCGAGAAAGCTTCATCATCGGCAGCACGACGCTCGCCTTCGGATTCATTCTCAAGGATACCCTTGACCGGCGGAATATCGACCGGCGATGGCAGCAGCTCAATCACGGCGTCAAGCATCTTCTGCACGCCCTTGTTCTTGAACGCGGTACCGCACAGCATCGGCTGGATTTCGCAAGCGAGGGTACGGGTACGCAGGCCGAAGATAATATCAGCCTCCGACAGCTCACCCTCTTCCAGGTACTTATTCATTAGCTCTTCAGTGGCTTCGGCAGCCGCCTCGACCATCTGCTCACGCCAGCTGGCAGCATCATCAGCCAGATCAGCCGGGATGTCACGGGCGTCGTACTTCATGCCCTGGGAAGCCTCATCCCAGTAGATGGCCTTCATCTTGATCAGATCAACCACACCCTCGAACTTGTCTTCAGCCCCGATAGGGATGACGATAGGAACAGGGTTCGCCTTCAGGCGCAGCTTGAGCTGCTCAACGACGCGGAAAAAGTTGGCACCGGATCGGTCCATCTTGTTCACAAAGGCCAAACGCGGCACACCGTACTTATTAGCCTGACGCCAAACGGTTTCAGACTGAGGCTGAACGCCACCCACCGCACAGTAAACCATGCAAGCAGCATCAAGAACACGCATCGAGCGCTCGACTTCAATGGTGAAGTCAACGTGACCCGGGGTGTCGATGATGTTGATGTGGTGGGGCTGGAACTGCTTGTCCATACCACTCCAGAAACAGGTCGTAGCAGCCGAGGTAATGGTGATACCGCGTTCCTGCTCCTGCTCCATCCAGTCCATGGTGGCGGCGCCATCATGCACTTCACCGATCTTGTGATTGACACCAGTGTAATACAGGATTCGCTCGGTCGTTGTCGTCTTGCCGGCGTCGATGTGCGCGCTGATACCGATATTGCGGTAGCGCTCGATGGGTGTTTTACGTGCCACGTTAGAGCCCTTAGAGAATTAGAAGCGGAAGTGAGCGAATGCCTTGTTGGCATCAGCCATGCGATGCACTTCGTCACGCTTCTTGACGGCACCACCGCGGTTTTCAGCAGCTTCCAGCATTTCGGCAGCCAGACGCTGGCCCATGGATTTCTCGGAACGCTTGCGGGCAGACTCACGCAGCCAGCGCATGGCGAGCGCGGCGCGACGAGCCGGGCGAACTTCGACCGGAACCTGGTAGTTGGCACCACCGACACGGCGGGACTTGACTTCGACCATCGGGCGAACGTTAGCCATCGCAGAAGCGAAGACTTCGAGCGGATCCTTGCCGGACTTGGTGGTGATGATATCGAAAGCGCCATAGACGATACGCTCGGCAACAGACTTCTTGCCGCTTTGCATGATGGCGTTTACAAACTTGGAGACATCGACATTGCCGAACTTCGGATCCGGGAGAATGTCACGCTTGGGTACTTCACGACGACGGGGCATATTAACCTCTATTAAACACGATTCAGTTGAAAAGCCGGGCTAGGGTTTTACCCTCCCGGCCTCTCCCGACCGCCCAAAGGGACGGCCACTTACTTAAGCCACTAATTGAATTAAGCAGCCTTCGGACGCTTGGCCCCGTATTTGGAACGGGACTGCTTACGATCCTTGACACCCTGCGTATCCAGGGAGCCGCGCACGGTGTGGTAACGCACACCCGGCAAGTCCTTGACACGACCACCACGGATCAGGACCACGGAGTGTTCCTGCAGGTTGTGACCTTCACCGCCGATATAGGAAATGACTTCGAAGCCATTCGTCAGACGAACCTTGCAAACCTTACGGAGAGCGGAGTTCGGCTTTTTCGGGGTGGTGGTGTAAACACGGGTACAGACGCCACGCTTCTGCGGGCATTTTTCCAGAGCAGGAACCTTGCTCTTGGCCTTTTCGGCTACGCGCGGCTTGCGCACGAGCTGGTTAATGGTCGGCATATCAAACTTCCTTCAACGGCCGGGCACAGCAATACTGGTACACGACGGCTATTTTGTTATCCAAAGCAGAGACAATGATTAGCCTCCGCCGACAAAGACCATAAATTCTATGGCCGATCAACCCCCTTGTCAACGAGACAAGGGGGCTTCCAACAGACTTACTGGTCCTGCTCGCTACTTTGCGTTGCGTTTTCCACAACAGCCTCGGCGACGGGAACAGCTGCAGCGAGGTCCTCACCTGCCAACTGTGCCTTTCGGCTTCGGTGATAAGCCAAGCCGGTACCCGCTGGAATGAGGCGACCGACAATGACGTTTTCCTTCAGACCGCGAAGTTCATCTCGCTTGCCCATAATCGCCGCTTCGGTCAGAACACGCGTCGTTTCCTGGAAGGAAGCGGCGGAAATGAACGAGTCGGTGGACAACGAGGCCTTGGTAATACCCAGCAGCATGTGGTCGAAATTGGCTGGGATCTTGCCTTCGGCAATAGCCCGGTCATTTTCAGCCAACAGCTCGGCACGCTCGACCTGCTCGGACTTGATGAACTTGGTATCGCCTGGCTCGGTAATCGCGACACGACGGAGCATCTGACGGACGATCACTTCAATGTGCTTGTCGTTGATCTTGACGCCCTGCAGACGATAGACGTCCTGAACTTCGTCCGTGATGTAGCGAGCCAAGGCCTCGACACCCTGCAAACGCAGGATATCGTGCGGATCCGGTTCGCCTTCGACAATCTTTTCGCCCTTATTGACGACCTGACCATCATGAACGAGAACGTGCTTATCCTTGGGAATCAAGTACTCATGGGCGGTGCCATCGAGATCGGTAATGATCAGACGCTGCTTGCCCTTCGTATCCTTGCCGAAGCCGATAGTGCCGGTGTATTCGGCCAGAACGGAGGCATCCTTTGGCGTACGGGCTTCGAACAGCTCGGCAACGCGCGGCAGACCACCGGTGATGTCACGGGTCTTGGCCGACTCTTGCGGCATACGGGCAAGCACGTCACCAACGCCCACCTGCTGACCATCCAGCACCGAAATGATGGAGCCAACCTGGAATGCGATGGAGACCGTGTGATCACTGCCGGCTACACGGACTTCCTGGCCGCTTTCATCGAGCAGCTTGACGACAGGACGAACGCCCTTGACCGCTGCCTTGCCACCGCGCTTGTGGTCGATAACCACCAGCGTGGAGAGGCCGGTAACGTCATCGACCTGCTTGGCGACGGTAACGCCTTCCTCGACGTTCTCGAAGCGGGCAGTACCCGCGTATTCGGTAATGATCGGGCGGGTATGCGGATCCCAGGTTGCCAGCTTGACGCCAGCCTTGACGGTCTTGCCTTCATCAACTGAAAGCATGGCACCGTAAGGCACCTTGTGACGTTCGCGCTCACGACCGTGGTCATCAACGATCAGCACCTCGCCAGAACGGGAAATAACGACCTTCTCGCCCTTGGCGCTGGTGACATAGCGCATGTTGGAGGTGTAGCGAACGGTACCAGCCGACTTGCCTTCGACCTTGTCTGCCACAGCGGCACGGGAAGCCGCGCCACCCACGTGGAAGGTACGCATGGTCAGCTGGGTACCCGGCTCGCCGATAGACTGGGCAGCGATAACACCGACTGCTTCACCGGCATTGACCATCGTGCCACGACCGAGATCGCGACCATAACATTGGGCACAGAGGCCATAACGGGTATCACAAGTCAGCGGGGTACGAACCTTGACTTCATCGATACCGAGCTTGTCGATCAGGTCAACCAGATCTTCGTCCAGCATGGTGCCGGCGAAAATTACCGATTCCTGGGTTTCCGGATCGACCAGATCATCGACGACGACGCGACCGAGAATACGCTCGCGCAACGCTTCGATGACTTCGCCGCCTTCGACCAGCGCCTTGACGACGAAACCGTTGCGGGTGCCGCAGTCGTCTTCGGTGATGACCAGATCCTGCGTCACGTCGACCAGACGACGCGTCAGGTAACCGGAGTTGGCCGTCTTCAGCGCGGTGTCGGCCAGACCCTTACGGGCGCCGTGGGTCGAGATGAAGTACTGCAGAACGTTGAGGCCTTCACGGAAGTTCGTCGTGATTGGCGTTTCGATAATCGAGCCATCCGGCTTTGCCATCAGGCCGCGCATACCGGCGAGCTGACGAATCTGGGCAGCAGAACCACGGGCACCGGAGTCGGCCATCATGTAGATGGAGTTGAAGGAGTCCTGCTTGACCTTCTTGCCATGGCGATCGACCGTTTCTTCGTGGCCGAGTTCGTCCATCATGACCTTGGCAACCTGATCACCCGTACGCCCCCAGATATCGACGACCTTGTTGTAGCGTTCGCCGTTGGTCACCAGACCGTTGGTGTACTGGGTCTCGATTTCCTTAACCTCGGCTTCGGCTTCGGCGATGATCTCGTACTTCTTGGCCGGGACGCGCATGTCGTCCGAGCAGAAGGAAATGCCGGCACGGGTGGCCAGGGCGTAGCCGTTCTGCATCAGCTTGTCGGCGAAGACCACCGTTTCCTTGAGGCCGCAGCGACGGAAGGATTCGTCGATCAGCTTGGAGATTTCCTTTTTCTTCAGAGCGCGATCAATCGCCTTGAACGGCATGCCCTTCGGCAGAATCTTCGACAACAGAGCACGGCCCGCAGTCGTTTCGACACGAACCATTTTCTCAACAAATTCGCCGTCGACCGCAGCAGGCTCATACTGCTTGAGACGCACCGAGATACGCGAATGCACATCAAGCTGACCAGCAGCCATGGCACGCTCGATCTCGTTGGTATCAGCGAAGTACATGCCCTCGCCCTTGCCGTTGATCTTTTCGCGGGTCGCGTAGTACAGACCAAGCACGATATCCTGTGACGGAACGATGATCGGCTGGCCGTTGGCGGGAGAAAGCACGTTGTTGGAGGCCAGCATCAATGTGCGGGCTTCCATCTGCGCTTCAAGCGACAACGGAACGTGGACAGCCATCTGGTCACCGTCGAAGTCGGCGTTGAATGCCGCACAGACAAGCGGGTGCAGCTGGATGGCCTTGCCTTCGATCAGGGTCGGTTCGAACGCCTGGATACCGAGACGGTGCAGAGTCGGCGCACGGTTCAGCATGACCGGATGTTCGCGGATGACATCTTCGAGGATGTCCCAAACGACCGGTTCCTGACCTTCGACCATCTTCTTGGCTTGCTTGATGGTGGTGGCGTAGCCAAGCACTTCCAGCTTGTGGAAGATGAAGGGCTTGAACAGTTCAAGCGCCATCAGCTTGGGCAGACCGCACTGATGCAGCTTGAGCTGCGGACCGACCACGATGACCGAACGGCCGGAGTAGTCGACGCGCTTACCCAGCAAGTTCTGACGGAAACGACCGCCCTTGCCCTTGATCATGTCGGCCAGCGACTTGAGCGGACGCTTGTTGGCGCCGGTCATGGCCTTGCCGCGACGACCGTTGTCGAGCAGGGAATCGACCGACTCCTGCAGCATGCGCTTTTCGTTGCGCACGATGATTTCCGGCGCCTTCAATTCGAGCAGACGCTTCAGACGGTTGTTGCGGTTGATGACGCGACGATAGAGGTCGTTCAGATCGGAAGTCGCAAAGCGGCCGCCGTCGAGCGGAACCAGCGGACGCAGGTCCGGCGGCAGAACCGGCAGGACTTCGAGGATCATCCAGTCCGGCTTGATGCCGGATTTCTGGAAACCCTCAAGAATCTTCAGGCGCTTGGCCAGCTTCTTGTTCTTGGCTTCGGAGCCGGTAACCTCGAGCTCAGCGTGCAGGGATTCCACTTCGCTGTTCAGGTCGAGATTGCGCAGCAGTTCACGAATGCCTTCGGCGCCCATGAAAGCCACGAACTCATCGCCGTGCTCTTCCATCATTTCCAGATATTGCTCTTCGGTCAACAACTGGGCACGTTGGAGGTTACTGACCATGCCCGGATCGGTGACGACATATGCTTCGAAGTACAGAACGCGCTCAATATCACGCAGCGTCATGTCCAGCACCATACCGAGACGGGACGGCAGGGACTTGAGGAACCAGATGTGAGCGGTCGGCGAGGCCAGTTCGATGTGACCCATGCGGTCACGACGAACCTTCGCCAGCGTCACTTCAACGCCACACTTCTCGCAGATCACGCCGCGATGCTTGAGGCGCTTGTACTTGCCGCACAGGCACTCGTAATCCTTGATCGGGCCAAAGATCTTGGCGCAGAACAGGCCATCACGCTCGGGCTTGAAGGTACGGTAGTTGATGGTTTCCGGCTTCTTGACTTCACCGTAGGACCAGGAACGGATTTTCTCGGGCGAAGCGAGGCCAATGGTAATCGCGTCGAATTCTTCCTCGGCGGTTACCTGCTTGAACAGATCGAGCAATGCTTTCATCGTTTAACTCCTAAGCCCTGAATCAGTAACGTTCCAGATCGATATCGATCGCCAGCGAACGGATTTCCTTGACCAGCACATTGAAGGATTCCGGCATGCCGGCATCGATTCTGTGCTCGCCCTTGACGATGTTTTCGTACACTTTGGTACGGCCATTCACGTCATCAGACTTTACGGTCAGCATTTCCTGCAGCACATACGATGCGCCGTAGGCTTCGAGCGCCCAGACTTCCATTTCACCGAAGCGCTGACCACCGAACTGTGCCTTGCCGCCCAGCGGCTGCTGGGTAACCAGAGAGTACGGGCCAGTCGAACGGGCGTGCATCTTGTCGTCGACAAGGTGATGCAGCTTCAGATAATGCATGTAGCCAACCGTCACCTTGCGCTCAAAGGGCTCGCCAGTACGACCATCGAACAGCGTCATCTGACCGGAGGACGGCATGCCAGCCATGGCCAACATACCCTTGATTTCCTCTTCCTTGGCACCGTCGAACACCGGCGTTGCGAACGGAACACCACTGGTCAGGTTGCCGGCCATCTCGAGTACTTCAGTGTCGTTGAGCTCTTCAAGACTCTCCGGCTTACCGCTGGAGTTGTAGATCTGGTCAAGGAATCCGCGAACTTCCTTGGCGCTGGATTGGGCGCGCAACATGGCACCAATCTTGTGACCAAGTCCCTTCGCTGCAAGACCAAGGTGCACTTCAAGAATCTGTCCAACGTTCATTCGTGACGGCACGCCAAGCGGGTTCAGCACGATATCGACCGGACTACCATCTTCCATGTGCGGCATGTCCTCAACCGGAAGGATGCGGGACACAACGCCCTTGTTTCCGTGACGACCTGCCATCTTGTCGCCAGGCTGCAGGCGACGTTTGACGGCGACGTAAACCTTGACCATTTTCTGGACGCCCGGCGGCAATTCGTCGCCCTGGGTCAGCTTCTTGCGCTTGCCCTCGAAAGCGATATCGAAATCCTTGCGCGCCTGCTCCAGACCATCCTTGACCTGTTCAAGCTGCTGCGCGGCTTCGTCATCAGCGAGGCGAATATCGAACCAGTGGTGGGGGTCCATTCCGTCGAGGTAAGACTTCTCGAGGACGGTTCCCTTGGCAAGCTTCTTCGGGCCACCGTTGGCTTTCTTGCCAAGGATAAGGCGCTCGACGCGAGCGAAGGCATCGCGTTCGACGATGCGCATCTGGTCGGCCAGATCAAGCTTGTAGTGACGCAGGTGATCTTCGATGATGGCCTGGGCGCGCTTGTCACGCTCGATGCCTTCACGGGTGAAGACCTGAACGTCGATGACCGTACCGGCGATACCGGACGGCACACGCAACGAGGTGTCCTTAACGTCAGACGCCTTTTCGCCGAAGATGGCGCGCAAGAGCTTTTCTTCCGGCGTCAGCTGGGTTTCACCCTTGGGCGTTACCTTGCCAACCAGCACATCAGCAGCCTCAACTTCAGCGCCGATATAAACAATCCCTGAATCATCCAGTCGGGATAGCTGTGCCTCACCGAGCGAGGCGATATCGCGGGTGATTTCTTCAGGTCCGAGCTTGGTGTCACGGGCAACAACCGTCAATTCCTCGATGTGGATCGAGGTGTAGCGGTCTTCGGCAACAACGCGCTCGGAGATCAAAATCGAGTCTTCGAAGTTGTAACCATTCCAGGGCATGAAGGCGATCAGCATGTTCTGGCCAAGCGCCAGTTCACCCTTGTCGGTCGACGCACCGTCGGCCACAACGTCACCCTTGGCAATGTGATCACCAACGCGCACCAGCGGACGCTGGTTGATATTGGTGTTCTGATTGGAGCGGGTGTATTTAACCAGATTGTAGATATCGACACCGACTTCGCCAGCGATGGCTTCGTTGTCATTGACACGAACGACAACACGGGCGGCATCAACATAATCGACCTTGCCGCCACGCAGGGCAACCACGGCAGTACCGGAGTCGACTGCAACCGTGCGTTCAATACCCGTACCAACCAGCGGCTTTTCCGGACGCAGACAAGGAACTGCCTGGCGCTGCATGTTGGCACCCATCAGCGCGCGGTTTGCGTCATCGTGTTCAAGGAACGGAATCAGCGATGCGGCAACGGAAACGATCTGTCCCGGGGCAACGTCCATGTACTGAACACGCGACGGCTCGGCCAGAATGGTTTCACCCTTCTCGCGACAGGTCACCAGATCATCGGACAAACGGCCATCATCCAGCGAGGCATTGGCCTGCGCGACAACGTAATTACCTTCCTCAATCGCAGACAGGTACTCAATCTGATCGGTGACCTTGCCATCGGCTACCTTGCGGTAGGCGGTCTCAATGAAACCGTAGCTATTGACGCGGGCAAACAAGGCCAACGAGTTGATCAGACCGATGTTCGGACCTTCCGGCGTTTCGATCGGGCAGACACGACCGTAGTGGGTCGGATGCACGTCGCGCACTTCGAAGCCTGCGCGCTCACGGGTCAGACCACCCGGGCCAAGTGCGGAAACGCGACGCTTGTGCGTAATTTCCGACAGCGGATTGGTTTGGTCCATAAACTGTGACAGTTGGCTGGAACCAAAGAACTCCTTGATGGCGGCGCTGATCGGCTTGGCGTTGATCAGGTCGTGCGGCATCAGGTTATCGGACTCAGCCTGCGACAAACGTTCTTTGACAGCACGCTCGACACGGACCAGACCGGCGCGGAACTGGTTTTCGGCCAGTTCGCCGACAGATCGCACGCGACGATTGCCCAAGTGATCGATGTCGTCGATTTCACCACGGCCATTGCGCAGTTCGACGAGGATCTTGATCACTTCGACGATGTCGCGCGGCGACAGCGTCAACTGCTCGCGCACTTCGATATTCGCGCCGAGCGGCTTGATCTTGGCAGCCAGAGCCTCAGCTTCAGCCTGAGTAACGTTCTCGACCATGGCGCGCGCACCAAAAGGCATCAGCGCAACCAAGTCCTGAATAGCAGACAAAGCAAATCCGGAGGCTTCTGCCAAATTCTTCAGCGCAGCTTCGGCCTTGGATGCCAGGCCCTTGAGCATGAGCTTGTATTCAATGACATCAGGACGTGTCAGACGGCGGTTGAACTTCATCCGGCCGACGCCCGAAAGATCGTAGCGTTCATCCGAATAGAACAAACCGTTGAACAGAATTTCGACCGCTTCTTCCGTCGGCGGCTCACCCGGGCGCATCATGCGATAAATGGCTACGCGGGCAGCCTGGCGGGTTGCCGTTTCGTCAGCCCGCAGGGTGTTCGAAATGAACGAGCCACGGTCGAGTTCGTTGGTATACAACGTTTCGATGGTGGTAATTTCCGACTCGCGCAGCTTGGCCAGCAAGGTTTCGGTAATTTCGTCGTTGGCGTTGGCAACCACTTCGCCCGTTGCCCGGTCGATAGTGTTTTTGGCGATGACTCGCCCCACCAGGAACTCGTCAGGCACCGAAAGCTGTTTGATGGCAGCAGCCCCGATGTCACGAATGTGCTTGGCGGTTATCCGCTTGTCCTTGGCGACAATGACCTTGCCGTCCGGAGCGACAAAATCAAAACGCGCCACTTCGCCACGCAGACGCTCCGGGACCAGCGTGAACTCGATATTGTCCTTGGACAACAGGAAGGTATCGAATTCAAAGAAATGGGCAAGAATTTCCTCGGACGACATGCCAATAGCCTTGAGCAGGGTCGTAACGGGCATCTTGCGACGACGGTCAACGCGGAAGAACAAGGTGTCTTTCGGGTCAAACTCGAAGTCCAGCCATGAGCCACGGTAAGGAATGACGCGTGCCGAGAAAAGCAGCTTGCCGGAACTATGGGTCTTACCACGGTCGTGTTCAAAGAACACACCTGGCGAACGATGCAACTGAGAAACGATGACACGCTCGGTACCATTGATCACGAAAGAACCATTGGTCGTCATCAAGGGCATTTCGCCCATGTAAACTTCCTGCTCCTTGACCTCCTTGACGGTATCCGGCGCTTCACGGTCCATAATGACCAAACGAACCTTTGCTCGCAACGACGAAGCGAAGGTCAGGCCACGCTGCTGGCACTCCGTAACATCAAATGCCGGTTCACCCAGCATGTAGCTGACGAACTCCAGGCGAGCGTTGCCGGAGTGCGAAACGATCGGAAATATCGAGGTGAATGCAGCTTGCAAGCCCTCATTTTTCCGCCGCTCTGGGGCAACCCCGTCTTGCAGGAAATCCTTGAAAGACTGCAATTGGGTCGCCAACAAGTAAGGGACGTCAAGCACGCTGGCGCGCTTGGCGAAGCTCTTGCGGATGCGTTTCTTCTCGGTGAAGGAGTAAGTCATGGTAACTCCGTGAGGATGGAATCAAACGTTGAACCTGAGAAAACAGGCAAACGCAAACGAACCCTCCGCCCCCGAGGGGAAGAAGAAAGTGTCGCTTGCGTTTGCCGGCTGGCGTTATTCAAGTTCGTTTTAAGGATGTAGCTAACCTGTCATACAAAGCACAAAAGGGCTGGCGACAGAGCCGCCAGCCCGCTTGCGAAGCGTCGATTACTTGACTTCGACCTTGGCGCCTGCGTCTTCCAGTTGCTTCTTGAGGGCTTCAGCGTCAGCCTTGGAGATGCCTTCCTTGACAGCCTTCGGAGCGCCATCAACCAGATCCTTGGCTTCCTTGAGGCCCAGGCCGGTAACAGCACGGACGACCTTGATGACTTCGACCTTCTTATCGCCAGCTGCGTTCAGCATGACGGTGAATTCGGTCTGCTCTTCAACAACGGCAGCGGCGCCAGCCGGGCCGGCGACGGCGACGGCAGCGGCGGAGACGCCAAACTTCTCTTCGAATGCCTTGACCAGGTCATTCAGTTCCATAACGGTCAGGGAGCCTACGGCTTCCAGGATGTCTTCTTTGCTAATTGCCATTTCAATAAACTCCTAAATCAGTTCGTATGCGGTAGGGATCAAGCGGCAGCTTCTTCGCGCTGAGCAGCCAGGGCAGCCAGACCGCGGACGAAGCCGGCGACCGGAGCTTGCATGACGTACAGCAGCTTGGAGAGCAACTCTTCACGGCTCGGGACGGACGCAAGTGCTTGCACACCAGCTTTGTCGAGAACCTTGCCGGCGTAAGAGCCAGCCTTGAGTACCAATTTGTCGTTGGTTTTAGCGAAATCGCTAAGCACCTTCGCAGCAGCCACGGGATCGGCGGATACGCTGTAAATCAGCGGACCGACCATGTGATCTGCCAGGCCAGCGAACGGGGTGTCCGCGACGGCGCGACGCACCAGGGTATTCTTCAACACGCGCAGATAGACGCCAGATTCGCGAGCCTTTTTGCGCAGCACGGTGAGATCACCGACCTCAATGCCACGGTATTCGGCAATCGCGATGGTCTGGGCGCTGGCTACTTGTGCCGCTACCTCAGCTACAACCGCTTTTTTGTCGTTCAGATTGAGACCCACGGGTCCTTCCTCCTTTCAAGTCATAACACGACGGGAAAAATTTCCCGTCGCACCTACGGCGACCTGAACCAGAACCTATGCTTCCCGTTGCCGGGCAGCAGAAAATCTTGTTCGGGGACACCGTCTGCGCAGGGTGCTTTCGCGATTAAGCCTCGTCACCGAGGCGCCTGCGGTCTTTGACGATTCGCTGATAACCGCTCGCGCAGCCATCAGCGACCCAAAGTACTTTTTTAGCCAACCAGGGTGGCCTGATCGACGCGAACGCCGGGGCCCATCGTGGCAGCAACAGCAACCTTGCGGAGATACTGGCCCTTGGAGGAAGCCGGTTTCGCCTTGTTCAGTGCATCGATCAGGGCCTTGAGATTGGACTCGAGGCTCTCAACCGAGAAGGAAGCACGACCGATGGTGGCGTGAATGATGCCAGCCTTGTCGGTACGGTATTGCACCTGACCAGCCTTGGCGTTCTTCACGGCGGTGACAACGTCCATGGTCACGGTCCCGACCTTCGGATTCGGCATCAGACCGCGCGGACCAAGGATCTGGCCGAGCTGGCCGACGATCTTCATGGCATCCGGGGTGGCGATGACGACATCGAAATTCAGATTGCCTGCCTTGACTTCGGCTGCCAGATCGTCGAAACCGACGACTTCAGCGCCTGCAGCCTTGGCGGCCTCGGCCTTTTCGCCTTGGGCGAAAACGGCAACGCGAACCGACTTGCCGGTACCAGCCGGCAGCACGACGGAACCACGCACGACCTGGTCCGACTTACGTGCATCAACGCCGAGATTGACGGCGACGTCGATCGACTCGTCGAACTTGGCGGTGGCGGTTTCTTTGGCAAGCGTCAGCGCTTCCTGAACCGGATAGAGCTTCATCGCGACGATCTTGCCCTGCACGGCCTTTTGCTTCTTGGTAAGTTTAGCCATGATTACAGACCCTCTACCGTGATGCCCATGGAACGGGCGGAACCAGCGATGGTGCGAACGGCGGCTTCCATGTCGGCAGCGGTCAGATCGGGCATCTTGGTCTTGGCGATTTCTTCAGCCTGAGCACGAGTAATCTTGCCAACCTTGTCGGTATGCGGCTTGGCCGAACCGGACTTGATGCCGGCAGCCTTCTTGATCAGGATCGTTGCCGGCGGCGTCTTCATCACGAAGGTGAAAGACTTGTCCGCGAAAGCAGTGATCACGACCGGAATCGGCAGACCCGGCTCGACGCCTTGCGTCTGAGCATTGAAGGCCTTACAGAATTCCATGATGTTCAGACCGCGCTGACCCAGTGCAGGACCGATCGGAGGCGACGGATTCGCCTTGCCAGCCGGCACTTGCAGCTTGATATAACCAATAATTTTCTTGGCCATAATTGCTCCTAATTGATGAGTGGTAGCGCGCTTTCACGGAATAAATCCGCTACCAGCGCTCCTCTTGCCGAAACAAAGGGCTTTCGGCTTGCCCTGTTACCAGAATCAGGCTTTTTCGACCTGACCAAACTCCAGCTCGACCGGCGTCGCACGACCAAAGATGGTCACCGACACGCGGATGCGATTCTTTTCATAATTGACGTCTTCAACAGCGCCATGGAAGTCGGTGAACGGACCTTCCTTGACACGCACAACCTCGCCAACCTCAAACAGCACTTTTGGACGCGGCTTTTCAACACCCTCTTGCATCTGCTGCATGATCTTTTCGACTTCCTTTTCGGAAATCGGGGTTGGCTTGGTGGCAGTCCCGCCAACAAAACCTGTGACCTTGGGCGTGTTTTTCACCAAGTGCCAGGAATCGTCATCCATTTCCATTTCGCACAGAACGTAGCCCGGAAAGAACTTTCGTTCTGAAATGGCTTTCTGGCCATTCTTCATTTCCACGACTTCTTCAACCGGAACCAGTATCCGACCGAATTTATCCTGCATACCAAGACGCTCAATACGCTCCAAAATTGCGCGCATGACGCTCTTCTCGAAGCCCGAGTAAGCGTGAACAACGTACCAGCGTTTACTCATGATTTCTTCCAGCCCAGGACCAGGTCATACAGAACCCACTCGAGGCTTTTGTCAGTGAGATACAGGAAGATCGCCATCACGACAACAAAAGCGAAAACCGCCCCTGTCGTCTGCATGGTTTCCTTGCGACTTGGCCAGACAACCTTCTTGGCTTCGACAACCGCCTCATTGGCAAACGTGAAAAAGCGCTGCCCCGGCTCGGTCTTCCAAGCCACGGCAATCGCCAGCGCCAACCCAACGAGGACCGCCAGGACGCGCAAAATCATTGCCTGCTCCGAGAGCAGGTAGAAGCCAGCCACGCCAGCTGCCAGAATAACCAGCGCCAGCGCAAACTTGATCTTGTCAGCCATGAAATTCGCGATCTTTAAAGAGAGTGGCAGGGGCGGAGGGAATCGAACCCCCGACCTACGGTTTTGGAAACCGTTGCTCTACCAATTGAGCTACACCCCTGCTGCAGAAACATCAAAGCGCCGCGGTTGCCCGAGGCGCCTTGATTACAAAAACTACCGATTACTCGATGATCTTGGCGACGACGCCGGCGCCGACGGTACGACCGCCTTCACGGATGGCGAAGCGCAGACCTTCTTCCATGGCGATCGGGTTGATCAGCTTGATGGTCATGGCGATGTTGTCGCCAGGCATCACCATCTCAACGCCTTCCGGCAGGTCGATGGAGCCGGTCACGTCGGTCGTACGGAAGTAGAACTGGGGACGGTAACCATTGAAGAACGGGGTGTGACGACCACCTTCATCCTTGGACAGGATGTACACTTCGGAGGTGAAGTGGGTGTGCGGCTTGACAGAGCCCGGCTTGCAGAGAACCTGACCGCGTTCGACGTCTTCACGCTTGGTACCACGGAGCAGCGCGCCAACGTTGTCGCCAGCCTGACCTTGGTCGAGCAGCTTGCGGAACATTTCAACACCGGTACAGGTGGTCTTGACGGTCGGACGGATACCGACGATTTCGATTTCTTCGCCAACCTTGACAACGCCACGCTCGATACGACCGGTCACAACGGTGCCGCGACCAGAGATGGAGAAGACGTCTTCAACCGGCATCAGGAACGGCTGATCAACAGCGCGCTCAGGGGTCGGGATGTAGGTGTCAAGGGCATCGGCCAGACGGAAGATGGCGGGTTCGCCGATTTCGGACTGGTCGCCTTCGAGGGCTTTCAGGGCAGAGCCGTGAATGATCGGGGTGGCATCGCCCGGGAAGTCGTACTTGTCGAGGAGCTCACGGAGTTCCATTTCGACCAATTCGAGCAGCTCGGCGTCGTCAACCATGTCGCACTTGTTCATGAACACGAGAACGTACGGCACGCCAACCTGACGAGCCAGCAGGATGTGCTCGCGGGTCTGCGGCATCGGGCCGTCAGCGGCAGAACAGACGAGAATGGCGCCGTCCATCTGGGCAGCACCGGTAATCATGTTCTTGACGTAGTCAGCGTGACCCGGGCAGTCAACGTGGGCGTAGTGACGATTGGCGGTTTCGTATTCGACGTGGGCGGTATTGATGGTGATACCGCGGGCCTTTTCTTCCGGCGCTGCGTCGATTTCGTCATACTTCTTGGCCGAACCACCAAACTTGGCGGACAGCACAGTCGTGATCGCCGCCGTCAGGGTGGTCTTGCCATGGTCAACGTGACCAATCGTGCCAACGTTTACGTGCGGTTTGGTACGCTCGAATTTTTCCTTAGCCATTCCAGTTCCTCAATAATCAAATAAATAAAAAATCCAGAATCCAAGCTAATCGGTGGTGCCCATGAGAAGAATCGAACTTCCGACCTCTCCCTTACCAAGGGAGTGCTCTACCACTGAGCTACATGGGCCTACCTTAAAACTCCAGCCGTACTGCGTCGTGGAGCGGGTGAAGGGAATCGAACCCTCGTCTTAAGCTTGGAAGGCTTCAGCTCTACCATTGAGCTACACCCGCTTACTACGCCCGCAACACAGGCTGCTACAGCATTTAATCTGGTGGAGGGGGAAGGATTCGAACCTTCGAAGGCAGAGCCGACAGATTTACAGTCTGTTCCCGTTGACCGCTTGGGTACCCCTCCGGAAGAACCCGAGATTATCCGGACACCCATTGCCCCTGTCAACACCAAAAACAGAAAAGCCGGCATATAGCCGGCTTTTCCGCTTTCGCAACTGAATTTACTTCTGAGCGAGAACCCAGGCAGCCAGCTTCTTGGCTTCGTCTTCAGTAACGTTGTTGGGCGGCATCGGGATCTGGCCCCAGGTGCCCTTGCCACCAGTCTTGATCTTGGTGGCCAGCATGGCCGGAGCAGCCTTGTCGCCTTTGTATTTTGCGGCAACTTCCTTGTAAGCAGGGCCAACGAGCTTTTTGTCGATGGCGTGGCAGGACATGCAATTCTTGGCCTTGGCCAGAGCTTCGTCAGCCTGGGCCTGACCGGCCATCACGATACCAGCAGCAGCCATCACGGCAACATAAACAGCTTTCATTCTCTCGCTCCGTTATTCAGGTTGGTGGATAAATCAGTACTGGATGATAGAACCCTTTTCCATCCCGTGCAAACAGGATGCTCGGGGTCGCCGCCGCACCTGCTCAGGACGATTAACGCGGATCCCTGCCTGCGCGTTGACAGCAAAGACTTATATTGGTCGCGATGATGCAGCCAGCAGCGCGCCGGCCGATATGAACAACCCACCGAAAAACCGATTCTGGCCACGAATGGCCGCCGGATCATGCAACCAACGACCTAGATGAACGGCAGCAAGGGCATAGCCGGACATGACTGCAAGGTCAGTCGCACAAAGTGTTGCAGCGATCAAAAGGTACTGCTGGAGCTGCGGCTGAGCGGGATCAACGAACTGGGGCACCAGCGCAGCGATGAAAACGATTGCCTTCGGGTTGGTCAGATTGACCAGAACGCCTTGCAGGAACAATCCCTTGCTTCGGACAGTCGGCACATTGGCGTCTATGGGTATGGCCGGAGCCCGCCATTTCTGTATGCCAAGCCATACAAGATAGGCCGCACCCAAAATCTTGATCAGAAAAAAGGCCGACTCCGACGCGGCGAGTACCGCACCAAGACCCAAGGCAACAATCGCCAAGTGAACCAGGATGGCCGCCTGCAAGCCAAGTATGGCCATCAGCGCCGACCAGTAGCCGTGGCGCATGCCGGTGCTCATGCTGATCACGGCGCCCGGCCCGGGTGTGACGGCGATCAGGATCGATGCCGCCAGAAACCCGAGCCAGACAGCCAGCGTCACTTGCGGCGCTGAATCTGAGTAACGTCGCGCACGGCGCCCTTGTCAGCCGAGGTGGCCATCAGTGCATAGGCTTGCAGCGCAGCAGACACAGTGCGTTCGCGGCCGACTGGCTGCCACGCTGCTTCGCCCTTGGCATCCATGGCGGAACGACGTGCAGCCAGCGCCTCGTCAGAAATGGCCAGGTGAATTCGGCGATTCGGGATGTCGATTTCGATGGTATCGCCCTCTTCGACCAGACCGATGGCACCACCGTCCGCCGCTTCGGGCGAAGCGTGTCCAATGGACAGGCCGGAGGTGCCGCCGGAGAAGCGGCCGTCGGTGAGCAGCGCGCAGGCTTTGCCGAGGCCCATCGATTTCAGATAGGAGGTCGGGTAGAGCATTTCCTGCATGCCGGGACCGCCCTTCGGGCCTTCGTAGCGGATGACCACAACATCGCCGGCGACGATTTTCTCGCCCAGAATGGCGTCGACCGCAGCATCCTGGCTTTCGAAGACGCGGGCTTTGCCGGAGAACTTCCAGATCGATTCATCGACACCGGCGGTCTTGACGATACAGCCGTCGAGCGCAATGTTGCCGTACAGGACGGCGAGGCCGCCTTCTTGGGAAAAGGCGTTGGCCTTGTTGCGGATGCAGCCATGGGTGCGATCGAGATCAAGCTCGTTGAAGCGACGATCCTGAGAAAACGCGACTTGCGTCGGGACGCCGCCGGGAGCGGCCTTGAAGAACTCGTGCACCTTGACGTCGTGCTCGCGGACCACGTCCCAGCGATCAATGGCTTCACCAATGTTCTTGATGTGAACGGTAGGAACCTCACGATGAATCAAGCCGGCACGGTCGAGTTCACCAAGGATGCCCATGATGCCGCCAGCACGATGGACGTCTTCGATGTGATATTTGTCAGTCATCGGCGCGACCTTACACAGACAGGGAACCGAACGGGAAATACGGTCGATGTCGGCCATCGTGAAGTCGACGCCTGCTTCCTGCGCTGCGGCCAGGATGTGCAGCACGGTGTTGGTCGAGCCGCCCATCGCAACGTCAAGGGTCATGGCGTTTTCGAACGCGGCCTTGGTGGCAATCGAGCGCGGCAGGACCGATGTGTCGTCCTGTTCGTAATAGCGCTTGCACAGTTCGACGATCTGGCGGCCAGCGCGCAGGAAGAGCTGCTTGCGGTCAGCGTGCGTGGCGACGACGGTGCCGTTGCCGGGCAGGCTGAGGCCGAAGGCTTCGGTCAGGCAGTTCATCGAGTTGGCGGTGAACATGCCGGAGCAGGAACCGCAGGTCGGGCAGGCGGAACGTTCTATTTCGTCGAGGTCGGCCTGGGAAACGGTGTGGTCGGCTGCCTTGACCATGGCGTCGACGAGGTCGAGATGGACAACCTGCCCCTGAATCTTGACCTTGCCAGCTTCCATCGGGCCGCCGGAGACGAAGATGACCGGGATGTTGAGGCGCATGGCGGCCATCAGCATGCCCGGGGTGATCTTGTCGCAGTTGGAGATACAGACCATGGCGTCGGCGCAGTGGGCGTTGACCATGTATTCGACCGAATCGGCGATGAGGTCGCGGCTGGGCAGCGAGTAGAGCATGCCGCTGTGGCCCATGGCGATGCCGTCGTCGATGGCGATGGTGTTGAATTCCTTGGCGACGCCGCCAGCTGCTTCGATCTCGCGCGCGACCATCTGGCCCAGATCCTTGAGATGCACATGGCCCGGGACGAACTGGGTGAAGCTGTTGACCACGGCGATGATCGGCTTGCCGAAGTCGCCATCTTTCATGCCGGTGGCGCGCCACAGGGAACGGGCACCCGCCATGTTGCGGCCGTGGGTGGAGGTGCGGGAACGGTAATGGGGCATGGAAATCTCCGTCTGAAACTGGCGCCGACGTCTTGTCATGGCGCGCGAACTATAATCGGCTAATTCTAGCCCACTCTGTGCTTTCGATGCTTCTTCATCCCCAGTTCGACCCTGTTGCCTTCTCCGCCGGACCAATCTCGGTACGCTGGTACGGTTTGATGTACCTCGTTGCCTTCGTTCAATTTATTTTGCTCGGCCGCTACCGGATTAAAAACCGGCCTTCTGTCCTGACCGTCGAGCAGCTCGACGACCTGCTGTTCTACGGCATGCTCGGCGTCATCGTTGGTGGGCGTCTGGGCCAGGTATTCTTCTACGACCCAGTTTATTACCTGAGCAACCCGCTGGAAATTGTCGCTGTCTGGAAGGGCGGCATGAGCTTCCACGGTGGTTTTCTCGGCGTACTTGCCGCCATGGGACTATGGGCGAAGAAGCAGCAGATTAGCTGGTGGGACATCATGGATTTCGTCGCCCCACTCGTGCCGCTCGGCCTGGCTGCCGGCCGCCTTGGCAATTTCATCAACGGCGAGCTGTGGGGCCGCGTCGCCGACGCCAGCCTGCCGTGGGCGATGATCTTCCCGCAATCCGGTGACATGCAGCCGCGCCACCCGTCGCAGCTTTATCACATCGGACTGGAAGGCCTCGCCCTCTTTCTGATTTTGTGGCTTTTTTCCGGTCGACCGCAGCAACGCGGCGCGGTATCCGGGATTTTCCTGATCGGCTACGGCTGCTTCCGCTTCATCACCGAATTCTTCCGCGAGCCGGATGCCGGCATTTTTGGCCAGTCGTACACGATCAGCATGGGCCAGTGGTTGTCGCTGCCGATGGTGCTGGTCGGCGTCATTTTGCTGGTGCTCGCCCAACGCAAGAAATCTCTATAATTATGGATTACGTTATCCACCACTCGACAGGAATCGACTCATGACACGTCCGTTCAAGGTTCTCGGCATCCAGCAAATCGCCATCGGCGGCCCCTCCAAGGAAAAGCTGCGCACGCTGTGGGTCGAGAAATTCGGCCTCGAAATCACCAGCACCTTCGTTTCCGAGCGCGAGAACGTCGACGAAGACATCTGCGCCATGGGCGTTGGCCCGTTCAAGGTCGAAGTCGACCTCATGCAGCCGCTCGACCCGGAAAAGAAGCCGGCCGTGCACACCACCCCGCTCAACCACGTCGGCCTGTGGATCGACGACCTGCCCAAGGCCGTCGAATGGCTATCAGCCAACGGCGTGCGTTTCGCCCCAGGCGGCATCCGCAAGGGCGCAGCGGGTTTCGACATCACCTTCCTGCACCCGAAGGGCAACGAGGAATTCCCGATTGGCGGCGAAGGCGTACTGATCGAGCTGGTTCAGGCCCCGCCGGAAGTCGTTTCGGCCTTTGCCAAACTGGCTGCCCAGTAAGGTTTCATGGCTGACATCCCCGAGCACGAACTCGAGGAAACCCGCGCCGCGCTCGCCCCCACGCTGGAGGCGACCGCGGCGATCCTGCCCTGGGTCGCCAGACCCAAAAAACCACGCTTCGACGCCAAACTCAACGCGCGCTGGATTGCCGCTGGAAAGCGGCTTGCTGCAGCGTGGTCCGAGCGCCATGGCGGCGGCGCAAATGACATTCGGCCGGCCATTTTCGGGCTCTACGCCATTGCCATCGAAACCGCCGACACCCACTGCCTGCGGCTCGGCGAAGCACTGGCCAGCGCCGCCGACCGTCTTGAAGAAAATGTCATTCCGCCGCGCCTGGTTGCCGCGTTGTCTGCCGCCATCGAATGCCTGAGCGAAGCCGATGGCCTTGAGCACCCGGCTTTTCTCGAACGCTCCAGCCACTTCGCCGGACGCCTCGAGGCTTGCGCCAAGGCAACGAACGCCGACGAGCGCTCGCCCGTTCTCGACCAACTATTCGTCGATGAAGCCAGCGAGCAAGTCCAGTTGATGCACGATGCACTGGCCGCCCTGCCGCCGGATGCCTACGCCCTGACCACGGAAGCGATCAAGCTCGCTCAACAGGCGGAATTGCTCGAAATCTGGGGGGTCATGCATCTAGCCCGACAGCTATCGGAATGCATCAACCGGAATGCAGCCGACCTCGATAGCCAAGCTGTCAGATTGGAAATACACAAGCTGCTACAAGCACTCAGCACCACGATTGCTGCGGTCAACCCGTAAATTGGGCCAAAAACGAAATGCGCTTAGCCGGCGCAGACAGCCTTGAGTCTTTCACTGGCAGCCAAAGCCTGAAGCTTCGCCTCCTCCGCCTCGTACTCGACCAGGGCCAGCGTCACCAGATTGGCCACCGCCTGTGCAAACAGGCCGTGCGCCGAGTTCCACGGTTGACGCGAGCCGACCTGCTCAAGACAGAGCACGCCCTGCAACTCGCCACGAATGTGAATGGGCGTATCAAGCATGGCCGTCACGCCATGCCGAGGCAGGTAATCGGCAGCAAACTCGGCGGTCAATGGATGCATGTAGGCATCGTCAGCTGAAATGCAGCTACCGGCCCGCAACGCGCGGAAGTAGAAGGGATACTGGCGGGCATGGATACGCTGGTCTTTGCTGTGGCGCCGGGGCGACAGCTCGAACAGGTCCAGGCAAAGCAGCTCCTGCTGCTGGTTGGTCAGCGCCCAGATGCTGACGCGCTCGACACCGGACATCTGCGCCGCCGACTCGGTCAGGATGCTCAGCATCATGTCGAGCGACGCCTCCTTGAAGTAGGCGCCGCGCGACAGGCTGGCAATGCCTTCCTGCAAATCCAGCGGTGACATCAGGGTTCTGCTGAAACCCGGATTGACCATGTTTTCCATAATTTTCCGACTGACCAGTCCCCGAGCGGGGCCAATAGAGATGTCCGAATTTTATGAAGTCGAAGCCAAACCGCGCGTGAAATCCTCCACACCTGACAAAAGTAATAGTCCGGACTACAGATTTAGTCAGGCCCAGGCGTCGTCTTGAAAATGAAAGCCGCGCGCTCAATATCGGTTATCCACACGAGGCCGTCCCCATAGTGACCGGTCCGCGCAACCGTCAGAACGCTCTGGAAGATCGCATCTGCCAGCTCATCCGGCGCCACGATTTCGACGCGCACCTTGGGCGAGAAGTCCGTCAGCTCCTCTTTGATCCGGGTGCGCGCCGGAACATGGCGCGACGGGGCACTGCGCCCTTCGACCTTGGTCACCGTCATGCCGGGAAAGCCTGGCAGCGCCACCAGCGCATCGCGTAACGCACCCAGTTTGTTGGGTCGAATGACCGCCTTTATTTCTTTCATGCTTCGACCTCTTCTTCGTCAAACCAGCGGTAAATAGTCGGCAAAACCAACAGCGTCAGCAAGGTACAGGTAATCAGGCCGCCAATAACCACGATGGCCAGCGGCCGCTGCACCTCTGAGCCTGGGCCGCTCGAAAACAGGAAGGGAATCAGGCCGAGCATGGCCACCGTCGCCGTCATCATGACCGGCCGGAAACGTAGCGTGGCACCCTCGACAACCGCCTCGCGCACACTGCGTCCGTCGTCACGCAGGCCACGGATGTACGACACCAGCACGACACCGTTGAGCACCGCGATGCCCCACAGCGCGATGAATCCGACCGATGCCGGCACCGACAGGTACTCGCCGGATATGAACAAGCCGATGATGCCGCCAATGGAAGCAAAGGGCAGCACGGTGATGATCAGCGTGGCAAAACGCAGCGAATTGAAAAGCAGGAAAAGCAGGAAGAAAATCGCCGCAATGGTGATCGGGATGATGATCGTCAAGTGCCCCAGCGCCCGTTCCATGTTCTGGAACTGGCCGCCCCACTCCAGGTAATAGCCATCCGGCAACTTGATCTGCGCTTCAACCTTTTGCTGCAGTTCCGCCACAAAGCTGCCCAGGTCGCGATCCTTGACGTTGACACCGATCACGATGCGGCGCTTGCCGAGTTCACGCGAAATCTGGGCCGGACCATCCTGGACACTGATTTTTGCGACGTCGGTGAGGCGCACCTGCGCGCCATTCGGCGAGGTGATCAGCACATTTGAAATTGCCTCGACGTTGTTGCGGAAGCGCTCCGGCAAGCGGACCACCCCCGGGAAACGTCGTTCGCCCTCAAAAATCTCCGTGACCACCTTGCCGCCGATGGCTGTCTCCAGCACGTCGTTGACATCCGACACGTTGAGGCCAAGGCGGGCAATCGCCTGCCGGTCAATTTCGATCGACAAATACTGTTGTCCGCTGACCTTCTCGATCCGCAAATCCTGCGCCCCCTGCAAGGTCTGGGCAACCTTCCCGATCTGGCCTGCCAGCTTTTTCAGTTGTTCGAGGTCATCGCCAAAAACCTTGACCGCGATGTCCGAACGAACACCGGTGACCATTTCATCAACACGGTCCGAAATCGGCTGGGCCATGACCACCTGAACGCCCGGCAACACCTTGAGCTTCTCGCGCATGGCATCCTGAATGTCATCCTGCGACCAACCCGACGGCCATTCGCTGCGCGGCTTGAGGCTGACAATCGGCGTCGACTCGTTCGGCCCCTGCGGGTCGGCCGGCGACTCGCCACGACCGACACCGGATACCGCCGACTTGACACCGGGCACCTGCATGACAAGGCGCATCGCCTCCATTTCCATCTTGATCGACTCTTCCAGTGAAATGTTCGGCACGCGATTGATGCCGGGCACGACAGAGCCTTCCTTCATTTCAGGGATGAATGCGGTGCCCAGGAAAGGCAGCGTTGCAATAGTCAGGCCAAAAGCAAGTACCGCAGCGAACACCGTTTTCTTTTCGTTGGCCAGCGTCCAGTGCAGCATCTTCAGATAGCGCTGCTTCATGATCGCGATCAGGCGCGTATCGTGGTCGCCATCATGGGCTGGCGGCTTCAACAGATAGGTCGACATGACCGGGGTCAGCGTCAGTGACAAAACCAGTGAAATGGCCAGCGCAATGGCGATGGTGTAGGCGAGCGGCGCGAACATCTTGCCTTCCATGCCTTGCAAGGTCATCAGCGGCAAGAATACGAGAATGATAATGCCAACACCGAAAATGACCGGCGTCGCCACCTCAACTACGGCATGCAGGATGACGCGCAGCTGACTCTCGCCGGTTTTCGCCTTGCGCCCCAGTTGCAGATACGCGTTTTCGACGACCACGACGGAGCCGTCGACCATCAGACCAATGGCAATCGCCAGACCGCCGAGCGACATCAGGTTGGCGGAAATACCCAGTTTGTTCATCGCCACAAAGGTCAGCAGCGGCGTTAGCACCAGTGTCGCGACCACAATCAACGACGAGCGCACATCGCCAAGGAAGAGGAAGAGCACAACCACTACCAACAGCACACCTTCGAGAAGCACCTTGGTTACGGTCCACAGCGCCGCATCGACCAATTCCGAGCGGTCGTAATACGCAACGATCTTCAGGCCGTCCGGCAGCATGCCCTTGGCGTTGATCTCGTCGACGCGCGCCTTGATCTTGCTCACCACCGCCTTGGCGTTGCCACCGGAGAGCATCAACACAATGCCGCCCACGGCTTCGGTTGTACCGTTCTTGATCAGTGCGCCCTGGCGTACTTCGTGGCCGATCTGCACCTCGGCAACATCGCGCACATAGACCGGCACACCGTCTTTTTCCTTGAGCACGATGACACGCAGATCATCCAGATCCTTGACCAGTCCTACGCCGCGAATCAGATACTGTTCGGCATACTGGGGCAACACTCCGCCGCCGGCATTGGCGTTGTTGCGCCCGACCGCCTGATAGACATCCGCGATGCTCAGACCGAAATGGCGCAGTTTGTCCGGGTTGACCAGCACTTGATATTGCTTGGCAAAGCCACCCTGGGAATTGATCTCAGCCACGCCAGGAATCGAGCGCAGCAATGGGCGCACCACCCAGTCCTGTGCGGTACGACGCTGCATCAACTCCGCTTCGGTGAGCACCCGATCACCGTCATCAGGACGCTCCAGCGTGTATTGATAGACCTCGCCCAAGCCGGTCGACACCGGCCCAAGCACTGGCGAAATCCCCGGCGGCAGACGAGTGCCGACTTCAAGCAAACGCTCCATGACCAACTGGCGGGCGAAATAGAGATCCGTCTTGTCACTGAAAACCAGTGTGATCAGCGACAAGCCTGGCTTGTTGAGCGAACGCATCTCTTCCAGACCGGGCAAACCGGTCATCGCCACTTCCAGCGGCACGGTGGCAAAACGTTCCACTTCCTCAGGAGAGCGCCCCGGCGCTTCAGTAGCGATCTGGACTTGGATGTTGGTTACATCCGGGAAGGCATCAACCGACAGCTTGCGTGCCGCATCCAGGCCGAAGAAAAACAATATGGCGGCGACCACCGCAACAATAAGGCGCTGCCCAAGCGCGCCACGGACGAGGGATTCAATCACGATCCCTCCATTTCCTTGCGATTGCGCTCATTGTTGAGGTGGAAGGCGCCATCGACAACAAGTTTTTCCTCCCCCTTCAACCCGGAGACAACAACTCGTTTTCCGGCCTGCTCGGGCCCAAGCTTGACCTTGGTCAGACGGAAAGCGCCATCGCCAATGGCAATAAAGACATGGTCTTCGTCATTTTCCCGAACCACGGCACTGGCCGGGACAACCAGTCGATCAACCGCCCGCGCCTCGATAAGCATGGAAGCCAGCATGGCCGGTTTCAGGCGTCCATCGCGATTATCCAACTCGGTGCGCACCAACACCGTACGGGTTTCCGGGTTGATCGTCTGACCGACAAAGATCAGCTTGCCAACCAGTTTTTCGTTACCCAGTGCCGGCACCTCGATACTGACCGACTGCCCGACCTTGACCTGGCTGACTTGCTGTTCCGGCACCTGCGCCACAGCCCACAGACGCGACAGATCGGCGACGACAAACAGGGAATCGGCTGGTTGCACAACCTGCCCTTGCGCCAGCTTGCGTTCAACGACGACACCATTCATGGTTGCCGCCACCGGCGTCACGGAATTGACTTCGCCCTGCTTTGCCAGACGATCAATGGCCGCCGGGCTGACGCCCAGCAGCTGCAACTGATCGCTGGCCGCCCGCGTTTCTGCCTTCGAAATCTGGTATTCGCTTTCTCGACGCTGCAACTCCGCCGCGCCGATCACATCAGCCTCGAACAAGGCCTTGGCGCGCTCGGCATTGCGCCGATTCAGTTCGAGCTGGGCGCGCGCCTTGAGGTAGGCGAGTTGCTGGCTGGACAATTCGCTACTGTTCAATTTGGCGAGCACCTCGCCCTTTTTGACGCTCTGGCCAAGCAGGGCATCGATCTCGGTGACCCGGCCAGTGACCGTAGCACCAATGCGAGCCAGGCGTTGTTCATCAAAATCAATACGCCCACTGACACGCAACATTTCGGCCACGGGCTGAGTGCTCACGTCGCTCAGTTTGAGCTGGGCGAGCAGTTCCTGCGATGGCAGGACGGCCAGCGGATCACGAACCTCCTGCGCTGCCGACTTGTTGTTCTCCTGGTTGCAGCCGACCAGTGTTGCCACGGTCAACAGCAAAAATAGGGCTTTTTTCATTGTTCTTTTCCTCCAGGGATCGCCCGCAGTCGTTCAATTTCAACCCAGGCCGACGCCAGTTCGTAGCGTGCCGCGATCAATTCGGCGCGCGCTGCGCGAAAAACCCGCCGCGCATCTAACACGTCGAGAAAGCCCCGTTCGCCGAAACGATAGGCAGCCTCAACCACCTTCACCGCCGCTTCGGCCTGCTTGAGAATGCCCGACTCCAGCGCGACGACCTGCGTCTGGGCGATTTCATATTGCTGGACTGCAATTTCAAGCTGTTGCGCCAACGAAAACTCCTGCGCTGCCAACTCATGGCGAGCCCGCGACAACTGTGCCGAGGCTTCGCCGACCGGGCCGCTTCGCCTGTCCCAAAGCGGAATCGAGACGACGACACCAAATTTGTTGGCACGTGTGTCCGGGTCTTCATCCATGCCGGCTTTCAGCGCCACATTGGGCCAGCGCTGGCGCCGCTCCAGATCAAGCTGATGCTGGGCACGCACCATTTCGGCGCGCGCACGAGCCAAATCCGGGCTTGTTACGGCCAATTGCTTGCGCAAACCATCCAAGGGCGGCAGGTCCGGCACATCCCTTAACCGGCCGCGCAGGGCAAAGTCCGCCGGCAAAGCACCACCAACGCTCTGGCGCAACTGCGAACGCGCCTGCTCCCCGCGAAAGCCGGCAGCCTGCGCTGTTTTCTGAACGTTCAACAACTCGGCGTCAGCCTTGATCAGCTCAAAGCGCGGCGCCTCGCCAGTCTCCACGCGCAGGGCGATGCGTGAGCGCACACCCTCCATGGCAGCCAGATCGTCACGCGTATTACTCAGCTCGACTTCACGACGCAAGACCTCGAAATAGCGCAGGCGCAGGCGGGCCAGGGTATCGGCCTCAAAGGCCCTGACCGCTGCCGTCGTCGCTTCGAGCCCGGCTTCTGCCGCGCCTATTCGCGCGGACCGTCGCCACGGCAGATCGAGTGGTTGGGTCAGCGTGACACTACGCGCATCACCGGTATTGCCACCGACGCCACGGCTACGTGAGGTACCACCCAAATACTCAAGCTCTGGGTTGGGGAAGGCGCCGGCGCTATCGACGGCATAACGCGCGGCCGATATCTGCTCCCGCGCCGCCATCACTGAACGGCTGGACGACAAGGCCATCGCCTCCAGCTGCGGCAGATCGAATTCGGGCTGCGCGACGGCCAGCGTCGCGCCCATGCCCAAAACGAAACCCAGCATTTTTGTGCATTGCATCATAGGGTTCAACTTAGCAAACCGCGTGCCATTGCCTGGCTGCGGTTAACGGCCTCCCAGGGCAGCAATGCGTTCTTCAAGCGGCGGATGGGTCGAGAACAGCGCCATGAAGCCACCTTTACCCCCAGCAATGCCGGAAGCTGCCATGTTCTGCGGCAACGGCTCGGTATGCAGGTTGCCTAGGCGGCGCAGCGCATTCTGCATCGGCACCGGCGAACCCATCAGGCCAGATGCACCGGCGTCGGCGCGGAATTCGCGCTGACGCGAGAACCAGGCGACGATGATGCTGGCGAGCAGGCCGAAAACAACTTCGCAAATCAGGCTGGTCACCATGTAACCGATGCCCGGGCCGGTGTTTTCGCTGTCGCCGCGACGCAGGAAGCTATCGACAAGGTAGCCGACGATGCGCGACAGGAAGACGACGAAGGTATTCACGACACCTTGGATCAGCGTCATCGTCACCATGTCGCCATTGGCGATGTGCGCGACTTCGTGGGCCAGAACCGCTTCAGCTTCGTCACGCGTCATGCCCTGCAACAAGCCGGTCGACACGGCAACCAGCGAATTATTCTTGCTGGCGCCAGTAGCGAAGGCATTCGGTTCACCGTCGTAGATGGCGACTTCCGGCATCGGCAGGTTGGCGCGCTTGGCCAGTTTGGCCACGGTGTCCACCAGCCACATTTCGGTAGACGAGTTGGGCGACTCGATGACCCGGGCGCCCGTACTCCACTTGGCCATGGTCTTCGACATGAGCAGCGAAATGAAAGCGCCGCCGAAACCGATCACGGCAGAGAACGCGAGTAGCATGCCGATATTCAGGCCATTTGCCGTCAGGAATTTGTTGACGCCAAGGACGCTGGTCGCCACGCTGAGAACCAGCATGACGGCGAGGTTGGTGGCAAGAAAAAGGACTATTCGTTTCATGGTGAACTCCTCAAATGAGAAACAGGTCGATAGTATTGCATTGCATCAAACCAAAAAACCTGAGCAAAATTGAATGACTATTCGATTTTTTCTGCAGAACTTATGACACCCCTCAATTTTAAACACCTGCATTATTTCTGGGTCGTCGCCCAGGAAGGCAGCATCACCCGAGCGGCGGAACGTCTTGGCGTAGCCGTCCAGACTATCAGCGGACAGCTTTCGCTGCTCGAACGCCAACTCGGCAAGGCCTTGTTCAACAGCCAGGGGCGCGGCCTTGTGCTGAGCGATGCGGGCCGGATCGCCCAGGGCTACGCTGACCAGATCTTCCAGTTGGGCGAGGCGCTGACCGAGGCTGTCACCAACGCGGGAAGCGAATCGACGCTTCGCCTGCGAGCCGGCATTTCTGACGGCATTCCGAAGCTTCTGGCCTATCGGCTGCTATCGACCGTGACCAGTATGCCGGCCGATGTCAGGCTGGTTTGCGATGAAGGCGAATTCGAAACCCTGCTCGCCGACCTCGCCCTGCACCGTCTGGATGTCGTGCTGACCGACCGTCCGGCCACAGTCAGCGCCAATCTCAAGGTATTCAGCACGCGGCTGGGTGAATTTGCCACCGGCTTGTTCGCCACACCGGCACTGGCCGAGCGCTACCGCCCGGATTTCCCTAAAAGCCTCGACGGCGCGCCGCTGCTCCTGCCCACCCGCCACAATGCGCTGCGCGGCCGCATCGATCGTTGGCTGGAACAGTCGCACATCCATCCGAAGATTGTTGGCGAATTCGAGGATAGCGCGCTGCTGACTACCTTCGGGCGTGGCGGGCTGGGCATTTTCCCGGCACCACTGGCGCTGGCCGAACAGGTCGCCAGCCAGCTGCAGGCCGTGCCACTCGGTGCCATGACCGGGGTCAGCGAGCAGATCTACGCCATTTCCAACGAGCGCCGCATTCACCATCCGGCCGTCGAGGCGCTTTGCGCCGCTGCGTCGCAAGGGCAGATTGAGCCAAGGGTATAATTCGCACCCCCCAACGTAAATAAAAGTACAAAACGATGCCGCTGTTCCGCAAGACCGCCCTTCTCGCTCTAACCCTGATTTTCGCCGCCCAGGCAATGGCTCAACAACTTCCCGTTCCCCCGTCCCTGGCCGCGAAGTCATGGCTGTTGCTGGAAATGGGCTCGAATCAGGTGTTGTCCACCGAAAAGCCGGATGAACGCCTGGAGCCAGCCTCGCTGACCAAGCTGATGACGGCCTATCTGGTTTTCGCTGCGTTGCACAAAAAAACCCTGGCCCTCGATCAACCGCTGCCTGTATCTGAAAAGGCCTGGCGCACCGGCGGCTCGAAAATGTTTGTCCGCGTCGACACGCAGGTGCCGGTCGAAGACCTGATCAAGGGCATGATCATCCAGTCCGGCAACGACGCTTGTGTCACGCTGGCTGAAGGCATTGCCGGCAGCGAGGAGAATTTCGCGCAGATGATGAACCGCGAGGCAAAGCGGCTCGGCATGAATTCATCCAGCTTCCGCAACTCGACCGGCCTGCCCGACCCTGAGCTCTACACCACGGCCCGCGACCTGTCCTTGCTGGCATCGGCGCTGATCCGCGACTTCCCCGAGGAATACAAAAAGTATTACTCGATGAAGGAATACACCTACAACGGCATCACCCAGCCGAACCGCAACCGCCTGCTGTTCATCGACCCGACGGTTGATGGCGTCAAGACCGGCCACACGGAAGCTGCCGGCTATTGCCTGATTTCCTCCGCCCTGCGCGACAAGCGCCGCCTGCTCTCCGTCGTCCTCGGCACCAATTCGGACTCAGCCCGAGCCAGCGAATCGCAGAAGCTGCTCAACTGGGGTTACATCTCCTACGATGCCGTGACGGTCTACGCCAAGGATCAGACCGTCGCTACGCTGCGCGCCTGGAAGGGGGCCCAGAGCGAGGTCAAGGCCGGATTTGCCAATGACCTGTCCATCGCCGTGCCCAAGGGCTATGCTGAAAATGTGAAATCCGAGTTCGTTGCCGTACCGCGCATCATGGCTCCGGTCGAGATAGGCCAAAAGCTCGGCGTACTCAAAGTGACGATCGAGGGCAAGCCGTACAACGAATACCCGGTCGTCGCTCTTGAAAACGTGCCGCTCGGCAACATCTTCATCCGCATCATCGACACCATCCGTCTCTGGTTCAACTAAGCTCGTGACCCCCTACGTCGCCGATCCCGTTTACCTGAACGGCCAGTTCCTGCCACTGGCCGATGCAGGCATTTCGCCGCTCGACCGCGGCTTTCTGTACGGCGACGGTGTCTATGAGCTGATTCCCGTCTATTCGCGCCGTGCGTTCCGGATCGACGAACACCTCAAGCGCCTGCAGGCGACGCTGAACGGCATCAAGCTGGCCAATCCGCTGACGGCCCAAGCCTGGAAAGAAGTTGTTCTCAAACTGATCGAAACCGCCCCGTGGGACGACCAGTCGATCTACCTGCAGGTTACGCGCGGCGCCGACAACAAGCGCGACCACGCCTTTCCGGCGGCCAGCGTGTCACCGACCACCTTTGCATTTTCTTCTCCGCTGGTCACGACGCCGGCCGAGGTTCGTGCAAAAGGCGTTTCCGCCATCACCGTACCCGACCTGCGCTGGTCGCGCTGTGACCTCAAGGTCATTTCCTTGCTCGCCAATGTACTGGCCCGCCAGCAGGCCGTCGAACAAGGCTGTGCCGAAGCGTTGCTGATTCGGGACGGTTTCATGAAGGAAGGTGCGGCATCGAACATCTTCGTCGTCAAGGACGGTGTGCTGCGCGCCCCGCCCAAGACGCACCTGATGTTGCCGGGCATTACCTACGACATCATCCTCGAATTGGCCGAATGCCACGGTCAACCGGTAAAAATCGCCGAAATTGAAGAAACTGAACTTCGTACCGCCGACGAGGTCTGGATGACCTCATCGACAAAAGAGGTTCTGGCGATCACGACACTCGACGGCCAACCCGTCGGCACCGGAAAACCCGGCCCGCTGGCCGGGCAGATGTGGCAGTGGTATCAGGATTTCAAGAACACCGTAATGCGCAAAGGCTGAGATGGCTTCGTACAAGGACACCCTCCTCGAATTCCCCTGTGAGTTCCCCCTGAAAATCATGGGCAAGGCTCATGACAGCCTGGCGCAGGTCGTCCTTGAGATCGTCACCGTGCACGCCCCCGATTTCGACGGCGCCACGATGGAAATGCGGGCCAGCTCGGGCGGCAACTACGTCAGCCTGACGTGCACCGTCATCGCCACGTCCAAGCCGCAACTCGATGCGCTGTACACCGATCTGAGCGGTCACCCGATGATCAAGGTGGTGCTGTGAGGCACCAAGCAGGGGCCTCGCTATGCGGGGATGCGAGCAAACCGAACAGCGCCTGTTGCCGAAAAATCGCCCCTAAAGCGCGCACCGAGGGTCCAGAGGCAGCGCTGT
The DNA here is from genome assembly GCA_016705475.1 of Betaproteobacteria bacterium. Lineage (GTDB taxonomy): Bacteria > Pseudomonadota > Gammaproteobacteria > Burkholderiales > Rhodocyclaceae > Azonexus. Next base: position 470,416 of record JADIYD010000006.1, on the reverse strand, counting down.
GAAACCTGTCGTCAAACGCTTGGGCCGGGTCGATTACCAACCCACCTTCCAGGCCATGCTGGATTTCACGGCCAGTCGCATGGCCGAAACGCCTGACGAAATCTGGATCGTCGAGCACCCACCCGTCTACACCCTCGGTCAGGCCGGCAAGCCCGAGCACATTCTCAAGGATGTCGGCATCCCAGTCGTCAAGATCGACCGGGGTGGCCAGGTTACCTACCACGGCCCCGGCCAGGTCGTGATCTACCTGCTGCTCGACCTCGCTCGCCTGAAAACCAAGGTGCGCGAACTGGTCACGGCCATCGAACAGGCCGTCATCGACCTGCTGGCCGGACACGGCCTAACCGCCGAACGCCGGGACGGCGCGCCCGGCGTCTATGTCGGCGACGCAAAAATCGCCGCCCTCGGTTTGCGCATACGCAACGGTTGCAGCTACCACGGTGTCTCACTCAATGTCGATATGGATCTTTCCCCCTTTGCGGCGATCAATCCTTGCGGCTATGCTGGCCTGAAAGTCGTGCAGACCAAAGACTTCAATATTCCGCTCACGGCACATGAGGCCGGTGAGCAACTCTCACAACATTTGCTGCGGCAACTGGACCAGAAAAATGGCTGAAAAAGGCGTCAAACAAAAAGGCGAACTGAAAACCGCACGCATCCCCATCAAGATCGTGCCGGTCGACACCCCGCTGCGCAAACCCGAGTGGATTCGCGTCAAGGCCGGCAACAGCGCCGGACGCTTCGGCGAAATCAAGACCATGCTGCGCGAAAAGAAGCTGCACACCGTCTGCGAAGAAGCCGCCTGCCCGAACATCGGCGAATGCTTCGGCCGCGGCACGGCAACGTTCATGATCCTCGGCGACATCTGTACCCGGCGCTGCCCGTTCTGTGACGTCGGCCACGGCCAGCCGCTGCCGCCCAACCCGAACGAGCCACGCGAACTGGCCGAATCGGTTGCCATGCTCAAGCTGCGTTACGTCGTGATCACCAGCGTCGACCGTGACGACCTGCGCGACGGCGGCGCCCAGCACTTCGTCGACGTCATCAGCAATGTCCGCGAGCTGTCGCCGACCACCACCGTCGAAACCTTGGTCCCGGACTTCCGCGGCCGCATGGATGTTGCACTCGACGTTCTCGGCAACGCCCTGCCCGACGTGCTCAACCACAACATGGAAACCGTGCCCCGCCTCTACAAGCAGGCCCGCCCCGGTGCCGACTACGCCCATTCGCTGGAATTCCTCAAACAGTTCAAGGCCCGCTACCCGGACGTCAAGACCAAATCCGGCCTGATGGTCGGCCTCGGCGAAACCGACGAAGAAATCCTCGACGTCATGCGCGACCTGCGCGCCCACGATGTCGAAATGCTGACCATCGGCCAGTATCTCGCGCCGTCAGGCCATCATCTGCCGGTAACCCGCTACGTCCATCCCGACACCTTCAAGATGTTCGAGGAAGAAGCGAAAAAAATGGGGTTCACCGGTGCAGCTTGCGCCCCGATGGTCCGCTCCAGCTATTGGGCAGACCAGCAGGCGCATAGCGCTGGCGTCGCCTGACGCCAGCCGGCTGACAGAACTACCGTGGCACTTCCACGGTCAACCGGAAAAAATGGCCCAAAACGAAAATGCCCGATATTTGATATCGGGCATTTTTGCTTGCAGAAAACTTATCGTTCGCCGGGAGGCGGTGGAGGCGGCGCCCCCGGTGGTGGTGGCGGTATGCCCGCGTCGGTAGAACGCACCGCACGCGGATAAGCCATGTTGGCCGGCACCGGCACCCGATGACCCTTGCTGTACATGCACTGAATGTAGGCGTTGTCGTATTGGCGCTGCGTGCCGACTCCCGAGGCGCGTGCCGTATCAGCACCGGTCGCGCTGCCGAGCAACAAACCGACACCTGCCCCCGTAGCTGCGCCGCGACCATCACCGCCGATGGCAGCACCTGCCACGGCACCGATAGCCGCACCAACGGCCGCGCTGGTCACGGCCGACTCTCGGGAAGCCTCCCCGGCCGTCTTGCCACCGATCTGGATATGGGAGTACTGCCGGCAATACTGGTCATCCTCGCGGAAGCGCTCAATGCTCTGCCCGGTTCCCGGCAGAACCATGACGCTGGGCCCCGTGGGCAATACCGTACAGGCGCCAAGCAACAGCGCGCCAGCCAGCACCGTCAATCGGGGAAAATGGATTTTATTGTCGGGCATGATTCACTTCTCCGGTTGCGGGAGGATTTTCTGCCAGCCGCCAGGGCATTCCTTGACGTAAGGGTAATAGCTCTGCGAGCTCTTGCAGAAATACCAGTATTGCTGGCCCGAGTCAGGCGCCGCATCCTGCTGCTGTTCGATGTAGATCTGCGGTTGCGGCGGCGGCACCACAATCACCTGTGGTGGGTAATAGTAGGGGGATGGGTACCACCCCGGCCCCCAGACAGGCCCCCACACCGGACCACCGAAATGAACCCCGAAACGCACCCGCGGTCCATGGGCCGAGGCTGTCGACGCCATCCCGACCATCAGCATGGCCAGCACTACAACAAACAAATTGCGCAGTTTCATATTCGCACCCGGACTTCCAATAACTCACTTACAAGATAGCGAATTATCAGCTGTACGGGCGAACAAAATTGCTACAGTTTGTAAAGCCAATCTAGCTACAAGGTCTCCTTCAATCTATGAAATCGCGCTGACGCCTCCTTGTCCAACTTTTTATTGTCGATGCCGTTAAGCAAGCCTTTTGCTTCAACTCTATTGCCATCAATGGCCAAGAACTCAGCCAAATGAACCTTCACCGCGCCAAATTCAGGATCAAGCGCTAGCGCCTTTCTAGCTGTCACGATTGCATCACTCCTGTGCCCGGCATTAAATTGCGCTTGTGACAGGGTATCCAGCACCACGACATTGTTAGGCGCGAGCACCTGTGCTCTGGATGCAACAGCTAGGGCTCTGGCATCCTTAGCCATAACATACGCCCAGGCAAGATCATTCAGCGCGACTGGGTTATTGGAATCCAACTTGACGATGCTCTCAAGATATTTCGCAGCTTGCGGGTATTCCCCCTGAGCGCTGGCACGCATGGCAGCAAGCGATAATCCCGGAATACTTTTTGGATGCTCGGACAACCATTTGCTTAGCTCACCCGCCGCTAAAGCACCTCCGCCCGTCTGATCATACAACAGCACTTTCTTCTGCATCGCCAGTTCCGGCAAGCCCGCGACCGCAGCAGCACTGTAAGCCTTCAGTGCATCCCCCCTGGTACCAGTTACACCATAAACATCGCCCAGGAGAATCAAACCAAGCGCTTTCATGCGCGGCTTGTCTCTAAGCATTTCAGCCGTAACCTGCGCATCTTTCGCCAAACCCATATCAACTTGTAGCACGGCTAATTGTTGATATGGCTGCGGCTCTTCTGGCCGTACTTGAATCAGGCGACGTAACACATTCACAGCATCCTGATTCTTTCCGGCTTGGCTTAGGTTCTGGGCGTGTTTTAAACTCCAGTCGACCCGATCAGGAAAACGCTCAGACAACTGAGCAAATTTGATAGCTGCTTGAGACGACTCTCCTGCAGCCTCTTGAACAGTTGCCGCCAATGCAAGCATCTGAGGGCTGTCAGGCATCGCCGCCTCACCATCCTTTGCTAGGGAAAGCGCTTTATCCTTGCGGCCAGTGACCAACCAATGCCTGATCGCCGCCTCACGTAACTCGAGATTTACTGGCGACGAAGAAACACCCCTATCTAGCAAAGTACCAATTTTTTCCGGTTCCGCATTCTGCGCTGACAGCACACGAGCCTGATCAAGATAAATACGGGCTTCTTTGGTACCCGAATCCACTGCTTTTTTCAGGCGAGACTCGAATTCCAGCTTCCGTTCGGAAGTATTTGCTGACTTAGCCAAGGCCGATAATGCTGCGTAATAGTCAGAGCGGAGATTCAGCGCGTTACGCGTACTTTCAAGCGCTCCCAACTCGTTTCCCTCGCTACCTAACACGGCGGCCAACCACAGCAACGGCTCTGCATCTTTCGGGCGTAGCGCAATCTCGTTCTTAGCAATGGCCTTTGCCTTCTCCAATTGTTTAATACGAAGCGCCGAATTAAATATAGCCTCTCGCGCCTTCGCATCGGTCGCAACTTCTATTCCTGAGTCTAGTGCCTTAACGGCCTCGCCTGACCTCCCTGTCGCATGCAACATTTCAGCCAACCCTGCAAGCAAATCTGCCCGGAGCGGCAGTTGTGACGCAGCGTTTTTCATGAGGAGTAACGCATTCGGCTTGTCACCTTGAGACCATGCCAGACTTGCGGCCATTGACAATAGACCTCTATCCTCCGGCGCTCGGCGAATCGCTCGCTTAAGCGCAACCGAGGCTTCCGACAAATTGCCACGGCGCGTTTCAAGCATAGCCCTCAATCGATATCCCTGACTGGAATTAGGGTCTGCAGCTAAAATTTTCTTTACTCGAGTATCCACCGACGCAAATTCATTCCGCTCCAATTCTATGGAGGCCGCAATTATTTGTGATGGAGCGTGCTCCGGAACAACAGAAAGAACCTTGGTTGCTGCCGTGTAGGCCAAATCTGGTTTCCCATCCTCCAGCAGAAACAGTGCATCCAGGTACTGGGTTCTGTAATACCCAGGTGCAAACTTTCTTAATTTTTCTTTGAGTGGACGCGCCTCTTCTTTACGACCTGCCGCGATCAATTGCTCCGCATACTCGCCCATGACACCTCTATGCATTGGCGCAGCATCATACGATCGTTTGATAGCCAGCAATGCCTTCGGAGCCTCGTCACTCGCGCTGAAAACTCGGCTCGCGGCTCGCGCAACCCACCAAGGGACGGTATCTGCTTTAAATACGGCATCCATTTCGGCGGAGGCCTCCTTGTTGCTTCGAGCCGCAAAAGCTATCTGCGCGCGCACCAAACGGATCGCCGGGGTCAGCTCCGACGCCGAATGAAGCTGCTCTTCTGCTCTTTTGGGTTGCCCGGAGGCAAGATACGCTAACGCAACTAACGCCTTAAGATCACTATCCGCGGAAGGAGATTTTAGCTGCCGCCCCCCAAAGTCACGGATCAGTAAAGCATTCTCGCCTCTATCCAATAGCAGAACTGCTATTTTTGGCAACAGATCGTTGATGTCGCCACCAGACTCAACTGCTCGCCGTAGCTGTTGCTCCGCTCCGGGCAAATCACCATTTCGCTCAAGCGCTTCAGCCAAGGCACCGCGCGCCGAAAGCGATTTCGGATCGGCTTGCACAGCATTCTTAAAGCTAATAACAGCCTCCGTTAGCTTGCCAGCCTCCAAATATTTATTTCCCTCTGCAAGAAAATCTGAAGTTGAGTTTGAGCACCCAGTTAACAGAGACGAAGCAAGAACAAATGCGCTCACAACTCCTGAATACTTGCGCCAGAACCTTTCACCGCCAGCGGATTCACCCAAAGAATACATACAGCCTCCGAAGCACATATCAATCACGCAAGGATAAATCGAAATGCATTTTCGAGGGTTGGGGTTCCTCACAAAAAATCTTACGCGCCCAAAAATGAAAACATTCTCGGCATGAACATCGTGCAAATCACAACCCAAACGGACTCAAGCAATATTTGATGATGCCCTGAATGCCCTCCTTAAACCTCAATATCCTCGTAAAAAAAGAGCTTCGGCAGACAAATACTGAAATAAAAAGCAGTGTCGAATTTTTTTACAAACATTTACCACCACCAAACACTCGCTCAATAACAAACTCATAAAATCAATAATATGCATTATTGGCACGATGCATGCGTTAACCCAAACAAGAACTGGCGGCTCTAGTTCCTATCAAACTAAATTCTCAGCTATTGGAGTTCAACATGATCAAAAAATTTCTTTCGGTAGCCGCTATCGCGGCACTCACCGCCAGCTCCGCTCAAGCGGCCAGCTTCCTTAATGGCGGCTTTGAAGACAACAACTTGGGCGGCTGGACTTCGGGCTTTGGTCGTTGGACGACAACTGCAGCATTGCCGACCCCATCAGATTATCAACCTGGCGGCACCAAATACAACGCGAGTCCGGCCAGCGACAACTTGGTCACCAATGCCGGCACCGACGGAATTCTGGCTGGCCAAGGCGTTACCCTGAATACCGTTCGCTACGGCAACCATTCAGCACTCATCAATCTTGCCTCCTACAACGCCAGCATTTCGACTATCGCCCAGTCTGTTACCAACTACAGCGGCACGTCGATCAACTTCTCTTGGGCAGCAGTTCTGGAAGGTGCTCATGGCCCGACGGATGCATCCAACTTCTCGGTGCAACTGATCAACACCGACACCAGTGCCGTGCTCTACAGCAATGCATTCGTTGCCGATGACGGCGCCGTAGCCAACGGCACCTTTAACAATGCCGGCGGTGGCTGGTATTACGCCCCTTGGCAGGATATTTCAGTAGGAGTTGCCGCAGGCGGTAACTATTCCATCATTCTGCTGGCTTCCGACTGTCCTTACGGTGGTCACATCGGCTATGCCTACCTTGATGGCTTCGGCACCACGCAAGGCGGCCCTGGCGACAACGGAAATCCAGGAACCAATGTTCCGGAACCGGCATCGCTGGCCCTAGTCGGCTTGGGTTTGGCGGGCTTGGCCGCCCGTCGCCGCAAAACTGCCTAATTCACTAGGCGATACTGCAAAAAAGCGCTCTGCGGAGCGCTTTTTTGTTTTCGGTGACCCGTCCTGAACTGAGTTGACACCTTTTCTAGCAAGAAAGGGGAAGTCAGATGGAATCGGGGATCAAGAGGACACAGCGGGACTACACGCTGGCTTTTAAAAGGTCGGTAGTCGAGCAAGTTGAAAAAGGCGAGCTGACCTACAAGGAAGTGCAGGCAAGGTACGGCATTCAGGGCCGGTCGACAGTCCTGGTGTGGTTGCGCAAGCACGGTCGCCAGAACTGGGGAGCGATGGCACACTACGGCCGCATGAGTGACCTAAACCAAGCCACGAACAGCCCAGCGCTCACGCCGGAACAGCGGATCAAGGAACTGGAGGTCCAGCTCAAGGAAGCTCGGGAGAAATCCCGATTCTTTGAAGCGGTGATTGATGTCCTGAAGAAGGACTACGGAGTGCGTGTCGTAAAAAAGCCTGTGGGCAAGTCCTCGCGCAAAAGTCCGTCCAAGGGCTGAACGTGTCGAGGGCTTGCCGTTACATGGGCATCAGTCGGCAGGCGCATTACCAGTGGCAGTGCCGTCGAGCCGAGGATGAGGCGAAGTTCGAACGGGTTGTTGATTTGGTGAAGGAGAAGCGCCTGCGCCAGCCCCGCTTGGGGGCGCGCAAACTACATTACCTGATTCGTCCGACACTGGCGGCCGAAGGCCTGAGCCTGGGGCGCGATGCCTTATTCGATCTCTTGCGCTGGAATCGACTGCTGGTGCAGCCCCGTCGGGCTTATCACAAGACGACGAACAGCCACCATCGTTTCCGACGCCATCCGAACTTGCTGAAAGCGGGGCCGGAACAAGTAAGGGCTGAAGCGAGCGAGCAGGTTTGGGTTGCAGATATCACCTATCTGCCCACCCGAGGGCGATGTGCCTACCTGAGTTTGGTGACCGATGCCTACTCCCGCAAGATCGTCGGCTATCACGTTCATGACAGCCTGCACACGGCGGAGGTCAGTCAGGCCCTGAAGATGGCGCTCAGGGGGCGCCAGGGAAGTCGGCGCTTGGTTCATCACTCCGATCGCGGCATCCAATATTGCGCCCATGAGTACCAGGCCATTCACCAGAAACACGGACTCATCTGCTCGATGACCGACGGCTATGACTGCTATCAGAACGCCCTGGCTGAACGGGTGAATGGGATTCTCAAGCAGGAGTTCCTGCTGCATCTCCCCGAAGATATGGGTGAGGCGCAACGTATGGTTCGTGAATCGGTCGCCATCTACAACAGGGAGCGACCTCATTCGTCGCTACAATTGAAGACGCCCGATGAGGTCCATCGGGCGTCTTTGCACGCCGGATATTAAACCGGCTTGTCCGTCATAACGGTGTCAACCTTATTCAGGACGGGTCACGGGGTTGGTCAATTTATTGGAGCACTTGCCGGTTTCACATGCAGCACTTAGCCCTTGTTGTACGTAGCCGGAGATGAATTTTAGCCCACCAAAGCCACTGCAACGCCCGAATCAAAGCAGCTTCAGGCGTTTCGCCGCATCGCGCAGTTCGCCCCGGAAATTCGGGTGGGCGATACCGATCAGCGCTTCAGTGCGTTGCTTGGCCGTCTTGCCACGCAACTGGGCGACACCGAATTCAGTGACGACGTAGTTGATATCGTTCTTGCTGGTCGACACGTGCGTACCGGCGGACAGTGTCGGCACGATGCGCGAAATGGTGTCGTCCTTGGCCGTCGACGGCAGCACGATAAACGCCTTGCCGCCGTTCGAGCGGTTGGCCGCGCGCACAAAGTCGGACTGGCCACCGGTACCGGAGTAGGGAATCGGGCCCAGACTTTCCGAGCCACACTGGCCAAGGAAGTCGATCTGCATCGTCGCGTTGATGGCGTGCAGATTGTCGTTCTTGCCAGCCAGATAGGGGTCGTTGGTGAAATCGACCGGGTGTATTTCCAGCGCCGGGTTGCGGTGCATGAACTGGTAGAGCTTCTTTGAGCCGAGCGCGAAGGTCGCCAGCATCTTGCCGTGGTGGTAGTTTTTCTTGCGGTTGGTCACGACACCGGCCTCAACGAGCGACATGATGCCGTCACCGACCATTTCGGTATGAATGCCAAGATCGCGCTTGTCGGTTAGCTGCATGACCACGGCGTCCGGGATGCCGCCGTAGCCGATCTGCAGCGTGGCTCCGTCCGGAATCATCTCGGCGACGTATTTGCCAATGGCCTCCTGAACCGGCCCGATCTTCGGCAGACCGACTTCGAGAATCGGTTCGTCGCTCTCACAGAGCGCCGCAACCTGGGAAATATGGATATGGCAGTCGCCGTTGGCGAAGGGCACGTTCGGATTGACTTCAAGAACCACGACTCGCGCGCGTTCGATAGCGGCCATCGTGTAGTCGGCAGCCAGCGCCAATGAGAAAAAGCCGTGTTCGTCCATTGGCGAGGCCATGCTGAACACCACGTCGGCCGGCATCAGCCCGCGACTGATCATTTGTGGCATTTCGGAGAAATACGCCGGAATGAAATCGACCCAGCCTTCCTTGGCTCCGGGCCGCGTCGCTCCGCTGTAGAAATAGGCGGTGTGACGGACATTCTCGACCGTTTCCGGGTCAAGATAGCCGAATTTGCGCACGGCCAGAATCTGCGAGATCTGCACGTCGCGAAAATCCCGACGCGCCTCCGACAATGCGGTCAGCAGGCTGGGCGGTTCGCCGACCGCCGTCGGAACGACAATGGTGTCGCCATTCTTGACGACACGAATGGCATCGGCAGCAGACATGCGTTTTTGTTGATACAGGGCCTTGAAGGACATGCGCTTTCTCCTGAATTTATTTTTGGCAGAACGACAATCCTCGCATGGCGGTCCGCCCCGATATGTGATCAGGATCAAACGTCCATGCGCACAGCATCACGATCAACCGGGTTTGCGATTGCTGCCGGCAACCATGCGGATTTCAAACAGGCGGCACTCGAGCGGACCGTTGAACAGCGGCGTTTTGCGGCTCGGCTTGAGCCCGACCAGTTTAGCCAAACGCAGGTCGGCTGTGAAGAAGAAACAGTTCCAGCCGGCCCAGTGTTTTTTCAGGGAGGAACCGAGTTCAGGATAAAACGCTGCCAGTTCGTCCTGCTCGCCAATGCGCTCGCCGTAGGGCGGATTGGCGACGAGGATACCGTGATCGGTCAGCGGTTGCGTTTCGAGCAGATTTCCCTGGTCGACCGTGACAACACCGCCAAAACCGGCTTCCTGGAGATTGCGCCGGGTGGCGCGCACGGCCTTGTCGTCGATGTCGTAGCCGCGGATATCCAGCGGCTCGGCCGGCTTGACGCGCGCTTCGGCCGCCTGGCGAATGGTCGCCCAGTTGAGCGCCTCGAAATTGCGCAGCATCTCGAAGGCGAAGCCGCGATCAAGACCCGGCGCGCGGTCAAGCGCCATCTGCACGGCTTCGAGCAGGAAGGTGCCGCTGCCGCACATCGGGTCGACCAGCGGCGTGCCGGGCTGCCATCCGGTAATTTTCAGAATGCCGGCCGCCAGGTTTTCCTTGAGTGGCGCATCGACACTGGCCTTGCGGAAACCGCGCTGCCAGAGCGGTTGACCGGAGGTATCGAGGTACAGCGTGCATTCGTTTTCGGACAGGAAGACATGGATGCTGACATCCGGGTTACGCGTCTCGATGTTCGGCCGGTCGCCGCGGTCCTCGCGGAAGCGGTCGCAGACGGCATCCTTGACGCGTAGCGTGACGAAATCAAGGGACTTCAGCGGGCACTTGATGGCCGTCGTCACGACGCGCATGGTGCGCGTCACGTCGAAGTGGTTCGGCCAGAGCTGGCGGACGGCCAGTCGATAAATGTCTTCTTCCTTCTGGTACGGACCCTTGACGATATGCCAGAGGATACGGGTGGCCAGCCGCGATTCGAGGTTGGCACGGTAGCAGACCGACCACTCGCCGGAGAAAAACACCCCGCCGTGCGTCGACCGCAGCTCTTCCGCGCCGACGGCACGCAACTCCTCGAGCAGATGTTCTTCCAGCCCGCGCGGGCAGATGGCAAAGTATTTGTTCATGTCAGAAAGGCTTGAGGACAACGAGGAAAAGGACGATCAGCAGGACGATAACCGGCAGTTCGTTATAAAAACGGTACCAGATATGGGTTTTCTTGTTGCCGCCGCCCTGGAACTGTTTGAGCACCCGGCCACAGTGCCAATGGTAAAGGGCCAGAACGGCGACCAGCGACGTCTTGGCATGGAGCCAGCCGCCACCAAAACCGTAGCCGAACCACAGCCACAAACCGGTCAGCACCGCCAGAACGCCAAGGGGCGTCATGAACCGGTACAACTTGCCCGCCATCAGCAGCAGGCGGTCGCGTTCGGCAACGCTGTCGGACGGCACCATGGCCAGATTGACGAAAATGCGCGGCAGGTAAAAGAGGCCGGCAAACCACGAAATGACCATCCAGATATGCAGGGTCTTTACGACGAGCATGCGTTTCTCCTTGCAAGCGCCTCGGCTATCCCGGCGTCGACCGTCGGGTATGCGAGACGCAGTTTTAATTCTGTTTTCAGACGCCAATTGCCAATACGCCGCGATTCGCGCATGAAGGACATCTGGACCGGTGACAGCGTTTTCGCAGCCTCCTCCCGCGAAATGCGCGGTGGGCGCGGCAGGGCGAAGGCATCGGCGACCCGGTCGAAATAGTCAGCCATCTTCATGTCGGAATCATCGACGACATTGTAGACGCGGTTGGCAGCGCCATGCTGCAGCGCTGCGACACAAGCAGCAGCGAGGTCGTCGGCGTGGATGTGATTGGTGTAGCCGTCATCGGCCTCGCAAAGCGCCGGAAGGGCCTTGTTCAGGCGTTCGATGGGCAGGCGGTCAGCGGCGTAGATGCCCGGCGCGCGCAGGATGGAGACCTTGACGCCAGTCCGCTCGCCCCACTCGCGCAGGCGACGTTCGGCATCGACTCGCCGACCGGCGCGAGCGCTCTCCGGATTCAGGCGGCGCGTTTCGTCGATCTGCGCGCCACCGCAGTCGCCATAAACCCCCGTCGTGCTTACGTAAACCAGGCGCCGTGGTAGACTTTTGCTCTTGCCCAAGACAGCCAGCAGGTTGCGGGTACGCGTGTCGTGACGGCCTTCGCCGGGCGGTGGCGCCAGATGCAGCACATAGTCGGCCAGACCGGCGATGCGCTGCAGGCTGCCCCGGTCGTCGAGATCGGCCAGCACCGGCATTGCCCCCGCGTCGCGCCACTCAGCCATACGGCCGGCGCTGCGCAGCAGGGCATAGACGCGAGCATGAGAGACAATGCGGGACAGGATGCGGCGGGCAACGTCCCCGCTGCCGACAATCAGGATTTTTTGCACGCCGGCATTGTAGCCGACGACCAAGGGGATTTCATGAGCTACCAGATCACAGTCCAGCCCAGCGGCCGAAGCTTCACGGCGGAAGCCAGCGAAACGCTGCTTGACGCCGCGCTGCGCCAGGGCCTGACCCTGCCCTATGGTTGCAAGGATGGCGCCTGTGGCGCCTGCAAGGGCAAGGTTGTCAGCGGCACGGTCGACCACGGCAAAGCGCAAGAACACGCGTTGAAGGATGAAGAAAAAGCCGCCGGCCTGACGCTCTATTGCTGCGCCAGCGCCCAGTCCGATCTGGTCATCGATTGCAAGCAACTCGGCTCGGCCAGCGACATTCCGGTCAAGACACTGCCGTCACGCATCGAAAAGCTGGAAAAACTGGCCCCCGACGTCATCGAGATACACCTCCGTCTGCCGGCCAACGAACGCCTGCAGTTCTGGGCCGGCCAATACATCGACATCCTGCTCAAGGACGGCAAGAAACGCAGCTATTCACTGGCCAATGCGCCGCACGACGACGCAGTGCTGCAATTGCATATCCGCCATGTGCCGGGCGGCCTGTTCACCGAACAGGTTTTTTCTACACAGAAAGTGCGTGACATCCTGCGCTTCAACGGCCCGCACGGCACTTTCTATCTGCGCGAAGACTCGAAGAAACCGATGATCCTGCTCGCCGGCGGCACGGGTTTCGCACCGATCAAGGCCATCGTCGAGCACGCCATTGCCGAACAGTGCGAGCGCCCGATGTTCATCTACTGGGGCGCCAAGGCGCGTGTTGATCTGTACCAGAACGCGCTGCCCGAGAAATGGGCGGCCGAACACGCCAATATCAGCTACGTTCCCGTCCTCTCCGAGCCGGCTGCCAGCGACGACTGGGCCGGCCGCACAGGCTTCGTGCATCAGGCCGTGCTGGCTGACTTCCCCGATCTTTCCGGCTACCAGGTCTATGCCTGCGGCGCGCCCGTGATGATCGACGCCGCGAAACGCGACTTCATGGCGCAAGGCATGCCGGAAGAAGAGTTCTTCGCCGACGCCTTCACCTTTTCGACAACTTGAATTTGGGCCGTTTTTCCCGGTTGACCGTGGAATTGGCCTGAATCAACGCTGCCAGGCGCAACCCTTGAGCGTTTGGCCATTCAGATCCACCGAGGCGGTCCACGCAAAGACGCCGTTGGCCTCGACATCCCGGCACAGGGTCTTTTCGAGGCGGACGGCCAGTTTGTTCTGCTCTGCGCTGCCGTCGTAACGACTCACGCCGCCTTCCACCTTGAATTCGGCGTAGGGTAGTACGACTTCCGGCTTGCCGTAGCGTTGCAGGCGGACATGCTCGCCGCCAGCGACCAGCGCCCAGGCCGGGTCGTTGCCAGCGGCACGCCACGACTCTTCCTTGCCGCCCGGCATCTGGCAACGCCCTTCGACGCGCGCCATGTTGAACCCGGAGGCTTTCAGCAATCCGTTGTCGAGCACGCCGAGCAGCTCGACGTAGAGCCGCTTGCCGCGGTCCAGTCCGACGCTGTTGAGCACTTTCGTCACGCTGCCATCCACTGAGACGTCCTCGACATTGGCGTAGGTTCGGTCACGGCAAGGGGTAAATATCAGCCGGTCGCCCTGTTTCATCATGAGGCCGTAGGCCAACTTGGGTGTCTTTTCGACGGGCTTGGCTTCCTCGGCCTGAACGGTGGCTGCGAGAAAAAGGGCGGCCAGCGCGGTAAGGGAATGGCGAAAGGTCATGGCGAGGTGATCCGGTGAAAGGCGATACCGGGCATTGTCACCCCTCCGGCAGGCAAATCGTTTGATGCAGCTAAAAAAGCAAGGGCACGAAAGCGATCAGGCCACACGTCCGAAACGCGTCAGACGGACATCCACGGTCAGCGCGAGCGATACCAGCGCCGCAGCCCGCGCCCGCCCTTCGGCGCTGGCACGGTAAAGATGGGGGGTCATGGCGAGCAGATCGGCGATTTGCTCGGCGCCGTCGATGGCCAGCGGAAAACGGACAGTTTCCGTCGACAGAAAACAAAACCCTTCCGGAAGCTGCGCGTCGGCAGGACGTTCCGGCTTGAGCGCGGGATAGATGATTTCGCGCAGTTCGCGCAGGTGATCTGGACCAGCATCGACCTGCAGCAGCACGCCGCCCGGCTTGAGTACCCGGGCAAACTCGCCATAAACCGGGAAGCCGAACATGCACAGCACAAGATCAAGCGTCGCAGGCTGCACGGGCAGATTTGCGTTGCTGCCGACAATCCAGTTTGGGCGCTTGTCCTGCTTGGCGGCAGACAGCACCGCCCATTTCGAGATATCCAGCCCGAGCAGGGCCAGCGTCTGTTCGTCGCCGGCTGCCGCAGCCAGCTGGCGCAGGTAGTAACCCTCGCCGCAACCGGCATCGAGGCAGCTGATCGTCGCACCGGCTGGAATGTCGGCCAGCGCAACCCGGCTGACTGCCGCGGCGATCGGATGGTAATGGCCGGCGTTGAGGAAACGCCGGCGGGCCGCGACCATTTCCTTGCTGTCACCGGGGTCGCGCGAACGCTTTTGCTGGACGGGCAGCAGGTTGGCGTAGCCTTGGGCGGCGATGTCGAAACTGTGGCCGGCGGCGCAACGCCAGCTTGAGCCGTGGCGATGCAGCGGCGCACCGTCGAGCGGGCAGGCCAACGCCAGGAAGGGAAGGATGCTCACGAAAAGCGCTGGCCGAACAGACTCACTCGCCGAGATAGGCGGCGCGGACCTTGGGATCGTCAAGCAGCATCGCCGACTCGCCGTTCAACGTGATCTCGCCGCTTTCCATGACGTAGCCGCGCTGGCTGGATTGCAACGCCAGCCGGGCATTCTGCTCGATGAGCAGGATGGTCATGCCATCGGCCGCGACGGCACGGACGACTTCGAAGATTTTCTGAACCATGATCGGCGCCAGGCCCATCGACGGCTCGTCAAGCAGCAGCATCTTCGGCCGGCTCATGAGGGCGCGGCCAATGGCCAGCATTTGCTGTTCGCCGCCGGAAAGCGTGCCGGCGAGCTGGCCTTCGCGCTCCTTGAGCCGCGGGAAATAACCGTAAACCATTTTCAGGTCTTTTTCGACGTCGACCGCAGCATTGTGGATGTAAGCGCCCATGTGCAGGTTTTCGAGCACAGTCAGGCGCGGAAAGACGCCACGTCCTTCGGGGACCAGCGCGATGCCCTTGCGAATGATGTGGTGCGGGGCGATTCGGGTGATGTCTTCGCCGCAGAAATGAACGTCGCCGCCAACGGCATCGAGCACCCGGGAAATCGCCTTGAGCGTACTCGTCTTGCCGGCGCCGTTGGCACCAATCAGCGCCACGGTTTCGCCCTCGTTGACGTGGAAGGTGATGCTGCGCACCGCCTGGATGCCGCCGTAGGCGACGTGGAGTCCGGTTACTTCAAGCACCTAGATAAGCCTCGATGACGCGTTGATCTTTTTGCACGACAGCCGGTACATCCTCGATGACCAGCGCGCCGTAATCCAGCACGGCGACGCGGTCGCACAGGCCCATGACCAGTTTGACGTCGTGCTCGATGAGCAGAATCGTCGTTCCGTCACGCCGTATGCCGTCGATCAGCTCGCGCAGTTGTTCGGTTTCCGTGCCGTTCATGCCGGCGGCGGGCTCATCCAGACACAGAAGCTTGGGGTCGGTGGCCAGGGCCCGGGCTATTTCCAGTCGGCGTTGGTCGCCGTAGGAAAGGTTGCGGGAGAGGTCGTCGGCCCGTTCCTCGATGCGGACGTAGTGCAGCAGGTCGATGGCTTTTTGCCGGATCGCCGCTTCCTCGGCTTTCGTCGCCGCGTTCTGGAACATCGCGCCTAGCACGCCAGCCTTGGTTCGCACATGGCGGCCGACCATGACGTTCTCGAGCGCCGTCATGTTGCCGAACAGCCGGATGTTCTGGAAGGTGCGGGCGATGCCGCGCGCCGCGGCCTTGTCGGGCGCATCGGCAACCAGCGGCGCGCCGTCGAAGACGAATCCGCCGCCATCCGGCACGTAGAGCCCGGTCATGCAGTTGAAAAAGGTCGTCTTGCCGGCGCCGTTCGGGCCGATAAGACCGTAGATCTCGCCCTTGCGGATGGTCAGCGACACATCCTGCAAGGCCTTGACGCCGCCAAAGTGCTTGGCGACTGCTTTCGCTTCGAGCAGCGGGTTCGGCAAATTCGCGCTCATTTTCCGGTCTCCTGCAACTCGCGCTTACGCTCGGGCGACGGCCACAAACCAGCCGGCTTGAAGCGCATGACGAGGACCAGCGCGAGACCGAATACGAGCATGCGCAGGCTTTCCGGATCGACCAGCATCTTGCCGAAGACAGCCATCTGCAACGGCCCGACGCCGTAGCGCAGGACTTCCGGCAGCACCGTGAGCAAGACGGCACCGAGGATGACGCCGGGGATGTGGCCCATGCCGCCCAGCACCACCATCGCGAGAATCATGATCGACTCGATGAGCGAGAAACTTTCCGGCGAGACGAAGCCCTGCATGGCCGAGAAAATGCCGCCGGCGACGCCGCCGAAGCTGGCGCCCATGGCGAAGGCCAGCAGCTTGAGGTTGCGCGTGTTGATGCCGATCGCCTTGGCGGCGATTTCATCCTCGCGGATGGCCTGCCAGGCGCGGCCGATGCGCGAATTCTGCAAACGCACATTGATGATGATGACGAGTATGGCCAGCGCGACGAGCAGGAAGTAATATTTCTGCGGTCCACTGAGCGCAAAGCCAAAAATCTGCGTCGTCCCCGAGAATTTGAAGGCGCCGAAGCTGACCGGATCGATCAGCGTGATGCCCTGCGGCCCGTTGGTGACATTGATCGGCGAATTCAGGTTGTTGAGGAAAATGCGGACGATTTCGCCGAAACCGAGGGTGACGATGGCCAGATAGTCGCCGCGCAGCTTGAGGGTCGGCGAGCCGAGCACCACGCCGGCCAGACAGGCGAGCGCGGCGCCGATGGGCAGAATGGCCCAGATCGGCCAGTGCAGACCGAAGTGAGGACTCGCCAGCAGCGCCCAGGCGTAAGCACCGACAGCGTAGAACGCGATGTAGCCGAGATCGAGCAGGCCGGCCAGGCCGACGACGATGTTGAGGCCAAGCGCCAGGAAGACGTAGAGGATGGCGAAATCGAGAATACGCACCCAGGCCTGCCCGCCCATCGCGGCGACGAAGGGCAAGGCGATCAAGAAAGCAGCCGTCAGGGCGATTCCTGCGGTCGACCGGAAAAAACGGCCAAAATTCATGCCCTGTCCCCCGTCTTTTCACCGAACAATCCGGATGGCTTGAACATCAGCACGACGATGAGCACGACAAAGGCAAAGATGTCCTGATAGTGGCTGCCCAGGAAGCCGCCGGTCAGGTCACCGATGTAACCCGCCCCCAGCGCCTCGATGATGCCGAGCAGGATGCCGCCCAGCATGGCCCCGGCGAGGTTGCCGATGCCGCCGAGCACAGCTGCCGTGAAAGCCTTGAGGCCGAGCATGAAGCCCATCTGGTAGTGAGCGATTTCGTAATAGGTGCCGACCATGACACCGGCCACCGCACCGAGCGCCGAGCCGATGACGAAGGCGGCCGCGATGACGCGATTGATATTGACGCCCATCAGGCTGGCCACTGCCGGGTTCTGCGCCGTCGCGCGCATGGCCATGCCGAGCTTGGTGCGATAGACGAGGAGCAGCAGGCCGCCCATGGTTGCCGCCGAAACAAGGACGATAATGATCTGGATAAGCGTGAAATTGGCCCCGGCGAATTCAAAATCCATTTTCGGCAAGAGCGAAGGGAAGGTCATGTAGTTCCGTCCCCAGATCATCATGGCCAGATTTTGCAGGACGATCGACATGCCGATCGCCGTAATCAGCGGCGTGAGCCGCGGCGCATTGCGCAAGGGCCGGTAAGCCACACGCTCCAAGGCCCAGCCCAGCGCCATGCAAACCAGCACCGCCGCCATGAGCCCGGCCAGCCCCGCCACTGCCACCGGCATGCCGGCCTTGATCAGCGAACCGGCCACCGTGATGGTGACCAGGGTGCCGATCATCACCACCTCGCCATGCGCGAAATTGATCAGCCCCATGATCCCGTAGACCATCGTGTAGCCAAGAGCGACCAAGGCGTAGATGCTGCCCTGCACAAGGCCGTTGATGATCTGCTGGAGGAAAATATCCATTTAGTCTTTTTCTTTTGAACCATAAGGAAACGGCACCTTGCGGTGCCGTTTCCATGCTGCGGATTAAACGATTACTTCTTTTCGACCGCTGCCTTGGTCGCGTCAGCGGCGCTCTTGACCGCCTCTGCGCCGGCCTTGACGGCATCCTTACCCGCTTCGGTCGCAGCCTTGGCCGCATCCTTCACGTCGCCGACAGCTTCCTTGCCAACCGCCGTCGCTGCGCCGGCCACCGCCTTGGCGGCATCCTTCACATCAGCCACGGCTTCCTTGACGTCAGCCTTGATCTCGGCTTTGACCGCATCCATCGTACCGCCACCCAGCGTCTCGACATACTCGAGCTTGCCGCCAGTGTACTTGTAGATGGAAATGGCACCACCCTTGAGGTCGCCCTGCGCATCGAACTCGATCATGGCCGTCACGCCGTCGTATTTGGTCTTGCCAACCGCCGGCAGGAACTTGGCCGACTCGACCGAATCGGCACGCTTCATCGCATCGGCCATGACCATGACCGCATCGTAGACATACGGTGCGTAGAGCTGGATTTCGGCATTGAACTTCTTAGTGAATTTATCCTTGAACTCCGGGCCCTTGGCCAGCTTTTCCAGCGGCATGCCAGGCAGCGAGCAGAACTGACCTTCGGTTGCCGGACCACCCAGCTTCATGAACTCCGGGGTACAGACGCCATCGCCGCCGAGGAACTTGGCCTTGATGCCGAGTTCCTTCATCTGCTTGGCCATCGGGCCGCCCTGGGCGTCCATGCCACCGAAGAAGACCAGTTCGGCCTTGGTCGACTTGATCTTGGTCAGGATGGCCTTGAAGTCGGTTGCCTTGTCGGTCGTGTATTCGCTGGCGACAACCTTGATGCCGGAAGCCTCGGCTGCTTTCCTGAACTCGTCGGCCAGACCCTGACCGTATGCGGTGCGGTCATCGACGATGGCTACGGTCTTGACGCCCTGTTTGACGGCGAATTCGCCGAGGCTCTTGCCTTGCTGGACGTCGTTCGCCATGACGCGGAAAGCCGTGGCGAAGCCCTGCTGTGTGTATTTCGGATTGGTCGCGGAACCGGAAATCTGCGGGATGCCAGCATCGGCGTAGAGCTTGGAGGCCGGGATGGTGGTACCCGAATTGAGATGGCCGATGACGCCATTGACCTTGGCATCGACCAGCTTCTGGGCAACGATGGCGCCCTGTTTCGGATCAGCCGCATCATCTTCTGCAACAAGTTCGAACTTGACCTTGGCGCCACCAATTTCCATGCCCTTCGCGTTCAGTTCCTCGATGGCCAGCACGGCGCCATTTTCGTTGTCCTTGCCAAGGTGAGCCTGCGGGCCGGTCATTGGCGCGACGTGACCAAGTTTGACGACCAATTCAGGCTTGGCTGCCGGGACCGGGGCAGCAACGGGTTTCGGCTCTTCCTTCTGGCCACAGGCGGACAGAGCGAAGGCAGCAGCAACGGAGAGGGCAACTACGGTAAGCTTGGCTTGCATCGGTGGTTCTCCTGATCTCTGGGGGTGATAAAACGGTATCCTCCGATTGTCCGGAGGCACCTGATTCATGTCAATCATAAGGTGCTATGATAAAAACGTAGTTTTTCATTTGAGTGCGCTTGATGCCGGCCTTAGCCCGTTTGCGGTTCTACTTCAGCCAGACAGCTCGCAAGCTTTTTGCGATGCTGCCGCAGAAGAGTCGCCATAACGTTTATCGCTCCTTTGTAGACTGCGATCCAGAGCCGAACAAGCGCCTGGTCCTGAAGATTGCCGAGACCAAGGAAGAGCTCGAAGCCTGCTTCAAATTGCTGCATGACGCCTATGTCAGCAGCGGCTTCATGACCCCGGACCCCTCCGGCATGCGGGTCACGGTCTATCATGCCCTGCCAACGACGACGACACTTTGCGCCAAATTCGACGACCAGGTTGTCGGGACGCTGTCATTGATCCGTGAAAGTGCCATCGGCTTCCCGCTCCAGCGCATTTTCGACCTGACCGGCGTCCGCGAAAAGGAAGGCAATATCGCCGAGGTGTCCGCCCTCGCCGTTCATCCGCGCTTCCGGCGAACGGGGGGAACCATTCTTTTCCCGCTCATGAAGTTCATGTACGAATACTGCACGACCTTCTTCGATACCCGCCACCTCGTCATCGCGGTCAATCCGCGCCACATCGAGATGTACGAGTCGCTGCTCTTCTTCAAGCGGCTGACCGCCAACGTCGTCGAGAACTACGACTTCGTCAATGGCGCGCCAGCCGTTGGTGCCTCGATCGATCTCAAGCACGCCCCGGAAACCATGCGCAAGGCCTACGCCGGCAAGGCCAACAACCGCAACCTGCATCACTATTTCTGCGAAACGAAACTGCCCAACATCCAGATTCCGCATCGGCGTTTTTTCACGACGAACGACCCCGTGCTGACTCCGGACCTGATCAACTACTTCTTCAACCAGAAGACCAGCGTCTTCGCTGAGCTGAGCGACCGCAAGAAAGCCCTGTTGCACCTCATCTACGACCTGCCGGCCTATCGGAACATTCTTCCCGTCCTGCCCGAGAAGAGCGTCGCACCGCAGATTCGCCAGCACCGTCGTTTCTCGGTCAAATGCCCCGCCCGACTCAGCGCGCGACCCCGCTCTTCGAAAAGCCGATCAATATCGAAGTCAATGAAGTCTCGCGCTACGGTTTCAGAGCCCGGATCGCCGAGCAGATTCCTGCAGAGGTATGGCTCAACGCCACTGTCCAGCTTGGCCTCCATGAGGTCTCCCGACTGACCGTCCAGGTGGTTCAGGAAACCGACGTCGATGACCAGCATTACTGTGGTTTCCGAATCGGCGAACCGGACCTGGTCTGGCGGAAATTCGTCACTGCCCTCTATCAAGGGCATACCCATACTGACCTCGACCAGGCCACGCAATTCCTTCAGTAAAGCTTGGCCAACAGGCGCTCGGCAAGCTCGTCCGCGCCCCTAAGCACTAGACCACCCTCGAATCCTGAATCACAGCAGGAGGCAGCCTCCGGGTTAACCCCGGCTGGCTGGAACGTTCCGCTACGGCCAAACTCAAATCTCCATAGCGCCTGTCGCCACCACCCCCGGCGGCAGGACCATCGACAACGCCCCCCCCACAAGGCCGAAACAATGGAGACAATTCATGAGCAATCTCGCTCTGCCAGCCGGCCTCACCGCAACGCTGGACGACAAATACACCCGCACTTCCGGCCGCGTCTTCCTGACCGGCACCCAGGCCCTGATCCGCCTGCCCATGCTGCAGCGCGAACGCGATCTGGCGGCCGGGCTGAATACCGCCGGCTTCATCTCCGGCTATCGCGGCAGCCCGCTTGGCAACCTCGACCTCGGCCTGTGGAAAGCAAAAGCGCACCTCGCCGAGCACCACATCACCTTCCAGCCCGGCATCAACGAAGACATGGCTGCCACGGCCGTGTGGGGCAGCCAGCAGGTCAACCTGTTTCCCGGCGCCCGATACGATGGCGTGTTCGGCCTGTGGTACGGCAAGGGGCCGGGCGTGGACCGCTGCGGTGACGTTTTCCGCCATGCCAACGCCGCCGGCTCGTCAAAATTTGGTGGCGTGCTGGTCATCGCTGGCGACGACCACGCCGCCAAGTCCTCGACCCTGCCGCACCAGACCGAGCATGTTTTCAAGGCGCTGATGATGCCGGTGCTCTACCCGGCCAACGTGCAGGAATACCTCGATTTCGGCCTGCATGGCTGGGCGATGAGCCGCTATTCCGGCTGCTGGGTCGCTTTCAAGGCGCTGGCCGACACCGTCGAGACCTCGGCCTCGGTCAATATCGACCCGGCTGCTGTCAACCCGATTATTCCGCCAGATTTCAAATTGCCGCCGGACGGCCTGAACATCCGCTGGCCCGACCCGCCGCTGGTCCAGGAAGCCCGGCTGCTCAACCACAAGCTCTACGCCGCGCTGGCCTATTGCCGGGCCAACGGACTGAACAAGCTGATCATCGATTCTCCAACGCCGAAGCTCGGCATCCTGACCGCCGGCAAGAGCTACCTCGACGTGCGGCAGGCGCTCGATGAACTGGGCATCGACGACCAACTGGCCGCCGAGATCGGCATCCGGCTGTACAAGGTCGGCATGGTCTGGCCGCTCGAACCGGAAGGCGTGCGGCAGTTTGCCGAAGGGCTGGAGGAAATCCTCGTCGTCGAGGAAAAGCGCCAACTGCTCGAATACCAACTCAAGGAAGAACTCTACAACTGGCGTGATGATGTCCGCCCCCGGGTCATCGGCAAGTTCGACGAAATCGGCGAGTGGAGCGAAGGCAACTGGCTGCTGCCAGCCGCCGGTGAACTGCCGGTCGCCACCATTGCCCGCGTCATCGCCGAACGCATCGGCCGCTTCTTCACCTCGCCGACCATAGCAGCCCGCCTGAAAGTCATCGCCGACAAGCAGAAGGCCGCCCAGACCCCCATCGTGCTCGCCGAGCGCAAGCCGCATTTCTGCTCCGGCTGCCCGCACAACAGCTCGACCAAGGTGCCGGAAGGCTCGCGCGCCGTCGCCGGCATCGGCTGCCACTACATGGTGACGTGGATGGACCGGTCAACCTCGACCTTCACCCACATGGGCGGCGAAGGCGTGCCCTGGGTCGGCCAGGCGCCCTTCACCAGCGAAAAGCACATCTTCGCCAACCTCGGCGACGGCACCTATTTCCACTCCGGCATCCTCGCCATCCGGCAGTCCATCGCCGCCAAGGTGCCGATCACCTACAAGATTCTCTACAACGACGCCGTGGCGATGACCGGCGGCCAGCCCGTCGACGGCATCCTGAGCGTCGCCCGCATCACTCGCCAGCTCGAAGCCGAAGGTGTCGGCAAGATGGTCATCGTTACCAACGAGCCGGAGAAATACGCCGAAATCACCGACCTCGCCCCCAACGTGCCGATCCGCCACCGCGACGAGCTCGACACCGTGCAGCGCGAACTGCGCGAAGAACCCGGCGTCACCGTCCTCATCTACGATCAGGTCTGCGCCACCGAAGCCCGCCGCCGGCGCAAACGCGGCAAAATGCCGGCCATCGCCCAGCGCGTCGTCATCAACGAAGCCGTCTGCGAAGGCTGTGGCGACTGCTCGGTGCAATCGAACTGCCTGTCCATCGTGCCGGTCGAAACGACGTTCGGCACCAAGCGCCAGATCGACCAGTCGTCGTGCAACCAGGATTTCTCCTGCGTCAAAGGCTTCTGCCCGAGCTTCGTCACCATCGAAGGCGGCAAGCTGAAAAAGGGCAGCAATGCTGCGGTCGACGGCGAGAATTGGCCCATTTTGCCAGCCCCCAAATTGCCTGCTACAGCGCAGCCCTACAACCTCCTTATCACCGGCGTTGGCGGCATGGGCGTCATCACCCTCGGCGCCCTCATCGGCATGGCCGCCCACCTCGACGGCAAGGGAATCTCGACCCTGGACATGACCGGCCTGGCGCAAAAATACGGCGCCGTCTTCTCCCACCTGCGCATCGCCGACCGCCCCGAAGACATCCACGCCGCCCGCATCGCCACCGGCGAAGCCCATGCCGTGCTCGGCGGCGACCTCGTCGTCAGCGCCGGCACCGAAGCCTTGTCGAAAATGCTCGAAGGCCGCACGCGCGCCGTCGTCAGCTGCACCGACACGCCAACCGCCGACTTCACCCGCAACCGCGACTGGCACTTCCCGCTGGCCGGCCTCAAGACGCAGCTCAACGAAACCCTCGGCGCCGATCACGTCCAGTTCATCGACGCCCAACACCTCGCCAACCGCCTGATGGGCGACGCCCTCTACGGCAACATGCTACTCCTCGGCTACGCCTGGCAACTCGGCCTCGTCCCGGTTTCCGCCACCGCCCTCGACCGCGCCATCGAACTCAACGGCACCGCCGTCGACGCCAACCGCCAGGCTTTCGAATGGGGCCGGCGTGCTGCGGTCGACCCGGAAAAAGTGGCCAAAATCGCCGGCCCGCTCACCGGCCAGCCTCTGCCGGAACAAACGCTGGACGAACTCATCGCCAGCCGGGTCGCTCACCTCACCGCCTATCAGGACGCCGACCTCGCCGCCCGCTACACCAGCCGAGTCGAGTCCATCCGCCGCCTCGGCAACGACGACCTGACCCGCACCGTCGCCACCCAATACGCCCGCCTGCTCGCCCCCAAGGACGCCTGGGAAATCGCCCGCCTCTATGCCCAGCCCGAATTTCTGCAGGGCCTGAACGAGCGTTTCGACGGCGACCTGCGCCTGAGCTTCCACCTCTCCCCACCCGGCCTGAGCCGCCCCGGCCCGGATGGCCGCCCGAAGAAAATCCGCTTCGGCGCCTGGGTGCTGCCAGTATTCCGGATCATGGCCAAAGTCCGCCTCTGGCGCGGTAGTTGGTTCGACCCGTGGAAAAACAGTGAAGAAAACAAACTGGACCACCAGCTACTCGCCGACTACGAAAGCGACCTCGATTTAATCCTCAAGCACAGCCCTACCCAGGAACTCACGGCGCTCGCCAACTGGCCGGCCGAGGTGCGTGGATTTGGGCCGGTACGTAGCGAGGCGGCAGCGAAGGTGACTGGCCGACGGGAGGCTTTGCGGCAGATCGCCTGAGACACGTCGCACCTACTCGACACTCGCTCACCCGCTCCGTATGCATGAATCCATGTCCCCAATTATTCTGATGAACGAAACGTGCTGAAGGCACTCAGAATGCATTCGCGCGACGCATAAATCCACGCGCCAGTCGATCAACACGCGGCCAATGCGAAAACGACTGTCACCCATTTTTCGAGGGAACCTCATGAAGTTATTAGCCTTTGCCGCCAGCAACAGCAAAAAATCAATCAACAAACGCTTGGTCACCTACGCAGCCAGTTTGCTGGAAGGGGCGGATGTCGAGGTGTTGGACCTGAACGATTATGAAATGCCCTTGTTCAGTGTCGATAAGGAAGAAGAGCTAGGGCATCCGGCTTTGGCCAAGGCATTTCTGGCCAAGATTGCGGCGAGCGATGCGCTGATCATTTCGTTTGCCGAGCACAACGGCTCATATAGCGTCGCCTATAAAAATCTGTTTGACTGGTGTTCGCGGGCTGGCGCCAAGGTGTTTCACGACAAGCCACTAGTCCTGCTCGCCACCTCACCGGGGGCGCGCGGCGGGGCAAGCGTGTTGGCGGCGGCGACCAACGCCATGCCATTTTTTGCCGGGCAGGTTAAGGCCAGCCTGTCGATTCCCAGCTTTTTTGACAACTTCGATCTTGAACAGAACACCCTCAAAAACGAGGACTTGAAGCAGAAGTTAATCCAGGCGGTTGCTTGCTTGAAGGAGCCGACGGCCGGCTGATTGGCACGTTGAGTGAAACGGTTTCGTGGTGGGCAGCCAAGCCAACTGACGCTGAATCGCGCGGTTCGCGCCCAGTCAGCTCGGCGTTTTCACCATTTCCACGGTCAACCGGAAATTTCGGCCGATTTTGAAATCGTCGCGTTTGGCAGCGTTCCCGGCAACACATCCCAATTCGGCACGCTCCTTTCCCCTCGCCCACGGAGCGCACTGTCTGAGCAAGCAAACCCAGCAAGAGAAAAGGCGAGTTCCGCGCTGATCGCATAAAATCGGCGGATGACCTCAACGCCGAAACGCCAGTTCGCCCTGCAAGGGGCGGCTGTCATCCTTGTTCTCTCCATCGCCTGGCCCTATTACGGCTGGCAGGCCGAAGCGATGCCGTGGCTGGAAACCAGCCTGGCCATCGGTGGCGTCGCGCTGTTTTTCGCCACCATTTCGCGCCAGCCCTGGTGGTGGCGCGTTATTCACGCCGGCTTCATGCCGCTCGTCTGGTACACCCAAGGGCTGGCCATCGACCCGCTGTGGTTCCTGATTGCCGCCATCCTGTTGCTGCTTGTCTTTCGCGGCGCGCTGTCCGGGCAGGTGCCGCTCTACCTGTCCAACAAGCAAACGGTCGCCACCTTGGCCGACGTGCTGGCCGAGCGCGGCCCGACCCGATTTCTCGACCTCGGCGCCGGCCTCGGCAGCACCACCGTGCCACTCGCCGACGCGCTGCCGGACAGCCATTTCACCGGCTACGAAAACGCGCCGCTGACCTGGCTGGTCGGCGCCTTCTTCAGCCTTGGCCGGCCCAACATCCGCTGGCGCTGGGATGACCTCTGGCAGGCCAATCTGGGCGACTATGACGTGGTTTACGCCTTTCTCTCGCCGGCGCCAATGCCGCGGTTGTGGGAAAAGGTGAAGGCCGAAATGGCACCGGGCAGCCTCTTCATCAGCAACAGCTTCCCCGTTCCCGGCCAGACGCCGGATCGCATCATCGACGTCGACTGCACGCCGTCCCGTCCGCTGTACTGTTACCAGCTCTAAGCGGATGCGTACCCAGAAGCCCGAGACGCTCGCCCTGACGGCCGCCATGGCCGGCACGCTGATCATTCTCGTCGTTTTCGTCGTCGACCTCATGCTGGTTCGCCACAACGACCTGCAGGTTGGCGAACGTCGCTTGCAGCAGTTCGGCCTCATGATGTCCGAACACACGGCGCGCAACTTCGAAGCCATCGATGTGCTGCTGCGCGACACGGCCACCGACCTGACCGGCCCTCGTCGCGACTGGGAGACATGGACGTCCGCCAAGGGCTGGGAATACATCGCCCAGCGCCATTCTCGCTCGATGCCGCAACTGCGCGACCTGATCGTTTTCGATCGCAATGGCAACCAGCGCTTCATCTCCACCCAATATCCGACACCCACCATCAACGTCAAGGACCGCCCTTATTTCGTCGCCCTTGAAGGCGGCGTTGAAGCAACGACGTTCGGCCCCTACGTCGGCCGCAACACGGGTCGCTACACCTATGCCCTGGGTCGACGCCTGAGCGGCGACAGCAACCTGTTTGCGGGTATTGTCTTTGCCGCTATCGAGCCAGCCTACCTGCAGGAATTTTGTTGGCCAAACCGGCTGTCCGATGATTTCGAAGCCGTCCTCACCAACGCCCGCGGTGACATCATTGCCTCCTGCCGGCCCACAGACCAGAGCCGGCAATCGGCGGTCCTCGGTGCCAAGGCGAGCAGCGCCCTGTTCGATGGCAAATTGCGGGATCAGCCCCTGGAAAACGGCCTGACCAAAATTAATGGCCTGCTCGTCTCGGTTTCGGACGTTCCTGGCTTTTCCGACCTGAAGATTTTGAGTGCCATTCCGGAAAAGACCCTGCTCGCCGCCTGGAAGAGCCAGCTTATTGAACTCGGTTCTCTCGGCACGCTGGTCGCCATCGTGCTGCTCGTCGGCGCCCTGCTTGTCCGCAGACAGGTGCGTGAAATGTCCACCATGACAAGCGAACTGGCCGCCAGCCACGAAAATCTGGAAGAACGCGTGCGTGCCGCGACGACCGAACTTGCCGGACAAAAAGATGCGGCCGAACGGGCCAATGCGGCCAAGAGCCGTTTTCTCGCCGCCGCCAGCCACGACTTGCGGCAACCGCTGCATGCCCTGTCGCTTTTCTCCGCCGACTTGCAGCGCCAGGTGCGCAGCGGCGCACCGAGCGAGCTGCCGCGCCTGGCTGAACAGATTGCGCTGTCGACCGCCATGCTCGGCGACCTGCTTGATTCGCTGCTCGACATCTCCCGTCTTGATGTCGCCGGGATTAAACCGGACCGGCGGACTTTCGAACTGCAAGTGGTTTTCGAAAGACTGGCCAACGCCTTCCGGCGGGCGGCAGCGGACCGCAACATCACGCTGCGTTTCCGGCACACGCCATTATGGGCGGACAGCGACCCGCTTCTGGTCGAGCGCATGATCGCCAATCTGGTCTCCAACGCCCTGCGCTACTCGAGCACCAGCGGACGAGTGTTGGTCGTAGCCCGGCGGCGCGGCGAACAGTTGCTGATCGAAATACGCGACAACGGCATCGGCATTGCCAAGGAGCACCAGGCAGCGATCTTTGCCGAGTTCTACCAGGTCGGCAACACGGCGCGCGAACACAACAAGGGGCTGGGCCTCGGGTTATCCATCGTCGACCGGCTGGCGCGGGCGCTCGACATTCAGGTGGCCCTGCGCTCAAGACTTGGCGAGGGAACCACCTTCTCGCTGCGGGTGCCGGGCAGCCCGCCGGTAACTGTCGCCGCCCAGCCGGAACCGCCCTGGCCGAAGGCGGGAAGGGCTCACTGCATCGGCAAGTCGGACGAAATGCTGGCCTGCATCGGTCTCCTTGAGGGCTGGGGCTATGACGTAACCATGAGCGACGGCAGCGGCGGAGAACCGCCCCCGGCAAACACGGTGGTCATCACTGACGCAGCCCTCGCTGCCAGCGTCAGTGCCGAACAGGCCCCCGGCATACCTCTGATCGTTCTCGGTGCAGCCGCCGGGCAGGCACTGCCCGCCGGCAGCCACGCCCTGCCCGCACCGGTGCGCCCGGCAAAACTTCGGGCGCTACTGAATCAGCTTCAGAAAACGCTTTCGAAATCGATGCCGTAACGGGCCACGGCGACCAGCGCCTGCGTCCGGCTATTGACACCGAGCGCCTTGAAAACAGCCGTCGCGTGAATTTTCACGGTCCCCTCGGACAGACCCAACTGCTCGGCAATATCGCGATTCGACATGCCGCGCACCATGAGCCCCAGCACCTGGCCCTGACGATCGGTCAGACCTACCTCATCGGGGCGCACACCGTTTTTTGAAGGCGGCGCGGGAGTCATGTCATCAAGCTGCGAGACTTGCTGGCCACTCGGGCGGAAGATATTGCCCGCCAGCACATCGCGAACAGCCGCGAGCAATGCCTCGCCGGAAAAGGCCTTGGGGATGAAGCCGGAGGCGCCGAGGTTGAGGACGCGGGTGATCGTTGGCGTCTCATCGAATGCGGACACCACGGCTACCGGCATCGCAGGGTAGCGCCGACGCAGGATGTCGAGGCCGGCAAAACCGTCGATTCCTGGCAAGGCAAGGTCGAGCAGCACGAGGTCAACTTCACCTTCGTTTTCGAGTATGTTCAGCGCCGACTCGAAATCTGCACTATCAAGGATCTGCGCACCCGGCTCAAGCTGAGCAAGCAAACGGACCAAACCTTCACGAACCAGTGCGTGATCTTCCACCACCAAGATTTTCAGCATAGCGCCCCCTTTTCAACAGGTCGCTAATTTATCATTTTGCATAGCTTAAGTGGTTTAAGATGATGAGATACAACGTGAAGGAGACGAAGATGTCCGACAATCAAGTACACGACCCCCTCAATTTCATGCGCAGCATGTGGGGCAACATGGGCTTCTCGCTGCCCGGCATGGTGGCCCCCACGTTCGATGTCGAGGAACTCGACAAGCGCATCAAGGACATGAAGGCCGTCGAAGGCTGGCTGCGCATGAATCTGTCGATGCTGCAGATGACCATTCAGGGCCTCGAAATGCAGCGCACCACGGTGGGAGCCGTCGAGGCCATGGGCAAGATGGCCAAGGATGCTGCCAAGTCGATGAGCCCGGAAGCCGCCCCGGAAGCGCCTGCAGCCCCGGCGCCAAACTTCTTCCAGGGTGCGATCCATCCTGAAACCAGTGCCGTTTCCGATGCCGCCATGTGGCCGTGGCAGATGATGCAGCAGATGCGCGAGCAGATGCAGCAGAACGCCGAAGCAGCCCAGGCAGCAGCTGAAGAAGCCGCCAAGCCGAAAGCCCGGAAGCCGGCTGTCAAAAAGTAGTCAGCGTCCGGCCAGCCACGCTGCCCACAGCGGCAGCGTGAGCATGGACCCGAGCGTCGTCGCCGAAATGAGCCAGGCGACGCTCTTGCCGTCACCGCCCATGCGCATGGCCAGGATGTAGGCCGACGAGGCGGTGGGCAGCGCGGCAAACAGCACCGCCACCTGATAGTTGAGGCCGGACAGGCCGAGCAGCGAACCCACGCCGATCGCGACGAGCGGCAGGGCGAGCAGTTTGACGGCGACCAGCCATAGCGAGAATCCGCGTACGCCCGGCGTGCTCTCCAGCCGCAAGGCGGCGCCAACGGTAATCAGCCCGAGCGCGATGGAAGCGTCGGCCAGCCGCCCGAGAAAAGCCTGCAACGGGGCCGGCGGCACGAAGCCGGCGAGATTGAGCAGGAAACCGGTGGCCGTTCCCCAGATCAGCGGATTGCGCGCCACTTCGCGCCACAGGCCAACTTCGCCATGGCGGGCCAGCATCCAGACCGAAACCAGATTGGCGAAGGGCACGGCGGCGCCGACGATCAGGCCCATGGTGGCGATACCCGGCGCGCCGAAGAGCATGCCGGCGACGGCCAGCGCGATGTAGGAATTGAAGCGGTAGCCACACTGGAACATCGAGGCGTAGGTCAGCGCCGGCAGGCGGCTGAACGGTCTGGGGATCAGCCCGAGCAGCATGCCGCCGGCCATCGCGGCAAAGGCCGTGGCAAGCAGCGGCATGGCGGCGCCGAGATCAAGCCGGGTCTTGATGATGGCGTTGATGAGCAGAGCCGGAAAGAGGATGAAATAAACCAGCTTCTCGACGCCGCTCCAGAAATGGTCGCCCAGATGCATCCAGCGCCGGATGGCCGCGCCGAGCAGGATCAGGGCGAAATCGGGAAAGAGCAGCAGCGCGGTGTTCATGGGCGCATTTTAAGCGGTGCGCCCGGCATCTTTCGGGCACTTCCACGGTCAACCGGAAAAAATGGGCAGAAATGAAATCCGCCTTGACCCTGCCCGGCAAACCCGAAATACTCAGCGGGCAAAGGAGCTAAACATGCATCTCGAATGGTGGCACTGGGTCGTCGGCGGCATCGTACTGA
The DNA here is from genome assembly GCA_016705475.1 of Betaproteobacteria bacterium. Lineage (GTDB taxonomy): Bacteria > Pseudomonadota > Gammaproteobacteria > Burkholderiales > Rhodocyclaceae > Azonexus. The sequence continues at coordinate 439,588 of JADIYD010000006.1, read as the reverse complement.
TTCTGGCCGAGCTGGCCATACCCTCGTTTTTCATCGTCTGGTTCGGCCTTGGCGCCCTGCTCGTCGGCCTGCTCGCGCTGGCCTTCGATCTCTCGCTGACGGCGCAGCTGGCGACCTGGACGCTGGCCTCGCTGGCCATGGTCTTTCTGTGGTTTCGCGTTTTCAAGCAGAGCTTCGTCAAGACCCGGGCCGGTACGGCCGATGGTGATGCAGTTGGTGAAATCGGCCTGCTGGTCAGCGCTGTCGCACCCTTCGCGCGCGGCAAGGTACGTTTTCAGGGACCGCTGCTCGGCTCGGAGGAATGGGCTTGCGTCGCCGACACGGCCATGGCGGCCGGCGAACGGGTCAGGGTCGTTTCAGTGGAAGGCAGTTTTCTCAAGGTAGACAAGGCTTAGAAAGGTCGAAAAATGGACTTGGAAGCAGGATTCGTCGTCACGCTGGCCGTTCTGGTCTTTGTTGCCGTCACCATCGCCAAGGGCGTGCGCATCGTGCCGCAGGGCGAGGAGTGGATCGTCGAGCGCCTCGGCAAGTACCACGGCACGCTCAAGCCCGGCCTCAACATCGTCATCCCCTACCTCGACAAGATCGCCTACCAGCTGGTGACCAAGGACATCATCCTCGACGTCCAGGAGCAGGAGGTCATCACCCGCGACAACGCGGTGATCCTGACCAACGCCATCGCCTTCATCAAGGTCACCGATCCGGTCAAGGCGGTCTATGGCATCACCGATTTCTCCGAAGCCATCCGCAACCTGATCATGACCACGCTGCGCTCCATCGTCGGCGAAATGGAACTCGACGAAGCGCTTTCCTCGCGCGACAAGATCAAGGCCCGGCTGCGCGAAAGCATTGCCGACGAGGCGGTGGACTGGGGGCTGACCGTCAAGTCGGTCGAAATACAGGACATCAAGCCCTCGCTATCGATGCAAAAGGCCATGGAAATGCAGGCCGCCGCCGAGCGCGAGCGCAAGGCCGTGGTGATCCGGGCCGAAGGTGCCAAGCAGGCGGCCATTCTCGAAGCCGAAGCCCGTCTCGAATCGGCCAAGCGCGATGCCAACGCCCAGGTCATGCTGGCCGAAGCCTCGGCCGAGGCGATCCGCCGCATCACCGCCGCCATTGGCGACCAGACCGGCCCGATGTCCTACATGCTCGGTGAAAAGTACATCGCCGCGCTCGAGCGCATGGGCGAGAAGGACAACGCCAAGGTCATCGTGCTGCCGGCCGATTTGCAGGAAGCGGTCAAGGGCCTGTTCGGACGCGGCAGGATCGCGGGCTGATTCCCACGGTCAACCGGAAATATTGGCCAAAATTGAAATGCCGAAACTTGGCCAGCGGCTGATCGCCGCCCTGCTCTTGCTCCTGAGCGCTTTGCCGCTCGCGGCAGCACACGCTGCCGGGCCACCACGCGCCGAAGTTGTCGCCAGCGGACTCGAGCATCCTTGGGCGCTGGCCTTCATCGGCAACGGGAAGATGCTGGTCAGCGAACGGCCCGGCCGGCTGCGCGTGATTGCCGCCGACGGCAAGGTTGGCGCCCCGGTGGATGGCCTGCCGGCCATCGAAGTCACCGGTCAGGGCGGCTTGCTCGATGTCGTGGCCGACCGCGACTTTGCCCGCAACCGGATGATTTATTTCTGCTACGCCGAACCGGCGGCGCTGGGCAGCGGCAATTCGACGGCCATGGCCTCGGCCCGCCTTTCCGATGACGCCCGACGGCTGGAAAAGCTCACGACGATCTTCCGGCAGACGCCGAAAGTCAGCAGTCGCCAGCATTTCGGCTGCCGCATCGTCGAGGCCGACGACGGCCGCCTCTTCCTGACCCTCGGTGACCGCGGTTCGCGCATGGCCGACGCCCAGACGCTCGACAACCATCACGGCAAGATCGTGCGGATCGGCAAGGATGGCAGCGTTCCCGCCGACAATCCCTTCGTCGGTCGCCCGGGGGCGCTGCCGGAGATCTGGAGTTACGGCCACCGCAACGGGCAGGGTGCGGCGCTCGGCCCGGACGGCCGCCTGTGGATGCACGAGCACGGCCCGCAGGGCGGCGACGAAATCAACCGCCCCGAGCCTGGCAAGAATTACGGCTGGCCGGTCATTACCTATGGTGAAAACTACGGTGGCGGCACGATCGGCGAGGGTCTGACCCACAAGGCCGGCATGGAGCAGCCCTTGCATTTCTGGGTCCCGTCGATTGCGCCGTCCGGCATGGCCTTCGTGCGCAGCGACCGCTACGGAAAATCATGGCGCGGCAGCCTGCTCGTCGGCTCGCTCAAAGTTGGCTACCTGGCCCGACTGGAAATGGATGGCAGCCGGGTTGTCCGCGAAGAGAAGCTGCTCACCGGCCTGCGCCAGCGCGTGCGCGATGTCCGCGAGGGGACGGACGGGGCCATCTACCTGCTGACCGACGAACGCAACGGGCAGCTGCTCAAGCTGGTCGCCGACTAGCGGAAGACCTGTCGCGCCGCGGCAGGGGTGAAGCGCGATTTCAAAAAAGGGTTTTTCAGCTTGCTGATCGCAGATTTTCTGCCAGCAGTTCGTCGCCACTCCCTAGCGCTGGCAAACGCTCAGGAGGTCAGCTTCCAGCTCGATTTCCATGTCTTTTTCGAGCTTTTTCTCGACGAACATGCCGCGATACAGACGGCCGGCGTTTTCGGCCTTTTTGGCATGTGGCGTTTCCCAATCGGCGACACGAATGCGGACGACGCCAGTCTGCTCGTCACGTTCCGGCACATCCTCCGCCACGCACGGGAAGGCCTGGACATGGCGAATGAATTCGTCACGGCTGTAACGATCCATCGTCTTGCCCGGCACCACCGGACATTTACCCAGACGGCGGGTGCGCACCTCGGCGGAGAGCACTTCGCCCCTCAGAAAAAAGAGCGGCTCGGTCACCACCCAGCCGGCCCCGCCCTCCTCGTAGCGCACACACTGGCCGACCTGCAGCAGTTCCGGCTGTTTGAACAGCAGCTTGGCCGAAGGGCGCAACACCACTGGTTCGACGGCCTGCGCCGACAGCGTCAGGCAGGCCAGCCCAAGGAGGAAAATTCGCATGAAAATTATCCGGATCAATAGACCCGGCTATCTTCGATCACCTTCCCGTCGTTGAGCAAGCCCCCAGGTGCAACAAATGCTACTTCACCGCGCAGTTTCGTCACTTCACGCAGGCTGCCGACCAAAGCCGTGGCCAGCGCCTCGTGGCCAGCTTCGATTTCGCAATGGAGCACCATGCGATCCTGTCCGCCGGGGTTGTCCACAACCAGACGCATGCGGTGGATTTCCGGATGTCGAGCGGCGATCTGCGCCACCTGCTCGGGGTGGACGAACATGCCCTTGATCTTGGTTGTCTGGTCGGCCCTGCCCATCCAGCCCTTGAGCCGGATATTGCTGCGCCCACAGGGCGACCGGCCGTGCATGATGGCCGACAGGTCGCCAGTGGCAAAGCGGATCAGCGGGTAATCGTGGTTGAAGGTCGTGACGACAACTTCGCCAACTTCGCCCGGCTCGACCGGATCGCCCGTACCCGGACGCACGATTTCGACAAGGATTTCTTCCTCGACAACCATGCCCTCCTCAGCCTCGGTTTCGTAGGCAATGGCGCCGATGTCGGCCGTCGCGTAGCACTGGCGGACCGAAATACCGCGCTCGTTAAGCCACTGGCGCGTCACACCGGGCAAGGCTTCACCGGAGACACAGGCCTTGCGCAGAGAACTGATGTCGGCGCCCATTTCCTCGGCCTTCTCGACAATGATGCGCAGGAAGGATGGCGTGCCGACATAACCTTCCGGCTTGAGATCGACCATCGCCTGCACCTGCTGCTCGGTCTGCCCCGTGCCGCCGGGAAACACCGCACAGCCGAGCTTGCGGGCGCCACCTTCCATGAGGAACGCACCCGGCGTGAAATGGTAGGAAAAGCAGTTGTGCACGAGGTCGCCATCACGGAAACCGGCAGCGTAAAGCACACGCGCCATGCGCCACGAATCGGTTTCCTTGCCCTGCATTTCGTAGATCGGCCCGGGCGAAGCGAAAACCCGCTTGGCCTTGTGCCGGGGCAGTGCGTTGAGGCCACCAAAAGGCGGCGTCTTTTTCTGCAGCTCAATGAGGTCGCGCTTGCGGGTCAGCGGCAATTTGGCCAAAGCCTCACGCGAAGCGCACTCGAACGGGTTGATGCCGGCCAGCGACTGAAAATAATAGTGCGTCGTTTCCTTGGCATGCGCCACCTGACGCGCCAGCTTGTCCATCAAATCCGCCTCACGGTCATCAGGATCGCGGGTCTCGAGCGGGTCGTAATAGCTCATTTCATTTTTCTCCGTTTTTGACGGTTGACCGTGGCATTGGGTTTTTCAGCCCAAGGGTTGCAAAGTAGGCCCGCAGGGCAAGGCGAAGGCCGGCACCGTTGGCGCCTGCCAACAAGCCGACCGACAACGCCGCCATGCGGGGCGCACTGCAACCCTCTACGACAGCCAGCGTTTGCGGCGGCGGTAGTGCTTTACTTCGCGGAAGGACTTCCGTCCCGACGACGACAGCCCGAGGTAAAACTCCTTCACGTCCTCGTTGTCGCGCAGGTCTGCTGCCGAACCTTCCATCACGACGCGACCGTTCTCGAGGATGTAGCCGAAATCGGCGTAACGCAGCGCGATACTGGTGTTCTGCTCAGCAAGGACGAAGGTCACTTTTTCCTTCTGGTTCAGTTCCTTGACGATGGTGAACACCTCTTCGACGATCTGCGGCGCGAGACCCATCGATGGCTCGTCCAGCAGCACCATTTTCGGGTTGGCCATCAGTGCCCGCCCGATGGCGCACATCTGCTGCTCGCCACCGGAGGTGTAGGCAGCCTGACTGGTACGGCGCGTCTTGAGGCGCGGGAAGAAGTTATAGACCTTCTCCAGGCTCTCCTGCACCGCAGCCTTGCCGTCGGTGCGGGTATAGGCGCCGGTCAGCAGGTTTTCCTCGATGGTCAGGTGGCCGAAGCAATGGCGCCCTTCCATGACCTGCACGACGCCACGATGGACGAGATCGGCCGGGGTCAGGGACTCGACCCGTTCGCCCTTGAGCTCGATCGTGCCCTTGGTCACTTCGCCGCGCTCGCCGTGCAGCAGGTTGCTGACCGCGCGCAGGGTCGTCGTCTTGCCGGCACCGTTTCCGCCGAGCAGGGCGACGATGCCGCCATCCGGTACGGTGAATGACACGCCCTTGAGGACGAGGATCACGTGGTTGTAGATGACCTCAATGTTATTGACACTGAGGAAGGTATTCGGGGTGGCGCTCATATTCGACTCTCGTGAAAGGCTCCCGCGCCGAAGCGCGGGAGCTGCGGCTCACATTACAGCTTGCACTGCTCCGGCGTACGCGGTGTGATCTTCTTCTCTTCGGCGTACTTGCGCGAAGCGTTCATGACCATGCCACGCAGGAGCTTCTCGTCAGCCTGATACCAGTCGTTAGCCGGCACCCACTTGGCACCGTCCCACGTCTGGATACGGACCCACGACGCGCCCATGTGGTCGAGACAGGAGGTCTGCACCGGACGCATCACGCCCGCGAAGCCCATGCCGTCCAGGGTCTTCTGGTCGAGGTTCAGGTTCTCCAGGCCCCAGCGGGTCTGCTCGCCGGTCATGACCTTGCCCTTGCCGTAGCGTTCCTGCGCCTTGCGCACGCCCTCGACACTGAGCATGGCGGACAGCATGCCGCGCATGTAGAGCACGGAACCGACCTCTTCTTTCGGCCCGGTACCCTGTCCCTTGGCGTGGACCATATCCAGCATGTCCTTGACCACCTTGGCATTCGGCTCGGCGGAGTGCTGCAGGGCCAGCGCGTTGTAACCCTTGGCACCAGCACCGACGTCCTTGACATCGGGTTCGGCACCAGCCCACCAGATACCGGTCATTTTTTCACGCGGGTAGCCAGTCGCTTGGGCTTCCTTCAGCGCGGTCGAATTCATGACGCCCCAACCCCAAAGCAATACGTTGTCGGGCTTCGACTGACGGATCTGCAGCCAGGTCGCCTTCTGCTCGACGCCCGGGTGGGCCACCGGCAGCAGTTGCAGTTCGAAACCATGCATCTTGGCGCGTTCCTGAAGGGCCGGGATCGGCTCCTTGCCGAACGGGCTGTCGTGATAGACCAGCGCGATCTTCTTGCCCTTCAGCTTGTCGAGGCCACCGGCCTGCTTGGCGATGTACTGGATCGCCACATCGGCGCCAACCCAGTAGGTGCCGAGCAGCGGGAAGTTCCAGGTAAACACCGAGCCGTCCTGCGACTCGCTGCGGCCGTAGCCAGCAGTGATCAGCGGGATCTTGTCGACCGGCGCCTTTTCGGTCAGCGCGAACGTCACGCCGGTAGACAGCGGCTGGAAGACGGTTGCCCCCTTGCCCTTCAGGCGCTCGTAGCATTCGACGCCACGGTCGGTGGCGTAGGCGGTTTCGCATTCCTCAAAGGAAAGCTTGACGCCGTTGATGCCGCCCTTGGCATTGACCAGCTTCAAATAATCGACGTAGCCGTTGGCCCAGGGGTTGCCGTTGGCAGCGTAAGCGCCGGTGCGATACACCAGCACGGGGAAGAACTGTTCCTTGGCCTGGGCGACGGCCGAGGTGGATACCGTTGCCGAAGTCAGGCCGACGGCGGAAATGGCTGCAGCAAGTGCGAGAGCGCGAAGTTTCATGGGTTGTCTCCTCCTGTTGATCAGGTTATGGATATGAAAGGGTTGCTGTCCCCACGTCAGTGCGGGAAAGGCCACAGACGCAGTTTTTCCTTGGCAATCGCCCAGAGGCGTGCCAGGCCGTGCGGCTCGACGATCAGGAAGAAAACGATCAGCGAACCGAAGATGATCAGTTCTGCATGGGACACCGCGGCCGTCGAGATGGTGACCCCGACGATGCTGCCGAGCGCAGGCAGGAACTGGTTTAGAAAAATGGGCAGGATGACGATGAAGGCCGCGCCAATGAAGCTCCCGAAAATCGACCCCATGCCGCCGATGATGACCATGAACAGCAGCTGGAAGGAACGGTCAACCGAAAAGGCTGCCGGCTCCCACGAACCGAGGTGCACGAAGCCCCACAGCGCGCCGGCCACGCCAACGAAGAACGAACTGACGGCAAAGGCCGAAAGCTTGGCGTACATCGGGCGAATGCCGATCACCTCGGCGGCGACGTCCATGTCCCGGATCGCCATCCACTGACGGCCCATGGTGGCACGCGTCAGGTTCTTGGCCAGCAGCGCGAAGAGAACAATGAAGACGAGACAGAACAGGTATTTTTCGACCGGCGCATCGATCGTCCAGCCAAAAACCTGAAGGTTGGAAATCGACACCGAACCCGACGACGAGTTGTTGGTGAACCACTGAATACGCAAGAAGGCCCAGTCGCAGAAGAACTGCGCAGCCAATGTCGCCACCGCGAGATAGAGCCCGCGTACCCGCAGGCTGGGAATGCCGAAGATGATGCCAATGCCGGCGGACGTCAGGCCACCCAGCAACACCGCAGCAATCAGCGGCATGCCGTCAATGCGAATCTGGAAGTTGTAGGCCGCATAAGCCCCGACCGCCATGAAGGCCCCCGCCCCCAGCGTGATCTGGCCGCAATAGCCGACCAGCAGATTCACGCCCAGTGCAGCCAGTGCGAGGATCAGGAAAGGGATGAGGATGGCGCGGAACATGTACTCGTCTGCAATCATCGGCACGCCAATGAAGGCGAAGGCGATGACCGCGATGACGAACCATTTGTCCTGCGTGATGGTGAAGATCTGTTGGTCGGCCGCGTAGGTGGTTTTGAACTGGCCGTTTTCACGATAAAGCACGTTGTTTCTCCCTGACGGTCAGACGCGGTTGATGATTTTCTCGCCGAACAGCCCTTGCGGACGGAACAGCAGGAAGACCAGGGCAAGAACGTAGGCGAACCAGATTTCGATGCCGCCGCCGACCATCGGACCGATGTACACCTCGGAGAGCTTTTCGCCGACCCCGATGATCAGGCCGCCGACAATGGCGCCCGGCACCGAGGTAAGGCCACCGAGGATCACCACCGGCAAGGCGCGTAGCGCCACGGTTGTCAGCGAAAACTGCACGCCCAGCTTGGAGCCCCAGATGATGCCGGCGACGAGGGCGACAATACCAGCCACCAGCCAGACGATGACCCAGATGCGGTTGAGCGGAATGCCGATCGACTGCGCCGCCTGATGATCATCGGCCACCGCACGCAAGGCGCGACCGACCGGCGTTTTCTGGAAGAACAGGGTCAGCAGGCCAACGAGGATCGCCGCGATCAGGGCGGCAATGAAGTCTTCCTTGTTGATCAGGATGCCGCCTTCGAACATGCTCTCGAACATCATCACCGGCTCTTTTGGCATGCCGACATCGATGTTGTAGATTTCACTGCCGAAAAGTGTCTGGCCCACACCTTCGAGGATGTAGGTGATGCCCAGCGTCGCCATCAGCAGCGTTGCTCCCTCCTGGTTGACCAGTTTGCGCAGCACGAAGCGCTCGACTGCCCAGGCCACGAACAACATCGCCAGCCCTGCGCCAAAAAAGGCGATCACGTTGGCAAGCAAGAGGCTGTCGCCACCAAGCGCCGCATTCGCCCATTCGGAGAAGCGAGCCATGGCTAGTGCGGCAAACAGCACCATCGCCCCCTGCGCAAAGTTGAAAACGCCGGAAGACTTGAAAATCAGCACGAAGCCCAGCGCCACCAGCGAGTAGAGCATGCCGGCCATGAGGCCGCCGATCAGTGTTTCGATGAAAAATCCCATGTTCGTCTCCGCTTAGTGTCCGGCGCCCAGATAGGCCTTGATGACCTCGGGGCTGGCACGCACCTCATCAGGCAGGCCGTCGCCGATCTTCTTGCCGTAGTCGAGCACGACTACGCGGTCGGAAATGTCCATGACGACGCCCATGTCGTGCTCGATGAGCACGATGGTGGTGCCGAAATGGTCATTGACGTCGAGAATGAAACGGCACATGTCCTGTTTTTCCTCGACGTTCATGCCGGCCATCGGCTCGTCGAGCAGCAGGATCTGCGGCTCCATCGCCAGCGCCCGACCGAGGTCGACGCGCTTTTGCAGGCCGTAGGGCAGCCGGCCGACCGGCGTCTTGCGGATATGCTGAATTTCCAGGAAGTCGATGATCTCCTCGACCTTGCGCCGGTGCGCGATTTCCTCGTTGCGTGCCGGCCCGATCCACAGTGCCTGCAGCAGCAGGTTGCTCTTAATCTTGAGCGTGCGGCCGGTCATGATGTTGTCGAGCACGCTCATGCCCTTGAACAGCGCGATATTTTGGAAGGTGCGGGAGATTCCCTGCTTGGCCGCCAGATGCGGCTCCATCTTCTTGCGTTCGACACCGCGGAACATGATCTTGCCGTCCTGCGGGTGGTAGACGCCATTGATGACGTTGAGCATGGAGCTCTTGCCAGCGCCATTGGGGCCGATGATGGCGCGCACTTCGTGCTCGCGGATGTCGAATGAAATATCTGTCAGTGCCTTGACGCCACCGAAGCGCAGCGAAATATTCTGCAAATCAAGGATGACGTCGCCGATTTTTCTGCTCATTGTTCTCTCTCCCTTCAGGCCGCTTTTTTGGCGATCGGGAAGGTCTTTACATCGACGATCTTGAGGTCTGCGGACACCTTGCCGCGACGCCCATCCTCGAACTTGACCTCGGTTTCGATGTACTGATTGCCCTTGCCTTCGTACAGCGCGTCGATCAGTACCTTGTATTTTTCCGCGATGAAATTGCGGCGCACCTTGCGGGTACGGGTCAGCTCGTCGTCGTCGGGGTCCAGTTCCTTGTGCAGGACGAGGAAACGATGGATCTGGGAATCGGCCACCATGCTGTCGTGGGCGAGGGAAGCATTCACCTCCTCGATACAGGTCTTGATCATTTCAATGACCTGCGCCTTGCCGGCCAGATCGGTGTAGCCCGAATAGGCGATGTTGCGGCGCTCTGCCCAGTTGCCGGCGGCGCCAACGTCGATGTTGATGAAGGCGCAGACCATGTCGCGGTCGTGACCGAAACAGACGGCCTCCTTCACGAATTGGAAGAACTTCAGTTTGTTCTCGATGTAGTTCGGGGCGAACATCGCGCCGTTCGACAGTTTGCCGACATCCTTGGCGCGATCGATGATCTTGAGGTGCCCGTCTTCGTCGAGGAAGCCGGCGTCGCCGGTCATGAAATACCCTTCGGCATTGATCGACTCGGCGGTTGCATCCGGGCGCTTGTAGTACCCCTTGAGCAGCATCGGCCCCCTGACCAGCACTTCGCCGTTGTCGGCGATCTTGATCTCGACACCGGGTGCCGGCTGACCGACGGTGTCGGCCTTGACCTGGCCATCCGGCTGCAGGCAGACGTAGGCGCAGGTTTCGGTCTGGCCGTAGAGTTGCTTGAGGTTGATACCGATGGAACGGTAGAAGCTGAACAACTCGGGGCCGATGGCAGCACCGGCGGTGTAAGCAACCTTGATCCGGCTCATGCCGAGCACGTTACGCAGCGGGCCGTAGATCAGCAGGTTGCCGAGCCAGTACTGGAAGCGATCTGCGGTCGACACGGTTTTTCCGTCCAAAATGGAACCGCCGCAGCGCTTGGCCACCGCCATGAAGTGGTGGAACATTTTTTGTTTGAATTGTCCCGCATCTTCCATGCGGATCTGCACCGAGGTCAGCAGGCTCTCGAACACCCGTGGCGGCGCGAAGTAGTTGGTCGGGCCAATTTCGCGGAGGTCAGTCATCACCGTTTCGCCCGATTCCGGGCAGTTGATGGTGAAACCACAAACCAGCGACTGCGCGAAGGAAAACAGGTGATCTCCAACCCAGGCCATGGGCAGGTAGGACAGGATGTCGCCGTCGGCACCCAGGTTGTCGACCTGCGCCCCGCCCTGCGCCGCTGCAATAAAGGCGGCGTGGGTCTGGCAGACGCCCTTGGGCTTGCCGGTGGTACCGGAGGTGTAGAGCATCACCGAAACATCGTCGAAGTGGCCCTTTTCAACCTCTTCATTCAGAAAATCCGAGTGATTGCGATCGTGAATGCGCCCCATCTCCATCAGCTCATGCACATCGTGCAGGAAAGGCTGGTTGTAGTGGCGCATGCCGCGCGGGTCGTCATAGGCGATGTGCTCGAGCGACGGCACTCTGCTCCTTGATCTCGAGCATCTTGTCGACCTGCTCCTGGTCTTCGACCAGCGCGAAGCGGATGCCGGCATCCTGCAGCACAAAGAGCATTTCGTTGGCCACCGCGTCCTGGTAGAGCGGCACCGGCACGCCCCCCAGACACTGGGCGGCGCTCATCATCATGTAGAGATGCGGCCGGTTGTCGCCGATGATGGCCAGATTGTCGCCGCGCTTGAAGCCAAGCGAAGCCAGACCACAGGCCAGCGCACGCACCCGCTCGGCCACATCCAGCCAGCTCCAGGTCTGCCAGATGCCGAGATGCTTCTCGCGCATCGCCGGCGCATTCGGGCGTACTTGAGCGTGATGAAACAACAAGCGCGGGAAGGTATGCAAACCATCCACCGCAGCGAACTTCGCCTGCTTGGGCATTTCTCGTCTCCTCCGCCGCGACTCATTGTTCGCGGTCTAACGTTCGTTTGAATCATTGTGAGAGCCGCTCGCTTACACGGACCTTGCAGCCGACGAACAATCTCTCACTGATGCGTCGCAGTGTATGCGGAGGCCAGCCTTATAATTGTCGTCCGGCAGACAATCCAGGAAAAAAATTGAAAAACGCCGAAGAACTGCTGCGTACCTCTGTCTGGGGGCCGTCGCTCACAACCGAGGAAATGACCAAAGCGCTGGCCGGCACCTTCGAACGCAGCTTCGCGCCCGGTGCATTCATCTGCATGAAGGGCGAACCGGTCGACTACTGGATGGGCATCATCGACGGCCTCGGCAAGATGGCCAGCCACTGGAACACCGGCAAAACCACCTCGCTGACCGGCATCAGCACCGGCGGCTGGTTCGGGGAGGGCTCACTGCTCAAAAGCGAGCCGCGCCGCTACGACGTCATGGCGCTGCGCGAAACCCGTGTTGCCTTCATGAGCCGCGCCACCTTCCTGTGGTTGCTGGACCACAGCATTCCCTTCAACCGCTACATGATCGCCCAGCTCAACGAGCGCCTCGGCCAGTTCATCGGCATGATCGAAAACGAGCGCATGCTCGACACCGACGCCCGCATCGCCCGTGGCCTGGCGGCACTATTCAACCCGGTCCTCTACCCCGGCACCCTCCGCCTGCTGCAGATTTCGCAGGAAGAACTCGGCTACCTGGCCGGCGTTTCAAGACAGCGCGCCAATCAGGCGCTGAAAGTACTGGAAGACGCCGGGCTGGTGCGTAGCGAGTATGGCGGCATCAATATTCTCGACCTTGATGGTTTGCGCAGGTTCGGGGACTGAGTTTCACGGTCAACCGCGGGTGCTGCGGTCAACCGGAAAAAACAGCCAAAATCGAATTCACTTCAGATAGCCCCAGCTCTGCAGGCGGCTCATCGAATACTCTGCTGCCTTGCCCTGCTGGCTACGTTTCAGGTAGGCCGCATATTGCTTGGCTGCCTCCGGGCGTTTGCCCATGCCTTCAAGCGAAACGCCTTTCAGGAAAGTCACGCCGGCATCTCCGGGCAGCAAGCGGTCGTAACGGTCAAGATGCTCGAAGGCTTTGCCGGGATCTTTCTCGCCCAGCGCCAGCACGCCCGACAGCTTGTGCGCCTGGGCTTCCTGCGGGTAGATTTTGGTCGCCGCCTGGGCGTATTCCATCGCCTGCGCATCCTTGTCCTGCTCGGAAAGACATTTCGCCATCAACACGTTGGCCGCGTAATCGCGCGGTGTCGCCTTCAAAGCCGTCCGGAAGCGCTCTTCGGCCTTGCTGTATTCCTTGCCGGCCATCGCCACTTCGCCTTTCTGGCAGGCGTCGATGGTCGGCTTGATCCGGCGCAGTGACGCAGTGTTGTCCATGAAACGCTCGCGACCGAGGTCACGCGTGTTGCTCGCCGCGTATTTGCTCTCCGCCAGTTGCTTCGCGGTATCGCGGCGCTCAACGCTCATGGGGTGGGTCGAGAACATGGTCTGCAACATCCCCGGCGACTCCTTCTGCTGATCGACCAGCAACTGTTGCAGCCCGACCATGCCCTTCGCCGGATAGCCGGCACGCACCATGTACTCCTGCCCGAGCGCATCTGCCTCGCGCTCGTTGTCGCGCGAATAACTGGAGAGCAAAACGCTGGCCCCAAGCTGGCTGCCAATATCGACCAAACCGCCGAAACCGGCTGCCTGCCCGATGATGCTCGCCCCGCTCACCGCCACCTGCGCCACCATCGCCTGCCCTTGCCGCTGCGCGGCGTGGCGGGCATTGACATGTCCCAGTTCGTGGCCAAGCAGCGCAGCCAGTTCCGCCTCGTCGTCAAGATCGACCAGAATGCCGCGCGTCACGCCCATCGCCCCGCCCGGAAAGGTGTAGGCATTGACGTAATTGGCGTTCAGCACGCGATAGGAATACGGCATTTGCGGCCGATGCGTTTTGGCATCGATCCGACGACCAACATCAGTCAGATACTGGTTGACCGCCCCATCCTGTACCGGCCCCAGATCCTGTGAAAATTGCTGCGGCGAAACCTGCTTGTCGACGGCCTTTTCCTCGTCCTCGCTCATCCCGACGAGAATCGAGCCGCCGCCGACAGGCGAACTGGCGCAACCAGACAAGGCGCTCGCGCCCAGAAACCAGAGCATCTGGCGGCGAGTGATGCGGTTACGCTGCAGACTATTGGATAGTTGGTCGAATTCGCTCATGTCCACACTCCTGGAAAATACCCGTGAGGAATTCTCTGGCAATCGCGAGCGCTCGCCAAGTAAAGAATAGAAAAAGGGCCGCCACGCGTTAGCGCTGGCGGCCCCTGAACTTCGGAATTCGTTCGCTTAACGCGCAGTCTTTCTACGGCGCATGCCGGCAAGGCCCAGCAGGCCGGCTGTCAGCAAGGCTATCGAGCCCGGCTCGGGAACCGCACCCGGCGGGTCGACCAGAATGCTGTCGTTAGCGCAGTTTTCGGTCCAGTGAATATTGAATGCCATGCCATCCCAGCCGGCATTGTAGAGCAGCGAAAGGTCCAGGCTCATCTCGTAAAAATAGTGAACATCCGTCTGATATTGGCCGTAGCCGGTTACACCAACGTAATTGACCACCATGAAGGCATCGCCGATTTTTGTACCATCCAGCAGCGAGGTCGGATGCTCGGATTTTTTGTAAGCACCGTTGTCACCCCACAGGCCCAACGCCCAGATCGGATTTTTGTAGACGCCACCCTGCACGCCGAAGCGGTCAATCGCTGCAGCCGCCTGCGTCGCACTCGGATTGAGATAGTTAATACCGAGCTCGTAGCTTCCATTCTTGCCGAAGTCGATGGCAAAGTCGCCTGCACCGTAGTTGTTCCCCGATGTGAGCGTCTGCGGGTTGTGCCCGGTCGCCAATGCGATAAACAACTTGCCGCTTTCGATCGTCGCGTACAGAGCCTCAGCGTCATAAGCCTGACCACCATAACCCGGGTTCAAATATCCATTTCCAGTGCGCGTCCAGTCCTCAACCGTCGACTCAATACCAGCCTTGGCAGCCCACGTAGTATTGCTTACAAGCCACTCGTTGATATTGCCATCGACGTGGATGGCGTACGCGTGTCCAGAGATTGCCGCACCCAGTGCAAAGATGGGTAGTGAGTTTGTTTTCTTCATGGCGAGGGCCCAATGATTCGTCAGAAATGATGGCCAGAGTCTATTCACTACCTTGAGAACCCACCGTGAAATAAGCCACAGCGGCGGAAAATATTCCGAAAATTCAGTGAATTACCGAATATTTCATTGACATGGAAAACCGCGAAACACCAATAGAAACGGCGAGGTACATAGCCTCGCCGTGTTTGTAGTCTCCTCCACCCTCGCGGGTCGGGAGATTGCTGTTTCCTTAATGGTCCAAGGAGTTACATGCTGCGGCGGTACTGCCCGCCCACTTCGTAGAGCGCCGAGCTGATCTGGCCCAACGAGCAGGACTTCACAGCATCGACCAGCACGGCAAAAACATTGCCGTCTTCGATGACCGTCTGCTTGAGCTTGGCCAGCATCGCCGGTGCCTGGTCGGCATTGCGGACCTGGAAGTCACGCAGACGCTTGATCTGCGACTGCTTCTCTTCTTCGCTCGAACGCGCCAGTTCGATCTCCTGCTGCGCCATGCCCTTCGGATTCAGGAAGGTATTGACGCCGATGATCGGGTAGGAGCCGTCGTGCTTCTTGTGCTCATAGTACATCGACTCTTCCTGGATCTTGCCGCGCTGATAGCCGGTTTCCATGGCACCAAGCACCCCACCGCGTGATGCGATAGCTTCGAATTCCTTGAGCACGGCTTCTTCAACGAGGTCAGTCAGTTCGTCGATGACGAAGGCGCCCTGGTTCGGGTTCTCGTTCTTGGCGACGCCCCACTCGCGGTTGATGATGAGCTGGATGGCCATGGCACGGCGCACTGATTCCTCGGTCGGCGTCGTGATCGCTTCGTCGTAGGCGTTGGTGTGCAGCGAATTGCAGTTGTCGTAGATGGCGATTAGCGCCTGCAGCGTCGTGCGGATGTCGTTGAAGTCCATCTCCTGCGCGTGCAGCGAACGGCCGGAGGTCTGGATGTGGTACTTGAGCTTCTGGCTGCGTTCGTTGGCGCCATATTTGTTCTTCATTGCCAGCGCCCAGATGCGGCGGGCAACACGGCCGATCACCGAGTATTCCGGGTCCATGCCATTGGAGAAGAAGAACGACAGGTTGGGCGCGAAGTCGTCGATGTGCATGCCGCGCGCCAGGTAGCTCTCGACGTAGGTGAAGCCGTTGGACAGCGTGAAGGCAAGCTGGCTGATCGGATTGGCGCCGGCTTCGGCGATGTGATAGCCGGAGATCGAGACCGAATAGAAATTCTGCACCTGGTTATGGACGAAGAATTCCTGGATGTCGCCCATCATCTTCAAGGCGAATTCGGTCGAGAAGATGCAGGTATTCTGCCCCTGGTCTTCCTTCAGGATGTCGGCCTGCACGGTGCCGCGCACGGACTTGAGCACCCATTCGCGAATCTTCTGGGCTTCGTCTTCGGTCGGCTGGCGGCCGTTTTCTTTTTCGAACTTGGCCATCTGCTGGTCGATGGCGGTATTGAAGAAGCAGGCAAGGATGATCGGTGCCGGCCCGTTGATCGTCATTGAAACCGAGGTAGTCGGACAGAGCAGATCGAAGCCGTCGTAGAGGACTTTCAGGTCGTCGAGCGTGGCGATCGACACACCGGAGTTGCCGATCTTGCCGTAGATGTCCGGGCGCTCGTCGGGGTCGCAGCCGTACAGCGTCACCGAGTCGAAGGCCGTCGACAAACGGTGGGCCGGCATGCCTTCCGAAACGCGCTTGAAGCGGCGGTTGGTGCGGAAGGCATCACCCTCCCCGGCGAACATGCGGGTCGGATCCTCGCCCTCGCGCTTGAAGGCGAAGACGCCGGCCGTATAAGGGAAAGAGCCGGGGACGTTTTCGCGCATCAGGAAACGCAGGATCTCGCCGTCATCGCCGATTTTCGGCAGGATGACCTTCCTGATCTTGGTGCCGGACAGCGATTCGGAAACCAGTTTGGTGCGGATTTCCTTGTCGCGGATCTTCACGACGTACTCGTCGCCGGAATACGCTTCGACGGTCGCCGGCCACATGTCGAGCAGCTTCTTCGCCTTCGGGTCCTGCTGGCTGTCCTTGAAGGCCATCATTTCGTCGAAATCTGCGGTCGACTTGTCGCAGGCGACGAAAATGCCCTTCGAAATACGCAGCGACTGGCGCTCGCGGGCGATCTTCACCTGTTCGACGGTATGGGCGTGGTAGCCGCGCACGGTGTCAGCGATCTCCGCCAGATAACGGACGCGTTGGGCCGGCACGATGGCGCGCTGGGTCGAGGACTGCTTGACGCTGACGACGGGCAAATGACCCGGCTTGAGCTTCAGCCCCTTCTCGGCCAAGGCGGGGACCAGCGCCTGATACAAGGCAGTGACGCCGTCATCGTTGAAGCGGGCGGCCTGGGTGCCGAACACCGGCATCTCGTCGGTCGGCGTGGTGAAGGCTTCGCGGTTCCGCTGGTACTGCTTGCGCACGTCGCGCAGTGCATCCTCGGCGCCCTTGCGGTCGAACTTGTTGATCGCCACGAAATCTGCGAAGTCGAGCATGTCGATCTTCTCCAGCTGCGAGGCGGCGCCGAACTCCGGCGTCATCACGTACAGCGACAGATCGACAAACGGCACGATGGCCGCATTGCCCTGGCCGATGCCTGAGGTTTCAACGACCACCAGATCAAAGCCGGCCAGCTTGCAGGCGGCAATGACCTCGGGCAGCGCAACGGAAATCTCGGAACCGGTATCGCGAGTGGCCAGCGAGCGCATGAAAATGTTCGGATGTTCGATGGCGTTCATGCGGATGCGGTCGCCAAGCAGCGCGCCACCGGTACGCTTGCGCGAAGGGTCGATGGAGATCAGGCCGATCTTGACGCTATCGCCCTGGTCGAGGCGGAAGCGACGCACCAGCTCATCGGTCAACGACGACTTGCCGGCACCGCCGGTGCCGGTAATGCCGAGAACCGGAGTGTCGAGCGCAGCCGCGGCCTTGAGCAGCGGCTCCTTGAGTGCCGGTGCCTCGCCGTTTTCGAGCAGCGTAATCAGACGCGCCAGCAGTCGCTTGTCGCCCGCCTGCAAACCGGCCAGCGCCTGCTCGGCAGTCGGGACACCCTCGTCGGCAACGTCGAAATCGGCGTT
Organism: Betaproteobacteria bacterium; assembly: GCA_016705475.1. Classification (GTDB taxonomy): domain Bacteria; phylum Pseudomonadota; class Gammaproteobacteria; order Burkholderiales; family Rhodocyclaceae; genus Azonexus. The sequence continues at coordinate 421,842 of JADIYD010000006.1, read as the reverse complement.
CTGCACGACTTCGTTGATCATGCCCTGCAGGCCCATGTGCACGCCATCTTCCGGCGCGTAGATGCGGGTCACGCCATAGGCGTGCAATTCCTTGATTTCCGAGGGAACGATGACGCCACCGCCACCGCCGAAGACCTTGATGTTCTCGCCGCCATTGGCCTTCAGCAGATCGATCATGTACTTGAAGAATTCGACGTGGCCGCCCTGGTACGAAGTGATGCAGATGCCCTGGACATCTTCCTGCAGCGCGGCATTGACGATTTCCTGTACCGAGCGGTTGTGGCCAAGGTGAATCACCTCGGAGCCGGTCGATTGCAGGATACGGCGCATGATGTTGATCGAGGCGTCGTGGCCGTCGAACAACGAAGCAGCAGTAACAAAACGTACCTTGTGTTTCGGCTTGTACGGGGAAAGCTTCTTCGCAACAGAAAGATCGGTCATAGCGCCTTGCCTCATGGAAAGTGAAATAAGGCATTCATAGTAGGTCGCTTTATGCGCACCGTCATTGTGCGGAACGACGACAATCGTGCAAATTCCGCCAAGGTGATACAGTGCTACGGTCAACCGGAAAAATTAGCCAAAATGCTGCACCGCACCAACCCGGATTCGCCCAATCGAACACAAGCCACTGTTGCAATGGGATTTGTTACCGGCATGCTGGCCGGACTCAACCGACGCCAGATTGACCCGGCGCCGCTGCTACGCGCCACAAACATTGATATTGCAGACACCGCCAGCCGGATTCCGGTCGAACACTACGCAGCCCTGTACAACCGCCTCAACCACGAACTGGGCGATGAAGGCTTCGGCCTCTTCGCCCAGCCCATGCGCGTCGGCAGCTTTGAGTTCCTGTGCCGCGGCTGCCTGAGCGCCCCCACCCTGGCCGAAGCGCTGACCCGGGCCAGCCGCTTCCTGCATGTCGTCCTGCCGGATCTTGCCGTCAGCGTCCGGCGCTCGCATGGGCGGGCCGAACTGGTCATTGCCGAGACGCGCAAGCTGGCCGACAGGCCCGACGACCCCGGCCGCATCTTTGCCTTCGAATGGCTGCTGCGCCTGCTGCATGGGCTGTCCTGCTGGCTGGCCGGGCGCGGCATCGGACTGGACAGCGTCATCTTCCCTTATCCGAAACCCGTCCATTTTGCCGACTACGCACTGATCTTCACGGAAGATTCCCGTTTCGCCCCCACCGTTCCCGGCGGCACCGGCACGCTCGTCGCCAGTTTCAACGCCAACCTGCTCGACTTGCCCATCCGCCGTGATGAAGCCGCGCTCACCGCCTTCCTCGACGGTGCCCCCGGAAAGATCACCACCCTCTACCGACGCGACCGGGAAATGGTCATTCGCGTCCGCGACCTGCTGCGCGCCGCGCTGCCCGACACGCTCAGCCTCGACGACATTGCCGCCCGCCTCTACCTGTCGCCACGCACTATCCACCGCCGACTGGAGGAAGAAGGTTCCAGTTTCCGCGGCATCAAGGACGCGCTGCGCCGCGACATGGCGCTGTCCCGACTGACCAAGACCCGTGACTCGATCTCGCAGGTTGCGGCAGACCTTGGCTATGCCGACAACTCGGCCTTTTATCGCGCCTTTGTCGAATGGACGGGCATGGCGCCGGTACACTACCGGCGCAAATGGGCAGGAAAATCTGCCTGACAGAACTGAAGGACACGCATGAAAATGACAGTCACGCTGAAATCCGCCCTGAGCGCCCTTGCCCTGATCGGCAGCACCCTGGCCTGGAGCGCCGGTTTCCTCGAAAAGGAAATTTACTTCTCCGAAGCCGACATCCAGATGCAGCTGGAAAAAAGCGGCACCATGCAGAAAAGCTACGGCAACGGCATGGTGGTCGTCTCGCTGATCGAGCCGCCCAAAATCATTCTCGGGACCCCGGCCGACAAAGCTACGCTTTCCGCCCGCATCAACGTTTCGTGGCTGGGCAACCCGCCCGTGCCGGTGGCTTTCGACGGCACATCGGGACTGCGCTACGACGACAATGCCAAGGCTTTTTACCTGGACAAGCCGGTAGCCAATTCGGTTCAGTCGATGGCCATCCCGCGCGAAGCCGAGCCGATAGCCCGGCAGGCCATCACACAGATGATGAGCGCCTACTTCCGCACCAAGCCGGTTTATGTACTGCGCGAAGACGGCTCGGCACAGGAAAAGGCGGCGCGCTGGCTGCTCCGCTCGATTCGTATCGAACCGGGGCGCGTCGCTGCCATCCTCTCGCCGGTATAAAAATCAGTCCGTGCCGAGTTCTCGGGCATACGGCTCGCGCAGATCGACCGGCTTGACGGTCTTCTTGCGCATTCGGATGTTGAGCATCTCGACACCGACCGAGAACGCCATGGCGAAGTAGATGTAGCCCTTCGGCACGTGGTGGCCGAAGCCGTCGGCAATCAGCACGACGCCGACAACGACCAGGAAGGACAGGGCCAGCATCTTGATCGTCGGGTGGTTCGAGACGAATTCGCCGATCGAGCGGGCGAACAGCATCATCAGGCCAACCGAAGCGACGACGGCGGCAATCATCACACCGACTTCACTGACCATGCCAACGGCCGTAATGATCGAATCGAGCGAAAACACGAGGTCGATGACGATGATCTGGGCGATCACGCCGGCAAAACTCGACGCCACCTTGGCCGATTCGCTGCCTTCCTCGCCCTCCAGCAACTGGTGTACCTCGCCGGTACTCTTCCAGATCAGGAACAGGCCGCCGGCGATCAATATCATGTCGCGCCCCGAGATACCGTAGCCGAACAGCGTCAGCAGCGGCTCGGTCAGTCCGACGATCCACGACAGCACCAGCAACAGGCCGATACGCATGAACATGGCCAGGAACAAGCCGATCTTGCGGGCAACCTCCTGCTTTTCCTTGGGCAGCTTGTCGACCAGAATTGAAATGAAAATGATGTTGTCGATGCCAAGTACGAGTTCCAGCGCGGTCAGCGTAAAAAAGGCGATCCAGATTTCGGGGGAGAGCAGGAATTCGGGCATGGGAACACGGCGGTCGATTGAATAGACGCACATTGTAGGGAGTCAGCGACGTTCAAACCATCCCGGGCACAGCAATAAAGCTTCGAGAAACCCGAAGCATTCCAACCAGAAATCCAAATATTTCATGTCCTCCGGCCCCGCGCGGAAGCATCACAGAGGCATTTTCATAGGATTCACAGCGTCAGGAGCTATCCTTGTAAACTCGGTGAAAGCGGTACAAAAGGAGAAGATGGATGGAGCGTTACGGCTTGCTGGGCCAGGAATGGCAAACCCTGCAGGGCAATCACGAACAGCATGAGCTAAATGCCCTGCTAATCAAGCTGGGCTGCCTTGCCCTCTCCGTCGCCGGGCTGGCGAGCGGATTGTCGCCAGCGTGGATCGCTTTCACGATCCTGCTTTGCTGGATGCAGGAAGGCATCTTCAAAACCTATCAGGCACGACTGTCTGATCGCCTGCTCAACGTCGAAAACCTGCTCAAACAACCAGGCTCGCTGGAACCGCCCATGCAACTGCACACCGACTGGTCCGCCAGCCGGCCCGGCGGCGCCGCACTGATCGGCGGCTATATCGCCAGCGCTTGCCGCCCGACCGTGGCCTTTCCCTATCTACCGATGCTCCTCATGCTGGGACTCGGGCGCTGGCTGGCCTGGCTGTGAGCGGCCTCAGGAACCCTGGAGAACCCCAATGAACCACGCCAAATCCCGTGAAGTGACGCTCGCCGCCAAAATCACCGAAGAACTCGGCCATGCGCTGGACGCGCTGCGCCATGGCTGGAAAGAGGATCCGACCTCGGTCCCCAAGGGCCTCTCGTGCTCGGAGTCGCTCGAAGGGCAGTTTGTTCTGGTGGCAGCCGAATCGGCTTTTGTGACACTTCCCGGCGCCTGTGTGATCAAGGGTATTGGCGCCATCGAACTGCTCGGTGATGAACCGGCGTTCGACGCCGGTGCAAAATCAAAATCCCTGATCCTCAAAGCCACGCCGGAAGGCTGGCGTTTTTCCGTCAAGTTCGTTCCGCCCATCGTGCGCGAAAGAAACCTGAAGTAAATATGGCAACAGGCCAGTGACAACGCCATTCCGCATCCTTTGCGTCTGCATGAGCAACGTCTGCCGCTCACCGACCGCCGAGGCCGTGCTGCGCAAACTGATAGCGCGAAGCGGACTGACCACGAGGATCGAAGTTTGCTCAGCGGGCACCCACGGCTATCGCGCGGGCGATGCCTGCGATGCCAACAGCCAGCGGGTTGCATCGGCAAAGGGCTACGACCTTTCGCAAATCCGTGCCCGGCGGATCGGCTGGCAGGACCTGGATTATTTCGATCTCATCCTGGCTATGGACCGGAGCAATCTCTACAACCTTCGCCGCCTGGCAACCGCAGAACAACTCATGCGGATCAGGCTGATCATGGATTACGCAACGCGCTTCACAGAAGACGAGGTGCCTGACCCCTACCTCACGCTCGGCGGGCGCTTCGAGCTGGTCCTGGAGATGATCGAGGATGCCGCGAGCGGGTTGATCGAAGAAATCAGGCGCCAATTCGAGCCTGTCGCCAGCAACACCTCAGACACCGCGCAAGGGACGCCGCAACGATGAGCATCGAAATATCCAGGGAAGCCAGCGCCGCAGCCATCACCTCCATCCAGCGCTATTTCGACGAAAACAGGGATGAGGCAATCGGCAATCTGGGCGCTGGTGCCTTGCTTGGATTTTTCCTGAAAGAGATCGCGCCGGTCGTGTACAACCAGGCCGTGGCAGATGTGCAAAGCCGATTGCAGGCCCGAGTCATGGAGCTGGATATCGAAGTCCATGAGCCGGAATTCCAGTACTGGCAAGGGGCTGGGCGAAATCGGAAGTAGGCCCGACAAGCCTTTCAGACGGTGGCCAAAAAAACCTCAATCTAATTTTGTTGCAGTGCACAATTTTTATGAATAGTGCGCTATACTCGGCTCCGAACACACCGAAAACCTTTCTCTTGGAGACACCACATGTCCATCAATCCTGAACAATTCGCCGCTGCCAACAAAGCTACCGTTGACTCCCTGCTGTCTGTTGCCAACACCGCCCTGGCATCTGCCGAGCGCATCGCCGCCCTGAACCTGAACACCGCCCGTGCCGCTCTGGAAGACACCGTCTCCGGCGTCAAGTCGGTCATGGAAGCCAAGGATCCGAAGGCTGCCCTCGAAGCCCAGACCGCCCTGGCCAAGCCGGCTGTCGACAAGGCTGTTGCCTACTCACGCTCGGTCTACGAAATCACCGCCCAGACCCAGCAAGACCTGGCCAAGATGGTTGAAGCCCAGTTCGGCGACTTCCAGAAGTCTGTTGCCACCATGGTTGAAACCGCCACCAAGTCCGCTCCGGCTGGTTCCGAAGGCGCCGTCGCTGCAATCCAGAGCGCCATCGCTGCTGCCAATTCCGCTTTCGGCAACATGAACAGCGTTGCCAAGCAATTTGCTGACGCTGCCCAAGCCAACATGGCTGCCGTCACCAAGAAGTCCAAGTAAGTCTTTCGGGCCTCCCGAAATCGAAAGCCCCGCGCATGTCGCGGGGTTTTTTTTCGTCCACGTTTAATCGCTGAAATGCTTACCTGGACGGGCAAGGCAGCGATACTGCAATTCCCGAAACACCGTTGACACAATTGATTACACAAAAGATGTTGCGGTGCACAATACTTGTAGGCATAATGATTCCTGTCTCCTCCATCTCCTCCAAGAAATGGATTTAAGCCCGCCCAGTGCGGGCTTCTTTTTTTGTCATGCCGAGTGCCGGATCACGCCAATCTCTGCCCATCGGCACAAGAAGAGTCGGAGTTTGTTCTATTGCTGGAAACTGGCCCCCTTTCCGCTGCAGCTACGGAACCAGGCCCGTCATTGAAAGGAATCCTGATGCACGCCACAAAGGTTCTTGAACACTTGAAGAAGCATGGCCAACTGCTCGATTTCGATATCGCAGCGGCGATCAACATGCCTCTGGATCAGGTTCGCGCTTCGCTGGCCGAACTCTCTGCCCGCGGCGACATTTCGCGCTGCAGCGTCACCAGCTACGTCAAAGGCAAAGTAATTGAAGGTTTTCAGTGCCGGGTTTCAGGGTATATTCCACGCCCAGCGCCCGGTCGAAAACCAGGCGTCAAGTAACAAGAGGGGTCTGGTCTTTTTCCGCGCAGGATAAACGGCCAGATCCGCAGCAGATTCGAATGGAGATTCCGATGTCGGAAAAAGAGCTGGACGACAAAGCCGAGCGCATGCTCAACGCCGCGCTGGGTGGCCTGACGCCTCACGAGGCGCTGCTCAAGGCATCACGGGAAGAAGCCGCCAAGGTGGACGAACGCGCTGCCGCCAGGGAAAAAAACCGGGAGCGGGCGCTGCGCTTGCTGGCGGAAATGGACAAAGTGCAGGGCAAGTCGGAAAGCTGATTTCCTGACTGCTGCCCGGTTAGCCACGGTCAACCGGAAAAAAGCAGCCAAAATGAAATGGACGCCTGCCGCAAGGCAGGACGCCCATTTTCTTGTGCTGGCGTCGCTTACTTGATGTCGAGCACGCTCTCGTCCCAGGCCGCATGCTTTTCGAGCCCGAGCAGGTTGGCGACGGTGGCGGCGATATTCGACAGGCCGGCCGTTTCCGTTTGCTTGAGGCCCAGCTTGCCGCCGCTCACGTTGTCGTAAAGGATCAGCGGCACGGGGTTCAGCGTGTGCGCTGTCTTGGCCTTGAACGAACCATCCTTGTTCAGCGCCGGCTGCTTGGTTTTCTTGTCCAGCTCGAACATTTCGTCGGCGTTGCCGTGGTCGGCCGTAATCAGCGCCACGCCGCCGGCCGCATCGACGGCCTGCAACACGCGGGCCAGCGACAGATCGACGGCTTCGACTGCCAGCGTCGCGGCATAGAAGTTGCCGGTGTGGCCGACCATGTCGCCGTTGGCGAAATTGCAGCGCAGCGTCCGGTACTGGCCGGACTGCAGGGCGGCGATCATCGCGTCGGCGATTTCGGCCGCCTTCATCCACGGCCGCTGCTCGAAGGGCACGACATCGCTCGGGACTTCCTGCCAGGTTTCGCCCTCGAATTTGCCGGAACGGTTGCCGTTCCAGAAATAGGTCACGTGGCCGAATTTCTGCGTTTCCGAGCAGGCGAACTGGGCGATGCCCGACTTGGCGAACCATTCGCCGGTGGTGTCCTTGATCGCCGGCGGGGCGACGAGGAAACGGGCCGGCAGTTTGAGGTCGCCGTCGTATTGCAGCATGCCGGCGTAGGTCACCTTTGGCGCGCGAACGCGGTCGAACTTGTCGAAGGCCGCTTCCTCGAAGGCACGCGTGATTTCAATGGCGCGGTCGCCACGGAAGTTGAAGAAGACAACCGAGTCGCCATCCTCGATGGTGCCGATGGCCTTGCCGTTGTCGGCAATGACGAACTCCGGCAGATCCTGATCGATGGTGCCCGGATTCTGCTCACGCAGGCCGTTGACCGCAGCAGTTGCGTTCGGGAACTGCGCGCCCAGCCCCAGCACGTGCGTCTTCCAGCCCTTTTCGACCATCGCCCAGTTGGCGTCGTAGCGATCCATGGTGATGTACTGGCGGCCGCCGCCCGAGGCGATACGGGCATCGAAACCGTCGGCGCTGATCTCGGCAAGGAAAGCTTCGAACGGCACGACGTAGTCGAGGGCACTGGTTTCCGGCACGTCGCGGCCATCGAGCAGGGCGTGGATGCGCACGGTCTTGATGCCTTCGGCCTTGGCCTGGACGACCATGGCTTTTAAGTGGTCGATGTGACTGTGCACGTTGCCGTCCGAAAAGAGGCCCAGCAAATGCAGCACGCCGCGACCAGCCTTGGCGCCGGCGATGATCTGCTGCCATGCCTCGCCCTGCCAGATGGCGCCGGAGGCAATCGCGTTCGAGACCAGTGAGGCGCCCTGGCTATAGACCTGACCGGCGCCGATGGCGTTGTGACCCACCTCGGAATTGCCCATGTCGTCGTCGGACGGCATGCCGACGGCGGTGCCATGAGCACGCAGGCGGATGTTCGGGTAGTTGGCGAAGAGGCGGTCGAGCGTCGGCTTCTTGGCGGCGGCGATGGCGCTGCCGACATCGGTCTTGGGCAGGCCGTAGCCATCCATGACGATAATGACGACCGGGCCTTGAACACCGGCGAAGGCGGAGAGCTTGTTCAGCATGGGCTGGCTTTCGGCAAAAACCGCCATTTTACCCGCTTGGCACGACGCCACCCAAGGCCACATGCTCGCGCCGAACATCAGTCTCCAAAACCGGCTCGGTGGTCACGCAAGTTTCATTTTTTGCACTGCCCGGCTATGGGATAATCGCGCCCCTTTCCGCAACACAGCAGCAGGCATGGCCAAAGACGCACCGATTCAGTTCAAGGGCACTTCGCTCAAGATCATCCAGACGCAACTCCGCACCACCGACCCCGCCGCCCTTCACGCCGCACTGGCCGAACTGACCGGCAACAGCCCGGATTTTTTCGAGAACGAACTGGCGGTCCTCGATTTCAGTCACACCGACAACCTGTCCGACAACCCCGACTGGATGGCCATTTGCGCACTTCTGCGCGGATCGGGCCTGCATGCCGTCGCCACGCGTGGCCTGCCGGAAGAACTGGCAGGCTTGGCCAGTGCTGCCGGCCTGCCCGCCGTCGGTGCCGATGCACTCAGTCGCAGCACGGCCCGTCCCAAAGCAGCCGAAGCGTCGCCGCCCGCCCCCGCGCCGGCAGTCGCCCCTGTCATCACGCCACCGCCCGCGCTCGAACCCGCTCCGCGCACCATCACGCTCGACAAGCCCTTGCGTTCCGGCCAGCGTTTCTACGCCAGGGGCTGCGACCTTATCGTCACGGCCATGATCAGCGCCGGTGCCGAGGTCATCGCTGACGGCAACATCCACGTCTACGCCCCCCTGCGCGGCCGCGCCCTGGCCGGTGCCAGCGGCGACAAGACGGCGCGCATCTTCACGACCAGCCTGGAGGCCGAACTGGTTTCCGTGGCCGGCATCTACCGCACTTTCGAGGCCGGCGTTCCTGCCGAACTCGCCCGCCAGCCGGCGACCGTCTGCCTGACCGAGGATGGTGGCGAAAGCCGCCTGACCGTCGCCGCCCTGGCCCTCCGTTAATCGCGCGTTTCGACGCGAGCTTTTTTCACCACTTACCCAGCGAGAACACACGTGACCAGAATCATCGTCGTAACCTCCGGCAAGGGTGGGGTCGGCAAGACCACCACCAGCGCCAGCTTTTCCACCGGCCTCGCCCAGCGCGGCTTCAAGACGGCTGTCATCGACTTCGACGTCGGCCTGCGCAACCTCGACCTGATCATGGGCTGCGAACGCCGCGTCGTTTATGACCTGATCAACGTCATCAACGGCGAGGCAACGCTGACCCAGGCGCTGATCAAGGACAAGCACACCGACAACCTCTACGTGCTGCCTGCCTCGCAGACGCGCGACAAGGATGCGCTGTCCGAGGAAGGTGTTGAAAAGGTCATCAAGGAACTCGAACACCAGGGTTTCGAATACATCATTTGCGATTCGCCGGCCGGCATCGAATCCGGCGCCGTCATGGCCCTGACCTTCGCCGACGAAGCCGTTGTCGTGACCAACCCGGAAGTCTCGTCCGTGCGCGACTCCGACCGCATCCTCGGCATCCTGCAGGCCAAGTCACGGCGCGCCATCGAAGGCCGCGAGCCGGTCAAGGAACACCTGCTCATCACGCGCTATAACCCGACCCGCGTCGAAGCCGGCGAAATGCTCTCGTACAAGGACATCCAGGAAATCCTGCGGGTACCCATCATCGGTGTCATTCCCGAATCCGAAGACGTGCTGCAGGCCTCCAACCAGGGCGCGCCGGTCATTCACCAGAAGGAATCGGACGCCTCGATGGCCTACCAGGACGTCATCACGCGCTTTCTTGGCGAAGACAAGCCGCTGCGCTTCGTCGATTACGTCAAGCCGGGCCTCCTGAAGCGCCTGTTCGGAGGCAAGTGAGATGTCGCTGTTTTCACTCATCTTCGGCAACAAGCCGAAAACCGCCCATCTGGCCAAGGAGCGCCTGCAGCTGATCATCGCGCACGAACGTGATGGCGGCGGCAGCAGTGCCAATTTCCTGCCCGACCTGCAACGCGAGCTGATCGCCGTGATCTCCAAGTACGTCAAGGTGAACACCGAGGACATTCGCGTTTCGCTTGAAAAACAGGGCAATTACGAAGTTCTGGAAGTCAATATCGTTCTTCCCGAAAAGGCCTGACAGGGCTAGCATCGGGGCATTCCGTCGAAGGAGTGCCCCGATGTCCACCCAGCTCAAACCCAGCGAAATCGTCCGCCAGCTTTCCGAGCACGTCATTGGTCAGGAAGAGGCCAAGCGCACAGTCGCCGTCGCCATCTACGCCCACTACCGGCGCATGGCCGCGAGTGCTGCGGTCGACAGCGTCGAACTGACCAAAAGCAACATCCTGCTCATCGGCCCGACGGGGACCGGCAAAACCCTGCTCTGCGAAACGCTGGCGCGCATTCTCGACGTGCCCTTCGTCACCGCCGACGCCACTTCGCTGGCCCAGACGCAGTTTGTCGGCGACGAGATCGAGGCCATCCTGCATCGCCTGCTCGACCGCGCCAACGGCGACATCGAGCGCGCCCAGCGCGGCATCGTCTTCGTCGATGAAGTCGACAAGCTCAAGGCCATTGGCGGACAGGCCCGCGCCACCTCCGGCGAAAGCGTCCAGCATGCCCTGCTCAAGATCATGGAAGGCGCGCCGGTCCGGCTCAAGGACGGGCGGTATATCGACACGACAAACGTGCTGTTCATCTGCGGCGGCGCCTTTGTCGGCCTCGACAATATCCTGACCCGCACCCACACTTTCGGCTTCATTTCGACCACCGGCGGCGACGACCAGAAAATCCTCGAACGCCTCAACGCCCGCGTCAAGCCGACCGACCTGCTCGAATTCGGCCTGATCCCCGAATTCGCCGGCCGCCTGCCCATCGTCACCCGCCTGCACGATCTGTCGCAGGACATGCTGGTGCGCATCCTGACCGAGCCGAAGAACGCCATCTACCGCCAGTTCCGCGCCATGCTGGCGGCCGACGGCGTGGACCTCCAAGTCGCCCCCGACGTCTTCCGCCAGATGGCCGAACTGGCCATCGAGTACAAGGCCGGGGCGCGTAGCCTGCGCGGCATCTTCGAGGAGATGATGACCGACGTGATGTACGCCGTGCCGGACAATCCGGGCATCCGCCGCGTCGTCATCCGCTCGCTGTTCGAGCGTGCCGACGTTTTCACGGTCAACCCGGAAAAAGGCTGAAAAATGAAATGTCCCGGTCGCTGCCGGGCCTGGGACTGCACGGCATAAGCTGTTTTATTGCGGCCAGAACATCAGGCCGCCATCAGTTTTTCAACAACGACTCCAGATTCCGGAGCAAGGTCGCGAACAAGACATCCGGATTGACCGGCTTGGCGATGAAGTCGCTCATGCCGGCAGCCATGCAGCGCTGCCGGTCATCAACAAAAGCGTTGGCCGTCATGGCGATGATAGGCGTCTGACCATACCCCGCCAATTGCCGGATTCTCCGTGTCGCCTCCAGCCCGTCCATCTTCGGCATCTGCATGTCCATGAACACGATGTCGTACGCGCTGTCGGCAACGGCAGCGATGGCCTCGAGGCCATCGTTGGCAACATCGACAACGAGGCCAACGTCTTCCAGCAACATGCGGGCAATTTCCTGATTGATCGGCTCATCATCGACAAGCAGAACGCGGCGGCCCGCGAAATTCTCCCGCAACCTTGACTCGGTATCCGCCTGCGAGGCCTCCCCCACGCCCGCCGCGGCCTGCCCGACCAGTTTGAGCCGGGCGGTAAACCAGAAGGTACTGCCTTGCCCGACAACGCTCTCGGCACCGGCATCACCCTGCATCAACTGGGCGATTTTTTTGGTGATGGCCAGACCAAGCCCCGTTCCACCGTACTTGCGCGTCGTCGAGTTGTCTGCCTGCTCAAACGCAGAAAACAATCGGGGCAAGGCTTCGGCCGAAATGCCGACACCGCTGTCCCTGACTTCGAAACGGAGCAGCACGTCATCCGGCGTCGACTCGACGATCCGGCAGCCGAGTTCGATCTTGCCTGTTTCGGTAAACTTCACGGCATTGGAAAGGTAATTCAGAACGGCCTGTTGCAACCGGGTCCGATCGCCTCTCAGTGGCAGAGCCGGAACATGGCTCACCAGCAAGTCGACGTTCTTTGCCCGGGCCCTCTCAACAACCATGGCCGCTGCATTGCCAAGAATGCTATTGATGTCGACAGCGACATCTTCCAGCTCAAGCTTGTCGGCATCAATTTTCGAGAGATCGAGCACGGCATTGATGATTTCCAGCAGATGCTGGCCGGCCGCATCGATTTTCTCGAGGCGGCTGTCCTGCTCGGCCGTGACGCCTGAGCGGCGCAGCAGATGAACCATGCCGCTGATCGCGTTGAGGGGCGTGCGAATCTCGTGCGACATGTTGGCGATGAACGAACTTTTGGCTTTATTGGCTGCCTCCGCCCGTTCACGCTCGGCCCGGGTGCGCAGACTCGAAATGCCGAAGCCCAGATTGGACGCCAGCTCCTCCAGCAGACTGACCTCTTCGGTGCCAAAGGCACGGGATTCTGCTGCATAAACGCACAGGCCACCGATAACGCTTTCATCCTGCCTCAACGGTAGCGCGATGACGGCACGGTAATTTTGCCCGATGGCAGCAAGGCGCCAGGGCTCCTGCCCATTGCTGCCCTGCAGGTCCTGGCTGATCTGCGGCTGACCGAAACGAATCGCCCGCGCAGTCGGCCCCTCGGCATATTGGCTGACACCGTCCCAGGAGATGATCGCCCTCTCCAGATATCCTTCGTCGCAGCCAGACTGAGCCACCGGGCGGACGGTTTTTGCTGCATCGTGTTCGGCATAGCCAACCCAGGCGCCCATGTAGCCGCCGGTCTTGACGATCAAACGACAGACATCATTCAAAAGCTGCGTTTCGCAGTCCTTTCTGACCAGCGCCAGATTGCACTCGCTGAGCAGGCGCAGAGCCCGATTGAGCCTGTTTTGCTCGTTCAGCGATTTCCTGCGCTCGGAAATGTCGGTATGAATACCGATCATGCGCAGCGGGCGATTCTCGCCATCCCACTCAACAACCTCTCCGACCGACTGCATCCAGAGCCAGCCGCCTGATCGGGTCTGACGACGGTAATCCATGGACTGCGCCCCAGGGTGTTTGAGGCAGCGATCGAATTGCTGCTTGAGCGCATCGAGGTCATCGGGATGGACGTGTTCGAGCCAGTTGGCCAAGCTGGATTTGAACTCACCCGGTTCGTAGCCAAGCATCCGTGCGTAGTTCGGGCTGACGACCACCGCCCCGGTGTTCAAGTCGAGGTCAAACCAGGCCTGATTTGCCGCATGCAAGGCCAGACGAAGCCGCTCCTCGCTTTGCCTGAGCGCCTCAAGGCCAACTTTGCGCTCCGTGATGTCGTCGTAGATGCCAAGGATGCCAATGGTCTCCTTGTTGCTGCCCTTGAGTGGAACCTTGGACGAGCGGAGCCAGATGGCTTTGCCGTCCGGTGTCGTTTGCGGCTCCTCGTAATTGAGCTTGGCGATGCCGGATTCGATGATCTTGCGATCATCGGCACGATAGAGATCGGCTTCGGCCGCCCAGCCCATCTCATAGTCGCTCCGACCGATCAGCTCCTGCGGCGAGGTCTTGCCTGCATCACTGGCAAAAGCCGGGTTGCACCCCAGATAATTGAGTTCACGATCTTTCCAGAAAATGCGCACAGGCACGTTGTCCAAAACCGTTTCAAGCAGGCTGTTTGATGCTTCGAGCGCCGCCTTGGCTTCGTTCAACGACTTCTGGGCCAGCCGGTGACCTGAAAGTTCGCGCATCAGACGCAAGGTGTTGTTGGACAAGGTGCCGTAGATAGACAGAATGATGTCAATCAGCGTTCGCGTCGTTCCACCCATATCTTCCTTGCCCCGGATTTTCGCGTCAGCGAGAGGCAATCCCTCCTTCATGGCCAGAACGACGTAGGCCATGTAGCGGTCAGTCTCGAGAATGTGCGAAGCCAGCCAACGGGCGAGAAATCCAAGCGTCTCTTCGGCCACTTCCATCAAGGGCCGCGAGGCCATTCCCTCGCGCATGCGCGCGACTTCCTGAACAAACGAGGCATGGGTCTTTCGGTGCGCTATCTCACTTGGGTCATCAAGCAGATACTCGCGCCAGATCGCCTCTTCCGATGCGAAATGGTACACCGCGTAATCGGCCAGTTCGTCGAACACGCGATCGAGCACAAGCCCGTCGGACTTGAAGGCAACGTGGCCGGCCAGCACATTGAGCAGGCGGACCAGCTTGCGATGCTGTTCATCGACACTGGGCAAGCCCGTGTTGAAGTTGTCGTCCCACGGGAAAATATCAATTGAATTCATCTTTGATGACACCGATGGCGTGAAAGCCCAGGCACTCGCTGAATGACCGCGAGAAGAGGCAGCAATTCTAATGCTTCGTTCTGCCTTGGTGGTGATCATTCAGGCGCAGCACGCCTGCTGCGGTCAACCGGAAAAAAGACCGAAAAATGAAACTCCCCGATGGGTCAGCCCGACTTATCCAGCCACTTGAGCAGCGTCACGAAAAGTACATCCGGGTCGACCGGCTTGCCGATATGGTCGTTCATGCCAGCGAGCAGACATTCCTGACGGTCTTCATCGAAGGCATTGGCTGTCATCGCCAGAATCGGCACTGCCGCCTTGCCGGGCAGCGCCCGGATAGCCCGGGTGGCCTCAAGCCCGCCCATCACCGGCATCTGCATGTCCATCAGCACCAGCGCGTAGTCGTTCGCTTCGACATTGGCCACCGCCTCCTGACCATTTTCTGCTGTGTCGACCTGCAAGCCGACAGACAACAGCATTTCCATCGCCACTTCGCGACAGATCGCATCGTCGTCGACCAGGAGCACCCGAGCCCCCCCAAAATCCTGCGCTATGAGCACATCGGGCGAAGTGGCCGGCAAGACTTCGACCGGCGCCTCGACCGAAACGCTGCCAACAATCCGGGGCAGACGAACCGTTAGCCAGAATGTGCTGCCAACGCCCGGCTTGCTCGTGACGCCAACCTCGCCCCCCATCATGTGCGCCAACTGGCGGCTGATGGCCAGACCCAGGCCGGTGCCACCAAAACGGCGCGTCGTGCTGTCGTCAGCCTGAGTGAACGGGCTGAACAGGGCAGCGCATTGCTCGGCGGAGATGCCCACCCCCTGATCCTTGACCTCGAAACGCATCAGCACGGCATCGCCATCGTCTGCGTCAACCGAAGCACGGAGGGTGATCGTTCCCTGCTCGGAAAACTTGATGGCGTTGCCCAGATAATTGATCAGGCATTGCTCCAGCCGAAGCGCGTCACCGGAAACCTCAGGCGGCAAAGCCGGATCGATTTCGCAGACCAGCTTGAGCCCCTTGGCCGAGGCACGCTCAGCCAGCATGCTCACGCTGTATTCGACGATCTGCGCCGGTGAAAACGCCGCCTTGTTCAGCGACAGCTTGCCCGCCTCGATTTTCGAGAAATCCAGAATGTTGTTGATGATGCTCAGCAAATGCTTTGCCGAATAGGCGAGTTTGTCCAGCTGATCGATAGCCCTGGGCTCACTGGCATCCTTGCGCAGCAGATGCGCCAGGCCAATGATGGCATTCATCGGCGTCCTGATTTCGTGGCTCATGTTGGCGAGGAAGGTGCTTTTCGCCTGGCTGGCTGATTCAGCCAGTTCCTTGGCTTCGGCCAGCTCTTCCGTGCGCGAACTGACCAGCGCTTCTAGCAGCCTGTCGGACTAAAGTACCGCCAATGAGATAATGCTGACGTGCCAACCAAACCCAGTCCGAGCAATGAGCCGCTTTCATCCTGTCGACCGCCAGACCGGCTACCTTCTTCCGCCCTCGGTCGATGAATGGCTCCCGGAAGACCACCTTGCCCGGTTTATTGTCGAAGTCGTTGATGGACTCGACGTCAGCGCCCTGGAGAAAGCCTACGCAGGTCGTGGCAGTACAGCGTACCACCCCACCGTATTGTTGGCCTTGCTGATCTATGGCTACGCCAACGGCGTCTTCTCAAGCCGGAAGATTGAACGAGCGACCTACGACTCGGTGGCGTTTCGCCACATTGCCGCCGGCACCCACCCTGACCACGACACGCTGGCGACCTTTCGCCGGCGCTTTCTCGATGAGTTGGCGGGACTGTTCGTACAAGTGCTCGAGATGGCCCAGGAAATGAAACTCTTGACACTGGGCACCCTCAGTTTGGATGGCACCAAGATCAAGGCGAATGCCTCTCGCCACAGCGCCCTGTCACATGGGCGCATTGAGCCGTTGGAAATCCAACTCAAAGCGGAAGTTGAATCCTTGCTGGCGCAAGCAGAGCAAGCCGACCAATCTACCGTGCCGGACGGCATGAATCTGCCTGAAGAAATAGCCCGTCGCCAAGTGCGGCTGGAAGCCATGGCAGCAGCCAAGGTCAAGATAGAGGAACGGGCCAAAGCCCGTTTTGAGAAAGAGCAGGCCGAGCACGAGGCCAAGCTGGCACATCGCGCACAAAAGTTAAAGGAAAGCGGCAAGAAGCCCGGCGGTAAGCCGCCAAAGCCACCGACTGCCGGGCCAAAGGCACAAGACCAACTCAATCTGACCGATGAGGAATCGCGGATGCTGCCGGTGCCCGGTGGTGGCTTTGAACAAGCGTACAACGCTCAGGCCGCGGTCGACACGACCAGCATGCTGATCGTTACGCTGGGTGTCACACAAGCCAGCAACGACAAAGAACAGGTGCTGCCGATGCTTGAGCAATTGGCCGCGTTGCCGGCATCTCTGGGGCAAGTGGAACGCCTGTTAGCCGACACCGGTTTTTACAGCGCCAAAAATACTGAGGCCTGCGAGGCCCGTGGCATTGACCCGTTCATTGCGGTGAAGCGTGACAAACACCATCCGGCACCGCAAGAGCGCTTTACCGAACCTGCGGCCTTGCCTGCCAACGCCAGCCCCACCCAAACCATGGCGCACAAGCTGAAAACAAAGGCAGGCCGGGCGCTCTATGCCTTGCGCAAGCAAACGGTCGAACCCGTGTTCGGCATCATCAAGTCCGTGCTGGGCTTTCGCCAGTTCTCGCTACGGGGACTAAAGCAGGTGACCGGTGAATGGACGCTGGTGTGCCTCGCGTGGAATTTGAAACGCATGGCCGTATTGCGTCCGCAGTAGCAAAAAACAGAAGGAATCGTGCGTCTTCAGGCAAAAATCAGCGAATTCCGGCCTCGTAAGCTCAATTTCTTGGAATCGCTCGGGTCAAGCCCGACAGGCTGCTAGATGATGGCGATACTGTTCAAGCTCGGCCTCGCTGAGCTTTCGGGCCGTAATATCGGTTGAAATGCCGCACAGTGCGTAGATATTGCCCGCCGCATCACGCAGGGGCAACTTGACTGAGACGTAGGCACTCTGAACCCTGCCATCAAGGCTGGTATTGACCTCCTCTTCGGCCACCCGCTCGCCATGCTCAAGCACGCGCCGGTCATTGTCTCGCAAGGTCCCGACCGTTTGTTCGTCGAAAAATACGGAATCGTCATGCCCGACGATTTCCTCCATCGACTTGCCAAACAACTCCCTGACCCGGCGGTTGGCGTAGAGGTAGCGATAATCGATGCCCTTGATGTAAATGAATGCTTCAACGCTGTCGAGAATGGTCGCCAGTTTCTGTTCGCTGGCC
This sequence comes from Betaproteobacteria bacterium, assembly GCA_016705475.1. GTDB lineage: Bacteria > Pseudomonadota > Gammaproteobacteria > Burkholderiales > Rhodocyclaceae > Azonexus. The sequence continues at coordinate 404,115 of JADIYD010000006.1, read as the reverse complement.
TGCAAAGCGGCCTGCTGGGCAAGGTTTTGACGGTGATAGTTTTCAAAAAGCCGCTTCGACCAGCGTGAAAAGAGCAGCGAGCCGGCCAGGGCAATGCCGAGCGCGCCGAAAATCACATACAACAAGGTGAGCAGGCGCTGACTGGCCGCCTCTTCGTAGCGCGCCGTTTCCGCGTCCAGGGTGCTCTGAAATTCATCATCGAAAATCGTTGCAATGACAATCCAGCCCCAGGGCTCGACCCGCCGGACTTGTGCCGTCTTTGTGGCTGGCTTGCCGGTCTCGGGATTCGGCCATTCATAGCTGATAAATCCACCGCCACGATCCGCCTGTTCAATCATCGTCAGCAGCGCTGAGCGCTCAAGCGGCGGCAACTCGCTAGCCAGCATGCCCTCGACCGATTTCTTTACCGGCGAGATCAGCGCCCGCCCTTCGCGGTCGAGCAGGGCGATATAACCCGTGGCACCGAAACGCACCGAACGCAGGCGTTCGATCGCTTCCTGCTGCTGCAACTGCTCCCATTTATAGGTGTAGTCGCCCGTGCCAATCAGCCAGTCATACGGCGAAAAGCGACGCACATAGGCCAGCTTGTCGGACATCGTATTCGGGTCTTCTGGCGTGTACCAGCGGTAGCGCGAGAATCCCTCGCCATCGGGCTTGCCGGCAGCCTCGATCAGGCCGCGCATGATGAAATGGCCAGTGTCGTCCTTATTGTCGAGGAGCGTCTTGCCTTCAAGCTGCGGCGAGGTAGGCAGCAGGATGAACTGGCCATCCATGTCGTCGATGAAGTAATAGCCGCGGCCTTCGTAAAAACGAACGGGCCGCAGCGCCTCGACAATCAGGCGCTTCACCTCGGCTGCTGGGCGGCGCGGTGATTCGCGGTCGTAGATCGCCTGCGCGATCTGGAACGCGGTATCGACCTGCTGCACAACGCTTTGACGCAATGCTGTTTCGGTGCGCGAGCGGGCGAAGTCGATGTAACCGAGGGCGCGATCCATTTCCGCTGTCACGCGGGCTTTCAATTGCTCGCTGACACCCTGCTCGATACGGGCAAACGATTCGCGGCGCTCGGCAAGATTTTGCCAGGTGAAGAATGCGGCCAGCGCCACGGCCAGGAACAGGACCATGGTGATGGTGCCGATCAGGTGAATCCTCGGCACAGTCTTTTCGTTGGCAACAAACACCATGCACTCCTTTCGCCACGCAATCCGCAGCTTGCACGTTTATTGTAGCCTAGGCCAAAAGTAATAGTATTGCCAAAATTCGCAATACCACGGTCAACCGGAAAAAGTGCCGAATTTTGACATAAAAAAAGGGGCCCGAAGGCCCCAGAAAGTGGAGACGACGAAGAGATTCCCCGAAGCTCCTGACGCAAGGATCTTTCGCGCTCAGCCCACTAGGCAATTCAGGGCGGTAGCCGCATGCGCACCTGCCCGCGGCATCACGTGATCGGCGTAGAAACGGGCCGACACGCATTTGCCCTGCAGGAATTCCGCGGCCGCATCGCCTTCGTGAAGGCGCTGGCGGGCGATCAGCGCGGCACGCCCCATCATCCAGCCATTGCTGACAGTGACTGCCAGATGCAGGATAGGCACGGCGGCGGTCAAGGCACCTTCCGGTTGGCTCTTTGCACTCGCCAGCACGCAGCGCGTTACCTCGCGCCATTGTCCCAGCCCTTCCTGCAACGATTTGCCGATTGCATTCAGCGAAACATCGGCATGGCTGCGCAAGGCAGATACCGTCCGCTCGATGTCGGCAAACAGCCATTGCGCCGTCGCGCCGCGGTCACGCAGCAGCTTGCGGAAGATCAGGTCGTTGGCCTGGATGCCGGTCGTGCCTTCGTAGATCGTGGTGATCCGGGCATCGCGCCAGAACTGGGCGGCGCCGGTTTCTTCGATGAAGCCCATGCCGCCATGGATCTGGATGCCCAGCGAGGTGACATCGATGCCCATCTCGGTGCCACCGCCCTTGACCAGCGGGATAAGAAACTCGGCCAGGAAGAGCTGCTGCTGGCGCACATCTTCGTCATTCTCCGCATGCGATCGATCGAGCAGGCCGGCCGTGTAGTAGGCCAGCGCCCGCGCCGCCTCGACCCGAGTTTTCATCAACATCAACATGCGTTTGACGTCGGGATGGCGATCGATGGTGACCAGTGCCTCACCAGTCACTGCATCCCTCCCCTGTTTGCGCTCAGCGGCATAGGCCAGCGCATGCTGGTAGGCCCGTTCGCCGAGGGCAACACCCTGCAGGCCAACACCATGGCGGGCCTCGTTCATCATCACGAACATGTATTCCAGACCGCGATTCGCCTTGCCGAGCAGATAGCCGACCGCCCCGCCCTGCTCGCCGAAGGCCATGACGCAGGTCGGGCTGCCGTGGATGCCCAGCTTGTGCTCGATCGAGGCACAGGCCACGTCGTTGCGCGCACCGAGCGAACCGTCGGCATTGACCAGAAACTTCGGCACCAGGAACAGCGAAATCCCCTTCACGCCGGCCGGCGCATCGGGCAGGCGGGCGAGCACCAGATGCACGATGTTGTCGACCATGTCGTGCTCGCCGTAGCTGATGAAGATCTTCTGGCCGAAGATGCGGTACGTGCCATCCGCCTGCGGCTCGGCCCGGCTGCGCAACAGCGCCAGATCGGAACCGGCCTGCGGCTCGGTGAGGTTCATCGTTCCGGTCCATTCGCCGCTGATCATTTTGGCCAGATAGGTCTCGATCAGCTCGCCGCTGGCGCAGGTCATCAAGGCTTCGATGGCGCCGGTGGTCAGCAAGGGACAAACCGAAAAGGCCAGATTGGCCGAACAGACCATTTCCTTGACGGCGACGGCCAGCGCGTTGGGCAGGCCCTGTCCGCCGAAGGCCGGCGAACAGGCGATGCCGTTCCAGCCGCCCTCGCAATACTGGCGATAGGCTTCCTTCCAGCCCGGCGGCGTGCTCACCGCACCGTTCTGCCAGCGGCAACCTTCACGGTCACCGATGGCATTCAGCGGGGCCAGCACTTCGCCGGTGAATTTGGCCGCTTCTTCGAGAATGGCGTCGGCCATGTCGGGCGTCGCCTCCTCGAAACCGGGCAGGCGGGCGATGCCGGGCAGATCGGCCAGCTCGTCCATGACGAAGCGCATGTCTTGAATCGGGGCGCGATAGTCGCTCATGGTCGCCCCCTCACAGCCGTTCGAAGATGCCGGCGGCACCCATGCCGGTGCCGATGCACATGCTGACCATGCCGTATTTGCCGCCGGTACGCTGCAGGCCATGCACCAGTGTGGCGGTGCGGATGGCGCCGGTCGCGCCGAGCGGATGGCCCAGTGCGATGGCGCCGCCGAGCGGGTTGATCTTGCTCGGGTCGAGCAGCACATCCTTCAATACGGCCAGCGCCTGGGCGGCGAAGGCTTCGTTGAGCTCGATCCAGTCGAGCTGATGCTCGGCGATGCCGGCCAGCTTGAGCGCCTTGGGAATCGCCGCGACCGGGCCGATGCCCATGATTTCGGGCGGCACGCCAGCCACGGCAAAGCTGCAGAAGCGCGCCAGCGGCACCAGATTGAACTGCTTGAGAATTTTTTCCGAGACCAGCAGCACTGCCGCCGCGCCGTCCGACATCTGCGAGGCGTTGCCGGGCGTTACCGAACCCTTGGCGTGGAAAACCGGCTTCAGCTTGGCCAGACTCTGCACCGTCACGTCGGCACGCGCCCCTTCGTCATGCTCGGCCAGGCGCTGGCGATGCTTGACCTCGCCGGTCTTCAGGTCGGGCAGATACTCGTCGACCAGATACGGCGTGATCTCGGCCTTGAAATGGCCGGCATCGATCGCTGCACAAGCCTTCTGATGGGACGCGTAGGCGAAGGCATCCTGTTCCTCGCGGCTGATGTGCCATTGCTCCGCCACCTTCTCGGCGGTCAGACCCATGCCGAAGGCGATGGCCCGCTGCTCGTCGTGGGCGAACACCGCCGGATTGACCACCACCTTGTTGCCCATCATGTTGGTCATCACTGTCATCGACTCGGTGCCGGCGGCAATCATCACGTCGGCCTGGCCGAGGCGGATCTGGTTGGCGGCATCCGCCACAGCCTGCGAACCGGATGAGCAGAAGCGGTTGATGGTAATGCCCGGCACGTTGTTGGGCAGCCCGGCCAGCAAGACGCCGATGCGGGCGACGTTCATGCCCTGCTCGGCTTCCGGCATGGCGCAACCGACGATCACGTCGCCGATCAGTGCCGGGTCCAGCCCCGGCGCCTGCGCCATGACACTCTTGAGGACGTGGGCCAGCAGGTCATCCGGCCGCACGTTGCGATACATGCCCTTGCGCTTGGCGACCGGGGTACGGGTCACGGCGACGATGTAGGCGTCCTGAATCTGTTTGTTCATTGTTGTTCTCCGCCGTCTCAGTTACGCAGGGGTTTGCCGGTGTCCAGCATGTGCTTGATGCGCGCCTGGGTTTCCGGGGTTTTGAGGAGTTCGAGGAATTGCTGGCGTTCGACGGCCAGCAGCCAGGCTTCGTCGACCAGGCTGCCGTATTCAATTTCGCCGCCACACAGGGCAACGGCCACGGCACGGGAAACGCGGTAATCGTGGGCCGAAATCATGCCGCCTTCGCGCATGTTGACCAGCGTCATTTCCATGCTGGCGATTCCGGCTCGGCCGGCAACCGGAACGCCACGCGCCGGCACCGGCGGGACGTAACCGGCATCGGCCAGCAGGCGGGCTTCCTTGAGGGCGACGAACAACAGTTCGCGGGCATTGAACAGGATCGTGTCGCCAGCCTTGCCAAAACCGAGATCGATCGCCTCATGGGCGCTCTTGCTCGTCTTGCCCATGGCCACGGTCATGAAGGTTGGCGACAGGTTGCCGAGCACTTCGCCCGAAGCGCCGGACTGTGCCGCCCAGCGGGCCGCGCGCAGCGCCAGCTCCTTGCAGCCGCCACCGGCCGGGATCAGACCAACGCCGACTTCGACCAGACCGAGATAGCTTTCCAGCGCCAGCACGCGCTTGGCGGCGTGCATGGCGAACTCGCAACCGCCACCCAGCGCCATGCCCTGCACGGCAGCCACCACCGGCAGTTGCGCGTACTTGATTGCCATCGTCGCCTGCTGGAACTTGGCGACCGTCTGTTCGAGGCGAACGAAATCACCGGCCACGCAGGCATCGCTGATCTGTTTGAGATTGGCACCGACGGCAAAGGGCGCGTCGTGCCAGATGACCAGGCCATCGAGACTGCCGGCTGCCTGCTTGAGCGCAGCCAGCACGCCGTCGAGCACCTCGTCGCCGATGGCGTGCATCTTGGATTTGAAGGAAATGATGCCGATGCCGGCATCGACCGCTGGCAGCGTCCACAAGCGGACACCATCGTTTTCGAACAGGGTTTTGCCGCTCTTTTCCGGCTGGGCCAGGGTTTCGCCCAGCAACAATTCCGGGAAGAGCTGGCGGCCATAGACCGGCAATGTCGAGCGCGACATATTGCCTTGAAGTCTGGCCGACCACGATCCGGCCGGGCCATGCACACCACTGCGCCCCTTGGTCATCACCCAGGCCGGCAGCGGCACGCTGCTCATGGCCTTGCCGGCGGCGATGTCGGCGGCAATCGCCTGCGCCGTTTCGGCCCAGCCGGCGGCCTGCCACATCTCGAACGGCCCCTGCGCCCAGCCGAAGCCCCAGCGCAGCGCGAAATCGACATCGCGGGCATTGTCAGCGACGTTTTCGAGTTGCACGGCGCAGTAGTGGAACAGGTCGCGGAAGATCGCCCACAGGAATTGCGCCTGCGGATGGTGCGAGGTGCGCAAGGCGCTCAGGCGGGCCGCCGGGTCACTCATCTTGAGCATGGCGTCGACTTCCGGCGCCAGGCTGTCATCGCTGTCGCGGTAATCGCCGCTGGCCGGATCGAAGACCTGAATGGCCTTGCCCTGCTTGCGGAAGATGCCACCCTTGGTTTTCTGGCCGAGCGCCCCCTTGGCGATCAGGCCGTCGAGCCAGGCCGGGACATTGAAGTAGCCATGCCAGGGATCGCCTGGCAGGGTGTCGCGCATGGTCTTGACGACATGGGCCAGGGTGTCGAGGCCGACGACATCGCCGGTCCGGTAGGTAGCGCTTTTCGGACGCCCGATTTTCGGGCCGGTCAGGCCGTCGACGGTATCCAGGCCGAGGCCGAAGGCAGCCGTGTGATGCATGACCGCCAGAATCGAGAAGACGCCGATGCGATTGGCCACGAAGTTCGGCGTATCAAGGGCACGGACAACGCCCTTGCCGAGGCGCGAGGTCAGCCAGCTTTCAAGGCCGTCGAGCGTGGCCGGATCGGTGCTGCGGGTGGCGATGATTTCGACCAGCGGCATGTAGCGCGGCGGGTTGAAGAAGTGAATGCCGCAGAAGTTCGGGCGCAGCGCCTCCGGCAGGCCGTCGGCCAGCGCATTGATCGACAGGCCGGAGGTGTTGGAGGCGATGACTGCGGTCGACGGCAAGAACGGGGCAATTTTGGAATACAGATCGTTCTTCCAGTCCATCCGCTCGGCGATGGCTTCGATGATCAGATCGCAGCCGGAGAGCAGTTCCAGATGTTCCTCGTAATTGGCGGCGTCGATGTATTGCAGCTTGTCGCGCGTCACCAGCGGCGACGGTTGCAGGCGCTTGAGTCCATTGAGCGCCTTTTTGACGATGCCGTTCTTGTCACCTTCCTTCGCCGGCAGGTCGAACAGCACCACCGGCACGTTGGCGTTGGCGAGGTGGGCGGCAATCTGCGCCCCCATGACGCCAGCACCGAGAACGGCCGCTTTATTGACCACTAGTTTCATTGCTGATTCTCCTGAATCGCGTTATCAGGCCAGTTGCTCGCGCATGGCCTTCTTGTTGAGCTTGCCGACGCTGGTCCGGGCCAGGCTGTCGACAAAACGAACCTGCTCGGGCACGGCAAATTTGGAAATATGGCCTTCCTCGGCGAAGCGCAGGACGTGCTGCTTGATGTCGTCGACCGTCGCCGTGTGCTCGGCGCGCAGGACGATCATGGCCAGCGGCCGCTCGCCCCACTTGTCGTCCTTGATGCCGATGACGGCGACTTCGTTGACGGCCGGGTGCTGCGAAATGACGCTTTCCAGTTCGAGCGAGGACACCCATTCGCCCCCGGTCTTGATGACGTCCTTCAGGCGGTCGGTCACCGTCAGCATGCCGCGCGGATCGAGGGTGCCGATGTCGCCGGTGTGCAGGTAGCCGCCTTCCCACAGTTCCTCCGACGCCGCCGGATTGTGCAGGTAGCCCTGGGTCAGCCACGGGGCGCGGACGACGATCTCGCCGGTCGCCTTGCCGTCGCGCTCGACGTCAAGCATCTCGGCATCGACCGTATGCAGATCGACGAGCGGAATGGTGTAGCCGGTCTTGATGCGTTCGGCTGCCTGGGCGTCGGCATCCGGCAACTCCTCGCGAACATGGGCAATGGTCAGGATCGGGCAGGTTTCCGACATGCCGTAGCCAGTGAAGACATCCATCCCGCGGGCCAGCGCAGCCGCTGCCAAGCCCTTGGGGAAGGCGGCGCCGCCGATGATCATCTTGCAGCGTGACAGGTCGACATTTTCGCCGGCCTTGTTGCTCAGGAGCATGTGCAGGATGGTCGGCACGCAATGCGTGAAAGTGACGCTTTCTTTGTCGATCAGCTGCAGCAGCATGTCCGGCGTGTAGCGGCCGGGATAGACCTGCTTCAGCCCGAGCATGGTGGCGACATACGGCATGCCCCAGGCGTGTACGTGGAACATCGGCGTGATCGGCATATAGACGTCGTCGCGATGCAGTCTTCCCTGCCCGGCTGAGGTGCCAAGCGCCGTCGCCACGCCCAGCGTGTGCAGCACGAGTTGGCGGTGGCTGAAATAGACGCCCTTCGGCAGACCGGTGGTGCCGGTGGTGTAGAAGGTGGTGGCGCGGGTGTTTTCGTCGAAATCAGGGAAGTCGTAGCTGGCCGGCGCCGCTGCCAGCAGTGCTTCGTACTCGCCGGCGTAGGGCACCTTGAAGCTGCTCATTGTCGAACCATCGTCGGTGATCAGGATGAACTTTTTCACCGTCTCGAGCTGGTCCTTGATGATCGCCAGAATCGGGATGAATTCGACGTTGACCGCAACAATGTCAGCCTTGGCGTGATTCAGCGTGTACAGGATCTGTTCCGGCGACAGGCGCACATTCACCGTTTGCAGTACCGCGCCCATCATCGGCACGGCGAAGAAGGCTTCCAGATAGCGATGGCTGTCCCAGTCCATCACCGCCACCGTGCTGCCTGGCCCGACGTCGAGCCCGGACAGCGCATTGGCCAGGCGGGAAATACGCTCAAAGAACTGGCGATAGCTGTAGCGGGACTGGTCGCGATAAACGACTTCCTGCTCGCCTGCCGTAGCCCGGGCAGAATGCAATAGTTGCTTGATCAGCAGCGGATAGGCGTAGGCCGACGGGGTAACGTCGATGGCATGCAAGGGCATGTTGGTCTCCTTCGTTATTGATTTAGAAGAAGGAGACTAGCCGCTTCAGGCGCTCGGTAAAGCCGGATATTTCTGCAAACGCTGTAGGAATATTCCTATATTTGTCGACTGCCGATCGCGCAGCGGTATTCGCCCGGCCGCGCGCCAGTCCATTTCTTGAAGGCCCGGTGAAAAGCGCTGGGTTCGGCAAAACCCAGCGCCTCGGCGATTTCGCTGATTCCCTGCTGCGTATCGCTGAGCAGGGTGATCGCCAGATCGCGGCGCAAATCGTCAAGAATGGAACGGTAGGATTGCCCTTCGTCGTCCAGACGCCGGCGCAGGGTCGCCGCCGAGGCATGAAACTGCTGGGCCAGCGTCGCAAAATCAGGCCAGGCGGACGGTGGCATTTCGCGCAGACGACGACGAATTTTCGCCGTCAGGCTGGTGCTGTTCTTGTATTTCACCAAAAAATTGGCGGGGGCGCTGCGCAGGAATTCCTTCATCGTCCGCTCATTCTGAATATTCGGCATGGCCAGATATTCAAGCGGAAAGGAAATGCCGGAATGCGGCTGGTCGAAGCCCAGTTCCTGCGCAAAAAGAATCCGCCACTCGCTGCTGAACCCGGGTTCAGGGCAACGAAAATCGGCCCTCAACACGGGAATCCGTCGCCCAACCAGCCAGCAGGCCAGCCCGTGCAATATCAGCAGATACGTGCCGTAGGCAAAGGCGCGCTTGGGCGCCGCCGCCCCAGTATCCCTGAGCACGATACGCGCAACACCCGCTTCACAATGCAATTCACCGGCCATGTCATCGAGCACCAGCCCCAAAAAGCGCAAGGCGCGACGCAGCGCACGTTCAAGGCTGTCGCTATGAATCAGTGTGTGGCAAAGCAGGGTAAAACTGCCTGCCTTCATCCGATGGCTATCCATGCCGAAGAACTCGTCGTCGAGCGTCTGGGCGATGCCATGCCAGAGCTGGCCGTAGTGCGTCGATGACACCCGCGCCTGCGGCGAACTCAACAACTCCGGAGAGATGCCGGCCTGGAGCAGCAGCGCATTGCAATCGAAACCGCGCTGGCGAATGCCGCGCAACGCCTCCTCGACGAAGCAGATCGATATGGTGCCTTTTTCGGTGTTATTTGCGTCCATATCCGGCATGCCAGCTTGGGGTAGTTGCAAATTCTAGCATTCAAGTTGAGCGAATCCGGCATCGGCACCGCGCGCCAGATTCGCATAATTGCTGGCTGAAATACATCCACCCATAACGGGCAGTTCGCCCGGCTAACCAGTCCAACATGGAGAGACAAGATGCAGATCAAAGATAATGTTTTCGTCGTTACCGGCGGTGCTTCCGGCCTCGGCGCGGCCACTGCCAAAATGATCGTCGAGCGCGGCGGCAAGGCCGTATTGGTCGACGTTAACCCGGAAGCCGGGGCCAAGGTTGAAGCCGAGCTTGGGGCCAATGCCCGTTTCGTGCAGACCGATGTAACCAGCGACGAAAGCGCCCGCAATGCGTTTGCCGTTGCCCAATCCATGGGTCAGTTGCGCGGCCTGATCAATTGCGCCGGTGTCGCCCCGGCCGAGAAAGTGGTCGGCAAGGAAGGTGCGCACAAGCTCGACTCCTTCACCCGCACCATTACCATCAACCTGATCGGCAGTTTCAACATGATCCGCCTCGCTGCCGAAATCATGAGCGCCAGCACCCCGGATGAAACCGGCGAGCGCGGCGTCATCGTCAGCACCGCTTCCGTTGCTGCCTTTGACGGCCAGCTTGGGCAGGCCGCCTATGCCGCCTCCAAGGGTGGCGTCGTCGCCATGACCCTGCCGATTGCCCGCGAACTGGCCCGTGCCGGCATCCGCGTCATGACCATCGCGCCGGGGATCATGGAAACACCGATGCTGATGGGCATGCCGGCCGAAGTGCAGGACGCCCTCGGCAAGATGGTTCCCTTCCCGTCACGCATGGGTAAGGCATCCGAGTACGCCGCTCTCGTTGAACACATTTTCAGCAACCAGTACCTGAATGGTGAGGTCATCCGCATGGATGGCGCGATCCGCATGGCCGCCAAGTAATTCACAAGGAATATCGACATGTCCAAAGATCCTGTAGTTATCGTTTCCGCCACTCGCACACCCATTGGCGGCCTGCTCGGTGATTTCTCCGGCTTGGCTGCCTGGGAACTGGGTGCAGTAGCCATTCGTGCCGCCGTCGAACGCGCCGGCATACCTGGCGACGCCGTTGACGAAGTGCTGCTCGGCTGTTGCCTGATGGCCGGCCAGGGCCAGGCGCCGGCGCGCCAGGCCGTCCTGAAGGCCGGTCTGCCACAATCGGCAGGTGCCGTCACGATGAGCAAGATGTGCGGTTCCGGCATGCGGGCGGCCATGTTCGCTCACGACATGCTGCTTGCCGGCAGTGCTGACGTGGTGATCGCCGGCGGCATGGAGAGCATGACCAATGCGCCGCATCTGATGTTCGCCCGGAAAGGCGTCAAATACGGTGCCACGCAGATGTACGACCACATGGCGATGGATGGCCTGGAAGATGCCTACGAGCGTGGCAAAGCGATGGGCGCTTTCGCCGAATCCTGCGTCGAAAAATTTGGCTTCACCCGCGAAGCGCAGGATGACTTCGCCATCGCCTCGACAACTCGCGCCAAGACGGCCAACGAAGATGGCAGTTTCGATTGGGAAATGGCCCCGGTTACGCTGCCGGGCAAGAATGGCGACACCGTGATCAAGTTCGATGAACAGCCGTTCAAGGCCAAGCTCGACAAGATTCGTGGCCTGAAACCAGCCTTCAAGAAAGACGGGACGATCACCGCCGCCAACGCCAGCAGCATCTCCGACGGCGCAGCCGTACTGATGCTGATGCGCGAATCGACCGCGCGCAGCCATGGCCTGACGCCGATTGCACGGATCGCCAGCCATGCCGTGTTCGCCCAGGCACCGGCCTGGTTCAGCACGGCACCGGCCGGTTCGATCAACAAGGCTTTGGCTCGTGCCGGCTGGCAGGTAGCCGATGTCGACCTGTGGGAAGTCAATGAAGCGTTCGCTGCCGTCACCATGGCTGCGATGAGCGAATTCAATCTGCCGCACGAGATCGTCAACATCCATGGTGGTGCCTGTGCATTGGGTCACCCGATTGGTGCATCCGGTGCCCGCATCATCGTCACTTTGCTGGGCGCTCTGAAAAAGCGTGGTCTCAAGCGCGGCATGGCCTCGCTGTGTATCGGCGGCGGTGAAGCGACTGCAGTCGCCGTTGAAATGCTCTGAACGGAACCATCATGATACTTACCCAAGAACAGGAAATGATCCGCGACACCATGCGCGCCTTCGCACAGGAACGCCTGGCCCCCTTTGCCGCCGAATGGGACAGGAACCACACCTTCCCGGCCGAAGCGCTCAAGGAGTTGGGCGCTCTTGGTGCCCTTGGCATGGTCGTGCCCGAAGAGTGGGACGGCGCCGGCATGGATTACATGTCGCTGGTCCTGATGCTGGAAGAAATCGCCGCTGGCGATGCTTCCACCTCGACCGTCATTTCGGTCCAGAACTCGCTGGCCTGCGGCATCACCATGAAATACGGCACCGATGCGCAGAAGGAGGAATGGCTGAAGCCTTTGGCCCGCGGCGACAAACTCGGTTGCTTCTGCCTGACCGAGCCGCATACCGGCTCCGACGCTTCGGCCATCACCACGCGTGCTGACCGCGACGGTGATTCCTTCGTGCTCAATGGCGTCAAACAATTCATCACCACCGGCAAGCACGCCCAGATGGCCATCGTCTTCGCTGTCACCGACAAGATGGCCGGCAAGAAAGGAATTTCCTGCTTTCTGGTGCCGACGGCAACACCCGGCTTCATTGTCGGCCGCACCGAAGAGAAGATGGGCCAGCATGCCTCCGATACCGTGCAGATCATTTTCGAGAACTGCAAGGTGCCGGCTTCGGCTCTGCTCGGCAAGGAAGGCGAAGGCTACAAGATCGCTCTCTCCAATCTGGAAGCTGGCCGCATCGGCATTGCCGCGCAGTCGGTTGGCATGGCCCGTGCAGCGTTTGAGGCAGCCATCCGCTACGCCAAGGAACGTGTCACTTTTGGCGTGCCGATCATCGATCACCAGGCGGTTTCGTTTCGTCTGGCCGACATGAATACCCTGCTCGATGCCGCTCGCCTGATGACCTGGCGCGCCGCGACGTTGAAGGATGCCGGCAAGCCTTGTTTGAAGGAAGCCTCGATGGCCAAGATGTTCGCCTCCGAAGCGGCCGAGAAGATTGCTTCGGATGCCATCCAGATCCACGGCGGGGTTGGCTATACCAGTGACTTCCCGGTCGAGCGCATCTACCGCGATGTGCGCATCACCCAGATCTACGAAGGGGCGAACGACATCCAGCGGCTGGTGATTGGACGCAGCATCGCCGCCGAGTAATTAGACCGCATTGCTACGGTCGACCGGAAAAAAAGCCGAAAAACGAAATCGGCCGTAGCCCCTCAGGAGACAAACCATGGGACCTTTAAAAGGGATCAAGGTGGTGGAGTTCGCCGCGCTCGGGCCCGCCCCGATGGGCGCGATGCTGCTCGCCGATCTCGGTGCAGAAGTCTTGCGCATCGAGAGAAAAACCAGCGTCACCGGGAGGCCGACCGCCGATCTTTTCGACCCGAAGATCGACATCCTCAACCGCAGCCGTCGCGTCGTGGCACTCGACATGAAGAAGCCGGAAGCCATCGAGACGGCGTTGCGCCTGATCGAGCAGGCCGACGTGCTGATCGAGGGCTTTCGCCCAGGCGTGATGGAGCGCCTCGGTGTCGGCCCGGACGTCTGCCTCGCCCGCAACCCGAAACTGGTTTACGGGCGCATGACCGGCTGGGGCCAGAATGGCACGCTCGCCCATGCTGCCGGCCATGACATCAATTACCTGTCGCTGTCCGGCGCACTGCACGCCATCGGCGAAAAAGGCGGCAAGCCGGTTGCTCCGCTCAACCTCGTCGCCGATTGTGGTGGCGGCGCCATGCTGTTGGCCATGGGCGTGCTGGCCGGGGTCATTTCGGCAAAAAATACCGGACAGGGTCAGGTGGTCGACGCGGCGATGACGGATGGTGCTGCCGTCCTGATGTCGATGATGTACACGCTGAAAGCCATGGGCCAATGGACGCAGGAACGGGGCAGCAATCTGCTCGATGGTGGCGCCCATTTCTACGACACCTACCAGTGCAGCGATGGGAAATGGCTGTCGGTGGGCGCCATAGAGCCGCAGTTTTATGCCCTGCTGCTGGAAAAGACCGGCATTGACGATCCGGCCTTCAAGGCCCAATGGGATCGCAGCCAGTGGCCGGCACTCAAGGAAAAACTGGCGGCCGTCCTCGCCACCCGGACGCGCACCGAGTGGTGTGCCATTTTCGAGGGCACCGATGCCTGTGTCGCCCCGGTGCTCGACATGGATGAAGCGCCGGCCCATCCGCACAACCAATCGCGCGGCACCTTCATCGACGTTGCCGGGGTCACCCAGCCGGCGCCGGCGCCGCGCTTCAGTGGTACGCCAGCCGGCCAGCCGACCCCGCCGCACCCCGAAGGCGACGCTCAGGTCCTGACTGACTGGGGCTTTTCCGCCGACGAACTGGCCGGCCTGCGAGCGCAGGGTGCCCTGTAACAAAAATTTCCGGAGTTCATATGAATACCTTTGAATTGATCCTCGCCGAAATCATCGGCAAAGTCGGCCTGATCACCCTCAACCGCCCGAAACAGCTGAATGCCCTGAACGACCAGTTGATGAGCGAACTGGGCGCCGCGCTTGATGCTTTCGAGGCCAATGAACACATCGGCTGCATCGTCATCACCGGCTCGGAAAAGGCATTTGCCGCCGGTGCCGACATCGGCGCCATGGCCGGCTTCAGCTACATGGACGCCTATCGCGGTGACTACATCACGCGCAATTGGGAACGTGTCAAGACCTGCCGCAAACCGGTTATCGCCGCGGTGGCGGGTTTTGCCCTCGGTGGCGGCTGTGAACTGGCGATGATGTGCGACATGATTTTCGCGGCCGACACGGCCCAGTTCGGCCAGCCGGAAATCAAGCTCGGCATCCTGCCCGGGGCCGGTGGCACTCAGCGCCTGCCACGCGCCATCAGCAAGGCCAAGGCCATGGACATGTGCCTGACCGCTCGCATGATGGATGCCCTCGAAGCCGAAAAAGCTGGCCTCGTCGCCCGCGTCATTCCGGCTGCCGACCTGCTCGGCGAAACGCTCGCCGCTGCCGAGAAGATCGCCAGCTACTCCTTGCCGGTTGCCATGATGATCAAGGAATGCGTTAACCGCGCCTACGAATCGGGCCTCAATGAAGGCCTGCTCTTCGAACGCCGGGTATTTCACTCGGCCTTCGCCCTGGACGACCAGAAGGAGGGCATGGCCGCCTTTGTCGAGAAGCGCAAACCGGCTTTCAAGAATCGTTAATCAAAACAGGAGGGAGACACCATGCAGTTCGATCAACTTTATCGGGAAAAACGTCAGTCCGCCGATGACGCCGTTCGACTGGTGCGTGATGGCGACACCATCGTCGTGCCGACCGGGCCGGCAGAAACGCCCTTGTTACTGGCGGCCCTTTCAGAGCAGCGACATGACTTCAACGACGTCAAGGTCGCCCAGATTCTGCCGATCAAGAAGCACGCCTATTTCGACCCGGAAACCACCCAGCACGTCCGCCACGTCGCCTATTTCTTCGGGCCGGCCTCACGGCCCGGCGGCCAGGAGGGCTGGAACGACTATCTGCCAGCCTATTTTTCCGAATTGCCCGGCTTGATCAAACAGGGACTCAGTCCGGCCGATGTGGTTTTCAGCGTCGCCTCGCCTATGGACGAGCACGGCTATTTTTCGCTCGGGCTGGCCGCCGATTACACCATGGCCGCGGTCGGCAAGGCGCGCGCCGTCATCCTGGAAGTCAATCCGGGCGTCCCCTTTTCGCACGGCGACTGCCACGTGCATATCTCGCAGGTGGCGGCCATTGTCGAGAGCGAGCAGCCGATTCCCGAAGTGGGCTTGCCGACCATCGGCCCGGTTCACGAAGCAATCGGCAAATATGTGGCCGACATGATCCCGGATGGCGCCACGCTGCAAATCGGCTACGGTGGAATCCCTGACGCGGTCGTCATGCAACTGACCCACAAGCGCGACCTCGGCATCCATACCGAAATGCTCGGCGACGGCATCATGACCCTGGTCGAATCGGGCGCGGTCACCAATCGCCGCAAGAACTATCACCCCGGGAAGATCCTGGCCACGTTCGCCATGGGCTCAAAGAAACTCTACCAGTTCATGCACCGCAATCCGGCGCTGGAACTCCATCCTTCCAGCTTTACCAATGACCCGTATCTGGCTGGCCAAAATGACAATCTGATCGCCATCAACGCCACCATGCAGGTTGATCTGATCGGCCAGTGCGGTTCGGAAACACTGGGCTTCTCGCCAATATCCGGCACCGGCGGTCAATCCGATTTCGTGCGGGCGGCGAATCGTTCGAATGGTGGCAAAGCGTTCATCGTCGTGCCGTCGACTGCCAAGGGCACCAGCATTTCACGCATTGTGCCAACGCTGGCACCGGGCACCCATGTCAGCACCAGCAAGAACGACATCAACTACGTCGTCACCGAGTACGGCGTTGCCCAGCTCCGGGGGAAAACGGCCAAGCAGCGCGCCGAAGCGCTAATCGGCATAGCCCATCCTGACTTCCGCGGTGAACTTCGGGAAGCAGCGAAAAAGATGAACCTGCTGTAGCTCGCCCACAAGTTGCGGCTGGCGCCATAGTGCCAGCCGCAGCAACGGTTTTCAGTCGCTGATTCCCTGCTCCAAACAATAACGCACCAGTTCGGCATTGCTCGCCAGATTCAGCTTGGCCAGCAGGCGTGTCCGGTAGGTGCTGATGGTCTTGACGCTCAGGGACAGGCGCACCCCGATTTCGGTCAGCGAAACGCCCTGGATGATCAGTCGCAGTATTTCCCACTCACGCTCGGTCAGGCGCTGATGCAAGGGCGCGCCGCCACCCTGACGCATGACACTTCGCTGCATGCCCGGCGGCAGATAGCAGCCGCCGCCGGTGGTCCCGCGGATCGTCGCGACCAACTGCTCGGCGTCGCGATCCTTGGACAAATAGCCGTTGGCGCCCAGCGCGAAAGCCATCGGGGCGTACTGTTCCTCCGGGTACATCGACAGCATGATCACTGGCAAGCGCGGCCACTCTTCACGTATGCGGCGCATGGTGTCAAGACCGCTGCGACCACCCATATTGACGTCAAGCAGAACCAGATCGAAGGCGCGGCGACGCAGATGTTCGATTGCCTCATGGCCGTTCCCGGCTTCGGCTACGATGCGCATATCGTTTTCATCCGTAAGCAGACGGCGGATACCGGTGCGAAAGATGGTGTGATCGTCCACCATCAGGATTTCGATCATCAATGATCCTCCAGCGGCAGGCAGAGAATCAGGCAGATGCCGCCCGTCGCGCCCGGCCGCGACGCCAGACTGCCGCCGAACTCGCGGGCGCGCTCGGCCATGCTGACCAGGCCGATGCTCTTGCCGGTGGGTGTCAGGCTGGTGAAGCCGCGCCCGTTATCCTCAATTTCGACCGTCAGCCAGCCCGCACTGCTTTCCAGGCGCACGATTACCTGCGTGGCACCAGCATGGCGAGCGATGTTGGTCAGTGCCTCCTGACAAATCCGATATACCGCCGTTGCCCGTGCCTGCGATAACTGCACATCGAAGCCCTCGGCCAGCAACTGGCAAATCACCTCAGTGCGCTCCGAAAACTGGTGCAGCATGGCCTGCAAGGCCGAACCCAGACCAAGGTGATCGAGTGCGCCAGGCCGCAAATCCTCGGAAATGTTGCGCACGGTGTCGATGCTTTCCTGCGCAAGGAGCAACAGATCGCCGACGATGGTCTTCATCTCCGGATCGTCTGTCCGCCGGTTAATTCGCTGAATATCAAGCTTCATCGAAGTCAGCATGCCGCCGACGACATCATGCAGTTCACGGGCGATACGTGTGCGCTGCTCCTCGCGTACGGTATTGATGTAGGCCGCGAGTTCGCGCAAGCGTTCGCGGGATTGGCGCAGCGCTTCCTGTTGCTGCAACTGCTCGGTGATATTGATGCCGACGCCGACAACCGCTGGCCGACCTCGAAATAGCACGCTGGACCCATGCACCTCAAGGTGCACCGATTCGCCTGTCCGGTGCTTGCCGATGGTCGTATAGCGGATGCTCGGCACTTCGCCACTGATCCGACGATGGAAATTGGCGATGGTCGCTTCCTGCATTTCCGGCACGACCGCCTGGCGAAGATGCATGCCGGTCATTTCTTCCGGCGTATAGCCCAGCATGCCGGCGAAGGTTGCATTCACATACTGGAAAACTTCATCCTGAATGACATACATGCCGGCCAGGGATTGCTCGACGATGCCGCGAAAGGGAATATCGATATCCGGATTCATGCCAACTCCAAAAAAAAGGGGCCCGAAGGCCCCTGTAAAGAATGAGACTACGGGCGCTGTTCTCCCGATATCTCACCCGCAGAGGAGATTAAATCCCTAGTGGTCGTGGGCTCCGGAAGCGCCCAGACCGGTTTGCGCACGGATGTACTGCTCTTCGTAGGCTTCCTTTTCCTTGCCAGCACGAACGCTCTTGTCGGTCACCGACAGCAGCCAGGTGACAAAGAAGGCGAGCGTCATCGAAACGATGGCCGGATGGTCGTACGGGAAGATGGCGGCCTTGTTGCCGAGAATCTTGACCCACACGGTCGGCGACAGGATCACCAGACCAACCGACGAGACCAGGCCGGCGATGCCGCCCCACAGTGCACCACGGGTGGTCAGGCCCTTCCAGTACATAGACAGGATCAGAACCGGGAAGTTGACCGAGGAAGCGACGCCGAAGGCCAGCGCGACGAGGAACAGCACGTTCTGGTCCTTGAAGGCAATGCCGAGCAGGATGGCAGTGATGCCCAGGCCAACAGAAGCGAAACGGGTAACCTTCATTTCCTGCGCGCTGGTTGCCGTGCCCTTCTTGATCACGCGTGCGTACAGGTCATGCGAGATAGCCGATGCGCCAGCCAGGGCCAGACCGGAAACCACAGCCAGGATGGTGGCGAAGGCGACAGCCGACAGGAAGCCGAGGAAGATGTCGCCGCCAACCGCTTTGGCCAGGTGCATGACCGGCATGTTGCCGCCACCGATCAGCTTGCCGCCAACCACGCCACCTTCAAAGAAGGCTCCGTTGGTACCGACGATGGTGATTGCCGCCGCGCCGAGAACCATGGTGACCAGGAAGAACAGACCGATGAAGCCGGTCGCGTAGAACACCGACTTGCGGGCTTCCTTGGCGTTCGGCACGGTGAAGAAGCGCATCATGATGTGCGGCAGGCCAGCGGTACCGAAGAGCAGGCCGAGCGACAGCGAGAAGGCGGAGATCGGATCAGCCATCAGCGAGCCGGGTGACATCAGCTTTTCGCCCAGCTTGTGCGACTCGATAGCTTTGGTGAACAGATTGTCGAGCGACCAGTCAAATTGCGCCAGGGTGAGCAGCATCAGCGTGATACCGCCGCCGAGCAGCAGGCAGGCCTTGATGATCTGCACCCAGGTCGTTGCCGTCATGCCGCCGAAGGTGACGTACACCATCATCAGCACGCCAACCACAGCTACCGCAGTGTTGTATTCCAGACCGAACAGCAGCTGAATCAACTGGCCGGCACCGACCATCTGGACGATCAGGTAGAAGCAGACGACAGTCAGCGAACCGATGGCCGCAAAGGTACGGATGCGGTTCTGGTCGAGGCGGTAGGAGGCGATGTCGGCAAAGGTGAATTTGCCGAGATTGCGC
Organism: Betaproteobacteria bacterium; assembly: GCA_016705475.1. Lineage (GTDB taxonomy): Bacteria > Pseudomonadota > Gammaproteobacteria > Burkholderiales > Rhodocyclaceae > Azonexus. Next base: position 384,849 of record JADIYD010000006.1, on the reverse strand, counting down.
AGACGTTCCGCCATCAGGAACAGGATGATCGGCCAGCCGATGAAGAAGCAGACGGCGTAGATGAAACCGTCGTAGCCCTTGAAATAGACCATCGAGGTCAGACCGAGCAGCGTTGCGGCGGACATGTAGTCACCGGCAATGGCCAGACCGTTCTGGAAACCGGTGATGCCGCCGCCAGCGGTGTAGAAGTCAGCCGTCGTCTTGGTCTTGCCGGCCGCCCACTTCGTGATGCCGAGCGTGGCGATGACGAAGATCATGAACATGGCGATGGCGCTGAAATTGACCGGCTGTTTCTCGACGCCTTCTATGGCGCCACCGGCTGCAAAGACGGCAAACGAGACAGCCAGCAGGCTACCGGCGATCAGTGCGGTAAGGGAACGCTTCATTTGCGGGCCTCCTTCAGCACTTCTTCGGTAATGCTGTCGAATTCACCATTGGCACGATTGACGTAGACACCCGTCAGCAACCAGCCACCGATGATGAACAGCGCGGCAATCGGCCAACCGATGGTGATAACGCTGCCTTCGCTGATTTTTGCTGCGAAGAGTTGCGGCTGCGTGGAGACGAAGAACATGAAGGTGTAGTAAGGCACCAGCACGACGAGCGACAGAATAATGGCGAAGCGGGTGCGCTTGCCGACAAGTTCGGCGAATCGCGGATTGCTCCGAATCTTCGCCTGGATATTGGGTTGTGACATATGACCTCCTGGAAACTCCGATAAATTGGTGTTGCTGCGCTGTTCTCGGGTTTTCGTGTTTTTTTCCGGTCGACCGTGGAATGTTCCCGGTCGGCTCAATTTGAACTACATGTTTGGATAGTTCGGCCCACCGCCACCTTCCGGCACCGTCCAGTTGATGTTCTGGGTCGGGTCCTTGATATCGCAGGTCTTGCAATGCAGGCAGTTCTGCCCGTTGATCTGCAGGCGCGGCTTGCCTTCGTCCTCGCCGAGGATTTCGTACACACCGGCCGGGCAGTAGCGCGTTTCCGGCGCGCCGTACTTGGCGTAGTTCACGCTGATGGCGATGCTTTCATCCTTGAGGCGCAGGTGCGTCTGCTGGTTTTCCTCATGGTTCGTCGCCGACAGGAAAACCGATGACAAACGATCGAAAGTCAGCTGGCCATCCGGCTTCGGATAGGCGATCTTCGGATGACTGTTCTTGTCACCCAGCTGGCTGTGGTCGTCGTGGTGATGCATGGTCCACGGCGCCTTGCCCTTGAAGACGTAGGTGTCGATGGCGCCGTAAGCCAGCGCGCCGAACAGCCCCCACTTGAAGGCCGGGCGGATGTTGCGAACCTTGTACAGCTCGTCCCACAGCCACGACTTCTTGATCTGCTCGGCGTATTCCGTGGCTTCCGCCCCGGCGTTGTCCTTGAACAGATGCTCGAAGACAGCCTCGGCTGCAACCATGCCCGACTTCATCGCCATGTGCGTGCCCTTGATCTTCGGCACATTGAGGAAGCCGGCCGTGTCGCCGATCAACAAGCCGCCCGGGAAGGTCAGCTTGGGAATCGACTGGTAGCCGCCTTCGGACAACGCACGAGCACCGTAGGAAATGCGGCGGGCGCCTTCGAAAAAGCCACGGATCGCCGGGTGCGTCTTGTAGCGCTGGAATTCCTCGTAGGGCGACAGCCATGGATTCTTGTAATCCAGACCGACGACCATGCCGATGGAAACCAGGTTGTTTTCGAGGTGATAGAGGAACGAGCCACCGTAGGTATCCGACTGCAACGGCCAGCCGACGGTATGCACGATGAGCCCCGGCTGGTGCTTGGCTGGATCGATTTCCCACAGCTCCTTGATGCCGATGCCGTAGGTTTGGGGATCGACGCCGTCGCGCAGATTGAACTTGGCGAACAGTTCCTTGGTCAGCGAACCGCGACAACCTTCAGCAAAGATTGTCTGGCGAGCGTGCAGCTCCATCCCGGGCTGGAAATTATGGCCGGGCTGGCCATCCTTGCCAATGCCGAGGTCGCCGGTGGCGACGCCCTTGACCGAGCCATCTTCGTGATAAAGCACTTCAGCTGCGGCGAAACCCGGGTAGATTTCGACACCCAGCGCCTCGGCCTGCTCACCGAGCCAGCGGGCCAGATTGCCCAGGCTGATGATGTAGTTGCCGTGGTTACCCATCTGCGGCGGGGTCGGCAGTTTGTACGAGCCGGTTTCTGTCAGGAACAGCAGTCGGTCTTCTCCGGCCGGCGTGTTGAGCGGAGCACCGCGTTCCTGCCAGTCGGGGAAAAGTTCAGCCAGCGCGTGCGGTTCGAGCACGGCGCCAGACAGGATGTGGGCACCAATTTCGGAGCCTTTTTCGAGCAGGCAAACCGAGACTTCCTTGCCGCTCTGCTCGGCCAATTGCTTGATGCGGATCGCCGTCGACAGCCCCGAAGGGCCGCCGCCGATGATCACGACATCGTATTCCATCGCATCGCGATCGGTGCGCATGGTCATGATCAGAACAGGTTTTCAGGTAGGGCGAAGACCGAGTCGCTACCGCCGATGATTTCAGCGGCATAGGCAGCGGCGAACGGAATCTGGTGGGCAGCGAAGTAAGTCGCTGTCGCCAGCTTGGCCTTGTAAAAGTCGTCGGTCGTTCCTTCGGCAAGGTGCTTGACGGCAATCGCTGCAGACTTGGCCATCAACCAGCCGCCAACGACGATACCGGTCAGCTTGAGGAAAGGCACGGAACCAGCATGAACGGCAGCCGGGGCGCTGTCGTAGTTGGCCAAAATCCAGTCTGCTGCGGTCGACAAGGAATTGATGCCATTTTTCAGGTTGACCGCAATCGTTGCCAGTTGCGCGTCGCCGGCAATTTCTTCAGCCGTTGCGCTCATTTCGGCAATCAGCGTCTTCATCGCAGCGCCCGGCACCTTTTCGCGAGCCAGCTTGCGACCGACCAGATCGTTGGCCTGAATCGCCGTCGTCCCTTCATAAATGGTCGTGATGCGCGAATCGCGGTAATACTGGGCGGCACCCGTTTCTTCGACGAAGCCGACGCCACCGAAAACCTGCAGCGCAGTCGACGACAACTCGACGCCCTGCTCCGTGCTCCAACCCTTGACGACCGGCGTCAGCAGATCGACGCGGGATTGGGCAGCCGCATCGCCGGCATGGGCACGGTCGATGTTGGCGGCAGAGTAGTAAGCCAACGTACGCATGGCTTCGGTGCGCGACTTGACGTCCATCAGCATGCGGCGGACATCCGGGTGATGCAGGATGGTCTTCTTTTCGCCTGAGTTGTCACCGATGATCTTGCCCTGAACGCGTTCGCGGGCGTACCACAGCGCGTGCTGGTAAGCGCGCTCGGCGATGCCGACGCCTTCGAGGCCGACATTGACGCGGGCGTGGTTCATCATCGTGAACATGTAGCCGATGCCCTTGTTTTCGTCGCCGATCAGGTAGCCGACGGCACCTTCGTTCTCGCCATAGGACATGACGGCGGTCGGGCTGCCGTGGATGCCGAGCTTGTGTTCGATCGAAGCGCAGATCAGGTCATTGCGCTTGCCCAGCGAGCCATCGGCATTGACCAGGAACTTCGGGACGAGGAAGAGTGAAATGCCCTTCAGTCCCGGCGGCGCATCCGGCAGACGGGCCAGCACGAGGTGAATGATGTTCTCGGCGACGTCATGTTCGCCCCAGGTGATGAAGATCTTGGTGCCGCTGACCAGATAGCTGCCGTCGCCGACCGCTTTGGCCTTGGAGGAAATGGCGGCCAGATCGGAGCCGGCATTCGGCTCGGTCAGGTTCATGGTGCCAGTCCACGTGCCTTCGATCATCTTCGGCAGGTAGATCTGCTTGAGTTCGTCGGAAGCGTGGTGGGCAATAGCTTCGATAGCGCCGCCGGTCAGCATCGGGCACAGGCCGAAGGCCATGTTGGCGCCCTTCCACATTTCATTGACGGCCATCGAAACGACCGCCGGCAAACCCTGACCACCATATTCCGGATCGAAAGGCATGGAGTTCCAGCCGGTTTCGGCAAACAGCTTGTAGGCTTCCTTGAAGCCGGGCGCCGTCGTGACAACGCCGTCCTTGCAGACGTGACCGATCTGGTCGCCCACCTTGTTGATCGGGTCAAGGACGCCGGTGGCGAACTTGCTGGCTTCGTCAAGAATGGACTCGACGAGATCGACGGAACATTCCTCATTACCGGGCAGGGCGCAAATGTCTGAGAGGCCGGCCACTTCGTTGAGGACGAACTGCATGTCGCGAATCGGGGCGATATAGGTGCTCATGGGTTTCTCTCCGTAATGCTTGTTTAGATGGCGGCAACGAGGGCCGGAATGGTTTCGAACAGGTCAGCCACCAGCCCGTAATCCGCCACCTGGAAGATCGGTGCATCGGGATCCTTGTTGATAGCGACGATGACTTTCGACTCCTTCATGCCGGCCAGATGCTGGATGGCACCCGAGATGCCGACCGCGATGTAGAGCTGCGGCGCAACGATCTTGCCGGTCTGGCCAACCTGGTAGTCGTTCGGCACGAAGCCGGCATCGACGGCGGCGCGGCTGGCACCAAGGGCGGCACCCAGCTTGTCGGCGAGCGGCTCGAGCAGCTTGTGGTAGTTCTCGCCACTGCCCAGACCACGACCACCGGAGACGATGATCTTGGCGGCACCAAGTTCAGGACGCTCGGACTTGGTGAGTTCTCTGTTTGTGAGTGTGGTTTGGGCGGTGTCGGCGGCCGGGCTGATACTTTCGATTTTTGCCGCATTTTCCCGGTTGACCGCGTCAAACGCCGTGGTACGCACGGTGATGACTTTTACGGCATCGACGCTCTGCACGGTGGCCAGGGCATTGCCGGCGTAGATCGGGCGAACGAAGGTGTCAGCTGATTCGACGCCGGTGATTTCGGAGATCTGGGCGACATCAAGCAAGGCAGCGACGCGCGGCATGAGATTCTTGCCGAAGGTGGTGGCCGGGGCGAGGATGTGGCTGTAGCCGGCGGCGTGGGCGATGACCAGCGCGGTCAGGTTCTCGGCGGTCTGGCTTTGGTAGTGGGCGGCGTCGGCGACCTTGACGGCGCTGACGCCACTGAGGGTGGCGGCTTCCTGGGCGGCGGCGTTGCAGTTGCTGCCGGCGACGAGGACGTGGATGTCGCCACCGATCTTTTGGGCAGCGGCGACGGTGTTGAGGGTGGCGGCCTTGAGTTGCTGGTGGTCGTGTTCGGCAATAACGAGAATGGTCATTTAGATCACCTTGGCTTCGTTCTTGAGTTTGTTGACGAGTTCGGCGACGTCGGCAACCCGAATGCCGGCGCTGCGCTTGGCAGGTTCGGCGACTTTGAGGGTGGTCAGGCGCGGCGTGACGTCGACGCCAAGGTCGGCCGGCTTGACGGTGTCGAGCGGCTTTTTCTTGGCTTTCATGATGTTGGGGAGCGTGGCGTAGCGCGGCTCATTCAGGCGCAGGTCGGTACTGACCACGGCCGGCAGGGAAATTTCGAGGGTTTCGAGACCGCCGTCGATTTCGCGGGTAACGCTGGCTTTGCCGTTGGCGATGACGACTTTGGAGGCGAAGGTGGCTTGCGGCCAGTTTTGCAGGGCGGCGAGCATCTGGCCGGTCTGGTTGGCGTCGTCGTCGATGGCTTGTTTGCCGCAGATGACGATTTGCGGTTGTTCTTTGGCGCACAGGGCCTGCAAGAGCTTGGCGACGGCCAGCGGCTGCAGGTCAACGTCGGTTTCGACGAGGATGCCGCGGTCGGCACCGATGGCCATGGCGGTGCGCAGGGTTTCCTGGCAGGCGGCGACGCCGCAGGAGACGGCGATGACTTCCGTGGCGATGCCGGCTTCTTTGAGGCGGACGGCTTCTTCGATGGCGATTTCGTCGAAGGGGTTCATGCTCATCTTGACGTTGGCCAGATCGACACCGGTACCGTCAGCTTTGACGCGGACTTTGACGTTGTAATCAACGACCCGTTTGACGGGAACAAGTATCTTCATGGGATTTTCCTTTTCGAACACGCAGCCCCCTGCCAGCCACAGCATGGCAAACAAGGGGCCTGCGGATTACTCAATGGCGAGCGCCGAATTTGCGTGCTGGCGGAGGACGTATTTCTGGATCTTGCCAGTCGAGGTCTTCGGCAGTTCGCCAAACACCACGGTCTTCGGCACCTTGAAGCGAGCCAGATGCGCCCGGCAGTGCTCAATGATTTCGGCTTCAGTGCACTTGGCATCGACCTTCAACTCAATGAAGGCAGCCGGCACCTCGCCCCACTTCTCGTCAGGCTTGGCCACCACCGCCGCAGCGATGACCGCCGGGTGGCGATAGAGCACGTCCTCGACTTCCAGCGACGAAATGTTTTCGCCCCCGGAGATGATGACGTCCTTCGAGCGATCCTTGATCTTGACGTAACCGTCGCTATGGACGACGGCCAGGTCACCGGTATGGAACCAGCCACCGGCGAAGGACTCTTCAGTCGCCTTGGGGTTTTTCAGATACCCCTTCATGACCAGATTGCCGCGGAACATGATTTCACCCATCGTCTCACCATCCCACGGCACCGGCTCAAGACTGACGGGATCGCGCACTTCGATCCCTTCCTGCATGTGGTAGCGCACGCCCTGACGGCCGTTACGGGCGGCACGCAGGTCGATTGGCAACTTTTCCCATTCCGGGTGCTTGGCGCAAACCGAGGCCGGGCCGTAGGTTTCGGTCAGGCCATAAACGTGGGTAATGTTGAAGCCCATCGTTTCGCAGCCCTCGATGATGGCGGCGGGGGGCGCAGCGCCGGCGATCAGGCCGTTGACCTGATGCTCGATGCCTTCCTTGAGCGCGGCCGGGGCATTGATCATCATGCCGTACACGATCGGTGCGCCGCACATGTGGCTGACCTTGTGCTCCTTGATCAGGCCGAAAATCAGGGCCGGATCAACCTTGCGCAGGCAAACGCTGGTGCCGGTATTGGCGGCCAGCGTCCACGGGAAGCACCAGCCGTTGCAGTGGAACATCGGCAGCGTCCACAAATACACGGAGTGCGGCGGCATGCCCCAGGAAATGATGTTGGAAGCCGAATTCAGGTAGGCGCCGCGATGGTGGTAGACCACACCCTTCGGGTTGCCGGTGGTTCCTGAGGTGTAATTCAGCGCAATGGCATCCCACTCGTTGTCTGGCAGTTTCCAGGCAAAATCCGGCTCGCCTTCGTTCAGGAAAGCTTCGTAGTCCTTTTCACCCAGCGCTTCGCCTTCGGTGTAATCAGGATCCAGGCTGTCAATGACCAGCGGTTTCGGCCCTTCGAGCAGTTCCAGCGCGGCCTTGACCACCTTGGAAAACTCCAGATCGGTAATCAGCACCTTGGCTTCGCCATGAGCCAGCATGAAGGCGATGGCCTCGGCATCAAGGCGAGTATTCAGGGTATTGAGTACAGCGCCGGTCATCGGCACACCGAAGTGGCATTCGAACATTGACGCCGTGTTAGGCAGCATGACGGCGACCGTATCGCCCTTGCCGATGCCGCGATTCTTCAAGGCGGAAGCCAGTTGGCGGCTACGATCGTAGCTTTCCTTCCAGGTGTACTGGCGGGCGCCCTGGATCACCGAGATACGCCTCGGATAAACAAAGGCCGAGCGCTCGAGAAAACTGAGCGGGGACAGTGCAACAAAGTTGGCCGGATTTTGATCCAGCCCAACGGTATACGGGTTCACCACGATTTATCTCCTCACGATTTCTTGCCGAGTGCTGTTCTCTTTGGGGCAAGTTTTTTTATTTGGTGTAAGAATGGCAAAACACTCTTGCGCAACTATTGGCAGAATGTAACGAATCGTTACATTGCGGATTGCCCATTGACGCCTGAACTAGAATCGCCCGATGCGTATCAATGCCACCTCGACCGACCCCAAGCCGCGCCCTGAAATGCTGCAGGCCGGGCTCGATTTGCTCGATCAGGGCATCACCGTGTTCGACGTTGACCTTCGATTGGTGGCGTGGAACCGAACCTTTCTGACGCTACTCGAATTCCCCAGCGAACTGGCCTACATCGGCGCGCCCTTCGCCGCCTTCATTCGCCACAACGCCGAGCGGGGCGAATACGGCCCGGGCGACATCGAGACGCAGATCGCCGAGCGCGTCGCCGCGACGAAAAACTTTGTGCCCCACGTCACTGAACGCCAGCGCCCCAACGGCCGCGTCCTGCTGCTCCGCGGCGAACCTTTGCCGCACAAGGGCTTCGTCACGCTATATAGCGACGTCACCGAACAACGTTACATAGAGCACCTGACCGAACACCAGAATATCCAGCTTGACGAAAGGGTGCGCCGGCGCACGGCCCAGCTCGAAAACGCCAACGCCAACCTGCGTCGGGCCAGCGAGGAAAACGAACGCATTGCTGCCGCGCTGGGCCGCAGCGAAGAGCGCCTGCGCCTAATCAATGACACCATTCCCATCCTGATCGGCTACGTGGATCAGAACGAGGTCTACCAGTACGCCAACAAGGGTTACTCGGACTGGTACGGCCACCCGGAAGGCGGTGTCACCGGGCGCGCCGTGCTCGATGTCATCGGCCCCCAGGTCTATGGACAGGTTCGCGACCCGGTGCGCCGAGCGCTGGCCGGCCAGCAGGTCACTTACGAGTACCAGATGGTGCGTCAGGGGCAACCCGTCTTCGCCCGCAGTACGCTGGTGCCGGAAGTTACGGTCGACGGGAAAACACTCGGATTTTTTGTGTTTTCGTACGAAATCACCGAGCAAAAACGCATGCAGGCCGCGCTTGTTCAGGCGCAAAAAATGGAGGCCATCGGGCAGTTGACCGGTGGCCTGGCGCATGACTTCAACAACCTGCTCACCGTCATCATCGGCAACCTCGCCGCCTTGCAGGATCACCGCCCGGACGACGCCGAGGTCAACGAATTCGTCGAGCCCGCCCTGCAATCGGCTCGGCGTGGCGTCCAGCTGATCAAGCGGCTGCTCACCTTTTCGCGGCAGCAGCCGCTGGAACCGCAGACCGTCGATATCGGCCAGCTCATTGTCAACCTGGGCAAGCTGGTGCGCCGCTCGCTGCCCGAATCAATTGCCGTATCGACCGACATGGCCGGCACCACGGTGCACGCGCTGGTGGATCCTGGCCAGCTTGAAAGCGCCCTGCTCAACTTTGCCCTGAATTCCCGCGACGCCATGCCACAAGGCGGCCGCCTGCACATCGCGGCACGCGCCGTCGAGCTATCCGCCGATGCCACCGCCTTCGACGTCTCACCCGGCCTTTATGCGCTGATCGAAGTCGCCGACAACGGTAGCGGCATGGACGCCACCACCCTCGCCCGCGCCTGCGAGCCGTTTTTCACCACAAAGCGCCTGGGGCTGGGCAGCGGCCTCGGTCTGGCCATGGCCTACGGCTTCGCCAAGCAATCGGGCGGCGGCATTTCGATCCAGAGCCAGCCAGAGCAGGGAACCACCGTCCTGATGGTGCTGCCCCTGGCCGCGCCGGAGCCGGATGTCGACCTACCGGGCGAAGAGGCCGCCTTCCCTCACGGCGGCGAACTGGTGCTGCTGGTCGAAGATGAGCCGAACGTGCGACGGGTGATCCGCCAGCAACTGATCGACCTCGGCTATCCGGTCATCGAGGCCGAAGACAGTGATCAGGCACTGGCCATGATCGAGCAGATCGCCGATATCGCCATCGTCGTCAGCGACGTCATCATGCCCGGCGGCCTCAATGGCCGGCAGTTGGCCGAACGGGTGCTGGCCGAGCGCCCGAACATGCGTTTCGTGCTGATGAGCGGCTACACCGACGAAGCCGAAGCGGAAGACGCCAACGCCCTGCCGGTTCTGGCCAAACCCTTCGTCCGCCAGGATCTGGCTCGCGCCCTGCAAGCAGCACACCAAGGTAAAACATGAGAGACACCGAACCCACCAAGCTGATCACCATCGTCGAGGATGATCCCGATGTCGCCAAGATCATCGAGCAGGTACTGGCCGATTTCGGCTTTCGCACCGCCTGGTGCCGCAGCGGCGGCGACCTGCTGCGCCGCCTGCGCACGCTGGCACCTGACCTTTGCATCATCGACCTCGGCCTGCCCGACATGGATGGCATCGAAGCCATGCAACGCGTCCGCGCCCAATCGGGTTGCGGCATCCTGATCCTGACCGGGCGCGCCCATGTCAGCGATCGCGTCATGGGCCTCGAACTCGGTGCCGACGACTACGTGCTGAAACCATTCGAGCCACGCGAACTGGTCGCCCGGGTTCGCAGCATCTTGCGCCGGCGCGAGGGTCACGAGACATCAGCTCGCCAGATCGCCGAGTTCGCCGGCTGGCACTTTAATCTCGGCAACAACACGCTGACCAGCCCCGGCGGCGTCGAACATGCCCTAAGCACAGCGGAGACCGAATTGCTGAAGGTTTTTGTCAGCAACCCCAACCGTATCCTGCAACGCGAAAAGCTGATGGGCACACGCGACCTGGCCCCCAACGACCGCGCCATCGATGTTCGTATTTCCCGCCTGCGCCGCAAGCTGGAACCGGACGCCGACAGTCCGGCGTTCATTAAGACGGTATATGGCGCCGGCTATCTTTTCCTCGCCACCGTTAACTGGTCCGGCGGGGTTAACTAACCCCCGGCACGCAAAATTGCGGCAAAGAAAAAGGGGCTTCTCAGCCCCTTTTCATTTTTGGTCAATTTTGCCGGTTGACCGCGGAAGACCTGCTCTGGAACAAACCGATCACTCTTCCTCGTCGTGCAGCTGGAACTTGCTGGCCAGTTGCTGCTGAACATTCGGCGGCACGGCGGCATAGCGGGCGAACTCGATGGTGTAGGTACCCTGGCCGCCGGTCAGCGACTTGAGGCGCGACTGGTAGTCGTTGAGTTCGGCCAGCGGCACTTCGCCGGTGATCGCGGACATGCCGTGGCCACGGCCGTCAGTGCCGGTGATATGGCCGCGGCGGCCTGACAGGTCGCCGGTCAGGTCACCGATGGCAGTTTCCGGCACGATGATCTCGATGCTGACGATGGGCTCAAGGACGATGGGCTTGGCATTGCGGATGGCTTCGATAACCGCCTTGCGGCCAGCCATCGTGAATGCGACTTCCTTGCCATCCACGGCGTGGGTCTTGCCATCGAAAACCGTAACCTTGAGGTCGTCGACCGCATAACCGGCCACCACACCCCCCTCCAGACCCTGACGAATGCCTTTTTCCACGGCTGCCATGAAGACGCCGGGAATGACGCCACCCTTGACGGCATCGACGAATTCGAAGCCCTCGCCGCGCCCCTTCGGTTCGATGCGCAGATGCACTTCGCCAAACTGGCCAGCACCGCCTGATTGCTTCTTGTGGCGGTACATTGCCTCGGCCGAGCCGGTAATGGTTTCGCAATAAGGAATGCGCGGTGGCTTGGTATCGACCTCGAGCTTGTGCTGGCTGGCCATGCGGGCGAGCTTGGCTTTCAGGTGGATTTCACCGAGACCGCGAACGACGGTCTCATTGCTGGTCGGGTGACGCTCGACAACAAAGGTCGGGTCTTCCATGGCCAGCTTGCCGAGGATATCGAAAAGGCGCTGTTCATCACCTTTCTTCCTGGTTTCGACGGCCAGCCCGGCCATCGGTTTGGGAAACTCGAGCGGAACGAGATGGATATGGTCTTCGTCGTGCGAGTCATGCAGCACGCAGTCAAAATCGATCTCGTCGATCTTGGCTACGGCACCGATGTCGCCCGGGAACAATTCGTCGACTTCGACACTGTCCTTGCCCTGCAACTGAAAGAGATGACCAACCTTGATCGGACGCTTGCTGTCGCCGACGAACAACTGCATATCCTTCTTCATCGTCCCCTGGTGGACGCGGAAGACGCCAATCTTGCCCATGTAGGGGTCGGCCACGACCTTGAAAACGTGGGCCAGCACGTGCTTTGAGGCATCGGGCACAGCCTGGAAGGGTTCGGTCTTGTCGCCCGGCTCACCCTTGTAAAACGGCGGCGGGTTGCCTTCGGCCGGGTTTGGCGCCAGCGAGGCGAGGACGTGCAGCAATTCCTTGATGCCGGCGCCCGTCTTGGCTGAGGTGAACAGAATCGGAATCAGGTGACCTTCGCGCAGCGCCTTTTCGAACGGGGCATGCAGGGCAGCGGCCGTCGGGTCGGCACCATCTTCGAGATACTGTGCCAGCAGGTCTTCATCCTCTTCGACGATCTGGTCGATAAGGGCCCGGTGAGCGCTGGCCACGGATTCAAAATCGGCATCGCCGGCATCGTGTTCGAGCACTTCGACGACATCGGCCGCACCGTGGGCCGGCAGATCGAGCAGCATGCACTGCTTGCCGAAACGCTCGCGAATATCGGCAACGAGCCCCGGCAGATCGAGGTTTTCGGCATCGATCTTGTTGATGACGATCATCCGGCACAACTTGCGGTCGGCCGCATAACGCATCATGCGCTCGGTCATGAGTTCGATGCCGCTCTGGGCATTGACGACAATCAGCGCTGTATCGACACCCGCCAGCGCTGCAATCGCCTGACCGGAAAAATCCGGGTAGCCCGGGGTGTCGATCAGGTGAACATGTGTGTCTTCGTAGCCAAAATTGACGATGGCAGACGTCAGGGAGTGACCAGCCTCTTTCTCCTGAACATCGAAATCGGCGACCGTGTTGCCTTTCTCGATGCTGCCCTTGGCGCTGATGGCGCCGGTCGCGAACAACAAGGCCTCGGCGAGGCTGGTCTTGCCGGCGGCACCATGGCCAACCAGCGCAACAGAACGTAGCGCCTCGGTGGTGTACTTGGACATCTTCTTCTCCCTGAGCAATAAATCAGCAATGAATCAACGTGTTTTTTTGTCGGCCTCGATCATTTCGGCCACGACTTTTTCTGCAAAATGCGGTCCCAGGCCCATGATCAGGCCAGTTGCGACGGCAACCAGCGCCAGGCCGGCCACCAGCTGGATGGCGGCGCGCCGGAACTCCGGCCCCCGACTCAGCGCAAACCAGACCGGGCCGATGACCGGCAGCAGCAACACCGGCAGCCCGGTCTTCCAGCCAAAGCTGAAGGCTGCCGGGACCGTGCCGATATAGCCGATGAGCAACAGCAGGCCGCCACCCGCCAGCGACAGGGTGGACGCCAGCGCAAATCCCATGAAGCCCCAATCCATTATTTTTTGACCTTTTTCGGACGCTCCCAGCCGGGCAGCGTCATCTGTTTGGCCCGCGATACGGTCAGTGCATCTGGCGGCGCATCCTTGGTCAGCGTCGTGCCGGCGCCCAACGTCGCCCCGCGACCGACGGTCACCGGTGCCACGAGCTGGGTATCGGAGCCGATGAAGACATCGTCCTCGATGATGGTCTTGAACTTGTTGGCGCCGTCGTAGTTGCAGGTGATGGTGCCGGCGCCCACATTGACGCGCTGGCCGATCTCCGCATCGCCGATGTAGGCCAGATGATTGGCCTTGGACTGGGCGCCGATGATGCTCTTCTTGACCTCGACAAAGTTGCCGATATGCACTTCCGGCCCGAGCTCGGTGCCCGGACGCAAACGTGCGTAGGGGCCGAGCACGCCGTCCGGACCGACGATTGCATCCTCGAAATGACAGAAGGCCGCAATGCGCGTGCCAGCGCCCACCTTGACGTTTTTGAGCACGCAGTAGGGGCCGACTTCGACCGCATCGGCCAGTTCGACCTTGCCTTCGAAAACGCAGCCGACATCGATGGAAACATCCCGGCCGTGCGTCAGGCTGCCGCGTATGTCGATGCGCGCCGGATCAGCCAGACGCACGCCGGCGACCAGCAACTGGTCGGCCAGGTTGCGTTGATGCTGGCGCTCCAGTTCGGCCAATTGGACCTTGCTGTTGACGCCGAGCACCTCCCATTCTCCCTCGGGCTGCGCCGAACGCACGGGCAAGCCTTCGGCCACGGCCAGTGCAACGATATCGGTCAGGTAGTACTCGCCTTGAGAATTGTTGTTCTTGAGCTGGCCGAGCCAGTCGGCCAGGCGTGCCGTCGGAATCGCCATGATGCCGGTGTTGACCTCGCGGATCGCCTTTTCCTCCGGCGTGGCATCCTTTTCCTCGACGATGCGCACGATGTGGCCGGCAGCGTCGCGCACCATGCGACCGTAACCAGTCGGGTTGGCGAGGTCGACTGTCAGAATGGACAACCCGTCCTTGCCGGCCTGCAGCAGGCGCTTGAGAGCACCGACCGTGGTCAGCGGCACGTCGCCGTAGAGCACCAGCGTCTGTGCTGCGCCACCGAGCTTTGGAATGGCCTGGGCCACGGCATGGCCGGTTCCCAGTTGCTGAGCCTGTTCGGCCCAAAGGATATCGTCAGCCGCCAGCGTGGACCGCACGACATCGCCACCGTGGCCAAATACGACGATGAGTTTTTCCGGGGAGAGCAGACGTGCCGTGTCGATGACATGCTGCGCCAGCGGCTTGCCGGCAATCGGGTGCAAAACCTTGGGCAGGTTGGAATGCATGCGCTTGCCCTGGCCGGCTGCGAGTATGACGATATTCATATTGAGAAAATTCATCAGAAGTTGGGTAATCTGCATTTTCACATGATCGGCCCGGGCTGTCGAAGCCGACGACGCTTTTGCAGCACTCAGCCTTTGATCCAACGCAAATCCCGTCAAGAAAACAAGAGCCCCGTCGGCTTTTCAGTCGGCGGGGCTTTCGATTTTCCGGGAGACGCACCCGGCAGGTCAGGCGCTCTTCTGCTCCTGACCACCCAGAATATCGCCAAGCACTGCCTTGCCGCGGGCCGAGACAAACCAGTGCAATACATTCTTGTCGTTGATTCGCGTTTCAATGACGCCCATGGCTTTCATCACCGTCAGGCGCTGACTGACGAAATCCCGGGTCAGCCCGGTGCTGTCACAAATTGCGACCAGATTTCCATACACAAATCCCCCCTCGGACAAGGTGCGCAAGATTTCCACGTCGTTGTAGGAAAGTACATCTCGTGGATCATGCTCGACGACTTTCAGCACCTCGGTTTCGGCCTTGGGTGTGGAGAGGATGGGTTCAGCACGCTTTTGCTGCTCAATGCGGCCTACGTCTCGTCGCACCTGATCCATCTGCGCCATCAGTCGCTGCACCATGTTCTCGAACAATCGCCGCGAAGCGACGACATAGATCAGGCAGAACCCCGAAAAAACATAAAGATCGATCGGTTTGGTGCGCGCGCCTTCCAGCAGTGTACTCGACAGCATGTTGAGGAAAAGCGGCACGGTGAGGGCGGCGACAATGCCGAACACCGGATATTTTAGCCAGTCGCGGCTACCCGCTTCGCCTCGTCGGTCGGCCAGGAAATAGTTGGCCGCGCCACCCAAAATACCGGCCAGCACCATGATCCCCAGAATGAGCAGCATGTGCCCGTCAAGCGCGCCACTAGGCGTAGTTACCAGCAAGGCTGGCTGCAATTCAGCTGACATGTTTCCCCCCGATTGTCAGGAGGCATTTTTACACGGCAAGAACAATGTTTCGCCAGCCGGCAAAAAATAATCGACGCCGGGTTCCTGCGGTCAACCGGAAAAAACAGCCAGAATTGAAAAGCCCCGCCGGCTTTTCAGGCGGCGGGGCTTTTTGGAGAATCATCGACTCAGCGTGGCAGCGACGACTTCCCCATCAGGAAGGTATCGACTTCACGAGCAGCCTGACGGCCTTCGCGGATCGCCCAGACCACCAGAGACTGGCCACGACGGACGTCACCGGCAGCGTAAACCTTGTCGACATTGGTCTTGTAGCAACCGTCGCCATCGGTCGTTGCCTTGGCGTTCTGGCGCGCATCCTTCTCAACGCCGAAGGCTTCCAGCAAGCCGCCGACCGGGTTGGTGAAGCCCATGGCCAGGAAGGCGCTGTCGCAGGGCAGTTCGAATTCTGAACCGGCCACTTCGCTCATCTTGCCGTCCTTCCAGTCCAGACGAACAGCCTTGAGCGCCTTGACGTTGCCCTTCCCATCATCGACGAAGCCCTTGGTGGCAACGGCGAAATCGCGGGCACAACCTTCGTCGTGCGAAGAAGAAGTGCGCAGCTTGTACGGCCAGTACGGCCAGGTCAGGTCCTTGTTTTCTTCTTCCGGCGGCATCGGCATCAGTTCGAACTGGGTCACCGAGGCAGCACCATGACGATTCGAGGTGCCGACGCAGTCAGAGCCGGTATCGCCGCCACCGATGACGATGACGTGCTTGCCCTTGACGTTGATCGGGTTGGCCTTGCCTTGCTGGACTTCCTTGTTCTGCGGAATCAGGAATTCGAGCGCAGCGTAGATACCCTTGAGTTCACGACCCGGCACAGGCAATTCACGCGGCACTTCGGAGCCGGCTGCGAGGATGACCGCGTCAAAATCGGACTTCAACTGATCGGCGGAAACAACCGTGGTCGCATCGTTGTTGATGCCGGCCGGCACATTCTTGTCACCGACCACAACCTTTGTCTTGAAGACGACGCCTTCAGCTTCCATCTGGGCAACACGACGGTCGACCAGGGTCTTTTCCATCTTGAAGTCGGGAATGCCGTAGGCGAGCAGACCACCGAGACGATCACTCTTTTCGAACACGGTCACATCGTGGCCAACGCGCGCCAGTTGCTGGGCGGCAGCCAGACCTGCCGGGCCGGAACCAACGATGGCGACCTTCTTGCCGGTCTTCGATTTCGGCGGCTGCGGCACAACCCAGCCCATTTCCCAGCCCTTGTCGATGATCGCGTGCTCGATCGACTTGATGCCGACCGGCTCGGCATTGATACCGAGCGTACAGGCGGCTTCGCAGGGCGCCGGGCAGATACGGCCGGTGAAATCCGGGAAGTTGTTGGTCGAATGCAGCACTTCCAGGGCCTGCTTCCAGTTACCGCGGTAAACCAGATCATTCCAGTCCGGAATGATGTTGTTCACCGGGCAGCCGTTATTGCAGAACGGAATGCCGCAGTCCATGCAACGCGCGCCCTGGACCTTGGCCTCATCGTCGTTCAGGGTATGAACGAATTCCTTGTAGTGCTTGAGGCGATGCTCAACCGGGTCGTAAGACTCGGAGACACGCTCGAACTCCATAAAGCCAGTCGGCTTGCCCATTATGCGGCCTCCTTCTGTGCAGCAGCCATCTCGGTGAGGGCGCGCTTGTACTCGTGCGGATAAATTTTGACGAACTTCTCGCGGTAGACATCCCAGTTACCCAGAATAGTCTTGGCGGTCTGGCTGCCGGTATATTCGGCGTGACGGGTGATCAGCTCCTTGAGCTGCGTCTCGTCAGCCTGCCCGAGGTGCAGAGGCTCGCCAGCGGCATGACGCGATGCCGGCAGGACCTTCTCGAGCGCAACCTGAGCGAGATTGCAGCGATGCTTGAAGCTGCCGTCCTCGTCCAGCACATAGGCGATACCACCCGACATGCCAGCCGCGAAATTGCGTCCTGTCATGCCCAGCACCACCACCGTGCCGCCGGTCATGTATTCACAACCATGATCGCCAACACCCTCGACCACGGCCGTACCACCGGAGTTACGAACGCAGAAGCGCTCGCCGCCAACACCGGCGAGGAAGGCTTCGCCTTCTGTCGCACCGTACATGACGGTATTGCCGCAGATGATGTTCTGCTGTGTATCGCCACGGAAGTCCGCATGCGGTTTGATGATGAGGCGACCACCTGACAGGCCCTTGCCAACGTAGTCGTTGCCTTCGCCAGTCAGTTCCAGCGTCACACCCTTGGCCAGGAAGGCACCGAAGGCCTGACCGGCAGTACCGTTCAGCTTGATGTGGATGGTGTCGTCCGGCAAGCCGGCATGACCGTAGCGACGGGCAACCTCACCCGAGAGCATGGTGCCGCAGGTACGGTTAACGTTGATGATCGAGCTTTCGATCTGAACCTTCTGGCCCTTCTCGAGTGCCGGCTTGGCCTGTGCAATGAGCTTGTGGTCGAGCGCTTTTTCAAGGCCGTGATCCTGGCTTTCGGTATGCAGGCGCGGCACATCGGCCGGCACGTTCGGCTGGAAGAAGATTCTGGAGAAATCCAGACCCTTGGCCTTCCAGTGATCAATGCCGGGACGCATATCGAGCAGGTCGGCACGGCCAACCAGATCGTCGAACTTGCGGATACCGAGCTGGGCCATGATTTCGCGAACCTCTTCGGCGACGAAGAAGAAGAAATTGACGACATGCTCGGGTTGACCGGAGAAGCGCTTGCGCAACACCGGATCCTGCGTGGCAACACCGACCGGACAGGTATTCAGGTGACACTTGCGCATCATGATGCAACCTTCGACGACCAGCGGCGCGGTAGCAAAGCCGAACTCGTCAGCACCAAGCAAGGCACCAACGACGACGTCGCGACCGGTCTTCATCTGGCCATCGACCTGGAGGCGAATACGCGAACGCAGGCGATTCAGCACCAGCGTTTGCTGGGTTTCGGACAAACCAAGTTCCCATGGCGTGCCGGCATGCTTGATCGAGGACTGCGGCGAAGCACCCGTACCACCGTCAAAACCGGCGATCACGACGTGATCGGCCTTGGCCTTGGCAACACCGGCGGCAACCGTACCGACACCAACCTCGGAAACCAGCTTGACCGAGATGGAAGCCTTGGAGTTGGCATTCTTCAGGTCGTGAATAAGCTGAGCCAAGTCTTCGATGGAGTAAATGTCGTGGTGCGGCGGCGGCGAAATCAGGCCGACACCCGGCACCGAGTGACGCAGGAAGCCGATGTACTCGGAGACCTTGTGACCCGGCAACTGGCCACCTTCTCCAGGCTTGGCGCCTTGCGCCATCTTGATCTGGATCTGGTCGGCATTGACCAGATACTCGGTGGTCACGCCAAAGCGACCGGAAGCAACCTGCTTGATGGCAGAGCGCAGCGAGTCGCCTTCCTTGAAGGTGTAATCGCGTTCGATACGCGAAGCACCGACCACTTCCGACAAGGTCTGGCCCGCCTTGAGCGGCACGAAACGCTTGGCGTCCTCACCACCTTCACCGGTATTCGACTTGCCGCCAATGCGGTTCATGGCGATGGCCAGCGTCGTGTGCGCTTCGGTCGAAATGGAACCAAGCGACATGGCGCCCGTGGCGAAACGCTTGACGATTTCCTTGGCTGATTCAACTTCTTCAAGCGGAACGGCTGTGCCGGTCGGCTTGAATTCGAACAAGCCGCGCAGGGTCAGGTGACGCTTGGTCTGATCGTTGATCAGCTTGGCGTATTCCTTGTAAGTCTCGTACTTGCCCGAGCGAGTCGAGTGCTGCAGCTTGGCTATCGAATCCGGCGTCCACATGTGCTCTTCGCCGCGAATACGGTAGGCGTATTCGCCACCGGCATCGAGCATGTTGGCCAGCACTGGATCGCCCGAGAAGGCTTCGTCGTGCAGACGAATGGCTTCCTCGGCAACCTCGAAAACACCTATCCCTTCAACATTGGACGGCGTGCCGGTAAAGTATTTCTCGATGAAATCCTTCTGCAGACCGATGGCTTCGAAGATCTGGGCACCAGTGTAGGACATGTAGGTCGAGATGCCCATTTTGGACATGACCTTCATAAGCCCCTTGCCGATAGCCTTGACGTAGTTTTTGGTGTACTTCTCGGCCTTCTCGGCATCGCCTTTGGCGAAGCCAGCGATGGTTTCGAGGGCGACGTACGGATGAACCGCCTCGGCACCGTAGCCGCCAAGCAGTGCGAAGTGATGCGTTTCGCGAGCCGAACCGGTCTCGACGACGAGACCGGCGCTGGTGCGCAGCCCCTTCTTAACCAAGTGCTGGTGGATGGCCGACGTGGCGAGCAGCGCCGGAATGGCAACGTGCTCGGCATCGACCTTGCGGTCGGAGACAATCAGGATGTTGGCACCGGAGCGCACAGCATCTTCGGCATCCGCTGCCAGCGACGCGAGGCGAGCTTCAATACCATCCTTGCCCCAAGCAACCGGATAGCAAATATCCAGCTCGAACGACTGGAACTTGTTCGAGGTGTATTTCTCGATGTTGCGCAGCTTTTCCATGTCATCAAAGGAGAGCACGGGTTGCGACACTTCGAGACGGATAGGCGGGTTGATGTCGTTGGTGTTGAGCAGGTTCGGCTTCGGCCCGATGAAGGAGACGAGCGACATGACCAATTCTTCGCGGATCGGGTCGATCGGCGGGTTGGTCACCTGGGCGAACAGTTGCTTGAAATAGGTGTAGAGCGTCTTGTTCTTAGCCGACAGCACCGGAAGAGCGGAGTCGGTGCCCATCGAGCCGGTCGCTTCCTCACCATTCTGGACCATGGGCTCCAGAATGATCTTGACGTCTTCCTGGGTGTAGCCGAAAGCCTGCTGGCGATCGAGCAGCGAAGCGGCGGGAGCCGAACATTTTTCGTTCGGGGCCGGCACTTCGTCTAGCTTGATACGGATCTTGTCGATCCACTCGCGATACGGCTTGGCATTGGCCAGCGAGTTTTTCAGCTCCTGGTCATCAATGATGCGCCCCTGCTCCATATCGATCAGGAACATCTTGCCCGGCTGCAGACGCCACTTCTTGACGATCTTCTTCTCCGGAATTGGCAGCACGCCGGATTCGGAAGCCATCACAACGAGATCGTCATCGGTAACCAGATAGCGAGCCGGACGCAGACCGTTTCGGTCAAGGGTTGCACCAATCTGGCGGCCATCGGTAAAAGCCACAGCGGCTGGGCCATCCCATGGCTCCATCATCGCTGCGTGGTATTCGTAGAAGGCGCGACGGTTTTCGTCCATCTGGGTATGCTTTTCCCAGGCTTCCGGGATCATCAGCATGACTGCCTGCGCCAAGGAATAGCCACCGCCCATGACGAGAAGTTCGAGCGCGTTGTCAAATGAGGCGGAGTCGGACTGACCGGGGTAGTGCAGCGGCCAGACCTTCTTCAGGTCGTCGCCAAGGATCGGCGAAGAAATCGCCTGTTCGCGAGCCTTGAACCAGTTGACGTTGCCGCGCACCGTATTGATTTCGCCGTTGTGGGCAATATAGCGGAACGGGTGGGCCAGATCCCAGGTTGGGAAGGTATTGGTCGAGAAGCGCTGGTGGACCAGCGCGAGCGCCGAAACGGTGCGCTTGTCCTGCAGATCGAGGTAGTACACACCAACCTGATCAGCCAGCAACAAACCTTTGTAGTTAACCGTGCGCGCCGAGAAAGACGGCACGTAGAATTCCTGACCGAATTTCAGCTTCAGCGACTTGATCGCGTTGGCCGCACGGCGACGGATAATGTACAACTTGCGCTCGAGGGCGTCTGTCACGAAGACATCCGGACCACGGCCGACGAACACCTGGCGGATCACCGGCTCCTTGGCACGCACGGTCGGCGACATGGGCATGTCGCGATTGACCGGCACGTCGCGCCAGCCAAGCAGAACCTGCCCTTCGGCAACGACGGAACGCTCGATCTCTTCCACGCAGGCGTGGCGGGAAGCAGCCTCCTGAGGCAGGAAAACCATGCCGACGCCATATTCACCAGCTGGCGGCAACTCCACGCCCTGGCGAGCCATCTCTTCGCGATAAAACTGGTCCGGAATCTGGATCAGAATGCCCGCGCCATCCCCCTGCAAGGGGTCGGCACCCACGGCACCACGGTGATCGATATTCTTCAGGATCAATAAACCCTGCTCGACGATGCCATGATTTTTATGGCCTTTGACATGGGCCACGAAGCCCACGCCGCAAGCATCGTGCTCGTTGGCGGGGTCGTACAGACCCTGCCGCTCAGGTACTCCCGGTTCCATCACACGCATTCCTTCAAGTAACTTGACCCGCCATCATGGGTCAATGTTGAAAAAAGCCGAGCATCATAATTTCAGCGTCGGCCTGTAGGAAAATTAGAGGCAACCATCGAATATACTGGCAAACCCCTGTCAATTCAAGATGCTGCAACGCACCAACCAGGCACATCATGGGAAAACAATTCCCTTTTCAGGTGCATCTGGCCTCAATAGCGGCACCGATCTGCGCATCGCTAGCCTGATCGGAAACGACTGCCTTGCCGATATCCTTAAGGAGCACCAAACGCAGCTTTCCGTCCTGCACCTTCTTGTCATGGCTCATCAATTCGAGATATCTGGCCGCACCAAGCCTGGGGCCGAATACCGGCAATCCAGCCCGAACAAATATGCGCTCGATCCTTTCCAGCGCATTTTGATCCAGCCATCCCATGCGATGCGATAACTCTGCAGCAATTAGCGTGCCGGCAGCAACGGCTTCGCCATGCAGCCATTCGCCATATCCCATGCCTGTTTCTATGGCATGCCCAAAGGTATGTCCCAGATTGAGCAGTGCACGCTCCCCTGTCTCCCGCTCATCCGCCGCGACGACTTCGGACTTGTTGGCGCAGGAACGGTGAATTGCATACGTCAGCGCAGAAGCATCTCGTGCCAGCAGTTTTTCGAGATGCTCTTCAAGCCAGGCGAAGAACGCAGGGTCTCGAATCAGGCCGTACTTGATCACTTCTGCCAAACCAGCCTTTAGTTCGCGCTCTGGAAGCGTATTCAGTGTCGAAATATCAGCCAGAACCAGCTTCGGCTGATAGAACGCGCCAATCATGTTTTTGCCGAGCGGATGATTGATGGCGGTCTTGCCACCAACAGAGGAGTCGACCTGCGACAACAGCGTCGTCGGCACCTGAATGAAGGGCATCCCCCGCTGATAGCAGGCAGCGGCGAAGCCACCCATGTCTCCGATCACCCCACCACCAAGGGAGATCAACGTCGTTCCACGTTCGCAACGCGAACCAAGCAAGGCATCAAAGATCTGATTCAACGTTTCCCATGTCTTGAATTGCTCGCCGTCGGGCAGCACAACGGGCAATACCGAAATACCCCCGCTTTCAAGCGTCGACCGCAGCATTGCAAGATACAAGGGCGCGACAGTCGTGTTTGTCACCACAACAACCTTCTTTTGTTTGATATGGGGAAGGATCAGGTCAAGCCGTTTTAGCAGACCGGTTCCGATATGGATGGGATACGAACGATCCCCCAAGGCAACACCTAGCGTTTCAATCATGTTTTGCATTGACGGTTAAATTCCCTCAGGAGATGCTGGACGATGCCAGAGGCAACCAGATGACCGCCTTCCACGACAATATGGGCTGTCTCCCGATACAAAGGGTCTCGTATCGCATGCAGCTCCTCCAGCTTCGCCAGTGGGTCTGCAACATGCAACAGCGGGCGGTTTCGATCGTGGCGCGTACGCTCAAACAGCAAGACAGGTGGCACATTCAGGTACACAACCCAGCCCGTATCATGAAGGCGGCGGCGATTTTCCGGATTGAGGACGACGCCTCCACCGGTGGCCATCACAATATTGGCACTCTCCGCGAGTTCGTGAATGGTTTGCACCTCGCGACGCCGAAACCCCTCCTCACCCTCTATTTCGAAGATCGTCGGGATAGGTACGCCAGTACGCTCAACTATTTCATGGTCGGAGTCGAAAAATGGACGACCTAGGCGCCTCGCCAATTGGCGACCAACCGTTGTTTTGCCGGCGCCCATAAGCCCGACGAGATAAATATTTGGACGATTTTCCACGTACGGATTTTAGCCGACTACTCAGCAAGCACAAAAAAATAGGGCCGGCATTGCCGACCCCACGAGTTCGATCTAGCTGCAATCAGTCGAATCTCATTTTGTCGGAAATTACGCGTGGCGTTATGAATACCAGCAATTCGCGACGCGTCGCAGTTTCGTTCTTGTACTTGAACAACCAGCCAAAGAATGGAATGTCGCCCAGCAAGGGAACCTTATCTACCGTATTTTGGTTATCCGTGACAAATACTCCGCCGATCACGACGGTTCCGCCATTTTCGACAACCACATTCGTTTCGACAATCGAGCTCTTGATCGGTGGATTCTGGAAGCCGTTGATGGTTACTGCCTTGGTATAGTCCGCCTCCTCTTTCTTTACGATCAAGTTCATCTTTACCGTCCCCTCCGGCGTAATTTGCGGTGTTACCTCGAGAACAAGTTTTGCCGGTTTGAAAGCCACAGTATAGGTGGCTATCCCACCTGCCACATTCGCCGTAACGTAGGGAATTTCGGTTCCATCTTCTATTTTCGCCTTGACGTTGTTTGCTGTGATTATTCTCGGGCTCGATATTACCTTTCCGATACCGTCTGATTCCAGTGCGGCGAGCTCAACATTCAAGATACGTGTGAGCGATGCGTTAAATAGCGAAAATGCCAACGTGCCACCGGTAGATGGCGCTGGCAAATTGACACCAACTGTATTATTGCTCGATTGCCCTGCGGTTGAGTAGGTTCCACCCCCGAGTTTTACGCCACCCCCTAAACCGTTTGTTCCGCCATTTAGAAAATTCAGTTTCCCGCCCAACGCTCGGTTAAAAGTGTCAAGCGCTTCCACAATTCGCGCCTCAATCATCACCTGTCTTGCTGCAGTATCGATTGATCGGATAAACGTACGAATTTCTTCCAGCTTGCTTGGTATGTCGTTAATGAAAACGATATTCGATTGCGGATCAGCGACCGCGCTTCCTCGTTTGCTCAGAATTCGCTGCGATGTGACATTCGTTCCCGGTGTCGCCGCTGGCGCGGCGCCTGCGCCGGTCAGTGGCAAGCCGGCCAACAGTCTAGCCACATCGGTCGCCTTTTGATAATTCAACTGAAACTGTTCGAGTTTTATTGGCTCCAGTTCGCTGATCTGTTGCTTCGACTCAAAATCCAGCTTTTCACGGGTAGCAATTTCGTCACGCGGGGCAATCAGGATGATATTGCCCTTCTTTCGCATATCAAGACCTTTTTGCTGAAAGATGATATCGATCACCTGATCCGCAGGCACATCCTTCAACACCAATGTCGTAGTGCCGGTGACCGTTTCACTGATCACCGCATTTAAATTCAGCTCTTCGGCCATCAAGCGCAATAAAGCGCGCACGTCACCGTTTTGATAATTTATGCTGACCCTAGGTCCCTGATATCCAACCTTCGCCCCCTGCACCAGCTTGTTTGGATCTTCAACAATCTGCTTCACTTCGACGATGAACTGATTGTCACTCTGATAGGCGTTGTGCTCCCAAAGTCCCTTGGGAGAAATAATCATTCGTACGTTATCGCCTATTGATCGGGTTTCTACCGCGGTGACCGGAGTCGCGAAATCCGTCACATCGAGCTTACGGCGCAAGCGGTCCGGAACTGTCGTTTTCATGAAATCAACGACAAGGTTGGCACCCTGCTGCCGAATATCAATACCAGTACCTGTATCGCTCAGATCAACAATGATCCGTCCTTCCCCATCCTTGCCGCGACGAAAGATTACATCGTTCACTGCATGCTTCGAACCAACCAGACTTTCTTCGGCAAAACGCGAGGTTCGTTGAGCAGCCGTGTCCGTCAGGCGCTCTATCGGCGAGAGCGTCACATAAAGGGATTTGCCGTCGAGCCTGGTCTTGTAATTCATGTTGCGCACAAGGTTCAGCACCACGCGCGTACGGTCACCAACTTGTACAACATTCATGCCGCGCAAATCGCCCTGATTGAATATCTGACTTGTCTTACCCAGACCATTTGCGGTTGACTGGAAATCCAGTGCAATTTTTGCAGGGTTGGCCACGCTAAAACCAGGAGGCAGTGAGGACAACGGCTCCTTCAGGTCGATTCGGAGGGCAACGTCGCTTCCCTGCTGCGCAACGTTAACTGCTTCAATTGTATTTGCCGGCGGAGCTTCTGCTCGCGCAGGAGAAGACAAAGCAAGGCAGGCCGAGGCTACAGCCATCGCATAGTTGATGAATTTCATTTCTTGCTTCCCTCCTTGCTCTGCAGGTAGAGCGAGCTCTTGCGCTCAGTCCAGTCCCCGGCAGAATCCTGAATCAATTCGCGCAGTTGGACTTCCGTGTCCGAAATCTGCGTCACCATACCGAAATCAAGACCCACATAGTCCCCGACCTTGACTTGCTTTACCTTATCTTCAACCTGAACGACTGCCATCGGGCGTTTGTTGACATTCATGTAGCCGATCATTTTCAGGGACTCGATCGGGTACTTCTCTAGAAGACTGTTGCGAACTTCCCTTGCCTCGAAATCAGGCTGAAATGCCCCCCCCTTGCCTGCGACCTGCTTGTATTTGGACTCGGGTTCAATTTTGTTCGGCTTGAACGGATCGATTGTGGCCTCAACATCGTAAGGGACCGGCTCATAGGGCTTTACATCGGGCAATTTGGGAATATTGCCACGCATGTCCTTCGTATTTTCAGCCATCCACTGTTTTAGCTCTTCGTGATCACCCCCAGAACAAGCGCAGAGGCAACCACAGACGGCGATGAGCAATAGTCGTTTCACTTATTTGCTCCTTGCGCGGCCTTCTTCTCTTGCTCGGCCTTCTTTTGCTTCGCTATTTCTTCGTCATCCAGATAACGGAACGTCTTGGTGGTGGCATCCAGCGATAGTTGCCCACCGTCCTTGACCGGCGCTATGGAAATATTGTTCAGGGTAACGATGCGAGGCAGCTTGGCTATATCGGCCGCAAACGCACCAAAATCATGGTAGCTTCCGTTGATCTTCACGGTAATCGGCAATTCTGCGTAAAAGTCCTTCACCTGCTCCTGCCCCGGCTTGAACAATTCAAACTGCAGACCACGACCAAGGCCAGCCTGATTTACCTCTATCAGCAAGGCCTCTATTTCTGACTTATCGGGCAATTGCTTGAGTAGCGCGCCAAACGAGCGGTCAATTTCAGCGAGCTGCTGAACATAAAGATCAAGATTTACGGCCTGACGCTTCTTGTCAAGATATTGCTGCTTTAGCGCTTCCTCTTCCCGCTCTTTGGTTTCCAGTTCAGTTAATTGGTCACTCCAGACAAACCACCAACCAGCGAGGAGGATCGCGGCAAACAAGCCAATCAAAATCGTGATTTTGGGAACCAGCGGCCATGCACCCGGATCATTCGGGTTCATCAGCCGAAAATCATCGGCAATCGACTGAAAATCGATTTTGGGCAGTGAGCTAGTATTGATGTTCACTTTTTCACCTTCTCATCTTCGGGCTTTACCCGGGTTAGAACGAAGGTCATGCCAAATTCGTTTATCCGGCGCCCGTTGATCACAACCGCCTTGCTCTCTATCAATTGGGGCGCTTCCAGCCAAGGGGAGGCTTCCAAATTGCGCATCAGCGCCGAAATTCGGGCATTTGATTGAGCATGGCCAGTGATACTGACTTTCAATCCATCCTGTTTGAGCCCCTTGAGGTAGATACCTTCTGGCACCTGCTTGACCAATTCACTCAGCAAGTAAACCGTTTCACCACGATCACGCTGAAGGTTTTCAATGACCTGCTTGCGAGACAGCAAGGCTTGGGTTTGCTCCTTCAGGCGCTTGATCTGGTCAAGCTGCTTGTCTAGAACAGCGATTTCACCCTTGAGAAAATTGTTCGAATCATCCTGATTGCTGATGGCGCCGCCAATCAACGTATAGATAGCGAACACAATCAGTACACCCAGCACCGAAATCAATCCGGCCAGAACATAGAACTGCTCGCGCCGGGCCTTTTTCGCCTCTTCACGATGAGGCAGGAGGTTGATGCGAATCATGATGGATCGAACCTCCGCAAAGCCAAGCCACAGGCCACCATCAAAGAAGATGCATCGGCGAGCAGACTCTTTGCCCGAACACGGTCAGAAAGAACCATGTTGGCGAAGGGGTTGGCGATCAGCGTATTGACCTGGGTTCTTGTGGCAACGACCTCGTCGATACCGGGGATCACTGCACAACCACCAGCCAGAACAATGTGATCAACCTGATTGTACTGGGTGGATGTAAAGAAGAATTGGAGCGCCCGAGAAACCTCGAGCGCCAGATTTTCCATGAACGGATTCAGCAATTCGATCTCATAGCCTTCCGGCAGATTGCCCGCCCGCTTCGCGGCCTCAGCGTCCTCGTAACTCATGCCGTAATGACGGGCAATATCCTGAGTCAACATGCCGCCACCAAACGCCTGTTCGCGAGCGTAGACCTGTTGCCCATTCCGCAAGACCGTCAGATTCATGACGTTGGCGCCTGCATCGATCAGGGCAACGACCTGATTCTTGCCCGAGTCGGGCAACTGGCGCTCAATCAACTCAAATGCAGCCAGTGCGGCAAAGGACTCGACATCCACGACCGTCGCTTTCAGACCAGCCGAGTCTGCCACCGCGACGCGATCTTCGACCCGCTCTTTCTTGGACGCCGCAATCAGCACTTCAAGTTCGTCGGGCACGGCCGGAGCCGGACCAATGACCTGATAGTCGAGATTGACTTCATCAATCGCGAAAGGAATATATTGATTGGCTTCGGTCTCAACCTGAGCCTCGAGCTCTTCATCCCGCAACCCGGCCGGAACGATGATTTTTTTGGTGATCACCGCGGAACCCGGCAGGGCCATCGCGACATTGCGTGTCGACGTGCCCATCCGTTTCCAGGCACGCTTGACGCAGTCGACAACGCCATCCAGATTGGCGATATTGCCATCGGACACCGCATCCTTGGGCAACACCTCTATGGTGTAGCGCTCAACGCGATAGCCGTCTTTTCCGTTGGCCGTCAGTTCAACCATCTTGACGGCGGACGAACTGATGTCCAAACCGAACAAGGAACGCGCCTTGGGATTTAACAACGCTGAGATATCTAAGCCCACCAGACCCCCAAAAAGTCCTTACGGAATGCGAAGTTAGCAAAATAACCAATAATTCACTTCAGATGCTAACAATAACCTCTAGGCGTGTAAAGCAATTTTACGGTACCGAATAGGCCCGGCGTATAATCCGCGCAACTCCCATTTTAGCCATCAGACTACCGTGCCTACCTTGCCTCCGGCGCTGCGCCTAGTTATATATCCTGTCATATTTCTGATTGGTCTTATCGCCATCGGGGTGGCGATGGCGCTGATCGTTCTTGTGCTGACCTACCCGAACCTGCCGTCGCTTGAGGTGCTTACAGATTATCGGCCCAAAATTCCTTTGCGTGTGTATACCGCCGATGGATTCCTGATTGGCGAATACGGCGAAGAGCGTCGTGCCGTCGTGGCTATTGCGGACGTCCCGGCTGTCATGAAAAATGCAATCCTTGCGGCTGAGGATGACCGTTTCTACCAGCACGGCGGGATCGACTACACCGGAGTCGTGCGCGCCGTGGGTGCCAACCTCGTCGGTGGCGGCAAGCGGCAAGGTGCGTCGACTATCACCCAGCAGGTTGCGCGCAACTTCTTTTTGACGGGCGAAAAAACCTACACCCGCAAGCTCTATGAGGCGCTGCTGTCCTACAAGATCGAGAGCAATCTCTCGAAGGATCAGATTTTCGAGCTGTACATCAATCAAATTTTCCTTGGCCAGCGTGCCTATGGCTTCGCGGCAGCTGCCCAGATTTATTTCGGCAAACAGCTAAAGGATATTTCGATTGCCGAAGCGGCAATGCTGGCCGGGCTACCCAAAGCACCTTCGGCCTACAACCCGATCGTCAATCCGAATCGCGCCAGGCTGCGCCAGCAATATGTCCTGCGCCGCATGCGCGAATTGGGCCATATCACCGAGTCGCAACAAGAAACCGCCCTGAAGGAACCGCTGATCGTCAAGCGGGAGCTGGCGGAATACGCGGTCCACGCCGAATATGTCGCTGAAATGGCGAGGCAGATCGCCGCCGAGCAATTCCCCGACGAGGTTTACTCCCGCGGCATGAAGGTTTACACGACCGTGATCAAGGCCGAACAGGAAGCCGCCTACAACAGCCTGCGCAAGGGCGTCCTCGATTACGATAAACGCCACGGCTATCGCGGTGCCGAAGCCTACCTGGATATGAAGGACATCAAGTCAGACCAGGACGAAGCAATCGACGAAGCACTACAAGACATTCCTGACGCCGGCGACCTTGTCCCGGCACTGGTTCTGGCAGCCGACGCCAGGCAGATCAAGGTTTATCGCAAGGGCGGGGAAGTGGTAACCCTGACCGGCGATGCCATGAAGTTTGCCGCCAAGATGCTGGATGACAAGGCGCCGCAGAACAAACGACTCAAGCGCAGCGCCATCGTTCGCTTGCAAAAGGACGACAAGGGTAATTGGCAGATAAGCCAACTACCGGAAGTCGAGTCTGCTTTCGTTGCGGTCGACCCGAAAGATGGCGCCATTCGCGCGCTGGTTGGCGGTTTCGATTTCAATCGCAACAAGTTCAACCATGTAACCCAGGCGTGGCGGCAGCCGGGATCCAGCTTCAAGCCGTTCATCTATTCCGCTTCACTGGAAAAAGGTTACGGCCCGAACAGCGTCATCGCCGACGAACCGATTGTCATTCCGGCCAGCCAGACCGGTGCTGCTGCCTGGGAACCACACAACTACGACGGCAAATACGAAGGACCGATGCGCATGCGCACGGCGCTGGCCAAGTCGAAGAACATGGTGTCGATCCGCATTCTGCAGTCCATCGGCACACGTTACGCCCAGGATTACGCAGCGCGCTTCGGCTTCGATGCCGCCAAGCATCCGCCTTATCTGACCATGGCCCTCGGCGCCGGCTCCGTGACGCCGTGGCAGATGGTGACAGGCTACTCCGTCTTCGCCAACGGTGGTTACCGGGTCAATCCTTTCGTTGTCCGTGAAATCCGCGATGGCGGAAATCGTGTGTTGGCCGTATCCGCCGGCACCGAAGCTGGCAACGAAGACACCCGCGTCATTGATCCGCGCAACGCCTTTTTGATGGATGCCATGCTCCGTGACGTGACGATCTATGGAACAGCAGCCAAGGCCTCGGCCGTCCTGAAGCGTCAGGACCTGGCCGGCAAGACCGGGACTACCAACGAATATCTCGACGCGTGGTTCTGCGGCTATCAGATGACCGTCAGTGGCTGCGCCTGGATTGGCTTTGACCAGCCGAGAAAGCTGGGCGACAAGGAAACCGGCGGCGCGGCGGCATTGCCGATCTGGATTGGCTACATGAGCCGAGCGCTCAAGGACGTACCGATGCTTCTCCCGCAGGCTCCAGAGGGGCTTATAGCCTCCGGCGAGGGCAGGGAGCGGAGCTACATCTACGCCGAGAACGCGGCCAAGGAAAAGCCAGCGGAGGAAGAGGCGCAGGAGGCAGTGCCACTACCCAAGCCTGACCTCAGTGTTCCGCCCGCCGACTGATCAGTTAAGTTCGACAGGTTCGCCGGCCTGCAGGCTGGCGAGCGCCGAAAGCTTCTCCATAAGTTCGGCAGTATCGCGGGTGTCGCGCCAAGCGGCGCCATCCCAGCGAAAATGAAAACCGCCTGAGCGGGCTGCCACCCAAATCTCGCGTGCCACGCCGTGGCGATTGACGATGATCTTGCTGCCATCGTCAAACTCGATCTCCAGCACGCCGCCGGCCGCCAGCTGGCAGTCGACATCGGCGCCGCTGGCCTCCAGCGCTGCATCGATCCTGGCCAGCATCGCATCGGCCAGGGTGTTGAATTCCTTGTCATCCATCGTGTGCTAACATCCCGCTCTTCGCTGACAGCGCCCCGAACATGTCCAGAATCGCCGCCTTGCTGATTATCCTGAGCCTTGCCGCCTGCGGCATGAAGGGCCAGCTTGAACGGCCGCCCGGCCCGGCGCCTGAGCCGCTGCTGGGCAACGGCAAGGCAGCCGCCAAGGATGTTAGCACGACCACCAGCCCCAAAGCCCCATGACCCAATTTGCCCTGAAAAACGGTGTCCTGCACGCCGAATCCGTCGCCCTGCCCGCCATTGCCGAACAATTTGGCACGCCGGCCTATGTTTACTCCCGCGCCGCGCTGGAAGCCTCGCTGCAGGAATTCCATGACGTGCTCCGCGGCCACCCCGCTGGCCAGGGTGCGCTGGTCTGCTACGCCGTCAAGGCCAATTCCAGCCTCGCCATCCTGAACGTTTTCGCCCGCCTTGGCGCCGGTTTCGACATCGTTTCCGGCGGCGAACTGCAGCGCGTGCTGGCCGCCGGCGCCGACCCGAAGAAAGTCGTTTTTTCGGGCGTCGGCAAGACAGCTGCCGAAATGAAGCTGGCGCTCGAAACCGGCATTTTCTGTTTCAACATCGAATCGATTCCCGAACTTGAACGCCTCAACGAGGTGGCCGGCCAGTGGGGAAAGAAGGCGCCGATAAGCCTGCGCGTCAATCCGAACGTCGATCCGAAAACCCACCCCTACATTTCCACCGGCCTCAAGGGCGCCAAGTTCGGCGTCGCCTACGACGACGCGCTGCCCCTCTACCGCCGCGCCGCGGCCTTGCCGAACATTGAAATCGCCGGCGTCGACTGTCACATTGGCTCGCAACTGCTCGACCCCTCGCCTTTCGTCGAGGCGCTCGACCGCATTTTGGCCCTCATCGACCAGTTGACCGCAGAAGGCATCCGGATTCATCACCTCGACCTCGGTGGCGGCCTCGGCATCAAGTACAACGCCGAACAGGTGCAGCCAACGGTAGATTCCTACCTGACGCCGCTGCTCGACAAGTTGGCCGGGCGTGGGCTGCAAGTGGTGCTCGAACCGGGTCGCCGGCTGGTCGGCAACGCCGGCCTGCTGCTCACGCGCATCGAGTACCTCAAGCAGGGCGAAGCCAAGAATTTCGCCATCATCGACGCCGCCATGAACGACCTGATGCGCCCGGCGCTGTACGAAGCCTGGCACGACATCAACCCGGTCGTGCCACGTGCCGGCACGGCCACCGAGTACGACGTCGTCGGCCCCGTTTGCGAAACCGGTGACTTTCTCGGTCAAGACCGCTCGCTCGCCGTGGAAGCCGGTGACCTGCTGGCTGTCATGTCGGCCGGCGCCTACGGCATGGCCATGGCCTCGAACTACAACACCCGGCCGCGTGCGGTTGAGGTGATGGTCGATGGCGACCAGATCCACGTCATTCGCCAGCGCGAAACCGTTGAGCAACTTTACGCCGGCGAGTCCATTCTCCCCAAGTGAGCCTGCGCGTCGATAAATGGCTGTGGGCAGCGCGCTTTTTCAAGACGCGCTCCCTGGCCAGCGACGCGGTCAGCGGCGGCAAGGTGAAGGTCAATGGCGCCACCATCAAGCCAGCACGCGACATCAAGATCGGTGACCGGCTCGACATCGCCAACAGCGAAACGCGCTGGGAAGTGACGGTCAAAGCCCTCTCGGACAAACGCGGCCCGGCGCCGGAAGCCCGGCTGCTCTACGAAGAAACCGCGGAGAGTGTCAGTGCCCGCGAAGCGGCGCGGGATAGCCGGCAGTTCGTCCAGGACCCTGCCGCCGACATCCACGGCCGGCCGACCAAGCGTGACCGGCGTCAGATGGACCGTTACGGCCGGTAAATCGGCATTGCCACGGTCAACCGGAAAAAACGGCCAAAATCAAAGCACGTAGGCGAGTGCCAGCGGCAGAAAAAGCAAGGCTGCCAGATTGCCGATCAGCACGATCGACGCCACACGCTGCGGTTCCTGCTTGTAACGCTCGGCAAACAGGAAGTTGAGCACGGCGGGCGGCAGGGCGCCGAAGACGAACAGCATCGCTGCGTCGCGTCCCTGCAGGCCGAGCAGCTGAATGACGCCGGCGGCGATCAGCATGCCGGCCAGCGGCCGCAGCACGGCGCTGCCGACAGCAAGCTTCCATTCGCTGAACGACACGTCGGTCATGCGCACGCCGAGTGAGAAGAGCAACAGGGGCACGGAAACATCGCCGAGCATCTTGATGGCGATGACCAGCGGCGTCCAGATCGGGATTTTGAATACGGCTACGGCCAACCCCGCGATGGCGGCAAATACGACGGGGACCTTCCAGAGTGTCAGCAAGCGCGTCTTCGGGTCGAGCAACCGGGCGCCAAACGAGAAGTGCAGCGTGTTCTCGACCATGAACAGGATCACCGCGGCCGGAAGCGCTGCCTCGCCCCAGGCCAGCACGGCCAGCGGCAGGCCGATGTTTCCGGAGTTGTTGAACAGCATCGGCGGTACCAGCGTCTTCGGCTGGATGCCGAACAAGCGGGCAATCGGCCAGGCGAGCAGGCCGCAGGTGGCGAGAACGAGAAAGCCGCCGAGCGCGAGCGGGGCGTAGGCCGCGAGATCGAAGGACTTGCCGGCCATCGCGGCAAAAACCAGCGCCGGCACGAAAACATCCATGTTCAGCCGGTTGGCCACCGCCATTTCCGGCTTGTGCTTGCGGGCGTAGAAATAGCCGGCCGCGACGATCCCGAAAATGGGGAAAAGGATGGCCAGCAGGCGAAAGCTCAGGCTTTGCTCGTCCAAACGGAAGGCCTCAAATGGGGGGTGGCAACAGTGTGGATTGTGCGGACACACACGGCGCCCGCACAGCCGGGATTTCCCGCAGGCTTACAGCACGTAGCGCGACAGATCCTCGTCGGCGGCGACTTCGCCGAGCCTCTCGTCGACATAGGCCGCATTGACCAGAACCTTCTCCAGACCAGCCTTGCCGGCGACGAACGACACCTCCTCGAGCAGCTTTTCCATAACCGTATGCAGGCGGCGGGCGCCGATGTTCTCGGTCCGCTCATTCACCTGGAAGGCAATTTCCGCCATGCGACGAATGCCGTCATCGGCAAACTCAACGTGCACGCCTTCGGTTTCGAGCAGAGCCTGATACTGCTTGGTCAGACAAGCGTCGGTCTGGGTCAGGATGCATTCGAAATCGGCCACCGACAGTGAATCGAGCTCGACGCGGATCGGAAAGCGCCCCTGCAATTCGGGAATCAGGTCAGACGGCTTGGACAGGTGAAAAGCGCCCGAAGCGATGAACAGGATGTGATCGGTCTTGATCATGCCGTACTTGGTCGACACCGTCGTGCCTTCGACCAGCGGCAGCAGGTCGCGCTGGACGCCCTGGCGTGACACGTCGGCACCCTGCATTTCGGAACGGCTGGCAATCTTGTCGAGTTCGTCGAGGAAAACGATGCCGTTCTGCTCGACGGCCTTCACGGCCTCCTGCTTGACGTCCTCGTCATTGACCAGCTTGGCGGCCTCCTCGTCGGTGAGCAGCTTGAGCGCCTCCTTGATCGGCAATTTTCGCGACTTTTTCTTGCCGCCGCCGATGTTCTGGAACATCCCCTGAATCTGCTGGGTCAGCTCTTCCATGCCCGGCGGCGCAAAGATTTCAGCCTGCATGCCCGGTGCGGCGACTTCGATGTCGATTTCCTTGTCATCCAACTCGCCTTCGCGCAGCTTCTTGCGGAATTTCTGGCGGGTCGTATTCTCTGTTGCGGTCGACTCGGAATTTTCGGCAAAAAAGTTGGGGCCGCGCGCCGTTGGCAACAACGCGTCGAGGATGCGCTCCTCGGCAGCATCCTCGGCCCGGGCGCGCATGGTCTTCATGGCCCGTTCGCGATGCGACTTGATGGCCATTTCGACCAGGTCGCGGATGATCGTTTCGACATCGCGGCCAACGTAGCCGACTTCGGTAAATTTCGTCGCCTCGATCTTGATGAAAGGCGCATTGGCCAGACGGGCCAGCCGGCGGGCGATTTCGGTCTTGCCGACACCGGTCGGCCCGATCATCAGGATATTCTTCGGCGTGATTTCCTGGCGCAGCGGCTCGGCCACCTGCGAACGGCGCCAGCGATTGCGCAAGGCGATGGCCACAGCCTTCTTGGCGTTGTTCTGGCCAACGATGTGCTTGTCGAGTTCGGAAACGATTTGCTGCGGCGTCATCGCGGTCATTCAAGGGCCTCGATCGTGAAATTGCGGTTGGTGTAGATGCAGATATCGCCAGCTATTTCGAGCGACTTGGTAACGATGTCGCGGGGCGACAATTCGGTATTTTCGAGCAGCGCCCGCGCCGCGCTCTGCGCGTAGGAGCCACCGGAACCGATGGCGACGATGCCCTGCTCCGGCTCCAGCACATCGCCGTTGCCGGTGATGATCAGCGACACATCGCGATCGGCCACCGACAGCATGGCTTCCAGCCGACGCAGGGCGCGGTCGGAGCGCCAGTCCTTGGCCAGTTCGACAGCCGAGCGCAGCAGATTGCCCTGATGCTTTTCCAGCTTGGCCTCGAAGCGCTCGAACAGCGTGAAGGCGTCGGCCGTACCGCCGGCGAAGCCGGCCAGGATGCGGCCCTGATACAGCCGGCGAACCTTCTTCGCCGTCGCCTTGATGACGATATTGCCCAGCGTGACCTGCCCGTCGCCGCCCATGGCAACGACGTTGCCCCGGCGCACCGACAGGATCGTGGTGCCGTGATATTGCTCCATGTTTTTACCTTAAGACTTGGGAACGAGAATGCGCGCCTGCTTGTTGAGGCCGACGACGGCCATCAACTCGGCGACCAGATGGTTCGGGCTGCGGATAACGATCTCGCGACCCGCTGCCTTGTACGGCGCAAGGCGATTGACGAGCTGGCCAGCCGAAATGAAATCGAGACGACGAACACCGGAAAAATCGAGAACGGGCAGCTCGTTGCCTTCAATGACAGGGATCAGGTCGTCAAAGCGACAACCTTTGAGTTCGCCGGAAAGATAATGTGCATCATCAGCCGGACGAGCGGCAGCGGCAACCGCCGCGGCGGCAAGCGCCTTCCTTTCCTCCCAGGAAGGCGGCGAGAGCTCGAAGGTCACGGCAAAATCGACTGCCCGCTCTTCAAAGGCATCCTGCGTCCCGTGCCGCTGCAGCAACTCCAGGAGCAGACGCCATGAAGGTTCGTGGGCGTTTTCACCAGCCACCAGACGGTTATTCAAACGGTCAATGAAGACATCGACTGCCACCAGCGTCACCGACAGTCTGGACTTTCTGGCATGGCTCAGCAGATCGGCCAGTCGCCCTGCCACTTCGTCATCGCACCCGACCAGCTTGGTGCAGTCGACCACGATTTGCGCCTTGGCCTCGATCAGTTTGGCGAACTCGGTAACCGGCAGCGCACCTTCTGCGGTCAACACGCCTTGCAGGAATATTTTGCGCGGGCCTACGGCGCCAGCCGCCAGCTTGGCCACCGGCGATTCCTGCGTCCAGGTCGGCGGAGACATTTCGCAAGCCTCAGCGTAATCGGCACCGAGCTTTTCAAATGCAGCCCGATCACCCATGGCCTGCAACAAATCAAAGAGCAGTAGCCAAAAGCGCCGGCCTTCGCTGCCCCGGTAGGAGCGGACAAAGGTTTCGAGCAGCGAGCGCGCAGCGCCATCCTGACCATTGGCGTACAGCACGACAACCTGCTCGACGCAGGCCTGGAGGGGATCATCATCCTGATTGACGTCGATCCCCATGACGCTGGATTCGGTGAAATCGTCGCTATCGAAATCGTCGATGGTGAAATCGGAACCAGCAGCAGGGGGTTGCTGAGGTGCTGTTGCCGGCTTCCCATCAGGCTTGGGTGCGACGGATGCAGACAGGGGCTTGGTCGGCTTGCCGGGGGTGAATTCAAGATCAGGCAGCGGCTCGGGCAACGGCTTCGGTTGTTCCTCAACCCGCACAACGGGCGCATTTACCTCAGGCAGCAGGTCCGGCGCACGCGGTCGGGCGGCCGGCCTTTCGGGCATTTTTTTATCCTGCTTCTTGAAAAAGGAAAAAACCATGACAACTCCGCACGCGGGACAGCAGTTTTAGCATGCCCTCGGACTTCATGCAACGAGGAGTCCCACCAGTACCAGAAGGAGCGCCAGCACCGGCCCGAATGGCTGATCCAACCCGAGCGCCAGCGCGAATGCGGCGACATAGGCCACAACGCCGATAGCCAGGGACCAGCGCAATCCGGAGCGCCAATTGGCGGCACGGCGGAAGGCCAGCCATGGCGGAATGAAGACCAGCGCAAAGGCACCCATCACGCCGAGACTCATCGTCGCCATCGCCAGACACAGCGCCGCCATCAAATCGAAACCAATCTGGATCGGCCAGGCTGGCAAGCCGCGCAAACGGAAGAGATCGGGATAAACGCGGGCAAGCAGCAGGCGGGACGACAAGGCACGCAGGGCGAGCAAGGCTACAACGCCGCCGATAGCGACCGGCCAAAGCTCCTGACTGCCGGAAAAATAGAGCTGGCCGTCAAACAGGGCGTGGCCCATGCGTTCAGCCATCGGCGCGTTGGCGGCCAGCAACACGGTGATGGCCCAGCCGCCGACCAGCAACAAGGCATCGCTTGCCCCACCGGACAGGCGCTGGGCAAACAGGCGCCGGCCAGCGCCGGCCAGGGCGGCCATGGACAATCCACCGAGCGCCGGTGGCACGCCGGCCAGCAGGGCCAGCAAGGCCCCGGCCGCAGCCACATGCGAATAGGCCAGCGCAGCAAGCCATTCGTCGCGCAGGCGCAGATAGCAACCGAGCACCGGCAGCACGATGGCGCAGGCCAGGCCGGTCAGGAATGGAATCAGGAAAAGTTCAGCTGACATCGTGACCCCGCAAGCCAATCACCCGGTCGCAAACGGCCTCGACGAAGGCCGTGTCGTGGCTGACGACGAGAATGCCGGCACCGGCCGCAGCCCGATCGCGCAGGTGCTCGGTCAGGTGAGCGACGCCGGCGACATCGAGGTTGTTGGTCGGCTCGTCGAGCAGCACCAGATCGGCTGGCGCTTGCAGAATGGCCCACAGCGCCAGGTAATGACGCTGGCCGCCGGACAGCTTGTCGAGCCGAACATCGAGACGATCGGCCAGCCAGGCGGGCAGACCTTCAGGCGAAGCACCGGTCAGCGCGAGCAGTTCGCGGCCAGACAGAGGCATGCCGACAACCGGCGGCACATCCTGCCGCAGCAAGCCCAGTCGAAGACCGGGGCGCTGCTCGATGCGTCCGGAAAACACATTGGCCCGCCCGGCAATGGCCGCGAGCAACGTGCTTTTGCCGACGCCATTGGGGCCGGTCAGGCCGACGATTTCGCCGGCTGCAACGGTCAAATCGAGCGGCTGGGTCGCCGGCTGCTGCCAGCCGACGACCAACTGCTCAGCGCGGAGAAGACCGCTCATCGGGCTCCCTTCAACAGCCGCTGCACGGTGTCGTCAAACAAGCCGAACAAGTCCCTGGCCTCTGCCGTGCCGCCGACCGTGTAGGGCAGCAGAACAGCCGGCATGCCGGTCTTTCCTGCCATCCACTGACTTGGCCCTTCCTGCTGATAGGCGGCGCGCAGGACCATTTTGGCCGGTGCCGTCTGCTGGCGGGCCAGCAGACCGGTCAGATGGCCGCTGGTCGGTTCGATGCCGGGTTTCGGTTCAAGCGATCCGACTTCCTTCATGCCCAGCCAGTTGAGCAGATACACAAAGGACGCGTGATGAACCAGCACGGGAACGCCCTTGAGCGGAGTGGCCTCCTTCTGCCAGCGCGCCATCGCCGTTTGCCACTTGCCGGCAAATGCCTGATAGCCGGCCTGATAGGCTGCGGCATTGGCGACGTCAAGCTCTGCCATGCGCGCCGTCAGCGCCTCGCCAACTTTCAGCACATTGCGCGGATCGAGATGGGTGTGCGGGTTGCCGGCGGCATGGACGTCACCGTGGGCGCGATCAAGCGTCGTTGGCACATCCAGACGATTGACGTAGTTGGCAGCCTCGAAATACCCGCGCTGACCAGTCTGGATAGCCGAATTTCCGGAATCACGGAGGACCAGCGGCAACCAGCCGACTTCGAGATCGGCACCGGCCGCGATGAGCAGATTGGCCTGCCGGGCCTGCGCCAGCAGCGACGGCTTGGCCTCGATGCGGTGCGGGTCCTGAAAGGCGGTGGTCGCGGTGTAGACCTTGACCTTGCTGCCCCCAATTTCCTGCGCCAGCGCACCCCATTCCGGCACGGTGGCGAAGATTTTGAGGTCAGCTTGAGCGATTGCTGCGGTCAACCCGAAAAAACAGGCAAAAATGAAATGCTTCATCGCGGCCTCCTAGAACTTGTGCGCGCCGTGGGCGCCCAGGCTCATGACGTACTGCAGCGTCAGCTGATGGTCGGTGATGCCCTGCATGGACTTGTCCTGCGCCAGTTGCAGACGCAGGCGCGAGAACTCGCTCCAGCTGTAATCGACCATGACCGAAGCCTTCTTCGGACGATAACTATCGACAACCAGCGTATTCGCGTTGAGGCCGAAATCGCGCGTGCCGCTGTCGAGTTGCTCGTAGCGAACGCCGGCGCGCCATTCCGGCGTGAACTTGAAAACGCCCTGGGCGTACCAGCCGGACTGGCGGGTCTTGTAGGTGCTGGTTACGCTGCTGCCGCTGGCACCCGGGTCGCAGGCATTGCCGACACCCTCGTCGTCTGAGCAGGTCAGGTCACCCTTTTCGCGGCGCTGAAAATACTCGGTCTGAAACTTGAAGCTCTGGTACTTCGGATTGCCGTTGGGCGCCCACTTCCAGACAAAATCAGCCAGCCAGGTCGCCGAATCGCCAGTAAATTTCCCCAGCGCATGCTTGCCACTGGTATCCTCGATTTCCGCCTCGCGGTCACTGGCCTTCGTCTTCAAATACGACACCCCGGCTCGCCACGCGTTGGAATGACCGACATCGCCACCGATGTGGGCGAAGATCGCACCGGCGCCCGCGCCATTCTTGTTGCGATCGGTTCCCGGGAAGTTGGCGCCACGGCCGACCTCGGCACCGAACTCAAGGAAAACCGGCGTCGGCGCCAGCCATTTGAACTGCAGCCCATCCTGCGCATAGCTGGCGTGCTCGCCGAACATCGCCCGATACATGAGCGGCGCATCGGCGAAATCCCACATGTGCGGATGCTGCTCGTTGAGGTAACCGATGCCGGAGCGCACACGGCCGCCCTTCAGCCCGACGCCATGACCGATGGCGAGCGACTGGAACCAGGCTTCTTCGACCTCCACTTCGCCGTCAGCCAGAGCCAGAATCGCCTGACCGCGCCAATACGGATCAATGCTGGCCCCCAGAATCAGCTCGGTATGATTGACCGAGAAGCCACGCTTGTTGATGCCCTCAACGGTCCCGGCCGCATGTTCGTCGTGGCCGCCGGCCGGCACAAAGCCGGTGATGCCGCGCTCGGCAACATCCTTCATGTTCTTGTACTGCCCCTGGAGGATGAGCGACACCTCGGGATTGAAGCCGTTGGCACGCGCACTGGCGGTTGCCGCAGGCGCTGCGGCAACAATCGCCGGCGCGGCCTTGACCTCGGCAGCCGGTTTGGCGGACTTGGCCTGGACTTCGGCCTCGGCCAGCTTTTTCTCGAGCGAGGCGATGCGTTGCTCGTAGGTCTTCTTCATGTCGTCGATCTGGGCGCGAATGGCGGCCAGATCGGCATCGGAAGCGGCTTGCACGCCGCATGAGGCGGCCAGCAAGGCCGCCATGGCAAATGATTTTTGCATGGGAGTTTCCTGAAATTGCATAACAAGCAGCCAACCGCGGCCATGCCACGGTCAACCGGATTTATTACGTGAAAACGTAAAAAATGGGCAATTTCAGAAAAGAGGCGGGCCCTGCTGGGTCGCGATGGGCGCCGGGAAGGCAGTACGGCCATGGGCCGAAAACGACGCCGGCACCAGCTGAACAGCCAGCACCGGCGGCAAGGCCACCAGGGATGGCAAAGCTGCGCCAAGATCATGTGCCGTCAGACACAACTGGCAGGCATGCGTCGGCAAACCCTGCTCGTTGCCCGCCGCATGCTCGACGGCGTGCGCCCCCGTCGCCAGCTGGGCGAAGAGGATTGCCAGTACGAGAAGGAGACGGCGCAAATG
This sequence comes from Betaproteobacteria bacterium, assembly GCA_016705475.1. Classification (GTDB taxonomy): domain Bacteria; phylum Pseudomonadota; class Gammaproteobacteria; order Burkholderiales; family Rhodocyclaceae; genus Azonexus. Next base: position 343,459 of record JADIYD010000006.1, on the reverse strand, counting down.
AAGCATCTATTCAGTTTATCAGGGCTGCATTACGTTCGGATGTCACGGCGAGCCGGTCAGTCCACCTGAACCAGCAGGCCTTTGAGGTACTCACCTTCGGGGAAGTTCAACGCAACCGGATGATCGGCCGAGCCCGACAGACGACGAACGATACGGGCACTGCGCCCGGCGTCAAGCGCCGAGTCGGCGATGATTTTCTGGAACATTTCCAGCCCGACACCGCCGGAACACGAATAGGTCATGAGCAGGCCGCCCGGCTTGAGCAGGCGGCAGCCGAGAATATTGATGTCCTTGTAGGCCTTCGCCGCGCGGTCGGCATGGGCAGCGGACGGCGCGAACTTGGGCGGATCGAGGACGATCAGGTCGAACAGTTTGCCCGCCTTGCGGTAATCGCGCAGCGCCTGGAAAACATCAGCCTCCTGCCATTGCGCGCGGTCGGCCGGCAACTTCGGATTCAGCCCCAGATTCGCCTGGGCCTGGGCCAGCGCCGGGCCGGAGGAGTCGATCGACAGCACGCTCTTGGCGCCACCAGCCAGTGCCTGCAGCGAAAAGCCACCGGTGTAGCAGAAGCAGTTCAGCACATCCTTGCCGGCCGACAACTGGCCGAGCAAGGCGCGGTTCTCGCGCTGATCCAGATAGAAACCGGTCTTGTGGCCACCGGCGATATCGATCGCCAGACGGACCCCGTTTTCGTCGATGGACAAGGGCGTGGTCGGCGCCTCGCCATGCAGCCAGCCAGTGGTCGGACCAAGCCCCTCGAGACCACGCACATCGGAATCGGAGCGTTCATAGACGCGAGCGCAGCCGGTCGCCTTGACCAGCCCGGCGACGATGGCGCTACGCCATTTGTCAGCGCCCGCAGAAGTCAGCTGGACAACGACCGTATCGCCGTACTGGTCGGCAATCACCCCGGGCAGGCCGTCGGATTCGGCATGGATAAGGCGCAGACCCTGCTGGCCACGCAACTCCGGCAGCGCCTGACGCAGCGCCACGGCCGCCGCGATACGCCGCTTGAAGAAGGCGTCATCGATGGATTCTTCGGCATCGAAGGTCCAGAAACGCGCGCGGATCTGCGACTTCGGGCTATACGCGGCACGCCCGAGCGGACGCAGGTTATCGGCCAGCACTTCGACCGTATCGCCCGGCCGCGCACGGCCTTCAAGACGACCGACCGAACCGGCGAACAACCAGGGGTGATGCTTGAACGCCGAACGTTCCTTGCCCGGAAGCAGAATCAGCTGAGCCATGATTTTCCCGAAGTCAAAAATGAAGAAGCCCCGGTTACCTTGCGGCAACCGGGGCCCGGAATACTGGCGAAAACTTAGGCGCCCAGAGCCTTACGGTTGCGCTGATGGCACTCAGCACCGTACATGACCTTGAACATGGTCTTGCTCATGCCCTTGAACAGGCGCTTGGTGGACTTGGAAATGCAGCGGCGCTCCAGCGAGGAACGACGGGTACGATTGATGGTAGCGGCCATGAAAACTCCTTGAATCCAGCGAATTTGCTAAACCGCAGAGGATAGCGCCCTGTGGGTGAATCGTCAACGAAGCCTTGATTTTTGGCCGATTTTTCCGGTTGACCGTAGCAGTCGAGGCCTATTTTGCCTTTGCCCGCGGATGGGCCGAATCATAGACCTTGGCCAGATGCTGAAAATCCAGGTGCGTATAGACCTGGGTTGAAGCGATGCTGGCGTGACCGAGCATTTCCTGCACCGCACGCAGGTCGCCTGATGATTGCAGGACGTGCGAGGCGAAGGAATGACGCAGCATGTGCGGATGGACATGCGCCGGTAACCCCAGCAGCACGGCGCGTCTGGCCAGACGCGACTCGACCAGGCGCGGACTGATGCGCCCGCCGCGCTGGCCAACGAATAGCGCCTTTTCTCCCGGCTTTGCCAGTTGCTCACGCAGCGCCGCCCACGCCGCCAAAGCCTCTCGCGCCTTGCCGCCGACCGGCACCAGCCGCAGCTTACTGCGCTTGCCGAGCACGCGAATTTCGCCTTCGTGCGCGACGCTGTCGAGCACCTCGCAATCGAGCGAAACCAGCTCGGCCAGACGCAACCCTGAGGAGTAGAACAGCTCGAACATGGCCAGATCGCGGGCACCCAGCACCGGGTCATCGTCCTCGAACGGCGCCAGCAAACGGGCTGTTTCATCAACGGACAAGGCCTTCGGCAACATTCGCGGCGACTTCGGCGGCCGAATGCCGTCGCAGGGATTGGCCTTGACCAGACCGCGCTCACCGAGCCAGCCGAAAAACCCGCGCCAGGCCGACAAGGTCCGCGCCAGCGAACGACCACCCAGGCCCTGACCATGGAGTTGGGCAACAAAACGTCGAATGTGATGGACCAGCAGGCCGCTCAGCGGGGTTTCCCCCGTTGCTACCAGCAATTTCTGCAGATCGCGCCGGTAATTTGAAACGGTGTGCGGTGACAGCCGGCGCTGATCCGATAACTCGGCGAGCCAGGCGTCGACCGCAGCAACCGGTTTCACAAGGTGCTCTTGGTCACTCTGGCCAGGGCTGCGGAAACCATTTCGCCGAGGCGTTCGAGATACAAGGTGCCCATGTCGGCATAGAAACGCTGCGCCTCCTCGCTGCCCAGCGCGATCATGCCGATGGTGCCACCGCCATTGCGCAGGGCGATCAACGCCTGTGAACGAATGTGCGAAGCCGCCTCGCCAAACCACGAAGTCGTGCCGAAACCGGCGGTCGAGCCGCAATACGGCCGGGCCAGCGTTTCGGCAAAAACTTGCAGCTCTTCGCTGACCGCCGCAAATTCCGGCAAGTCCTCGATACCTTGCGGCTTGTCCCACAGGCGCAGAGCCACATGCGGTACAGCGAAGTCATCGCGCAGATGGAAGTTGAGCAGATGGATCACTGCCTGAAAAGTTTCAGCTGCAATCAAGGCTACCGACAAGCGATGCACCTTTTCGCCGATCTGGTCGTTTTCCTCGCCAAACGAAATCAACTCGGCCAGCTTGCTTTCGGTCGCCCGATTCTTGTCGCGCAGCGTCAGCATCTGACGTTCGGCCAGCGATACCGTTCGGCCACCATGCGGATGTGGCACGAAAATCTGGGCCATCAGGTCGGCGTACTGCTCGAAAAAGCTCGGGTTATTCTTCAGGTAGTCCGCGATTTCTTCGGGGAACATGGCGCTCATAATTCAATTTCTCCAGTAAATACCGTTACCGCCGGGCCGGTCATCAAAACCGGCCGCTCGCCACCGCCCCAGGCAATGTTCAGGTCGCCACCGCGCGTCGTGACGCGGACCGGCGAATCAAGCAGGCCGCGGCGAATGCCGGCGACCACCGCCGCGCAGGCACCCGTACCGCAGGCCATCGTTTCGCCCGCGCCGCGTTCATAAACGCGCACCTTGATGGCGTGGCGATCGACGATCTGCATGAATCCCGCGTTAACCCGCTGCGGGAAACGATCATGTTTTTCGATCAACGGGCCATGCTCGCCGACCGGCGCTGCATCGACACAATCCACGACCTGCACGGCATGCGGATTGCCCATCGAAACAACGCTGGTTTCCAGCGTTTCATCAGCTACGTCGAGCATATGCACGATCACGTCGTCGTCGGCGAGGAAGGGAATTTCAGCCGGCAAAAAGCGGGGAATACCCATGTCGACCGTGACATTGCCATCGCCTTCAAGGCGCGGCGAGATCAGACCCTTCATCGTCTCGACGCGAATCTCGCGCTTGTCGGTCAGGCCCTGCTCATGCACGAAACGCACGAAACAGCGTGCCCCGTTACCGCACTGCTCGACCTCGCCGCCATCGGCATTGAAGATGCGGTAGCGAAAGTCGACGCCCGGCTGGCTTGCCTTTTCGACCAGCAGAATCTGGTCACAGCCGACACCGAAATGGCGGTCACCCAGATAACACAGCTGTTCCGGCGTCAAAGCCAACGACTGGCGAACACCGTCGAGGACAACGAAGTCATTGCCCAGGCCATGCATTTTGGAGAATTTGAGTTTCACGTACCGCCTCACTAAATTATTTTAAAAAGCATAGCAGAGACAGGGAGTTGCCTCAAAATCTTAAAGTTTCTTCTCCATCACGAAATCGTCCATCACGTAACCGCGGCCGATATCGTCAACAATGGCCTCACGAACGGCAAAACCGTACTTCTTGTATGAGTTGATCGCCTTCTCGTTACGCTTGTTGACTGCCAGAACGACGCAGGGATAGCCCTCTTTTTTCGCCCGGGCGGCCACGTGAGCAATCAACTGGCCACCAACTCCCTGACGCTGCACGTCGGGATGGATATACAGTTTGTCCAGCTTGAATTCACCTTTGTAGATTTCGCTGAAGGCAAACCCGACGCGACGATCGCCGAAAAACGCCTGATCGAGCCATTTGTGCACGTCCTCGAGATCGTCATACAGACGCTCGTGGCCATAGCGCTGCTCAAGCATGAAATCGATCTGATCCTGCGTGATGATTCCGGGGTAGGTGGCCTGCCATATTTCGCGGGCCAGGGCCGAGATCGCCGGCACATCGGGCGGCGTCACGGGACGAATTTCAACGTTCAGGCTGTTCATTTGTAAAACCTCTGTTCTCCGGGTGGCCGGGTTTTGAAACGCTTGTGCAACCAGAAATACTGCTCCGGCATGCGCAGCACCTGGCTTTCGATAAATTTGTTCATGAATTCGGTATCGGCCTCGACGCTTTCACCGGGGAAGTTTTCCCAAGGTGGCATCACTTCAATTTCGTAGCCATCCGGCACCTGCCGCGCTATACAGCCCAACACCCTGGCACCAGTCAGGCGAACCAGCCGCGACAAGGCGGGTATCGTTGCCGCCTGAACACCAAAGAAAGGCACGAAAATCGACTCCTTCGGGCCAAAGTCCATGTCCGGCAAATAATAAAACGGGTAGCCATCCTTCATCGCCTTGACGATCTTGCGCATGCCGTCCTGACGTGACAACAGCAGCACCTCCTTGAATCTCATTCTGCCATCGTAAAGCAGCTTGTTGAGAACCGGATTTTTCTGCTTGGAGAAAACGCTGCATCCGGCGATGTGCATCGACATTGCCGCAGCACCCGCATCAAGGCCGACGAAATGGGGTGATAGCAGGATAACCGGCCTCCCCTCAGGATCAGTCAGATGTTCCAAACCATGAACGCGGATGATCCGTTGCAGTCGCTCCTTCGAAGCCCACCAGCCCAGCGTGCGATCCAGGACTGCTCGGGCAAACGCCACAAAATGAGCGCGGGCCAGCGCCTCACGATCAGCCTCGCTCTTCTCCGGAAAGCACAGGCGCAGGTTGGTCAGGGCCACATTGCGCCGCTCGCGCCCCACAGCATAGAGAATCCTTCCCAAGCCCGAACCCAGGGCTCTCAGGGCAGGCAAAGGCAACCAGTGCAGTAGCCACAAAAAACCGACCAGGATATGAGTCAAGAAGATCTTCAAAGAACTCACTCCGCCGGTGGCGCGTCGGCACCGCCCGGTCGTTTGTAACGGTTGTAGCCCCACAGGTACTGGCTTGGGCACTGACGGATCAGTGCCTCGATTTCCAAATTGATCTGCTGGGCCCGGTCGACCGTGGAACCAGCCAGCGGATTCTCCGGCTGCTTAAAATGCACACGGTAGCCACGCCCCCCCGGCAGGCGCTCGCCCCAGGTCAGCAAGGATGCGGCCCCGGTTTCGGTCAGCCGAGCGGCCAGCGTCATCGTATAGGCATAGCGGCCAAAGAATTTGAGCCAGACACCCTCGCCGGTCTTTGGTGCCTGATCCGGCAACATGCCAACCATCTCGCCCTTTTTCAATGCCTTGATCAGGGCGCGCACACCCGAAAGATCAGCCGGGGCCAGATGCAGCCGGGCCCGCTTGCGACCGGTCAGGATCAGTTCCTGTGCCACGGCGGATTTGGGTGCTCGGTAAAGCACCGTGATGTCGCCAAACGACGAAAGATACTGAGCGGTAATCTCGAAACAACCTAGGTGCGGCGTCAGAAAGACAATGCCCTTGCCGGCCTTTTGAGCAGCCTCGACATGCTCCCAGCCGACCACTTCAGCCACCAGCGGAATCGCTTCTTCGAGCGGCCGCATCCAGATGCGCGCCAGTTCCAGCATCTGCTTGCCCGTTTCGGCCGCCACCGTGCCACGCAGTGAGTCAGGGAGTCCAGCCTGCGCGATGTTTTCTCGCAAGTGACGCCGATAGGTGGGCGACAGCCAGTAAGTCAGGTATCCGAGCGCAGCTCCCAGCAGGTGCAGGACGCTCAGGGGCAGGCGGGAAAGGATGCGAAAGATAAAAACCATGAAGCCCCGGGGGTTGAAAGCCCCTCAGAAAAGTTTAATATTATCCGTTCGCCGAGTTAAACAGACAACTTGCGGGGCGACTAATAAATTCTGCTAAAGCGTCACCGCTCGTGGTCCGAAGCAGGTAGCGCCGGACAAATGGACCACTGGAGCATCACATGAGCGAATATTTCTTTACTTCCGAATCCGTCGGCGAAGGTCATCCGGACAAGGTTGCCGACCAGATTTCCGATGCCATCCTCGACGCCATCCTGGCTCAGGACAAGTATTCACGCGTCGCTGCCGAAACCCTGTGCAACACCGGCCTGGTTGTCCTGGCCGGCGAAATCACCACCAACGCGAACGTCGATTACATCCAGGTCGCCCGTGAGACGATCAAGCGCATCGGCTACGACAACACCGAGTACGGCATCGACTACAAAGGTTGCGCCGTGCTCGTCGCCTATGACAAGCAGAGCCCGGACATCGCCCAGGGCGTGGACAAGGCCTACGATGACAATCTCAACCAGGGCGCCGGCGACCAGGGCCTGATGTTCGGCTACGCCTGCGATGAAACACCATCGCTGATGCCGCTGCCAATCTACCTGTCGCACCGCCTCGTCGAGCGCCAGGCCATGCTGCGCAAGGACGGCCGCCTGCCCTGGGCGCGCCCGGACGCCAAGTCGCAGGTCACCATCAAGTACGTCGATGGCAAGCCGGATTCGATCGACACCGTCGTGCTGTCTACCCAGCATTCGCCGGACATCAGCCTCGAAGATCTGCGCGAAGCGACCATCGAACAGATCATCAAGCCGGTACTGCCGAAGGAACTGATCAAGGGCAACATCAAGTTTTTGGTCAATCCGACCGGCCGTTTCGTCGTCGGTGGCCCGCAGGGCGACTGCGGCCTGACTGGCCGCAAGATCATCGTCGACACCTACGGCGGCGCTGCACCGCACGGAGGCGGTGCCTTCTCCGGCAAGGATCCATCCAAGGTCGACCGTTCCGCTGCTTACGCTGGCCGTTACGTCGCCAAGAACATTGTCGCAGCAGGCCTTGCCTCGCGCTGTCTCGTTCAGGTTTCCTACGCCATCGGCGTTGCCGAGCCGACGTCGGTCATGGTCGACACCTTCGGCACCGGCAAAGTCAGCAACGAAACCCTGACCGCGCTGATCAAGAAGCACTTTGACCTGCGCCCGAAAGGCATCGTCAACATGCTCGACCTGCTCCGCCCGATCTACCAGAAGACTGCCGCCTACGGCCACTTTGGCCGCGACGAACCGGAATTCACTTGGGAAAATACCGATCGCGCCGCCTTGCTCAAGGGCGACGCCGGCCTGTAAGCGTAGCGCACAGGCCGAACCGCGTAGCGGGATCGGTATTTCTGCGCAGGCTAACCCGGTTGCCCCGCAGCCGGGTTAAGGCCCCAAGGGCTGGCCGAAGCCAAAACACCGATCGCGCCGCCCTGCTCAAGGGCGACGCCGGCCTCTAGGACAGCGTCACAATCCAGACAAAGGGAAGCCACACGGCTTCCCTTTTTTTTCGCTAGAATTGCGAAATATGCTCAAACGAATTCCAGTGAATCAACTCAGCCTGGGCATGCACCTTCAGGCATTCTGCGGTGCATGGCTGGAACATCCTTTCTGGCGAACGAAATTCGTCGTGAGTGACCCGAACGATCTCCTCCTGATCCGTGAAAGCACGATCACCGAGGTGTGGATAGACGTTTCCAAAGGCCTCGATATCGAGGCCACCGACGCCGAGCAGATCGTAGCTGTCGAAGCGATTCCCGAGTCCGCCCCCGTCGTTCAGGAAAAATCCTCGTTCAACGACGAAGTCAAACGCGCCGCAAAAATTTGCGCGAAAGGCAAGGAAGCCGTCGTTTCGATGTTTCAGGAAGCGCGCATGGGCAAGGCCATCGAGGCCGATGCCGCAGCGCCGCTGGTCGAGGAGATTTCCAACTCCGTCTTGCGCAATCCAGGTGCGCTGATCAGCCTGGCCCGCCTGAAGATCGCCGACGATTACACCTACATGCATTCGGTAGCCGTATGCGCCCTGATGATCGCACTGTCCCGCAAACTGGGTCTTGATGAGCAACAAACCCGCGAGGCTGGCATGGCGGGGTTGCTGCACGATCTCGGCAAGGCAATGATTCCAATGGAAATTCTGAACAAGCCTGGGAAACTGACCGAGGAGGAGTTCACCCTCGTCAAGACGCATCCGGAAGAAGGCCACAAGCTGTTGCTGGGCGGGAAAGGCATCAGCGACATCACCAAGGATGTCTGCCTGCACCACCACGAGAAAATCGACGGCAGCGGCTATCCGAAGGGACTCAACGGCGAGACGATGAGCCTGTTTGCCAAGATGGGTGCGGTTTGCGACGTCTACGACGCCATCACCTCGAATCGCCCCTACAAGGCTGGCTGGGATCCGGCCGAGTCGATCAAGCGCATGGCTGAATGGAAGGGTCACTTCGACCCGACCGTTTTTCAGGCTTTCGTCAAAAGTCTGGGGATCTACCCGGTCGGCTCGCTGGTCAGGCTGGAATCCGGAAAGTTGGGCGTCGTTGTCGAGCAGGGCGAACAGTCGTTGCTCAAGCCCAAGGTCAGGGTCTTTTTTTCGACCAAGTCGCAGGCTTACATCAATCCCGAGTTGATCGACATCGCGCGCAGCCCGGAGAAAATCGCCGGCCGCGAAGATGCGGCGAAGTGGGGGATCAAGGATATCGATCGTTACTGGGCCGGCGACAAAACCTGAAAACGGTTTTATAATCCGTCCCCTACCGAGGAGCGCTGCAGGAGATCACCCCCAGGCTCGGTTTGAAACCGCGCTCACTGTTCAACCCTGCCGGGCGCAGGGGGTTCGGTGAGACACCGCCTCCTCCCCGTCACAGTTATTTAGGAGCTTACTGTGGCTGAATTCAAAGATTACGTCATCGCTGACATCAACCTTGCCGACTGGGGTCGCAAGGAAATCAACATCGCCGAAACCGAAATGCCAGGCCTGATGGCCATTCGCGAAGAATTCGCGAAGACCCAGCCGCTCAAGGGCGCGCGCATCACCGGTTCGCTGCACATGACCATCCAGACCGCCGTGCTGATCGAGACGCTGACCGCGCTCGGCGCCGAAGTCCGCTGGGCCTCGTGCAACATTTTCTCGACCCAAGATCACGCTGCCGCTGCCATCGCCGCCGACGGCATCCCGGTTTTCGCCGTCAAGGGCGAAACCCTGGTCGATTACTGGGATTACACCCACCGCATCTTCGAATGGACCGACGGCGGCTATTCCAACATGATCCTCGACGACGGCGGCGACGCGACGCTGCTGCTACACCTCGGTGCCCGTGCCGAGAAGGACATCTCGGTTGTTGCCAAGCCGGGTTCCGAAGAAGAAACCATCCTCTTCGCCGCCATCAAGGCCAAGATCGCTGTCGATCCGACCTGGTATTCCGTGCGTCTCGCCGCCGTCAAGGGTGTCACCGAGGAAACCACGACCGGCGTCCATCGCCTGTATCAGATGCATCAGCGCGGCGAACTCAAGTTCCCGGGCATCAACGTTAATGACTCGGTCACCAAGTCGAAGTTCGACAACCTCTACGGTTGCCGTGAGTCTCTGGTTGACGGCATCAAGCGCGCCACCGACGTCATGATCGCCGGCAAGGTCGCCGTCATCGCCGGTTACGGCGATGTGGGCAAGGGTTCAGCCCAAGCCATGCGCGCCCTGTCTGCACAAGTCTGGGTCACCGAAATCGACCCGATCTGCGCCCTGCAGGCCGCGATGGAAGGCTATCGCGTCGTCACCATGGAATACGCTGCCGACAAGGCCGACATCTTCGTCACCACGACCGGTAACTTCCACGTCATCACGCATGACCACATGGCCGCGATGAAGAACAACGCCATCGTCTGCAACATCGGTCACTTCGACAACGAAATCGACGTCGCCTCGATCGAGAAGTACCAGTGGGAAGAGATCAAGCCGCAGGTCGACCACGTCATCTTCCCGGACGGCAAGCGCATCATCCTCCTCGCCAAGGGCCGTCTGGTTAACCTCGGCTGCGGCACGGGTCATCCGTCCTACGTGATGTCCTCGTCCTTCGCCAACCAGACCATCGCCCAGATCGAGCTGTGGACGGAGTCTGTCAAGGGTTCCAACAAGTACCCGGTCGGCGTCTACACCCTGCCCAAGCACCTCGATGAAAAGGTCGCCCGCCTGCAGTTGAAGACGCTGAACGCGCAACTGTCCGAACTGACCGACCAGCAGGCTGCCTACATCAGCGTGCCGAAGGAAGGCCCGTACAAGACTGACCACTACCGCTACTAAGAAGCCATGCGCCTGCTTGCCATCTGGATCATCAACGCGCTCGCCCTGCTGGCGCTGCCGTACGTCGTGCCGTCAGTCCAGGTGGCAAGTTTCGGTACGGCCCTGATTGTCGCCCTCGTTCTCGGGCTGATCAACGCCGTGCTGCGGCCATTGCTGATTCTGCTTACTCTACCGGTCACGCTGCTGACGCTTGGGCTGTTCATTTTCGTCATCAATGCCATGCTCTTTCAGCTGGCTGGCTATCTCATCGATGGCTTCAATGTCGGCGGCTTCTGGCCGGCGCTGCTCGGCTCGGTGGTGTACAGCGTGATTTCCTGGGCGCTCAGCGCCGTGTTTTTGTCGGCAAAGGGCAAGTGATTGCCACGGGCTGATCAACTGCTGGTCGAAGCCGGGCTCGCCGCCTCACGCACCGCTGCCCAACGGCTGATTGCGGCCGGACGGGTGAGCTGGTCGGGCGGACCCATCGTCAAACCGGCTTTCGATTTAGCCCCAAAAACGCCGTTGACCGTGGAAGCCGACCCGGAAGACCGTTTCGTCTCGCGTGGCGGCCTCAAACTGGCCGGCGCGCTGGCCGAAACCGGCATTTCGGCTGACGGCAAACAATGTCTTGATGTCGGCCAGTCGACGGGTGGCTTTACCGACTGCCTGCTGCAGGCGGGCGCCAGCCATGTCGTCGGCGTCGATGTCGGCCACGGGCAATTGCATTCCCGGTTGTCTGGCGACCCGCGCGTCACGGCGCTCGAAAGCATCAACTGCCGCGCGCTGAGCCCGGCCGATCTGGGCGAAGCCATGCCGGAAGGCGGATTCGCATTGATCGTCGGCGATGTGTCCTTCATTTCGATGACGCTCATCCTGCCGCAACTCCCCGCCCTGCTCGCCGCCGACGGCGACCTGCTGCTCCTCATCAAACCCCAGTTCGAAGTCGGCCCGGCCAACATCGGCAAGGGTGGCATCGTCCGCGATCCGGCGCTTTACGCCGGCGTCGAACGCAAGTTTTTCGATTTAGCCCAAAATTTCCGGTTGACCGTGAAAGCCTGGCTGAACAGCCCGATTACCGGCGGTGATGGCAACCGCGAATTTTTCATCTGGTTGAAAAAATGACTACAGAAATCTCCATCGAATTTTTCCCGCCGCAAACGCCGGAAGGCGTCGACAAGCTGCGCGCCGTGCGCGCCAAGCTGGCGGAACTCAAGCCGAGTTTCTTCTCGGTCACCTTCGGCGCCGGCGGCTCGACCCGCGAGCGCACCTTTGCCGTCGTCAAGGAAATCGCCGCCGAAGGCTACGACGCGGCACCACACCTGTCGTGCATCGGCTCGACGCGTGACAACATTCGCGAAATCCTCAACGAATACAAGGCGGCCGGCATCAAGCGCACCGTTGCCCTGCGCGGCGACCTGCCCTCCGGCATGGCCGAGACCGGCGAGTTCCGGTACGCCAACGAACTGGTCGAATTCATCCGGGCCGAAACCGGCGACCATTTCAGCATCGAAGTCGCCGCCTACCCGGAGTGGCACCCGCAGGCACGCAGCCCGAAGGACGACCTCGACGCCTTTGCGCGCAAGGTCAAGGCCGGCGCCAACTCGGCCATCACCCAGTATTTCTACAACGCCGACGCCTACTTCCACTTCGTCGACGAAGTCCGGGCGCTGGGCGTCGATGTCCCTATCGTACCCGGCATCATGCCCATCGTCGGCTTCACCAAGCTCGCCCGCTTCTCGGACGCCTGCGGCGCGGAACTCCCACGCTGGATGCGCAAGAAATTCGAGAGCTACGGCGACGACGGCGACTCCATCCGCGCCTTCGGCCTCGATGTTGTGACCGAACTGTGCGAACGTCTGCTCAAGGGCGGCGCGCCCGGACTGCATTTTTACGCCATGAACCAATCGGCGCTGACCATGGAAATCTGCCGCCGCCTCGGCTGAAAGGCATTGCCACGGTCAACCGGAAAAAACGACCAAAATTCAAAAGCCCGCCGAAGCGGGCTTTTTCGTATTCAAGCCGGAGGCGACTCAGGCAGCCTGCGTCACGATCACGCTCTGCGCCGGCATGGGCGCCGGGAAACCCGCTTCGGCCAGCGCTTCGCGCAGCACCTTGTTGGTGTCGAAATAGACCTGCCAGTAGTTGTCGTTGTGGCAATACGGACGCACGGCGAGGACAGGACCAACCAGCGTGAAATCAAGGATTTCGACATCCACCTTGGGCTCGGGCAGGACATTCGGAATCATCGCGATCTTCTCGCGCAGAAGCGCCATAGCCGCCTTGTGATCGGCCGCACCCGACAACTGGCATTTCAGATCAACACGGCGAAACGGATTCACCGTGAAATTCTGGATCGTGTCGCTGAACACCTTGTTGTTGCCGAGGATGGTCTGCACGTTGTCCGGCGTGTTGATGGTCGTCGTAAACAAACCCAGTTCGGCCACCGTACCCGTCACCCCGGCCACCGAAACGAAATCGCCGACCTTCATCGGGCGCAGCACTACCATGAAGGCGCCGGCCGCAAAGTGGGCCAGCAAGCCGGACCAGGCCATACCGATGGCGACGCCACCGGCGGCGATCAGGGCAGCGAAGGTCGTTGTCTGGATCCCGAAGTAGCCGAGAATGCCGATCACCAGCAGGACATTCAGCGTAACCGTAACAATCGACCCGATATAACGTAGCAGCGTCGGATCGACCTTCTGCTTTTCCAGCCCCGAACGCAGCATGCGCAGCGCCATGCCAATCAGCCAGCGACCAATCATCCAGAAGGCGATGGCAGCCAACAGTTTCAGGCCAACCTCCGTCGCCGTCGTGATCAAAATATCCTGATAGCGCGAAATATCCTGTTCCGTCATCTTGCTCTCCTAATTAACTGTGACCCGTTATGGGGATAACTCGCCCTCGAAATCGCAATTGATTCTAGTCGCCCGACTCCCGCTTGGCATCAGGATCACACCTTTCCTCACAATTCTTAACAGAGGTGTTTTCCGTTGACGGTGATGGTCGCCGTCTATATAATGCGCGCTCCTTGTAAGATGGGTCGGTAGCTCAGTCGGTAGAGCAGCGGACTTTTAATCCGTTGGTCCCGAGTTCGAATCTCGGCCGACCCACCATTCAAACTAGGGATAGTGGGGCGCTAGCTCAGTTGGTAGAGCAGCGGACTCTTAATCCGTAGGTCGACAGTTCGAATCTGTCGCGCCCCACCATGAATTCCAGACACTCAGCCAGTTCGCAAACCTTGGCTTATTGTTTTGATTGCACCGCCAGTTGCGGTGTAGCAGCAAAATTATTACCGGACGCGGGATGGAGCAGTTGGCAGCTCGTCGGGCTCATAACCCGAAGGTCGCAGGTTCAAGTCCTGCTCCCGCAACCAAAGAATTCCAGAAAAAAGGCCAGTCAAACGACTGGCCTTTTTCATTGTTTGGCGCCTGGTTACTTGCGGCCGAACTTTTCAGCGAGCTGATTCAGCTTTTCCACGGCGCTGCTCGGCCTTGGCTTCGGCCTCGGCGGCCTTGCGTACTTCAGCCTGTTTCTTGAAGCGCTCGCGCAATTGTTCTGTAGCGTGTTGACGATTTTCGTCGGTCACTTCGTCGGCCGGCGTGCCGTCCAGATTCAGGCGCACCGTGCCTTTTTCCATTTCCTTCAGGTAGCGCGTCGAAATGGTGTGGCTGCGCATGGCGAGGCGCAGGGATTTCTTGCTGAGTTCGGGCAACAGGGCGAAAACCTGCTTGTCGATACCGATGGCCAGCGGACTGAAAGTGCGGAATACCTCGAATCGCTCCTGCAGATCCTTGAGCAGGGCCCGGGTGTCGTTCGGCTTGTTGGTGGTGGCGTCGGTAGTCGTCATGATGGAGCAGTGTCTTGTCGAGGCGCGAAGGTTAGCACGAAGGCAGCCCCTTTCGGCCTCGAATTGGCGTTCAGACGCCGTTTTTGCGGAACCAGGCGAGCATTTTCTTCCAGCCATCCTCCGCCTCTTCCTTGCGGTAACTGGGACGATAATCGGCATGGAAGGCATGCGGCGCGTTGTCGTAAAGATGGATTTCCGACGCCTTGGCAGCCGGGCTTCCCTGCTGGAGCGCCTTTTCCATCGCCTCGACGGTTTCCAGCGGGATGCCGGTGTCCAGTCCGCCGTACAGGCCAAGAACTGGCGCCTTGAGTTCGCCAGCCAGCTCGGTCGGATGTTTTGGCGTCAGCGCATTGCTTGCGCCGACCAGACGCCCGTACCAAGCCACTCCCGCCTTGACGGCAGGGTTGTGGGCGCTGTACAGCCAGGTGATGCGACCGCCCCAGCAGAAGCCTGTGACAGCCAGCCGGCTGGTGTCAGCCCCTTTCGAAGCCGCCCATGCAACGCAGGCGTCGAGATCGCTGATCACTTGTGCATCAGGGGTCTTGCCGGTGATCTTTTCGAGGATTTCCGCAACGCTGCTGATCTGGCGCGGATCGCCCTGGCGGGCAAACAGATCCGGAGCGATGGCGCAGTAACCGAGCTTGGCCAAGCGCCGACAGACATCGCGAATGTATTCGTGGGCACCGAAGATTTCAGACACAACGAGAACGACTGGCGGCTTCTCAATACCGCCGGGCACTGCCCGATAGGCCACCATCTCGCCATCCTTAACGGAAACCTTGATCTCGCCTGCCACGATGCCGGTCTCGTCGGTCTTGATGGCTGTTTGCGCCATGACCGGCTGAGTGGCCAGCGCAAAGCCGGCACCGAGGCTGGTCACGATGAAACTCCGCCGGTCAAAAGACTGGGCGGGTATAAGGCTGTCGAATTCCGGTTCTGTTTTCATGGTTTGTCTCCTCGCTTGGGATTACATCAAAACAATGTCGTACTGTTCCAAACAAAAAATATTTTTTCTTTATATTCAATCTACTGCGCCTGCATCAACTTGGCCTTTTAGCCTTTAGCTACCCGTCTAGCTACCCATCGATCACAAGCATCACTGCGTTTCGATTTTAGAGCGCTTTCAACCGAATAGTACTCACCTCAGATTGATGCTTCTCGAACGACCACAGAGCGGACGTTCGCATTTTACCCCACTGACCACTGCACCTTTCCTAGGCTTGGTCCGCCGCTTACATCTCAACCCTCTGCCGTCGCGATTTGTCAGAACGCGATATTCGGGAAAATTTGCGTCATCGAGAAAGTCGTGGATCTCAGGAAAATCGCTCCCGTTCGAAGCGCAGGAGATCAAGGAGGATGAACAACGATGCGAATTAAGGACCTATTGGACTTTGACCATTTACCGAACTCGGCACACGTCGACGTCTATGTAGTCGCAGTGCTTTTCGGATGCAAGCCACCGACGGTTTGGGCACGGCTTCGCCGAAATGAGTTGCCGCAACCCAAAAAGTTCGGATCTCACACGAGGTGGAACGTTGGCGATCTGAGAGCCGTACTGAATCCCCAGAAACAGTAAAGGAGAAAACAACCCAAAATTTCCTGAATAACCAGATCTGACTTCGCGGCAAGGGCCCTGCCGCGCGATCAGAAGTAACCGGTCACACCAACATGAACTTTGGCGTTTTACCCGCCAGAAAGGGTCATCATGACTTTCGAAATTCAACAACATTCAAACTACGACATTCAGCCTTTTTCCCTTCCGCCATTCCCGATTGACGCACTGCCTCCAACGATTCGAGCAGCGGTCGAAGAGGCGATGCTCGCGGTCGAGGCTCCAGCAGCGCTTATTGCCAGTTCGGCACTTGCCGCTGCATCGCTTGCCACCCAAACCGAATTCAACGTCGAACGCGATGTTGGCCTGGATGGTCCGATCTCGCTGTACTTCATCACCATCGCAGAATCGGGAGAACGCAAAAGTGCTGTCGACCGGCTGTTTTTTAAAGCGGCCAGGGAGTTCGAAAACGCCCAAGAAATGGAGGCAGAATGATGGAACGCCTGCAACTCCTCTATTCCAACACCACGCCAATAGCCTTTATTGAAGGGCTGAAGGAGTCGTCACACTCGGCATGCCTGTGTGAGGCCGAAGGTGAGCGCTTTTTCAAAAGCAAAATCATTGACGAGCTTGGTTTGCTCAATCAAGGATGGGGAGGTGATCCAATCGTTGTGAACCGCAAAAACAAGCGAATTGTGGTCCCTTCTCCACGATGCACCCTCTCAATTCTCGTCCAAAGTATCGTTTTTGAGAAAACCATGAGGAATCGCGGCGACGAGTTTCAGGGAATTGGTTTTAATGCGCGCTGCCTCATCTCATACCCTGAATCAACTCAGGGTTATCGATTACGCAAATATAGACCGCGCGATCTCCCCAACATTGGTCGCTTTAACGCGCGCAGCTTGGAATTGTTCAATAAACAAGTTCCCCTCTTCAAGTCAAAGGCACACCGGCCGGAGCGAACCCAATTAACCTTCAGCACTCTTGCACAAGCCGAATGGGAGCACATTTACGAGTGGATTGAACGCGCCTGTCGTGCAGGCGGGATCTTTTTTCGAAATCGTGACTACGCTTCAAAAATGGCGGAAAACATTGCACGTATGGCAGCGGTTTTTCACGCATTCGAAGGGTGCGAAGGAACGCAAATCTCGCACGAGCACCTTGTATCTGCGGCACGCATTGTTTCATGGTATGCCAATGAATTTTTGCGTCTGTTCTCCCCTCCGAGCCCAGCCGAAATAATGATGAACAACGCTAGGACCCTGGATGCCTGGCTGATCGATTACCTTCGTGAGACAAATACATTTTACGTACCCAAAAGCTATTTGCTGACTTCAGGACCAAATCGCCTGAAGAAGGCGGACCTGCTGGAGCCCGCCCTTCAGAAGCTGATCGATGCGAATAGGCTGAGCTATTTCCTCGGGTACCCCGGCTTGAATCTCGTGAACCCCACCCTTCAGGAGCTGATCGATGCGAATAGCCAGAGCAATTTCCTCGGGCAGCCCGGCTTGAACAACTCTCGTAGGAAAAAGGGCACGGTGATGCTCTTACTCCACGACAATTATTACGGCCAAATCGTCAGGGGCAACGCACCTTTCAACTTTAAACCGCTGTAGTTGCAGCAAAACTGCTGCGAATCCGCTAATTATTAGCTGATTCGCAGCCATTAAGCACGCACAGGACGTCACCAGCTAGTTTTTTCCGAGAGTGGACCAGCCTATCAATCTGACTGGAAATCCGGCATGCGCTGAAAACGAATGCACCGGGACGCCAGCACGCCAAATTTCGGCAATGGTAATATATAAATAATAATAAATACAAATAGTTAGCAAAACATCAGATAGCTGAGATTCTTCATGAAACGACATCCAGAAAACAACAACCTGACGCTGTTCTTCGGTGAGTCATACGAAGGATTTGACGTACTGCACCAGTACGCACCACTGATCGAAGAATACCTATCGCGAGCGTTATACGTAGCTCGACTTGCGTTGGTGACACACCCGAGGACTTTTGCATTCCGCGTCGACCTTCGATTCCCTGCCAATCAATTGATTGACGACGCACAAACCAACAAGCCACTGGAACGCTTTTTCAAGTCATTGCGGGCAAAAATCGAGCACAACAGGCTGTTGCGAGAAAAGAAGTCTGGACACGCTCACGGCACAGCAGTCAGCCACATCTGGTGCAGAGAAACCGGGGACACCTCTGGAGTTCCGCACTACCACTTGGCAATCCTGCTAAACAGAGATGCTTTCTTCAAGCTCGGCAAGTTCAAAATCGGCAGGAAGAATCTCTTCAATCTTATGGTTGAAGCATGGTCCAGCGCGTTGAAGTTACCAGTCGAGGATGTGCGTGGCCTCGTCGAAATACCGAAAAAAAATCCCACCTACTCGCTGACCAGAGATGATTGGGATGCATTTAATGCCTTTTTCAAACGCGTAAGCTACTTCTGCAAAGCCGAAACCAAGCATTTCGGCGACGGCGTGCACAGTTTCGGAACCAGCCGCATTTAGTCGCTGACAACCAACCAAAAAATAACTGCTTGGCATTGAACCGGTCATCGAATGGCAGTACATTGGCAGTCATTGCCAATGAGGCTCGCCATGTCACGCCAAAAGAACGAAACGCTGACCATCAGGACCACTGCTGAGATCAAAGACCTGCTTCGACAAGCAGCAGGTCGTGAGCATCGCTCCCTGGCTTCCATGATTGAGGTTCTGGTCATGGATTACGCCAAAAAGGCCAAGCTGCAGCCATCGGCATCATCACAAAGCACAGGGGAGCGTTAGGCCATGCGTTTGCTCAAAAACTCTGGCACTGATCGCCTCATTGACCTCCTTGATCCCAAGTTGCAAAAGGATAGCCAGCTCGACCTGATCACCCCGGAATTTTCGTTATTTGCTTTCTCATCGTTGCAGTCCAAGCTGGAGACTCTGAAGCAAACCAAGATCGTGATTCCCGCTGTTGATGGGGAGCTGAGGCTACTTGGCAATGAGGCTGACCGTGCTGCAAGAAATCAGTTGCAGTCACGCTGGTTGGCAAAGCGATGTGCGGAATGGACCAAAGCCAAGGCAGATATTCGCCTGGCCAAGGGCAAGGTTCCACAAGGCGTTGCGGTTGTTCGTGATGCAAGCGGCGCGGCGCAGCAGGTTGTGATGGGTTCATTTGGGCTAACGAGCGATGGTTTGGGTATTACACCAGGTAACCCTCTGAATCTCATTCAGGCATCGGACACAGCAGAGGAAGCGGCAATGTTGAGCCAATGGTTCGACATGCAGTGGAACAGCCTCTCAGATGACGCAGCCAACAAAACAGCGTTCATCGAAGCCTTGGAGTCGTTGGCTGCTGACACCCCGCCATTTACCCTTTACGCGCTGATTCTCTTTCACCTCTTCAGCAACACCGAGGATGAGATGGATGAGGAACGCATCGTCAAATCAGCTACAGGTATTCGCAATACGCTGGTCTGGAAAAAGCTGTACAAGTTCCAACGTGATGGCGTTGTCGGCGCCATCGACAAGCTGAGTCGCTTCGGCGGCTGCATCATTGCCGACAGCGTGGGTCTAGGAAAAACCTTCGAGGCTCTCGCCGTTATCAAGTACTACGAGCTTCGCAATGACCGAGTCCTGGTGCTATGTCCCAAGCGTTTGCGCGACAACTGGACAATCTACAAGGCGAACGACAAGCGCAACGTGCTGGCTGCCGACCGCTTCAACTTCGATGTCCTCAATCACACCGATCTGTCTCGGGATGGCGGCACATCCGGAGATATCGATCTCGCTCATGTGAACTGGGGTAACTACGACCTGGTCGTCATCGACGAATCGCACAACTTCCGTAACAAGGCAACTCACAAGGGACGAGAGTCTCGCTACGACCGTCTGATGCGCCGGATCATCAAGGAAGGTGTAAAAACCCGTGTGTTGATGTTGTCAGCTACGCCGGTCAATAACCGCCTTGCTGATCTGCGGAATCAGATTGCCTTTGCTACAGAAGGCGACGACTTGGCGCTCATGGAACACGGCATTGCCAGCATCGAGGCCACAACTCGCAAAGCGCAAGCTCAGTTCAATCGTTGGCTGAGTCTCGACGATGAAGAGAAAACACCCAACCGTTTGGTTGAGATGCTCGGCTTCGATTACTTCACATTGCTGGATCACCTGACGATTGCACGGTCCCGCAAGCACATTCAGAAGTACTACGGCACAGCAGAGACCGGCTCGTTCCCGCAGCGACTGCCGCCGATCAACATCAAGCCTGATGTTGATCGCGCTGGCGAATTTCGTTCGATTCGAGACATCAACCTTGAGATTCGTCGGTTGAACCTGGCTTCCTATGCACCGCTACGCTACGTTTTGCCGCACAAACAAGCAGACTACGACGCCAAGTACAGCACCCAAATTCGCGGAGGAGAAAGCTTCTTCCGGCAGGTCGACCGTGAAGAAAGCCTGATTCACCTGTTACGCGTCAATGTGCTCAAACGCATGGAAAGCGCTGTGTCGTCCTTTACGCTGACCGTTCATCGGCAACTGAAGGATGTCGAAGGCACCTTGGCGCGTATAGAGGCACACGATCCCGAATTTGAGGAACTGGACATTGCCGATGTCGATATTGACGATCCAGCCTTCGAAAGCTTGTTGGTCGGTCGCAAGGTAAAAGTGCTGTTAAGCGATGTCGATTTGCTGCGCTGGCGACAAGATCTGATCGAAGACCGCAATCGCCTGGCAGCACTGTATGCAGCAGCCAAGCAGGTTGATGCAAGTCGGGATGCCAAGCTGATCGCTTTGCGAGAAGTCATTGCTCACAAATTCGAGCATCCAGCCAATCCAGGCAACAAAAAAATCATCATCTTTACGGCGTTCGCTGACACAGCGGCTTACCTATACGAACAACTCTCCATTTGGGCTAAAGCCGACCTAGGTATCGAAAGTGCGTTGGTCACCGGTACAGGGAGAAATCAAACCAGCCTTCCGCATCTTCGTAAGGATCTCGCCTCCATCCTGTCCGCATTTTCACCCCGCTCCAAGGAACGTCCCGCTGATCTGGCACATGAAGGCGAACTGGATTTGCTGATTGCCACCGATTGCATCAGCGAAGGTCAGAACCTGCAGGACTGCGACTGGCTGATCAACTACGACATTCACTGGAACCCGGTTCGCATCATCCAGCGGTTTGGTCGTATCGATCGTATTGGTTCGCCCAACGAGCGAATTCAGCTTGTGAATTTTTGGCCGAACATGGAACTGGACGAGTACATCAATCTCGAACAGCGGGTGAGTGGTCGCATGGTATTGCTCGATATATCTGCAACCGGCGAAGAAAACCTGATCGAACAGCAGTCCGGCAATCCGATGAACGACCTGGAATACCGGCGCAAGCAACTGCTCAAGCTGCAAGACACGGTGATCGACCTCGAAGACCTGTCTTCCGGCGTATCGATTACCGATTTGACGCTGACCGACTTCCGCATCGACCTGGCGCAATACCTGAAAGCACATCCCGGCAAGCTGGAATCCTTACCGCTGGGTGCTTGCGCCGTCACCACCAGCATGGATGCCGACATCACGCCGGGAGTCATTTTCTGTCTAAGGGCAGAAGGGAGCGCTGCGCAGAAAGTCACGGATGCAGGCTATCCGCTGGCACCACACTTCCTCGTTCATGTCAGCGAAACGGGATCAGTCGAGCTTCCCTATACCCAAGCCAAGCGCATCCTGGACTGGCTCAAGCGAGTCAGTCTAGGACGTGACACCCCAGATTCGGCGGCTATTAACCGCTTCGACAAGCAGACCAAGCACGGTGCAGACATGGCGTCAGTTCAGCAATTGCTGGCTACCGCTGTTAGCTCGATTGTTGGCAAGAGCGAAGAAAGAGCGATTGCCAGCTTGTTCACGCCGGGTGGAACCCATGCCTTGAAAGGCGAATTCGCTGGCAGCAACGATTTTGAAGTCGTTGGCTACATGGTGATTCTGCCGGAGCTGGCGAATTGACGGTGAGCTTCGACCTGTCTCGCCTCGTCGCTGCGCTGGGTTTTCCAGAGGGTGCTACGGTCAACCAGCGTATTCCCAAGAAAATGCTGATCGAGACGGGGATGCCAACAGCAGCAGATAAGCGCGCCATCACCGACGGCATCGACGATATTCAGTGGCTGGCAGCATTGAAGCCAGTGACTGTTGGCATTCCGGCCTATCAAGATGAGTTGCGTGATTACCTCGAAATCGCCGTCCTTAGCCTCAACCTTCGTCCGGACGCCAAAGCCAGTCGCATCGCCGAGCTGGTACATCGTGCCATTCCCTATCCAACTTTCTTAATGGCGTATTCCCTGTCCGGTGTCAGTATCTCGCTGGCGCATAAACGTTGGGCACAAAACGAAGCTGGAAAAACGGTGCTCGATGGCGAGGTACTGGAAGCCAACCTGCACTCACCTGGACGATCCGATCTCGTACAGCAATTTGTCGAAGCCCTTGCGCTCGACAAGCAGCCGCACCTTTCGCTGCATGCCCTTTATGAAGGGTGGATGGATACCTTGATTGCTTTGCAAACGGCCTTCGTTACTGGGGTGTTTGCTGCCTCGGCTTCTCGGGAGCATGCTGTAGAACGCCATCAGGCACTGCAGGAAGTGAAGAAACTGAGGGTGGAAATTGCTCGACTCAAAGCTGCGGCGGCCAAGGAAAAGCAAATCGCTCGGCAAGTTGAACTGAATACGGAAATCAAGCGACTGGAAAGGGAAGAAACTCAATCTCTCCGACTGCTCAGAACGGAGAAAGCATGAAAGTTTCGACCATCCTTGACCAGAGTGACGGCGGTCACATAGCCTTGCCTGTTTTCCTGCGCGGTTATTTCTGCTTCACTTCCGTGTCCGCTTTGCGCGAATACATCAAAAAGACATCCCGGCGCTTGAACACGCAGCCTAAAGAGTAAAACCATGACGATGCAAAAAATAGAAGCCAACAGTCCTGAAGCACAATCTGCCGACATCTTGGCCGACAATCTGGCGCAGCTAAGAGCATTGTTTCCTGAACTGATCACGGAAGGCACGAGCGGTCCAGCCATCAACGTCGATGTGCTGAAAGCCTTGGTTGGTGACCAGATCGTGACCGATGCAGACGAGAAATATGGCTTGAACTGGCACGGCAAGAAAAAGGCACGGCAGATCGCTTTGACCCCGAGCACTGGCACATTACGTCCATGTCCAGAGGAAAGCGTCGATTGGGAAACGACGCAGAACCTGATGATCGAGGGTGACAACCTGGAAGTGTTGAAGCTGCTGCAAAAGAGCTACTCGGGAAAAGTAAAGCTGATCTATATCGACCCCCCGTACAACACAGGCAAGGATTTTGTTTATCCAGACAACTTCCACGACAACGTAAAAAATTACCTAGAGATCACAGGCCAGCTAGGTAGCGAGGGGAAAATTAGTAGCAATACCGAGTCCAGCGGACGGTTCCACACCGACTGGTTGAATATGATCTTCCCTCGGTTGAAGCTCGCACGGGACTTGCTGCGTGATGACGGCTTTATTTTCGTCAGCATTGACGATCATGAAGTTACCAATCTACGGAGTGCTTTAGACGAAATATTTGGACCTGAAAACTTCGTGGCTAGTGTGATCTGGCAAAAGAAATACAGCACGAAAGCGGACTCCAAAGACTTTTCGGAGTCGCACGACTTCTTAATCTGCTACAGGAAGAGTGAAGAGGCTCAAATTAGAGGGCTTCCTCGCAGCGATGCTCAAGAGGCTACTTATAAGAACCCAGATGATGACCCGCGAGGCGCTTGGGCTTCAGATAACCTACTACGAACAGAAGTGCGTGATTACGCGATCTTTCCAATTTATGGACCGAAGGGTCAAGAGTATTGGCCACCAGAGGGAAGTAGTTGGCGCTTCAACAAAGAAAAGATAGCAGTGCTTATTGCGGACTCCCGGATTTGGTTCGGAGAGTCAGGGGATAGCAAACCTCGCTTGAAGCGGTTTCGTTCTGAGGTGAGAGATTCAATACCTCCACAAACGATCTGGACCTTCGATCAAGTCGGCCACACTGACGAAGGAACGAAGCAACTTGCAGAACTTTTTGGTGGCACACGCTCTCCATTTCCGAACCCAAAGCCAACCAGACTGCTTCAGCGTGTTATCCAACTAGGCTCAACAGGCAATGACTTGGTTCTTGATTTTTTTGCTGGTAGCGGTTCGAGTGTTAGCGTCGTTCCAAGGCCGTCTTGACCGTTAGATTTTGAGGTCTTGGAGGGCGAGGCTCAGGGCGATGTCGTCGAAATGAGTGGGGTTGAATGAATCGCCATACCACTCGCGCATTTCTTGATGCTCTGGATGGTTGGGATCTGCCATGGCGGCGACGAAGCCCTCGTAGCCTGGCGCGCCGCCGACGTCTTCGGGGGGCGCCACATTGGCCCGCCGAGAAACAGGGCGCAGCGAGATAGCTCAGGATCGCCGAGCAATTTCTTCTCGACCTTGATCCGGTGTTCCCAGTGGTCGCCAAAGTCGTAGATGTACTTGAATGAGGTCAGGCCTCTCAAGGCCGACTTCAACTGAATCCGCTTCTCTGACCGAACCGGCTCCCAGTCAAACTCGGGGTCAGGAATGCCAAAGCGTTCGCCATCGATGTCGAATTCATGCAGGTGATAATCGCCCCAGTTGAAGGCCCTTTGAAGCACATGGTGCAGATTGCCTAGGGTGATCGATTCCGGCACGACGATGCGGCGCCAGATCTTTGGTTTGATCCAGGCCAGTTCGATCCGCAGTTGCAGAAGATCAGGAATTTTCTTGGGTTTCGGCTGTTTCAGGGGGACGACAGGACTCATCTCAGGCGGCTTTCTGTAATGGGGCTGCCTGAGCGGGATAGAGATTCCAGGGCAGCAGTTCATCGATCCGGTTAATCGGGTGTTCGGCAATCCTTGCGAGGACCGTATTCAGATAGGCCTCGGGGTCAATGCCGTTGAGTTTCGCGCTGCCGATCAGGCAATACATGCTGGCTGCTCGCTCACCGCCGGCATCGGACCCGCCGAACAGATAGTTTCGGCGACCCAGAGCCACCGTCCTCAAGGCCCGCTCGGCCGCGTTGTTATCGACCTCGACCCGGCCATCCGTGGTGTAGTACATCAACGCAGACCATTGATTCAAGGCATAGCCAATCGCATCTGCGATCCCGGACTTCCGGGAGACCCGCTGGTTCTGTGTCTCCAGCCAGTCACGTAGTTCATGCAGCCGCGGGCGAGCCTCGGCTTGCCGGGCTGCTCTTCGTTCCACCGGCAATTGCCCGCGTATCTGGGCTTCGATGCCGTACAGCGTGGCAATTCGGGCAATGGCCTCGGCGGCGATCGGCGAACCATTCGCCCGATAGACATCGACGAATTTACGTCGGACGTGCGCCCAACAAGCCGCTTCCTGAATGTTCCCTGTTTCATAAAGAGCATTGAACCCGGCATAGGCATCGGCTTGCGGTACACCCGGAAGGATTTTAGGTGGTCGCGCGGATGATGCCCCTTCCGATCCTCGGGTAGGCAAACCAGACGGCGGGTGGATCATCGCTGCCGGCAGGGCGATCATCCCGAACATAGGTCCAGAGCCTTGCCGTCTTGGTTCGACCTTTACCGGGCGAAAGGACCGGTAGCGGGGTGTCATCCGCATGAACCTTGGGGCCGCCCAACACATAGCGCCGGATCGTTTCGACCAGCGGCGAGAGCAATTCATGGCAATGCCCTACCCATTCAGTGAGCAGTGCGCGATCCAGGTCCAGACCGCTACGCGCATAAATGGCACTTTGCCGGTATAGCGGCAAATGATCACAGAACTTCCCGACCAGCATGTGTGCCAACAAGGCAGGACCGGCGATACCCCGCGGAATCGGGCGTGAGGTGCCTCCGCCTGAGCAATGTGGTCGCAGTGCGCGCAGGCCAGTTTCGGTCGGACATGGCGAACGACCTTGAAGCTGGCGGGCACATACTCGAGCATTTCCGAGACATCATCACCCAAGGGCTTGAACGGCCCACCGCAGTCCGGGCAGTCGGTCGCTGGCGGCATATGCGTCACCGTTTCACGCGGCAAGGTTTCCGGGAAGGGCTTGCGCTTCCTTGAGCGTTTCTCGATTTCCGCATCGTTGGCGGCAGGACTCGGCTTCACCGATTCGGCCAACTTGATGGCGAGCGGATCATAGGCCAGGGCTAGATCAAGTTGCCCCAGTTGGGCCTGTGATTCCGCCTTCTGGCCGAAGTGCATGCGGCGATATTTGGCGACCAGAAGTTTGAGGTGCTCGTTCTCTTCGGTCAGTGCTTCAACCTGCTGGCGCAGGGCATCCACTTCGCTGGAAGCGCGGCTGGCTGAAGGGATCACTGGCTTGGGCATGCCAGAAGTTTACAGGAAAGTGGACGCGGTGAACAGCCCCCAACGCAGGTATTTACCCAGCCCGCTCGGGTTGCCAGGTGCGTGATGGCCGGCGCCAATCGATACCTTCCAACAGCATCGAGAGTTGGGCGCCGGAGAGATGCACGCTGCCCTCTGTGGCGTTCGGCCAAATGAAGCGGCCGCGCTCCAGTCGCTTGGCAAACAGACACAGTCCATCGCCGTCCCACCAGAGTAACTTGATCAGGTCGCCACGTCGGCCACGAAAGACAAAGACGTGGCCCCCAAAGGGATCGGCCGACAGGTGCGCCTGCACAATGGATGCCAGGCCATCGAAGCCACGGCGCATATCGGTGATGCCTGCGACCAGCCAGATGCGGGTGCCAACCGGCAATCCGATCATTCGCGCGCAGCCAGGCAGTCGAGCACCAGATGCAAGGCCGAGGCCGTCACATCGCCACAGACACGAATCCTCGAATCGCCACGAAGGATCTCGATGTATCCCGGTTCCTTGCTTGCCACCTTTGCCGACTTTGCCTTGCTGGGCGGCGCCGATGTCACGACCGGAAGAAACTGGGGTGCTTCAGGTGCTTGGCAGCCGATGCTTTGCATACCGAACTTGCCCGCTCGGTATTGCCGCCGCCACTTGAACACCATGTTGGCGTTGAGCCCATAGCGTAGCGCCAATTTCGCGACGGATATCTCCAGTTCGCTGGCTTCGACGGCCAGTCGGCGCTTGAATTCAGTCGGGTAATTGGGCCGACCGGCCCGACCCCTCGCAACAACTTCACCTGTGTCCAAAATGGTCCCCGCTACTTTATTTGGCGGGCACCACTTTCTATCAATATGACGCTATTCGCCAGACGGCCTCGGAACGACGCTTACGTTCGAGTGGCCAGGCTGTAATGGAGCAAAATGCCAAGGAACAGATGAATCGCCGTTTCATTTTGGTGCAGTTGCCGGAGCCGCTTGGTGAAGAAAACAAGGAGGACATTTCGGCAATTCATTTTTGCGACCAATTGCGTAAGCCACGAAAAATATCTGAGTTAACCAAGGAGCGACTTCGCCGAGCATGTGGCAAAGTGAAAACAGAAAATTCCTTGTTTTCTTTCGATAATGGTTTCCGGGTCTTCAAACTAGACACCTCCAATATCCGCGCCTGGAATCCCAAAACAACCGATCTCAAAACCTCGCTGTTCGATCACCTCGAACATCTGGAATCAGGCCGTAGCAGCGACGACATCCTCTACGAAATCCTGCTCAAGCTTGGCCTGGACCTCTGCGTTCCCATCGAGAAGCGAGAAATTGCAGGCAAACAGGTCAATAGTGTCGGCGCGCGTTTAAATTTGACCACCTGTGCGCGTTGAATTTTGACCAGGCGTGATAGCCACCTGACATAGGCTGGCTTGTGGATAAGTGTAGCTCAGAACAACTGATTTCCGAGCCACAATGAATGCGTTGGGAAAGCCGTGGAGGACGAAGTCCGGAACGGATTTCCCAACGCGGCCCTGATCAGAAGGCGTCCTCCTCCGGTGGATTTCCCCGCTTGCTCTGCTCCCTTGCCTTGATCCTCGACTTGGCCGTTGCTGTGCTGTGCCGGAAGCGAAACGACTCATTCCCCGTTTCCACGATATGGCAGTGATGCGTCAGTCGGTCGAGCAGCGCCGTCGTCATCTTGGCATCGCCGAAGACGCTCGGCCATTCGGCAAACGTCAGGTTGGTCGTGATCATCACGCTGGTGTGTTCGTAGAGTTTCGACAGCAAGTGGAACAGCAAGGCACCACCGGCCTGGCTGAATGGCAGGTAGCCCAGTTCATCCAGAATCACCAGATCCATGCGCAGCAATCCCAAGGCGATCCGTCCTGCCTTGCCGGCGGCTTTCTCCTGCTCCAGCGCATTGGCCAGATCCACCGTGGGTAGAAGCGAACCCGCTTGCTGTGTCGCGTAATCCCTGAGACGCCCAGTGCCGTGGCGAGGTGTGTCTTGCCAGTGCCCGTACCGCCGATGAACACGACGTTTTGTGCCTCTTCGGTGAAGGACAGGTCGGCCAGTTGCCGAATCAGCTTCTGATCCACCTTTGATTGCGCGAAATCAAATCCCGCCAGATCACGGTGCACCGGAAACCGGGCTGCATGCATCTGGTACCCGATGGAGCGCATAACGCGGTCCGTATGCTCTGCTTGCAGCAGATGCTCAACCAGCCAGCGGGACGTTTCGATACGGGTACCGCCGTCGGCCGATAGTTCTTCCCAGGCCCCCGCCATGCCGTGCAGCCGCAATTCCTTGAACTCGCTCATCAGCTCACGCATGATCAGTCACCTCGCTGCGCAGACGGTCATACCGTCCGGTATCGGCAATAGGGGCTTCACTGACGGTGAGTGCTGTCTCAACTGGGGGTGGCATGGGTCCGGATTTCAAGCGATTGAGCATGTTCTCGACGTGCTCGGCACTCGGCAAGCCCGACTCCAGGACCAGATCAACCGCCACCAGCACCGCCTCTAGGCCGAATTGCGCGATCGCCGACAGCACCTTGGCCATGACCCGATCACCGCTTTCACGACGCAGAAGCAAGCCGCGTAATCGCTGCAACGGGTCCGGCATGTCGGCAAACGGCGCGCCGTTTCTCAAGGCACCTGGCTTTCGTTCAATCAGCGGAATGTAGTGTTGCCAGTCGTAGCACGTCTGTTGCCGGGCAAAGCAGCGTGGGTGACTCGCCACCCGCGTGTCGTACGCCACAATATCCACCCGTTCCGGATAGAGATGCAGGCTGACGCCCTGGCCAACCAACTCGCACGGTACCGAGTAGCGGTTGCGATCCAGCGTGACCAGGCAGGTGCTGGACACCTTGCCCAAGGTTTCAACATAACCATCGAAGGGCGCGACCATCGGCATCAGGCTCGGTTGCTCGTGCTCAAGCATCTCGGCCACGCTCAGATCGGCATACTCGGGATGACGCAATTCCTGCCACAGACCGCGGCAGCGTTCGAGCAGCCAGACGTTCAGTTCGGTGAAGGAACCGAAACGCTCCTTGCCGGCATCCTGCCAGAGCCGCAGCCGACTATCCTGGACATTCTTCTCAACCACGCCTTTCTCCCAGCCACTGGCGACATTGCAGAAATCCGGGTCGAACAGGTAGTGGGAGGCCATGGCCGAGAAGCGCGAATTGACGATTCGGGATTTGCCCTTCTGCACCTTATCGACCGCCGTCTTCATGTTGTCGTAGATGCCCCGTCGGGGAATGCCGCCCAAGGCAGCAAACGAACGGGTGTGGGCGTCAAACAGCATTTCGTGGCCTTGGGTCGGGTAGGCCTGAACCACAAAGGCCCGACTGGCGCAGAACTTGAGATGCGAGGCGAGAATCTTGCGCCAGACGCCGCCAATCACCAGATGCTCTTCGCTCCAGTCAAACTGGAAGGCTTCACCCAATTCAAAGTGGAGCGGAACGAAGGCTTTGCAAACAGCTGTCCCACGGTCTGCACGCCAGCGCCGGATGAATTCGGTGACCCGGCAGTAGGTGCCGGTGAATCCGGCCGCCTGCAATTCACCAAAGAGTTTCAGTGCTGTACGCCGGTCCCGTTTGGGGCGGCGCGCATCGGTTGCAACGCCTTGATGAGCTGTGCCGCATACGGTGCAATCTTGATGTTCGGATTCTGCCGTTCGTACTTCGGCTCCGTCCCTTCCGGTGTCCGTAGCCAGCGCTTGACGGTGTTCCGGCTATACCCCGTCTTCCTTGAAATCTCAGATAGCGACACGCCATCCCGGTAATACAAACGTCGAACCCTTCCCAGATCCTTCATGGTGATCATCTCCTAAAGTCCTGCTCAAAAAATGAGCGGACGAGTTAATCACCCTAGTCAATTTTCAGCGCGCACAACCTCGCTTTTCTGGTCAGTTTTCAACGAGCGTCAACAGCCAGCCTTAACCCGTTCAATTTGTGCGACAACATCCGCAGGAGAAACCGACTGCACGGACATGGCACCCATGCCGTTTTCAATACGCTTGAGATTTCTGCCGTAGCTCCGCTGAGTACTCTCCGCCAACGTACTCAAAACCAAGTTTTTGTAGTCACTGATCAACTCACGAACAGTCCAATCGCGGAGGCTTTTTGCCTTGCGCACCTCATCTGCCGGATTGATCCCATCAACCAAGGCAATGCGCTTTTTTGCGGCCATTAAACGTGCAGCAGCGAGGGACATATCGGGGTAGCGACCCAGCGTTACTTCCTGTCGCCTACCGGCATGCCTAAATCTGAGCACCCAGACCGCAGCACCAGCAGCCGATAAGGTAAAGGTCAGTCCGCCGCCATCAGACTTTGCAAACGGAGCGCCTGCTCGTATCCATTTCCGAATCTGGATATCGGTCAGAAGGTTGGTTTGAATTTTCGCCAAGGAAGCTCCTCAAAATGCTTGGGTAGCCACCACTCTAGCTACCCATCTAGCTACCCAAAAATTGATAGCTTCGATTATACGAGGATCACCTTAGATCAACAGGACAAACAACAAAATACTGATTAATCACGATAATTTTCACAAACTATGATCACAGATCAACGTAAATTACGTTACATCAAAACAATGTCGTACTGCTCAGGCGAATAGCTTGGTTCGGATTGCAGGGAACGGATTTACCAATGAAGTCGGAGAGCATGGCCAGCGCTTGCGACTCCTCGTCGAGAAAGAGATTAACGACGGCCGGGCCGGCCAGGATGCGGTACTCGCGGGCGTTGAACTGACGGGCTTCGCGCAGCAGTTCGCGGAGAATTTCGTAGGCCACCGTGCGTGCCGTCTTGACCTCACCACGACCGCCACAGGTTGGGCATGGCTGGCACAGCACGTGGGCAAGCGATTCGCGCGTCCGCTTGCGGGTCATTTCGACCAAGCCAAGCTGGGTGAAGCCATTGACGGTCAGCCGGGTATGGTCGCGGGCCAGCGCCTTGTTGAATTCGTCGAGTACGGCTTTCTTGTGCTCTTCGTTTTCCATGTCGATGAAATCAACGATGATGATACCGCCGAGGTTGCGCAGGCGCAGCTGGCGGGCAATGGTGACCGCCGCCTCGAGGTTGGTCTTGAAAATAGTGTCATCGAAATTTCGCACACCGACGAAGCCGCCGGTGTTGACGTCGATGGTCGTCATCGCTTCGGTCTGATCCATGATCAGGTAACCACCCGACTTGAGGTCGACGCGCCGCGCCAGCGCTTTCTGGATCTCGTCCTCAACGCCATGCAGGTCGAACAACGGACGCTGGCCGATGTAGTGCTCAAGCAGCGGAATCACGGCCGGGGTGTATTCCTGCGCGAAAACCGTCAGCTTCTGGAAATTCTCCCGCGAGTCGACAAGAATCGCGCTGCGCAGTCGGCGGCGTGAAGCGCGCACCGCCGGCTTGTCGGGTGCTCGAGTCAGCAGCCGATCGTTTCACGGATGCTGTCCTTGCTGACGTGGGTATCGCCACCGTTTCGCGGCAGCGCGGCCCCGTGTCCAGGCGGGCTGCACAAAAGCCGACTCGCCGGCCATCTCTCGCAGTTCTCGGAACCACCTCCACGACAGCGGCGCTAGCGGGAATATCCATCGCAGGGCCGGTCTTGGTCGGATGCGCCAACGCACCTCCTCAGTCAGCACGTTCCCACTTCGCCTTGTAGGGTTCCGCGCTCAGGCACGGCGGTGGCCAGCAAGATGCGGATAATCAGCACGTTGCGCTAGCATGCCGGCGTTTATTAGAAGGCAGTTCTTCCTGGTCAGCATCAGGCGCTGTCGCTTGGCGGCCGCGCCGCTGGCAGCGCCGAAGCATGATGCCGTGGCACGGATTGGTTACCAGGCCTTGCCGAGGCTGAGTGGAACAGGCATTTGGTGGTGATCAGCAGCATATTGGCCTCGCCCCAGGTCAGCGCGCTGGCCTCGATCAGCGCAATTCCGTCCGATGCCTCGATCTCGCACGGTCAGCGCACCGAGCCGGTTCTCGATGCGCTTGAGGTGGCGCCATGGCTTCCACCTGCGTGCTCTCAGCCAGCCTCCCGAGCTTCTTGGCCCGGTAGTCCTTGGACCAGTTCGCGCAGTCCAGTCCTTTGCCGCGATGGACTTGGCTTTCTGCTTGTCGGCGGCCGGATTGCCGCCTTGCATGATCTCGGCGCGTTTGATGGTGGCGATTCCGCGCGCATCAGCCAGGCTGATGTCGGGGTAGCGGCCAATCGACAGCTCGCGTCGGCGGCCACCGTGGCTGTAGCGAAGAATCCAGCCTGCCGCTCCGGCAGCGGACAGCGTGAAGGTCAGACCATTGCCGTCAGTCTTGGCCAGTGGCGTGCCCGCCTTGATCCAGTGCCTGATCTGCAGGTCCGATAGCAGCCCTTTGTCTCGTGCCACAAACCCCATTTCCGGTTCTACCCATCTAGCTACCCAAAATTGATAGCTTCGATTATACGAGGATCACCTTAGATCAACAGGACAAACAACAAAATACTGATTAATCACGATAATTTTCACAAACTATGATCACAGATCAACGTAAATTACGTTACATCAAAACAATGTCGTACTGCTCAGGCGAATAGCTTGGTTCGGATTGCAGGGAAACGGATTTACCGATGAAGTCGGAGAGCATGGCCAGCGCTTGCGACTCCTCGTCGAGAAAGAGATTAACGACGGCCGGGCCGGCCAGGATGCGGTACTCGCGGGCGTTGAACTGACGGGCTTCGCGCAGCAGTTCGCGGAGAATTTCGTAGGCCACCGTGCGTGCCGTCTTGACCTCACCACGACCGCCACAGGTTGGGCATGGCTGGCACAGCACGTGGGCAAGCGATTCGCGCGTCCGCTTGCGGGTCATTTCGACCAAGCCAAGCTGGGTGAAGCCATTGACGGTCAGCCGGGTATGGTCGCGGGCCAGCGCCTTGTTGAATTCGTCGAGTACGGCTTTCTTGTGCTCTTCGTTTTCCATGTCGATGAAATCAACGATGATGATACCGCCGAGGTTGCGCAGGCGCAGCTGGCGGGCAATGGTGACCGCCGCCTCGAGGTTGGTCTTGAAAATAGTGTCATCGAAATTTCGCACACCGACGAAGCCGCCGGTGTTGACGTCGATGGTCGTCATCGCTTCGGTCTGATCCATGATCAGGTAACCACCCGACTTGAGGTCGACGCGCCGCGCCAGCGCTTTCTGGATCTCGTCCTCAACGCCATGCAGGTCGAACAACGGACGCTGGCCGATGTAGTGCTCAAGCAGCGGAATCACGGCCGGGGTGTATTCCTGCGCGAAAACCGTCAGCTTCTGGAAATTCTCCCGCGAGTCGACAAGAATCCTCGTTGTTTCAGGATTGACGAAGTCGCGCAGGACGCGCTGGCCGAGCGACAGCTCCTGATACAGCAGACTTGGCGGCGCTGAAGTTCGCGCCTTGTCACGGATATCGGACCAGGTCTTGCGCAGGTAGGCGATGTCGGTAGCAAACTCTTCGTCGCTGGCGTTTTCTGCCATGGTCCGGACGATGAAGCCACCCGGTTCGTCGGCCGGCACCAGGCGGGTGATTTTTTCCCGGAGGATTTCGCGCTCAGCCTCGGATTCGATGCGCTGCGAGATGCCGATGTGCTTTTCCTGCGGCAGGTAGACAAGCATGCGTCCGGCAATGGACACCTGTGTCGATAGCCTCGCGCCCTTGGTACCTATGGGGTCCTTGACGACCTGGACAAGGATGCTTTGCCCTTCATGCAGAATCTTCTCGATCGGCCTTTCGGTGGCCGTTTCACGCGGTTGCCAGATATCCGCCACGTGCAGAAAAGCTGTGCGATCCAGCCCGACCTCGATGAACGCAGACTGCATGCCGGGCAGGATGCGACAGACGCGCCCGATGTAAACGTTGCCCACCAGCCCGCGGCTCGCCGTGCGCTCGATGTGGAGTTCCTGGACGACACCCTGTTGCATGACGGCAACACGGGTTTCCTGCGGTGTGAAATTGATCAGGATTTCTTCAGACATAGTCTCTACAATGCGCGGTTTCGCTGCATTCTACTATGCCCAAAGCCCCTGAACTCCTCGCCCCCGCCGGCTCGCTCGACATGATGCGCACCGCCTTCGATTTTGGCGCCGACGCCATCTATGCCGGCCAGCCGCGCTACAGCCTGCGCGTGCGCAATAACGAGTTCGGCAGCATTGAAAAACTGGGCGACGGCATCAGCGAGGCGCATGCCCGCGGCAAGCAATTTTTTGTCGTCAGCAACATCATTCCGCACAACGCCAAGCTGCCGACCTATCTTTCCGACATGGCCCCGGTCGTCGCCCTCAAGCCGGACGCGCTGATCATGTCCGACCCCGGGCTCATCGACATGGTGCGCGAAACCTGGCCGGAACAGGTCATCCACCTCTCGGTTCAGGCCAATACGGTGAATTGGGCATCGGTTCGTTTCTGGCAGAAGATGGGCGTCCAGCGCATCATCCTGTCGCGCGAACTGTCGCTCGACGAAGTCGCCGAAATCCGCCAACGCTGTCCGGACATCGAGCTCGAAGTCTTCGTCCACGGCGCGCTGTGCATCGCCTACTCCGGTCGCTGCCTGCTCTCCGGCTACTTTAATCACCGCGACCCGAACCAGGGCACCTGCACCAATTCCTGTCGCTGGGACTACAAGGTCAGCACCTCCGACGGTCAACCGGCAAAATTGCACAAAAACGAACAGGAAATCCTGCTCGAAGAAAAGCAGCGCCCCGGCGAACTCATGCCCATCGAAGAAGACGAGCATGGCACCTACATCCTGAACTCCAAGGATTTGCGCGCCATCGAGCACGTCCATCGCCTGGTCGAGATCGGCATCGACTCGCTCAAGATCGAAGGCCGCACCAAGAGTCCGTACTACGTCGCGCGCACCTCGCAGGCCTACCGCCAGGCGATCGACGATGCTGTCGCCGGCAAACCCCTCGACCCGGCCCTGCTCCGCGAACTCGAAGGACTGGCCAATCGCGGCTACACCGACGGTTTCCTGCAGCGCCACCACGACGCCGATTACCAGAACTACCTGCGCGGCAGCTCGGAATCTGATCGAAGCCTGTACGTCGGCGATGCCGTCGCCTTCGACACCGCCCGCGGCCTCATGGAAATCGAGGTCAAGAACCGCTTTTCGGTTGGCGACCGGCTGGAATGTGTCCATCCGTCCGGCAACCACGTCATTACGCTGACCCGCATGGAAAACAATAAGGGCGAACCGGTCACCGTCGCCCCCGGCAGCGGCCATCGTGTGTGGATTGATTTGCCCGCCTTGTACACCAATTCCTTCGTCGCGCGTTTTGTTTAACTAATCCTTACAAAACAAGCCGATCAATAATTTGGTGCACTGCAACAAACAGTGTAGACTCAAGCTCATGAGCACTATTTCCAACCGCATGCCACTGATCGATGCCCTCAAGGCGATCGCGGCCTTGCTCGTTCTGCTCAACCATTATTCCTCCTACGGCCCCCTCGCCGAGGCCGCGCGCGCCGCCCTGCCCGGGCTGTTCGGCTGGTTTTTTGAATATGGCCGCATGGCCGTCCAGGTCTTCCTTGTCATCGCCGGCTTCCTCGCCGCGCGTGGCCTGTCGGCCGAAGGACAGGCACTGCGCGTTTCGCCGCTGCCGCTGATCTGGAAACGCTACCTGCGGCTTGCTGTGCCCTATCTCGCCGCCATCGGCCTGGCCATCATGGCCGCCGCCATCGCCGACCACTGGATGGACGACGAGGCAATTCCCGACCGCGCCACCGTGGCGCAATGGCTGGCCCACGCCTTCCTGCTGCACGGCGTGCTCGGTTACGACGCGCTTTCAGCTGGCGTCTGGTACATCGCCATCGATTTCCAGCTCTTCGCGCTCATGGCCATCCTGCTCTGGGCCGGTCGCCGCAACATCGTCGCCCCGGCGCTCGTTCTCGCCGTCACCGCTGCCTCGCTGTTCTGGTTCAACCGCGACGCCAGCTGGGATAACTGGGCCATCTACTTCTTCGGCTCATATGGCCTGGGTGCCGCCGCCTGGTGGGCATCGGACCGCCGGCAGCTGGCGGCCTGGCTCGGCGTCATTGCCACCATCGCCATCGCCGCGCTGATCATCGATTTCCGCCTGCGTATTGCACTGGCTCTGGCGGTCGCCCTGCTCCTCGGCTTCGGCCGCCGCACCGGCGTGCTCGAACAATGGCCGAACGCCCGCCCGCTGGCCTTCCTCGGCCAGATCTCGTATTCGATTTTCCTGGTGCACTTCCCCGTATTGCTGCTGGCCAACGGACTCTACGCCCGACTTGGTCTGAGCTCGACCGCATCGGCAATGATCGGCCTAGTTCTGGCGTGGGCTGCCAGCATCGCCGCAGCAACGCTGTTCTACCGCTGGATCGAGAGCCCGGAAGCCAGCCGACGCATCACGACTGCGATCAGCGGACTATCGGCCAGCATGCTGCAAGTGACGCAGCGCGCCGGACGACTGGCCCGCCGCGCCATGCTGGGCCGCGTTTAACCGGCCAACTCAGGCCGCCCGCGGAAGAACTCCAGCGCCTCGGGGTTGGCCAGCGCCTCGACATTCTTTACCGGCTGTTCATGCACGACATTGCGCACGGCCAGTTCGACGATCTTGCCTGACTTGGTGCGCGGAATATCGAGGACCTGCACGACTTGCGCCGGCACGTGACGGGGTGTGGTGTTGTCTCGAATCTGCTTCTTGATGCGCTCGATGAGCGCCGCGTCGAGTTTCTTCCCCTCCTGCAGTTTGACGAAAAGCACGACGCGCACGTCGTCGTTGCGGCCCGGCGGCCAGTTCTGACCGATGACGAGGGCTTCGAGAATTTCCGGCAGCTGTTCGACCTGGCGATAGATTTCGGCCGTGCCGATGCGCACACCGCCCGGGTTGAGCGTGGCGTCGGAGCGGCCGTAGATGATCATGCCGTCGTGCGCCGTCAGCTCCGAAAAGTCGCCGTGACACCAGATGTTGGGGAAGCGTTCGAAGTAGGCGGCGTGGTATTTCGCACCATCCGGATCATTCCAGAAGCCGACCGGCATGACCGGGAAAGAGCCGGTGCACACCAGCTCACCTTTTTGCCCACGCACCGGCTGGCCGATATCGTCGACGACATCGACCGCCATGCCCAGCCCGCGGCACTGGATTTCGCCGCGATAGACGGGCAGCACGGGATTGCCGAGTACGAAGCAGGAAACGATGTCGGTGCCGCCGGAAATCGAGGCGAGCAGGATGTCCTGCTTGATTTCGCGATAGACCCAGTCGAAACCTTCCGGCGAGAGCGGGCTGCCAGTCGAGAACATGGCGCGCAGCGCGGCAAGGTCGTGCGTCTTGCCCGGCGTCAGGCCGAGCTTGGCGGCGGCGTCAATGTATTTGGCCGAGGTGCCGAAGTGGGTCATTTTCTCGGCCGCCGCATAGTCGAAGAGCACCTTGCCGCCACCAGCGAACGGCGAGCCGTCGTAGAGCAGCAGGGTGGCGCCGCACGCGAGACCTGACACCAGCCAGTTCCACATCATCCAGCCGCAGGTCGAGAAGTAGAACAGCCGGTCGCCGGGGCGCACGTCACTGTGCAGCTGGTGCTCCTTGAGATGCTGGAGCAGTACGCCACCATGGCAATGGACAATGCACTTCGGAACGCCCGTCGTACCGCTCGAGAACATGATGTAGAGCGGGTGAGCGAAGCCGACGCGTTTGAAAATGGGCTC
The DNA here is from genome assembly GCA_016705475.1 of Betaproteobacteria bacterium. GTDB lineage: Bacteria > Pseudomonadota > Gammaproteobacteria > Burkholderiales > Rhodocyclaceae > Azonexus. Next base: position 305,505 of record JADIYD010000006.1, on the reverse strand, counting down.
TTTTTTCGGGTCGACCGCAGGAATGTCGGTCCAGCTGAGCGCGTTGGCGATCTTGCTCACATCCGGCGCGGCATCGAGGTAAGGGACGACGACGACCTGGCGCAGCGACGGCATTTTGCTGACAACCTCGGCATTTTTGGCCAGGCAATCGACCTGCTTGCCGTTGTACCAGTAGCCATCGACGCAGATCAGCACCTTCGGCTCGATCTGCCCGAAACGGTCGAGCACGCCCTGCACGCCGAAATCCGGCGAGGCTGACGACCACATGGCACCGAGTGCTGTCGTGGCAAGCATGGCGACCAGCGTTTCGGGCAGGTTTGGCAGGTATCCGGCAACGCGATCGCCCTCGCCAACTCCGGCGTCGATCAGCAATTGCTGGAAACGCGTGACTTCGGCGACCAGTTCGGCCCGCATCATGCGGTGCTTGACCTTGGTCTCGCCCCAGAACACGAGCGCTTCGCTGTCGTCGCGCTGTTGCAGCAGGTTTTCGGCGTAGTTCAGCTTCGCGTCGGGAAACCACCTTGCGCCGGGCATCCTGCTGCGGTCGACGACGATTTTCGTGCCTTTTTCCCCGACAGCGCCGCAGAAATCCCAGAGCTCCGACCAGAATGCCTCGGGTTCATCGACCGACCATTGCCAGAGCTCGGCATAGTTCGCCTTGCCCTTGGCCGCGATCAGTTGCGCCATGCGCGTCTGGCCGACGGTGGCAGGGTTGGGCGTCCATAAGGGGTTCGGGTCGATCGTATAGGTCATCTTGTCTCCTGAGTTTTGTTCTGTTTTGAGCCGCAAAGATAGCAGGATTTGTCCGCCGGCAACTGTCATCGACCGGACACTTCACCGCCCTGATTGACGCCGGCCCATGACACGGACAAACTCGACGCCCTGAACCCTCCACCCACCGCCACGCATGACCTTCGCCTGGACCTTGAAAATCCTGATCAGCACGCTGCTTCTGCCGCCCGGCAATGGGCTGGCGCTGCTCTGCGTGGCCGGCCTTTTCCGGCGCCGGCGCTGGGCTTTCGGGCTGGCTGTGGCGGCCACCGTGCTGACGATCGCCCAGTGCGTGCCGGCCGTCGCCGGCCTGCTGATCGCGCCGCTCGAAAACCAGTCGGCGGCCATCGCGCCGGACGCACCTAGGCCCGAGGCCGGCGCCATCGTCATCCTCGGTAGCGGCGTGGCGACCGACGCCATGGAGTACGGCAGCGATACAGCCAACGAACGCACCCTGATCCGCACGCGCTATGGCGCCACGCTGGCCCGGCGCTACGACCTGCCGGCTCTGGTCACCGGCGGCAAACTGCCGGACACCGAGGCTTCCGAAGCCGACATCATGGCCGGCATCCTGCGCAACGAATTTGGTGTCGAGGTTCGCTGGCTGGAAGCGGGATCGCTCGACACCGCCGGCAACGCCGCGCTGTCGGCGCCCATCCTGAAAGCCGCCGGCGTCCGGCGCATCGTCCTCGTCACCCACGCCTTTCACATGCCGCGCGCCAAACTGCTGTTCGAGCGCGCCGGGCTGGAAGTCATCCCAGCCCCCACCGCCTTTTTCAGCCACGCCACTTTCGACTGGCTGCTGACCGATTTCCTGCCGCAACCGAAAGCCCTGCAAATCTCCTATTACGCGCTGCACGAACGGCTTGGCATGGCCTGGATTGCGTTGACCCACTGAATCTTTTCCGGAGAACCCACATGACCCAAGTAGTCCTCACTGAAACCATCGGCAAAGTCGGCCTCATCCGCATCAACCGGCCGGAAGCGATGAACGCCCTGAACAACGACGTCGTCGACGGCATCGGCGCCGCGATCGACATCTTCGAAGCCGATGAGAACATTGGCTGCATCGTCATCACCGGCAACGAAAAAGCCTTCGCCGCGGGAGCCGATATCGGCTTCATGAAGGATTTCGATTACATGCACGCTTACAAGACGGACTTCATCACCCGCAACTGGGAGCGCATCAAGACGACGCGCAAACCGGTCATTGCGGCGGTAGCAGGCTTTGCGCTGGGCGGGGGCTGCGAGATGGCGATGATGTGCGACATGATCTTTGCCGCCGACACCGCCAAGTTCGGCCAGCCGGAAATCAAGCTCGGCACCCTGCCCGGTGCCGGCGGCACACAACGCCTGCCGCGCGCCGTCGGCAAGGCCAAGGCGATGGACATGTGCCTGACCGGACGGATGATGGATGCTGCCGAAGCCGAAAAATCCGGCCTCGTCGCCCGCATTATCCCGGCTGAGCAACTGCTCGACGAAACCCTGAAGGCCGCTGCCACCATTGCCGGCTTCTCGCTGCCCGTGGTCATGATGATCAAGGAATCGGTCAATCGCGCTTTCGAATCCTCGCTCAACGAAGGCCTGCTCTTCGAGCGCCGCGTCTTCCATTCGTCCTTCGCCCTCGAAGACCAGAAGGAAGGTATGGCGGCCTTTGTCGAGAAGCGTAAACCCGCTTTCAAGAATCGCTGAGCCACGGCTTTTCGCCGAATCCGGGCGCTGCGTAAAAGCGTCCGGATAAATCAATTTCGGCCAAATTTTCCGGTTGACCGCGGCATTGCCCGGCAACCAATTTAAGCAGCCCCCATGCACCTGTTTGTCGACATTTCCAGCCACGGCTTCGGCCATCTCGCCATCACGGCGCCGGTGCTCAACGCCGTCTCCGAAATCATCCCGGATTTCCGGCTGACGATCCGCAGTTCGCTACCCGCCGCCAAGTTGCAGCAAAGGATCAAGGCGCCCTATACGCTGATCCCGCAAGCGACAGACTTTGGCTACGTCATGATCGACGCCACCAGTATCAACTTCGCCGCCAGCGCCGCAACCTATCGTCAAGCCCATGCCAACTGGCCGGCCCGCGTCGCCGACGAAGCCCGCTTTCTGGACAACCTTAAACCTGACCTCGTCCTCAGTAACGTCAGCTATCTGCCGCTAGCCGGCGCTGCGGCCGCTGGCATTCCAGCCCTCAGCCTTTGCTCGCTGAACTGGGCCGACCTGTTCGACCACTATTTCGCCGACCAGCCCTGGGCCACCCCCATCCATGCCGAGATGCTCACCGCCTACCGCTCGGCGCAGGCCTTCGTGCGCGTCACGCCGGGCATGCGGATGGAGGCGCTCGGGAACATCCAGCCAGTCGGCCCGATTGCCGCCACCGGCACCCGGAACGACCTCGGGCTGAACGACGACAAAGCAATCCTGATCGCCATGGGCGGCATCGCCCATCGCCTGCCCGTTGAAAACTGGCCGCGCCTGCCCGACGTGCGCTGGCTGGTGCCCGGTGAGTGGAACTGCCGCCACCCTGACGCCATCGCCAGCGAATCCTTTGGCCTGAGCTTTACCGACCTGCTTTGCTCGGTTGATGCAGTCATCACCAAGCCGGGCTACGGCACCTTCACGGAAGCCGCCTGCAACGGTACGCCGGTCATCTACCAGCGACGCAAGAACTGGCCAGAGCAGGACTGCCTGATCGAATGGTTGATCAGCAACAGCCGATGCGTTGAAATCGAGGAGGAAAAGCTGCTGAGCGGCCGGCTCGCTGCTGCCATTGATTGCATTCTGAACCAGACGCCTCCTCCCGCGCCAAAGGCAGGCGGGATTGCGCAGGCGGCCAAGGCGATCATCGAGCACGCTGGCGTTCAAGTCAGCGAATGAACAGTGCGGCTGGTCGCCGCAATTGGGGCGATTAAATCGGGCGGAAGCCCAGACGCTTGAGCAATTCGCCGGTTTCGCATACCGGCAGGCCCATGACCCCGGTGTAGCTGCCGGAAAGGTGTTCGACGAACATGCCGGCGCGTCCCTGAATGCCGTAGGCGCCCGCCTTGTCCATCGGTTCGCCACTCATCACGTAGTGACGGATTTCTTCGTCGTCGATATGGCGGAAGCGGACTTCACTGGTCGACAGGAGATATTCGGTACGCCCCTGGTGATCGACTGCAACCCCCGTCAGCACGCGATGCGTCCGTCCCGACAGGCGACGCAGGATGGCCGCCGCATCGGCAATATCGACCGGCTTGCCGATGATGTCGCCATCAAGTTCCAGCGTCGTATCGGCCGAGAGTACGGGGCGCATCGGCAGGCGGCGCTCCACGACAATCTTTAGGCCATGCATCGCCTTGGCCCGTGCCACGCGCTCGACATAAGCAATGGGTGTCTCTCCCGGCAGCGGCGTTTCGTCGGTTTCGCTATCGGCGCGCAGGCCATCGCGAAAGACCACGGTATCGAAGTCGATGCCGATCTGGTGCAGCAACTCACGGCGGCGCGGACTGCGCGAGGCGAGGTAGAGACGCATCATCCCTCCCGGTGGTATGGATGGTTTTTGAGAACGCTGACGGCACGATACAACTGCTCGCACAATATCAGACGCGCCATGCCATGCGGCAGCGTCAGGCTGGACAGGCGCAGCTTGTCGTCGGCCTTTTGCTTGAATTCTTCATCGAGCCCGTCTGCCCCGCCGATGAGCAGCGCTACATCTCGACCGTCCTGCATCCACACCTCAAGCCGCTTGGCCAGCTTGAGCGTGGTCAGGTCCTCGCCCTTTTCATCGAGCACGACGATCCGGCAACTGCCCGGCAGGGCGTCGCGGATGCGGCCCTTTTCGGCGGCCAGCAGTTGTTCGCGGGTTTTCGAACCGCGCGGTTCGGGCTTGATTTCGCTAACGCTGGCCGGCAGTTCGCGCGGCATGCGTTTGAGGTACTCGGCACAACCATCGTTCACCCAGCCGGGCTGACGATGGCCGACGGCGAGTACGGCCAGCTTCATTCCGGCCGGGCCTGCTCCACGGCCTTGCGACGCTGGGCCGGCGTGGCCGACCAGAGTTCTTCAAGGTTGTAGTAGGCGCGCACGTTAGCTTGCATGACGTGCACGACGATGTCGCCGAGATCGACCAGCACCCATTCGCCGCCGTCTTCGCCTTCGGTCGAGACAACCTCGCCGCCGGCTTCCTTGACCTTTTCCACGACATTCTGGGCCAGAGATTTGACCTGACGATTGGAATCGCCAGTGGCGATGACGATGCGATCGAACATCGACGTCAGCTTCGAGGTGTTAATGACTTCGATATCCTTGCCTTTGATGTCTTCAAGGGCGGAAACGATGATTTTTTGCAGCTTGCGGATGTCCATCAGGTACTTTTGTAGAGTTGGTGAAGTTGAATATAGTCGAGAACGGCATCCGGCAGCAAATAGCGCGCCGACAGGCCGTTGGCCAGCAGCTTGCGGATCTGCGTCGCCGAGATGGCGAGCTGGGTCATGGCAAAAGTGACAATTCCCCCGGCCGGAGCCAGTTTCAGCCCGCCGACATCGGTCAGGCGGCGGTCATTGAACTCAGTCGCCAGCTCATGCGGCAGACTGCTCGTTTCGACCGGAAAACCGGGGCGGTGGGAGATGGCAACATGCGCCAGGGCAAAAATATCGCGCCAGCGATGCCACGTGGCGAGACCGGCAAAGGCATCGGCGCCGACAAGCAGGACGAGCTGCTGTTCGGCACCGAGTTCACGGCGCAGGCGTTCCAGCGTGTGGACCGTGTAGCTCGGTGCAGCCGCTTCGACTTCGCTGGCGTCGACTGAAAATTGGGCATTATTTCCGGTTGACCGCAGCACCATCTCCAGACGCTGCTGCGCGGTCACCTGCGGCGTGCCACGATGCGGCGGCTGACCAGCGGGAATCCACCGCACACCTGCGAGGCCAAGATGGGCAATCGCCTCCTCGGCCAGCCGGAGATGACCAAAATGCACGGGGTCGAAAGTTCCCCCGAAGAGGCCAAGCGGCTCAGACAATTTCGGAAATACCGAAGATGTCGCGGTAGCAGGCGTAGAAGCTGGCGAAGATGGTCGGCGCAATGACCAGCACCATCGGCATGGTGACGATGGCCGTGATGAAATTGGCGGCATCGGGGAAGAGGAGCATCAACAAGCCGAGGAGAACGCCTGGTATGACGCCAGCCGCCAGCAGCAGACCGGCACCATAGACCAGGAAGGCCCGCCAGTTCATCCAGCACGCAACGAAACTGAAGAACAGCGCCCGGCCAAGCGTCAGCCGATGCCAGGCAGCCAGCACCGGGGCAAACCAGTAGGCCATCATGACCGGCGTCATCAATGCCATGACGAATAGCGCCGGCGTGATGAAGTCGGCTTCTTCGAGCGCCGCCCGTTCGGCCCGGTTACTGGACATCATGAAGCGGAACATGTCGCCGCCATCGAGCAGTGTGGACAGGCCAAGAATCCCCAAGGTGCAAGCCAGATAGAGGGCACCCAGGGCGATCAGGGTCCGACCGTTTTCCTTCATGCTGCCAAACAGCGTCTGCACGCCGATCGGCAGCCCGCGTTCAACCTGCCGTGCGGCCTGCATCAACCCAACTGACAGACCGGGAATGACCAGCGAGGCAAGCAGCGCGCCAACGTAGGGCAGGACATTGAGAAAGACCACGGTGAACCAGTAGGTCAGGACCAGCATGCCGAGTGTGATCGGATTGCGGCGAAAGATGGCGAAGCCAGTGAGAATCCAGCCCCAGCCGGCGACGGGCGATAGTGTCTGGGCGCGCATGTCAGCTCCCCACGAAAATGTCGCGGTAAGAGGCGAAGACAGCGCCGGAAGCGACGGGCAAGAGCAGGAGCATGCCCATGCCGACGGGCAGCATGGCGAAGAACAGGGCAACCACCAGGAAAATGCCGAAGATCGCCATCGGCAGGAAATTCTTGGCACCGGCGGCAAAGCTAGCCTTCATCGCATCAAGCGGCTGCATGTCGTGGAAGAACACCAGCGCCGGCGCAAACCAGGTAGCCATGATGATCGGTACCGAGAGCACCATGACCAGCAGGCCGGCAATCATGACGCCACCGAGGGCAATGCCGAAGCCGGCGACCTTGCCAGTCACCACGCCACCGAGTACACCGCCGCTGACGAGCATGAAAGCCAGAAAGGCAATGCCAAAAATACCCATCGCGAAAAATACGCCGACCATCACCAGCTGCCCGGCGTTGTGACGAAAACCGGCGAACAGGTCGGCAATTTCCGGCTCTTCACCGTCATGCAGGCGCTTGCAGAGCTTGATCATGCCGGCGCCGAAGAGGGGCAGCAGCAAATGTGCCGCGATCTGGCCGAAGAGCGGCACGATGGATATAGCCATCAACATGACCAGCACGAGCACGGTACAGCCAATCCACACACCAGGATTGACGAGAAACATGGCCCATCCCTGACGCAGCCAGTCAAAACAGGCGCCGGGATCGACTTCGCGGCATTCGCCGGTAAACCGGGTCGGGGCCATCGGAAAAACAGGAGTTTCACTCATGCGCGGATGCTAACGGGGCAGCGCTTCCGGAGCAAGGCGAAAACGTGCCAGCAGGTGCCGAAAGTCATCGGGATTCTTGATCGTTACCACTTCACCCTGACGGGGCTGGTGTCTGACCTCCAGTCGGAGCAACCAGAAACGCAAGGCTGCTGCACGCCGCATGGCTGGCCATGCCGCGTGCTCCGTTTCGGTCAGCGGCCGCTGGGCAGCATAGCCGGCAATCAGCGCGGCCAGTGAAGCGTCGTCGGCACACCAGTCGTTGGCGACAACGGCCAGATCGAAGAGCAGCGCGTCTTCGCCGGCAAAATAGAAATCGAGCACCCCGGAGAGTCGACCGCAGTCATCCCACAACACGTTGTCGCGAAACAGATCGGCATGTATAACGCCGCGCGGCAGGGTCGAATAATCCTGTGCGTCCTGAAAAGCCATTTCATCGGCCAGCAGACCGCGCTCGTCCGGCAAAACCAAGGGCAACAAGGCCTCACCGACCATTTTCCGCCAGGCAGCACCACAAGGATTGGGCAAGGGGTTCGGCAGATGTGCAGCTGCGAGGTGAAGGCGGGCCAGCATGTCGCCAACAGCGTGGCAATGCTCGGGTTTCGGCGTCTCCAGCGCGGCGCCCGGCAAGCAACTCAGCAAGGCGGCTGGTTTGCCGGCCAGCCAGCGCCAACGACGACCTTCGCCGTCCACCAGCGGCCGGGGGCTGGGAATGCCGCTTTGTGCCAAGCGGTCCTGCAAGGCGAGATAAAAATCGAGAGCGGCCGGGTCGATGCGCTCGAACAGCGTCAGGACAAAACGGCCGCTGGCCGTCGTCACGAAAAAATTAGAGTTCTGCATGCCGGCGGTAATGCCGGCATGGTCGATAAACTCACCCAGCCCGAGCGGCTGGAGCCAGGCGGCGAGTTCATCGCGCCCGACTTTGGTATAGACGGACAAGTTTTACCAGCTACGGATGATCCACATCGGCGGCTTGGTCACCGGATGGGTAATGTCAGCCTGGACGAACTGGCCGTCGCCTTGATTGTCGATCAGGTAGTAAGCCGGACCGACAGCCGGCGTGACTTTGATCATGTAGAGCTTGCCCTTGCTGCGAAACTCTTCGCGCGTTTCCGTCTCGCGCTTGACGATGGTGACCTGAGGCTCAAGCGCTTCGTCGAAAGCTTCCATACCCGGTGGCGGGGGCGGAACAGCCGGCAGCGGCTGGAGGTCGCCCTTCTGTGCCCAGGCAGGCAAGGCGGCTAGAAGCAGTATGGGAAGAAGGCGGCGCATGGTTGAGTCCTCGATGACGATGCTTTGATTTTACAGGTTGAGCAACATCTCGTGTTCGTTCGGCAAGGGTCCGAAGGGACGAGCCTCGTAGTGCTTGAAGATGGCTTCGACCACTTTTTCCGGCTCATCGATCAACTGGATCAAGTCGATGTCTTCGGGATCGACCATGCCCTCGGCGACCAGCCGCTCCTTGAACCAGGCGATCATGCCGCCCCAGAATTCGGAACAGACCAGAATGAGCGGAATCTTGCGCGCCTTGCCGGTCTGGATCAGGGTCAGGGCTTCCATGAGCTCGTCAAGCGTGCCGAAACCGCCGGGCATCACGACATAGGCGCTGGCGAAGCGGACGAACATGTATTTGCGGGCGAAGAAGTGGCGGAAGGTCTGCGAGATATCCTGATACGGATTGTTGGATTGCTCGTGCGGCAACTGGATGTTGAGGCCGACCGATGGCGATTTTCCGAAGAAAGCACCCTTGTTGGCCGCTTCCATGATCCCCGGGCCGCCACCTGAAATGACCGAAAAACCGGAATCGGACAGCAAGCGCGCCGTCTGTTCGGTCAGCATGTAGTACGGCGAGTCCGGCCGAACGCGGGCGCTGCCGAACATCGTGACGGCCGGCTTGATCGCGGCCAGACGCTCAGTCGCCTCGACGAACTCTGACATAATGCCGAAAATCCGCCAGGACTCGCGGGCCGTCGCGTTTTTCAGCAGGGCCTCGGTCTCGACGCCCATCACCAGCTTATCGCTCTCGGTCACTGTATGCCTCTCTTATTGTTGGTGGACGGTTCGTCCTATCTTTATCGCGCTTTCCACGCCCTGCCCGACCTGCGCAACAAGGCAGGCGAGCCGACGGGCGCCATCTACGGCGTTCTGAACATGCTACGTCGTCTCGAGAGCGACTACAAGGCAGACTACAAGGCTGTCGTTTTCGATGCCAAGGGCAAGACCTTCCGCGACGACTGGTATCCCGAATACAAGGCCCACCGCCCGCCGATGCCGCCCGAAATGGTTGGCCAGATCGAGCCGCTGCATGCCGCCATCAAGGCCGCCGGCTGGCCGCTGCTGATGGTCGACGGCGTCGAGGCCGACGACGTGATCGGGACGTTGGCCACAAATGCTGCGGTGGACGGCATCAATACGCTGATTTCCACGGGCGACAAGGACCTGACCCAACTGGTCAATCCGCTCGTCCGCTGGTACAACACGATGAGCAACGAGTTGCTCGACGAAGCCGGCGTCGAGGCCAAGTTCGGCGTGCCGCCGGACAAGATCGTCGATTATCTGGCGTTGGTGGGTGACACCGTCGACGGCGTGCCCGGCGTCGCCAAATGCGGCCCGAAGACGGCTCTGAAGTGGCTGACGCAATACGGCTCGCTCGATGAAATCGTCGCCCATGCCGACGAAATCGGTGGCGTCGTCGGCCAGAATCTGCGCGATCACCTCGGTTTCCTGCCGCTCGGCAAGAAACTAGTCACCGTCGCCTGCGACCTCTCCAACCTGCCGGCACCGGCCACGCTGACCGCGACGCCGCACGACACGGCCACCCTTCGCGAGCTCTATACCCGCTACCAGTTCCGCTCGTGGCTGGCCGATATCGATGGTCCCGAAGCGGCCGCCGACATCCCGGCCCGCACGGTTTCCGATGCCGCAGCGCCCACACTCCAAGGCAAAATCGACGTTGCCTACGAAACCGTCCTGAGCTGGCCGCAATTCGATGTCTGGCTGGCCAAAATCGAAGCGGCCGAACTGACCGCGCTCGACACCGAAACGACCAGCCTCGACTCGTTCGAAGCTCGCATTGTCGGCATTTCGCTGTCGGTCAAACCAGGCGAAGCCTGCTACATCCCGCTCGCCCACACCGCCCCCGGCGTCGCCGACCAGTTGCCGCGTGACGAGGTGCTGGAAAAGCTCAAACCGTGGCTTTCCACGGTCAACCGGAAAAAAGTGCTGCAAAACGCCAAGTACGACCAGCACGTTTTCGCCAATCACGGCATCACGCTGGCCGGCATAGCCCACGACACCATGCTGCAGAGCTACGTCATCGAGTCCGACAAGGGCCACGACCTCGGCCAGCTCTGCACCCGCCACCTCGGGCTGGACACCATCGCCTACGAAGACCTTTGCGGCAAGGGGGCCAAGCAGATCACGTTCGACCAGGTCGATATCGAACGCGCCGCCACCTACGCCGCCGAGGATTCCGACGTCACTCTGCGCGTGCACCACGTGCTGCATCCGCAATTCGCCGACGAACCGGGTTTGAGCCGCATCTACCACGACATCGAAATGCCGGCCCGCCAGGTCATCTGGCAGATCGAGCGCAACGGCATCCTGATCGACGCCAATGTGCTGTCCCGCCAGAGCCACGAGATGGGCCAGAAAATCATGGCGCTCGAAGTGCAGGCCCATGAACTGGCTGGCCAGCCCTTCAACCTGGCTTCGCCGAAGCAGCTGGCCGACATCCTGTTTGAAAAGCTGGGCCTGCCGGTCAAGAAGAAAACGCCCTCCGGCGGCCCGTCGACCGACGAGGAAGTGCTCTCCGAACTGGCCCTCGATTACCCGCTGCCCAAGCTGCTGCTCGAACACCGCAGCCTGTCCAAACTCAAGGGCACCTACACCGACAAGCTGCCGCGCATGGTCAATCCGCAGACCGGGAGAGTGCATACTCACTTCTCGCAGGCATCTGTTGTCACCGGGCGCCTTGCCTCGACCGATCCCAACCTGCAGAACATCCCGGTGCGCAGCGAGGAAGGCCGGAAAATCCGCACCGCCTTCATCGCGCCGCCAGGCAGCAGCATCGTTTCGGCCGACTACTCCCAGATCGAACTACGCATCATGGCCCACCTCTCAGGCGACGAAGGCTTGCTCCACGCCTTCTCGCACGGCGAGGATGTGCACCGCGCCACGGCCGGCGAAATCTTCGGCGTCACACCGCTCGAAGTCGGCCCCGACCAGCGCCGCGTCGCCAAAAGCATCAATTTCGGCCTGATCTACGGCATGAGCGCCTTCGGCCTCGCCCGCCAGCTCGGGCTGGAACGCAGTGCAGCCCAAACCTACATCGACCGCTATTTCGCGCGCTACCCCGGCGTTGCCGCCTACATGGAAGAGGCCCGGGAAATGGCGCGGCAAAAAGGCTACGTCGAAACCGCCTTCGGCCGCCGCCTGTGGTTCCCGGAAATCCGTTCGAGCAACGGCAATCGCCGCCAGGGCGCAGAGCGCGCCGCGATCAACGCGCCGATGCAGGGCACGGCAGCCGACCTGATCAAGCTGGCGATGATCGCCGTGCAGAACTGGCTGGAAAAATCGGGGCTGAAATCAAAGCTGGTGCTGCAGGTGCACGACGAACTGCTGCTCGAAGTGCCGGACGACGAACTGATGGAAATCCGCACCCACCTGCCCCGCCTGATGAGTCAGGTTGCCGAACTCAAGGTGCCGCTGGTCGTCGAAGTCGGCGTCGGACCAAACTGGGAAGCGGCGCACTGACTTCCACGGTCAACCGGAAATTTTGCCCAATTTCTGAAGCATCGCCGCGCTGACCCGGTCGGCATTGTAGATATCGATGCCGACTGCTGCACGCCGCCGGTCAGCCGCCAGAATCTCGGCCAGCCGGCGTTCGTTTTCGGCCAGATTGCTGCGGTCGTTTTCGCGGTGCCAGAGATGCAAAACAGCCGTGGCAAAACGCCCGTCCTTGCGCTGCACACCAGCGTGCAGCAAGCGGATGGCGAGGTCGGCGTCCTCGTGTCCCCAGCCTTGAAAGGCTTCATCAAAGCCATTGATGGCATCGAAATCGGAGCGCCACAGGGCCAGGTTGCAGGTCCGTGCGCCTTGCCAGCGCTGCGGCTGACGCTTGCGCCAGCCCTGGCCAGCAAAGTGACAGAGCGGCAGCCAGCGGTTGATGGCGCCGGAGAGTCGCCGACCGAGCCACATCAAACGGCTGTCGCCGTGAAGCGCGATCATCGGCGCCTGCAACACCTTTTTCGTGAAGCCCTCGGACAGCAGCACCCGGTTCCCGGCGACAAACCAGCCAGCCTCAGCCAAGGCGCGGTGTGCCGCGACAAAGTCGGGGCGCAGGATACAGTCGCCGTCGATGAAAACCAGGTAATCGCCGCAGCTGGCTGCGACCGCGAGATTACGCGCCGCAGCCGCACGAAAACCGTCGTCTTCCTGCCAAAGATGGCGTAGCGGAACCGGAAAATGGACACCTTCTGCCGCAACGGCCTCGGCCGTCTCGGCCCGTGAGCCGTCATCGGCCACCAGCACCTCGAACGCCGTATCGGTCTGCGCGGCCAGCGAAGCCAGCACCGCCCGCAAGGCGTCCGGCCGGTTATAGGTCGTGACGATGACCGAGATCAGTTGCGGCGTCATGGCGTGCTGCGCGAACAATCAGGGACGGCGCAAAGGCGGCGTTTCCGGCACCTTCCAGGCCTGATCCATCTCGTAGCCCTTGGCGTAGCGATAGAACGTGCCCTCGAAGTTGCCGAAGGCGATAATGAAGCCCGGCCAGCCATCGAGAAAGCCGCGCTTGAAAATGTAGTGCTTGATGAAGGACCACAGGCCATGCGTCAGCGCCTTGCCCATGCTGCCTTTGCGCCCGCGCAGGGTGAGTTTTTCGGCGCCGAGCGTCGAATAGCGATTGGCCTTGTGCACGACTTCGTGCAGGTTCTTGAACGGCACCTGCCAGATCGGATTCTGCAAATGCCCAACCGGCCGCTCGCTGTGCGGCACGTAACCCTCGTGCACCGGCTCCATCGTGTAGCTCATCTTGCCCTTGCGGAAGAGCTGCGGCTGGCGGTAATTCGGATACCAGCCGGAATGTTTGATCCAGCGCCCCATAAAGAAATTGCGGCGCGGCATCCAATACATGTCGAGGCTAGCCGGATCGGCGATGACGCGCAGGATTTCATCGCGCGCCTCGGGCGTGCAACGCTCATCGGCATCGAGGCTGAAAATCCAGTCATGGGTACAGGCTGCAATCGCGTTGTTGCGCAAATCGCCAAAACCCTTGAACGGCACCTGTACGACGCGGGCGCCAAGGCTCTCGGCTATCTCCACCATGCCGTCCGTACTCCCGGAATCGGCGACGATGATCTCGTCGGCCCACAGGACACTATTCACCGCTGCAGCTATCTTCTGCGCTTCGTTGAAGGCGATGATGTAGGCAGTGATTTTTGGCTGAACGGTGCTACTCATCTCGATTTTTCTTCTTTCTCGTCAAGGGGCTCGGCCTGTTACCGCCAGAGCGATGCGAACGGGCATGTATTATAGGGGACTAGCGAAAAACACACTGACTACACCCTTGCACCGCCCCCCAATTTCGTTCCCTGTCCCGCCCAAACGCGTTCTGGTGGTTTGCACCCAGCGTATCGGCGATGTCCTGCTCGCTACGCCGCTGGCCCGTTCCGTCAAGGCAGCCTGGCCCGACACCCAGCTCGATTTTCTCGTCCTGCCTGGCACGCAAGGCGTGCTCGAAGGCAATCCCGACGTCCATCAGGTACTGGCTTTTCCGCAGCGCGCCAGCCTGCCCGAGAAGCTCGCACAACTGGGCAAGATATGGCGTCGCTACGATCTCGCCTTCGCCGCCATCCCCAGCGACCGGGCACGCATTTTCGCCTGGGCGGCGGCAAGGAATGCAGTCGGCTTCACGACGGCCGAAGAGGCCTCATGGCTAAAGCGGCATCTGCTGAAAATTGCCGTGCCCTTCGACAACCTGCAGACGCACACCGTGACCATGGGACTGCGGCTGGTCGAAGCGCTGGGCCTGCCGACCATCGGCCAAGTTCAAACCCCTCGAGTCCCCGCAGAGAACTGGCACCAGCGGCTTGAACAACTCGGCCTGACTGGGATCACAAATTACGTCGTCATCCACCCCAACCCAAAATTCCGTTACAAAATGTGGGACAGCAACAAGTGGATCACCCTCATTTGCTGGCTCAGGCAACAGGGTATCGAGGTGCTATTGACCGGTAGCGGCGACCCGAGCGAAGCGGCCTACGTTCGAGACATCGCCAGCAAGGTTCCGGAAGGCTGTCGCTGCCTGACCGGCCTGTTGTCTCTGGCAGAAACGGCGGAACTGCTCAAGGGCGCCCGGCTCTTCGTCGGCCCCGACACGGCCGTCACCCATCTGGCAGCGGCAACCGGCATACCGACCATCGCCCTGTTCGGCCCGTCGAACCCGGTCAAATGGGGACCATGGCCGAAGGACTGGCCGGCTAGCAAAAGCCCATGGCAATTTGTCGGCAGCAAACAGCAGGGAAATGTCCGGTTGATGCAAGGCCCCGGCGACTGTGTGCCCTGCTTATTTGAAGGCTGTGACCGACATCTGGACAGCGTTAGCAAATGCCTTCAGGACATCAGCACCGAGCGAGTCATCAACGCCGCGCAAGAAGCCCTGAGCACCTAAACAGATTCTGCGCTGGCGACGGGCGGCGCCAGCATGATCCCCAGCCAGGCGTAGATGAAATTGCCTTCGTTGAAGGTTGAGAAATGCGAGTTAAAAAGGCTGGTCGCGCACCACGAGGCGAGCACGCATAAGCCGAGAATGCGATACGGCGCCGCGCAACGCTGGCGGGCCGCAGCAACCAAAAAGCCAAAGAAGACCAGCAGGGCAACGAGGCCATTTTCGGCCGTGATTTTCATGTACTGATTGTGCGGGTCGCCGGCCGGTGTCGCGGCCACCCCCGTTCTACCCTCAATTTTGCGATCGTAGGCTGTCCCGAAAGCACCGGTACCGTAGCCGATCATTGGCTGCTCCCGTATCATTTCGAGGGTATTCTTCCAGAAAATCATGCGGATACCCATTGAGGTCACTTCCGTTGCCTGGTCGTAACTCTTTACCTCCTGTACGCCCAGTAGCATGCGTTCACGGGACGTCGGCACCAAGACCAGGATGCTTGCGACTCCAACGACCAGCAGGACCGCCCCGACGACTCCCCGAACGCCAAGGCGGCGCTGGCCGAAGAAAACATAGCCAGATACGGCTCCAATGGCGCACACAATCGCCACCAGATATCCGCTACGCCCAATCGTGACCAGCGCAATATTGCCGAGCAGCAGCAAGCCGCTAAGCGCGTACAGGTATCTCAAGCGGCCAGCCCCACTCTCCAAGGCGAGAAGGAGGGCGCCAAAAGCACCGACAGCAAAGGCCATTCCCTGCGTTGCATGATTTCGCAGGAAAATCCCGCGTTCCTTGCTCGCCACAGGCAGATCGATCTCAAATATCCATAGGCCAAAGGAAATCACTGAGCAGACCGCGACCACACCAACAAAAGCCTTCAAAAAACGCAACTTCCAGCGAGTATCGGCAAATAGAGACAAAGCAATCGGAACCAGCAACAGCTTGCTCCAACCGATAGCCATGCGAACTGCGACGTCTTTCGGGGCAATGCTATACGTCGTGCCGACGATCATGACTGCGTAAAACAGCAGAACGAACTTGACCATTGGCAGCCGCCAGGTGTCCCACAAAGACTGACGGAGTTCCGCCGAACACAGGATGACCGCAAGCAACAGGAGCGCCGCGAGGTTCATGACGGGTGGAGAGAAGAGCACCGAGATGCCAACGATGCTCATCAAGACACATGCCACAGCGTGGCTATCGTAGGACTTGCCAAAAAATTTCATGTCGTTTCCAGAAAACGAAATCAGGAGTGCCCTGCCCTAACGGACCAGCGACTTGAGTTTGACCTGCCACTCCCGTAGACGGCGGCGGCGAAACTTGTTCCAGCGATTGCGCAGTACGTTGAAGGTCCGGCTGTGTTTCTGTCGGCCAGCATCGAGCAGGCTATCGAAAATCCCCGTCACGCTACCCTGTTCGACGATAGGCTGGCGCAGCCAATACTGGTGCGAACCCATGGCTGCATCGATATGGACCATCAGATGATCAACCGACAGGATTATCTGATTGCTTTCCAGCCAGGTCAGACGACGCTCCATGGCAAGTCGGTCATGAACGCACCCCTCGGCCGTCGGAATGGCCAACTCGACCAGGGGACCGGGTGCCAGAAAATAGCTATCGGGCACCTTGGTATCGAGCCCGCCAAGGAAGACCAGCCAGCCCGGTGGCAGTTTGACCGCCGCCTGCATCGCCGTATCAAAACCGGCGATGAAATCATCGTTGAGCACCGCATCGTCCTCGAAAACGAGAACCCGCTGATAGCCGCGAGCAACCGAGTCTTTCCAAACCTGGATATTCTTCAGGACCAGCGACTTGTGGGCCCGCTTCATGTTTGATGGCCCGAATGTCGCGGCCAGCATTTCATCGGTCAACTCAACAGCGTCGTGCTCAAACATGAAAGAGAACGCAATTCCCTTCTTGGCCAATTCCGCTTCGATATGGCGAATGCGGAAATCAGAGCCTTTCACGGAAAGCACGAATACGGCGTCGACCCAGGCATTGACGGGCTGAACGGAAGACAGTGGCTTATTTGCTGACATGCGTTTGGGCACTTTCCTCTAAGGCCGATCCTTCGGCGGTAACCGACTCACGCTGAATGCGCTGCAGCTTGGCATAGACGCCATCCTGAGCCAGCAGTTCGGCATGGCGGCCACGTTCGACGATGCGGCCTTGATCGAGGACGACGATGAGGTCGGCGCGTTCGATGGTCGACAGGCGGTGGGCGATGACGAGGGTGGTGCGGCCGACGATCAGGGTGTCGAGGGCGGCCTGGATCAGGCGTTCGGATTCGGTGTCGAGGGCCGAGGTGGCTTCGTCGAGAATCAGGATCGGCGCGTTTTTGAGGAAGGCGCGGGCGATGGCGAGGCGCTGGCGCTGGCCGCCGGATAGTTTGACGCCGTTTTCGCCGACTTCGGTGAGCAGGCCGTTTTCCATCTGCGAAATGAATTCCCAGGCGTTGGCGGCACGGGCTGCTGCTTCGATCTGGGCGTCGGTCGCCATCTGCGAATGGCCGTAGGCGATGTTGGCGCGCACCGTGTCGTTGAACAGCACGACATCCTGGCTGACCATGGCGATGTTGTCGCGCAGGCTTTCCAGCGTCAGCTCTTCGAGTGGATGGCCATCGAGGCGCAGGGTGCCCTGAGTGAGGTGGTAGAAGCGAGGCACGAGCGCGGCCAGCGAGCTCTTGCCGCTGCCTGAGTGGCCAACCAGGGCGACGGTCTGGCCAGGCTGGATGTCGAGGTCAATGTCGATCAGCGCCGGACGCGGCGCGTTCGGGTAGGTGAAATTGGCCTGCTCGAATTGCAGATGGCCGCGGGCGCGTTCAATTCGCTTCGTGCCGCGATCATCCTCGGCAACTTCGTCGAGCACCTGGAAAACGCTTTCGGCGGCGGCCAGGCCGCGTTGCAGAGGCGCGGAAACGTCTGTCAGCCGCTTGACCGGCGCCAGCAGCATGACGAGCGCGGTGATGAAGGAGAGGAATTCGCCAACGGTCGTTCCGGAATCACTGTTGGACTGGCGCAGCGCCATGTAGGTGATGATAGCCACCGAAATCGACACGGCAACCTGGGTCAACGGCACCGTGGCGGCAGCGGCAGCAGCCTCGCGCATGGTGGCGCGGCGGAAGGTGTTGAGCACCTGGTCGAAACGGCCCTTTTCGTACTGCTGGCCGCCGAAGATCTTGACCACCTTGTGCGCGCCCACAGCCTCTTCGAGGATGTGGGTGATGACGCCCATCGCCGAATAACCGCTGCGTGCTGCAGCGCGCAGGCGCTTGCTGAATATCCGGATGAGGCCGGTAATGACCGGGCCGACGGTCAGCGCAATGAGGGTCAGCTTCCAGTCAAGATACAGCAGGTAGCCGAGCAGGCCGAGGATGGTCAGCGAGTCGCGTACCACGGTCGTCAATACGCCGGTGGCGGCCTGCGTCACGTTGGTGACATCGTAAGCCACCTTGGAAATCAGCACGCCGGTCGACTGGTCGTCGTAAAAGCGTGTCGGCAGCGTCATCAGGCGGCCGAACATGGCCTGGCGCAGGTCGAATACCACGCGCGCCGCAATCCAGGCCATCGAGAAACCGGAGGTGAATGTCGCAATGCCGCGCAGGATGAAAATGCCAACGATGGCCAGCGGCAACAGGATGATTTCGCGCTCGCTCGCCGCCTTGAAGCCGTTATCGATCAGCGTTTTGAGGAGCCACGGCGCCACCGGTTCGGTCGCCGCCGTCGCCACCATGCCCAGAATGGCGATGACGAAGACGCGCCAGTACGGTTTGACCCAGGTGAGCAGCCGGAAGTAGATCTGGCGGCTGGACATCGTTGGTTCGGGGACTTGGGTCACGGGCGGTGGACGTGGAGAAAAAAGCGCATTTTACCGGTTCGTGACGCTCAACACCCGACCGTTTGCATCCCGTTCAACTGTCGTTACCGACAGGTAATCTGGAGATACAGACAGCCACTCGCTGTCATCCAGCTCGAGCCAGTGTGCCAGCAGCGTGCGGATGACGCCGGCGTGGGTGACGATGACCGCCTCGGGCACCGTCAGCGAAGCGACGAAATCCAGCGCGCGCAGCTGCAAGGCGCGCGGCGACTCCCCGCCCGGTGGCGCGTAGCCAGCCACATCGGCCGCCCAGGCGTCGAGTTCGTGGCGTGGAATGTCATCCCACGGCCGGCCTTCCCAATCGCCAAAACTCATTTCGGCCAGCCGCGCGTCGATGATCGGCTGCGGATGAAGCTGCTCGGCGAGTTGCCGGCAACGCTGCAGAGGACTACTCCACACCGGCAGACCGGGCGGCAATTCGGCACGCAGACAGGCCAACTCGGCCGTTTCAATTTTGGCCAAAATATCCAGTTGACCGTAGCAGATGCCCGGTTCGATGCTTGGCTTCGGGTGGCGGATCAGGTGGAGGCGCATGCTTTGCCCATTTGCCAGAGCAGGGCGAGATTGTTCGACGGCATTTGGCGTTGCTCAACCAGTTCCAGCCCGCTTTGCCTGGCCAGCGCGTCGACGACGAGCAGATCGCGCAATCCCTGATGCGGCGCGTTTTCTCGCAGCGACTGGTCGAAAGCAGCGTTACTGTCGCTGGTGTGGCGGCCATTGACCATGAAAGGGCCGTAGATGAAGAGCAAGCCGCCCGGCGCCAGTACGGCCGGCAGGCCTGCGAAGAAGGCTTCGACCGCCGGCCAGGACATGATGTGCAGGGTGTTGGCGCTGTACACCGCGTCATAGCAACCCTTCGGCCATGGGCCGAGGACGTCGAATTCGACGGGCGGCAGGACATTGGGCAGGGCGGCTTCGGCTAGCCAGGCGTGGATGCCGGGCAGGAAATCCGGGCGGTCCGACGTTTGCCAGTTGAGCTGCGGCAACTGCGCACAAAAATGGATGGCGTGCTGGCCAGTGCCACTGCCGATTTCCAGCACCTGCCGGCGGTCGGCGAAAACATCGCGGAGCACGGCCAGAATCGGCTCGCGGTTTTTTTCGGTGGAGGGGGCGTGGGGTTTTTCCATGATCGGCGACGTTGGGTTCCGCCAGAAGCTTAACGGCAAATCGAGCAATGGACAGCCACCGACTGACTTTGAATTCCGGGCATTTTTCCCGGTTGACCGTGGGAATCCGTTTTCGGCCCTTGGCGTGGCTAAAAACGTGCGGCCAAGCCAAGGTAGAAAGCGATTTCGGCCAGTTGCTGCACCGCCCCCAGGCAGTCGCCGGTATAGCCGCCCAGCCAGCGGCGACATTTGGCGGCGAGCCAGAGGGTGGCCAGCGCCGCCATGGCGATGGCCGGCAACGCCTGCTCGGGCGCGAACATAACGAGAGGCAAGACGGCGAAAACCAGCGCAAAGAGTAGCGCGCCAGCACCTAGCCGGGCGGCGACCGGGCGAGCCTTGCTGCTCTCGTCATCGCGGGCGTAATCCATCGTCGCCATCAGGCTCACCGCGCAGAAGCGGGAGACGGCATGGCCGGCGATCAGGGCCACCACAACCTCTGTGGCTGACAGGCTGTCGAGCAGCGCAAACTTGCCGAGCAGGGCGAGGACGACAGCGATCACGCCATAACTGCCAACCCGGGAATCCTTCATGATCGCCAGGATTTTGGCCTTGTCCCAGCCGCCGCCGAGGCCATCGGCCGTGTCGGAAAGGCCGTCCTCGTGGAAGGCGCCGGTCAGGGCGATGGTGGCGACCATGCTGAGCACGACGGCCACCGGCTGCGCCCAGACTTGGCTGGCCAGCCAGAAAACCAGCGCGCCGACGCCGCCGACGAGCAAGCCGATGAGCGGCAGGTAGCGCGCCGCCCGGGCCAGCCCGTCGGGCGAATAGCCGACCCAAGCCGGCACCGGCAGCCGGGTGAAATAGCCAAGGGCGGCGAAAAAGGCGCCGAGCTCGCGGCGGATCATTCCTTGTCCGAAACTCCGGCCGACTCGAAACTGGCCATGTCGTTGAGGAAATTGAGCGAAGCCTGCACGAGCGGGAAAGCCAGCGCCGCGCCGGTGCCTTCGCCGAGGCGCAGGCCGAGATCGAGCAAGGGATAGGCGCCGAGTGCACGCAGCTGAGCGGCGTGGCCGGCTTCAGCCGAGCGATGGCAGAACACGCAGTATTCGGTAAACGCCGGGGCCAGCCGGGCAGCCGTCAGCGCCGCCGAGCTGACGATGAAGCCGTCGATGAGCAGCGTCATCTTCGCCTCGGCCGCGCCAAGCATGGCGCCGACCATCATGGCGATTTCGAAGCCGCCGAACTCGGCCAGCACGGCCAGCGGTTCATTGCTGCCGCCGGCGGCACGATAACGGTTCAACGCGGTTTCGAGCAGTGCCCGTTTGCGCGCCAACCCTGCATCATCGAGCCCGGTACCGCGCCCGACGCAGTCGGCGAGTGGCAGCCCGGTCAGGCAATGGGTGATGAGCGATGCTGCAGCCGTGTTACCGATGCCCATTTCGCCGAAGCCGACGACGTTGCAGCCGTTGATCGCCAGATTGCGACTGATTTCGGCGCCACGGGCGATGGCCTGGGCGCATTGCTCGACGGTCATCGCCGCTTCTTCGATGTAATTGGCCGTACCGCCAGCAATCTTGGCGTCGATCAGCCCGGCACGCTTGCCGAAGTCGTGCGCCACACCGGCGTCGATGATGGCCAGATGCAGCCCGTTTTGCCGGGCAAAAACGTTGATCGCGGCGCCGCCGGCGAGGAAGTTCTCGACCATCTGCCAGGTCACTTCCTGCGGAAATGCCGACACGCCGGCCTTGGCCGCGCCGTGATCGCCGGCGAAAACCAGCAGGTGCGGCTGGCCGAATTCCGGGTCCAGCCGCTGCTGGATGAGGCCGATCTTGATGGCCGTGCGTTCGAGCAAACCGAGCGCGCCGAGCGGCTTGGTCTTGCGGTCGACCTTGTTTTTAAGCGAATTTTCAATTCCCCGGTCCGGGGCGGTGATCTGAAACGAATGCATCCGATTCTCCAAAAGAAAAAGGGCCTCGCGACGACGTCTGGCGAATTCGCCAAAACGCTGCCGCGAAACCCTGTCCACAGGCTTCAAAGAGGATTCAACACGTCTTCTGGCTTTCGGATCAGCCGGAGCGCTGCGCCTTCCCGGTTTTCACCAGTGGCCTGTTGCAGCATCCGTCCCCGATTACAGCGGCGGGCCCGCCCCGGAATTGAGTTACCTCGCACCGGGTTCCGTTACGTCGAATCGGGGTGGATTATACCGGCCCGTTCGCCGACAATGCATGCCCATGAAAGAACTGATCCTCGGCGGCGCGCGCTCGGGCAAGAGCCTGCTGGCCGAACAACGTGCCCGCGAATCTGCCGAGCGGCCTGAAAGTCGTCTACCTTGCCACCGCCCAGGCGCTCGATGGCGAAATGGCCCGCCGCGTCGCCCACCACCGCGAACGGCGGCCGGCCGAGTGGGGCTGCATCGAAGAAACCCTGCACCTCGCCGCCCGCCTGCGCGAACTGGCGGCGCCGGACACCTGCGTGCTGGTCGATTGCCTGACCCTGTGGCTATCCAACCTGCTCTTCGCCGGCGTTGCCGCGACGCAGGCCGAAGCCGGCGAGGCCATCGCCTGCCCATTGTTCCGCGACGAGACAGCGGCGCTGATCGACCTGCTGCCCCAACTGCCCGGCCACATCATTCTCGTTTCCAACGAAGTCGGCTGGGGCATCGTGCCGATGCACCCCGTCTCGCGGCTATTCGCTGACGAACAGGGCCGCCTCAACCAACGCGTCGCGGCTGTTTGCGATCAGGTCACGCTGGTTGCCGCCGGCCTGCCGCTGAGCCTCAAACAGCCCGGCTAAGCAAGCCGCGCTGTGCTAGCCTGAGCAGCCACCCGGCACGTTCAGGAGAACGCCATGCCCCTTTTCGCCCGCCTCACCGCCTTGCGCGACGTCATCGCCAAACACGCCACCCTGCCCGTCCGCATCAGCCGGCCGGACGACACCCCCGGCATTTACGTCTGGCCCTGGCGCATCGAGGAAGACACCCGCGTGCGCAGCACACCGCTGCCCCGCTCAGCCGACAGCGACCCGCTGATCAGCGCCCCCGCCCCGGCCATTCATTTTCTCGTACTGGCCAGCACCAATCTCGATGGCGAGACCATCGCCGCGATTGAATCCGCCCGCCGCTCCCTGCTCGAAACCCCGGTTTTCGAGGTCGGCAATGGCCGGGTCAGCGTCATGCCGGCCACGCTAAGCACCAGCGAACTGACCGACCTGTTCACCGCCGCCGCCATCCCGTTGCGTCTCTGCCTGGCCTATACGCTGCGTTCGACGGGTTAAGCACCCGGCCCTTTCGGCAGCAGATCGCCCATTTTTTCCCAATCCAGCGCCGCCTCGACCGAATCGGCCAGACGGTCGAGATCGGCCTCGCGCCGGGCGGCGAAATCGACCTGTTCGGTCTCGGTCATGCCGGCCCAGGCGAGCAGCGCGGTCAGGGCATCAGGGTGATCGAAAACGCCATGGCAATAGGTCGCGAAAACCTGATTGTCGGCAGAAATGGCCCCATCGCTAACGCCGTCGGCCAGCGTGACGGCGCTTTGAGCAAGGCCTTCACCACGCGTCACGCCGAGGTGGATTTCGTAGCCGGTCATAGCCGGTTGGCCCGGAAGAGACAAGTGACCACTCACATTCCGTAACTGCTTCTCGGCTTCGAGCGTCGTTTCAACGTCCAGCACGCCCAACCCCGGCGTGCTGCCCGGCTGGCCTTCCAGCCCCTGCGGATCGTGGATCATCCGACCCAGCATCTGGTAACCGCCGCACAGACCGACCACCTTGCCGCCGTAGCGCAGGTGTTTGTGGATGGCTGTCCCCCAGCCTTTTTCGCGCAGCCAGTCGATGTCGGCACGCACCGCCTTGGAACCGGGCAGCACGATCAGATCTGCCGCCGGCGGCGTTTCGCCCGGGCCTATCCAGCGGAAATCGACTTCCGGATGCAGGCGCAGCGGGTCGAGGTCGTTGTGATTGGAAACGCGCGGATAAGCCGGTGCAATCACTTTCAATTTTGCCGCTTTTTTCCCGTTGACCGTGGCAGTCGCGATGGCATCCTCGGCATCGAGCATCAGGCCGTGCAGATAGGGCAACACGCCGAGAACCGGCTTGCCCGTGCGTTCTTCCAGCCAGGTCAGGCCGGATTCAAGCAGCGCGATGTCGCCACGGAAACGATTGATGACGAAGCCCTTCACCCGCGCCTGCTCGGTCGGCGAGAGCAGTTCCAGCGTGCCGACGAGATGGGCAAAAACGCCACCCCGATCAATGTCGGCAACGATAATCACCGGGCAATCCACCGCCTCGGCAAAACCCATGTTGGCGATATCGCGGTCGCGCAGATTGATCTCGGCCGGCGACCCGGCGCCCTCGACCACCACGCACTCGTAAGCCGCCGTCAGCCGCGCCCACGACTCCAGCACCGCCCCCATCGCCCGCGGCTTGTAGTCGTGGTAAGCCTTGGCATCGAGATCAAAAGCCACCTTGCCGTGGATGATGACCTGCGCCTTCCTGTCCGTCGTCGGCTTCAACAACACCGGATTGAAATCGGTATGCGGCGCCAGCCCGCAAGCCAACGCCTGCAAAGCCTGCGCCCGTCCGATCTCGCCGCCATCGACGGTCACGGCAGAATTGAGCGCCATGTTCTGCGGCTTGAACGGTGCCACGCGCACGCCGCGTCGATGCAGGATGCGGCACAAGGCGGCAACCAGCGTGGTTTTGCCGGCATCGGAGGTGGTGCCTTGGACCATGAGGGAGGAAGCAGACATATCTAATTCTGAGCGATAAAGGCGCCATTATCGCCGCAAGCCGTCCGGAAATAATCGGGCACAATGAGCACCACTATCCCGATTGCATCTCGCCTCCACATGAAACACGATCTGCCCAACTTCGCCTTGCTGATTGATGCCGATAACGATACGCCGGACATCATTGCTCCGATCATCGAAGAAATCACCCGCGATGCTCGTCTATCCGTACGCCGCGTCTATGGTGACTTCACGACGCCACAGCTAGCGAGATGGCGTGAAACGCTGGCCAACCACGGCATTCACCCTATTCAGCAATACCGCAACACGGTGGGCAAAAATGCCAGCGATAGCGCTCTCATTATTGACGCCATGGACCTGCTACATGGCCGCAGGCTGGACGGCTTTTGCCTGGTCAGCAGCGACGGCGATTTTACCCGCCTCGCCACCCGCATACGGGAAGATGGACTCAGCGTTGTGGGTTTCGGCCGAAAGCATGCTCCGAAAGCATTTGTCAGCGCCTGCGAGCGATACATTTACGTAGAAAATCTCGGCATTCCTCCTGTCATAGCACCTACTCAGCCAGCAATAGCGACAACTCAACCATCACCGCCAGCAGCAGCCCCCGCTCAATTACCCAGCAACCAAAACAGCGACACCAAAACGCGCTCGGCCGCGGGCAAAGCTTCCGCTCAAACCGAACAGATCAAACTCAAAAGCTCATTGCTGCGCGCCTACACCAATGTCGCTGACGAGGATGGCTGGGCGCTCGTCTCCCGCATCGCCCTGTATCTTCGGGCCAATCACAGCGATTTTGATCCGCGTAGCCATGGCGCTAGCAATTTCATCAAATTGCTTCAGGCAAGCGGCACTTTCGAACTCAAACAACGCAAGCAAGGCAATGGCACCGCCCACTTCTGTCGCCCGGCAAAACGACAGATGAACCCGGCCTATATCGCGGCACTCAAGTCTGCAGTAAGCGCCGGCCAAGGACCGAATGGTTGGAGCAGTCTGGCGGCAATCGGCAATTATCTTCGCGACCATGGACACAATCTCGAAGACTCCGCTTGCTCCAGCCTTACCGAAGCACTTCATGCCAGTGGCCAGTTCGACATGAGCGATGCCGGCGGTGCAAATAAGGAATTCCGCCTCGGAAAAAACGCGAAGGAAGCCTGAAACGGGTATCTCGTCCATAGTGCACCTGTTATCCTTTCGCTTTTATCTCCGGGTGCCGTTTGCGGCGCTTTCACAAATTGCCCCTGACGCGAAGACGAGCCGAAGACAGTGCTTCTGCACGGCGAGGCGAAGTCGACAAAGTCAGGGGCGGTTTGTGAAAGCGCCGGGACGGAGAATCGGGAAGGCGGTGTGATTCCGCCACGTGCCCAACGCTGTGAGGATGACGGGCGATGCATTTGGCCACTGCGCGCAAACGCCGGGAAGGCGCATCGTTCGGGACGATTCCAAGTCAGAAGACCGGCCGGGAGATGATTGCAGGCTGTGTGGACGGCAGCCTTTTGTTTTTCCAGAAGGGGAATCCATGGAAAATCTATCCGCGCCGCAGGCGCAGGCTTTTTCCGACGCTGACCGGGCGGCGGTGTATCAGGCCATTTTTAGCCGGCGCGATGTGCGCGGTCAGTTTTTGCCAACACCCGTTCCCGATGATTTGCTCGCTCGCGTGCTGATGGCGGCGCACCATGCGCCGTCGGTCGGCTTCATGCAGCCCTGGAATTTCTTGCTGGTCCGCTCACCGGAAGTAAAGCAGCGTGTTCAAGGCGTGTTCGCGCAGGCCAATGCCGAAGCGGCGCGGATGTTCCCGGACGAGAAACGCGAAATTTACTCGAAGCTCAAGCTGCAGGGCATTCTCGAAGCGCCGATCAATCTATGCATCACCTGCGACCGTTCGCGCAGCGGGCCGGTGGTGCTTGGCCGCACGCACATGCCGACGATGGACCTCTACAGCAGCGTGTGCGCCGTGCAGAACCTCTGGCTGGCGGCGCGAGCCGAGGGGCTGGGCGTCGGCTGGGTGAGCATCTTCCATGAAAAGGCGCTGCAGGACGCGCTGTGCATCCCGCACCACATCGTGCCGATTGCCTATTTGTGCATTGGCTATGTCAGTCATTTCAACGACAAGCCGGAGCTGGAAAAAGCCGGTTGGCTGCCGCGTCTGCCGATCAACGATCTCGTTTATTTCGAGCAGTGGGGCGATGCCGATTCTGGCCAAAATTCCGGGTTGACCGCAGCATTGGCTGAAATGCAGGTCGGGATTCAGGAAAAGGGGATTTTCCCGAAATGAGCGACGTTTTTTCGGCCGATGAGCGGGCGCAAATGCTGGCGCTCAAGGGCGTTGGCACGACGGTGATTGATCGCCTGGAGCAGATCGGCTTTTCAAGCCTGGCGCAGTTGGCCGGCGAAGACCCGTCCGTAGTCACGCTGCGCATTGCCCGCCTGATGGGCTCGACCTGCTGGCACAACAGCCCGCAGGCCCGTGCGGCGATCAGCGGCATCATCGCGCTGGCTGGCGAGCAAGGCGCATGAATTTGCCCGGCAACCCGGCCGAGCTGCTGGCCGGCCCCCTCGCCATGCCGCTGGCCGCGTTGAGTGCCGTTTTGCTCGACCGCGTCCTCGGCGAGGTGTCGCGTTTTCACCCACTGGTCGGCTTCGGCAATCTGGCGGCTGCCATCGAAAAACGCTTGAACCGGCGTTCGCTGGCTGGTGGCGTGTTGGCCTGGCTGCTCGCCGTCGGGCCGTGGGTGGCGCTGGCTTTCTGGCTGCGGCCGCTGGCGCCGTTCGCCGTTGATGTCGTCTTGCTCTATTTCGCGCTCGGCGCGCAGAGCCTGTGCGAGCACGCCGAGGCTATCGCCACGCCCTTGCGTGAAGGCCGTCTCGACGAGGCTCGGCAGCGCGTTGGCTGGATCGTGTCGCGCGAGACTATGGGGCTCGATGAATCCGGCGTGGCCAAGGCTGGTGTCGAATCGGTGCTGGAGAACGGCAACGACGCCATCTTCGGCACGCTGTTCTGGTTTGCCCTGCTCGGCGGGCCGGGCGCCGTCCTTTTCCGGCTGGCCAACACGCTGGACGCGATGTGGGGCTACCGTACCGAACGTTTCAACCTGTTCGGCCGCTTCGCCGCACGCTTCGACGACGTGCTGAACTTCATTCCCGCCCGCCTGACGGCCCTGACCTACGCGCTGCTCGGCCGGACGCGCAACGCGCTGGCCTGCTGGCGAACGCAGGCGCCGGGTTGGGATAGCCCGAATGCCGGGCCGGTGATGTCGGCCGGCGCCGGCAGCCTCGGCATCTTGCTTGGCGGCGCGGCGATTTATCATGGCCACGAGGAAATCCGCCCGCCGCTCGGGGCCGGACCGGCCCCGGTGGCGGCCGATCTTGGCAGGGCGATTTCGCTGATCCGGCGCAGCCTTTGGCTGTGGCTGGCCGCACTTTTTGTGATTGGATTTTTGCATGCTTGAACACGGCGGCGGCCTGCGGAAAGCAGCCGCGCACTACAACATTCCGCTGGAAAACTGGCTGGACCTGTCGACGGGCATCAACCCGAATGGCTGGCCGGTGCCGGCGCTGTCTCCTGACATCTGGCAGCGCCTGCCGGAGGACAACGACGGTCTGGAAACCGCCGCCGCAGCGTATTACGGCAACCCGAACCTGCTCGCGGTGGCTGGTTCGCAAGCCGCCATCCACTGGCTGCCGGCCCTGCTGCCACGCGCCGTGGTGGCCTGCATTTCGCCGATTTACAGCGAGCACCCGCAAGCCTGGCAACGGGCCGGACACAAGATGCGTTTTCTGCAGAACGCCACGTTGCCGCGCGCGCTGTCGGTGGCAACCCCCTACGTGCTGCTGTGCAACCCGAACAACCCAACCGGTGACCGCCATCCGCACGATGTTGCGGTCGATGCCGCCCACCAGCTCAAGAAGCGCGGCGGCTGGCTGATCATCGACGAAGCCTTCATCGACCCGACGCCGGAGGACAGCCTGACGCCACTGGCCGGCACTTCCGATGCGCCCAACCTGATCGTGCTGCGCTCGCTCGGCAAATTCTTCGGGCTGGCCGGGGCGCGCGTCGGCTTCATCTTCGCCGCGCCGGACATTCTGAACCGCATGAACGAGGCGATGGGGCCCTGGACGGTGAGCGGCCCGGCCCGCGAAGTGGCCCGACTGGCCTTGCAGGACACCGCATGGCAAAGTGCCGCCCGCCCGCGCCTGCAGGCTGCCGGCGAACGTCTGCACCAACTGCTGGCGCCGCTCGGCGAGGTCAAATCGACGGCGCTGTTCGCCACGCTGAGCTGCGCGCAATCCGCCGAGTTGTACGATGCCCTTGCCCGCCAGGGCATCCTGACCCGTAATGTCGACCAGCAACCGCTGCTGCGCGTCGGCCTGCCCGGCGATGAAGCCGGCTGGTTGCGCCTCGCCGATGCCCTTTCTGCCTGGAGAACGATTTGAAATTTGGCCTTTTTTTCCGGTTCACCGTGGGATTGCTGATTTCAACGGCGGCCCAAGCCGACCTCGTCTTCAAGGATGACACCGGCCAGGAAGTCCGCCTCAAGGCGCCGGCCAGGCGCATCGTCACCCTCGCCCCGCACGCCGCCGAGAGCCTCTACGCGGCCGGGGCCGGCGACCGGCTGGTCGGCACCGTCGATTACAGCGACTATCCGCCGGAAGCGAAGAAGGTGCCGCGCGTCGGCGGCTATTCGCGCGTCGACCTCGAAGCCGTTGCCGCCTTGAAGCCCGACCTCGTGCTGGCCTGGGAAAGCGGCAACAACATGACGCAGGTCGACAAACTCAAGGCGCTCGGCCTGACGGTTTATGTCTCGCAGCCCAACACCATCGACAACGTCGCCAGCCAGATCGAACGAATCGGCCAACTGGCCGGCACCGAGGCCGTCGCCAACGCCACTGCCGAGCGTTTCCGCAAGCGCCTCGACAGCCTGCGCAGCGCCCACGCCGCAAAACCGAAAGTGCGCGTCTTCTACCAGATCTGGAAAACACCCCTGCTCACCGTCGGCGGCCCGCAGATCATCAGCGACGCCATCAAGATCTGCGGTGGCGAAAACGTCTTCGGCCACCTCAAGCAGATGGCGCCCAACGTCACCGTCGAAGCGGTGCTCGAGGCCGACCCGGAGGCCATCGTCGCGACCGGCATGGGCGACGCCAAGCCGGAATGGCTGCACGACTGGGACAAATGGACGCGCATGACCGCAGTCAAGCGCGACAACCTGTTCCACATCAACCCCGACATCATGCAGCGCCATACGCCGCGCATCCTCGACGGCACCGAACAGCTCTGCGCTCACCTTGATGTTGCGCGCAGCCGGAGACCGGCCAAATGAGCCGCACCCCGCAGCGCATCGTCTGCCTGACCACCGAAACCGTTGAGGTGCTTTACGCCCTCGGCGAGCAGGATCGCATCGTCGGCATTTCCGGCTACACCGTGCGCCCGCCGCAAGCGCGCAAGGAAAAGCCCAAGGTCTTCGCCTTCACGACCGGCGACATCGACAAGATTCTGGCCACCCAGCCTGATCTCGTGCTGACCTTTTCCGACCTGCAAAGCGAGATTTCCCGCGACCTGATCAAGGCCGGCGTGCCGGTTTACGCCTTCAATACGCGCAGCGTCGAGGACATCCTCGGCATGGTCGAAACGCTCGGCCGGCTGGTCGGCGCCGAAGCCAAGGCGCTCGAGATCGTCGCCGGGCTGGAAGCGCAGATAGCCAACGCCCGCGCCATCGCCGCCGAACGTGTCGCCAGAACCGGCAAAAAACCGCGCGTCTATTTCGAGGAATGGGACGAACCGCTGATCAGCGGCATCCGCTGGGCCTCCGAACTGATCGAGATCGCCGGCGGCGAAGATATTTTCGCCGAACAGGCCCGCTCGCCGCTGGCCAAGGACCGTCGGCCAACACCAGAAGACGTCATCGCCCGCGCGCCGGACATCATCATCGGCTCCTGGTGCGGCAAGCACTTCCGCCCCGAGCGCGTCGCCGCCCGGCCCGGCTGGGAGAGCATTCCTGCGGTCAACACCGGGAAAATGCACGAAATCAAATCTGCCATCATCCTGACCCCCGGACCGGTGGCGATCAGCGAAGGGCTGCCGCTGCTGCTCGACATTTTTGATCTGTGAAAAGGCGTGGTTGCCGACATTGCCTATAATCGCCCGACAACCCAGAGGACTCCTGCCATGAAGATCGCCGCACCCATACTCGCCCTGCTCCTGAGCACTTTCGCCCAATCAAGCCAAGCCTTGGACGAAGGCACGGCTGCCGTCGAAGCCCTCGGCCGCCTCAACGGCATCGCGCTGGCCTGCCAGCAACCCGCCCTGGTCGCCCGCGCCCGCAACGCCGTCGTCACCACCGCCCCCAAAACCCGTGGCTACGGCGAAGTCTTCGAGAACGCCACCAACGCCAGCTATCTCGACCAGGGCAAGGGCGGCAAGTGCCCCGACGCCGCGACCCTCGCCAGCAAAATGACTGCAGCCGAAAAACAAATGCAGGAAAGCTTCGCCAAGCTCAAATGATCCGCCTGGCTGTCTTCCTGATCGTCCTGCTTGGCGGCGGCCCTGCCCTCGCCCAGTCCTCGCACAGTCTTGACCTGCTCACTGAAGCGAACAACCCCACCATCATCCCGCGCTACCTGCTGCAGGACCCGAACGGCCGCTCCATCACCAACGAGGATTTTCGCGGCCGCTTTCAGCTGATTTCATTCGGCTACACCTATTGCCCGGATGTTTGCCCGACCACCCTGGTCGAAATGGCTGAGATCCTCAAACAGCTCGGTGACGACGCAGCACGCCTCCAGCCCATCTTCATTTCCGTCGACCCGGAACGTGACACCGGCAAAATCCTGAAGACCTACACCGAATTCTTCGACCCCCGCATTCTCGGCCTGACCGCATCGCCTGCCCTGGTCCGGCGTGTCGCCGACAATTTCAAGATCCGCTACGCCAAAGTTCGCGAACCGGGCAGCGATGCCGGTCGGTACGCAGTCGATCACTCCGCCGGCATGATCCTGCTCGGCCCGGACGGCGCCTTCGTCAAGAAATTTGCCTTCGCCATGCCCGTGGCAGAAATCACGCTCCAGATAAGAAACTTCATCAAAAATCCCTGAATTGTGTAAAACCACAATTGCAATGGCATAGTTGCTAAGGCAATATGGGGACAATGCCGCGCATTGTCCTATTCGCCCTCGTTTCGCTATTTTCTTTAGCCCTGCCGGCTTGGGGAGGCGGCATCGCAGTCGTTCTGAGCGATCGCGGCAGCGCCTACTCTGACTTCTCCTCCGCCCTGGAAGAGGCACTGTCCGGCACAACCTGGAGCATTTCGGCCAGACACCAGGCCGATGCCGTCCCTCCACTGGCCGGCCAGGCGGACATCGTCGTTACCGTCGGCAGCGAAGCCTTGCGAAAAACGCTGGGCCGCAGCGATAACCCGCCCATCCTTGCCACACTGCTGCCCCGGCAGAGCTACGAAAAAATACTGGCCGATGTCCGCCGACCCGGCCGCGTCACAGCCATCTATCTCGATCAGCCGGCAGCTCGCCAAGCCGCATTCATCCATCATCTCCTTCCCGGACAGAAGCGGGCCGGGATGCTCCTCAGCAACGAAACGCGAACCATCCCCGGTCAATACCGCCAGGCATTCACCAATGCAGGTCTGGCGCTGGAGAGCGAGGATGCCGACACAGAAAATACCCTGCTGCCCGCGCTCAATTCATTGTTGGCGCGCGTCAATCTCCTGCTCGCTGTGCCGGACAGCAACATCTACCACCGCAACAACATCAAACCCATCCTGATTACCGCCTTTCGTTATCAGCGACCAGTCATCGGCTACTCGCCCGCCTTCGTCAACGCCGGCGCCCTCGCCGCGATTCACAGCACGCCCGCCCAGATTGCCCGTCAGACGGCGGACACGATTCTCATGCACGGCACCAGCCTGCCTGCACCGTCTGCCCCGACTCAATTCGCGATTGCCATCAACACCAATGTTGCCCAGTCGCTGGGCCTCAACATCGCTGACGAAGCCACCATACGGCGGGCCATGGGCGCCGACAGGGAGGCTCGATGAGCCAACTCACCCTCCGCCACCGCCTGCTGCTGCTGACACTGCTGCCCAGCGCGCTGATCGCCATTGTTCTCGTCGGCTATTTCACCTACAGCGGCATCCGTACGCTCGAGGGCGAACTGCGCGCCAAGGGCATGGCAACCGTGCGCTATCTCGCGCCGGTCAGCGAATACGGGATCATCGCCGGACAGCTAGAAAGCCTGCATGGACTTGCCCAGGCCACCGTGCAGGAGTCGGGCGTCAAGGCTACCGTGATCGTCAACCAGAAAGGTCGCACCATCGCCGTGAGCGGTCGTGTTTCGCTTGCGGCAGAGGATCTGCGGCGAACGCTCAGCGAGCCCACGCAGATCGGCGAAACCGATCAGTGGATCGCCTTTGCTGCCCCAGTCAAACGATCGGTCAGCGAATCAGACGTGCTGTTCGAGCAGAGTGCCAGCGACAAGTCTCTCCCCCCGGAAATCATCGGCCATGTTTTTGTTGAGTTCGACAAAACAGAGCTGGTCAACAAACAACGTCAATTACTTCAGCGTGGGCTGATGATCGTCCTGTCCGGACTGCTGATTCTGGCAGCCCTCGCCATCGCCATGGCAGATAATCTGGCCCGACCGGTGCAGCGCCTGGTTCAGGCCGTCAAGGGCATGTCTTCAGGGCGACTCGACACGCGCGTCCCGGCCGACACCAGCGGCGAAATCGGTATCCTCGAAAACGGCTTCAACGAAATGGCCACCCATCTCGAGGAAGTGCATTTTTCGATGCAATCCCGAATAGAAGAAGCCACGGCCCAACTCGCCTTTCAAGCCAGACACGATGCGCTGACCGGCCTGCTCAACCGGCGCGAATTCGAACACCGACTCGAGAAGGCGCTGGCCGGCGTTCAGGCCGGCGGCGATGAATTTGCGGTGCTGTTTCTCGACCTCGACCGCTTCAAGCAGGTCAATGACAACTGTGGCTACCTTGCCGGAGACGAACTGCTCCGACAAATGGCCCTGCTCTTCCAGGGACGACTGCGCGACGAAGACACACTGGCCCGCCTAGGCGGCGACGAATTCAGCATCATGCTGAACAATTGCAGCGGCCCGCGGGCCAACCAGGTGGCAGAGGACATCTGTGGTCTCGCCGCCGCCTATCGGTTTATCTGGCAAGACAAGGTTTTTGCCATTGGCGCCAGCATCGGCCTGACAACGGTGACCCGCAAGGTACGCAACATCAATGAAATCGTGGCAGCCGGGGATGCAGCCTGTCATCGCGCCAAGGAAAGCGGGCGTAACCGCGTTTGTGAACAGGCGGCGCAACTCAATCCGGAGCGACGCCAGGAATCCAGCAACTGGGCCAGTCGCATCGCCAACGCCCTGGCTGAAGACAGACTCCTTGTCGAGGCCATCCCGTTGTGCGGCCTCCAGCTCCCGTCCGGCTATCATCTGGTCGAACTAACCGCCCGTCTCAACGAGCCCGGCCAACCGCCAGTGACGCTATCCGCGCTGAGCGATGCGGCTGAGCGCTATGACCTTGCTCCCGCCATCGATCAGCGCCTGATCGAAACCGCCATTGCCGCCGTGTCGCGCGCAAAAAATCAACAGAAATTGCTCCACTGCCTTGTCCCGCTTTCCCGCGCCTCGGTTGGCAATAGCGAAACAATCGACTTCATCGCGCGCAGTCTCCGCAGCCAGAAACTCTCGGGAAACCGGCTGTGCTTCGTATTTTCCGAAGATACCCTGACGCTCATGTCCAGCCAGGCCATGGAGTTTTCCCGTCAAATGCGGTCGCTCGGCTGCCAGATCGGCCTGGACGATTTCGGTGGCGGCCTGTCGTCATTTACACACTTGCGTAGCGTCGGGCCAAGCTACGTCAAACTCAGCCGTAGCCTGACCCGCGAATTGGGCGGAAATCGGGCGTCTACCGCACTATTGCGGGCAGTTCAGGAAATAACTGCCGATCAGAATATCCACACGATCGCCGAAGGAGTCGACGATACCGATACGCTGGAACAACTTAAAAAATTGGGAGTCGACTTCGCCGAAGGCAAAGCCGTCGCCCCCAGCGAACCCTTCGAAGTCTGGCTCGAAGGCGCAGTCATGCGCTCCGCACAGTAGCGGAATCAGTCGTTAGAAATCGAGACGCAAACTGACCCACTGGCGGCGTTCGACGATACGGCCATCCGGTTTCCCAGTAGTCTGTTTGTACTCAACATGTTCGCCATTCAACGATTGCACCGTCACGGCCACTTCACCACCCACGCCACCTAAGCGGAAAGGGTAAGCCAGCTTGACATCAACCCGCTCATAAAGTGGCGATGACGTATTCGTCGACCACTTCATTTCGCTCATCCGGTAATAAGCAGTTGAAAGCTCAATTTTGAATGGGAGCCTCTGCAACCAGAGCACAGACGTGGTTCGGCGCGGCACCGACATTTCGGTAAATCGGTCCAGCCCAGCATTCTGCGACTGCGATGAAGAAACCAGAAACTCGGCATCAACTTTAGAAAATGACTGATTGAGCATTAACCGTGTCGAATCGAAAGGCTGCCACTTGAACTGGTACTCTAGACCATGAATCTGGACATTCTGGAGCGGAGCCAAATAGGCCAGCGTATCGTCGGCATAGCCTGCGCCGTTCAACTTTTCATTGACGCGATACAAACGACCTTTAATATTTTCGCGATACAAGCGAACATCCAGACTGGACCGCCAGGTCCGCCAGTCTCCCAAATAGCCGACTTCTACCGTATCGAGCCGTTCCACAGGCAAATCCGGATTTCCTGCAAAACGGTAGCGGTAGCTGACGATAGGCTGATCAACGATCGCAGCACCACGATAGGCAGCCATACTAGCCGAACGGGTCGCCCGAGCTATGCCAGCACGCAGCGTATTCTCCGAATCGAAATGAAAATTTCCACTCAGACGTGGCAGCATATGGAAACCCGCAAAGGAATCCTGCTCTGCAGCCAAACCAACGTTGCCGGTAAACCACGTAGATGGCTTCCATTCCACGTTGGAGAACAGACGGAAGTTCTCGCGCTTGACTCCCCCTTGCCCAGGGAAAAACCAGTTCGAATACAGTTGGTCGTACTGCCAGGCAACTCCTACGACCATCCGGCTATTCCCCAAGATTGCATCGCGCCGCTGCAACTCAATCTCGTGGCGAGTACCCTTATCTCCGCTTTGATTTATTGGCACCTTCATGCCGGCCAAACTGGGGTCGAATACAATCAGATCGACTACAAACGGATCCTCTGAACGATCCTCGGTAAATGCATAGCGCGCCTCGAATTCGGAAGTTGCCGACTTGGCGTGGCGATAAAGCAGCTGGAAATAGCTGTCGGACTGCTGCAATTGGCGGTGCGGATCCAGAGGTTTAAGTAGCGACCCGATATTGTTCTTACCTTCAGCCTTCCCTAGGCCCACTTGCAGCGTATCCCGCTCACTCAACGACAGGTCGGCACGCAGATCGAAATGTTGCTTGTTGTATGAATCAGCCCAATCTCCGCGATTCGTCAGGCCATCATCAGCCATCGACCTATAGGTCACCCGATAGTCGCCCACTTCGCCAATCCGGCCGCCGATCCGCACACCATAGTCACGAACATTCTGGTTCCCATAGTTACTTGACACCGATATCCCTCGGGAGACAGCCGGATCGAGAGTGATGATATTGATAACGCCGAGATAAGCATTCGAGCCATAGGAAACGGCGTTGGTACCGCGAACGATTTCAATCCGCTCGATGTCATCAAGCATAACGGGCAGAGCCAGCCAGTTAACGCTGCCCCCAAACAATGGCGAATACATCGATCTACCATCGACCAGCACCTGCACTCGTGGCGCATATATGTCGTCAATCATGCCGTGATAAGTAACTCGGCCGGCATCGGTATTGTTGGGGTAGGTTTGGAAACCCGGCACCAGTCGAAATACATCATTCAAGTCACGGATCGGCATTTTCCGCAACATCTCGCGATCAATAACCGTTACGGCAGTCGGCGCATCCGCCAGCCTTTGTGGCAGACGACTGACAGAGGCCACAATCGGCAGTTCGCTGAAATACGCTTCCTCATCTGCTGCGCAGACACCGCCGCTAATAAAGCCTCCAGTGAGGACGATAGCTAACCAAGAGGCATACGACAGCTTGAAAGCCTTCGAAATCACAACCCGGGTTGCTCCATTTTTTCGATTTCGCCTGGCACCGCCAACGCTTGCTTCCAGGCATCGGCAAAACAGGGAGATTGCGCGCCGAGCGTCACGCCGTGCCGGTTACAAGCCACCAAGCACAAGGCCAGACCAGCCTGATCGACCACGGTAACGCCTTCGAGATCTATTTCATCCACGCCAACTCTTGTTAGCGCATGCATGAAATCATTGCGCAATGCGTTGCCGAGACCCCCTGTAATCCGCATGACTTTTTTGCCGCCCAACTCGCGCACTGCAAGAATCGAGGCATTTCCGGAAGCCAGCGCTGAATTGATGGCATCGTCGATAAGAATCTGGTTTATTGGGCCAGTCTGAAAGCGAACGCCAAACAAATCTCCGACGCGACTAACTACCGTCGCTGGAACATCGATCATCGGCGAACCAAAGACTTGAAACTCGCAACCGATATTGTGAGAAATCTCTAGGGGCATATCGGTACGCACCATCAGACCGGACAATGAGAGGTTTTCGATTAGCCCCTCGCCAATCGCCCCGCCAAAGCCAATGCTGACTTTCGGCAAGTTGCCGAATCTAATTCGCTGATGCCGCCGTTGATCCAGCATAGTGGCCAAAGCTTTCTAGAAATTTGTTTTCTTGGGATTTTATCAAATCTTTAGCACCCTACCACCAATTGCATAAGGAGATCGTCAATTGACTTTTGGCTTCCTGCTCGGTATTGTCTGACGACGCTGGATGACCTTCAGCCGCGCCGATTTGAGCTCTGATTGCGGGCGCCAAATAAATACAGCTAAAACGGGAACCACCCAGTTCGCCCGACGAGTTCACGTTTAAGGCCAACTGGGTTTTTTGTTTTCAGGAACAGCATGCCAGGACAATCCGTCGGCGTCGTCGAATCGCAACGCGCCAACTTTGAT
Source organism: Betaproteobacteria bacterium (assembly GCA_016705475.1). Taxonomy (GTDB): domain Bacteria; phylum Pseudomonadota; class Gammaproteobacteria; order Burkholderiales; family Rhodocyclaceae; genus Azonexus. The sequence goes on along the minus strand of JADIYD010000006.1, from coordinate 267,736 downwards.
CAGCCACTACATTTGCGCAGCGGCGGGATTCTGCCCGCCTATGATCTTGTTTTCGAGACGTACGGTACGCTCAACGCAGCAAAATCAAACGCCATTCTGGTCTGTCATGCGCTTTCCGGGCATCACCATGTCGCGGGAATTTACGCTGACCAGCCAGACAATATCGGATGGTGGGACAACATCATCGGCCCTGGCCGGCCGCTTGATACCGACAAATTCTTTATCGTCGGGCTGAACAACCTGGGCGGCTGCCATGGATCGACTGGGCCGTCTTCAATCAACCCAGCCACTGGCAAGCCGTGGGGTGCTAATTTCCCAATCGTCGCGGTCAATGACTGGGTGCACGCCCAGGCCAGACTGGCCGATCGACTTGGCATCGATAGCTGGGCCGCCGTCATGGGTGGCAGTTTGGGCGGCATGCAGGCGCTGCGCTGGAGCATTACCTACCCGGAGCGGGTGCGCAACGCCATCGTGATCGCCGCTGCGCCCAAGCTGTCGGCTCAGAACATCGCTTTCAACGATGTCGCCCGCCAGGCAATTCTGACTGATCCCGAATTCCACGGTGGCAATTATTACGAATTCAACACCCGGCCTGTTCGCGGTCTGCGTCTGGCACGGATGCTAGGTCATATCACCTATCTGTCGGATGACCAGATGGGCGAGAAATTTGGCCGCGAGCTGCGCAATAGCGCCTTCTCGTTCGGTTTCGATGTCGAATTCGAGGTGGAGTCGTATCTACGCTATCAGGGCGACAAGTTTGCCGGTTATTTCGATGCCAACACCTACCTGTTGATGACCAAGGCACTGGATTATTTCGACCCCTCACGTGAGGACAATGGCAACCTCAATGCCACCATGGCACGGAGCAAGGCAAATTTCCTGATTGCGTCGTTTACGACGGACTGGCGTTTCACGCCGGCACGGTCGAAGGAAATCGTCTCCGCCTTGCTGGCCAACGGACGCAATGTCTCCTACGCCGAGATTGACCTCAACTTCGGTCACGACTCCTTCCTGATGGAAGACGCGCACTACCACGGCGTGGTCGATGCCTACCTGCGGAATATCAAGCTATGACGCACACTCTGGGCCGCCCTGATTTCGAACTGATCGCTGGCTGGATCGAGCCTGGCCACCGAGTCCTGGATCTGGGCTGTGGTGACGGAACCTTGCTTAAACACCTCATAGACCAGCGTGGCGTAAAAGGTGTCGGCGTCGAAATCGACGACGCCAATGTGCTCGCGGCCATCAAAAATGGCATCAACGTCATTCAGGGCAACCTGGAGCGAGGGCTCGACGAGTTTGCCGATCAGGCCTTCGACCATGTCGTGCTGTCTCGCACCCTGCAAACCGTGCGCCACACCGAGGGCATCCTGCGCGAAATGCTGCGGGTCGGACGAGAGGCCGTGGTCTCCTTCCCGAACTTTGCCTACTGGAAGAATTTGCGCTCAGTGCTTGACGGCCGCATGCCGGTTTCCGAAGATTTACCATACCAATGGTACGACTCGCCCAATGTGCGCTTCTTTACCCTGCTCGATTTCGAGGCCTTGTGCGACAAAATGGGACTGATCATTCGCGAACGCAGTGTCCTTGACGAAGAGGGCAACCCCGTCACCAGCGAAGCCAATTTTCTCGGCAGCCTGGCAGTCTACCGACTGACGCAGAACCGCTGATGCCGGCCTGGCTAGCTGCCCTGCTCAGCAGGAAGATGCTGATTTGCATCTTCACCGGTTTCAGTTCGGGATTGCCGCTTTATCTGCTGCTCAATCTGCTGCCTGCCTGGCTCCGCACGGAAGGCGTTGACCTGAAGACCATCGGTTTTTTTGCGCTTATCCAGTTCCCGTACACCTGGAAATTCCTGTGGTCACCACTTCTTGACCGCTTCAGCATTCCTGGCTTCGGCCGGCGGCGCGGCTGGATGCTGGTGACACAACTGGGTTTGCTCGTCGTCATCGGTTCGCTTGGAGGACTCGATCCGAAAGAAAGTATCTGGCCGATTTTATGGCTCGCCGCCTTGCTCGCCTTCTTGTCCGGAACACAGGATATTGCGGTCGACGCATTCAGACGTGAAATTCTGGACGATAACGAACTGGGCCTCGGCAATGCGGTACACGTTAACGCCTACCGTATTGCGGGCCTGATCCCGGGCTCACTGTCGCTGATACTGGCTGACCGCCTGCCCTGGAACGAAGTATTCTGGATCACCGGCGCCTTCATGATCCCCGGGATGGTAATGGCCTGGCTGGTCACGGAGCCACTCGTCAAAGGCGCCCCGAAAACCCTGCGCCAGGCAGTTACCGAGCCCTTCCATGAATTCATGGGCCGGCAGGGCTGGCGTGGTGCCGTGATGGTGCTTGGCTTCATCTTCCTTTACAAACTGGGAGACAGCTTGTGCACGGCGCTGGCAACGCCTTTCTATCTGGATATGGGGTTTACCAAGACCGATATTGGCCTCATCGCCAAACATGCCGGCCTATGGCCGGCCGTCATCGGCGCCTTGCTGGGCGGCCTGTGGATGATCCGGCTCGGCATCAACCGAGCCCTCTGGTTGTTTGGTGTGGTTCAACTGGTGTCCATATTTGGCTTTGTCTGGCTGGCCTCGCAAGGTCACTATGCCAACATCGGTGCCGAAGAACGCATCGCCCTGGCGTTTGTCATCGGTCTCGAGGCACTGGGGGTCGGCCTGGGAACGGCTGCATTCGTCGCCTTCATCGCCCGTTCGACACACCCCGCCTACACCGCCACGCAGATGGCGCTGTTCACCAGTCTGGCCGCCGTGCCGCGCACCTTCATCAATGCGTCGGCCGGATGGCTGGTCGAAACACTGGGTTGGGGCAATTTCTACTGGCTGTGCGTGGCGCTGGCCGTACCGGGAATGGTGCTATTGCTGAAGGTCGCCCCATGGCACGAAACTGCGGCGAATACTAGTCGCCCCGCCTGAGGCGGCGCCTGTCCAGCCACCAGGCATAAATGGGCAGAAACAGGATGGAACCTGGCAATAGCAGGCCTATCAGATAAGGCGAGAGACGAACCATGCGGCGCAAATGTCGGATGAGCTCCAACTTTTCTTCCGGCGTCCAGCGTCCACCGTTGCGAACCTTCATCAACAGCGGCATGATGCCGCGCGTTGCGATCAGTTCAGCCAGAATCCTGCGCGCCTGACGTCGTTGCGAAGACACCATCTGCCGCCACCAGCCTGGCAGGGCGGTCTCGTTACCCGCTGATTCACCCACGGTCAACGCACACCGATCAGGGAATTCCGGATAGCCAGCCAGCCACGCCAAAGAAACAATCCCCGCCTGGCCCAACGCCACGCGCGTCTCGGTCTCGCCACAACCGTGACAAAAACGGCGACACCGACCGCCGCCGGATGGTGTTTTAACCAGTCAACACCCTTGAGGACGGCATCGCCCCGGGCCATAGCAGCTTCAAGCGGAACAGCGTGGCGCGCCAGCGTGCGGCGCTGTTCATCAATGCGCGCCTTCAGGGCGCCATGCCGAGTGGCCAGTTCAATATATTTCGGATTCATTCCGACTTGTTGCGATAACGACGCAACGACGCCATGTCGGCTTCCAGTTCCGACAGACTGGCGTGGAACATCTTGCTTGGCTGGGCGGTCTGCCGTTTAAGCGAAGCAATCAGTAAAAGTGCTCCAGCAATAAACAGCACGGCGAAGGCACCGAGAACCAGAATCCGGTGCTCCCAAAAAGCCAGTGCAAGGCAAAAAATTCCCAGAATAACGCCCACAGCAAGCATGAACGCAGCGCCGATGGCCTTCGACCACAGGGACATGAGGCGGAGTTTCTCTTCCTCAAGCTCTGTGACAAGGAGTTCAGCGCGCGTCTTGGCAATCGCGATCAATGTCGCGACGCTATTCTTCAGCGCGGCAAAGAGGCCTTCGCGGCCCGCTTCACCGCCTGCTTGTTCAGCCATGCGCTTAGCGACGGCCGATCAGCACGCCCAGAGCGAGGCCCAGTGCGGCAGCCACGCCCACGGCTTTCCAAGGTTCTTCGTGCACGAAATCGTCGGTGGCGCGGGCTGCGGCCTTGGTCTTGTCGACCAACGCAGCTTCCAGGTCAAGAACGCGCTCCTTGGTGTCACGCAGACGAACACCCAGACGCTCACGCAGTTCGGTCACTTTTTCGCCAGCCGCGCCGGCAGTAGCGCGCAACAGCTCTTCGGTATCGGAGATCACAACCTTCAGATCGGTAACCAACTTTTCCTTGTTGGCGGCGGTCATTTCATCGGACATTTTCAACCTCGTTGGTGAGTTAAGCAGAAGTACAGATTATCCCTACTGCGCAGCGAAATCAATTCGCATGAATAGGTATTTGAACATCGTAATCGATGATTAACGGCGCATGATCGGAAAAGCGCTCGGCCTTGTACACGTCGGCTTTTTCCGCCGTGGCGGCAACACCCGGCGTGGCAATCTGATAATCAATCCGCCAGCCCACATTCTTGGCCCATGCCTGACCGCGATTGCTCCACCATGTGTAGCAGGCATCCGTTGTTTCGGGGTAAAGGCGGCGATAGACGTCGACCCAACCCTGTTCATCGAACACACGGCTTAGCCAGGCGCGTTCCTCAGGCAGGAAACCAGAATTTTTCTGGTTTGATTTCCAGTTTTTCAGATCAATGGCCTGATGCGCGATGTTCCAGTCGCCGCAGAGGACGATTTCCCGCCCCTCGGCGCGCAGCGCCAACATTTGCGGGAAAAACACATCCAGAAATCGGAACTTTGCTTCCTGCCGTTCCGGCGATGACGAGCCTGACGGCAGGTAGAGCGATATCACCGACAAATTGTCGAAATCTGCCCGGATATAGCGCCCCTCGGCATCAAACTCACCGCCATCGAATCCCTCGACCACGCGATCTGGCTTTTGTCGGCTCCAGATACCAACCCCGCTATACCCCTTTTTCTCTGCACAGTGATAGAACGCGTGCATGCCATCCGGCGCCATCATTTCTGGCGTCAAGTCCGGCAGTTGAGCCTTCAGTTCCTGCAAGCAAAAAATGTCAGCGTTCTGCGAGGTGGCCCAGGGCAGGACATTTTTGCTCCAGGCTGAGCGGATACCATTGAGATTCAGGGAGATGATGCGTAACATTGTGCAATGATCGGCCCGGTTTTCCCGGCCGAATAGAATGGAAAAATATGGATTTTCGTCAGGATTTCATTGAATTTGCGCTGAGCTGCCAGGTACTGCGCTTTGGCGAATTCAAAACCAAGGCGGGAAGGCTCTCGCCTTACTTCTTCAATGCCGGTTTGTTCAACGACGGCAATTCGCTTGGCCGTCTTGCCGAATTCTACGCGAAAGCGGCCGAAGCCGGCGGCGTCCAGTTTGACATGCTGTTTGGTCCGGCATACAAGGGGATTCCGCTGGTTGCAACGATCACCATGGCGCTGGCGCAACGCGGCCGAAATTTCCCCTTCGCCTACAACCGTAAAGAAGCCAAGGATCATGGCGAAGGTGGAAACATCGTTGGCGCTCCGCTGACTGGTCGCGTACTGATTGTTGATGACGTCATTTCGGCCGGCACCTCGGTTCGTGAATCGGTGGAGTTGATTCGCGCCGCCGGCGCCACCCCGGCCGGTGTGTTAATTGCGCTGGACCGCCAGGAGCGCGGCCAGGGCGAACTGTCGGCGGTTCAGGAAGTTCAGCGCGACTACGGCATTCCGGTCATTGCCGTGGCCGGACTGAGTGATCTGATGGCCTTCCTGGCCCACCATCCGGAGTTTGCCGCTCACCGCGACGCAGTTACGCGCTACCGGGAGCAATACGGCATCAATGCGTAAACTATTCCTCGCCCCTCTATTGTTGATTTCGCTTGGCTCAGCCCTGGCGGCGGGAGAGTTTTACTGCTGTAATGATCCCAGCACGGGTCGCCGGGTCTGCGGCGACATGTTGCCAGAGCAGTGCCGGGGACGTGCCTATCGTGTGCTCGACAGTGGCGGCAATATCGTCAAGGAAGTTGGCGCAGCGCTGACACCGGAACAAAAGGCCGAACAGGCTCTCGAAAATCAGCGACGTAAGCAGCTTGAAAATGCCAGTCGCGAACAGCGGCGGCGTGACCAGGCCCTGCTCGACACCTATTCGATGCCTGAGGATATCGATCTTGCCCAGCGCAAGGCAGAGGCAGACGTTAATCTGGCCATTCTGGCGACCATCACGCGTATCGACCAGGCTCGCACCAAACGCAAAAAATTCGAAGACGAAGCTGAGTTCTACAAGAAAAAGGCTTTGCCGCCAGACCTTGAAAGAGATCTGCGTGCCCTTGACCACGAGATCAAGCTGCAACAGGACTTGCTCGACATCAAGAAGCGGGAGTTCGACGTCATCAAGGCCAAGTACGACACCGACCGCAAACGCTATTTCGAACTGACGCGGCGGCCATTAGCGCCCACCGCGCCCGCGCCAAGCCGCTGATCAGCCTGCCAGTTTTTGCTTGAGCAGGTCATTGACCTGCTGCGGATTGGCCTTGCCCTTGGCGGCCTTCATGACCTGACCGACCAGGGCATTGAACGCCTTTTCCTTGCCGGCTTTGAACTCGGCGACATTGGCGGGATTCGCCGCCAGGACTTCATCGACCAATGATTCTATGGCACCGCTGTCGGTGATCTGCTTGAGCCCCTGCTTGTCGATGACTTCGTCAGCAGTCGCCCCTTCACCATTCCACAGGGCCTCGAAAACCTTCTTGGCGATGTTGTTCGAAATGGTGTTGTCGGCGATGCGCTGGATCAAACCAGCCAGTTGAGCCGCCGACACCGGCGATTCCGCAATGTCCTTGCCTTCCTTGTTGAGACGGGCAGCGAGATCGACCATGATCCAGTTGGCGCAGGGCTTGGCGTTCTGCTTTCCGGCGGCTCCCACGGTCAACTGGAAAAAAGCGGCAATTTCGGAATTGGCCGTCAGCGCCGATGCATCGTAGTTTGATAGCCCGAATTCTCTGACAAAGCGTTCGCGCATCTGCACCGGCAGTTCCGGCAGTTCGCTCTGGACGCGGGCAATCCATTCGCGCGAAATAACCAGCGGCAACAGGTCCGGATCAGGGAAATAACGGTAGTCGTGCGCGTCTTCCTTGCTGCGCATCATGCGGGTTTCGCCACTATCCGGATCGAACAGTACGGTGGCCTGCTGGATTCGACGGCCCTCCTCAATTTCGTTGATCTGCCACTGGACTTCAAAGTCGATGGCTTCCTTGAGAAAACGGAAGGAGTTCAGGTTCTTGATTTCGCGGCGCGTGCCGAATTCGGCCTGGCCCTTCGGGCGCACCGAGACGTTGGCGTCACAGCGGAAGGAGCCTTCCTGCATGTTGCCATCGCAAATGCCGATCCACTGTACCAGCGCGTGCAGCGACTTAGCGTAGGCAACGGCCTCATCGCTTGATCGCATGTCCGGCTCCGAAACGATTTCAAGCAGCGGGGTGCCGGCGCGGTTGAGATCGATGCCCGATTTGCCCTGAAAGTCTTCATGCAGCGACTTGCCGGCATCCTCTTCGAGGTGGGCACGCGTCAGGCGGACGACTTTTTCGTAAGCCTTGTCACCTTGCCCGACCTGCAGCGTGATATTGCCACCAACGACGACCGGCAGGTCCATCTGGCTAATCTGATAGCCCTTGGGCAAGTCCGGATAGAAATAGTTTTTGCGAGCAAAAACCGACTTCTGCGCGACGTCGGCGCCGATGGCCAGACCAAAGCGAATGGCGCACTCGACCGCCTTCTTGTTGAGCACGGGCAAAACGCCCGGCAAGGCGAGATCGACCGCGCATGCCTGCGTGTTCGGTTCCGCACCAAAAGCCGTCGCGGCGCCGGAAAAAATCTTCGAAACCGTCGCCAGTTGCGCGTGCGTCTCGATGCCGATTACCACTTCCCACTGAGTCATAGCTTCATCCGTTTCAGAAACAACGTCCGTTCTTCGCCTCGACCATGATCGGCCAAAGATAGTCGAAGGCCTGCCCATCGCAGGACTTGGGACAACTGTTAAATGCAATCGTTACTTTTGGCCCCTGCTCCCACATGCGAACCAGACAATCCGACTGTTTCTTGTGGCGGAGCAGGGCTTGCGGCATTTTTTCAACTTGCTCGAACTCGTTCAGGTCAAACCGGCAGCTGCCGTGCCCCTTCATGCTGACCTCGGCAACGAAGGTCTTGACCGACGCTTCCTTGACTAGCAGATCTAGCCGCGTCTGCGTCCCGATCGCGTCCCGGTGGTTGCATCGCGAGCGAACATTGAGCGGGCGTGTCGGCTGAGGCTTGAGATTGCGGTTGGCCAGATACTTGAGCGTCGAGTTCTTGAACTTCGGTTCCTTGCTTTCAGCAGCCTGCTTCTCGATTACCGGCTCTTCGACAGCGACGGGTTCCGGCTGCTTCTCGACCTCGGCGCAACCGGCCGCTGCCAGAACAACCACAAGCAGCAGGCGCCGCCACATGCCTATTCGACGACCGCCCAACGCTGATGCCAGTCGGTGGCCTGCTGGTAGCGATGAGCAACGTTGAGCAACTGACCTTCGGCGAAATAGTTACCGATCAGCTGCAGGCCGACCGGCAAGCCGTCAACAAAGCCACAGGGGACCGACATGCCCGGCAGACCGGCCAGATTGACGGCGATGGTGTAGATATCCGAGAGGTACATCTGGACCGGATCGGCCGCCTTTTCACCGAGCTTGAAGGCGGTGGACGGCGAGGTCGGCCCCATGATCACGTCGCAGTGCTTGAAGGCTTCGACGAAGTCGTCGGCGATCAGGCGACGGATGCGCTGGGCCTGCAGGTAATAGGCATCGTAGTAGCCATGCGACAGCACGTAGGCGCCGATCATGATGCGACGTTTAACCTCGGCGCCAAAGCCCTGGGCGCGGGTCTTTTCGTACATCTGTTCCAGGTTGTCGTACTCCGGCGCGCGATAGCCATAACGCACGCCGTCAAAACGCGACAGATTGGAACTGGCCTCGGCCGGCGCGATGACGTAATACGCCGGCACCGACAGATGCGAGTTGGGCAGCGAGACTTCAACCGTCGTCGCACCCAGTTTTTCGTATTCGGCTATAGCGGCACGGACGGCAGCCATCACCTCGGCATCGCAGCCTTCGCCGAAAAATTCCTTGGGCAGGCCAATACGCAGGCCATTCAGCGGCTTTTCCAGATCGCGGGTGTAGTCCTCGACCGGGCGATCCAGCGAGGTTGAATCGCGCTCGTCGAAGCCGACCATGGTGTTGAGCAGCAGTGCGCAATCCTCGGCGCTGGCGGCCATTGGGCCGGCCTGGTCGAGCGAGGAGGCGAAGGCGATCATGCCGTAACGCGAAACCACACCGTAAGTCGGCTTGAGGCCGGTCAGATTGCACAGCGCCGCCGGCTGGCGGATCGAGCCGCCGGTGTCGGTGCCGGTTGCGGCCGGCGCCAGACGGGCGGCCACGGCAGCAGCCGAACCACCGGAAGAGCCACCGGGAACCCGGCTGGAATCCCACGGATTTCGTACCGGGCCGAAGAACGAGGTTTCGTTCGACGAACCCATGGCAAATTCATCCATGTTGGTCTTGCCCAGCGAAACCAGGCCGGCTTCGGCATGCATTTTATGGATCACTGTCGCGTCATAGGGCGAGACAAAATTGGCAAGCATCTTTGAGCCGCAGGTCGTCGTCCAGCCCTCGGCGCAGAAAATATCTTTCTGCGCGATGGGAATGCCCGTCAGCGGGCCGGCCGTGCCGGCAGCAATGCGCACATCGGCGGCAATGGCCATTTTCAGGCTTTTTTCCCGGTCGACCGTAACAAAGGCGTTGAGCGTCGGATTCAGGCGTTCAATGCGGTCAAGGAAGAGCGTCGACAGCTCAACGCTGGAAATCTGCTTGGCCGCGAGCGCCTGCGACAGTTGTTTGAGGCTGGCGTTGATCATTCGATCACCTTCGGCACGAGATAGAGGCCGGCTTCGGTTTCCGGTGCAACAGCCTGGTAGGCGGCACGACGATCACCTTCCGTCACGGCATCCGCGCGCAGGCGCTGGCTGACATCCTGAGCGTGCGCCATCGGCTCGACGCCAGAAGTATCGACCGCCTGCATCTCTTCAATCAGCTGAAAAATACCGTTGAGGTGGCCCTGCGTGGTCAGCGCCTCGGCGTCACTAATCTCGATTCGGGCGAGATGGGCGATGCGTTTAACCTGTTCTAATGTGAGCGACATGAGGTCTGAAGACTTTATTGCAGTGCACAAAGTCTTAAAATGGGAAGCGTTATAAGGTATCATAAAAGTTTTCTCTACCGCACCCCCCAAGCGGAGCATACATGTTCGGTTTCCTCAGCAAATACTTCTCCAACGACCTCGCCATTGACCTTGGTACCGCCAACACGCTGATCTACGTCCGTGGGCGTGGCATCGTTCTGGACGAGCCGTCGGTCGTCGCCATCCGCCTCGAAGGCGGACCCAACGCCAAAAAAACCATCCAGGCCGTCGGCCGCGAAGCCAAAGACATGCTTGGCAAGGCACCGGGCACCATTACCGTTATCCGCCCGATGAAGGACGGCGTTATTGCCGACTTCACCGTCACCGAGCAGATGCTCAAGCAATTCATCAAGAAGGTGCATGACTCGAAGCTGTTCAGCCCGAGCCCGCGCATCATCATCTGCGTGCCGTCCGGTTCGACCCAGGTCGAACGTCGCGCCATTCGCGAATCCGCCCTCGGCGCCGGTGCCAGCCAGGTTTACCTGATCGAGGAGCCGATGGCTGCCGCGATCGGTGCCGGTCTGCCGGTTTCCGAAGCGACCGGCTCGATGGTCGTCGATATCGGCGGCGGCACGACCGAAGTCGGCGTCATCTCGCTCGGCGGCATGGTCTATGCCGGTTCCGTACGCGTCGGCGGTGACAAGCTCGACGAGGCGATCATCAATTACATCAGCCGCAACTACGGCATGATGATCGGCGAGAACACCGCCGAAAACATCAAGAAGACCATCGGCTCAGCCTTCCCGGGCGCCGAAGTCAAGGAAATGGAAGTCTCCGGCATCAACAAGGCTGAAGGCATTCCGCGCAAGTTCACGATTTCCTCCAACGAAATCCTCGAAGCGCTGACCGACCCGCTCAATCAGGTCGTTTCCGCGGTCAAGTCTGCGCTGGAAAAGACCCCGCCGGAACTCGGCGCCGACATCGCCGAAAAGGGCATGGTCCTGACCGGTGGTGGCGCCCTGTTGCGCGACCTCGACCGTCTGCTCATGGAAGAGACCGGCCTGCCGGTGATCGTCGCCGACGAGCCGCTGACCTGCGTGGCACGTGGTTGTGGTCTGGCTCTGGAAAAAATGGACAAGCTGGGCAGCATTTTTGCCTCGGACTGACCGTTGACCGCAGCACGACAGGACTGAGCGATGGCCGGCATCGACCACGCGCCTCCACCGTTCTTCAAGCAAGGGCCAGCGCCGCTGGCCCTTCTGACTTTCTACATCGCCGTATCGCTGGCGATATTTGTCGTCGACCTGCGTTTCAAGAGCCTTGATCTGCTCCGCCAGAGCATTGCGCTCGTTGTGGACCCGGTTCAACGCGTCGCCCAGACGCCAGGCAGCCTGGTCGACTATGCGGCCAGTTATCTGCAAGGCATGCGGGGCCTGCAGCAAGAGAACAATGAGCTGAAACATGCCCAGCTCACCACCGCCCCCAACCTGCAGCGCCTCGCCCAGCTTGAAGCCGAAAATGAACGGCTGCGCAAGCTGCTGTCGGTCAAGGAACGTGAAAAGGCCAACGGCCAGGTCACGCAGATCCTGTACACAGCGCGCGACCCTTTTTCGCGCAAGATCATTGTCGACAAGGGCCAGCAGGCTGGCATCGTGGCGGGACAACCGGCCATCGACGAGACCGGTGTGGTTGGGCAGGTCACCCGTGTTTTTCCGTTCTCGGCTGAAGTCACGCTGATTACCGACAAGGATCAGGTCGTGCCCGTGCAGATCGTGCGTAGCGGCCAGCGTTCTGTCGTTTTCGGCCTTGGCAACGGCCAGCTCGAACTGCGCTACATGCCGGCCAATGCCGATATCCAGATCGGTGACATCCTTGTCACGTCCGGGCTGGACGGGATTTACCTGCCGGGCTTCCCGGTCGCCAAGGTGGTCAATATCGAACGTGACAGCGCCTACTCATTTGCCCGCATTTTCTGCGTGCCGATCGCCGGTGTCGAAAACTTTGGCGAAGTGATGGTCCTTGATCCGCGCCAGCCCTTGCCACCGGCGCCGCCCGAGTCCATTGGCCGCCCCGGCGGTAGCGACAAGCCCGGTCTGGGTGGCAAGAAAAAGAAAACTGTGGCCAAGACAAACTGATGCAACCGACATTTTCCTCTTCGCGCATCCTGCAGCCGGTTCAGCCCTGGTTCATTTTTTTCAGCCTGCTCGTTGCGGTCGCACTCAATTTCCTGCCGACGGCCCATTGGCCGGGTGTTCCGGACTGGGTCGCCCTCGTGTTGTGTTTCTGGTGTGTTCGCGAGTTTCGCCGCGTTGGCATGGGCTGGGCCTTCCTCCTTGGCCTGCTCATGGATGTGGCCGATGGCGCCGTCCTTGGTCAGCATTGCTTCGCGTACGTGTTGCTCGCCTACACAGCAGCGGCACTGTCGCGGCGTATTCTGTGGTTCCCGCTCGTGCAGCAGGCCTTGCAGATATTGCCCCTGCTCGTGGCCACACAGGTCCTTCAGGCCCTGATGCGCCTGGCCGTCGGCGCCGATTTTCCGGGCTGGGGCTATTTCATCGGGCCCGTCGTGGCGACCCTGCTCTGGATTCCAGCGACCTTCATCCTGCTCCTGCCGCAATACCGGCCGGTCGAGCAGGATCCCAATCGCCCGATTTAAGACAGAGGCAGCCAGTTCGTGGGCCATTTCACCAATCCGGAAGCCGATCTCGACCGTTTTCGCTTCCGTCTGGGCTTTGCGGCGATCTTCGTTCTGCTCGCCTTTGGTGTGCTGCTTGGCCGCTTTGTCTGGCTGCAGGTCATTCAGCATGATTTTTACCAGACCCGGGCCGAAGACAATCGCATTGCACTGATTCCCATCGTCCCCAACCGTGGCGTCATTACCGACCGCAACGGGGTTGTGCTGGCTCATAATTATTCGGCCTTCACGCTCGAAATTACGCCGTCGCAAGCCGGGCAACTGGACGCCACCATCGATGCACTGGCCGAGGTGATCGACATCCAGCCCAAGGATCGAAAGCGCTTCAAGCGCCTGCTCGACGAGGCCAAGAATTTTGAGTCTATCCCGATCCGAACGCGCCTGAGCGACGCCGAAGTCGCCAAGTTTGCTGCGCACCGCTATCGTTTCCCCGGCGTCGAAGTGAAGGCGCGGCTGTTCCGCCAATACCCGCTCGGGAGCATCGCCTCGCATGCTATCGGTTACATCGGGCGGATCACCGAGCGCGACCTGAAGTGGATTGAAGAATCGGAAAAGCAGGCGAATTACAAGGGAACCGACCACGTTGGCAAGACCGGTCTTGAACAGCATTACGAGTTCGAACTGCATGGCGAGACCGGCTACGAAGAAGTCGAAATTGATGCCGGTGGCCGGGCGCTACGTAGCCTGAAGCGGATTCCACCGGTGTCCGGCAACAATCTGGCGCTGACGCTGGACGCCAAGCTGCAGCAGATCACCGAACAGGCCTTTGGCGACCGCAAAGGTTCGCTGGTCGCCATCGACCCGAAGACCGGCGGCATTCTGGCCCTCGTTTCGACACCAACTTACGACCCCAACCTGTTCGTCGATGGCATCACGCCCGACAACTGGAAGGAGCTCAACGAGCACCCGGACAAACCGATGGTCAACCGGGCGATCAACGGCGCCTATCCGCCGGGCTCCACGTTCAAACCGTTCATGGCACTGGCCGCACTGGAAATGGGTAAACGTACGCCGAATCAGGCGATCAGCGATCCCGGCTATTACAATTTCGGCAACCACCAGTTCCGCGATGACAAGAAGGGCGGGCATGGCATGGTCGACATGTACAAGTCTGTCGTCCATTCTTGCGACACCTATTACTACATGCTGGCCAACGACATGGGGATCGACAATATCTCCAAGTTCATGGGCTCGCTGGGCCTCGGCCAGCGAACCGGCGTCGATCTCGGCAAGGATGACTCCGGTGAGTCGAAGGGCGTACTGCCTTCGCAGGAGTGGAAGAAGCAGCGATTCAAGAAACCGGAACAGCAGAAATGGTACGCCGGCGAAACGATCTCAATCGGCATCGGTCAGGGCTACAACGCTTACACACCGATCCAGCTGGCTCAGGCGACGGCAACGCTGGCCAATAATGGCGTCATGTTCCGACCGCACCTCGTACAACATCTGGTCGATACCAAAACGGGCGAAAAACGTCCGGTCGAGCCTAAACCCATCCGCGACCTGCAGTGGAAACGAAGCAACGTCGACGTAATCCACCGCGCCATGGTCGGCGTTAACAAGGAAGGCACGGGTACCCGTGCATTTGCCGGCGCCCCGTACGAAGCGGCCGGCAAGACCGGCACGGCTCAGGTGTTTTCGCTGAAGGGTGCGCAGTACAAGGAGCACAGCACCAAGAAGGAATTACGGGACCACGCCCTCTTCATTGCCTATGCCCCGGCCGACAACCCGAAGATCGCCCTCGCCGTGCTGGTCGAGAACGGCGGCTTTGGCGCTGTTTCGGCAGCGCCAATCGCCCGCATGGTGCTTGACTACTATCTGCTCGGCAAGCTGCCGGGTGGCGCTGCCAAGGACGACCCGGCAGCCGTCGAGGAGGATCACGAAGAATGATCGACATCGCAGGCACCTTGCGCCGCAGCTGGCAACAGTTGATCGCCCATATCGACTTCCCGCTGTTTTTCATCACGCTGGCGATCATGGGCGTCGGCCTGGCCACGGTCAATTCGGCAACCTGGGACAGCAGCCACCGCATGCTCTCGCAGGCCGGAAACATGGGCATCGCCATGGTCGTCATGTGGTTTGTCTCGCGCCTGCCGCCGCAGAAGCTCATGAATTTCGCCATCCCGCTCTATGTCTTCGCGATCATCCTGCTTGTTGCCGTCTTTCTTTTCGGGATCAAGGTCAACGGCGCCAAGCGCTGGCTGTCGCTTGGTTTCACGCGCATCCAGCCATCGGAGATCATGAAGATCGCCATGCCGCTCATGCTCGCCTGGTATTTTCAAAAATACGAAGCGACCCTGAAACTCAAGCATTACCTCATCGCCGCGCTACTACTCTTCATTCCCTTCGCGCTGATCGCCAAGCAGCCTGACCTCGGCACCGCACTACTCGTCGGCTCAGCTGGCTTCTACGTCATTTTCTTTGCCGGCCTGCCGTGGAAGGTCATTGCCGGCTTGCTCGTCGCCGCAGGATCAGCCGCACCGATTCTCTGGGGGATGATGCACGACTACCAGCAAAAGCGCATCCTGACACTCATCGACCCGACGACCGACCCGCTCGGTTCGGGCTATCACATCATTCAGTCAACCATCGCCATCGGCTCCGGCGGCACCTTTGGCAAGGGCTACCTGAACGGTACGCAGACCCACCTTGAATTCATTCCGGAAAAACACACCGACTTCATCTTCGCCGTCTATTCCGAAGAATGGGGCCTGCTCGGCAACGTCGTGCTTGTTTTTCTCTACACCCTGCTCATCGGGCGCGGCATGATGATCGCTTCCGGTGCCCCGACGCTGTTCTCCCGCCTGCTCGCCGGCGCCATCACGCTCGGCTTCTTCACCTATGCCTTCATCAACATGGGCATGGTCAGCGGCATCCTGCCCGTCGTCGGCGTACCACTACCCTTCATGAGCTATGGCGGTACGGCAATGGTCATCCTGTTCCTCGGCATCGGCATGCTGATGTCGATCCAGACCCACCGGATGCTGGTCAAAAAATGACGCGACTGATTGCTCCGCTGAGCCTCGCCTTGCTGCTCGCCGCCTGCGGCAGCACGCCGCCCGCCCCTTTCGAGCAGCAATCTCCCACGGTCGACCGGGAAAAACAGGCAATTTTGAAATCACCCACGCCGACCAAAAAGCCAACCGCCGTCCTCAAGCGCGGCGGCGGCTTTTACAAGGATGACGGCCCGGCTGACGACATTCCGGACGGCCTGGAAGATATTCCGGACGCCGAGCCGAAGTGGGAGCCGCTGCACAAGCCGGCAACCAAACCCTACGTCGTGCTTGGCAAGGAATACATCCCGAACAACGCGCTCAAGCCGTACAAGGCGCGCGGGATCGCCAGCTGGTACGGCAAGAAGTTCCACGGCCAGAAAACCTCGATTGGCGAGCCCTACAACATGTTCGCCATGACCGCCGCCCACCCGACGCTGGCCCTGCCCTCCTACGTGCGCGTTACCAGCGTGCAAAGCGGCAAGGCGGTGATCGTGCGGGTTACTGACCGCGGCCCATTCCATGCCGACCGTGTCATCGACCTCTCCTACACCGCCGCCTACAAGCTCGGCCTGATCAACGGCGGTAGTGGCCAGGTCGAGGTCGAAGCCATACTTCCCGGAGAGCCGGCCGGCACGACCTATGCCCAGATTACTCCGCCGCGGCCAGCCAAGGCGGAGAACGATGAAATCGAACAACTCTCCAAACGCATGGCCCTTGAGGAGCGCCCCGTGCAGACGGCTGCGATGGCCGGCACGAGCAGCGACGCCGGCATGGCGAAAGGCGTCTACCTGCAGCTCGGTGCGTTTTCCAGCGCCGACAATGCAGAAAATCTCAAGAACCACCTGCTGCGTGAGCTCGACTGGCTGACCGAAACCATGCGCGTCAATCCGGGAGGCGGGATTCATCGCCTGCAGCTCGGCCCTTACGCCAGCCGTGGCGATGCCGACCGGGTGGCCGAAAAAATCCGTGCCGCCCTCGGCTACCGGCCAACCATCATTACGCGCTGACGCTCAGTTTGCGCACTTGATCCTGGCAACCACGACGTTGCCACAGCCCTGATACTCAAGGCTGGAAAAACTCATGGTGCGGGCCATGGCGATACCCCGACCATTCGGATCGAAAGCCCGATCCGGATCAAAACTCAGGAATTTGCTCCAATCGAATCCCTTGCCCTGATCGGAAATGGTGAATTCGACGAACTCAGGGTCGCGCGCCAGTCGTATCGTCGCAAAACGATCGCAAAACTGGGGCAGGGCCAGCCGACGACGGATTTCCGCCTCCCAGTCACCATCCCATTTGAGCAGCGATTTTTCCTGGTAGCTCACCCCGAGGTTGCCGTGCTCGACCGCATTGACCATCAAATCCGATAACCCTGGCGCAACGACGTCCGGCACGGGGCACATAGCCGCCAGCACCGGCACCAGACTGTTGATGTCATCCAATGTAACAAAGCGGTACTCGACATTGCTGATCAGCTTTTGCGCTTCTTCGAGACGCGCTGCACGACTGCGCAACTGGGCACGGGCCCGACGATCCGCCATCGCCACACGGACGATGGAAATCAGCGCTTCCGGTTCGTAGGGTTTTGTCAGGTAGTAGTACGCACCCGCCTCGAGGCCCTCACGAACCTGATCGGGCGACGATGCCGCTGTCTGCATGATGACCGGAATGTCGGCAAAACGTGGCTCCCGCTTCATCCTGCGCAGGAGTTCCATGCCGTCCAACACCGGCATCATCCGGTCAAGGATGACCAGCGAAAACTTGCTTCCCGGGTCGATCAGGCTGGCCCATGCGGCCAACGGATCCGCATGAAGCTCCAGTTCGATATCTTCCTGCCCGAGGAACTCCTCGATGATGAACAGATTCAATTGTTCATCATCAACAACGAGAACGCGTTCCTTATCCACTGTTCAGCCCCAGTTTTCCCAGAATTATTTGCCAATATCATAACGCGAGCGGCCACTGTTTCGTCGATTATCGCTGCCGAATCGACGCCTCACCAGTCTGCCAGAATCCTAGCATGAGGTCTCCATTTGACCAGGATCAATGGCGAACCAGCAGCGCTGGCTATACTCGCGCGCTTGATATTCCGGATGTCCGCCATGACCTCCCTACCCGATCTCGTCTGCCCGGCCGGTAGCCTGCCAGCCCTCAAGGCCGCCGTCGACAACGGCGCCGATGCTGTCTATCTCGGTTTCAAGAACGACACCAACGCGCGCAACTTCGCCGGCCTCAATTTCGACGCCAAGACCATGGCCGAGGGCATCCGCTACGCCCACGGCAGGGGCCGCGAAATTCTGCTGGCCATCAACACCTTCCCGCAGGCCGGGCGCACCGCCGATTGGCAAAAAGCCGTCGATGCTGCGGTCGACCAGGGTGTAGACGCCATTATCCTGGCCGACATCGGGCTGCTTGACTACGCGCGCCACAGCCATCCCAGCCAGCGCCTGCATCTGTCGGTCCAGGGGTCGGCCACGAGCTACGAAGCGATCAATTTCTGCCAGCGCGAATTCGGCATCCGCCGTGCCGTGCTGCCCCGCGTGCTGACGCTGGCCCAGGTCGAAAACGTCATCAAGAACACCACGGTGGAAATCGAAGTCTTCGGCTTCGGCAGCCTCTGTGTCATGAACGAAGGCCGTTGCTGGCTGTCGTCGTATGCCTGCGGCGAGTCGCCCAATACCGTTGGCGCCTGTTCGCCGGCAAAGTACGTGAAGTGGGACAAGAAGCCGGGTGTAATGGAGACCCGACTGAACGGTGTGCTCATCGACCAGTTCGGCGACGACGAGCCGGCCGGCTACCCGACGCTGTGCAAGGGCCGCTTCGAAGTCCAGGGCGAAACCTATTACGCGCTAGAAGAGCCGACCAGCCTCAACGTGCTGGAGATCCTGCCCGACATCCTCAAGATCGGCGTCCGCGCCATCAAGGTCGAAGGTCGCCAGCGCAGCCCGACCTACGTCGCGCAAGTTACCCGCACGCTGCGTGCCGCCCTCGATTCGCTACGCGACGGCAGCGAGCGCTTCCACGTCAAGCCGGCCTGGCAGGCAGAACTGGCCAAGGTTTCCGAAGGCAGCCAGGCAACGCTCGGCGCCTACAGCCGGCCGTGGCGCTGAAGGAAAACGCAACATGAAACTATCGCTCGGTCCCCTGCTCTATTTCTGGCCCAAGGCCGAGGTCATGGAGTTCTACGCCGAAATGGCGCAAAACCCGGCCCTCGACATCATCTACGTCGGCGAAGTCGTCTGCTCGCGCCGCCAGCAATTGCGCACGACCGACTGGATCGGCCTGGCCCGCGACCTGACCGACGCCGGCAAACAGGTCGTCGTCTCTGCCCAGGCCTTGCTCGAATCGGAAAGCGATCTCAAGGCGCTGCGCCGCCTGATCGATGACTCGGGCTGCATGCTTGAAGCCAACGATCTCGGTGCGGTCAACCTCGTGCGCGGCCATGATTTCGTCGCGGGCCCGCATCTCAACATCTACAACGAAGCGACGCTGGCTTCTTTCGCCCGCTTCGGCCTCAAGCGCTGGGTACCGCCGCTCGAAGGCACGCGAGCGATGATTGAAGCCCTGCACGCCAGCCGTCCAGCCGGCATCGAAACGGAGGTCTTCGCCTTCGGCAAGATTCCGCTCGCTTTTTCCGCCCGCTGCTTCACGGCTCGCCACTACGACCTGAACAAGGACGACTGCCAGTTCAAATGCCTCGACCACGCTGAAGGTTTGACGCTGAAGACGCGCGAAGGCCAGGATTTTCTCTGCATCAACGGCATCCAGACCATGTCGGCGCAGAGCTACAATCTGCTGCATGAAATCCCGGAGATGCTGAAAATGGGCATCGATATCGTCCGCATCAGCCCGCAGAAGGACCACATCAACGCCATCATCGCTGCCTTCGATGCGGCACGCCGTGGCGAATCGGTCAATGTCGACAGCCGTGCCTGGAACGCCAGCGGACTGGTCGACGGCTACTGGTTCGGCGATGCGGGTATCGTCCAGCACCACGCGCAAGCCTTGGCACAACTCGGAGCATGACCATGAACAGCAGCTTTATCATCCCGAAATTCCGGCTTCCCGGCTTCGTCGCCCGTCTTGGCCAGAAACTCCCGCAATGGCCGCATGCGCTGGCCTTGGTTGCGGGCCTCAATGCCGCGCTGAAAATGAAGCTGCTCCCGGAAAGCGAGCTGGCCCTGCTTGAGGACAAACTGTTCCGCGTGCGCATTCTTGATACCGGTGGCGAGGCTTGCTACACCTACTCGAATGGCCTGTTCCGCCCGGTCTTTACGCCCCAGCGCGAGCCCGACCTGGCGTTTGCCGCCCATCTGTCAGCCTACCTGCAACTGCTCTCCCGTCAGGAAGATCCGGACACGCTGTTCTTCAACCGCGAACTGGAAATCACCGGCGACACCGAGCTTGGCCTGATCGTCAAAAACATGCTCGACGCGGTGGAATGGCCAAAGTTTTCTGCCGGGCTGCCCGTCTTTCGCCACTGAGCAAGCGCCATGGCTGGCGACCACGTTGCCACGGTCAACCGGAAAATTAGGCCAAAAACCGAAATCCGGCTCTGGCTAGGCTACAGACGGCCAACCGCCACAATACTGAGCGTTTCCGCCAATTCGATGGGCGTCGCCAAGCCTTGCATCTCACGGATGCTGCGCGGCCCGAGATAAATGGCCACGCCGTCCGGCAAGTCGCCATCCTTGGACGCCAGATGCGTACGAATGGCCGGATACTCGTGCCCGACAGCCTCGAGGACTTCCCCTACGGTATCGCCACTGGCAGTAATCTCTTCGTGTCCGCCGGCAAAACCACGCAAAGCCACGGGTATGTGAACTGATACGACGGGAGAATCAAACATGATGGGCCTCCTCTCGGTCTATGCCGGTAAGACAATTCTCGCCAATCAAGGTTCTGAAAATAAAAACGGGAGGCCGTAGCCTCCCGTTGCGTGCATCAGTTGAAACTGCGCTCAGCTTTTCTTCTGTGCGTCGAGACGGAACTTGACGTAGGCGCCCGGTGCATCTTCGATGACCGCGAGCGTACCGTCGGCCGGCTGACGCGCCTTGACCTGAGCATCACCGCCCGGCAAAGCGTTCACCCAGGCATTCCAATGCGTCCACCACGAACCGGCGTTCTGCGTTGCACCAGCCAGGAAGTCTTCCGGGCTTTCCGGCAGGTTGCCGTCGGTCGCATCGTTGGTCCAGAAGCCGTACTTGTTGGCAACCGGCGGATTGACGATGCCGGCGATGTGGCCGGAGCCACCGAGGACGAACTTGGTGTTGCCGGACGGCAGACGGGCGCCCATGTAGGTGCTCTTCCACGGCGCGATGTGGTCTTCGATGGTCGAGATGAAGTAGCACGGGGTCTTGACCTTGCTGATGTCGATCTTGACGCCACCCAGCGTGATACCACCCGGTTCCTTGAGCAGGTTGGCCAGGTACATGTTGCGCAGGTAGAAGCTGTGCATCGCGGCCGGCATGCGGGTCGAATCGGAGTTCCAGTAGAGCAGGTCGAACGGGAACGGATCCTTGCCCATCAGGTAGTTGTTGACCACGAAGGACCAGATCAGGTCGTTGGCGCGCAGCATGTTGAAGGTGCCGGCCATTTCCGAACCTTCGAGGAAGCCCTTTTCGGCCATGCGCTTTTCGAGACCTTCAACCGCACCTTCGTCGAGGAAGATGCCCAGTTCGCCCGGATCGGAGAAGTCGAGCATGGTCGTGAAGAAGGTGGCCGAATTGGCGCGCTTGTCTTTCTTGGCTGCCATGTAGGCCAGCGTGGTCATGGTCAGCGTGCCACCCAGGCAGTAGCCAGCGAGGTTGACGCTGTTTTCACCGGTATGCGCGCAAACCTGATTGATGGCTTCGATCGAGCCTTCGAGCAGGTAGTTTTCAAACGACTTGGCGGCCAGCTTCTCGTCCGGGTTGATCCAGGACATGATGAAAGTGGTGTGGCCCTGGTCGGTCGCCCACTTGACCATGGAGTTCTTCTCGCGCAGGTCGAGAATGTAGTACTTGTTAATCCACGGCGGAACGATCAGGAAAGGCTTCTTGTTCTGCTTTTCGGTCGTCGGGTTGTACTGGATGAGCTGGAACAGTTCGTTCTGGAAGACCACCTTGCCCGGGGTCGTGGCGACGTTCTTGCCCATTTCGAAGGCCGAGGTGTCGGTCATGCGGATGCGCAGCTGGCCATCGCCGGATTCGACGTCGTGCAGCAGGTTGTTGAGGCCCTTGATCAGGTTCTGGCCGTTGCTCTTGACGGTTTCACGGAAGACTTCCGGGTTGGTCAGGGCAAAGTTGGACGGCGACAGCGCGTCGATGTACTGGCGGGTGAAGAAGTTGACCTTCTGCTGCGTGGCTTCGTCCAGGCCTTCAGTGCCGGCGACGGTGTCATGCAGGTGGCGCGCCGTGATCAGATACGACTGCTTGACGAAGTCGAACATGAAGTGCTCTTCCCACTCCTCGTCCTTGAAGCGGTTGTCACCCTTCTTGGGTGCTGCCACGGCATGGCTGCCCGGCATGCCCATCATCTTCATGCTGGTGTTTTGCCACAGCGAGAAGTAATCCCACATCATGTTCATCTGCGTCTGGGCCATCTTGTACGGATTGGCCAGCAGACGGGACGACATGTCCATGAAGGCCTTGGCGACGCCGAGTTCATCGGTCGGGGCATTGACGCCGTCCTTGGCCTTCTTTTCCATGAACTGGGTGATCAGGCGCGAGGCGCGCTGGGCGACTTCGGCATAGGTCTTGGCCATTTCGGCCGGGTTCGGCAGATTCATACCCTGGTTTTCGTTTTGCTGCGACATCTAGAAACTCCCTCTGTCAGTGCGTGGCGGCTATATGCTGCAACCGCGAATAGCGAATCACTCCATCGGCGCCGATGCTACGTGACAACCGACCAGCTTGCTCAAGGTAGTTCAGATGGGCAATCGCTTCGCCCATCGCGAACATGGTTTGGTGCGTATCGAGCGCCCGATTGAACAACACATCAAGCAACTCTGCTGCGCTCTGCGGCGCTTGTTCACAGCTGTCTTCCAAAGCCTGCAATCTTTCTTCGTGGTGCGACTGCAGTGCTTCAACCCTTGCCCGTACGCCTTTGAAAGGCAAGCCATGCGAGGGTAGTACCAGCGTTTCCTCCGGAATATCACGAGCCATGTCTTCAAGCGAGTCGAGAAACCAGCGCAAAGCGTCCGCCTTTGGGGTGGCCGCAAAAACGCTGATGTTGGTCGAAATTCTCGGCAAAAGCATGTCTCCGGAAATTAACACGCCAAGTTCTGCGCAGTAAAGCGCCATATGCTCAGGCGCGTGGCCGTGGCCTATCAAAATCTGCCATTTTTTCCCGTCGACCGTAGCAACATCGCCGGCCTTGAGGCGATCGTAATAGTCCGGCAGCGCCGGGACAGCTTTGCGATAACCTGACCCCCGCTTCTCGAATTTGGCCAGATGCTCGCCGGCCAGTCCGTGCTGGCGGAACTGCTCGACCATGAATCGGGCACCATGCCCGCCCACCTCGTTCCAGACAACGTGCGCAGTCAGAAACTCGCCGCTCGTCATCGACAGGGGAGCGCCGGTTTTTTCCATGAGCCACGTTGCCAGCCCGAGATGGTCGGGATGGAAATGGGTGACAATCAGCCGGGTTACCGGACCATCGAGTTTCTCCAGGATTTGCGACCACATGCCGCGCACGGCATCGTCCGGGAAGCCCGTGTCGACAATCACCCACCCCTGGCCATCGCGGAGCAGCCAGAGATTGATATGGTCCAGCTGAAACGGCAAAGGCATGCGCAGCCAGAACACGCCGGGCGCCACTTCCGTCATATCGCCGGCGGCAGGTGGGTGAGCATGGGGAAAATGCAGGGACATGAGCAAACCTTGAGAGCAAGGTGTGCAACTTACCATACGGTAGCGGATTGAAAAAACCCTTCGCATCTGTTTTACTCTGCTGCACCATCAGGAGACAAAATGAGCCAGACGGCCACGACCTTTGCCATCTCCGACCTCGCCCGCGAGTTCGGCATCACGCCGCGCACCATCCGCTTCTGGGAAGACCAGGGCATCCTGTCGCCCGAGCGCGAAGGCAGCAAGCGCATCTTCACCCGGCGCGACCGGGCACGCCTCAAGATGGCCTTGCGCGGCAAGCGCCTCGGCCTGTCGCTCGCCGAGATCAAGGATCTGATCGGCATGTACACGTCGACCGAAGACGAAACATCCCAATTGCTCGAGTGCCTGCGCGTCATGGAAAAGCGGCGCGCCGCGCTGGAACAGCAACGCGAGGATATCGAGGCGATGCTGGCCGAAATTGCGGAATTCGAACGCCAGTGCGAACTGGAAGTAGCTCGCCGCGACGCCCAATAAAAAATGTTTAATTTTTAGTTGACGTTAACGTCAACGTAAATACAATCACATCCTATGATCAAAATCCTCGACCCCCACTTTGCCGAGCGCGTCAGCGCCAGCTTTGCCCGCCAGAACGCCATGGACCTTATCCAGGCAACGCTGCCGGTCATCGAACACGGCCGAACGGAAATTCACCTGCCGCACTGGGCTGGCGTCGAGCAGCAGCATGGTTTCGTCCATGGCGGCGTCGTCGGCATGATTGCCGATTCGGCCGCCGGCTACGCCGCGATGACCATGGTTTTGGCCACGGATTCGGTGTTGACCGTGGAATACAAGATGAATCTGGTCGCCCCGGCCGATGGCGAGAAACTGATCGCCCGCGGCAGGGTCGTCCGCCCGGGCAAGACACTGATCATTACCCAGGCCGAAGTCTTCGCCGTGAAAGATGGCCGGGAAACCTTGTGTGCGCTGATGCAGCAGACCATCATGGTCATGCACGGCAAAACTGAAAAATAAATCGATAACGGAGACAAACCATGAACATACCCAGCCTCGACTTCGGCCTCGGCGAAGACATCAACATGCTGCGCGATGCGGTGAAGGCGTTTGCCGATGCCGAAATCGCGCCGCGTGCCGCCGAAGTGGACCGCGTTAACGAGTTCCCGGCCGACCTCTGGAAGAAATTCGGTGACATGGGCCTGCTCGGCATGACGGCCGGCGAGGAATACGGTGGCACCGGCATGGGTTACCTCGCCCACATCGTCGCGCTCGAAGAAATCTCGCGCGCCTCGGCCTCCATCGGCCTGTCCTACGGTGCACACTCCAATTTGTGCGTAAACCAGATCCGCCGCAACGGCACGGAAGCTCAGCGCCAGAAATATCTGCCCAAGCTGATCTCCGGCGATCACGTCGGCGCACTGGCCATGTCCGAGCCGAATGCCGGCTCCGATGTTGTCTCGATGAAGCTGAAGGCCGAGAAGAAGGGCGACCGTTATGTCCTGAACGGCTCCAAGATGTGGATCACCAATGGCGGCGATGCCGACACCCTGGTTGTTTATGCCAAGACCGACCTCAACGCCGGCGCCAAGGGCATGACTGCCTTCATCGTTGAAAAGGGCATGAAGGGCTTTTCGCACGGCACCCACCTCGACAAGCTGGGCATGCGCGGCTCGAACACCTTCCCGCTGTTCTTCGACGATTGCGAAGTGCCTGAAGAAAACGTCCTCGGCGGTGTCGGCCAGGGCACCAAGGTGCTGATGTCCGGTCTCGATTACGAACGTGCCGTTCTCTGCGGCGGCCCGCTCGGCATCATGGCGGCCTGCATGGACGTCGTCGTGCCCTTCATTCACGAACGCAAGCAGTTCGGCCAGGCGATCGGCGAGTTCCAGCTCATGCAGGGCAAGATCGCCGACATGTATTCGACCTGGATGGCCAACCGCGCCTACGTCTACGCGCTGGGCAAAGCCTGCGACAGCACCGACCACGCTCGCACCCTGCGCAAGGATGCCGCCGGCGCGATTCTTTACTCCGCCGAAAAGGCAACCTGGATGGCCGGCGAGGCGATTCAGACTCTGGGTGGTGTCGGCTACACCAACGAGTATCCGGTCGGCCGTTTGTGGCGCGACGCCAAGCTCTACGAGATCGGCGCCGGCACCAGCGAGATCCGTCGCATGCTGATCGGGCGTGAGCTCATGGCCGAGACGAAATAAGGATTCGGGAAAAGCTGAGAAAGGGCACGGGGGCAACAAGCTAAAATCGACGTTTGTCTTAACTGCCCCGAAAGCTTCATATGATCTCTATTCGCACCCTGACCGTCGCCGACACCCAAGCCATTGAGCAGGTTCGCCAGTATTTCCGCAACTATGCGGCCTGGCTCGGTGTCGATTTGTCGTATCAGAATTTCGATCAGGAAATGGCTTCCCTGCCCGGCGCCTATACGGCACCGGAAGGCCGCCTTTTCTTCGCCGAGGTCAATGGCCGCCCGGCCGGCTGTGTTGGCGTACGGCCGCTACCGGACAGCGAGGGTGTTTGCGAAATGAAACGCCTTTATGTTGATCCGGAGCAGCGTGGTCATGGCGTCGGCAACGCGCTGGCCCTGGCGGCGATCAAGGCGGCCAAGGAGATCGGCTATCGCAAACTGATCATCGATACTCTGCCCAGCATGCGCATGGCCGTGAAACTCTACCGCGAGCTTGGATTTACCGAAGCGCCGGCTTATTACAAGACGCCGGTTGAAGGCACGATGTTCCTCGCGCTTGATCTTGAAAACTGGTCGGAAGAGGAAATCCGCAGTGAAAACCTGTCGCACCTGTTCGATTTCAACCGCGCCTGGGCGCGCAAGATGCAGGAAGTCGATCCCGACTACTTCAACAAGCTGTCCAAGATTCAGACCCCGGAACTCCTGTGGATCGGCTGCTCCGACTCGCGCGTACCGGCCAATGAAATCGTCGGCCTGCTGCCGGGCGAAGTTTTCGTCCATCGCAATGTCGCCAACGTCGTCGTCCATACCGACCTCAACTGCCTGTCGGTCATCCAGTTCGCCATCGAAGCGCTCAAGGTCAAGCACGTCATGGTCGTTGGCCACTATGGCTGCGGCGGCGTTGGTGCAGCCTTGGAGAAGAAGCGCGTCGGCCTGGTTGATATCTGGCTGCGTCACGTTCAGGACGTCCATGCCAAGCATCTGAGTAACGTGGACAGCCTGCCGGCGGAACTTCGCCACGCCCGCCTGTGCGAGTTGAATGTGCTCGAACAGGTCTGGAACGTTTGTCAGACCTATGTTGTGCAGGATGCCTGGCGGCGCGGTCAGCCCGTCACTGTCCACGGCTGGATTTACGGCCTCAAGGATGGCCTGATGCACGATTTGGGCATCACCGTGAATTGCCCCGAAGATTTGCAAACCCGTTACGACGCCGCTCTGAAAGCGTTGGACGCTTGATAAAACTGTTCAAGGAGAACTCAGCATGAATGATCCCGTTGTTATTGTTTCCGCCGTTCGCACCCCGATGGGTGGCTTTCAGGGTGTTTTTGGCAGCCTGAGCGCACCGCAGTTGGGTGCTGTTGCCATGAAGGCCGCTGTCGAACGCGCCGGTATCGATGCCGCTCTGGTCGAAGAAGTTCTTTTCGGTTGCGTGCTGCCGGCCGGTCTCGGCCAGGCGCCGGTTCGCCAGGCTGCCCTGCTTGCCGGCCTGCCGCTCTCGGCTGGCTGCGCCATGATCAGCAAGGTCTGCGGTTCCGGCATGAAAGCAACCATGGTCGGTCACGACGGCATTCTGGCCGGTTCGAACGCCATCGCCGTGGTCGGCGGCATGGAATCGATGAGCAATGCCCCGTACATGCTGCCCAAGGCCCGCGCCGGCTATCGCCTCGGCCACGGCCAGACGCTGGACCACATGTTCTTCGACGGTCTGGAAGACGCTTACTCCAAGGAAACCCGCGGCCGTCTGATGGGCACCTTCGCCGAAGACTGCGCGAGCAGCTACAGCTTCACCCGCGAGCAGCAGGACGAATTCGCCATCCGCTCAACGACCCGCGCCAAGGCCGCCAGCGATGACGGCAGCTTCGCCTGGGAAATTGCCCCGGTCACCGTGGCCGGGCGCAAGGGCGATGTCGTGGTCGACAAGGATGAAGGTCCTTTTGCGGTCAACATCGAAAAGATTCCCAGTTTGAAACCGGCTTTCCGCAAGGATGGTACGGTCACCCCGGCCAATTCCTCGTCGATCTCCGACGGCGCCGCCGCGATGGTGCTGATGCGCGCCTCGAAAGCCGCCGAATTGGGTCTCCGGCCGATTGCCAGAATTGTCGGCCACACGACCAACGCCAGCACGCCGGCCCTGTTCCCCACCGCCCCCGTTGGCGCCATGCAGAAGATGCTGGCGAAGGCCGGCTGGACGATCAACGACGTTGATCTCTGGGAGATCAACGAAGCCTTTGCCGTCGTGACGATGGCGGGCATGCACGACATGAAGCTCGACCCGGCCAAGGTCAACATCCACGGCGGCGCCTGTGCGCTGGGTCACCCGATTGGCGCTTCCGGCGCCCGCATCCTCGTCACCCTGCTCGGCGCGCTCAAGAAAACCGGTGGCAAGCGCGGCATCGCCTCGCTGTGCATCGGCGGCGGCGAAGCCACAGCACTCGCGGTGGAAATGCTGTAAGTGCCCCGCCAGGCTGACTCGCTCACCTATCTGAAACTGATCGGCACCATGTTCATGTGGGGTGGAACCTGGATCGCGGGCCGCGTCGTGGCGCAGGAACTGACTGCGCCGCTGGCCGTGCCCGCCATCCGCTTCCTGCTTGCCGGACTGTTACTGGGCGGTTTCGCACTGGCCACCGAAGGGCGCATTCCGCGTCCGCAAACGGGTGCCGAGTGGGGTGTCGTCACCGGCCTGGCGATGACGGGCATTTTCATCTATGCCCTGTGTTTCTTTTATGGCCTGAAGCAGATCACGGCTGGGCGTGGCGCCCTGGTCGTCGCCCTGACCCCGGTGCTGGTGGCCCTCGGCGCCTGGTTCATGGGGCAGGAGAAGATGACGCCGCTCAAGCTGGCCGGTATTGTCGTTGCGATGATCGGTTGCCTGACCGTGGTCGGCAACGGCAACCCGCTGGCCCTGCTGCAGGGTGCGGTCGGCATGGGCGAGTGGTTGATCCTCGGTTGCGCACTGTGCTGGACGGCCTACACCTTCATCGGTCGGCAAGCCACGAAGTCCCTGTCGCCTCTGGCGGCAACGCTCTACGCCAGCCTGATCGGTGCGCTGCTGCTCGGCATCACTGCGCTGGTGCAGGGCGGCACCGAGTTGGCCGACTGGTCGTGGCGGGTGTGGACCAGCGTGATTTTTCTGGCGATTGGCGGCACCGCCCTCGCCTTCACCTGGTTTGCCGATGGCGTCAAACGCCTTGGCGCATCGAAAGCCTCGGTTTTCGTCAATCTGGTGCCAGTTTTTGCCGTCCTGCAAGCCGCCGTGCTGCTTGATGAACGCCTCGGCATCGCCGTGCTGGGCGGTGGCCTGCTGGTCATTGCTGGCGTCTGGCTAACAACAAATTTTTCAGAGA
Source organism: Betaproteobacteria bacterium (assembly GCA_016705475.1). Classification (GTDB taxonomy): domain Bacteria; phylum Pseudomonadota; class Gammaproteobacteria; order Burkholderiales; family Rhodocyclaceae; genus Azonexus. The sequence goes on along the minus strand of JADIYD010000006.1, from coordinate 238,525 downwards.
GAACAGCATGATCCTGACTCAAGAACAAGAAATGATCCGCGACACCATGCGCGCCTTTGCGCAAGAGCGCCTCGCGCCTTTCGCCGCCGAATGGGACAAGAACCACACCTTCCCGGCGGATGCCCTGAAGGAACTCGGCGAGCTTGGCGCCATGGGCATGGTGGTGCCTGAGGAATGGGACGGCGCCGGCATGGATTACATGTCGCTCGTTTTGACGCTGGAAGAAATCGCCGCCGGTGATGGCGCCACCTCGACCATCGTTTCCGTACAAAACTCGCTGGCCTGCGGCATCACGATGAAATACGGGACCGACGCGCAGAAGGAAGAATGGCTCAAGCCGCTGGCGCGCGGTGAAGCGCTCGGCTGCTTCTGCCTGACCGAGCCACATACCGGCTCCGACGCCGCTGCGATCACCACCCGCGCCGACCGCGATGGTGATTTCTTCGTGCTGAACGGCGTCAAGCAGTTCATCACCACCGGAAAATACGCCGAGATGGCGATTGTTTTTGCGGTGACCGACAAGGCGGCCGGCAAGAAGGGCATTTCCTGCTTCCTGATCCCGACGGCGACACCCGGTTTCATCGTTGGTCGCACAGAGGACAAGATGGGCCAGCACGCTTCCGACACCGTGCAGATCATCCTCGAAAACTGCCGCGTGCCGGCCTCCGCCCTGCTCGGCAAGGAAGGCGAAGGCTACAAGATTGCCCTCTCCAACCTCGAAGCCGGCCGCATCGGCATCGCCGCACAGAGCATCGGCATGGCCCGTGCCGCATTCGAAGCAGCCGTGCGTTACGCCAAGGAACGCGTCACTTTTGGTCAGCCGATCATCGAACACCAGGCTGTCAATTTCCGCCTCGCCGACATGAACACGCTGCTCGATGCTGCCCGTCTGATGGTCTGGCGTGCCGCCATGCTCAAGGATGCCGGCAAGCCCTGCCTGAAGGAAGCCTCGATGGCCAAGATGTTCGCCTCCGAAGCGGCCGAGAAGATCGCCTCCGACGCCATCCAGATCCACGGCGGCGTCGGCTACACCAGCGACTTCCCGGTCGAACGCATCTACCGTGACGTCCGTATCTGCCAGATTTACGAAGGTGCGAACGACATTCAGCGTCTGGTGATCGGACGCAGCATCGCCAACGAGTAGTAAATCCACATTGCTGCGGTTGACCGGAAAAAAAGCCCAAAAAGCAAACGTCGACCGCAAACCCGAGGAGACAAGAGATGACTGATTCCAGCAAGACGCCGATCGATTTCTGGTTCGATTTTTCCAGCCCCTACGGCTACCTGATGGCCGAGAAGATTGATGATTTGGCCGCAAAATACGGGCGCAAGGTCAAATGGCACCCGATCCTGCTCGGCGTTATTTTCCAGACCCTGGGCACCCGCCCACCGCTCGACGGCACGAGCAGCAAATCGACCTACATGTGGCGCGATTTTGCTCGGTCGGCGCGCTTCATGGGCATTGCCTACAATCCGCCCAGCCGCTTCCCGCTCGCCTCGCAGAACGCCGCGCGCGCCTTCTACTGGCTGCACGGCCAGGATTGCGCGCTGGCCCGGCAATTTGCCAGGGCGGTCTATCGCGCCTTTTTCGTCGACGACCGTGACATCTCGTCGCCGGAGACCGTGCTCGACATCGGGGCCGGCCTGGGCGTCGATCGCGAAGCTTTGGCCGCCGCGCTGCAAAACCCGGACATCAAGGCCCGCCTCAAGGATGAGGTCGACGCAGCTATCAAGGTCGGTGTCTTCGGCTCGCCGCACGTCATCATCGACGGCGAAGCCTTCTTCGGCGCCGACCGGCTGCCGCAGATGGAACGCTGGCTGGAAACCGGCGGTTTCTGAACCCATGAAACGACTCTGCGTTTTCTGCGGCTCGAACGCCGGCAACAACCCGACCTACCGCGCCGAAGCGGAAAAACTCGGTCGCCTGCTTGCCGCGCGCGGCATCGAGCTGGTCTATGGCGCCGGCAACATCGGCCTCATGGGCGCGGTGGCCGATGCCTGCCTGGAAGCTGGCGGCACGGTCATCGGCGTCATCCCGGAGGCGCTGATGGGCAAGGAAGTGGCCGGCCGCGCGGTTGATCACCGGGCGCTGACGCGCATCGAAGTCGTCGATTCGATGCACACCCGCAAGGCGCGCATGGCCGAACTGTCCGACGGCTTCATCGCCCTGCCCGGCGGCTTCGGGACTTTCGAGGAATTCTGCGAAATCCTGACCTGGGGCCAGCTCGGCTTCCATAGCAAGCCGATGGGGCTGCTCAACGTAAACGGTTTCTACGACCCGCTGCTGGCGATGTTCGACAAGGCGGTCGACGAAGGTTTCCTGCGCGCCCAGAACCGCGCCATGGCGCTGGCCGCCACCGATATCGAAGCACTGCTGGCGACGATGGCTGCGTACCAGCCGGAACCGGTCAGCAAGTGGCTCAAAGAGGAAAAGCAGTTGTAGCAAGCATTTTGCATCCAGTCCTATTCAGGTAACGCACACAAAAAAGAAGCGAGGAGACATGACCATCCTGAAAACCCAACTCAACCCACGATCGGCCGATTTTCAGGCCAACGTGGCCGCCATGCAGACCGTCGTTGCCGACCTGCATGAAAAGGTGGAAAAGATCGCCCTCGGCGGACCGGAAGCAGCGCGCCAGAAGCATCTGGCCCGCGGCAAGCTGCTGCCGCGCGAACGGGTCAACGGCCTGCTCGATCCCGGCACGCCCTTCCTTGAAATCGGCCAGTTCGCCGCCTACGGCATGTACGGCGGTGACGTGCCGGCCGCATCGGTCATCGCCGGCATCGGCCGGGTCAATGGCGTCGAATGCATGGTCGTCGCCAACGACGCGACCGTGAAGGGCGGCACCTACTACCCGCTGACCGTCAAGAAGCACCTGCGCGCCCAGGAAATCGCCCTGGAGAACCGGCTGCCCTGCGTCTATCTGGTCGATTCCGGCGGCGCCTTTTTGCCGATGCAGGACGAGGTCTTTCCGGACAAGGAGCACTTCGGCCGCATCTTCTTCAACCAGGCCAACCTGTCGGCCGCCGGTATTCCGCAGATCGCCGCCGTCATGGGTTCATGCACGGCCGGCGGCGCCTACGTGCCAGCGATGTGCGACGAGTCGATCATCGTCAAGAATCAGGGCACGATCTTTCTCGGTGGCCCGCCGCTGGTGAAAGCCGCCACCGGAGAAGTCGTCTCGGCTGAAGATCTCGGCGGCGCCGACGTCCATACGCGCGTCTCCGGCGTTGTCGACCATCTGGCCGAAAACGACGCCCACGCGCTGGCCATCGCCCGCCGTATCGTCAAGGATCTGAACTGGAAGAAGCAGCCGCCGGTCACGCTGACGATACCGACCGAGCCGGCCTACGCCGCCGAGGAACTCTACGGCGTCATCCCGACCGACTCGAAGAAGCCCTTCGACGTGCGCGAAATCATCGCCCGCATCGTTGATGGCTCCGATTTCGACGAATTCAAGGCGCGTTACGGCGCGACGCTGGTTTGCGGTTTTGCTCGCATTTACGGCTACCCGGTTGGCATCGTCGCCAACAACGGCATCCTGTTCAGCGAATCGGCGCTCAAGGGCGCCCACTTCATCGAACTCTGCGCCCAGCGCGGCATTCCGCTCGTCTTCCTGCAGAACATCACCGGCTTCATGGTCGGCCGCAAGTACGAAAACGGCGGCATCGCCCGCGACGGCGCCAAGATGGTCACGGCAGTCGCCACAGCCAAGGTGCCGAAATTCACCGTCGTCATCGGCGGCTCCTTCGGCGCCGGCAACTACGGCATGTGCGGCCGCGCCTACTCACCGCGCTTCCTGTGGATGTGGCCGAACGCGCGCATTTCGGTCATGGGCGGCGAACAGGCCGCTGGCGTGCTGGCCACCGTCAAGCGCGATGGCATCGAGGCGGCTGGCAAAACCTGGAGCGCCGAGGAAGAAGCGGCCTTCAAGGACCCGATCCGCGAGCAGTACGAGACACAGGGCCATCCCTACTACGCCTCGGCCCGGCTGTGGGACGACGGCATCATCGACCCGGCCGACACACGCCGCGTACTCGGCCTCGGCCTGTCGGCATCGATGAATGCGCCTGCTGAAGAGACGAAGTTCGGTATCTTCCGGATGTAAGGCGATGTACCTGCCCAAACACTTCGCGGAAACCGACATCGGCGTGATGCACGGCCTGATGCGGACCCATCCATTCGCCACGCTCGTCACGCAGGGTCCGGACGGACTCGACGCCAACCACATCCCGCTGCATCTGGACCCAAGCGCCGGCCCGAACGGCACCCTGCGCGGCCACATCGCCCGCGCCAACCCGTTGGCGAACGATTCCACGGTCAACCGGAAAATTCTGGCAATTTTCAAAGGCCCGGACTGCTACATCAGCCCGTCGGGCTACGCCACCAAGGCCGAACACGGCAAAGTAGTGCCGACCTGGAATTACGCGGCAGTCCACGCCCACGGCGAGTTGCGCCTGATCGACGACCGCGACTGGCTGCGCGCCCAGCTCGACGGGCTGACCGCCGAGCACGAAGCCGATTTGCCTCACCCATGGTCCATCGACGACGCACCGGCGGATTACATCGACAAGATGCTCGGCGCCGTGATCGGTATCGAAATCACCATCGACCGCCTGGTCGGCAAATGGAAAGTCAGCCAGAACCAGCCCGCCGCCAATCAGGCCAGCCTGATCGCCGCGCTGGACGGGCAGCCCATGGCGGACCTGATCCGCCAGCAACAACAATAATTGGAGCGAGACATGTTTACCACCCTGGAAATCGAACTCAGCGGCCCGGTCGCCACGATCTGGATGAACCGGCCCGATCTGCACAACGCCTTCGACGAAACCCTGATCACCGAGTTGACCGCCGCCTGCATGGTTCTCGACGACGATCCTGACGTCCGTGTCGTCGTTCTCGCCGGGCGCGGCAAGAGCTTCTCGGCCGGCGCCGACCTCAACTGGATGAAACGCGCCGCCAACAACGGCCTCGACGACAACCTCAACGACGCCCGCGCGCTGGCCCACATGCTCCGTACGCTGGCCGAAATGCGCAAACCGACCATCGCCCGCGTGCAGGGCGCCGCGCTCGGTGGCGGCATGGGGCTGGCTGCCGCCTGCGACATCGCCGTCGCCTCGACCAAGGCTGTCTTCGCCACCTCCGAAGTCAAGTTCGGCATCATCCCGTCGGCCATTTCGCCCTACGTCCTGCGCGCCATCGGCGCCCGTCAGGCCACCCGCTACTTCCAGTCGGCCGAGCGCATCGACGCGGCCCGCGCCCGTGAGATCGGGCTCGTCCACGAAGCCGTCGAACCGGAGCAACTGGATGCCAAGGTGCAGGAAATCGTCGCCTCGCTGCTGCAGGGCGGCCCTCTTTCCCAAGCCGCTGCCAAGGATCTGATCCGGGCCGTCAGCGGCCGGCCGATCAACGACACGCTGGTCGACGATACCGCCCACCGCATCGCCCACCTGCGCGCCACACCGGAAGCCCGTGAAGGCATCGCCGCCTTCCTCGACAAACGTTCACCTGCCTGGATGGGGGAGTAAGCCATGTTCAACAAAATTCTGATTGCGAACCGCGGGCGAAATCGCCTGCCGCGTCATCAAGACCGCCCGCCGCATGGGCATCCGCACCGTCGCCGTCTATTCCGAAGCCGATGCCAACGCCCGCCATGTCCGCCTCGCCGACGAAGCAGTCCTGCTCGGCCCGGCCGCCGCCCGCGAGTCCTATTTGGTGGCCGACAAGATCGTCGACGCCTGCAAGCGCACCGGCGCCCAGGCCGTGCATCCCGGCTACGGTTTCCTTTCCGAAAATGCCGATTTCGCCGATGCGCTGGCCGCCAACGGCATCGCCTTCATCGGCCCGCCGGCCTCGGCCATTCGCGCCATGGGCTCGAAATCCGAAGCCAAGAAACTCATGGGCAAGGCCGCCGTGCCGCTGACCCCGGGCTACCACGGCGACGACCAGACACCTTCGCTCCTCCATCAGGAAGCCGACGCCATCGGCTACCCCGTGCTGATCAAGGCGGCGGCCGGCGGTGGCGGCAAGGGCATGCGCCTCGTCGAAAAAACGGAAGACTTCCTCGACTCCCTCGCATCCTGCAAGCGCGAAGCCGCCTCCAGCTTCGGCAATGAGCATGTGCTGATCGAGAAATACATCACCAAGCCGCGCCACATCGAAATACAGGTCTTCGCCGACACACAGGGCAACTGCGTTTATCTGTTCGAGCGCGACTGCTCGGTGCAACGCCGCCACCAGAAAGTGCTCGAAGAAGCCCCCGCCCCCGGCATGACGCTGGAACGCCGCCGCCAGATGGGCGAAGCCGCCGTCGCCGCTGCCAAGGCTGTCGGTTACGTCGGCGCCGGCACGGTCGAGTTCATCGCCAATCAGGACGGCTCGTTCTATTTCATGGAAATGAACACCCGCCTGCAGGTCGAGCACCCGGTCACCGAAATGATTTCAGGCCAGGATCTTGTCGAATGGCAATTGCGCGTCGCCGCCGGCCAGCCGCTGCCGCTTGCCCAGGAACAGCTGCAGATTCGAGGGCATGCCCTCGAAGCGCGCATCTACGCCGAAGATGCCAACAAGGGTTTCCTGCCTTCAACCGGCCGCCTCGTCCGCTTGTCGCCACCGGCCGAAAGCCTGAACGTCCGCGTCGATACCGGCGTCGAGGAAGGCGATGAAATCACGCCCTTCTACGACCCGATGATTGCCAAGCTCATCGTCTGGGACGAACACCGCGATGCCGCGCTGGCCCGCATGCGCAAGGCGCTGGCCGACTATCAGGTCGCCGGTGTCACCACCAACATCGATTTCCTGTCCCGCCTCGTCGCCTGCCCGGCCTTTGCCGGGGCCGACCTCGACACCGGCCTCATCGAGCGCCAGAAGGAATTCCTCTTTCCTGCCGCCCTGAGCGTGCCGCGCGACGCGCTTCTTGTTGCCACAGTCGGCGAACTGCTCTGGGAACAGCACGAAGCCAAACAGGCCGCCAAGACCAGCGGCGACCCCTGCTCACCGTGGCATGCCCGCGACGGCTGGCGCATGAACCTGTCTGCCGCCCGCCTGATCGGTTTCCGCGATGGCGACAGCCTGATCGAAGCCATCGTTCGCTATCAGGGCGACAAGTGGCAGATCACGATCAACGGTCAGACCACGCTGGCCCGCGGCAAGAAGCTTGAAGGCGACCGCTTCGCCGTCGAACTCGACGACCGTCGCCTGATGGCCAGCGTCGTCGCCGTCGACGAAAAACGCAGCATCTTCCTCAACGGAAGCACGTACTCACTTCTTCGTGATGACCCGCTGCATCTTGTCGAAGCCGGTGGCGCCCAAGGCGGTGGCCTGACCGCCCCGATGCCTGGCAAGGTCGTCGCCCTGCTCGCCCAGCCTGGCCAGAAGGTCGAAAAAGGCGCGCCGCTGCTCATCCTCGAAGCCATGAAAATGGAACACACCATCACCGCCCCCGCTGCGGGTATCGTCAAGACTTTCTGTTACGCAGCCGGTGAACAAGTGGCCGATGGTGCAGCCCTGGTCGAGTTCGAGGGGGAATGATGAAGCTGCCCGCCCGAGTAAAAATTGTCGAGGTCGGCCCGCGCGACGGGCTGCAGAACGAAGCGCAGGTCGTCCCGACAGCAACCAAGATCGAACTCATCGAACGGCTCGCCGCTGCCGGTTTGCGCGTCATCGAAGCGACTTCCTTCGTCTCGCCGAAGTGGGTGCCGCAGATGGGTGACAACGCGGCGGTGCTACGCGGCATCAAGCGGCATGCTGCTACGGTCTACCCGGTTTTGACGCCCAATTTGCAGGGGTTCGACGCTGCGGTTGAAGCCGGCGCGACCGAAGTTGCCATTTTTGGCGCGGCATCCGAGAGTTTTTCCCGGAAAAACATCAATTGCTCGATTGCCGAAAGCCTGAAGCGCTTTGAGCCGGTCATTTCGGCGGCTTCGGCGCTGGAAATGCCGGTTCGCGGCTACGTTTCCTGCGTCGTCGGCTGCCCCTACGAAGGCGCCATCGACCCGAACAAGGCCGCCGACGTGGCAAAAATCCTGTTCGACATGGGCTGCTATGAAGTCTCGCTCGGCGACACCATCGGGGTCGGAAACCCGGCCAGCATCACCCGCCTGATCGAAGCTTGCGTCAGGATCGCCCCGATCGAGAAACTGGCCGGCCATTATCACGACACCTACGGGATGGCGATTGCCAACATCTACTCCTCGCTGCAGATGGGCATGGCCGTTTTTGACAGCTCGATCGCCGGTCTTGGCGGCTGCCCCTACGCAAAAGGCGCCTCCGGCAACGTGGCGACCGAGGATGTCGTTTATTTATTACAGGGTCTGGGCATTGAAACCGGCATCGATCTGGCTAAACTGGCGGTTGTCGGCGACTGGATTTCCAGCGCCATCAACCGCCCGAACGGCGCCAAGGCTGGCCGGGCCCTTTGCACCAGGACCGAGTGAGCCTACTTTCCGCTGTTGCTGATTTTCTGAAGCCCGCGCCACCGCTGGATCCGTCCCTGCGCAAAGCGCTCGACCGGGTGGCTGAGCTGGTGGACCCCATGCTCAAGTCTGCTCCGGGTTTTGAGAAACACCTGAGCGGCCCTGTCGACTATGCGCTGGGTTATTGCGATGGCCTGGTTGCCTCGCTACCCGGCCCGATCGACATCAACCGCAAGGCCTTTGCCAATGATCCGCTGGTGCACGCGCTGTTCGCCACGGCCGGCGACATCGACCAGATGCTCGGCCGTAGCCAGGCCGTGCGCGATTTCCTGGCCGAGCCGAGCAGCTGGGAGAGCGAGCATTTTTACGCCATGTTCGTTGCCCGTCGGCAGCAGAAAAAACAGCTCGGCATGGCGAAGCAGGGCGATGTCATCCGCAATGATGTTCCACAGCTCGTCCTCTTTTTCTCCGGGCAAACGCTGATCGAGCCGAGCTGCCAGCTTGAGACAACCCTGCACGGCCTGCGCTGCAAGGCACTGGAAAGCCTGCTCCATACCTTCCGGGCCCACGTCAAGGCCCTGCGCGACGAACGCGAAGGCCTGCGCGCCGATCTTTCGGTCGAGCGCGCTCATCTTGCTGTCCTGCGCAGCACCTCCGGAGAGCACGCTCTGGAGGTCGGCACCCGTCACCTGGCCGAACTCGACGCCAAGCTCCGCCACACCGCCGAATCGCTGATGCCGGAGCATATGGTCCACGCGCTCGCCGACTACCTAAAGTCACCCGAACCCGCCCTGCACCTGTCGCCAGTTCGCATCACCGTCGACCGCCAGGGCATTGTCAGCGATGACGGCAACGAAGACATCAACGCACATACCCTCAATTTTCCGGAACTAACGGCCCGTGATCGTCGTCTTCATCTGGCCATGCTGGCCAGAATCAGCCGCGACGAAGCCCTCGAAGCCGTCGAAATGGTCCGCGACCAACAACACCGCTTCATGCTCATTTGAATGATCACCTCACCCTGCATCAATATCTGCAAGATGGATGCGAGCAGCGGCCTGTGCCAGGGCTGCTTCCGCACCATTGATGAAATCACCGTCTGGTCTCGCCTCGACGACGCCGGCCGGCAGCACATCCTGGCTGATGTCGCCCGGCGACGTGGCGAACAGGCCCCGCAGGAAAACAATTTACGCAGCAACGGCAACGCAAAATGAGCGACGAAGAACTCTACCAATGCGTCGGCATCTGCATGGCCGATCCCGACTCCGGTTATTGCCTGGGTTGCGGCCGACCGCCGATGAGTGCGCCGGACGTCGTCGCCGAGCTGGTTGTACCAACGACGACCCTGCCGTCCAATCGTGATGGCAGCCCGGAAAAACCGGAATGAGCCTTGACCTCCCGGCCAGCATGCTTGTCCTCGAACGCGGCTGGCTGTCGGCCAACAACATCCTGTTTTTTGATGGCGACAAGGCCACGCTGGTCGATAGCGGCTACGTCACCCATGCCGAGCAGACCGTCGAGCTGGTCCACAACGCCCTCGCCGGCCGCCAGCTGAACCGCCTGCTCAACACCCACTCGCACTCCGACCACATCGGCGGCAATGCCGCGCTCAAGGAAGCGTTCGACTGCGAGATCATCGTCCCGGCCGGCCTGCACGCGGTCATTGCCGAGTGGGACAAGGATGCCCTGCTACTCTCCCCGCTCGGCCAGCAAAGCGCGCGTTTCCAGCACGACCGCCTGATCAGTGCCAACGACGAAGTCGAAATGGGTGGCCTGAACTGGCAGGCGCTCGCCGTGCCCGGTCACGACATGGAAGCGCTGGCCTACTACAACCCGGAAAAACGCATCCTGATTTCCGGTGACGCCCTGTGGGAAAACGGCTTCGGGGTCATTTTCCCCGAGCTGCTCGGCGAAGCAGATGGCCTGACGAGTACCCAGGAAACACTGGAAATGCTCTCCCGGTTGCCCATCGACATGGTCATTCCCGGCCATGGCCGGCCGTTTTCCACGGTCGACGCGGCTTTTGACCGCGCTTTCAGGCGCCTGAGCAATTTCCGCAACAATATCGAGCAGCTGGCCTGGCATGCCATCAAGGTCATCGTGTCGTTTGCCATGATTGAGCGGCAGCGGCTGCCGCAGGACGATTTTCCCGCCTTCGTGTTCAGTCTGCCCTTCGCCATGGACGTCAACGCCCGCTTCCTCAACCTGTCCCGGGAAGCGCTGGTCAGCGGCGTCGAACGCCAGCTACTGCTGGTCAACGCCCTGCGCCGCGAGAATGGTTTCCTGGTTGCCGCCTGAATGTCCGCCGGCTAAGCCTGCGCGGGCAGCCTGATCAATCTCAGCCTTTTGGCAGGTAGCGCTGGACGAGGCGCACCCAGTAGCTGGCACCGAGCGTCAGCAATTCGTCGTTGAAGTCGTAATGCGGGTTGTGCAGCGTGCAGCCGCCCGTTCCCGGGCCGTTGCCGAGCCAGACGTAGCAGCCGGGCTTTTCGTTGAGCATGTAGGCGAAATCCTCGGCGCCCATCGAAGGCAGGATATCGGTCAGCACGCGTTCCGGCTTGAAGACCTCGGCGGCGACTTCGCGGCAGAATTTGGCCTCGTTTACGCTGTTGACCGTAGGCGGGTAGCGATGGTCAAACTGCACGCTGATCTGCGCCCCATTGGCTGCGGCGATGCCGCTGCACAGTCGTTCGACGGCACGCTCGACCGCTTCCTGAATTTCGCGCTTGAAGGTGCGGATGGTGCCGCGCAGGACAACTTCTTCGGGAATGATGTTCCACGCCTCGCCGGCATGGAATTGCGTGACACTGACGACTGCCGACTCGCATGGGTGCAGCGTGCGGCTGACCACCGTCTGCAGCGCTTGCACGAGTTGTGCCCCGGCAACGATGGAGTCGACGCCCTGATGCGGCATGGCGGCGTGGCAACCGTGGCCGCGCACGAAAATCTCGAAGGCGCAGGTGCCGGCCATGACTGGCCCGGGCATGACAGCCATTTCACCAACCGGGATCCCCGGCCAGTTGTGCAGGCCGAACACCGCCTCGACAGGGAAGCGCTCGAACAGCCCTTCCTCGATCATGACCGCGGCACCGCCTTCGGATTCCTCGGCCGGCTGGAAAATGAACACGGCAATACCATCGAAGTCCGGATGCAGGGCCAGATAACGGGCGGCACCGAGCAGCATGGCGGTATGGCCGTCGTGGCCGCAGGCGTGCATTTTCCCCTGATGCTTCGAGTGATGCGGGAATTCGTTGAGCTCGGCCAGCGGCAGCGCATCCATGTCGGCGCGCAGGCCGACCATTTTTTGCGACGTGCCGGCACGCAGCACGCCGACAACGCCGGTTTTGGCAATACCGCGATGGACTTCCAGACCGTAGCGCTCCAGTTCGCGGGCCACGATGTCGGCAGTCCGGTTCTCGTTGAAGGCAAGTTCCGGGTGGGCGTGAATGTCGCGGCGCAGCGCGGTCAGTTCCGCCAGAAATGGCAGGTCGAGCAATGGAAGTGCCGAGGGCATGATCATCTCCTGTTTTTTATATTATGCCGCGGGTTGATACGGCGCGCCGCCTTGATTATGCTCTGCCTCCATGGAACTCATACTGATCAGCGGACTTTCCGGCTCCGGCAAGTCCGTCGCGCTGAACCTGCTCGAAGACGCCGGCTATTACTGCGTGGACAACCTGCCGGTGGCCATGCTGACCGTGCTCGCGGCCATGCTCCAGGAAGAAAACGTCAGCAAGGTTGCTGTCGCCATCGACGCGCGTTCCGGGCACGGCATCGACTTGCTGCCAAGCAAGCTCGAGAAATTGAAGGAAAATGGCGTCGAAGTCACCTTCCTGTTTCTCTTTTCCAACGAAGAAACGCTGCTCAAGCGCTATTCGGAATCCCGTCGCCGCCACCCGCTGGCTGCTACGGGACAGACGCTCGACGAAGCCATCCGGGCAGAGAACAAATTGCTCGGACCGCTTTCCACGCTTGGCCACCGGATCGACACCAGCGGCATGAAAGCTGCCGGCTTGCGCGAATGGGTCCGTCAGTTCATCGAGGCCGAGCCGGGCCAGGGTCTGACCCTGATGTTCGAGTCATTCGGCTTCAAGCATGGCATTCCGCTCGACGCCGATCTCGTCTTTGATGTCCGCTGCCTGCCCAACCCGCATTACGACCCGGACCTGCGCGTCCTGACCGGCAAGGACCAGCCCGTCATCAATTTTCTCGACGCACAAGGTGAGGTCACCTTGATGCGCGAGGACATCCATCGCTTTGTCGCCACCTGGTTGCCGAGTTTCATCCGCGACAACCGCAATTACCTGACCGTGGCGATCGGTTGTACCGGCGGCCAGCATCGCTCTGTTTACATTGCCGAATGGCTGGCCAGGCAGTTTGCCGACCGGGTTCGCGTCCTCGTCCGCCACCGTACGCTGGCCGGCGACTAAACGTGGTGAAAGACCCGGCACCCATGCCACGGTCAACCGGAAAAAATGGCCAAAATTGAAATCCCCCGGCGCCGGGCCAAGCCATGCACTGGCTGACCCTGATCCGCCCCGGCGACTGGCTGGTCATGCTGCTCAGTGCCGTTGCCGTCGGGGTCAGCATCCCGGTTTTCTGGCAAGGCGGACTGGCCGACCGCGCCATCATCCGGCAGGAAGGCAAGGTATTTGCCGAAATCGACCTCAAGGCGCGCAAGCACTTCGAGGTTGCCGGGCCGCTCGGCACCACGCTGATCGCCGTTGAACCGGGCCGCGCCCGCGTCGTCTCCGACCCCAGCCCACGCCAGTATTGCGTCAAACAGGGCTGGCTCATGCGCCCCGGCGAAATCGCCATCTGCGCCCCCAACCGCGTCAGCGTCCAGATCGCCGGGCGGACCAAGGTTTATGACTCGATCAGTTATTGAACTCACCGTCACCGCCGAAGACCGCCGCGTCGCCTGGCTGGCCACGGCGGCCGTCGGCCTGTCGCTGGTCGACGCCGCAATCCCCTCGCCACTGCCCGGCGTCAAGCCTGGGCTGGCCAACATCGTCACCCTCGTCGTCCTCGTTCGCTACGGCTGGGGCACAGCGGTCTGGGTCAGCGCCCTGCGCGTGCTGGCCGGCAGCCTGCTGCTCGGCTTCTTCCTCGCCCCCGGCTTCTTCCTGTCGCTCACCGGGACGACGCTCAGCCTGCTCACCCTTGGCCTCGCCCGCTATCTGCCGGCACGCTGGTTCGGCCCGGTCAGCCTCTCCATCCTCGCCGCCTTCGCACACATCGGCGGCCAGCTGCTGCTCGCCCGCGCCTGGCTCATCCCGCACGACGGCGTCTTTTTGCTCACCCCGGTTTTTGCGGCAGCGGCGCTGGTTTTCGGCACCATCAACGGCCTGATCGCAGCTAAACTGCTGGCTGAACCCGCCCCCACGGAAGCTGTCGGGCTCGTAAGGAGATAAATTGGATATTTGGCCGGTGGATTGGGATGCGATGCGAGGCGTGGAGCGCGCCGTGTGGCGAGCCACACAAGTGATTCGCAACGAACCAGCGCGCCCAACTCCGGCGAGCCAAATGTTCAATTTATTGACGAGCGAGCCCTAAATGCCCATGAAAATCTGCCTCGCCCTGACCGGCGCCTCCGGCATGCCCTACGGCCTGCGCCTGCTCGAATGCCTGCTCGAAGCCGGCTGCAAGGTGCAGCTTCTCTACTCGCAAGCCTCGCAGGTCGTCGCCAAACAGGAACTCAACTTCGAACTGCCGTCGCGCCCGAGCGACGCCAAAGCCGCCCTGCTCGCCCGCTTTCCTGCGGTCGACCCGCAAAAACTGGCCGTTTTCGGCCGCGAAGAATGGTTTGCCCCGGTTGCCTCCGGCTCCAACCCGCCCGACGCCATGGTCGTCTGCCCGTGCAGCATGGGCACCCTGGCCGCCATCGCCCAAGGCCTCGCCGACAACCTCATCGAACGCGCCGCCGACGTCGTCCTGAAGGAAGGCCGCAAGCTCATCCTCGTCCCCCGTGAGACGCCGTTTTCAGCCATTCACCTCGAAAACATGCTGCGCCTCGCGCGCGCCGGCGCCGTCATCCTGCCGCCCAGCCCCGGCTTCTACCACCACCCGCAAAGCGTGCAGGACATCGTCGATTTCGTCGTCGCCCGCGTCATGGACCAGATCGGCGTCCCTCACACCCTCATGCAGCGCTGGGGCGAGGAGCGCTGAGATGGGTTGGTTCGACTTCGTCCGCTCGCCCTCCGGCAACGCCGTCGAAACGATGCGCATCCCGCTCTTCCCGCTCAACACCGTACTCTTCCCGGGCAGCGTGCTGCCGCTCAAAATTTTCGAGCAACGCTACCTCGACATGGCCGCCGCCTGCATGAAGGCCAACGCACCCTTCGGCGTCTGCCTCATCGAAAAAGGCAGCGAAGTCGGTGCCACGGCCGAACCGCACGCCGTCGGCACGCTCGCCACCATTGGCAACTGGGAGATGGAGCAGCTCGGCATCCTCATGATTACCGCCCATGGCAGCCGGCGCTTTCGCATCATCGAAACCAGCGTCGGCGCCAACAACCAGCTTGAAGCCAGCGTTGAACTCCTGGCTGAAACCGGCTCGACCCCGCTGCCACCCGAACGCCAGCGACTGCTTCCACTGCTCCAGCGCGTCGCCGCCGACCTCGGTGCTGAACGCCTGCCCGAACCCCACCGTTACGACGAAGCCGAATGGGTCGGCTACCGGATCACGGAAATCCTGCCCATCCAGAACCTCGCCAAGCAAAAACTGCTCGAACTCGACGACCCGCTCGCCCGCCTGGAAATCCTCGAAAAGTACCTCGACCAGCGGAAACTGCTCGGCTAAGAAGTCGGATGCGAGGGGCAACCGGAAACGGCTGCATTTTTGTGCAACTCACTTGGAATTAAAGCTAGTGCCGTCCGAGCTGCACGAACAATCATCAATTAAGAGTTAGTAGGCTAAACCGAGCCTAGATCGTTCTAGCAGAGCCTAGATGGAAACTGCTCGAAGAAATCCAAGTTAGCGCGGACTCTAATACGCCTCATGTAAAATGCATTTATCTGTACCGTTAACCAAGTCCGAATAGTTCGTCGAACAGCCCAAAAAGGAACAATGATGGCTCTTTCAGGTTTCTTCGCCTACCCCGCTTCTGTCACATTGGTTGTTGATGCGGCTCGTGCCGCTTGTCTCTTATGCCGAACAAGGGGTGGTGGAGTAAACGTTATGTCTTGGGAGGAGATGGATGTTTCGGGACGATTTATTGCCACCGAGATTCTAAACAATATCGGAACAAATGATTTTTTAGTAGCAGATATATCCCGGCTTAACTTCAACGTTGTATATGAAATTGGGTTTGCAATTGGTAAAGGAAAACCAATTCTGCTTGTAAAACACAAAGCAGTAACTGAAGGTCATCCCTCTATACAGGATGTTGGAATATTTGACACACTTGGCTATAAAGAATACACAACATCCGATGAGCTTTATGCTCTATTTCGAGATGTCGAAAATATTAGGCCAATGCATATTAGTGGAAAAATAAACGACAAAACTCCAATATATTTAATCCAACCAAAAACCAAAACCGATTACGATGGTTTCATCGTGTACGGAATAAAGAAGTCACATTTATATTATCGAAGTTTTGACCCGGCAGAATCCCCCCGCCTTGCCGGCCCAGACGCCATAACAAATGTCGCAGAATCATTTGGTGTCGTCCTTCATTTCTTACCAAACGAGCATGTTGACTCCCAAACACACAACATAAGAAGCGCTTTTGTGGCTGGGTTAGCTGATGGCATGGACAAACGCGCGCTATATATTCAATCTGGCGAAACGCCAATCCCTGTAGATTTAAGGGATTTTGTGACGACATGCCGATTTCAAAGTCAATTCAAAGAAGCTATTGGAAGCTTGGCTGAGCGAGTTTATGAAGACCGTGATGTTAGTATCGTATCAAAACCAGCCGGTGAGTTATCAGTCCTTTCGCAAATGGATCTAGGAGCATCAGCAGCCGAAAACGAAATCACATCGCTTGGTGAATATTACCTAGAAATCGATGCCTTTCGACGCGCCCAAAGAAAAGAAGTTCGTTTAGTTACGGGTAGAAAGGGATCAGGGAAAACAGCTATTTTCTTCATGCTGAGGGACCGCGTTCGCTCAAAACGATCGAATGTTGTAATCGACCTTAAGCCAGAGGGCTACCAGTTACTAAAACTAAAAGACTCGATTATTTCCCTCATGTCCGCAGGAACCGTTGAGCACACAATTACTGCATTTTGGGAATATTTGTTATGGCTCGAGATATGTTACAAACTACTTGAAAAAGACCAAGAACTTCATAAACGAGACCACAATTTATTCGAACCTTACCAACGGCTAAAGGCAGTATACATCTCTGATGAATATTCAGCCGAGGGGGATTTTTCCGAACGGCTAAAAATTTTGCTTAGGGATATTATATCCATAATTGAAGCGGAATATAACGACGGGGTTGATGTTAATTTGACAACAGCTCAGATCACGGGCCTTATATATCGCCATAATTTTCAAGAATTGAAAGAAAACGTTATCCGATATCTAAAGTTCAAAGATGAGCTTTGGCTTTTATTTGATAATATTGACAAGGGCTGGTCATCCCAGGGAGTCAAATCAGAAGACTTAGTTATTGTTCGCTCTCTAATCGAAGCGACTCGAAAAATAGAAAGGGAACTGCGTAATTTGGGGATTCCCGCACACACGATTGTTTTTTTGCGAAATGACGTTTTTGAGCACTTAGTAGACTCCACTGCGGATAGGGGCAAGGAGACTAGAGCAAACGTCGATTGGGATGATCCTGAAATGCTGAGAGAATTGCTGCGGCGTCGGATTGATCGCAATTGGGACACAGCCAATCCAAAGAGTTTTTCTTCCGTATGGACAAGCATTTGTACCCCAATCGTAGATGGGCAGGACAGCGCTGAATATATGATTGACCGTTGTTTAATGCGCCCAAGAAGTTTATTGGACCTTATCGGACACTGCAGAGGCTATGCAATGAATCTTGGACATGACCGGATCATGAAAGAGGATATTTCAAAAGCATGCAGTGCATTCTCCAATGACTTATTAGCAGAGATTGACTTGGAGATTAGGGATGTTTTCCCATCTGCCGAGCATCTTTTATATGCATTTATAGGTAGTTCAAAAGAGTTGCGGCGAGAGGATTTATTACAAGTATTAGCAGGGCACTCAATCAGTCCTACCGATGTTGATGCGATTGTTAACTTATTGCTTTGGTTTGGATTTCTAGGATTTATTTGGACCGATGGGAGCCAACGGTATATATACTCGTTCCACTACAACATGAAGGTTCTTCAGGGTAGCCACAATGTATTGCTAAACAATGGTGTTATTTATGTAATTAACCCGGCTTTTCATCCAGCGTTAGGGGTGCGATAAACATATTCACGGCATTGGCCAGAAATCGAATACATCCCACTGTTGGGTCTTATCGATATTTCACGCTACGCAGGCTTCGTCCTGATATTTGAAACAAAAAGCCAACCGGGTTCGGTTGGCTTTTTCTTTTACAGATCAACGATCTGACTGAATTCGATGTGGAGCGGGCGATGGGAAACCATCCTAGCTCGCACCACAAAATAAGTCGTTGATTTTTCGTGGTTGCCGCAGACCAGTCCATGTGGATTGGGCCTGTAATCGTACCACTCTTCGGACACGTTGAGTGGCCTTCAAAGCCAGACGCTCTCTGGGGAAAACAGTGTGCGTCGGGACATCACTGGACACCTCCACCCAATGATCTCAGCATTTGCGTTTAGGTAGGCCCTGTATCCCAGGGTGACGGTGCTGGATTGACTCTCGGTTCTGGCAATACCAGCCAATCATGTCCGCGCAAACGCCGTTGCTCACGCAAATCACCTTCGAGGTCGTAGCCGAGCATTTCGAGGAGGTCTTCGTTGCTATACCCCCTGCTCATCACAACGCAGGCTGCATCGAATTCGGTCATCCCTTTCGCTATCGCCTGATGCCAAAGTGTGTCGTTACCGTGCGCATTCATGGCTGGCGCGGTGGGCCTCATTTCATTGCCGCTCGACGGCATTCCCGTCTCCTTAAACGCACGCTTTTTCATGCACGCACCGACAGAAAGTGAGACATGAAATGCGGTCTGCTTCCGTGGTCTGTGCTTCTGCGCAATTTCTTTGAGTTTTGCTCGGACACGGTGAATGTCGGTTTCGATCTGCGTATGCTCGCTTCTGACCTGAAGGATCGCAGCACCGGTAGCACGCTGTTGCTGAACTGCGGCGGTCAACTCACGATCTGCCCGCACCACCTCGTTATGGGCCAATGCTTCAGGACTTGGATTTTTCCCTTCATGGCGAAACGGCGTTTGAGAGATACCGCGTTCGCTGTTGCTGCGATGGTCAATCCGCGCATCACAACCCGCTAACCTGAGTGCATCGTTGGCAGCTGCTGCCCAGGCTTCACGATAGAAAAACAGGCGTTCTTGATTCGCCTTTGGCGTGTTGTCTTTTTTGCCCCAAACGACATTCCCTGAGCCATCCCTACCGACTGGGCGGTCTGAAATCCACAGGTGACAATGTTCGTTCCCTTGTTTGTGATGAATACACGCGACCACATATCTGCCGTCACGGTCTGAAATGGCAGCGGCATAGTTCGATACGACGGCAATTTGCTGTCTGCGATCCAGCTCATGGGGCAACGCAAATTCGACCTCAAGACCCAAAGTGGCATCCTTGCGCTTCTCAAACACATCAATGCTGCGGAACGCCGCTGACGGTGTGTCAAAGAAATCTTCCACGCCAGGAAAGAAGGTCATTGCCGTGATGTCATGGCAGTGACGGCCTCGTTGCCGGTGCCGCCTTCCGTCATACGGATCGACGATTTCAGCGTCGAGCATGTAAGCCCCCAGACCCGATGCAGTACCGCCTTTGCGACGCTGAATAGGTCGTGCGTTCAAGTGAAAAATTGCCATGGTGCCCACTCCCCGCTTGCTGTTGTTTTTCCTCCGCCCGGAGCGCACGCATCAATTTTGATGCATATGTGCGCTCCTCACGGAGGGGTATGTTGTCAGTACAGTTTTTCATATCGCCTGGTTTTTACTCGACATCGTCATATCGAAGATGATAGCTTGCGTAAATCGCATTTGACAAATCAATAGTACGCATATGATCAAATTTCAGGATGTCAGATTCCCGGACTTCGCCGATAACGCCATCGGCAATCAAGTCCAAGAAGATGTGGGGCAGTTGATTCAACGCTCTCAGGATGAAAACTGGCCGGACGAGACAACCAAGCGGCTCATTACGCTGACGATCCGCAAAGCAATCGCAGCCGACAAGCTGTCTCAGTTGGGACGCCAGAAGGATGTCGCAATGCTTCGCGTTCAACGCTCAGAAGCTGCCCGCCGGCGTGCACTGGACAACAAGCGGAAGATCATCGTCGGCGCTGTGGTTTTACGCATGCTCGATGACGCCGCCTGGCGCACACCGTTGATGCAACTGCTTGACGAAAAAGTAACCCGGCCTGCCGATCGCTCGCTGTTTGGGTTGTAGATCAAATATGGGCGCTCTCGAACCTACAACGCCCATACAATCAGCCGGGATGGCTTGCAAAAACAGGAGGTTTCAAATGTCCCTTATGAAGAGAGAGTCGGAGGTAGCACTCCCCCATAGCGGCCGTTTGACACCATTCGATGCCAGCCTGCTTGAACGCCCGACCGGCGCTGTCTGGTCGCCTTACAACGTCATCGCCTGCTACGACACCGAATACTGCCCGCATGACGGTTTCAATGCCGCCATCGATCCGACCAGGGTCAATTTCTTGCTCTCCATGCAGCTGTCACTGTTCGTTCGACGAGGCCGGGATGAATGGGACTATTTTGAAGAGTTCAAACTACCCGATGGCGACCGCCCCAAGCTCGCGCAACTGACTGGGTGGGCGCTTGACCTGGCTGGCATTCCACGCCGGTCTGAAAAGCCCGTACCGATTCTGCTGGTTGCGCATTACACAGTGGCCGAATGGGCGATGCTGGCCGACCGGAACAACTGGAAGGAAGCGTTGACCGCGATCGGCAAGACACTGATCACTGCCCGTGACCTGCACATGAAAGCCACGCGGCCCGGCGGACACGCAACCGACATCAGCCTGACGCTAAGAGATACGATGCTTCTCACCCCTGGCCGGGGCAGTCTGGAGAAAGCCAGCGCAATTTGCAGCGTTCCAAAGCTCAAGCTGGAACAGTTCGGACACTCTCGCGCTGACATGCTGCGTCTGTTTCACGAAGACCCCGAACTGTTCAAGTCATACGCGATGACCGATACACGCGCCGGCCTCGAATACCTGGTCAAGATCGGCAACACCGTCGAACGCATCACTGGCGTTGCAAAACTGCCCATGACCTTGGGCGGTATGTCCGCCACTGGCTTCCGCGCTTGGCTGGACAGGTCTGGTTACGGTTCCGACGCCTACCACGGCAACATCGAAAAGACGATCCTGGACAAGCGAGGTAAGCAGAAGGTAATCAAGATCAAGAGCATGAATCGACAGCTGAGCGACACGATTGCTACCAGCTGCTTTCACGGCGGCAGGAATTACGCCGCTCGACATGAACACGTCAAACTGCCCGGCAATAAGATGGTGGTCGATTTCGACCTGGCGGGCGCCTACCCTGCCGCGATGGCGGTGCTGCCGGCCATTGATTTCAATATTCCGCCAACGCGGGTCACTCATGAATCCGAGCTGTTGTCGTTCTTCGCTGCCGCGAACGGTGCTTATCTACCGATCGGCCTTGGAGAGGTTGGTTTTGAGTTTCCCGTGGGTGCCGAACCTTGCCTGCCCGTGTCCGGAGCTTATGGCCTGCTTTATCCACGCATCGGCATCAGTCACTGCGGGCTGCCGGAATTGCTGCTTGCCAAGTCGAGGGGTGCCAAGATCGTTCTGCGTTCCTTCTACAAGTGGCAACCGATCATAGAGGGCGCTTCGGTCATATCTGCTTTCGGCGATTACCTGCGGGTCATCGTCCAGGAACGCGCAAAGCACGACAAGAGCACGATTGAGAACGGCCTGTACAAGGAAGCTGCAAACAGTCTCTATGGCAAGCTTGCGCAGGGCAGCAAGGAACGGAATGTGCGCGACCTTGAGGGCAACTACGCAGAGCTGCCCGAGTCTCAGATCACGAACGTCGTGTATGCGGCCATGACTACGTCACTTGTGCGTGCGGCGCTCTGCTGCATGGAAGATGCCATGGTGCAGGCTGGGGCTGAATTGCTGGCGAGCACCACGGATGGCTGTATGGGGGTTTTCGGGGTAACGGACAATCGGCACTTTTCGCCGAAATCGATGCCGGCGTTCGCTGATCTGATTCCCGAGTACGGGCAGATCACACAGCGTTATCTGGCAATCAAGGCGATGCAGCAGGGGCGCATCAACCTGGGACTAGACCCCGAAGGCTGGATTGAAGCAAAGCACATCGGCGACGAATACGAGGTTTTCAAAACGCGGGGATACTTCCTGGCACAGGATGGAAAACAGACATTCATTGCCAAGGGCGGACACAAAATCGATGGCGTGCCCGATGACGTCAAGGATGTTCTGGAAGAGCTTTTTGCGGAAGACAAACCCTCAGTGCTTCGCTTCCGTCGCTTGATCAGCTGCTATGACATTGCAGACGGAAAAGCTGACGATTTGGTAAGCAAGAACGAGACGAGAAGAGCAAATACAGACTGGGACTGGAAGCGTGACTTGCAAGCGGACGGCAGTTCAAAGCCGTTCGAGAACATCGGCGACGTCTACCGTCACCGGGAAGCGGCAGCCATCGTTCGTAAGCGGGGAAACAGAGCGACACGCGAAGCTGTGAAGCTGAATCTGGCAGGCGTCAAAATCCATGGCGGGTCGGAACAAACAATCCGGCGCATGCTGCTGCGTGCAATCATGCACCACGCGGGCGGGTGGTCACCGGGCAAGCTGAAGCATGCAGAGATTGCCGAGAAACTCGGCATTACGATTCAGGACGTCAAGAACGCAAAGCGCCGGGAGTACAGGCCGCAGACGCTACCGCGTGGCCAGCTGTTCGAGAAGGTTGCTGCCGACCTTTGTCAACGGCTTGGCATGAAGCTGAACGACGGCATGCGGAACAACGTATGTCTTCCGGAATAGGGAACCGGAGACAAACCAACGCGAACTGTTAAAGAGAGGACACGAACCTCTGCGGTCACTAGCACTCTAGGCCCTCTCAGTCTGCAAAGCAGCGGGTGCAGTCATTGCCGACGGGGAAGGCTAAATCCGCAACCAGCGATAAGCTGCGGCAGAAAGTGCAGTCGAAACTTCTCTTTCTGCAATCGAGCTAACATAAGAATTGCAACAGCGATTAGGATTAACACAATTGTGGATGGCTCCGGTATGGAGCGGTCTGTACGGTCAGGCAGGGAGGATGCTAATGCGATCCCATCCTGCAGTAAGTGCAGGGCATCTAATGCAGTACCTTCAAGTGAGTAAGGATCGAACGCCACAAACTCAGCCTGCAACTGCTCCAATTCTTCTGGTGTGTAACCGAGCGATTTAAAGTAATCAATTACGCCAGTACTGAAACCATTCAACGCCACCTTCTGTTGCAAAGTGATTAGCTTTAATGGGTCATAAACAAGGTTATTAAATTGACTCAAGTCAGCGAGTGCACCAAAAGCATCGAGGTTAGTCTGAAGGTCGTGTAGTGCTTGATCATATAACTTTAAATACGCTAGGTACGCTTGCATCTGATACGTCATATATATCGTATCACCTGCCAAATAAGCACCAGCGTATTTATCCAATGATGCATTGACTGCATTCAAATAAACTCCAGCCAATGTGGCAGCGCCGATTACATTTTGGTAGTACCTGTCCACAACGGGATCACCCGTGCTTGGAATTGCCGGAAGTTGCGTATTGGCTTGGAATATTGAGGTGTAGCTTGGGTCAGGAGGATCAGCACCAAACTTTCTAAGAGCCGGAGCCAAGTCCTCTGCCATCACGCTAGCTGTCGCACCTACCAAGCAAAAGTACAAATCTGCATAAATAGCACCTGGTGTCAAGACGCCTAAGCAACCAGCGACGGCAGACGTAGTTTGAGCGGCGTCATATATTTGCTTAGCTGCGGGGGAAGCATCAACAACCTTTCCTGCTAAATTAGTATCTCCCCATAAGTTAACAGTTGCCGCGAAGCCCTCAGCTAGCGATCCCGTTGCCCAGTCGACGACAGTAGATCCTACATTACTTACAAAAGCCAATATCCCCGCGCTTTTCTCAATATCAGGAGCCGCAACTTTAGCAGTAGCCTTTAGCCATTGAGTGACACCGGATTGTGGGTCGACCAACGGCTTAACGTCAGATACAAGAAGATTGAGATTTTGCGCCGTTGGGGAATCAAATTGGCTTGCAGTACTTTGTGCGAAAGGGCTTATCTGTGAGGAGAAAGATGGAGTGATAGCGGGAAAATAACTGGCTGGTGGCGTCTTAGTCGGCAATATTGGGGTAGGGTTTGCCTGAATCTGAAGAGGGGCTGGTAGTGGCGGACCTGAGAAGACATCGCCCGAACCAACGACCAATGCTAGATGTGTTTGGTCACCGCCGACCAAGTACTGGCTACCGTTCATGAAACCGAACATCCACCGCGCGTCTGAATTTGGGTATACAGTACCGGACCAGTACCACTGGGACTTGAGGTTTGTAAAGGGGCCAACATTGGTCAACCCAACAGATTGTGGGACACAATTGGAAACCGTCGATGTGACGGGATTGCAGAGAGATTGATTGCTCAGATTGTTATAGTACAAATACGCCATCTCATTACCTGTGCTCCCCGCATAAGGGGTACCTGTTGCACTTATGTTATAGCCAGAGTCCGTTGAGCCATTGTTAGAATTTGGGTAATTGAAGGAAGTGCCGTTGACCGGGCCAGTTGTTGGTAGCCGCCAGTTGTTGTAGCCCAAATATCCTAAGCCACCATTGGAAGCGTTCATAGCAGCAATCCAAGTTTGAGTGGTACCCCCATCCATGAAGCCAGTGGTGGTGATGCCGCTTACTCCAAATGTTTCGGTGCTAGCCAAGTTTGCATCGGTTAGCCAGGTTACATTGAGGTCTGTGTCATACACCGCTTGGCCACCTAGACGGGATACAAGTGTGGCATTCGTTACAGGAACAAAACCGGTGACCAGCAACAAACAAGCAATGAACTGGATAGAAGCACGTGGCATAAACAATCCTCCCGATTTTTATTTACAGAATCCCCATATTATGGTTGCATGAAAAGCACAATTCATGCCTTATAATGATTATCTCCCATAATCAATGTGTTATATGCATCTGAAGTGCAGAGCATTGTGGAGACTGTAAGATATTCCGACAAAAGAACGTAGCAGTTCGTCGGGTCACGTTGGAGAATCCTGACTGGCCAGTCTCGATAGGCTGCCGTTCGAAATCGCAGGTCAGTAAAAAGTCTGAAGCCCCTATTCGGTAACTAGGGGTCAATGGCTCATTTTGGCCGACTGTTGCCCTCCGAGCAGCACATTCGACCATCTATCTTCTGAGATCACACTTCCCATAATCAGATAGCATAGCCTTCCACTTCCCTGCCAGTGGCGAAAAATCAATCCCCCAGAAATCCAGCCGCTTCAGAATCTCTCGCTGAACACCAGGCATCAAATCCTTGCCATAAAGCGCATAGGTGATTGACGCTCCTTGGTGGCCGGCAAGTTCCCTCGCCAGTTCCAAGTCGACGCCATTCTGCTTCAACGCATTGATGAAAGTATGCCGGAACGAATGAAACACCTTCTTCCGGGACGTAATGCCCCGTCGATCCAGGTATCGCCCAAACCAGTTGGACGCTGTCGTTCCATGACGCTCGGTTCCTGCACGCACCTTGGTCTCCGGAAACAGTCGGATGTCCTTACGCCTGCGTCGATACTCAACATATTCAACGAATCCGAGGTCGATCACGGTTGGATGAATCGCACAGATACGCACTGAGTCATCGTTCTTAAGCTGCTTCTCTTGAACAACCAAATTCCCTCGCCGATCGGTCATTGCCTGCCCAAGTTCCCGCTTGTCCAATTCGCGGTTGATGTCGAGGCACAGGACATCGCCAACCATGACGATATCCTTGGTCCGCAGACTCATGATTTCTTCCAGACGAGCACCGGCAAACAGAGCCAAGAGCGGCACCCAGTACATGTAGGGTGTTCGACGTTGTGTGCCGATCCGGTCACTTGCAAACTCGTCACAAAGAAAAATTGCCTTCAAGTCATCCGCATCGAAGATGTCGCGCAGCACCTTGCGCTTAGTTTTATGCGTCTCTCGGATCGTCAGTTTTGGACAAACGCCATCGGGGATGTAGCCTTTCATCGAGGCCCAGGCGAAAAGCTGCTGCACGCGAACGAATCGCTTGTTGACGGTGTGCGGCGCTGACGGCGGCAATTCTGGTAGCTTGAGCAGGTCAGCGATGCTCAGGTCTTTGAAGCGGGGTGTTTTGTTGTGATTCGGCGGCAGCTTCTTGGTTTTCTCGCTGTAGTCGATCAGCGCATCCTTGCTCAATAGACCAATCGGCGGGTCACCGAGGATCTCTATCAGGTCACGAAAAATGGCCTTGTTGTCGATCCCGGTACGGTGATTCCACTCGCCCTTATTTTCTTCGCTGAAGAGCCTGATCACTTCCGACAATCGCCTTGAGCCTGCACCGGCATATGCGGGCGTTGCCGCAAGCGGTTGCATGAGCGATGTGTCGTCCGTGTAGTCCCCGCGCGTTCGACGCATCTCGATCTCGATGAGCCTGGCATCCGTGCGCAAAATGCCTCGCGCCAATTCTTTCGCCATGGCGGAATCCGGCACTGGAACCTCGAAGCCTGCATCACCCGCCACTACCTTGAGGTTGTCATGCGGCTCATCAGACCTGTGCAGGCTCAACCGTTCGCGGGTGTCGCGGGCCATGAATTCCAGCGCAATCAACTCAGCCTCGACGTCCGCCGGGGTCAACCCATCGCTTTCGGTGCGCCAACGCTCTGTGTCAGCGAGGGCGGTATGAAAATAGTGATTGAGAACGGTCAGGAGGTCGGTGCGTTTGAGTTCGCGCATGTCGCAAGAGTCAAGCTTTGTTTCCAAAACACTGATTTTCGCAGCAATTTCGATTGCACGGCGAACCGCAACGGCCAGATAGCCGGTGCCTAGTGAGCGGCGCAGCTCATTGCGGCCGATCTGTTCGGCCAGTCGCGGGGAGCAGGTCCAACGGAAACCGAACAAGCGGCCACGCTGGTAAAGGTAGGGGGCTGATAACGGTTTTCTGGGCATCGTTCGGACACGTCATCGGACACGTCCACGGACACCTGATACCGAAAAACCACGCTAACTTATTGATCTATATAGTAGATGGAGCGGGCGATGGGAATCGAACCCACGGCTCTAGCTTGGGAAGCTAGGGTATTACCATTATACGACGCCCGCTCTGGGCTGAAGGCCGCATTCTAAGCGCAGAAGGCGGGCGGTTCAATCATTCCTGTTCGGTAGCCAGGGCAGCATAGCGGCCGGCGTGGAAAAGCAGCGGGGCGAGGTCCGGCGTGTCGGTGAAGCGTTCGACACTGCCGATGAAAATGGTGTGATCGCCGGCAGCATGCTGGGTCACGTTGGCCATTTCGAAACTCGCGCAGCACCCCGGGAACAAGGGCCCACCGCCGGCACCGGCATGCCAGGCAAGGCCGGCGAAACGGTCGGTCGGCCAGGTGGCGAAGCGATTGGACAGCTCCTCCTGGTCGATAGCCAGAACGTTGATGGCATGGTGGCTGGCCTTGCGGAAGGCTTCGAGGTTGTGCGACTTGTTGTCGAGGCACCAGAGCACGAGCGCCGGCTCAAGCGAGACGGCGGCAAAGGAATTGACAGTCAGGCCGATGGGATGGCCATCCGGATCGATGGCCGTGACGATGGTGACGCCGGTGGCATAGCGCCCGAGTGCGTTGCGCAGGGCGCGACTGTCGTGTTGCGGTTGGGTCATCGGGCAGGGCCGGTAGGCCGGAAGAAAAAGAGGCCGTATTATCCGTGCTCCCGCAGCCCGCGTCGAGACAGAATTTGGCCGCCAAAAACCGATTTACCGAACAACTGATCGCCTGGCAGAAAACCGCCGGCCGCCACGACCTGCCCTGGCAGAAGACGCGAGACCCTTACCGCATCTGGTTGTCCGAGATCATGTTGCAGCAGACGCAGGTCAGCACGGTGATCCCCTATTTCGCGCGCTTTCTGGCCAGTTTTCCCGATGTTCTGGCGCTGGCTGCGGCGCCGATCGAGCTCGTTATCGCGCACTGGGCCGGGCTGGGCTATTACGCCCGAGCGCGCAATCTGCACCGGTGCGCACAACAGATTGCTGCGGTCCACGGGGGAAAATTCCCGAAAAACGAAGCGCAACTCGCGGAATTGCCCGGTATTGGCCGGTCGACCGCAGCGGCCATTGCCGCCTTTGCCTTCGGGCGCCGGGCTGCGATTCTCGATGGCAACGTCAAACGCGTGCTGTGCCGGCAATTTGGTGTCGAGGGCTTCCCTGGTGCCAAGGCCGTTCATGACCGCCTCTGGGATCTGGCCGAGAGCCTGCTGCCGGAAAGTGACATCGAGGTTTACACGCAGGGCCTGATGGACCTGGGCGCCACGCTCTGCACGCGGAGCCGGCCGCGCTGCGCCGACTGTCCGGTAGCTGCCGGCTGCGTCGCCAAGCGCGATGGCCGGCAGGGGGAGTTACCGGAAGCCAAACCCCGCGCTGCCGTGCCGGAACGCACCTCGACCTTCGTTCTGCTCACCGACGGCCAGCGCCTGTTGCTTGAAAGGCGCCCACCCTCGGGCCTGTGGGGCGGCCTGCTCGTGCCACCGGAGGGCGAACCAGCCGATGTGGCCGGGCGTTTCGGGCTGGCGCTTGGGCCAATGACCAAATTGCCGTCATTCAGACACGCCTTCACGCATTTCCGGCTGACGCTGGAGCCGGTGCTGTGCGTCGTTGCCCCGGGGCTTGAGGTGCGCGAATCCGGGCTGGAATGGGTGGAAATCGAACGTGCGGCCGACGCCGGCGTACCGGCGCCGATCAAGAAACTGATCAGGCAGGTTGCCAGCGCAAGGGGCTGATGCCCCAGCGCTCGAAGGTTTCGGCCCGGACGATCTGGCCGTAGTGGTTGCCAACCTTGCGCGAGAGGTCGACATCGACCGGCGTGGTCACGTACTGCTGGCGGCCGGTGTGGTAGATCACGCGGACGGTGGGCGTCAGCATGTTGTCGGCGTTCAATTGTTCGACCACGGCCAGATGTCCGCTTTCGAGCAGCACCAGCGTGCCGACCGGGTAGATGCCGATGGTCTTGATGAAAGCGGAAACGAGCGCCGGGTCGTATTGAAAGCCGGCTTCGTCGTAGAGCTGGCGCAGCGTCTGCGAGGGTGACATGGCGGCCCGGTAGGGGCGGTCGGAGGTCATTGCGTCGTAGGTATCAACGATGGCGGCCATACGGCCGGCCACGGAGATTTCGTCGCCGATCATGCGGTAGGGGTAGCCGCAGCCGTTGTAGCGTTCGTGGTGTTCGAGGACGACGGCGACCGAGGTTTCGGACAGCCGGGTTGTGGCATCGAGCACGGCCAGCCCCTCCTCGACATGACTCTGGACGATGGAGAATTCATCCTTGGACAGAATGCCTTGCTTTGCCGTCAGCCTGGCATCAAGGGCCGCGTGGCCGATGTCCTTGACCATGGTGCCGAGCGCCAGCTTTTCGATCTCCGGCTCGGGCATGCCCTGATGGCGGCCGAAGGCAATGATCAGCGCAGCAGTAGCCACGGCGTGCTGGGTGGCATAGGCGTCCAGGCGCTTGAGGCGGGCCAGCGGCACCAGGGCATCCGGGTTGCGGATGACCGAAGCAATCATCTTGCAGACTATCGGTTCAAGATAGGCAGCATCGACGTTGTTGCCAGCCCTGGCCGAAAGCATCAGCCCAGAGACCGTGTTGCCGGCGTCGACCAGCAAACGGTTGGCGCGGCGACGCTCTTCGCCGAGCGAAACGGTGCGCGGCGTAGCCGCCCGGATTTCGGCCAGCGATTTGAGCTTGAGATCGATCTGGTTGATGCGCGCTATCGGCGTTGGCGGCAGATCAATGCCCCTGGCGGTATCGATGCTGATCTCGCTGATCCCTTCTTCCCGGATCTTCGAGACATGTGCGTCGTCGCGGACCTTGAATTTCGACTGCCAGAGGGAATGGTCGAACCAGCGCTTGTGCAGGTCCACGACGTACATGTCGGGCAGCAACTGGTCGATGGTTATTTTGCGAATCATGCCGGCGGTTTCGATTATTTTTTCTCGGCAGACTGCGCGGCGCGCTGCTCGGCTTCGCGCATTTTTTTGGCGACGCGGGCGTCGTGATCGGCTTGTTTCCTTTGCTGCTTTTCCGCTTCGGCGATCTTGCGCTTCTCGCCCTCGGCCGCCTTGGCTTCCTTGGCCGCGCGGGCTGCGGCGATCTTGTCCTCAGCATCCTGGCGGGCGGTCGTTGATTCAGCCTGACGAAATTCGAGTTCGGCAGCGCGACGCGGCTCCGCTTCGGCCCGCAGTTTGGCTCGCTCGGCCATCTGCTCGCGCTTTACCTCGCGTTCGATGGCATTGCCTTCATTTTCCTGTCGACGCGTCTCGCGGGTTACCGTGAGGTGCTCCCGGGAGGCGGCCCTGCGACAATCGTTGATCAGAAATTTGGTCGCACATTCGGCATTCCGCTCGACCAGCACCTGGTCGGCTTCGGCCTGTCGTGCCTTGCCCTCGGCCTGCAGGGCGGCCGCCTTGTCGAGGCGCGCCTGCCAGGCTGCCTGCTGATCGGCAGCCACCGCGCCATCAGCCGCCAACGCGGCAAACGGCATGGCAAGCAGGAAGATCAGGCCGGCAGCCACTGGTAGGGATCGATTTTCCATTTATCGTAACTCTCAAAACTGGCGATGCGGTCCGGCACCCTGGCGAGATCGACGATCTCGGGCGGCACATAGTGTTGCTGGCCGGCATGGTAAAAAATGCGGACGACGGGTTCAAGCAGCTTGCCCTCGTTCTGCTCGATGACGACGCCCATACGATTACTTTCCAGGCGAACCAGCGAACCGGTCGGATAGATGCCGATGGCGCGGATGAAACCCTGCACCAGTTGCGGATCGAAATGGTGATTGCTCCATTCGAGCAGCTTCTTGAGCGCCTGCGTTGGTTGCATGCCGCGGCTGGGACCTTTTCCGAGGTGATGGCATCGTAAACATCGACGATGGCAGCCATCTGCCCGGGCAGGGAAATGCCCTCGCCCACCTTCTTGAGCGGATAGCCTGTGCCGTCAAAGCGCTCATGGTGCTCGGCGACGACCTGCCGGGTGGCGACGCCAATGCCCGGGACGTCCTCGAGCAGGCGCAGGCTTTCGGCGACGTGCGACTGCATGCGGGAAAATTCGTGATCGGTCAGCTTGGCCGGCTTGTTGAGGATGGCATCCGGTATCTGCGCCTTGCCGATATCGTGCAGCAGGCCGCCGAGGGCGATTTCCCGGATGGTTTCCTTGGGCAGCTTCATGCTGCGCCCGAAGGCGATAAGCAACGCACAGACGCCAACGGAATGCTCGAAAGTGTAGTCGTCGAGATTCTTCAGGCGGGCCAGCGGCAGCAAGGCATCCTGATTGCGGAAGACCGACTCGACCATGCTATCGACCACGGGCTCGATACTGTCCACCCGGATTTTCTGGCCGAACCGGATGTCGTCGAGCACCAGCCGGACAAGCTTGTTGGCCTCGCCGTGCAGGCGGCGGGCGCGCACGGCTTCGTTCTTGAGGTCGGCGACCACCGGCTTGTCGACGGGCTTTTCGGCAATGGCCTGCATGCGCCGGTCGATGTCGGCATTGACCTCGCTCTGCGTGCGCGCCTCCCCGACGTCCGCGCCCTTCAGCGTGTCGATGTAGACCTCGCGAATGCCGAGATCGATGATCTTGCCCACCGTCGCCTGGTCGCGCACATGGAAGGTATTTGAAACGAAGGGATGATCGAGCCAGCCACAATTGAGGTCATGGATGTACATGCCTGGCTTGAGCTGGTCGGTGCGAATCTGCTTGATCATCAGGCGATTCTAGCAGGCTGTCGCAAATCGTAGCCAAAATGGCTGAAATGCCCGGCAAGCCTTTGTAATGTTTCGAATTTTGGCTATTTTTCCGGTTGACCGCATAAGTCGGCTCGATCGCTGAAAAAAACGTAACCAGACCCTGCCTCGCTATAATCCACAGCCTCATGATCGCCCTCCGCCAAGTCACCTTCGCCCGCGCCGGCCGCCCACTCGTTATCGACGCTTCCGTTCAGCTCCACCCCGGCTGGAAAGTCGGCGTCGTCGGCGCCAACGGCTGCGGCAAATCCAGCCTGTTCGCGCTGCTCGCCAACGAGCTGCACGCAGAATCCGGCAACATCGAAATCCCCGCCAGCTGGCACATCGCCCGCGTTGCCCAGGAAACGCCAGCCCTGCCCGATGCCGCCATCGACTTCGTGCTCGACGGCGACACCGAACTGCGCCGCATCGAGCGCGAATTGGTCGACGCCGAAGCCAAGGGCGATGGCGTCGCCATCGGCCACCTGCATGCCCGCTATGCCGACATTGGCGGCTACTCGGCCAAGGCCCGCGTCGCCGAAGTGCTACATGGCCTCGGCTTCACCGACGCCGATTTCTCGCGCTCCGTGTCGGAATTCTCCGGTGGCTGGCGCGTCCGCCTCAACCTCGCCCGCGCCCTCTCCTGCCGGGCCGACCTGCTGCTGCTCGACGAGCCGACCAACCACCTCGACCTCGACGCCGTCTTCTGGCTCGAAAACTGGCTCAAAAACACGCCGGCGACGCTGCTCCTCATTTCGCACGACCGCGACTTCCTTGATGCCGTTGTCGGCCAGATCATCGCCATCGACCTCCAGCGCCTGACCCTGACCAGCGGCGGTTATTCCGACTACGAACGCGCCCGCGCCGCCCGCCTCGCCACTCAGCAGTCGTCCTACGAAGCCCAGCAGCGGGAAATCGCCCACCTGTCGAGCTTCATCGAACGCTTCAAGGCCAAGGCCACCAAGGCCCGCCAAGCGCAAAGCCGGATCAAGACGCTGGAACGCATGGAGATGGTCGCCGCCGCCCACGTCGACTCGCCCTTCCATTTCAGCTTCCGCGAACCCACCGCCCTGCCCGACCCACTGCTCACCATCGAAAGAGCCGGCGCCGGCTACGCCGATCACAAGATCATCGACCACGTCACCATGACGCTGCGCCCGGGCGGCCGCATCGGCCTGCTCGGCCGCAACGGCGCCGGCAAATCGACGCTGATCAAACTGCTCGCCAACACCATCGCCCAGCAAGGCGGCGAGCGCAAGGAAGCCAAGGCCCTCAACATCGGCTACTTCGCCCAGCACCAGCTCGAACAACTGCGCCCGGACGAATCACCGCTGCAACACCTCGTCCGCCTCGACCCGACGGCCACCGAGCAGGAGTTGCGCGACTACATCGGCGGCTTCGATTTCCGTGGCGACATGGCGACGCGCGCCATCGAACCCTTCTCCGGCGGCGAGAAATCCCGCCTGGCGCTGGCTTTGATGATCCGCCTGCGGCCCAACCTGCTGCTGCTCGACGAACCGACCAACCACCTCGACCTCGAAATGCGCGAAGCCCTGACCTTCGCCATGCAGGACTTCGAAGGCGGCGTCGTCTTCGTCTCGCACGACCGCCATTTGCTGCGCACCTGCGCCGACGAACTGCTTCTGGTGGCTGACGGCAAAGTCAGCGAATTCGACGGCGACCTCGACGACTACGCCGCCTGGCTGGCTGCCCAGCGCAACGCTGAAAAGGCGGCCGAACCCGATTCCGCCGCCGAGAAAACCGAACGCCTCGCCCAGCGCGCCGATGCCAAGGCCAATCGGCAGGCTCTGCTCGCCCAACGCCGGCCACTGGTCAAGGAGATCGAGCAGCTGGAGCGCAAGCTGGCCAAGTGGAACGAGGAAAAGGCTGCCTTGGATGCCCAGTTTGCCGACCCAAACTTCTATACCACGGTCGACCGGCAAAAAAGCGAAGAAATGCACAAACAGGCCGGCCTGCTCGGCGAGCAGATCGACGACGCCGAAATGCGCTGGCTGGAGGTTCACGAAGCCCTTGAGGCTCTGCCGGCAGCTGGCTAAGCTGCTCAGGATTCCGCACTTCCGCTACAACCTCAGGCCCGGTCAACACAACCAACTTAATTCCCACACCCGTCCCAAGTATTTGGCAACAATGTCAATAAATAGTCGAACATCCCTATAGAATTCAGCGTATTGGTAAATTTGGCACACAAGCCACCGGATCCAGAAAACTTCAAATTTCGCGTATCCAAGACCGTTGGGGGAGAAAACAGAATGAAACTTAAAGCCGCCGGTCGCAATTTGTTGATGGGCATTGGCCTATTGCTGGTCACCAGCGCCGGAGTCTCGATTTGGTCCCTTGAGCGGGTCAGTTAGCTGGCAACGGATGCGGCCAGTGAAAGCGCGAAGATTGATCATTTGCTGATGACTGCGGCACGGGTTCAGACTGATTTTCAGGTGCAGATTCAGGAATTCAAGAACATTCTGCTGCGCGGCGAAGACATCGAGCTGTTCAAGAAACATAACGAGGCATTCAAGCAGCGCCGGGATTCCGTGCAGTCCGGGCTGGATGAGGTTTCTGCGGCCTTGGATCACGCAGGCATGGACAAGAGTGCAACCGAAAAACTGTTGCTGGCCCACTCGGAGCTCAGCTTCCGCTATGGTGAAGCAGCCAAGCTAGTATAGGGGATGGGGCTAAGCGCCGCCACCGAGGCTGATCGCTCAGTGCGCGGGCTGGATCGCGAGACATCCAAAGGCCTGATTGATCTGCGTGCGGATATCGACAAATTCGCAGCGCAGCGCGCCACGGAACGCAGCGAGCAGATTGATCAGACTGCACGAACGGCACGCTGGATGATGGGGCTGGTAACGCTGGTCGGCGGCCTCTCCGTGTTGTTCGCCGTAAATTTTGGGCTGCGCCGGCTGTTAGGCCGGATTGGTGGCGAGCCCGATGATGCGGTTTCTGTTTTTGCCCGGATTGCTGATGGCGATCTCGATACGGAGGTACCTGCAGCAGCCGGACAGGACAGCCTGATGGCCGCGCTGGGGCACATGCAGAAGCAACTGCGCGAGCGCGTCACCGCGGAGCACAAGGCTGCGGCAGAAACCTTGCGTATCAAGCGGGCGCTGGATTGCGCGGGAACCAGCATGATGCTGGTAGACGACGCTGGCATGGTGATTTACAGCAATCAGTCAATGCAAGCCTTGCTGCAAATGCGCGGCGCGGCAATGGGTGAATCGGCTGCTGGCTTCGGGCCGGGCAGCCAGTTGGCAAGCTTGCTGGCCACGGAAGAGGGGCAGGCATGGATCGCAGGCCTCGCAGGAAGCGACACCATGTCTCGTCTTGAGCTGCGACGCAACGGCACCAGCCTTCGCTTGCTGGCACAGGGGGTATTTGGCGAAGACGGCTTGCGACTTGGAACGGTCGTCGAGTGGCAGGACCACACCCTGAACGAACAGGCTGAGCAGCAGATAGCGGACCTGATCAATGCAGCAGTGCAAGGCGAATTCGATCACCGCATCCCGCTGGAAGGCAAGCAGGGCTACCACCTGACCAGTGCCGAGGGCTTGAACAATCTAGCCAAAGTGGTTGCCGAAGCCCTGAAGGACGTTGGCCAAGTCCTCAATGCCCTTGCCAACGGCGATCTCCGCCAGAAAATTACCTCCGATTACCAGGGTACGCTGGCGCAGCTGAAAGATGACACCAACGCCACGGTCGAACGGCTCTTTGAGGTGGTGCATCGTTTGAAAACCGCATCGGCCGCCATTGATGCTGCGGCACGCGATGTAGCAGACGGAGGCCAGGATCTGTCTCAGCGCACAGAAGAACAGGCAAGCTCTCTTGAGGAAACCGCCAGCTCGCTCGAGGAATTAAACACGACCGTACGCCAAAACTCGGAGAGCGCCCGACAAGCCCAGCAGCTGGCAACGCATTCGACTAGCGTTGCCGAAAGCGGCAGTGAGCGGATGCGGGCAATGATCGTCACCATGAACGAAATTCAGGCTTCCTCGGCGCGCATCAGCGACATTATCGGCGTCATCGACTCGATCGCTTTTCAGACCAATATCCTGGCGCTCAATGCCGCGGTCGAAGCGGCACGTGCAGGCGAACAGGGTCGAGGCTTCGCCGTGGTTGCAACCGAAGTGCGCAACCTCGCCCAGCGCAGCGCCACGGCAGCCAAGGAGATCAAGGAACTGATCAGCAATTCGACGGCGAAGGTCGATGGCGGTGTCCGTCTGGCCAGGCAGACCGGCGAGACGATGCAGGCGATGGTTTCGGACTTCAGTAATCTGGCAGCGCTGATCACCGAAATCGCCCACGCCAGCCATGAACAGAGTTGCGGCATAGATCAGGTCACCCGAGCTGTCAGCCAGATGGATGACGCCACGCAGCAGAATGCAGCGCGGGTTGAAGAAGCAGCCGCAGCGGCCGAGATGCTCGCCAAGCAAGCCGTGGTGCTGGCCGATGCGGTGGCTACCTTCCGCCTGGATGACACGCCTTCCCGCAGCGCCAAACCAGCCGCCCGCCTTGCCCGACCGACGATGACCCTGAGCCCCTGATCCTGGAAACCGGTATTTTCCGGAGCAGCGGCCAAAAGAGCTACCAAGCCCACGACGAGTGAAACTGCGGCTTGACCCACGGTCAACCGGAAAAACCGCCCAAAAACAAGGCCCGCATCGGGTAAAATCGCGCTTTTCCCGAACTCGCCGCTGGAGCCCAACCGTGCAAATCGTCTGCCTAGACCTCGAAGGGGTCCTCGTCCCCGAAATCTGGATTGAATTCTCCAAGCGCACGGGTATTCCCGAGCTGATGCGCACGACGCGCGATGAGCCGGATTACGACAAGCTCATGACCTACCGCCTGAATATCCTGCGCGAGCATAAGCTCGGCCTGCCGGACATCCAGAAGGTGATCGGCGAAATGGGCCCGATGCCGGGCGCCCGTGCTTTCCTCGACAAGCTGCGCGAGGATTACCAGGTCGTCATCCTGTCCGACACCTTCTACGAATTCGCTCACCCGCTGATGCGCCAACTGGGCTGGCCGACGCTGTTCTGCCACTCGCTGGAAGCCGACGCATCCGGCATGCTGGTTGCCTACCACCTGCGCATGCCGGACCAGAAGCGCGAGGCTGTGCAGCGTTTCAAGGAACTGAAGTTCACGATCGTTGCCGCTGGCGATTCGTACAATGACACAGCGATGCTCGGCGAAGCCCATGGCGGCATCCTGTTCCACCCGCCGGAGAACGTCATTCGCGAATTCCCGCAGTATCCGGTTGTCTTCAATTACGACGATCTGCGCTGCGAGATCGACAAAGCCTTCGCCCGCGCTGCCGGCTAATCTGGTCGCGAGTTGGCCGTGGCGTCGGAGCACACGTTCGATCCGGAATTGGTCAGGGGCCTGGAGGCACTGGCCGAAACCACCTTCCCCAAGCGCTGCAAGTGCTGCGGCCGCACTTTCGAAAACGTCGCCGACTACGTCATGCAGACGGATGCCATGCCGAATGGCCGCCGCAGTCTCAAGCAATCGTTGGACGATGATGGCAAGGTTATTGTCGATCTGTTCCGCAATTGCCCCTGCGGTTCAACGCTCATGGACTCATTCAACGACCGGCGCGATATTTCGCCCAAGGGCGAAGCTCGGCGCCGGCGTTTCGACGAGCTGATGGCCTATCTGGTTGAGCGCGGCCTGGAGGCCAAAGTGGCCCGCCATGAACTGCTCGAAGTCATGCACGGCAAGTCCAGTGAAATCCTGACCAAAATCCGCCCACCAGCAACCGGAAACAACAAGCATGCATAGCGACCGCTTCTTCACCCTTTCAGCTTCCTGTCCTGACCAAGTGGGGATCATCGCCCGCGTCTCCGGCTTCATCGCCAGCAATGGCGGCTGGATTCTCGAGTCGAGTTTCCATTCGGACGTGCTGACCAGTCGCTATTTCATGCGCATCGAGATCAAGGCGAATTCGTTGCCTTTCCTGCTCGCCGAGTTCCGCGAACGCTTCCGCACCGAAGTCGCCGAGCCGCTGGCCATGACCTGGCAGATCAACGACAGCGCGGTCAAGAAACGCGTCGTCGTCATGGTTTCCAAGCAGGAACATTGCCTCTACGACCTGCTGGCGCGCTGGCAGGCCAAGGAACTCGACATCGAGATTCCCTGCGTCATTTCCAACCACGATACCTTCCGTGGCTTTGTCGAGTGGCATGGGATTCCGTTTTATCACGTGCCGGTTACCCCGGACAGCAAGGCCGCCGCCTACGCCGAGATCCAGCGTATTTTCGACGACGTGCGCGGCGATTCGATGGTGCTCGCCCGCTACATGCAGGTGCTGTCGCCTGAACTCTGCGACGCGCTGGCCGGCAAAATCATCAACATCCACCACAGCTTCCTGCCCAGCTTTGCCGGCGCCAAGCCCTATCACCAGGCCTACACGCGCGGCGTCAAGCTGATTGGCGCCACCTGCCACTACGTGACGAGCGAACTCGACGCCGGCCCGATCATCGAGCAGGACGTCATCCGCATCGACCATTCCGATTCACCGGACGACATGGTGCGCTACGGCAAGGACATCGAGAAAACCGTGCTCGCCCGCGGCCTGCGCTACCACCTCGAAGACCGGGTGCTGGTGCATGGCAACAAGACCGTCGTCTTCCGCTGAACCCATGCTGATCCGGCGCGCTGACTCTCTGCTGCTGGTCGTCGATATCCAGCAAAAACTGGCGCCGGCGATTCATGACAGCGAACGCGTCGTCGCGAATTCGGTTCGCCTGCTTGACGGGGCGCGGCAGCTGGGTGTACCGGCTTTCGTCTCCGAGCAATACATCAAGGGACTCGGGCCCAGCCTCGAGGCGATCAGGACTGCTGCGGTCGACGCCCGCTTTTTCGAGAAAACGCACTTTTCCTGTGCCGCCGAACCGGGGGTCATCGATCTGTTGCGCGCCGCCAAACGGCCACAAATCATCCTGACCGGCACCGAAGCCCACGTCTGTGTTCTGCAAACAGCTTTCGGACTGCTGGCAGCCGGCTTCGAGGTCTATCTGGTCGCCGATGCAGCATCGTCACGAACGCCGGAAAACCGGAGTGCTGCCATCGAGCGAATGCGGGCTGCCGGTATCGGCATCGTCACCACGGAAATGGTGCTTTTCGAGTGGCTGCATCAGGCCGGCACCGATGACTTCCGTCAATTGCTGCCGCTGATCAAGTAAGCCGCTTTCGCTCGGAGTTAAGCCGCATCCTGCGGTCAACCGGAAAAAACAGGCAAAAACGAAAAACTTCCCACAAAAAAGTGGGCACCCGAAGGTGCCCAAAGGGAGAGAGACTACGAAGATTTCTTTTAGTGGTGGTAGGCGGTTTCGCCGTGCGAGGTGAGGTCGAGACCTTCACGCTCTTCGTCTTCCGGCACACGCAGGCCGATGACGATATCCACCAGTTTGAAGGTGACGAGGGAGACGATGCCGGACCACAGGACAACGGTACCGACGCCCCACAGCTGGCTGATCACCTGGGTGGTCATGTCGAACGGGGCAACCGCGTTGGCCACGTAGTCATAGACACCCGTACCGCCAAGGGCCGGATCAACGAACACGCCGGTCAGGATGGCACCAGTGATGCCGCCGACGCCATGGACGCCGAAGACGTCGAGGGAGTCATCTGCACCAAGCATCTTCTTCAGGCCATTGACACCCCACAGACAGACCACGCCAGCCACCAGGCCGATGATGATGCCGCCCATGACGCCGACGAAGCCGGCCGCCGGGGTGATCGCAACCAGACCGGCAACCGCACCGGAAGCCGCACCCAGCATGGAAGGCTTGCCCTTCAACATCCACTCGGCAAACATCCAGGACAGCGTCGCAGCAGCAGTAGCAACCCAGGTATTGACCATGGCCAGAGCAGCACCGCCAGAGGCTTCGAGGGCGGAACCGGCGTTGAAGCCGAACCAGCCGAACCACAGCAGGGAAGCACCGATCATCGTGAAGGTCAGGGAGTGCGGGGCCATGGCAACATTGCCGAGACCGGTACGCTTGCCAACCATGTAGGCACCCACCAGGCCAGCGACGGCGGCGTTGATATGCACCACGGTGCCGCCAGCAAAGTCGAGCGCGCCCTTCTGGAACAGGAAGCCTGCGGTAGCACCGGCGGCCTCACCGGCAGCAGCGTCGATGTAGGCATCAGGACCCGCCCAGTACCAGACCATGTGTGCCATCGGGATGTAGGACAGCGTGAACCAGATGACCATGAAGACCAGCACGGCGGAGAACTTGGCACGCTCAGCGAAGGCACCGACGATCAGGCCGCAGGTAATGGCGGCGAAAGCGCCCTGGAAGATCACGAAAGCCAGTTCGGAGATGACGACACCCTTGGAGAAGGTCGCGCCAACCGATTCGATCGTGACACCTTTCAGGAAGAGCTTGTCGAGCACGCCGAAGAACTGGTTGCCCTCGGTGAAGGCGGCGGAGTAGCCGTAGATCACCCAGAGAACCGAGATCAGCGAGAAGGTCACGAAAACCTGCATGAGCACCGACAGCATGTTCTTGGTGCGGACCAGACCGCCGTAAAACAGCGCCAGGCCAGGGATGGACATCAGGATGACCAGCGCGGCACAGACCATCACCCAGGCGTTGTCACCCTTGTTGGCGACAAGCGCCGGTGCAGCAGCAGGCGCTGCGGCTTCAACGGCAGCTGCCGGTGCGGCGGCAACCTCGGCAGCGACAGCTGCCGGCGTGGCAGCCTTTTCCTCGGCCCAGGCCGGCGCGCCGAAAGCAACGGCGCCGACGAGAGCCAGCAATGCGAATACGCGTTTCATGATATTTGGCTCCTTAGAGGGCATCGGTACCGGTTTCACCGGTCCGGATACGAACTACCTGCTCGACGTCGAAGACGAAGATCTTGCCGTCACCGATCTTGCCGGTGCTGGCCGATTTCTCGATGGCTTCGATGATCTGATCGAGTTGCTCAGCCTTGACGGCAGCTTCGATCTTCACTTTTGGCAGGAAATCGACGACATATTCAGCGCCCCGATAGAGCTCGGTATGCCCCTTCTGCCGGCCGAAACCTTTCACTTCAGTGACAGTGATGCCTTGGACGCCGATGGCGGACAACGCTTCACGCACTTCGTCAAGCTTGAACGGCTTGATGATGGCGGTAACGAATTTCATGATGACTAGTTCCCCATTTAGGTTGAAATCTGTTCTCCCCCACCGGCGCCGGCCGGTGCACTGGCGGGGGAGTTTTAAGTTTGCTTAGAAAGACTTGGTGACAGACAGGACGACGGTGTTCTTGCCAGCGAAGAAGGTCTGATTGTTCTTGGCAGCGTTGGTCCAGGTATAGACGGACTTGTCAGCGTCGGTACCGATGTAGGACAGGCCGATCACATAGCCGCCGATATCCTTGGTAGCGCCCAGCTTCCAGTCGGTGTAGTCACCGGTGGTGCTGTTTGCAAAGTCCAGGTAGCCGACGTGGCCATTGACACCCCAGCCATTGCCCAAGTCGTAGGCAGCACCCAGATCTAGGTAGTAAGTACCCTTGCTGTTG
Source organism: Betaproteobacteria bacterium (assembly GCA_016705475.1). Taxonomy (GTDB): domain Bacteria; phylum Pseudomonadota; class Gammaproteobacteria; order Burkholderiales; family Rhodocyclaceae; genus Azonexus. The sequence continues at coordinate 197,489 of JADIYD010000006.1, read as the reverse complement.
GCTGCATTGAAGTAATCGGTCACCGCGTAGGAAGCCTTCGCGGTAATGAACTTCCAGCTGGCGCCAACGTAGAGTTCGCCGTTATAGACAACGCCGGTGTTCGCCGGAGCAGCACCTTCCGTACCCGGGTAGTAGTAGTAGATACCACCGACATCAACACCGAAATCACCGAAAGCTTTCTTGAAGCCAGCGTAGAAATCCATTTCAAGGTTACCGCCCGGGTAACCGGCATAGGAACTGACGTTGGAGTTCCAGTTACCGACATAGATGCCGCTGGCGTGCGAGTAGTCGAAGCCGCCTTGCAGGGCAGGCTTGCCCATCGTCTGGTCGATGCCGCGGAAACGGTAGCTGGAGAACAGACCGACATTGCCGGTCAGGGTGTGGTCGCTGACCGGAGCAGCAGCTTCTTGTGCAAAAGCCGGTGCGGTAAAGGCGCTAACGAGAGCCAGGGCGATTAGTGATTTCTTCATGTTTTCTCTCCTACGGATTAATTAAAGTGAAAAAAGAAATTTGTGCAGTACAGCAATAGCATGAGCCGTGCCAGCCTGTTTTTTGATCGTAATCAAAGGATTGGGCACATTGTTCTGGTTAACGCACCATCTTGTTGCACCATTCCAGTGCAGTTACAGAGCGTTACGCACCACAGGCGAGCGGGGGCCAAAAACCGCAATAATTCCGCTGTGTTAAACTCAAAACCTCACGGAGGACATCATGCTCGACCCCAAGACACTTGAAGAATTCGGCGCCAAGATCAGCGCCCTGCTGGCCAACTCACCGGCCAAGGATATTGAAAAAAACGCCAAGATGGTCATGAGCGGCTTTTTCTCGAAGCTCGACCTTGTAACCCGCGAAGAATTCGACGTTCAGGCACAGGTCCTGGCCCGTACGCGCGAAAAGCTCAAGGATCTCGAAGCCCGCGTGGACGCACTGGAAAAAGCCCGCTCGGGCCAATAATTGAGTGATTGGCTTCGCAATTTACGAAACATGAAAGCTTGTCTTCGCGTCCCTGGCGTTGTTGCTCATCCTCGCGATAGCTTTGGCTATCGCTCCGGTGCGCGCCTGGCCAGAAACGCGAATCCATTGCTTTCATTCAGTTCCGCCAATTACGAAGCCAACCACTAATGGCGCTGGCCATCGCACACAGTCGCGGACTGGATGGCCTGAACGCGCCGCCGGTGACGGTCGAGGCCCATCTCGCCAGTGGTTTGCCGAGCTTCACGCTGGTTGGGCTCCCCGACACCGAAGTAAAGGAAGCGCGGGATCGGGTGCGCGCTGCCATCATCAATTCCGGCTTCGAATTTCCGGCCAAGCGCATCACCGTCAATCTGGCGCCCGCCGATTTGCCCAAGGAGTCCGGGCGCTTCGATCTGCCCATCGCCCTCGGCATTCTCGCCGCCAGCGGCCAGATTCCCGGCAAGCATCTGGCTGATTACGAGTTCGCCGGCGAGTTGTCGCTGTCTGGCGAACTGCGGCCGATTCGCGGCGCACTGGCCATGGCGTTGCAGACAGCCGGCCACGGCAAGCACTTCATCCTCCCCGAAGCGAGCGCGCGGGAAGCAGCGCTGATCGGCAGCAACGAAATACTCGCCGCCCGTTCGCTGCTTGACGTCTGCGCCCACCTCGCCGAGCGCGAGACGCTGCCGCAGGCAATTGCCACGGTCAACCCGGAAAATCAGCCGGTTTTCGCTGATCTGGCTGAGGTTCGCGGGCAGTCGCAGGCCAAACGGGCGCTGGAAATTGCGGCGGCTGGCAACCATTCGTTATTGATGGTCGGCCCGCCCGGTTCCGGCAAATCCATGCTCGCCGCCCGCCTGCCCGGCCTCATGCCGGCCCTGCAGGGTGAAGCGGCCAAGGCCTCAGCCGCCGTGCTGTCGCTGGTCGGACAATTCAGGCCGGAAGCCTTCGGCGTTCGCCCCTACCGGCAACCGCACCATACCGCGTCAGCCGTCGCACTGGTCGGCGGCGGCAACCCGCCACGCCCGGGCGAAATCAGCCTGGCACACCAAGGCATCCTCTTCCTCGACGAGTTGCCCGAATTTGACCGGAAAGTGCTGGAAACCCTGCGCGAGCCGCTTGAAACCGGGCGCGTCCATATTGCCCGCGCCGCCCGACAGGCCGAATTCCCGGCTGAATTCCAGCTCATCGCGGCAATGAACCCCTGCCCGTGTGGTCACCACGGCGCAGCCGGAAACAAATGCCGATGCACGCCCGACCAGATTGCCCGCTATCGCGGCAAGCTCTCCGGCCCCTTCCTCGACCGCATCGACCTCGTCATCGAAGTTCCTGCCCTGCTCGCCGAAAGCCTGGCCGGCAAGGCGGATGGCGAATCGTCGGCCCTTGTTCGCACCCGTGTCGAACAGGCCCAGAACCGCCAGCATGCCCGGCAACAGAAACCCAATGCCCGGCTGAGTACCAAGGAAGTCGATGCCAGTTGCCAGCCCGACGCGGCCGGCAACAAGTTGCTGCAACAGGCCACCGCCCAGCTCGACCTCTCGGCCCGCGCCTGGCATCGCATCCTCAAAGTCGCCCGGACCATCGCCGATCTGGCTGCCAGCGATGATATCCGCGCCACGCACGTCGCCGAGGCCATCCAGTATCGACGCTTCGCCCGTGGCTGACGCCGCGGCACGCCGGGAAACGCGTGGCATAGCGATCCTGCTGGCATCACTGGCGGCACTTGGACCGTTTTCCATCGACACCTATCTGCCGTCGTTCCACGAAATCGGTGAAAAACTCAACGCCACGCCACTCGAAGTCCAGCAGACGCTGTCCGTCTATCTGTTTTCGTTCGCGCTGATGACCCTGTGGCATGGCGCCATTTCTGACCGCTTTGGCCGCCGCAACGTCATCCTTGTCGCCCTCGGTCTGTTCGCCGTCGCCTCGGCGGGCTGCACGCTCGCCACAAGCATCGAGCACCTGTGGTTCTGGCGCGCGATGCAGGGCATGACGGCCGGCGCCGGCATCGTCATCAGCCGGGCCATTGTCCGCGACCTGTTTGATGGCGCTGCTGCCCAGCGCCTGATGTCGCAGATGACGATGATGTTCGCACTGGCGCCAGCCATCGCCCCGGTGATCGGTGGCTGGTTGCAGACCCTTTTCGGCTGGCGTTCGGTTTTGCCTTTCTGGTCGTGTCGACCGCAGCATTGTGGCTGGCCTGCTGGAAACTGCTGCCGGAAACCCTGCCACCGGAAAAACGCCAGTCGCTGCGCCCGGCCTACCTTGGCAGGACGTACTGGGCGGTCATGACCTCGCCGCCTTTCCTGTTCGTTTGCGCCGCGATGTCGCTCAATTTCGGCGGATTTTTCCTCTACGTCCTCTCGGCACCGGTCTTCCTGATGACCCATCTCGGCGTCCCGGAAACCGGCTTTCTCTGGCTGTTTGGTCCCGCGATGTGCGGCCTGATGGGTGGATCGTGGCTATCCGGACGACTCGCCGGCAAGATTTCACCGAGCCGAACCATCCTGTTCGGCTACGTCGTGATGGGCAGCGCCGCCGGCTTCAATCTGGTCCTGAACCTGACGCTGCCGCCCGGGTTGCCGTGGAGCATCATGCCGGTTTTTGTCTATACGACCGGCATGTCGCTGGCCATGCCCAGCCTGACCCTTTTCGCCCTCGACCCCTTTCCGGCCCAGCGCGGCCTCGCCGCCTCCTGTCAGACCTTTTTTCAGTCCGGCTTCAACGGCCTTGCCGCGGCGCTCATCGCGCCGGCACTGTGGGGCTCTACCCTGACCATGGCGTTCGGCATGGCCGGGCTGCTGCTGGCTGGCGGCATCGCCGCCCTGCTCCACCAGCGTTTACGTCTGGTACCAGGGTAATCCGCGAAAGCGCCAGCCGCCCAGCGTGCCGCGATGATAGTCGTCGTCGAGCGACCCTTCGAAGCCTTCGAGCACGTTGATAACCTGCGTAAACCCCACCGCCTCCAACGCCTCGCCGGCCAGAACCGAACGGTGACCACTACGGCAGATGAGCAGCAACGGCCGGTTCAGATCGTTATGCACCAATCTTTTGACCTTGTCGGCAAACGCGGGGTCGATCTCCCAGTCCGGGCCTTCCTGCCACGCAACATGCTCGGCGCCTGCCGGGTGCCCGACATACATGTGCTCGATTTCCGTCCGGCAATCAACCAGCATGGCCGAAGGGTCTGCCTGAAGCAGGGCGTGGGCGGCAAGGGGATCGAGGTGCTGCATCGGCATATCCGAATATGAGAAGGGTCGGATATTATGGAAGCAAGCAGCACGACACGTAAACCTGAACGAACGTCATACCGGAGCCCGCATGAAAATTCCCGCCTGGATAGCCACCGCCGCCACGGCCATTGTCGCCACGCTGCCCGGCTGCGACTACATCAACATGCAGGAAATGAAGCCGGGCATCACGACGCAGGCGGAAGTTCGTGTCCGCATGGGCGAACCGGGCTTCGTACACTGGAACGACGACGGCACGGCGACCTGGGAATATGCCCGGCAGCCGAGCGGCACCAACTGTTACATGATCACCTTCGGCAGCAATCAGGTCATCAGCAAGATCGAGCAGGTCCTCAACGACGCCAATTTCGGCAAGGTGCGCGAAGGCATGAGCAAGGACGACATCCGCCGCCTGCTCGGCGCCCCGGCTACGAAGCAGGTCTTCAACAACCTGCGCGAAGAAATCTGGGAATGGCGCGTTGAAGGCATCCCTTCAACGGAAGAAACCTATTTCATGGTGCATTTCGACACCGAGAATGGCGGCGTCAAGAAAACCTCCAGCCGCATCCGACCGCGGTGAGTCTGACTCCGCAAGCCTGCCTTCGCTCGACAGGGAATTTCAGAAAGTGATGACCTTGTCGGCCGCCAGCGTCGCCTCGGCCAGCTCGACCAATGTACCGATAGCCGTCCCGGCAATCAGCGGCAGTTCGCCGAGACCACGCGCCAGCGCGCAAGTCCGGCACAGACGGATATCAACGCCCTGCCCGACCAGCCCTTCGACCATGCCCTGCAACCCGTTGCCTGCGCCATCGATCTGATTTGGCAGCCCGAGCACCGTGGCGTCGGACATCAGGAAAATGCGGATCGCCGGCTTGGCATCGCTGCCGGCCAGCGCCGTGGCCAGACGCAGGGCGGACAGACAGCGCTCGCTGCCATAGGGTGCGGCGTTGATGATGATCAGGATGTTTTGCATGAAAGCTCCTTACTGCAAGGCATTGGCAACGAGGCGGAAACTGTTCAGCCCCGCCTCCAGGTTGTAGTGGATGATAACGGCTATTCCGCACCTTCCCCGCCAGTCGGCGATTTCAGCGCATTCCTTCGCCAAGCCGGATAGCCACCGTCGAGCACCATCACCCGGCGGTATCCCTGGTCTGCGGCTTTGCGGGCAACGGCGTGGCTCAAGTGGGCATCTGCCTCGTCGCAATAAATGAGCAGCGGGGTTGTCTTGTCGGCGGGGAGCATGGCAGCAGCCTGTCGCTCGAACTGCCCGGCGGGAAGGCTGATGGCGGAGGGTAAATGCCCGTGGTCATACGCAGTGGCCTTGTCCCGCACATCGAACACCATGCCGATCTCGCCGGCGGCGAACATGGCCTTGAGATGCCGGACGCCAACGACAACCACGTTGCCCAGCCTGAACCACTCGGGAAAGCCGGCGGCGTAAACGCGGATGTTGGTATAGCCCAGATCTTCCGTATCGTCGGCGGCCATGTGGCTCAACTTGCATTCGATGCCGTCGCAGTAAAAGATGATCAGCTTGTTCTTGTCGCTAGGAAGCAGGCGCGGCGCCAGTTCGTCGAAGCGTTTGGCCGGCAGGTTGATCGCACCGGGAATATGACCGGCCGCGAAACGCGTCTCGGCATCGCGGGCATCGATCAGCACGGCATCGTCACGCCGGGGGAGGACGGAATAAGGCCGCACGAACTCGATGTCGACGATCTTGCTGTACCAGTGGTCGGGCGGCGGATCGGGCAATGGCTCTGCCTCGGCCAGACCTTGCCCGCATGCGAGCAGGCAAACCATGATTTTCAGCCAGCGCTTCATCATTTCCCTCCGCGCGTTCAAACCGGGCACTGGATCGGTGACCCATGTCATCGTTCCAGTTTACGCCATCCACCGCCGTAGCCGGGCGCTGGCCTGATCGACGGCAATCGACAGCAGCAACATGGCGATGATCACCGTCGATGCCTGCGCGTGGTGGAACAGCGAGAGTTCGAAATAGAGCAGTTGCCCCAGCCCGCCGGCGCCGACGAAGCCGAGGATGGCGGCCATGCGGATGTTCATTTCCCAGCGGTAGAGGGTGTAGGCGATGAGCTGCGGGGCGGCGCCGGGCAAGGTGCCGTAGAGGAAGGCGAAGCCGCCCGGGGCGCCGACCAGATGCAGCGCCTGACCGGGGGCCGGCGGCGCGTTGTCGAGCGCTTCGGCGTAGAGGCGACCGAGGACGCCGGTTGTGTGCAGGGCCAGCGCCAGCGCCCCGGCGAAGGGGCCGAGGCCGACGGCGAGCGCGGTGATGGTGGCCCAGACCAGTTCCGGCACCGAGCGCAGGGTGTTGAGCAGAAAGCTGAACGGAGCGCGCCACTTCGGCAAGGCAAGCAGCAGGCCGGCGACGGCGGCAAGCAGGGTGCCGACGACCGAGATGGCCAGCGTTTCCCAGATGCCCTTGCCGACCTTGGCCAGCCACTCGGCCGACAGATCGGGCGGGAAGAAGCCGGCGACGAATTCACCGATGCTGTGGGCGGCTTCCACGGTCAACAGGGATTTCAGGCCAATTTCCAGATAGCTGAAACTGGCGACGATGCTGACGACCAGCACCAGCCCGAGCCCGCCGCTGCGCCAGCCGAAGGGCGAGGCGCGGTTGGCCGGTGGCGTGTCGAGCGCCCGGCGCAGCCAGCCCGAGAAACCGTCGGCAGCAAAAACGAGGACCATGAAAGCGAGCAGGATGGTCGCCGCTTCGCCGCCGTTGAGCATTTTCATGGCCTGATCCATGAGCTGGCCGAGGCCGCCGGCGCCGACGAAGCCCATGACCACCGAGGCGCGGATGGCGCATTCCCAGCGATAGACCGTGTACGAAGCCAGCTCCTTCGAGGCCTGCGGGATCAGCCCGTAGAGGATAGCCAGCGGCCGGCCGGCGCCGTTGTGGCGGAGCGCCCGGGCTGGGGCGGCGTCGACCGATTCGAGGATTTCAGCATAGACCTTGGCCAGCATGCCGCCGTAAGTCAGGCCCAGCGCCAGCACGCCGGCGGCCGGCCCGAGGCCGAAGACGCGGACAAAAACGAGCGCCCAGACCAGCTCCGGAATGCCGCGCAGGATGGTGAGCAGGCTGCGCGTTATCGGGTTCAGCGTGGCCTTTTCACGCCCGGCACCGGTCGCCAGATAGCCCATCGGCACAGCGATCAGGAAGGCCAGCGCCATGCCGGCGGTAGCGATGGCCAGGGTTTCGAGCGTCGCCTTGGCGAGGTAGCCCATGAACTCGGCGCCGGTTTCCGGCGGCAGGAAGCCGGCCAGGAAGTTGCCGATGACTTTGAGGTTGCCCGGGTCGAACAGCACGCCGGGCTTGACCTCGGCGGCCTGAAACAGCGGCCAGAGGATGACCAGCGTCGCCAGGGCGCCGATCAGGCGGCTGCGGGCGGCAGGGTCGCGGTCGATCCGGCTCACTTTGATCCACCCGTCGTCCCCGTGAAAACGGGGACCCAAAGACTTTCTGGATTCCCGTTTTCACGGGAATGACGGAAAGACGTCAGCAGCATGCAGCGCGGGTGGCCGCCTCGTTGGCGGCGGCTTGCGACAGGAAATGCGGTTCGTGCGCCTGCACCGGCAGTTCGTCGCCTTCGCTGGCGTAGAGGTCGTGCAGTAGCGGGACGGTAATTTCGCTGGCCGGCAGGTCGAAGGCGATGCGCCCGGCCTTGACGCCGACGATGCGCGAGAAATTGCCGATGGCCAGATCGACGGCGTGCAGGCTGGCGACCAGCGTTGCGCCGCGCGCTTCGGCTTCGGCGATGAGCAGGCGGATGGTGGCCAGGGCCAGCGTCGGGTCGAGGGCCGAGACCGGCTCGTCGGCGAGGATCAACTCGGGTTGCTGGTAGAGCACGCGGGCGATGCCGACGCGCTGTAGCTGGCCGCCGGAGAGCTGATCGCAGCGGGCGAACAGCTTGTCGGCCAGATCGACGCGTTCGAGCGCGGCACGCGCACCGACCACATCGAGCGGATAGAGCAGCGAGGCGAGCGATTTCCAGGCCGGCCATTGGCCGAGCTTGCCGGCCAGGACGGCCGTGACCACCCGCTGCCGGCCGGGAATCGGCGGCGCTTGATGGACGGTGCCGATGCGGGCGCGCAATTTGGCCAGTTCCACGGTCAACCGGAAATTTTGCCCAAAATCCAAAACCTCTGCCGTGCCAACCGTCGGCGCCAGCGCCGTGCCGAGCACGGAGAGCAGCGAGGTTTTGCCGGCGCCGGAAGGGCCGATCAGGGCGATGCGCTCGCCCTTTTCCGCCTTGAGCGTGATCTCCCTGAGCGCGGTAAAACCGTTGGCGTGGGTCAGCCCCACGCCGTTCAAGGCAAAACTCACTTCAACAAGCCGGCGGCGTGCGCTGCCTTTTCGATGCCGTCGTAGTTCTCCTTTTTGGTCGGGATGAACCGGGCGGCGCGTTGCAGGGCGAGGATTTCCTTGTGTTCCGGGTTGGCCGGGTCGAGCTTGAGGAAGGCGTCGGTCAGCTTCTTGATGATGACCGGGTCAAGATCGCCGCGTACCGTCCAGTTGTAGTCGAAATAAGGCGGCGTCGTCGAGAAGACACGAACCTTGTCGGTATCGACCTTCTTGGCTTCGACCAGCTTGTCCCACACCGAGGCGTTCAGGACACCGGCTTCCGCCTTGCCGGCCGCCACGAAGGCGACGGTGGCGTCATGAGCACCGGAGTAGGCGACGTTCTTGAAATCCTTTTCCGGATTGAGACCGGCCTGCTGCAGGAAGAAGCGCGGCATCAGGCTACCCGAGGTCGACGACGGTGCGCCGAAGGCGAAGGTCTTGCCTTTGAGATCGGCCACCGTCTTGATGTTCGGGTCGGCGGTGATGAACTTGGAGGTAAAACGGGCATCCTCCTCGCGCTGGGCGATGGGAATGGCCGTGCCGTTGGTGCGGATCTTGGCCTGCACGAAGGTGAAGCCGCCGAGCCAGGCGAGGTCGATTTTCTTGGTGGCCAGCGATTCGACAACGGCGGCGTAATCGGTCACCGGGGTGAACACGACCTTCATGCCGGTCTGCGCTTCGAGGTATTTGCCGAGCGGTGCGAACTTGCGTTGCAGCTCGGTTGGCGCTTCGTCGGGAATGGCCGAGACGCGCAGGATGGCTTCGTCGGCAAAGGCCGGCAAACCGCCGGCAAGGGATGCAGCAAAAGCGCAGGCGACCGCAGCCTTGAGCGCCACGCGGCGCAGTGGGGAAAAGCTCATGTTGTACTCCGATTTATCCAGCAACCGCCGCCGTGCGGATGTCACGGCAGCTTACAAGGCGCCTAGGCGCCACCAGTTCAGTGCGGTACGCAGACCGCAGGCTGCATGATAACCGCTAAGCACTCTCGACAAATCTGGAACCACGCGCATCGGTAGTCCCGTCACCGGTCGTGGCCGCTACCTCGGACAACACCTAGGTCATATTTACACGGCGCGGCCGACGTGGGACATTTCCCAAAAAAAGGATGCCCAAAATCTCCCGCCCTCGATTTCGCCCGACGCTCCTCATTCTGCTCGCCGCCTGGCTAAGCGCGATCGCCATCGTGACGCATATGCTCATGTCAGCGGAAATCAGCCGCTGGGAGGCCAAATTCGACGTCGATGCCAGGCTTCTGGTCAGTGACATCAAGCACAAACTGGATACCAACGAAGCCGTCCTCGCCGGTTTTTCAGCGTTTCTGCAGGCCGTGGACCGCAGCGACACCGAAGCCACCATGCGCTACGCCGCCTCGGCAGCATCTGCCTTTCCCCACATCTACATGATCGAGGTCGCCCGCAAGCTCGATATCGGCAACGAATCGGCCTTTCAGGCCTCGCTGCGCAAAAAATGGCGGGCCGATTTCTCGATCAAGGATTTTGCTGAGATCACCGGGCGAACATTGCAGGACGACGTTCGAAGGAGCGTGACGTGGCCCATCCTTTTCATGTATCCGGCGCTGCCCGAAGCCCAGGCAATTTACGGCGTGCGCCTCGAAACGGTCGACTATTTGTCGCGCACGGTGGCCCTTGCCCAGCGCAACATAAAGCCGGTTGTCTCGCCGGTATTCAGCATGTACGAAGGCGGCGGTGCTTACATCCTCCTGCAGGAAGTGAATCGCCCCCGCGGCAAGCCGAAATCCGAGATCGATTTCTTCGGCGACACAATGATGGCCTTGCTGCTGGTCAAGACCCAGGCCCTCATTCCGGCCAGAAGCAGGGAAGCTGATTACGCCAACATCAGCGTTTCGGCCAGCGTCGTTTCACCCAACAATCCCGAGACCCTGCTCTTCGAGCAAAACGCGCCCGAAGCGGGAAGCCTCGATCGTCTGGTGCTGCCTCATTTCACCCGGCAACTGAACATCGACAACGCGTCGCAGCCAACGCAGATTCGCTTTTCCCGCCAACTGCTGTGGGGCGATTTCCTGCAGCCCGAGAAGCTCATGATCCTGCTCCTGCTCGGCGCCGCGCTCCTCGTCGTTCCCTGGGTGACCATACGTCACTACCTGAGCCTAGACCGCGCCGAGGTCGAGCAGGAACGCTCGGCTTATCTGGCCACGCACGACCTGCTGACCAGCTTGCCCAACCGTTTTCTGTTCACCGATCGATTCGAGCACGCCTTGCGCAACTGGCAACGGAACGGCCATTCATTTGCCCTGATGCTGGCCGATCTCGATCATTTCAAGGAAATCAACGACCGGCACGGCCACGACGTCGGCGACCAGGTTCTGGTTGCCTGCGCCAGCCGGATGGCCGGGGAAATCCGTAGCTGCGACACGGTGGCGCGCCATGGCGGAGACGAGTTTGTCATTCTGCTCGCCAACGTGCAGAACCCCGAAGATGCCGAAAATGTCGGCAAGAAAGTGTTGGCTGCCATTGCTGAGCCCATCGAGACGACGGCCGGTACGGTCCAACTTTCATGCAGCATCGGCATTGCCATTTGCCCGCTGCATGGCACCAATCTCGATGTGCTGCGCAAAGCGGCTGATATCGCCATGTATCAGGCCAAGGATCACGGGCGCAACGCTGTTTCAGTCTTTTCGGGCAAGGCTGCCTGAAATTCAGGCCCCAATACTCAGTCGAACTACAGGCCTTTTCCACAAAATCAGTCGCTTAACTTGGCATCCGGCACTGCTGCCGGTAAACTGCGGGCTCTGCCGAGGAGCGCTGCGACCCTTTTCATGCTTTTGCGTGAATCCGGGGCCAGGCTCGGCAATGATCAACGGCGCTCGCAAACCCAGCCGGTTTGTGGCGCCGTTCGTTTTTGCGGCGTGCCCGGCGTAATTTTGCTTTGCCGAGGTGATCATGCAGCAACCCGACCGTACCGCCGAACTTTCCGCCCTGCTTGCCAAGAAGATGCTCGTCCTTGACGGCGCCATGGGCACGATGATCCAGCGTCACGGATTGCAGGAGGCCGATTACCGCGGCACACGTTTTGCCGATCACGCGCACGACCTCAAGGGCAACAATGACCTGCTGGTGCTGACCCGACCGGACATCATCGGCGGCATTCACCGCGAATATCTCGAGGCCGGCGCCGACATTCTCGAGACCTGCACCTTCAATTCGACCGCCGTGTCGCAGGCCGACTACAAGCTCGAAGCCATCGTCTACGAGCTGAATAAGGAAGGCGCCGCACTTGCCCGCCAATTGTGCGACGAATTCACTGGCGCCAATCCCGCCAAGCCGCGTTTCGTCGCCGGCGTTCTCGGCCCGACGAGCCGCACGGCGTCGATCTCACCGGACGTGAACGACCCCGGCTACCGCAACGTCAGCTTCGACGCGCTGGTCACCGATTACCTCGAAGCCATCCGCGGCCTGACCGATGGCGGCGCCGACATCCTGCTCGTCGAAACCATTTTCGACACGCTGAACGCCAAGGCGGCGCTGTTCGCCATCGAGAAGTTCTTCGATGCCGCCGGCCGGCGCTGGCCGGTAATGATTTCCGGCACGATTACCGACGCCTCCGGCCGCACCCTGTCCGGCCAGACGGCTGAAGCGTTCTGGAATTCGCTGTCACACGTCAAGCCGGTTTCCTTCGGCCTGAACTGTGCGCTCGGCGCCAGCGAATTGCGCCAGTACGTCGAGGAACTCTCGCGCATCTGCGACTGTTACGTCTCGGCCCACCCCAACGCCGGACTGCCCAACGCCTTCGGCGGCTACGACGAAACAGCCGAGATGCTGGCCGACGAGATCGAGAGCTGGGCCAAGAGCGGCATCGTCAATATCGTCGGCGGCTGTTGCGGCACCTCGCCCGAGCACATCAAGGCCATCGCCGAGCGGGTTGCCACGGTCAACCCGAGAAAAGTGCCGAAAATCGAAAAGAAGCTGCGGCTGTCCGGGCTGGAGCCGTTCAACGTCGGCGCCGATTCTCTTTACGTGAACGTAGGCGAGCGGACCAACGTCACCGGCTCGAAGGCTTTCGCCCGCATGATTTTGGAGGGACGCTTCGACGACGCGCTGGCCGTCGCCCGCCAGCAAGTCGAAAACGGCGCCCAGGTCATCGACATCAACATGGACGAGGCGATGCTCGATTCGATCGCCGCCATGGACCGCTTCCTCAAACTGATCGCCTCGGAGCCGGACATTTCGCGCGTGCCGATCATGATCGACTCGTCGAAATGGGAAGTCATCGAAGCCGGCCTCAAGTGCATCCAGGGCAAGGGCATCGTCAATTCGATCTCGATGAAGGAAGGCGAAGCGAAGTTCATCGAACAGGCCCGCCTCGCCCGCCGCTACGGCGCCGCGGTCATCGTCATGGCCTTCGACGAGAAGGGTCAGGCCGACACCTTTGCCCGCAAGACCGAGATTTCGAAGCGCGCCTACGACCTGCTGCTGAGCATCGGTTTCCCGGCTGAAGACATCATTTTCGACCCGAACATTTTCGCCATCGCCACCGGCATTCCCGAACACGACAACTACGCCGTCGATTTCATCGACTCGGTGCGCTGGATCAAGCAGAACCTGCCGCACGCCCACATTTCCGGCGGCGTTTCCAACGTGTCGTTTTCTTTCCGCGGCAACGATGCCGTGCGCGAGGCGATCCACACCGTTTTTCTTTACCACGCGATCAAGGCCGGCATGACCATGGGCATCGTCAATGCCGGCATGCTCGGCATCTACGACGATCTCGATCCGGTGCTGCGCGAGAAGGTCGAGGACGTGGTTTTGAACCGCAACCCAGACGCTGGCGAGGCGCTGGTCGATTTCGCCCAGACGGTCAAGGAAGGCAAGGCCAAGGATACCGGGCCGGACCTTTCGTGGCGCGAGCAAGCCGTCGAAAAGCGCCTCGAACACGCGCTGATCAAGGGCATTACCGATTTCGTCGTGGCCGATACCGAAGAAGTGCGGGCCAAGCTGGAAAGCGAAGGCAAGCCGCCGCTTTCCGTCATCGAAGGCCCGCTCATGAACGGCATGAACCATGTCGGCGACCTCTTCGGCGCCGGCAAGATGTTCCTGCCGCAGGTCGTCAAATCTGCCCGCGTCATGAAGCAGGCGGTGGCCCATCTGCTGCCCTACATCGAGGCGGAAAAGACCCGCACCGGGCTGGGCAGCAAGGGCAAGATCCTGATGGCGACGGTCAAGGGCGACGTGCACGACATCGGCAAGAACATCGTCGGCGTCGTGCTCGGCTGCAACGGCTACGACGTGGTCGACCTCGGCGTCATGGTCAGTTGCGACAACATCCTGAAAGCGGCGCTCGAGCATCGCGTCGACATCATCGGCCTGTCCGGCCTGATCACCCCGTCGCTCGAAGAAATGGCCCACGTCGCCAGCGAAATGCAGCGCCTGAACATGAAGCAGCCGCTGCTGATCGGCGGCGCGACGACCAGCCGCGCCCACACCGCGATCAAGATCGCCCCCAATACCGAAGGCGCCGTCGTTTACGTGCCGGACGCCTCGCGCGCCGTCGGCGTCGCCACCAAGCTGCTCTCGGTCGATCAGCGCGATGGCTACATGGCTGAAATCGTCACCGAATACGAAGCCGTGCGCGCCGAACACGCCGGCCGCAAGGGCCCGACGATGGTCTCGCTGGAAGAGGCCCGTGCCAATCGTTTCACGTGGAACGATGCTTTTACCCCGATCAAACCCAAACAGCTCGGCCTGCAAACCCTCAACCCGAGTCTGACTGATCTGGCCTTGCTCATCGACTGGACACCATTCTTCCAGAGTTGGGATCTGGCCGGCCGCTATCCGGCCATCCTCGAGAACGAAACCGTCGGCGAAACCGCCCGCCAGTTGTACGCCGACGCCAAGAAAATGCTGGCCAAAATCGTCAGCGAAAACTGGCTGAGCGCCCGTGCCGTCTTTGGCCTTTATCCGGCCAGCGCCGAAAACGAAGACATCATCATTTACGCCGACGAAAGTCGGACCACTGAACTGACCCGTTGGGTCGGCCTGCGCCAACAGCACAAACAACCCAAGGGACGCTACAACATGGCCCTGGCCGATTTCGTCGGTGAGCGCGACTATGTCGGCGCCTTCGCCGTCACCGCCGGCCACCGCATCGAGGAGCGCGTCGCCGCCTTCGAAGCCGCCAACGACGATTACTCGGCAATCATGCTCAAGTCCCTGGCCGACCGGCTGGCCGAAGCCGCGCGGAATGGCTGCACCTCCAGATCCGCACCCGGTACTGGGGCTACGCCAACGAAGAATCATTTACCAATGCCGAGCTGATCAACGAGCAATACAAAGGCATCCGCCCTGCCCCCGGCTACCCGGCGTGTCCGGATCACACCGCCAAGCGCGAACTCTTTGCCCTGCTCAACGCACCAGCCAATGCCGGCATGGAACTGACCGAGTCCTGCGCCATGATGCCGGCCGCCGCGGTGTCGGGTTTCTACATCGGCCACCCAGCCGCAGCCTATTTCGCCATACCCAAGATCGGACGCGATCAGCTCGAGGATTGGGCGAATCGCAAGGGCATGTCGATCAAGGATGCCGAATACTGGCTGGCACCGCTGCTGTAGTTCTGTGCTGAGGCCTATTGCTCAGCGTCTTCCCGCCTGAAGCAATAGTCTTCGGCAGCGCAGGCGTGCCACCGGCCATCGCCGGTCAGCTCCAGTACCTGCTTGTGGTACTGGAGAATCGCCGGTCGATGGGCGACGCTGATCAGTGTCGTCTTCATTTGCAGCAATTGCTGGTATAGCGCCGTCTCGTTGGCGCTGTCGAGGGCGCTGGTCGCCTCATCAAGAATGGCAAATCGGGGTTTGCTGAGCAGGATGCGCGCAAAGGCCAGGCGTTGCTGCTCGCCCACCGACAGCACCTTCTGCCAGTCCATTTCGGTATCCAGTCCCCCGAAGCGGTTGGCCAGGTCCGGCAGATTCACGCTCTCCAGCACCTTGAGCAGTTGCGCATCGGGAAAGGAGCGGCCCTTGTGCGGATAGAGCAACTGGCTGCGCAGGGTACCGAGCAACATATAGGGCTGCTGGGGCAGGAAGAGGATGTCATTCGGCTGTGGCCGAAAAATGGTGCCGCTGCCGGCGTACCAGATACCCGCAATGGCGCGTAGCAAGGAGCTCTTGCCGCTGCCGCTCTGGCCGACAATCATCAGGCTGTCACCCGGCCGCACCTCGATGGACAGGTTCTGAACGAGGGTTCGCTCGTAGTTTGGTGTCTGCAGGGTGACGTTATCGAGGGTCACTTTCGGCGCATCGACTGAGAGGATGGTGCGGGTATTGGCTACATGGCCCGCCGGATGGCCCGGAAGGAAGCGCGCCAGGGTATCGAGCCGCTCGACACCGGCAGCAAAGCGGCTCAGGCTCTCGAAATTCTCGACGATCAGGGAAAACGCAGCGAGCACGGCGGCAAAGGCGCCTGCAGCCTGTATCGCCCGCCCGACTTCGAGCTCGCCGGACAGAACCCGCGAGGCGATGATGGCGCTGGGCAACACGATGGTCAGCAGGCCGTAGGCATGCTGGAAGAAATTGAGACCGAGCTGGCTGCGGATCAGGCGCTTGAAATTCTTGAAAGCCTGGGCAAAACGCTGCCTGACCTGCTGCAGCTCCTGCGCCTCGCCGCGATACAAAGCAATCGACTCGGCGTTCTCGCGAATACGCACAAGGCCGAAGCGAAAATCGGCTTCGCGCCGCAACTGGTGAAAATTGAGGTTCATGAGCCGGTTGCCGAAAACAAAAATGGTGATCAGCGTGCCGGCCGTGGCGTAAAACGTCAGGAAATAGACGAGTTCCCGCGAGATTGCCCACAGCACGGCACTGAACGCCACCAGTTGGAGCACCGAACCGATGAAAATGAGCAGGAAATAGAGCGAACGCTGGGTAAAGGTGTTGATGTCTTCCGCGATGCGCTGGTCCGGATTGTCGATGCCGGCGTTCGCATTCAGTTCGTAGAAATGCCGGTGGCTGAAATAGCTGTCGAGGAACCGGTGGGTCAGCCAGCGTCGCCAGTAAAGGCCGAGCGTGTCGCGAACGAAATAATAGAGGGCGTAGATCGGCAAGGCGGCAAGCAGCAGCCACAGGCAATACTTGATCGACGCCCAGAATCGCTCCTCGTCGCGCGCGGCCAGCGCCGAGGTGAATTCTCCCGTCTGCTCGTTGAAGAGAACGGCAAAACGCGTCTGCCCAAGCAGCAGCAAGACGAGTAGCGCGAGCAATCCCCACGCCTTGAACTTCTCGTCCAGACGCCAATATGGAGAGGCTATTGCCCAGAATCGCTGCCAGAGATGCCGGTCAGGAGGTTTCATTTCTTTGCCCTCATCTGTCCAGGCGAGCCCGATGTCGGACCCAATCTGTTGATCTCGTTTTACTCTCAGGATGACACCCGGGTCAAGAAGGCAAACGAGCGACAGGCAAACGCCAAACACGGCCCGAAATCGACGAAAATCGCGCCTATGAATTCCGTACAAAACGTCGACCTGAGTCCTTTCAACACGCTGGCCCTGCCCGGGCGCGCTGCCGCGTATCAAAGAATCACCACCCCCGAGCAGCTGACAGCCGCCGAGCTGCCTGACCAACCGCGCTTCATCCTCGGTGGCGGCAGCAACCTGGTGCTGACCGGCGATTTCAACGGCCTGGTTCTGCACATGGCAATCCCCGGCAAACGCCTGCTCAAGGAAGACAGCGACGCGTTCTACATCGAGGCCGGGGCTGGCGAGAACTGGCATGACTTCGTGCAATGGACTCTGCAGCAGGGCTGGCCGGGGCTGGAGAACCTGAGCCTCATTCCCGGCACAGTCGGTGCTGCGCCTATCCAGAATATCGGCGCCTACGGCCTGGAAGTTGGTGAGTGCTTCCATTCATTGACCGCCTGGGATTTTGAAAAACAGACTTTTTTGACGGTTGACCGCAGCACGTGCGAATTCGGTTACCGCGACAGCGTTTTCAAGCAGGAAGGCTGGCATTTGAGCGGACGAATGGCAATCACGTCGGTCGTTTTCCGGTTACCGAAGGCGTGGACGCCCAACATGCGTTATGCCGATGTAACGCAGGAACTGGCGGCCCGACAAATCGCAAGCCCGTCGCCGCAGGACATCGCCAACGCCATCATCGCCGTTCGCCAGCGCAAGTTGCCGGACCCGGCCTTGATCCCGAATGCGGGCAGTTTTTTCCACAATCCGGTGGTCGAGGCGGCGCTGGCCGATTCTCTGGCCGCCGACTACCCGCCCCTGCCCCGTTACCCGCAGCCGGATGGGCGGGTCAAGCTCGCGGCCGGCTGGCTGATTGAGCAGGCCGGCTGGAAGGGAAAAAACCTCGGCCCGGTCGGCATGTACGAAAAGCAGGCGCTGGTGTTGGTCAATCGTGGCGGGGCGACCGGCGCCGACGTACGGCGCACGATGGCTGCCGTACAGGCCGACGTGAAAGCCAAATTCGCCGTCGACCTCACTCCGGAGCCGATTTTCCTGTAACGAACAGGCAGGCCGAGATTCCCGTGGCCAGCGCGTCAGCCATCCGGGCCTGACGCTCGGGATCAGCCAGTTCCAGCTCTTCGTCACGATGTTTGATCACGCCGGCTTCGAAGAGTACCGCCGGCAAGGTCGTCCGGTAGAGCACGACAAGCTTGTCGTAATACCAGACGCCGTTTTCGGCATCCGCCGGCAAATGCTTGCGGCCATGCCAGCTTGAAGGCTCGAAGCCAGCGCGACGCAGCATGGCGCCCATGCTCGACGCGCAGCGCAAACTGGTTTCCGGGTCCGGATTCTGCGCCGAGATGAAAATTCCGTAGCCGCGCTTGACCTCGGTGTAGGTCTGCTCGTTGCCTTCCCAGACCCACGGTTTCAACCAGGCTTCGCCTATCGAGTCGTGGTGAATGGAAATGAAAAAGTCGCTGCCCGCTGCCTGTTGGGGCCGTGCGACCAGGCTGCCAATGTTGCCGGCGAAATTGACTTCACGGACATCCTGACCACGCTCGCGCAAGACGCCAGCGAGAACCCCGGCGAATTCGCGGTTAAAAGCATATTCCGGACGGCCGCGGGCGCTCGTCGCGCCGCCATCAATGCCGCCATGCCCGACATCGATCGCCACCAGCGCTGGTGCCGTTATTGCTGCGGTCGACCACGAAAAAAGGGCGAAAATGAAATTTGTTCGGTATTTCATGACCAAATTATGGCGCCAAGTCGCCAATTCGGCACGAAAGGCTTCGGGAGCATTGGAAACACCAGCATGAATTGCGCTATAGTTTCCAGCCAGCCAAGGGAACATGAAATGAGTGAAGATACGACCGAACCGCGCGGTACGAGCGCCCATATGCCGGACCTGAACTGGAGTCAGGTTCGCGAAACAGTTCTGATGCTCGAACTCGCTGCCGTGCAGATAGAGTCCGCAATGAAGGACAGCAACGCCTCGGTCGAGGTGCTGACCAATTCGTTTACGAGCATGGCCGGCTACATGCGCCTGATTTCCGAGACCGTACAGACCCTGCCCGACCAGGGCGAAACAGGCGTTGCCAAGCAAAACCTGAGCGGCATTTCAGAACACGTTTCCGGCATGGTCCATCAGGCCATCATTGCCTTCCAGTTCTACGACAAACTCGTGCAGCGTCTGGCCCACGTTGGCATCAGCCTAGGCGACCTGAGCAATCTGGTGGCCGATGGACGGCGTCTGTACAACCCCAGCGAATGGGTCTCCCTGCAGGACAAGATCAGGATCAAATACACAACGCGCGAGGAAATCGCCATGTTCGAAGCCGTCATGCAAGGTATGCCGGTTCAAGAGGCCGTCGATAAATTCATGGCGGAAATGAAGGAAAAGAACGACGACATCGAGCTGTTCTAGCTATTTTCGATGCTGTGATTGGAATCACTCACATTGAAAACGACGCTCTATGACATTAACATCGCCACACCGCAAGATGAACGACCTCAAATCCAACATGAACGCTCTGGACATCCCTTTCATCGCCGAAAGGAACACCGATGACCGTCGGTGACGAACTGCCCGAACTGCCCGGCATCGACAAGGTCGACGGCCTGCGGCGCATGATGAACAAGCCCGCGCTTTTTGAAAAAATCCTGCGCGACTTTCATTCCCGGCTACACGATTCGCCGCAGGTAATTCGAGCCACGCTGGCGAATGGCGACTATTCAACCGCCGAACGCAATGCCCACAGCGTCAAGGGGCTGGCTGGAACCATTGGCGCCATGGGCCTGCAAGATGCTGCAAAAGCCCTTGAACACGAGTTGCACGATGGCCACATGCCATCCGAAGCAACGTTTGCCCAGTTCGAAAAGGAACTGCGTATCGTCATCAATGGAATCGCAGCCGGCTTCAGCATCGCATCAGCCGGCTGATCAAACACTCAGAAATCAGCCGACGCTTCCCAGACGATATTTGCTTTCGGCCCACCCTTGCTGGTCCGCTCCAGCATGTCGATCATTGGCCAGGCACGCTGACTCATTGCCACAACAGGCTCCTTCTTTTTCCCTGTCTCGTCCCGTTCATCTTCATCCGGCGGTGGCGGCGGCGCATCGGCCCGCTTCACCGCATCGCGCAAGGTTTGCGCGGCTGATGCCATCTCCGCCTGGGTGAAGGTTCCACGCGCTGATGTAGCCTTGCCAAGCACCTGCAACAACGGTCTTGCCGCATCGGCAAACATCAGGATTTCCCCGGTTTCGCTGGATAAAAAGCGGACTAGCATTTATTTCCTTTCACTGCATCGGTTCCCGGTTGTCACGCTGCGCCGCCTTGGGCACAATGACTCGAAGGGAGACAAAAATCATGTCTGCAAATATTACTGCCAATCCGCTTGAGACTGGTGCTGACGAGATTGAGCGCTACGCGCTGGAAGAATGCGTCAAGCGTCACCGTTTTGATCAGCGCGTATCGGTACTCATCATTTCGGACAAGCGCTGCGAGATGGCCATCAAGTTTGCCCGCCTCGGCGCCCAGGTTGTCGTTGCCGACAAATCCGATGTTCAGCAGGACATCGAAGGCAGAATTCTGGCAGCCGGACTACGTGAAGAAATTCGCTTCACCGGAAGTACCTTGGCTGACATCCCTGAATCCTTTCAAGGCGAGCCATTCGACATCATCGTCATTCGCCGTGGGCTGTGCGCCATGCCGTACGAAGAGGCCCGGCGGGTCGTCCGGCAACTACTGCTGAAACTCAAGATTGGCGGCAAGCTCTACCTTTCCGTCCTTGGCCTGCACTCCGAACTGAGTGAAGGATATGCTGCTGCAGAATCCGTCATCAACGAGCGTTTTGGTGAACTGGCACCAGCTCTGGCAGAAAAATACGGAATTCGTCAGCCGGTTTGCCTCTACACCGAGCGCAATCTGTTCATGCTGCTGCTCGAAGCCGGGGCCAGTGTCCTGCGCACGCTGACGACCACCTACGGCAACGTCAAGGGCGTCGCCGTTCGCGTCTGATGCGCCTGGGCATAGACCTTGGCGGCAGCAAGACCGAAATCATCGCACTGGCAGAGGACGGCCGTGAATTGCTCCGCCAGCGCATACCAACGCCACAGGGCGACTACATGGCAACCGTCATGGCCATTGCCGGGCTGGTTGAGAGAGCCGAAAACACCCTCGGACAACGTGGCAGCGTCGGCGTCGGCATTCCTGGTGCCGAATCGCTCAGTACGGGGCTGATCAAGAACGCAAACTCCACCTGCCTGATCGGCAAGCCATTGAAGCGCGACTTGCAGGCACTGCTCCAACGTGAAGTCCGGCTGGCCAACGACGCCAATTGCTTTGCCCTCTCCGAGGCAGTCGATGGGAGCGGACAGGACGCCAGGATCGTTTTCGGCATCATTCTAGGGACCGGCGTCGGTGGCGGCATCGTCATCAACCGGCAAGTGGTGACCGGGGCCAATGCCATCGCCGGCGAGTGGGGACACAATCCGCTGCCCCTTCCCAGCGGCGACGACCTTCCTCTGCCCGCCTGCTACTGTGGTCGCACCGGCTGCGTTGAAACCTATCTGTCCGGCCCTGCATTGGCCGCCGATCACCTGCGCCACACAGGGCAGATGCTGAGCGCCAGCGAAATCGACCGCCTCGCTGCCAGCGGCGACGCCGCCTATGAAGCCTCGCTTTGCCGCTACGAGGAACGCCTCGGTCGTGCCCTGGCCGGCGTCATCAATCTTCTCGACCCTGAGGTGGTTGTCATCGGCGGCGGATTATCGAAAATGCAGCGGCTTTATCAAAACCTGCCGGAATGCTGCTGTCGACACGTTTTTTCGGACGTTTTCAACACCCAATTCCGGCCGCCGGCACATGGGGATTCCTCGGGGGTACGCGGCGCAGCATGGTTGTGGGATTGATGGCAAAATCCGCCAACCATGGCACACGTTTCCCTCTTCATCGGCGGCATACGACCGCTCCCTGAATCCGGTCGCCCGACCGGCATGTACAAGCAGCCGGCGACCGGTCCGCTCGAACTTGGCAGTGACGGCTTCGTTGGCGACGAGCAGGCCGATCGGCGCGTCCATGGCGGCCCCGAAAAAGCGGTCCATCTCTACCCGGCGCGCCATTACGCCAAACTCGCCGAGCGCTTCCCGGACGCCGCGCCGCACCTCGTCATCGGCAGCCTCGGCGAAAACATCTCGACGGCCGACCTTGATGAAAGCGATGTCCGGATTGGCGACATCTGGCGCCTTGGCAGCGCCGAGCTGCAGGTTTGCCAGCCGCGCAACCCGTGCTGGAAAGTTGATGAGCGCTTTGCCAGCGATGGCATGGCTGCCTTTATCGCCGAGCACCGCCTGACCGGCTGGTACTGGCGGGTTGTCACACCCGGCCGCGTGGCGCCGGGCGATTCGCTGGAACTGCAGCATCCGGCAGAAGGCAGCTTCACGCTGGCCGAAGCGATGCTGTGCTGGCAAGCCCACCGTCCCGACCTCGCCGACCTGGAAAGACTGGCCGCCAGCCCCGGCATCGCCCTGAACTGGCGACAGAAAATTGCCTTGCGTGTCGATTGGCTCCGCAAGAATTCCGACAAACCCGTGCCGGCAGCTTCTCCGTTCCACGTGAAACCGGAGAACCCATGAACCATCCCGACACCCGCAGCCTCTGGGTCAGGCTGTTCCTGCCGTTTGCCGCCGGCTATTTCCTGTCCTACCTCTACCGAACGGCCAACGCCGTCATCGGGCCGGTCCTCGCCCGCGAGCTGAATCTCGGCGACAACGCACTGGGCCTGCTGACCAGCACCTATTTTCTCGCCTTCGGTGCCGCCCAGTTGCCGCTTGGCATGCTGCTCGACCGCTTCGGTCCGCGTCGTGTCGAAGCCGGCCTGCTGCTCATTGCGGCCGCCGGCGCTGCCGTCTTCGCGCTGTCCGATACGCTGGGTGGCCTGGCCATCGGCCGTGCCATGATCGGCTTGGGTGTTTCGGCCTGCCTGATGGCCTCGTTCAAGGCCTTTGCCCAATGGTTCCCGCCCGAACGGCAGGCGTCGCTGACCGGCTGGGTGATGGCTTCAGGCGGTCTCGGCGCGCTGGCGGCCTCGAAGCCACTGGAAATGGCGCTCGGCTTCGCCAGCTGGCAGGAAATCGCCTTCGGTCTGGCTGGGGCCACCTTGGCTGTCGCCGCCACACTCTGGTTCGCAGTGCCAGACAAGCCGGTAGAGCAAGGCGGCACCGGCTTCGCCGCCCAGCTGGCGGGGGTAAAAAGCATTTTTTCCAGTGCGCATTTCTGGCGCTACGCACCGATGGGCTTCTGGTTCACCGGCGGTTTCATGGCCGTGCAGGGCCTCTGGGCTTCGCGCTGGATGAGTGTGCTCGAAGGCATGAGCCGCGCCGATATCGCGGTCCGCCTGACCTGGATGAGCGGCGCCATGCTGGTCGGCTTCCTGTTCATGGGCTTCTTTGCCACCGGCCTCGTTCGGCGAGGCATCAAGCTCGACACGATTTATCGCGCCTCCATGTTCCTTGCCATCAGCTTGCTGGCCCTGATCAGCTTCCAGCCAAGCTTCGCCGGCAACTTGCTGTGGCCCATCCTCGGCGCCTGCTTTTCGCTCTCCAATGTTTCCTATTCGCTGGTCGCCCAGGCTTTCCCGCCAGCGCTCTCGGGGCGCGCCAACACCGCCCTCAACCTGCTGGTGTTCCTTGGCGCCTTCGGCCTGCAATGGGGCATCGGCATCCTTGTCGATGCCCTGCAGACTCAAGGCTGGGCCAGCGATGCGGCTTTCCGCGCAGCCTTCTACACGCTGCTAGGCGGCCAGCTTCTGTCCCTGCTCTGGATGGTCAGGCCCGGCCGGCAAGTCTGACACGGCGAGGTCGACCTGCTGCATGTGGCCAACCTCCCCCGCCTCGGAAAGATACAGCCCGGCTGCCCGAATCTGCCCGAGCAGTTCGTTGGATTTCGTTTTTAGTGAAAATTCGGCGTTGACCGCAGAAGTGAACAGCGCCCCGACGCCCTGCTCCTTGAGCGAACCGAAACCATCGCCGGACCAGATCCCGAGCTGGCTGAATGCGGCGTCAGCCTCGTCGATCCATCCGTTGCGGTCGCTGTCGAGTTTGGCCAGATCGGCGAAACCATTGCCGCTGGCCACACCGAACAGTTCGCTGCCATCGTCGGCCTTGCCGTTGCCATTCCGGTCGAAAACCAGAAAGCCGCTCCCCTTGCCCATGCCGGGAATCTGCTCGGGCGTGCCGTCGGCGTTCAGATCGAAGCAAATACTGTCCTCGGTCAGCTCACAGGCAGCACCATTGAAGCTCAGCATGAGCGGATCACTGAGCTTGACCGTGCCGCTCTCCTCTTCGACCTTCTGGCTATTGAAATTGCGCTCCATGGCCAGCGTGTAATCGAACGCTATGGCTCTGCCGTCGCAGGTCGTCACGGTGCCCTTGCCGCAAACAGTGGTTTTTTCGGACTCGCTCACCGTTTCCCGGACCGTGCGCTTCCAGTTGATCTCAATGCCACTACGGGCGGCGGCAGGCTCAGCCGGCAATTCCTCGCAAGCGGCAAAGTTTTCCCCGCATTTCTTGCCATCCATTGCCGCCAGAATGGCGTCGATCAGCGATTGCAGCAACGCCTGCAACTTCTGCCGCTCGCTCATCCGCTGCTCATCCGTACTGAGCGCAAGATGCTCGAAAATGCGCTTGAACTCCCGCTCCGTGGTCATTTCCAGCGACTGGCTGCGCTTGGCTTCGTGCGTGGCCGAGAGTTGAACGTCCGATTCCTGAATCTTCATGTCGCACTCCTTACGGTGATTGGAATGACTCCATTGCAAGGGGTGTGCCGAAGCGAACCGAAAATCAGAACTCCAGCGGATCTACCTCGATGTGCCAGCGCAATTTCGATGGTGCCTTGATGCCTTCGATCGC
This sequence comes from Betaproteobacteria bacterium, assembly GCA_016705475.1. Lineage (GTDB taxonomy): Bacteria > Pseudomonadota > Gammaproteobacteria > Burkholderiales > Rhodocyclaceae > Azonexus. Next base: position 172,616 of record JADIYD010000006.1, on the reverse strand, counting down.
CTCCCGCCAGCGCGGCAGGAAATTCTGCAAAGCCGGGCGCGAACAGGATTCGGCAAGGAGCTGGCCACGTTCCAAATTGGCCAGCCGCGCCAGTTTCATCGGCACCGGGTCGTAAATCATGACGTTTTCGTGCTCGCCGATAAGTGGCAAGGCGGCAGCCGAGTTCAGAAATGCGATGGAATCGGTCATTTCCGGCGCCTCTGCGCGCAAGACCGCCTGGAAAGCATAGGGCGGGAAACCGGCCTGTTCGCGCTCCTTGAGTTGCTGGGCAGCGAAGCCCGGGAAGTCGTGATCGGCCAGCGCAGCAAACAGCGGGTGATCAGGATACTCGGTCTGGATCAGCACCTCGCCCTTCAGTTCGGCCCGACCTGCCCGGCCGGCAACCTGCATCAACTGCGCGAACAAGCGCTCCGGTGCGCGCCAGTCGGCGGCGTAGAGCGCGGCATCGGCACCAAGCGCGCCAACCAGCGTCAGTTTGGGGAAGTCGTGGCCTTTGGCCAGCATCTGGGTTCCGACCAGAATGTCGGCCTGACCGCCATGGATCAGCTCCAGCATGGCCTCCCACTGCTTGCGACTCTTCACCGAATCGCGGTCGACACGCAGGATGCGCGCCTCGGGAAACTGCTCCTGCAACCAGACTTCAAGCCGTTGCGTACCCCGCCCGAAGGGATGGATATCCTGATTGCCGCAGATCGGGCATGCTTTCGGGACGCGGTGTTCACAACCGCAGTGATGGCAGCGCAGGCGGCGGTCGGCGAGATGCAGCACCATGTTGGCGGCGCAGCGCGTGCAGCGCGATATCCATCCGCAGGCGGGGCACGCCAGCACCGGCGCATAACCCCGGCGGTTCAGGAAGACGAGGCTCTGTTCGCCACGTGCCAGACGTTCCTTGATGGCGGCGATCAAGGGTTCGCTGACGCCCTCCTTCAAGACCATTTTGCGCGTATTGATGATGTGGACCGCAGGCAGGGTCGCTTCCGGGTTGGCCCGCTGATTCAGGGTCAGCAAGCCATACCGACCGCCCTGCGCATTGGCCCACGACTCCAGCGACGGCGTCGCCGAGCCAAGCAGAATGGGAATGCCCAGCTGATGCGCCCGAAACACGCCGACATCGCGCGCCGAATAGCGCATGCCGTCCTGCTGCTTGAAGGACGGATCGTGCTCTTCATCAATGACAATCAGGCCAAGCCGGGGTAGCGGCGTGAAAATCGAGAGCCGCGTACCCAGAATGATGCTCGCCTCACCGGCAAAGGCCGCCCGCCAGTTGCGCTCGCGCGCCGCCTCAGCCAGTTCGCTGTGCAGGGAAACAACCCCGGCCTCGGGAAAGCGGGCGCGAACCCGGCCTTCCAGTTGCGGCGTCAGGTTGATTTCCGGGACCAGCAACAGGGCTTGTCGGCCGGCCGCCAAGGCTTGCTCGACAAGGCGCAGATAGACTTCGGTCTTGCCGCTACCGGTTACGCCATGCAACAGATGGACGGAAAAACCGGCGCCGGGATCAATGGCGGCCAAAGCCGCAGTCTGCTCGTCAGTCAGCGCTGGCGGCTGAATTGCCTCCGGTTTTCGAATGGCCCGTCCGCTGCGCCGGTCCGGCGGATCAAGGCGTTTTAGACCAACCGGCAAGGCCTGAAGTACAACTTCACCGAAGGCTGCCTGATAGTAAGTGCTCGCAAATTCGCAGAGTCGAAAGAAATCGGCGGGTAGCGGCGGCAAGTCGCGCAAAATTTCGACTGCCTGCTTCAGCTGGTCAAGAGGCCAGTCGCTTTCGCCAACAACCTCGACGATAACGCCCAGCTTCTCGCCCCGGCCGAATGGGACACGAACCCGATAGCCAATATCTGCGGTCGACGCCGTTTCGGCCACATAATCAAAAAGGCGGTGCAATGGTAAATCGAGGGCAACGCGCAAAACGGGCATGGATTTACCGGCCAAAGCCGCTATTTCTCCAAAAATTCGGGCTTATTGCGACCCCAAACCAGGGTTTTTGAGTTGTCCACAAATTCTGTGGATAACTTTGTGGATTTATTTTTGACTTTGGCTCTGTGTAACGGTTTGGTAAGGATTCCGTCACGCTGCCGAAATATTGAGCAACATGATTATTCGTTTAAATTCAATTATTTAAATAAACCATGTCGAGTCAAGTACTTTGGGAAATTTATTTCTCGCGAGAGGCAAAACTCTGTGTATAAGTCAAGCCTTACCCCTCACTTTTTGGGTATCACTTACGTAATACACGGCTGTAGGAATGCACCGTTTCAACCAGGGCAGTAACGCTTTCCGGCGGCGTGAATTGCGAAATGCCATGACCCAGGTTGAAAACGTGGCCTGTGTTGCCGGACCCGAAGCTGTCGAGCACTTTTTTCGCTTCGGCAGCGACGATTTCCGGCTGCGCAAACAACACGTTCGGGTCGAGGTTGCCCTGCAGCGCGACCTTGTCACCAACGCGACGGCGCGCGTCACCGATGTCGATGGTCCAGTCAAGACCGACGGCATCGCAACCGATGTCGGCGATCTTTTCCAGCCACAGGCCGCCGTTCTTGGTAAAGACGATGCTCGGAATGCGTTGACCGTCCTTTTCCTTCTTCAGGCCGGCAACGATACGACGCATGTATTGCAAGGAAAATTCTTCGTAGGCCGCGTTGGACAACGAGCCGCCCCAGGTATCGAAGATCATCACCGCCTGGGCGCCACAGTCGATCTGGGCGTTCAGGTAGGCAATCACGGAGTCCGCCGTCACCGACAGGATGCGGTGCAGGAGGTCCGGGCGGTTGTAGAGCATGCCCTTGATGTTGCGGAAGTCACTGGAGCCCTCACCTTCGACCATGTAGCAGGCGAGCGTGTAGGGGCTGCCGGAAAAGCCGATGAGCGGAACCGAGTTATCCAGAGCGCGGCGGATTTCCGAAACGGCATCCATGACGTAACCGAGATGCTCGTAGGGATCGGTCACCGTCAGGTTGTTGATCGCCCACTCCTCGCGCAGCGGACGCTCGAATTTCGGGCCCTCGCCTTCGGCGAAGTAGAGGCCAAGGCCCATGGCATCGGGCACCGTCAGGATGTCGGAAAACAGGATCGCGGCGTCGAGGTCGTAGCGGGCCAGCGGCTGCAACGTCACTTCGCAGGCCATGCTCGGCGATTTGCAGAGGTTCAGGAAGTTGCCAGCCCGTTTGCGGGTTTCGCAATACTCGGGCAGGTAACGTCCGGCCTGGCGCATGAGCCATAGCGGGGTGTATTCGGTCGGCTCTTTGAGAAGGGCGCGCAGGAAAGTATCGTTCTTGGGTCGGCTCACGTCGGACTCCGCCAGAAAATCGGAAAGGCGGAATTATCCGCCTTTCCGGGGCGCAGGTCACTTCCGCCAGAAGGCGGGGGTCAGAACGACCAGAAGCGTGAATATTTCGAGGCGTCCGAGCAGCATGGCGAAAATGCAGATCCAGGTCTGGAAATCCTCGAGAACCGCATAGGTCGTCGATGGCCCAACCACGCCAAGGCCCGGGCCGGTGTTGTTGACGCTGGCGACAATGGCGGTAAATGCCGAAACGATGTCGAGGCCGGTAAATGCCAGAATCAAGGTCAGAGAGACAATACTGACCATGTACATGAAGGCGAAGGAAAGCACCGCGAAGAGGATGGGTTGGGGCGCCGTCTGACCGCCGATACGAATGTTATATACGGCGTTCGGGTGCATGGCGCGTACCAGCTCCCGATAAACCTGTTTATAAAGCAGCAGTGCCCGCATCATTTTGATGCCACCCCCGGTCGAACCAGCGCTAGTGACAAAACTGGACAGAAACAGCATCCACAATGGCGCAAAAATGGGCCACAGCGCATAGTCAACGCTGGCAAAACCGGTGGTCGTCGCAATGGACACCAAATTGAAAGCAACATGGCGCATCGCCGTGTCGAGATCCGGATAAACCCCGTCTTTCCAGATGTACATGGCGACCACCACGATGCTCAGCAAGGTGACGCCAAGGAACCATACGGCCTCCGGATCGTGGCGGTAAGGCTTCAACGAACGTCCGCTGACGGCGAGAAAGAGCGTGCCAAAATTCATGCCGGCAATCAGCATGAAGACGATGGCGACTCCCTCGATGGCAGGGGAGTTGAAGTGACCAAAACTGGCATCGTGGGTTGAAAATCCACCCAGCCCCATGGTTGAAAAGGTATGACAAACTGCGTCGAACCAGTCCATACCCGCCCAGCGATAGCACAGGACACAGGCAACCGTCACGGCCAGATAAACCAGCCACAGCCCCTTCGCTGTCTCGGCAATGCGTGGGGTCATCTTCGAGTCCTTCATCGGCCCCGGCGTTTCAGCCTTAAACATCTGCCGACCGCCAATGCCGAGCAAGGGCAGGATCGCAATGGCCAGCACAATCAACCCCATCCCACCCACCCAAACCAGCTGGTGACGCCATAGGTTGATCGACATGGGCAAGGTATCAAGGTTCGACAAAACCGTTGAGCCCGTAGTCGTCAAACCAGAGACTGTCTCGAAATAGGCATCGGTGTGACTGATGCCAAGGTGCAGCATCAGCGGAACCGCGGCAAAGGCTGGCAGAACGGTCCACACCAGAACCACCATCAGGAAGCCGTCGCGAATGTTCAACTCGCGTTTGCAGCGACGATAGCGGTACCAGAGGAAGGCTCCGCACAGCATCGTCAGCGCGAAGGATTCGTCGTACACCGCCTGCGCCCCATCATTGGTAACGTAGGAAAGAATCAGCGGCGCCAGCATGGTCATGCCAAAGAGCATGATGATCATGCCCAGAGCGCGATAGACAGGGGCAAAACGCGTCACGGTCTACCCCTCAGAAGAAGTGGAAACTGACCTGGAACAACTTTTCAACCTTCTTGACCAGCTTCTTGCGGGTACAGAAGACAATCACGTGGTCCTCCGGCTCGATCACCGTGTCGTGGTGCGCGATGACAACCTCACCATGCCGAGTGATGGCCGTCCAGTCATCAGTCTGACCAACAATCACAGCCTTGTCGAAATTGCGCACCAGCGCTGCAACCGTCACGCCATGCGGCCAATCGATCTGATCGATGCGCTTGCCGATGATCTGGGACGTCTTGGCATCGCCATGGGCGACCAACTCGAGCGCCTCGGCGGCGCCGCGCCGCAAGGAGTGCACTTCGGCCACATCGCCCTGCCGAACATGGGCCAGCAAGGCACCAATCGAAACCTGGGCAGGAGAGATACCAATATCGATCGGCCCGCCCTCGATCATTTCGGCGTAAGCACGGCGGTTGATCAGGGCGACCACCCGCTTGCTGCCCAAACGTTTGGCCAGGCTGCCGGACATGATGTTGTCTTCGTCGTCGTTGGTGACGGCCAGGAAAAGGTCCATTTCAGCGATATTTTCCTGCTCCAGCAACTCCTCGTCGGTCGCGTCACCGAGCAGGACAAGCGTATTGTTCAGCTCGTTCGCTATCGTCTCAGCGCGCTCCTTTCGCCCTTCTATAAGCTTGATTTCATAGCGTTTCTCGAGCGTTTTGGCCAGGCGCAGGCCAATGTTGCCGCCCCCGGCGATCATGATGCGCTCAACCGGTTTCATCATCCGGCGAAGCTGGCGCAGGACCGGCCGGATATGTTCGGCTGCCGCCAGCAGAAATACCTCGTCACCCGCCTCGACGACGGTATCACCCTCCGGAAATACCGGCTGATCGCGCCGAAAGATGGCCGCGATCCGCGCATCCATGTCGGGGGGTAAAAGATCGCGCATCTCCTTGATCTGCTTGCCTACCAACAAGCCACCCTCGAAGGCCTGGACTGCGACCAGACTGACCCGATTGTTGGCGAAGTTGAGCACCTGCAAAGCTTCGGGAAACTCGATCAGTCGGCGGATGTAGTCGGTGATCACCTGTTCCGGACAAAGCGCAAAATCCACCGCGAAGTTCTCCGGCGAAAGCAGGCTTTCATCCTCAAGGAAGTCACGCGAACGCAGCCGGGCAATCCGCGTCGGGACATTGAAAACGCTGTGCGCCAGCTTGCAGGCGACCAGATTGGACTGGTCGCTTTGGGTTACCGCGATGATCATGTCAGCGTCGTCGGCACCGGCATTGCGTAGCGCCGACGGGGTCGCCGCATCGCCAACCACGGTGCGCAGATCGAGCCTGTCCTGCAGCTGCGCAAGCCGCGCTGCGTCGTAGTCGACGATCGTGATGTCGTTTTCTTCCGAAACGAGCCCTTCGGCGACGCTGGCACCAACCTGTCCCGCCCCCAGAATGATGACTTTCATGTCTGCCCCTTCTCCCCCGAGAATTATTCTTCGCTTCGTTTGCCCAGCTTGACGTCCAGTTGCTTGAGTTTCCGATACAGGTGCGTGCGTTCCAAGCCCGATCGATCAGCCAGTTTAGTCATGTTTCCGCCCTCGATGCGCAGGTGATGCTCGAAGTACATTTTCTCGAACGCATCGCGCGCTTCGCGCAGGGGTTGATCGAAAAGTGGCAGCAGCGACAGTATTTCCGGGCTGCCTGCCGAATCTGGCGGCATGACCCGAGCGACGTCCTCGGCACTGACCTCTTCGTCCAGAGAAGTGATGGCAAGATTGCGAACCAGTGCGTAAAGGTCGTTCCAGCTCGACTCCGGACTGCTCTTCCATGACAGATTGCGAAGTGCGTTGAGCGCTGCACTGGATAGACGGCGGGCTGGCACTTCGCCACGCTCGACAAAATTGCTCAGCAGGAGACTGGCAATCTCCGGCAGGTCATCGCCATGTCCGACCAACGATGGCATGGCTACCCAGATTTCACCGACACGGGCCAGCAGCTTGCTATCCCAACCCGCTTCGCTGAGTGCGCTGGTGCTGCTCACCGTGGCAGCGATCAACTGCAAATTGAGCTTTTCCAGACGGTCGACCGCAAAAGCCATGTTCATTTGCTGCATCTTGCCAAGGCCGGCCATATCCGGCACAAACAGGATGCCACCCGTCACTTTTTCCAGCATTTCCTGGGTCAGTGCACTGCTCAGGCTTGACAGATCAAGCCACGCCGCCCTCGGCGGCAGCAGGGTACGGGCACAAATTTCAGCCATGCCACCATTGGCGCCCTTGATCAGCAATACGGGGGACTTGGCCGCCGCCTGCTCCAGACGCCGCTTGAATTCCTTGACGAAAGTGAGACGGCTGAACGCTTCCAGCGTCAGCGCCGGGCGCGCCGGCGGCTTGTCGTGCTTGAGGGCTTTCTGAACCGTAGAGAGCAGCTTTTGCAGTGCGATGGGTTTTTCGAGGAAATCGAAGGCACCGAAACGCGTCGCTTCGACTGCCGTATCGATCGTGCCGTGCCCGGACATCATGACCACCGGCATGTTGAGATGGCCGGCTGCGTGCCACTCCTTGAGCAACGTGATGCCGTCAGTATCCGGCATCCAGATGTCGAGCAGGACAAGATCCGGGCGCAGTTCGTTGCGAACCTGTCGCGCCGCTGTCGCGTTTTCGGCGACGCGGACATCGTAGCCCTCGTCGATCAGGATTTCGGACAGCAGTTCGCGTATGCCGACTTCGTCGTCAACGACCAGAATGATTGCCATTTTTGGCTTCCTCCGCTTTCACGAGGGGCAGGCGAATATCTATCCGCGCGCCGCCTTCGGGTGCATTGCTTATTTCGATGGTACCGAGGTGTTCTTCGACGATTTTCTTGACGATGGGCAGGCCGAGACCCGTACCGCGAGCCTTGGTGGTGACATAGGGCTCGAAGATGCGCGGCAGCAATTCGACCGGGAACCCGGGGCCATTGTCGGCGATGGTCATTCGTGCCTGGCGGCCGGCCATTTCAGTCTGTATCAGGATGCGTGTGCCATCCCGCCCCTCCAGCGCATCTTCGGCGTTGCGCAAGAGGTTGTGAATGATCTGGCGCAGCTGTGTCGCATCGCCGAGGATCGGCGGCAAGTCCGCGGCCAACCGTGATTCGATGGTTGCCGAGGAGCTTTCATAGAGCCCCAGCACTTCGCCGATCAGTTCGTTCAAATCCAGTTCAGCCACTTCCGGCGCCGGCATCCGCGCGTAATCGCGAAAATCGTCGACCATGCGTTTCATGGCCTGAACCTGATTGATGATGGTCTGCGTGCCGCGCGCCAGCATGTCGGCGTCACCATTGGACAACTTGTCGGCCAGCTTGAACTGCAGACGCTCGGCCGACAACTGGATCGGCGTCAGCGGATTCTTGATTTCGTGCGCCAGGCGACGTGCCACTTCGCCCCAGGCGGCGCTACGCTGGGCAGCAATCAGGCGGGTGACGTCGTCGAAAACCACCACATCGCCACCGCCGCTCGCCTCGGGCAGACGGGAGCCCCGCAGCAGCAGTACCTGCGGCATACCGTTCGGCCGCTCTATTTCGAGCTGGGCCTGCCATTCGGCTTCGTCAGTCCCGGAAAAATGTTCGCGAATAAAGGTTCCAACCGCCTGCTGGCGAGGCCAGTCATCGGCGGCCGAGCCAACCAGGCCCATGAAATCGTCGTTCAGAATGTTCAGCGCGCCCTCATTGACGGTACGCAGGACAAAATGGCGGTCGAATACCAACACGCCGGTCGACAGGTTGGCCAGGATGGATTCGAGGTAACCGCGCGCCGATTCCAGTTCGGCCCGGTGACGCTCCGTTTCGCGTCGCGCATCATCCAGCTGGCGGGTCATCCGGTTAAAAGACTGGGTCAGGATGCCGAGCTCATCACCACTGTAGATGGCCTGCCGCGGGGAGAAGTCGCCTTGCGCAACCGCCTGCGTTCCTTCGGCCAGAATGTAGAGCGGGGCAGCCAGCCGGCGGGCCATGACATAGGCCAGCGCGAAGGCACCAAAGAGCGCGACGAGCACGGTCAGCGTCAACGTCAGGGCATAGATGCGCGTCAAACCTTCGCGGGCCAGCTGCAATTCCTGATAGTCGCGATACACCGCCTGCACAGCGTCGGCATCGTGAGCCAGTCCCGATGGCACGGGCTGGGTCAGTTGCAGGATGCGCGGCTCCTCGAACATGCCACGCGCGCTGACCGGCACCAGTACGCGAAGATGAAGCTTGCCGCCATCATCCTCGATGGTGCTCACCATCTGTGTGCTGCGTGCCTGCTTCAACTGCGACTGGCTGGGCAAGTCAGGAAGCAGGCTCGACAAGTCAGCCGTTGCGCTCGACAACAACTGGCCGCCAACGGAAAAGAGCGCCACTGACTGAACACCTTTTTCTTCGCGCAGTCGCAGCAGGGCCGAGCGGCGGGAAGACTCCTGAATATCCGACAGTTCGGCCGCCACACCACGGGCTTTTTCGCCGAGATCGAGCAACAACGAATCGAGCGCGGAGCGGCCGAGCTGAACGCCTGACTCAAGCGCCTTCTCGACGCGCACGTCGAACCAGCTCTCGATGGATCGCGTCACGAACTGCACCGAAACACCATAGACAAGCGCGCCGGGAAGCACAGCGATGACGCCGAACATCAGCATCAGGCGCAGCTTGAGGCGGGCACCGAAAACCTGGGCCTGGTAGTCGCGCCACAAGGTGCGCAACTGCCAGCCGACCAGGCCGAGCATGCCGAGCGCCAGCACCACGTTGAGCCCTATGAGCAGAGGATAGTTGCGCGAGAAAAGTACGGTATCGGCTGCGGTGGACATGAGCAGCAGAAACCACAGGATGCCGCCTATGGCTGCTGCAAAAGCGCCGCTGGCCGCGATGATCCGCTTCACCTGGCCTCCGCCTGCGGAGCAGCAGGAAGCGAATTGACGGGCCATCTCTTCCAGTCAGACGACAGGCTCCAGTCCTTGTTGCCCAGTGCCGTGATCTGGAAGGGGCGCGGCAATTGGGTGATGTCGAGGCGCATGCGCAGTGATGCTTCGTACGGCTCGCCGGCCCGGACCGATTTGTCGTTCTTGTCGACAACAGTCCAGTTGCGCAACCGGGACAGCACTTGTGTGGCCTCGGTCAAAGTCTGAAAGGATTGATGCAGGCCGCCGGTCGATAGCCGGTATTGCCGGGTCAGCGCGTGATATGAAAGGCGGTAGGTCTGACTGCGGCTGGCCAGCTTTTCATCAAGCCAGTACCAGCGCGCCCTGGACAGCTCGAAGTCGGCAACGAAATAGAGCACGACGCCCTTGGTCACAGCCTCCTCGAGGCGCGGGCTCAATTCAAATTTGAAATCTGCGGTGAGAACATAGCCATCTTCACTGGCTAAAAGCTGCGGGTTGGTGATGTCAATTTCTGCGGTCCACGCCACAGCGGGGACGAAAACCAGCAACAGCAGCCATCGGCGCAGGTGGTCAAGCACGCTTTTCGAGCAGGCAGTAGAAAAAGCCATCGTGTTCAGCGGTCGGTAATAGCTGTTCTTCGTGACAACGGTAAGCCTGCGGCTGACGGGCCAGAAAGCGGGTCATCTGTTCGCCATTTTCGGCCGGAAAAACAGAGCAGGTTACATAGAGCAGTTTACCGCCCGGCCGCAGGACCTGCCACAAGGCATCGACAATACGCGCCTGAGCGGCAGCAAAACTGGCTATGTCGGCCTCGCGGCGCAACCACTTGGCATCCGGGTTGCGGCGCACCACGCCACTCGCCGTGCATGGAACATCAGCAAGCACTGCGTCGAAGGGCCGACCGTCCCACCAGCTCGTCAGTTTGACGCAGTCGGCGGCTTCGATGCTGGCTTTCAGACCGAGGCGCGCGAGACCATCCGCGATACGCCGGCAACGGGCGGGTTTGAGATCAAGCGCAAGAAGATCGAGATCACAACGTTCGAGCAGGTGTGCCGTCTTGCCGCCCGGTGCAGCGCAGGCATCCAGAACGCGGCTACCCGGCGCCGGATCGAGCAAGGTGGCAGCCATCTGGGCACCCGGATCCTGCACCGAAACAAGGCCGTCGGCGAAACCCGGCAGCGCATCGACCGGCACCGGCTTGTCGAGCGCCAGCCCGCATTCGCCGACCGGTTTGGCGGGAATACCTTCGGCCGCAAGCTTCATGATGTAATCGTCACGCGAGATTCGACGGGTATTGACGCGCAGACCCATCGGCGGCGGCGAATTCCCTGCGGCGACAATAGCCGGCCAGTCCAGCGGAAAGGCAGCTTGCAACTGGGCCAGCCACCAATCGGGGTGCATGGCCGACGCAACCGGATCGGCAGCAAATTCAGCAGTCAGCGCCGCCTGCTGGCGCAGGAAATTACGCAACACCCCATTGACCAGCGCCTTGAAATTCCCGCCTGCTACCTCAGCAGCCGCCGAAACAGCCTGATCGACGACGGTATGCGCAGAATCCGGCCGGGTTTCCAGACGATAGAGGGCAACCAGCAACAGGGCGCGCACTTCGTCGCTGGCCAGCGGCTTTTGCAACAGTTTGGACAAGAAGAAATCGCCGCGACCGTAAGCGCGCAGGCTGCCATAAACGAGATCCTGCACCGCGGGGCGGGCTTCCGGCTCGACGCGGCCAAGCAGGCCGTCGGCCAGACTCTGCCCGCCGAGAACGGCGGTATCGATGCGGGACGCCTGCAACAGGGCGTAAGCGAGTGAATTGAGCGGCAAACTGGACATAGGCGGCCATTATCGCACGCGGCATAATGGCCGAATGCGGCAAATCCTCCTCGCCCTCTTTTTCTTTGCCGTGCACACGCCTGCCAGTGCCTGGAATGCGGCCGGCCATCGGCTGACCGCCGTCATTGCCTGGCAGCAACTGTCGCCTGCAGCGCAGTCAGCCATCACCGAAGCACTGTCCCGCCATCCCGACTACGAACGCTGGATCGAAAAATCCCGCTCGGCCAGTGGCGTCGATATTTTCGCCGAAGCGTCGACCTGGCCCGACGACATACGCAACGACCCGCGCTTTTACGACGAAGACAGGGAGCTTGCCACACCGAAACTCTCCGGATTGTCCGACACCGCCCGTCACAAACGCTGGCACTACGTAGACCTCGACGCCGCCGGCAAAACGAAATCCGGCGAACTGGACGCCCAAATCGAGCGCCTGAGCCGGCTTCTGCGGTCAACCGGGAAAAAGGCCGAAATTTCATATGCCCTGCCCTGGTTGGCCCACCTCGTTGCCGACATCCACCAGCCGCTGCACGTCGGACGGCACGGCGACGAAGGTGGCAACCGGGTCGAAATCGAAAATCCGTTCAACAAACGGCTACCTTTCAGCAACCTGCATGTTTATTGGGACGACCTGCCCGGCCCGCCGTGGTTGCGCGGCAAGCGGCTGGCACAGAATGCCGCCCGCTTGCTTGAAACACACCCGGCGCCTGCTCAGGGAAACGTGGCACTTTGGCGTGATGAAAGTCATGACCTGCTTGCCGAGGCCTACCCGGATGCCAATGGCAGCCTCCTGCCTATCATCTCCGACGATTTCCGCCGCCGAAGCCGGGCCATTGCCGACCGTCGGATTGTCGAAGGCGGTTACCGGTTGGGCGGCTTGCTCGAAATCATTTTCGGCCAGCGGGTTCCACGTGAAACGCCCTAAAATCGTCCCATGAACGGCCTGCACCTCATCGCTGACCTCCACGACTGCCGTTGCGCGCCCGGCTTCTTGCTCGACGCCCCAGGGCTGGAAACATTCTGTGTCGATGCCTGCCAGCGTCACGGCCTGACCGTGGTCGGCCGGCTGTTCCATGCCTTTCAGGACGCCGGCGGCCAGCCGGCCGGCGTGACGGGCACAGTGGTCCTCGCCGAATCGCACCTCGCTGTGCATACCTGGCCAGAGATCGCCAGCGTCACGCTCGACATCTACGTCTGCAATTTCAGCGGCGACAATAGCGAGCAGGCGCATGCGCTGTTCGACGAGGTAATCACCGTCTTTTCCCCCAAGCGCCTGGAAAAACAAGCGGTGGCACGCGGCCACCTCGGCGACTGATCAAATACCAGCCAATCAGGCCGGCATAGCGAAGCGATCGCCCACTTTCAGCGGATGGCCCGCCAGGAATTGCTGTACCGGCAAACGCTTGCCGCCGGCTTTCTGCAACTCGCTAACCGCCAAAGCCCCCTCACCGCAGGCAATCACAACACTGCTGCGGTCAACGGCCAAAATGGTGCCAATTTCGCCATCGCCAGCGACCGGCGTCGCCTGCCACAATTTCACCGTCTGACCACCAAACAAGGCCTGCGCACCGGGAAACGGATTGAAGGCGCGGATATGGCGATCCAGCGCCGCCGCGCTCTTCGACCAATCGATCAAGGCCTCGGCCTTCTCGATCTTGTGCGCGTAAGTCACACCATCAGCTGGCTGCGGTTCCGCCGGCAAAGGCAGCTTGCCGAGCGCCTCAACGATCAGCCTGGCGCCGAGTTCGGCCAGACGGTCATGCAGTGTCGCCGTTGTATCGCTGGCGTTGATGGGGAAGGCGCCGCGCAGCAGCACCGGCCCGGTGTCCAGACCGGCCTCCATCTGCATGATGCAAACACCCGTCTCCACATCGCCCGCCAGCAAGGCGCGCTGGATCGGTGCCGCACCCCGCCAACGCGGCAGCAGCGAACCGTGGATGTTGATGCAGCCGAAGCGCGGCATGTCGAGCACCACTTGCGGCAGGATCAAACCGTAAGCCGCGACCACCATGACCTCGGCGCCGACGGCGGCAACTTTCGCCTGCGCCTCTGCGTCCCTCAGCGTCAGCGGCTGGAAGACCTCGATGCCGTTCTCCAGCGCCACTTTCTTGACGGCCGAGGGCTGCAAGCTCATGCCACGACCGGCGGGACGATCCGGTTGCGTCAGCACCATCGCCACGTCATGACCCGCAGCGACGATTGCCCGCAAGGCCTGCGCGGCAAACTCCGGTGTCCCGGCAAAAATTAGCTTCATGCCGTGACGCGCGCCTGTTTGGCCATCTTGTTCTTGATGCGAAGCTGCTTCAATTGGGAGAGGTGGTCGACGAAAACAGTGCCGTTGAGGTGATCGATCTCGTGCTGGATGCAAACAGCCAGCAGCCCCTCGGCCTCCAGCACCTGTTGCTTGCCATCAAGGTCAAGATAACTGACCGACACCCTTTCGGCCCGCTCAACCTTGTCGTAGATGCCCGGCACCGACAGGCAACCCTCTTCGCCTGTCTGCGAGCCTTCACATTTTCCGAGCGTCGGGTTGATGAAAACCTGCAGTTCACTCTTGTCTTCGGATACGTCAATCACAACGATACGCTGGTGAACATCGACCTGAGTCGCAGCCAAGCCGATCCCCGGTGCCTCGTACATGGTTTCAGCCATGTCGGCGACCAGTTTTCGGGTGCTCTCATCGATCCGGGTCACGAGTGACGCGACCTTTTTCAGACGCTGATCAGGGAAACGCAAAATGGGTAGTAGGGCCATATGGAATTAGGAATAAAAGCTTGCTCGATTAGGTTATTACGTGCAGAATCTAAAGCAATTCCCGAGATATGGAACGCAAGTTGATCGCTACTTTACTAAGACTGCGACAATAAAATTGCGTTCCGCCGGCACGTGAGGTTACGACTATGGTTCGCATTATATCCGCGCTCATCCTGGCCGTGACGGCCGCCTGCGCATCGGCCGCCGAGCCGCTGGCACTCGTCGACAACCCGCCTGACCGTCACATCGTCGTCAAGGGCGACACCCTGTGGGGCATTTCGGGCAAATTCCTCAAGCAGCCCTGGCGCTGGCCGGAAATCTGGCGGATGAACAAGGAAGAGATCAAGAATCCGCATTTGATCTATCCGGGCGACATCATCCTGCTGGATACCTCGAGTGGTTCGCCGCGCCTCAGAATGGCCAAACGGGTCACCGGAAAAGACGGCAAGGTGCAGCCGACGGTTTATAGCTCGGCGGCTCAACAAGTCATTCCCAGCATTCCGCCCAACGTCATCGAGCCTTTCATTTCCCAGCCATTGATTGTTGAAGCAGGCGACCGGAACGGGGCCGTAAAAATTACGGCAGCTCAAGAAGACCGGATGCTGCTTGGCGGCGGTGATACCTTCTACGCTAGCGGCATTCCCGACGGCAAAACCGAGAAATGGCACGTCTTCCGCAAGGGCAAGGCGCTCAAGAATCCGGAAACCGGTGTAATTCTCGCCTACGAAGCCTTTTTCCTCGGCAATGCGCGGCTGATCAAGCCGGGCGAACCGGCCACCCTGCGCGTCACCCTGGCCAAGGAAGAAATGGCCCGTGGCGATGAACTCATCCCCGCACCACCACCGGAAATCATCACTTACTCACCACGCCGCCCGGAGCGGGAAGTCGCCGCCAGGGTGATGTCGATCTACGGTGGCGTCCAGGAGGGTGGTGCGACGTCCGTTGTCTCGCTGACTCAGGGCAAAAATGACGGGCTGGAGGTCGGCCACGTCGTTGCCTTGTTCCGCAAGCGCGTCTCGGTCAACATCGACGATAACGGCATTCGAAGCGAGACACCGGTTCCTGAAGAGCGTTATGGCCTGGCTTTCGTCTTCCGTGTATTTGACGGCGTAGCCTACGCACTCGTCGTCGAGTCGTCGAAATCGGTCATCATCGGGGACTCTGCAAGAAACCCGTGATCAACTCCGAAGGCCTGGCCGGCTGGTTACGGCTAACGCTTATCCCCGGCATTGGCGGCGAGTCGCAAAGAAAGCTACTCGCCGCTTTCGGTTTACCCGAAGCCGTTTTCGCTGCCGGGAGGCTTGCGGCGCGCAGCGTAATCGGCGACCGCGCCGACCTCCTCTTCGATTTTGATGCTTCCGAAGCCGTCGACCGCAGCATTGAATGGGCCAGTCAGCCCGGGCAGCATATCCTGAGCCTCGCAGATGAGGCGTACCCCAAAGCCCTGCTCGAAATCGCCGATCCACCAACCCTGCTCTACGTTCGCGGCAATCCTTCCCTGCTCCGGCAGCGCGGCCTGGCGATGGTCGGCAGCCGCAACGCGACGCCATCGGGAATTCAGACAGCCGAAAACTTTGCCCGGGCACTAGCCGGCAAGGGGCTATGCATCATCAGCGGCCTGGCTCTCGGCATCGACGCTGCCGCTCACCGGGGTGCGCTATCGGCGGGGGGTGACACCATTGCCGTCATCGGCACCGGTGCCGACCGCATCTACCCTGCCCGCAACAAGGAGCTTGCGCTGGCCATTGTCGAACACGGTGCGGTGGTTTCGGAATTTCCACTTGGCACCCCGGCGATTGCCGCCAACTTCCCGCGACGCAACCGGATCATTTCCGGCCTTTCGCGTGGCGTGCTCGTCGTCGAGGCAGCGCCCGAAAGCGGTTCGTTGATCACTGCGCGCCTCGCTGGCGAGCAGGGGCGAGAGGTTTTCGCCATCCCCGGCTCCATTCATTCGCCCGTCGCTCGCGGCTGTCACAAACTGATCAAGCAGGGCGCCAAGCTGGTCGAAACCGCAAACGATGTTCTGGAAGAGCTCGGTAACTTTGCTGATCCGGAAACCCCGGTGGAAACAGCTACGAGCGTTGATGAAAACCCCCTGCTCGCCGCTCTCGGCCATGATCCGCGCAGCCTTGACGACCTCGTCGAAACGACCGGACAAAGCGCCGACCAATTGCTGCCGGAACTCCTGATGCTCGAACTCTCGGGCCAAATTGCCCCCTTGCCCGGCAACCGCTACCAGCGGCTCGCCTAGCCTCACCCCATATATAGACGGCTTGCCAAGCCGCGCACCGGGCACTTATCATGCCCCGGACTCCACAGGCCCCAACATGACCAAAAAACTAATAATTGCCGAGAAACCTTCCGTCGCTGCCGACATCGCCAAGGCGCTGGGGGGCTTCACCAAGCACGACGACTATTTCGAAAGTGACACCCACGTCATTTCGTCGGCCGTCGGTCACCTGCTTGAACTGGCCTGCCCCGAAGAATTCGAGGTCAAGCGCGGCAAATGGTCGTTTGCTCACCTGCCGGTTATCCCGCCGCACTTTGCGCTGAAGCCGATCGAGAAAACCGAGCCCCGTCTCAAGGTGCTGGCCAAGCTCATCAAGCGCAAGGATGTCAGCGCCCTGATCAATGCCTGTGACGCGGGGCGCGAAGGCGAATTGATCTTCAATTACATCGCCCAGCACACCAAGTCGGGCAAGCCTGTGCAGCGCCTGTGGCTGCAGTCGATGACACAAGGCGCCATCCGCGACGGTTTCTCCCGCCTGCGCAACGGCACCGAAATGCAGGGCCTCGGCGATGCTGCCGTCTGCCGCTCGGAATCCGACTGGCTGGTCGGCATCAACGGCACGCGGGCGATGACCGCCTTCAATTCGAAGACCGGCGGCTTCCACCTGACCACCGTCGGTCGCGTACAAACCCCGACGCTGGCCATCGTCGTCGAGCGCGAAAAACGCATCCGCGAATTCAAGCCACGGGACTACTGGGAAGTCGAAGCTGAATTTACTGCCAAGGCCGGCAGCTACAAAGGCAAGTGGTTCGACGAAGGTTTCAAAGGGCAAGAACGACGACGAACATGCTCGCGCCGACCGCCTTTGGGAACAGAACAAGGCCGATGCCATTCGGGCCGCAACCCTCGGCAAGCCGGGCGATGTGACCGAAGAAGCCAAACCGGAAACCCGCCTGTCGCCGGGACTCTTCGACCTGACGACCCTGCAGCGCGAAGCCAACAGCCGGTTCGGTTTCTCGGCCAAGACCACGCTGTCGCTGGCCCAGGCACTGTACGAAAAGCACAAGGTTCTGACCTACCCGCGTACCGATTCGCGCTGCCTGCCGGAAGACTATCTGCCGACCGTCAAGGAAACCCTGACCGTACTGACCGGACAGGGTGCCGGCAAAGGTCACGACGAGGTGCTGCTCGCCCGCTATTCGCCGTTTGCCCATCAGATTCTGGCCCGCAACTGGGTGCTGCCCAACAAGCGCATCTTCAACAACGCCAAGATCAGCGATCACTTCGCCATCATTCCGACGCCGCAGGCCCCGAAAAGCCTCAATGAACTTGAACAGAAGCTGTACGACTTCGTCGTCAAGCGCTTCCTGTCCGTCTTCTTCCCGGCCGCCGAATACATGGTGACCACGCGCATCACCCGTGTCGAGGGCCACCCCTTCAAGACCGAGGGCAAGGTGCTGGTCAATCCGGGCTGGCTGGCCGTACATGGCAAGGAAGCGCAGGATGGCGATGACGGCAACCTTGTTGCGGTCGACGCCAAGGAAAAGGTCAAAACCGACGAAGTCACCGTCAAGGCCAACGCCACAAAGCCGCCGCCACGCTACTCTGAAGCCACCCTGCTCTCCGCCATGGAAGGCGCCGGCAAGATGGTCGATGACGAGGAACTCAAGGCCGCCATGGCCGGCCGTGGACTCGGCACACCAGCAACGCGCGCCCAGATCATCGAAAACCTGCTCGGCGAGCAATACATGCACCGCGAAGGCCGCGAACTGATTCCGACGGCCAAGGCCTTCTCGCTGATGACGCTGCTCAACGGCCTCGGCGTCAATGAACTGACCCAGCCGGAACTGACCGGCGACTGGGAATGGAAGCTCGGCCGCATCGAAAAAGGCGAATTCACGCGCGAAGAATTCATGCGCGAAATCGCCGAAATGACCCGCCACATGGTCGAACGTGCGAAGCACTACGAAGCCGATACGATTCCTGGCGATTTTGGCGTGTTGACCGCGAAATGCCCGCGTTGCGGCGGTGAAATTCGCGAAACCTACAAGAAATTCCAGTGCGGTGGCTGCGACTACTCGCTGTGGAAAATCGTCGCCGGCCGACAGTTCGAACCTGCTGAAATCGACACCTTGATCAATGAAGGCATGATCGGTCCGCTAACGGGTTTCCGCAACAAGATGGGCCGCAGCTTCGCTGCCGCCATCAAGCTCAATGACGACAAGATGCCGGAATTCGACTTCGGCCAAGACAAGGCCGACGCCGCCGATGCAGAACCGGTCGACTTCTCGGCCCAGGAAAGCATCGGCAAATGCCCGAAATGTGCCAGCAACGTCTTCGAGCACGGCAATTCCTACGTCTGCGAGAAATCAGTCGGGCCGGACAAGACCTGCGATTTTCGCTCCGGCAAGATCATTCTTCAACAGCCGATGGACATCGGCCAGATGAAGAAATTGCTGTCTGAAGGCAAGACCGACTTGCTCAAGGAGTTCGTCTCCAACCGCACCCGCCGCAAGTTCTCGGCCTATCTGGTCGCCAAGGACGGCAAGGTCGGCTTCGAGTTCGAGAAAAAAGTGGCCAAGCCCAAGGCACCGGCCAAGAAGAAAGCCGAGGCAGCAACCTGATTAACTGGCAGCCAGTCAGCAAAAAGCCCTCCGGAAACGCTGAGGGCTTTTTTTCGCACAACGAAATGAGCGCTGTCGAACCTGCAGTTTCACGTGAAACCTCAGCGGACTGCCAAGGCTCCCGGTAGCTGGCAGGAGAGCAACGCGGCGCGGACCGCGTCGATCGCTTGCGGGCGGGGGAAAGTGATGCGCCAGACGAGGCCGACGGTGCGTTTGGGCTGAACGCCGGCAAAGGGCAGCACTTTGACCATGGGTTCCTTGGTCATCAGCGGATCGGCGGCTGTGCTGGGCATGACCGCAACTCCGGCGCCGCTGGCAACCATGTAGCGGATGGTTTCGAGCGAACTACCTTCGAGCGAGTGTTCGAGCGCATCCGGCGCGCTGAGGCGGGGGCAGGATTCGAGGACCTGATCGCGAAAGCAGTTGCCCTGACCGAGCAGAAGCAGGTTCTGGCCGTCGAGTTCATCGCCGTTTACAGCCGAACGGGAAGCCCAGGGATGGCTGGCCGGAACGACAACACGGAACGGCTCGTCGTAGACCGGCTGGGCAACCAGACCGGGTTCGGCGAAGGGCAGTGCGATGACGATGACGTCGAGTTCGCCAGCTTTCAGCGCCGGAATCAGGTTGGCCGTGAAATCTTCCTTGAGGAAGAGCGGCATTTTCGGCGCCTCGCGGTTGAGGGCCGGGATCATTTGCGGCAGCAGATAGGGTGCGATGGTGTAGATGATGCCGACGCGCAGCTGGCCGGTCAGCGGATCGCCACTTGCCTCGGCAATTTCTTCGAGTTTGACCGATTCTTCCAGCACGCGCCGGGCCTGGGCGACGATGCGCTCGCCGAGCGGGGTGATGCGGATATCGTTGGTGCCGCGCTCAAAAAGCGGTGCGCCGATCTGGCCTTCTACTTTTTTCAAGGCCACCGACAGCGTCGGCTGGCTGACATGGCAGGCATCCGCTGCCTTGCCGAAATGCCGCTCACGGGCCAAGGCCACGATGTAGCGCATTTCGGTCAGGGTCATTGTGAATAGCCCAGTTTTTGCAGGTCGACCGCAGAAAGCCAGCGCCATTCGCCAGGCTTGAGGTCGGGTGGCAGCGTCAGTTCGCCGACGGCTTCGCGGTGCAGCGCCTCGACGCGGTTGCTGACGGCAGCGACCATGCGCTTGACCTGATGGTATTTGCCTTCGGTCAGGGTCAGCCGAAGCAGTTTTTCACCAACGATTTCGGCGGCGGCAGCGGCTATTGATTCGTACTCGTCAGCGAGCACAACGCCGGCCAGCAACTGATCGATCTGCGCCTGATCAAGCGGGTGCTTGGTCGTTGCCAGATAGACCTTCGGCACCTTGCGCTTGGCCGAGGAGAGCTGGTGGTTCAACTGGCCGTCGTCGGTGATCAGCAGGAGGCCAGTGGTGTCTTCGTCGAGGCGGCCGATCGGCTGCACGTCGCGTTCACGCAGGGGAACCGGCAGCAACTCAAGGACGCTGGCGTGGTGTTTGGGCTTGCGCGAGCATTCGTAGCCGGCCGGCTTGTTGAGCATCAGCGTGGCGAATTCGGCGTAGGGCCAATCGACGCCATCGACGGTGAACACCAGACCTTCGATGTCGAGTTCGACGAAAGGATCGTCGCAAACCTGGCCGTTGATCGCGACACGTCCGCGGCGGACGAGGCCCCGGCATTCCCGACGGGAACCGAAGCCGTGTTTTTGGAGGATACGTTCTAGTTGCATGGCGGGGATGTTAACACGAGCCAACTATTTCATCGCCCGGCTGTCCAGTGCGCGAAGACAAGCCGCAGGCAGTGCGAATAGCACGGCAAGGCGCGGTCGACAAAGTAATGGGCGGGCGATGAAATACAATATATCCATGAACTTCGAACATCTTATCCAAATCAACGACCCGGAAAATCCGCTGGTCGAGACCATGACCCGCGATCAGCTGTGGCAGGGACTGCTTCACCGTGTGGAGGACGCCACGCCATTTTTGCCCGGATTGGAGTCCTGCACCATTCTCGAACGGCAGGGCGACACCCTGCTCCGCGAGCTCGATTTCGGCCCGGCCGTGATTCATGACCGGGTGACGCTGGCCGACATGACGTCGGTGCGCTTCGACATCCAGCCCTCCGAGGTCCATCCCGGCGGCAGCCTGATGATTACCATCGAAGAGCCGGAACCTGGCTTCCTGTTCCTGCGCTTCGCTTACCAGACGACGCTGGCGACCGACCCGAACTCCGAGGAACGGGCCTACATCGAGTACGTCAAATCGGCTTACCACCAGTCCGACGTTGATTGCGTGCGCATCATCCGCACCCTGGCGGCCGGCGGCCAAATTCAATAGAAAAAGGCCGAAAACGCGCTGCGTTTCGGCCTTCTGCGGTCAACCGTAAAAAGCGGCTAAAACCGAAATTCCGTTCAAATCCTTTAGGAAAAACAGCCGAAGGCAGTGCAGATTGCACGACGAGGCGCAGTCGACAAAGCCATGAAGGATTTCAACGGAATTATTCAACGCCCTGCGATGCCAGGTAGTCCTCGTAGCCGCCAAGGTAATCAACGATCTTGCCGTCGCTCTTCACTTCCAGCACGCGGGTGGACAGCGAAGAAACGAACTCGCGGTCGTGCGAGACGAAGACCAGCGTACCGGGGAATTTTTCCAGGCCGCTGTTGAGCGACTCGATGGATTCCATGTCGAGGTGGTTGGTTGGCTCGTCCATGAGCAGCACGTTGTGCTTCGACAGCATGAGCTTGCCGAACAGCATGCGGCCCTGCTCGCCACCGGAAATGACGTTGACCGACTTTTTGACCTCTTCGCCAGAGAAAAGCAGACGGCCGAGCGTGCCGCGGATCAGCGTTTCGAGATCGCCGCCGTCTTCGATAGTGGCGCGGGCGTAGCCGGCGATCCATTCGGTCAGGCTCTCGGTGCCAGCAAACTGGGCGCTGTGGTCCTGGGCGTAGTAGCCCGGGTAGGCCTTTTCGGCCCATTTGATGGTACCGAACTGCGGCGTCACTTCGCCCATCAGCAGCTTCAGGAAGGTGGTCTTGCCGACGCCGTTTTCACCGATGACGGCAATGCGCTCACCGGCGTTGATGGTCAGCGTCAGGTTGTTGAAGATCTTGCGCTCGCCGCCTTCGTAGGTGAAGGAAACATTCTCGATCTCGACGGCCTGGCGGTGCAGCTTCTGCTTCTCGTCGTAATCGAAGCGAATCCACGGGTACTGGCGGGACGACGGCTTCATGTCTTCCGGCTTGAGCTTTTCGATCAGCTTGACGCGGCTGGTCGCCTGCTTGGCCTTGGAGGCGTTGGCCGAGAAGCGGCGAACGAAGGTCTGCAGTTCGGCGATGCGTTCCTTGGCCTTGGCGTTGGCGTTCTGCAGGCGCTCGCGGGCCTGCTGGGCGGCTTCCATGAAGTCGTCGTAGTTGCCGGCGTAGGTGGTGATCTTGCCGTAGTCTAGGTCGGCCATGTGGGTACAGACCTGGTTCAGGAAGTGACGATCGTGGGAGATGATGATCATCGTTGAATCGCGGGCATTCAGTGTGTCTTCAAGCCAGCGAATGGTGTTGATGTCGAGGTTGTTGGTCGGTTCGTCGAGGAGCAGGATGTCCGGGTTGGCGAACAGGGCCTGACAGAGCAGCACGCGCAGCTTCCAGCCGGGCGCGACCTGGCTCATCGGACCATTGTGCTGTTCGGTCGGGATGCCGACGCCAAGCAGCAGTTCGCCGGCGCGGGATTCGGCCGTGTAGCCGTCGTATTCGCCAAACTGATGCTCCAGATCGGCGGCCTTCATGTAGTCGTCTTCGGTCGCTTCCGGATTGGCGTAGATGGCGTCGCGCTCGCTCATGCAGGCCCACATTTCCTCGTGGCCCATGAGCACGACGTCAAGGACGCGCATGTCTTCGTAGGCGAACTGGTCCTGCTTCAGATAAGCCATGCGCTCATGCTTGTCCTTCGAGACATTGCCGGCCGACGTTTCGAGCGCGCCGCACAGGATCTTCATGAAGGTCGACTTGCCGGCGCCGTTGGCGCCGATCAGGCCGTAGCGATAGCCCTCGCCGAATTTGACATTGACGTTCTCGAACAGGGGTTTGACCCCGAACTGCATGGTGACATTGGCGGCGACGAGCACAGCGATTCCGATCTGAAAAAAGCAGTAAAACGAAGGGGCGAATTTTACCTGTTTTCAAGGAGTTGACCGCAGCAGGGGCGCACTTTTGCTGCACTGCGGTGTAAGATTTGCCACCAAAATAAAAACCTCGGATTGAGACACAGCACATGGTTCCACATCTCACTACGGCCCTCACCGGCCCCCTGCTCGAACTCGAGCGCCGCTTCCTGGCAGCCAGCCCGGAGATCGAGCACTGGCTGCGCGGCCAATGGCTCGAGCACACGCCGCCGTTTTATTCGTCGTGCGACCTGCGCAATTCCGGCTTCAAGCTGGCGCCGGTCGACACCAATCTTTTCCCCGGCGGCTTCAACAATCTCAACCCGGCCTTCCTGCCGCTCTGCGTGCAGGCCGCGATGAGCGCCATCGAAAAATTCTGTCCGGAAGCGCGCAGCTTGCTGCTCATTCCCGAGAACCACACGCGCAACCAGTTCTACCTGCAGAACGTCGCGCAGATCGCCGCCATCCTCAAACAGACTGGCCTCAACGTCCGTCTCGGCTCGCTCAACCCGGACATCACCCAACCGACACCCGTGGAATTGCCGAATGGTCAGAGCCTGCTGCTCGAACCCCTCGTTCGTACGGGAAACCGCCTCGGCCTCGACGGCTTTGACCCCTGCGCCATCCTGCTCAACAACGACCTTTCGGCCGGCATTCCGGCCATCCTGCAAGGCCTGCATGAGCAGGTCGTGCTGCCGCCGGTCCATGCCGGCTGGGCCGTGCGCCGCAAGTCCAACCACTTCGCCGCCTACGACCAGGTCGCCAACGATTTCGCCAAGGCCATCGGCATCGATCCGTGGCGCATCAACCCGGCTTTCTCGGTCTGCCGCAGCGTCAATTTCCACGAGCGTCAGGGCGAAGAATGTCTCGCCGCCAACGTCTCGGCCGTGCTCGATCTGGTCAAGGAAAAGTACCGCGAATACGACATCGACGAAACACCGTATGTCGTCGTCAAGGCTGACGCCGGCACCTACGGCATGGGCGTCATGACCGTGCGCAATGTCGACGAAGTCATCGCCCTGAACCGCAAGCAGCGCAACAAGATGAGCGTCGTCAAGGAAGGCCTTGAAGTCTCCGAAGTGCTCATTCAGGAAGGCGTGCACTCCTTCGAGACGCTCAACGACGCGGTCGCCGAGCCGGTCATCTACATGGTCGACCGCTACGTTGTCGGTGGCTTTTACCGCGTGCACACCGGGCGCGGCAAGGACGAGAACCTCAACGCGCCGGGCATGCATTTCGAGCCGCTGGCCTTCGAGACCGGCTGCAACCTGCCCGACTACGGCTGCGGCAATCCGGATGCTGCGCCCAACCGCTTCTACGCTTACGGCGTCGTCGGCCGGCTGGCCTGCCTGGCAGCAGCCATCGAACTCGAGCGCACTGCGCCCGAAAACGGCTAAGCCCGGTGGCCCAGCAACTTCATTTCGAAAAATACCTCCTTGGCGGTAGCGCCCGGTCGCTGAAACTGGCCTTCGTCGTCGATCCACTCGAGCAACTCAAGGCGTGGAAGGATTCGTCGGTGGCCATGATGCGCGCCGCCGAAAACCACGGCCACGAGGTTTTCGCCATCGACGCTGCAACACTCGGCTGGCGCAAGCCGGACGAGGCGCATGTCGGCGGCGTGTCGGGCGAGGCGCAGCACCTCCATCTGCGCCCGGACGATCACGACTGGTACCGCGAAACCGGACGCGAATGGATGCCGCTCAAGGCCTTCGACGCCGTGATCATGCGCAAGGATCCGCCCTTCGATTTCGAGTACCTGACGGCCACCTGGCTGCTTGAAAAAGCCGAGGAAGACGGCGTCAAGGTCTTCAACCGGCCGCGAGCACTGCGCAATCACTCCGAAAAGCTGGCAATCATGGAATTTGCCCATTTTTCGCCGTCGACCGTAGCAACGCGCAACATGGCGCAGATTCACCATTTCATCGACGAGCAGCGCGACGTCATCCTCAAGCCGCTCGACGGCATGGGCGGCAGCCAGATTTTCAGGGTCCATCGCAACGACCCGAACCGCAACGTCATTGTCGAAACGCTCACGCTGGAAGGCGCACGGACGATCATGGCACAGCGCTACGTGCCGGAGATCGCCGCCGGCGACAAGCGCATCCTGATCATCGCCGGCAAGCCCGTGCCGTGGTGCCTGGCGCGCATTCCCAAAGCCGGCGAGACTCGCGGCAACCTCGCCGTCGGCGGTACCGGGGTTGCCCAGGAACTGTCGGCCCGCGACCGGGAAATCGCCGAGGCCATCGGGCCCATCCTTTTCAAGCGCGGGCTGATGCTGATCGGCATCGACGTCATTGGCGACTGCCTGACCGAAATCAACGTCACCAGCCCGACCTGCATGGTCGAGATTCGCCAGCAGTCGGGTTTCGATGCCGCCG
The DNA here is from genome assembly GCA_016705475.1 of Betaproteobacteria bacterium. Taxonomy (GTDB): domain Bacteria; phylum Pseudomonadota; class Gammaproteobacteria; order Burkholderiales; family Rhodocyclaceae; genus Azonexus. The sequence continues at coordinate 146,995 of JADIYD010000006.1, read as the reverse complement.
GCGCGTTCATCACGGCCATCGAACACGCATGCGGCATTGTCTGAACCTTCTCCTGAGTCTCGCCGTCGCGCTGAGCCTCGCCGCCTGCGGCCGCACGCCCTTGCAGGAACAACAAGCCTACGTCTTCGGCACCCGCGTCGAAGTGCTCGTCGTCAGCGAAGATCCGGAACAGGGGCGCAAGGCCATCGCTGCCGTGTTGCGCGAATTCGACCGGCTGCACCGGGCTTATCATGCGTGGCAACCGTCGCAACTGACGACTTTGAATTCGGCCATTTTTTCCGGTCGACCGCAGGAGGTAAGCTCCGAACTGGCCGAATTCGTCCGCGATGCGCAATCGCTATCGAAGCAAGGCGATTACCTGTTCGACCCCGGCATCGGCGGGCTCATCAAGCTGTGGGGCTTCCAGTCCGATGAATTCAAGGCTGAACTTCCCGGCGAAAGCGACATCACGGACTGGCTAGTCAGCAAACCTTCGATTGCCGACATCGCCATCGAAGGCAACACGATCCGTAGCCGCAACCGCCATGTTGCCCTCGATTTTGGCGGCTACCTCAAAGGCGTCGCCCTCGACCGCGCCACCGCCATCCTACGCACCCAGGGCATCAACAACGCGCTGATCAACATTGGCGGCAACGTCATGGCGCTGGGCAGCAAGCAAGGCAAGCCGTGGCGCGTTGGCATCCAGCACCCGCGCCAACCCGGCCCGCTGGCCACCGTCGCGCTGGCCGACGGCGAGGCCATTGGCACCTCCGGCGACTACCAGCGTTTCTTCGAGGTCGGCAATCAGCGATATGCCCACCTGCTCGACCCGCGCACCGGCTATCCCACCGACCACACGCAAGCGGTCACCGTATTGATCCCGGCCGGGCCGCGCTCCGGCACGCTGTCCGATGCTGCCTCCAAGCCGATTTTCATCGCCGGCCCGGCGGGCTGGCGCGACATGGCTGGCAAGATGGAAATCGGCCTCGTTTTGCGCGTCGACCGCGACAACCGGATTTTCGTTACCGAAGCCCTGCGCCAACGACTCGAGTTCATCGGCAAACCGCCGGAAATAAGCGTAGTTCCCTGAAAAATTCATTCAGCTGACATGTATACGCCCGGTACGCATATCTCGTAACATTGATGCTGGAATAAAAACGATTCGTCGCCAGCTTAGCGTGGGCATTCACGAACGGGGGAAGAATGCTGCGGGGTGGTTTTTTCAGGATGCCGGGGTTCGCCAACAGTCTGGTACTGCGTATTGGCGTGCTCATGCTGGTTTCACTCGCCGTCTTCGCATTCAGCGTCTACACGCTGATCGGCCGGCCAACTGTCGACCGGCTGGCAGAAACCCAGATGCGGCTGGCCGCAGAACGGCTTGAAGCCCGCGTCTCCCACCTTTTCAAATCCGTCGAAACAACGCTCCACAGTAGCCACGGCTGGGTTGGCAACAACGATATCGATCAGTCGCAACTGCTGCGTTTCAACGAGTTCTTTTTCCCTATCATCGCCAATCAAGTCGAGGTCTCCTCGGTTATTTTCGCTCACGAATCAGGACGCGAAATTCTCCTCCTGCTGACAGACGACGGGCACTGGCTCAATCGCATCAGCAATCCTGCCGAATGGGGCAACCAGACTTTCTGGATCACCTGGAACAAGAATCGCGAGATCGAGCGTATCGAAATGCGGGAACGCGACTACGACGCCCGGGAACGTCCATGGTTCAAGGGCGCCATGGCGCTGGCCGAACCACTGTCGGTACATTGGACCGAGCCGTACATATTCTTTACCACCAAGGAGCCCGGCATCACGGCCGCCATGCGCTGGACGGCCAAGGATGGCTCAACCTACGTCATCGCCCACGACGTCCGGCTCATCGATATTGCCGAATTCACCACCCGCATGACTTTCGGCGCAAAGGGCATGGCTGCGCTATTCCTCAAGGAAGGCAAGCTCATCGCCCCGCCGCGCGATAGCCGCTTCAATGATCACCAGACGATCAATCAGGCTTTGCTCAAAACCCCCGAAGAACTTGAGTTACCCGAATTTGCCGAAGCATTCCGCCGGTGGCAGGCACAGCCGGCCTCAGCCAGGGGCCTGCATGAATTTGACCGCCCGGACGGACGCTGGATAAGCCTGTTCCGTCCGCTTGAGGTTAAGGCCAGCGGCATCATTCTTAGCGTCATCGCACCGGAAAATGATTTTGTCCCGGTCTCCCGCGAAGATCTGCTGCTGCTCATGCTCGTTACCATATCCATTCTTGCCCTGGGCATGGCGGTCGCCATCCACGTCGCCCGGCGCTTTGGCGAACCGCTCAATGCCCTCGCCGATGAAAGCGCCCGCATTGGCAGGATGGAACTTGAACAGCCGGTCGCCACCGATGCGCCGTGGCGCGAAGTCACCCAGCTTGCCGCGGCCATCGAAGGCATGCGCCAGCACCTGCAGCGCGCGCGTCGGGCCCAGGAAGACGCCCAGATCGAACTGGAGATCAAGGTCACCCGGCGAACGCATGCCTTGCGGCAAAGCCAGGACATCCTGAAAAAACGCGAAACGTTTTTCCGAACCATCTTCGACAACGCAGCGGTCAGCATCATCAGCCTTACCCCGGAGCGCGTACCGACCCTGGTCAACCCCGCTTTTGCCCGCTTTGTCGATCAGCCCATCGATACACTGCTGGCGCACCCGGAGAACATCCTCCTGCCCGCCGAGATACAGTCCCGGATGAACGATGTACTGCCCCAAATGACTTCCGGGCAGAGCAAGTCCTTCCGTCAGGAATTCCAGTTCATCGACTCTCGCGGCAATATAACCTGGGGCGATGTCCAGATTGCCCCCGTCCGCGACGAAGACGGAAAACTCGACTCCCTGCTGATCACCATTCTCGATGTCACCGACCGCCGGGAGATCGAAGCCGAACTGATTCGCCAGTTCAGCTTTTTGCAGGCCTTGCTCGACACCATTCCCAACGCCATTTTCTACAAAGGCGCGGATACCCGTTTCCTGGGCTGCAACCAGGCCTATGAGCGCTTCTTTGGCATTAACCGCCACCAGTTCATCGGCAAGCGGGTTCTTGATCTTGACTATATTCCGGCAGAAATACGCGAGGCCTACCAAGCTGAAGACGAGATGGTCATCGCAGAGTGCGGCAAGGTGACGCGGGAAGTTCAAATGCAGGACGCCAATAGCCGGCTGGCTGACACGCTTTACTCGATCAGTGGCTTCCGCTCCCCGGATGGGACACCAGGTGGCCTGATCGGCATCATCGTCGACATCTCGCCGCTCAAGGAAGCCAAGCGCACGGCGGAAAAGGCACAGGCGGCCGCCGAAATGGCTGCCGCGGCAAAGGCCGACTTCCTCGCCAACATGAGCCACGAAATCCGCACACCGATGAATGCCGTGATCGGCATGACCCACCTCGCCCTGCAGACCGACCTGACCTCACGCCAGAGAAACTATCTGAGCAAGGTCGATAACGCGGCCAAGGGGTTGCTCGGGATCATCAACGACATTCTCGACCTGTCGAAGATCGAAGCCGGCATGATGCATTTCGAGCAGGCGCCGTTCAGTCTCGACGCCAGTCTGCGTCACCTCGGTGACGTCTGCTCGCTGAAGGCCCGCGAGCGGGGTCTGGAGCTGCTCTACGACGTCGCACCGGACGTACCCGACCACCTGATTGGCGACTCCCTGCGCCTCGTCCAGGTCCTGCTCAATCTGGTCGGCAATGCCATCAAGTTCACCGAAGCAGGTGAAGTATCGGTCGTCGTTCATCGGCTTGCCAGCACTGACGGCAGGGTCGAGTTGAGTTTTGAAATACGCGACACCGGCATCGGCATGAGTGCCGATCAGCAGGCCAAATTGTTCTCCGCCTTCACCCAGGCCGATACCTCAACCACGCGCAAATATGGGGGCACCGGCCTCGGTTTGTCGATCTGCAAGCGCATCGTCGAAATGCAGGGCGGCAGCATCAGCGTTACCAGCCGGCTCGGCGTCGGGAGCTGTTTCAGTTTCCACCTGAGCTTCGGGCTAGCCATCGGTGTTGAAGCAGGAAACCAACGCATCGGCCTGCCCGAAGCCTTGCGCGCGCTGGTCGTCGATGACAGCCCCGGCACGTGCGAAGTCTTCGGACACATGCTTACAGCGCTCGGCATTCCCAGCCATGCGGTCAATGGCGGCGCCCAGGCACTGGATGAATTGGCGGCGGCGGCGCGAGATGAGCAGCCGTATGGACTGCTCATCGTCGATTGGAACATGCCGGGCATGGATGGCGTCGAGGTGGTCAGGCGTATCAGTCAGTCCGGCGCGGCAGAGAAGCCCGCCATCGTCATGGCCACTGCCTTTGATCACGAGGAACTGCTCGCCGCACTCGGCAGCCTGAAAGTGGGCGCCATCCTGAGCAAGCCGGCGACCCCGTCGTCGCTGTTTGACAGCATCATGCTCGCTCTGCATCGTGATTCAGCCCTGAGCCTCGTCCCGCAGCCCACCCCGGCCGAGTTGTCCCGCCACTTCACGGGCAGGCGCGTGCTGCTCGTCGAGGATAACGAGGTCAATCGCGAGCTGGCTTATGAAATGCTGACCAACGTCGGCCTGAGTGTCGACACGGCCGAAAATGGCCAGCAGGCTCTTGAAGCCTTGCAACGCGGCGCCTGCGATCTGGTCCTGATGGATTGTCAGATGCCGGTCATGGACGGCTACGCGGCCACCGCCAGAATTCGCGATGACTTGAAGATGCGCGACCTGCCCATCGTTGCCATGACGGCCAACGCACTGGCCAGCGACCGCGAACGCTGCCTGTCGGTAGGCATGAACGACCACATTCCCAAGCCCATCGACGTTGCCATCCTCTACGCCACGCTGGCTCACTGGCTGAAACCTCGGCATGACGAGCAAAACCTGCCGCCCGTTACGCTCGTTTCCGACACTCCTCCGGCAGCACTCGAGGTCGACACGAGCAGTGCCCTGAGCCGGATGGGGGGCAATCGCAGCATGTACGACCGGCTGCTCGTCCGCTTCCGTGAAAATCAGGGTGACGTTGTCGACCGGCTGCGCGCCGACCGGGAACAGGGAGACCAGGCCGCCATGCTCCTCCGCGCCCACACGCTGCGCGGCCTGGCTGGCAATATCGGCGCCGTCACGCTCGCCCGACTGGCCGGAGAACTCGAAACGAGCCTCAGGCAGGGCGTACCCCCGGGTGAACAGGTCGTTGACCAGCTGCTGCTCAAACTGGCGGAGGCCCTGCCTGCCGCACTGGCTATTCCGGCAACCTCGGTTGAGGTTTCGCAGCCGGGCACGCCAAACCCGGACAGTGAATCCCATGCCAATGCACTATCCAAACTTCGCTTCCTGCTGGACAATGATGATGCCGCAGCCGTCGGCTGTTTCGAGGACATATCCGGCTGGCTTGGCGAGCAGTTTGCCCCACCAATGGTTGCGCTACTCGCGCGCCAGATCGGGCAATATGAATTCGAAGAGGCATCCGCAACATTGCAACAGATTGCCCCGAGCGCGGGCACACGATGAGCCAACCTGACGAGAGCCGATTGATCATGTCTCCCCTGATTCCGAAACAATGCATCCTGGTCGTCGATGACAGCCCGGACAATATCGATCTGCTCAGCGAAGTCCTGCGCGATGACTATCGGATCCGCGTTGCCACCTCGGGAGAAAAGGCGCTGAAGATCGTTTACTCCGATGAGCCACCAGACCTCGTCCTGCTCGACATCATGATGCCGGGCCTCAGTGGCCTTGAGATCTGCCGGCGCCTTAAAGCCAACCCCGACCGCCGACGCATTCCGATCATTTTTGACACAGCCATGAGCAGCGTCGAGGACGAACGGATCGGCCTCGAAACCGGCGCGGTCGACTACATCACCAAGCCGATCAGCCCGCCCATCGTCAAGGCACGTGTGCGTACCCATCTGGCGCTGTATGACCAGTCGCGGGAGCTGGAAAACATGGTTCGCCAACGTACCCACGAGTTGCTGACCACGCGCCAGCAGATCATTCGGCGTCTGGGTCGGGCGGCCGAGTTCAAGGACAACGAAACCGGCAACCATGTTCTGCGCATGAGCCACTACGCGCGCATCATCGCGCTCGCCCACGGCCTCGGCGAGGAGGCTGCCAACATCATCTTCAACACCTCGCCGATGCATGACATCGGCAAAATCGGCATTCCCGACGGTATCCTGCTCAAGCCGGCGAAACTGGATGCCGATGAATGGTCGGTCATGTTCCAGCACCCGATCATGGGCGCTGAAATCATCGGCAAGCACGATAACGAACTGCTCGAAATATCCCGCATCATCGCCCTCACCCACCACGAGAAATGGGATGGCAGCGGCTATCCGCAAAAACTCAAGGGCGAAAATATTCCATTGGAAGGTCGGATCGTCGCCATCGCCGATGTGTTCGATGCCCTTGTTTCAGTTCGCCCTTACAAAGGCGCGGTGCCACTTGATGACGCCCTGAAATATATGTACGAGCAGTCCGGCCGGCATTTCGACCCGACACTGATCGAGGCCTTCAAGCGAGCCATCCCCGAAATCCTGCGAATAAGGGAAATCTACGCCGACGAACACGGCGCCCTGACTGATCTGGAGTTCCAGATCAACGAAATCTACCAGCACAAAAACGACCCCAACGGCTACCCAGGGGTACTGACCAGCACCGAAGGCGGGCTTGACTAAGGCGGGATGCTTTCAATTTTCGGCCTTTTTTCCGGTTGACCGTAGCAGCCTTGACTATCGCCATGCCAAGGAATGAACAGGACAGGAACATGGCGCGGGCAGCCAGCTGGCTACGTCAGGCCGACGGCCTGCTCATCACCGCCGGCGCCGGCATGGGTATCGACTCCGGCCTGCCCGACTTTCGTGGGCCGGGGGGTTTCTGGTCGGTTTACCCGGCGCTCGGACGCGCCCGAATCGCTTTCGAGTCCATTGCCAATCCGGCCGCCTTTGCTTCCGATGCGAGGCTCGCATGGGGCTTCTATGGTCATCGCCTCGACCTTTACCGGCGAACCGAACCCCACGCCGGATTTGGCCTGTTGCTCGACATCGCGAAAGACATCCCGCACGGAATACACGCCTTCACAAGCAACGTAGACGGGCAGTTCCAGAAAGCCGGATTCGCCTCGGAGACCATCTGTGAAGTCCATGGCTCGATCCATCACCTCCAATGCGCCGAGGGCTGCAGCCAACAAATCTGGTCAGCCGAAAACTTCCACCCCGACATCGACAGCGAGCGCTGTCGCCTTGTAGGAGATCTGCCCCACTGCCCGCACTGTGGCGCACTTGCCCGCCCAAACATTCTGATGTTCGGCGATTGGGGCTGGATCGAACGGCGCACAACGGCGCAATACCAGCGCCTGCAGCGTTGGCTGGGTGAAGCGGAAAATCTGGTCTGCATCGAAATTGGCGCGGGGACGAACATCCCGACCGTCCGCCATTTTTCCGAAGACTGTGGCGGCAGGCTAATCCGCATCAATCCTGCCGAGCCGGCGGTAACCGATGCTGCAACTGCGATCGGCCTGCCCATTGGGGGCATGGACGGAATAAGCCGCCTCCACAAGGCCTACCACGAGGCCTGAAGCCCCCTACTCCGGCGTCTTGGAATCGATGGTCAGGGTGACCGGCCCGTCGTTGACCAGACTCACCGCCATATCGGCACCAAATATGCCGGTTGCCACGGGCTTGCCCAGTTCAGCCGCCAGCTTGGCAACAAATTGATTGAACAGCGGCTGCGATACATCACCACGCGCCGCCCTGCTCCAGGATGGCCGATTGCCCTTTTTGACCGAGGCATACAGCGTAAATTGCGATACCGCCAGAATCTCGCCACCCGCCTCCACAACGCTCCGATTCATCACCCCGTTCTCGTCGGCAAAAAGCCGCAGACGAACGATCTTGCCGGCCATCCAGTCAAGATCGGCAGCACTGTCATCGGTTTCGAAACCGGCGAGGATGAGCAAACCCGATTCGATTTTTCCGCAAATTTGCCGGTCGACCGCAACACTGGCTTCCTTGACCCGCTGAATCACCACCCGCATGCCGAATCCCCCGTGAAAATGGAAAAGGCTCCCAACGGAGCCTTTTCTGAACTGAATTTCCGAAATCGCTCGATCAGATATCGACGCGGGCGCTCAGGGCGTTGGTCTCGATGAAGGCCCGGCGCGGTTCGACATCCTCGCCCATGAGGGTCGTGAAGATTTCGTCGGCGGCGATGGCGTCGTCGATCTGTACGCGCAACAGGCGGCGAACCTTGGGGTCCATCGTCGTTTCCCACAATTGCGACGGGTTCATTTCGCCCAAGCCTTTGTAGCGCTGCTTGCTGATGCCACGCTCGACTTCGTTGAGCAGCCATTTCATCGCATCGCCGAAGTTGGTGACAACCTGCTTCTTCTCGCCACGTGCCATGAATCCGCCAGCAGCAAACATGTCAGCCAAGGTTTCAGCCGTGCGGCGCAACTGAATGAAATCGCCGGACAGCAGCAGATCTTCGTCGATCAGGCCAACCTTCAGATTGCCATGGTGCATGCGCTCAACGCGCAATATCCAGCGTTCCTGGATATCGTCAAACTTCGGCACCATGCGCGTTCCGGCCGGGATGAAACCGGCAATGCGCTCGGCGCTGGCCCGCGCGTCTTCTTCGCTGGACAGGTCGATCGCGATGTTGTGGCGAACGATGGATTGCAGCACTTCCGGATTGATCAGGTGCGACAGACGATCAATGACCGCTTCGGTTGCCAGCCAGGAACGGGCCAGCCCTTCGAGCGCCGGACCGGTGATGGCTTCTGCGCCAGCGCGCGGCGTCAGGACAGCTTCGTCGAGCGCCATGCTGAGCAGGAACTGGTTGTACTCGAGGTCGTCCTTCAGGTAACGCTCGGTCTTGCCATGCTTGACCTTGTAGAGCGGCGGCTGGGCGATATAGACGTAGCCGCGGTCGATCAGCTCGGGCATCTGGCGATAGAGCAGCGTCAGCAACAGGGTACGGATGTGCGCGCCGTCAACGTCCGCGTCGGTCATGATGATGATGCGGTGGTAGCGCAGTTTTTCGACGTTGAAGTCATCCTTGCCGATGCCGGTACCGAGCGCGGTGATCAGCGTGACGATCTGTTCTGACGAAATCAGCTTGTCAAAACGCGCCTTCTCGACATTGAGCACCTTGCCGCGCAGCGGCAGGATGGCCTGGAACTTACGGTCGCGGCCCTGCTTGGCGGAGCCGCCGGCGGAGTCACCCTCGACGATGTAGATTTCGCACAGCGCCGGGTCTTTTTCCTGACAGTCCGCCAGCTTGCCGGGCAGGCCGACGCCGTCGAGCACGCCCTTGCGGCGCGTCATTTCACGGGCACGGCGGGCGGCTTCACGAGCCCGGGAGGCTTCGACGATCTTGCCACAAATCATCTTGGCATCGACCGGACGCTCAAGCAGGAAATCAGCGAGCTTTTGGGCGACGACTTCTTCGACGGCGGCACGGGCTTCGGAAGAAACCAGCTTCATCTTGGTCTGCGAGGCGAACTTCGGATCGGGCATCTTGACCGACAGCACGCAGGCCAGGCCTTCGCGCATGTCGTCACCGGCGATATCGACCTTGGCCTTCTTGGCGATCTCGTTTTCGTCGATGTATTTGTTGATGACCCGCGTCATCGCCGCGCGGAGGCCAGTCAGGTGGGTGCCACCGTCCGACTGTGGAATGTTGTTGGTGAAGCAGAGCACCTGTTCCTGGTAGGAATCGTTCCACTGCATCGCCACTTCGACACCGATGGTGATGCCGGTATCGTGCGCCCCCTGGCCGACCTTGGCATCGCCGGACGAATAGAAAATGTTCGGGTGGAGGACCGACTTGGTGCGGTTGATGTATTCAACGAAGCTCTGCACGCCCCCGGCGAAAGCAAAGAGTTCTTCCTTGCCGATTCGCTGGTCGATCAGCTTGATGGAAACGCCGTTGTTGAGGAAGGACAGCTCGCGCAGGCGCTTGGCGAGAATTTCGTAGTGGAATTCGATGTGGCCGAAAATTTCGTCATCGGCCAGGAAGTGCACTTCCGTCCCGCGTTTTTCGGTATCGCCGAGCACCTTGAGCGGCGAGACTTCAAAGCCGTCGCGGACCTCGATGCTGCGGTCAACCGGCACACCACGGCAAAATTCCATGAAGTGCTTCTTGCCATCGCGGCGGATGGTCAGGCGCAGGAACTTGGACAGCGCATTGACGCAGGAAACGCCAACGCCGTGCAGACCGCCGGAGACCTTGTAGGAGTTCTGGTTGAACTTGCCGCCCGCGTGCAGTTCGGTCAGCGCGATTTCGGCTGCCGAACGCTTTGGCTCGTGTTTGTCATCCATCTTGACGCCGGTCGGGATGCCCCGGCCGTTGTCGATGACGGAAATCGAGTTGTCGGTATGAATGGTGACGATAATGTCGTCGCAATGCCCGGCCAGCGCTTCGTCGATCGAGTTATCGACGACTTCGAAGACCAGATGATGCAGGCCGGTGCCATCGGAGGTATCGCCGATGTACATGCCGGGGCGCTTGCGAACAGCCTCCAGGCCTTCGAGGATCTGGATGCTGGCTTCGCCGTAGGCGGGCGATTCGGCTTGCGGTTGCGGGACGTTCTCTTCACTCATTATTTTGGTTCCACGTGAAACTGCAAAAGGCCTGCCCGGCTGGGCAGGCCTTCTTGGGTTGGTGCCTGATCGATCAGATGCGCATCGGCATCACGACGTACTTGAAGCGGTCGTTGCCGGGGACAGTAATCAAAGCGCTGGAATTAGCGTCGTTGAAACTCCACTGAATTTCTTCCGTGTGGATGTTGTTCAGAACGTCAAGCAAGTAACCGACGTTGAAGCCGACATCGATGATATCGCCGGTGTAATCAACTTCGATTTCTTCGACCGCTTCTTCCTGCTCGGCATTGGCGGCGATCAGTTTCAGGCTGTTTTCACCCAAAACAACGCGAACGCCACGGAATTTTTCGTTGGTCAGAATCGCGGCGCGCTGCATGGCCTGCATCAGCGTCTGACGGCCAACCTTCATGTGGTTCTTCAAGGTCGCCGGAACAACGCGCTCGTAATCCGGGAACTTGCCGTCGATCAGCTTGGAAACCAGCACCACGGAACCGAAAGCAAAGCGAACCTGATTGGGCGTCAGCGTGATTTTCAACGCCTCGTCGTTATCCAGCAGCAGGCGGTTCAGTTCGAGTACGGTCTTGCGCGGCAGGATCATTTCCTGGCGCGGCAGATCGGTGTCGATCTCGACGCTGGCGTAGGCCAGACGGTGACCATCGGTCGCCACGGCACGCAGTTCCTTGCCTTCAACCAGCAGCAACAGACCGTTCAGGTAGTAACGCACATCCTGCGCTGCCATCGAGTACTGGGTCTTGCTGATCAGCTGGCGGAAAGCCTTTTGCGAAATCGAGAACTGCTTGGTTTCGCCTTCATTGACCGTCATGCGCGGAAAATCGTCGGCCGGCAGGGTCTGCAGACTGAACCGGCTCTTGCCGCCGCGAACGAGCAGACGCTTGTCTTCGAGAACCAGGCTGACTTCCGTGGTATCCGGCAGCGAACGAAGGATTTCCTGCAATTTGCGGGCGCCAACCGTCACAGCACCGTCACCATCACCGCCGGCACCTTCAGTGCTCGTCGTGATCTGGATTTCGATATCGGTGGCCAGCAAGGTCAGGCGATCACCCTTCTTTTCCAGCAAAACATTGGAAAGAATAGGCAAGGTATGACGACGTTCGACAATCCCCGACACTGACTGAAGCGGGGCCAGAAGCGTGTCTCTTTGGGTTTTGATAAGAACCATATATTAAATTCCTAAGTAGACTATATCGGGAACAATACTGTGAATAACTGAAAAATAACGTTTAATTTCAGATGATTGAATCAGATTTTACGGTCTGCGAAAACGACTGAATTGCCTGTGGGTGAAAATCGAATAATTTTCCCACAAAGTGGGTAATTCCATATGATCCACAATTCACGCACAGCTTTTCCACAGACTTATCGACAGCCTCATCCTTTCAATACCTGCAGCAACACATGCAGGTCGTGGTTTAGTTCATTTTCCTTGAGGCGCAAGGCGTCGATGGTCTTGACGGCATGAATGACCGTCGTGTGATCGCGGCCACCGAAGGCATCGCCAATTTCCGGAAAACTGTGTGACGTCACTTCCCGACAGAGCCACATCGCGACCTGACGCGGACGGGCAATGGCGCGAGTGCGCTTTTTCGAGAAAAGCTCGGCAACCTTCATCTTGTAGTAATCGGCAACGGTTTTCTGAATGTTGTCGATGCCGACATTGCGTGCCGAACCGATGACGTCCTTGAGCGCTTCCTTGGTCAGGTCGAGTGCTATGGCACGGCCATGGAAGGACGAGTAGGCCAGAACCTTTTTCAGGGCGCCTTCAAGTTCGCGAACATTGGAACGCAAATGCTTGGCGATGAAGAACGGAACCTCATCATCAAGGTGGATACCTTCCGCTTCAGCCTTCTTCTTCAGAATGGCGACGCGCATTTCCAGTTCCGGCGGCTCGATCTGGACGGTCAGACCCCAGTCGAAGCGCGTGACCAGACGGTCATCCAGACCGTTGATGTCCTTCGGATAGGTATCGCAGGTGATGATGATCTGCTTGCGTGCTTCGATCAGCGCATTGAACAGGAAGAAAAATTCCTCCTGCGAACGATTCTTGCCATTGAAGAACTGGACATCGTCGAGCAACAGCACATCAAGCGAACGATAGGTGCGCTTGAAAGTATCGAATGACTTTTGCTGATAGGCGCGCACAACGTCCGAGTAGTAATCCTCGGCATGAACGTAGCGGACGATTTTTTCCGGGTTTTCAGCGACGATGGCGTTGCCGATGGCGTGAATCAGGTGCGTCTTGCCGAGGCCGGCGCCGCCGTAGATAAACAGCGGGTTGTAGGCACCACCGGGGTTATTGGCAACCTGAACGGCTGCTGCACGCGCCAGGTCATTGGCCTTGCCGACCACCAGGTTGTCAAAGGTGAATGACTGGAAGAGCCGCGACTTTTCGTAATGGCCGCTCTTGGCGCGCGGCTTTTCGGGCGCCGCGGCTTTCTTTTCACTGCTTGCCGCTGATCTGTTTGCGGGCTTCTCGTCCGCCTCGCCACCAGTTTCAACCCGGCTGGCTGTTTTTCCGCCACCAATAACCAGCGCTATGCTGACCGGGCCGGAGAAAAAGCTGCGACTGTATTCTTCAATGCGCGTCAGATAGCGGTCACGTACCCACTTCAAAATGAACGTGTTCGGCGCAATAAGGCGCAGGCCATTGTCGAGAGCCGTGGTTTCGCCTTCGAGCCGCAAGGGCCTGATCCAGGTGTTGAATTGCTGCGCGGGCAATTCCTGCTCGAAGCGCTGCAAACAGGATTCCCAGAAACCGGACATTGACGAAAACACTCCTCCCCGCGCATTCGAATTTGACCTCGATGGCGGTTATTAGATACTTGATTTAAAAATCGTTTTTTGATTGCACTGATGACCGGACGGCGACCAGCGAAGCCAAGATTCTACCCCCCATCAGGCTAGTTATCCACAGCTTTGAGAAATAATTGATCTTGACAAAGTACCTTCAAACAGGGTGTAATCACGCGTTTTTCTTCGCACATCAAGGGATTACAACATGAAACGCACGTATCAACCGTCGGTCGTGCGCCGCAAGCGCACCCATGGCTTCCTGGTCCGTATGCGCACCAAGGGTGGCCGTGCAGTCATTGCTGCTCGCCGCGCCAAGGGTCGCACGCGTCTGGCCGTATAAACCGGACGTTCGGCGAGGTGGAACAAACCTTCGCCCGACGCTATCGCCTGACAAAAACGGATGAGTTCTCATCCGTTTTTGGTTTCAGGAAGGCAATTCGAGGCAAGCTGCTGATGCTGCATTATCAGCCGCGCCCCGAAGGAAATAACGAAGCACGTCTGGGTCTTGTCGTTGCCAAGAAACTGCTCAAGCGAGCAGTCGACCGCAACAAGGTCAAGCGCGTGGTTCGCGAGCAGTTCCGGCTACGGCTGGCTGGTTTGCCGGCTGTCGATCTGGTCATCAGACTGGCAGCAAAACCGGTGCCGCTCGACAGCAAGCTGCTGGCTGAGGATTTCCTTGCCTTGCTGAATAAACTGCAACGGCCCCGGCCGAAGCGGGAAGAATGATGAAGTATTTGTTGATTGGACTGGTTCGCATCTATCAATATGCGATCAGCCCCTTTCTCGGACGTAGCTGCCGACATGTGCCGAGTTGCTCGGCATATATGGTAGAAGCAATACAGAAATATGGCGCCTTCCGGGGTGGCTGGCTGGGCTTGAAAAGAGTCGGCCGTTGCCACCCATGGCATCCTGGTGGGTATGATCCTGTACCCTGATTCAAGAATTCTTTTGTAGGCTGTTCATGGATACTCGACGCCTGATACTGGTTTTGATCTTCACTTTCTCCAGCTTCATGCTGTGGGAAAACTGGCAGAAGTACAACCAGCCAAAGCCAGCCGCCGATGCGGTGGCTACTACCCCCGCCGGCAGCGCCGCGCCGGTCCCGTCTACTTCGCTGCAGCCCAAGGGATCTCCCGTTGCGCCTGTTGTCGCTGCGCCGGTTTCTACTGCCGAGACGTTCACGGTCACGACCGATCTGCTGAAGGCCACCATTTCCGCCCAAGGCGGCGATGTAGTTGCCCTCGAACTGCTCCGGTACAAGGAACACGACAACAAGGACAAGACCTTTGTCCTGTTTGATGCCAAGCACAAGTATCTCGCCCAGGCTGGGCTGATTGGCGAAGGTTTGCCGACCCATCGTTCGGTTTTCAAGCGTGTCGACGGTGCCACGATGCTGGCCGACGGCGCAAACGAGCTGAAACTGCGCTTGGAATCGACGGATCAGAGTGGCCTCAAGGTTGCCAAGATACTCACCTTCAAACGTGGTTCGTATCAGATTGATGTCGCCTGGGAAATTGCTAACGGCAGCGACAAGGCCATTGCGCCGCATGCGTACTTCCAGTTGCAGCGCGATGATGTCGCGCCGGCCGGCGAAACGGCCATGGTCTCGACCTTCACCGGTCCGGCCGTGTTTACCGACGCGGAAAAGTACCAGAAGATCGATTTCAGCGCGATTGCCGACAACAAGGCCAAGTTTGCCAAGACGGCCGATAACGGCTGGCTGGCCATGGTCCAGCACTACTTCGTGGCAGCCTGGGTTCCCAAGGAAAAGACGCAACGCGAGTTCTACATGCGCAAGGTCGAAGGCAGCAATGTCTTCCAGACCGGCGTGATCGTTCCGGTTGCCGAAATTGCGCCGGGTGCCAAGGGTGAAACCTCGGTCACCCTGTATGCCGGTCCGCAGGAACAGACAGCGCTCAAGCAAATTGCCGAAGGTCTCGACCTTGTCGTCGACTACGGCTGGCTGACGGTGGTTGCCGCGCCGATTTTCTGGGCGCTGGAAGCCATCCACAAGCTGGTTGGCAACTGGGGCTGGGCCATCGTCATTCTGACCATCATCATCAAGGCCATTTTCTTCCCGCTGTCCGCTGCTTCGTATCGCTCGATGGCCAAGATGAAGGTTCTGACGCCACGTCTGGTGCAGCTAAAAGAGCGTTTTGGCGACGACAAGCAGCGCATGAACCAGGAAATGATGAAGATGTACCAGACCGAGAAGGTCAACCCGCTCGGCGGCTGCCTGCCGATTCTGGTCCAGATTCCCGTTTTCATCGCGCTCTACTGGGTGTTGCTCGGTGCCGTCGAAATGCGCGACGCACCATGGACACTGTGGATCAAGGATCTGGCATCGCCTGACCCCTATTACATCCTGCCCGTCATCATGATGGTGTCGATGTTCGTCCAGACCAAGCTCAACCCGACACCGCCGGATCCGATCCAGGCCAAGGTCATGATGGCCATGCCGCTGATTTTCGGCTTCATGTTCTTCTGGTTCCCGGCCGGTCTGGTGCTTTACTGGGTGGTCAACAACGTGCTCTCCATTGCCCAGCAGTGGCAGATCACACGGGTGATCGACGCCGGCGGCAAGGCTGCCAACGACGCCAAAGCATAAGGTGTGAAATCTGACACCATCGCCGCCATCGCTACTGCCCCGGGCCGTGGTGGTGTCGGCGTCATCCGCATTTCGGGCAGCAATTTGCTGCCCTTTGCTTTTGCGCTGACGGGCAAGACACCCAAGCCGCGTTACGCAACGCTGGCCGATTTCAAGGCGGCCGATGGTGCTACGGTCGACAGTGGAATTCTGCTGTTTTTCCCGAATCCCCACTCTTTTACCGGCGAGGACGTTCTCGAACTGCAGGGTCATGGTGGACCTGTGGTCATGCAGATGCTGCTCGCCCGCTGCCTCGATCTTGGGGCAAGGCTGGCCGAACCCGGTGAATTCAGCCGCAGGGCCTTCCTCAACGGCAAAATGGATCTGGCTCAGGCCGAGGCCGTCGCCGACCTGATTGATGCAGCCACGAGCAGCGCAGCGCGTTCTGCCGTCCGTTCATTGCAAGGCGAGTTCTCACGGGCAATTGGCGAACTCAATGACGAACTGATCAACCTGCGCATGCTGGTTGAGGCGACGCTGGATTTTCCGGAAGAAGACATCGATTTCCTCAAGGCGGCCAATGCCTTTGGTCGTCTTGAAACGCTGCAACTCAAACTGGCGCTGATATTCGATCGAGCCGGTCAGGGAAAACTGCTTCAATCGGGTCTGCACGTCGTTCTGGCCGGACAGCCCAATGTCGGCAAGTCCTCACTGCTCAACCGGCTCGCTGGCGACGATCTGGCCATCGTGACGCCCATTGCCGGCACGACACGCGATGCGCTGCGGTCGACCATCCAGATCGAGGGAATTCCGCTCCACATCATCGATACCGCCGGCCTTCGGGAAACCGAAGACGAGGTTGAAAAGATCGGCATTGCCCGCAGCTGGCAGGAAATTGAACGGGCTGACGCGGTCCTTCTGCTCGTTGATGCACGAACCGGTGTCAGCGCTGCCGATAGCGAAATTCTCGCCAGACTGCCGGAGCGCCTTAAACGGGTCACCATCTACAACAAGATCGACCTGTCAGGCGCTCAGGCCGAGCGCCATGATGAGCCAGACACCATAGCAATCTCATTGTCTGCACGCTCTGGCGAAGGCATAGACCTACTGCGCCAGGAGTTGCTGCGCATTGCCGGCTGGCATCAGACTGAAGACGTTTTCATCGCTCGCGAGCGCCATCTTCGTGCCCTGTCCGATGCGCAGGAACACATCGCCGCAGCACGAAATGTGGTCGAAACCAAGTTTCCCGCCCTCGAACTTTTTGCCGAAGAACTCAGGTTGGCTCAGCAATCGCTTGGTCAGATCACCGGTGAGTTCACCGCCGACGATCTTCTCGGCGTCATTTTCAGTCGATTCTGCATCGGAAAATAAGTTGTTGGCAGGGTGTACATAAGCCTGTGTACAAGCTGTCCGAGAATTGTGGGCAAGTCGGGTATTTTCTAAAAACGAAAAACTATCCCGAATTCATCCACAGGCAAGTCAGCAAGTTACCAAGCACCACAAATTGACCATAAACAACTGAATTAATTGTGTTAATTGTTTTTATCCACAGATCTATTGCTGAGTTATTCTCATTAGTTGGTTTACATATAATTATTATTAAAAACCCTGTACACCGCGCGAACTTGAAATCTGGATCTAGAACTTGGACTTTCTGACCCCGGAAATATTGGTTTTATTGACAGCCGCTCTGATGGCCGGTGTGGTAGATGCAGTTGTTGGCGGTGGTGGTTTGATTCAGATACCGACTTTGTTTGCGGTTTATCCAACCGAATCAGCAGCAACCCTGTTTGGCACCAACAAATGCGCCAGTGTGGTCGGCACAGCCAACGCCACCTGGCGTTATGCCCGGCAGGTTGTGATGCCGTGGCGAACCATATTGCCGGCTGCTCTGGCTGCTTTTATCTTTTCGTATATCGGTGCTGCTACCGTCGCCTGGTTGCCAAAGGATGTGGTCAGGCCACTGATCCTTTTTTTGCTCGTCGTTGCTGCGGTATACACCCTGAAACGCAAGGAATTCGGCTTGCATCACCGCCCTGCTCATGCGGGTCATCGTGAGTTGATTTACGCCATTCTGCTTGGCGCGCTCATCGGGTTCTACGATGGATTTTTCGGGCCAGGTACCGGCAGTTTTTTGATTTTTCTATTCGTCCGATTTTTTGGATTTGACTTCCTGCATGCCTCGGCTGGGGCAAAGGTGGTCAATGTGGCGACCAACCTGGCTGCGCTCGGCTATTTTCTGCCTCATGGCTACATTTTGCCGCTCGTGGCGGCTGCCATGGCTGTCGCCAATGTGAGTGGTTCAATGCTCGGTACGCGTCTGGCGCTGAAGTATGGCAGCGGCTTCATTCGCCAGTTGTTCCTCGTCATGGTTGCTGTCTTGATTGTGAAATTTTCATGGGATACGTTCAGTGTTTTGTAATACTTTTTCCGGAACTGATGCGCTTCAGTCTTTTCCAATAAAATCCAGCCACTACGTTTGAGGAATCCAGATGCGCATCACGCTTGTTCACCCCGCTGGCTTCAATTTTGTGCCTGGCCAACCCGATTTTTCGGTGCTGGCCAATCGCATGCCGCCCATTGGCATCATGCAGCTTGGAAGTTGGCTGGAAAAATTTGGTCACAGCGTGCAATTGCACGACTGCCTCGGGCCCTATGCACCCCCCACGACGGCAGAAAATGCTGAAATAGTGTTGGCTACCAACCCGGAAATGGTCGGGTTTTCGGCCACCACCTCCGGTTTCATGGATGCCTTCGAAATCGCTGCCTATATTCGCGAGCGTCGGCCCGAAATCAAGATTGTTTTTGGCAACGTCCATGTATCGTCGCTCGGCGCACCCATTCTCGAAAAATTCCCCGAAATCGATTATCTGGTCATGGGTGAAGGCGAAGGCGCCATGCTGGAACTGGCGGATGGCAAGCCGCTGGCGTCGATTGGTAACCTGATCTGGCGCAACGAGGCCGGCCGTATCGTCGCCAATCCGCGTCGCGATCGCATTACCAGCCTCGATGAACTGCCCTTCCCCGCCTATGAAAAGCTGGCTGGTTTTCCTCACGCCTACCATTTGCCGCTGTTTGCCTACGAAAAACGCCATGGCGCGACGATGATCACGTCGCGTGGCTGCCCCTATACCTGCTCGTTTTGCGACCGCACGGTGTTCGAGCGCGCCTACAAGACCAATTCGCCGCAGTACATCTACGATCACATGAAGTATTTGCGGGACAACTTCGGTGTCTGGCACATCAACATGTACGACGATCTGTTCACCGCCAAGAAACAGCGTGTCCTCGATCTCTGTGAGCTGTTGATTGCAAATCCGCTCGGCATGCAGTTCAACTGCGCCATTCGCGCCGGCCATACGTCGGATGAAATGCTCGTCAAGCTCAAAAAAGCGGGCGCGCTCATGGTATCGATCGGCATCGAATCGGCCGACCCGGAAATGATGGAGCGGCACAAGGCCGGCGTAACCCTGGAAGCCGTGCGCGAAACGGTGCGTTCCATCCATGCCGCCGGTTTGCGTGCAAAGGGCCTGTTCATTTTCGGCATGCCTGGCGAAACCCCGGAAACCGTGCGGACGACCAGCGATTTCATCCTGTCACTTGAACTCGATGAAATGAACATGACCAAGTTCAGCCCGCTGCATGGGGCCCCTATCTGGGACGAGTGCATCAACGACCCGACCGGCGATTTTGTCGAAGACTGGCGCCTCATGAACTGCCTGAATTTCGTGTATCTGCCAGAAGGTTTCGAATCCCGAGAGGAAATGGATGCCCTTTACAACTGGCACATCAAGCGTTTCTACGACAGCAAGGGCTATCAGCGTCGCTTCGCCAAGCGTTTGTGGCAGCACCGCTGGAGTCTCTGGCATGTGCTCAAGCATCTGCCGGAAACCATCGCTGCCGCGCGCTACTTCAGCTCAAACAAGGAGCAGCTCGAAAAAGCTGCACGCGAATTCAAGCTGCATCCACGCCAGCCACTTGGCCTGAGGCCGCAACTATCGACCGAACTGCTGATCGACAACATCGTCTCCCTGTCGCCCATCAAGCTGACCCGGCGCGATGCAGCCAAGCAGATCATTCCTGTTGTCTATGAGGCATCGGCATGCTGTACGCCGCCAGCCGCGCAGGCAGCGGTATAATCCCTTTTTTCGTCATGGGCATCGGGGAGGCACCGACATGAAAGAAGATTTCATTTTTGGCCGTTTTTTCCGGTTGACCGCAGCAGCCTGTGTCGTCGTGGCTTTGGGTGCCTGCAAGGGCAATGAAGCCAAGCCGGAAGACGGTAAACCGACAGCCGAGGTCAAGAAAGACGCAGCGGTCCGCAGTGGTTATGCCTGCTGCAACTTGCATTATTCGGGCGACTGGATCAGTGATTCGAACCTGGCCCAGTTGCCGTTCATCCCGGCTGGTACACCGATTCGCGTGCTGAAGATCGACGGCTATCGCGCCAACATAGACGTCGAGGGCAAGGCCTACCGGCTCGGTCACGACTATGGCCGGGCTGACGAAACGACTGAACAGTGGGTCAACAAGCTGGTTGTTCTTGAAGATCCAAAGGCCAAGATGGCCAAGTTTTCGCCCGCCGTGCGCGCTGCCATCGCCAAGGGCCAACTCATGAAAGGCATGACCAGGGAACAGGTCATCATGGCGGTTGGTCATCCGCAAACCAACGAAAATCCCAAGCTGGATGGCCCCTACTGGCGGTACTGGTGGTCGAGCTTCGGCCCCTACTACGTGTATTGGGCCAAGGGGAGCGTCAGCAAGATCGACGGCCATTCCGAGACCGTGGGCTACATGACCTACAAGGGCAAATAATTCGTCGTGGCCACAGAGAACAAATAAGGGTTTTCAGGATGGAACAAACGCAGGGAGCGGAACGAAAACAGTGTGACGTGCTGGTCATTGGTGGTGGGCCGGCCGGTTGTACTGTGGCGCCCATGCTGGCCGAGAAGGGCTACAAGGTGGTGATGCTCGAAAAGGCCCACCACCCGCGTTTTCATATCGGTGAATCCCTGCTGCCGGCCAATCTGCCGCTCTTCGAGCGTATGGGCATTGCCGAGGAAGTGAAGGCCATCGGCATGTACAAGCCGGGCGCCGAGTTTGTTTCGCCGAATCATGAAGAGTCGTCGGTCTTCGTCTTTGCCGAGGCGTGGGACAAGTCCATGCCCCACGCCTACCAGGTCAAGCGCGATCAGTTCGATACCATCCTGATCCGCAACGCGGCGAAGAAAGGTGTCGAGGTCCATGAAGGCTGCAAGGCCAAGGCTGTCGATTTCCTGCCGGACAACACGGCGACCGTCCGCGCCATGCATGACGACGGTCGTGAAACCGAGTGGCAAGCCCGCTTCGTCGTCGATGCCTCAGGTCGCGACACTTTTCTGGCCAACCGTTTCCAGATCAAGCACCGCAACCCCAAGCACAACAGTTCAGCCATCTACGGTCACTTCACCGGTGCCCAGCGGCACGAAGGGCAGTGCGAGGGCAACATCACCATTTTCTGGTTCGAGCATGGCTGGTTTTGGTTCATCCCGATGCAGCACGGCGTCACCAGTATCGGCATGGTGACCTGGCCGTACTACATGAAGACGAAGGGGCAGCGCAGCCTTCAGCAATTTCTGATGGATGGCATTGCCCAATGCCCGAAGCTCACCATGCGCATGAAGGAAGCCGTGCTGGTCAATGAAGTCGAGGCCACGGGGAACTTCTCCTATGTCTCCGAACGCAACCACGGCAACAACTACGTCATGCTCGGCGACGCCTATGCCTTCATCGACCCCGTGTTTTCGTCGGGCGTGCTCCTCGCCATGAACAGCGGCGTGGTCGCCGCCGAAGCGATCGATACCTGTCTGAAAGACCCAGCCAAGGCACCGGCGGCGCTCAAGAAATTCGATGCGCTCATGAAACACGGGCCGAAGGAATTCTCCTGGTTCATCTACCGCGTGACCAATCCGATCATGCGCGAGTTCTTCATGGGGCCGCGCAACTACTTCCGCACCAAGGAAGCCGTACTTTCCATGCTGGCCGGTGACATTTTCGGTAAGACGCCAATCTGGTCATCGATACGGATGTTCAAGATCATTTATTACCTTGCCAATATCCTGCAGCCGAGAAAAGCATTCATGGGCTGGAAACGTCGGCGTTTCAACATTCGCAAGGTCGACGACAACGTCGTTTACAACGCATAGTGGCGCTCAGTTTCGTTTCTTCGCCATCTGTGGTTTCACGTGAAACCGGCAGTGAACTCGGTGGTGCGCTGGTTGGCGAGCCAGCCAGCGGTGCTCTTCCGGCCTGGCCGGTGCAACGGGTTTTTGCCCCCCTGCTTGGGGCAACGTCAGCCGCCATCAATGAAACCTGGCTGACGGATCAAGCCGTTACTTCCGGCTTCAGGGAAGGTATTTCCTGGCGCCGGACAGATGGTTTGCTCTACGGCGTGCTTCAGCTCGACGAGGCTGATTTCGATGCGACGCGCGGCAGTACGCGCTTGCAGGCAGCCAGCGAAGAAGCCTATCGCCGAATATTCAGACTGCTCGATGCGGAACGGGTGCCGCATTTGTGGCGCGTGTGGAACTATCTGGCGGCGATCAATCTGGACATACATGGACTTGAGCGCTACCGGCAATTCAATGTCGGCCGGCAGGAAGCGTTTCTCAAGTGCCACCGTGGCGCGACGGGTAACGTGCCGGCGGCTTGTGCTATCGGTCTGGCCGGTGGTCCGCTCAGCATTGCCTTTATGGCCGGAACGACGCCAGCTGTACCGCTCGAAAACCCGCGCCAGGTCAGCGCCTACAACTACCCGCCAGACTACGGCCCGCGCAGCCCGACTTTCTCTCGTGGCGCGCTGGTTTATCCGGAGGGGCAGGAAATTCTGTTCATCTCGGGCACGGCGAGCATCATCGGTCACGAGACCGTATCGCCGGGGGATGTCGCCGGGCAGTGCCGCGAGTCCATGGCCAATATCGACGCTGTGGTGGTCGAAGCGAACCGACTGTGCCGTTCTGGCCCGTTCTCGCTGGGCGAACTTTCCTACCGCGTCTATGTGCGCCAGGCTACCGATTTTCGGGTCATCCGCGAAACCCTGGCGCCGCTGATCGGCAAGGCGAATATCGTCTACGTGCAGGCCGATATCTGCCGGCATGATCTGTTGCTTGAAATCGAGGCGATGGCCTCACATTCCCTGGAGGAAGCATGATGGCCATGTCGAAAATACTGAGCAAGGGTGGGCTGGCCGTACTGGGGCTGGTTTCCATGGCGAGCGGCGTGCAGGCAGCCGGTGACCAGCCGCTGTGGGAACTCGGCGCCGGCTTGGCGGCCTTCAGTTTTCCGTCCTATCGCGGCTCGGACCAGACGCACAATTTCCTTCTGCCGGTGCCGCATTTCACTTACCACGGTGATTTTTTCAAGGCTGACCGCCAGGGTATCCGCGGCAGTTTCTTCGATTCGGACCGGGTCGACCTGACCGTCAGCCTGGCGCTCTCGCCGCCGGTGAGCAGCGACGACATCACGGCACGCACCGGCATGCCTGACCTCAAGGGCACCTTCGAGATCGGGCCACAAATGGACGTCACCTTCTGGCGTTCCGAGAACCGTGCCCGCTTCGTCAAGCTGCTGCTGCCTCTTCGCACCGCCATTACGGTCGAAGGCTCGCCCAAGAGCATCGGTTGGGTTTTCCATCCCAAGCTCAACATGGACATCACCGACATTCCCGGCATGGCCGGCTGGAATCTCGGCATGCTGGCCGGTCCGCTGTTCGGCGACAAGCGCCAGCACGCGTATTACTACACGGTGGCGCCGCAATATGCGACCGCCGACCGCCCGGCCTATGAAGCCGGGTCGGGCTACGCCGGCACGCAATACCTCGTCGCGCTGTCCAAGCGCTTCCCGAAATACTGGGTGGGCGGCTTCGTGCGTTACGACAACCTCGGCGGCGCCACTTTCGAGAACAGTCCGCTGGTAAGGCAGAAAGACTACTTTGCCGCTGGCATCGCCTTCACCTGGGTATTCGGAGAGTCGTCGACCCGCGTCAAGGTCGATGACTGATCGTTCGCGCGCGGGCAACCCGTTGTGGGCGGCCTACGAGTACCTTGCCATGGTCGTTGGTCTCGGCTCGCTGGCCGTGCTTTGCCTGATCTGGTTGCCCTGCGCGCTGATCCTGAATTTTCTAGTGCCCCGCCGCCTCGGCCAACCGCTCGGCCGCGCCGTGATTTCCTGGGGCTTCCGGTTTTACCTGCGCATTCTCACCGTCTTCTGTGCCTGCCGGTTTGATGTCGACGAAATCGACTACCTGCGTGACCAGGGGCCGCTCATCGTTGCCGCCAACCACCCTTCCCTGCTTGATGCCGTGATGATCGTCTCCCGCTTGCCCAACGCCGTCTGCGTCATGAAGGCGGCGCTCATGGACAACCTGCTGTTCGGCGCCGCTGCCCGGCTGGCCCGCTACATCCGCAATGACGCAGCACTTGACGTGATTCTCGGGGCGCGTGACGAGTTGCAGCAAGGCGCTCACCTGATCATCTTTCCCGAGGGTTCGCGCACGCTGAATTTTCCGGTGGATGCCTGCTCACCGAGCATTGGCCTGATTGCCAGCCGGAGCAAGGTTGATGTCCAGACCTTGCTCATCGAATTTTCGACGCCCTATCTTGGCAAGGTCTGGCCGCTCTTCCGTCGCCCCGCGCTACCGCTCACCTGCCGGGTTCGCCTTGGCCGCCGTTTTTCACCGCCGACCAATATCCAGGCCTTTACTGCCGAGCTCGATGGCTATTTTCGTTTCGAATTTGGCCAAAAAACCCGGTCGACCGTAGCATTTGCCGCCTGAGTGCCCAACCAAGCCTCTTTCCCCATGTCCGTCGCCTCTTCCTCCCACCTCGTGCTGATTCCCAGCTACAACCCCGGCCCCAAGGTGCTCGACACCGTGCGCGCCGCCCGGGCGCAATGGACGCCGGTGTGGGTCGTGGTCGATGGCAGTACCGACGGCAGCACGGAAAAGCTGCAGGCGCTGGCCGCCAGCGATGACGGTCTGGAAGTCATTATCCTGCCGGAAAACCGGGGCAAGGGATCGGCCGTGCTCGAAGGCATCATGCTCGCTGCCGCCGCTGGCTTCTCACATGCGCTGACCATGGACTCCGATGGCCAGCACCCGGCTGACCTGATCCCCGCCTTCATGGCTGCGTCGCAGGCCGAACCCGACAAAATGGTGCTCGGCAAACCGGTTTTCGATGCCGATGCGCCGGCCCTGCGCGTCAATGGCCGCAAAGTCTCGAATGGCTGGGCCAATCTCGAAACGCTGTGGATGGGCATCGGCGACTCGCTGTACGGGTTTCGCGTCTATCCCGTCATGCCGCTCATCAAGATCATGCGCGCCAACCGTTTCATGCGACGTTTCGATTTCGACCCCGAAGCTGTCGTCCGGCTATGCTGGGCCGGTGTCCGCCCGATCAATATCGACGCCCCGGTGCGCTATTTCCGGGCTGACGAGGGCGGTGTTTCCCATTTCAAATATCTGCGCGACAACACGCTGCTGACCTGGATGCATACCCGGCTTTTTCTGGGTTTTGTCATTCGTCTGCCGCTGCTGGCGTGGCGTCGACTGCACCCCTCATCCTGATCGATACTCTCCATGACCCAATCCAACACGCCGAATGCAGCCCTGAAGTCCGATCCTCGCCTGCAGACCTATTTTGATGGCGAAAGCGAGCGCCGTGCGGCGACGCGAGCGATGTTTGATCAGGCCGCTGGCGGCTACGATCAGGCCGAACGCATCACCGCTCTGGGCAGCGGCGCCTGGTATCGGCGCGATGTCCTGCGCCGCAACGGGTTGGCGGAAGGCATGACGCTGCTCGACGTCGCGGCCGGCACTGGCCTGGTGGCCGCCGAAGGGCTGCAGTTGATCGGACCGTCTGGCCGACTGCTGGCGCTCGATCCTTCACCCGGCATGCTGGCCGAGTTGCGCAAGAAGCTCAACGTCGAAACCATCGAGGCCTACGCCGAATCGATTCCCCTGCCGGACAACCATGTCGACTTCGTGTCCATGGGCTATGCGCTGCGCCATGTTGGCGACCTCGATCTGGCCTTCGGTGAATATTGCCGCGTGCTGCGCCCCGGCGGGCGCGCCTGCATCATGGAAATCAGCCGGCCGGATAGTCGTTTTGGGCAACTGATGCTGCGTGCCTATATCCGCGGCGTGGTGCCTTTCCTGGCTCGCCTCATGCGCAGTCAGGCCGACGTCAAGCAACTCTGGGAGTATTACGGCGACACCATCGAGCTCGCCCTTGAATCGGAGCAAATTCTCGATGCCATGCGGCGGGCCGGTTTTGTCGATGTGTCGTGCTCGGTCACCTTGGGCGTCTTTCGCGAATACCTCGGTCGCAAGCCCTGAGCTGCCTTGAATTCATGAAAAATTGACGGTTGACCGCAGCAGATCATCAGCCAAATGAACACGACCGAAATTTTCCTGATCGCCATGGCGATCATTTTCACCGTGCCCTACCTGATCTGGCGGCTCGGCAAGACCGACTATTTCGCGCCGCTCGTCGTCGTCCAGATCATCACCGGCATCCTGCTCGGGCCCGGCATCCTCGGCAAGGCCTTCCCCGAGTACTACCAGTTCGTCTTCAACCCGACGGTCATCCAGTCGCTGAACGGCATCGCCTGGTGGGCGGTCATGCTTTTCGTCATGATCGCAGGCATCGAACTCGACCTGCGGAAAGCCTGGGAACATCGCCGCGAGAGCGGTATCACCGCCGGCCTGGCGCTCGGTACGCCGCTGCTTTTCGGATGCGGCGCGGCGGCACTGATGCTCACGGTCGACGGCTGGACGGGGCCAAAAGCACAAACCTGGCAGTTCGTCGTCGGTGTCGGCATGGCCTGTGCCGTGACGGCGTTGCCCATCCTCATCCTGCTCATGGAAAAGCTGGATGTCCTGCGCCAACCCATCGGCCAGCGCATCCTGCGCTACGCCAGCCTCGACGACATCGCCATCTGGGGTGTGCTGGCGCTCATTCTCATGGACTGGGAACGCATCGGCCGCCAGGGCGCCTTTCTCGTCGCCTTCGCCATTGCTGCCTGGCTGTTCCACCGGCTCATGGTGCGCATACCCGAACGTGACCGCTGGTATGTCGCGCTGATCTGGCTGGCCGTGGTTTCCTTCGGCGCCGATTGGGCCGGACTGCACTTCATGGTCGGCGCTTTCTTGGCCGGGGCGAGCATGGAGGCCGACTGGTTCGATCAGGAAAAAATGGATCTGCTGCGCTACCATGTACTGCTGGTCATCATGCCCGTCTTCTTCCTGTCGACCGGCCTGCGTACCAACTGGGATGTCGGCGGCGCCGCCGTGTTCATATCCGCCGCCCTGCTGCTCGTCGCCTCGGTGGTCGGCAAGCTGATCGGCGTGCGAATCGCCGGCAAAATCCTGAACTGGGCACCCGGCGAAGCCAGCATCATCGGCTGGCTGCTGCAAACCAAGGCCCTGATCATGATCATTTTCGCCAACATCCTGCTCGACAAGCAGATCATCACCAGCGAAACCTTCACCGCCCTGCTGCTGATGGCGGTGGTCAGCACCATGCTCACCGTACCCATGGTCGCCCCGAAGCTGGCCCAACTGAAGTCGCTGATCCAGCGTTCCGCCTGAGGAGAAAAGCATGAGCTACGTGGCCAAATACACCGAAGCAGCACCGGACCGGGCCGAGGTCGATGCCCTGCCGGGCGCGGCCCTGATCGAATTCGGTGTCGACTGGTGTCCGCATTGTCAGGGCGCGCAGCCTTTCATCGAGGCCGCCCTGCAGGCGACGCCGGCGCTTCGCCACATCAAGGTCGAGGATGGCCCGGGCCGTCGGCTCGGGCGTACTTTTCGCGTGAAATTATGGCCGACGCTGATCCTCATGCGCGACGGTCAGGAAATCGGGCGCGTCGTTCGCCCTTCAAGCACCCAGGAAATCAGCAAGCTGCTTGCTGACTGATTGATTCAAGCCGGCTGGCGGTTTTGTTGCCAGGCGTCCAGGTCGGTACGTTCAATGAAGGTTTCCAGCCGGTTGATATTGCCTGGTAACTGCCGACCTTCCCATTGTTCGGTTGCCCATCGCTTCACGTTGGCGTGGAGGTCGCCGTGTTCGATGGCATGGGCCAGGGCGACCTCAAGTTCGTGTTGACCATCCGGGCCGGTGGCCAGTGTTTGCGCGGCGTCGTGCAGGCTCAGGCAACTGTCTTTTGGCGGATTCATGGGCACCCTCCTTCAGCGTTTTTGGCAGCTTCATTCTAGCCCTGCCAATGGGTGATCAGCTGTGTTTCGTCACCCTTTTCGTCGTTCGGTGGCCGGTCTTGATGCGGTCCACAGCCTCAAGCTGGAAGCGCAGCTTGGTAATCGCATCGCGCTCGGCGGGTTCCAATTCGTCGAGCTTCACGTGCTTGATCAACACTGCCAGCGCATCGCCAATGCAACCGAGTTGCTTGCCGTAGCTGCCAACCTCGTCGAGCACTTCCTGTTCGACTTCCGGATCGCGGCTATGGCCGAGGTTGATATTGACCAGCCCGAGCTGGCTGGTCGCCGAGCCAAAGGTCCATGTCCACGGATTGATCGCCTGCGTTACGTCGCCGGAAAGCGGCATTGAAAAGCGCTGCCAGGCGGATAAAGGGTTCTGGAAAACATCGACCGGAGCTTTGGCTTTTGTTTCAGACGGCGTTTTCGGAGTGAGGCGAGGATAGAAATTCGGCATGGCGGATTCTCCTGTGCATGGCTTTGAATCCGATCATCCGGCAAGGCGTCGGTTCATGCAAGTTGAATTATTTGCCACGCCAGCAGGCTGCCGTCAGATCATCCCGCCGTTGATCGAGATGACCTGCCCGGAAATATAGGCAGCGCTTTCCGAGGCCAGAAAAGCGACGAGGTCGGCCACCTCTTCCGGCTTGCCTGCGCGCTTCATGGGCACCAGGTTCTTGATCGCCTCGGGGTCGAAGCTGCCTTCGATCATGTCGGTGGCGATGATGCCCGGTGCTACGGCATTGACCGTGATGCCGCGGCTGGCCAGTTCCAGCGCCAGCGATTTGCTTGCGGCGTGCAGTGCGCCCTTGGCGGCCGAATAATTGACCTGGCCGCGGTTGCCGGTGATGCCGGCGATCGACGAAATATTGACGATGCGACCCCAGCGCGTGCGGATCATCGGCATGGTCAGCGGCTGGGTGACGTTGAAGAAGCCGTTGAGCGAGACATCGACGACCGAATGCCACTGTTCGGCGCTCATGCCGGGGAAAACGGCATCGGCGTGGATGCCGGCGTTGTTGACCAGGATCTGGATCGGCCCCGGTTCGAGCAGTTTTTCCAGCGCGGCAGCCGTTGCCGCCCGTTCCGTGACATCGAAGGCGACAGCTTCGGCGCTGCCGCCAGCGGCGACAATCTCGGCGACCACGGCTTCGGCCTTCTCTTTGCTCCGATTGGCATGGACGATGACGTGATGGCCATCAGCGGCAAGGCGCTTGCAGATCGCGGCACCGATGCCGCCGCTGCCACCGGTGACGAGAGCAGTTTTCATGGCATTTCCTTTTTGGCCATTTTTTTCGGTTGACCGTAGAAGTTTCAGCCCAGCGCTGAAGCGTCGAGTACCACGGCGGCGCGGCCTTCAAGCAGGCATCGGCCGGCGTGGCTGAGCGAGAACTGGTAGAGGATGTTGTTGCTGTCGCCCGAGAGGCGTTCGGCGTGCACATCGAGATCGCCCGGCAGATCGTCGAGACGCGCGACATGCAGGCTCACGCTGCGCACGCTGGTCAGGTAGCCTTGGCGCGGCGCCGCGCCTTCGTCAGCCTCGCCGGCAATCAGTGCGCCGTGGATGGCCATGGCCTGCGCAGCGTATTCGATACCGTTGGCGGCCCCTAGGCGGCCTTCAGCGCGCAGGGGATTGGCCGGGTCGGTGTGGGTACTGGCGCGGCAGGTGATAGCCGCGTCTGACCATTCGGTTACCGCATCGAGCAGGCACATGTTGCCCTGATGCGGGATGTGGGCGGCGATCCAGTTTTTGTCTAGCACAGCCCGATGTCGACCTGCAGTTGCATGGGCGGCAGGTAGTCCAGGCAGACCTTGCCGGCTTCGCCGCGCGCCAGTTTTTGCAGCAGCGGCAGTGCGCGCAGGGCCGGAATGGAGAGGCGCAGGGATTCCAGGACGGCGTCGGCCAGCGGCTCGGCGGCAGTGATGGCGGGCGTGACCGAAATCGATGCAAGCGAGCGCTCACTGCGTTCGGGTGTTAGCAACAGAGCGACCCCAGCTACGTCCGGCACCGGTCGTTTGGCAAACAGCGGCTCGGGATATTCGCTGTCGTAGGCGATCAGAAGGGTCGGCTGGCGGTCGAGAACGACTTGTCCCAGGGCGTCGATCAGGCCGGCGCCGAAGCTCGCGTCGTAGGCACAGATGACCTGGCACGGCGCCATGGCGCCGGTGGCGATGCCCCAGTAACCGGCCGCGGCGTTGTGCACCGAATTGTGGAAACGGGTCGGCGAAATCTGGCGGTCGTCGGTGGCCAGTTGCTCGCAAAGGGCGTGGCAGTTGTGGCCGTCGGCGCCCGAGGCGGAAAAGACGGTGGCCAGCGTCGCGACATCGGCGCCGGCATGGGCGGCAGCTTCGAGGCCGATGGCCAGCGTCAGCTTGACG
This sequence comes from Betaproteobacteria bacterium, assembly GCA_016705475.1. Classification (GTDB taxonomy): domain Bacteria; phylum Pseudomonadota; class Gammaproteobacteria; order Burkholderiales; family Rhodocyclaceae; genus Azonexus. The sequence continues at coordinate 116,379 of JADIYD010000006.1, read as the reverse complement.
ACGCGACTGGCCCGACGACGTTCGGCCGGTGGCAGGATGCTCGGCGCCGGCAAAACGGAGGGTGCTGCGGTCAACGGCGTTTCGCCGCGCAAAATGGCACGGGCGGTCGGCCAGTCTGGCATGCCGGGGGCCAGGAAACCAATGCCTTCGATCCAGGCAGTCAGCGGCTTGCTCATTTCGCAACTCCGAGAATCAGGCTGCAATTGCTGCCACCAAAGCCAAAGGAGTTGGTCAGGGCGTGGCTGACTTTGCCGTCGCGGGTTTTCAGCAGGTAATCGACCGGAATGGCCGGATCGACGTTCTCGGTGCCCGGGCTGCCGGGCATGAAGCCGTCGGTCAGCGTCAGCGCGCAGATGATCGCTTCGACCGCACCCGCGGCGCCCAGCGTGTGGCCGGTGGCACCCTTGGTTGAGCTGCAGGGAACGCTGTTACCGAAAAGAGCGACAACGGCCTTGCCCTCGGCGGCATCGTTGGCGGGTGTCGAGGTGCCGTGCAGGTTGATGTAATCGATGTCGCCGGCGGTCAGCCCGGCGGAGCGCAGCGCGGCTTCCATGGCCATTTTGGCGCCGAGGCCTTCCGGGTGTGGCGAGGACATGTGGTACGCGTCGCTCGATTCGCCGGTGCCGAGCAGGAGTATCGAGCCGGCGGCCGGCTGCGCGCAGCGTTCGAGCAGCGCGAAAGCGGCGCCCTCGCCAATCGAAATGCCGTTGCGCGCCGCATCGTAGGGGCGGCACGGTTGGGTCGAGGTCAGTTGCAGCGAGGCGAAGCCGTAGAGCGTCGTCAGGCACAGCGTATCGACGCCGCCGACAATGGCCGCGTCGATGGTGCCGAGTTCAAGCTGGCGGGCGGCTGCGGCGAAGACCTTGGCGCTCGACGAACAGGCCGTCGAAATGGCCATGGCCATGCCTTCCAGCCCGAAATAATCGCGCGTGAATTCGGCCAGCGAGAAGGAGTTGTGCGTCGTCCGGTAGTGGAAGTCGTCAGGTAGCGCGCTGGTTTCCGGGTCGCGCCGGCGGTAGGCCAGTTCGGTCTGCAAAATGCCCGCAGTGCTGGTGCCGAGAAAGACCCCGACCCGCGTTTTGCCGTAACGGGCGATAGCCTCCCGGACGCGCTCGGCAAAACCGTCCGTTTCGAGGCCCATTTGGGTCAGGCGGTTGTTGCGGCAGTCGTAGGTGGCTAGCGATTCCGGCAGTTTTTCAGCGTCGACCGCAGCAACCTCTCCCATCCAGGTATCCAGTTGTACCGTTTCGAAAGCGCACGGCACCAGCCCGCTCCGCCCGTTGCGCAAAGCCTCGCGCATGGCATCAAGCCCGCGGCCGAGGCAGGTAGTGGCGGTGTAGGCGGAAAGCAGCAGCGGGGTCACGGTGGCGCTCAATATGGGGTGAGGCTGATTTTAGCAGAGGGGGTGGCGGTGAACGGCGCCGAATCGTTCTCGGCAGCTAAGCTGGGCAGCGACTAAACTGGTCAGGTTACTGGTATTCAAAAGCGAAATTGCTTTCGAGATTGGGGGGGAGGAAATGGCAAACACAATCAAGTTCGCGCTGGGCGCCATTTTTTGGCTTTGCCTCCTGCCGGTCCGGGCGGATGTCGAGCCACGGGTTGTCGACATCCCCACCCGCCCGGGCGTCACGCAGCGCCTGCTGGTTCTCGCCCCGCCCTCGCCCAAGGCGGCGGTCATTCTCTTCGCCGGCGGACATGGCGGATTGCAGATTGCGGCCGATGGCTCTTTCGGCTGGGGCAAGGGGAATTTCCTGATGCGCAGCCGACAGCTGTTTGTCGATCAGGGCTTGCTGACAGTGGTCATCGATGCACCCTCGGATCGCCAATCGCCACCTTTCCTGGCGGGATTCCGGCAGGGAGCCGAACACGCGGCGGATATGCAGGCGGTGATTGCCTGGGTCCGCCAGCATTCGGGTTTGCCGGTGTGGCTGGTCGGGACGAGTCGGGGCACGCAGTCGATCGCGGCGGTGGCAACCCGCCTGAGCCGTGCTGACGGGCCGGATGGCCTGGTGGTGACGGCCACCATCCTGACCGATCCGAAGGCGCCGCCAGTGACCGCGATGACGCTGGAGAGGCTGAGCATCCCGGTACTGGTGGCGCATCACGAGCTGGATGCGTGCAGCCACTGCGCCTTCAGCGAAATGCCCAAGCTGATGCAGAAGCTGGATGGCCTGCCACGCAAGCAGTTGTTGTCTTTCCGTGATGGCGTCTGCCGGGGCGATCCTTGCGAGGCGATGGCGTATCACGGCTTCAACGGCATCGAGCGCGAGGTGGTCGGGCAGATCGCCGGCTGGATGCTGGATCGCTGATTCAGGATTGCATTTTTGGCTGGTTTTTCCGGTTGACCGTGGCATTGCCCGGTTTGGCTGATCCAGGTCAACTCCTTCGCAGATTTATCTTCCGGGCCGCCTGTTCCCCGTCCGTCCCCTGTGGCATAGTGACCTGAAATTGCTGCGCTGCAGCATATAAGAAACTGCTTAACAAGGGGAACATCATGTTTGATTTCTGGATTCAGTTTGCGCTCGTTCTGACGGCTATCCTGATCGGTATCCGTCGTGGCGGCGTGGCCCTCGGGCTGATCGGTGGCTTGGGTGTCGCGGTGCTGAGTTTCGGCTTCCGTGTTGCACCGCAGGAACCGCCGATTACCGTCATGCTCATCATTCTTGCCGTGGTCACGGCCTCGGCGACCTTGCAGGTGGCTGGCGGTCTCGACTGGCTGGTGCAGCAGGCCGAGCGTGTGATGCGCAAGCATCCGCAGCAGATCACGATCCTGGCGCCGCTTTCAACCTTTTTGCTGACCGTCTGCGTCGGCACCGGCCACGCCGTTTATTCGCTGCTGCCGGTGATCGCCGATGTGGCGCTGAAGACCAAGATTCGCCCGGAACGGCCGATGGCGATTTCCAGCGTGGCTTCGCAGATGGGCATCACGGCCAGTCCAGTGGCGGCGGCTGTGACGACCTTTCTGGCGATGACGGCGAAGACCGATGCGCCCGTAACGCTGGCCCAGATTCTCATGGTCACCCTGCCCGCCGGCCTCATTGGCGTGCTGGCGGCGGCATTCTGGAGCATGAATCGCGGCCTCGATCTCGACAAGGATCCGGAATTTCAGGAGCGCATGAAGGACCCGGGCTTTCGCAGCACGGTCGAAATGTCGGTAACAACGCTCGACAAGACCCTGCCCAAGTCGGCCCGCCTGTCTGTCGTGCTCTTCTTCACCGGCATCCTGACCATCGTCGCTCTCGCCCTCTACCCGAGCCTGCTGCCGCTGGCCAAGGGTAAGCCGATCCCGATGACGACCGTCGTCCAGCTCGTCATGCTCGCCTTCGGCGCCTTCATTTTGTTTGCGGCCGACGTCAAGGCGGCCGCCATCGCCAAGTCGGAAGTCTTCACCGCCGGCATGATCGCTGTCGTCTCGATCTTCGGGATCGCCTGGATGAGCGACACCTTCGTCAAGGCCAACGAGGCGTTCCTCGTTGAAAACATCAAGGCGATGGTCGAATACGCGCCCTGGACCTTCGCGCTGGCCATGTTTGCGGTCTCGGCGTTTGTGAAGAGTCAGGCGGCGACGCTGACCATCATGCTGCCCTTCGGCCTGGCACTGGGCCTCAGCCCGCAACTCCTGCTCGGCCTCATGCCCTCCTGCTACGCCTACTTCTTCTTCGCCTTCTACCCGAGCGATCTGGCGGCAATCAACATGGACCGCAGCGGCACGACGCGCATCGGTAAATACCTGCTCAACCACAGCTTCATGATTCCCGGCTGGATCGGGGTGATCACTTCCACCATCGTCGCCTACGGGCTGGCGCAGGCCTATTTCTGATTTCAAATTTGGTTGATTTTCCCGGTTGACCGTACCTTTTTGGTCCGGCAGGTCCGGCTCGCCTGCGGTCACATCGCTTGGTATGATTCTGGAATTTAAATCCTGCCGGTGACCCGCCTCCGCTGGTGCCACCGGTGCCCGGCCGTCAGGTTTTCGTAAAGGGCGATTCAGCCAGCCCAAATATTCCGGGCCCCCCCCCCCAGGGGGATATTGCCTTGCTCATCTTGGCGCCGATTCTGGCGATGCGGCAGTGCCTTGCTGAAGAGACCTTCGGCAACTACGGCCCGGCTGGCGTCTGGACGCTGGATTGAATCGTCGCCGAACCAGATGGTGACCGGTACTTTTGCGCTAAGTTTCGTCAGCGAAGATGGTGCTGCGCTGGAAACGCTGGCGGCTGATCTGAAAAAGGCCGGGTTGGCGGTGAAGTGGACCCTCAACGTGGATCGCGGCACCAAGAGCTACTGGGTGCATGCCCTGCTATCGGATGTGCGGGCGGCCCATCAGCTGCCGCGAGCCGATGGCCTGCGTCTTGGACCCTACTCGGCACCGGGACGGCTTTTTGTCATGGTAGCGCAGCCAGCTCGCCGACAAGGCAGAAAAAGCTGCTCATCCGCCGGCATTTGACCTTCGCCGAGCGTCCGCGCTGAATCTCCGGCCATCACCGGCAAACTGTTGCTGGCTGCTGCCGCGGCCCCGGCGCTGTAACGCCCTTCGGCGAACCATTCGGTCGAGTTTAGGCGATTTTCGGGCTTTTCAGGTCGATCTGCGAGGGCACGCAAGTGGCCAGGTGGATTTTCCGCAAAGGTCGCGGGGTTGCGGCGCTCGCGCGAAATACCGATGGCGGCCTCTTCGACGCTGCTCGGCACCGAGGCGGGTTGGCCGTTTTCGTAGCGCATCAGGTCGCCGTCCTTGGCTAGCGGGCATGCGGGTAGCTGCGTTCCTTGACGTGCTGGGGTCGGCGAAATCGATGCTGGACCTCCTGACGTGTTGTCGCAAAATCGATGCTGACCTGCATCGGGCCGCCGGTGCGCACAGGATTGTGGTCGGCGAAGAGCTGGCGGCCGAAAGGTAGTTCGCCGGTCATGTCTTCGAACAGGGCGTTGAGCTGCTTTTCTGTTTTCAGTGCGTCGATGCGGTCGTTGTAGCTCTTGCCGTCCGGGGAATTCTTGCTCAGCGCGGCGGTGACGAGCAGCGATGGCACACCATAGCGCCCGGCCCGGCTTTCGAGCTCGCGGCGGACGATGGTGGGCAGGCCGGCCACGGTCGGGTCCGCATTGAAACTGGATTCCTGCTCGATGATGGCGATGGCGGCGCAGTAGGTCGGCGTGGCGTGCGGCACTTCCAGCGTCTTGAAGGCCGTGTGCAGATCGGTCGCCCAACCCTGCCTGTCCTTGGCGTAGGCGGGGATAAGCTGGACGATGCGCTTCTTGACGTCGGCCTCGGGTAGCGAAGTCGGCCAGGCGGTGGCCGTCTTGCCGTCGGCCCGGCGCGACATGTCTGTCGGGAGCGCGCCGCCCTCCTCCTCGCTTTCCTCGAACAGCGAACAGCCGGCCAGTGTGGCAAGCAGCGCAGCGGTGAGGATGGTGAGGCGAGTCGGTGTGCGCATCGACTCAGGCCGGCGGGTTGGCAGGCGAATCGGCTGGCGAATTGGCCGGAACCCGGCAGACCAGCATCACGTTGGCGAAGGGTTTGATGTCGTTCATCGGATCGGTCTCGACCGTGAAGCCGAAGCTCTCGAGCAGCGCGATCCACTCGGCGAGCGGCCGGCAATAGAGGCGTGGCAGGCGGTGGCCACGGACGAAGGTCACGGCGTGGTCGACCCAGTTGCACAGGTGGTAAGGCAGGCCGGCCGAGGCATCGCCGACGCGGGTCAGGAACAGGCCGCCGGGCGGCAAGGCGGCGCGGATGCGCTTGATGACGTCCTTCTGGTGGGCGTGGTCGAAATAATGCAGGGCATCGAGGATGGTGATGACGTCAGCCTGGCCAAAATCGGCCTTGGTCATGTCGCCCTGCTCGATGCGCAGGACCGGGTGGTTGGTGCCGAAGGCCTTGGCGGCGCGGTCGACGTCCTTCTGCATAAGTTCGATGCCGCGCAGGCTGAGGGCTTTCGGGGCAGCCGGCCAATCCTTGGGCCAGTTGCCGGCCTCGTAAAGCTTGCGCGCGGCGAGCAGCCAGGAAAACAGGCTGCCCTGGCCGCAGCCGAGGTCGAGGTAACGGGCTTCGGCCGGGAACAGGCCGCGCTTGAGTATTTCGCGGAAGATGCTGTCGGAGGACAGCTTGCCGCGTGAGTAATGGTAGGCAAAATGGCCGCCACCCTGAAAGGGGCGGCTGGCTTCATCGAGCAGGGTGCGCAGGAAACGCTTGGTCATGAGGTTGGATCGGGCAGCGTGACGGGGTTGAGTTGATGGTCGCGGAGTGTGGCGAGCAGGCGCGGCAGCACGGTGAGGATGACGGGCTGGCCGTCCGCCGTGCGGGCAGCATGGCCGTCGTGCATGAGCAGGATGTCGCCGGGCGCCAGATTAAGGGTCAGGCGTTGCAATACCGTTTCCGGTTCGCCACAGCGCGTGTCGTAGGGGCGGCGCGTCCAGCTTGCCAGCTTGAGGCCGAGGCCATGCAGGACGGCGTCGAGGAAAGGATTGCGCAGACCGGCCGTGGCACGGAAATAGCGCGGCGTCTGGCCTGTGATGTCGGTGAAGGTGGCTTGCGCGGCGGCGATATCGGCTTTCATGCGGCCGGGGCCGAAGAAGGCGAAGGCCTTGGAATGCGAGTCGCCATGATTCTCGACGCGATGGCCGCGGGCAACGATTTCTTTGCACAGTGCCGGATTCTCGCGGGCGCGCCAGCCGATGCAGAAAAAGGTGGCCTTGGCGTTGGCGGCATCGAGCAGGTCAAGGACTTGCGGCGTGACGTCCGGGTCCGGGCCGTCGTCGATGGTGATGGCGACTTCGCGGCGAGCGATCGCGTCATCGGGCAAGCGGTTCAGGTTGGGGCCGAGCAGCGTCGTGCGCGGCAGCAGGCCGGCCGTGGTAATGATGGCGTGGTTGATGACCAGCGCGCCGACCGCCCACGGCCAGAGCGACGGCGCGATCAGGCAGCCGAGGGCGGCTGCGGCGTGCAGGGCGAGCGTGGCTTTGATGGCGAAGGTGGGTTTCCAGGGCGTCGGCATGTCAGGTGGCGAAGTGGCCAAGGTTGAGGAAATGTTCCCATAAATCGCGCCACACCGGCCAGTCGTGGTCCCCCCGCAAGGCGCAGCGGGCGGCAGGCGGGAAGCGTTCGGCGATGGCCTGCATGCCCTCGGCGAAGCGGTCTTCCGTGCCGTAGCCAACGAAAACCGGGAAACCAGCCGGCGGGGCCTTGAGCCAGCGATACGCGCGGAACTCGGGGTCGGTCAGGTCGATTTCTGTCGGCTCCCACACCTCAAGGCCACCGGCCCGCTTGATGGCGTTGGTGGTCAGGCGGCTGCCGGGGTAAGGCGCGATCAGGCACAGGCCATCGACGAGGCCGGGATGATCGGCGTTGAGACCAAGCGCCAACAGGCCGCCAAGCGAGATGCCGCCAAGCCAGACCTGCCGATACTTGGACCGGGCGGGAACGACAATTTGCTCGATGACCGCCGGTAGCGCGTCCCCGCTCGACACGGCATCAAGGCCGAGATCGACGGCGACGATGTCGAGTTTGAGGTGGCGGACGCTGACATCGGCAAAAAAGCCGTTTTCCACGAAGTGCTCGGGCGTCATGTAGGCGCCGGGAAGCAGTACGAGAAGGCTATCGCCGCCGCCGTCATGGCGGAGGGTACGGAGTTCAGTACTCATGCGGCGGTTTCACGTGAAACGTGAGATTTCATTTTTGGCTGTTTTTCCCGGTTGACCGTGGCAGTTGGCTCATTCACGTTCGCGCTCCGAAAAACAGGCCGCCAGCATCAGCGCCAGCACGGCGCCCGGGCCTACGGTAACTCCGATGGCGTGCAGGACCGGCACACTGGACAGGGCGAGCGTGCCGAAGCCGATGGCGGTGGTCAGGTTGGCGATGGCCATCGAGGCCAGCGTCGGCGGATCAAGGCGATCATCGTTGGCGGCGCGGTCGAAAAACAGCGCGTAATTGGAGCCGACAGCGACGATCAGCAACATGCCGATCAGGTGCATGAGGTGCAGCTGTTCGCCCGCGAGGTGCACGCCGGCGATGACGAGAATGACGGCGAGGAGCAGCGGCAGCAGGACGGCACCCAGCCGGCGGGGCGAGCGCAGCGCGGCGCCGAGCAGCGCGACGATGGTGACGAAACCGGCCAGCGAGAGCAGCGTCGCCTCGTCGAGATAATCGTTGTAGAGCCGGTCAAATTCGAACTTCATGTCGATGAGCAGAGCATCACTGCCGGCCAGCGCTGCCCGCACCGGCTCGATATTGATGTCGACGCCCTTGTCGCCGGCGGGCGGGCGCAGTGGCAGCAGCACACTCCATCCTTCGGCGCGCTGCATGAGCAGCGAATCCACGGCCAGCGCCAGGCTGGTGCCGTTGAGCGATTCGCGGGTGATGTTGCCCTGCCCTTTTGCCTTGGCCACTTCGTCGAGGAAAGGGACGAGCTTGTTGGCGGCAAGCGGCGAATCAACTTGTGCCACTTGCAGACGGGCCGCCAGTTCGTCACCGGCCGGCAGGCTGGCCCGGCGGCCGGCCTGCATGGCCTGGCTGGGCTGGAAACGGGCCGGGCTGTCGTAACCGCCGATGATCCCTTGGGCAACCAGCGCATCGAGTTGCTGCCCTGCCCGCTCGGCCGCCTGCAATGCGGATTCGCGATCCGCCGCAGTGATGACGGCCATGTAGCGCGAATCCGGGGCGCCGATGTCGGCGCGCAGGGCCATGTCGGTCGCGGCGTCATCTGCGCTGACCGTACTCAACGCCGACAGGTTCGGGTGCCAAAGTTGATCACGGTTGATGACGAGAATCGTGGCTGCAGCGACCGTGAGCAGAATGATCGGCCAGCGCAGCTTTTGCATGACCTGGATGCCCTGTTTGAGCGGTGGGGCCAGGTGGCTCAGGTCGCGGACCGGATGATCGTTGCCGGCCAGTGCCGGCAGGATGAAGCGGGTGACCAGCGCGGCGACCAGCACGCCGCTCAGCGAGTACAGGCCGAGTTGGGCGAGACCCGGGAAGCCGGAAAAGAGCAGCGCTGCGAAGCCGCAAACGGAAGTCAGCACGCCGAGGCGGACGGTCGGCCAGAAGCGCGCCCGCCATTCGGCCGCGCCGCGCCGGCCGGACTGGACGAAATAATAGATCGAGTAATCGACGGCCTCGCCGATCAGCGCCGAGCCGAAGCCGACGGTGATGCCGAAGACCGTTCCGTAGGCCAGGCTGACGGCGACGATGCCGGCCAGCGTGCCGCTGACCACGGGCAGCAGGCCGAGGGTGAGCAGGCGGCCCGAGCGATAGACGAAGAACAGCACAGCGATGATGGCCAGCGTGCTGATCGCCGACAGCTTGCTGACTTCGCTCTTGATCGTTTCCCGCGATTTGACGGCGAAGACGCCGGGCCCGGAAATCACGATCCGCGCGTTGCTGACGCCGGCCTCGCGGGTGCTATCGGCAAACTGGCTGTGAATGGTGGCGATGGCCTGTTCCTGGGCATCGGTGTCGGAGCCAAGGGCGGCGCTCTGGATGAGCAGCATGGCCCGCTCGCCGTCGCGCGATGCCCAGACACCCTCACGCACATTGGGCTGGGCGCCGGCGTTGAGGCCGGAGAGCAGTTCCATCATCTCGCCGGTCGGATCGCGCGGCAGCAGCGGTTTGATCATCATGCCGGCCGGCGAGGCGAGCAGGTCGACGCTGTTGGCGATGCTCTCGCGCAGGCCGTCGACGGTGAAACGCTCGGGCTTGACGGCCGGGCTAAGCAGGTAGCGGTGGCGGAACAGGAAGTCGCGGTCGGCATCGAGACTGCCGGACTGGCCATTCTGCACGCTGACGAATTCGGGCAATTTTTCCAGTCGACCGTGCAATTGGCGCGAAACCGTCGCTCGCTGCGCCGCATCGCCGCCTTCGATGGCGACCATGAGCAGCCGGGTGACGGCGCCCTCCTTCAGCTGATCGACCAGCACCTGCTGCGCCGCGCTCGGCCGGGCCGGCAGGAAAAACGACATGTCGGCCGAAAAGTGGCTGTTCCAGACCACGGCTGCCCCGGCCAGCATGGCCAGCAGCCAGATCAGGAAGGCACGGGCCGCCGCGCTCATTTGGTCTCGATCGGCTCCATGTTGAGCACCGAACGATCACCATCGGCCTGCAGGTACTCGATGCTGCGGACCAGCCCCTTGCTGCCACTGACCGTGATGCGCAGCACGAGCGTGGCGATTTTCTGGTCACTGGGGAGTAGTGTGAGCACCCACTTGTCTGAACTCCCCGATAAATGAAGGGCGTAATTTTTCTCCAGCGCCGCCCGATTGCCGGACAGCGTGCCGCGGATGCTGTCCACGAAGGCCAGCGCCTCGGGCTGGTTGGCCAGATTGATGCTGAGTTTCTGCTTCTCGCGTTCGATGGACAGCATGTCCTTGTCGAGCAACAGCGTCTCCACCTTGGGCACCAAGGTCCGTTTTTCGAGCCGGTCGGGCGCCGTGTAGCTCATTTCTCCGGACGAAACGACGGGCTTGTCGAGCAGCGAGATGTATTTTTTCTCGGTAAATTTCGCCTTGCCACCCTTGTTTTTGGCGAGGTCGGTCATGAGCTGGCCAACATCGAAGGCGGCGCTGGCCGGCAGGGCCATCGCCAGCAGAAACAGACAGCAGAGGAGACGTTTGATCATTTTTTCTGCCAGAAATCGAAGAAATTGAACCAGTTGTACGGCGCCAGACGGCAATAATGGGTCAAACGGTCGGCGTAGTGTTGCATGGCAGCGTGGATTGCCGTGTCGCGTTCTTCGCGTGTCGTTTGCGAAAAATCGGCGATTGGTTCGAAGTGCAGTTGGTAGCGGTTGCCGCCCAGATACAGCCCGGTCATGAAGAAAACCGGGCGCCGCAGCATGGCGGCCATGCGGAATGGGCCGAGCGGGAAAGGCGCCGGTTTTCCCAGAAAATCGCAGTCGACCGTGGCATCGTCGCCCAGCCCACGGTCGGCCAGCATGCCGACAAGATAGCCCTCGTCGAGCTTGTCGCGGGCCTGCAGCATCGAATCCATGCGGCCGAGCGGGATGATGTCCTGGGTGGCAGCCGGGTTGATCGCTTCAAGCGTCGCGTTGATTTTGCGGGCGTTATCTTCGTACATCATCATCGCCACCTTGAGGCCCTGCTGCCCTCGCCCGACGGCGCGCAGGACTTCGAAACTGCCGAGATGGGCGCCGATGAGCAAGGCGCCGGGGTGCTCGGCCGCCACTTTCTGGACGGCTTCATTGCCGATGATTTCGATGTCGAAGAGGTCGAAACGGTCGTTGAGCAGGTAGATCCGGTCGTGGATCGTGCTCGCGAAGCTGAAAACATGGCGAAAACCGTCCGACCACTCGGCCCAGCGGTTAAGCGCCAGATGCAGGTAGTCGCGACTGGCGCGGCGGGCGCGTGGCGAGAACAGGACGAAATAGGCGGCAATGCCGTAGAGGACGATCCGGCCAACCCGACGCCCGAAGGTCAGCGAAATCCAGACCATGAGTTTCAGGATGGCCATATTGCTGCGCTCCTGCTGCTGCATCCAGGCGGCGTCAGTCGGATCTTTCTGGCTCATCGTGCGACCGGAGTCAGGCTGCCGGAGGCGACGTCACGCTCGGCGGCACGTACAGTGAAGGAAATGGCCCCGCTTGGTTTCGTAGCTAAAACGAAAGTGAGCGCTTGCTCTGGTAAAACCGGGCTGAAAAACTTGGCGTTGCCGACCTGCCAGTTGAGGCCAGGCTGCCCCAGCATTTCTTCGGCGAACAGGATGGCGCGGTCGAGCAGCACGACGCCGGGCACGATGGGGTTGCCGGGAAAATGGCCGGCGAAGGTCGGATGGTCAGCCGGGACCAGCCAGCGATAGTCAGCGTCCGCCATGGCTGACTTTCTCGACATACAGCGCTTGCAGATCGCCGCGCGGCAGCTTGCCGGTGCTGTTGCGCGGCAACTTGTCGACGAGGACGAGCGGCCGGGGCAGGAAGATGGCGTCGATGCGCTGGCGCAATTCGGCGGTGATTTGCCGGGCGCTCAGGCCGGGCGCGACGACAAAGGCGGTCAGGCGCGTGATGCCGTCCGGCGCCTCCTCCTCAGGCAAAAAGAAGGCACCATCGACGACGCCGGGCACGGCGCCAAGCTGGTGATTGAGATAGGCCAGCGATGTGCGTTTGCCAGCGATGTTGACGAGATCGGTGTGGCGGCCGTGGAGCAGGAAACGCTGGTCGGACAGTGGTTCGATGCGGTCGGAGAGCGCGACGCGGCCTTCGACGTGGCCGGCGCAGGCGACGGTATCTTCGCCGACCTGTTCGAGCCGGACGCCCGGCAGCAGCGTCCAGGCGGCACCATCGGTAGTGCGCCGGCTGGCCAGTTGGCCGGATTCGGTCGAGCCGTAGATTTCATGCATCGGGGCGCCGGTGCGCGCTTCTGCATCGGCGGCCAGCGTTGTCGATAGCGGTGCGGTGGCCGATAGCAACAGATCAACCGGCGGCAGTTCGATTTCGGCCGAGAGCAGCGCCGAGAGGTGGAAAGGCGTGGTGACAAGGAGGCGCGGCTGGGGAACGGCGGCCAGCGCGCCGGCGATGTCCTGCGGATAGAACGGCTTGCCGGCCCAGAAGGCGCAGCCGCCGTGCAGGGCGAGCAGGAAGGTCGATTCGAAGCCATAGCTGTGCTGCACCGGAACAGTGCCGACGATGGCGTGCGGCTGGCGGTCGAGACCGAGCGCAACGGCTTCGGCCCGGCCGTTGGCGACGAGTTTGCCCCAGGTCTTGCGCTGGGCCTGTGGCAGGCCGGTCGAGCCGGAGGTGAACAGGATGGCGGCAAGGTGGTCGGCGGGAAACGCTGGAATGGCCAGTTTCGTTCTTGGCTGATTTTTCCGGTCGACCGCAGAAATGGCTGGAAAATCGATGCGCGGCAAGTCGAGCGTATCGGTGGGGCCGTCGCACAGGCAAATCAGGTCGGGATACTCGGCCTGCAGGCGGCGAAAGGTTTCCGGCGATTGCGACGACGGTTGCAGACTGGTCATGCCGCGCAGCATGCCGGCCGCGAAGCCGACGGCAAAGCGGTAGCGGTCGTGGCAGAGGTTGAGCAGATGGCCGGTGGCCGGCAATTGTTCGGCCAGCCGGTAGGCATCGGCGACGTAGTCGCTGACGCTGACCGGGCCGTTTGTTGCCCAGGCAAATACGGCATCAAGGTCGCTGTGGGTGAGCAGCGGAACGGAAGTCATGACGGATTGGCGGGGGGATTCGGCGTTTGCAGATCGGTCGCTGATGCCTTCTGCTGGCTGCGCATGCTGTAGGCACGGGCGACCTGGGCGATGCTCGGCCGCTCTTCCGGCGGCAGGGCCTTGAGGCGCCAGATATGTTCGCCAACGAACATGGCGGCAAGCAGCGGGGCCGACAGCAGGTTGGCGAAGGTGGACCAAACCGAGAGTGGTGCAAACAGCCAAAGGATGGCCGAGATCAGTGCGTTGATCAGGAAAAACAGCGTCCAGGCCACCGTCGCACGCCGCGTGTAGCGGCGTTTCAGATCAGAAAGATCATGCTGATGTACGGCGCGGGCGAGTTGGGTGATGAGGGCTTCGCCGCCACCGAGCAGGCTGCGCCCGAACAGGGTGCCCAGCGCCAGATTGGTGCCGAGGTGCTGGATGAAAAAAAGCAGCGCGATGTTTTCGCGCAGGGTTGGCCAATACCACACGAGGCCGCCAAGCATGGCGAGCACGCCGGTGCCGGTCAGCAGCAGGTGGCTGCTGCGCCAGAGCAGCAGGCCGAGGGCCGCGACAATCGGGGCTACGCCGAGCAGTACCGACAAGTCGGCCGAGCCTTCACCGGCGCTGCCGCTATGGGCAAGCACCGCCCAGACAACGAGAAAGACGACAACGGCCAGGCCGCGCAGCAACTGGCCCGGGGACAGGGTCATTTCGTGCGCTGGGAGGCGATATGGGTGGTCAGGGCGCGCAGCGACGAGAAGATGCGCAGGTTGTCCTCGTTGTCCGATTTGAGCTGAAAGCCGTACTTTTTCGAAACGACCAGCGAGATTTCGAGGACGTCGATCGAGTCGAGGCCGAGGCCTTCGCCGAACAGCGGCGCATCCGGCTCGATGTCGGCCGGCGGCATGTCGAGATTGAGCGCCGTGACGATCAATTCGGCGACCTCTGGCAGCAGGGCTTCGATGACTTCCGGGGAAATGGCTTCAGACATGGCGGTGCTTCCGAGGGGGTTACAGCTCGACGGCGCGGAACGCGAGGACCGCGTTGCTGCCGCCAAAAGCGAAGGAATTGGAGAGTGCTGCACGCAGCGGCCGGCCGTGACGGGCCGTCGTTACGTGGTCGACGCCGGTGCAGGCCGGGTCGAGTTCACCGAGATGGGCGGTTGGCGGAATGACTTGATCGCGCAATGCGAGAACGGTGACGATGGCTTCGATCGCCGCTGAACCGCCGAGCAGGTGGCCATGCATCGACTTGGTTGCGCTGACCGGCAGAGAGGCAGCGCCCTCGCCGAAAACAGCCTTCAGTGCTGCGACTTCAATCGGGTCGCCTTCCGCTGTCGCCGTGCCATGCGCATTGACGTAATCGATATCCGCTGTGCTCAATCCGGCATCGGCCAGCGTTAGCTGGATGGCGCGGACCTGCCCTTCGGCTTCCGGCCGAACCAGATGGCTGTGGTCACAGGTCGTGCCGTAGCCGACGATTTCGCCATGGATGCGGGCGCCGCGGGCAATGGCATGCTCCCAGTCTTCGAGAACCAGCGCTGCCCCGCCCTCGCCCAGCACGAGGCCGCGACGATCGGCCGAAAATGGCCGGCAGGCGGTGGCCGAGGTCTCGGCATCGCCCGGCGCCATGACGCGCAGGGCTTCCCAGGCGCGGGCCACGCCGTAGGCCTGCGGCACGTCGGAGCCGCCGGTCACCATGATCGTTGCCTCGCCGCTGCGCACGCGACGGAAAGCTTCGCCGATGGCAATGGCCGACGAGGCGCAGGCCACCGTGTGGCTCATGCTGACGCCACCCAGCCCGAGCTGGATGGAGATATGAGCATTGGCACCGTTGTTCATGCCGAGTACGACAGTCAACGGCGACAGGCGTTCGCGCCCGCGTTGCCATAGCTCTCTGTAGCCGTGTTCGTAGGCCATTGTGCCGCCCAGCGCGGTGCCCCAGGCAACGCCCCAGGTATCACGGGATTCGCCTTCGCTCTTGCGCGGCAGGCCTGCATCGTCCCAGGCGCTGAACGCAGCAGCCATGCCGAACTGCGCGTAGCGGTCCATCATGCTGGCGAGCGGCTTGCCGAGCACCACAGCGGGATCGAAGCCAGGGCTGGTGACGAAGGGCATGGACAAAGGCCGGGGCACGTCTTCGGTGAGCAGGTAGCCGACAGCGGATTCGCCGGCGCACAGGCGCGTGAAGAAATCAGGGAGGTCGCCACCGTAAGGACTGACCAGTCCAAGGCCAGTAATCGCCACCCGCCGCTGGCTCATCGCTCAGCTCTTTGACTTGGCAATCAGCCCGTCCATCAGCGAAACCGTCTCGCCTACCGTCCGGGGGGTTTTGATATCGCGGGAAAGCTTGATGCCGAAACGGTCCTCGAACTCGAACATCAGCTCGAGCATCATCAGCGAGTCTACGCCGAGCTCAGCTAGCAGGGCGCCAGGAACGACGTTGTCCGGCTCGACGCCGAGGCGGTCCTTGAGAAAATCGCGAATCAGGCCAATGGATTCCATAACCTGCTGATTTTAGCCGAAAGGCCATATTTTCCAAAGATTTGCCCCGGACAAGGCGCCACGCCGGCGGGGCGCGGGCCTTTTACCTTCAGCGAAGCCCTATCCCGTCGTTCCAAGTTGCTGCAGGCTTTTCTGGAACTGTCCGGCATTTTGGAAACCGACGATGCGCACCGTCTTGATTTCCTGGCCATTGGCATCATAGAAAATGATGCCTGGCGGGCCAAAAAGTTTGAATTTGGCCAACAAAGCCTTATCTTCGGCCGAGTTCGCTGTCACATCAGCTTGCAATAACGTAAATCCGGCCAGTTTTGCCTGAACCGCGGGGTCCGAGAAGGTAAAACGCTCCATTTCCTTGCACGATACGCACCAATCGGCGTAGAAATCGAGCATCACTGGGCGGCCGGCGGCCTTGATTCTTGCGTCCAGGTCGGTCACGGAAGTGACACGCTCAAAAGGCAGGTGTTTTTCTGTAGCGGCTACAGTTTGCCCACGCAAGGCTGCCAAAGGTTGCAACGGGTCGCGGCCACCGGCCAGTGCGCCGATCAGCAGGGCGGCTCCGGACAGCAGCATGACGATGCCGATGCCCTTCCAGAAACGGTGCCAGCCTTTGGCGTGCGGCGGTAGCGGGTCGAGAGCGTGGAGGTAGATGGCCGGGATGATGAGCAGCGCCGCCCACGCCAGCATCGAAGCCACCGGCGGGACGACCGGCGAAACGAGCCAGACGGCGGTGGCCAGCAGCAACACGCCGAAAGCCTTCTTGACGCCTTCCATCCATGGTCCGGTCTTGGGCAGCAGCGAACCACCGGCAATGCCGACGGCGATGAGCGGCGCGCCCATGCCGAGGGCCATGACGAACAGAGCCGCGCCGCCAAAAACGGCGTCGCCGGTCTGCCCGATGTAAAGCAGCGCACCGGCCAGCGGCGCAGCGACGCAGGGCCCGACGATCAGTGCCGACAGCGCGCCCATCAGGAAGACACCGATGCCGCGTCCGCCCTGCAGGTGGCCGGATTCTTCCGACAACTTGCTTTGCAGCGCGGTCGGCAGTTGCAGTTCGTAGAAGCCGAACATCGAGAACGAGAGGACGACGAAAACCAGCGCAAAGCTGCCGAGCACCCACGGGTTTTGCAGCGCGGCGGAAATCAGCGTGCCGCTCAGGCCCGCGGCGACGCCGGCCGCGGCGTAGGTGACGGCCATGCCGAGGACGTAGGCGACGGATAGGGCGAAACCGCGGGCATGCGAGTTCTTGTGACCCTGACCGGCGATGATGCCGGACAGAATGGGGATCATCGGGAAGACGCAGGGGGTCAGCGACAGGCCGAGGCCGGCGATGAAGAAAAAGGCGAGGCTGGTCCAGAAGCCGGCGTTTTTGAGCGTGTCGGCGATCCGGCCGCTTTCGTCGCCGTTAGCCGGTGCTGCCGCGGCAGCCGGGGCGCTGGCCGGGTCGGGTAGCTCGACGCTGAGCGGCTGGGTTTGCGGCGGATAGCAGACGCCGGCATCGGCGCAACCTTGTGAGGTGACCTTGAGTTTCAGCGGCAAGGGGCCGGAGGACATGCGCTCGACCGGCACGCGGATGGCGACGGACTTGTAATAGACCTCGACCTTGCCGAAATTCTCGTCGTCGTGCTCCTTGCCCTTGGGGAAGGTCGGTGTACCGAGGGGGGCCGCTTCACCGTCGACGGTGAAGCGGAACTTGTCGCGGTAGAGGTAGTAGCCCTTGGCAATTTCGTAGCTGATTTCGAGCGTCTGGCCGTCGAGGGCCTTGACCGAAGGCTTGAAGGCGACGGCCGGGTCGAGGAATTCCTCGGCGTGGGCGAGCGAGATGAAAAAGGCAAAGACGAGAAACAGGAGGCGCATGGTCATTGTGGGGTTACGACTCGAATCAATTGTTAGGCTCCGCAAGTTTGGCAATTCGGAGGAGAGCGCGGGCTAAGCTTGGGGAGTTGTTCGCGGCACGTTTTGCCGACCAATGGGTTCTTACGAAGTGACAAAGGCGCGGGTTATAGCCAGTTCCCTGCTTACTGATATCGGTTTGGGAAACCAATTCGAGACGTAGATCGCGATTTTTTGATTTTCTCGCCAAATTTAGCAGGTGCCTCTTTGGATCAGCTTCGTTGTCAGGGGCTTTCGAAACGTGCATTTCCGGGATGCCAAGATAATCAGCTATAGATTTTCGGTCGGCAATCAACCAGCTTTCGGCTTCCGTAACCGCCAGCCTCAGGCAAAAATTTCGCGGCAAGGTTTTTGGTAGCCACTTGGCAATCAATTCCTTTACACATTTTCCATCTGTGTCCGCGATACATAACACGGGTTGAATATACGTTGCCTGCTCGATGAAGCGAGGGAATTCTGGAATGAGTTTTGTAACGCCCTTCTTGTTGATCGGTGCCATTGGCATGATCCAGTTGGGTAGGAGTTCCTTTACGAGTTGTTCGCCGAGCGTACAGGTCAAGGGATCTTCGCCGACTACCAGAATTTGAGTCATCCAAAAAGGCCCATCTGATCGATTTGTTCCGGCCGTGTTTTCGGAAGCAGGACCTCTGCAGGGTTTAAGCCATGTGCCATGGCCTTGGTCTCTACTTCGTTTGGCGTCCGAATAATCGAGCCGTTGCGGCTTGGCTCAAGCAGTAGCACAGCTTGAGGATCGCCAACTTCGGCAATCAGGTTGTCACTGTGAGTACTGATCAAGACCTGGCGTGAAGATTTTCGCTTACGCAGCACGCGGTCGATGATGAGTGGAATGTGTTCGGTAATCGCGTCATTCAAGGACAGCTCTGGTTCTTCAAGAAGCAATAGTCCATCCCCTTCCTGTAAGGCCCAGAGCAAGCCAAGCAGGCGCAGGGTGCCATCGGAGAACTGATCTTCGCGTTGCCAGGAGCCGTGTACCCTCCAATGCTTGAAATTGGCTTTAAGGTGAGGTGTCCCGGTGACAGGGTCTTGCTCGAACTCCAGCTCGGAGAATTGTGGCACGGCGATTTCGAGCGCCTTCTGTATGCGATCCAGGCGAGCTTTACGGGTTCTTGGCTGGGTTTTGGCAATTCTCTGCAGCAGCCCTTGGCCGAACGGGTCGCTTTCGAGAATCCGACCGCTGATCTCGTCGCTGTGCTTTAGCAACTGAGGCACCAAGTGCAGGTAGGTCGTGCCTGCAAAATAATCGCCTAGTTCCCGAAAGTTGGCGTTGTTGTTGATCTGCTCAAGGTGGGTTTGCGTCAGCCTAGCCGGATCGGAGCGATCCTCAGGAGTGGGACGTATCAAAACCTCTTCGTTGCCGTGATAAACCGACTCCTCGGTAATTAGTACCCGCTGCAGTCCTTTGCCTTCGCTTTTGAAGGCAAGCGAGTAACGCCATGTTGGCGCACAGTCAGCTACCGATTCTGAGAGTTCGATTTCGATGCGAACCTCAGGATCCTTGCGTGCGTGCAGACTTCGGAGTTTGGTCAATCCACCACGGTCTTTCAAGGCTTTTTGCAAGCCACCGCCTTCGCTCTGGGCAATCGTCCGCAGAAAGCGAAAGACATCCAAAAAGTTTGATTTACCAGAGGCGTTGGCGCCGATCAAATAGCCACGAGGCCCGAGTTTGACTTCAACATCACGGAAATTCCGCCAGTTTTTGAGCTTAAGTCGGGTAATCAACATCCCCAGTCTCCTGTTATTGGCTTCTGTTAGTTAGGCGGATTATCAAACGGCGACGGCGGGCAGTCATTGGGTCGTTTCTGCCGCCACCCAGTTCAGGTAGGCGGGCAAGCCGTGGCTGATCGGCAGGGCGATGATTTCGGGCAACTCGTAGGGGTGGAGTTCGCGGATTCTGGTTTCGAGTGCCGGGTAGTTGGCTGCGGTCGACTTGAAAAAAAGCGGAATTTCGGAAGCCGATTCGACCTTGCCCTGCCAGCGATAGATCGACTGGACGCGCGGCAGGATGTTGACGCAGGCAGCCAGTTTTTCTTCAACCGCGGCGAGCGCGATGGCGTTGGCGGTTTCTTCGTCCGGGCAGTTGGTGATGACGAGCAGGGTTTCCATCAGTGAATTCTACTTGAGCAGGCGGCGGCGGGTCAGGTGGAGGGCGATGGTGAAGGCTATGCCGGCTGTCAGCAACAACGCCATGATGTGGATCAGGGCATCGGGTGGCACCTGGCCGGCGAGCAGTGGGCGGACCAGTGCTACGCCCTGGGCCAGCGGCAGCCAGCCGCCGATCAGCGCCAGCCAGCTGGGCAATTGGTCGGTCGGGAAGAAAACGCCGGAAACCAGCGTCATCGGCGTGATGAACAGCGTGAAGTAGTACATGAAAAAATCGTAGGAAGGCGCCAGCGCGTTCCAGATCAGGCCGAGGGCGGCGAAAGCCAGCCCGGTGAGGACGATGGCCGGCAGCGCCCAGAGCATGAGCGGGCCTTTGGTCAGGCCCATGCCGGTGATGACGACGAGAATCGCGGCGCCCGAGAACAGCGATTTGGTTGCTGCCCAGAACAGCTCGCCGGCGACGACATCGCCGAGTCCGAGCGGGGTATTGAGGATGGCCTCCCAGGTTTTCTGGACGTGCATGCGCGAAAAGGCCGAGTACAGGGCCTCGAAGGTCGCCGCGTTCATCGTCGAGGCGCAGACCGTGCCGGCGGCGAGGAAGGCGACGTAGGGCTGGCCTTCGATGCTGGGCAGCATGGCACCCAGCCCGTAGCCGAGGCCGAGCATGTAGATCAGCGGATCGGCCAGGTTGCCGAGGATGGACGGCAGAGCGAGCTTGCGCCAGACCAGGAAATTGCGTTGCCAGACAGGCAGGAAGCCGAAGGGGTTGGGACGGGTGAGCGGAACGGAGGGTGGCATCGGGTCGGACGACAACGGAATCGAGCGTCCATTCTATCGCTCGTTCAGCGAAAGAGTCGTATCAGCTGCCGACGCTGCTGGCGCAAAGGGTGCCCAGTTCGGGCAGGGCTTCCGGCGTCAGATCGAGGCTGGCGAGGCAGTCGGCGCCGAGCTTGCCCCATTCGCTGGTTTGCGACTGGCCTGACTTTTCCTGGATCAGGTATTCCGCGAGCTGGGCGATGGCGATCAGCTGACGTGCCCGCGGGACAAGATCCAGGCTGCCGTTCAGCGCCGCCACGTTGTGATGGTAGCGGATAGCCTGGCAGGTTTCCTCGGGCAGCAACCAGTCTTCGGCCAGTTGGGCGCCGAGATCTGCATGGTTGAGACCGATGGTCTGATCCTCGATTTCGGTGAAAGGCAGTACGGCCTCACCGTTGGCCCGGTTCAAAGCCGCCCGATATTCGGGAAAGGGAATCATCAGCATGGGAATGCCGCAGTCGCGGAATAGCGCGAAGGTATGGGCATCTTCCGGGCGGATGCCGATGCGGCGCCCGATTTCCTTTGCCAGACAGGCAGAGACTTCGGCGGTCATGGCCGAGGCATCCCAAAAGCGTTCCATGTTCGGCACATGCTTGAAGGCTTGCTGCAGGGCCAGCCCGGCGACGGTCTTCATGACCAGTTTGAGGCCGAGGACGAGCAGCGCTTCCTGAATGGTCGGGACTTTCTTGCCAAGAGAAAAGTACGGCGAGTTGGCGACCTTGATCATGCCGGCCGAAAGCCCCACGTCCTTGCCAAGCAGTTTGGCGAGGAAGATGAAATCGGGTTCATCCTTGGCGGTTTCGGCTTCGATCTGGGCCAGGATGGTTGGCCGCGGTGGAATGCCAATGTCCCGGATTTCGATTTTCATCCGGGTTTCGATGCTGTCGTCTGCTCTGGTTGGCTGATCCATGGGGGATGGAATCCCTGACGGATTCGCTGATGATTGATATGCCGTAATTATATGACCAACAGCATAGATCGGCGCTTATATACGACGAATTAGTACCGTCGGCTGAATCACCCAACGTGTTCCTACGGTCAACCGGAAAAACAGGTCAAAAATGAAAAACCTGCCACCGGCCAAACGGCACCGGTGGCAGGCCGAGGGAGCCGATCAGCAGCCGGCTGTCTTCTTGAACGACTTGCTTTCGTTCTTGCCGCCGGCGTTGTCAAACTTGGCGCGGATTTCGTCGCCTTCGACGATGCGCTTGTCCTTGAATTTGTCGAGGGTCAGATCGTCGGTGATGTTGATGGTGACCGCTTCGCCGCTCTTGCCGTCCTTGAGGATAGCCTGGGCCGATTTGCCGTCACCGGCCAGTTTGATCTTGGTGATGACGCCAACCATCTTGACGTCGTCGGCCGAGGCGATAGGGGAAACGGTCAGCGCAGCGGTGGCGAGGGCGATGGAAATGAACAGTCGGGAGAGGGTTTTGGGCATGGTTTGCTCCTGAAATTTGGTTGATCAGAATTTGACTTCGAAAGTGGCGTAGGCGTTGTAGGCCTTGGACAGCGGTGTTGTGGTCATCATCTGGCCATTGACGTCTGATATCTTGACCGGGGCGCCGACCCAGTTGTTGCTACCCGTGTATTGGAAATCATAGTACTGGAAGCCGAGGCGGAAGAAACTCTTGGCCATGAAGGACGAGATCGGCTTGGCATTGAGTTCCTGGATCGCGTAGACCTCATACACATTGCCGCGCGTGCCGACCTTGGACGTCCAGGAATCGCCGGCTGCCGGGGCAAAGGTGATCCAGTTCTTCGAGCCATGGTTGTATTCCACGCCAAGCTTGGTGTTCGACGGCAGATCGTAGCGCAGGCCGACATAGATGGCGCTGCCGGTCTTGCTGCTCGGTGCTTCTGGACTAAAGAAGGCGCCCGTCATCAGTCCCTGGAAGCCGAACTGCGAAGAGACCTTGTCGTTCGGGTGAGTAACGCTCATGCCGACATCGGCGAACCAGTTTAGGTCGCCCGGGCCGACTTTCTTGATCGTGCCCAGTGCACCGGCGCCGTACCAGTCGATGTCCCCGAGGTTGGTCTTCGGCATGGTGGTGCCGAAGTAGGTGCTGGCCATCTTGGGTGCATCAAAAATGCTCATGCCGCGGTTCCACTGCAACCAGACGCGCAAGGGATCGGTGTCGATGGGCACGACGGAGAGGCCGAGCATGTCGGTATCTTCGAGCGAATTGGTCAGTGCCTTGCTGAAACCGCTCTCGTAACCCCGGCCGTAGCAGAGCTTGCCGTAGGCACCGGGCAAGGCGTCGATGTCGGGCGCCCAGCCGATGGTCATGCCATCGAAGGCGTAGTCGACAAGCAGGGCCGGTGTACCGCCCGTGCCCGGGCGCGCTGTATTGGCCCGCAAATGGCTCGGCGCGCCATGCGTGGATGGCCGGCGACCGACCGAGAACCAGATGTCCTGATCGGCAATGTTGCTCCACGTGGCATAGACACGGTCCACGTTGAGGAAGCTGCTCGACGGGATGTGACCGAGCGTGCCATCGAAGACGCCGACGCGGTCGGAGAAGAATGGCGCGGAGCCGCCAGAGCCACCGTTGGTCAGCGCGCCTTCATCGGAGGCGCCGAAGGTCTTGTACATGAGCAAACGTGCGCTGACCGAAACGTCCTGCGCTGCCTTCATGTTGAGATCGAGACCGAAGCGGTTGCTGTAGAGGGTTTCGTTCTTGGGCTTGTAGGCAGGAACCTGAACAGGGGTGAGCAGCCCCATTACAGCCTGATTTGCGGGCGTAGTCATGAAGGTTTGCGCTTGTTGATATGTTTGAACATTCGACATGCGCTGGGAGAACGACATCAAATTACTGATTGTAGGCGTGCCGGTCGTCATGGCCGAATACTCTGCAGCCTTGAACGTACCCTGAACGTCCGTAAATGCCTTCGTTTCACCAGCCAGACTATCAACCCGGAACTGGTAATCCCCACCCACCGTCAGCCATTTGTCCAGCGACTTCTCTTCATTCTTCTGGACCTTTTCCTTCACTTCCCGAACTTCGGCAATCGCCTGCTTGTTGGTTTCCTGATTGGCCTGAATCTGAGCCCGCAGCGACTCGATCTCCTTGGCCATCGCTTCCAGCTTTTTCATCAAATCGGCATCGGCAGCCTGGGCACCCAGCGGGATGAAGAGGCTGGCGATCAGGCTGGCCAGCAGGTTGCGCGTGATAGTGCTTCTCATGATTAATTTCCCCTAAGAATCAATTTTTATTGCGCCTTGGCGCCTTGCGGTTCTTCATTTACGTCGTCGTCCCAGCCGGTGATCATGGCTTTGAAGTGGGCGGTCGGCGTGTGGCCGGCGGTGCCGAGATACACGTGGGCGATGAGGAAGAGCAGCATCAGGAAGGCGCCGACGGTGTGGGCCAGCGCAATGAGGCCGAGCGGCATGCCGCCGAGGCCAACGGTGCCGAGCTGGTTGTAGAAGAGGTAGAACAGCCCAGAACACCAGAGCAGCGGGTTGATGAACAACTTGACGCCAAGGTAGGCGACCCGTTGCAGCGGGTTGTGCTTGCGGTTCTTGGTCTTCAGGTAGGGGTGGTGTTCGCCCTTGAAAATCCCGAAGGCGTAGAACAGCGCGACGTCGATCATCTTGTGCGTCGTCGGGATGTACTGGCGCCACTCGCCCGTCGTGAAGTGCCAGAAGATGGCGAAGACCCACAGCGCCATCAGCCCCCACGCTGATGTCGTGTGCAAGTCCGCCGCCTTGCTCCAGCCGAGCAACTGGTAGGTGCCATGGACCTCGAAGCCGGTGACCAGCATGGTGATGATGAGCAGGGCCTGGGTCCAGTGCCAGAAACGTTCGAAACCTTTGAAAATATATACGCGTGCCATGTTCTTCCCCTTAGTGCTTGCGCTTGGCGCTCATGATGCGGCCGATGCCGTGGCCGATGACGCCGAGTAGCGAGAGGCCGGCAAGCGCCCAGCCAGCGGTGTCGAGTAGCCCGATGTGATCGCGCCCACGGCCGGGGATGTAGATGCCATCAACCTTTTCGAGGCGGCCGTTGCTGGCGTGACAGTCGTTGCAGCCCAGTGCCTTGTCTTTCGGCGCGACCATGTGGGTGATCGGCCACATGGCGGCGGTCTCGATGAAGTCGTATTTGCCCGAGAACGGCTTGCCGGCGGCGGCCATGCCGGCGGCGATGGCCTTGTCCCAGTTCATGTTCTTCCAGTAGGCGTCGTCGTCCTGGCCGGCCAGATGGTTGATGGCCAGGGTCTTGTTCTCGGCGTCGAACGGTTGCTTGCCGCGGAACAGCTTGATCGGCCAGATCATCGACTTTCCGTCGTCGGCAGAGCCCTCGAATTTGTTGATCCAGATCGGCTGATTGGCTTTTTCGATCTTGTCGTCGCTCAGCGTGTATTTGTTCTTGCCGTTGAACCAGATGTACTCCGGTTTGACGTTTTCACCGTAGACGAAGTCGCCCTTGATGCCGAGGTAGATGTCGTGGCCATCTTCATTCTTGACGACCAGCGGCTTGCCCTTTTCGTCGCGCTTGCCTGCCGTAGACCAGTCCCACGACATCTTGGTCGGGACGTCGCCGCGAGCGAACGACGGAATGTGACAGGTCTGGCAGGCAACCTTGTCGGTGTGGTCATTGAGCTTGGCTTCCTTCTTGTGCGGCACCTGGCCATGACAAGACTGGCAGGTGGCCGGATTGGAGTG
This sequence comes from Betaproteobacteria bacterium, assembly GCA_016705475.1. Lineage (GTDB taxonomy): Bacteria > Pseudomonadota > Gammaproteobacteria > Burkholderiales > Rhodocyclaceae > Azonexus. The sequence goes on along the minus strand of JADIYD010000006.1, from coordinate 91,250 downwards.
ATCGACCTTGCCACGAATATGGGCACCGTCCTTGTCCTGGGCTGTCGGCGCGTAGCGGCTGCCGGGTACCTGGTGGCCATCCGTCTTGTGGCAGGTCGAGCAGCTGAAATTCAGACCCTTGGCATCCATGTGGACATCCAGCGCCTTGTCTGGCGCTTCGAGGGAGCTGTCGAGATCGCCGTGTTTGACGCCGTCGCCGCCGCCGCCGTAGAAGTGGCAGGCACCGCAGGTGGTGCGCTTGGTCTGGCCAACCTTCTGGGCCACATCGCTCAGATTGACAGCACGGATGATCTTGCCGGAACCGGGCGGGAATTCGGTGTCCTTGGTGACCGGGTTACCGGCAAAGCCGGAGGGTTTCTTGTATTTGCCGGTCTGGTCATGACAGACCAGGCAGTCGACATTGCTCTCGGAGGTCATGTCGAAATTCGGGCCATCGGTGTTGTAGCCGATGTGGCAACTGGCGCAGGCCTTGTAGTTAGAGGTGACCGAGGTGCAGAAGTTGTTGACCACATGCTTCTTGCCGAGCAACTGCTGGCTGTCCGGATTGCGGAATTCCCATTTCCAGTGCTGGGTCAGGTGCACCTGCTTGGCTGCTTCGGTATGGCAGCTAAGGCAGGCCTTGGTGACTTCCGGGCCGGAGGTGAATTCCTTTTGGAGTTCCTTGAACTTGCTGTGGTCTGCCGTAGATTTCAGCAGTTTCTGTGGTGCTTGCGCACTATCCGGTGCATTGGCCGGGTAGGCCGCGCTCATGAACGCCAAGGTGGCGAACACGATCATTGCTTGTTTGATCATTTTCATGATTTCCCCTGTTGCGAGCGAAGTTGCTTTGAAGCGTGGCGGCCCCGCCGGTACCACGGTTCAAATAGCAGATTAGTACGCGCTAATATTTCAATATTGATCTTCGTCAATATTCCGGTGGTTAGTCCCGGCCAAATTGCGGAAATTGGCCTATGGGCAACACACTGGTTTCGGGCTTTTTTTCCGGTTGACCGCAGAAGTCTCCCGAGCGGCCTTGCGGCAGGCCGTGGCAAGTCCCGGAAGCTGTCAAAATGGCGGCATGCCGCCTGCCATCATTCTTAGTACGCTCAACGCCAAATACATCCACGCCTCGCTCGGACTGCGCTATCTGCTGGCCAATATGGCGCGGCATGGCGGGGCTGATCTGCGCGAGCGAACGGTATTGCGAGAATTCACCATAGCCCGTGCTGTGCCGGAAATCGTTGATGCCCTGCTTGCCGAACTGGGCGAACCGGATGATGGTGCGGTGCAAGTTGTGGGTTTCGGCGTCTACATCTGGAATGTCGTGCCGAGCACCGAAGTCGTTCGCAGGCTAAAACAGGCGCGCCCTGCCCTGAAAATCGTTCTCGGCGGGCCGGAAGTCAGTTACGAGTGGGCGGATCAGGAAATAGTCCGGCTGGCCGACCACCTGATTACCGGCTGGGGCGACGTCAGCTTTCCGAAACTATGCCGCGCCCTGCTCCACGGCCCGCGGCCACTCATGAAAGTGATCACCGGCGAGCAACCGGCGCTGGCCGACATCGAGCTGCCCTACGCCGAATTCAGCGCCGACGATCTGGCCCATCGCCTGCTCTACGTCGAAGCTTCGCGCGGCTGCCCCTTCAAATGCGAGTTCTGCCTCAGTTCGCTCGACAAGACCGCCTGGGCCTTCGAGCAAGACCGTTTCCTCGCTGCGCTGGAAACCCTCTACCAGCGCGGGGCGCGCAATTTCAAGTTCGTCGACCGGACCTTCAACCTGAAAATTGATAGCTCGCTGACCATCCTGCAATTCTTCCTCGACCGCCTGACACCGGATCTTTTCCTGCATTTCGAGGTTATCCCGGATCATCTGCCGGAACGATTGAAGGAGATGATCGCCCGCTTCCCGCACGGTGTGCTGCAATTCGAAGTCGGCATCCAGACCTTCAATCCCAAGGTCCAGCAAGCCATCTCGCGCCGGCAGGACAATGCCAAGACTTGCGAAAACCTTACCTGGCTCGTCAATCACAGCCACGCCCACCTGCACACCGACCTCATCTTCGGCCTCCCTGGCGAAACCTTGGCCAGCTTTGCCCAGGGCTTCGACCGGCTCTACGCCCTGCGCCCGCATGAAATCCAGCTCGGCGTCCTTAAACGCCTGCGCGGCACGCCCATCGTGCGCCATAGCGTGGCTAGCGGCATGGTGTATGACGCCGAGCCACCCTATACCGTGCAGCAAACGGCGGTCGTTGATGCGTCCACCGTCCAGCGTTTCACCCGCCTCGCCCGCTACTGGGATCTGATCGCCAATTCCGGCCGCTTCCCGAAGACGCTGCCGCTCCTGCTTGCCGGCCCCTCGCCCTTTGCAGCCTTTCTCGCCTTCGCCGATTGGCTATGGAATAGCACCGCCCAGACCAGTCGGCTGACGCCGGAAAATCTGGTCGATGCGCTTTTCGTGTATCTGACCGAGGTGATGGGCGGCGAAAGCGAGGGCATTCGCAAGAGCCTGCTTGCCGACTATCAGTCCAGTGGCGCCCGCGCCAACCCGGCCTGCCTGAAGGGTTTGCTGTCGGATAGGGCAGATCCCTTACCGCGTGCGACAAGAGCACTGGCGCAGCGGCAGGACAGGCATGGCGGAGCAGTCGGTTAAAGCGGATTTTACTGGTGTCAGCGCTGCTGCGGCTTGCGATGACTATTCAGCTGCGGTGGACGCCCTGCCGGGCTGAAAAACGGAATCAGCCGAACTTGCGCTGGTGCGCTTCGACCGCTTTCAGGCGGGCTTCCTTGAGGCGATTCAGCACTGATTCAGGAAGTGCTTCGCCGGTATCCTGAACCTGGTTCAGGGCGTGGGCTTCCACCGCCTTGAGCCGCGCCATCATCAGGCGGAGCCGAATGTGGTCGGGCAGTTCGTCGGCACGAGCCTTCTCGTTTTCGGATTCCTCGACCACCCGGGGGCGATTGAAGGACCGATGCAAAACGAGATCGTCGAGGCCACTCTGGTTGTCGTCGCCGGTGTCGTAGGCGTCGTTTTGCAGCCCGCTCGATTGCTTGCTGGCGATCAGCAGGGCGACCTGGCGGCGTTCGGTCCTCGACAGCAGGATGGTTGGCGACGGCTTTTTGGCTTGCTGAACCTTCCGGGCGGCGTGCTGCCTAGCCGCACGGCCGTCAAGTTTCAGGACTTCGATGACCGGAAAAGGCGTGGGAATGGCCGAGATGGCGACGCCATGCGCAGCTTCCGACATGTCGACGATGGACGGTGCGTCGGAAACCGTTTCCGATGCACAGAAGCCTACCGTCGAATATGCGAGCACTGTCGCGACCAACCACTGGCGCATTGCCAATTCCAATTCAAGTCAATGGATCATTCTAGCATATTCTGCAAAATTTCCCATCAAAACATGGGTTTGGCATATGCCGGAAACGGCCGGGGTGCCTGCAACAGCAGCCTGTGCCCTCAATCGCGCAGTTCGCGACCGGTCAGCTTGATGAAAACGTCTTCGAGATTGGAGGCGCGATGAACGTAGCGCAGGCCGTCCACATCGGCCAATCGGGCGAGCAGTTCGCGCGGGTCGCGGCAATAGAAAAAGGCGGTTTCGCCGCTGGTTTCGACGCGCTCGGCGAGGTGTTTTTGTTTTTTGACGAAAATCTCCAGTTGACCGTGGGATTCGTCGTAAACCTCGATCACCTGCGGCTCGATCTGCTCGGCAATCAACTGGCGCGGGCTGCCTTCGGCAATCTTGCGGCCGTGGTCGATGACGATCAGCGTGTCGCACAGGCGTTCGGCTTCGTCCATGAAATGGGTGGTCAGGATCAGCGTCTTGCCGGCCGACTTGAGTTGCTTGAGGCGGTCCCAGATCAGGTGGCGGGCCTGCGGGTCGAGGCCGGTCGTCGGCTCGTCGAGGAAGATGATATCGGGGTCGTTGACCATCGCCCGAGCCAGCGTCAGCCGGCGTTTCATGCCGCCGGACAAAGTCGACAGGCGGGCGTCGGCTTTGCTGGCGAGGCCGGCGAAGTCGAGCAACTGCGGGATTTTGGCCCGAATGTCGGCGTCCGGGATGCCGAAATAGCGACCGAAGACGAGCAGGTTTTCGGCGCAGGTGAAATCGGGGTCGAGGTTGTCGAATTGCGGCACGACGCCGATGCGGGCCCGCGCCGCCTGCGCGTCGTCGGGAATCGCGTGGCCGTTGAGCACGATGTCGCCGCTGTCCGGGCCGGTCAGGCCAAGGCAGAGGCGCAGCGTTGTCGTCTTGCCGGCGCCGTTCGGGCCGAGCAGGCCGAAACAGGTGCCCGGCTCGACGGCGAACGACAGGCCGGCAACGACTTCGTTACCGGCGTAGGTCTTGCGCAGTTCGCTGGCGCTCAGTGCCGCCATGCGCGGGTGACGATGTCGCGGATCTGGTGCAGGCGACGGTGGAAAAAGTGATCGGCCCCCGGCACGACGACGACCGGCAGATCGAGCGGCAGCGCCCAGGCGAAGACGTTGTCCAGCGGGACGGTTTCGTCAGACGAGCCGTGGATGACGATGGTGTCGTGCGGCACGGCTTCGGTGTCGTACTGGCGGCTGCCTTCGACGAAGCCGGCAGCGGTGCCGACCAGCACGAGGCGCTGGGCCGGGTGGCCGGCGTCAACGAGGCGCTTGGCGACGCGGGTCTGGCAAAAGGCGCCGAACGAGAAGCCGGCCAGTGCGACGGGCAGGTTGCCGCAGCGGCACTTGGCATCTTCGAGCACGGCGAGCAGATCGTCGACTTCGCCATGGCCCTCGTCATGAACACCTTCGGTGCCGCCGACGCCGCGAAAGTTCGGGCGAAAGGCGGCGTAGCCGAGATTGGTGAAGGTCTTGGCCAGTGTGTAGGCGACCTTGTTGGTGTTGGCGCCACCACCGATCGGGTGCGGGTGGGCGATCAGCGCGATGCCCTTCGGTGCGTCCGGGCGCTCCATGATGACCTCGATCTTGCCGACCGGGCCATCGACGAAAATTCTCTCTTCGACGACTTTCATATTTTCAGACGCTCCACGACGCGACCATGGATCAGGTGTTCCTGGATGATCTCCTCGACGTCTTCCTTGTCCACGTAGGTGTACCAGACGGCTTCCGGGTACACGACCATGACCGGCCCCTGATCGCAGCGGTCGAGGCAGCCGGCCTTGTTGATGCGGACCTTGCCCTCGCCCTTCATCTTGAGCTGGGCGATGCGATCCTTGGCGTAGGTTTGCGTTTCGGTCGCGCCGAGGGCGTTGCAGCAGGTTTCGCCGGGCTCGCGCTGGTTGCAGCAGAAAAACACGTGGTGCTTGAAATGGCTCATGCGGACTCTCCTGTGAGGTCAGCCATTATAGGCGAGGCGGTTTCACGTGGAACGTGGCGGGGGCGATCCGTCGCTGCAATACTGCGCGGCCAGTGCTTCGGCGACGTGAGCGATAAGCTCGTAGGGCATCGGCTGATCGAGCCGAAAGCTCAGGTTGCCCTTTGGCCCACGGAATGGCGCCAGGCTTGCGATAAGCGCTTGATCGGCAGTGACCGGCGGATAGATGCCGATGTGTTTCTTGAACGCGGCAAAGTAAAAGAAGATCTTGCCGCGTCGAAAGGCCGGCATGTTGTAGCCGATGCAGCGAACCGCCTCCGGCACCTGCGTTTCGACCCGGCGCTGGATTTCCGTCAGGATGGCCTGAACGGTAGGCGTCTGCGCGGCAATATATTGGTCGTGCGAGGCGAAGCGGGTTTTATCGGGCCTGGGCATGGCGGGACAGTTCTTGTTCGAGCGCAACGATGGCGAATGACAATACGGCAAAACCGACGATGCCGGCCCATTCTTCCAGCCCGATCGGCGCCGTCTGGAACAGCCGGTTCATCACCGGCAGGTAGGTCAGCGCCATTTGCAGTGCGGCCATGCTGCCGATGCCGGCCCAGATCCACGGGTTGGAAAACAGCCCCGGCTTCCAGAAGCCCTGGGTCAGTGAGCGGCAGTTGAAGAGGTAGGCCATTTCAACCATGACGAAGACGTTGACGGCGACGGTTCGGGCCTCGGCCAGGCTGAGGCCTTGTTCCAGTTCGCGCAGGAAGAGGCCGAAGGCACCTGCCAGCAGCAGGAATGAAACGAGGACGATGCGGCGGATCAACGCGGCGTCGAGTACCGGCATGTCGAGCCGGCGCGGCGGGCGGTGCATGATGCCGCGCTCGATGGGTTCGAAGGCGAGCGGCAGGCCGAGCAGCACGGCGGTGGTCATGTTGATCCACAAAATCTGCAGCGGGGTGATCGGCAGCGTGGCGCCGAAGAGGATGGCGGCGACGATGACAAGGCCTTCGCCGAAGTTGGTCGGCAGCGTCCAGGTGATGAACTTGACGAGGTTGTCCCAGACGCCGCGGCCCTCCTCGACCGCCGCCTCGATACTGGCGAAATTGTCGTCGGTGAGGACCATGGCCGCCGCTTCCTTGGCGACTTCGGTGCCGGCCAGGCCCATGGCGATGCCGATGTCGGCCTGCTTGAGCGCCGGCGCATCATTGACGCCGTCGCCGGTCATGGCGACGACTTCGCCACGAGCCTGCAGGGCGCGGACGAGGCGCAGTTTTTGTTCCGGTTCGACGCGGGCGAAGACGTCGACGCTGTGGGCGGCTTCGCCCAGCGCGGTGTCGTCAAGCAGGGCCAGTTCACGGCCGGTCAGGGCTTTTTCCGCATTCAGGCCGATCTGACGGGCGATGGCGAGCGCGGTGACCGCGTGGTCGCCGGTGATCATCTTGACCCGCACGCCGGCCGAATGGCAGTTGCGGATGGCGCTGATGGCCGCCTTGCGGGGTGGGTCGATCATGCCGACGAGGCCGACCAGGGTGAGCTTTTCGATGCCTTCCACGGTCAACCGGCATTTTTGGCCAAAATTGAAATTCTTGCGGGCCAGCAACAGCACGCGCATGCCCTGTCCGGCGTAAGCGTGGGCGATTTTTTCGATGGCCGCTGGGTCGATGGGCAGTGGCTGGCCATTGGCCGAGAGCTGATCAACGCAGAGCGGCAGCAGACGTTCGAGGGCGCCTTTGACATAGACCACGCCCTGCCCGTCGCCCTCATGGGCGGTGGCCATGAATTGCCGGCAGGCGTCAAAAGGCAGGGCATCGCGACGTGGAAATAGGGCGCGCAGGGTGTGCTCGTCCAGCCCGCCCTTGCGCGCAGCGACGATTAGCGCGGCCTCGGTCGGGTCGCCGGTGATCTTCCATTGCCCGCGTTCGTGGCGCAGCGAGGCGTCGTTGCAGAGCGCCCCGGCGATCAGGGCTTCGCGCAGCGCCCCGTCGATGTCGGCCGGCATTTCGTCGTGGCTGATGCCGCCTTCCGGCGCGTAGCCGTGGCCGCCGACGGCGTAACCTTCGCCGGCGCACCAGAGGACGCGGACGGTCATGGCGTTTTCGGTCAGCGTCCCGGTCTTGTCGGAACAGATGACCGTCGTGCTGCCCAGCGTTTCGACGGCCGGCAGGTGGCGGATGATGGCCCGCCGCTTGGCCATGCGGGCGACGCCGATGGCCAAGGTGACGGTCACGGCGGCCGGCAGGCCTTCGGGAATGGCGCCGACGGCAAGCGCCACGGCGGCGATGAACATGTCGAAAGCCGAGCCACCGCGGGCCAGCCCGACGCCGACGGTGAGCAGCGCCAGTCCGCCGATGGCCCAGAGCAGCCAGTTGGAGAAGGTCGCCATCTTGCGCGTCAGCGGTGTGGCCAGATCGGGGGCGGCGGCGATCAGGCCGGCGATGCGCCCGGTTTCGGTGGCATCGCCGGTGGCGATGACCAGCCCGCTGCCCTGCCCGGCCACCACCGTCGTCCCGGCGTAGGCCATGTTGAGGCGGTCGGCGAGGACGGTGTCGCCGGCCAGGGGCGCGACGTGCTTGGTCACTGCCTGCGACTCGCCGGTCAGCATCGATTCGTCGGTGTGCAATTCGTGCTGGTGGATCAGCCGGAGGTCGGCCGGCACGCGGTCGCCGGCGGCCAGCATGACGATGTCGCCGGGGACCAGTTGCGTCGCGTCGAGTTGCTGGCGATGGCCGCCCCGGCGCACGGTTACCGGGGTGGCGACGCTGCGCGCCAGCGCGGCCAGCGCCCCTTCGGCCTTGGCCTCCTGCCAGTAGCCAATGAAGGCATTGACCAACACGACGCCGAAAATCACGCTGGCGTCCACGATTTCACCGAGGGCGGCGGTGATCGCGCCGGCGGTGATCAGCACCAGGATCAGCGGTTGCATGACCTGATCGGCGAAGCGGCGCCAGGCTGGCTTGCCGGGTCGTTCGGTCAGGCGGTTTAGGCCGTGGCGGGTGAGTCGGGAGGCCGCTTCGTCATCGCCCAGGCCATCGGCGTGATCGACCCCCAGCCGCCGGGCAGCGGCGTCAGCCGTATCAGCGTGCCAGCCTATGTGCGGCGCGTTGCCAGCAGCAGGAAGGGTAGCGTCAGGAAGGGCCATAGGGTTGCGACCAAGCGCGTCAGGCCATTGAAATTGAGGAAATGCCCTTGCCGCCAGGTGGCAAGGGCGGCTTCCGAATAGGGATTGGGCGGCGCCATGTTCACCAGCACTGCGGCGGCCATCAATGCCAGCGCGGTGATCATGTGGCGCGGCGTCGCCGGCAGGGCAACGGCCACGCCAAGAATGGCGCTGCCGACGATCAGCCCGAGCCTGGCGCCGGGCGTCAACCAGGCCAGCGAATCGGCCGGACTGACCAGCACGGCAGCGGCGACCGTGCTGATGACCAGGCAGAGGAGCAGGAAAACCGGCACGATGAGGTAGGCAAAAAGCAGGCGCGCACACAGCATGCGAACGATCAGCCCGACGGCAACGGCGTTGAAGGCAGTGATGCTGGCCTCGATCATGACGAAGCTTTCGGCGGCGAAAGGAACGGCGCCGGTTAACCCGAAAATCTGCCGGACATCGCCGGCGCCGAACAACAACGTTTCCGGCGAGAGCGGCACGAGTAGCCACAGGCCGAGCAGCGTCAAGCCGAGTTCGGCATGCGGGATGGGGGCGATCAGCCGGTGCTGCAGTGCGGCGATGCGGGCGAACACGCGCGGCCCGAGATGCTTCGCCAGGGCTGCTCCGAGCAGGCCGCCCAGCGCGTTGCAGGCGAGGTCGAGATTGGACGGCACGCGCGAAGGGAGCCAGGTCTGCACCGATTCGAGGCTGAAACTGACGCCCCCGGCGAGCAGTACGGCGAGAATAAGCGCAGTGAAACGGCCGGGCAGGCTGCTCAGCGCCAGTGTCAGGAAGAAGCCGAGGGGAAGGTAGACCGCGACATTGGCGGCAAGGTCGAAGACGGTCCAGTAGCGTGGCCAGCCACCGTCCAGAAAGGCTATGGTCGAAACACCAGTGTCACGCCAGCCAATAAATGGGTGCAGGCTGCCGTAGACAACCAGCCCGAACCAGGCGAGCGCCAGGTAGCGGGAAAGCAGGATGGGGCCACGACCGTGATGTGCCATGACTTGATTTTAGGTGGGATTGGCCGGCCCGTCAGCCCCCATGTGTTGTGACGATCGTGGCGGCACAAGGGGTTTTACGCTTGCGGCTTGTCACACTGTCAGTAAATTCCGCAGAGTCCCACCCTTTTGTTTAACGTTGGTGGTGGTGCGGATGGTCGGTGGCGTGATGAGTTTCTGCCGCAGCCCGATGGCGCAGGGCCTCGTGAATATCCTCCTGCGGTAGCGGATGGCCGACCCATTGTGGCAAAAGGGACCCGGCAATCATGCCGATGATGCTGACACCCAGCCCAATGAGCTGGGGCGGCACCAACTGGCCGGCACCGGCCAGCGCGTAGGCGTATTCGTTTGCGCTGCTCCCCGCCGTGCTGACCAGCACTTCGACCAGAATCCACGACGAAAGCCCGCCAATGATGGCTGCCAGAGCGCCCTGCGTCGTCGCCCGCTTCCAGAAGGCGCCGAAGAAGAGCGGCACGAAGGCGCCGGCCAGCGTGATCTTGTAGGCGTTCTCGACCATTTTGAAGATGCTGGCGTTTGAGTACAGCGCGAAGGCCAGCACGATGCAGGCAAACACCACGATGGAGCCGCGCATCACTTTCAAAAACTGGTGGTCGCCCATGTGCGGGTAAAAGCCGCGCACGATGTTTTCCGAGAAGGCGACCGACGGGGCGAGCAAGGTGGCCGACGAGCAGCTCATGATGGCCGACAGCACGGCGCCGAAGAAGATGGCCTGGGCGAAGACCGGGGTGTGGTTGAGGACCAGGGTGGGCAGGACGAGTTGCGAGTCGGTCTGGAGCAGGCCGTTGAACAGTTCGGGGTCGATCAGCGTTGCCGAGTAGGCGATGAACATCGGCACGAAGGTGAAGCAGAAATAGATCGAGGCGCCGAGGATCGAGCCCCACAGCGCGATGTTCTGGGTCTTGGCCGAGGTGATGCGCTGGAAGACGTCCTGCTGCGGGATCGAGCCGAGCATCATGGTGATCCAGGCGCCGAGGAAGGTCAGCCACAGCCACGGGTCGGGCGGCGGGAAGAAATCGAGCTTGCCGGCCGCCGAGGCGTGGTTGATGACCAGTTCGACGCCGCCGGTCAGCCCGGAGACGACGTAGCCGATGTACAGCATGCCGCCCATGATGACGCCCATCTGGACGAAATCGAGGATGGCCACCGAGAGCATGCCGCCGAAGGTGGTGTAGGTCAGGACGATGGCTGCACCAAGGATCATGCCGGCCGGCTGACTGATGTAGCCGTTGGTGACGACATTGAAAACCAGCCCGAGTGCCTTGATCTGCGCAGACACCCAGCCGAGATAGCTGGCCACGATGCACAGCGTGGTCAGCACTTCGACCGTGCGGTTGTAGCGCAGGCGGAAGTAGTCGCCCAGCGTGAGAATGTTGAGTTTGTAGAGCTTCCGCGAGAAGAAGATGCCGGCGATGATCAGGCACATCGACGAGCCGAAGGGGTCGGCGACAACGCCGGTCAGGCCTTCCTTGACGAAGGTGGCGGAGACGCCGAATACGGCTTCGGCCCCGAACCAGGTGGCGAAGACGGTGGCGGTGACGACCGGCAACGGCAAATGGCGGCCGGCGACGGCGAAATCCTTGGCGCTATGGACGCGGGTCGCCGCAAAGAGGCCGATACCGATGGACACCAGCAGGTAGAGAACGACGAACCAGATCAGCATGATCGTACGGTCGAACGGGGCAAGAGTTTGAAAACGCTGGAATTATAAGGTCGTTGGCCGGTTTAAAGACGTCAAAACGGGGCGTCGGAATGAAATTGGATGGCTGCTGCGGTCAACGGGTGAAAAAGGCCCAAATCCATGGCGTGCAGGAGCAGTCGATCCGCCAGCGCAGTCGCCTCGCCGCCGTAGAGGTCGTCGCCGAGAATCGGGTGGCCGAGCGAGGCCATATGGACGCGCAACTGGTGCGAGCGGCCGGTGACAGGCTCGAGCTCGACGCGCGTCGTGTTGGCCTCCGGATCGCGGCTGACGACGCGAAAACGCGTCAGCGACGGCTTGCCTATCTCGAAATCCACCTTCTGCCGCGGCCGATTCGGCCAGTCGCAGATCAGCGGCAGTTCAACTTCGCCGCCATCGTCAGCCATCAGCCCGTAGACGACAGCGACGTAACGCTTGTCGATCTGGCGCTCGCGGAAAAATCGCGAAAGCTGCCGGTGCATTTCCGCGCCACGCGCCAGAACCAGCAGGCCGGAAGTCGACATGTCGAGGCGATGGGCAATGATCGCATCGGGATAACGGGCCTGGACGCGCGACGCCAGGCAATCGTCCATGCCCTCCCCGCGCCCCGGCACGGAGAGCAGCCCGGCCGGTTTATCCACAACGATGATCTCGTTATCGACGTGGATGACGTTCAGGCCGTTGTCGGGCGGTGGAAAATAGGCGGTCAAAATGGCTTCACCCGGATGCTGCAGCCACTGTCGGTGAAGGCGATGGGCTCGCGAAACCAGCCTGGGCCGGGCGAGGTCTGCGCACAGACGCGGTGGTCCGTCATTTTGCTGGCCCACCGGTACCACGCGGCGGGCTTGGCGAAACTCTGCGCCGCCATGACCGCCAGCCCGAGGGCGAGTAATACCCTGCGGAGCCTTGATTTGAATGCAGAATTTTCTTGCCAAGTGGCCATGGGAAATGTACTGTATTTATACACAGTATTTAAGTAAAGGCGGAGTGGGCTGGGAATATACCTCGTCTGCTCCGTGTAATCAGTGAAATTGACGGCTGCCGATGGCCTGTCCAGAACAATCAGCCCGTCGTTTCTACGCAGCAATTTCTATTCCATCTTTGGCCCCTGTGCCATAATCCGCTCAAATTCCCGAGGTAATACCATGGACGACAACAAGGCAAAGGCGCTCGCCGCAGCGCTGCAACAGATCGAAAAGCAGTTTGGCAAAGGCTCCATCATGAAGATGGGCGATGCCGAAATTGACGAAGGCATTCAGGTCGTGTCGACCGGCTCGCTCGGTCTGGACATCGCGCTGGGTGTCGGCGGCCTGCCGCGTGGCCGCGTCGTTGAAATCTACGGCCCGGAATCCTCCGGCAAGACCACGCTGTGTCTGCAGGTGGTGGCAGAAATGCAAAAGCTCGGTGGCGTCGCAGCCTTCATTGATGCCGAACACGCGCTCGACCCGCAATACGCCCAGAAGCTCGGCGTCAGCGTCGGCGACCTGCTGATTTCGCAGCCGGACACCGGCGAGCAGGCTCTCGAAATTGCCGACATGCTGGTTCGTTCCGGCTCGGTCGACATCATCGTCATCGACTCGGTTGCTGCCCTCACCCCGCGCGCTGAAATTGAAGGCGAAATGGGCGACCAGATGGTCGGCCTGCACGCCCGCCTGATGTCCCAGGCCCTGCGCAAGCTGACTGCCAACATCAAGAAGACCAACACGCTGGTCATCTTCATCAACCAGATCCGCATGAAAATCGGCGTCATGTTCGGCTCGCCGGAAACGACCACCGGCGGCAACGCCCTCAAGTTCTACGCTTCGGTTCGCCTCGACATCCGCCGCATCGGCGCGATCAAGAAGGGTGACGAAGTCATCGGCAGCGAAACCAAGGTCAAGGTCGTCAAGAACAAGGTCGCTCCGCCCTTCCGCGAAGCCATCTTCGACATCCTCTACGGCGAAGGCATCTCCCGTCAGGGAGAAGTGGTCGAAATGGGCGTTGCCCACAAACTGGTCGAAAAATCCGGCGCCTGGTATTCCTACAAGGGCGAAAAGATTGGTCAGGGCAAGGACAATTCTCGCGAATTCCTGAAGTCACACCCGGAAATCGCTCAGGAAATCGAAGCGAAGATCCGCGAAGCCGCCAGCACGACCGTCATCAAACCAACCAAGGCAGCTGCCGCGGATGCCTGATTTGCGCGTCCGCGCCCTGCAATTGCTGACCCGGCGTGATTACAGCCGGGCCGGCTTGCAGGCCAAACTCGCACCGCACGCCGAATCGGCGGAGGAGTTGTCGGCTGTGCTCGATACCCTGCAATCCGAGCGCCTGCTCTCGGACTGCCGCTACGCCACTCAACGCGTTGCAGTACGGGGAAGGCGTTATGGCGATGCCCGCCTTCGCCAGGAGCTGAGGCAGCAAGGCGTCAGCGACAGCGATATCGCAGCAGCCTTGCCTGAGGCAGGTGACGAAACCGAACGCTGTCGAGCCATTTGGGCCAGGAAATTCGGTCGACCGCCGGAAACTGCCGAAGAGCGCGGCAAACAGATGCGTTTCCTGCAATATCGCGGCTTTTCCGGTGACGCCATTCGGCGGGCCATGCAGGGAGTGGATGAATGAACATGCCGACCTCCAAACTCACTGCCCACAACCTCAAAAAGCGTTACAAGGCGCGAACGGTGGTTGAGGATGTGTCCTTCGAGGTCAAGTCCGGTGAGGTTGTCGGCCTGCTCGGCCCGAACGGTGCCGGCAAGACCACCTGTTTTTACATGATTGTCGGCCTGGTCGCCGCTGACGGTGGCGAGGTCTACATTGACGATAACCGCCTGACCCACCTGCCGATGCACGCCCGGGCAAGGCTTGGCCTGTCCTATCTGCCGCAGGAGGCCTCGGTTTTTCGCAAGCTCAATGTCGAGGAAAACATCCGAGCCATCCTTGAGCTGCTCAATTTGCCGGAAGCTGAACTGAATGATCGTCTTGAGGGCTTGCTCAGCGAGTTGCATGTCGGCCATGTTCGCCACATCAATGCCTCTGCCCTGTCTGGTGGCGAGCGGCGGCGCGTCGAAATCGCCCGCGCATTGGCGACCAATCCGCGATTTATCTTGCTGGACGAGCCGTTTGCCGGGGTGGACCCGATTGCCGTGCTCGAAATTCAGAAAATCATCCGTTTCCTCAAGGAGCGCGGAATCGGCGTCCTAATCACAGACCATAACGTCCGCGAGACGCTGGGAATTTGTGATCACGCTTATATTATCAACGCCGGAAACGTTCTGGCGGCTGGACGGCCGGACGAAATCGTTGATAATGAAAGCGTACGAAAGGTTTATCTCGGCGAGCACTTCAAGCTCTGACCGGTAGATAGCAACCGACCCCAACCGATGAAGCCGGCACTCCAGCTAAAACTCTCCCAACATCTGGCGCTGACTCCTCAGCTGCAGCAGTCGATCAAACTGCTCCAGTTGTCGACGATCGAAATGCAGCAGGAGCTCGAGCGTTATCTGCTCGAAAATCCCATGCTTGAGCGCGAGGATGAGCAGGGTGGCGAGAACTTTGCCGGCGCCCAGCAATTCGATTCGCCACAAACCAGCGAAGGCGAGCGCGAACAAAAGGTCGAACGCGAAGAGCGCGATGCGCGTGATGACCGCGAACAGGATGTTCCATCCGCCCCGTCGGATGTCGACGATGATCGCTGGTCCTCGGATGCCGGCACCTTCACTGGTGCAGGGCGAGATGAAGATGATGACAGCGACTCGCAGGATATACACGGAACGACCATCAGCCTGCGTGATCACCTCAGCTGGCAATTGGGGATGACTCAGGTTTCAGAGCGCGATCGTAGTCTGGTGCGCTTCCTGATCGAAGCACTCGATGACGATGGCTATCTTTCGGCCTCGCTGGAAGAGCTGTGGGAAACCCTACCGCCCGAGTACGAAATCGAAATTGAAGAACTGGATATTGCGCTGCATCTTATCCAGAATTTCGATCCGGTCGGCATCGGTGCCAGAAACCTGCAGGAATGTCTGGCCCTGCAACTCAAGGCTTTGCCGGGCAGTTGCGAGGTCCGTAAGCTAGCACTGACTATCGTCCAGAAGCATTTGGAGCTGCTGGCCGCCCGTGACTTTACCAAAATTCGCCGTCTGACCGGGTGCGATGACGAGTCGCTGAAGGCTGCGCAGGCTGTCATCACCAGCCTGAACCCGCGCCCGGCCTCCCGTTTCTCCCAGATCGAAGCCCGCTACATCACGCCGGACGTGATCGTAAAGAAGCTCAAGGGAAAGTGGACCGCGTACATCAATCCCGATGCCTACCCCCGTTTGCGCATCAATCGTCTTTACGCCGAGATTCTTTCCAAGCAGCGACGAGGCAACGGTCACCTGTCTACCCAGTTGCAGGAGGCGCGCTGGCTGATCAAGAACGTTCAGCAGCGCTTCGAGACCATCCATCGTGTGACGCAGGCCATTGTCGATCGTCAGCGTCAGTTCTTCGAGCATGGCGAAGTGGCCATGCGGCCGCTGGTCCTGCGCGAGATCGCCGATATTCTCGGTTTGCACGAGTCGACCGTATCACGTGTCACCAGTCAGAAATATATGGCGACGCCGCGTGGTATCTTCGAACTCAAATACTTCTTCGGCAGCCATGTATCCACCGATACCGGTGGCGCCTGTTCTGCCACGGCCATCCGGGCACTGATCAAGCAGTTGATCTCGGCCGAGGATGGCAAGAAGCCCTTGTCGGATAGTCAATTATCCGAAATACTAGGCCAGCAGGGAATCGTAGTTGCCCGACGGACGGTTGCCAAATACCGCGAGTCGCTCAACATCCCCCCGGTCAATTTACGCAAGACCCTGTAGAGAGAGGAGAAAACAAGTGAATCTGCAGATTAGTGGTCACCACATTGAAGTTACCCCGGCACTTCGCGAATACGTTGAAAACAAGCTGGATCCGGTGATCCGCCATTTCGACAAGGTAACTGGTGTCAACGTCGTTTTGTCAGTTGAAAAACTCAAACAGAAAGGCGAAGTTACGTTGCACGTACCTGGCAAGGACATCCACGTCGAAGAGTCCGGTGATGATCTCTACGCCGCTATCGATGCCTTGTTCGACAAGCTGGACCGCCAGGTTCAGAAATACAAGCAAAAGGTCCAGGATCACCATCGCGGTGACAAGCCCGGGCTGCATGCCGTCGCTGAATAAGCGCTGAACGGGCCGCAGCCTAACAGGCTGCGGCCTTCGTTTTTCTCATACTCCTTATGAACCCCTTAACCAATCTCCTATCAACCGAGCAGGTCCTGCTTGACCTTGATGCCAGCAGCAAGAAGCGGGTTTTCGAGCAAGCGGGTATGCTTTTTGAAAATCGCCTTGGTCTTGCTCGCTCGATCATTTTCGATAGCCTGTTCGCCCGCGAAAAACTCGGTTCCACCGGTTTGGGCCAGGGTGTGGCGATTCCTCATGGTCGAATCAAGGGGCTGAAACAGGCCGTTGGCGCATTCCTGCGTCTGGCAACGCCTGTGCCTTTTGACTCTCCGGATGGCCGCCCTGTCGATTTGCTCTTTGTCCTGTTGGTACCCGAGCAAGCGACCGAACAGCATTTGCAGATACTGTCGGAACTGGCTCAGAACTTTTCAGATCGGGCATTCCGCGAAAAATTGCACGTCGCTCCAGACGCGGCGAGTGTTGTTGCTCTATTTCAGGGCTGAGCCAAGTTCGTGCGCCACGTAAGCCTGGTTCAGCTTTACGAGGACAACCGCGAAAAGCTGCTGCTGAACTGGAATGTCGTTCCACAGGCTGACCGCCGCATCGAGATCAAGGGCTCAAATAACTATGGTGCCGATCTGGTTGGTCACATCAATATCATCCATCCGGAACGTCTGCAGGTTCTTGGGCTCGCAGAGTACGAGTGGGCCATGCGCATTGGCGAGCGTCGTTTCGCGCGAATGCTTGGGGGCCTGCTCGGCGCACAACCACCAGCGGTCATCGTTGCTGACGGCTTGACGCCGCCACCGGTGGTAGTTGAAACCTGCACCCAACTGACGACACCGTTGATTTACTCGCCGAAGCCATGTTCGGCGATCATTGACCTTCTGCGCATCTACCTCTCTGCCCGACTGGCTTATACGGTCAGTCTCCACGGCGTTTTCATGGACGTTCTGGGGATGGGTATCCTGATTACCGGCGACTCCGGCGTAGGTAAGTCGGAGCTGGCGCTGGAACTGATCTCCCGAGGGCATGGGCTCGTGGCTGACGATGTTGTTGAGATGGCCCGAATAGCGCCAACCACCATCGAAGGCCGTTGCCCGGGAATGCTCCGTGATTTTCTAGAGGTGCGCGGGCTCGGCTTGCTCAATATCCGGACGATTTTTGGCGAGACTGCGTCGCGCCGGAAAATGAAACTCAAGCTGATCGTTCATTTGCAAAAAACGTCGACTGCAGTCGATGCGCCACGTCTGCCGCTTGATGCGCAAACGCATGAAGTACTCGGAGTTCCGATCCGCAAGGTCGTCATTCCGGTGGCAGCAGGGCGCAACCTGGCAGTACTGCTCGAAGCTGCTGTACGCAACACGATTCTTCAACTTCGCGGGATCGACAGCATGCAGGATTTCATGGAGCGCCAGCAGCGCACAATGCTTGACGATGACGCATGAATGATCGATAGTACATTCGCTTTTTCAAACCATATAGAGGGGACACCCAATGAAGAAACTGATCGGTTTGTTGATCGTCGCATTTGCAGCTACCTCAGCCTACGCCGCCGATGATTGTGCAGCGAAGGCGGCCGAGAAAAAATTGGCTGGCGCTGCTAAAAACAGTTTCATGAAGAAATGCACCAAGGATGCTGGCGCCGCGCCTGAAAACGCTGCCTGTGCTGCTACTGCCAAGGAAAAGAAACTGGCTGGCGCCGCCAAGAACAGTTTTATGAAGAAGTGCTCGGCTGACGCTGCTGCCAAGTAATCAACGCACTTTGGACGTAATCAGCCATCTTCGGGTGGCCGATTTTCGTTTACAGGTGTTCGAACTCAGCAATTTCGGCGGAAGGATCGTTCCCTGAATTGCCGAAACTGATCTGACCGCGATTTTCGAGTTGGATCTCGTGGCGCCGGATCATCACTTCCTGGCGCCCTGTGAGCGTGACAAAGCAGCCATTGGTGCTGGTGTCGACCAGATAGAAGCCATCGCCTCGTCTCTCAACCCGAGCATGCTGCCGCGAGGCTTTTCGATCGTCGATGATCAGCTTGCAGCCAAGATCGCGGCCAATTGTCAGAACCGGCGTCTTGTCATCGAGAAGGAAGGCCTTGCCGCGATAGCGAACACAAAGTCGCTCGATGGGTGTGGTACTGCTTGGACCGAAAGTCGAGTGCGCGGAATTGGCGGTAGCACCCTGATAACTCGGCCAATTTATCTGGAAAAGGGAAAGCGCTACCCCCTCTTCAGTGACGCTACCGAGTTCGGGAACGGGGTCGGCAGAAATGAAGCTCGTTTCGCCCAGCGCCTTAACCAGAAGTGAACTGCACAGAATCTGATCGCGCCTGGCAATCCCCGCGATGCGGGCAGCGGTGGCAACGGCCGGTCCTGTAAGCTTTTTCCCATCGTCCGCTACTTCACCACAGTGCAAACCGATGCGTATGGTCAATTTAAGCCCGGAGACGGGCGGCAAATCGGCGATCCGCTGTTGCATGTCTATGGCAGCCTGGCAGGCATCTTCCGGGGTTTCA
This sequence comes from Betaproteobacteria bacterium, assembly GCA_016705475.1. Taxonomy (GTDB): domain Bacteria; phylum Pseudomonadota; class Gammaproteobacteria; order Burkholderiales; family Rhodocyclaceae; genus Azonexus. The sequence continues at coordinate 72,456 of JADIYD010000006.1, read as the reverse complement.
AAGGCACCAAGCAGTTCATCCCCGACTACCTGGATTGTCTTGCCCTTGTAGCCATCTATGGAGCGTTTCATGCGCTTCAGGCAACGTTCGACCGCGTGCATTGCCTCTTTGTCTCCAAGGCGCTCGAAAAGCGCAGTGCTTCCGGAGACATCGGCGAACATCACGATCAATTTTCGCTGCGTTGCGCTCATGACTGGCGAGAGTCCTTTAATTAACGACCGCTCATTATAGGTTGATCGAACGCCTTCTGCATTATGCCAAAAGGCTTATCGGGATGGCTCCGCTCATTTGCATCTCCGGCGCATCAAAAGCAATATCGCCCTCTTCGATCGGTGTGTCCAGCGTTAGTCCGTGAAAGTCAAACAAGTCGCCATCTGCCAGATGAGAAGGCACGACATTTTGCATGGCGGTGAACACGGATTCGGTGCGGCCAGGAAAGCGCCTGTCCCAATCCTGCATCATTTCCCGGATCTTCTGCCGCTGCAGATTGTCCTGCGACCCGCACAGATTACAGGGAATAATCGGAAACTCCATGCCGCGAGCGAATTTGGCGATGTCCGCTTCGGCGCAATAGGCGAGCGGCCGGATGACGACATGCGCCTTGTCATCGGTGACGAGTTTGGGTGGCATGGCCTTGAGCTTGCCGCCAAACAGCATGTTCAGAAAGAGCGTATGAACCATGTCATCGCGGTGATGCCCGAGGGCGATTTTATTGGCGCCCAGTTCTTTGGCTGTACGATAGATGACGCCCCGGCGAAGCCGCGAACAGAGTGAGCAGGTGGTCTTTCCTTCAGGAATTTTTTCCTTGACGACCGAATAGGTGTCAGCTTCGACAATCCGATGCTCAATGCCAATCGATTCGAAGTAGCGCGGCAGAATATCAGCGGGAAAGCCAGGCTGCTTCTGATCGAGATTCATGGCGATCAGACGAAATTTGACCGGCGCCCGCTGTTGCAGTGCCATCAGCATGGCCAGTAGCGTGTAGGAATCCTTGCCACCCGAAACGCAGACAAGGATGGTGTCGCCGTCCTCGATCATGTTGTAGTCAATGATCGCTTTGCCGGTGCGGCCTTCCAGATATTTGCGCAGCTTTTGCAGGTTGTTCGATTGGGTCATGATGCAAGGAAAAAAAGGGGAGGCGGCTCAGTAGGTCGGTTGCCACGGTGAACCGGATTTTCTGGGCCAAATTCAAAGTCCGGCAGTTTACCTTGTGCCATCACGATGGTGAGAAAATTCTGCGTTGAATCAGAGGTTTCCGCCTATGGCGTGCAGCTTTTCCTGCAGTTCCTTGACCCTGATTGGTTTCGAAAGATAGTCGTCCATGCCGGCAGCAAGGCATGCATCGCGGTCGTCCTGCATGGCCGCGGCAGTCATCGCTATGATCGGTGTGCGCGCCAGTTGATGTTCAGCCTCGCGAGCACGGATTCGCTGCGTTGCTTCGATGCCTCCCATGACCGGCATCTGCATGTCCATCAGAATCACATCAAAGGAGCGGGTTGCCAGAATGTTGAGAGCCTCCTGACCATTTAGCGCCAGCGTGGCGTCATGCCCCCATTTCCCCAATAGCCCCAGGGCAAGTTTCTGGTTGGTCGGGTGATCTTCGACGAGCAGAACAGTCAGGGGCCGACGGGCTTCCCGCAGGGAGTAGCGGGTGACCAGTTGTTTTGCGCTGCCTTTGTTCGGGGGTGGCGTACTCTCGAATAAGCTTCCGAGCGCTGCATGCAATTCATCGAGGGAAATTGGCTTGGCGAAAAACCCCGCTATTCCCGCTTCCTGACATCGCTGGGCATCACCACGCAAGGCACCGGATGACAGCATCAGCATGGGGGGCAGATGGTCGTGAGCCGCGTGCAGACGGCGGGCCAATTCATAGCCGTCCATTTGGGGCATCTGTGCATCGAGCAGGATGCAGTCGAAACTGGTCCTGCCATCTTGCAGCAAAGTGAGCGCAGCCTGAGCGGAGTCAACATCTGACGGCGTTGTTTTGAGCAAGCTCAGCATGCCGCTCAGGATGCGCCGATTGGTGGCGTTGTCGTCTACAACCAGGATGCGCCGACCCCGCAAGTCGATCTCGATGCCCTTGGCCGCTATTGCGGGCTCGGAGAGCTGCAGTTGTACGGAAAAGTGGAAGATGCTGCCGCTTCCCGGCGTGCTCTGTAGCCACATCCGTCCGCCCATCAATTCGACAAGGCGGCGGCAGATGGATAGTCCAAGGCCGGTGCCGCCATACTTCCGCGTTGTCGAAGTATCTTCCTGCGAGAAGGCGTCGAAAATCAGTTCTTGTTTCTCGGGTGCAATGCCGATGCCGCTATCCCGTACTTCGAAATGGATGATGGCATGGCCATCCTGCAATTGCATCAACTCGGTGCGCAGGGTGATTTCACCCTGATGGGTGAATTTGATGGCATTGCCGACCAGATTGACCAGAACCTGCCGAATGCGGCTCGGATCGCCCTGAACGTGTCGGGGTACATCGTGCAGCACCTCGCTGAGTAGTTCGATGCCCTTTTCGTGGGCGCGTAGCGCCAAGGGCTTGAGTACTTCGGCTAGCAGACGATAGAGGTCGAAGGAAATCTCCTCGACAAGCAACTTGCCGGCTTCGATCTTCGAAAAATCCAGGATATCGTTGATGATGGTGAGCAGCGATTCAGCCGACGACTTCGCGATGGTCAGGTATTCGCGTTGTTCTGCGGTCAACGCCGTTTCCAGGGCCAATTCGGTCATGCCGATGACGCCGTTCATGGGTGTGCGAATCTCGTGACTCATGTTGGCAAGGAAGTCGCTCTTCGCGCGACTGGCTGCCTCCGCCACCTCCTTGGCCCGCAAGACTTCGAATTCGGCCTGTTTTCGCTCGGTGATGTCGACGATAACGCCCAGCAATCCCGAAACGCTCCCATCGCGACGAGTCAAGGCGGCCTTGCGATAGACAGTGTCATGCGTTACGCCATCTCGGCTATGCACCGAGGCCTCATAAACCTGCATCCCTTTGCAGGCAAACAGCTCGGCATCCTTCTCTAGATGCAGACGGGCATCTGCTGGCGGCAGAAGGTCGGTCAGCGTGTGGCCAATGAGTTCTTTGCGATCGATATGGAAGAAAAGTTCAAAAGCCCTGTTCAGGCGAACGTAGCGCCCGGCGCAGTCTTTCAGATAAACAGGGAGCGGGATGGCCTCGATCAACTCTTCGACCAGATGCAATTGCTCTGACAGTTGGGCCTCGATGCGCTTGCGGTCGGTAATGTCAGTCCGGATGGCAATATGCCGCTCAGGTTCTCCTGCGGCGTTCAATAGCGGAACAATGGTGGCATTGACCCAATAAAGACTCCCGTTGCGAGCCCTGTTGCAGATTTCTCCGTGCCAGACCTGACCGAGCGAGATCGTTTGCCACATATCGCGAAACAATTCGGCCGGATGTGTGCCCGAGTTGATGATTCGATGATTTCGCCCGAGAAGCTCTTCGCGGGCGTAGCCGCTTATCTCGCAAAAACGGTCATTGGCATACAGAATCGTCCCGGCAGTATCGGTGATGCTGACGATGGCATGCTGGTCGAGGGCGAATTTCTGGGTGGCCAGCTCCCGACGGCCATACTCGCTTTCGGCAACCATCGAGGCGATTCGCTTCGAAAGCGCTGCGATATCTTCGTCGGCAAACGCATCGACCGACTCATTTTGCACGGTATCAGGCAACAGGTCGCGAACGGTTTCTCGCAAGGAGCGAAGCGCATTCTCGCGCCCCGCCAGGGACAGACGAAGCTTTTCATTGCTCGCCGAGAGTTCGGATGAAGATAGTTCCAGGCTGCGGGTGCGCAACTCGAGGTCACGCTCATATTGCTCGTAGCTACTATCGACGCGCGTCAAAAAATCGCCAAAGCCCTCCAAAGCGCCCTGCAGCGCAGGGTCTGCCTGTGCTGCTGTCGCCCTCATCGCGTTCAGCAATATGGTCAGTTCAGCTTCGCTGCCAATGCCGAGGCTGCGTTTTAACTGACGAAGAAGCGATTTTTGCATGCGGTTTAAATCAGATTTCGCTCAGGCAAGTAATGGTCATTGTCTGGTTGTGTAGTTTGCACGATGCGCCGGGCGTAAACGGACTGATCTCACCGTAGGAATAAAAACCCGTCAGTATGCCGGCCGTGCCAAATACTTCACTGACGGCCTCGACCTCTTCATCGACACGGTCGCCCATGACCAGCTTTCGCCCGACGCAGCTGACCAAAATGGCCAGACTGTCTCCGGAGGCTTGCGCCATCGTTGCCGCAGCTTCAGCAGCTGATTCGGCACCATTCACCAGTTTGTCCGTGCTGGCGTGCATCAGGCGGAGATAGCCATCCGGGTCGATTTCACCGGCCAGGATCAAACTGCCCGTTGCTTCATCGATGCCAAGAATGGTGCGGATCAGGCCGACCGCGCCATGGTCTTCACCGAGCATGGCGAACGGGAACAGGAGGCCTGACGCGGGCAGGCCCTTGGCGTGATCGCCCAGATAGCGGCGGTAGATTTCGAGGGCTGGCTCACCGTCCAGTTCATGCAGGATATTGCCGTCGCAACGCGTAACCTTGCGGGCCGGGCCGAAGGGCTCCCAGCCACCGAAGGAGCCGTGGCCAAAGCGTAGCCCGTCGCCACTCAGGCCGACGGCAACAACCTGGTTGTGCGCTACGCCATTCGCACCGATGGTAAAGGTTTCCTTGAACGCACCCCCGTCCCCAGCCAGTCCGCCGGTAATCGGAATGCCGGCGCCAATGATGCTGGCCATGCCATTGACCAGCGCACTGCCGTTGATCTGTACGCCAGGCCCAAAAACGAGAACGGCTTTGAGGCCAGGAGCCGCGATCTGCTTTCCCAGCCGTTCACCAGCAGCGAACGAGTCATCCATGCCGGACAGGCAGGTGCTGCCTTGGGCGAGGCGGGTCTGGTCGAACTTGATGGCGGTGATCGTGCAGGTTCCATCATTGACACCGTCGGCGGTGATTTCCCCGGCGGTTGAGCAGCCAAGTACCATGGCATCGGGAAATGTGCAGCGGAGTAGCTCGCTCAAACTTGGCAAAGTGAAGTGAGCTATGCCGCCAAAGACCAGCAGCAGGTCAGCTGGGAAAATCGCTCGGGGAACCCAGCGTGGTGGCCAGATCAGCTGCTTTGTTAATGATTATTTGTTTGACGCGCATAGTCCGTCTCCTCCGTTGATGCAGAATGTAAAAATAGCATAGGCGGCCGCAGAATTCTCGATCCAGCCTTAAAATTGACACTTTTTGAATTTGCCATGAACAATCTGCCGATCCCCGCTCCGGAAGCCCTCTCTCACAGCCAGCGTTTGCAGCAGGTTCTTTCCGATGAGCTTACTTCCGCCGGCGGCTGGCTCTCCTTTGCGCGTTTCATGGAGCAGCTGCTCTATGCGCCGGGGCTTGGCTACTACACAGCCGGGGCACGAAAGTTTGGCGCGGCGGGCGATTTCATCACTGCACCTGAAATGACGGCATTGTTCGGGCAGGCGCTGGCCCGTCAGGTAGCTCAGATCATGGCGGCATCTGTCCCGGTAGTGCTGGAGGTTGGGGCTGGATCGGGACGTTTGGCAGCAGATCTTTTATTGGCACTCGAGAAAGCCAATGCTTTACCAGAGCGCTATTTCATTCTCGATTTGTCAGCCGACTTGCGCCAGCGCCAGCAGGAAACGATAGCCGCAGCCGTGCCGCACCTGTTGTCACGGGTGGCGTGGCTGGATCGATTGCCGGAACAGTTTTCGGGCGTTGTCGTCGCCAATGAGCTGCTTGATGCGATGCCGGCCCACATTGTTGCCTGGCGGGATGACGGCATTTTCGAGCGAGGCGTTGTACTCGACGAGTCTGGCGGTTTCACGTGGAACGAACGCCCGGCCAGTGGCGCCTTGCTTGCAGCCGCCACGGAAATTGGCGAGCAATGTAGTCTCCCGCCAGGTTTTGAGAGTGAAATCAGTCTTGCTGCACGGGCCTGGGCTGCAGAATGGGGGCATCGCCTGGAAAAAGGGGGACTGCTTCTGATCGACTATGGCTTTCCCCGCCGCGAGTTCTATCACCAGCAACGCGGCCGCGGAACACTCATGTGCCATTACCGCCACCATGCGCATCCCGATCCGTTTTACCTGCCGGGTTTGCAGGATGTTACGGTCCACGTCGATTTCACGGCGATTATTGCGGCCGCCCACGCCAGTGGACTGGAGTTGCTCGGTTACGCCAGCCAGGGCCAGTTCCTGCTCAATTGCGGCATTCTCGATTGTCTGGCGGCCATTCCTGACGCAACGCCGGATTACATTCGGGCTGCGGGGGCGGTCGGCAAGCTGCTGATGCCACACGAAATGGGCGAGCTGTTCAAGGTGATCGCCATCGGCCGCGGGCTGGATGATGAACTGCTCGGTTTCGCCAAGGGCGACCAGAGCCGGCGCTTGTAGGCTTAACGTTTGGCCAGTTCGCGGAAACGGTTGGGTTGGCCAAGAACCAGGCGGCCGAAGTCGTCGAGAAGCGCCTGGTCAACAGCCTGCGGACGGACGCTGTAGAGGGCGCTGCCCAAGCGTTCGAGATTGCGCGTTTCCAGCGAGATCACACCCTTTGAAAAGTCGGCGCGCCAGCGGGCGCTGACGCTGACATCACTGCGAATGTCGAACTCGGCGCGCTCGACATAACTGCGCTCGTTCTTGAATTCCTTGTAGGTGAAAGGCAGGCCGAAGTCGAAAATCATGGCCCGGAAGCGGTCCACGGAGGGGCCGTCCCTTTCGATGTGTAGCGTTGTACCGCCATTCAGGTGGTAAGAAAAGGTAACCAGTTCGACCAGTGCACCGGCGCTTTGCGACTGGGTCCGATAGTCGGCAAAGCCCTCCTGCCAGTTCAGTTGATTCAGCTCGAACTGTTCGATCAAGGGGTAGTCGCGCGGAATCTCCGGCTTGATGATGTTCAGTTGCTGAACCAGTTCGTGCAGGTAGAAAAAGAGGTGCTTCAGTGCCTGGTCAATGGCTTCGTTGATCGAGGAGCGCTCGGCCAGTTCGCTATGGATTTCGCGCTGTCGGATTTCGGCACGGTGGCGCAACTGGTCGAGCAGACTGCTGCCAATTTTTGGCTTCACATCCACCGTCGGCGCGACGGGCTTTGTTTTTGGCGGTTGGGGTTCAGCCGGTTTGGTGGCGGGACGGGCTGGCGCTATTTCCGGGAAAACCAGGGTGGGGTCGGTCATGCCGGCACCGGAGTTGGCCAGATACTCCCGACGGGCACGCCGTTCGGCTGCATCCAGATCGAAAGCGTCGATGTCAGCTAGTAGCGATGCTTCAAGCTCGGCAATTTCTTTAAGCGTACCGGTCTTGCGCTCACGCTTGGCGCGGATTGCGTCGAGAATGACAGAGATGGGGCCCGTTTTTTCCGAATTGCTCATTGAATTGGCAAAAGTTTCGACTACAGTGGACTAATAATGTGTCCGAATTGGAGCGAGCGCAAGATGGATGTTTCTTCTTTAGGTGGTTTGAGTGCAGCCCTGTCGCCGGTTCAGGTCAAGGATGCCGCCAATACCCTGGTTTTCAAAAAGGCGTTGGATATTCAGGCCCAGAATGCCGCGCAATTGCTCGAGGCTTTGCCGCAAGTGTCGAGCAACCCGCCCAATCTGGGGAATTCGGTCGACATCAAGGCGTGAGTTTTTCCAGCCAGGTTTGCAAGGTGGCCGCGACGAGCGGCCATTCTTTTTCATGGGTCACGGCATGGCCCATGTCCCGGAAAATATGGACGGGTTCGCTGTAGGTGTGGCCGGTCGTCTGGACGAGGAAGGCCGGCACCAGGACGTCGTCTTCGGCGCCCAGAATGAGCATCGGCGGTCGGTGCATGGCATAGAGGTTGGGCAGGCTGAACATCGACATGTCCCATAGCGCGCGATGGGATTCGGGCTGCATCCGGCTTAGCCAGGCGGCCAGCATGGTTTCATCGACCTCACCGGCGAACAGCGCCTCACGCAGCGTGCCGGTGTCGGTGTATTTGCCGTCCATGATCTGATTGATTTCCTGGAACAGCTGCGGCTTGTTGAACATCAGGTGGAACTGGGAGGCGATCAAGCCTTGTGGCGGTACTGAACAGATCAGGGCAACGGCCGGGGCTTCGCGATGCTCAAGGTATTTCTGAACGATGAAGCCACCCATTGAGTGCCCTACCAGGACCGGCGTTTCCCCCAACCAGTCGACGATGGTCTTGACGTCATCGACGTAGTCGCCGACCGAGTGCCAGTTGATATGTTCGCGCCCGTCGCTACCGGCATGGCCGCGCAGAGACAGGGCATAGCAGGGGTAGCCGGCCTTGGCGAGAAAGGGCATGAAGGTTTCGGTCCACATCCAGCCACCGGCAAAGGCACCATGCACGAAAAGCAAAGCGGGCTTGCCGGTCTTGCGCGAGGGGTGGCAGGAGAAGACTTCGAGGCCTTCGACGATCTGAGTTTTTAGCATGGGGCTCTGTTCTGGGTGAGGCGTGATTTAATGCGGCTTTCACCCTGCGGTGCAAGGCAAATGCTGAAGTGGATTTTGACGCTGGTGGTAGCGATTTTTTTGCTGGGCATCATCGGCCCGCATCTGGCGCGCTTTATTCGGTTCGGCAAATTGCCGGGGGATTTCGCATTCCGCTTTCGTGGTCGAAGTTACACGTTTCCGGTGGCGACCACGATCATTTTTTCGTTATTGCTCTGGCTGCTCTCCCGAGTCATTTAACAAAAGCTTGAGTGCATTGACCCTCGCCGTGTAAATGCGTTCCGGTATCTTCGCCTTGTCGGTGCAGGCCAGCGCGATTTCTCCGGCATTTACGGCGTTGACCGCAGCCAGTGCGGCGAGCAGGTAGCGAGGACTGTCGTAGGGACGGTTTTCCCAGCCCAGCCGGCCGGTGTAATCGCACAGGCAAGCATCGAGCAGTTGCTGGAAGCGTTCCGGCCGACGCAGCGCATCCGTTTTTTCGAACAGTGTGACGATGGTGCTCGCCTTGAGGTCGGCGGCGCGATGAACGTTGCCGTGATAGCGTGCCATGAGCAGGGCAAGATCGCGACACTCGGTGGGCACGCGAAGACGCGATCCCAGTTTTTCGGTTAGCTGAACGCTACGCTCTTCGTGACCGATATGGCGCGGCAGGATGTCGGCAGGTGTCGTGCCCTTGCCGAGATCGTGGGTCAGCGCCGCAAAGCGGACCGGCAGCGTGAAGCCGCGTATGGCGGATTGGTCGACGACCATCATCGTATGGATGCCGGTGTCGATTTCCGGGTGGTAGTCGGCGCGTTGTGGCACACCGAACAGGGCATCGAGTTCCGGTAGCAGCCGAGCCAGAGCACCACAGTCGCGCAGCACCTCGAACATCCGCGAGGGCCTTGCTTCCATCAAGCCTTTGGCCAGTTCCTGCCAGACGCGTTCGGCGACCAGGTGATCGACTTCGCCACTGGCCACCATGTCACGCATCAGCGTCAGCGTTTCAGGGGCCACCGTAAAGTCGCTGAAGCGCGCGGCAAAGCGGGCGATGCGCAGGATGCGCACGGGGTCTTCGGCAAAGGCCGGGCCGACATGCCTGAGGATTTTGGCCGATAAATCCCGTTGACCGTGGAAGGGATCGATGAGCGTGCCGTCGGGCGCCTTCGCCATGGCGTTGATGGTGAGGTCGCGGCGGGCGAGATCTTCTTCCAGCGTGACGTCCGGTGCAGTGTGGAAAGTGAAGCCGTGATAGCCGCGCCCACTTTTGCGCTCGGTGCGGGCCAGCGCGTATTCCTCCTGGGTCTGCGGATGGAGGAATACCGGGAAATCCTTGCCGACCGGACGGAATCCCTGCTTCAGCAGGTCTTCCGGGGTGGCACCGACGACCACGTAGTCGCGGTCGTCGTTGGGCCGTCCGAGCAATTCGTCACGGACGGCGCCGCCGACGATGAATATCTGCACGAACGGCGGCGCGGCCTTAACGGCCGGCGCGATAGCGGAAGGTATCGAGCTTGCCCTTCGGCGTGTTCAGCGCAATGTAGGTCGGTGCGATGGCTTCCAGTGCTGTCGGGCGCCAGTTGGCCGGCTGCTTGCTGCCAGCTTCGGCCACGCTGTCCTTTTCCATCGAGCGCAGGTTGTCTGGCGACAGCATTGGGCTCGGGGCCAGCCACATCAGGCCGGCTTGCAAATAAGCCCAGCCTTCGGACAACGAAACGATCTTGGCAGTACTGCCGGCCAATTCCTTGGCGTAGTCGACCAGTTCGCGCAGCGTGTAGGTCTTCGGCCCGACCAGTTCGTAGGCCTGGCCATAGGTGGTGACATCGCTCAGGCTGTCGACGAAGGCGTCGGCGACATCAGCCGCCCAAACCGGCTGGAAGCGGGCGTGACCAAAGCCAAGCGGGAAGACCGGGACTTTCTTCAGGATGCTGGCGAACATCGACAGGAAGGCATCGCCAAGGCCGAAGATGACCGACGGACGGAAGACGGTCACATCCAGCTCACCTTGTGCCGCGAGCACGATGGCTTCGCCGTCGCCTTTGGAGCGCAGGTATTCCGACGGACCCTTGGGGTCTGCATTGAGTGCGCTCATATGCACGAGGCGACGGACACCGGTCGCCTTGCAGGCGGCAACGATCTTTTTCGGCAGCTCGACGTGAGCCTGGGCGAAATCGCGGCTGTAGGGAAGGATCACGTCGCGGCTGTGCAGAACGCCAACCAGGTTGATCACGGCATCGTGGCCGCGCATCAGTTCGGTCAGGGTTTGTTCGCAGCTGATATCAGCTTCCGGCATGGTGACGCCCGGTTGCATGATCAGCGCCTTGGTGCGCTCGCGGCGACGCGTCGGGACTGTGACTTCGATACCGCGCTGCGACAGGCGGTTGACGATATAGGTACCGACGAAACCGCTACCCCCCAGCAGCAAGACCTTTTTGATGTCCATTTTGAACCCCGGAAACTGAATGCGTAAAACCCGGATTTTAAGGCAATTTCGTGCTTTTCGGGCAGACCTGTCGCGGATGAGTGCTGGCTGGCATGTTCAGCGTCTCGTTGTTCCTTGCAACGCGGCGCTGGCTGCGGTTTCGAACAGGGATCTGGCGGAGCTGATGCGGGCCTCGCCGTCCCGCAACTGGCGGTCAAGAACGGCCTGATGCATGGCCAATACCGGGGCCGACGCCGGGTTCAACAGCAGTAGCCGCTGGCTAATCGGGCTGATGTGGCAGATTCGGGCCAGACGTCTTGCGCCGTCGGGCAGATTGAATTCGAGCCAGTCGCCTTCCTTGCACGGAAGCGTGCGGGTCAGTGGCGGATGGCGTTCGGCAAACGCCAGCGTCGTCAGAACAGTTTCGCCCGCCCTCAGCTCGCCGATGATCGGCGGGGTGCTAGCGGCAAAAAAATCGTCATTAAACAGCCCGCCCACAGTATCTTCGCTAACGATGGGGGGAGGGATCGCGCGCAGTGCCCTGGTCTGCAGTTCGAAACACTCGTCGAGGAAGTCCGTCTCGGCTTCGGCCGAGAGGCCGGCCCGCTTCATTCCTGCCCGCAGGCGTTTCAGGATGTCGGGCAAGCGTCGGGCCAAGGCTTTGCGCTCATCGCTGTCGGCCTTTGGTTGAATGGTCCACAGCAAATCGTCGATGAGGGCAAGGCTGTCCCGCCACTCGCTGCCCTCCTCCCCGTGCTCCAGCCAGATGGCTTGCAGGAGTTTGGCCCAGGATTGTTCGACAAAGTTGCGGATGACCTTGGGCGGCTTGGTGGCGATGAATTTATCGAGGATGGAGCGCACCTGGCGGGAAGCCTCATCATCTCGGTCAAGCTGCGCGATGAGCGGCAGGTAGGGCTTTACTGCCTCGGCAAAGGCGGTATCCCGTTCCGCCAGCAGGCCATCCAGCTCGGCCAAAGCCTTTTCGAAGGCGGCATCGTCAACGGAACTTGCGCCACGCAATTCCGTGGCAATTTCGAACAGACGGGCGCAGACCGGATGGCGGGCGGAAACGTCATTCGGCAGGCCAACGACGGCCTGACCCATCCGGTCAATGACCAGCCTTGCCCGGTGTTGCTCATTGGCAAACAAGGAACTGTCCTTCATCGCAACCTTGAGCAGCGTGATCTGCAGGCTGGAGATCACTGCTTTCAGCGCATCAGGCAGGCCGGGGTTGGCGAAAATCGCTTCAAAGATCAGGGCCAGCGTGTCGATGGCGAGGCCTTCGTCAGCGGTAGTCGGGATGCCGAGTTGAGCGGACTTGAGGACTTTCGGCTGGCTGTTGAACTCGCCTTCGGGGCTGAACAACTCTGGAATCATCCCTCTCGCTGTTTCGGTCGCCGCAAAGTTTTGGTCAAAAGCACCCTGACGATCGAGTTCGTCCAGGCGCGAAACGAGGCGCTCAAGCGTTGCCTGATTCAGCAATGAGGCCGCTGCGCCGGAATACGAAGGCATTTTTGGCGAATCGGCCAGGGGTGGTAGTCGGGCGAGCAGTGATTGCTGTAGCGCAAGTAGCGCGTTTTCTGGAATGCCGGGTGCTTTGTCGGGCGGTGTCGGGCTGTCCTGGCTGCCGATGATGGTCGGCTGGGCTGCTTCGATGCCGCTGCGGCCCAGGGCGCTGTTGATCTCGGCGTAGAGATCTGGCAAACCAGCGAGCAGGCAAGCTTCAATGCGGTCGAGCAATTCCAGCTTCTTGTTGATTGCACCTGCCCCAGTGGCCTCGAACATGGCTGTCAGGCCTTGGGCGATACCCTTCGGCCCTACCGGGTTGGCACTTTTCGGCAGGTCCGGGCGCCTGAGCAGCGTGACGAAGCGAAGATGGGTACGCCACAGGTTGCCGCCGGTGCTCTCGAATAGCCGGGCGGTCATGTTGTCGAGGCGGATGCCCAGTTCAAGGTCTTCTTCGCCGACCAGGGTGATGCGCGATGAAGTCAGTCCGTCGGCTTCTTCCGCGAAGGTTCCGCGCCGGGTTGTTGAGACCATTTCGTCGAAATAGGCGCCAGCGCCGTTCTGGATAGCCTGGATGGCGGGAGCAGACAGCAGGCCACTTTCCTGCAGCAAGGCACCGAGGTGCTTGAGAAAAAGGGTCCGAGTGTCGCTCAGGACATGAAATGAGTCGGACTGCACCGCCATGTCTGTTTCCTAGGGTAGATCTTCGTCTTTCATGCGATCGGATGTTTTGGCGCCAATCACACCAAGACGAGTCTTCAGCGAATCGGGCTTGCCGTTGAACTGGGCTGAATAATAGACGGCGTTGCTCATCACTTTCTTGACGTAGTCGCGAGTTTCGCTGAACGGAATGGATTCGGCGTAGATCGCGCCTTCAAGCGGCCGGTCGGCACGCCACTTCTTGGCTCGGCCCGGCCCGGCGTTGTAGGCAGCAGAGGCGAGGACCGGGTGGTTGTCGAGATTTTCCATGACCAGACGCATGTAACTGGTGCCAAGCAGGACGTTGATTTCGGTGTCATTGACGCGGCCCTGGCTGAAGTCGCGCAGGCCGATCTTCTTGGCGACCCATTTGGCGGTAGCCGGCATCAACTGCATGAGGCCAGAGGCGCCGACATTCGATTTGGCGCTGGTGATGAAGCGGCTTTCCTGACGCATCAGACCGTATACCCAGGCATCGTCGAGTGACTGGTTTTGAGCGGCGGGGCGCACTGTCTCGCCGTAGGGAGCGAGGAAGCGCAGCGTGAAATCGTGTTCGTTACGCGTCTTGTCGGCCGTGTTGATGGCGCGGTCCCAGATCTGGTTGCGCTTGGCCAGGTTGGCGGCGGCGAGCAGTTCGCGGTCATCCATGCCGCGCAGCGACCAGTTCCATTCCTTGACGGCTTCAGTTCGCAGGTCGAGGCGGAAAAAAGCCAGGGCGCGGCGGATGCCAGGATTGTCGAGGGCTGCTCTGGTTTCCTCGGAGGTGGTTGCCTTGGCCTTGGGCGGCGGCAAGACAGTCCGGCCGAGTTCCTCGTCAGCCAGATTGCTGTAGAAATTCGGTTGACCGGAGATTTTCTCGAACAGCGCATCAGCTTCGGTTGTACGTCCGCCGGATTTCAGGGCACGGCCGAGCCAGTAGGTCCAGTCGGGCTTGGCGGCGAGTTCGGCCGGCATGGCCTCGATGGTGTCGCGGACGACACCCCATTCCTGGGCACGCAGCGCAGCGCGGACTTTCCACTGGGCACCTTCCTCCGACAGTGCTGTCTTGCCGGCCTTGGCATACCAGCCGACCGTTTCGGAGAGGTGTTTTTTGGCGCCCTGCAGGGCGATCTGGCTCCAGGCCCACTGGCGTTCGGCGTCGTGCAGCTTGTCTTTGATCTTTTCGAGTTCGTCCGCTGCGACGCGCGGGTCGTTGGCGGCCAGGCGCGAGATGGCGAAGGCGGCGAGTTCGCGCCCTGCCCGGCTACCCGACCAGTTGCTAGGCTGGCGGACGAGATGGCTCATCGCGCTGCTGATGGCGCTGTCGTAGGCCCGGCTGTCGGGCATCTGGCTTTCCGGCAGGTAGTTTAGCGTGGTCTTGGCCCAGCCCGGGCGATTGGCTTCGACCTGGCGACGGGCGCGCGCCCAGACTTCGTCGGTGCTGATGCGCTGGTTGGCGACCAGTGCATCCATGACCGGACGGCAGGGCTCCGGCGGTTCGAGCATGGTCAGCCAGAGCTTTTCAGCCTCGGCAAGCACGGCGCGATCATTGCGGGCGAGGCGAGCCTGCTGGTTGTAGCAGGTGACGTCCGGTTCGGGGGCGATCATTTTGGGGAATTCGGTATCCACCTCGTTCCAAGTGGAACGCTTGCCGAGCAGGCGTATCCAGTCAGCCCGCAGCTTTTCGGCGACGTAGCTGCCTTCGTTGCGCTGCAGGAAGTCGCGCAGATTGCTTGGGTCGCCCTTATCCATCCACATGCGCAGGCGATAACTTTCGGCGTACACGGCCAGTTCGTGGCTGCCAAGCTGGCTGGTGGCGCGCTCCAGCTTGTTGATGTCGCCGGCCCGGAAGGCGTCACGGGCAGTGAGGAAGGCGGTGTCGCCGCTACTTTGTGCGAAGACGTAAAACGGGAGGGCGAGGCTGAGAACGAGGACGCGAAACTTCATGCTAGATTAGTGCCATGGTTGAACCGAACGAGGATATCACGGGCTGGCGCCGGGCAAAGCGTCGTGACATGGTGGCACGACGTGCGGCCTTGAGTGCGGGGGAGCATGATGGGTTGTCGGCGCGGATAGTCGAGCACGTGCTGGCTGCCTTGCCGGTGCCCCGGATCGTCGCTTTTTGCTGGCCGATCAAACATGAGCCCGATGTTCGGGCGGTCGTTGAGCGGTGGACCGCGTCTGGCGCCATGGCTGCCCTGCCCGTCGTCGTTGCCGAGGATGCGCCGCTGGCCTTTCGTGTCTGGACCAAAGAAACGCGACTGGAACCGGATCGCTACGGAATTCCAACGCCGATGGCCGGGGATTTTGTGCTGCCCGACCTGATCCTGTTGCCGCTCAACGGTTTCGATGCGGCGGGTTATCGCCTCGGGTACGGCGGAGGTTATTTTGACCGTACGCTGGCGGCGCTCTCCCCTCGCCCACTCGCCGTCGGCGTCGGGTTCGAGATCAATCGGCTGGACAGCATCCGGCCGGAAAGTCACGATCAGCGGCTGGACTGGATCGTGACCGAAGCCGGCAGTTTCAGGATTTCGGCGGCCTGAGCTGCCAGACGGCGAAGCTCGTGGCCAGTGCGGCCAGCATGACCAGTATGGCCTGGCGAAAATCGTAAAGTCCCGTTTGCAGGGCGAGATTCAGTGTGTAGCTGTGATGCAGCGCGAGGAGCAGTGTGCCTACGCCGAAGGCAACCCACATCCGCCATTGCCGGGTTGGCAGATCGCGCTGCAGCGAAAATTTCAGCGCAAAACCGCCGATTAGTGCCTGGCTCAGGGCGGCGATGAGCAGAAAATAGACGCTGAGCAGGTAGGCGTTCATGCGGCGCGGCAGGCAGTGCTGAAACGCTTGAGCGCTTCTTCAAGCGTGCTGCGCGGGCAGCCGAAATTGAGTCGCAGCCAGCCCGGTGCGCCGAAGTCGGTACCGTCGGAAAGCCCCAGACCGTGTGCCTCGAAATGGGCGGCCGGGTTGGCCAGCCCGAGTTCCCGGACGTCGATCCAGGCCAGATAGGTGGCTTCGACCGGTTTCATTTTTGCCCCTTTTTCACCGTTGACCGTGGCAGTCACCAGATCGCGGTTGGCGCGCAGGTAGCCGATCAGTTCACGGTGCCAGTCGCCGCTATCGCGGTAGGCCGTTTCGCAGGCGGCCAGCCCGAGGACATTCACGTGCGGGACGATGCCGCGCATGGCGTGCGCGAAGTGGTGGCGCAACCGGGTGTCGGGAATGACCGCGAACGCGCAGCCGAGGCCGGGGACGTTGAAGGTTTTCGACGGCGCCATGAGCGTGATGCTGCGCCTGGCGGCCTCCGGCGACAGGCTGGCGAACGGGATGTGGCGCTTGTCGGCGTCGAGGATCAGGCCACAGTGGATTTCGTCGGAGCAGACGATCAGGTCATTGGCGTCGGCGAAGGCGGCGAGGTCAAGCAGCTCAGCCCGGCTCCAGCAACGGCCAACCGGGTTGTGCGGGTGGCAGAGCAGAAAAAGCCGGGTTGCTGCGGTCAACGCCGAATTCAGCGTCTTTTGGTCAAACCGCCAGCCGTCATCGGTGCACGCCAGTTCGGCCCGGCTCAGCTTGCGGCCGGAAAAGTGCGGGGCAGACAGAAACGGCGGATAAATCGGCGTGGCCGTCAAAACAGCACCGTCGACGGCCCGACAGGCAATATTCAGCCCGGTGACCAGGCCCGGTAGCCAGACGATCCATTCCGGTTCGATACGCCAGCTGTATTCGCTTTCAAGGTGAGCGAGTACTGACTCCGTGAGCGATGGCCATGGCCCGCCATAGCCGAAAACGCCGTGCTCGATACGCCGGTGCAGGGCTGCCATGACAGCCGGCGGCGCAGCAAAATCCATGTCCGCCACCCAGAGTGGCAGCACATCGCGGCCGGCGTAACGACGCCACTTCTCGGAATCCGAGCCGCGGCGGTCGATGGGCTGGTCGAAGGTGCTCACACGTCGAGGTGCTGAAACAGCACGGTGGACAGGTAGCGCTCGCCGCAGGACGGGATGATGACCACGATATTCTTGCCGGCGTTCTCCGGGCGTTTGGCGACCTCAAGCGCAGCCCAGCTCGCGGCACCGGACGAAATGCCGACGAGCAGCCCCTCTTCGGTGGCCATGCGGCGGGCCATGGTCAGCGCGTCGTCGTTCTTGACGCGGATCACCTCGTCGTAGATGGCGGTATTCAGCACGGCCGGGACGAAACCGGCGCCGATGCCCTGGATCGGGTGCGGGCCTTTGGCGCCGCCGGACAGCACCGGCGAGGCGTCGGGTTCGACGGCGATGACCTGGATTTTCGGATTTTTGGCTTTCAGCGCCTCGCCCACCCCGGTCACCGTGCCGCCGGTGCCGACGCCGGCGATGAAGATGTCGACCTGGCCGTCGGTATCGCGCCAGATTTCCTCGGCCGTCGTGCTGCGGTGGACGGCCGGATTGGCCGGATTTTCAAATTGTTGCGGGATGAAATAGCGGCTGTCGCCGGCGGCCAGTTCCGTCGCCTTGTTGATTGCGCCGCCCATGCCGTCCGGGCCGGGGGTCAGGATCAGTTCGGCGCCGTAGGCATTGAGCAGCAGCTTGCGTTCGCGGCTCATGGTTTCCGGCATCGTGAAGGCGCATTTGATGCCGCGAGCGGCGCAGACCATGGCCAGGCCGATGCCGGTGTTGCCCGAAGTGGGCTCCAGCACGACGGTCTCCGGCCCGATCTTGCCCGCCGCGATGGCTGCATCGAGCATGGCGACGGCGATGCGATCCTTGACGCTACTGCCCGGGTTGAAGAATTCCAGCTTGGCGAGAACCGTCGCGCCGCTGCCGGCGACAACGCGGTTGAGGCGAACCAGCGGCGTGTTGCCGACCAGCCCGGTGACGTCATTGGCGATTTTCATGGTGCGTTTCCGAAGGGTGATGAGCGATTGTAGGCGACTCTGCGCCCGTCGTGGGCGGGTGGCTTTGCCGCGCGGGCAGGCAGCCTACTTCTTGAGATAAATCTGGTCAAAGCTGCCGCCGTCGGCGAAGTGCGCCTTGTGCGCCTTCTGCCAGCCGCCGAAGGTGTCGTCGATGGTGACCAGCTTGATCTTCGGGAACTGCGCCGCATATTTCGCTGCCACCTTGGCATCGCGCGGCCGGTAGTAGTGCCTGGCGGCAATGTTCTGGCCCTCCTCGGAATAGAGATGATCGAGGTAAGCCTGCGCCGTCAGCCGCGTGCCACGCTTCTCGACGACCTTGTCGACCACGGCGACCGGCGGCTCGGCAAGGATGGACAGGCTGGGGGCGATGATCTCGAACTTGTCCTTGCCGATTTCATTGACTGCCAGTTGCGCCTCGTTTTCCCAGGCGATCAGCACGTCGCCCAGGCCGCGTTCGACGAAGGTGGTCGTCGAACCGCGGGCGCCGGAATCGAGCACCGGCACGTTCTTGAAGATGCCGGTGACCAGTTCCTTCGCCTTCTGTTCATTGCCGCCCGGCTGCTTGAGCGCCCAGGCCCAGGCCGCCAGATAATTCCAGCGCGCCCCGCCGGAGGTTTTGGGGTTCGGCGTGATGACGCCAACGCCCGGTCTGGCCAGATCGCCCCAATCCTTGATGTTTTTGGGATTCCCCTTGCGCACCAGAAAAACGACCGTCGAGGTATAAGGCGAGGAATTGTGCGGAAAGCGCGTCTGCCAGTCAGCCGGAATCAGCTTGCGCTCAACCAGTGCATCGATGTCGTAAGCCAGCGCCAGCGTCACCACATCGGCTTCCAGCCCGTCGCGCACCGACATCGCCTGCTTGCCCGAACCGCCATGCGACTGACGAAAATTGATCGCCTGCCCGGTTTTGGCCTGCCAATGCTTGGCGAAGGCCGCGTTGTAATCCTTGTAAAGTTCTCGCGTCGGGTCGTACGACACGTTGAGCAGCGAGGTCTGGGCGACAGCGCTGGCGATGCCGAGGGCCAGAACCCCGGAAACAGCGGCGGTTCTTACGGTCAACCGTGAAAAAGGGCCAAATTTGAACATGCTGAACTCCAGTCGTTTTGAATAATATTTGAATGGACTCGAGTCTAGGCAGGGCTATATATTCTGTAAAAGAATATATTTTCACTTAAATATAATCAGATAGAATTAGTGGCTGCCCTCGCCATTTTGTGGAAATGCGCACGGGCAGGTTCTGCGGGTGCTTCCTGCACGGCAAAGATAGGGGTAAAAAGGAAACAACAAAAAGCAGCGGCGCACAGACCGCAAAAAGAGCAGCGAGAACGCTTTGCCAACATGCCGGAGGGGACATGAACGATATCCACCATCAACCGATTGCCGAGCGCATCGACTGGCTGTTTGACCTTGCCAGACGCCATGGCGAGACTTTCCGCAGCCCGGAAGCCTGGCTCGCCCGCCAGCGTTACCAGGCCGAACACCCGACCGCCATCGCCGTGCTGAAGTGCATGGATGGCCGTATCAATATCGCGGTCGCCACCAACACCCCGACCGGGATTCTGATGCCGTTCCGCAACCTTGGCGGCATGTTCGACCTCGGCTGGCCGCACCTCGGCGAAGTGGTCGCCCATCACGTCCAGCGCATGGTCGGGGCCGGCCGGCGCGTGCTTTTTCTCATTACCTACCATTGGTCACGCGGCAACCCGAAACGCGGCTGTGCCGGCTTTGCCTACGACACCGCCGCCGCCATAGCGCACACCCAGCAGATTCGCCGCCAGATGGAACACATCTTCGGCAGCGCTCACGGCACCGTCTATCCGCTCGTCTGCGGCTTCGAAACCGACGAGGAAGCCCTCACCATCCACGGCAATGATGGCTCGGTGCTCGACCTGGCCGGCCTCTCGATGGGCGAACTCGCCACCCTCGAACCCCGGCTGGCCGCCCTGCTGCCCGATATGCCGGCGCAGATGCAGGCCGACCTGCTCCCCCTGCTCCGTGGCAACCTCGATCACATCGCCGATATCCGCGCCCAGACCGCACAGCGCGAACGGGAACTCGACATCGAGCACCGCGAATGGGTGATCTGCATCGGCCGCGGCTTCGATTTCCTCCATACGCCCAACCTCGCGCTCATCATCGGCCCCTACAGCCCCGACCTTGCCGACCCCGTGCGCAAGGCCGCCGGCATCATCAAGAGCAACATGAAAGCTGGTCGCATCCCCGACGACGGCTTCCTGCTGCTCGCCTCGGTGCCCTACGACGAAATCGGCGTCGACCGGGCGCGGGCCGAACTCAAGGCCCGCTTCATGTCAGGCTTCGCGGCCAATGTCGTGAGGCAGGAATTTCCCGAACTTGCCGCGCGGATGAGTACGCGCACTGCCGTTCTCGACTGGCGCTCGCGGAATCTCGAACTCATCGGCGCCTGAAGGTTCGGACGTCTGCGTCGCACCAGGTGGCGCCACGGGCAATATCGTGACGCTTTGCCAATGCTCGGCTGAACATCAATTTTGGGCATTTTTCCCGGTTGACCGCAGCAATCAACCGGGAGGGGTTGATCAGCCCAAAAACAGCTTGTAAGCCGGGTTCTTGCTCTCGTCCCAGTGGGCGTAGCCAAGGTTGGTCAGGAATTCCTTGAACTTGCCCATGTCGCCCGGCGGCACCTGCATGCCGACCAGCACGCGGCCGTAGTCGGCGCCGTGGTTGCGGTAGTGGAAGAGGCTGATGTTCCAGCCGGCACTCATCTGGGTCAGGAAATTCATGAGCGCGCCCGGCTTTTCCGGAAATTCGAAGCGGTAGAGCAGCTCGTGCAGGCCCTTTTCGCAAACCGCCGGGGCGTGGCCGCCGACCATGTGACGAATATGGTTCTTGGCCATTTCGTCGTCGGTCAGGTCCAGCGTCGGGTAGCCGTGCTTCTGCAGGCTCTCGACCAGTTTCAGCGATTCCTTGCGGTCGCTGACCTGGACGCCGACGAAAACATGCGCTTCGCTGGCGGTGTGGTAGCGGTAGTTGAATTCGGTGACGTTGCGCTTGCCGATCAGCGACAGAAATTTCTTGTACGCGCCCGGTTTTTCGGGAAGCGTGACGGCGAAAACGGCCTCGCGCTGTTCGCCGAATTCAGCACGCTCGGCGACGAAGCGCAGGCGGTCGAAATTCATGTTGGCACCGGAACTGATGGCAATCAGGTTCTTGTCCTTGAGCTTGTGCTGGCGCGCGTATTCCTTGGCCCCGGCGACGGCGAGCGCGCCGGCCGGTTCGAGAATAGAGCGGGTGTCCTCAAACACATCCTTGATGGCAGCGCAGATGGCATCGGTGTCCACCAGCACCATTTCATCGACGTATTCCTTGCACAGACGGAAGGTTTCTTCGCCGACCAGCTTCACCGCTGCGCCGTCGGCAAACAGCCCGACCTGATTGAGCTTGACGCGATGGCCCTTGGCCAGCGATTGGGTCATTGCGTCCGCATCCCTGGCTTCGACGCCGATGACCTTGATTTCCGGGCGCAGACGCTTGATGTAGGCGGCAACACCGGCGAGCAGTCCACCGCCGCCAACGCAGCAGAAGACCGCGTGGATCGGCCCGCTGTGCCGTGAATGCTGACGCAGGATTTCCATGGCGATGGTGCCCTGGCCGGCGATCACTTCCGGGTCGTCAAACGGATGGACGAAGGTCAGCTTTTCGGCTTTTTCCAGCTCGAGTGCGTGCGCGTAGGCCTCGTCGTAAGAGTCGCCAAACAGCACGACCTCCCCGCCCCGGCTGCGCACGGCATCCACCTTGATCCCCGGCGTCGAGGTCGGCATCACGATGACCGCCCGACACCCAACCTTGGCGGCTGACATGGCCACGCCCTGGGCGTGATTGCCGGCCGAGGCGCAGATTACGCCGCGCTTGAGCTTCTCGGCGGAAAGGCTGGCGATCTTGTTGTAGGCGCCGCGAATCTTGAAGGAAAACACGGGTTGCAGATCTTCACGCTTCAGAAAGATCTTGTTGCTGACCCGGGCGGAAAGGTTGCTGGCCAGTTCGAGCGGCGTTTCGACGGCCACGTCATAAACCTGTGCGTTGAGAACTTTTTCGAGATAATCCGGGTGCATTGCGCGCAACTCATTAAGGCAAAAGGGAGATTCTACGGGTGGAGTGGCTAAACGTCACGGCAGAAAGCGGGCTTTGGGGCCTGCTGGTGGCCAGTTTTCTCTCAGCGACAGTGCTGCCCGGCGGTTCCGAGGCGCTGTTGTGGGGCTTTTTGCGCCAGCATCCGTCTGAATTCGGCCCGGCGCTGGCGCTGGCCACGCTCGGCAACACCGGCGGCGGCATGGTGTCGTGGTGGTGCGGCCGCTTTTTGCCGCGCTGGCCAAAACTGGAAAACCTGCCGCATCGCGACAAGCTGGAACGCTGGGGCAGCCCCGCCCTGCTGCTGGCCTGGGCGCCGATCATCGGCGACGCGCTGTGCATTGCGGCTGGCTGGTTGCGGCTACACTGGTTGCCCTGTTGTCTGTTCATGGCCATCGGCAAGTTCGCGCGCTACTGGCTGGTCGCCCAAACTGCCTTGAGTTCCTGATGCCCGATTCAACCTTGCCTTCTTCCGTTCCCTTTTGGGAGGCTTTCCGCTTCTGGCTCAAGCTCGGTTTCATCAGCTTCGGCGGTCCGGCCGGGCAGATTTCGATGATGCATCAGGAGCTGGTTGAAAAACGCCGTTGGCTGTCCGAAGGCCGTTTCCTCCACGCCCTCAATTACTGCATGGTGCTGCCCGGCCCGGAGGCGCAACAACTGGCGACCTACATCGGCTGGCTGATGCACAGAACCTGGGGTGGCATCGTCGCCGGCGTGCTCTTCGTGCTGCCTTCGCTGTTCATACTGATCGCGCTGTCGTGGATCTACATCGCCTACGGCAACACGACGCTGGTTGCCGGGCTGTTCTTCGGGATCAAGCCGGCGGTCACCGCCATCGTGCTGCAGGCGGCCTGGCGGATCGGTTCGCGGGCGCTCAAGAACAAGCTGCTGTGGGCGATTGCCGGGGCGGCCTTTGTCGCCATTTTTGCCTTCGCCACGCCGTTTCCGGCGATTGTGGCGGTGGCGGCGCTGATTGGTTATGTCGGCGGGCGGGTTTGGCCCGATATCTTCAAATCCCACGGTCAACACGGAAAAAGCGCCAAATCCGCAGGGCCGGCGCTGATCGACGACGGCACCCCAACGCCGGAGCACGCCTTGTTCCGCTGGTCACGCCTGCTCACGGTGGCCGTCATCGGCGCCCTGCTCTGGGCGCTGCCGATGGGTCTGCTCACCGCCATGCTGGGCTGGGATCACACGCTGACGCAGATGGGCTGGTTCTTCACCAAGGCTGCGCTGCTCACCTTTGGCGGCGCCTACGCCGTGCTGCCCTACGTCTATCAGGGCGCGGTGACGCATTTCGGCTGGCTGACGCCGACCCAGATGATCGACGGCCTGGCGCTGGGCGAAACGACGCCGGGGCCGCTGATCATGGTCGTCGCCTTCGTCGGCTTCGTGGGCGGCGTCCAGGCGCCGCAGATGCAGGCCATGTTCGGGCCGGATGGTCTGTTCCTGGCGGGGGCTGTCGCCGCCAGCGTCGTGACGTGGTTCACCTTCCTGCCTTCGTTCATCTTCATTCTGCTCGGCGGGCCGCTGGTCGAGACGACGCACGGCAATCTCAATTTCACGGCGCCGCTGACGGCGATTACGGCGGCGGTGGTCGGCGTGATCGTCAATCTGGCCTTGTTTTTCGCCTACCACGTGCTGTGGCCGCAGGGTTTTGCCGGCAATTTTGACCTTGTTTCCGCGCTTATCACGCTGCCTGCCGCGCTGGCGCTCTTCCGTTTCAAGCAAAGCGTCATTCGGGTAATTGCCGCCAGCGCGCTGCTCGGGCTGGTGCTCAAGCTGCTGGGTTTTTAAGGAAGCTGAACCTTTGAAGCACTCGGTGCGTCTACCTGTCCCCGCGTCCTGCCCCGCAATACGCTAAAATCCTTCTTTTGACGGAACACCGGCTGCTCCCATGACCGCCCGCCTGCGCGAAATACCTTACAACTACACCTCGTTTTCCGATCGCGAGATCGTCATCCGCCTGCTCGGCGCCGACAACTGGGCGGTGCTCGACGAGCTCCGCTCCGAGCGCGTCACCGGCCGTTCGGCGCGCATGCTCTACGAGGTGCTGGGCGACATCTGGGTCGTGCAGCGCAACCCGTATCTGGAAGACGACCTGCTCGACAACCGCGATCGCCGTGATGCGCTGGTCAACGCGCTGCATCACCGACTGTCCGAGGTTGAAAAGCGCCGCGAGGCGACTGAAGGCGACGACCCGGAGCGCGCGGCCAAGGTCAAGCGTCTGGTCGATGCGGCGCGCAACGCGGTCAACCTCTTCGCCGAGCGCTTCGGCGAAACCTGGGACTTGCGCCGCAAGGTCACGCGCATCCTGAGCAAGCACACGCGCAAGGACAACATCGCTTTCGACGGCCTGGCCCGTGTCTCGCACGTCACCGATGCGACCGACTGGCGCGTCGAATACCCCTTCGTCGTCCTCAATCCGGACACCGAAGAGGAAATTGGCCACCTCGTGCGCGGCTGTATCGAAGCCGGCCTGACCATCATTGCCCGTGGAGGTGGTACCGGTTACACCGGCGGCGCCGTGCCGCTGACACGCAATGCGGCGGTCATCAACACCGAAAAACTGATCGATATCGGCCCGGTTGAAGATCTGGTGCTGGCTGGCCATGAAACGCCTTACGCGACGATTCGTACCGGCGCTGGCGTGGTCACCGACCGTGTTTCCGAAGCTGCTTCGCTGGCCGGCCGCGTCTTTGCGGTTGACCCGACATCTGCTTCTGCTTCGTGTATCGGCGGCAACATCGCCATGAACGCCGGCGGCAAGAAGGCTGTGCTGTGGGGCACCGCGCTCGACAATCTGGCCTGGTGGAAGATGGTCGATCCGGATGGCAACTGGCTGGAAGTCGAACGCGTCAATCACAACTTCGGCAAGATTCACGAGCAGGAAAACGTCGAATTCCGCCTCAAGCGCTTTGACCCGAGCGGCAAGAAACTGCTCGGCGAAGAAATCCTGACCCTGCCGGGCGCTGCCTGCCGCAAGATTGGGCTGGGCAAGGACGTGACCGACAAGTTCCTCGGTGGCATTCCCGGCGTCCAGAAAGAAGGCACCGATGGCATCATCGTCGCCGCTCGCTGGGTGCTGCACAAGATGCCGCCGGTGGCGCGCACGGTTTGTCTGGAGTTTTTCGGCCAGGTCCGCGAAGCCGTGCCGGCCATTGTTGAAATCACCGATTACTTCAAGCCGGGCGGTGCCGGGCATGCTGCCGGTGTGCAGCTGGCTGGTCTCGAGCACCTCGACGAGCGTTACGTGAAGGCCGTTGGCTACGCGACCAAGGCCAAGCGCCACGGTCGGCCGAAAATGGTGCTCATCGGCGACCTCGTCGGCCACGACGAAAACGCCGTGATGGCTGCCGCTTCCGAAGTCGTCCGCATGTGCAACCTGCGCGCGGCCGAGGGCTTCATCGCTGTCAACGCCGAAACGCGCAAGAAATTCTGGCTCGATCGTTCGCGCACTGCCGCCATTTCGCGTCACACCAACGCCTTCAAGCTGAATGAGGACGTGGTCATCCCGCTGCCGCGCATGGGTGATTACTGCGACGGCATCGAGCGCATCAATATCGAGCTGTCGACGCAGAACAAGCTGGCCCTCTGCGACGCACTGGCCGAATTCCTCAAGGGCGATCTGCCGCTGCATCGCGGCGATACGACGCTCGACACCGACGTGCTGATCGGCGACCGCCGGCAGGCTGCGCTTGATTACGTCGAAGCCGTCCGCCTGCGCTGGGAATGGCTGCTCGACAACCTCGACTTGCCGCTGGCCGAAGCCGAATCGCGCTTCGCGTCGTACGGCGTGGTGGCCGGCGAGCTGACTAACCGGGCCGATAACCCGACCTTGTTCCACCGCCTGCAGGACTATTCGGTCCGCACCTCGTGGAAGCAGGAACTGCATGCCCGGCTGGCCAAGATTTTCGATGGTGGTGTCTATCGGCCGATCATCGAGCGCATCGAAGCCATACACAAGGAAGTGCTGCGAGGCCGCGTGTTCGTCGCACTGCACATGCACGCCGGTGACGGCAACGTGCATACCAATTTGCCGGTCAATTCCGACAATTACGAAATGCTGCAGACGGCCAACAAAGCGGTCGAGCGCATCATGCACATCGCCCGTGAGCTGGATGGCGTCATTTCCGGCGAACACGGTATCGGTATCACCAAGCTCGAGTTCCTTACCGAAGAAGAACTCGGCCCCTTCCGCGCCTACAAGCAGAAGGTCGACCCGGAAGGCCGCTTCAACAAGGGCAAGCTGATGCCCGGTGGCGACCTGGGCAATGCCTACACGCCGTCGTTCAGCCTGCTCGGTACCGAGTCGCTGATCATGGAGCAGTCGGAAATCGGCAAGATTTCCGACATGGTCAAGGACTGCCTGCGTTGCGGCAAGTGCAAGCCGGTGTGCTCGACGCACGTGCCGCGCGCCAACCTGCTTTACTCGCCGCGCAACAAGATTCTCGCAACCTCGCTGCTGGTCGAAGCCTTCCTCTATGAAGAGCAGACCCGGCGCGGCATTTCGCTCAAGCATTTTGACGAATTCAACGATGTCGCCGACCATTGCACGGTCTGCCACCGCTGCGTGAAGCCTTGCCCGGTCGACATCGATTTCGGCGATGTTTCCGTCGCCATGCGCAATTTCCTGCGCAAGCAGGAGAAAAAGCGTTTCAGCCCCGGCACCTTTGCGGCGATGACCTACCTCAACCTGAAAGACCCGGCGACGATCAAGGTCATGCGCGGCGTTATGATGGATTTCGGGTTCAAGGCGCAGCGCCTCGCCCACAAGGCGGCCAAGGCGCTTGGCCTGGTCCAGGACAGCCGCGCCCATCCGCCGGCAACGGTCGGTGCGCCGACGGTCAAGACGCAGATCATCCACTTCCTCAACCGGCCGATGCCAGGCAACCTGCCCAAGCGGACGTCGCGCGCCCTGCTCGACATCGAGGACGACAAGGTCATCCCGGTCATCCGCAATCCGCGCAAGACGACCGAGGAGTCGGATGCCGTCTTCTACTTCCCCGGTTGCGGTTCCGAGCGCCTGTTCTCGCAGGTTGGCCTGGCGACGCAGGCCATGCTCTACGAAACAGGCGCCACCACCGTGTTGCCGCCGGGTTACCTGTGCTGTGGGTATCCGCAGACCGCGTCGGGCGATGATGAGAAGGGACAGAAGATTACGACGGACAACCGGGTACTCTTCCACCGTGTTGCCAATACGCTGAACTATCTCGACATCAAGACGGTGATCGTTTCGTGCGGTACCTGCATGGATCAGCTGCAGAAATACCAGTTCGAGAAGATATTCCCGGGTTGCCGCCTGCTCGATATCCACGAGTACCTCATGGAGAAGGGCGTCAAGCTGGAAGGCGTCAGCGGCACGCGCTACATGTACCACGACCCTTGCCACACGCCGATGAAGGCCTATGCACCGCTGGCTGTGACCAAGGCGCTGATGGGCCAGGAAGTACCGCTGACCGATCGCTGTTGCGGCGACGCCGGCTCCTTCGCCTATTCCCGGCCGGACGTCGCGACGCAGGTCAAGTTCCGCAAGCAGCAGGAAATCGAAAGTGGCGCCGAGAAGTTGCGGGCCGACGGTTTCAAGGGCGACGTCAAGATCCTGACGTCCTGCCCGGCCTGTCTGCAGGGCTTGTCGCGCTACGATGACGACGCAGGTACCAAGGCCGATTACATCGTGGTCGAACTGGCCAAGCATCTGCTCGGCGAAAATTGGATGGCGGATTACGTCGGCAAGGCGAATACAGGCGGAATAGAACGGGTACTGCTCTGATTTTTGTTCGTTTTTTCCGGTTGACCGTGAAATAGCAGGTTCTTTTGCGGGGGCTGCTTGTGATATTTGTTCTTCGGTGTAATCCTTTGTGGAAAACCGGAGCAAGTTGGCATGGGTAACGAAATTCAGTCCTGTGATTTGTGCATGCACCCCGGCGGGGCCGTTCTCTGGCAGTCGGCGCTTTTCCGTGTGGTGAGGGTGGATGACCCGCATTACCCGGGATTCTGTCGCGTCATCTGGAACCACCATGTGCGCGAGATGACCGATCTCGAGCCAAGGCAGCGAGCGATGCTCATGCGCGTCGTTTTCGCAGTCGAATCCGTCGTGCGCGCGCTTTTCTCGCCGGATAAAATCAATCTGGCCAGTTTCGGCAATATGGTTCCCCATGTCCATTGGCATGTCATCCCACGCTGGAAAAACGACCGGCATTTTCCGGAACCGGTTTGGGGTGCAGTCCGGTGTGAGGAATCGACGCCACGGCCGATGGTCAATGACGCGGTTCTTGCTGACGCGCTTGGCGCTGCTTTGGCAGATATCGAAGAGGGTTGAGGATTGTGAACACGACAGCCATTGAGTTTCCCGTGATTTCAGATCTGCAAAGCGGGATGGATTACCTTTCCCAATTGTCGTTGGCCAATCCGATAGTCGCTGAACGACAGCTGATGCTCTTTGTTGACTCGCTGCTCATGGCGCCTCCACCGTCTGGTGTCCTGCTCACCCTGCTAGAACAGGCGCGGGCGCCAATGTGTTTCGTCGAAGAGGAGATGGCTCGGCGCTATCACAACAGGGCGCTACCGCTGGCAAGCGAAGAAGAGTCCTATTTCCAGCAGGTAGTCACTGCCTGGCGCAAGATGGGTAAGGCCTACGCGCTGTGTGCCCAGCTTGAGGAACCAGACGCGGAAAACGCGCAATACGTCTCCTTGATGGCCACTGTTCTGCATCGTTGCCTGTACTACACGGGGATGGTTATTCTGGAGCATTACCGGGCCCGCCGTGATTTGCCGCCCGGCATCTGGCTGGATCTGCATGGCTTCTACGAGACAGCCGAGGAGTGGGGTATTTCCTACACGCCGGTTGAAGATGCACTCGAAAACAGCCTGCAGGCAACGCATTGCGCGGCCGCCTACGTGACCTTGTTGCTGATCGATATCGCAAGCCCCTACAGTAACAGCGTACGTAACCTGAACCTTATTCGGCGCTGGGCCAACATGTGGGCGCCATTGGTTTCCATTCACAAGCTGGATGACGATTTTGAGGTTCCTGCCTACGTCATCGAGTTGATGAAGGATTTGCCACTGCATCCGACGGCGGTCGCCGATGAACCCTCCGCCGACACCCGGCGCCTGGATACCACGCGTCTGGGCCTGCAGATCAATCACATGCTCAGTCAGCTCCGGCAGCGCGTTACGCCATCCCAACTGGGGCTTGGTGAGGAAACCAGCGGTCATGTTGTCGCGCTGCTCGATCATCTTGCCCGTCCCTGGACGCAGTCTGCTTCACCGCGCCGCTTCCGCCGCTTCGCCACTCAGGGTTTAGCCAAGGTCGCAGTAGGCTTCGAGGCGATCCACTTTTGTACCACCGGCAAGGACTTCGCGCAGCCGGATTCGGCGGCAGCTTTCTCGCGCGGTGAGTTTGATCAGTTGTTTACCTTCGGTGAACGTGTCGATTTGGATCAGACACCCGCCATAAAGCCGTTGATCAGCTTTCCAGTCGATGAGTGGTCGGTCATCAACCACTCGGCCAATGGCTTTCGCCTGGGGCGCAGTTGCGCCGGAATGCGGATATCGCATGGCCAGCTCATGGCGCTTTGTCCCCACGATGGCGATCATTTTCTGCTGGTGCAGGCAACTTGGCTAATGCAGGAAGAGGATGGCGGGTTGATCGTCGGCGTGGCTACCCTGCCCGGTATGCCGGCTGGTATAGCCGTCCGTGTTGCGGCGTTGAAAGCCGGCAACAACGAGCGTTTTGTTCGAGCCTTTTTGCTGCCGCCGGTACCGGCGATAAAGGAAGAAGGATCCATTGTCCTGCCACCGGGAATGTATCAGGCGAGCCGAATACTCGATGTTTCTTCGGGCGAAGATTCCTCCTGGCAACTTCGAATGAACCACTTACTTCAGCGTGGAACCGACTACGACCGCATCAGCTATCAGGTGATTTGACCTATCACGGTATAGGCTGACGATGAGTGCGCTAAACTAGCGCCTCATTCTGGAGAAAACTATGGCTGGTATTGATAAAGACACGCCGATACCGAGCGAAATCAAATTGCACAAGAAATCCCGTCGGCTGGAGCTAATCTATGCCGATGGAGAGTGCTATGCGCTGGATTTTGAATTTCTGCGCGTCTATACACCCTCTGCCGAAGCCAGGGGCCATGGACCCGGTCAGGAGACCCTGCAGACTGGAAAGCGGGACATCGATATAGAACGTATCGAACCGGTCGGTACGTATGCCCTGCGCCCGGTCTTTTCTGATGGCCATGATAGCGGTTTATATTCTTGGGATCTGCTCTACAACCTTGGTAAGCACCATGACGAGCTTTGGCAGGAGTACCTGAAGCAAATTGAAGCACAGGGGCTATCACGCGATATCGATACTTCCACTCCTCCTGCAGCCGGAAGCTGCGGCCATCATCACTGAAATCATGAACAACGAAAAAACCCATTTTGGCTACGAAGCCGTTGCCGAGCAGGAAAAGGCCCGGCGGGTAGCTGACGTATTCGATTCTGTTGCCAGTCGTTACGACTTGATGAACGATTTGATGTCAGGTGGCATGCACCGTCTGTGGAAAGCCTTTGCGATCCAGCGCAGCGGCGTTCGCGAAGGTTCGCGCGTATTGGACGTCGCTGGTGGTACAGGCGATCTCTCACTGGCGTTCTCCAAGCGGGTTGGAAAAAGTGGTCAGGTTTGGCTGACCGACATCAACAATGCGATGCTGGCGCGTGGACGCGACCGCTTGCTCGACAAGGGGCATATGCTGCCGGTCGCGCAGTGTGATGCCGAGAAGCTGCCCTTTCCGGATGATTGGTTCGACTGTGTCACCGTTGCCTTCGGCTTACGCAACATGACCCACAAGGATGCGGCGCTCGCCGAAATGCGCCGTGTTCTGCGCCCCGGCGGTCGCCTGCTGGTGCTCGAGTTCTCACAGGTCTGGAAGCCGTTGGCTCCGCTCTATGATTTTTATTCCTTCAAGGTTATTCCTCGAGTCGGACAACTGGTCACGAACGATTCCGACAGCTATCGCTACCTGTCGGAGTCGATACGTGTTCATCCGGGTCAGGAAGAACTCAAATCCATGATGGAGGGGGTCGGGTTTGAGAAGGTAGAGTACTTCAATCTCGCTCTGGGTGTCGTTGCCCTGCATCGCGGATTCAAGTTTTAAGCAGCAAATCAATGGAAGCGCTTATTTCGCTGGTGGTTCGTGCCTTGAATCATTTGATTGAAGGCGAAAGTTGGGCGCAGACACGTCTTGCTGCGCACTCTGGCGCTCAACTGCAAGTTGATAGCGGGTTTTTTGTGGTGAGATTGGCCATCAACGATCAAGGCCTGTTTCAACCTGGCGAGAAAGTACTTCACCCCGATGTCAGTATCACCCTGCCAGGCGATCTGGCGGCCCGTTTGCTCTTCGATCGCGATACGCTGTTTTCATCGGTGAAACTTGGTGGTTCTGCTGATATCGCCGAAAGCCTTGCATTCGTATTGCGGAATCTGAGATGGGATGGCGAGGCTGATCTAGCCCAACTAGTAGGTGATATTCCAGCAAGGCGCTTTTCGAAGCTTGGGATGAAATTGGCTGCAGCCATCCATGATGCCGCTGCGCGAATGGCGGACAATTTTACCGAGTACGCCATCGAAGAATCGGGAATGCTTGCTGCAAGTCACGATGTGACTGCTTTTGGCAGTGGCGTGGTTTCTCTTCGGGACGATGTTGCGAGACTGGAAAAACGCATAGCCCGCCTCTAGAATTTTTCAGGGCGGCGGCAGTAAAAAAGGCAGCCGAAGCTGCCTTTTTTGATCCGAAGTTCCGGAATTAGTGCGTGTGCTTGCGCAGACGCTGGATTGCTTGCAACTGGGCAACAGCTTGCGCCAGTTCTGCTTCAGCAGCGGCGTAATCCATTTCAGCGTTCCGATTGGCGAGAGCTTCCTCGGCCCGCTTCTTGGCTTCCATTGCCTTGGCTTCGTCCAGATCGTGCGCACGAATCGCAGTATCAGCCAACACGGTAATCATGTCGGGCTGAACTTCCAGCATGCCACCGGAAACATACACCAACTCGAACTCGCTCTGGTTCGGCACCTTCAAACGGATGGTGCCTGGCTTGATGCGAGTTAGCAGTGGTGTGTGACGCGGAAGAATACCGAGTTCCCCGGCTTCGCCGGGGAACACTGCGATTTCCACCAGGCCGGAGAAGATCGACTCCTCGGCACTGACGACATCACAATGAACAGTCATAGCCATTAACTAGCTCCTATACGGCGTTGCGTTATTACAGCGTCTTGGCCTTCTCGAGGACTTCCTCAATGCCGCCAACCATGTAAAACGCTTGTTCCGGCAGGTGATCGTATTCGCCGGCGCAGATACCCTTGAAGCCCTTGATCGTTTCCTTGAGGGGAACGAACTTGCCCGGGGAACCGGTAAAGACTTCAGCAACGTGGAACGGCTGCGACAGGAAGCGCTGAATCTTACGAGCACGGGAAACGGCGAGCTTGTCTTCTGGAGACAGTTCGTCCATACCCAGAATCGCGATGATGTCACGCAGTTCCTTGTAGCGTTGCAGATTCATCTGCACAGCACGGGCAACAGCGTAATGCTCTTCGCCAACGACCTGCGGATCCAGCTGACGCGAGGTGGAATCGAGCGGATCGACAGCCGGGTAGATACCCAGGGAGGCGATGTCACGCGACAACACAACGGTGGAGTCAAGGTGCAGGAAGGTGGTGGCCGGGGAAGGGTCGGTCAAGTCATCGGCAGGCACGTAAACGGCCTGGATGGAGGTGATCGAGCCAACCTTGGTAGAGGTAATACGCTCTTGCAGACGGCCCATTTCTTCAGCCAGCGTCGGCTGATAGCCCACGGCGGAAGGCATACGGCCGAGCAGTGCGGAAACTTCCGTACCAGCCAGGGTGTAGCGGTAGATGTTGTCGACGAAGAACAGAATGTCGCGACCATCATCACGGAAACGCTCAGCCATGGTCAGACCGGTCAGCGCGACGCGCAGACGGTTGCCTGGAGGCTCGTTCATCTGACCGAACACCATCGCGACCTTGTCGAGAACGTTGGAGTCCTTCATTTCGTGATAGAAGTCGTTACCTTCACGGGTACGCTCACCCACGCCGGCAAACACGGACAAACCTGCGTGTTGCTTGGCGATGTTGTTGATGAGTTCCATCATGTTAACGGTCTTGCCGACGCCGGCACCACCGAACAGACCGACCTTGCCGCCCTTGGCGAACGGGCAGATCAGGTCAATAACCTTGATGCCTGTTTCCAGCAGATCAACGGAAGATGACAGTTCGTCGAACTTCGGAGCCATCTGGTGAATTTCACGCAGCTCGTTGGAATCGATTGGACCAGCTTCATCAATCGGGCGACCGAGAACGTCCATGATGCGGCCCAAGGTGCCCATACCGACCGGCACAGAGATGCCGGCACCGGTGTTGTTCACCTTCATGCCACGACGCAGACCGTCGGAAGAACCCATGGCAATGGTACGTACAACGCCATCACCGAGTTGTTGTTGCACTTCGAATGTCAGGCCGTCTTCTGCCATGCCGTTTGCTTCAGAAGCATCCAGCTTGAGGGCGTCGTAGACCTTCGGCATCTGATCGCGCGGGAAGTGGATGTCCACAACGGCGCCGATGCACTGAACGATTGAACCTTGACTCATATTCAAATCCCCAAAAATAAAAATCTACGCGTCACACCGCGGCGGCGCCGCTGACGATTTCCGAGAGTTCCTTGGTAATCGCAGCCTGACGGGCCTTGTTGTAAACCAGCTTCAAGTCGCCGATAACGGTCTTGGCGTTGTCCGAGGCAGACTTCATGGCAACCATCCGGGCAGACTGCTCGGAGGCCATGTTTTCTGCAACGGCCTGATAAATCAATGCTTCGACATAACGGATCAGCAGATCGTCAATGACTGCCTTGGCATCCGGTTCGTAGACATAATCCCACTTGGTCTTGGCGGAGCCAATGGTGCCGCTAGAAAGTGGAAGCAGTTGTTCGAACACCGGCTCCTGCTTCATCGT
Source organism: Betaproteobacteria bacterium (assembly GCA_016705475.1). GTDB lineage: Bacteria > Pseudomonadota > Gammaproteobacteria > Burkholderiales > Rhodocyclaceae > Azonexus. The sequence goes on along the minus strand of JADIYD010000006.1, from coordinate 38,405 downwards.
ATTGATGAAACGGGTGTAGCCAATGTACAGCGCGTCAATCTCACCGTTCATGTACGCATCAAGTTGAACCTTGACGGGCCCGATGAGCTTTTCCAGGTGGGGCGTATCGCCCAGCCCGGTCACGTGCGAGACGACTTTGGCACCGGCACGTTGCATGAAGCCGAGACCTTTGTTGCCGATACAAGTAGCCTGAAGTTTCTTGCCCGTAGACTCGAACTCCTTCATCTTCGTGATGGCCAGACGAAGAAGGTTCGAGTTCAGACCGCCGCACAGACCTTTGTCTGACGTGATCAGAATCATGCCGATGGCGGCTTGCTCCCGATTCACGAGGAAAGGATGGCGGTACTCGGTCAGAGCATGAGACAGGTTGCCTGCAACGCGCCGGATCTTCTCGCCATAGGGACGGGCAGCCCGCATCCGTTCCTGCGCCTTGCGCATTTTGGATGCGGCCACCATTTCCATGGCCTTGGTGATCTTGCGCGTGTTTTCGACGCTCTTGATCTTGTTGCGAATTTCCTTGCCGCTAGGCATGGCGTTCTCCTAGATCAGGCCCAGCTGCTCTTGAAAGCGACGATGCCGGCGGCAAGTTGCTTCTCGGAATCGGCACTCAGGTCAGCCGTCGTCTCCATGGTATTCATGAGGGCGGCGCAATTGGACTTGAGGTAACCGATCATGGCCTTTTCGCAGTCCAGAGCACGCTTGACTTCTACATCGTCAAAGTAGCCCTTGTCGGCTGCGTACAGCGTGACGGCCATTTCGGAGATGCTCATCGGCGAATACTGGGCTTGCTTCATCAGCTCGGTGACCAGACGGCCGCGCTCCAGCTGCTTGCGGGTCGCTTCGTCAAGGTCGGATGCAAACTGGGCAAACGCTGCAAGTTCGCGGTACTGAGCCAGAGCCAGACGAACACCACCGCCGAGCTTTTTGATCAGCTTGGTTTGAGCAGCGCCACCGACGCGGGACACGGAAATACCGGCGTTGATTGCAGGACGAATACCGGCGTTGAAGAGGTCGGTTTCCAGGAAGATCTGACCGTCAGTAATAGAAATGACGTTGGTCGGAACGAAGGCGGAGACGTCGCCGGCTTGTGTCTCGATAACCGGCAGAGCGGTCAGGGAGCCAGTCTTGCCCTTGATTTCGCCGTTGGTGACTTTCTCGACCCATTCTTCCGAAACGCGAGCGGCGCGTTCGAGCAAGCGGGAGTGGAGATAGAACACGTCGCCCGGGTAAGCTTCACGACCCGGCGGACGGCGCAGCAACAGGGAAACCTGGCGGTAGCCCCAAGCCTGCTTGGTCAAGTCGTCATAAACGATCAGTGCATCTTCACCGATGTCGCGGAAGTATTCGCCCATCGTACAACCTGCGTACGGTGCGAGATACTGCAGAGCGGCGGATTCGGAAGCCGGGGCGGCAACGACGATGGTGTTTGCCATCGCGCCGTGCTCTTCGAGCTTGCGAACGACGTTGGCGATGGTCGAAGCTTTTTGGCCGATAGCAACATAAACGCAGAACAGACCTTTGTCTTTCTGGTTGATGATGGCGTCAACAGCGACGGCGGTCTTGCCGGTCTGACGGTCGCCAATGATCAGCTCGCGCTGGCCACGGCCAACCGGCACCATGGAGTCGACGCACTTCAGACCAGTCTGTACGGGCTGGGAAACCGATTTACGCCAAATAACGCCCGGCGCAACCTTTTCCAGCTTGTCGGTTTTCTTGGCATTGATCGGGCCCTTGCCGTCGATCGGCTGACCGAGGGAGTTGACCACGCGGCCGAGCAATTCGTGGCCGACGGGAACTTCCAGAATGCGACCGGTGGTCTTGACCACGTCGCCTTCGGAAATGTGTTCGTATGCACCAAGAACCACGGCACCGACGGAATCACGCTCAAGGTTGAGCGCCATACCAAAGGTGTTGCCGGGGAATTCCAGCATTTCGCCCTGCATAACGTCTTGCAGGCCGTGCACGCGGCAGATACCGTCGGTGACGGATACCACAGTGCCCTGCGTGCGCACTTCCGATGCGCCTTGCAGGTTCTGGATCTTGCTCTTGATCAGTTCAGAAATTTCGGAAGGATTCAACTGCATGAAATTCTCCTAGTTGTTCAGCGCCGTAGCCATGGCGTCGAGCTTGCCGCGGACTGAAGCATCCAGCATCTGGTCGCCAACGATTACCTTGATGCCACCAATCAGGGTCGGATCAACCGACACCGAAGACTCAAGCTTGGTCTTGAAGACGGCTTCGAGTTGGGGCAACAGGGCTTTCACCTGGTTGTCATCGATCGGGAAGGCCGAAATGATTTCGGCTTGCTTGGTGCCTTCTTCCCCACGCTTGTAGCTTTCGTACAAGGCGGCGATTTCCGGCAACAGCCCCAGACGGTCGTTGTTGGACAGCAGCTGGATGAAGTTCGCCAGCTCCGCATCTACCGCCGTACCGCAGGCAGACCGGAAAAGGTCGACCAGTTGCGGGGCCGCCACATTGGGATCGCCGATAGCCGCGTGGACTTCGGGACTGGCAGCCACCTGGGCGAGCGTTGCTGCTTGCTCGGCCCACTTGGCCAGATTGCCGCTTTCTTTAGCTGCCCGGAACAGGGCTTCAGCGTAAGGGCGGGCGATAGTGACGGATTCAGCCATTGCTTACAGGTCCTGTTTCAGGGCGACCAGCATGTCGGCATGCGCGGACGCGTTGATTTCCTTGCGCAGGATCTTTTCAGCACCAGCAACCGCCAGTTCGGCGACACGCTCACGCAAAACTTGCTTGGCGCGTTCGACTTCCTGATCGATTTCTGCTTTAGCACCGGCGACAACTTTGTCAGCCTCAACCTTGGCAGTGCCTTTGGCTTCTTCGACGATCTGCTGCGCACGCTTTTCGGCTTGAGCGATGAGGTCCGAGGATTTCTCCTTGGCTTCCCGCAACGCGTCGGCAGAGCGCTTGGCAGCGAGCTCTTGCTCGTGCTTGCCACGTTCTGCTGCAGCCAGGCCATCAGCGATCTGTGCTTGACGGTCTGCCATCGCCTTTTGCAGCGGCGGCCAGACGTACTTCATCGTGATCCAGATGAAGAGAGCAAACCAGATTGCCTGGCCAATCAGTGTAGCGTTGATATTCACGCTAACCTCCTGGTAATAAGGGTTACAGGGGCGCGGTTAATTACTTCAGCAGAGCCAGGAACGGGTTTGCGAAGAGCAGGAACAGAGCGATACCAACGCCGATCATGGTCACGGCGTCGAGCAGACCGGCGACGATGAACATCTTGACTTGCAGCGTGGGGATCATTTCCGGCTGGCGAGCAGCGCCTTCCAGGAAGCGGCCACCCAGGATACCAAAGCCAATAGCGGTACCCAGAGCACCGGCGCCGATCAGGATGGCTACAGCGATAGCGGTGTTGGAGAGGACGGTTGCGAGTTCCATGTTTACTCCTCAGTAAGGTAGGTTTGTTGCGGGGTTAAAGTTAAAAACTACTGAAAAACTGCTACTACGACTTAGTGCGACTCTGCGGCCATCGACATGTACACGATGGTGAGCATCATGAACACGAAGGCTTGCAGGGTAATAATCAAGATGTGGAACAGTTCCCAAGGCAAGGCCAGGGGCAGTTGGTAGATGCCGAGAAGGGCGATCAGGATGAATACCATTTCACCGGCATACATGTTGCCGAAAAGTCGCAGGGACAACGAAATCGGTCGGGCGATTTCTTCAACGATGCGGAACAGGAGGTTGACCGGTGCCATCTTCAAACCAAATGGGACAGCGAATACTTCATGCATGAAGTGGCCGAACCCCTTCACCTTCAGGCCCATGAAAATCGAGATGGCGAAAACCGTCAGCGACATCGCAAAGGTCAGGTTGGGGTCCGTGGTCGGTACAAACTTGAAGGGCAGATGGTGATTGCCGGTAGCAGCTTGCAGCGCCGTCGGCAGGAAGTCGACCGGAATCAAGTCCATGGCGTTCATGACGAACACCCAGACAAAAATGGTAATGGCCAGCGGGGTAACCAGGGCGCTCTTGCCATGGAAGGTGTCGCGAACTTGCTGATCGACCAGGCCGACAACCATTTCGACGAAGTTCTGGCCGCCAGACGGAACGCCAGCAGTGGCTCTGCTGGCCATTAGGGCCATGAAGCCGAAAACAACCAAACCCAGAATGCCGGAAACCAGCAGGGTGTCGAGGTGGAATGTCCAGAAACCGGTACAGACGCCATCTACCTTGGCGCTGTCTGCACAGACAGCCAGATTGGTGAGGTGGTGTTCAATATAACCTGTGGTGGTCAGTGTGCCGCCGTCTGCGCTCATGTTTTCTCCAGTCTGTCTAGCGTTGCTTCAGCAATGCCATCCAGTAGATGACGAAGGTTGATGCGTATCCAAGAAAGAGCGGCAGTACCGCCACCCCCTTGTACCCTAAAAACACTAGCGCAAAGCCGACGAGAGTGAGTAAAAACTTGAACCCCTCTCCGGCGGCTTGCGCCTGATATGCCTTGACCGGGTCGGCCACCGAACTCATTCGCATGGCTCTCAGGACGTATCCGAGATTGGCGATGAGTCCGATTGATCCCCCGATCAGAACCGAGACTGCTGCATTGACATTGACAAACAAGCCCGCCGCTACGGCCAGGATGATTGCCAGTGCCGCCTGGCGGCTGAGTATCCAGCTTACCTGTGGATGCAAGACATGCCTCGATTGATAACCGTGCGAGTGTAACCGAGTCTTATAGAGGAGTCAATTTCCGGAGTGCAAAAATTGAGGGTTATCCCGTAGATTGTGGGCGTTTCGATATGTGACATCGGTTATGTATTGAGGCGGGAAATCAGGCCGTCAAGTTGGTCAAGGCTCGAGAACTCGATAGTTACCTTGCCGGCGCCCTTCTTGTTCGAGCGAATGGCGACATTGGTGCCCAGACCGTCGGACAAGCGTTCCTGCAGACTCAGCAGATCGCGGTCGATGGCTTTTTCCGGGGCATGCTTAGGTGGATTCAGCAGTTGCTGGACCAAGCGCTCTGTTTCGCGGACCGACAGTCCCTTCTGGATAATCCGCTGGGCAACGCCGACCTGCTGGCCTGTGGACATTGGGAGCAGGGCGCGGGCGTGGCCCATGTCGATCTGGCCGGTCATCAGCATTTCCTGGACTGGCGCGGTCAACTGTAATAAACGCAGCAAATTGGAAGCGGCTGGGCGGGAGCGACCCACCGCATCGGCGGCTTGTTGGTGGGTCAGGCCGAATTCATCGATCAGGCGCTGTAGGCCCTGAGCTTCTTCGAGCGGATTGAGGTTTTCGCGCTGGATGTTCTCGATGAGCGCCATAGCCAGCGCCTGCTCGTCGGGGATGGTGCGAACGAGGACAGGAACCTCGGTCAGGCCGGCCAGTTGGGCGGCACGCCAGCGGCGTTCACCTGCGACAATTTCATAACGCTCGGCGCCGGGAGTCGTGTCGACAGCGCGCACGAGAATGGGTTGCATGACGCCCTGAGCCTTGATCGAGGCGGCCAGTTCGGCCAGCGAATCCTGATCCATGTGGGTGCGTGGCTGGTATTTGCCCGGTTTCATGCGCTCGACTGGCAGATTGCGCAGTTCGTCTTCGGCCTTTGCGTCGCTGCCGGAAAGCAGCGCGTCGAGGCCGCGGCCGAGTCCTTTCATCTTGATCATTGGACGACCCTTTCGAGAATTTCCTGGGCGAGCGCGCCATAGGCTTGCGCACCCTTTGAGTTTTTGTCGAAGGCGAGGACCGGCTTGCCGTAGGACGGCGCTTCGGCCAGTCGCACATTGCGCGGGATGATGGTCTTGTAGACCTTGTCGCCGAAGTGGCTTTCGAGTTCGCTGGATACTTGTTGGGTCAGCGTGCTCTGGCCGTTATACATGGTGCGCAGCAGGCCTTCGATTTCAAGGCGGGAGTTCAAATGATGACGGACCTTACGTAGCGTTTCGACGAGATCAGAGAGGCCTTCCAGTGCGTAGTACTCGCACTGCATCGGGATCAGCACCGAATCGGCGGCAACCAGCGCATTGACTGTCAGCATGTTGAGGGCCGGCGGGCAGTCAATCAGGACGAAATCGTATTCGGCGTGGTTCTGCGCCAGCGCATTTTTCAGGCGGTATTCGCGCTGGTCGAGCTCGATCATTTCGACTTCGGCGCCGGCCAGTTCGCGGTTGGCGGGCAGGATGTCGAAGTCGAAGTCGGTCTTGATGCACACTTCAACCAGCGTCGCGGACCCGATCAGCAGCTGATAGACGGTCGGCAGCGCTTCCTTCTTGGTGATGCCGGCGCCAGTGGTGGCGTTGCCCTGCGGGTCCATGTCGATGAGCAGGACGCGCTTGCCCTCGGCGGCCAGCGAGGCGGCCAGATTGACGGCGGTGGTCGTCTTGCCGACGCCGCCTTTCTGGTTGGTGATGGCGAGTACTTTCATGACCCGGCTTTCAAAATAATCAAATGTCGTTCGGCATCCAGCCCCGGCACGGTCAGCGGGATGATCGCTTCAACCGTGATGTCGGCGGGCAATGCCTTGAGTTCGTCGTCCGGTCGTACGCCCTTCATCGCCAGCCAGCGGCCGCCCGGGGCCAACAGGTGGCGGGTCAGGCTGATGAACAGGCCGATTTCGGCGAAGGCGCGTGAGCTGATCTGGGCGTATTGTCCCTGCAATTCCTCGACCCGGGCGTGGTGCACCGTAACATTCTTCAGTCCCAGTTCGATGACAGCCTGCTGCAGGAAGGTGGTTTTCTTTTGCACGGTATCGACCATGGTGACCGCCAGCTCTGGCATTGCGATGGCCAGCGGAATGCCGGGCAGGCCGCCGCCACTGCCGACATCGAGCAGATTGCCGGCGCCCACATGCGGCAGGATGGCCAGCGAATCGAGCAGATGATGCGAAATGGCCTGGGCCGGATCGCGCAGGGCGGTCAGGTTGTAGGTCTTGTTCCACTTGAGCAGCAGGTCGCGGAAGGCGAGCAGCTTGTGCTGCGCTTCGGCCGCCAGCGTGATGTCGAGGGCGGCCAGGCCGCTGGCAAGGGCGTTCTGGCTCATGCGGCTTGCGAGAGAGTGTGGCGCTTGAGGTGGATCAGCAGCAGCGAGATGGCGGCCGGTGTGATGCCCTGAATACGCGAGGCCTGGCCGATGGTCTGCGGCTTGTGCAGGGCGAGCTTTTGCTTGACCTCGTTGGACAGGCCGGCGACGGTGCCGTAGTCGAGATCGGCGGGCAGGATGGCATTTTCGTAGCCGGCCGACTTGGCGACTTCATCGGCCTGGCGGTCGATGTAACCCTGGTACTTGGCCGAAATTTCGAGTTGTTCGATGACCGCCGGGTCCATTTCAATTTTGGCCGAAATTTCCGGTTCACCGTGGCAGGGCAGTGTGATGAGTGCCGCGTAGGTCACTTCTGGTCGGCGCAGTAATTCGAACAGGTTGTACTCGTGCTCGATCGCTTTGCCCAGTACGCGGATGCAGTCTTCGACCGGCGTCAGCTTGGGATTGACCCAGGTCGATTTCAGGCGCTCCTGCTCGCTGGCAATGGCATCGCGCTTCTGGCAGAAGGCGGCCCAGCGAATGTCATCGACCAGGCCGAGCGCCCTGCCCTGTTCGGTCAGGCGCAGGTCGGCGTTGTCTTCGCGCAGGCTCAGGCGGTATTCGGCGCGGCTCGTGAACATCCGGTAAGGGTCCGAAACGCCGCGCGTGATCAGATCGTCGACCAGCACGCCGAGGTAGGCTTCGTTGCGCTTCGGGCACCAGCCGGCTTCGTCGCGGACGTGGCGCACGGCGTTGATACCGGCTAACAGGCCCTGCGCAGCAGCCTCCTCGTAGCCCGTCGTGCCGTTGATCTGGCCGGCGAAGAACAGGCCATTGATGGCCTTCGATTCCAGCGTGTCCTTGAGTCCGCGCGGATCGTAGAAGTCGTATTCGATGGCGTAGCCGGGGCGCAGGATGTGCACGTTTTCCATGCCGCGAATTGAGCGGACCAGCGCCAGCTGGATGTCGAAAGGCAGGCTGGTCGATACGCCGTTCGGGTAGATCTCGTGCGTCGTCAGGCCTTCCGGCTCGAGGAAGACGTTGTGCTTGTCCTTGTCGGCGAAGCGGTGGATCTTGTCTTCGATCGACGGGCAGTAACGCGGGCCGACGCCTTCGATGACGCCGGTGTACATCGGCGAACGGTCCAGGCCGCTGCGGATGATGTCGTGGGTTTTCTCGTTGGTCTCGGTGATCCAGCACGGCAGCTGGCGCGGGTGCTGGCCAGCGTTGCCGAGAAAGGAAAAGACCGGCATCGGGTCGTCCGAATGCTGCTCCTCCATCACCGAGAAGTCGATAGTCTTGCCGTCCAGGCGCGGTGGCGTACCTGTCTTGAGGCGGCCTTGCGGCAGATTCAATTCTTTGAGGCGGGCGGCCAGCGACACCGAGGGCGGATCACCCATGCGCCCGCCGGTGTAGTTCTCCAACCCGACGTGGATCTTGCCGTTGAGGAAGGTGCCCGCTGTCAGCACAACGGCGCCAGCCATGAAACGAATACCTAGCTGCGTCACGGCGCCGACAACGCGCTCGCCTTCGACGATCAGGTCGTCGCAGGCTTCGGCAAAAATGGTCAAATTAGGCTGATTTTCCAGTCGACCGCGGATGGCCTGCTTGTACAGCACGCGGTCGGCCTGGGCGCGCGTCGCACGGACGGCCGGGCCTTTCGAGGCATTGAGGATACGGAACTGGATGCCTGCTTCGTCGGTCGCCGCCGCCATCGCCCCGCCCAGCGCATCAACCTCGCGGACCAAATGGCCCTTGCCGATGCCGCCAATTGACGGATTGCAGCTCATCGCCCCGAGCGTGTCGAGGTTGTGCGTCAGCAGCAGCGTGTTCGCCCCCGCCCGGGCCGCGGCAAGCGCAGCCTCGGTGCCGGCGTGACCGCCGCCGACGACGATGACATCGAAACGGGTGGGATAGAGCATAAATTTGGCTTTGTTGCAGCGCAGTATCGGACCGCGGATTCTACGTCATGTCGCTGAAAATTCACAGTTTCCGGGAACTCCGGCCCCTCTGGAGGAGGCCGGAAACTGATGCAAATCCCCGTCGGCGGATCGTTTTTAGTCTAGCGCAGTGGCAGCGAGATTTCCCTTGGCCGGATTGGCCTTGTGCCAGGCGATAAATTCCGGAACCGGGAGGGCCGGAGAAAACAGATAACCCTGGGCATGCCGGCAGCCGAGACGTTCCAGTTCGTTGCGGGTTTCTATCGTTTCGACGCCTTCCGCAATAATGCTCATGCCCAGCTTGCTGGAAAGCTGGATGACGGCGGCGATGATTTCGCGGGCCTTGTCAGAATCGACGACCTGGCGCACGAAAACCTGATCAATTTTCACCTCCTGGACGGGCAGGCGCTGGAGGTAGCCCATGCCGGCGTAGCCTGTGCCGAAATCGTCGATCGACAGACGCAGGCCCAGCTTGCGTAGTCGGTTCAGCACATCCATGACTTGCCAGCTCTCTTCGATCATCATTGTTTCGGTGATTTCGAGCATGAATTGCTGTGGCGCGATATCCCAGGTGGCGAGCGCCTGACCGATGATGTCCGGGAGCTCGACATCAAGGAGGTCGTTGGCCGACAAATTGAGCGACAGGGTGATGTTGATGCCGCTATCGAGCAGTTGTTTCTGGATTTGTGGCGCCTGATGCAGCAGCCAGCGATTGAACGACTGGCGCTGCCCCAGACGGTCGATCGCTTCGAGAATGCGCGGCGGCGCAACCCATTCGCCGTTGTCTCGCTGCCAGCGCAGCAGGGCCTCGGCGCCAATGCAGCGACCGCTGGTCAAATCGACTTGCGGCTGAAGAAATAGCTTCAGCCCGCGTTGTTCGTTAAGCGCCAGGCGCAGGTCGTCAAGCAGGCCGCGCTCGTCATCCCCTTCGGTTTCCATGGCTGGCTGGTAGCAACGAATGTCGGGCCCGCCCTGTTCCGCAACCAGGCGAGCTATTCTGGCTGACTGTACGAGGAACAACGAGTCTTCACCATCGTCAGGCCACATCGCTGCACCCAGCGCCAAGCGTGGCATGCGGGTCACAATTCCTGGACGCCCGGCAAGTGCGGTCAGGTTGTCGCGCAGGCGAATCATCGCCAATGTGATTGCGGCACTGCTGATCAGATTGGGCTGAACAATCAGCCATTCCTTCAGGCTCACCGAGTAGACGCGATCCTGCTGGCGCAGCGATGCCTGAATTTCCTGGGTGGCCAGGATGCGCAAGCGGTTGATGGCATCGCTAGACTGACGCAGAAGTTGAGGGTCTGGGACCACGGAGACCGAAATAATGCCGATCCGGTGATCTGCGTGATTATCCCTGATTATTTTGGGTAGATCGGCCAAGGCGCAGGCGATCAGCGGTAACCGGGTTGTTGGATCAATGCGGTCGCTTTCGCGAACAGTGAACGCGTGATCGCTCATCTCAGTTCAGATAGAACTCGGAGGGGTCGATCCCATACGAATTGGCTGGCAAGGCCTGCATGATCCGGTAGGGTTCGCCGGTCGGCGTCGGTGGGTCCATTATCAGGTCGAGCGTTATCGGATGGCGCTCGATGCTCTTGTCGGGGCCGAGCAGAATCATCAGCCGCGGTTTGAGGCGGCGTACCTGGTTCTGCTGGATGACGACGCCAACTTCGCCCGTATTGAGTTCGACCAGGGTCCCGATCGGGTACAGGCCTACGCATTGAATAAACTGATCTATGACGGCATCGCGAAATTTGGTGCCGCGCATGCGAATCAGTGCTTCGAGTGCCTTCTGTGACGAAATGGCCTGACCGTATGCGCGGTCGCGGGTCATCGCGCAATAGCTGTCCACTACGCCGGCCAATTCACCATGAAAGACAATGCGTTCGCCTTTCAGTCGGCGCGGATAGCCGCTGCCATCAGCCCGCTCGTGATGGCTGGCCACGATTTCGAGAATGCGGGTGGTGAACACGGGCTGACCGAGCAGCATTTCTAGCGAACTGGCAACGTGCGACTGTACCAAGCGGTATTCTTCGTCGGTCAGATTTCCCGGTTTGCTGAGAATTTCGGTCGGGATGTCGATCTTGCCGATATCCTGCATCAGGCCGGCGACACCCACCTCCTCGACCGCTTTTGGCGCGAGTCCAAGGAAACGGGCAAAAACCATCAGGTGTACCGAAACATCGAGCGCGTGGTCATACGAATATTGGTCGCTCGAGCGCAGACGGGTCAGCCAGATCATGGCTTCCGGGTTACGTTCAACGCTGTGCGCCATTTCAGCGACCTGTTTGCCGATTTCGTTCAAAGAGACCGTTTCGGCACAGGCGATGGCCTCGCGAATCGACTTCAGGGTGCGTTTTACATCATCAATGATGGGGGCCGAGTAGAGCAATTCAGCCTCAAGGCGGCTCTGGTGGTCGGTCGGGCTGAGATCGGGTGCGTAGCGAAACCGACGCAGGACGGGCTCAGTGCGCAGATGCCGGCAGATGGCAGCAAAGTCATCTGGCTGAGCATCGCTGACCTGATGAAAAACAGGCAAGGCTCCGAGCAGACGTGGGGTGTCGCGACCATGATCGCGTGGGGCATATGCCTCGCCGAGCGACTGGCTACGGTCGACCGTGACCTGGCGGCAATAATGCTGGAGGGTTGCAATCTGCGCCTCATTCTCGATGAGCAACCCCTGCATGAGAAAAGGGGTGTCAATCCAAGGTCGATCCAGATCGCTGACGAACATGCCGATCTGGAGGTCGAGCGTGAGAACGGTGACTTTGTGCAACATTCAGGCTGTGTCGTGGGTTGCGAAAAGGCTTACGACAATACCATGCCGGCTAGCCTTGGGCCAGAAAGGTCTGATGACTTTTTCGCCCCAGTAGAGCCAGTCTGCGGCCTGTGCTCACTGCTTCCTTGCCCTGTCTTGTGAACTCAAGTAAGTTTGCGAAATGACTACAAGCCAAGCCAAAGGGCCCAGCCCTCTCGACAACGACGAGATGCTGCTGGTTCTGCAGCAGTCACTGACCAAGAAAAGGGTGCTGATTGTCGACCGCCATTCTCCGGCCCGTGATTCCCTGCGCCTGATGCTCGGCGCACTTGGCGTGACCCTCGTGCATGGGGCCGGCAATTCGGCCGAGGTCATCCGCCAGGTCAAGGCCAATCGTTTTGACATCGTGCTCTCTGATTTCGTCCTCGACGACGGCCGGGATGGCCAGCAATTGCTTGAAGAGCTGCGCCATGCCCACCTCATCCCGTTGTCGACGGTCTACATGATCATCACCAGCGAGCGTGGCTATACCAACGTTGTGTCGCTGGCCGAACTGGCGCCGGACGATTACCTGATCAAGCCATTTACCGCCGACCAGTTGCAGGCCCGACTGATCCGGGCCATCTACAAGAAACACGTGCTGCGCAAAATTTATGAGCAGATCGAGCGTGGCGCACTGCAGGAAGCCATCGTCGCCTGCGACCGTGTGATCCAGCAGCAGCCGCAGTTTGTTTACGATGCCCTGCGTTTCAAGGGCGATCTGCTGCACACGCTGGGCCGGACGCACGAGGCCGAGGAGGTTTTCCGGCGCGTGCTCGAAGGGCGCGTCGTGCCGTGGGCCAAGATGGGCCTGGCGACGGCGCTGCGCGACCGTGGCGCGCTCGTCGAAGCTGAACAACTGGCTGAACAGGTCACCGCAGAGGCCCCCGATTACCTGTCGGCCTACGATTTCCTCGCCTCGGTGCATGAAGCCCAGGGCAAGCTGGAGGCTGCTCAGCAGACCTTGCAGCGGGCGGCTGATGCCTCTCCGCACAACACGGTGCGGCAGCGGCTGGTTGGCGACGTAGCGGCGCGCAACAAGGATCTGCTGGCGGCCGAGAAGGCCTACGGCAAAGTCATCGAGCGCAGCAAGGGATCAAGTTTGCGCACGGTGGATGACTTTGCCAACCTGTCGCGTGTTCTGGTCGACCGGGGGGACGTGGCAGCCTCGCGCAAGATTGTTGCCGAGATGAAGCGTGAGTGGCGCGGCGACAAGCAGGCCGAACTGGCGGCGCTGGTGACCGAAAGTCTGTGTCTGAACAGCGAAGGCGCTGCCGAGAAAGCCCAGCATCTGGTCGATCAGGCGCTGTCCTTGCAAAAAACGATCAGCGAGGAAGCCGCCGAGAAAGGCAAACATGTATCGCAGCGCCTCGCCGTTGATCTGGCGCACGCCTGTTACGCCACTGGCAAAGAAGGTGAAGCGACGAAGATCATGCGCCAGGTGGCGGCCGAAAACCACGAGGACAAGAACCTCATCGAACACATTACCGGCGTCTTTGCCAAAACCGGCCAGCATGATGCCGGCAAGGCGCTGCTTGACCAGGTGGGCAAGGAGATCGTCGAACTCAACAATAAGGGCGTCCTGGCTGCACGCAGCGGCGATCTGGAAGGTGCCGTCCAGTTGCTGATTCAGGCCGTCGAGCAGGTGCCCAACCTGCAATTTTTGGTCAATGCCGCCAAGGCCATTTTCGCGTTGATGGACAAGAAGGGCTGGGATGAACCGCTGGCGGCCCGGGCCGTCGACTATTTGCAGCGCGCCCAGCGCAAGGACCGAAAAAGCGCCAAGGTGGCTTCGGCCCGCGAGCTCTACGTCACGGTCGCCAAGAAATACGGTATTGCCACCGACAACACCTGAAAAACCAAGGCCGCAACATTTTGAAACCATTTAGTTGCCTCGTTGGCGCATCCTTTCTCGGGTTGGCGCGTTGATTACTCAGTAGCCCGCCTTGTCGTGCGGGCAGCGCATTTCCCTCGGGAGTACACGAATGCTGCAATCCATGCATAAATTTCTGCTCGCACTGACCATGGCAGTTGCCCTGCCCGCCATGGCGCAGAACGATCCGCCTGCCCGCGTCGGGCGTCTGGCCCATATTGAAAATCAGGTCGATTTTCGGGTTGACCGTAGCGATCAGGGTGGCCCGGCCACGCTCAACTGGCCGATCAGCAGCGGTGCTGTGCTGGAAACCGGGCAACGCGGCCGGGCCGAGGTGTGGATTGGTTCCACTGCCTATCGCCTTGCTGACGACAGCCAGATCGAATTTTCGGTTGTGGATGATGCGCGGGTCGATGTCCGAATGAATGGCGGCAGCCTGGCGGTCAGCATCCTCGACCGCGATCAGGTTGATGACGTGGTGATCTCCACGCCGGATGGAAATGTCCGTTTCCTGACCCCGGGGCGCTATCGCATTGACGTCTTGGGGGATCGTAGCGAACTGAGTGTTCAGGCTGGCCGCGCCATGTTCGATGATGGCCAGCGGGCGACACCGGTTGCCGCCGGCCAGAAGGTCAGCCATTGGAGCGACGGCAACGAGCAGCTCGTCGCAGACCGCAGCAACGACGGCTTCGACCGCTGGGTCGCCAATCGCGAGAATGTCACGCTGGCCAGTCAGTCCCGTCGCCACGTTTCGCCCCACATGACCGGCTATCAGGACCTCGATGCCCACGGTGACTGGCAGACAGCGCCCGACTACGGTTCCGTCTGGTATCCGCGCGCCGTCGCCGACGACTGGGCCCCCTACCGCTACGGACGCTGGGCCTGGGTTGCCCCTTGGGGATGGACGTGGATCGACCAGGCACCGTGGGGCTTTGCCCCCTTCCACTACGGTCGCTGGGCGATCATCCACGGGCGCTGGGGCTGGGTCCCGGGCCGCATCGTCGCTCGCCCGGTCTATGCTCCGGCACTTGTGGCCTGGATCGGCAACCCGGGCTGGAATGTCAGCTTCAGTTTCGGTGCTGCACCGGCCGTCGGCTGGTTTCCGCTCGCCCCGCGTGAAGTGTACGTACCTGGCCATCGCCATAGCCACAACTATGTTCGCCAGATCAACGTTACCCACATCACCAACGTGACGGTCATCGACCGCGCCATTCGCCCCGGCGGACATGCGCCCTTTGCCCATCACGCTTCACCGCGCGCCGTCACCGTGGTGCCTGCCAACCTGGTGCGCGAAGGCCGGGCGATAAGCTCACGCGAAATTCGCCATCAGAATCGCCCGGAATTGGGGCGTGCGCCGCTGGCCAGCCGTGCGCCGAATGCCGATTGGCTGGCGCCGGCTCAAGGTGCCGCTCGTCCGCACAACGACGAAAGACGCGAGCCGATCAACCGGCCGCGCCGCGATGTTGACGGCCAGAGGCCGAACGCTCAGGAACGTGGGATGCCGCGCGCCGAACCGATGCAACGCAATCAGGATCGTCCGGGCTTTCGTCAGCCCATGCCTGAGGCAGGGAACACGCGAGAAGGCGAGGGGCGTCGTGACGGCTGGCGTGGTTCCCCCGACCAGCGGCCGGGTATCGAAAACAGAGGTCGGCCGCTTGATGCTTCGTCCACTGCTGTTCCCCAGCGTCGTGAGGTTGTACCTTCGGACATTCGCCAGCAGGCGCCGGATGTCGGGCAGGCTCCGCCGTCCGAAGGCCGTCGTGGCTGGTCCCGTCGCAACGGCGAAGGGCAAACGGATATGCAAGGCGGCAGGCCACCGGGCGATTCTGCCCCCGCACCGGTTCGTCGCGAAATACCCCCGCCTGGACCGGATGCCGCCAAGGTTTCCCCGCAGGATGCCGGAGAAATGCAGCGTCGCGAGACCTTCCGCCGTTCGCCGGAGCAGCGCCCCGACATGGAGATGCGCGGTCGCTCGCCAGAGTCTGCTCCGCCCCCGGTGCGTCGTGAGGTTCCCATGCCCGAGATGCGAACCGAAGAACGTCAGCCTCGCCCGGTGCTGCAGCCGCAGGAAAAGGAGCAACGTCGCGAAATGCGTGAAACGCGGCGCATGGAGCGTCAGGAAAACCCCTCGCCACGTGAGCTGCCGCAGATCGTGCGCCAGCCGGAGACGCCCCAACCGGCTCCCGAAATCAGAATGTCGGCTCCGCCGCCGGCGCGCGAGATGCCTGCGCCCGTGACGCGAATCGAGGAACGGCAACCCCGTCCAATGATTCAGCCACAGGAAAGGGAGCAGCGTCGCGAGATGCGTGAAATGCAGCGCATGGAGCGCCAGGAAAACCCACCGCCGCGTGAGCGCGAAATGCCGCAGATCTTGCGCCAGCCCGAAACGCCGCGACCGGCCCCGGAGGTCCGGATGCCCTCGCCACCGCCGGTTCGCGAGATGCCCGTATCCCGTATCGAGCCGCCACGTCAGCCTGTTCAGGAGTTTCGTGCACCGGCGCCGCAGCCGCGCGCTGAGCCACCCCGCCCGCCCGTGCAGGAATTCCGCGCGCCACCGCCCGCTCCAGCGCCCATGCCTCAACAGCGGATTGAACCACCTCGCCAGCAGGCACCGCAAGGCGGTGGGCAGCAGGAACAACGCCGGCGCCAGGGTGATGACGACGACCGTCGTGGGCGTTGACAGTTACGGACAGAGCCCCTGATCTCCCGTCTCCCCACTTCACAGGTTTAGCCCGTGGGGTGGGGAGAGGAGCTTTTTTCAGGATTTCCTCTGAGTCGACTTCACTGCATGGAACACGCCCAAATTTTGTGTCTAGCCCCTAGGCAAAAAGGTGTTGCCAAAAGTACGGGCCAGCAGCCCGAGGGGGTAATCGGGCGTGATAAAGTCCGATTTTTGCGCGAAACGGGTTTTCTGCCATGTTTTCTGGAATCGTCGCGGCGGTTGGCCGCATTACTGAATTAACCCCACGTGAAGTTGGTTACCGTCTGCATGTCGATGGCGGCTCCCTCAATCTGGACGGCGTTGCCCTCGGTGACTCGATTGCCCACAACGGGGTTTGCCTGACGGTTGTTGCCCGTGAAGGCAATCAGTTCATGGTCGATGTGTCGCCGGAAACCCTGTCCTGCACCGTCGGCCTCGATGCACCGGGCCCGGTTAATCTCGAAAAGGCGCTGCGGTTGAACGACGTGATCGGCGGCCATCTGGTTTCCGGGCACGTTGACGGCGTCGGTGAAGTGCTGCGTTTTGATCCGGTAGGCGACAACCGCCTGCTTGAAATCCGCGCCCCGAAGGCCATCGCCAAGTTCATCGCACGCAAGGGCTCGATCGTCGTCGACGGTACCAGCCTGACGACGAACGACGTCAAAGGCACCGATTTCACGATCAACCTGATCCCGCACACGCTGGAAAACACTACGCTGAATCGGCTCAAGCCAGGCAGCAAGGTCAACCTGGAAGTGGACCTGATTGCTCGCTATTGCGAGCGTCTGCTCACGGCTGAACAGGAGCTGTCGGCGTAAGGCTGGCATCCTGCGGTCAACCGGGAAAAATGGCCAAAATCGAAATTTTCCGGTTGGCCCCGCCCTTGTAAAACCCCCAACCCGCCCCCATAATCCTAAGCATGGTTGTAATTCCAGCAATCTGGAGGCGTTCTGGACAGGGGTTCGATTCCCCTCACCTCCACCCAAGGGCATTCCGCTGAGTGTTTTTGGTTGGGGGTGTACTGGTTTCGACAGGGCGGGCAAAGGTGCGCAGGCAACTCGTCAGGCGATCGACGTTAATGAAGCAAATCCATAATTGCCAATGATGAGCAATTCGCTATTGCCGCCTAAAAACGGTTAGCCGGGGCTGCTAGAGCCTTGTTACCAAAGATAGCCGGCGGGGACTTCGGTCCCCGTCGTCACGTCTGCAATTCCGATTCGACTGTTCAGCTATCCAGTCGGAAGACGATGGGCACGATGACTGTGGCTTCGATAGCGTCATCGCCCCGTTTGGCCGGCACGAAACGCCAGCGGGCAACCGCTTGCCGGGCGGCGTCGTCGAGGCGTTCGAAACTGCTGGTTTTTTCAAGGTCGACCGCAGATGGTTGGCCGTCAGCGGTGACTCGCACCTTGAGCAGGACTTTGCCTTCCTCGCCCAAGCGGCGCGAGAGCGGTGGGTATTTCGGCTCCGGGTTGTTGAGGTAGGCCGCGTTGAAGCGGGCGGCGGTTACTGTCGCGGCCGGGGTTGGCACCGAGGCTGGTGCTGCTTGCGCCGTGGGTGGTGAGCTGACCGGGGCAGCTACCGTGTAAGCCGGTGTCGGGGCGCTTTGTTCTGGTTGCATTGCCAGGACAGGGTTGCTTGTCTGCGTCGGCCGTTCACGGACCGGGCGCGCTGTCGGGGTGGGCTGTGACGGCTGGGTCTTCGCCGGCTCGATCAGCCGGGGTGATACGGTTTCAACCAGCCTCACCATGATAGTGTCCGGTGGCGGTAATTCGAGCTTGCTGATTGCGATCTGCAGCGGGTAGAACAAGGCTGCGGCATGCAAGACGACAGCAATCAGGAAAAAACGACCGCTACGTTGCCATTCGGGCAGCGCTGATGGAAGAGGTAGGCGGTCGGTCGTCATGTCGCTATTTTACGTGTTCACCTGCCCAGCTTTCGAGGCGTTCAAGTGGAATCACGCCGGAGTGCCCTTCACGCCGATGTTTGGCATTGAAAAAATAGGTGCGGGGAAGCTCGCCATACCAGCGCCGGTCGATTTCGAAGCGCAGTTTTTCGGGCTGCGGGTCGGCAAAAACCCATTGCTCTGTTTTCCCAAGGCCGTAGCTTTGCGCCAGTTTTTCTAGCTGCTGCGCCTCGTCCGGTGTGTCTGTGGCAACAAGCACGATGTCCACTCCGGGATGCTTCCTCGCCAGTTCGCCAAGGTTCTTGAGTTCGGCCGGGCAGTGCGCGCAAGCATTGGACCACAGGCTCAGGATGAACGGTTTTCCGGCGCGGTCGGCCAGTATGGTCTGGAGGCTGCCCGGCGTGAAAAAACGTGTCTCGGCGTGGGCCGCGCCGGAGAGCATTGCGAGCAGGAGCAGAAAATATTTCATGTCCCGACCCGCATAGCCTTGAAGCCATCTTCGGCCGTGTTCCAGATTAGCCAGAGACCACCTTGACCCCGGATCAACTGGGGATAGTCGGCTGCGCCGCGCGTGCTGGCCAGAATGCTTGGCGCGGACCAGTCAGTGCCACGATTGGTCGAGCGCATGCTCATGATCCGGTTCGCGCTGCCGTCGAATTCGCGCCAGACGAGGGTCACTTCATTGCCGGAAACGGCGACGGCAGGATGGCCGGCCTGTGCATCCAGATTGCCGAAGGGCATGGGGCTGCTCATCTGCTGGCCGTCGATGCGGCGGTAATGGGGGCCAGGTGATTTCTCAGCGCCGGTGAACCAGACGATATGTCGTGTGCCTTCGACATCGATGGCGATGGCGCCGCCATGGTGCGGGCAGGCATCGATTTTCCAGTCATCTTCCGAGACCCGGCGCAAGGGTTCGCCAAGTCTGGCCAGGGCAAAGTCACGAATGTTTCGCCCAAAGATTTGACGCCAAAGGATCACCGGCGTGCCGTCGCGGTCGCTCGCCATGCCTATCCGGCAACACTCGCAGGAGTGATCCTCCAGTTTGCGGTTGGCTTCGAAGCTGCGCCCGCCATCGGTCGAACGCGCGGTATAGATTGCTGCGCCGCGATATTCGGCTCGGTCGGCGCCGTCCCGCTTGTCGATCCAGGACAGGGTGACACCCTGCTGGTCGGCCAGCATGGCATTGAAGCGGTGGGTAATCGGCCGCGTGTCGTCATTGACCGTGATCGGATCGCTGAAGCTGTGGCCACCGTCCTGGGATACGGCAAAGCGGATATGACCGGCGAAGGGTTGGGGTAGCGCCTGCGTCCAGCTCAGATAGATGCGCTGACCGACGATGGCGATTTGTGGACGCGCCTCGCCGTCGGACGAAATCAGCTCAGGTTCCCGGTTGACCGTGAGCGGCGCCGAAAAATGGGCGCCACCATCATCGGAGCTGCTCAGTTTGAGGTGCTTGCCGACGGTTTGTACCCGCCAGAGCCGTCCCGCCGGGTCGAAGCTGGCGGCAACGGCGAGGCGCGGCGCTTTCTCCTGATTTTCCAGCCAGACTTTGGCGTAGTCCCGCTTTGGAGCCTGGTGGGCAGCGTGGTCGTGCGCCACTGCCGCGCCGGAAATCAGGCAGGCAATGGCAAGCGAAGTGAGTTGCCTTACCACTTGGCTTGCAGACCAAGGGTGAAGGTGCGCGGCAGGCCTGGCGCGAAGGTGTCGAAGCCGGAACTGACCCCCGTGCTCTCGGCGTAGCGCTGGTCGGTCACGTTGTGAATGTTGCCGAACAGGTTGATGTCGCGGGAGAGCGGGTAGGTGCCACGAAGGTTGGCGAGGTCGTGGCCGGCATACTTCGAGGTGTTCGCCGCGTTGGACCACCAGCTACCGAAATGCAGCCATTCGAGCTGAACCATGCCGACCTTGGCATCACCAAACGTCAGGCGGGTGTTGGCAATGGTGCGCGGGGCCAGCTCCATCTCCTTGCCGCTGAAATTGCCATCCTTGGTGACCCAACTTTCGTAGGTGTGTTTGGCGTAGGAAAGGGCAGTATCGACGCGCCAGAGGGATGCAAGCTGGGCGCCGGCACCGATTTCAATGCCCTTGTGCAGCGTCTTGCCCGCGTTGGTCGTGGTTGAGGCGTTGGTCACCGGGTCTTTCGAACCAAGGATGTCGTCCTTCTTGGTCATGTAATACGCCGCGATATCGTAGTTGATCGCGGCGTTGATCTTGCCGCGCAGGCCGAGTTCGACGCTGTCCACCTTGACCGGCTTGAGGTTGCGTGAGGCTTCGGCCGCGGCCGAAGCCGCCAGGGCGCTGCTGGCCACGGCCGGCCGGAAGAGCTGACCTTCGGATGGAGCGCGGAAGGCATGGTTGTAGGCAGCAAAGACGTTGACCGCTTCGTTGAACATGTAGGTGGCACCGAGTTTCGGGCTCAGGTGGCCGAAATCGATGTCGGTGTTGCCGACCTGGCCGTAGTAAGCGGTGCCGGTTTGGATAGGCGTCGTGCCAAAACTGTTGTCGAACTTGTAGCTGACCTGGTCGTAGCGCAGGCCGGCGGTGATGCGCAGCTTCTCCACCGGCGAAATTTCGCCATGCACGTAGGGTGAAATGCCCTGATAGGTGACGTCGTAGTCATAGACCCGGGCGCCCTGCGTATAGCTGGTGTAGACGCGGGTGTAGCCGGAGCCGGTCGAGGTCGTGGAAATGCGGTTCTCCAGGCGGCTGCCCGGGCTGTGGTCGAGGTCGACGCCGACGATAAGGCGGGTGCGCAGCGGGGCGAAATCGTGGCGGTACTTGATCTGGGCACCGAAGGACTGGTTTTCGGTGGTGTAGATCGTCGGGTCGTAGGACAGTGACCAGTTGGCCAGCAGGTCCATCGCGTTATTGCGGTAATACGGCGTGATGCTGAGCAGCGAATTGCCTGATTCCTTTTCATAGGCGCTGGACAGCCGGAAGGCCTGTACCTTGCGCAGTGAAATCGGGGTGTAATTGGTCCGTGGATTGTTGTCGAAATCGCTTCGCGAGATAGCTGAGCTGCCGGCTGTTTGCTGGTCGATATTGGAGTAGGTAGCCACGGTTTTCAGGGTGGCGTCATTGCCGATCGCACTGTCCCAGCGCAGGGTTGCGCTTTGGCGATCGTAGCCCGTGTAGTCACGCCAGCCGTCCGTATGGCTCACGTTTATGTCGGCCCTGAAGGCATGGTCGCCAAAGGCCGTACCGCCGGTGGCAGTGGCCCGTGCCCAGCCGTAGCTGCCGGCCTCCAGCGACGCTTCGATTTCCGGCCGTGTTGGCGGCTTGCGTGTCAGCACATTGACCACGCCACCGATAGCATCCGATCCATACAGGGCACTGCCCGGGCCCTTGTTGACCTCGATGCCTCCGGCCATCGGCAGGTTAACCTCGTACAGCGCGTTATGGTTGAAGAAGCCGGTTGAACGGGTCGGTATGCCGTCTTCGAGGTACAGGTACACCGGGTTGGTCGTGAGCGGCTGGCGGATTGCAGTCTGGTGCCCTTCGCCCCCGGTCACGTTGACCCAGACGCCGGGAATCTGCCCCATGATCTCGCTCGGGTGCGACGGTTTTGTCTCGCGGAGGGTCTTTTCCTTGATGATGCCGATGGTGGCTGGCGTCTCGTTGACCAGCTGTCCTTCACGCGTCGCCGTGACGGTGACTTCCGCCAGCGCAGTTTCTTCGGCATAAACCTGGGGGGCGGCAAAAGCGGACAGTACGGCCAGCATCAGTGGCGCAAGCGCAAACTTCTTCATCGGCAATTCCTAATTGATTTGGATCAAAAATGCTTATTAAACATTAGCTTAGGTGGCGGATGATACGGGGTGCGCGAGAGCAGAGGAATGCGACAAATCGTCGCACCGTGCAGTCTGGCGGGGGCTTCAGGTACCTGCGGAAGCGTTCAGCGCCACTTGGTAGCTGCGCGTCGCGTGCACCCCTTCGACCTTGATTGGCAGCAATACCTTGGCGCGCTCCAGCGTCTTGATGATGCGCGAGATGGTTTCGAAGCGCAGGTCGGTGATGTCGGCAATGTCCTGCCGTGTCGGCAGAACAACCTGCCCGGCGTTGTCGGTGAATAGGCGGATCAGGCCAAGGACGCGATCCACGGCTTGGCCGCCGCGCAACGCGACGACTTCGGCCGCCCGTTTCTGGGCTTGGGCCAGCGACGCGAGCAGTGATTCTCCGGCCATGGCGCCCGTGCCGTCGGGCCACGGCGAGAGCTCACACTGAGTAAGCGCGGTGGCCGAGAAGGTGTAGCAGCCGAAGAGCATCGTTTCGCAGCCGAGGATGTCGCCGGGGATGGCCAGGCTGGCAAACGATATCTCGCCCGAAGAACGCGCGTTGTCGAGCCGGATCACGCCGCTATTGAGCCGCCAGGCCAGGCCGTCGGCGCCAGCCTGATAGACGCCTTGGCCAGCCGCCAGCTGCCGGGCGGTTCGAGCGGCGGGATTGCTACGGTCAACCGGAAAAATCGGGCGAATTTGAAATCTCCTGGCTTGAATGGCAACCGCCCCGACAGAAGGCGGGGCGGTTGGCAAGACTCTGCGGCAGAGTCGATCAGAACTTCACGTTGAGCCCGGCGTAGAACGAGCGGCCCATGCCGGGAACGGCAGTGCCCCACGGGGCGGAGCTGGCAGCGCTGGTGCTCATCGTTGTGCCCTGGCCGTTATAGGCGCCGCCCAGCGGCAGGGAATAGAACTTGTCGAACAGATTTTCGACACCGAAATCGACCCGAACCTGCTTCCAGGAATAGCTGGCGCGCAGATTGAACAGGCTGTAGCCCGGTGTCTGGATTTCGTTGCGGACGTCGGAAACCTTGTCCTTCGCCAGCGCTGTAACAAACTCGACGGCGTTGTTCCAGCCGCCCAGTTTTTGCGTCAGAACCAGTTTGGCATTGAGCGGCATGATGTTGTAGAGGTCGTCACCGGTGTCGCGGTTCTCACCGTTCGTATAGTTCAACAAGCCTTTCAGTCCAAACTCGCCGAAGCCCGTGCTGGCGAGCGGCATGTGCCCGGAAAGATCGAGGCCATAGAGGCGGGCCGACTGGTTCGCCAGCTGGAGGTAGACAAACTTGTTGCCGCCGCTCAGGTTGGCAGCAGAGCAAGCGCCGCCCAGACTGGTCGGGCAGCGCACGGCGTCGATGTAATCGGTCACGTGGGTGTAGAACGGCGTTGCCTTGACCTCCCAGCTGCGATCGGGGGCATGCCAGTCGAAGGTGGCGGACAGCGTGTGGGCCTTTTCCGGCTTGAGATTGATATCGCCGATGTAGCCGTTGCCGTCGCCAACCCAGTTGATCATCAGCATTTCCATGCCGCGGCTGAACCACGTGTAGCGCTCGTAGAGGCTGGGCGAGCGAACTTTGCGGGAAAAACCGAGTTCGACATCGCTGGTGCTGCTGGCGGTGTAGCGGGCCAACGCGGTGACGTCGAGATTGTTGTCGGCACGTTGGCGATCCTTGCTGTTGAAGGCAGGAACCAGTGTGGTCGCCGGGGCAATGGTGTTGTCGTAGGCGCTCACCGGGCCGGTATTGGTTTCAACCCGCTCGTAGCGGGCGCCAAGCAAGGTCGTCAGTTGCCGCGTCAAACGGGATTCCCATTCGGCAAAGACGCCAGCCCGATTGCGCTGGCCGTCGTTGACGTTCAGGAACGTGTTCGGCCACATCATGGCGCCGGACGGCGTCCACCAGTCGTTCAATGTGTAGTGCTGGTAGAGGGCACCGATGCGCAACAGGTCGTCGGCGCTGAGGTCGATGTCTGCCTTTACGTTGACGCCGGTCGTCTTGCTCGCCGAATACATCGGCATGCCGGCTGCGCAGGTGCCGCTGATTGGCGTACACGGGGTGCCATTGACTGCAGCAGCACCGCCAGAGGCCGAACCGTACCAGAAGCGCTTGTCGGCGCCAAAGTCCATGAAGTGATCGACTTCTTCGTAGTAAGCGCGTGCTTCCAGCATGCCCCAGTCGTATTGGCCGAGGTAGCGCAGGTTCACGCGCTTCTGCTCGTTGCCGAGCATGTCCATGCGCTGGTTGGGGTAGAGCTGTTCGGGGACGTCTTGGTAGCCGAACTTGGCTTCGAACCTGTGGTTGCCGCCGCGCAGGGCGAAGCCGAGGGTGTGCGTTTGCGATTCGTAGGCGGTCGAGCCGACTTCGTCGAGGGCGAGTGTGTGGCCGAGGCGGCCGGTTGCGGTGCTCGTCTTGAAATTGCCGCCGGCCGTGTAGTTGCCGGCCTTGGAGTAGGCGCCGGTGTAGCTGACGCTGAAGTTCTCGGTGGCTGCCGTAGCGCCAATATTGCCGCCCAGCGCGTTGTTGTTGCTGCGGAAGAAGGTGCCAATTTCACCCTTGGTCAGCAGGCCCTGGCCGGGTGCGGCGAATTCCGGCGCCCTGGTTTCGGCCACGATGCTGCCGCCGATGCTGTCGCCGCCGACGCTGACCGGCGTGATGCCGGCATAAACCTTGATCTTGCTGACCGCGTTCGGATCGAGGTAGGCGAGTGGCGGGTTCATGTGGTTGGGGCAGGTGGCGATGAAGTCCATGCCGTCGATGGTGATGCGCAGGCGGTCATCGGCCAGGCCGTGGATGGAGGGCAGGCTGGAGACGCCACCGGCACCGTACAGGCTGACGCCCGGGACATCCTGCAGCAAGCTGGCGGTATCGCGCGTTACGGCATGCTTGGCGGCGATTTCGGCCGAGCCGATCTGGCGCGGCGTGCTCGCTTCCGGAATCCGGCTGCCGCTGACGACAACTTCATTCAAGGTGCTCTGCGCGTAGGCGGCAGGCGATGAAAAGACGACAGCCAGCGCAGCGGCCAGCGGGCGGATGCGGTACCCCATGAAACTCTCCCTGATTTTATTGGTATTTAAGTGGGTGCTTATTTTCCTGGAGTTGGCGCGTAGCGGGAATGTGGCAAATTGTCGCGCGGCAATTTGTCTAGTTCAAAGGATGGGGTCTGCTACGCCTCTCGGACGGGAAGCGCAAATGGCAGGCCGCGGGTTCAATCGGAATTTTCGATTTTGGCCAAAAATTCCGGTTGACCGTGGCATTGCGTCCCGGCGCATTGGCCGGGGGAGCGGCCTGCTTCAGCTGGGCGTCGTGACGCCGTTCAGCTTGTCGAGCGCATCGCGCAGCCTGCCGGGTTCGTCGAGGCGAAGCATCTTGCGGACGTTGGGGGCGATTTCATTCACATCGGCCTTGAGTACGCGGTTCTTGACCTTCAGAATCTGCGACGGGTGCATCGAGAAAATGCGCAGGCCCATGCCGAGCAGCAGGCGGGTGAGCTCGGGGTCGCCCGCCATTTCGCCGCACACGGAAACCGGAATCTCGGCCTTTTCCGCCATTGACAGTGTGTGGGCGAGCAGCATGAGCACGGCCGGGTGCAGCGGGTCGTAGAGGTTGGCTACCTGCTCGTCCGAGCGGTCGATGGCCAGCGTATATTGGATCAGGTCGTTGGTGCCGATCGACAGGAAATCAAGGCGGCGCAGGAAGAGCCCGATGGCCAGCGCAGCAGCGGGGATTTCGATCATGCCGCCGACCTGGATGTTTTCGTCGAATGTCACCTTCTCGCCGCGCAGGCTGGATTTGGCCTGCTCGAGCGCGGCCAGTGTCTGGTCGATTTCGTGGGCGTGGGCCAGCATCGGGATGAGCAGCTTGATCGGGCCATGTTTGGAGGCGCGCAGGATGGCGCGTAGCTGCGTCTGGAACATGCGCGGCTCGGCCAGCGACAGGCGGATAGCGCGGCGGCCAAGTGCCGGGTTGGTTTGCACGCGGTCGTTGGCGCTGCTGTTCGGGCGAATATCCTTGTCATTGCCGAGGTCGAAGGTGCGGATGGTGACCGGACGGCCAGCCATGCCCTTGACCACCTTCTTGTAAGCTTCGTACTGCTCCCGTTCGTCGGGCATGTCGCCGCGGTCGAGAAAGAGGAACTCGGTGCGGAACAGGCCGACGCCCTCGGCGCCGGATTCGAGTGCCACCGGCACGTCGTTCGGTAACTCGATATTGGCGAACAGTTGTACGGGAATGCCGTCGATGGTTTCCGACTTGGCCGTCTTCAGACGCTTGAGCTTGGTTTTTCGAGCTCAATCTGTTCCTTGCGCAGCTGGTATTCATCCAGAACGCGCTGGTCCGGATTGATGATGATCACGCCGCGCAGGCCGTCGACAATCAACTTCTCGCCATCACGGATCAGGCCGCGGGCGTTTTCCAGACCGAGCACGGCGGGGATCGCCATGCTGCGGGCGAGGATGGCGGTGTGCGACGTGGCGCCGCCAACATCGGTTATGAAGGCGGCGAAACGGTGGTCCTTGAAGGCAATGGTGTCGGCCGGCGAAAGGTCGTGGGCGACGACGATCAGCGCCTCTTC
This sequence comes from Betaproteobacteria bacterium, assembly GCA_016705475.1. GTDB lineage: Bacteria > Pseudomonadota > Gammaproteobacteria > Burkholderiales > Rhodocyclaceae > Azonexus. The sequence continues at coordinate 11,853 of JADIYD010000006.1, read as the reverse complement.
CTTCGAACTCTTGGGTGCCTTCAGCCCGGAACGACGGGGGTGGCCGAGCAGTTCCTTGACGACGCGCTCGACGACCTGCACGACATCGAACTTGCGCTCGCGCAGGTAAAGATCGTCAAACTGCTCGAACTGGTCGACCAGATGTTCCATCTGTTGAACCAGTGCCCATTCGGCATTGCACCGGCGCTCGCGGATGATGTCGCGCGGCTTTTCGGCCAGCTCGGGATCTTCAAGGAACATGGTGTGGATGTCGATGAAGGCATTGAGCTCGGCCGGCGCGTGCTCGGTACTTTCCTTCATCAGGATCAGTTCTTCCTTGACCGCCTTGATGGCCGCGTCGAAGCGCTCGATTTCCTTGTCGATCATGCGCGACGCAAGTGTCAGATGAGACACCTCGAGCGTGGCGTGCGACATGAGCATGGCCCGCCCGATGGCGATGCCGCCAGAGACGCCAAGGCCGTGCAGGGTAAAACTCATGGTTCGACCTTTCGCAGGTCTGCCCCAAGGAGGGCTGGTGCCCCCCGCGGCGGGCAGCGGGCTATTCACTTATTCACCCTCGCCAAAATAGTCGGCGATCAGCGCGAGCAGGGCTGCCATCGCCTCGGCTTCGTCGGCGCCGTCGGTTTCGATCGTCACCTTCGAACCCTTGCCGGCAGCCAGCATCATGACGCCCATGATGCTCTTGGCGTTGATGCGGCGCGTGCCCTTGCTCATCCATACCTCGCACTTGTGCTTGCCGGCCAGCTGCGTCAGCTTGGCGGAAGCGCGGGCATGAAGGCCGAGCTTGTTGATGATTTCGGTTTCCTGGGTAAGCATCGTTCTCGATTCCGGTTATTCAGTGGTCCTGCATGTTGATGATGCCGTCGCGGCCGCCATCGCGGGCTCGAACGAGCAGAGTTTCCATGCCTTTGTCGCGGTAAGTCAGGGCGCGCAACAGCATGGGCATATTGACGCCGGTCAGACCTTCAACGCGGCCCCGTTCAAGCAACTTTAGCGCAAGGTTGGACGGAGAGGCGCCGAAAATATCGGTGAGGATCAGCACGCCGTCGCCCTTGTCGACCAGGGCAAGCATCTCGCGCGCCATCGGCAGTATGTCCAGCGGGTCATCCTGCGAGGTCAGGCCGAGCTGCATCACTTGCGATGGACGCCTGTTCAGCACATGGCTGACGTTCTGGACGAGCGCTTCGCCATAGCTGCCGTGGGTGATGAGAAGGATGCCGATCATGCTCGGGATTCTAACCCGAAGCCTTTTACCTGCGGCTGACGATCAATATCCCGACAACAACCAGCGCTGCCCCCGCCATTTGCGCCAGAGAAACTCCCTCGCCGAGCAGCCACCAGCCGAAACCGATGGTCAGGATCGGCCCGACCATCCCGAACAGCGAAGCCCGCCCGGCGCCGATCCGGCGGATCGCCGCCGACTGGGCGAAAACCGGGACGATGGTAGCGAACACGGCCATGGCCAGCCCCAGCCATAAACCGGCAGCGGCTGGATGAAGGCGGAGATCGGGTGCGAGGCCGAAAAATGCGCCAGCGTCACGGCCGACGAAACGAGCATGGCCAGCGCCGAAAAGCGCATGGCGCCAAGGCGGGCGATCATCGCCCCGCTGCCCGACAAATAGAGGGCATACGAGACGCTCGAGGCGAAGACCAGCGCGCCGCCAATCCACACGTTGCGCGCATCGCCGAGGCCAAGGTCATGCACGAAGGCAAAACCAATGCCCAGATAGCACAGCGCCACCGCGATCACTTCGCGCCGGGCGAAGGGCTTGCCCTGAAAAAGCACGCCGATCAGGATCGTCAGCGTCGGGTAGGTGAACAAGATCAGCCGTTCCAGCCCGGCCGAAATGTACTCAAGCCCCCAGAAATCGAGAATGCTCGCACCGTAATAGCCAAGACAGCCCAGGGCGAACAGCTTGAGCCAGTCGTCACGCGTCAGGCTGGCGCCGGCCCGCTGCCCAACCAGTCCGACCCACAGGAAAACCGGCAGTGCGAAACCCATGCGCAAGGCGAGCAAGGTGATGGCATCAACGCCGTACGGGTAAGCCAGCTTGACGAAAATGGCTTTCAGCGAAAAGCCGAGCGCCGCGATGAGCGCCAGCCCTGCACCATAAGCATTCGATTTTCCAAAACCATTCCTGGGTTGATGTGGGCCAGATGCCATTAAAAGCGCCATTGGTCGGCCGGGCAATGGGGAGTATTGAAAATCAACCACCCATGGGTGGGGCGCGATCGGCGGCTAGGCGTTTGTTCGGAGGCCAACCTTTCCGGGAGATGCCACGGTCAACCGGAAAAAACGCCCAAAAATGAAAAACGGCGCAGCAGGTTTCTGCGCCGTTTTCAACCAGTAAGCGACCTGCCGGCTTACCTGGCTGGCGCGGTCGGCGCTGTCGTCGGAGCAGCAACAGGCGCCGTCAGTGGCGGAGCGACCGGCGGGGCCAGTGATGTCGGCTGTTCGCCCACGACGCGTGCATCGGTGACGAAGTATTCGGTTTCGCCAAAGCAGCTGGTCGGCACGAACTTGTGCTGGGCGTAACTCAGGATGACCCGTTGCCCGGCCATGGCATTGATCTTGGTGGCAACCGCTTCATCGCGCACGGAAAACTCGAAACGATCCGGAATCGCGCCCGGCATCGTCACCATGGCAATCTCGCCCTCCCACGTCTTGCACAGCCAGCCCTTGCGCGACAATTTCTGCACATAACCGGCCCGCTCGCCCTCCGAATAACTCCAGGTCAGGGTCATCCACACCCAGGCCAGGGCCGCCACAAGAATCACTACAAAAAAAGCAATAACAGCCCGCAACATCAACGTCCCCAAAATGTGTTCAGTTCCCCATTATGACAAAGATCGGATGTTGATTTTGTGTCAGGCGGCCGGAGAGTGAAATACGGCAAAATCTCAGGCTCGACAATGAGCGGAAATGGCCATTCGCGACAGGAACAGCGGTGGCGAAAATGCTGGATGGCTTTGCTGTGGTCTGACCCCTATTGTTATTGTTTTGAGTTGCCCCGGAAATCAAATCGATGCTGACCTCGTTATCCGCGCTTATACGAGTTAAAGACTAGAACTTATATTGTCTTGCCCGAAAGGATGGCTATCGAACCCTTAAGTGTGGCAAGGATATTTGGGTCGATATTGGCCTCCGGGTTATACGTCGTGCAACACTCAGCGAGGGCTGAATTGAATAACTGGGGACCCGATTCCGAAGCGGGATAACCAGCGACAAGCGCAATGTTCAGGTTTGCTAGGACACACTCCCGCTCGCTGTAGGTATGTCGGCTAAGTATGTTGAACCTGGATGCTTCCTGAAACAAACGCTGCTCCCCTTCTGCACGGTAGCGTGCCTTGCAGCGATTGACAGTGTCGGCACGAGCGGCATTCCCGTACTCGTGCCGCCTCGATTCGGGTGCTTTCCTCTGCTAGGGAGGCTTGGAGCGAGTTCAGTACGCGAGGTGTATTGCATATGGAACGGAGCCAGGTTTACCTTTTCCAGATTACCGGAGTAACTTAGGTAGACACTGACAGGTCTGCCGGCTGTAGGACAGTGCTCGTCACTCACCGCTTTGCTGCTCACTAACGCAGCGATGACCCCGGAGTGGTACACGCCATCCTTGAAAAGCTCGGGGAAATGCTGGGGCTTCAAGCGATTGCCCAGTTCGCCAAATAGGTGAATGGCCTCGACGTGACGTGTTAACACAGCGCGAAGGAACTCGTCGTAAGTGCGCTGATGATAGCCAAGCTCCGTGAGTTGCTTCTCAGGAGAGGCAAAGACATCCTTCCAGAGGGAGCGGACGTCCACAAAAGCGGATGCGAACGCAAACAGCGTAGCTGCGCTGAGGGTGATCTTCGCCGAGTTTGGCCACTGTTTCCAGGCGTTAACTACGGATGCAATGATATTTGCCATGTAGTATCGCAGCGAGACTCACTCAGCGCCGCCCACCCATGATCGACCCCAGCACCCCACGCAGAATCTGCTTACCAATTTCCCGGCCAACCGTGCCGGCGACACCGCGTGCGGCGCTTTTTGCAGCGCTTTCGAGGACGCCTTCGCGGCGACCGCCGCGTGGGCCGGTGGTGCCGCCGAGCATGTCACCGATGGTGCCGAAAATGCCGCCGGACTCTTGCGGCGCGGGTTCGGGCTGGCGGGCTTGCGGGGCCGGTTGGCGACGCACGGGTTCCTGGTTGGCACTGTTGCCCCAGTCGGCATCGTTGAGGTTGCCGCCAGCAGGTGGTGCGGGGATGGCGCCGGGGGCGGCTTGCGTGGCGGCGGGTTTGCCACGGAGGATTTCGTAGGCGGATTCGCGGTCGATCGTGGTGCCGTAGGTGGCGAGCATGGGCGAGGCGTTGATCATGGCCTGACGTTCAGCGGCGGTCAGCGGGCCGAGGCGCGAGGCGGGCGGGAAAACGAAGCCGCGCTCGACCACATTGGGCCGACCCTTTTCGTCGAGGAAGGAAACCAGCGCCTCGCCGACGCCGAGTTCGGTGATGGCCGTGGCGGCGTCGAATTTCGGGTTGGCGCGCATCGTTTCGGCGGCTGCCTGGACGGCTTTCTGGTCGCGCGGGGTGAAGGCGCGCAGGGCGTGCTGGACGCGGTTGCCGAGCTGGCCGAGGATTTTTCAGGGACGTCGAGCGGGTTCTGCGTGACGAAATAGACGCCGACGCCCTTGGAACGAATGAGGCGGACGACCTGCTCGACCTTGTCGGTGAGCGCTTGGGGCGCGTCGCTGAACAGCAGGTGGGCTTCGTCGAAGAAGAAGGCGAGCTTGGGCTTGTCGAGGTCGCCGGCTTCAGGCAGTTGCTCGAAAAGTTCGGAGAGTAGCCAGAGCAGGAAGGTGGAGTAGAGGGCCGGGGCCTGCACGAGATTTTCGGCGGCCAGCACGTTGATGACGCCGCGGCCGTTTTCGTCGACTTTCATGAGGTCGTTGATGTCGAGCATCGGTTCGCCGAAGAACTGGTCGCCGCCTTGTTGTTCGAGCGTCAGCAGGCCGCGCTGGATGGCGCCGATGGAGGCCGAGGCGACGTTGCCGTATTCGGTGGTGAATTCCTTGGCGTTGTCGCCAACGTGCTGGACCATGGCCCGAAGGTCCTTGAGGTCGAGCAGGAGCAGGCCCTGATCGTCGGCGATCTTGAAGACCAGTTGCAGGACGCCGCCTTGCGTGTCGTTGAGGTTGAGCAGGCGCGAGAGGAGCAGCGGCCCCATGTCGGACACGGTGGCGCGGATTGGAATGCCGTTTTCGCCGAAGACATCCCAGAAGGCGACCGGGTTGGCGTAGGGCGTAAAGCCGTCGAGACCGAGTTCGGCGATGCGTTTGAGCAGTTTTTCGGAAGGAGTGCCGGCGGCGCCCATGCCCGACAGATCGCCTTTCACATCCGCCATGAAGACCGGTACTCCAGCAAAGGAGAGCCGTTCGGCCATCGATTGCAGGGTCACGGTCTTGCCGGTGCCGGTGGCGCCGGTGATCAGGCCGTGGCGGTTGGCCATCTGCGGCAGCAGGGCCGGGTAACCTTCTTCGGATTTGGCGAGGTACATGGGTTCGGACATGGCGGCAGACTCCAGCGGGGAAAGGTATTCCAGCATTCTAGCAACGCTGCGCTAGCGCTTTGTTAAATAGCGTAAGTTTGGGGCCTACTTCGCCCTGACGAGAAGTCGCCGGGCGAGTAAAATCTCGCCTTCTTCGTTATTTGCATTCAGGGAAACAGCATGGCTGGTCATTCCAAGTGGGCCAATATCCAGCACCGTAAAGGTCGCCAGGACGAGAAGCGCGGTGCCGCCTTCTCGAAGATTGCCAAGGAAATTACCGTTGCGTCCAAGATGGGCGGCGGCGACATCAACTTCAACCCGCGCCTGCGTGTTGCGGTCGACAAGGCCAGGGCGTCAATATGCCCGGGGACAAGATCGACACGGCGATCAAAGAAGGTACGGGTGAACCCGAAGGCGTCGAGTACATCGAGATCCGCTACGAGGGCTACGGCATCGGCGGCGCGGCGATCATGGTTGATTGCCTGACCGACAACAAGGTGCGCACGGTGGCCGAAGTTCGCCATGCGTTTTCCAAGTACGGTGGCAACATGGGTTCCGACGGCTGCGTGGCTTTCCAGTTCAAGCACTGCGGCCGGATGATCTTCGCCCGGGCACGGACGAAGGCGCACTCATGGACGCCGCCATCGAGGCCGGCGCCGATGACGTGGCGACCAATGACGACGGCTCGATCGAAGTGCTGACGCCGCCGAACGACTACATGGCCGTCAGGGATGCGCTCAAGCTGCTGGTTTCAAGGCGGAATTCGGCGAAGTGACGATGAAGCCGGAAGGCGAAAACGTCTTTGCCGGCGAGGAAGGCGTAAGATGCAGAAACTGCCCGACGCGCTGGAGAACCTCGACGACGTCCAGGAAATCTACACGACGGCAGTGATCGAAGACTAAGGTGCCGCGAGGCGCTAGTTTATTAGCATGGATCATTTCCCGCGCAAGGGAATCCGGAATAATCAAACGTCGTCCCCGGTTTCGCTGGCGCGACGAAGAGATCAGCCGCGCTCGACCTTGCCGTTGCAATCAAGGATTCCCCCAGATCGTCGTTCGCTCACCCTTGCCGTGTTCGCAGCCTCGGTGAGTTTTTTTCCGGCTGTTGCTGCCACTTTTTCCTGTCCTGATTTGACCGGCGCCGTTCAGGTCAATGCCTGCCCGACAGAAGAAGAGCTGAAATTCCCTTCAACGGGTATTGCGGCGACAACGCCAAGGCTTACGCAAATCAGACCGATTCGTGTCCGCTACGAGGACTATCGCCGATGAAGAACACGGCGCGCTGGGAATCGAAGGATGGCGAGTTCGACGGCTACGTCTCGTGCGATCTGCCAGCCGCCCAGTTCAAGGCCTTGAAGGCGACGAGCCTGAAGGTGGTGGCCCAGGGCAAGCTGACCAAACTGGTCTGCTCCTACCCGAAGGGGATGCTTCACCTACCGGACGAAAGCGCCTGCGCTGCCTCAACGAAAAGCCTGCGCGGCTGATGCGGCCAACTGCAAGAGCCGGCCTGCGGCTGAAAGCCAGGCGCCAGAGCCCGGCGGCGCATGACGCTGCCTGTCATCATCGACATCGAAGCTTCGGCTTCGGCAGGGCAACTATCCAATCGAGATTGGCTGCGACATGCCGGGCGGCAGCGTGCTGCACGCTGATTCGCCCGGAGCCAGGGGTGAGTACATTGGGATACCTCGGCTGAAGCCGTGCATGGCATTACTCGCGAACACCTGGTCAGTCACGGAAAGTCCGCCCTCGATGCCTGCAGGGTGCTCAACCAGGACCTGGTGGACAACGCGTCTGCGACGCCTGGTGTCGATTATGTCTGGCTCAGCGTGATGTGCGACGCGCGATCCTGGTGCCCTCTATTCGCCAGGATATCCGCGAACTGTGTCCGAGTGCGAGAAATCACGTTTTGTGGCACGAACTCGGTCGCTGGTTGAACTGCGGCTGGCACTGCGCCGTCACCGGGCCAGCGGCGACGCGCGAACGCTGTTTGAAACCCTGCTCGAGCCCCGTCAGCTCTGTGCTGGCGGCTCATCGTCCTGACCATGCAGCGTTTCTACTCCCTGCTTTGTCTTTCTGTGGAGCACCGGCTTCATCGGCGCCAAGCTCGGCCTGCCTTTAGCCGGAACCGCTTTCCTTCCTGCTCACCGCTACGGGCTGGTCATCGCTGATGTTGGCGATCGCGCTGGCCACCTGGCGCCCTGGCGGAAACCGCGCGACTGGCTGCATCGCCGTTTCCGGCGTGCTCCGTTCGTGCCCGTTTTTCTCGGCGGCGTCTTCGTCGCCATCAAACATGGCCTGCCGGCCGGGGTGACGGCGCTGGTCGTCGGCATGCAGCCGTTGCTCGGCCTTTGCGCCGGTTGGTTGCTAAGTGAGAAGGGAGCGCTCGCCAATGGGCCGGGCTGGGGTTGGGTTGTCGGTGTCGGCTGGTCGTGTCGGCAAGCTCAGCGATGGCGCGCTGGGGCCGATGCTGATTCCGGCGGTCGTTGCCGTGCCGGCATCACGGCGGCACCCTACAGAACGTTTCTGCCCAAAGTTCGATTTGCGTACCGGCTCGGTCATTCAGTTCGTGCCGACCGCGATCGTCACCGCAGTTGCCGTGGCCCTTTGGAGGATTACCGGATTGAATGGACCGGTCAGTTTCGTCTTTGCCCTCGGCTGGCTGGTGCTCGTTCTTTCGCTTGGCGCGATCAGCCTGCTTAACCCTGATCCGCAGCGGCAGCGCCGTCAATGTCGCGCCCTGTTCTGCCTGCCGCCACCGACAACGGCCTGATCGCCTTGTTCATTTTGGCGAAGATTTGACGTTGACCGCAGCATTCGGCATGTTGGTCGCTGCGGTGGCGTTTATCTGGTGCGAGGACGAAATGAGCATCACCGCCCCGCGTATTCGGCTCGACCTGGTCTCGGGTGACCAGTTTTAGCTTCGACCGCGTGCTTCGCCTAACCGGCCGAAACCGGTTAGCCTGCGCTAAGCCAACCACCCGCCAGGTTCACGGCGCCAGGGCTGCGCCACGTATTGGGGGATTGATCCGGGTCTGCGGGTGACCGGCTTTGGCGTCGTCAGGAAATGGCAGCAGCTTGTTTTGGCTGCATCCAGTCGAACGACAAGGGTCCCTGCCCGAACGTATCAAGACGCTGTTCGCCGGTATCAGCGAGTTATCGCGACCTACCCGCCAACCAAGCGGCGGGGTGGAAAAGGTGTTCGTCGGCGATCAATCCGCAATCGACGCTGCTGCTTGGGCAGGCGCGTGGTGCGGCGATCAGCGCGCTGGTCCATCCCGGCCTGCCGGTGGCCGAATACACGGCGCTGCAGACCGGCGGCCGTGGTCGGCCACGGCAAGGCGGCCCAAGGATCAGGTGCAGGCCATGGTCGTCCGGCTCTTGAACCCCGGATCGCCGACGGCCGACGCAGCCGATGCGTTGGCCTGCGCCATTGCCACGCGCATGGCGGGCAGGGGTTTGGGGCGCTGGCGACGGGCCGGCTATCGCGTTCGCGGCGGGCGACTGATAGGATGAGAACCTGTGGAAATACAGTACTTTCTCCAGAAAGAGATTGACCCTGAAAATAATCGGAAGACTGACCGGCCTCATCGCCAGAGAAAGAACCCCCGCAGATCGTGCTCGACCTCAATGGCGTCGGCTACGACTTGATGTGCCGATGAGCACCTTCCACAACCTGCCGCCGGCAGCTGGCGGAGAAGGTCACGCTGCTCACCCATTTCGGTGCGCGAGGACGGGCCATTTTCTTTACGGTTTCTGACCGAACCGAGCGCTTCGCCTTCCCGTCAGTTGGCTCAAGGTCTCGGGCATCGGCGCGCACGGCGCTGTCGGTCCTCTCCGGCCTGTCGGTCAATGATCTGGCCGCAGCGGTCGCGCAGCAGGAGCTCGGGCGGCTGATCAAGGTGCCGGGCATCGGCAAAGACCGCCGAGCGCCTGCTCCTCGAACTCAAGGGCAAGCGTGGCCGACACCATTGGCGGCGTTTCTGCATGCTGCGGTCGATGATGCCAAGCAGGATATTTCCAACGCCCTGCTCGCCCTCGGCTACAACGAGAAGAAGCGGCCGCGCGATGAAGCAATTGCCGGCCCCTGACATCGGCACCTCGGATGGCATCCGGCGGCCCTCCAGGGGGATTCCTCTCGCGCCCCGCAGCGCCCCGCTGATGATTCCGAAAAGCAAACGACCCCAAGCGGCTGGCGCAGATTGCGCTGGTGGTGCTGCTCATCATCGGCTTCATCGCGCTCCTGCTGCCTTTCATCGGCGCATTCCTGTTCGCCTTTGTCGTCTGGATCTGCACCTGGCGTTCTATGCCGAGAAGCTGCTGCCGAGGCTCGGTGGGCGATACGAGTGGGCGCTTCGCTGATGACGCTGGCGCTGATCCTGCCTCTCTTGCCCGACGTTGGTCATGGCCGGTTCGCTGGCCAGCAGTGCCGACAACCTGATCGATTTTCCTCCGCCCTACATCGAAAAGGGCCTGCCCGATGATCCGCCGGGCTGGCTGGTCGGCCTCCCCTTCTTCGGTAGCGAAATCGATGCGGCCTGGCACCGTCTGGCCGGCAACCGCGAAGAACTCAACGCCCTGGTCAAGCGGCTGATCGCCCCGGCCCGCACCGTTGCGCTGGTGCTCGGCATCGCGGCCAACGGCCTGCTCAACCGTTGCAGGTTCTCTTACGTCACCTTCTTTTTGTACCGCGACGGTGCGGCGATCAGCAACGCTCTGCCATCTCGGCGCCCCGCAAGCTGGGCGGCGAACTCGCGCGGAGAACCAGCCGGACAAGGCGCGCGGCACGGTGGTCAGCGTCATGCTCGGCATTGTCGGCACGGCGGCGGCCCACAGGGTACCGTGGCGATGATCCCGGCTTCCTGATTGGGCCGGCGTCCCAGGCCATGCTGCTCGGCTTCCGCCGCCATCTTCCTATGATGATCCCGGTCGGCCCGCGCTGATCTGGGGAGTGCAGCGGCCTGGCTGTACAGCGAAGGCCAGACCGGCTGGGCGATTTCCATGGTGCGGTACCCTGGCCTGTTCGTCATCAGCAGCATCGACAATTTCGTCAAACCCATCCTGATCGCCCGTGGTGCCGGGCTGTCCATCCTGCTCATCGCGCTTGGCGTGCTGGGCGGCGTGCTGGTCTTTGGCTTCATCGGCATCTTCATGGCCCAGTCTTGCTGGCGCTCGGCGACGCGATGCTGTTGCAGCGCTGGCTTCGTGGAGAGGAACTCCACCGGCATGATCGAAACCGACAAACTGGGTCCGGGGACGATTGCCCCACGGTCGACCGGCATTATCGCCCCGAATTCCAAGTCAGGCGCAGGAAGAGGCGCTCGAACGCGCCCAAATGGGCATCAATCTGCGCCAGACCTCCGGTCCGGTGCTTGAACGACGCGACCTCGCCGCCATCCTGACCAATCTCGAACCGCACGACGTGTTGTTCGTCATTAAATCCTGCCGTTTAAGCCCAGTGGTCGAGAAATCCTCTACCCGGCGCTGGAGGATTTCCAGATCGAGCATCCATGATCGGTGAAGGGCCCGGCCGCGCGCGTTCGGTCAAGCTCGTTTTGACGGTTCGCCCTTTTACGCTGGTCGATGCCACCACCCGCGCCGGCATGCTGACCAATCCGCTGCGCGACCGTTTCGGCATCGTCGCCCGCCTGGAGTTCTACACGGCGGAAGAGTTGAAAAACGCATCGTCACCGCTCAGCCGCCTGTAATGCACCGATTGACGCCGAGGGTAACTGAGATCGCCAAACGTTCGCGCGGCACGCCCGCGCATCGCCAATCGCCTGCTGCGTCGCGTCGCGACTACGCCGAGGTCAGGCCGATGGCAACATCACCAGTGGCGTCGCCGACGGAGCGCTGCACGCCACTTGACGTCGATCCGGCCGGCCTCGACGTCATGGACCGCAGGCTGCTCTCCGCCGTCATCGACAAATTCGGCGGCCCGGTTGGCGTGGACAGCATCGCGGCCAGCCATTGGCGAAGCGCGCGGCCACCATCGAGGACGTGCTGGGCCCTGGTTCAGCCGGGCTACCTCCAGCGCACCTTGCGCGGCCGCATCGCGACGCCCGCCAAATCTATCACCATCTCAGGCTGGCCGAACCGGCCAGTGCTGTCGTTCGGGACCTGCTCGCGGAGGGGTGAGGTAGGGTCGAGGATTCTCCACAATCGTTCTGGAAACAGATTGTTGCAGAACATTGTTGCAGCGCAGGTAAAATCACGGGATGAAATACGGGCGGAAACCCAACGCCTTTACCATCCCTGTCCGCGTCTATGACGAAGGCACGGATGCCGGCGGCGTCGTTTATTACGCCAACTACCTCAAATTCTTCGAACGCT
>JADIYD010000005.1 GCA_016705475.1 Betaproteobacteria bacterium | reverse complement strand
GGGGCACCGATGATGGCAAAGTTGTAGTTGCCCAGATCGTTGTCGAATATGTCGAGGGTCATCAACTGGCCACGCCGCCCCCCGAAAACCAGGGCAGGGGGGGTGCGCGTGCCGCGCCACTCGGCAATCAGCGGCGCCATATGAATGGCATTGGCCATGGTCTTGCGCGTGACGCGGCGCATCTTGACCAAGTCCCTATGGAACTTCTCGGTCAGCGTCATCGGCAGGCTGGCGAGCAAGGCCTGCCGATGCATGTAGGCGTCGGCATTGAGCTGGAAGCCGCGGCCACGCCAGATCGCATTGGCGGCTTCGTGGGCGGCAACCGATTTGTTGGGGGCGGTGAATATTGCCAACTGGTGGTAGAGGCTGACCAGGTTGCCGCCGGTATCGATGGCATCGGCCGCCGCCGTCCAGTCTTGCAGCTTTTTGTTGACGTCCGGCATGACGTCGGCCATCTTCGATTTGGCATTCTGCGTCGCCCGTACATGGTTGGCGGTGACCACCGACTTGGTGAGGTTGGGGTCGAGGACCTGGACGCCAAGCGTCAGCAGGAAGGGGGCGCTGTACTGCAAGGCCGGCTGCATCAGGTCGCCGATCAGCGATCCCATCTGCCACAATGCAAAGCGTTCCGGAAAACTCTTGATCGAGTAGAAACGCGCCTCCAGTACATCGGGACTGGCTTCCTTCCACAAGGTCAGGCCGCTCGGATGCGGGTCCTGGATGGTGTCGAAATCGACGATCTGGTCGCGCAGTTCGCGGCCGTCGTCGTAATTGAGGTCCGGCGCATCGGTCTGCGAGATGCGGTCGGGATTGGTGAACAGTGCACACCAGTTGATCAGGTCTGCGGCATCGCAAACGCGATTGGGCAGCGAGGCCGAGCGCAGGCTGGACGACATCGAGTCGCGCAGGGCGAGCAGTTCGTCGCGTTTGTTGAGGTCTTCCGGGTCGCCCGGGAAGGCGACGCTCAGCATTAGCCGGAAATCCCGGATCGTGTAGTGGAAACCGGCGGTCAGCGACTTCTGGGCGCCCTGCAACAGGTGGTCCACGTGCGCTGGCGCGCCAATTTGCGGAACAGATTGCCGTTGCGCGCCGGGCGGCCCCACTGTTTGGCCTGCTCGGCCTGATCCTCATCCTCAACGCGCAGATTGGCGTACTGGCGCAACTGGCTGCGCACCTGCGGCGAGGCGAAGAGATGGAACTGGATACCGGTGCCGGGCGGGCAATTGGCGTAGAGCGAAATCAACACTTCCGCCATCCGCTCGTCGGCCCCCGACTGCGGCATCAGTTCGAGCATGACGCCCATGCTGTCGCGGTTCACAAAAATCTTCTCGGCGGCGAGATAGCCAGAGTAAGGCAGCCAGTTGGCGAACTGTTCGGCCGGCGTGTCAGCCGGCTCGCCGAAGGGAAAGCGCGGGGGCGTGGGCGTGGTCGCGCTGAGCGGTGAAATGGGGATCGCTGTGGGCGGTGTTCATCTTGACCTCACTGCGCAGGGTTGGCGCCGGCCCCGGGCAGCGGCGGGCGTTGCAACATTGGTAGGGGCGACGGTGTACTGGCACCGGGTTCGGTTGCTGCCTCCGTGGCCGGTTTGGGTGGCAGCTTCAGCGGGGCATAGAGATCACGGATCTGGCGCTGCACGTGGTCGATCTGCCACTGACCGTTATCTACCTGCACATAGACATAGCCCTGATCGTAGAGATCGCCGTCGGCGTCTTCCCAGGGTTTGATCCACAGCCGCAGGATGCGGGCCTGGGTGCGCAAGGGACTCGGCGTTACGGCCATCCCGGAAAGGTTGGCTGTTGCCGAGGAAATAGGACGTCCAAGCGTGGGGTGGCGTTCTCTTCGGATGTCTCTTTCTGCCGGCGAGCGGAGCGTTGGGCCTGCTGGCTGGGCAGATTGTCGTGAAGGGCATTGGCGTAGGTGCCGGATACCGAGTCGCAGGCAACGCCATCAGGTGCCTTGCAGGCGTACTTCGAGTCGCCGCCCAGGCCGGACATGTTCATGCAGGCGGCCAAGGGGAGAAGCAGGCAGACAGCACCCATTCGCAGGACGAGGGCCTTCATGGCTGTTTCTCCGGCGCAACTTGTGAAGCGGTCGCGGCGAGTCGTGATTCGATCACGGTCTGTCCAACGAACCCTTCGCTACGGGTGCCATCCGCCCAGATCAGTGTGGGCGTGCCTTGCACGCCGAGTTGGCGGGCCAACGCCAGGTTGCGACTGATCGGGTGGTCACAGGCGGCGCCGGTGTTGAGCAGGCTGTCGTCTCCATCGAGCATCAGGCGCCGCCAGGCCGAAGTGCGATCGGCCGCACACCAGACGGCGATTGGTTTCGTTTCACCCAGGAAAGGCAGCAGGAAGGTGTAGATGGTGATGTTGTCGAGGCCGGCCAGTTCCGCCTCCAACTGTTTGCAGTAAGGGCAATTGGGGTCGCTGAAAACCGCCACCCGGCGCTGGCCAGTACCGCGCACCGTCTTAACCGCATCGCTCAGAGGCAACTGTTCGAAGCGGATCGGTGATGCTGTGCTTGGCGGGTATTTCTGGCGCGCTTCAGCGGGTTTTTTTGCCTTGCCGGCCTGCGCCAGTTTCGGGCCGGTCAGGTCGTTCATGCTCTTGGTATCGAACAGATGACCAAAGAGAAAGTAGCGCGGCTGCCTGGCCGACACATAGGCCACGTTGCCGTTCATCCAGACCTCGTAGAGGCCGGCGATGGGCGTGCGGGCGATGCTGGAGAACTGCGTCCCCGGATGGGCTTTTTGCAAGGCTGTCAGCAACTGCGTCTTGTCGGGCGTGGCCGCATTGACGGCGAAGCAGGTACCTAAAATTGTCATGCTCAAGGCCGCGACGAGTGCTCGCCGGCGCATGGGTTTAGTAGTTGCCATCGTCCGAGGTCTCCAGATAACGGGTTTCAGGGGAATTGGCGAAGCGGGCGGTAGCTGGCTCGCCGCTTGTCATCGGCACATCGATGCGCACGCCCTTTGTGATCACCACATCGACCTCGCGGCCGGCGTCCACTTCGATGACCGGGAAGGTGTTCTCGGCGAGCTTGATGTAGTACTGGGCCAGGCGATCAAGGGCCTTGCCGACACCCGAGCCGAGGCCGGCGCGGTAGGCTTCGGCACCAGTGGCGCTGGCGACCGTGCCGAGAGCCGAGGTGCTGTATTCGGTCGACGAGGTCGCCAGGCCTTGGCCGATGCCGCTGACCACGCCGGCCAGCAAGGCGTTGGCGAGCATCTGGCCCTGCTTGGTGACGAGCCGCCCGCGCATGCCGACCTTGCCATCCTCGCCGTAGATCGAGCCCTGAATCTTGACTTCCAGCGTTGCACCGTCAGTGCGCACACAAGACAGACTCTCGGTACGCAGGTAGGCCCGCTCGGAACTGATGTCGCCATAGCCGGCGGCCACCACGAAGCACTCCCGGTATTCGGCTCCGGAAGCGGTTGGGCAGGAAGGAGTTGTCTGAAAGACGGATCAGGACCGGGTGCGGATTAGATTGCGATTGACCGCCGGTCGGTGCATCCAGGCCACCCAATAGCGTGCCACGGGTAAAGCTGACGGGCAGGAAGGTGGATACGGTTCGGGTGGTTTGTGATCCAGCCCCGGCGGCGCGCTCTGCTTTCTCTCCCGTGCTGGCGAGCAGGGAGCGCTCGGCCACGCTAATCCGGGTAATCGCTGGCGTTGGCACAGTAAGTGGACTCGGCGCCAGCAGGTCGCCTGGCGTGCCACTCGGCATTGCTCCGGTGGGCAAGCCCCTGGACGGTGGCGGCGCTGGGGGCAGGCTCGCCGCCGGTGGTATGGTCGGGAGTGGAGTCGACGGCACGGGCGTCGCTGCAGCCTGCTGGGTCGAAGTCAGTCGCTGTTCCAGTTCGGCAAAGCGTTGCATCGTTTTCGCTTCGAAGGTTTGGCGATCCTTGTTGAGTCGTCCCTGTTCTTCGCGTTCGTTCTCGTACTGCGCAAGCTTGCGGCCGGCTGTGCCGACCCACTGATCGACCGGATTGACCTGGGCGCCAGGCGACATCACGCCAATATTGGTGACCGAACTGGCCGGCCCGGCGGCGGGTTGCGCAGTGCTCGCAGGAGGACTACTCGCCGTGAATGCGAAAATCGACCAGAGCAGCCCGACGCCGCCGGCCAGCAGGGCGCCGAGCATGGCGTACTGTCGTTGTCGCGGGGACAGGTGCTGCAGCAATTGCTGTGGTAATCCGCGCAGCGTTTGCATCCACTGACGGGGCGTAATCATGGCGTTTCTCCGCGGCGGATCACATAGACGCTGGTGCTCTCGCCGGGGCGAAGGTTGTGGTGCTCGACGGCGATACCGACGACGCTGCCCTGTTCGCGGTCGAATTCCTGTTCGGCCAACACCATTGGGGCATCGCTGATGTTCTGCAGCAGGTATTTCTCGCCGACCAGACTTCGCCCCTCGTACTGGCGCACCCGCGAAAACCGCGCCTCGTTCCACAACGGGAGTGTGCCGTGGGTCTCTTCGACCCGGATATCCGGCGGCACCCGATCCGAAACCATGGCTATCAACAGGGCCTTCATCGCCCGTACCTGGTTGGGCGACGGGCCGGCTGGAGCCGATTGCACGTGTTTCAAGGCCTTTGGCGTCTTGTCGCGGATGACGATGGTGTCGGCCGGGGTATCCGAACGGCGTAGCAGCAAGGTATAGGTGGCGTTGGCCGATGCGACGAAGAGATTGATCGGTTTGGCGGAGTCGCCGACTGGACGGACATAGATTTCGCCCTTGTCGCGATCGCAGGTTAGGGCGATCTCGCCAGCCGGATTGATCGGCGATGAACCGGTACCGGCGGGTGTCATACCCGGACCGGTGGGAAGCGCCGCCGCCAAGCCGCATTGGCTCGAATGGATATTGCCAAAGACATCAGTGATCGATGCGCCTTCGATGCGGATGCGGGTCGGTTCGCGGATCGACAGGATGGCTTCGACCGAAGCGCCGTCGCTGGCCTCGACCAGTTGCAGTGCCTGGGCGGGCACGGCTGTCATGGTGGCGAGACAGGCGATGACCTGAACAGCGCACATCGTCCATCCGCGCCGAGGCATTGGAACTGGTCGGGATAGGGCCTGGCGGAAATCAGTTGCCGACATTGGCTACCTCCTTGAAACTTTTCAGATGCATGCGTGCACCGGCGTAGCTGAATTCGACCCGATAGGCCTTGAGGTCGTTTGCTGTCTCGAAGCCATTGACCAGGGTGCGCAGGCGGCCGCGGATGACGACGCTCTGGCCTTCTTCGCTGGGGACCAGTTGCTGGGGCGCGAAGACGGTGGCGGCGTTGATCCGTTTCAGGCGTTCGGCTTCCACTTCCTGTCGGGTCTTCAACGGGCCGTACTGTTCCGGTTCGACATAGCCGAGCAGAATTTCCTTCTTCCAGTCGATCGAGGCCGGCGTCACGTCGAGGACCAGCCAGGCGATGAAACTGCCCATCTGCTCGAGATATTCGCTGCTCGCCTTGTCGCGGGTGACCCAGAAGGTCTTGTCGATCGAGGGCGGCACGACGACGGTGCGTACCGTGCCGAGCAGGTTGAGGATAACTATCAGGGCGAGGATCTGGCCGGCGGCCAGGACACCGACGGCCAGACCGAGCCCGCGGTTGCGGCGGCGCATTTCCTTGACGTCGCCGTTGAGTCGTTCAAAGTCCATGGTTTTTCTCCTTGGCTCAGCCGACCATGCGGCGGATGTGCGATGGCGGCGTGGCTCGCATCGTGGTCAGCGGACTGGCTGGCAGGTGCCAGTACAGCCAGTGGATGGCGAAGGCCGGATGCTTGTCTGCCTTGATGCGCGAGATCCAGCGCGAGACAAAGATGCCTGCCGCCATGCAGACGGCGAACGAGGTCTTGCTGCCGGACATATAGCCAACGAAAAACATGAACAGGATCGGCGCGGCGACATCGACATCCCAGAAGCCGATCTTCCATTGATCATCGAGACGCCGCGGGATGTAGGTGTCGGCTTGCATATCGGGCTCCTGGGGTCGATGCCAGCGTTTCAGATCACCGCGCCCATGATCGCGCCGGCGATCACCAGGCCCACGGCGGCAAAGATGGCCAGCCCGATGTAGAACAAGACCGGGCCGAAATTGCGCAGAGCCGATAGCGAGATGAGGGCGACGACGAAGCCGACGAAGCCGACCAGGGCCTTGATCCCCGGGCCAAGTGCGGCGATCTGGGTCAGGGCTGAAGTGAGCGGCCCGGTGATGCCGGTGAATGCCACCAGATCCAGGGCGTAACCGGGAAAGGCAGCGCCGAGACCGACGACGATCGTCGCCAGTAGCACGGTAAGGTTCATCGGCTTACGGGCGGCAAGGTGAGGGAAAGAAACAGGGGCTGTAGCGTTCACGAGAACCTCCGAACAAAAGTGGAATGACGAATAGGGGGTAGGAAGGCGGGTGGGCACATAAACATGCCGGTGGGTGAGAGCGCATGCGCTCGGCGGGTAATGGATTTGAATGTCAGCCGGCGGAAGCCGCGATGTCACGGCCGTTCCTTGTCGCGCAGATCAAAGACCAACTCGACCCGCCGGTTCTGCGTGCGGCCGGCCAGGGTGTCGTTCGCGGCAATGAAGCAGCACGCACCGCGGGCCTTGACGCTGAGTGTGGGTGTCAGCCTCGGGTGGGTGCTGAGCAGGTGGTCGCGAACCGCCAGCGCGCGGGCGAGGGCCAGCGATTCATTGAAGGCCAGCGGCCCGGTGTTGTCCGTACGGCCGACGATCATGATCTGGCGTGCCGAAAGCAGGGTGCTCATTGCCCCATTCAGGCTGGAACGGGCAGCGGGGCTTAGCTTTGCGCTGCCGAGGTCGAACTGGACAATGATCGTCCGCGAAGTGTCGATCTTGGGTGTTGGGAGCGGGGTGATAGCTTCAGAGGGGATGGACTGGGCTGACGAGGAGGGTGCTGCGCCGTTGATCGTCCGAACTGAGGAATCCGTTGCGAGGGTCTTCGGTGTACGGGTCGGGCAGGCTGGCGGTACGCAGTGTCCGAAAGCGGCTTGGCGGCCAAAATCGAGTTGCGCTAGTTGCCAGGGGGCAGCGTCACCCGTGTTCTTTGGGTGATCCTGTGGCGCCGAGTTATGGAACAGGCTGCACGATGCAGCCAAGAAGGTGCAACAGCCAAAGAGGACGAGCCTGCGGTAGTTCAGAAGGGCGGCTTTCATGGCGCCACCCTTACCGACATCAGGGCGAATGTTTCGCTTTGGGGCGTCTGTTTGCCCCTCTCTGTTACCCCGGTGAGTTGTCTACTATGTTGCGCGGGCAACTGGCGATATACCCGCCAGGCGTATTGGGCTCGAGCCTTTGTGCAGGCTTCGCCATTGAGCTGTGAGCAGGCAGCATTGTAGGCACCGACCGTATCCCATGTCGCACCCTGCCGGGAGAACAGGTCAGACAACAACCAGGCGCCGACCTGAATGTTGGTGCAGGGCTCGAAGAGATCCTTTTCCCGGATGCCGTGGCGTGACAGGGCTAAAAGATGGCCGCTGTTGATCTGCATGAGACCGATGTCGTAGGACCCGGTGCGCTGGAGGTGCGAGCGGTTGACGGCCTTCGGATTCAGATTCGATTCGACCCGGGCGATGGCATAGAGTAGGTCGGCCGAGATGCCGTAGCGCTGGGCGGCTTCCTCCCAGCAGGCCCACGCCCAGGTGGGCGCGGTCGCCAGGACGGCCAGGGCAGCCAGACCAGCAAAGTACAGCGGCAGACGCATGAGTCACCTCTCCAACGAAACCGGAACGACCCGCCGGGTAGGCGGGCAGCGAGGGTCTGGGCCGTCGGCGCTGCGCGGACGGTCAGGGTCGGGTTCGGGTCGGTCTGGCGTTAGCCAGGCAGGGTGACGGTGAGCGAGCGGGTCAGAAGCGGGTGCATGCCAGTCAGGGGGCGTCGTAAGCCTCAGCCGGGCGGCGCATCTCCCCCGGGAAGGGAACGTTCGGCCATGTTGCGGCGGGCCTGCCGCAGGATGCCTGCGCCCGAGCCATCCTCTGCCCGGCACAGGGCGACGCAGGCCGTGGTCAATTGGTCGAGTTGGAACTTGGGGTTGGGGTGCCGGTTAGCGGGAGAACGTTGCAGGTCCAACAGCAACTGGTACTGGTGCCGCCACATCGATTCGCGGCGGCGCGGTGTTTCGGGCGAGCGAAGAACAAGTTCGGTCCCGAGATACCGGAAAATGCGACAGGGGGCGTCCTGATGCGTGAAGACCAGCGAGACGCTGGCGCTGATAAGATCGGGAAAGCGGAAGGTTGGCGAAACGTTGTCTTCGCTACGCAGCAGGCGGTAAAGCCAGTCGTGCTCCTCGAGCCACAGGCGAGTCTCGATGACATGGTGAGCTTTACCCTCCTCCGATGGAGGTGAGAGGTGATGCTGACGAGTCGCTGATGTGGCGGTTAACATGCGGCTTTCCCCAGTTCTGTGGCGGCGTATTGCCCTTGCGAGCACATGACTGGAGGATAGGCAGCCGAGGTTGTGGTGTCTCGTGGGAATGGCGGACTTGAGAGGGGATTTCGATATTAGCGGAAATATGCCGCTAGAAACATTCCCCATTGCATGACACATAGGATCGGATTGATTGGCAACTGTGCATTACCCAGAGGACCTTTGACAAGGCGGGTCTGGCGACGGCACCTCTGCCTTATGCAAAGCTTTTTTCCGTACGACTCCTTGGGTGAGTTCGTTAGATCAGGAAGATGACGTTTGAGGCAGATTTCGACCGAGCGGCGGGTAACCGATTCATTGCTGACCTGCCGCTCAGCCAAGAATCGCGTTGAACAGTCGCGCCGCGATCTCACGAATTCACTCCCGGCCATTGCTGCCTCTAAGACTTTTGGAATGCGGTCGAATGCCCCCTCATCGATGCCGTTCACACTCTTCGATGGCGGCCAGAGCACGCCGCTGAGAAATCTTAAATAAAATTTCACACGTGTTGATTTTTTCCGCCTACAATGCAGGTCTTAAAAATCAACATTCTAAATTTATGTTTCAGCAAACACCCATTGTCATCAATGAAGATTTTTCGGTCCATCAGGAGCTACACTCGCTCGGGCTGACGGTGGATATTGTCACGTCCATAGCTCGGAAAGCTGCGGCAGCCAAGGCCGAAGCTCTAGAGATCGACCCTTCGAGCACGCCGGGCACTCTGGCCTATATCAATGGCGTCCGGGCTATCCGCATGGATCTTTGCCTCTGGGCTGGCGGCTAAGCCGCACCGGCAACGTGGAGGCGACCGTCAACGACAAGCTCGGGATCCAGATCTGCTTTCAGAACGTCGACATCGCCTGCACAGAACAGAACCCTCAGGCTATCTCGGGGAAGGGGGCTGGGTCGCGCAAGCTTATCCAGAACGGCCAGGCCGAGCTCTTCGATCGAGACGCCCCGGAGGCAGTGGACGCTATTGGCTGCGCGCCGACCGTGTGGGCTGTCTGCGTGAGCGCGGATTCCAAGAGGTTGCGGGCCGAGGTCTCTTGCCCTGAAGCCTTCGAGGGCAACCAGTTCGAGGGCTTCAGCAAACGTATCTGGGTCGTTGACGAGGATCTGGAACCCACGCCCGGCAACATCGGTCAGCCCGACGATGGCAGCGGTCCCGTGGAGCATGAGGTGCGAATAGCAAAGAAGTGAAGATGAAGATGAAGAACGAAGCAGCGTATGTTTAACGGGAGCAGGCTTACGCTAGCTCGAAAGCGCAGACAGCTCACAAAGAAGGAACTGGCAGAGAAGGCACACCTGACGGCTCTGACGCTCACGCGCTTAGAGGCAGGCGATACCCCAGAACCGGGCAGTGATACCGTGCGTGCGCTGGCCCACGCCTTGAATTATCCGACGGAATTCTTCTATCTCAGCGACAGCGAAGCGCTTGGTGCCGAGGCAGTGAGCTTTCGTAGCTTGTCGTCGCTCACGGCTCGCCAGCGCGACGCGGCTCTGGCAGCAGGCGATCTGGCGTTTGAGTTGCATGGTTGGGTGGCCGAGAGATTCGAGCTTCCCGCAGCGCAGCTGCTTGACCTGCGTGACGAAGATCCCATTGCGGCTGCCGAGGCTCTGCGCAGCCATTGGGGCATGGGAACCAAGCCGATCGAGCACATGATTAAGCTGCTGGAGTCCAAGGGGGTCCGGGTCTTCTCGTTGGCCGAGCAGCACAAGCATGTCGATGCATTTTCCTGCTGGCGAGGTAACACCCCCTACATCTTCTTGAACACCTTCAAATCAGCGGAGCGCAGCCGTTTTGATGCGGCCCACGAACTGGCCCACCTGGTCCTGCACATCCACGGCATGACAAGTGGTGGTCGGGATATCGAGCGCGAGGCCGATATGTTCGCCTCGGCGTTCCTGATCAACCGGGGTGACCTGATTGGTCACATGGGCCGGGTCAACTCCCTGGCTCGGCTGGTATCAGCCAAAAAGCGGTGGGGCGTCTCGGTGTCGGCTCTGGCACGCACGGCGTTCGACGCCGGTCTGATCTCGGACTGGCACTACCGCGAGCTGTGCAAGCAGATGAGCCACTTGGGATATCGAACAACCGAACCTCAAGGTCTTGCGCGTGAGAAGTCCACACTCTGGCGCATGGTCTTTGACGAACTCTGGAAGGACGGCATTACCAGGGACCGCATCGCGGCTGAGTTGCACATACCGCTGGATGAGATCGAGTCATTGGTGGGCGAGCTGGTCACTCAGCCACCGCCACCACCCATGCCGGGCGACAAGAGGCCGGTACTGAAAATCGTGTCCTAAGGCGTGCCTCCGCGGGCCAGAGAAGTGGTGGCCGGGGCGAACGCTGAAATCAACATGCAATGGATGGACGCGTGCCGGGGTAAAAGCCTTGTAGTTCAAAGCAATGACTGCTGAGGCTATTGGCCGTCCAGATTGTCGGCTGGGAACTGGCGAAGGAAGTCCCGGCTGTCGGCCGCCCGTGCTTGCAGCCAGGCGTCTTAGTCATTCTCGTTGAGGATGACTACCATCCTCTTCTCGTCCTCAGGCTTGTGGTACTGCCGCATGAACGGGTGGTCATCGGCATTGATAGTCAGCATCGTGTATCTGTTTGTTTAGCGGCTGCCAACGATGCCTGTTGCATACAGTATTGCCTCTTGCCTAAGACTGTATAAAAATACAGTATTGAACAAAAGGAGCCCGCCATGATTCGCATCGTCTGCCCTAGCTGCCACAGCCCGCTTTCCCGCGCCGAGCTTGAGCAAGCCACTATCGACGGGCACCTGAGCATGGTCTGCCCAGAGTGCTCAATGGTTTTATTGACTGAGCCGGTCGATGAGCATCTCATCCAGCACCCAGAAGAGGCGCCAGCGCATGCTTGAGTCCGCTGCCCTGTTCGGGCCGGGTATCGTCGTTCCAATGCCTCATGCACCACGGCTTGCATTGCCGCTCGACACCGTAAAGATCTCAGCTGGATTCCCGTCGCCAGCCGCCGACTACGAGGATAAACGCCTCGACATCAATGACTACCTGGTTCGTAATCCGGTGTCGACGTTCTTCTTTCCGGTTGAGGGCGACTCGATGCAGGGGGCCGAGATATTCGATGGCGACATCCTGGTCGTGGATAAAAGCATCCGGCCACGGCACGGCCTGGTCGTGGTGGCCTTCGTCAATGGCGAGCGACTGGTGAAGCGCCTCTACCGGCGTGCCGGTCGGGTGGCGCTCATCGCCGAAAATCCGAGCTACCCGGCCCTTGAGATTCACGAGGGCATGGAGCTCGAGGTGTGGGGTGTCGTCGTCGGCAAATTCAAACGGTTCGTCACCTAACGCTGTGAGCCCTGACCGTCCCGTATTTGCCCTAGTTGATTGCAACAACTTTTACGCCAGCTGCGAGAAGCTATTTGACCCCAGGCTCAAGACCCGTCCGGTCGTGGTCCTCTCAAATAACGACGGCTGCGTCGTGGCGCGCTCGGCCGAGGTCAAAGCCCTGGGTATCCCGATGGGGGTGCCCTGGTTCCAGCTTCAGGCGCAGGCCCGAAAACACGGCATCGTTGCGTGCTCCTCGAACTACGCCTTGTATGCCGACATGAGCAACCGGGTGGTCGAGGTGCTCTCCAGTTTCTCGCCCAAGATCGAGGTCTACAGCATTGACGAATCGTTTCTCGACTTCACTGGCTTCGAGCGGCAAGGGTATACCTCCTACGGGGCCGAGATTCGCCAGCGCGTAGCCGACTGGCTGGGGCTGGCGGTTTGTGTCGGTATCGGCACCAGCAAGACCTTGGCCAAGCTGGCCAACCACTGTGCCAAAAAATCGCATGCCGGCGCCGACGGCGTCTGTGATTTTACGGTGATGTCGGAGCCGGCGCTCGTCCAGCTGTTCGCCAGGATTGTGGTCGGAGAGGTCTGGGGCGTCGGCCGCCAAATCACTGCCAGGCTGGAAGCGATGGGCATCAAGACCGTTCTCCAATTGCGTGACGCCAACCCGGAGACCATCCGTTCGCGCTTTTCGGTAGTGCTCGAGCGGACCGTCCGCGAGCTTCGTGGCATCTCATGCCTCGACCTGCAGGAGGTCGACCCGGATAAGCAGCAAATCATGAGCAGTCGTTCGTTCGGTGCCGTGATTTATGAGTTAGCCGACCTGGAAGAAGCGGTGGCCAGTTATATCGCCAAGGCCGCGGAGAAACTTCGGGCTCAGGATTCACTGGCGGGGGCAGTGCAGGTCACTTCCGGACCAACGTTTTCAAACCGGAGGTGCCGCAGTACCAACGGGCGGTGACGGTGCCGCTGCCGGATGCCAGTTCCGATACGCGGGTGCTCACCCAGTGGGCGCTGCGCGTCCTGCGCCGTATCTACCGGCCGGGGTACGGGTATCACAAGGCTGGGGTGACCCTGATGGAAATAGTGCCCAAGGCCAATCAGCAGTTCTCGCTCTTTACGGAGAGTGGGGCCGGGGATGCGCGGGCGGCGAAACTGATGGGGGCACTCGATGATATCAACCAGCGCTATGGCCGAGGAACCCTGCGACTCGCTACAGAAGGGCTAGACAGGCCATGGCAGATGCGACGCGGAAATCTCTCGCCGGCGTATACCACGGCATGGGAAGGGCTACCCGTGGTGCGGGCTTGCTGAGGACGACCAGCGGCCACTCTCGGAGTGGCCTCGCAGGGCAAGAATTTCGGGAGGGTAAGCGTAACTCCGGCGACGACGTGGTAAGCGGTTACCCGTTCGGACGGGGACTTGCCTGACTGTTCACCGGCGCCGTGCCGAACACACACTTCCGGCCAAATGCGGGCACCGCGACACGGGCAAATTGTTAGCCACGAACGACAGATAAGCAATCCGGAACCCGCCACTCGCCCCCGTGACTGCTCCGCCTGCTCATCGGCCATAACGGCCGTTAGCCTGATGCTCTTCATCGGGCAACAATCCGCCGCTTACCAGCCATTCAGCCATGCGGGGTCGCGAACTTTCTGGCGAATGCGCACTCCGTGCTATGCCGGCTGGTCACCACTCCCGAAACCGGGCGGTCAGCCAATCCATATTCCGCGAACTGAAGTGCTACAAAGCAGCCGATGGCGATCTCTCTCAATCGGCCATGAGCCGCTGACCACCTGACTGTTCGATGGACTTAAGCAGAAACTCCGAGCTGCTATTTGCAGTCTCCAAGTTACCGCTTTTCTGTTAAAGATCCCAATATGGCGTTGGTCCAAAACGTTCTTGAAGAAATTCAACGAAGGCACGGACTTTCAAAGGCAAATGCCGATTTGGAAGATGAATGGCATAGATGAAGCGTTCCGTTGGCACATAGCCTGGCAAAACTTCAATTAGGCGCCCTACCTGCAAATCCTTACCAACTATGAAAGTCGGCAGCAGGGCCAGTCCTAACCCACCGAGAACGGCCTGTGACAGCGCCTCGTCATCATTGATGCGAAGGGTACCGGACACCGGGATCGAAACATCGCCGTCGTACCCCTTGAGTTGCCAGACCCCTTGTGTATTCATGAAGCTGTAGTCCAGACAATTGTGCTGGACAAGATCCTCGGGAGTGAGCGGAATTCCCCGGCGGGCAATGTAAGACGGGCTGGCGCAAATTTTTCGGCGGATCGGGGCCAATTGACGGGCAACGAGGTTCTGGCCAGGCTCGCGGGTAATCCGCAGAGCGATGTCGTAACCCTCGTCGGCCAGATCAACCAGTCGGTCGCCGATTGTCAGATCAACGGTCAGGTCGGGATATCGGGCCATGAAGTCGGGCAAGGCTGAGGCCACGTGCATTGTACTAAACGCCACGGGAGCGCTGATCTTCAGTTTTCCGCGCGGCTCCTGATGCAGACGGGAGATCGTCGTGTCGGCCAGGCTCAGTTCTTCCAGTATCCGGTCGCAGTGCTCGAAATACGCTTCGCCGACATCGGTCAGGCTCAGGCTGCGCGTGCTCCTGTTCAGAAGCCGGACGCCAAGGTCGCTCTCCAGTCTAGCAATCGCCTTGCTCACCCGCGACTTGGAGACATCGAGTCGTCGTGCCGCCTCGGAAAAGCTCCTGACCTTGACCACGTGGGCGAAGAACAACATGTCATTGATATCCTGCATGAAGCTCACCAACTGTTATCGAAATGGAAACAGTTTTGTTCAAAAACGGTGGCTTATCAAGCGCCGCTTCCAACTCTATCATCTAGGCTTCCAAAAATGGTCGAGCTGGGCTTCTCGATTTAATGTCCAACAGTCGTAGAGAATCCCACGATTAACTCGTTCGCCATGGCCGTTGGCAACGCTGTCTTACATCTACTAACGCACCACCTCAACTTTACGGACCAAACGGGGGCGTCCATTGTCGCCGTTTCAATATCAATTGAACGTGTATTTGCCATGACTCGACAGTTTGGGTTGGCGGCTATTTTGAAGAACTCACCAGACCATGAAGCAGGGAAGAGACAATGCGTTACCAGAATTTTGAATTCTTCGTCCAGCAGGTTGCCAACCGTAACCCTGGGCAGCCAGAATTCCTGCAAGCGGTCACCGAAGTCATCGAAAGTTTGTGGCCTTACATCTCACGCCACCCAAAATATGCGGAACACGGCCTGCTCGACCGCCTGGTCGAACCGGAGCGGATCATCATTTTCCGAGTCTCGTGGGTCGACGATCATGGCGAGGTTCAAGTCAATCGCGGCTACCGCATCCAACATTCCTCTGCCATCGGCCCCTACAAGGGCGGCATTCGTTTTCATCCTTCGGTCAGCCTTTCCATTCTCAAGTTTCTAGCTTTCGAACAGACCTTCAAGAACGCCCTGACCACCCTGCCGATGGGAGGTGGCAAGGGCGGTTCCGACTTCGATCCGAAGGGACGCAGCCCAGGCGAAGTAATGCGCTTCTGCCAAGCGTTCGTCAGCGAGTTATTCCGCCATGTAGGCTCCGATACTGACGTTCCGGCCGGCGACATCGGCGTCGGGGCGCGGGAAGTCGGTTTCATGGCCGGCATGATGAAAAAGCTTTCCAACCGTTCCGACTGCGTATTCACCGGCAAAGGCCTGAGTTTCGGCGGCTCACTGATCCGCCCCGAAGCGACTGGTTATGGCACGGTCTATTTCGCCGAGCAAATGCTCAAACAGCGCGGCCGCAGCTTCGAGGGGCTGCGCGTCAGCGTTTCCGGTGCCGGTAATGTTGCCCAGTACTCAGTCGAGAAAGCCATGGTTCTCGGTGCAAAGGTCGTTACCGTGTCTGACTCAAGTGGTACGGTCGTCGACGAAAGCGGCTTTACGCCGGAGAAACTGGCCGAACTGATGGAGGTGAAAAATCATCTCTATGGTCGTGTCAGCGATTACGCCAAGCGGGTCGGTGCCGCCTTCCAGCCGGGATTGCGCCCTTGGCATGTACCGGTGGACGTTGCCCTGCCTTGCGCAACGCAAAACGAACTGGGCGGCGACGATGCCCAGAGGCTGGTGAAAAACGGCGTGATCTGCGTTGCTGAAGGCGCCAACATGCCATCAACCGCCGAGGCCGTGAAGGTCTTCGAAGGCCATGGAGTGCTCTATGCCCCGGGCAAGGCCAGTAACGCCGGCGGGGTGGCCACTTCGGGCCTGGAAATGAGCCAAAACGCCATGCGCCTTTCTTGGCAGCGTAACGAAGTCGATGCCCGCCTGCACGAAATCATGTGCAACATTCATGAGGCATGCCTGAATTATGGCCGCAATGCAGACGGCAAGGTGAGCTACGTCAATGGAGCCAACATTGCCGGCTTCGTCAAGGTGGCCGATGCCATGCTCGCCCAAGGCGTCATTTAAACCGCTTCAATACGAAGGAGCTTCCCATGTTTCATGAATATCGCGACCTGATTTCCGAATTGAAGATGAGCGACAGGTACGTCCAGGCCCTGTTCGAAAAGCACAACACGCTCGATCAGCGTGTCAAGAACATGGAGTCCCGGCTGGAACCCGGAACACACGATGAGATCGAGGTCCTGAAAAAGAAAAAGCTGGCTATCAAGGACGAGCTTTATGGGCTGCTCCAGAAGACCAGCCTCAATCGCGTATAGCTCTGACGGCCACATGCAACGTTTGTGCAGCAATACGATTGATTCAGCTTACCGACGGTACGAAAGACACCCCGTTAGCTGTGAAATTGATGGCGAGGTCCTCACCGGCAACTACTGGATCGCCGGGATGATTCTTGTCGTTTCGACGGCGACGGGGGGCACAAGCAGGCAACTGGCCAACAGTGAGCCGGAAGATTTGGCAAAAATCCTGCTGAGAAATCTCATGCTGGCCAACCGCGCAGGCACGCCTGCCGCCGTCCAGGTGCCATAAGAGAAGCGCATGCGGGATCTGCAGCCGGTCAATATCGAAACGCACTTGAAGAATGCCGTGATCTTCAATGAACTCGAGGACGAAGAAATTGCCCTGATCGCCAAGGGCGCTCGGGAAGTGCGCTACGACAAGGGCGCCCCCATCTTTCATCGGGGCGATTCGTGCACCGGCTTCCATATTGTCGTCTTCGGGCAGGTCAAGCTGTCGTTCACCTCGGCCCATGGCGTCGAGAAGATTGTAGAAATCGTTCAACAAGGCCAAAGCTTTGGCGAAGCCATGATGTTCCTGGACAAGCCCTACGTCGTCTCGGCCCTGGCACTCAGTAGCAGCCTGCTGTTGCACATCTCAAAATCAGCAGTCTTCAGTGAGTTGGAGCGCAATTACGACATCATGCGCAAGATGCTCGGCAACTTGGCATGCCAGACACATCAATTGATGCTTGATGTCGAAGGCTATAGCATGCTCACCGGAAAACAGCGCATCATCAGCTACCTACTCAATCAGCTGGAGAATGGCGAGCCGGGAAGTGAAGCTGTTCTACTCGATCTTTCGGTCACCAAAGGTATCATTGCTTCACGGCTGAATCTGACCCAGGAGCATTTCTCGCGCATCTTGCATGAATTGAGTGATCTCGACCTGATTCAGGTCGATGGGCGGCGCCTGACGATTCACAGCCTGCAACGCTTGAGCATGCATCAATTCGAATAGCCTAGCGATCCCAGTACGGCTCCTCGCCAATATGAGAAATCATGAAATCAATGAATACCCTTACCTTGCTTGGCAGGTGGCGCGTCGGCAAATACATTGCATAGACATAGCGCTCGACCGGGATGTACTCGGACAAAACAGCCTGCAAGTTGCCGCTTTGCAGATCCTTGCCGATAATGAAAGTCGGCAACAGACCGACCCCCAGACCGCCCAAGACAGCTTGCGATAGCGCCTCGTCGTCATCGACATGGAGCGGGCCATTGACCGGTACGGCAATTTCACCTTCCGGTCCGGTAAAACGCCAGCGCCCCGGCTCTCCTGAGCGTGTGTAGTCGAGGCAATTGTGAGCCACAAGATCGGCGGGGGTTTGAGGAATGCCTTTCCGACGAAAGTAATCAGGTGTAGCGCACAATTTCCGCCGGACCGGCGCCAGCGGACGTGCCACCAAATTGAGCTGGGGGTCGCCGGTAACGTGGATGGCTACGTCATAGCCCTCCTCGGCCAGGTTCACCCAGCGGTCCGTAATGCTAAGGTCAATCTTAAGCTCCGGATGGCGCGGCAAAAACTTGGCGAGGGCGGGTGCAACATGAAGCGTGCCGAAGGCAACCGACGCGCTGACGCGAAGAATACCCCTCGCTTCGTTGTTCAGGCTACCGACCAGTCTTTCCGCTTCCGTTGCCTCCTCCAAGATGCGGGAACTATGCTCTGCAACCGCGGCGCCGATTTCAGTCAAGCTGAGATAGCGGGTTGTCCGATTCAGCAGGTGTGCGCCGAGCGATTTTTCCAACTTGGCCACTGCCTTGCTGACCGCCGAACGGGAGCAACCCATCCGCCGCGCCGCTTCCGAAAAACTACCTGCCTCGACCACACGGGCGAAAATAGCCATCAGATTCAAATCAGCCATTGATGCTTTCGCTCCTAGCTCTTGATAAACCATAAAAATTGTTGCCATTTTGGCTACAGTTTGATGCTATTTTTCTGTCTAGTGTGATTGTGATGCCAGCATTAAAATTCCCGCGCATGACACATCTAAATTATGCCATAGCTCAGAACAGCCCAATTAAATCAGATGGGTTTGAAACGCCTATTGTCGGTGCCGCAGACTATCTGCGCTTGCGTCAATATGTAATGAGCGACAAATTGGCAGACGAGCTGGATCGAGCGATTGTAGTCGAAACAGAACAGGTCCCAAAGGACGTGGTTCGCATGCACGCCCGTTGCACTTACATCGACTGCCGTATCGGAACACAACGAGAGATCGAATTGGTCTATCCGGATGAGTCAGACCCGGCGATGGGCAAAATTTCCGTATTGACACCAGTGGGTAGTGCGTTGATCGGACTCCGGGTGGGGCAGGAAATTGCCTGGGAGTTTCCGGATGGTTCTATGCGCTACCTAAAGGTTGCAAGCGTTACCCAGAAGGCTGGATAACCCCCCAACCACATAGCACTGTTTGATATGGCGAGGAGCCAGCGGCAGACTATGTCAATGACGTTTTAACAATGGAGAGTCCAATGGAAGCATTTTTCACAACTATCACGGAAACACAAAACAACTCCCTAGAGGCCGCTACCAGTTTTACCAATAGCTGTCTAATCGTGGTCGAGCGGATTACTCAACTCAATATTGAGGTAACCCGTATTGCATTTGAGCAATCGGCAGAGATGGCTCTGCTTTGCTTGGAATACAGTCTTTCAAAGGTGAGACAGTGATTGGCTGGGTGTCTCAGTCCGTGAGACCAATATTTTCTCGCGTGCCGCAAACTCACCAAAGCTTAGGTAGGTGATTGTGCTGGATGGGCCGCCGCACGAGGAGTTCGATGGCTCCGCCAGGATGAGGCTAAGTTAATCCATCCCGAGGAGGATAAGCGATGAATCTGCTCTCCCGCATTCTTGCCGCCACCGATCTCTCTGCCCCTGCCCGCCACGCAGTCGAGCGTGCCTTTCATCTGGCTGCCATTGCCAACAGCGAACTCTACATTCTGCATGCTATCGAGTTAGGTGCACTCGATAGCCTGCGTGAAATGTTGGGGGACAATGTGTTGGCGGTGAAGGCTACTTTGAACAACGATGCCCACGCCCACCTAGAGCAAGTGACAGGCAATGCAACGATCAATCGGGGTGTCGCTCCGCATACCTGTGTGGCCGATGGAAACCCCCTCGCCACAATCGCCGCCGAGGCTGAGGGGCTGGATGTGGATCTGGTGATTATTGGGGCACGCGGCGAATCCTTTTTGCGGCACCCGGTGCTGGGGTCGACAGCGGCCCGGTTGTTGCGCAAGGCGTCGCGGCACCCGGTGCTGGTAGTGAAGCAACCTCCTCATGAGGTATATCGTTCCGTCCTGATTGCCGTGGATTTTTCACCCGTGTCACTTCAGGCGATCCGCATGGCGAGACAAGTGGCTCCGGGTGCCGACCTTGTTCTGCTGCATGCCTTTGAACTGCCCTATGAGGGCAAGCTAACATTCGCGGGTGTCGATGAACATGTGATTCGCCAATATGTAAGAACCAGCAGCGAGACCCATCGCAAACGGTTGCACGATCTGGCGGTGGCTGCTGGCCTGACCGCACCGGAATACACGGCGCGGATCGTCCACGGCGATCCATCGCAACAGATTATTGTCATGGAGCAGGAGGTTGATGCCGACCTGATTGTCGTCGGCAAACACGGGGCACACATTGCCGAAGAATTGCTGATCGGCAGCGTAACCAAACACGTGCTGGCGGAATCGCAATGCGATCTGCTGGTTATGTGTGACCCACACGTTGCACCGGAATCATCGCCATGATCGATCAAATCATCGGAATTTGAATTCCAGATCTCCCCGTTTCTGCCTAAGTTTTAGCATTTGTCCTATGGCCGCGCTGGAGAGTTGCTGGCAAAGGCTTGCTATCAATTGGCAGGTCGAAAATAGCCAGGTCTCGAATCTGATGGGCGTTTTGTAGCTGAATTCGGATCGCCTTTGAAAAGCAGCAAACAGTCATCCCATTATTGCAGCGCCAATGACAGCTCGGGGTCGGTTGCTGTCCTACTCCGATGACAAAAGCTGCCTTTGACCGTCATCAGCGGGTGAGCAGCAGGTAACTGGCCTCATTGCCGACTGAATCTACCTGCAAGCTGAACGGCGACTCTGGCCGAGACGTTTGAATTGGCCATCGGGCAGGTTTCAAAGTAGAGCTGTCGTTTGGATGGCAGCTTTCCGAAATTCACGAGCGGCCGGAGTTGGCCGAATGTGTGAGTTGGCAGGCGCAACCCAAAGCGGCCGTACGGCTTAAAATCCAAGAGTTAGCCGCGCGGCCGTCACAGGTGCTTAAATTTCTGTTTGCTCAGAAATTTCCAGGGCGTCATCAACTTCGATACCAAGGTAGCGGACGGTGCTTTCCAGTTTCGTGTGGCCGAGCAATAACTGAACGGCACGCAGATTTTTGGTACGTTTGTAGATCAATGTTGCCTTGGTTCTCCGCATCGTATGTGTGCCATAAACAGTTGAATCGAGCCCGATGGCCGAGACCCACTGATGAACTATCCTCGCATATTGCCGCGTTGATACATGAGGCGATTTTGATAGTCGGCTAGGAAACAGATATTGCTCAGACCTCAGCTTAGCCTTCTCCATCCAGGCAGCAACGGCAGTCCTTGTTGGCTCGGTCAATTCGAACTGAACTGGTCGTTGTGTTTTTCGTTGCACGACCATCGCCCGCGCCAAAATCTGATTCCCATGGGTGATGTCGCGCACCTTGAGATTGACGAGGTCACATCCGCGCAACTTGCTATCGATGGCTAAATTGAACATCGCCAGATCTCGAATCAAGTGCTCGTTTTGAAGATGAATGCGGATTGCCCAGATATCCTTCGGCTTGAGCGGAGGTTTCTGCCCGATCAATTTACCTTTATTCCAGGGCTCCCGAGATTGATTGGATTCCATTTCAGACTCCTTCTTTGGTTGATGGAGTCTGATTGTGTTGCCAAATCCCAGACGCCCGCTTTGGGGCGAGCCTGCCAACTCACACATTCGGCCAGGAGCGGTCTCTCAAGGATCGGCTCCAAAGCGGACATCAGCCCTGTCCGTATGATTGCTGATTGATAACGAGACCCGCATGGGATAATCTCTATGTCATTCAAAACCTTACAGGCGATTCAATAGTGTCCGTATTATTAGCAATACCCAGGACGTTTCTGCTCGTGAATAACTGTTAGGTTCCAGAAGCCATGCGCTCCACTAAGCAGCCGTCCATTCTAGAAAAGGCAGCAGGTTGTCTTCCGACTCAAGCTGCGCTTACAGCAATTGCTACAGTTGCAGGAACTCCTCTTGCGGCATTACTCCCCGTACTCGGAAACTCTCTTGCAGCAGAGCGCCAAAGGCAGAGAGTGGAAGCCACCTTGCAGGAGATGAATGATGTATTGGTGAAGCACGAAGCCTTGTTGGCAACGCTCACCGATCAACAGTACAAATTTATCAATGAGGCGACGCTTGCTCTCCTACACACAACGAACGAGCACAAGATGGCGTTGCTACGAAACGTTGTTCAGAACAGTCTTTCAGCATCAACGCTTCCGGATCAGGAAGCAGTTTTTTTGAGTCGCATAATTCGAGACATCTCTGCCGAGGAAGCAGAGTTTCTGGTTGCGAACTTTGCTTACGAGCGCATCTGGCTCAACGAAAGCAATCCAGCTGATCGCGAACGCTCTACGCTGGCGGTCAAGCCGAACACACCGAGCGGCCAAGTAGTTTTGGGATTGTGCACTCTTGGACTGGTAGCAGCAGCGGAACCAACGTGGGATGACAGCGGGCTTCTGCGCTTCACGCCGCTGGCGGCCAAACTGATCGCCTTACTGAGGAATCCTGGTGCCTAACCTCTCGGTCAAGGCCGCTCCCTTCGGTCGCTGGACGCTGCGCGATAAAGCGCAGCGCAGCGCCCCTTACCTACAAACGTTGACGCTGTAGAAAAATCTATTTCCAGCCTGATTTCCGGCAAATAAATGGCGCAGATTTGATCTGCGCCATTTTCGTTTTCAGGCTTTTTTTCCGGTTGACCGTAGCAGTCTCGCAGCGGACTGCTCAGCCTCCCTTCGGGTCGGGGGTTTGTTCCCTTTTTCCTATTGCCCGTACCCGTGATGCGCCAGTTTCTCGATGTTGTGTACCAGGCAGTACAGCTTCCACTGGGTATCGACCTTCTTTCGCCCGCGTAGCGTGAATCGATCCAGTCGTTTGTTGTGCCGCAGGTTGCCAAACACCGGTTCGACCGTGGCAAACCTTCTGCCGTAGCGGGCTTTGCCTTCTTCGCTGTCGATGGTCCGCTTCATCCGGTCCGTGTGGCTTTCTTCGGTTGTATTGGCTTTGCCCCGAAAGAAGGCAACTTGTCGAACTTTGGTCTTCTCCGGTGTGCGCAGGCATTTGTCCCGCTGTTCGCAGGGCAGGCAATCGCGCTGGGTGCCGCTGTATTTGGTGGCGAGCTGACCGTTGTGGAGGCAGTTGGTGCCGTTGCGGTAGAGCTGTTTGCCGGCCGGGCAGGTGCAGATGCCGGTTTCCGGGTCGAGCGTGAAATCCTGCGGACGGTATCGCCTGGCGGCTTTCTTCGGGTGTGCCTTGTCGTAGAGGGGATCAGGTTTGGCTTTGTGTTTGCCTTGGTCCTTGAAGCGTTCGTCGCGTTGGCGCATGCCGTTGTCGGCAATCAGGGCGTTGATGTTCTCTTGGGCCAGTTCCTTGAGGTTGTGTTCGGAGTGGTAGCCGGCATCGGCCGTGTAGAGCGTGTCCGGGGTGGCTTGCGCTTGTGTGGCGCGCACGACCGGCAGCAGGAGTTCCTGTTCCGAACCCGTGCCGTGGGCCTGGGCTTCGATGATGATCTGGTGCTTGGCATCGACGGCGGCGACGCCGGTGTAGCCTTGAATGACGCCTTTGCTGGTGGCCATCTTGGCGCTCTCGGGGTCGGTGCGATTGCTTTTGCGGATGGCGCCTTTGCTGCCCTTTCTGTCTTGGGGGTTGGCGCTCAGCCATTGGCGGAGTTGGGCGGCCTCTTCCTGCAAGCTTGCGGACCGTTGCCGGGATTTCTCGGCGAGGTCGGGTTCGACGGGCAGGCGGTCGTTCTCGCGGTGGCGTTCGATCATCTTCTTGGCGGCGGCTTCGAGTTTGTCGGCCTGGTGGGCGAAGTCGGCGCGGGTGCCGCTTTTGGCTTTGGAGGCATTGCTGGGCAGCTTGACGCCATCGATGGCGAACATTTCTCGCCCGATCAGACCTTGCCGGTTGCACAGGTAGAGCACCTGGGCAAAAAGTTGGGCGACTTCTTCGTCGAGGTTGGAGATGAAGGCGGCCAGCGTGGTGAAGTGCGGCGCCGTATCGCCCGGAGAGGGCGATGAAGGTGACGTGTTCGCGGCACAGCCGCTCGATGCCTCGGCTGCTCACCACGCCCTGGGCGTAGGCGCAGAGAATGACCTTAAGCAGCATCCCCGGCGGATAGGCAGTTGCGCCGCTTTGATCATTGCGGTACCGGGTATCGAAGTGGGAAAGGTCGAATTCGTGGTCGAGCAGGTGATGCACGGCATGTTCGAAACTGCCCGGCAGGAGTTGCTTCTCCAAATCCACCGCCAGAAATCTCGGGCTGGTGTCGATTGCTTTGTAGCGGGCCATTTCCGCCTCCTGAGTTCATCTTCAGGTTGGAGCCTTGTTATTCCATATGGTTCACGGCACGATGGCGCTATGAATACTATTTTTCTACAGCGTCGTTAGGTCTCATGGGAGAATCCATACCCTCGCAGGAATCTGATACGTTGACTCAGAAGCCGTGCGCTTACTGCCTGACGCCAATGCCAAAGTCAGCCTCTATCTGCACTAAGTGCTCGCACCATCAGTCACGTTGGCGAAATGAGCTTAAGTTCTTTTCCGGCGTGATCGGTCTCCTTACAGCGATTGCGGCAGGGGCTGCTTTTCTAGTGTCTTCCGCGCCGGAGATTCGCAAGCTTGTCGCTTGGAACGACTCCGTTCAACTGCTTCAATACTCGGAGACTGAGGGGCTAGTCTTTCTCAATGACGGAGACGGGCGCCTCTTTCTTAGCCACATCAACCAGCTGGGGAGACACCCCAAAACAGGTGAAGCCCTGTATTCGCAAGTGCTCACACTCAACGTAAATGTCGACCCAGGTGCAATTCTCACTTTTCCGCTGCCTGTAATCGAAGAAGACCAACAATTGTCGAAGCCTTTCACCAAGGTCTTGCCCACAAAATCCGATGAAGAGTTTTATGTGGCCCTCGGACGTTCTGGATCTAGATCTAAGCTAAAGAGTTCGAAAATTTGCTACGAGCAAGCCACATACTCATCTAACGATCACGGTTTAGCCAACTTTCGGCGAAGCATGGGCAACTTATTGCGCACATTTCAATCGATGCCGAGTTGTATTATTACTCGGCCAAGACTGGAAGACTAGTTTCAAAGAAGGTGGACCTAACTGGAATACTGATCTATGCGCCCACCAGGCCATGCACCGAATGAGGCCTAACATTCCATCAATCCACCGGACCTCCGGCAAGCTGCGCTTGCCTCCGTCCGGTGATTTACAACGTTCCTGAACGACCGCTTTCTGAACTGGCCTATGTCCGCAAAGGGCACAAAGGGTGAGTAGCGGAATTTGACAAGCAGCCGCTCAGATTTGTCAGGCCCAGGTTTTTTTCACCAAGTGGATCTGAATGGCGGCAACGCGAACTACTGCTGTCGCTCAACACCTTGGTATCCAATGGCCGGTCAGGCCGAGGTCCAGCCCGTTGTAGCCGGGATGAGACCGAATTTCGGCCTAAGCAGTCTCGTCGATACGGTAAGCAAAGTTGCTTTACACAAAATTCCGGAGTCGCCGGTTTTAAATGAGTGATTTTGATTCTGCGTTACGTTGTTCGAGTAGCTTTACCAAAGCAAGGATGGTGCGATTAGCAGGTGTCCGGATTCCATGAATCGCCGCCCGGCGCACGACATACCCATTGATGTAATCGATTTCGCTTACCCGGCCGCGCGCGACATCGTGAGCAGTTGAAGAAATTTGCGTGGCCATCGATTGCGCAATACCGGCTACGGCGGAACGAATGTCAACCTGCACGCCCACCCCGTCGGCCTTGGCAACCTCCAAGCATTCATTGACGACGTCGTCGATGAGCTCTCTCATGCCATCGCCGACGACAATCTGTCCGTAGGGCATTTGCGTTATCGCGGAGAGCCCGTTATAGGCGCAATTGATAATCAGTTTTGCCCAGAGTTGACTGGCCACATTGTCGGAGACGCTAACAGGGACGCCAGCGAGTGCAAATTCGGCGACAACCTCTGAACTCCCGGCAAATTGACCAATGACCAGTTCGCCGCGTCCGTGATGACGTAGATGTCCTGGGCCGGCCATTTCGCTTGCGACATATACAACGGCCGGATATACAAGCCGACCGAGGGACTTCTGGAGGCGTTCGGCGTTGTCGTAGCCGTTTTGCAGGCTCAACACGATCGCGTCAGGCTCGAGATACGGAGCCATGTCTTTGGCTGCTTGCAAAGTATCGTTTGATTTGACACAGCAAAGTACCAACTTTGCACCAGCGACTGCAGCAGCATTCGTAGTGGCGGAAACAGGCACCCGTTCGTCAAAACTTTGCGTCTGCATGCGCAACCCGCTGCAACGAATGGCTTCGACATGGACAGCGCGGCCAATCAGGACAACCTCCCGTCCGGCGCGAGCCATCATTCCGCCATAAAACAGCCGACTGCACCGGCACCCAGTATTGTGGTCTTCATAGCGTGTTCTCTGTGCATTGTATTGTCTTCACGGGATCTGCTCTATGTAGGAAGGAAGCATAGCCAGGTGAGTTTGCAAAGTGGATGGTACCTACAAGAAGCCAATTCATTGCGGTGGCTCAACGACAGTTGTCGTAGCCATTGTGGACGTAGAACCAAGCGAGTCTCAAGGTCCGGAAAGGTTGAGCAGCGGAAATTATTGTCTTGCAGCAACGCCCGGCTTCGGTCATTTGCTTCGCAATCGCCGATACCCCTGACAAACCAATCATTTCCCATAATTGATTGACGATAATCCTACCGATCGCACTTGGACGGCTGCTAACCTGACCGTCATCAAAACCAGTCGAGCCGATCGTGGAAACATCCAACGCTAACGCCCCCCTTCGCAGCCGCCTGATCCAGGCAGCACTGGATTGCTTCCTTGCCGACGATTATCACAAGGTCAGCACCCGCCGCATTGCCGAATGCGCCGGCGCCAATGTGTCGATGATCCGCTACTACTTCGGCAGCAAGGAAGGGCTCTCTACGAGGAGATGATCCGCGAGACCCTGAGCCCGCTGCTCGACGTCCTCGATGGGCGCTACTCGCCTCGACGGCCGGTTTCGCGGACTTCCTCGGACTGTATTACCGGACCATGTCGGCCCGCCCGGAATTCCCCAAGCTGATTCTCAAGGTGCTAGCACTCCGCCACGGGCCGGGCCGCCGTTTCATCCAACAGCTACTTGAGCGCGGACGCACCCGCGGCGCAGGCAAGGTCGCCGAGTTAAAGACGCACGGGCAGATCGCAGCGGCCATCGATCCTGACATTCTGCGCTTGGCCTTTGTCAGCCTGGCCATGACACCCATGCTGCTCAAGGAAATCTTCGAGGAACAGATGGAGCGTCCCATGGACGAGGCCTTTCTGCATAACCTGGCAGCGTTCAACGGCCATCTGTTCGCCGCCGGCCTGGCGCCGTCTGTCTCTGGCAAGGAAGGTGAAAAACCATGACGCTGCAAATGAATACCGGAGCGGTACGCCGATTCGCCAAGGCCATGAAATTCGGCGCCTGGTTGCAGTCGATTCCCGGCAACTGATGCCTGCGCCTTTCCGGCTCGTCCAGATCGGTTCTGCCTACTGGCAATCGCGGGCGCTCTTCGTGGCAGCGCGACTCGATGTTGCCACGCATCTTGGGGAAGAGTGCCTGAGCGCAGCGGAACTAGCCGGGCGCCTTGGTGCAAGTGGCGATGCGCTCGGACGCCTGATGCGCCTGCTCGCGGCAATTGGCGTATTCGAAGAAACGGCACCCATGGTTTTCCGCAACAACAAGCTCTCCCATTACCTGCACAGTGACGATCCGCACAGCGTCCGCGCCATGATCCTGCTGCACAACTCCGAAACCATGAGCCGCCCCTGGTTCGAGCAACTAGAAGCCGGCATCCGCAGCGGCACGCCGCCCTTCCTGCTCGCCCATGGGGAGGAACTGTTCGATTATCTCGACCATCATGCCGATTTCGACCGGCTTTTCTCGGGCGCTATGGATAGCGTCGAAAGCCTGGCCGGCAACGGTTTACCACCGATATGGACTGGGGCCGGTTTGACCGGCTGATCGACTTAGGCGGCTCGCGAGGTAGCAAGGCACTGGCCATTGTGCAACGCCATCCCGGGCTGTCCGCGCTGGTAGGGACCGCCCGCAGGTCGTCGAGGAAGCCCAACACTACTGGGCCAATCACCCGGCACAAGGAGTCGAGCGCCTGCATTTTGAGGCCGGAGACCTGCTCGATAGCATTCCCGCCGCTACCGGGTCGCGGGATATCTATCTGCTCTCGGCCGTCCTGCATGCCTTCGACGATGCGACCTGCGTGCGGCTCATGCGCCAGCTCCGTGCCGCCATGGGCGACAGTGGCGCCCGCGCGGCAGTCCT
Organism: Betaproteobacteria bacterium; assembly: GCA_016705475.1. Lineage (GTDB taxonomy): Bacteria > Pseudomonadota > Gammaproteobacteria > Burkholderiales > Rhodocyclaceae > Azonexus. The sequence continues at coordinate 4,151 of JADIYD010000005.1, read as the reverse complement.
GGAAATGGTCGTACCGGAAACCGGCGCTGATGTCGCCAGCGCATCATTCGACATGCAGATGTTCGTCGGGTGCCGAGGGCGAGAACGGACGCTCAGTGAATGGAAATCGCTCATTCAGGCCGGCGGGCTGGCGCTCGAAGAAGTCGTAACGCCCGTTTCGCGGAAGCTGCCATGGATCTACGACTTCAGAGGCAGGTAGATATCGGTCACCAGTTCATGCTCAGGTGTTTCCGGCATCAAGTTGAGATAATGGAAATAGAGCGGAAAATCACGCAGCCCTCGCCACTCTCCGGTAACCAGTTGCGGTAGAGCGGGTAGATACTCGCCAATCCTGGTGTGGGAGCCGTTATGCCGCACCCAGCGCAACGGCCGCCGGGAATGTATTTCGTGATCACGCTCTGCGGGTTGGCCGGCACCTGTCATGCACGTCTCCGCAGATATCGAACCGGAAGTCTGCAGGTTCGCAGGTGTCCGGGTTGTCGTAGACAATGCCGAAGGACCGGCTGCTGTTCTTTGGCGAAAGACCGCTCGCCTGTCGCCAGTCAATGAATTGGCCGACAGAGTCATTGACCCTTTCGGTCGGGCCGCGATGCTCCATGACGGCGACACGGGTGGTTTTAAAATCGACGATCTCGACTTGCACGGTTTGTTTCCTTTCCGGGATACGGAAGCGATAGCGGTCATGCCAGGATTCCCAGTCCGGTTGCCGCCTGAATGCGGAGGGCGACTGGCCAAAAGTGTTCCTGAAAGCACGCGTAAACGATTCCGGGTTTTCGAAGCCGGCGTCCAGGGCGATGTCGATGATTTTGTCCTGGCGACTGAAAGCGAGCCGATAACTGGCCTGCCGCAGACGCAGCAACTGGATGTAACGACCAACGCTGGTACCGACGTATTCGGCAAATTGCCGATGGAAGTGAAACTTGGAGAAATTGGCGACCTGGCTCAGAAGTTCCGTGCTCAGCGTTTCGCCCAGGTTGGACTCGATATGGTCGAGCACTTTCGCGAAGCGCCTTGCGTATTTTTCAGCCTGTGTGTTGCTCATCTTTAATCCTCGGTTCACAGCGCACACTATGCGCGGACGCGCCGACAAATCCTGACCGCAATTGCTCTATCTACCGGCGAATCTTCAATGGGTAGGAAGCAGTTGCGCGAGTTTGCCCAGGATGATGGTTTCCTGTTGCTTGACGACAGCGTTTGGCTCCGCTTCCGCCCGATGCAGTAGCAGGCCTATGCCGGGCAGTTCCGGCATGCCTGACAAAATCTGCAGATTGCCCGGCAGACCGGCCGGGTCAGGATCGTGATGCCGAACCCAGCTCCACCGCTGCCAATATTCCGCTCAGGCTGGCGCTGGTATCGGCCAGGGCGGACGGTCGCCTGTCTTTATCAGCACCAATTTGAATGACTGGTTAGGCTGATACCCGCCGCAACGCCTACACGATAAACTCTGATACATCAGTTCCTTAAGTATCGCTCAGTGCATAACAAAAATTGAAAGAATAGCCAATATGGGTTATGCCAAGGATGCTTGAACTTGGGCTGAAAATATCTTCGGTAGGCGGACTCAACAAGTAACGGAAACCCGTCTTGGCTTTAAGCTTGCGTTAAGATTATTGACTATATTGGTTGGGTATTGCACCCATGAAATAGAGACCCGATGAAAACCATATTCGCCGTAGTTCTGACTGCCATTGCACTTGACCTTCGCCCAATATCCTCGCAGCTGAAAGTGCCGCACACAACCATAGCCATGGGAGTGTCGAACTGACAAAGCTCCACCTTAACGTTGGAAAAAAATGGGCAACTGATGAGCCGCTGCGTCAGGCTATGAACGACATCAATCAAGCGATGGCGAAGGCAATACCGGCGATTCACAAGAATCAATACGGCAACGACGACTATCAAGCATTAGCGACGACAATCAGTGAGGGGGTGGCCTATGCAATTCAGAATTGCAAACCTGAGCCCCAGGCTGATGCGATGCTTCACTTGGTTATTGCAGACCTGATGGAAGGCGCTGAGACCATGAGAGTAAAATCTCAAAGTCGCGCCACGATGGCGCGGTCAAGCACTGAAGCTCTGAATGCATATGGAAAATATTTCCAGCATACGGGTTGGAAAGCCGCCAAAGGCTGAAGAATCAGGATGCGCCAGACGAACTCTGATTAACTAGTCATCTGCAAATGGTTAGCCACCAATACTTGCGGTAGGGAGAGGCGGGCAAAACGGGCGCATCTCATTTCGCTTGAAATAGGGCATTGTCTGCCCGCCTATCTGAGACTCAGCTCAGAGCCTGGCCTTTTCTTCAAAGGTTTTGCCATCGCGAATGTGGTAAATCCGCTTGAAGGTAGGAATGATTTTCTCATCGTGGGTCACCACGATGATGGCTGTATTGAACTGCTGCGCCATCTGGCTGAGGATGCGCACGACACTCAGGGGCGCGTTCGCTGTCCAAAGGTGCGGTCGGCTCATCGGCGAGGATGACGGGCGGCTGATTCGCCAGGGCCCGGGCAATTGCTACGCGTTGTTGCTCCCGCCCGAGAGTTGCGATGGCTGGGCTTTGCGCGCGGTGCGCGACATCCAGCGCTTCGCCAAATCCAGCGCGCGCTTTCGATTCTCCATTCGGCTGGCCGGCCAGCATGGGTACAAGGCTACGTTGTCGGTGACATCGAGGAATGGAATCAGGTAAGGCCTGAAACACGAAACCAATCCGGTCGCGGCGCAAGGCACGCAGGTCGGGGATTTTCCAGCCATTGTCGTATATGACCTCATCACCCAGGGTCATCTTGCCGGCAGTCGGTTCTATCACCGCGCCCAGGCACTTGAGCAGGGTGCTTTTTCCGGAACCTGAGGGGCCAATCAAGCCAACCACTTCACCGGGGGCGACGTTCATATTGACGTCTTTCAAGGCGTCGACCGCAGTATCGCCTTCACCGTAACGCTTGCTCAAACCTTCAATGCGAATGCCGAAACCGTCCATCTCATCCTCCAATGGCGGTGGCTGGTCGACGCGCAGGGGCAGCCTGAATCGCCAGCGTGCTGGCCAGCGCACAAATGAGCATCACCACGACAAACCCGCGCACTGCGTCGCCTGGCTCGGAGCAGGACATACTTGGGAAAGAAGGGCGCCCATACCGTGGCCGAAATCTTGCCGACGAGAAAGCCGATCAGCCCCAAACCCAGGGCTTGTTGAAGAATCGTGCCGGCAATGGTCCGGGTTACGCGTGCCCTATCAATCTCCAACACGGCAATCTCACGAATCTTGCCCAGGGTCATCGCAAATGATGAAAGCGACGATGGCCGCGCTGACCACCGCGAGAATGACCAAAAACATCGCGATTTGTTTGGCCGAGGTGGCAAATCAGCTTGGCCACCAGAATCTCTTCCATTTGAACCCGGGTGAAAGCCTGCAGGTGCTTCCAGCGCCTGACTTCATTGGCGACAGTCTCGGCGGGCTTCCCCGGTGACACCTGCACCAGCACGGCATTGACGTTTCGATTGGCGTTCTGCGATGCCTGAATGGCCTCGAGCAGACCCGGCACCCCGGGCGATTCAGCGTCGGATTGGCCGCTGTTCTTGCCCGCTCATTGAGGATGGCATCGCTGTCCTTCAGGAACTGGGCTTCCCAGTGCATCCTTCAGCGAACGTAAGACTATGGGTCGCCGCCGGACGAAACCATGCGTTTGGTCAGGCCGACGACCCGGTAGTCGTGCCGACGAACCCGAATGGTATCGCCCAACTGGAAGCCGGTTTTGAGCATTGGCGACGTCCTCGCAATGGTTACGGGTAATGTGACGTCCGGCAATCAGGTAGCCGGGCTCCCCCCGGTTGGCCCGGTTCGAAGCCAACGACCATGGCACGCACATCGGTATTGTCCAGACGAACTTGCATGGTCGGATAAGTCACGTTGGCGGCGCGAGCCAGCCCGGCAGGCTGAGCAATGAACGGTGTATATGTCATCATGGATGCTCGACGACTCCGCATACGGCCCCCGTGTGTCCTGCTGCACGACCCACAAGTCAGCGCCACTTTATTGTTGAGCAGCGCCTTTGGCATCATCGAATATGCCGCGATACACCCCGGCCATGGTCAGCGTGACACCAATCAGCAAGCTAAGACCGATTCCGGTCAACACGAATTCCCGACCAGGAATG
>JADIYD010000004.1 GCA_016705475.1 Betaproteobacteria bacterium | reverse complement strand
GTCGACGGCACGGGCGTCGCTGCAGCCTGCTGGGTCGAAGTCAGTCGCTGTTCCAGTTCGGCAAAGCGTTGCATCGTTTTCGCTTCGAAGGTTTGGCGATCCTTGTTGAGTCGTCCCTGTTCTTCGCGTTCGTTCTCGTACTGCGCAAGCTTGCGGCCGGCCCGTGCCGACCCACTGATCGACCGGATTGACCTGGGCGCCAGGCGACATCGACGCCAATATTGGTGACCGAACTGGCCGGCCCGGCGGCGGGTTGCGCAGTGCTCGCAGGAGGACTACTCGCCGTGAATGCGAAAATCGACCAGAGCAGCCCGACGCCGCCGGCCAGCAGGGCGCCGAGCATGGCGTACTGTCGTTGTCGCGGGGACAGGTGCTGCAGCAATTGCTGTGGTAATCCGCGCAGCGTTTGCATCCACTGACGGGGCGTAATCATGGCGTTTCTCCGCGGCGGATCACATAGACGCTGGTGCTCTCGCCGGGGCGAAGGTTGTGGTGCTCGACGGCGATACCGACGACGCTGCCCTGTTCGCGGTCGAATTCCTGTTCGGCCAACACCATTGGGGCATCGCTGATGTTCTGCAGCAGGTATTTCTCGCCGACCAGACTTCGCCCCTCGTACTGGCGCACCCGCGAAAACCGCGCCTCGTTCCACAACGGGAGTGTGCCGTGGGTCTCTTCGACCCGGATATCCGGCGGCACCCGATCCGAAACCATGGCTATCAACAGGGCCTTCATCGCCCGTACCTGGTTGGGCGACGGGCCGGCTGGAGCCGATTGCACGTGTTTCCAGGCCTTTGGCGTCTTGTCGCGGATGACGATGGTGTCGGCCGGGGTATCCGAACGGCGTAGCAGCAAGGTATAGGTGGCGTTGGCCGATGCGACGAAGAGATTGATCGGTTTGGCGGAGTCGCCGACTGGACGGACATAGATTTCGCCCTTGTCGCGATCGCAGGTTGGGGGCGATCTCGCCAGCCGGATTGATCGGCGATGAACCGGTACCGGCGGGTGTCATACCCGGACCGGTGGGAAGCGCCGCCGCCAAGCCGCATTGGCTCGAATGGATATTGCCAAAGACATCAGTGATCGATGCGCCTTCGATGCGGATGCGGGTCGGTTCGCGGATCGACAGGATGGCTTCGACCGCGGCGCCGTCACTGGCCTCGACCAGTTGCAGTGCCTGGGCGGGCACGGCTGTCATGGTGGCGAGACAGGCGATGACCTGAACAGCGCACATCGTCCATCCGCGCCGAGGCATTGGAACTGGTCGGGATAGGGCCTGGCGGAAAATCAGTTGCCGACATTGGCTACCTCCTGGAAACTTTTCAGATGCATGCGTGCTCGGCGTAGCTGAATTCGACCCGATAGGCCTTGAGGTCGTTTGCTGTCTCGAAGCCATTGACCAGGGTGCGCAGGCGGCCGCGGATGACGACGCTCTGGCCTTCTTCGCTGGGGACCAGTTGCTGGGGCGCGAAGACGGTGGCGGCGTTGATCCGTTTCAGGCGTTCGGCTTCCACTTCCTGTCGGGTCTTCAACGGGCCGTACTGTTCCGGTTCGACATAGCCGAGCAGAATTTCCTTCTTCCAGTCGATCGAGGCCGGCGTCACGTCGAGGACCAGCCAGGCGATGAAACTGCCCATCTGCTCGAGATATTCGCTGCTCGCCTTGTCGCGGGTGACCCAGAAGGTCTTGTCGATCGAGGGCGGCACGACGACGGTGCGTACCGTGCCGAGCAGGTTGAGGATAACTATCAGGGCGAGGATCTGGCCGGCGGCCAGGACACCGACGGCCAGACCGAGCCCGCGGTTGCGGCGGCGCATTTCCTTGACGTCGCCGTTGAGTCGTTCAAAGTCCATGGTTTTTCTCCTTGGCTCAGCCGACCATGCGGCGGATGTGCGATGGCGGCGTGGCTCGCATCGTGGTCAGCGGACTGGCTGGCAGGTGCCAGTACAGCCAGTGGATGGCGAAGGCCGGATGCTTGTCTGCCTTGATGCGCGAGATCCAGCGCGAGACAAAGATGCCTGCCGCCATGCAGACGGCGAACGAGGTCTTGCTGCCGGACATATAGCCAACGAAAACATGAACAGGATCGGCGCGGCGACATCGACATCCCAGAAGCCGATCTTCCATTGATCATCGAGACGCCGCGGGATGTAGGTGTCGGCTTGCATATCGGGCTCCTGGGGTCGATGCCAGCGTTTCAGATCACCGCGCCCATGATCGCGCCGGCGATCACCAGGCCCACGGCGGCAAAGATGGCCAGCCCGATGTAGAACAAGACCGGGCCGAAATTGCGCAGAGCCGATAGCGAGATGAGGGCGACGACGAAGCCGACGAAGCCGACCAGGGCCTTGATCCCCGGGCCAAGTGCGGCGATCTGGGTCAGGGCTGAAGTGAGCGGCCCGGTGATGCCGGTGAATGCCACCAGATCCAGGGCGTAACCGGGAAAGGCAGCGCCGAGACCGACGACGATCGTCGCCAGTAGCACGGTAAGGTTCATCGGCTTACGGGCGGCAAGGTGAGGGAAAGAAACAGGGGCTGTAGCGTTCATGAGAACCTCCGAACAAAAGTGGAATGACGAATAGGGGGTAGGAAGGCGGGTGGGCACATAAACATGCCGGTGGGTGAGAGCGCATGCGCTCGGCGGGTAATGGATTTGAATGTCAGCCGGCGGAAGCCGCGATGTCACGGCCGTTCCTTGTCGCGCAGATCAAAGACCAACTCGACCCGCCGGTTCTGCGTGCGGCCGGCCAGGGTGTCGTTCGCGGCAATGAAGCAGCACGCACCGCGGGCCTTGACGCTGAGTGTGGGTGTCAGCCTCGGGTGGGTGCTGAGCAGGTGGTCGCGAACCGCCAGCGCGCGGGCGAGGGCCAGCGATTCATTGAAGGCCAGCGGCCCGGTGTTGTCCGTACGGCCGACGATCATGATCTGGCGTGCCGAAAGCAGGGTGCTCATTGCCCCATTCAGGCTGGAACGGGCAGCGGGGCTTAGCTTTGCGCTGCCGAGGTCGAACTGGACAATGATCGTCCGCGAAGTGTCGATCTTGGGTGTTGGGAGCGGGGTGATAGCTTCAGAGGGGATGGACTGGGCTGACGAGGAGGGTGCTGCGCCGTTGATCGTCCGAACTGAGGAATCCGTTGCGAGGGTCTTCGGTGCTACGGGTCGGGCAGGCTGGCGGTACGCAGTGTCCGAAAGCGGCTTGGCGGCCAAAATCGAGTTGCGCTAGTTGCCAGGGGGCAGCGTCACCCGTGTTCTTTGGGTGATCCTGTGGCGCCGAGTTATGGAACAGGCTGCACGATGCAGCCAAGAAGGTGCAACAGCCAAAGAGGACGAGCCTGCGGTAGTTCAGAAGGGCGGCTTTCATGGCGCCACCCTTACCGACATCAGGGCGAATGTTTCGCTTTGGGGCGTCTGTTTGCCCCTCTCTGTTACCCCGGTGAGTTGTCTACTATGTTGCGCGGGCAACTGGCGATATACCCGCCAGGCGTATTGGGCTCGAGCCTTTGTGCAGGCTTCGCCATTGAGCTGTGAGCAGGCAGCATTGTAGGCACCGACCGTATCCCATGTCGCACCCTGCCGGGAGAACAGGTCAGACAACAACCAGGCGCCGACCTGAATGTTGGTGCAGGGCTCGAAGAGATCCTTTTCCCGGATGCCGTGGCGTGACAGGGCTAAAAGATGGCCGCTGTTGATCTGCATGAGACCGATGTCGTAGGACCCGGTGCGCTGGAGGTGCGAGCGGTTGACGGCCTTCGGATTCAGATTCGATTCGACCCGGGCGATGGCATAGAGTAGGTCGGCCGAGATGCCGTAGCGCTGGGCGGCTTCCTCCCAGCAGGCCCACGCCCAGGTGGGCGCGGTCGCCAGGACGGCCAGGGCAGCCAGACCAGCAAAGTACAGCGGCAGACGCATGAGTCACCTCTCCAACGAAACCGGAACGACCCGCCGGGTAGGCGGGCAGCGAGGGTCTGGGCCGTCGGCGCTGCGCGGACGGTCAGGGTCGGGTTCGGGTCGGTCTGGCGTTAGCCAGGCAGGGTGACGGTGAGCGAGCGGGTCAGAAGCGGGTGCATGCCAGTCAGGGGGCGTCGTAAGCCTCAGCCGGGCGGCGCATCTCCCCGGGAAGGGAACGTTCGGCCATGTTGCGGCGGGCCTGCCGCAGGATGCCTGCGCCCGAGCCATCCTCTGCCCGGCACAGAGCGACGCATGCAGTGGTCAGCTGGTCGAGTTGGAACTTGGGGTTGGGGTGCCGGTTGGCGGGAGAACGTTGCAGGTCCAACAGCAACTGGTACTGGTGCCGCCACATCGATTCGCGGCGGCGCGGTGTTTCGGGCGAGCGAAGAACAAGTTCGGTCCCGAGATACCGGAAAATGCGACAGGGGGCGTCCTGATGCGTGAAGACCAGCGAGACGCTGGCGCTGATAAGATCGGGAAAGCGGAAGGTTGGCGAAACGTTGTCTTCGCTACGCAGCAGGCGGTAAAGCCAGTCGTGCTCCTCGAGCCACAGGCGAGTCTCGATGACATGGTGAGCTTTACCCTCCTCCGATGGAGGTGAGAGGTGATGCTGACGAGTCGCTGATGTGGCGGTTAACATGCGGCTTTCCCCAGTTCTGTGGCGGCGTATTGCCCTTGCGAGCACATGACTGGAGGATAGGCAGCCGAGGTTGTGGTGTCTCGTGGGAATGGCGGACTTGAGAGGGGGATTTCGATATTAGCGGAAATATGCCGCTAGAAACATTCCCCATTGCATGACACATAGGATCGGATTGATTGGCAACTGTGCATTACCCAAAGGACCTTTGACAAGGCGGGTCTGGCGACGGCACCTCTGCCTTATGCAAAGCTTTTTTTCCCGTACGACTCCTTGGGTGAGTTCGTTAGATCAGGAAGATGACGTTTGAGGCAGATTTCGACCGAGCGGCGGGTAACCGATTCATTGCTGACCTGCCGCTCAGCCAAGAATCGCGTTGAACAGTCGCGCCGCGATCTCACGAATTCACTCCCGGCCATTGCTGCCTCTAAGACTTTTGGAATGCGGTCGAATGCCCCCTTATCGATGCCGTTCTGCTCTTCGATGGCGGCCAGAGCACGCCGCTGAGAAATCTTAAATAAAATTTCACACGTGTTGATTTTTTCCGCCTACAATGCAGGTCTTAAAAATCAACATTCTAAATTTATGTTTCAGCAAACACCCATTGTCATCAATGAAGATTTTTCGGTCCATCAGGAGCTACACTCGCTCGGGCTGACGGTGGATATTGTCACGTCCATAGCTCGGAAAGCTGCGGCAGCCAAGGCCGAAGCTCTAGAGATCGACCCTTCGAGCACGCCGGGCACTCTGGCCTATATCAATGGCGTCCGGGCTATCCGCATGGATCTTTTGCCTCTGGGCTGGCGGCTAAGCCGCACCGGCAACGTGGAGGCGACCGTCAACGACAAGCTCGGGATCCAGATCTGCTTTCAGAACGTCGACATCGCCTGCACAGAACAGAACCCTCAGGCTATCTCGGGGAAGGGGGCTGGGTCGCGCAAGCTTATCCAGAACGGCCAGGCCGAGCTCTTCGATCGAGACGCCCCGGAGGCAGTGGACGCTATTGGCTGCGCGCCGACCGTGTGGGCTGTCTGCGTGAGCGCGGATTCCAAGAGGTTGCGGGCCGAGGTCTCTTGCCCTGAAGCCTTCGAGGGCAACCAGTTCGAGGGCTTCAGCAAACGTATCTGGGTCGTTGACGAGGATCTGGAACCCACGCCCGGCAACATCGGTCAGCCCGACGATGGCAGCGGTCCCGTGGAGCATGAGGTGCGAATAGCAAAGAAGTGAAGATGAAGATGAAGAACGAAGCAGCGTATGTTTAACGGGAGCAGGCTTACGCTAGCTCGAAAGCGCAGACAGCTCACAAAGAAGGAACTGGCAGAGAAGGCACACCTGACGGCTCTGACGCTCACGCGCTTAGAGGCAGGCGATACCCCAGAACCGGGCAGTGATACCGTGCGTGCGCTGGCCCACGCCTTGAATTATCCGACGGAATTCTTCTATCTCAGCGACAGCGAAGCGCTTGGTGCCGAGGCAGTGAGCTTTCGTAGCTTGTCGTCGCTCACGGCTCGCCAGCGCGACGCGGCTCTGGCAGCAGGCGATCTGGCGTTTGAGTTGCATGGTTGGGTGGCCGAGAGATTCGAGCTTCCCGCAGCGCAGCTGCTTGACCTGCGTGACGAAGATCCCATTGCGGCTGCCGAGGCTCTGCGCAGCCATTGGGGCATGGGAACCAAGCCGATCGAGCACATGATTAAGCTGCTGGAGTCCAAGGGGGTCCGGGTCTTCTCGTTGGCCGAGCAGCACAAGCATGTCGATGCATTTTCCTGCTGGCGAGGTAACACCCCCTACATCTTCTTGAACACCTTCAAATCAGCGGAGCGCAGCCGTTTTGATGCGGCCCACGAACTGGCCCACCTGGTCCTGCACATCCACGGCATGACAAGTGGTGGTCGGGATATCGAGCGCGAGGCCGATATGTTCGCCTCGGCGTTCCTGATCAACCGGGGTGACCTGATTGGTCACATGGGCCGGGTCAACTCCCTGGCTCGGCTGGTATCAGCCAAAAAGCGGTGGGGCGTCTCGGTGTCGGCTCTGGCACGCACGGCGTTCGACGCCGGTCTGATCTCGGACTGGCACTACCGCGAGCTGTGCAAGCAGATGAGCCACTTGGGATATCGAACAACCGAACCTCAAGGTCTTGCGCGTGAGAAGTCCACACTCTGGCGCATGGTCTTTGACGAACTCTGGAAGGACGGCATTACCAGGGACCGCATCGCGGCTGAGTTGCACATACCGCTGGATGAGATCGAGTCATTGGTGGGCGAGCTGGTCACTCAGCCACCGCCACCACCCATGCCGGGCGACAAGAGGCCGGTACTGAAAATCGTGTCCTAAGGCGTGCCTCCGCGGGCCAGAGAAGTGGTGGCCGGGGCGAACGCTGAAATCAACATGCAATGGATGGACGCGTGCCGGGGTAAAAGCCTTGTAGTTCAAAGCAATGACTGCTGAGGCTATTGGCCGTCCAGATTGTCGGCTGGGAACTGGCGAAGGAAGTCCCGGCTGTCGGCCGCCCGTGCTTGCAGCCAGGCGTCTTAGTCATTCTCGTTGAGGATGACTACCATCCTCTTCTCGTCCTCAGGCTTGTGGTACTGCCGCATGAACGGGTGGTCATCGGCATTGATAGTCAGCATCGTGTATCTGTTTGTTTAGCGGCTGCCAACGATGCCTGTTGCATACAGTATTGCCTCTTGCCTAAGACTGTATAAAAATACAGTATTGAACAAAAGGAGCCCGCCATGATTCGCATCGTCTGCCCTAGCTGCCACAGCCCGCTTTCCCGCGCCGAGCTTGAGCAAGCCACTATCGACGGGCACCTGAGCATGGTCTGCCCATAGTGCTCAATGGTTTTATTGACTGAGCCGGTCGATGAGCATCTCATCCAGCACCCAGAAGAGGCGCCAGCGCATGCTTGAGTCCGCTGCCCTGTTCGGGCCGGGTATCGTCGTTCCAATGCCTCATGCACCACGGCTTGCATTGCCGCTCGACACCGTAAAGATCTCAGCTGGATTCCCGTCGCCAGCCGCCGACTACGAGGATAAACGCCTCGACATCAATGACTACCTGGTTCGTAATCCGGTGTCGACGTTCTTCTTTCCGGTTGAGGGCGACTCGATGCAGGGGGCCGAGATATTCGATGGCGACATCCTGGTCGTGGATAAAAGCATCCGGCCACGGCACGGCCTGGTCGTGGTGGCCTTCGTCAATGGCGAGCGACTGGTGAAGCGCCTCTACCGGCGTGCCGGTCGGGTGGCGCTCATCGCCGAAAATCCGAGCTACCCGGCCCTTGAGATTCACGAGGGCATGGAGCTCGAGGTGTGGGGTGTCGTCGTCGGCAAATTCAAACGGTTCGTCACCTAACGCTGTGAGCCCTGACCGTCCCGTATTTGCCCTAGTTGATTGCAACAACTTTTACGCCAGCTGCGAGAAGCTATTTGACCCCAGGCTCAAGACCCGTCCGGTCGTGGTCCTCTCAAATAACGATCTTAAGGATCAAGTTTGTTAGTAAGATACAGCATGTCTTCCGGACTCTTGGAATTTGGATTCATCGTCTCTTTGAGACGAGTAGCAGGTGGGGGTCTGGGGGAGGAAACGGAGCGCAATGAGATCTGTGGATAACTTAGACCTAGTCCGGTGGCGGGAGATGGATTCCATCCATGTCCTGCGCCTGATGGCCGATTACATCAAAGTAGATCCCTCGTTTCATCCAAGATCGAGTCATCTGACCACCCGTTGGCACGCGCATGTTGCCGGCCATGATTGGGAGTTCTTGTGCACCGGACCGAAGTTTTTGGATGTTCGCATGGACCGTGGCGGTGGCGGTGCCATTGATTTGGTCATGCACATTCATGGACTCAACTTCAAGGCTGCCGCCAAGCTACTAAAAGAGAGGGGCATATGAGGCTTGTAATGGCCACTGCGGACCTAACGGTTGAAGGTCGCCCATTTGCGGGATTCCCGTTGCTTCTCGACAATGACGGGTGGCCCCTGGAGCCAGCGCAATCGTTCCTCTGGCACGCTTTGGTCACCAATGGAAGCATAGAAAGCAAGCTCACTTGGGAAGCGTATGGCCGCAGGCTATACGACTACTTTGCATTCTTGTCTGCCAACAACCTGTCTTGGAATGAGGGGCAAAGGCCGCACGGACTGAGCGTTGTGGCTAGGTATCGCGACTGGTCACTGGGCGAGTTAGGTCTGAATCCCAACACCGTGAACAAGCGGTTGAACTTGGTTGTGCGGTTCTACGATTGGTGCAAACGCCAGGGCCATATCTCCCATCTTCCATTTGCCGTGCGTGATGTGCGGACCCCGTCACATCAGGGCTTTCTTACCCATGTGGATCGCTCGGGGGGAGTGGTTTCAAAACCGATGGTGATGGCCCGCGAGCGCAAAGCAACGATTAAGTTCTTGATAAAACAGCAGGTCAGGCAATGCCTTGCCGCAAAGCTTGACCCGAGCCATGCGCTTTTATTTAACCTGATGGTACGCACCGGAATGCGGTCCTGCGAAGCGCGCAGCTTCCCGCTCGCGTATGTTTTTAATCCAAGAACCCGAATGGGTCTGATGCCTGGTCATATGATCCGCATCAATCTTGAGCCGGCTGACATGCACATTAAGTATGGCAAGCCCAGAAGCGTGGACGTGCCGTGGTCGCTCATGGAGGACATGTGGTGCTATTCGCTACACCAGCGAGAAATCCGGCGGCAACGGTCAGACCTAGCTCCTAACTCGCTTGTTTTAACCGAGCTCGGAACAGAGTTCTCGAAAGGTGCCGTCGTCGACGCGATGAAGGCCATCGAGAAGAAGGTTGGGTTCCCGGTGAGGGCACACATGTTGCGGCATACCTATGGCACATACACGCTGTCGGCATTGCGAAAAAGCCCTGCCTTTGAAGGTGAGCCGCTGTTGTATGTCCGTGACCGCATGGGCCATTCGGATGTGCAGACCACAGCGATCTATCTGCATCTAATCAACCAGTTGGATGCGCAGATCGTATTGGCGCATGAGGATGAGATGGATCGGCTGTTCGCCGATAGTGGCGAAGACCCGATTGCGATGGAGGACCATTGATGGCGCGTGTCAAGGACTACAAGGCTAAGACATCTGGAATCGCAACCAAACTTGCTACTGAGGTGAGCCCAACTGACGCGGTGGTCTTGTTGCCTCCAAACCCACGAAACCATCGCCTGATTGACCTGCGCCCATGGCTTGGGCGTGAATTTGACGATTGGGTTTGGGCAATGACTGCTGTATTGCAAGCGCGGCTAAATAGCGGTCTTTTCTCGGTGGCAACAATCGTCAGCTTTTCGTCAAACGGGATCAAAGTGTTTCTGCCATTCCTTACGGAAAATCATGTGGGTGGCATGCCGTCACGGCCATCGGATATGGGTGCGGCGGATGTCTCCCGCTACATCGCGTGGCTCAAGCTTAAATATCCAAACGGGTCGACTGCCAAAAACTATTACTCTGCCTTCAAGTCGGTGATGGTTGGTCTTATGGATTACGGCTTTATTGACCCACACCCTGAGGCATTACTTCCAGCCAATCCATTTCCCATGAATGGGACGCGGACACGCGGTGAAATTTCGTTGAGTCAGACCGAAATGCAGCGATTGGCCACTGCCCTCAAAACCGACCTCATTGCGATCCATCACGGACGATTTACAGGATTGGAGTCGGAGGCCATGGTGGTCCTCATGCTCATCATTGGCATGCGGTCGGGCATCAATGTCACGCCACTACTGGAAATGAAGCGGGATTGCTTGGGTCCACACCCTTTCATGCCCAATCTCATGCTGGTCAGAACCTTCAAGCGTAGGGGAAAGGGAGCGCAATCCACGTCTTTACGGCAGACCGATATCCATGACATAGCAGCGCCCATTCCAATGGATGGCGTCGCTGTCCTCAAGAAGGTGTTGGAATTAACGCAGTCCCTAGCGCCCGATGCCCCTGATTCCATCAAGGATCGTGTTTGGCTCTACCGCACTTCGCAGCGTGGAAGTGGCAAGGGACAAACGGCTTGCCTGAATGGTGGTACCGTTTCAGAACTTACGAGAGCTATCGTTAAACGCCATGGGCTGCTAGCCGATGACGGATCACCATTGCGGATTACCCTTGGGCGCTTGCGCAAGACCATGGCAAATCGCCTTTTTAAGCTCAGTGATGGCGATCTGCTTGCCGTGTCCGCAGTGATGGGTCATTCTCCTCAAGTCGCAGACAACCACTACTTGCGGCTTGATGAGCGCACCAAAGCGGAAGGCGCAAAATTCATTGGCGAAGCGTTGCCAGCCAAGCTCAGGGGGCAAGACCTCGTGCCAACACCTGCCGGTAGTTGCAAGGACAGCTTGCATGGCGCTCTCGCTCCGAAAGATGGCTCCACACATTGCGCGGAATTCACGCATTGTCTTGGGTGTCCAAGCTATGCCATTGTGGGGACGGTCAAAGACTTGCATCGGTTCTTCAGTTTCCAGCGCTTCCTGATTTCGGAGATGGATTACTACTCCTCCGGAGAATGGACTGAGTGGCTGGGCCACCATCAAGGTCTCGTTGCGCAAATCGACCGAATTGCAGTCGAGAACTTCTTCCCAGAGGTGGTAGAGCAGGCCAAGGCGCTTGCCGAGAGGGAACCACATCCGTTCTGGGCGATACGCATGCGCCAGTCGCGGTTGAGCAGTGACGCACGATATGGCCGGTAATACAAACACATCGCTGGCGGGGCCGAAGGCTTACGACCTGTTGGCCGGTCAACCCGTTTCAGCCAAAGGGCTATCTGATTACGCGAGGTCCAATATCGTAGTCAGCGCAGTGGCTGACATGGATGGCGGCAATCACGTCCTTTCCAGATTTGGAGATTCCATTTGGGACTTTAGGCCTTACTTTGAACAATCCAATGTGGCAGATGGCCAGAAATACATTCCTTGGCCAGACGATTGCTCGCATGAGTTGGTCGATGACTGCAAGCAGGTCCTGTATGCATGGTTCAAACGTGGTCTCCCCGGCTCGAAACCTCCCGGTCGCCATGGGTATCTGCCAAACAGCCATAGCCTCGGCGATACCGATGATGCGTTGGTTGACTGCACTGAACATCAAAAGATTCGACCAGGTGAAACCCATTCACGTCGCGAACTATGTTCATCACACCAAATCACGTCTAACCCGTAACGCACATAGCGTCTACGACAGCCTGCGCATCCTGGACTTCTTATGGGTGTTTCGCAACGACACTTCGTTCCCGCTTGGCGCATGCCCCTGGGGTGACAGCTCACTGTGGCGGGTCAGCGGTCTGGCAAAACAGGTCGGCAGTCAGTTTGGGCGAAATGAAACTGGGAAAACGCCCATCATCCCGCCCGACGTGCAAGCCAAGGTCTTCAACTATTGTGAAGAGATTCTCACGGCTGCACCGGAAATTCTGAACCAACGTGATGCCGGGCAGTTGGGGTTTAGAAATCCCGCGCTTATCCGCATTCGGCATGCTGCGCTTTACGTCCTGTCGATAACCAGTGGTATGCGCAACGAAGAGGCGATTGGGGTCGAAGCCGGGTCATGGCGTAGTGAGGTGAGAGACGGCATTGAGTTTCACTGGGTCGCCACCACCGAACACAAAACAGGAAAAGGCAAGGTTGAGTTCTTGATACCTGGACTCACGGTCAAGATATTGGAACTGATGAGACGATATGCCAAGCCGCTTCAAGAAAAGCTGGCCCGTGAAATTGCAGAACTGGAATGCAACCCAAAGCTTCAGGATGTGCCGGAAAGTATGCTGCGGTTGGCAAAGGCGAAGAGAGACATCAAAAAACTATTTCTTTGCGCAAGCATGTCTAGGAAGAATGAATCGACAGGCTATCACATTGATGCGCTGTCCAATGGTGGCTCAAAGATCTCATTCCGTCGTCTGGCGAAGGCTGCCGGCACTGACTGGCAGTTGGCACCTCATCAGTGCCGCAGGACCTATGCCCGCAATATTGTGGAGTCGCGCATGGGGCGTTCCTCGCTTGTCTTCCTCAAGTGGCAGTTCAAGCATTCCAGCATGAGCATGACCCAGTTGTATGCATCCAACCCAATGCTGGATGCATCGCTGTTCGATGAATTGGTGGAAGTGATGACCGAGTTCAAGGTGGACTTGATTGAGTCCTGGCTTGGTGACCAGTCATTGAGCGGCGGAGCCGGACGTGAAATCAAAAAGGCCCGAGCGATTGCCCTGAAAAGTCGAACCGCATTGTTGACGGAAACAGCAGCCCAGGTTCACATCCGCGCCACGGGGCACGGATGGTGTCTGGCACAAGAAAAGGGTGTGGTGGCGCGGGCCTGTAGAAGCGACCCGGTGCGTTGGATGCAAGAACGGCGTCATTGATGAGTCCTTTACCGAAATCTGGAAAGGCATCTATCAGCAACAAACCGAATTGTTGACCATTGACGATGCTGGACCGGCGGTCAAGCAACGTGCTGCACGTGACGTTCAATGGGCGCGCCAAGTGATGGTTGACCTTGGTGTTCTGCTGACACCGGACACGTCAAATCTGAATGGAACATCAAATGAGTGACCCCAAGGCTCGCAGCCGAAAGAATACCGTAGATGAAATCCAACAAGCCATTGCGAAGTTGCAGGCTGGTCAAGGCAAGGTATCCATCTCTGCTGTTGCAAAGCTTGCCGGGGTCACCCCTGCCTTGATTCACAACACCTATCCCGACCTTGCCGAAAAAATCAGAGGGCTGGTGGGTAAGGCGACGCGGACCCAGCGCGATGTCAAGCATGACGCGCTGGTTCGTGAGCGAGAGACCAGCCGCGCTTTGAGGCAGGAACTCGCAGAGTTGCGTGCAGACTTGGCCAAGCTTGCATCGGTCAACCAGGTGCTTCTGAACGAAGTGGCCCTGCTCAAAGGCATAGCCACGGGAAAAGTGGTTTCGATTCTTCAGCCAAAGAGCGCGGACGTTTAGTCCTACGCAAAAATTCTGCTCATGTTTGCTCCCCCTTCGGGTCGTGGCCAAGCTTCTCCAATAGCATGGTCATATCCCTGCACAGGCCGACAGCGGATACGAGGCATATATGCCGGTTGCACGGGCGTAAGTCTCAGATGCGGGCGGAAGCAGTCATTGACTTTTGGCACAGAATGACTCAGATGGGCTGATTTTGGTCGCTCGCACAGATCAGGGAGAAATCAACTGAGCAGCGTTATCGGATGGCCATCAATGCCCGGTTTCCAGGAAGTCCAGCGGCAGCACCAAATTCAGAAAAACTCCGTCACACCGCATGAAGCAGTGCAACGGGTTTGAGAACCACAGCACCAATCTGCATACTGTTTACTCTCAGAATAGAAGTAACTACTAGTTATTTCATTGAGCTGAAGCCAAACATGTTGCCCTCGGTGTCTTCACATAGGCTTACCCAGCCGAACTCTCCGATGGAAAACTTAGGCCGAACCACCTTTCCACTAGCAGTTACAACGCGCGACTCTTCTTTCGCGCAGTCTTCTACGCTGAAATACACCATGGTTCCACCCACGCCAGGACGAGCATAGGGTGACTTAACCAATGCACCCCCAGCACCATAGACTCCCATATCTGTGGGGAAACTCATCATTTGGGTTTCACCGGTGGGGTCGCCTATGGGCTCCAACTTTTGTTGCAACACATTTTCATAAAAGCTGACCGCCCGATTCATGTCAGCGACGTAGATATCAAACCAACCGATTGCATTCGACTTTGCCATGTGGCACTCCTATTTGTTGAAGAAGCACTCAGTCTAGAAAGCAATCTGGCTTTCGTATTGTGTAAATCAGACATCGAACTTATCGATGAATTTAGCTGGGGTGTAGCCGGTGATTCTTCGAAACGAATGGATGTAGTGCGACTGGTCGGCATACAAATCCAAATAGTGCTGTTTGAAGGACTGCTGGATGCGCAGGACTTTGAGCAGATCATGCGGAGAGAATCCTGTGGTTTTTTTAAGGTTGCGCTGCAGTTGACGCGCGGAGATGCAAGCTACTGCTGCCATATCAGCCACAGTGCGAATGTCATCAAGCTTCGCCAGAATTCTCTCGGTTACAGGATTACGAACCACCAGGTTGGCATCGATGAACCATTGCACTAACTCAGTCATGAGCGCCTGCTTGCCAGAGAAGCCGTGCAGCGCGAGTTGCCTGCTTGTAGCCACCAAAGGTAGCTCCCCTGAATACGGCGTGCCGACAAATTGATCGGCAATCTCTTGCGGATTACCCTGCCACACGCCGGGTAACAGCTGTATGCCGACATAGTGAAATGACTTCCCGAGATTGAGCACTTCAAAGGTGGTGCGCAGTGCGGTGACTCCGGCAATTTCTGTATCCGCTTGGTTGAACAAGATGTTCACACAGGCGTCGGGAACAGCGTGGAGACAGAAATCTTCTGCGAGGGCAGCCTCGGTTCTTAGCTCCCAGTAGCAATGCACCACGCTGGAAAGGTGTGTTGGGGGTTTCTCTACCGCATACCGGACGGACAGTGCGGTTTTGTCAATGCCGTCTTGTATCGGATCGTACATATCTGGTCAAAATTCAACATCATCGGGATCGCATAGCCGTTGGTTAGGCTCGTGGAGACTTCTGCGCGGCTTTTACAGCGGGCTTCTTTGTCGCAGTACGCTTGACGGGTGCTTTGGGCGCTCTTGCGCGCATCGCGCACTCCAGCGAAAGACGCGCCCACGGGAGCATGGCATCTTGTGAGTCCATGGCATCTTCAGGTGCGGTGTAGTAGCCCATCGAAGCCGTCTTGGACTTTCCAACATACACAAACCGCTCACACCCAGCCGCCTCAAAGCGGCTTCGAACGGCTTCATCGGCCTTCAGCCAAAGTTTGTCACCGTCGCCAAGGTCAGCAATGATGGCGAAAGTCAGCCCGTCAACGGATATGCCCCAGCCGCCAAACATCCGCTTGGCTAAGCAAGGCCCTTGCGTGGAGAGCAGATCGCAGCAATAGTCAGCAAACTGGCGATTTTTTGCGGGGTTCATTGTTGCGGGCATTCGCACATCTTAATGCGGCAGTCGGCAGTTGCAAAACGAACTCGATTACCTCCTCGCCCACCATCCTGCTTTCGTGCTTTTCACTGGCGGACAGCGGAGTTGTGAATCATTTCTTTCGCAAGTTTCAATGACCGGTTTGGAGTCGGTTAACTTGACACTGGTAGTACCGGTATTTGAGCTTTGGCATTCTTTCCCGACCAAAACTCGAACGACTCCTGTCGCGGCAGTTCTGAATTAGTAGAGTACACCATGAGTGACTGCTACTGGCCTATTGCTGACCGATGCAAGCCAATCTCGACCAGCTTTCTGGCGCCCTAATCAAGTCTTAGAAATCGCCTGATTCCTTGTAAAACTGTTAGGCTCAGTTTCATGAAAGAAATCAACTGCTTAACCCTTACTAATTGTTAGGGTCATTCAGAAATAACGACGGCTGCGTCGTGGCGCGCTCGGCCGAGGTCAAAGCCCTGGGTATCCCGATGGGGGTGCCCTGGTTCCAGCTTCAGGCGCAGGCCCGAAAACACGGCATCGTTGCGTGCTCCTCGAACTACGCCTTGTATGCCGACATGAGCAACCGGGTGGTCGAGGTGCTCTCCAGTTTCTCGCCCAAGATCGAGGTCTACAGCATTGACGAATCGTTTCTCGACTTCACTGGCTTCGAGCGGCAAGGGTATACCTCCTACGGGGCCGAGATTCGCCAGCGCGTAGCCGACTGGCTGGGGCTGGCGGTTTGTGTCGGTATCGGCACCAGCAAGACCTTGGCCAAGCTGGCCAACCACTGTGCCAAAAAATCGCATGCCGGCGCCGACGGCGTCTGTGATTTTACGGTGATGTCGGAGCCGGCGCTCGTCCAGCTGTTCGCCAGGATTGTGGTCGGAGAGGTCTGGGGCGTCGGCCGCCAAATCACTGCCAGGCTGGAAGCGATGGGCATCAAGACCGTTCTCCAATTGCGTGACGCCAACCCGGAGACCATCCGTTCGCGCTTTTCGGTAGTGCTCGAGCGGACCGTCCGCGAGCTTCGTGGCATCTCATGCCTCGACCTGCAGGAGGTCGACCCGGATAAGCAGCAAATCATGAGCAGTCGTTCGTTCGGTGCCGTGATTTATGAGTTAGCCGACCTGGAAGAAGCGGTGGCCAGTTATATCGCCAAGGCCGCGGAGAAACTTCGGGCTCAGGATTCACTGGCGGGGGCAGTGCAGGTCTACTTCCGGACCAACGTTTTCAAACCGGAGGTGCCGCAGTACCAACGGGCGGTGACGGTGCCGCTGCCGGATGCCAGTTCCGATACGCGGGTGCTCACCCAGTGGGCGCTGCGCGTCCTGCGCCGTATCTACCGGCCGGGGTACGGGTATCACAAGGCTGGGGTGACCCTGATGGAAATAGTGCCCAAGGCCAATCAGCAGTTCTCGCTCTTTACGGAGAGTGGGGCCGGGGATGCGCGGGCGGCGAAACTGATGGGGGCACTCGATGATATCAACCAGCGCTATGGCCGAGGAACCCTGCGACTCGCTACAGAAGGGCTAGACAGGCCATGGCAGATGCGACGCGGAAATCTCTCGCCGGCGTACACCACGGCATGGGAAGGGCTACCCGTGGTGCGGGCTTGCTGAGGACGACCAGCGGCCACTCTCGGAGTGGCCTCGCAGGGCAAGAATTTCGGGAGGGTAAGCGTAACTCCGGCGACGACGTGGTAAGCGGTTACCCGTTCGGACGGGGACTTGCCTGACTGTTCACCGGCGCCGTGCCGAACACACACTTCCGGCCAAATGCGGGCACCGCGACACGGGCAAATTGTTAGCCACGAACGACAGATAAGCAATCCGGAACCCGCCACTCGCCCCCGTGACTGCTCCGCCTGCTCATCGGCCTGAACGGTCATTGGCATGATGCGCGCAATCGGGCAGCAATTCGCCGCTTATCTGCCGTTCAACCTTGTGAGGTCGCGAGCGGCAGCTTTCCCTTCCGGCGAATGCGTACTCTGTGCCCTTAAGAGATGCTCATCATCTTGATGGTCGCAAGGCTGGTTTTGGGCGAAACGGTCGTTCGTGGCCCAAGCCGACCGAGTGCTGTTCGGCCTTTTGTGGAGCTCCACATAAGCAGGATTCTGCCCCCCGTATTTGAAGCACGGTAACTATCGTTTTTTGCAAAACGAACTCCACCCGACGCGATCTCTGGCGGCATTCCGCAGCGCGACAACTCCCGGGAGTTAGTTCGCTACCGAATGCCTCTTCTCTTATCTGCGATCTTTGAACCCCGTGTTTTCGGAGTTTTTCTGCAACGGCCATGACTCTGCTGTCAGCTACAGCTAGATTAAAAGACGGGCTACCGTTGTCATTTGCATGGCCGATTAGAGTGGCAATGAGATTTTTGTCGTCGAGTAATCTTCGTGCAAGGTAATCGATCTTGTATTTCTCCTTGCTGCTGACCGTTGATGAGCCAAGGGAAAAAAAGATGCTCTCTTCTTCATGGATCTCTCGCGCTTCCCTTTCTGTTGGCTCAGGATTGGCCCCCATACTTGAAGGGCTATTTGCAGATAGAGCCACTGCTGGAGCCGGAGTTTGCTTTTCAACTGGCTTAGAATTAGCCTCGAATTGACTGGCGGCGTGGATGTGCATCCCGTAAGCCAGCATATTCCAAGTATGCACAAACCCAAATTTGCACTTGGCTTACTCTTGGTCACGAACCATCTCCGCCAAAGGCGTTGCGGCAAAGGTCTCGTTCTTTCCTGGCATATGCTGTATCAATTCATCTAAATTGATATGCAATGTTTTTAGGCTAACCAAAGGGATGCTTGACAGCGCTTCCGGAAGAACGCCCTCCGCCGGGCCGGGCAACCTTGTAATAAGCTCTTTGCCCGATGCGCTCAGGCGCAAGCCTATTCTTCGCTGATCCTTGGTCATTTTCTGTTTAACCAAATAACCTTTTGCAACCAGCTTTTCAACAAGAATGCTGCATGTGGACTGATGAATCCCCAGTCTGCCTGCCAAGTCGGTAATCCCGATTTCAGGTGTGTGCTCAACCTCCTGAAGAACCCAGGTCTGGGAGCCGGGCAGCCCACAGATATCCTCAAGCTCCCTGAAATATTGCCGCATGGTTCCGTATATCACGCGAAACTGTTGAAGAACCTCAAGCGCCAAAGGGGTTGTGATGTTATTCATGGAAACGACAGGTTGCACTAGTGCGGGGTTAGATTATATTGTAAATCAATGCAGTTTTGACTAATATTGCGACAATCAATCCTTGTCGACAAAGGTTTTAGGGGGCTTGCCCCCTTTTTTATGTTCAACTCGATTCAACTCTTTGGTCTAGTGTTGCTGGGTGGATTGACCGCGGGAGAAGTGTCGAGAAGAATTTTCGCCTTGCCCCGAACGACTGGTTATGTACTGTTCGGACTGCTGGTTGGTCAGAGCGGACTGAACTGGGTAACGCTTTTGCACATTGAGTCGGCACAGCTTTTCATTGATCTGGCGCTTGGACTGATTCTGTTCGAACTGGGCTACCTGGTTCCGCGCAGCAACTTGGAGAATGGTCGCAATCGTTTGTTGGCAGGTTGTGCCCTTTCCTTAATGGCAGGCTTCCTGGTATTGAGCTTGTTTCGCTATTGGGGCTTTTCAACTGGCTCTGCGTTATTTGCGGCAGCCCTTTGTGTCGCCACTTCGCCAGCTATCACCATTGCCACCTGCAGTGACGTTGGCGCCAAAGGGGAGCGTACCGGCTTGCTTTACACAATGGTGGCAATCAACGGCGCCGTTGCATTTGCTGCGGTAGTGTTGCTCGTCCCGTTCCTGATCGATAGCGAGCCGATGAGTGGCTTCGCCCGAGTCAGTAGTGCATTGGGAAGCATTGTCGGCTCAATTGTTCTAGGTGGCGCTTGTGCCGGATTAGTCCTGCTTGGAGCCGAGAGGCTGGAACGACAAGTTGAGCACCAGCACCTTCTGATTCTGGGCACTATCGTGCTAGGCGTAGGTACTGCGGTATATTTAGGCGTTTCCGTATTTCTGCCCATGCTGATCTTTGGCATTCTGGTTAGTACGATCGACCGTGAGCGTAAGGTGATTGCCATTCGAATTGCCAGTGACGCCCGCGTGTTCCTGGTCATTACTTTTGTGCTTGCCGGCGCTGCGCTCGACATTGCATACCTCCGTGACTATTGGCTGGAGGCGATTTTGATTGCAACTGCAAGACTGGTCGGGCAATTCCTGGCCATACTGATGTCACGCAAAAGTATTGGCCTGAGCGCCCGCGAGAGCCTTTTCCTCAGTATCGGACTGCAACCGATGTCGAGCATTGCGCTGGTTCTTCTGGTCAACACCCAGATGCTATACAGCGGTATGGATGCGAAACTGGTTGGCATGCTGATGGCAACAATCCTGCTGATGCAATTATTTGGACCGCTGGCGACTCAAACAGCAATCAAGGGATTTGGCGAAGCAACTCGACTTCGCCCCTCTGTCAAAAACGAAGTACCAGCAGAGAACCATGGAGGCACATCATGAGCAGACGCCCTTTGCGTATCGGACTTTCGGCCCGGATCTACCATCCGCTGCCCGGGGCCACCGGGCTCCAATCGAAGTCCCTGCAATACCTTGAACAGTCGGTGGCGCATTGGGTGATGTCACGCGAGGTGATGGTTTTCATGATCCCCTCGGTCAGTGGCGACGGCATCGTGCACCGGAGCAGCATCCGCCTCTCGGACTATCCGCAATACCTCGACGGGCTGGTCCTGCAGGGCGGCGCCGATATCAGCCCGCAATGCTACGGCGAACAACCGCTGCAAGCCGAGTGGGCAGGCGACCGCCTGCGCGATGCCTATGAAATGGAATTGCTCCACGAATTCATGGAAGCCGGCCGGCCAGTGCTCGGCATTTGCCGGGGGGCCCAGTTGATCAATGTCGCTCTGGGAGGCACCTTGTACCAGGACATCGCCACACAGTACGAAGCGCCGCAAATCCATGTAAACGAGGACTACGACAAGCACGCCCACAACATCATCTGGGAAGCCGGCAGCGGCCTGGCCAAGCTGTATCCCGAACCGGGCAGCAGCAAGGTGATTTCGATTCATCACCAGGCCATCAAGGCCCCGGGCAAGGGGCTGCGCGTCGAGGCGCGCAGCGCGGAAGATGGCCTGATCGAAGCAATCCGTCTTGAAGGCAAACCCTATGTGCTGGGTCTCCAGTGGCACCCCGAATTTCACCCGCCAGGCGCCCCGGATTTGCTGAACTGCAATCCGATCCTCGATGAATTCCTGAGTGCAGCGCGAGGTCGGCGTTGGTGATTTTTGACGGCTTTTTGCCGTTGACCGTAGCAAGGGGCCAGGCATGATCGAAACGATCACTTCGCCATTGCGCGCTATTTGGGAAAGCCTGCTCGAACGCCTGTTTTTCCTGCCGCCCTTTCCCGAGACCATTGATTCGCTCGCCCTGTTCAGCCTGTTGCTGGTCGTCGGCCTGCTCCTCGGCGAATGGCTGCACGCCCACGCCCGGTGGCCCAAGGTCACCGGCTACGTGCTGGCCGGCATCGTGTTCGGCCCATCAGCGCTGGGCTGGATCAGCATCGAGGCCCTGGCGCAGGCGCGACCGATTGCCGACGCGGCACTCGGTCTGTTGATGATGGAAGTCGGCCGGCGTCTTGACCTGAGCTGGCTGCGCCGCAATCCGGAACTGTTGCGCAGCACCCTGGCTGACATCACGCTGTCGTTTGCCCTGATTTTCATTTTTGCCCTCTGGCTGGTCGGTCTGACGCCCGCCTGGGCCGCCGCCACGGCCGCCGTGACCATGGCCTCGGCCCCGGCCGTGGTCTTGCTGACCATCGAGGAAGCCAGGGCCCAAGGCCAGGTTACCGAACGCATCATCCTGCATACGGCGATCAGTTCTGCCGCTTCCTTTGTCGCCTTCGCCATCGTGCTCGGCATCGTTCACGCCGAACTGAGCGAAGACTGGCTGAATGCCCTTGTCCATCCGCTGTGGGTAGTCGTCGGCGCTTTGCTGGTCGGTGGCATGGGTACCTGGCTGGCGCTGCGCATTGCCAAAACCTTGCCGAAAGGCTCGCTGGCCCAGGTTTTTGTACTGATCGCCTGCGCCCTGCTGGCCGTCGGCATCGCGCGCATGCTCGCCGTCCCGGTCTTTTTGACGCTCTTCCTGATGGGCGTTCTGCTCGCTTCGCGTGACCAGCAACAAACCTTGCGTTACACCGCGTTGCCCGAAGGGCATTGGCTACTCGCCATCGTGCTTTTTGTCATCGTCGGCGCATCCCTGCCCTGGCAGGAGTTCACCTGGCTGGCCGGCGTACAGGCGCTCGGCCTGCTGCTGGTGCGCGCGGCAGCCAAAGCCGGGGCGATGGCCTGGTCGGGCGGCAACCTGCCCTTGCCCAAACGCCTGCTGGTTGGCATGGGTATCCAGCCACTGTCGGCCACGGCGGTATTCATGGCCTATGAAATCGCCAGTCTGTACCCGGAAGTCGGGCGTTCGGCCCTGACCTTGCCCCTGTTCGCCGCCGCCATGATGGAACTTGTCGGCCCCGCCCTGTGCCGACTGGCACTGCACAGATCGGGCGAATGCGAAAGCGGCGAGCGCAATCGAGGAGGTATCGCATGACGACCAAAGCATTGGGCGACTTCAAGGACAGCGCCGCTTTTTCCCTCGGTGTCGAACTTGAACTGCAACTGGTCTCGAAGCGGGATTTCGATCTGACGCGAGGCGCCACCGATCTGCTCGGCAGCCTCGATTACGACGAACGTTTCGGCGAGATCAAGCTGGAAATCACCGAAAGCATGATCGAAATCAGCACCCAGCCGCAGGCTACCGTCGACGGCATTGCCGCCGACCTCGGCGGCCTGCGCGACACCCTGCGCCTGCATTGCGAGCGCAACAACATCGGCGTCTGCGGTGGCGGTACACACCCTTTCCATCATTGGCCCGAACGGCGCATCTGCCCCGGCGACCGCTTCAATGACCTCTACCAGCGCTATGGTTATCTCGCCAAGCAATTCACCGTTTTCGGCCAGCACGTCCATGTCGGCTGCACCTCGGCCGATGAGGCCATCTGGCTGACCCAGGCGCTCGGTGTTCATGTGCCGGCCTTCATCGCCCTGTCCGCATCCTCCCCCTTTGTCGACGGCGTGGACAGCTTCTACCAGTCGGCCAGGCTCAATGCTGTTTCGGCCTTTCCGCTGAGCGGACAGTGCCCGCCGCTGGGTAGTTGGCAGGAATTCACCGAACACTTCGCCTTCCTGCAAGCCTGTGGCATCGCCCAGGGCATCAAGGATCTGTATTGGGATGTCCGGCCGAAACCGGAATTCGGCACCGTTGAAATACGCGTCTGCGATACGCCGCTGACCATCGAGCAAGCGACCTCGCTGGCTGCCCTGGCCCAATCCCTGGCGCGTTGGCTGTTGCGCACCCGTCCGCCGCTGCATACCGCCAAACAGGCCCACGTTGCCCGTTACAACAAATTCCAGGCGTGCCGCTATGGCCTCGATGCGATGATTTCCGATCCGGTCAACCTATGCCAGATGCCTTTGAAGCAGACGCTGACCGACTTGCTGGAAGCCGTTTCTGACGACGCCAGAGAGCTGGACTGCGCCCACTGGCTGACTCCGCTCAAGCTGATGGTCGCCGAGAGTACGGGTGATGCCGCCTGGCTGCGGGCCAGAGAAAAGCAGCATGGCAACTTGAACGATGTGGTGCGCGAAGCCAGCGAACGGCTGATGGGCAAAAACAATTAATTTCAGGAGAAAACAAAATGATCCGCCGGTTGCCTGCAGCCTTGTTGTTACTGTTCATCGCCTCGGGCACATGGGCGGCGAACTCGACCTGCCAATTTGAGCAGGTGCCGGTCGGCCCACAAAAACTGGGCCCCTGGATCGACAAGAGCAACTGGCTGGCCATTGAAAACCAGCGCCTGACTTTACAGGCCGGTGAAGTATTCATGCCTGCCTGGCGGCAGGCCCCGGCTGGCAATGCTCAGGCTGATGCTGCGAAGCCACGCCCGGTCGACGATTTCCAGGTTGTCGATCCGCTCGACGGCAGCCGGCGCGACCTCGCATTTTTGCTCGACAGTCGTCTCTATGCCGACGGACTCATCGTCTTGCGAAATGGCCGCATCGTAACGGAACGCTATCGCAACGGGCTGACGCCGGACAAACCACGACTCTTGCTGGACGCCACTCGTCCTTTGCTCAACCTGCTTGGGGCGATGAGTGTCAGTCAGGGCAAACTAGCGGCCGACAAAGCCGTCATTCGCTACCTTCCCAACCTGGCTGCTTCAACCGGTTTGCGCAAAATGTCGATTCAGCGTCTGTTGGAAAATGAGGAACGTAACGCCTGGACTCCCGAGGAGCTTGACGCTTGGCATCTGGCCGGTGGCTGGACGACAAGTCAGACAGGTAACGGCCTCCGCACTTGGCTCTCTCAGTCTGGGCGCTGGGACAAGCCATTGACAGAGCAAAAGACGCCAGTATTTGGTGCCTCGCCGGATGATGACTTGTTAGCCTGGACATTGGCGGAGAGCAACGCCATGCCACTCTCCCGACTGTTTTGCGAACAACTATTAAGCCGCGCTCGCCCTGAGCATGCCGTAATTTGGTTAAGCGACTCACAAGGAATCGAAATGGCGTCCGGGCTGGGCTTGTCTTTGCGCGATTTTGCCAAGTTGGGGCAGCTTCTTGTCGAAGCTCGTGGCGGTCGCAGCCGCGCCAAGATTCCGGGTTGGTTCATTGAAACCCTGGTCGCCTCATCGGGTATGCGCTCGTCGGAATTTAACGGGCTGGCCAAGGGCAGTGAGCAGCGCTACGGTTTTGTGCATCTTGGTGGGTCGCCAAATCGGGTTGCCCTGATCGGTGCGCATGGGACAAGCTTGTATATTGACTTTGACAAACGCTTGGTGATTGCCTTTTATGCGACTCGTCCCGGAGGAAATACACCAGAAACGCTGGCATTGCTTGAGCAAATCTGGAAGGCGATTGACCGAGCTATTGCTTTACCGGAAAAAGGAAGAAATCCCTGAACCTCGATAAGCTAGCGCTTGAAGAACAGCCCAACCAAGACTGGCAAGGAGGGAAAAACTAGAAATCCAGTTGTTACCTGAGCCATACTGAAAATTATCGGATTTGTCATATTTCGATGCAATTCAAGTCATGGCGAATGTCCCGGTGATCTGCGTAAAAGGCAAACATCCGGACCTTTCTTAGGCAGTCGACGAGGATGAAAGATCATGTTCACCGTCTATGGAGTGACAGGTGTGACCTTCAGTGGAACGCTGGAGGAAATGAACCGCGTTCATGCCCTTGATAGGATTCAATCGACACCAAAGATTGCACGCGACGATGGTGCCTTGGCCCTCGAACTCAAGAGTACTCTATCACAACAGGCTGCTGTAACCGCCTACCGCAGGATGCTTCCCCAAGACATAGAGCGTGGGCCTCTCTATCACGCTGGCCATATCATGCAACGTGCAGTCATGACCCTTTCTGACGGCGATTCCCTTGCATACGCCTGGCAGGTATTGAGCAAAAATCGCATCCATCAGGCCCCGGTTATGGACGATAGATCAAGGTTGGTCGGCATCGTCAGCGAACGGGATCTGTTAACCGGTATCAATATCGATTCGGGCCGGGTTGTCGAGTCATTGAGCCGCCAGGTGCGCGACGTAATGACCTCACCCGTCATAGCTGCCGCTGCCGTAACCGACATTCGTCGAATTGCCGCCGTGATGCTTACTCACGGGGTCGCTGGTGTTCCAATCATCGATCAAAATTCAAACTTGGTGGGTTTCATATCGCGTAGTGACATCCTGCAAGCCGTCGTCACTGATCCGCCAATCAGCCTATGGCGATGAACATGAAGGAATCCTGGACTGGCCGCACTTTATTCAAGCGTTATGACTCGCGCAAACCACGAATATCTTCAGGAAGGTTATCGGGCACAAGCAGGACATTCTTATCCGTGTGATAAAGAACGTTTTGCGTAACACTGCCGAGCAGATGATCCTCCAGTGTCACGACACCACGTTTTCCAATGACGATCAAATCGACACCAAGCTTTTCCGACTGCCTTATCACTTCGCGCCCCGGATACCCGCATATACTCATCCACTCAACTTGCAGCGATTTGTCCACCGCAAGCGTAGCGCGCATTCTGGCCATTTTCTCTTCGGAGTTTTGCAGTTCATTGTCGTTATAGCGTTCGATTGCACGATCAGAGGCGCCAGCAATGCGCATGCATCCTTCGAAAGCAATGTAATACGTATGCAGCACATAGTGCGATGACGTTGGAAATAATCCAAATGCATACCTGGCTGCCTTGAAGTCACATTTCGAAAAATCAGTTGCGATAAGCACTTTGGAATAGTCGTTGGCAGTATTGCGATGCGTGAGTAACACTGGGACGTTCGATTGCTTCAGCACTTTGAGTGCTGTGCCACCTAAAAAAGTATCACCAGAGTTTTCGCCGTGCTTTCCAACAACAACCAGATCGGCGCCGCATTCATCTATGAAATGCGCTATCTCTGTCGCTGGGTGCCCCGTCCGCGTCTCGCCCGTGACGCAAACGCCATAGCGGTCGGCAATATCACGCACTTGCTGCGACAAGCGATTGCGTGCCGAAAGTACCGGCTCGTTGTCAGACCAGCGCTCGGCATCGTAGATGCCCTTGACGGACGCCCAAATCCCGTCGTTGAAAACATGCAGCATCCACAGGCTTGCACCACAACGCCTGGCCAAAGCCGCAGCCTGCTCGGCGGCAGCATCCGCCGATTGCGACAAATCAGTGGCGATAACGATGGTCTTGATCGAAGCGGGTAACAGCGTACTCATTACATTCTCCTTCTAGACTGGCTCACGTTAATTCGACAAGAGGTGGCCCCGCGCAGTTGGACAGAAGTCCGGTTTTCTTAAGTGATATCTCTGCGGGTTAAGCCGCTGCGGCGAGCAGCTGCTGGTTGAAGTAAGCCGTATCTGGGGTTTGCCCGTCAAGCGTTGAGTGCGGGCGACGGCGATTGTAGAAATCGAAGTAGCGGGCCAGCGCTTGCCGGACCTCGGAAACCGTCTCGTAGCCGTGCAGGTAAATCTCCTCGTACTTGACCGATTTCCAGAGGCGCTCGACGAAGACGTTATCCCGCCAACAGCCCTTGCCATCCATGCTGACCTGAATGGTGTGTTCCTGAAGCAGTCCGATGAAGGCCGAGCTGGTGAATTGGCTGCCTTGGTCGGTGTTCATGATTTCCGGCTTGCCATATTTCATGATGGCTTCTTCCAGAGCGTCGACGCAGGGATCGGCCGTCAGGCTATTTGAGAGGCGCCACGCCAGCACCCGGCGGGTGGCCCAATCAAGGACCGCGCTCAGATAGACGAAGCCCCGGCGCATTGGGATGTAGGTCGTATCCATGGCCCAAACCTGATTCGGACGATCGATGGTGAGGTCGCGCAACAGGTAGGGATAGATGCGGTGCGCCTGGTTGCGCCGGCTGGTGTTGGCTTTGCGGTAGATGGCCTGGATGTCGAGCTGTTTCATCAGCGTGCTGACATGCTTGCGGCCGATTTCATGGCCTTCCAACTTGAGCATGTCGCGTAGCATCCGCGCCCCGGCAAAGGGATGTTCCAGGTGCAGTTCATCAATCCGTCGCATCAGCCGAAGATCGGCTTCGGGGATTGGCTGCGGCTGGTAATAGACGGAGGAGCGGGAGAGTTCAAGCAACTGGACTTGCCTGACGACAGGTAGATCGTGGGTCTTGTCGATCATCGTTTTGCGCTCGCATCGCCGATGCGACCGAGCGCGCCGGCCAAAAAATCAATCTCCAGCGCCTGCTGGCCGATCTTTGCGTGCAAGTCCTTCAGGTCCGGCGTCGCCGACTGCTTCTCGGCCGCCGTGGCAAACACACCGGAGGCGTTCTCCAGCAGTTGCGTCTTCCACTGCGTGATTTGATTCGGATGAATATCAAATTTTTCCGCTAACGCGGCCAGCGTCTCGTCACCCTTGAGGGCGGCAATCGCCACCTTTGCCTTGAAGGCGGCTGTGTGGTTACGGCGGGGTCTTCTCATTGCTTCTGCTCCTTGGCAGGCGATTTCCATCGCCCATTGAAGCAGAGATTTCACTTAACCCGATGTCCGGATTCGCGGGGCCACCTCTACACTCGCAGTAAGCAGATTAGTTTGACGTGTGACCGAGCAATTGCTTTTCCGGAAAAAGGTGAAAATCGATGAACCTTGAAAGGCTATTTACTTAGCGAACCCCGTTTTGAGTGGAGAACGAAATACGAGCAAATCCAGCCGATTGAGCAGCCTGCATCACATCGATAACACTTTGATGCGGTGCTTTCGCATCGGCATTGATGACGATGATGGCATCTGTATTATTGCCAGCGTTTGATTTCAGGGCGCTTGCGACTGTTTCAATGCGGCTGTCAGGTAGCGCTTCTGTATTGACAAACAGCCTTCCTGAAATCGAGATGCCTATCTCAACGGACTCTGGCTTTGCAGGTGGCACGCTCGACTCCGCCGTTGGCAGATCAATTTTAGCCCCCGAGAACTTCGTATAGGTAGTCGTGAGCATCAGGAAGATGATCAGAACAAGCAACACATCGATCATCGCCACCAGATTGATCTCCGGATCATCCTGTTTTTTTCGCCGCCGAAAGCGCATGGTCTGTCCTTCCCTAAACAGTATTTTTGGCAAGTGTTTTCTGGCTGGCAACCGACATCAGCATGCCGAGAGAAATGCTCAAGATGACAAGCGCGGTACCGCCGTAGCTCACGAACGGCAGCGGTACGCCGACGACCGGCAGCAGGCCTGTCACCATGCCCATGTTGACGAAAGCGTAGGCAAAAACCCCCAAGGTCAGGCTTCCGGCCAGATATCGACCAAACCGGTCCTTGGCTCCGATTGAAATACTCAGGCCACGGGCAATCACCAGCAGGTACAACACCAGCAGCATCAATGCCCCGGCCAGCCCGAACTCTTCGGCAAGCACGGCAAAAATGAAATCGGTATGCCGCTCGGGAAGGAAATCCAGTTGTGCCTGGGTTCCCATGCCCCAGCCTTTGCCCCAGAGGCCGCCTGAGCCCACGGCAATGATTGACTGGATGATGTGAAACCCCTTACCCAGCGGATCGGAGGTTGGATTCAGCATGGTGCAAACCCGGTGCTTCTGATACTCCTTGAGCAACGGCCAGGCATAGTCCTTTTGGCACAGCGTATCCCCGAAGATCAGAAGCGTCAGGATGAGTGCGATACCAGCGACTACCAATGGAGCGATCCATTTCCACGGAACTCCGGCGAAGAACAACACAAAAAATCCGGACAGAAAAACCAATATCCCTGTTCCGAGGTCCGGCTGACGGGCAATCAGTAGCACCGGAACGATAAGCATGAGCAGCGCTAAGGCATGATCACGATTGCTCGCAACCGCATCGCGCTGGTGATAAAACCAGGCAAGCATAAGTGGCATGGCAATTTTCAGTATCTCTGATGGCTGCACCCGGGCAAAACCAAGGTTGAGCCAGCGGCGGGCGCCTTTCGACACATCACCAAATAGCGCTACGGCGACCAGCAATACAATTCCGACCAGATATAGCCAAGGGGCCATAGCCCTCAAACGTTGTGGCGGCGTATGCGCAGCGACCACCAGACAAACGATAGCCACGCCAAGGTTCAGTGCATGTGCCTGGAGCCGCTGCGGCGAAGCGCTGACAAGAATGACTGAGGCGTAGACCAGCAGTACGAATGCGAGTGCAAACAAGATCGGATCAAGAGGTGCTAACAAGCGCCGCCATTGCATCCGGGCAATATCGAAAATACTGTGGTTCATAAAAAACGAGGCGGTTTCCCGCCTCAAAAGTCTCCTCCACGAGAGAACGTGGTCGGTCAAACTTCGGTAGAGCCATCCGCGTTGATCAGTGTGACGGGGATGGTGCAATGTCGGTTAATCAGTTTTGGACCCAGCCCGGAAGGGAAAAGCCCTAGCCAATGAGTCCTTGGTACGACGACTTCCGAGCAGTTCAGTTCTTCGGCAGTGTCGATCACGCCGCCTACGGCATCTGCTTCGCGGAAATAGGTTCGGCAGTTGATCCTGGCCTCGGAAAGGATTTTCTCAGCTTCGCCCAGAAAAATCGCTGAACGCTCCTGAAAGTGTTTGCGTACCTCGTCTTCGGTGTAAAAGCGCAAAACCTCCCAGTTCCGAACGGGCTCAGCAACGAACAGCAGGCAGACCTCCACCTGAACACCAGCCCTGGCGAGGCGCGAGGCATACGCGAGCCCCCAGCGGGACTCATCGGTGGCATCGATCGGGATGAGCAAGCGGACCAGGGCTTTGGCCGGGTGGTCAGAACTCAGGTGTTTCATGATGGCAAGATTCCCCATGTCAGTTCCCTTTCTGGGATGAGTTCGCTATCCCGTCGTGCAAAGCCTTGGCTTCGGCATCCAGACATCGCCGAATCCGGCGCAAGAAGAATGGACCGGCCAGAATCAGGAGCAGTGGTAGAGACAGCACCAGTTGCCACAAGAAGGCAAAAGGCACTGTGGTTTCCGCATTCGCTGCCGGCCGGAGAAACCAGGCCGAAATCACCACCGCTGCGATAATGCCGATACGCTCGAATTGATCGAACTCCGCTTCCTGAACCTTGCTCAGGACTGCAGGCCATTCGCGGACCGGCCACAGTCGCAATTTTGGAAATAGCTGAACCACCAGCCATTGCAGGTAAGGCGAGCGAAGGAGCAGGCTATTGCTGGCCATCTCTTGCCTCAGTACCAGCATCCCGGTTTCGCACTGCCGCATTCAGGCCTCGTCGGATTCGACGTACGAAGAAAGGCCCCAGTACAAGCAGTAGCACGGGCACCAGATAGACGAACTGCACCAAATAGGAAATGAGTGCTGACGCCCCGAGCGACGTGACTGGTTTAACCTGCCAGGCCACCACAATGACCCCTGCCAAGGTTGCGATCTGCTCCAGTCGGTCAAACTCCACCTGTCGTGCCTTGCCCAGCACCGTAGGCCACTCCTGCACCGACCATTGACGCAGGCGCGGGAATAGATGCGCAAGCAACCATTGCAGGAAGGGGAAACGAAGGATCAGGCTTTCTTTTGCCATCACAACACCAGGAACGCAAAGATCGCGACGAAGGTGGGTGGCAGAGCTGCCAGGAACAAGCCCAGCGGGCTTACCGATTCATCGTCGAAACTCGACTTCAGGATGGCAACACCCGCCGGGTTCGGCGCGTTGGCAATGATAGTCAGGCCGCCGCCCGTCACGGCACCGGCAACGATGGCGTATTTGAATTCCGCCGAGACACCTTCCACCAACGATGCCAGATAAGTCAGCGCAGCGTTATCGGTGATCGCAGTCAAGGCGGTGGCCAGGAAATAAAGCACCGTGGGTTCAACGCCGGTTAGCGCACTCTGCAACCACCATTGCTGCAATCCACCAAGCACCACCAGTCCGGCCAGGAAGAAAGCAACCAGCAAGCCCTCACGGAGAATCAGTCGGTCCTGATGCTGCTTGTAGGCCTCGGTATAGCCCAGGAAAAACAGGAAAAGCCCCATGAATACGACGGCATGGTGAGCGAACAGGACGACGCCGACCAGGAACAGGAGATGGATGCCGGCGACGGTTTTCGGGACATGAGGTTGGTTGGCTGCCCCATCTGCCTTACCCTTTGCGGCAAGCTCATGCCGAAAAAACCAGGTCAGCACGGCGGCATTCACAAAGACTGCGAAAGCAGCCTTCCAGCCAAAATGGGAAAGCATGAACAAACTATCCCATTGCCACTTGCTGGCCACCATCAGGACCGGCGGCGCAGCAAAATTGGTCATGGTGCCACCGATGGAAATATTGACGAACAACAGACCGATCGTCGCGTACTTGAGTCGATTCGACAGGTGCTGCTGGAAGTAGCTATCGCGAAGCATCAGTGCCGCCAGGGTCATGGCGGCTGGTTCGGTGATGAACGACCCCAGCATTGGCACAAAGGACAAGCAAAGAAAGTAGACCGCCACGGCACGTTGGATCGGAATCATTGAGGCGATCAGACGTACAGTTGTCATGACGACATTCAGGATTGGGCGACTGGCGGCAATAACCATGATCACGAAGACGAACATCGGTTCGGTGAAATTGCGCGCTTCCAGATAGTCGACCGCCGCATCCTTGCCGGAAAGCCAGAAAAGCGCCGCAACCAGCACAAAGGCCCAGAAGCCGAAGACCACCTCAACCTCTGCCAGCAAATGCCACAAGCCGGCGTGACGCGGTTGCACGTGCGCCAGGTGGGCGAAGAATTTGGTCGAGAAGGTATGCAGAACGGCGATGGCGAAGATCGCGGCAGCAATGATTTCGGGGGTCGAGACGACGGCGCTGGACATGATTTCAGAGGGGCTATGGATGGCACTGACTATAGCCATCCGCAGCTCTCACGATAATTCGGGAGGCGCGTACGGGTTTCACCTACGCGACCTCCTCACTGCCTTATTGCGCAGCCTCGGTTAAATTATTCCTTCCGGTTCCAAGAGGGAGCCGGGTGAACCATGTCAGGACATGTCATGCCGATCGCGGTTTTCGATCTTGTCGCCATCATCGCAGCCGTTGGGCTGGCGGCAATCGGCGGAGAAGCCTTCTTCAAGGCCATTATTGCGTTAGCCAAGCGACTCCAGGTACCCAATGCACTCGTGGCTACGACCATCGCCGCCTTTGCCACGTCCACTCCTGAACTGACCGTCTCGACGATGGCGGCACTCTCGGGGCAACCAGAAATTGGTTTGGGGGATGCACTTGGCAGCAATGTCGTCAATATCGCCCTCATCTTCGGCATTGCCTTGTGGTTCGGCCCCATACGCCCAAGCAACGAGGATTTCCGGGGAGATTTCAAACTGGCCCTTCTCGTGCCGCTATTGACCTTGGTGCTCGCATTGGATGGGCGGTTGTCCCGTGCGGACGGTTTGATCCTCCTTCTGCTGTTCTCGACGTGGCTCGGACTGATCGTTCGTGCAACTTTGCAACGTCGTCATGAGCATTTCGAACCGCATTCATCGCCGGCTTCAAGCATGCTGACCACGCTCGGACTCGGCGCTTTGGGGTTGGGGGCCTTAATGGCTGCCGGTCGCCTGTTCGTGATGGGTGCCACGGGTATTGCCGCTACGCTGGGAATCGATACCTACGTGATCGGCGCCTTGGTGGTCGCCATCGGCACGTCGCTGCCGGAACTGGTGACCGTTATCCTGTCGCGGCTGCGCGGACACGACGACATCGGCGTCGGAACCCTGATCGGCAGCAACCTGTTCAACGGACTGGCCATCGTGGGTCTCGCCGCCACCCTCCATCCGATTGCCTTACCCTTGCAGGAAATCGCCGTGACCCTGGTTTGCGGAATAGCCGCATTACTGCGCCTGCCACCCAATCGCAGCGGAGTTATTCCCCGGCAGCGCTGCCTGCTATTGTTCGGCATTTACGGCATCTTCATCTGGGCCACGCTGGCGGCTGGTCGTTACCTACCCAATTGATAGACCCATTGTGAATACGCTCTTTCTGCACTTAAGTTTCGCCGCACTCTACATCGCACTCGATGCGGCGAGCTTCATCCATCCCTTGCACGGCCTGAACATTACGCCGTGGAATCCGGCGCCGGCACTGGGGCTGGTCTTCCTGCTGCGCCGAGGCTCAGCCGGATGGTTGCCGCTGATCGGTACCGTCGTATTAAGCGAATGGCTGGTGCGCGGCATTCCCCAGTCCTGGTGGGCCAGCCTTGTATCCGCATTGATTCTCGCTGCCGGCTACATCACCCTGGGGGAATACCTGCGCCGCCGCCTGGTGCCTTCCAACCTGCTGGATGACAGGGCGTCCCTTCTCGCGTGGATCGTACCGATCGCTGGCGGAACGCTGTTGATCAGCCTGCTTTATCTGACCAGCCTGCATCTTCTGGGCTTGTTACCCGCCGGGGGATGGCAGGCTGGCGTGCTGCAATTCTGGGTGGGCGACGGCGTGGGGATTACGGTGGCGATGCCGCTGTTCTGGTGGTTGAGCAGCGAGCGGGGACGCGTACTGCTCCGATCGTCCATCCTGCGCTTGGAAACACTGGGCTACGTCGCTCTCAGCCTGCTCGCCCTGAGGGTGGCTTTTGCCCTCGGCGACGACAGTGGTTTCAAGTTGTTCTATCTACTCTTCCTGCCGATAATCTGGGCTTCTGCCCGGCAAGGGATGGCCGGTGCGATCCTATCGGCTTCGTTGTTGCAAGTCGAGGTCATAGCAGTCGTGCAGATGCTCAGCTACAGCGCGGTCACCCTGGCCGAATTGCAGATGCTGTCGCTGGCCATGGCCATGATTGGCTTCTTCATAGGGAGCGTGGTCGATGAACAACGCCGCACGAGTGAGGAACTGAAACAGACGCTACGCCTGGCGGCGGCCGGTGAAATGGCTGGTGCCCTGGCACATGAACTGAATCAGCCGCTAACTGCCCTGGCCGCCTATGCCTCATCCTGCGAAATGCTGCTCGAACGGGGCGAACAGGGGGAACGACTCAATGCGGCGATTCGCGGCATGTTGCTGGAGTCTGGACGGGCCGGGGAAGTGGTTCGGCGATTGCGGGATTTTTTCCGGACCGGTGCCACCAAGCTGGAGTCAGTCCGCTTGTCTGAGATCGTCGATCAGGCCATTCGCCACTATCGGGAGAAAGCGAGCACACAGCGTATTGCCTTCAACGTCGGGAAAATCCCGGAGGCCGTGCTGGTGGCCGATCGTTTACAAATGGAAGTCGTGTTGCGCAACTTGCTGGCCAATGCCTTTGATGCGGTAGTTCAGGCCGACTGCGTGCAACGTATCGTCAGCCTGAACAGCGAGTTGTTGCCGGGCTCCCGCGTCTCCGTCGTCATCGAGGATACGGGAGCGGGTCTCTCCGGCAAGGTGGCCGGCACGCTCTTCGAGCCTTTCCAGTCATCAAAATCCAGCGGGCTTGGCCTGGGGCTGGCGATCAGCCGTGCCATCGTCGAAACCCATGGCGGCACGCTCTGGGGGGAAGTGGCCGA
Source organism: Betaproteobacteria bacterium (assembly GCA_016705475.1). Taxonomy (GTDB): domain Bacteria; phylum Pseudomonadota; class Gammaproteobacteria; order Burkholderiales; family Rhodocyclaceae; genus Azonexus. The sequence continues at coordinate 45,309 of JADIYD010000004.1, read as the reverse complement.
CCACGGAATCTTCAAACTCGTTCTGCCCATTCATGAGTCTGTGAAAAATGTCTAATAACCTGACCGTCTTTATCGTCGATGACGATCCTTCCGTGCGCGATGCGCTGAGTTTGCTGCTCGGTATTCACGACTACCGGGTAGCGGTCTTCGGTGATGCGGAAAGCTTCCTGAAAGCCTACAAGAAGGAATGGCGAGGATGCGTGCTGCTCGACATCCGAATGCCGGGCATGGACGGCTTGGCACTGCAGAAACATCTGGCCGGACTGGGGAGTGAGTTGCCGGTGATCGTCATGACCGGGCATGGCGACGTAGCGTCGGCGCGGGAGGCGTTTCGGGCACTCGCAATTGATTTCCTGGAAAAGCCGATCGACCACAAAAAGTTGCTGGCTGGCATTGCCGATGCTTTTTCTAGACAACAGGCCAAAGTCGTCGCCGTGATGAACCAAGATCAGGTCCAACGCCTGCTATCCACGCTGACCCCCCGCGAACTTGAGGTGATGGATCGGGTTGTGGCTGGCCTTCATAACCGCGAAATTGCTGCCGAACTGAGTATCAGTCCACGCACGGTTGAGGTTCATAAAGCTCGAATGATGGACAAGCTCGGGGTTAGTAACGTCGCCGACCTAGTTCGACTGCAACTGCATTCAGGAAAAACCTGATGTTGTGTTTGGCAATTAATCGCGCAAGGAGCGTCGAATCGACGAAGGTTTGGGTCGGGTCGGATACGGCTGTTGCCAGAACTAGCAAGCAGCCGTTGACCTCCCTCTTTGAATGAGGGGTACAGCATTATCCCATTGGCAATGCACTGACGCTGGCCGTCGGCGCCATCGCGCTGGTGCTGTTGCTGTTGCTGCCGAATCGCCGCGGCCGTATCGAGCGCAGTCGCGGTGCGCTGATGTTGGCGCTCTATGCCGGATTTATCTGGGCCACCCTGAAATTCTGACGCCGTGCTGCCAGCGCCGACTTTTACATCTCCATGCTAGCCAAGTGATGCTTTGCGTTTTGATACCAGAGCAAGCTCCGCGAAGCGATATCAGCGCCGGTTTGGCGCAGATGTGCGTCCATCGGTGATTACCAGTTCAACGTCCTGTCCATCATAACGGGCCTTAAGCCAAGCAAGTAGCCGGGTTCGATTTCGCGGCGCGATCGGACGATTGACTACCGCAGTAACAACCAGCACCGGTAAAGCTTCGGGGCGACGAGCCTCCATTCGACTACCCTGACTCACGGTGAGGCTTACCGCTTCGGGATATTGCGCTGAGATCTCCTTCAGCAAACGACGGTGATCCTCATTTCCAGCCTGCAGTGAGGCGAGTTCCTTTTCCAATCGCTGAACCTGCTTTTGGCTGCCCTGCAGTTGCTCCAAGGTATTACTGAACACCTGCTGTTGTAATTCTTGCTTGAGTTGGGTGACATCGAATTTTTCTGTACCAACCTTACGCACTACGACATCCACATCCGAGTAGCCAGCGACGGAGAGCTCGGTGCGAACCTCCTGAATCACCTGCTCCACCGGCGCGTCACCGCCAAGAGTCAGGGAGACACGACGTCCTGCGAGATCAAGCTCTCTCCCAAGCAGAAGATAGTTGGCATTGCGGTCGATTGCTTGTACCGCGCGCTGCAAGTGTTGCTCGAACACCTTTTGCTTGACCAGGTCGTAGGCGAGGAACGCGCTAGGGACAGCGGTAGCGAGAACCACGACGGCAATGCCGAGGCGGGCGCGTTGCCGTGCCGCCCCATCAAGCGCGCCACGGGCGGGCAAGCGCACCATCTTGACTACCACCAGACTGGCAAAAGCAATGAATACGCTGTTGATGGTAAAAAGATAGAACGCGCCACCAAAATAAGCCATGTTTCCAGTGGCTAAACCATATCCGGCCGTGCAAAGTGGCGGCATCAGCGCCGTCGCGATCGCTACGCCGGGAACTACGTTTGAAATATAGCGACGAGTGGCGCCGATCATACCGACGGCGCCCCCAAAAAACGCAATCAGCACATCCCATAGGTTCGGACTTGTTCGAGCCAACAGTTCCGACTGCGCATCCCGCAAAGGCGTCAGGAGAAAATAGACGGTCGCGGTAGCCAAACTGATGGCGACGAAAATCGCGAGATTGCGGGCCGCAAGGCGAATCAGTGCTGCATCCTTGACACCCGCGCCATAACCGATGCCGACAATCGGCCCCATTAAGGGCGAGATTAGCATCGCGCCGATGATGACTGCTGTCGAGTTCACATTCAGCCCGATGGATGCGATCAGGATGGCGAAGAACAAGACCCAAAGATTGGTGCCCCCAACCGCCACCCCCCCACGGATGGTTTCGTCAATCATGTCGGGATCATCCTGATCATGGCGGAGGGTTAGCAGGCGGGCAAATGTAACGCGGTGGCGTCGAATCATGGCAAAGGGGATGGTGAGGTGTGCATGGAGTCGTTGTTGCGCGTTTTCGCCAGCAGTGACCCTAGTGGCGGGGTAATTCACCCATTTTAGCGGCGGTCAGAAGTAGAGTGAGTTAAAAGTGCTGACTTCTGTTTCGGGGTAGAACAGAAACCCTATGTAGGACACAAACTATTCCTTGTGGGAAGAAGCAAGCCAACCGACAAGAAACGCCCAGAAACAGAAAATCGACCCAGTGAGGTTTTGTGATGAACCGCCCGTTTAGGCAACGGATGATATGCCGTGGATTTTCTTCACGTGGGTTTTCTTCGTTGATCTTTCGATGGAATCGGCGCACGATGCCTTCATGAGCGATTGACAGGCCGGTCGAATTCGCTTTTCTCAAAATATTCGGTCTGGGAGACGATCATGAAATTTCATACGATTCTGCTTTTGCTGCTCCTGATCGGAGTTTCCAGCGTTCACGGTGCTGAATTGGAATTTGTTCCACCTCGCCCTCAGAACTGTCGCTGGGACTCACCTCGATTCAGATGCCGCTTGGTCTGGTCATGCTGGGTTTGCTTGTTTTTGTGACCGCCTCATTTTTGGCGTTCATCGTTTACCTTCAGGGGTCGGTATTGCTGGAGGCCAGACGTCATTCCAAGGAAATTCGCTCGGCGCGTGAGTTGGCAGATCAGGCGGAGGCCAGCCGCTTCAACGAATTGCGCACCTACCTGGAATCTGTGGCAAACCTTCAGAAGACGCAGTGTGATGCTGCCGTCGCCAGTTTGCTGGAAAGGATTGATCGGCTGGATGGTGACATGCGTGTCGCCGTTGAGGAATCAGGAAACTCGCTGGCGTCGTGCATCGGCGAACTTGAAGACCGTCTTGAAAAGGGATCATCGACGGCTTCCTGATTACGTGGCTCAGCGTGAGTCCCGATCCGTTTCTCAAATCACCACTCTTCTGAGTATGGTCGCGTGAAAATCGCCGCGAGTTGACGCTGTGTTTCAAATCGATGTGTGCGTAATGCTTCGAAGACACGGCGGCACTTTTTTGCTGAAGGAGCTTGTCCTTGCGGAGCGTATTTCAATTCCTTGAATACAGTCTGACCGGCGGTTATTCGTTCAGTGTCAAACTGCTCGTCTGGATAGGGGCTCTACTGGTAGCCGCCTTGCTGGCGATTGTTCGTATCGCGACCGAGGCCGAGCTTTCCATCATGTCCGCAGTTATCCTGCCTGTCATCGCGGTAGCGTGGATGGGCGGTGGACGACAGGGTATTCTGTTTGCGGCTGCAGCAACGGTAATGTGGGTGATGTCAGACTATGCCGCCGGACGGAGCTACGCAGAGACCTGGATGCCGGTATTGAACGGGGTCACCCGGTTTGCAGTTTATTCGGTGGTCGCGGTGCTGGTCGGCCTGTTGCGCGATGCACTTCGCCGGGAGCGAGAGTTGGCGCGTCACGATATTCTGACCGGATTGATGAATCGCCGAGCCTTTTTCAAGTTGGACAGGATGAAACGGAACGGGCAAGGCGATACGGGCATCCAATCGCAGTCGCATTTCTCGATCTGGACAATTTCAAGCAGTTGAACGACCGGCTAGGCCACGATGTCGGCGACGCAGCGCTGAAATTGGTTGCTCAAATCATGGAGCGGGCAACACGCACCACCGACCGGACAGCCCGCCTGGGGGGAGATGAGTTTGCAATCATTCTTCCAGAAACTGGCGTCGATGCCGCGCAGGAAGCCGGCACTAAATTGGCCGACGCAATCAACGCTGCACTGAAGAAAGAGTTTTCGCCCACATCCGTAAGTATTGGGGTCGCCTGTTTTGATCCACCACCCGAAGGCTTTGATCCCATGGTCAAAGCGGCCGATGTTCTGATGTACAAAATTAAAAAAGGCGGTAAGAGTGGTGTTCTATTGCGACAGTTTGCGCATGACTCTCCGGGGGCTTCCGAAGCGACGCCGGAAAGTTGAACCGCATGGCGTTTATGTTTTCATTTATATGGAGCGGTCATTCAATTCAGGTTGCTGGCCTACGACCGCTGACCAATACATTGCCGACTTTGAGGGCCACAGTCTTCAATGACCGTTCTGGCCGAGGTCCAGCCCGTTGTAGCCGGGATGAGACCGAATTTCGGCCTAAGCAGTCTCGTCGATACGGTAAGCAAAGTTGCTTTACACAAAATTCCGGAGTCGCCGGTTTTAAATGAGTGATTTTGATTCTGCGTTACGTTGTTCGAGTAGCTTTACCAAAGCAAGGATGGTGCGATTAGCAGGTGTCCGGATTCCATGAATCGCCGCCCGGCGCACGACATACCCATTGATGTAATCGATTTCGCTTACCCGGCCGCGCGCGACATCGTGAGCAGTTGAAGAAATTTGCGTGGCCATCGATTGCGCAATACCGGCTACGGCGGAACGAATGTCAACCTGCACGCCCACCCCGTCGGCCTTGGCAACCTCCAAGCATTCATTGACGACGTCGTCGATGAGCTCTCTCATGCCATCGCCGACGACAATCTGTCCGTAGGGCATTTGCGTTATCGCGGAGAGCCCGTTATAGGCGCAATTGATAATCAGTTTTGCCCAGAGTTGACTGGCCACATTGTCGGAGACGCTAACAGGGACGCCAGCGAGTGCAAATTCGGCGACAACCTCTGAACTCCCGGCAAATTGACCAATGACCAGTTCGCCGCGTCCGTGATGACGTAGATGTCCTGGGCCGGCCATTTCGCTTGCGACATATACAACGGCCGGATATACAAGCCGACCGAGGGACTTCTGGAGGCGTTCGGCGTTGTCGTAGCCGTTTTGCAGGCTCAACACGATCGCGTCAGGCTCGAGATACGGAGCCATGTCTTTGGCTGCTTGCAAAGTATCGTTTGATTTGACACAGCAAAGTACCAACTTTGCACCAGCGACTGCAGCAGCATTCGTAGTGGCGGAAACAGGCACCCGTTCGTCAAAACTTTGCGTCTGCATGCGCAACCCGCTGCAACGAATGGCTTCGACATGGACAGCGCGGCCAATCAGGACAACCTCCCGTCCGGCGCGAGCCATCATTCCGCCATAAAAACAGCCGACTGCACCGGCACCCAGTATTGTGGTCTTCATAGCGTGTTCTCTGTGCATTGTATTGTCTTCACGGGATCTGCTCTATGTAGGAAGGAAGCATAGCCAGGTGAGTTTGCAAAGTGGATGGTACCTACAAGAAGCCAATTCATTGCGGTGGCTCAACGACAGTTGTCGTAGCCATTGTGGACGTAGAACCAAGCGAGTCTCAAGGTCCGGAAAGGTTGAGCAGCGGAAATTATTGTCTTGCAGCAACGCCCGGCTTCGGTCATTTGCTTCGCAATCGCCGATACCCCTGACAAACCAATCATTTCCCCATAATTGATTGACGATAATCCTACCGATCGCACTTGGACGGCTGCTAACCTGACCGTCATCAAAACCAGTCGAGCCGATCGTGGAAACATCCAACGCTAACGCCCCCCTTCGCAGCCGCCTGATCCAGGCAGCACTGGATTGCTTCCTTGCCGACGATTATCACAAGGTCAGCACCCGCCGCATTGCCGAATGCGCCGGCGCCAATGTGTCGATGATCCGCTACTACTTCGGCAGCAAGGAAGGGCTCTACGAGGAGATGATCCGCGAGACCCTGAGCCCGCTGCTCGACGTCCTCGATGGGCAGCTACTCGCCTCGACGGCCGGTTTCGCGGACTTCCTCGGACTGTATTACCGGACCATGTCGGCCCGCCCGGAATTCCCCAAGCTGATTCTCAAGGTGCTAGCACTCCGCCACGGGCCGGGCCGCCGTTTCATCCAACAGCTACTTGAGCGCGGACGCACCCGCGGCGCAGGCAAGGTCGCCGAGTTAAAGACGCACGGGCAGATCGCAGCGGCCATCGATCCTGACATTCTGCGCTTGGCCTTTGTCAGCCTGGCCATGACACCCATGCTGCTCAAGGAAATCTTCGAGGAACAGATGGAGCGTCCCATGGACGAGGCCTTTCTGCATAACCTGGCAGCGTTCAACGGCCATCTGTTCGCCGCCGGCCTGGCGCCGTCTGTCTCTGGCAAGGAAGGTGAAAAACCATGACGCTGCAAATGAATACCGGAGCGGTACGCCGATTCGCCAAGGCCATGAAATTCGGCGCCTGGTTGCAGTCGATTCCCGGCAAACTGATGCCTGCGCCTTTCCGGCTCGTCCAGATCGGTTCTGCCTACTGGCAATCGCGGGCGCTCTTCGTGGCAGCGCGACTCGATGTTGCCACGCATCTTGGGGAAGAGTGCCTGAGCGCAGCGGAACTAGCCGGGCGCCTTGGTGCAAGTGGCGATGCGCTCGGACGCCTGATGCGCCTGCTCGCGGCAATTGGCGTATTCGAAGAAACGGCACCCATGGTTTTCCGCAACAACAAGCTCTCCCATTACCTGCACAGTGACGATCCGCACAGCGTCCGCGCCATGATCCTGCTGCACAACTCCGAAACCATGAGCCGCCCCTGGTTCGAGCAACTAGAAGCCGGCATCCGCAGCGGCACGCCGCCCTTCCTGCTCGCCCATGGGGAGGAACTGTTCGATTATCTCGACCATCATGCCGATTTCGACCGGCTTTTCTCGGGCGCTATGGATAGCGTCGAAAGCCTGGCCGGCAACGGGTTTACCACCGATATGGACTGGGGCCGGTTTGACCGGCTGATCGACTTAGGCGGCTCGCGAGGTAGCAAGGCACTGGCCATTGTGCAACGCCATCCCGGGCTGTCCGCGCTGGTAGTAGACCGCCCGCAGGTCGTCGAGGAAGCCCAACACTACTGGGCCAATCACCCGGCACAAGGAGTCGAGCGCCTGCATTTTGAGGCCGGAGACCTGCTCGATAGCATTCCCGCCGCTACCGGGTCGCGGGATATCTATCTGCTCTCGGCCGTCCTGCATGCCTTCGACGATGCGACCTGCGTGCGGCTCATGCGCCAGCTCCGTGCCGCCATGGGCGACAGTGGCGCCCGCGCGGCAGTCCTGGAAATGGTCGTACCGGAAACCGGCGCTGATGTCGCCAGCGCATCATTCGACATGCAGATGTTCGTCGGGTGCCGAGGGCGAGAACGGACGCTCAGTGAATGGAAATCGCTCATTCAGGCCGGCGGGCTGGCGCTCGAAGAAGTCGTTGGGCTGCGCTCGCTCGGCAGCATTCTGGTCCTGCGCTCTACCTGAACAATCGGCAGCTTCCAGAAATTGGCATGACATCTCGTTGCACGCCCGTTTCGCGGAAGCTGCCATGGATCTACGACTTCAGAGGCAGGTAGATATCGGTCACCAGTTCATGCTCAGGTGTTTCCGGCATCAAGTTGAGATAATGGAAATAGAGCGGAAAATCACGCAGCTCCTCGCCACTCTCCGGTAACCAGTTGCGGTAGAGCGGGTAGATACTCTCGCCAATCCTGGTGTGGGAGCCGTTATGCCGCACCCGCGCGCAACGGCCGCCGGGAATGTATTTCGTGATCACGCTCTGCGGGTTGGCCGGCACCTCGTCATGCACTTCTCCGCAGATATCGAACCGGAAGTCTGCAGGTTCGCAGGTGTCCGGGTTGTCGTAGACAATGCCGAAGGACCGGCTGCTGTTCTTTGGCGAAAGACCGCTCGCCTGTCGCCAGTCAATGAATTGGCCGACAGAGTCATTGACCCTTTCGGTCGGGCCGCGATGCTCCATGACGGCGACACGGGTGGTTTTAAAATCGACGATCTCGACTTGCACGGTTTGTTTCCTTTCCGGGATACGGAAGCGATAGCGGTCATGCCAGGATTCCCAGTCCGGTTGCCGCCTGAATGCGGAGGGCGACTGGCCAAAAGTGTTCCTGAAAGCACGCGTAAACGATTCCGGGTTTTCGAAGCCGGCGTCCAGGGCGATGTCGATGATTTTGTCCTGGCGACTGAAAGCGAGCCGATAACTGGCCTGCCGCAGACGCAGCAACTGGATGTAACGACCAACGCTGGTACCGACGTATTCGGCAAATTGCCGATGGAAGTGAAACTTGGAGAAATTGGCGACCTGGCTCAGAAGTTCCGTGCTCAGCGTTTCGCCCAGGTTGGACTCGATATGGTCGAGCACTTTCGCGAAGCGCCTTGCGTATTTTTCAGCCTGTGTGTTGCTCATCTTTAATCCTCGGTTCACAGCGCACACTATGCGCGGGACGCGCCGACAAATCCTGACCGCAATTGCTCTATCTACCGGCGAATCTTCAATGGGTAGGAAGCAGTTGCGCGAGTTTGCCCAGGATGATGGTTTCCTGTTGCTTGACGACAGCGTTTGGCTCCGCTTCCGCCCGATGCAGTAGCAGGCCTATGCTGGGCAGTTCCGGCATGCCTGACAAAATCTGCAGATTGCCCGGCAGACCGGCCGGGTCAGGATCGTGATGCCGAACCCAGCTCCACCGCTGCCAATATTCCGCTCAGGCTGGCGCTGGTATCGGCCAGGGGCGGACGGTCGCCTGTCTTTATCAGCACCAATTTGAATGACTGGTTAGGCTGATACCCGCCGCAACGCCTACACGATAAACTCTGATACATCAGTTCCTTAAGTATCGCTCAGTGCATAACAAAAATTGAAAGAATAGCCAATATGGGTTATGCCAAGGATGCTTGAACTTGGGCTGAAAATATCTTCGGTAGGCGGACTCAACAAGTAACGGAAACCCGTCTTGGCTTTAAGCTTGCGTTAAGATTAGTTGACTATATTGGTTGGGTATTGCACCCATGAAATAGGAGACCCGATGAAAACCATATTCGCCGTAGTTCTGACTGCCATTGCACTTGGACCTTCGCCCAATATCCTCGCAGCTGAAAGTGCCGCACACAACCATAGCCATGGGAGTGTCGAACCGACAAAGCTCCACCTTAACGTTGGAAAAAAATGGGCAACTGATGAGCCGCTGCGTCAGGCTATGAACGACATCAATCAAGCGATGGCGAAGGCAATACCGGCGATTCACAAGAATCAATACGGCAACGACGACTATCAAGCATTAGCGACGACAATCAGTGAAAAGGTGGCCTATGCAATTCAGAATTGCAAACTCGAGCCCCAGGCTGATGCGATGCTTCACTTGGTTATTGCAGACCTGATGGAAGGCGCCGAGACCATGAGAGGAAAAACTTCAAAGTCGCGCCACGATGGCGCGGTGCAAGCACTTGAAGCTCTGAAGGCATATGGAAAATATTTCCAGCATACGGGTTGGAAAGCCGCCAAAGGCTGAAGAATCATGATGCGCCAGGGACGAACTCTGATTAACTAGTCATCTGCAAATGGTTAGCCACCAATACTTGCGGCCAGGAGAGGCGGGCAAAACGGGCGCAGCATCTGATTTCGCTTGAAATAGGGCATTGTCTGCCCGCCTATCTGAGACTCAGCTCAGAGCCTGGCCTTTTTCTTCAAAGGTTTTGCCATCGCGAATGTGGTAAATCCGCTTGAAGGTAGGAATGATTTTCTCATCGTGGGTCACCACGATGATGGCCGTATTGAACTGCTGCGCCATCTGGTTGAGGATGCGCACGACACTCAGGGCGCGTTCGCTGTCCAAAGGTGCGGTCGGCTCATCGGCGAGGATGACGGGCGGCTGATTCGCCAGGGCCCGGGCAATTGCTACGCGTTGTTGCTCCCCGCCCGAGAGTTGCGATGGCTGGGCTTTGGCGCGGTGCGCGACATCCAGCGCTTCAAGCAACTCCAGCGCGCGCTTTCTCGATTCTCCATTCGGCCGGCCGGCCAGCATGGGTAACAAGGCTACGTTGTCGGTGACATCGAGGAATGGAATCAGGTAAGGGGCCTGAAATACGAACCCAATCCGGTCGCGGCGCAAGGCACGCAGGTCGGGGATTTTCCAGCCATTGTCGTAGATGACCTCATCACCCAGGGTCATCTTGCCGGCAGTCGGTTCTATCACCGCGCCCAGGCACTTGAGCAGGGTGCTTTTTCCGGAACCTGAGGGGCCAATCAAGCCAACCACTTCACCGGGGGCGACGTTCATATTGACGTCTTTCAAGGCGTCGACCGCAGTATCGCCTTCACCGTAACGCTTGCTCAAACCTTCAATGCGAATGCCGAAACCGTCCATCTCATCCTCCAATGGCGGTGGCCGGGTCGACGCGCAGGGCAGCCCGAATCGCCAGCGTGCTGGCCAGCGCACAAATGAGCATCACCACGACAAACCCGCGCACTGCGTCGCCTGGCTCGAGCAGGACATACTTGGGAAAGAAGGGCGCCCATACCGTGGCCGAAATCTTGCCGACGAGAAAGCCGATCAGCCCCAAACCCAGGGCTTGTTGAAGAATCATGCCGGCAATGGTCCGGTTACGCGTGCCTATCAACTTCAACACGGCAATCTCACGAATCTTGCCCAGGGTCATCGTGTAAATGATGAAAGCGACGATGGCCGCGCTGACCACCGCGAGAATGACCAAAAACATCGCGATTTGTTTGGCCGAGGTGGCAATCAGCTTGGCCACCAGAATCTCTTCCATTTGAACCCGGGTGAAAGCCTGCAGGTGCTTCCAGCGCCTGACTTCATTGGCGACAGTCTCGGGCGGGCTTCCCGGTGACACCTGCACCAGCACGGCATTGACGTTTCGATTGGCGTTCTGCGATGCCTGAATGGCCTCGAGCAGACCCGGCACCCCCGGGCGATTCAGCGTCGGATTGGCCGCTGTTCTTGCCCGCTCATTGAGGATGGCATCGTTGTCCTTCAGGAACTGGGCTTCCTGTGCATCCTTCAGCGGAATGAAGACCATGGGGTCGCCGCCGGACGAAACCATGCGTTTGGTCAGGCCGACGACCCGGTAGTCGTGCCGACGAATCCGAATGGTATCGCCCAACTGGAAGCCGGTTTTGACATCGGCGACGGCCTCGTAATGGTTACGGGTAATGTGACGTCCGGCAATCAGGTAGCCGGGCTCTCCCGGTTGGCCCGGTTCGAAGCCAACGACCATGGCACGCACATCGGTATTGTCCAGACGAACTTGCATGGTCAGATAAGTCACGTTGGCGGCGCGAGCCACGCCCGGCAGGCTGAGCAATGAACGGTACACGTCATCATGGATGCTCGACGACTCCGCATACGGCCCCTGCGTGTCCTGCTGCACGACCCACAAGTCAGCGCCACTATTGTTGAGCAGCGCCTTGGCATCATCGACCATGCCGCGATACACCCCGGCCATGGTCAGCGTGACACCAATCAGCAAGCCAAGACCGATTCCGGTCAACACGAATTTCGACCAGGAATGCAGGATGTCGCGCCCGGCCAGACTGATCACTTGCCTTGTCCTGCCAGTTGTTCGACAACTTTGACGCGGCTACCTTCAGACAACTCGCGCTCGCTGTGAACGATGATTTCGTCACCAGCGCTGAGACCTTCCAGTACCTGCGCCAAGCCATCCAGGCTGCTGTTGCCGAGTTTGATGGCGACAAAGGCTGGCTTGCCATCACGTAGCTGCCAGACGCCAGTGCCCTGTGAAGTCTGTTTGATGGCGGCATTGGGCAGTGTCAGGCCGGATTGATTCACAGCCGTTTGAACGGTCACCTCGGCCATCTCGCCAATGCTGAGGCCTGGCGGAATCTGGTCGAAGGTAATCAGGGTGATGCGCTCCTCGGTCACGCTGTCACTGACCGGTTCAATCCTGATCACCTTGCCGGTTAAAGGCATTCCCGGATTGCTGCGCAGGGCAATGCTTGCGGCTTGTTCCAGCGCCAGCCCGCGAGACCGCCCCTGATCCAGTCGAACCTTGACCCAGAGACTGTTGGGTTCAATCAACTTGACCACCGACTGGCCGGCAATGACCGTCGAGCCGGCTTCAACGTCACGGCTGGTCAGCACGCCGTCAACGGGCGCGACCAGGCGCAGGTTATTCCGTTGCTGCCGCAAAGCGTCCTGGTCGGCCTTCAGGCGGACGACTTCCTGCCGGGCGCTTTGCAGGTTGGCTTCGCTTGCATCGACGGCTGCCTGCGCCGAGGTCAGTTCCTGTTGTTTGCTCTCGACCGCGCTTGTGCTGACGAAATTCCTGTTGCCGAGGTCGCGATAGCGTTTGGCATTCAAGCCGGCAATCGTCTGCCGGGCCAGAACATCCTTGCGCTGAGCGTCAGCCGCCAAAACCGCGCTGGATGCCCGGGCGTATGAGGCTTCAAGCGAACGTAGTCGTTCGTCCAGGTCGACTGGGTCGATTTCTGCCAGCAGTTGCCCGGCCTTGACCTGTTCACCCACATCGACATGAACTGCTTTGACGCGACCAGCAGCGGTGGGTCCAATAAAATAGCTGCGTCGCGCTTCGACCGTGCCAATGCCGAACAGGGATGATGACAGACTGCCGGCTTCGACCCGAGTGATGGTGACTTTGGTCGGCGCTAGGGGGCCTGAGCGGGCGACCACAAAACCAAATCCAACCAGAAGAACCACTGCAAAAGCCACCAGGCCAAACTTGCGACTGAGAAGACTATCGAGCTTCATGACTTGACCCCAAGGGCGGCAAGATAAAGGTCCAGAACGCCGACCGCCTGTTGCTCCATCTGCTCAGTGTGGCCGCTGAGCATGGATTGAATGACCAAGCCCTGAATGGCACCAAGGAACAGGGCTGCGGCCGCTGCGCAATCGGCATCGGCGCGAATCAACTTCGCCTCAATAGCCGCGGCCAGGGTTTGGGAAAGGGTTTGCCGATAGCGCTGCATGATTTGCTGAACCCGCTGCTTGACGGGGGATGAAGCAGGTTGCTGAAGCTCGCCAAAAATGAGGCGAGGCGCTCCGGGGTGTGCTTTGGCAAAGCCGACGTGAGCCATGAACATGGCCTTGAGAGCAGCCAGCGCATCAGTGGAGCGCTCCTTGGCAGCAAGGAGTTCGAACATCAAATGTTCATCTATCCATTCGACCACGGCCAGGCGGATGGCCTCCTTGGTGGCGAAGTGCCGAAAAAGCGCCCCTTGAGTAACCCCCATGGCTTTGGCAATGTCCGTAGTCGTTATTTCGGCAGGGCTGCGCTCGGCCGAGAGCCGAACCATGGTGGCGATGATTTCTGCCTGGCGTGACTCGGTGGTTTGACGAGGGTTGATAGACATGGGCGCTTGTAAGTATTAAATTACTTACTAGTATAAACGCCTAATTCATACTTTCCTAATATGCTTCACGTAGCGTGCAACCCAGGGTGACCTATCGCTTACCTGGATTTGTTGACATGGCACCAGCGCATCAAGCTAATTCAAGAGTGCACGTCAAAGTGTTACCAGAAAATCGTGCGCCAGCTCGAGTTTTGATTCAAATCAAACTATGATTTGCGCATTGTCATTTGCCTCGGGACGAATATGCGCGACCACAAGTTAATCAGCCTCGAAAGCCATCTGGCTCACTTGCCCCTATTTGCTGGCATGGCTGCCAGCGATATCGAACACATTGCCAGTTGCTCCAAGCTTATCCACGCGCAAAAAGGCGATGTACTCTTTCGTGCCGGAGATGCTTGTACGGGCTTTCATCTTCTGGTTTTCGGCCAGGTCAAACTAGCATTCACATCATCTCAGGGCAACGAGAAGATTGTGGAAATAATTCAGCAGGGTCAAAGTTTTGGCGAAGCCATTATGTTTTTGGACCGGACCTATATTGTCTTTGCTCAAGCGCTGCAGGATTCGATGCTGATTCATGTCCCCAAGGAAGCCATACTGAATGAGTTGGAACACGACTACGGCTTTACCAAGAAGATGCTAGCCGGGTTGGCAAAACGCACACACGACTTGATGACGGACGTCGAAGCCTACTCGTTGCAGTCGGCCAAGCAGCGAATTATCGGATATCTGATGACTGATGTGCCTCAGGCAGCAATAGACACAGACAAACTGGAGTTTGAGCTCACTGCAGGCAAAGGGGTCATTGCCTCACGCCTCAACATCACCCAGGAACACTTTTCCAGGGTTTTACACGACCTGTCGGATAGCGGGCTGCTCGAGGTATATGGCAAGAAAATTCGGATTCCGAGCGTGTCCAAACTCCTCAAAACTCAAGACAACCCGTAGCGGTGAGAGCATCGCTAGTAACGACTGAAGGCTGTTCAGGGTCGAGGGCTGTTCTTCGTTACGGCAACTAGTTGGTATCGGCTAGGAGCCGGCCAGGAACTGCCGGTGAGCTATGTACGGTGGGCTGACTGCCTTAAGCAAACAACCGACATCGTCCTTCACAGTTAATACGGTGGCAGAGCACTGATAGAACGAAGTATGTTGCGCGTAATTTCTTGCCGCTTTGAGAGGTCATTCAGTCTGTTGGGCGTATCGATGTTCAGCGCAAAAAATACCGGTCCGGTTGGCCACTCGACCCAGCCTACCCACCAGCCAACCTTTCCACTCCAGCCGGTCTTGGCCCGCAATATCCAATCACGACCTGCCTCATTCACCATCACGTCCTTGATGAGCCGCTGATGCTCGACCGGGAATGGCAGTTCATTACGATAGAGATGACGCAGGAACGATATTTGTTCATTTGCCGAAATTGCTAGGTCGCCTTCGACCCAGAAAGGTTTGCCGCCTCCCGCAACTGCGTTGCCATACGCAATCTTTCGCATGTACTCAGTCTCACGCGCATCGCCAAGCTGCCGAGCAAATCGTTCGTAGACCCAGACAGTCGAATTACGCATCGCGGAGCGTAGGTTTTGGTCCTCATTCCACGCCTTTATCGAACGCTTGATGCCATCCCAGGGAATTACCTGGAACTCATCACGGAGAATTCCCGCGTCAAGAGCAAACAAGCTATGAGGAATTTTGAAGGTTGAAGCCGGCGAGTAGCGACGCCCCGCGCGCTCCGAGTCGTAAACGAAAGCCACTTCCTTCCCATTGCGGTTGTATACGACAACGATGGTGCCGTGCGCCTCGGCTGTAGTAAAGAAACTGGACCAGTCTGCGCGCTCTTGTGAAGCAGACGCAGCAAGCGTCCTAAACGCAAGGACAATTGATAGCGAAAAGAGAATTAGGCTACGTCGATTCATCGCACTAATTGTAGCCGTCTAGCCAAGCTTGAATGACTGGTCTGTGCTTGATTGCAGCCGTGCTGCCTGAGAACTGTAACCGGCTGCAATGGGTCGTGAGTACTCAGTAGCGACTGGCCGCTTCCGGGAATTGGGTTTTTACTGACCGCTTTCCGACCATGAATTCGAAGAGGCAAACTGTCGCAAACCGACGTTTTGCCGACATGGTGGCTACTCGGTAACAGCCGTTCAGCCATACTCAATTTATGCGAGCTGGAATGCTACGAAGCGGCCGTTCTGGATATCTCAATACTGGGCTGCCCGTTGGCCAACACCAGTTCCCTTGAATCGTTTTTTTCGCCTCTGGTATGGCGTTGAATATCTATTCACTTCGCAGCTTGATTGTTATCAAGACTAAATTCTTCCGAAGACAGCCTCAATTGGTGCCTTCATTACCCCTTGATCTTGATCAAAGCAGCAAAGCCAAGGCTTGCGACAGTGCCGATCCTTATTCAAATTTTGAGAGGGTAAAGGGAGTCATGATTTCAACAAAATACAAACGCAGTAGCTTGATGGCATTGCCGCTTCTGGCGGCGCTTGTCCAGTTTGCCTTTGCCGAAACACCGGCCGCGCACGGCGACGGCGCGATGCGCGACTACCAGGCGGCAGGCGGTTCGCCACTGGCTGACGTGAAGATGCATCAGGACATCAATCCGCTAGCGCCCAAGATGTCGGAACCCGAGTTTGATAAAGCCAAGCGCATCTTCTTCGAACGTTGTGCCGGCTGTCACGGGGTGCTGCGCAAGGGCGCAACAGGTAAACCGCTGACCCCGGATATCACCATTGAAAAGGGGCTGGAATATCTGAAGGTCTTCATCAAGTACGGCTCGGCCGGTGGCATGCCGAATTGGGGCACGTCCGGTATTCTGACTGATGATGAAGTCGACCTGATGGCTCGCTACATCCAGCAGACGCCGCCAGCACCGCCGGAATTCGGCCTGAAGGAAATGGAAGCGTCGTGGAAGGTCATCGTTCCCGTTGAACAGCGTCCGAAAAAGAAGATGAACAATCTCAATCTTGAGAACCTGTTCTCGGTGACCCTGCGCGATGCCGGTGAAATCGCCCTGATCGACGGCGACAGCAAGAAGATCGTCAGCATTCTGAACACTGGCTACGCCGTCCATATCTCGCGCATGTCGGCTTCTGGCCGCTACATGTTCGTGATTGGCCGCGACGCCAAGATCAACCTGATCGACCTGTGGATGGAAAAACCGGACACGGTGGCCGAAATCAAGGTCGGCATGGAAGCCCGCTCGGTCGAAAGCTCGAAGGCGAAGGGTTACGAGGACAAGTACGCGATTGCCGGCACCTACTGGCCGCCACAGTTCGTGATCATGGACGGCGATACGCTCAAGCCGCGCAAGATCGTCGCCACCCGCGGCATGACTGTCGGTACCCAGGCTTACCATCCTGAGCCGCGCGTTGCCGCCATCGTTTCCTCGCACTTCAACCCGGAGTTCTTCGTTAATGTGAAGGAAACCGGGATGGTCTATTCGGTTGACTATCGCGACCTGAACAACCTGAAAATCAAGATGATCGAAGCGGCGCCTTTCCTGCATGACGGCGGCTTTGAGTCGACGCATCGCTACTTCATGGATGCGGCCAACGCCTCCAACAAGATTGCGGTCATCGATACCAAGGAAGGCAAGCTGGAGAAACTGGTCGAAGTCGGCAAGACACCGCACCCGGGTCGTGGCGCCAACTTCATTGATCCCAAGTTCGGCCCGGTGTGGGCGACGGGTCACCTCGGTGACGACACGATCGCGCTGATCGGGACCGACCCGAAGAAGCATCCGGACAATGCCTGGAAGGTCGTGCGTAGCCTGAAGGGCCTGGGCGGCGGTTCGCTGTTCCTGAAGACGCATCCGAACTCGAAGAACCTGTGGGTCGATACGACGCTCAATCCGGAACCGAAAGTCAGCCAGTCGGTAGCGGTATGGGACATCAACAACCTCGAAAAGGGTAATGAACTGATTCCGATCGGTGAATGGTCAGGCATCAAGGATGGCCCGAAGCGTATCGTCCAGCCGGAATACAACAAGGCAGGTGACGAAGTGTGGTTCTCTGTCTGGAACGGCAAGGACCAGGAATCGGCAATCGTGGTGGTCGATGACAAGACGCGCAAGCTGAAGGCTGTCATCCGCGATCCGAGACTGGTCACGCCAACCGGCAAGTTCAACGTCTTCAACACGCAGCACGACGTCTACTAAGACTAAAGAGGGGGTATGGCTCCTCCGAGAGAGGAGTTACACCCCCTTTTCTTTTTGCTTAGTATGAGTTCGGGAACAACTTCAGGAAATATTCTCCAATTGAACGCCCGCTTTAACGATCCGTATCGAGCCCGGCGCGAACTGCTCTCCGGCAGCAAGTTCTTTGCCGGACTGCCGCCTGCCCTGCTCAACGAGCTGGTCGAGGCGAGCAGCCTGCTCGAACTGCCGGCCAACCATACACTATACGAAGCAAGCGATCCGATCCGTGAAGCGCACCTGCTGTTCAACGGCAGCGTCAAGCGCAGCACGACCATTCCCGGCGGCGCCACCAAGGTCATCGAACTTGTGCAGAGCGAGCAACTGCTAAGCCTGGGCGAACTATTCGGCGCCACACATTACGCCTCGACTTGTTGCTGCATCACGCAGACCCTGCTGGTGGCCATCGATATTCGCAAACTGCGCGAGGCCACCGAGAAACACCTCGAATTGGGCATGCGCATCATTGCCGCCCTGGCTCGCCGTCAATGCGCGATTGAGTTCGATGTCACCAGTCATCATTATGGCCTGACCGGCGCCCAGCGCTTGCTCGACTACCTGCTTGAATCGGCGGGCGAAAAAGCCAATCTGGCGGGTGAGACCACCGTCGTTCTCAAGGCCAGCAAGAAAGTGATCGCGGCGCGCATTGGCATGACGCCGGAGTCTTTCTCCCGCAACCTGCGCGAACTGAGCGACAACGGCGTTCTTGTCGTCGATGGCCGCAAAGTTCATATCCAGAATGCTGCCCTGCTCGATACGGTAGGCGGCGACAACCGGCAGCGGCTGAGTTTCTGCCGCAAACGTAAAGGCAACGCGCTCGATGCCGAGACCCCGCTGTCGGCTGGCGCGCTGGTCAACATGTGCGGCCGCCTGCGCGTACTTTCGCAGCGTATGGCTATTGCCTGGTGCATGATCGTTTCGGCGATTTCCCCACACAAGGCACTGGTCAAGCTCAACCAGCTGGAGAAGGAATTCGAACGCAACCTGGCCCGTCTAGAAAAGTCCGAACTGGCCGCCGAGTTCGCCGAGAAACTCGTGCTGATCAGGGCTTTGTGGCCGCGCTATCAATACCTGATGCATGGCGACCAGTTATCCGTACAAAAAATTGAAGATGTATTCGAACTGAGCGAGAAGTTGCTTCAAGCAACCGACGCGCTGACTGGCCATGCGGCTGATCTGGGCGAACTCCCCGCGGCGCATTACGTCAACATGGCCGGCCGCAACCGCATGCTGTCGCAGCGTATCGGCAAGTTCTTCCTGTTTCGCGAGTGGCCAAGTCTGGACGAAAAAATTGCCGTGCTGACGCCGCCTTCCTGCCTGGAGTTCGACAGCAACCTGAAGGCCCTGGGAAAAACGGCGAATATCCCGCCGGAAGTCGCCGCCCAGCTTCGGGTAGTCGCCAGCCAATGGCAGAAATTCATCCACACGCTCTGTCCGGATCTCTCCCATGCCGCCAGAACCCAACACGCCCGCCTGGTCATTGCCGAAGGCGAGCGCCTGCTGCGCAGCGTCGACACCACCGTCAAGTTGTTCGAACGGCTGACCAAGTAGCGGAGTCGCCAACGACTCGAAGATACGAAGTCTTGATGTTCATCAATTCGACGCATTGAGCAACGTCAGATTCGGACGGGCTTCGGCAGGCTTTTGATTCCCATCAAAGCGCCAATTTTTCCAACCGCGACATTACGCTCCCGCATTATTTCAACGAAGGGATCATCCAAATGAAAGCTGTCCATATCGCAATGATGTTTGCCGCCGGTCTCGGTATCTCCGGCCAGGTACTGGCCGACGAGGCACTGGCCAAGGCCAAGAACTGCATGTCCTGCCATGCCATCGACAAGAAACTTGTCGGCCCGGCCTACAAGGACGTCGCCGCCATGTACAAGGGCGATGCCGGCGCGGTCGACAAACTGGCCGCCAAGGTCAAGGCCGGTGGCAAGGGCGTCTGGGGTCAAATCCCGATGCCGCCGAACAACGTTACCCCTGACGAAGCGAAGAAGCTCGTTACCTGGATTCTCTCCCAGAAGTAACAAACGCCAGTCTTCAACGAGCAAGCAGCTTCTCGTGTTGTTGGACTAAAACAAGCCGAGAGCCAATAAGCGGAACTCTTCGTAGTTCCGTTTTTTATAGCAGTGATGTCTCTGCACAAGCGCTGCGCAGTTGCCTGTTGCTTCACGTCTCCAAGTCTGTGATCTTCGACGAACTGGATCGTGATCGCGACTATGTATGAAAAGTGCAGGCCGGGATGGCCATGCGCATGCATCAACTCATGCTCAATGTTGAAGCTTATTCCTTGTATTCAGGGAAGCAGCGCATCATTGGATACTTGATGCATGAATTGCCGGAAAGCCGGCTCGATGACGAAAATACGGTTCTCGAACTTCACGTAAATAAAGGGCTAATTGCCTCCCGCCTCAACCAGACGCAAGAATACTTTTCTCGCATCCTTCGCGAATTGAGTGAGCTTGGTCTGATCAAGGTTGAAGGAAGGCGGATACTGATCCCAAGCGTTGACCGCTTGCACAAGTATCAGACGGCGTAGCACCCTACCTACTTATTCTTGCTAATGGCGGCATCTTTTTCCCGAAGAACACGTTCTGTCACGTCTCGTGCCATGGCAACCGAACCAATGACCTTTTCGGATTCGTCGGTTACCAGAGCAAAGCTCATTTCGACATAGATTCTCTCTCCGGATCTACGTTCTGCTCGTGTCAATGTGGGGCGGCCATGTAGGCGTGTAGAACCATTAACCATCGCAGCCTCAAAACCTCGCCAGTGCGCTGGACGAAGGTGTTCAGGAATTATCAGATCCAAGCTTTGGCTGTAAGCCTCGGCAAAGGTATATCCGAACATTGATTCTGCAGCTTGGTTCCAGCGTTCAATCACACCCTCTCGATTGGCGTAGATGAGCGCATCAGAGGTCTGCTCAAGGATTAAATCACTGAGTGAAGAAATTGCTCGCGAATACCCGTCCATAGCGGTCTACCTCAACAATTTACTTCCAACTTAGAAATTTGAACTCTGTAATCGTTCCACCAAGCCTTCTGTGAAACCATCTGGCAATTTCTACTCTTTATTACTGCTCCCATTGCCGTGAGCTAAGCCAGCTGAATTTTCGAGATCAGTCTGAAATTTTTCGCTCCCAACGCCAACGATTCGCCATGCATACATGACGCTGGTTTCACTGAATTCCAGGCCGGATTCCATATCGAGCCACCACGCGTTGGACTGCGCCCCTGGACCGAGATAGCGCCAGTGGCGCAATTCTCCGCTGCACAATTCGATCACATAAATTCCGTCGTTTTTTGGCTCAAGCATCGGGGAGCGAGAACATCCAACGAGCGTTTTCGCGCCAATATCTACCGGATTGTCATTCTTTGCTGTGATTGCTGGTTTTTGAGCCCGGCGCTACGGCGACTTCATCTCTTCGGCCCTGCTTCTGCACAATGCGTGCATTTTTCGCTGGGTTTGCGAACACGTAGCGACCATAAAGCACACAACCTTTCATTCCAGGGTCACAAGTCTGACCACCAACCTTGTGACACAAGCCATTAATTTCGTGTGGGCAACCCCATGAGCCGGCCATATTCAAGAACTCATCACTGGCGTTTCCGCCGAGTCGATGCCCCAATCGCCCCACTTGTACCAATCGTCTCCGAGCATTTCCGCCGGATGCTGGGTACGACCAGAACCATTGCCGCACTGCAACGAATTCACTGAACAATATTTATCGCAGCCCCAACAAGTCCGTTCAGGATGTTTAGGATGCAACGGAAATTTTTTTGCCATCTCGGGAGATTTGAAAAACACAGGGTCTTTACTCATAACCTCGGCCTTAATATCTGCTCAGTACTTATTATTGACCTGAATATACCTGACAAGATTACTCGGTTATGGGCGCAATCATTTGATTTCACTTAAACAATCCGCGATGTGGCGTTTGCTACACATGGCGAGTTGCAAATTTGTTGCAAGCGCGGGATTTTCGGCGGATATCGTGTCAAGCAGTCGTATGTTTGCTCACCGAATACCGGTCGTACAAGCAGCTCTGAGAAAGCTGCAACTATTGAAATTGGATAGCCACTTGGACCGTCCGCAGATGGCCGGTTGGGCGTGGTCGCGACCGGCCGCTTTGTAGATGTCTAGTCCGTAAAACCAGGGTTTGCCTGACCGTCGGGTCTGGAGAAGGCTGGGTGTCCGCAATGGGCGCGGAGTACGCATTCGCCAGAAATGGAAGCTGTCGTTCGCGACCACTCAAGGTGGAACGGCAGGTAAGCGGCGGATTGCTGCCCGATTGAGCGCCTCAGGCCAATGGCCGTTATGGCCGAGTTCCGGCCTCATGCGAGTGGCAACAGACTGTTGGTCGGCCATTGCCGACGTTCAGGTACCCGACCGCTTAGGTCCGCAGTACCTTCTTGGACACCAGACGTTCAGGGGCTCAGTCGATAGGTATTCCGAGATCAACGTCGCTGGCATTCTCTATACTGACTTCCATTGCCCGAACTGGTCTAATGTGCGCCAATGACCAAGCCAGCCAATACAGCCCGCGCCCAGGGGACTAATACTGGAGCTTCTGCCGCTCTCGCGGGCTATGACTATCAGCTCGATGTCTCGATCTTTGCGGCCTTGCGTATCCTCTTTGTGACCAAATCGGCGTCACGCATTACGATCGAGCCGGCGAATGCTGACGATATCGAGGTGGAGCTCGAGGAAGACGATCCCGGTCATGTCGAAGCGATGGCGCAATTAGGTGTTGCTACCCGGATCATCATGCAGGTAAAGCTGCGCCGCGGTGATCCCTGGTCGGTCGACGCGTTCGAGCGGCTGCTCAAGCATGGAAAACGACGTACGCCGGCTAAGGACCATTTGGTTGATCCCGATGTTCGCTATCTCTTGGTGACGAATGCTGATGTCTCGGGCGTGGCTCGGAATCTCCTGGTCGGGGATTTCGAGGAGCAGCCAGGGCATGACGATTTTCCGGAATCGCTACGCGAGATCCTGCCCGACGCGCCGGATGGACGCATCGCAATTTATGCCGGCCTGACGCCGAAGCTCCTCGAATATGAGATCGAACATATCCTGACCACTATTCTGCGAGTGCCCAAAGATCGGCAAGGAACGTGCCTCGCTACGCTTCGGGAGGAAGCCAAGGCCCGAATGCGCGGCACCTCGCCGGGGGTCTGGGCCTATAACGATTTGCTCGGCACGATCCGTGGCCATGGCGGATTCCTGGCAAGTGTCGCGGAACTCGACGCCTTCGTCGAGCCGACAAACTTCCCCGACATGATCCGTCAGATCGAGAAGAAGAACGCGGTCGTGATTGCCGGATCATCCGGCACGGGCAAGACGCTAGCTGCACGCGCGCTGTGCGATCAGGCGCGCAAGCGCAACGGCGCACTCGATATAGTTGTAGTCAATCCGAACAGCGACCCATCGAGTATCCGGCAGATCATACAGACCGGGCCGAAGCTCTTCTATCTCGAAGATCCATGGGGGCAGAACAGCCTACGAATTGGCTCAGAAACGTGGACGGAGCAGCTTCCGCGAATGCTGCGCGATGCCCATCCCGATAACCAGTTCGTCGTGACGTCCCGGAGCGATATGTTGAGCGGCGCGCACGCCCTCGAAGGACTCGCGCCTTGGTCGATCGAGCTTGAAGCCGATCACTATCTCAACGGCCAGCTCGCCGAAATCTACGACAAGCGGATGGATATCCTCCCACCTCACCTTCAGTCGAAGGCGCTCAGCTTCAGGCCAGATGTCCTGCGCGTGCTGGAAAAGCCGCTCGAGCTTGACCTGTTCTTCGCCAACATCCTGTCCGGTCGCTGCGAGGGCGAGAATGACGGGCAATGGCTGCATCGCCTTGTTGGTGTCGCGCATCGGGATGCGGTCGAAGGAGCGGTTGACCGCTATCTGACCCATTCGGACACGACCGGCCAATCCGCCATCATTTGGGGCGTGCTGGCGACACGAGGATCGTTCGACCGCATGACGCTCGTCGCGCTGATGCGGTCCTTGCGCATCGCCGCGCCAGGACTCGCCATCAATCTCGACAAGCTGATCGACACGATGATCGCCGCGCGTCATCTGCGTCAGCCGACCACTTCGGTCGCCTTCGCACATCCGAGCGTGCGTGCGGGTTTCGAGAAACATCTGAAGGAAAACTGGTTTCGCCATGAGTCGGCCTTTGCGACTCTACTGATCGCGCTCACATCCCTCCCGCAACCGTATGCTGAATGGGGCATGGAAACGGCTGCGAGACTAATCGACGAAGGGCGCCGGCTTGTCGCCGGGGTCGAAGGCGGTGCGTTCACCTTTGAAGTTCCTTCCGCAGCCCAGACCAAAATCGATAGCTGGCTTGAGGCGGCCCTGATCGACCCTGGCGCGGACTTCCCCAAGCTTCTCCAGCTCGCAAGCGATGTCGGTAGTGCAACATCCAACCCGTCGGAACTCGCCCGCTGGCTACTGACCAGCGTCCAGCGCGGTGCGGCATTCTTCATCGAACAGTGGAAGGCCCCCGCCTTCTCCGACGCATGGTACGAGCGGATCTCCCAGGATCCGCGTTCCTTTCCGATCGCCGAGCGTTTCGTTCGCGGCCAACTTTCCGATGAACGCGGATCCTACGGAGCCGGATTTCCGGTCGCGCTCGACCGCATCGCGACGGGGCTTGAGGACGCCTATGTCTACGCTGCGCGTCGTCTTGTGGGTATGGGTCATGAGCCGAACATCGAGGCTGTCGTAACCGGCGCGCTCCGCGATCTACCCGCCTTCGAGGCGGTGTTCGAGGAGGTACTTGACGATCTTGCTCGCGATAACGCCAAGCTGGCGGAGGATGCCGAAAGGTGGCGTGTCATCGACGATGGCGAGTGCGACTATGGGTTCGAGGAATATTGGACCTCCGGCATAGACGACGATGGCTACGCGTCCGGCATTATCGCTGACCTCTATATCAAAGCCGTACGTGCCGCTGGCAATTGGAAGGCATTGGCCGAACACAATCGCGTCTCTGAGTTTGGTTACTATTGGGCGCGAGCGATTCAGAACACTGATGCGGCCACACCGCCCAGCCCTGAAGAGTTGAGGGCGATGTTTGCCGCCGCCCAAGCAGGCGGGAATGAGGACGAAGCGTGGGACGCTTTGTACCAACATTGGCACCCGGATTTCCGTGAGAAGCTCAAGCAAGCACTCTGCAATGGCATCTTAGCTCAAAACGGTCGCTGTGCCGCGATGGCCTGCGCGATATCGGTTGATCGAACCCTTCTCGCCGAGGCGTTCGATGGGTCACCGACATCTGCTCGTATAGCCTTCCTCTGCGACCTAATTAGCGCGCACAGTCGCTATTCGCCGATCCGGCAAACTGGGTGGCGACGCCTAATAAAGACGCTAGATCCCCTCTATCGCAAAATTGGTTGGGCACTGCTTCACGGCACCTCAAGCGCCGCCCCGCTCAGCGCTCAGGCTGTAGAGATTCTCCAGCAGGCGGCCGAGACCGTACCGCCTCACATTCTCTCCAAAGTTCTCCCGCTCCTGATCAAAGCGGGGGGGGCTCCGACCGAACCGATCCGACGCTGGTTGAGGGAGACCGCAGATAAGGACCTCGCCGAGGCGGCCGCCTCCGCTGCGGTCGCGATCGAGGATGAGGAAGCGATCGCGATGGCCCTTCAGCATCCCCGAGCCAATGCGCGCGTCGTCGCGCTCGAGTTCCTTGCAGGCCGGGCTAATGCACCTTTCTCTGCCGATCTCCTTAGATTGTCGGCCGATCCGGGGCGCCGGGTCCGTCAGGCTTTGGTGCGTGCACTCGTGGCGAAGCCCCATCTGGAGCACCTCCCCGTGCTGCTCTGCCTGACGGGGGACACATGGTCCGATGCCGACCCATCGTATAACGAGCCCGACTCCTTTCCGATCGCGCGGGAGGCGGTGAAAGCGCTGGCTACATACGCCCCATTGTCCGACCAGATCAGCGATCAGCTCATCCAGCTCGCGACGAGCACCCCGGATCGGGCGCTCGGCCAAGAGTGTCTGTGCGTCGCGGCCAGCCACGGCTCACCCGCCATTCGGGAGAAGATCGATGCGATGGTCAGAGACCGAGACCGGGGATGGCTTCGGCTAGATGCTCTCGACGCCTTGGGAGTTGCGGATACGATCGAACCTGAGTTGCTGGCGCCGTTCACGGCGGAGCGAATCATGAAGCTTGGTGCAGCACTCGCGACGTCGGCGGTCGTGCTGGTTTGTCACCATGCCTCGCTCGAAACCGCTATCGCACTTTGCGAGCGCATGGCCCATTCGAACGCAGATCGGTCTCTCGCCGTTCTCGGCGCCTATATCCTCCATGATCGCGATCCCGGGGCCGCCCAAGCAATCCTTGATCTCTTCGCCGAAGGACACCCGGTGCGTCGCCTCTTCGCCGTCGAAGAGGCGCTCTTGCCTGCATCGGTTCTGGATGGGCTTGGTGACATCAAACGCCAGCGGCGGGTCCATAGATGGCTGAGAGACCGTATCGCCAAGGCATGATCGAGTGGTTCCTACGTGAGGAAGTGGGTGCCAAGCGCTGCCGGTTACGTCACATAGCGGAATCACAGCCCGTCTAGTTGACCAGGCCGATATGGAGCGGCCAAGAGCACTTACACAAACTATCTGGACCGGTCTCGCCAAGCACGTATTCGCCGTGTATTGCGTCAATGAGACAGGGCTGGCCGAGTTGGTCGCAGAGAAGTCTGCTTTTTGGGGATGGCGGACAGAATTGCGTCTGAGCGTGACTGGCCTCTTTGGACGACGAGTGAGCATTCACGAAAAATAGCCGGCCGCCTGTGGTTCGACCAAAATGCTCATAATGACTTTAGAATTATTGACCGATTGCCACAAAGAACTCATAAATGACCTTGGAATGTGCGTTTTGCTTAGTCAGAGCCCTGTTGCGGACACCATGGTCCGTCCGCACGGTCGCGCGCCGCGACGAGGCCGCGTGGTTCGCGCAGAACATCCAGAGGCGCCGCCTTGCCCTGTCCAAATTGGAGCGGGATCTGCTGTTCGCTGGCGAGCATCCCTTGCGGCTTGCCTTCTCGCTGCTGGCTTTGCAGATCGCGCTGCTGGTGTTGGCGGCAGTGCTCCCGCAGGACTGGTTCACCCCCGCCTGGTTCAATTGGCCGGCCGCGGAACAACTGACGCACTTCTCTACTGTGTGGACCATCCAGGCGACGCTGGCAGCTCTGGTCTACCCGATCGTGATCTCTTTCGTTGCCGTCTACCTGCAACGCCGGCCGGCAGCGGAAGCCTTCATTCACCTCTACATGCTCGATTCAGGCGGGCTTGCAGCGGGTCTGTCCTCGCTAGGCTTGGTTGTCGTGATGGGCGTCCAGTACCTGATGTTGAGTACGTGGGGAACGGCATGGCTTCCTGGCTGGGCGGCAATCGACACCGCCTGGTTCGTCCTCAATGCTGCGCTGACGACGCTCTTCCTGTTCCGAACGGTGGAGTTTCTCCGGCCAGAGGTGCAGACCAGGGTCATCCAGCGCTACACCGTCAACGTGGCGCTGCCCAGAGACGTGCAGCGCTTGAACTCATTTCAAGTGCTGGCCGGCGGCATTGCCAAGGGCTGGTTCCCGGTGCCCTCGTATGGCGATGACAAGGCCCCGGAAGGTCCACGCCTGCTGATCGGTAGGGGGTTTCGCGAGGGTGATATCCAGGGCGAACTGCGCCTGCGGGCGCAGGCTCGATTGGTGGACGTTCGGATCTGGGTTGTCAGGCTGGTTGTCGAATCCTGGTACCGCCGTGCACTTACATCGCCTCGACCGGACAAGACGGAAGCGTTTGGTGTCAACAAGTCCTGGCCGTTGTTCACGTTGCCGATGAGTCCGGGTACGGTCTACGAAAGCGAGTTGCCTCTCGCCATGGTGGCGGACGGCCCGGAGCTTTCGACTTGGCAGCGCTGGCTGCTGCGCTGGTCGGTGGTGCTGCATCCGACATCCCGAGAGAGGTATGGCATCAGGGTTGAAGCCATTCTTGGCGAATTGGCCGCAGATGCACGAAACATGGCTGCCAAGCCCGACAACGAGGGGTTTGAGCGCGCCTATAGCGCGCTGATCGACTTGCACGGACTGCTGCTGACGGCCTGCCTGGACAAGACGGAGACCGGCGAACAAGGCAGCTGGGCGCTCCTGCCAGATCCGGAAAGCATTTTTGATCGAACCCTGCACAAGAACTGGAGCAACGTCTATCGCGGCATCTTCGAGGCTG
Source organism: Betaproteobacteria bacterium (assembly GCA_016705475.1). Lineage (GTDB taxonomy): Bacteria > Pseudomonadota > Gammaproteobacteria > Burkholderiales > Rhodocyclaceae > Azonexus. The sequence goes on along the minus strand of JADIYD010000004.1, from coordinate 17,412 downwards.
CGATCGAGGGCATGGTCCGAGACACCCGGCCACTGCGTCGCTTGTGCCACCTACTTCAGCATCTCAATGGCGACGAGCTTCGCGAATCGCCCGTCGAGATCCGGGAACACCTGCTGCAGATGCCGCCGCTGATGATGTACCAGCTCAGCAACTGGTGGGCCTTCAGGGTCGAAGAGCAAGGGATCATCGAGCACAGTCACAAGCAGATGGTGCTGCTGCGGCCGCCGCTCAATCGTGTCTATGACGAGGTTCTCTCCACTTTCGTTGCAGGATGGGAAAATGGTCGGCCCGACAAGCCGCGGCAAAATCGAGACGCGCGTGCGTTGGACTGGGCAACGTTGCCAGGATTGGCACGCCTGAACGTCAAGCACATCGAAGAAACGGCTCGGATGCTGCTCGCGGCCGTGTTGCGCGGAGATCAGGCTGCCGCCGAATGGCTGGCTGACGTGCTCAGCAAGTGGTGGGGAACGTTGGCCTTCGATCACGAGCCCTACCAGCTCTACGACAAGACGGCATTCATCACCATTGACGATCTCGGGCTGGGTTGGCCTGCCTTCTGCACGAAGTTTGGCCTGGAGGCCGACGATGCTGCGTCGCAGGAGCGATTGAGGCCAGTACTGCAGCAGGGGGCATTCCAAGCTGCCCTGCGAAACTACTGGACAGATGTGCGCTTGCTGACCGTCGAGCTGATGCTCGACTGGATTCGAGCCGTGCCGGCAGCATCCGCCAGCAGTTCGTTGGCGTTCGAGATCGCCGCCGGACTCTTGACCGGTAAGCAGTGGAAGAGCGGCGGTCAGGCTGCCGACTCGCTCAGCACCTTGTCGTCGCCCGAGTACCTGGTTGCAAAGGCACGCCAGTTCGCCGCATCCGGCGAATGGCGTGGCGGCTATGTGGGGCGCTTGGACGGGTTCGTAGAACGCGTGAAAGACATGCGCAGGCCCAACATGGTCAGCTCGCGTGTGTACTCCTTTGGTGGCGCCGACGACGTGGAGTCGCTCCAGGAGTCTCAGTTGGAGCTGTTTGCAATTCTGCCCACTGGAGCCTGGAGCTTGCCTCGCTCGCTGCAGCGGCAAATGGATGTCTGGTTCGATGCCCGATTTGATCAGTACAGCAGCATCGACATTCTTCGTGGCCGGCTGAAGAGCTGGCTCGAACGTTTGGACGCGCAGCCTGGCCTGTCGGTTGAGCACATCGACCTCGTGAAGGCGCGCGTCAAGCCCGGAGTGCCGGCGCAGACGGCTGTCGACCAAGCTAAGGCCGGCCTTCTCGCGGCCCAGCAGGCGTTAGAGGACCGGCGTGAAGAGACGCTGGCCGCCCAGCCGATTGACCCAGATCGACTTCTGGAGATTGGGCGCTATGCGTCTAGGTCCGGGTTCAGCAAGGACAAAGGCCACTTCCCGGTCCACTTGTTCCCGATCGGAAAGCCAGCCGCGAACTTGGAGGACTTCACGCTCACCTTCACGCAGGTACGTCGAGGCGAGCTGACACAGCTTCAGATGGACCAGCGGGCAGTGAACGAGGCGGAGTACTTCGCGGATGCCATGGCACAGCAGGTTGCCATCGTCGTACTGAGTGATGTCCTGCATCGATCGGAGATCAAGGAAATCGCCGTCCCGGACGGCGAGGCCTACTGGAAGGCGTTGCGGGCGGAATCCAGCCTCATCGTGGCGAAGGGCGGAACGCCGATCCTTCTGCTAGACAACGCTACCCGCCCCGACTGGGTGTGGGACTGGCAGCATGCGGATTTCGATGCCACGCACAAGCGGCCCAACGATCTCCAGGTTAGGCGCCGCGAAGGGCAGGGCGCCGGCTACCAGTGTGACTTCAACGACATCGAGGTCTATGTCGCGCCGTTGCCGATTGGCCAGTCGCTCCTGCTGTCGAGTGAGGTGTTCCGCGCCCTGATGTTCACTGACTACGGTAATGGTCGGTTTGTGCGGGCTGAGGTAGTTGAGCTTGATGGCGTCAAGAAGTTGGTTGACCTCAAACTCACTTTTTCGCGCGGCGTCGAGGTCGGTGACACGAGGGCGGTGAGACTGGCTTATGTACAAAGCAAGTGAGTTGTAATGCAGAAGACAGTCAGCACTGAGTCGTGGTTCCGCTCGACCGCGCAGGTTTCCGTGCGGCAGGAGTACTTCTCGTTTCCGACATTCACTTTGTGCAGGTCGGACGGCTGCTAAGGCCGAGGCGGTGTCACCGATATTAATCGCCCGACGGTCTCGTTTGTACTGGCGGATTCAACCGGTGGATGCAACACACTAGAGACTGCGTAAGCAGAAGGAGTGTTGCAGATGAAGCAAAGACCGAGGATCTATTACACGGAAAGCCAGAAAGTCTTGATGTGGGAGCGTTGGCGGAAAGGGGAGTCCCTTCAGCAAATCGCCCGGTTGTTTGATCGAAACCACTCATCCATACAGCGCATACTGGCAGAAACAGGCGGGATAAGACCGGCGCCACGACACCGGTCGAGTTTGGCGCTGACGTTGGCTGAACGCGAAGAAATATCGCGTGCCTTGGCATCCGGCCGCTCGATCCGTTCGATAGCAGCCCTCCTCGAGCGAGCGCCATCCACGATCAGCCGCGAGATTCAGCGCAACGGTGGGCAGGGTTGCTATCGGGCAAGCCTGGCCGACCAGGACGCTTGGGATCGGGCACGTCGCCCCAAGACCTGTAAACTGGCAGAGAACCGCACGTTGGCGCGCATCGTGGCAGCGAAGCTCCAATGGTTGTGGTCACCGGAGCAGATTGCTGGTTGGCTGAAGTGCGCTTACCCGGACGACGAGAGCTATCAGGTGTCACACGAGACGATCTATCGCAGCCTCTTCATTCAAGCCCGAGGCGTTTTGAAGAAGGAGTTACAGCAGCATCTAAGGCGCACGCGAGCCATGCGCCGTTCGCGCCATCACACGCAAAAGACAGGCGATCACGGCAGAATCAAGGATACGGTGTCGATCAGCGAGCGTCCGGCTACCGCGGAAGATCGTGCGGTGCCAGGACACTGGGAAGGCGATCTTCTGTGCGGAACCAGCAGCAGCCAAATAGCGACTCTGGTTGAACGTCATTCACGCTATGTAATGCTGGTGAAGATCGCGGGCAAAGATACTGAAACAGTCATCAATGCGTTGATCAAGAACGCTCGCAAGTTGCCGCAGGAGGTCTATAAATCCCTGACATGGGATCGGGGTAAAGAGATGGCCGATCACAAGCGCTTCACCTTGGCAACGGACATACAAGTTTATTTCTGTGATCCTCAAAGTCCTTGGCAGCGTGGGACCAATGAAAACACGAATGGGCTATTGCGGCAGTATTTCCCCAAAGGAATTGATATCTCGGACTACTCGCAAGCCAAACTAAATGCGGTAGCAAGGCAACTTAATAGCCGCCCGAGAAAAACACTAGACTACCAAACGCCCGTTGAACGATTTAACCAATCTGTTGCATCCACCGGTTGAATCCGCCACTGCAATGTTGACATTCAGTGACGTAGTCATGACAAGAGCAATCAAAGTGCACCTGTCTTTTGGCTAATCTCACCGATCTCTTCGCAGGGAAATGCCTCATCCACGTCGATGAAAACACCCCACGGCCCGCCCGGCCAGCACCCCAACCACCAGCGGCTCGCAAGGCAGCAGCAGCGGATGCAGCGGCACTGGCAGTACGAAGCCGACGACCGTCGCGCAGAGCGTCACGATCGCCAGACTCGCGTACAGCGCGAACATTTCCGGATCGTGCTGAAGGAATTCCTTGGCCTTGATGAGCCGCACCAATCCGCCGTCGACGACTGCAGCCAAGATGAATACCGCCAGCCAGGGCAGCCATTCGAGCAAGGCGGAGAGCCGATAGCTGGCGAGCAGGAGCAGCGCGTCGACGGCGCGGAAGTAGGCGTTGTTGAAGAGGCGCTGGTTGACCGAGGACATCTCCCGGGACACGGCGCCGTTCACGCCGGCTGGCGAAGGCGCATCCTTGGCTGCAGGAATCGGCGTCACCTGGGCCGTCGAATCTTGCATGCGCATCGCCCGATCCAGCATGCGGGTGGCGGGCTCGGCGCCCCAGTAGGCGGCGGCCGCCTCATGCTCGGCGCGTAGCTGCGCGAGGAAGCGCTCCGGGGGATGGGCCGACGGCACGTACAGCACCAGGATTAGCAGGACGAGCAACGACAACACGGCCACCGCACGAATCATGCGACAGCTTTCGCACAAGCGGCATTATCGGGATCAATGATCGGGAACCTGCCCTTGATGATCCGGCCGCCCGAAACAGACGCGAAGTACTGAAGATTGGGCAGCTTGCCCAGCACCTCGGCCGGCACCATCTCCTCAAAACTCTCCGTGAGTTGCGCGGAATAGCTCGACGAAAAGTCGCCCAGGTGGGCATCTGAACCGTGGCTGAGGCCGACGCGCACCGTATGGATCGCCGTCTTGCCGAAAGTTTCGACCACGAAGTCCTGGGTCGGCCGGTCCTTGGTGCGCAGTGCGATCAGATTGTTGAGATTGCCCAGCGCCATGCGTGCCGCATCCTCGCTGCCCAACCGCCTGGCCAAGTCGGCCAGAGTCTGCATCGCGCAGGTGGTAAAGATGCCGCCTTCGGCGCCCTTGTTGAGGATTTCGATCAGCGGCTGATTGATAACATTGGCCACTTCATCGACGAACAGTGCGATACGCCGGTAAATGCCCAAGTTGTAGCGCATGCCGGCCCGGGCCGCTTGGTCGGCGAGCGCCAGGGCGCCGATGGCCGAGGCAACCGACGGATCGGGCAGGGAATCGAGGCACATGTAAAGCACGTGGCCGGCGCGCTCAATCTTCTCGAAATTCATGATCGGCCGGGTGTCGCCGGCATCAAAGGGATCTGGTGACAGGCTGCGCCCCAGGTCCCCCGAGGTCAGCATCGACAGGATGGGCAGCAGGTTGGCGGTGATCTTCTGGTAATGCTCCCGGTTATGGCGGAAGGTGCGCACCTGCGCGTCGATCACCTTGTTGCGCTGGTTCTGGGCGATGTGGTGCTCGTAGTAGGCGACGAAGGCCATCAGGTCGGCGCTGGCCGCCTCCGACGGCCGCTTCAGATTGCCGCGGTGGGCATCGTGCAGCAGCTTCTTCATCTCGGGTAATTCGCGCCAGCCGGCACCCAGGGTCTGGTCGTAGTAGCGGCGCAGCGAGTTCTCCAGCACCGGCTCGATGCCGCCCTCAATGTACTTGGTCAGTTTCATCAGGTTCGGCCGTTCTTCGATCTCGACCAGGCCCTGCACCACGACATTGACGGCATCCCAGCCGAAGGCCGAGAAGGCGCCGGCCGTGTCCGGCGGCATGATCGACTGGATACGCGAGGCGATCTCGGTGGGCTTCTGCCAGTTGAAGGTGAAATCCAGCCGTACCCCCCGCTCCGGAAAGGCCGGGTGGAACTCCATGAAGGTGTCCGGCTCGCGGTAGTCCGCGCAGGCGCGCTCCACAACCCGCTTCAGGCGCCGGCTGTTCTTCGGATCGATGACGATCACCACGTCGCCGCGCCGGATTGCTTGGGTGATCAGGTTGGCGAGTGCCACCCCCTTGCCGGACTGGGTGGTGCCTACCAGCAGCGTGCCGCCCTCGAAGTTCTGCAGCGGCCGGTGCAACGGGCCTTCCTTCGGTTCGACGCCGTGGATATAGGGCAGACCGATCTCGGCGTCCGGCTGGGGCTTGCTGTCGTAGCCCAAAAGTTGCAGCAGGCGCGGCGATATGGCGAACTCCCTGTAGTCGACCTTGGAAAGTTCGTAGAGGCGCTGCGAATGCACCGGCTGCCATTCGAAGCCGAAGCCCAGGAACACTAAGGCCGGATCCTGGCACCATCGAGCCAGGTCGTCGGTACCGACGACCTCGATGCCGCGCCCGCCCAGCGACGCCCGCAAGACCAGCATGCGCAGGGCCTGGATCACCCGCAACACGCCCATTGCGAAGCAGACGAGCGCCAGCGGCAGGGCCAATTGCCAGGGCAGCGTGCCGACTACGCCTACCCCCAGGAAATAGAGCAGCGCCAGCCACCAGGCGATGCCGGCATAGACCTCGTAGGCCCGGCGCCAGGGCATCTCGTAGCGGCGTACCAGCATCTCAGCTTCCCTCCGCCGGTGGCGCGGCAAAGCCCGCCAGATCGAGTCCGCTCACGCAGCGCGGGTCGAGTACGATGCCGACGGTGGGGTTGCCGTTGAATTCACGCGACAGCGTCGGTGGGCCAATGCGGTTGGGTTTCACCAGCATGTTCGCCTCGGTGAGGGCACGCATGGCCAGGGATGGCTGGACGCCGCGCCGCCCGAATTCCTCCAGCGGTACGAATACTCCCTGGGAGACGGTGCATACGGTGGGCGGACCCATGCCATCGTTCAGCGTACGAACGGCCTCGGCCAGGGCGTCGCGAACGACCGGGTTCAGACGCATCGGGGCCTGCAAGGCGAATGTCGCCGACGGTGGTGTCGTCGCCGGTTCCGGCGAGGGTGATTCGGGTGTTTCCTCGACCGACGTCACGCGGACGTCACTCTCGGCGGGCGGCTCGGACGGCGGAATGAGCGAAAACTGGGTGCCGCTCTTCACCGGTGCTGGCGGTGGCATGGATGGAGGCGTCTGCCGCGCAACTGGCGCAGACGCCGGCGCCGGCTTGAATTCCAGTGCCTGGGGCAAGGTCACGGGGGCGGATCGATTCCCGCGAGGAGAATGGCCGGGGTCGAGAGCTTGACGGCTTCCAGCGGGGCCTTGGCGCCGGGCGGCTGGATGGACCAAGTCGCGCGGCCCGCTGCCGCCGATTCGAACACGCCGGCGGCCAGCAGCAGTTCCAGCATCGTTTCGGGCGCCTTGGGGATGCCGGCCAGTTGGTCGGCTTCGAGTAGTTGGTGCACATCCTCGGCGGCGCCGGGCCAGACCAGGAACAGACCATCCTGTCCGAACCACAGGCGCGACTTCTCGCGGTTGGCTATCCAGGCCGAGTTGCCGCTGGTGAGCCGGCGCAGGGCGTCGACCAGGTAGCGCTCCAGATGCGAGCCGTATTGCGGTGAGCCGTAGCGGTCGGCGCTGGCGACCAGATTGCGGTCGATGACCAGCGCCAGCGAGCGGCGGACCAGTTCGTCGAGGATGTTGTGGTCGCGATAGACCGGAATGCCGCCGATGCTGGCCAGCAAATGCGGCACGATGACTGCGTTGCCCTCGGACAGGTCGGCCATCACCGCGGGCGGCACCACATGGGGCAGGGCGAACAGGCCCAGGCCGCGCGCCTCGACGGCTTGGGGCCGCCAGCGCAGGAAATAGCGCTCGCTGCCCCGGGTCGCCAGCCAGTCGGCCAGCGGCCGCAGGAAGGCCGGCCACGCCTCGCCGGCCGCATCGGTGACGATGATATGGCTCATCAGCCGGTGCAATTCGCAACACAGCCCGGCGATGAAGGTTGCATGGCGCCAGCGCGGTTCCAGTTGGCGGCGTGCCGAGATGCTCATCCGCCCCGAAAAAATGTGTGCGTCGGTGCCTTGCAGGCTGAAGAAAGCGGTCTCCAGGCCGAGCCGCAGGAGGCCGCCCGGCTTGCTGAAGTAGTTGTCGGCGGTCGCCGGCAGCAGATGCACGCAGGTGGCGTAGCGGCGCACCAGCATTAGGACATCGCGCTCGAAGCTGTCCCGGTCGATGCCGTAGCATAGCTTGATGCGTGCGATCAAGTCCGCTTCGCTGGCCAGCAGATCCTCGACCGGCACGGCGGCGAACCCTGGGTCGGAGGCGGGGTATAAAGTGACAGGCGTTGGCGTGGTGGGCATGGCGGTACGGCGATGCCGGAAAGAATGCGAAGTAGGCATTCTTCGGCCGGCTATCTCGCTTGTCGCGCTGAAACGAGACCTATTCCGAGGGGCTATCGCCTTCGGCCTCGGGGCTAAGTTTGTGAAAGAGCGCGAGCATGCCCAGTTGGCGCTCGGTCATGTCGAGGGCGGGGCGAGCCGGGTAAGACGCTTGGATGCGATGGTCCAGGTGAAAGCGTTCCAGCAGCTTGCAGAAGGGGCAAGGTTCGCCAGGGTGCGCCACGGTGCCGATCGCGGCGATGAACTCGCAGCCACACCCGGGGCAGGTCAACACGGATAGCGCCGGTGCTTTGGCCAGCCAGATGCCGTCAATATAGGAGACGAGGTTGAAGGCCCGGTCCAGGCTGATGCGGTAAGGCGGCAGCGTGGCGGCCTGGTAGGCGCGGTAGGCGAAGACCAGGGCTTCGCCTACCGCGAGTCCCTGGTTGCGCAACTGGCGGTACCTGGCGCCAATGAGGCAGGCGTCGGTCCGCAGGATGAGGTTGGCGCCGTGGTACCACTCGGCCGAATCGGGGGCGCGTCCGCGCGGGATGGTGCGGGCATCGGGGAAGAAGAGGCTCTGCACCTGACGCGGCGGGATGCCGGTGATGAGGTGGATCGTTTTCAGCCGGGCGCCGAGCGCCGCCAACTGCTTCGCCAGTGACATGGCGCGCAGGTGCCGGTCGCCGCGGGTCGGCATGAGTAGTGGTTCCTACCGCCGGTTTTCCATCGGCATGGGCGGATGGACGAGCGCCATGGGACCCGCCAAAGCTCTTGGAGTGCTCAGCAACGTCACCAAGTCGGCGCGGGGTGGAAACAGCGTCGTGTCGCCGACGTGGATTACCAAGGACCACAACTCGTCGAGGCTAAGTTCTCGAAGATGGTTGGCTTGCGCCGAATTGAGACCGTACCTGCAGCAGGTCGAAGCGGGGTCATACTGGAGACCGGCGCGAATGACGACCAGCACATTCAGGTTGATCCATTCGACATCGGTAAGCGTCACGCGACTCATGGTCATGTTCTCCAGTTGGTCCTGCTGAAATGGGTGTCTGAGCATCGAAGGTGGAAAGTTTTATGAGCGACCCGTAATGATGATTGGGTTATGGCAATAAAAAGCATCATAGTCATTGGTATTGTGTTATGGCAGGGACATTTGTTCAAAAATCTGGAGGACGATCCGTTTGCCACACGTAAGGTCCGACAGAAGCTGTTTCTTGGGGAATAGCCGTCACAGGGAGGATGGTTTGGCATATCTACAAGGCATAGTTTGAGGGGCGGCGATTTCAACGGATCAGACCAAGACCGGCGGCGAAGCCGACGCAGTTCCTCAGCGCGATCGCCGGCCTGCTGCGCCGGAGGAGGTGCCACTGCCACTCGATCTGATGCCGGGGTAGCGCGCCCTCGGTATAATGGTATTGGAATGGCTGAAGGCCGGGCCGGGGCAGATACCCCGGCCGGCTTTCAGCGATTTTCTGGATCAGGCCGCTTCCGCCAATCCTTTCCACTCATGGGCCGGCAAGTCGATCAGCCGGCCGCCCAATGCTTCGAACTCCGTCGCGCGGTCGTAGTCCTCGACCTCCTGGCTGTAATGCGTCACCGCATTGACCAGCCCGTAGCCCGACAACTGGCCCTCGGCGATCAAATGGCGCAGCACGCCGGCGCGCTCGTTGTCGTTCAGCGTGTAGCGCTGGGCCAGCACCTCGACTGTCTTCACCGGGTCGCCCACCAGCGGGATGTTGAGCGTCTTCTGCAGCTTCTGCGCCGTCTGCCGAAAGGTCGCTTCCGACACTGCCGCCTGCACCACGTCGCGCACCTTGAGGAAGAAGGCTTTGTCGTCGGCGCGCAAGGTGTCGTCCTGGTAGACCAGGATGCGTTCATCCTCGGAACCGAGCGCACGTCCCACGTGGGTCTTGCGCAGCGAGCGGTCGGCAGCGATCAAGCCATTGCTGCACACCAGCCGGAACAGCAGCGGCTGCACCGACAGCGTCCCCTGGCCGACCTCCGAGTTCGAGATCACGACCCCGGCCTGCACGACATCGCCGGGCGCCATCTCGTATTTCAGGCGTGGCGTAATGCATTTGAGGTACATCTTCGTCTCGGTCAGTTCGACCGACTCGAAGCGTACCTCGGGCAGTTGCTGCAGGATGGGCAGCACGCTCTCGGCCAGGTCGAAGTTGTCCAGGCGGCGGTAGCGATCCGATAACACGGCGCGCACCTGACCGTCCAGGGTGCGCAGCATGCGCCGGTCTTCGTCACTTTGCAGCCAGGTGTTCACGTTGCGGTCCAAAAGCACCGGTTGCTCTTCGCGCATGCGTTCGAAGTAGGCATACGGGATCTTCAGCTTGTCCGCCAGTTGGCGGCGCGCCAGCGGGGGTGACACCGTAGTGCACCGGGCTGCCGCCTTCCTCAATGACGAGTCGCGTGCCCCCCGATCGTCGGTGGCATGTCGCACCAGTGTCGACGGCAGGACCAAGTCCTTCTTCGAATGCAGCTGGCGCTCCAGTTCCTGGGCCAGGCTCACGAGCGAACGTCCGTTTTTCATAGCAATCTCCTTGTCGGAAAAGAAAAGCGGAGACGGCATCACCCCTCGGGGGAAGCGCATCCCCGCCAGGGTCGATGACGGACCGGCGGTTACCGGTCAGAAAGAGCGCGAAAAGTCGCGCCGGAACTCCAGGGCTGTCTTCGCGGCGCCGTGGGGCGCCGCCTGGTGTGACAACTACCAGTGGGGCAAACAAAGGGCCTTTTCACCGTCACCGCCTGATGCAGTGCCGCTGAAAAGGCGGGTGCAGCGACTGGCCGCACCCCTCGTCAAACATTCATGCCGCACGCGGCGCCTGGGCTTCCAGGCGTTGGCGCCAGACATCGGCCCAATCGGTGCCGGCATGCTTGGGCAGGAACACCCGCACCTGCCGCCGACCGCTATTCTTCTCTTCCCGCTTCAACCGGCGCGCCAGGGCGAAAGGCGAAGGCCTGGCCGGCAAAGTCGCCATCGGCGTCGTTGTCGGCATAGATGCAGACCTTGCGCACCGTGTCCGGCAGCCACAGCTTCTCCAGATTGCCGGCGTTGAGGCCGGCCCAGACCGGCTTGCCGGTCGCCAGATGCAAGGCGAGGCCGGTCTCGATACCTTCGCTGATCGCCAGTTCCTCGGTCGCATCGAACAAGCGGACCGCGGCGCCGTTGATCCCGGCCGAGAGCACCTTCTTCGCATCGAGCGCCGCGAGCTTGCCGCCGTCCCGAAGATAGGTCCGGTGCAGCGTCACGGCGTGGCCGTCGGCACCCTGAATGCAGGCGAGCATCGCCGGGTACTCGGCCACCTTGCGTGACTTGCCGGCGGCTTCCTTCTGGTAATAGCCGAGGGCAGGGTGGAAGCGCAGCACCTTCGGGTAAACCGGCAGGGCGAGACCCCGTCCGCTCAAGTAGCGATCGACTTCGTCGCCCACCGTTACCGCTTTTGCCTCGTTCCAGATGCGCTGGGCCAGCTTCTTCATGCGCTCGGCCGAAGGCTCGCAGCTTCGGGACGGTGCCGTCACCGGCATCATCCCCAGGCAGTGCTCGACGTCACGCAGCGCGGTGTTTGAAGTCCACGCCCATGACGGCTTGCAGCAACTTGAAGCCGCCACCCGGGCCGCATTGGCGGCAGTGGTAGTTCCCCTCGCCGAACTTGTCGGTGTACTGGAACCGATCCGTGCCACCGCATAACGGGCAAGGCAGGTTGCGCCGCTTGAGGATGCGTTCATCCACGCCCAGGCAGGCCAGGATCTCCGTCCACCGGCCATGGGCACGCTGCTTGACCGCTTCGATGCGGGCTGCGTACTCACGATCCTGCATGGCCAGCTCCCGTGTTGGCAGAACCCGCTTCGGCAACCAGGGCCACCGAATGTCCAGGCGCAGCACCCACCCCCACGGTGACCTGGAAGGCCTTGCCGTGCAGCAGGGGATACCTGCCCAGCCGCAATTCCTGCAGCAGCGAGTCCAGTGTCTGCACCGGATCGACCGAGCGCAGGCGACGGATGAGGTCCGCCAGCGCATCGCGATCCGCATCCAGGTCCGAAGCTTGGAACTGGTCGTTCTCGTCGATGAAGGACGAGGCCTGCCGCACCGCTTCGCCGGAGGTCTCGCCGGCCGGGATGTACAAGACATCCCCGTGGCAGACGCCCGCGTCGGTGATCTCGGCCACATCCTTGGCCGTGCGCAGGACCACGGCTCGCACAGGATCACCGTCGGCCACACCCAGCGGCCTTCCAACTGGACGCGGACCTGTTCGGACACCGCTTCGACCTGCACCGTTTCCTGGTCCAGGAAACGCACGTGGCGCCATGCCCAGTGCTCGGAGCCTAGGCCAATCCAGTCGAAGAGCAGATAGCCCTTGGCCCGGGCCAACATCCAGCGCGCCGCGTTGTCGTCGTCCAACCAGTCGAGGGAGACCAGGGTCACCGCGCCGCTTTCGACGGCTTGGCGGGTGGGGGCTACGGCAACTTGTCGGACATAGCTTCGGTCGTCGTCCTGGATCGGATAGTCGACGATCTCGTCGAACAACTCGGCGGGCAGTACGTCTGAGGTCGTTCAGCAGGTCCAAATGTCCCCAGGCCCGCATTGCCGCGTAGTAGATCGCGACGAAGCGTTCTGGCGAAAGCTGGGTCTTGGCGACCTCTAGGGTCTGCCGCCAGCAGGCCTTCAACTCGGTATCGATCCGCTTTCTTTGTACGTCCTCGTCGATCAACTTGTCGCGATCCGGCAGGCGCGCCATGAACTGGCGCGAATCCAGGTGCACGATATTGACCTCGTCGAACGGGCAGTAATTGGGCTTCATGACGCAGAGGCCCTGCAGGAAGACCAGAGTGTTGTAGCTGAACTTGCCGTCCCGCGTACCGGTGAGATGGACCGCGCCCATCGGGCTGGCCATCGTCGCCAGATGCGCGGCGGCAAAGCGCCGCAACAGCGGCTTGCCGTTGAACACCACCTCCACCGGAAAACCCAGGCACAAGCTCTCGATGCGATTGCCCAGGTCGGGCAGGTCAACGCCGTGCAACTCGATCCGGGTACCGGCAACGGCTTCGGTGATGGGCTCCACCTCGATGGACGCCTTTGGCCAGCGCCGCCGCGGTGTCGATATCGACCCGCTGACGGTTTGAGGCGACGATGCAGCGCGTGGCGCATACAGGCACTTCGAGAAGCCCACCCCGAAAGGGCGCTCCTCGGCACTGGTGGCCGCATCCCAGCCCGACTCGTGGAAGCTCAGGAGCTTTTGGAAGTCGTCGAGGCCTCGGCCATCGTCTTCCACCCGCAGCACCTGGGCGGTGGCGTCGTAATGGATCTCGATGCGCATCGCCCCGGCACGGCGGGCGTTCTGCAACAGCTCGGAGACGAGCGTAAAGCGGTCGGTGAAGGCATAGCGCTGGTTGCGCAGCGCGCCTTCCTCGTTGATTTGAACCTGTATCTGCATGATCTGCTCCATGAGTGCGGGCGGCACCCTGCCCCGGCGGGACAGGCCCGCCAAGGGGGAAGAACGACCGGTCAGCCGAGACGGCGGATCGGCGGGGTAAACAACTGGCCGGCGGCCAGGGCCTCACTCAGGCTGTGCCTGAGGAACTCCCGGGGCAGCAGGTGCTGGGTGCTGAGGACCCGGCCCTCGGCATTGAGCCGTTCGACTTTCAGGCCGATCGGATGCCAATGCACCCGGTAGGCCAGCCAGTCGGCGCCGGCGATGACAAAGGTGCGGCCGGCCCGACCGGTGAGGACTTCGCTTTCCTTGACGAGGAACTCGATGTCTTCCGGCGCCTGGACGGTCAGCAGGGACGGGGCGTCGTGCGCGATGCGCGTTTGGGTGTGCATGGCGGCCTCCTCACAGCACGCGCGATGTGCAGCGCTGCCCGTCTTCGGGTGCGCCTGCATCCGTGCGGCGGGTAGATGGATCGAAGGGCAGATCGTTGATCTGCGCCAGGGCTTCGCGGTCGGCTGGCGTCGTCAGACAGTCGGCGTGATGCCGTTCCTGATGATCTGTTCCAGCCCTACCGCGTCTTCATAATCCAGGCGTCCGACGACGCCGTAGGCGACGAAGATCGCCAGCAGGCACAGGACATCCTTGAAAGTGGTCATGATGACTCCTTGAAAGGGGAGGGCCTTCGCGTTGGCGACCAGCCCGAAAATGGGAGACGGCATCAGGCGAACAGGTCGCCCTGTACCGCCATCCGCTTGATTTGCTCGTTGATCCACTGGGGGTTCTTGGCGAGCCGGGCCTCGACCCATGCGGGGTTGTGGACGACGGCGTCGCACACCCAGTCGGGGTAGCGCTCGAGCGTGGCGTTGAACCAGGCCTTCAGACTGTGGCGGATGCGGTCGCGAACTTCCTCCGCGTCGACCCGACCGCAGTAAGCGATCGGCGACAACGGACTGCAGCCGACGACACGCAGGCAACTCACGAAGGAGAACGGCAGGCCGTCCTTCTCGCGTTCGCTGAACCCCCCGTGGGGTGAGAAACGGCCGGCCCGCTACGGGCGGAACGGCGCTATGGGAAGAAGCTCCAGGGCTGGCTTGAACGGCCGGTGAGAACCGCCGTGATCGGTGTGCCAGCTACCGATCGAGGAAGGCTTTCGGGGGAGGGGCGCTTACGGAACCATTAGAAGCGCCTCGCCCCTGCCTCGAAAACTTGCCTCGATGGCATGGGTGCGACAGGCACCCATATCGGTGCCGGCAAGATCGGCGCACGCGGCACCGGTGAAGCCGATGGCATACGCGACAGAAAGGAAACTCCAGGGCTTGCCTTGTTTGAATGCAGGGCCAGCTGCTGCATGACGTCAAGGTAGTGCCACCGGATTGCCAGGTCAATCCCGAAAAGCCGGCCCAATCGGGCCCGATGCCGAAAGCCCCCTCAGGTGACGGCCATTTCCAGTGGCGAATGCATGCCGGCACGGAAGATCGGCTCGAACGCGGTATTTCGAGGAGCACGGCATGTCGGAGATCCAGATCGTCAAGGTGACCAGGGGCCGTCAACGCCCGCATTCTCGCCAAGGAGGCCAAGGCCGACTTCCGACGCGTCGAGGCGGCCAGCCTGAAGATGCCGACGCGCTTCACCAGCGCCGGGGCAAGCGCTTCTTCGCGCGGTTGTTCAACACGCTGCAACTCAACACCCACTTCATCTCGGTGATCGCCCGCACGGAGCTCGACCACGACGACGTGGCCAAGATCGAGGACACCATCCGCGCCCAGATGGACGCGGTGACCGCGAACCTCAATCACGCCATCGACGGCGCCGAAGCGCTGTTCAAGGTACATGGCATTACCAGCACTGCGACCTACGACACCGTCCCCCTGGATGTGGACGTCCATGTGCTGTCGTCGATCGGGCGACGCTTCCTGGAGGTGCTGGGCAAACTCGACCAACTGATGCCTTTGCTGCAGACCCTGGAGATTCACGGAGTGATTACCACCCAGGCCGTCGACATGCAGCGCGCGGGTCTCAAGCGGCAGGTGCGCGATGTCGCCAATGGGGCCTGGAACTTTGCGATGGGGTTGCGACGGCGGATGAATGCCCTGGACGCGCGCGGTGTCGAAAGCCGCAGCGAAGCAAGCCGGTAAGAGGCCGTAGCCATGGCTGTTCCGGAAGGTGCGGACGGACCCGGAAACGCCAGCGACGACGTCGGTCGATCCGACGGCGGCCGACTCCAGCGCACGAATGCCGGAAGCAGCCCTGGAAAGCACCGAACCTGCGGTTGGCGATTAGCGTCGATGGCTGCTGCCTGAATGGAACTTCACGGTCAGCGATTCTGTTATTGGGGCCGCTGAACCTGCACAGCGGCGTTCGCGCTCATGGCCATCGCTTTGGCATTTCCGAAGCCGTTTGACGTTTTCCCGGTCGACGCACCCAGACATTTGATCGGCGAAGGCGTGACCGATTTTCGTTGCCACCATTCAGGAGAGCGTGATTACAGCAATCTCAATCCTCTACCCGGGCTCTGTAGCTGCCCGCCGTTCGCGGACGCAGGAATGTGACCCTGTCGTCATGTTGATTCGCCCGGACTCAACATGTATGTGAATAGCTGATAACCACATAGGTAGCCCTGTTTCGATAGTCCAGGTGACCGTCATTCTTGTTGATTGAAAGGACAACACGATGGCGGTAAAGAAGAAAGACTCCGCCCGTCTGGCGAAGCGACATGGGCAACCTATCGGGCGGCGCAAACGAGCTGGGATGGACACGGGAAATGGTTGCGGGCGGGTCGGCGTTGACGCCGAAACCATTTCGCGCATTGACGCGGGCGCATTTGCCGTCCCTGCCGACGCTGGACGCAGGCTTGCGGCGGCGCTGCGCTGTTCCTCCGGCGACCTGTTATCAAATGAAGGGCGTAGTGGCCGGCGTGAAGCTTCAACCTTTGGCGCATGGATTTCCGAACAGGGGACTGACGATCAGGCATTCGTTATGAAGCGGTCGTGCCGGAGCTGTGTGAACACCGCCGGCAACCGCTCAGAAATAGTCAATATTCCCACCCTGAGGGGGAGCATGAGATACCTGGCCGCGAAATGTTGTGCGTGAAAACCTCTTCCCGGGCGATGACTGGCAGGCGGACAAAGGCGCCTGATGGGACGCGAGCACAAATCGCGGCGTCAGCTGCCATCGCGGGTTCGAGCCGGATCGGCTTCGTCAACGATCCGACTTCTGGACCGCGAACGTCACGGCGTGCTGGAATGTTTTCGGCATCACCGTGCCGTCTCAATCGCTGGCGGACGCGGTCTGTTAGGAGCAGGTACGTCCTGGAATGTCTTGCATCGGCCCACGTGCCTCAATATCGTATCGACGGGTTCCTCGTCAGGCTCCTGACACCGTGGAAACCCTCACCGCTCTCGTGGCGGCGTCGCGGTCGATACCTGCCTGTTGCCCGACGATCCGCCGTCGCGCGATACCCGCACGCAGTGCGGGTGCAGATCGGCTGATCTTTCCCGACCGGGACGCCCTCCTGGCGCGTCATGCGGAAGAGTCTTTCTTACTCATCCTTCCATGCCGCGCGACCGGGCGCCGGCGGCATGTCGTCGAGTTCTGCGTTCCCTATCGGCCCGCCCATCGACCTAGCGCGGCCCGCAACAGAGCTGATCCATGTCCTTTATCGGCACCCGCCGTGACGGGGCCCGTCATGCCCACATCCGTACCAGTACCGCCGCGAAGGTGGCGGCTTAGTGCCACAAGATACGCCCTGCCGCCCCGGTTTCGGCCTGACGCTGCCCGAGACCGGCTTCCTGCCAGCCCCAGGTGCTGGCCTTCCTTCATCTCCAAATCGACGCTCTGGCGGCGCATCGGATACGCCCTCTCCCGAGCCGGTCAAGCTTTCGGAGCGGGTGACCGTCTGGCGCGCAGAGACATCCGCCGCTGGATCGCGCAGCAAGGCCAGCCCGGGTGACGGGCAAGGGAATGAGCGGGGATCGGTTCGGCTCGGAACTGCGTCGTCGTTCGCGTATCGACCGAGTCGGCGCCGACCCGCCACGTGCGTCGCGCGTGCGCTCATCGGTCCGGCCGTCAAGTTCTTCAGCGACGGCGGCGCGCTCGGCCTGATGACCCGAAATCGCGCCTTTCCCGGCGTTTTCGCCTGGCGAAGGGCGTCGGCGCCTGATATTCGAGGCTGATGACGATCGACAGATGATGGGAGAAGCA
>JADIYD010000003.1:75000-86647 GCA_016705475.1 Betaproteobacteria bacterium | reverse complement strand
TGCCAGGCGATGTTCGCCGATATTCCTGTCATTCATGCGCGGCAATATAGCATGCAGCAGGTAAGCATTTGTAACTGGCGGCGCCTCTGTTTGCACTCCTTACAACTTGCCGGGAACAAAACGCTCCCATGCTCCTAGAATGAAGTTGTAACCCACTCGCAAGGAGCGAAAATGAAAACCCGCCTGATGATGATCGCCAGTACCTTGATGGCTTCCCTGATCTGCTTGCCGGCCGGTGCCCAACCCGGTCCCGGCATGGAGGGATGGCGGCGGCATGAGCGGCATGGGCCCCGGCGGAGGCTCCGGCATGATGCAAGGCGGCGGCCCGCGCGCCGGCACCCCGCGATTGCAGCCTGGTGCCCAACCCCGCCGCCTGCACGGCCCACCGCGAAGCACGCAACCAGGCGCGCGAAGCCTGCAAGAACACCGCCGGCCCGCAACGCAAACAATGCATGCAGGAACAACGGCAGAATTTCGACTGCTCCAAGGCCGGCAATCCGCAGCAATGTGAAGCCCGCAAGATGGCTTACAAGGAATGCCAGGGTCAGGCCGGCCCGCCTTCCGCCAGTGCGTGCAACAGAAAATGCCGCCGGCCGATTGCAGCAAGGCCCCGAACCCGGCCCGCTGCGAGTTGCACCCAGAAAGCCCGTGCAGCCTGCCAGGACAAGATCGGCCCGGAACACAAAGTTGCAAAAAGGAACCTCTTGGGTTCCTTTTTGTTGGGGGGTATTAAAGAAGCGATGGTTGGTCTGGTGTGTGCCCAATCCGGACGTTGGTGTCGCGGGGAATTGAAGGTCAACTTTCAGCAGTAACCGGTCGATTGCCATGAGGAATAACCGCAGCCTCCTTGATGGGCAAATTAACCAGTGCAGCAATCATGGCCAACGCAATATCGGCGTACCACATCCAGGTGAAGTCGCCGAACTAGGATATCGTGATGCCACCCAGCCAGGCGCCGAGGAACCCGCCAATCTGGTGCGAAGAGCAGCGTCAGCCCGAACAAGGTCGCTAGATACCGTGTCCCAAAGCTTCCCGACAATCGCCGCGGTGGGTGGAACCGTCGCCAGCCAGGTGAAGCCCAAGCCGGCAGCAAACAGGTAGTAAGATCATTCTGTACGAGGCATCCAGATACCAGACAATCAGCACGGCCCGCGAGGCCACATCAAGCCAGGACATACTTGCTGCGATAACGGGCCACGCACGAACCGGCATACAGACTGCCGAATACGTTGGCCAGGCCGATAATGGCCAGTGACCAGCTGGCCACACTGGGGGGCAGGCCACAGATTCACTTCACCTGGCGGATGGGTTACCAGGAAGGCAATGTGAAACCCACAGGTGAAGAACCCCGCGTGCAGCAACCACAGCTCGGATTCTTGAGCGCCTCCAGAACTGCCGGCCCCAGTCTCGAATCGTCGGCATGCTGTGGCACCGCCGTCGTCGGACCGGTCAGTTTCCCAATCAGCGGGAGAGCAGCCAAGGTCGCCACGGCCATCGCCCACATCGCTCCCATCCACCCCATGCTCTGAATCAGCTTTTGCAGGAGTGGCGCAAAGATGAATTGCCCAAAGGAGCCGCCCGCATTGATAACACCGGAGGCTGTTCCGCGTGACTCGAACGGCAAGCGTTGAGCGGCCGCACCAATCAGCACGGAGAAGCTGCCGGCCCTGACCCCATGGAAGCCAGGATGCCCAAGGCAACCGCCAGACCGAAGCCGTTGTCGATGAAGGGCGTGATAGCACAACCGATGGCGAGCGTTACCAAGGCAGCTTGCAACACCAGCCGGGGACCGTAACGGTCAGCAATAGCACCGGCAATCGGCTGGATGGCGCCCAGGTGAATTGCCCAATGGCCAGCGCCAGGCTGATAGTAGCAATGCCCATTCCGGTCGAGCTATTGATGGGGCTAATGAAGAGTCCAAAGGATTGGCGGTTCCGATGGTCACCGTGAGAATGCCAGCCGCAGCCAGGGTTACGGACAGGACATCGGGGCGTCGAATCGAGTGAAACATGCTGTTTTGTCAGTTAGAAGCAATGCTCTGGCGCGGGGAACGAGCCGTCTTTTACCGCTGCGACGTAAGCGCGAACCGCTGATGCGATGTCCGGTTGGCCAGCCATGAAGTTACGGACGAAACGTGCGGTCTTGCCGGGGAATGCGCCCAGCATGTCGTGCATGACCAGTACCTGACCTGAACAATCGGGACCGGCGCCAATGCCAATGGTGGGAATGCGGAGTGCATCCGATACGGACTTGCCGAGCGAGGCTGGAATAGCCTCAAGCAGTAACATCGAGGCCCCTGCTTCTTGAAGTGCAAGTGCGTCGGACATCAAGCGGTCAGCCGCCTCAGGGGTTTTGCTTGAACCTTGAATCCGCCAAATTGATGCACGGATTGCGGCGTTAGCCTAAGGTGGGCAAAGACCGGAATGGAGCGCTCGGCCAGAATGCGCACCGTGTCGCACAACCAGGCGCCGCCTTCCAGTTTTACCAACTGCGCGCCAGCTTGCATAAGCTTCACGGCATTTTCAGGCAGACTCGGGCGTCCCATAGCTACCGAACGGCATGTCTGCGGCAAGCAATGCTGACCTGTTGCCACGTGCGACAGGCCGTGTGGTAAGCGATGTCGGCGATGGTCACCGGCAAGGTGGTCGTGGCCCCTGCAAGACATTGCCCAACGAATCGCCAACTAACAGCATGTCGACCGCGCAAGCATCCATGAGTGCTGCAAAACTGGCGTCGTAGCAGGTCAGCATGGCGATTTTCTCGCCAGCGTTCTTCATGTTCTGAAGTGTTGGCAGCGTGACCGCTTTGCGTTGCAGCTCAGCCTGGCCTTCTTGCAGGTAACCGGCCATCCCTTACTTCCCGTTTTGCCATGCATGACCATGATGGTCTGTTGCATCAGCGCACAGAGCGTCTCTTTCCCATCCTTGACGGCGAAGACCTCGGCCTTGGTCACAATCAAGGTGCGTCCTGGCCGCACGACTTGGCCGCGGGCAATCAGCTTCTCGCCATCGGCCGGAGCAACCAGGTTCATCTTGTACTCGACGGTGAGAACAGAGGCGTTGGCAGGCACCACCGTCATCGCGGCGTAGCCGGCGGATGAGTCGGCAATCATGCCGACGACACCACCGTGGACGAAGCCGTGCTGCTGCTCGATACCGTCCCAATGCGGGACGAATCTCTGTCATCCCGTTGTCGACCACGGGCAGTGGCCTTAACCAGATGCATAGCGTTCTGTTTGTCGAAACTGGCCAAGACGCGTTCGGCGAAGTGGGGGTCAGATACGTGGGCCATGTTTAGTCTCCTTCGGCTGTTTTTTAGATGCTGGGCATGTGCCCAAAATTTACATTCGAATTGCTCATGTACCCTGTTACGTTGATACTTGCAATCAGGCGATTAGAATCGATGAAACGCTACGCCTCAATTGAGTTTTTTGTGGCTACACATGAGAATTTGTAATGTCAGTTAAACTCTCCAGAATTCCTTCAGTAGATTCGCTGCGAGGCTTCGTCGCAGTGGGCCGCCGCATGAGCATTACTTTGGCGGCCGGCGACTTGTTCCTGACCCAATCTGCGGTCAGCCGCCAGATACATGGCCTGGAGACAGCACTGGGTGAAGCTTTCGAGCGAACGCATCGCGCCATTCGTTTTACACCGGAAGGCGAGCAACTATTTGTTGCTGCCGATAGTGCGATGCAGCAGCTACAAGATGCGCTAGGGGTTCTGGAAGACAACGTACGCCGGCGACCGGTAACGATTACAGCCAGCATTGGCTTTGTTGGGCTATGGTTGCTGCCGCGGCTTGGCGCGTTTCAGCAGGCGTATCCTGAAATCGAGGTGCGCATCTCAGCGAACAATCGGATTAGGACGTGCGCAAAGACGGCTTGGATATTGCCATTCGCTACGGGGAGGAACGCCTGATGCCGCCAGGTGCGAGCCGACTATTTGGCGAGACCGTCTTCCCGGTTGCCCATCCAAGCCTGGGTATGAAGCGTTTGGATAGCGCCGAATTGATTGAGCGGTCCACGCTGCTTGAGTTCGAGGGAGACTCGTCATTCGCCTGGCAATGGAGTAACTGGCTGGAGTCGCAAGGATGGGCAGGCATAAAGCCGAAAGGGATTCTTCGCTTCAACCTGTATGACCAGTTGATTCATGCCGCAGTCGCTGGCCAAGGCATTGCACTGGGCAAGGGGCAAATCATCGCTCCCATGCTGGCTGATGGCCGCCTGATTGCCTTGCCTACGCTATTTCCTGGCCCGAGCTCCAATAAGGTCTACTACCTGATTCAACGAGACTCGCCAGCAAGCAATCAGGCACAAGCATTGATTGACTGGATACGCACTGAGGCCCGAGTTACGGATTCTGCTCCAGCGTAACAAGCTGAGCCGGAATCTCCTGGGTAACTTCGCCATCGCGTAGCCAAGCCAGGGGATTTTCCACAAGGAGTCCGCATAGCGAGCATTGAAAAATGCGAAGTGGCCAATGGACGGCTGACCAACCGCGTCGGGCTCGATACGCATGTGCGTGCTAGGGCTGCTTTTGAAGTAGCTGAGCAGGCGGTGGATGGCCGGAATGGTGCCGAATTCGTCATCGCTCATCGACACCGCAAGCGTGGGCGCAGTGACCTGAGCGAACGATTCAACCAGTTTGGCTCGCTCTTCGTCCGACAATGTCTGCGGGCCGGATTTGTAAATGTCCTCGAAGCGCGGCTCTGGGGAAATCCAGTCACGAACCACGCCGCTCGGCGTGTCTTCCAGCCACCCCAGACGCTTGCCCGGGAAGTAGCCAAAGATTGCTGTCAGGGTCGGCATGACGATGTGCCAGCGCAGGTACATGGCAAAAGCGCTTGTGCTTGGCGTAATCCCGCCAATAGGCAAACTGCGAGCCCATCGTGAAAACCCGTTTGATAACCTGATTGGACGGCGCCATTCCCACCAGAAAACCGCCGACGCTGTGAGCGGCAATCAGGATGTCGTGCCCTGAAACAAGTGCCGGCAAATCTTAGTACCCCTTCGAAGTCTTTGCTCCCCAATCCAGCCAATTGGCCTGAAGCCACGCATGTTCTCTGGCCGCGAGCCACCAATCCCGCGGTAGTCGTGGTAATGACGTTAAAGCCATGGGTGTAGAGAAACTCGGCAAATCGGCTGTAGTAGCGGCTTTGCACTGAAGTTGCCGGATTGATGATGACGACCTGTGGCAGCTCGTCACCATTCACCACCTCATGAACCCAAGCATGGGCATGCAATGGAAAACCATCGACAGCGGGAATGTCTATTTTTAGCGGCTTGGTGGATTTCGAGGTCATGGCTACTTGGCGTGTTCCAACGATTGGCTTTAAGCCTAAGGTGGATGCGCCAAGTGCTCAATTGAGATTATTGCTGCCTCGCATTCCAAATCTGCATGTCGCAGGGCACCCTCAGCGATTGCTAGTTGCTTTACGCGCTCACCGGCGAGGTGACGGTTACATTCGAAATCCAGTTTTGACGTCGGCGGTTTGTTCTCTCTTCAACACTTTCGCCATCGAAATCTGACTGAAAATGCTTGAGAAGGGTGGGCGGGATGCCGCGCAGAGCATGGACATTGACCACTGCATAGAGGCGCCCGTCAATTTCACTGGTCACGACCGGGATGTCCTCACATTGCTTGCAGATGGAACTCTGCCTCATGACATTTAGAAAATGAACCCCGTACACCGCTATTGCGCGGTGATAGACAAGCGAGTACGCGCTATTTCCGGCGCAAGGGCTTGAGCAGGTCCGAGAGCCCGTTGTGGTCGATTTCCTGCATCAAGGCCAGCAAGCGGCCGATCTCTCCCGGCGGAAAACCTTCGCGGGCGAACCAGTTGAGGTAGTTACCGGGGAGGTCGGCGATCAACGTGCCTTTGTGCTTGCCGAAGGGCATGGCGCGGGTGACGAGGAGGAGCAGGTCTTCGGGGTTCATCGGGTTTGAGTTCTGCGCCACAGGGGATAGAGCCCGAGCAGGCCGAGCAAGGGCCCGGGCAACAGCAGCCAGGCAATGTTCGTTCCCCAGTCGCCTATCCAGGCGGTGCCAAGCTGGATCGAAACCATGGTGATGGCGAAGCCGATGGAGTTCTGGATGGCGAGCGCGCTGCCGACGATTTCCGGTGCGCAGGCCCTGGCCGAAAGGGCCGAGAAGTGTGGCGAATCGGCCACCACCGAAGCCCCCCAGAGCAGCAGCAGACCAATCTTCGCCCAGGCCGGCCAGGCATCGATCAGCGGAAAGAGCAGGCAGCAACCGGCCGAAACAGCCAGCGCCGTAGCCGCCACGCGGGCGCTGCCGATGCGCTGGCTCCACCAGCCGCCGAGCAGGCAACCCAGGGCGCCGATGCCGATGATGGCGAAGGCCAGCCCGGAGAGTTGGCGGCTCCCCGTTTCGGCCAGTCCGCTCAGGATGACCAGCGCCGGCGTCAGGGTCCAGAAAGCGTAGAGCTCCCACTGGTGGCCGAAATAACCCAGCGCCGAGGCGCGGAATTCGCGCACCGAGAAGGCATAGAACACCCGACCGAGACGAAGCGGTGGCGCACCGTGCCGGCGCTTGAGGTGCAGCCCGTCACCGAGCCGGAAGATCATGACGGCAGCCAGCAAGGCCAGCCCGGACGAAACAAGAATGGTGGCCTGCCACGACCACCCTGCCCCGGCCAGCCGTATGCCGTGCGGCAGGGCCGTGCCCAGCGTCAGCATGCCGACCAGCTGGGCCAGCGCAGCACCGGCCCGCTCGGGCACCCAGCTCACCACCAGTTTCATTCCCAGCGGGTAGACGCCGGCCAGACAGAAACCGACCGCAAAGCGCAGGGGAATGGCCGTGCTCATGCCATCGGCCAGCAAGGCAAAGGCGGCATTGCACAAAGCCCCGAGCACGGCGCAGACGGCAAAGATGCGGCTCGCTGCAAAACGGTCGGCCAGGCCGGAAATGGCAAAGCTCAGCGTACCGAGGATGAAGCCGAGCTGCACTGCATTGGTCAGCGTGCCGATATCCGCCGGCGCGATGCCCCAGGCGCGAATCAGGTCGTCAGCCGCGCTGTTGGCCGAAAACCACAGCGAGGTACCGAACAGCTGGGCGATGACGATGACGAGGACGGGGTTTTGCATCAAGGCTCGAAAAACGCGAATGTCCGCCAGCTTAGCGCCGATTGCCCCGCGCTTGCCAGCGAGCCGAGCCGCCCGGCGCTCCCGCTTCCAGTAAAATCGGCACGCCATGAACAAACCCGCCTCGCCCAACTACCTCGCCGGCTATCCCGCGCATCTTACGGAATCGGTGCAGCGGCTGATCGAACAGGATCAGCTCGGGAAAGTGCTGCGCCAGAAGTACCCGGAAGTGCACCAGGTACGCACCGACAAGGCGCTTTACGACTACGTTCAAGAGATCAAGGCGACGTATTTGCGCAACGCGCCGCAGCCAAGCAAGGTGGCCTTCGACGGCAAGTTGCAGACGCTGCAGAAGGCCCTTGGCATACACGCCCGGATCGCCCGCGTGCAGGGCGGCAAACTCAAGAGCAAGCGCGAAATCCACGTCGCCAGCCTCTTCCGCGAGATGCCGCCGGAGTTCCTGCGCATGATCGTCGTCCATGAAATTGCGCACCTCAAGGAGCCCGAGCATGACAAGGCCTTCTACCAGCTCTGCCAGCACATGGAGGCGAATTACTTCCAGCTCGAGTTCGACCTGCGTGCTTACCTGTGCCACCTTGCAGCCGGTGGCGCGCCGTTGTGGGCGGCCGAGATTTCCGGAGAAATCTGACTCCCACGGTGAACCGGAAAAAAGGGCCAAAATTGAAATCACGCCACTGGCTGGCGTGATTTCAAAACCGCTCAGTTGGTCAGGATGCGCACCTTGACGGTCTTGCCCTTGACCTTGCCGGCCGACAGCTTGCGCACCGTTTCCTTGGCAACCCCACGCGCCACGGCCACGTAGGTGCTCTGATCGGTCACCGTGATCTTGCCGACCTGTTCGCGGGTCAGGCCAGCCTCGCCGGCCAGCGCACCCATGACGTCACCGGGACGGATCTTGTCCTTGCGTCCGCCGAGCATGAGCAGTGTCGACATCGGCGGCACGAGCGGTGAATCGTCGGTCACTTCGACGGTCTTCAAGTCGAGCACGTCGAGCTTGCACTTCATCATCTCGGCAATCGTCGCCACGCGGCGGCGGTCGCCCGAACTACACAAACTTAGCGCCCAGCCTTCCTCATCACCACGACCAGTGCGGCCGATGCGGTGAATGTGGATTTCCGGATCAGGCGTCACATCAACGTTGATGACGGCTTCGAGCTGGTCGATATCAAGACCGCGCGCCGCCACGTCCGTAGCCACGAGCACCGAGCAACTGCGGTTGGCAAACTGGATCAGCACCTGATCGCGCTCACGCTGCTCCAGATCGCCATTCAGCGTCAGCGCATGAATGCCGGCGTGGCGCAACACATTGACCAGATCGCGGCACTGCTGCTTGGTGTTGCAGAAGGCCAGCGTACTGACCGGGCGGAAATGCTTGAGCAGGCGGACGACAGCGTCGAGACGCTCGTCGTCCCTGACCTCGTAGAAGCGCTGGCGAATCTTTGTTTCTTCATGCTGCTCAAGGAGTTTGACCTCCTTCGGCTGACGCAGAAACTGCTTGGCCAACTGGGCGATGCCTTCCGGGTAGGTTGCCGAGAACAGCAGCGTCTGGCGCTGCGCCGGGCAACGCTTTGCGACATAGGCAATGTCGTCATGGAAGCCCATGTCGAGCATGCGATCGGCTTCGTCGAGGACCAGCGTGTTCAATTCATCGAGCTTGAGATAGCCGCGTTCCATGTGGTCCATGATGCGCCCGGGCGTGCCGACGACGATATGGACGCCGTTTTCGAGGCTGTTCGCCTGATTGCGCAGCGTCGAGCCGCCGACCAGCGAGAGCACCTTGATGTTCTCTTCAAAACGGGCCAGCCGACGGATTTCCTGCGTCACCTGATCGGCCAGCTCGCGCGTCGGGCAGAGGACCATGGCCTGTACGGCGAAACGGCTGGTGTTCAGGCGATTGAGCAGCGCCAGACCGAAAGCGGCCGTCTTGCCGCTGCCGGTCTTGGCCTGGGCGATCAGGTCGTTGCCAGCCAGCGCCAGCGGCAGGCTGGCGGCCTGAATCGGCGTCATGCTCAGGTATTCAAGCTGGGCCAGATTGGCCAGCATGGCCGGCGACAGGGGCAGCGTATCGAAAGCCTGGCTGGCGGCGGTCGTCTCACTCATGCGCGGCTCAATCCCGACGCTTGCGCGCCGGCATCGGCTTGCGCTGGCGCTGGCCCGGCTTGTGAACTTCGGCCTCCGGCTTCGGCTTGGGCACCAGCAGGTTCTTGGCGGTGGTCTTTTCCGAAGCGCGATGCGCCAGAATGGCCGCCGTCACGTCAGCCGGATCAACGGTAACGCCGGCGTGCTCACCCTTGATGTTGTATTCCGAGAGCCTGTCCTTGATGGCGAACAGGCGTTCCGGATTTTCCGCCTTGCGGGGAAGGCCGGTCACGATCTCCTGCGCCACTGCGGTCAGCACGAAACCACCGCCCTCCGCCTTGATCAGGCCACTCCTGGCCAGACGGTCAAACGCCTCGACCAGCTTCGCCTCGTTGGGAATATTGTTCTGCAGCAGATCGGCCGCCGAGACGATCTCGACCAGCTCGGCCGGCCGCCGCTTGGAAGAAAGCGCCGTGGCGAGAATGAGAAGGGAGTCAACGTCGTGGACTGGATGCATCGGAGTACCTATGAATATCTGGGGAATGAGAAACGGCGGGGAATCAGCGGGTCAAAGGCCGGAAAAAACCGGCCTGAAATCAGTTTCTCGAAAGGACGACAGTGTACCCGGTTTGTCGGCCGAGGCGGCGTGAAACCTGACATCCAATGCCACGGTCAACCGGCAATTCATGCCAATTTCCACTCGTAAAAAGGGGCCACCCAAGGGCGGCCCTATTTCGTTGCCGATAAATTCGGCAGATTACTTCGCTGACAGCGCCATCATCAGATCGTTGATGCGCTTGACGAAACCGGCCGGATCATCGAGCTGGCCACCTTCGGCCAGTGTTGCCTGTTCAAACAGCAACGCTGCCCAGTCATCGAAGCGGCTTTCCTCGTACTTCAAACGCATAACCGCCGGGTGCTGCGGGTTGATTTCGAGGATAGGCTTCGAATTCGGCATCGGCTGACCAGCCGCCTTCATCAGGCGAGCCAGGTTGCCCGACGGATCATGCTCGTCAGAGACCAGGCAGGACGGCGAATCGGTCAGACGATAGCTGACGCGAACATCCTTGACCTTGTCGCCAAGCGACGCTTTCACCTTTTCCAGCAGATCCTTGTACTCGTCAGCAGCCTTCTCAGCCTCTTGCTTTTCGGCCTCGTCTTCCAGCTTGCCCAGATCCAGACCGCCCTTGGCGACGGACTGCAGATGCTTGCCATCGAATTCGGTCAAGTGGCCAACGACCCATTCATCAACGCGGTCGGAGAGCAGCAGCACTTCGATGCCCTTCTTGCGGAAAATTTCGAGGTGCGGGCTGTTCTTGGCAGCATTGAAGGTATCGGCCGTGACGAAGTAAATCTTCTCCTGGCCTTCCTTCATGCGGCCGATGTAGTCGGCCAGCGAGACGTTTTGCTCGGGCGTGTCGTTGTGCGTCGAAGCAAAGCGGATCAGGCCGGCGATCTTCTCCTTGTTGGCGTGGTCCTCGCCAACACCTTCCTTGAGCACCGAGCCAAAAGCTTCCCAGAACTTGGCGTATTTCTCCTTGTCATTCTCGGCCAGGTCGTCCAGCATGCCCAGCACCTTGCGCGTACAACCGCTGCGGATGCCGTCGATGTCCTTGCTCTGCTGCAGGATTTCACGCGAAACGTTGAGCGGCAGATCGGACGAATCCACGACCCCGCGCACGAAGCGCATGTAGAGCGGCATCAACTGTTCGGCATCGTCCATGATGAAAACGCGTCGCACGTAGAGCTTGATACCGTGACGGGCATTGCGGTCCCACAGGTCAAACGGGGCACGGGCCGGGATGTACAGCAACTGCGTGTATTCCTGCTTGCCTTCGACGCGGGCATGGGTCCACGCCAGCGGATCTTCGAAATCGTGGGCGACGTGCTTGTAGAACTCCTTGTACTGCTCGTCGGTAATATCCGATTTGGAACGAACCCACAGCGCGTTGGCCTGATTGACCGTTTCATCTTCCTCGGTCGCAACCTGCTCGCCATCCTTCCAGTCTTCCTTCTTCATCACGATAGGCAAGGTGATGTGGTCGGAGTACTTGCGGATGATCGACTTCAGCTTCCAGCCGCCAAGGAATTCATCCTCGCCTTCGCGCAGATGCAAGGTGACGTCAGTGCCACGCGTGCCCTTCTCAACCATTTCGACCGTGTAATCACCCTCGCCGCCGGATTCCCAGCAAACAGCCTGATTGGCCTCGACACCAGCACGGCGGGAGACCACCGTGACCTTGTCGGCGATGATGAAAGACGAATAGAAGCCGACGCCGAACTGCCCGATCAGGTGTGCATCCTTGGCCTGGTCACCAGTCAGTGCCGAGAAAAACTCCTTGGTCCCGGACTTGGCGATGGTACCGAGATGCTCGACCGCCTCGTCACGCGACAAACCAATGCCGTTGTCGGAAATGGTGATCGTGCGGGCGTCTTTGTCGAAGG
>JADIYD010000003.1:0-70000 GCA_016705475.1 Betaproteobacteria bacterium | reverse complement strand
TCTTCCCGGCTGAAAGAGCTTTACAACCCGAAGGCCTTCTTCACTCACGCGGCATGGCTGGATCAGGGTTGCCCCCATTGTCCAAAATTCCCCACTGCTGCCTCCCGTAGGAGTCTGGACCGTGTCTCAGTTCCAGTGTGGCGGATCATCCTCTCAGACCCGCTACAGATCGTCGCCTTGGTGAGCCTTTACCTCACCAACTAGCTAATCTGATATCGGCCGCTCAATCAGCGCAAGGTCTTGCGATCCCCTGCTTTCCTGCTCACAGAATATGCGGTATTAGCGTAACTTTCGCTACGTTATCCCCCACTGAAAGGTACGTTCCGATACATTACTCACCCGTTCGCCACTCGCCACCAGGATTGCTCCCGTGCTGCCGTTCGACTTGCATGTGTAAGGCATGCCGCCAGCGTTCAATCTGAGCCAGGATCAAACTCTTCAGTTCAATCCAACAAAAAAACAACTCACAATTCACTGACGGTAGAATTTTACTTCTACCTCGATGGATCTCTCCATCCGTGTGATTGCCTTTAATACTTTTTGCGACTTGCGTCGCTTCGCATCAAGGCACCCACACCTATCGGTTGTCCAAATTTTTAAAGAACTTTTCTACACCACTGCGCCGTCGCTTTCGCTTCGTCTGCAGCAGAGAGGCAAGATTATGAAGAACTCCTCTCACCCCGTCAAGCTGTTTTGCAAAATCTCTTGCTTCACCTGACTCCCCTACAACCACCGAAAACGCCCGGCACCGCAGGAGAGGTGCGCATTCTACTGATTAAATCCACCCCGTCAACACAAAACTGAAACTTTCTACTCTCCACCCAATTCAACCCACTGAAATCAGCTAATTACCTCATACCTGACTTCCACTATTTCGATCTCCCGCACCCCCACCGGACTCTGAAAACGAATCAACTCACCCTCTCGCGACTTGATCAGGGCTCGCGCCAAAGGAGAAATCCAGCTGATATGCCCTCTTGAGACATCGGTTTCGTCCACGCCAACGATTGTGTAGGTGTTTTCGGTTCCGTCTGCATCCGCTATCGTTACCCGGGCACCAAAGTAGATCTGGTCGTTATCACCCTGCCGCAGAGGATCGACGATTTCTGCGCATTCGATGCGCTTGGTCAGAAAGCGGATGCGGCGATCAATTTCCCGCAGACGGCGCTTGCCATATATATAGTCGCCATTTTCAGAGCGGTCGCCATTCGATGCTGCCCAGGCAACCACTTCGACGACATGCGGGCGCTCGCGTTTGACCAGATGCTCGAGCTCGTCTTTCAATCGAGCATGGCCTGCTGGCGAAATGTAGTTTCGCGTTCCCGCGGGAAGCTTCAATGAGGGTGAGAGATTTTCTTCATCGTCATCATCACTCTCCCGCACAAACGCCTTGTTCATCAATACCCGATGCTGTAATGCTCGACATCGACACGGATCAGTTCGCGCCCGAGCAAAGCTGCCGTGTTTTTAGCGAATTGTTCTGCCCACGTATGCTGGTCGCGAAAGCGCGCTTCACCGGCGTATCTGGCCACACTCAGTATGCGGTCCACTGCGAGAATCTTGCCGGTAGGGGTGGCGACATCGCATTCCAGAACGGTGAACTCGTGGTCAAACCACTTGCGTGCGACGTCGGAAGGCGCTCCACCGGGAAACTTGAATTCGAATTCACTTTCCCGGCCAAACGAAACGATTACGTGATGTTGCATTTCTCTCTCCTCCATGGATCTGTTCAAGGTATTCTAGCAAAACAACCGAAGCAATCAGGAGCCGAAAATGTCCCTTTATCCGCTGACTGACTTAGAGATCAGCGATATTCGCGCCCAGTTGCATGAGCTGCAGGTAGAGCACCGCGACCTGGATCTGGTGATCATTCACCTGATCGAGAACCCGCCACCGGAAGACTTGCTGATTCGCCGACTGAAAAAGCGCAAGCTGTTGCTGAAAGATCGGATCATTCAGCTGGAAGAAATGCTGGTACCCGACATCCCGGCTTAATCGATATTCGGTGGGATTCGGAAGAATATCCAGTAAACAGCACCGATCGCCCCTGCCACTGCCAGCTCCCACAACACCGGCACCATCCACACCACCCCTGCCAGCATGGCCAGCAGGAGCGTAAATATGGTGAGCTTTGCTATCAAAGCACCATGGAGCCGACGTACCAGGCCAAGGCGGCCATGGCTGCACTGCAAGGGATGGTCAGTATCCATGCCCAGACAATCCCGCCGGCTACGCCCCAACGGACAGCACGCGCGCCGCGGGTTGACCCCACGCCGGCAATGGCGCCGGTAATGGTGTGGGTAGTCGAAACGGGGATGCCGAATGCCGTCGCTACAAATAACGTGATGGCGCCGCCCGAATTGGCACAGAAACCTCTCGCCTGATTGAGCTTGGTAATGCGATTGCCCATGGTTTTTACAATGCGCCAGCCGCCAAACATGGTGCCGAGACCCATTGCGGTGTAACAGGACAGGACAACCCAGCCGGGGATAGGGTCACTTGTCGTCGACGCCCCTGCTGCGATCAGCAGCATCCAGATGATGCCAACCGTTTTCTGTGCATCATTGCCGCCATGGCCCAAGCTGTAGGCTGCAGCTGAAACCAGCTGGAGGCGGCGGAAGTGTTTGTCCACCTTGCGTGGCGCCATGTTTCGACAGATCCACGAAACGATCACCATCAGGGTGCCGCCGATCATGAAGCCGAGGAAGGGTGCGACGAAGATAAAGGCGACTATCTTGAGGACACCGGATGAGATAAGGCTGTCAAACCCCGCCTTGGCAACCGCTGCGCCAACCAGCCCACCCACCAGGGCATGCGAAGACGATGACGGGATACCGTAATACCAGGTGATGATGTTCCAGATGATGGCGCCGATCAGCGCACCGAAGACCACATAGTGGTCGACGATGGAGGGATCAATGGTGCCTTTGCCGATGGTTGAGGCTACTTTCAGCTCGAACAGAAAATAGGCCAGAAAATTGAACGCGGCAGCCCAGATGACCGCATGATGGGGCTTGAGAACGCGGGTGGAAACGATGGTGGCGATCGAATTTGCCGCATCGTGGAAACCGTTCATGAAATCGAACAGCAAGGCGACAATCACCAGGGTGATCAGGACCCCGAGACTGAAATTGAGCGTATCCATACCGAGCTATCCGCTCAGGAGTTTTCAAGAACGATGGCTTCGATCGTTCCAGCCACATCCTTGCAACGATCGGTGACCGTTTCGAGCAATTCGTAGATTTCCTTGAGCTTGATGACCTCGCGCACATCGGGCTCTTCGCGGAAAATTTTTGACATGGCCGCGCGCAACGAGCGGTCAGCCTCTGTTTCCAGCGCATCGATTTCGTGACAAAGCTTGAGGATGGCCGGCGCATTATCCATGCTGTGCATCAGCTTGATGACCGACTGCACGCAGACACAACAGTTTTCGGTGACGATGGCCATGGCCTTGGCGTCCTGCGGCACTCGGGTTATGTCGTAAAGCGACATCGACTCGGCAACGTCCTGCATGACGTCGAGAATGTCGTCCATGCCATTGATCAGCTGATGAATTTCATCGCGATCAAAGGGCGTGATGAAGGCCGTGTGTAGTTGCGACAGCGTATCGTGCGTAATGGCGTCCGCCGCGCGCTCGAGGTTGTCGATTTCCTCGGCAAATGCTGGCGCCTGCTCGGGATGATCGACCAGTGCCGCAATCATGTTGGACAACGCCTTTCCACCTTGCGCAATCAAATCCGCATGCGCGTTGAAAAGATCGAAATACTTGCCCTCCCTGGGCATCAGACGAGCGAACATGACAATCCTGTTAAGTTTTTATTACAACTGTAAGATTCTATCACTTGGGCCGACGCCACCCAATGCCCCATACGCGATCTGCGAAGCGCTTCCCGCTAAAATAACGCATGGTTATTCATACCCTTCCTGCCGACGCGTTTGGCGACCGCTTCACGCTTGACGAACTGCCGCTGGCCCGAATACCGGCCGGCTACGCGGTTCAGATGCTCGACACTGACAAGCTGCTTGATCGGGCTACCGGCACATTTCTGCCAGTGCGATCAGCAGCGCTCAGCGGGATTTTCGACAGTTTCGATGCCGCCTATGCTGCCGCGCACGAATGGGTTGGCAATCATTGTCCAAATCCGGATGAGCACCGCCTGGCCATCGTTCCAGCCAGTTTCGATAACCTACTGAACCGCCACGTGCTGATTTATGGCGTTCTCTGCGGTCAACCCTGATTTTTGCCCTATTTTGGAATTCGCCAATGACCCCGTTCAAAACACGCAATCTCGGTAGCAGCAAATTCGTCGTACCCGAAGTCTGTCTCGGCACGATGACCTTCGGTGAGCAGACCAGTGAGGCCGACGCCCATGCCCAGCTCGATTTCGCCCTGGCTGCCGGCATCGGCTTCATTGACACCGCCGAGATGTACGCCGTGCCGCCGCGCGCCGAAACCTGCGGTGCATCGGAAAGCATTGTCGGACGCTGGCTGAAGCGCCAGCAACGCGACCAGATTCAAATCGCCACCAAGGTCGCCGGCCCGAGCCGCAACCTGCGCTGGATTCGCAATGGTCCGCCGGCGATGGATCGCGCCAATATCCGCACCGCCCTCGATGGCTCGCTGCAGCGCCTGCAGACGGATTATGTCGATCTCTACCAACTGCACTGGCCCGAACGCAACCAGCCGATGTTCGGCCAGTGGCAGTTCGATCCGAAAAACGAGCGGGAAGGCACACCGATCCGCGAACAGCTTGAAGCGCTCGGCGAACTGGTCAAGGAAGGCAAGATTCGCCACATCGGCGTCTCCAACGAGCACCCGTGGGGCATCATGGAATTCACGCGGCTGGCCGATGAACTCGGCTTGCCGCGCATCGTCTCGACGCAGAACGCCTACAGCCTGCTCAACCGGACTTTCGAAACCGGGCTGGCCGAAGTCTGCCACCGCCAGCAGGTCGGCCTGCTGGTCTATTCGGCCCTCGGCTTCGGCCATCTGACCGGCAAGTACCTGGCCAACCCGAATGCCCCCGGCCGCATCAACCAGTGGCCTAGCTTCGGCCAGCGCTACACCAAGCCGAACGTCATTCCTGCTGTTCAGGCCTACGTTGAACTTGCCAGCAAGCACGGTCTGACGCCGACGCAACTGGCCCTCGGCTTCTCCCGTTCGCGCTGGTTCGTCGCCAGCACCATCATCGGCGCCTCGTCGCTGGCCCAATTGAAGGAAACCCTGCCCGCCATGCAAACGACGCTTTCGCCGGAAATACTCGCCGAAATCGATGCCATCCACCTGCGCTACACCAATCCGGCGCCCTGATGGAGTCGCTTTTCATCCGCCTGGCGGAAGCCCTGGCCGTTTGCGAAATTGGCCAAAAAATCCGGTTGACCGCAGCAATCGCCGCGGACTGGCAAGCCGGCCAGCTGGACTGGCGTGACAGCTCGCCGGTCACGCTGGTTTGCGGCCGGCCGGCCAAACCCGAACTATTGCCCCATAAAGACGTGCCCAATCGCAGCCCGGTCACGCCGGAAGGCCGCGCCCGCCTGCTCCACGCCATCGTCCACATCGAATTCACGGCCATCAACCTCGCCCTCGACCACGCTGCCCGCTTCCGTGGCCTACCGGAGGCCTATTACGCTGACTGGATCGGCGTTGCGGCCGAAGAAGCCGAGCATTTCCAGCTGCTGCGCACCCGCCTGCAATCCCTCGGCTACGACTACGGCGACTTCCCGGCCCACGCCGGCCTGTGGGACATGGCTGAAAAAACGACCGACGACGCCCTCGTCCGTATGGCGCTCGTCCCGCGCCTGCTCGAAGCACGCGGCCTCGACGCGACGCCGCCCATCCAGATGAAACTGGAGCAGGTCGGCGACCACGAAAGTGCCCGCGCCCTCGACATCATTCTGCGTGACGAAATCGGCCACGTCGGCCTCGGCGACCGCTGGTATCGGCACCTGTGCGCCGAGCGCAATCTTGAGCCGGAAAGTACGTATCGCGACCTGCTAACCCGCTATCAGGCGCCATGGCCGCAGGGAAAAATGAACGAATCGGCGCGCCTCGCAGCGGGCTTCAGCGCTGGTGAACTGGCGGTCCTCGCAAAAAAAAGGTAGAATAATCAGTTCAATGCGTTGATGTTTCGCCCGCAGTCATTCCGAGCAGCCACCGGTTTCGAAGGTTCTTGTGCAGGATTCACCCCATTGATTCGTTCCCCGGCATGGCTGCGTCGGGGTCACCCAGGCCGCCCGACCATCGGGCCAATCCGTCGCCGGTTATAACAACGTCAAAGGCGGCGAGGAAAGGAAACAGCATCCATGTCGACCTCCGTCGAAAGCTTTGCCGATCTCGGTTTAAGCGACACCCTACTGAAGACCCTCACCGAAATCGGCTACGAAACCCCGTCGCCGATCCA
This sequence comes from Betaproteobacteria bacterium, assembly GCA_016705475.1. Taxonomy (GTDB): domain Bacteria; phylum Pseudomonadota; class Gammaproteobacteria; order Burkholderiales; family Rhodocyclaceae; genus Azonexus. The sequence continues at coordinate 63,599 of JADIYD010000003.1, read as the reverse complement.
GGCCCAATGTATCCCCGTCCTGCTCGAAGGTCATGACCTGATCGGCATGGCCCAGACCGGCACCGGCAAGACCGCCGCCTTCGCCCTGCCGCTGATGGAACAGATCGACGTCAAGCTGATGAAGCCGCAGGCCCTGATCCTGACGCCGACGCGCGAACTGGCCATCCAGGTTGCCGAAGCGCTGCAAACCTACGCCAAGAACCTGCCCGGCTTCCACGTCCTGCCCATCTACGGCGGCCAGAGCTACACCATCCAGCTCAAGCAACTGTCGCGCGGCGCCCACGTCATCGTCGGCACGCCGGGTCGCGTCATGGACCACCTCGAGCGCAAGACGCTCAACCTCGACAACCTGAAGACCATGGTTCTCGACGAAGCCGACGAAATGCTGCGCATGGGCTTCATCGACGACGTCGAATGGATTCTCGAACGCACGCCGCCGAAGCACCAGACCGCATTGTTCTCGGCGACCATGCCGGAACAGATTCGCCGCGTCGCCCAGAAGTACCTGGTCGAGCCGCGCGAAATCAAGATCAAGTCGGCGACCGCCACCGTTGCTGCCATCCGTCAGGTTTACTGGCAGGTATCCGGCATGCACAAGCTGGACGCGCTGACCCGCATCCTCGAAGTTGAAGAAGATTTCGACGCCGCCATCATCTTCGTCCGCACCAAGACGGCCACCGTCGAGCTGGCCGACAAGTTGTCGGCCAGCGGTTATGCCGCCGCCGCCCTGAACGGCGACCTCAACCAGCAGATGCGCGAACGCGTCATCGAGCAGTTGAAGTCCGGCGCCCTGGACATCGTCATCGCCACCGACGTTGCCGCCCGCGGCATCGACGTGCCGCGCGTCAGCCACGTCGTCAACTACGACATTCCGTACGACACCGAAGCCTACGTGCACCGTATCGGCCGTACCGGCCGCGCTGGCCGCACCGGCAACGCCATCCTGTTCGTCGCCCCGCGTGAAATCCGCATGCTGCGCACCATCGAGCGCGCCACGCGTTCGCCGATTGCGCCGCTGACGCTGCCGAGCCGGGCTGATGTGACCAACAAGCGCGTCACCGATTTCAAGGCCAAGGTCGCCGAGGTGATGAATGCCGAAGGTCTCGATTTCTTCGCCAACATCGTTTCTCAGATTGCAGAAGAACAGAATGTCGGCGCCGAAGAAGTCGCTGCCGCGCTGGCCATGATGGCTCAGGAAGGCAAGCCCCTGCAGATCGCCGGCGAAGATCCGCGCCCGGCACCGGCCCCCTCGTTCGAGCGCGATAGCCGTCCGCGTCCTGGCAGCTTCGACCGTGACGAGCGCAAGCCGCGCTCCAACGAGCGTTTCGATCGTGGCGACAAGCCCAGCTTCGAAAACCGTGGCGAGCGTCCGCGTCGCGAAGAGCGTCCGGCCCGTTCCGCCCCGACCGGCGACATGGTGCGTTACCGCATCGATGTGGGCAGGGATCACGGCGTTCAGGTCAAGGACATCGTCGGCGCCATCGCCAACGAAGCCGGCATCGAAAGCCGTTTCATCGGCCGCATCGGTCTATTCGACGAATCGAGCACGGTCGAACTGCCGGCCGGCATGCCTGCCGAAGCCGCCAACGCCCTGAAACGCACCCGCGTCCGCGGCTTGCCGATCAACCTGCGACCGGATGAAGGTCGCCCGGATGGCGGCAGCTCCGAACGCAAGTTCGACGGCGAGCGCAGCTTCAAGAAAAAGAGCTTCGACCGCTAAGCGGCGCTGAACTCCGCAAGACCCCAAGGCCACGGCAAGTCCGTGGCTTTTTCTTGTCCGGCATTTGCGCGCCGCTAAATACACAAACACCTATTTGATAATTATTCTTATTTACAAGCCAGCAACCCGGCCTTATGATGAGAACCATTCTCAATACCAGCCCATTAATCATGCGTAGCCTGCTTTTCAACACCTCACTGGCTGGCCTGCTGCTCTGGCTGCTGTTGGCCAGCATTTCAACCTGATTTTTCAGCAAGGAGCGACCATGCCAAGCAGCGAACTATGGGCCGGGGCCTTGAGCCTCTTGCTCATTCACCACGAAACCGGCTGTCAGCATTCCGCGCTCAACGCCGCCCGGTTGCTCGACCGCATCGGCGCGCTCGACGACCTCGATGCCGAAACGCGCAATCTGTGCGAACGGGCCAGCAACCGACTGAACTCAGGCGAGGAACCACACCATGCTGGCACCGCTTAAGAACCGCGCGCTGCTCGAGCGCGATGATGGCGATCCACAAGCCGATCTCAGTCCGCCGTCAGTCAACGAAACCAGCCGACACATCGCCGAGCTGGAATCCGAAATCGCTTCCCTGCGTTCTGCCTTGCGCCAGTCGCGCCAGACCCAGCGCCGGAGCGCAACCATGTCGACCCGCAACATCATTGCCCAGCGCAACGAAATCGCCGGACTGAAAGCAATCGTTGCCGCCCAGCGCCAACGGCTGGCTGATTTTGAATCCGGTCAGGTGATGATCGAGTTAGGCCACCAGCTTCAGCAACTCAGCGCGTCGAACAACGATTTGAGCAGTGCAGCCCAGCGCGTCTGGCATCTCGAAAAAACCATCCGCGCCGCCCACGCCGAATGTGAGCGCCTGGCCGGCGAACGCGATGCGCTGGTGCAGCACTTCCACTGCCCGCTGGCCAACAGCCTGCAGTTATAGGATTTTCCTGCCTTGGCGAACCCGGAATCGTCAATTCCACGGTCAACCGGAATTTTTCGCCAAAATTGAAAATCCATTTTTCCTGCCAGCCAACCGGAAGCCCGGCCAGCCAGCGATTCATCGCCGAGGAGCCCAAGCATGTCCGAACCCCCCTTTCACGTAGCCGGCGGATTCTTCGCCCCGACCAGCGCCTTTCAGCCAGACGCCTTGCTGCTGCAAGCGCCTGCCATGCCCGAAGACACCGTCAATAAACCGCCCCAGGGCTCGCGCCGCCGCAAGCTGTGGGGCATTCCGCACAAGTTCGACGGCGAGCACAGCTTCAAGAAAAAGACCTTCGACCGCTAAGCGGCGCTGAACTACGCAAGACCCCAAGGCCACGGCAAATCCGTGGCCTTTTTCATGGCCGCTTTGGCGCGGCGGACATTTCAATTTTGGCCAAAATTTCCGGTTGACCGTGAGATCGACCGATCTCCGTTCAAGTCCCGCCCAATGCCAAGCTCAGGCTTCGTCGAGCAGCAAGCTCAGGGGCAGAATCTACAGCCTACAGACTCGTTATCCAGCGAACCATCTTCTGCACATCTACTTCCGGAATGTTGTGCAATCCCGGAGCAGGCACCTCACCCCAAACACCTGTGCTACCTGCCATCACGTTAAATATCAACTGCTGCTCAACGTCTCCTCCACGGTACCGGCGTGCGATATCGCGAAATGCAGGACCGATCTTGCGTGCATTGACGTCGTGGCAAGCCAGGCACTTGTATTGTTGGAGCATGCTGCCAATAGCGTTAGCGGACTCCATCGAAACGGGGCTAAAAGGCTGGCCATGGCTATTGATGCGGAGTTTATCGCCAAGCAAACTTCGAATTGAACGCTCCATTTGGGCATATTCTTTCGCGCACCGGCTGGCTCGATGCTGCGACATCCTGATGGCGATCGCCACCTCCTGGAATTGTTGCGGTTCTTTGCCATACCCCCAGCAAACCAGGTTTGCCAACCGCTGCTCAGAGAGCGCGTGCTCATCGGAATACAACGTTTTTCCCCGAACCAGTTTGTCAAAGAGTCCATACTTAAAAGCTTCCATGTAGATCGGGGCGTGCTGCAGTATGGAATAACTCTTTACGGTAAGGATGAAGTAGGCAGCAAACTGATCCGCAGCATCTTCCTCTCGACCAAGGATCGGAATCTGATGCAGGTCGAACACTGCATGCCCCAACTCATGAAGCAATGCGAACAAAAATTCTGATGCGACTGCTTTTGCTACCTCTTCTGAAGAAAGGCGATTGCCAAATTTGCGCTGAAGCACCTGAAAATGTTCGCTAAACAGTTCATAGCACATCGTTACGGACCGATCTTGCGGGTAGTAATACGCGTTTGGGGCTCCGCAAGATCGCACGATAATCGGCACTCTTACCGGAACCTGAATCTCTCGGGACAACGTATCTACAAATTCCTCCAGCGCGTGGTTTTCGCCTAAAAGACGGAATACCACAGCATCAGCTGGGTTTTTGGGCTGCTGAAAAACAACCCGAAAATCTGCGAAAGCGGTATTTGCGAATATAAACAGAGCGAAAGCTAGATATTTCATCTGGAATCCAGGGGGTTCAGGCGGTACGGACAACACAAGCATTTGCACTATTAAATTATGCCAGCAGTGAACTTCACGAATGCCATCTGCACATTAAATTGATTTGCGCGCATTCTTGAGTATTCTGTGCATGTGTAAATCACCTAAATCGCCGCCCTAATCCAGGCTCAGGCTTCGTCAAGCAGTACCCAGTGATTGTCCACCGCCATTTTTTCCGGCCAGGGCAAGAGCGCCGGTTTGGCGCTCGGGTGCCAGCGGACCAGACCCAGCGCGGTCGACACCAGTACGCCGCCGCCGGGGTTCGGGCCTTCCCAGCCAGTCAGCGCGTAGGCTTCCTGCAGTTCGACGATGCGCGTCAGCTTTTCCGGCATGGCCGGATGCCACAACTGGGCCAGCCCGACCTGATTGCTCGACAGGGCAAAGCCGCCGTTGTAGGCGGGCGCGATATCACCGGCGTAACCGGCGCCATCGCCGGCCCGAGCGGGCAGTTTCAGCTCGTCGCCATCGAGCACGGCGAGGATGGGCGCTGCGGCGCGGGCCGCCGGGTCGTCGTGTTCGGCCTGCATGGCCACGCCGAGGAAAGTCTTGTCGCCTTTCGCCCAGTGGCTCCAGGCCAGGTGGCGCAGGCTCAGACGACGGTCGTCCAACGTCCATTGGCGCAGCAGACGGCCACTCTGACCGTCAAGGCGAACGAGCGAGGCATCCATGCGGTGCAGGTCGAACTTCTTGTCGGCTGCCGTGCGCGGTATCCCGCCGTTGGCGATCATCAGATGACCGGCAGCGTCAACCAGCAGCTGGTGCGGCTCCAGGCCATGACTTTGCCATTCGGCGAGTTTCTTGAGACTCTGGCGGTCGCGCACCCCAATCAGGCCGCGCCCCGTCTTCATGTCGGTTTCAGTGGTGTAGATCACGTCGCCCCGCGGGCTGACGACGACATGGCCATTCAGGCGGGCGTCGGAAGACTCACCGGCCAGATCGACCTGCTGCGCCACCTTGCCGTCGCGGTCGATGCGCATGAGCCAAGCCCCCGGCCGAACGCCCGTCACCAGCAGGCTGCCATCCGCTTCCGGCGTCAGGCCGTGCGGACGGGTTGGCAAGGCAGCGGCGCGGCTGATGGTAATTTTCTTGCCTTCCCAGTCGGCAGAGAGCACCCCGGCAAAATAGGTGTCGCCAGCATTCGGGCCGCGCCAGGCAGCCGCCAGCGAGGCACCTTGCGGCATCTGCCCGGCCCAGGCGAAACCGGCCGGCGGCAGGGCGGCCAGCGCGCCAGCCATCTTGAGAAACTCGCGTCGTGTCGTTTTCATGGTTTTTCCATCATTGCTGCGGTCGACCGGAAATTTTGGCCAAAAACCAAACCCCGGCCGGTTCGAAAAAAGCCCCGTCCGCAGACGGGGCGCACTGCCAACAGATTTAGAACTTGTATTCGCCACTCAGGATGAACCGGCGCGCCTGGCCCGGAACAGTGAAGCCGCCGTTGTCGTAGAGCGCGTCGTAATAGACCCGGTCGAACAGGTTCTGGACGTTGAGCTTGATGGTGTAGCTCGGCTGGTCGTAGGTCAGCATCGCATCCCAGCGGACATAACCCGGCACCGAGTTCGGCGTGAAGGTCGTCGAACAGTTGCTGTACGACCACAGAAGGGTCGTCGCATTCTGGGTCGCTGCGCCGCAGGTTCCGACACCGTAGGCCGAACGGCTGCTCTTGGCTTCGAAGCCGAGGCCGGCTTTCCAGTTTTCGGCAAAACGGTAGGTCGTCCATAGATTGGCCGTGAAGGCTGGCGTATTGCGTGCGCGATGGCCTTCTGAAACCTGCTGCGAGCGTCCTACATACACCGCCTGATTCGCATCGGCCGCCTCGCCCGCCGCATAACCCAAGCCGCCGTTGGCGGTACCGTTGGCCGTTGCCTGCGCAAAGGTCTGGCCGGTCGCCGTGCCGTCATATTGGTCGTTGACGCGGGCCGCCATGAGCGCGATGCCGCCGAATACTTCCCAATTCGACGTAATGCGTCCCGCCAGTTCGAATTCGATACCGTTGGTCCGCCGCTTTTTGGAGAGCAGTGCCGCCGTCGACTCGAGGTCGGTGTTGCGCTCCCAATCCTTGCTGGCCGTGTAGATTGCCGTGCGGAAAGTCAGGTCGCCATCCATGAACAGCCACTTGCCACCCAGCTCGGACACCCGGCTACGTTCCGGCGGCAACTCGCCACCGGACAACTGGTAGAGATCGGCCGTCGGGCTAAAGGAATCGCTCCAGCTCAGGTAGTAATGCGAAGCGACATCCGGCTGCCACGACAGGCCTGCGCGATAGCTCGACTGGCCGAAGTTCAGGCTGGGGGAATTGACGCTGGAGTACTTGGCACGCATTTCGTCGCGGCGAACGCCCATCGTCGCCTTCCAGTTGCGGATGAATTCGACCGTATCCTGAACGTAGGCGCTGTAGGTATCGCCGGAATAGGTCGTCGCCGTGCCCGTAAAGTTACCCGGAACATACATCGGGCTGGTTGTCGTACCCAGATTGCGCAGCGCCCAGCGAATCGATTCCTCCCGCAGATATTCGGCACCGGTCACTACCTCGTGGCGCATGCCGAGCAGAGAGAATGCTGTGTTGAAGTCACTCTGCAAAACATAGTTGTCGGTCTCGAATTCACGCGTCTTGGCCTGGCCCGACGTGCTGGCCGCCGTCAGGGTGCCCTGCCCGGCCACCGCCCAATACGAGCGCTTGTAATTGGCCTTGCGCAGCACGGTCCGCCATTGTGTGTCCGGGGCAATCGTGTAGAGATAGCTCGCCGTCGTGACGTTGGTGTCACTGTTGTCGAAACCCGCATCGACACCGTAGTAATTACCGGCCTTGGCCATCGCCTCGTTGGGGCGGCGATTGACGAAGGGAATGCCATAGTCGGCGTTGTCACGCGTCTTGACCCAGAGGTGGCTCAGCGTGACCTCATGCGGCGTGCCAAGGCCGAAGGAAATGCTCGGCGCAACGCCAGAGCGGTGAATTTCCGGCTCGGTGCCCGTATAGGGATTGGAACGGGCGCTGCCCTCGTCCCGGTTCATCACGTTCACGCGAACGGCCGTTGACTCGCCGATGCGCTGATTGATGTCGGCCTTCACTTCCTGAAAGCCGTTGGTGCCGATACCGACGCCGGCCTTGTTGATCCCGTACAGCATCGGCGTCTTGCTCACCTGATTGATCACACCGCCGGCCTGGCCGCGACCAAACAGCATCGCTGCCGAGCCGCGCAGCACGTCCACCTGCTCCAGATTGAACACCTCGCGGTTGTACTGCGCCGTGTCGCGAATACCGTCGAGGTACATGTCGCCAAAGGTGTAAAAACCGCGCAGCATCATGTTGTCGCCCGAGCGGCCGCCCTCGGCAGCATTGAAGGTCAGGCCGGAGACGTTGCGCAGCGCCTCGCGCAGCGAATTCGCTTCCTGCTCCTCCATCAAAGCCTTGGTCACCGTGGTGATCGCCTGCGGCACATCGTGCGGATCCTGAACCACCTTGCCGACGCGTGTCTTGGTGGCCCGGTAGCCGTCCTGCTGCTCGGCCGTCGCCTTGACGGTGACCGGCGCCAGCGTCTGTTCCTCGGCAGCGGATGCATCCACCGCGCCAAACAAGCCCGCAACGACAACCGCCCCCAGCGGCAACAGGCCGGCTTTTCGCCCGCCACGATACGGTGCCGGCGAAACCGCTCGCACCCTGAATTTCGAATCGTTCTTTTTCACTAGCAATCCTCTGTCGAGTCAGAAATGGCTGGCTGGCATGGATGCTGGCTTGCCGAACAAAAAATGTTCGAGAGGAAATAGTCGCGCGCGCTGATCGCGGACAAAGCAGTCCGACAACCCCCCGGACGCCCCCTGGAACTCACTTCAAGACCTGGCGGGCAGAGACGCGGCTGGCTAGTCGATCGATGTTGATGAGAATGTATCTCATTTGTAAATATTCATCAAGATAATTGCGAATGATTCGCAACGGCATTTGACAACCATTCTCATTTCCACGAAGATGCGAGCAATTCTTGTTTGCAACAGGTACTGACCATGAACTCGCAACAGCCCAATTCCGAGCGCTTCCCGCTCGCCGAACCAACCGAAACCCGACCACGGATCGCCAGCGAAAAGATCTTCGGCGGGGCCACGACTGTCGAGATCGAACACGCCGGGCAGCGTTACCTGCTGCGCGTCACCCGTGAAAACAAGCTGATCCTGACCAAATAACCGCTCTCCGTTGGACCTCTCGTTCCCGTAGCCAGCCAGCGCAAGCCAGCGAGCCAAGGGTTTTTTCCGAGCGACTGCCGACAACCCCGGAAAAACCATGAGTTACGCCCTATCCCGCCCATCACCCTTCCAGCGCAGTGGCCTGCTCACCGTCGTCATCGGCCTGCATGTCGGTGTTTTCCTGCTCATCCTGGCGGCCAAGACGGTGGTGCCGCAGATCATGGAAATTCCACTCGTCGTTGATCTGCTCGAAACGCAGGAAATCAAGAAAGAACCGGTGGCCAAGCCCTTGCCGATGACCAAACCGGCACCGGTCAAGACGCCGCAGACGCCGGCGCCGAAGGCTGCAGCACCGGTCGTCGAAGCGACCCAAAGCAACGTCCCGGCGCCTGCCGCCGTGGTTGCCGCGCCGGTCGAAGCCAAGCCGGCACCTGTAGCGCCACCGGCCGAACCGGTCAGCCTCGCCCGTTTCGATGCCGATTACCTGAAGAACCCGGCCCCCGCCTACCCGCCGCTCTCCCGCCGCATGGGAGAGGAAGGCAAGGTGGTGCTGCGCGTTTCGATCAATGCCCAGGGTTCTGCCGATAACGTCGAGATCAAGGCGTCATCGGGCAGCCAGCGGCTCGACGAGGCCGCTCAGAAAACGGTTCGCAACTGGAAATTCATCCCGGCCAAGCGTGGCGATACCGCTGTCCAGAGCTGGGTACTGGTCCCCATCATTTTCAAATTGGAGCAATAACATGCAGGAAAACGCTTTCGGTTTCGCTCACCTGTGGGCCAGCGGCGATGCCATCTCGCACGCTGTGGCGATCATTCTCGCCATCATGTCCATCATCAGCTGGTACCTGATCCTGGCCAAGGCCGTCGATTGGTGGTCCATGCGCCGGGCCGCCAAGGCGCTCGGCGCCTTCTGGTCGGCCACCAGTGTCGCTGAAGGCATTGCCATCCTGCGTCAGGCCGATGACAACAGCCCGTACGCCCAACTCGCAACCCAGGCCAACTGCTGCAACAACGATTGCGAAGCTGCCACCGGCCGCCTCGCCTCGCGCTTCGACCCGGCCGAACAGATGGAACGCGCCCTGCGCCAGCAACTCTCCACAGCGCAAGCCAGTATGGAAAACGGCCTGACCGTGCTCGCCACGACCGGCGCCACGGCGCCTTTTGTCGGCCTGCTCGGCACGGTCTGGGGGATTTACCACGCGCTGGTCGCCATCGGCCTGTCGGGTCAGGCGGCGCTCGAAAAGGTCGCCGGCCCGGTCGGCGAGGCGCTGATCATGACCGCCGCCGGCCTCGCCGTCGCGCTGCCCGCCGTTTTCGCCTACAACGCCTTCACCCGCAGCAACCGCGTGATTCTGGCTGACCTCGATGCCTTCGCCCACGACCTGCACGCCTTCTTCACCGTCGGCAAGCCGTTTGTCGCCAACAGCGCGCAGATTCACCCGATGCGCGCCCGCGTCGCGACGGAGGCGGCATGATGACGGCTCCCCTTCACTCACTTCGTTCGTTGCCCCCCGAGGGGGCGCATGCCCCCCTTGGGGCGGCCCAGCGGGAGATATGACATGGCCATGGGCAGCTTCAACGCGCAGAACCACCCGATGCCGACGGCGGAAATCAACATGACGCCGCTGGTCGATGTGATGCTGGTTTTGTTGATCATTTTCATCATCACGGCGCCGCTCATGACGCATCAGGTGCCGGTCGACCTGCCGCGCGCCTCGAGTACGCCGACGCCTGAAAAGCCGCTGACGCTGCAAGTCAGCATCGACGCCGACAACCACGTTTTTGTGGCTTCCGAAGCCGTCGACCGCAGCACGCTCGAAAGCCGCTTCCGCGACGCTGTCGCGCAGGACGCCAAGGTCGAAATGCACCTGCGCGCCGACCGCGCGACGCGCTACGAAACGGTGGCCGAAACGATGAGCGCAGCCCGTCGGGCAGGGCTGACCAAGATCGGCTTCGTCACCCAGCCCGGTGCTGCGCCAATTTAGGGAGACTCCGTTGATTCCTCGCCATCGCATCCCTCATATCGCGCAGGCGGGGATTCAGCAGGTTTGAGGCCAAGAATCCCCGCCAGCAAGGTATCGCCAACCTAAGCTGGCTTTCCAACCAATGCTACGGTCAACCGGAAAAATCGGCCAAAAATGAAAAGCCAGGCTGGCGGCATGGTGGCCGGTCGGCCTGATCGCAACGGTCCGGCCGCAGGCTTTATCCATTTGATAAGCCGCGAATACCCATTTAGCAATGCTCTCCACCGCTTTTGAATGGCATAATCAGCCAAATACAAAAGCATAGGGAGAGGCCTTGGCTGCGCTGATACCGGCAATCGGCACCTGCGTGTCGAACATGACAGGCGGCGAGCGGCGCCTGGCATACCGCCTCGAACAAAAGCTCGAAGACGACTGGCTGCTCTGGTACGACGTACCGCTCGGCCCGCGCAACGTGCATCCCGACTTCGTCGTCTTCAACCCGCGCCGTGGCCTGCTGGTGCTGGAGGTCAAGGACTGGAAGCTCGACACCATCCGCGACATCGACCGCCAGAGCGCCAGCATCCTGACCCCCAACGGCCTCAAGCGCGTCGCCAACCCGCTCGAACAAGCCCGGCAATACGCCCACGAAGTCAGCAACCTGCTGCAACGCGACCCGCAACTCACCATCAACAGCGGGCGCATGCAGGGCACGCTGCTCTTCCCGTGGAGCTACGGCGTCGTGCTTGCCAACATCAGCCGCAAGCAATTCGACAGCACCAACCTCGGCGAAGTCATCGAAGCCCACCGCGTCATCTGTCAGGACGAAATGACCGAAAGCGTCGATGCCGAAGCCTTCCAGGAACGGCTGTGGGGCATGCTGCCGTTTTCCCGCAGCGTGCCGCTCGCCCTGCCCCAGATCGACCGCATCCGCTGGCACCTCTTCCCCGAAATCCGCATCGCCGCGCCAACACAAAACGGCCTGTTCGATGATCAGGAACCGGAAATCCCCGACATCGTCCGCGTCATGGACCTGCAGCAGGAACAACTCGCCCGCAGCCTCGGCGAAGGCCACCGCGTCATCCACGGCGTCGCCGGCAGCGGCAAGACGCTGATCCTCGGCTACCGCGCCGAACACCTCGCCAAAGTCTGCGCCCGGCCTATCCTCATCCTCTGCTACAACCGCACCCTGGCCAAGCGCCTGAGCCGCACCATGGCCGCCAAGGGGCTGGCCGACAAGGTGCACGTCCACACCTTCCACCAATGGTGCCGCGCCCAACTCGTCGCCTACAACGCCGGCCTGCCGGAAAACGGCAAGGACAGCGACGCCTACGCCGGCGAACTGGTCGACCGCATCATCCACGCCGTCGACGCCAACATCATCCCGGCCGGCCAGTACGACGCCGTGCTCATCGACGAAGGCCACGACTTCCAGCCCGAATGGCTCAAGCTCGTCGCCCAGATGGTCAACCCGAACACCAATTCGCTGCTCGTCCTCTACGACGACGCCCAATCCATCTACGGCAATGGACGACACAACAAATTCAGCTTCAAAAGCCTCGGCATCCAGGCCCAGGGCCGCACCACCATCCTCAAGATCAACTACCGCAACACACAGGAAGTCCTCGAACTGGCCAGCGGCATCGCCCGCGAACTGCTCAAACCCAGCGCCTCGGACGAAGACGGCGTACCGCTAGTCGCCCCCATCAGCGCCGGCCGCCACGGCCCGAAACCACTGCTCATCAAGCTACCCAGCATTCAGGAAGAAGCCGACTACATCGCCAAACACCTCAAGGAAGCCCACAAAACCGGCACCCCATGGAGCGACATGGCCGTCATCTACCGCGACTACGGCATCGGCAAACCGGTACTCGCCACACTAAGAAAAGCCGGCATCCCGGTGACCTATCAGGACGACATCACCTTCGCTGAGAAGGAAGACACCGTGAAATTCCTGACCATGCATAGCTGCAAGGGGCTGGAGTTTCCGCTGGTGGCGATACCGGGGGCGAGCCAGGCGGTGGATGAAGGGCGGAAGGATGAAGAGGCGCGATTGTTGTATGTGGCGATGACGAGGGCGACTCGGGAGTTGGTGGTGGTTGGGTGAAAGTTTATATTTTTCTAATCTGCATTATTACTGTATGAATGAAAATTATGTCAATTGACTTGGACGTGGTTATAGATACTCCAGAATACTCTGTGGACATGAAGTCTGCTCTCGACTCGTTACAAGGCGTCTCGGATGCAACGCGTTGCATAGCTGAAGCAGTACTTACTGAAAGAACTCCCCAGCGGCAAACTCATAAAGGAAAAGTAAGAACAACCCTGAAACAAAGCTTTAAAGGATCATATGGACAAATATTTAGCCTAGATATTCATGATGAAGAGCTGCAAAAGAAATTTAGAATAATTGGCCGATCCGTATTTGCAGAATTGATCTCATACTTCATCAGCGAGTCGTTATACAAAGAACCAGGCTTGTTGTCCGAAAAAGCTCAAAAAATAGTCAATCGACTTGGCGAAACCTGCGAAGATCTGGTGAAGCAGTTGCGAGTTTCCGCTTTGCAAAACATTCATGAAGTATCAACAAAGTTCAATCAAGACCTACAGTTAAGATTTAGAAAAAACAGATACGATCAAACCATTCTTGCTAGATTTGACCGTACGACAGCGAAAGTCCTTAATGCCAGCGAGTCAAATGAAAAAATAGATATAACCATTAGCGTCACAAGATTGAATATCAACACCGGAAATGGGCGCTTGCTTATAAAGGGGGATGAAGAAACCGTAGCCTTTGGGTTTGGTATCGAATACAGAGCCGTAAACATAAAAGCAAAAAAAATGTTTTCAGAAAACCTAGATTACAACAATGGCATCGACAAAAATGGAAGTTTCTTAGAGTTTTGGTACACATCTGTTAAATATATAGTCAAAGGATTCTACAGTGATTAACAAATATATTGTTGCGGCATTAGCTGCAATTTTCATGGTTCTTACATCATATATTGTTAAATTCTATTTAATTCTCATGCTATTAATTTCGAGCTACTCAAAGAAGAATAATGGGGGCATTCGATCTGACTAGGCTGAGGAGCTCAATATTCGGTTTCTAATAAAATCTTTAACCTTGCAAAACGAAGCAAATAAGAATCTGAATGATGAGTTAAAAGAAAACAAAAAAAACGACAAAGTGCGATCATTTGAAACGCTATTCTTTAATATGATTAATTCACAAAAAGAGTTATTTAACTCTTTTAGAGTTGAATTTATTGTGAATGGACAGCCTATCAAAAAAATTGGTGTTGATGCGGTTTTAGAAATAGAAGATAGAATAGAAATAATTCGAAATCACTCCAAAAATGATGAGGCGGTTCGAATGTTTTTAGAATACATAGACACAACGGATCAAATTTTTGGCGTCGTGCGAGCTTTCTATATAATGGCGAAGATGACCTCCGAGAAGCTGAGCGATATCGAAGGTTTTAGTGCTCAAGATAGGAAGGCTCATTTTTTAGCACTGATCAACTTCACGGATTTTGCCCAGCTTAGGCTAATTATTATTAGCGTACAGTTCATGAATTATCACTCAGTAGCGTATTTAAGAAATGACCAGGAGTTTATATCCGTATTGGAAGAAGTTGGACTTGGTTATAATTCCTATTAAGCCGGCAGAACTAGAGCCAAAGGGGTCAAAGTGAATTAGTTTTTCTGACTCCCACGGTCAACCGAAAAAACAGCCAAAAACAAAACCGGAACAATAATTGTCAGAGACAATTTGCTATGGCCAAATGTCTCTGACCCCTTAAAAATAATATATTTATAATCATTGACCGAGTGAAGGTTAGAGTCAAATGACATTTCTGTAAGATTGTGGCAGAATCAGAAAAATTTTTAAATTGAAAGCTGTCAATGAACGTTAAAACGAATCCGCTTGCGCAGCTTAATGTATTGGCAGCTGCCGCTTGCGCCGCCAATGAAGCTGCGCTGCTAAAGAAGCTATAGCTAAGGCAGCTTATGCTGAGATAAAAAGCAAGCTACCATCGCCCGAAGAGTTTTACATCAACTATCCACTATACCAACCAGTTGAATATCCGGAAGGATTTGACGAAGAAGGCTGGGAAGTTAGATATTTTGATGGCCACCTCGATGCCTATTGTCCTGAGTGTGGCAGTCATAGTGTGTTCAATAGAGAATCATTTGACATTAACTACAAACGAGATGGGTGGATAGGCAAGAAAAAATTTCATGTAACGTTTCAATGTTCAAGAAATAACGAGCATGTTCTTTACTTCTTGTTCCAAGTGGTTGGCAGGACGATCCAGAAAATCGGTCAGTTTCCTTCTCTAGCTGATCTGTCGATGTACGATGTTCAGAAGTATTCAGGTGTGCTTGAGAAGAAATATTTTCGTGAGCTTACTAAAGCAATTGGTCTGGCTGCACATGGTGTAGGTGTTGGATCATTCGTTTATCTACGTCGGATTTTTGAAAGTCTAATTGATGAGGCTCATAAGACCGCTTGCCTGATAGATCAATTGGACGACGCTGTGTATCAGCAAAGTAGAATGTCAGATAGGATTGGGATGCTTGCTCATAGATTGCCGGAGTTTCTTGTAGAGAACAAGTCAATGTATGGCATATTGAGCAAGGGAATACATGAACTATCAGAGCAAGAATGCCTTGAAGCTTTTCCGATTGTAAAACTTGGCATTGAGATTATTCTTGACGCCAATCTGGAAGAAACTGCACGTAAGAAGAAAATTACCGACGCAAAAAAGAAGATCGAAGCATTGGCTGCTTCAACAAAGAAACAATAGGGGTCAGAGTGAATTAGTTTTTCTGGCTCCCACGGTCAACCGGGTTTACTACGCGAAGCGTAAAAAACAGCCAAAAACAAAATCGGCCGGGCCTGTCCCGGCTTTTTTGCGCGTAAAAATCAGGCTCTGCCCTCATCCATATTGCCCGCCGAACGTTTGGGCTAGTTGGCTTCGGAGAACCGCTCTTGCCGGTCGCTCGGCAAAAAGCACCATCATTGCCGCGAACGAGCCGCCGGCGTTCAGGTCTACGAGGGGTCGGGGTAATTGTGCCCGGTGCGTCGTGTTGCCTCGTGGTTCCTTGTGCGGCAGGCGGTCCCGGCCGGGTGGTCCGGTTTTCGCCGCTATGAACCAAGGCTCTGCGGCAGACGGGTGTGGTTTTTGCTGGTAGTTGGGCGTGAAGCAGGACGAGGGTTCTTGGCCCTCGACAACGGTTGGAGGCGATATGTCGGTCAATGGTCTTAACGGTAACGGTTTCGATTTTTCGAAACTCCTGGGCGGCAAGGCGACGACGCCGGCGGCGGGTTCGGCTGAGGCGACGGATTTCTTGTCATCGCTGAAGTTGCAGATCGCCAATGTCGAATCGCAGACGGTCGGCTTGCTGGTCTCGTCGGCGCCGGGTTCGGGCAAGGCGTCGGGCGCGGCGAATTTTGCCGACATTCTCGGTGCCGGCAAAACGGCTGGCACGTCCTCTCTCGACGCCCTGCTGAGCAGCGCCGCTGGCGTGGGTGGCACGAATGGCGTGTCGGCTGCGGGGCGCAACATGGCGCTGTTTGACCCGGAGCCGGCCTACAGGATGATGACGGACATCAACCGCTTTGCCGTCAATTTCAAGGCCGAGGCGTCCGAAATGAGCGACATGAAATCCTACGTGTCGACGCTGCAGCAGGAGGCGGTGAAGCTGGGCAGCACGGCGGTGTCGACCAGCAACGATGAAATCCGCGGCCGCGTGCAGGCTTTTGCCAATGCCTACAATGGCTGGATGCAGCGTTTCGGCAGCGAGTTGCAGGATGGCGGCATGCTGGCGGGCACGCAGGCGGCCAAGGTGTCGCAGTACGAACTGGAGCAGAGCATCGCCAATCCATTCAATGGTGCGATGAAGGGCGTGCGCGGCATGGCTGATCTCGGCCTGAGCATCGATCCGGTGACCAAGCTGGCGACCGTCGATAGCGCCCGGCTGGATGCGACGCTGGCCGGCAACAAGACGGCGGCGATCGGCGCGCTGCACGAATTCACCGCCAATTTCGCCAAGTCGGCTGAACTGTTGAACTCGGCCGGCAACTTCATTACCAACCGTCTGGACAATCTGACGCGCGCGATCAGCTACATCGATACCAACATGACGTCCTTGCAGGCCGAATTCGGCCTGGGTGACCCGGCGAAACCGACCGGGCAGCAGGCCAAGGCACTGGCCAATTACAACGCGACGCACGGCGTGGCATGAGTTGGCGGTTTTTGCGTGAATAAAAACAGCAGCCTGACTTGAAAGAAGCCGAGGCTGCAGTTCAAACAAGCTGACAGACGGGCCGTTCAATAACGGTCGGGTACGTCAGGTGCTGGCGAAACGGCTGCGCAGATATTTGATGATCTCGCCGGACTCGTACAGCCACTGGGTCTTGCCGGCCGGGTCGGTGATTTTCAGGCAAGGCACTTTCGCCTTGCCGCCACCGCGCACCAGATCATCCCGGTTTGCCCCCGGTTGTTGCGCATCAAGCTTTTGTACATTGAGGGCCAGACGCCGCATTTCCTGGCGCACCTTGATGCAAAACGGGCAGGTTTTGTACTGATAGAGGACGATGCTGGCGCACTGCTGCTCTACCTCGGCCTGACTCGCGGCTGGCCGCGACATGGCCTTCGGCCGCGTGACGAATTCGCCGAGCAGCATGAAGGGGCCGAGAATGACACGCAGCGTTTTGAAGAAGGCTCTGACAACTGTTTTCATGGGTGATGACCTGATTCCGTAAAAAGATGGGCTTCAGGCAGTCTATACGCTGTGGAGTTCCTCGGGGCTGAGCATATCCTGCGTAGAGCGAACAAATGGGTGTCAGCCCCCTGTCGCTCCCCGCCTGCCACGGTCAACGCGAAATTTTGGCCAAAATTGAAATCCGCTCTGGCCGGATTTGCATGCTGGGCGACTGTTCGGGCAATGGCGCCTGCACTCGCCATCGCCTAGGATGGCGCTTTAAAAACAAGGAGACAGCATGCAGGCCTTCCAAGACTATTACCCGGAGACGCTGGCCCACTGCTACGGCTGCGGCCGCGAAAACGCGCAGGGGCACCAGATCAAGACTTTCTGGGATGGTGACGAGACGGTCACGCATTTTCAGCCGCGCCCCGAGCACACGGCGATTCCCGGCTTCGTTTATGGCGGCCTGCTGGCTTCGCTGATCGACTGCCACTGCACGGGCACAGCGGCCGCCGCGATGTATCGCGCCGAGAATCGCGACATGGACAGCTTGCCGCCGTTTCGCTTCGTGACCGGCTCGCTGCAAGTCAGTTACCTGAAGCCGACGCCACTCGGCCCGAAACTGGAGATTCGCGGCAAGGTCAAGGAGATCAAGGGGCGCAAGGTGGTGGTCGAGGCGACGGTCTACGCCGAAGGCGTGGCCACCGCGCGCGGCGAGGTGGTGGCGCTGCAGATGCCGGATACCTTCGTCGCGAAGTAAGCTGCGGCGGGTGCTGGCCTGGCTTGCCCCACCCTGTGAATGCCACGGTCAACCGGAAAAACAGGCCAAAAATGAAAATGCCGGGGTAGCCATGCTTTGGCGGCTCCGGCTAGCGAGAGAGTCATCGCCTGGCCCGGCGCTAGGCAAATAATCCTGCCCCCACGCGTCGCATGATTCGGGCTTCTGTCGCGACGTCACGCGACTTTCCTTATTGTCCGTGCAAATCGGGCGAGCGCGGCTCCTTGAGCAAACCCCGCGAAAGCCAACGAATATTCGATTGAAGAACAATATGAGCTATTACTTATAGCCTAATTCTGAGACAATGCACGGCTAACCAGCGGGGTTTTTCGCTCTGCATTTCGGCAATCAATCAAACACATACACAATAATGACCCCGACGCAGCGCGCAAGAAAACTCCTGGTCATGGCCTTGGTCGGAGCCAATCTACTGGTGTTCTTGCTGGCGTTTTATTCGCTTGAGCGAAGCAAGTCGCACTACGAAGAGCAAGCCAGAACACTGACAAAAAACACCGTCAACTCGGTTGACCAGTCGCTCTCCGGCACCATTCGCGGTATCAACCTGGCCCTCCACGCTGTTGTGGTTGAACTCGAGCAGCAGCTGCGTACGGGCAGGATTAATGAAAAGTCCATCAACGGCCTGATTGCACGCAATCAGGGGCGACTGGCCGAGCTTGAAGGCATACGCATCGCCGATGCTTCAGGGATAGTTATTCTTGGCACTGGTGTTGACAAGAACGATGCCGTCTCCTGGGCTGATCGCGACTACTTCATCTACCATCAGACGAACGCTGACGATGCGATGCGTTTTCGCAAGCCCCGGCTGGGACGAATCGCAAAACAATACATCGTCAATTTTTCCCGGCGCTTCAATTATCCGGATGGTCGTTTTGCCGGTGTTGTTTCTGCCCCGGTAGCTGTGAGCTATTTCGCCGGGCTTTTGAAGCAATATCAACTGCCGCCGGACAGCACCCTGATTCTTCGCGACGAGGACCTGGGCCTCGTCGCCCGTTTCCCGGAAATTCCCGACCGCCCGGTCGGCGAGGTTGGCAACATCAACGTCTCGCCGGATTTTCGCGCATTGGCTGAATCGGGCGTCAGTTCTGCAACCTACCACCTCTCGAATTCACCGGATGGATTTGACCGCACGCTTTCATTCCAGCGACTGAACAGTGTGCCCATGATCGCCATCGTCGGTGTTTCAAGTGATCACTACCTCGCAGGCTGGCGGGAAGAAACGTACAAGACACTGGCGATGACAGCAGGTTTCCTCATGCTTTCCGTGCTGCTGGGCAGTTATGTGTTCAGGTTGTTGCAGCGATCTGAAGAAGACAGGGCCCGTTTGGCGCGCAGCGAAGAAAAACTCCGGGAAATCATCGCCAACGAGCCGGAATGCGTGAAGCTGCTGGATGCCGAAGGGCGGTTGTTGCAGATGAACCCGGCCGGCCTGGAGATGATCGAGGCCGCGTCTCTTGATCAGGTTGCCGGGCAATCCGTATTCGATCTTATCGCGCCAGAAGATCGCGATGCTTTTGTCGAACTGCATCGCCGGGTCCTCAATGGCGAGAAGGCCATGCTCGAGTACGCCATCGTCGGGCTCAATGGCAAGCGCCGCATCATGGAGTCCCATGCAGTCCCCATCGACGTTGCTGGCGAAGTTGCCCATTTGGCGGTAACGCGCGACATCACGCTGCGCAAGCAGGCCGAACTTGAACTGATGGCCCACCGCGACCATCTCGAGCGCCTGGTCAAGGCGCGCACGGCGGAACTGCGTTCGGCCAAGGATGCGGCCGAGGCAGCGAGCCGCGCCAAGAGCACCTTCCTCGCCAACATGAGCCATGAACTGCGCACGCCGCTGCATGGCGTCACCGGCATGATCAGGCTAGCCCACGCTCGAATGGTGGACGAGAAAGGCAAGGATCAGCTCGACAAGGCCAAGGTGGCCGCCGACCATCTTCTCTCGGTTATCAATGACATCCTCGACATTTCGCGGATCGAGGCGGACCGGCTTGTACTTGAGTCTTCCGACTTCACGCTGCAGCCGATGCTGGAAAAAGTCATCAGCGTTGTCGGCAGCAAGGCGCAGGCAAAGGGAATCGATGTGCGAACAGAGCTTGCGCCGAGTCTGCTCAACCAAAGCTTCAACGGCGATCCTTTGCGCATCGAACAAGTCCTGATCAATCTTTTCGCCAACGCTGTCAAATTCACGGATACCGGCAGCATAGTCATCCGCGTGATCGTGCGTGAGTCCGATCAACATGAGGCACTGCTGCGCTTTGAAGTCATTGATACGGGCATCGGCTTTGTCACCACCGAAAAATCGCGTCTGTTTTCCCCGTTCGAGCAATCGGACAGCTCAATGAGCCGGAAATACGGTGGCACCGGTCTCGGCCTGGCCATCAGCGCGCGGCTTGTTGGCCTGATGGGCGGCAGCATCGACGTTGAGAGCACGCCTGGGCGTGGCAGCACATTCTGGTTTGAGATCAATCTGCCAAAGTCTGCTCTGGCGCCCTTCCAGGCGGACGATACGCGCATCGGACAGTATGCGAATCAGATTCTCGAGCAGCATGCAGGAAAACGCGTGCTGCTGGCCGAAGACAACATCGTCAACCAGGAAGTCGCGCGCGACCTGCTTGAGACTGTGGGACTGGTCGTTGATGTGGCCGAAAATGGACAGGACGCAATTGAGAAAACCCGCCAGCAAGACTATGCCGTCATTCTGATGGACGTTCAGATGCCGGTAATGAATGGCATTCAGGCTGCAAAGGTGATTCTTGCTGAAGCGCGCAACCGGCAGACACCGATTATTGCCCTCACCGCGAATGCCTTTACCGACGACAAGCAAGGCTGCCTTGATGCCGGAATGCGAGACTTCCTCTCCAAACCAGCCCTGCCGGAACAGATGTACAAAACACTGATGACCTGGCTACCCGCCAAAGAAACGGCAGAAGCATGATCCAGGGCCAATTCCGATCCTCCATCCTGCAGGTGCCGGCTGACGTCACGCCGCTCAAGTTCCGCGGCTATCTGCGCAAGGAGATCGAGGCGGTGCAGGCGACGGCTGAAAACGCGGAGGACATCATCGTCGTCCGCCTGTTTGTGCTGGAAAAAGTGCTGTTCGGGCTGGGTTCGAAGAAGGTGGACAGCATCCTGCAGGGTGCTGTCGCCAAGTGCCCGAACATACAGCGCATCGAGCTGGAGGCGCTGCTGCGGCCGTTGACGGCTGAAGAAATGCAGGAGGCGGCTGACGATGCTCAGGAAACGCTGCGGGCGCTCAGCGCGCGGGTGATGGCATCGGGTGGCAAGCTGGCCAGCAGTTGAGTTGTCGCTGCCCGGCGACGCGCGAAACCCTTTACTGAAGGCGCTGCCGCTGTTTTCGGGCAGTTTGCGTCGCGCCAGAACGACAATGGCCCACCTCATTTGAGGCGGGCCATCGCTTTTTTTGGTTCTGTTTCCGCCGGCTATGGCCAGTGGAGGTTAAACCGGTGTTTTACTTGTAGTAACCAACCGCACAAACCTGATCACCGATCTTGGTGACGTAGCTGTACTTCTGGACCGGCTCGGTGGTACCCGGACGCGGCCACATGTAAGGCACTTCGGCAATGCTGCCTTCCTTGGCGGCTTCGTAGAGCTTGGCGCCAATCGGTTCGTTGGCCTTGCTCATCAGGTCTTTCATGCTCTTGCCGGTAAGGCTCGGGTGGGCAGAGAAATTGCCGTCAGGGCCGCCGCAGAAGGGATACAGGTCACGGTCACGGAAGCCGCCTTCGCCTTTGGCGAACTGGCCCAGTGCGGTGGCCTTGTTGGCCTTGACTGCAACAACGGCTTTTTCGAGCATGGCTTTGGCTTCTGAGGCGCTGCCGAACTCGCCGGCGCTGATGGCTGCTGTGCTGAACCCGCTGGCGATTGCTACCACGCTAACTGCGATGAATTTTTTCAATTTGACTCCTCCTTTGTGGGTAAATCACCATCACAAAATGCGTATGGCGAATTAAGTCTAACGCAAAATTGATGCCAAACGAATTTATCCAATGGCATATTTTTACGCGAGGAGTGCGTTGTCAAATTCAGCCGAAGATTGACTAGCGGAGACGCCCGTTGAGTTCATCAATGACCGCCGACCAGTCCGCATCTTCAATGATTTCTTCCTTGAGGAAGGCGCGTTGTGCGTCGCTCCAGAAGGGCGCGCGGTAGAGGGCGACATCGTTCTTGAGCGGGCGGTGGGCGGCGATGAACGTTTCAACGCCAGCCTCGTCGCTGGGCAGCCCGAGCTGGGCAAACAGGTTGGTCATGGAGTGCAGTTGGGCTTGCATGAGAGGCTCCTTTTCACGCGATGAGGTATTTGTTCGATGAATACTTCAGGGAACAGTTCCCCTCATGCGAAAACGCCGGCGCGCCTGCTGCGCCTCAGAGCAGCGTTTCGATCGCCTCAACCAGCTCGTCCGGTCGGGTTGCCGGGGCAAAGCGATGAACGACCTTGCCGCTGCGGTCGACCAGAAATTTGGTGAAATTCCATTTGATCGCTTCAGTGCCCAGAATGCCGGCCGCTTCGTGCTTGAGCCAGGCATAGAGCGGATGGGCGTTGTCGCCGTTGACGTCGATCTTGGCAAAGAGCGGGAAGGTGACATCGAAACGCGCCTCGCAAAACTGGCCGATGGCTTCGGCATCGCCGGGTTCCTGCGCACCGAACTGGTTGCAGGGGAAACCGAGGACAACGAGGCCCCGGTCCTTGTAGGTCCGGTAGAGTTCTTCAAGACCGCTGTACTGCGGCGTAAAGCCGCACTGGCTGGCCGTATTGACGACCAGCAGCACCTTGCCGCTGTAGTCGCCGAGGTTTTGCTGATCGCCGTTCAGGCGTCGGGCGGTGAAATCGTGGAGGGTTGGGCTCATGTGGATTTGATCGTAACGGTTCGGATATGGTTTCGCGGTATTCGAACACCGATATCGGCTTAGGTTCGCGCTTTTCTCGTCGCAACGCCTGTTCCAGGAAAATTCTGCGGTCGACCCGAAATTCCGGCCTATTTCGACGCCGCGCCGGCCATGCAGTCCAATATCCGAAATAGCTTGTGCCGCTTGCAAATTATTGCAGCGTTCCGGTCACTTGACCTTACCATCCAAGCCAGCGATTTCCCGACTCACTCCCGATGACCACCCCGCTCTCCCCTCGTGCCGAACGCTTTTTCCTGCTGACCCTGGCCGGCATCCAGTTCAGCCATGTGCTCGATTTCATGATCATGATGCCGTTGGGGCCAGTCCTCATGGCGGCCTTGGGCATCGGCACGCACGAGTTCGGGCTGCTCGTGGCGTCCTACAGTTTCAGCGCTGCCATTTCTGGAATCCTCGCGGCAACCTTTGTCGACCTGTTCGAACGCAAGCGTCTGTTGCTCATCGTTTTCACGCTGTTCGGCGTGGCGACGCTGGCCTGTGGTCTGGCACCGGGCTATTCGACGCTCATGCTTGCGCGCGGGTTGGCCGGCGTCTTCGGCGGCATCATGGGCGCGCTCGTGCAGACCATGATCGCCGACAGCATCCCTTTCTCGCGGCGGGCGCGGGCGAGCAGCGTGGTGTCGAGCGCCTTCTCGATTTCAACCATTGCCGGGGTGCCCCTGTCACTGTTGCTGGCGAACCATTTTGGCTGGCGCGCGCCGTTCGTTCTGATCGCCGCACTGACGGTCATATTCCTTGGCATCGGCCTGCGCTTCCTGCCCGAGTTACGCCACCATATCGGCGAAGAAAAGCGCGCCCATCTGCTCTCTGCCACCTTCAGCGTGCTCGGCGACAGCAACCATCTGCGTGCCTTGTTCTTTTCGGCACTGGTCATTTTTTCCGGCTTCACGATCATTCCCTACATCACCGTCTATGCCGTGAATAACGTCGGCATCGCGCTGGAGGACATCCCCATCGTCTATCTGGTGGGAGGCACCGCCACCTTCATCAGCGCGCGCCTGATCGGTCGCTGGGCCGACAAGTTTGGCAAAGTCGAGGTCTATCGCCGCGTCGCCCTGCTCGCCATGGTGCCCACGCTCGTCCTCACCCATGCTGGGGTCCTGCCGCTGTGGATCTGGCTGATCATTTCGGCCAGCTTCTTCGTGCTCATCTCGGGCCGCATGATCCCGTCCATGGCCATCATCGCCTCATCCGCCCAGCCCAAATTGCGTGGCACCTTCATGTCGCTCAACAGCACCGTGCAGTCGCTGGCCATGGGCCTGGCGACGACACTCGCCGGCTTCCTGACCTCCTTCGACGCCACTGGCCGCATCGTCGGCTATTCGCTGGTCGGCTACGTTGCCGTCGCGGCCAATCTGGTCGCGATATGGTTCGTCTCGCGCATCGTCATGCACGGCAAGAACACCTAGCAGCGCTTAGAATTCAGTCTTGCGCCGACCGGGTAGCAGCACTTCAACAAAGGCAAAAACATGTTCGACAATCTGCTGGGCTTCTTCTTCCATTGGGTCATTACCGCCGTGTCCCTGTGGGGCGCCAGCCTGGTATTCAAGGGCATCCGCTTTTCCAGCACGTCGACGCTCATCATCTCTGCCCTGCTCCTTGGCTTCGCCAATGCCGTGCTGCAGCCGCTGCTGATCATTCTGACCTTCCCCCTGACCCTGCTCACGCTCGGCCTGTTCGTGCTGGTCATCAACGCCCTGCTGCTCATGCTGGTCGCCAAGGTGGTCAAAGGCTTCACCATCTCGAGCTTCTGGACGGCCTTCTTCGCCAGCCTGTTCATTTCCATCCTGAGCCTCGCCCTCGGCACGCTGGCGCCCAATGCCGAAACAACGATCTACCGCCTGCCGCCGACCCCATCGGCGCAAACCATTTCCGCCTGAGGTTCCGAAGCATGAACCAGCCCGCCTACTGGATCCTGCGCTGCGAGCATCGCCTGTTGACACTCAGCGGTGCCGACTCTCTCTTCCCCTCCGGCCTCGCTGCCGACTTTGGCCATCCCGAAAATGCCCTTCACGTCGGCGACCTCAACGGCCTGCCCTGCTACGCCGCCGATGTCGCGCACTTTCCCGAATTGCCTGGTGGCGAAGCCGTGCCGCTACGCGCCATTTTTTCGCTGGCCGGGCAAGACACCTTCGCACTGGCCGGCCGCGCCACGCAGTTGCTCGACTGGCAAAACAACCACCGATTCTGCGGCAAATGCGGCACACCGACCGCCATGAAATCCGGCGAACTGGCCATGCAGTGCCCGGCTTGCGGCCTGCTCGCCTACCCGCGCATTTCTCCAGCCGTCATGGTGCTGGTGCGCGATGGCGACAAACTGCTGCTCGGCCGCAGCCCGCATTTCAAGCCGGGCGTATTCAGCGCTCTGGCCGGCTTTGTCGAACCCGGCGAAACGCTCGAACAATGCGCCGCCCGCGAAGTGCGCGAGGAAGTCGGCATCGAAATCACCAACCTGCGCTATTTCAACAGCCAGCCCTGGCCCTTCCCCAACTCGCTGATGATTGCCTTCTTCGCCGACTACGCCGGCGGCACGATCGCGCCGGACCCGAGCGAGATCGAGGAAGCGGGCTGGTTCACGCCCGACGCCCTGCCCATCCTGCCCGAGCCGATCAGCATTTCCCGCCGATTGATTGATGCCGCCCTGAAAGCGCTTTAAGCCGGCAAGCGCCACGAGCTTTGCTTTTTGCACACTTTTCCCGGTTGACCGTGGAATTTGCCGATCAATGTGAGGCCGTGTTCAACATCATTCGCCACAAATGCATCCGACAGGCGTACCGCCTGGTGGGCAGCCTGAATTCCGCTACGCAACACACGACCGAACGGGAAATGCCGCCAATTCCGGCAATTACCCTACAATGATTGCCGTTGGAGTTCCCACCAATTTGATCCCGACGCATGCTCATCAGCCTGATTAACAACATTGCTTTCCTGATCGCCTTGATCGCGATCGTTCAGGCTGTTCTGTCGCGCTTTCGCGAAGACACGCCAAGTCGTCAGGTCATACTCGGGCTGCTATTCGGTACCGTGGCCCTGCTGGGCATGTTGAATCCGGTCAATTTCCCCCCGGGCTTGATATTTGATGGTCGCTCCATCGTGCTTTCCGTGGCGGGTCTGGTGGGCGGGCCGGTGGTTGCAGCCATTGCCGTGGTCATTGCTGCGGCATATCGCTATCACCTGGGTGGCATCGGCGCACCAGTCGGCATATTCATCATTGTCCAGTCGGCCCTGCTCGGGATTTTGGCACGGCAATGGTTCAGGCACCGCAGCAGTTCACCGCGCGCCATTCACTATCTGGCACTGGGTCTGGTCGTGCAACTTGGACAGTTGGCGGCATTCACGCAAGTTCCCAATCGGGCCGGCTATGCCTTCATTGAACAGGCCTGGTGGATGTTGCTGCTGACCTACCCGCTTGCCACCATGCTGCTGTGTCAGATTTTCCGGAACCACGAACAGCAGCTGGTCAACCAGGAATCGTTGCTGAAAGCGCAGGAGGCGGTAGCGGCTACCGAACGTGCCAGCATGCAACGTTTTCATGCCTACTTCGACCATTCCATTGTCGGTCTTGCCATCACCAGTCTTGAAAAAGGCTGGATCGAGGTCAACGATGCACTTTGCGCCACGCTGGGTTACTCGCGGGAAGAGTTAACCACGATGACCTGGCTCCAGATAACCCACCCGGATGACGTGGCACCTGACCTGGCGCAGTTCAACCGCATGCTGGCCGGCGAAATTGATGGTTATGCCATGGATAAACGCTTCATCCACAAGGATGGCCGCTTGGTATTCACGCGCCTGGCGGTCAGCCATGTTCGCAAGCCGGATGGCAGCGTCGATTATGTAGTGGCCATGGTGGAGGACATCAGCGAACGCAAAAAGGCCGAGCTCGCCCTGCGCCACGAACAGCAACTTTCTGCCGACATCATCAACTCACTGCCGGTGCTGTTCGGTTTTCTCGATGCAAATGGCTACTGCCAGCGCTGGAACCAGCACCTCAAGGAGATTACCGGGTACAACGACAGCGAAGTGGCAAGCATGCGGGGGCAGGACTTTTTCCGCGGAGAAGATCAGCAATGCATCATCAGCGCAATGGAGAAAGTGTATCGGGATGGCCATGCCAGCACAGAGGCCAAACTGACCACCCGGCAAGGGAAAAGTGTATCCATGTATCTCAGCGGAACACGTGTCATGCTCGACGGCCAGCCCCACCTGCTCGCCGTGGGCATCGACATTACCGAGCGCAAGATGGCCGAGGCCGAACTCGACCAGTACCGCCACCACCTTGAGACGCTTGTCGAGTCACGAACAGCCGAACTGGCTGCCGCCACGCAAGCCGCTGAATCGGCAAGTCGCGCCAAGACGTCCTTCCTCGCCAACATGAGCCATGAACTGCGCACACCAATGCACGGCGTCATGGGCATGGTTGAACTGGCCAAACGTCGCATGACAGACCCCGAGGGGCTCGACCGCCTTGACAAGGCCCGGTCGGCCGCCGAACGTCTGCTCGGTGTCTTGAACGACATTCTCGACCTGTCCAAAATCGAAGCCGAACGCATGGCGCTTGAAGACGCCCCCCTGCGCATCGCGAAAATCGCCGACAGCCTGACCAGCGTATTCGGCCACAGCGCAGTCGAAAAAGGCCTGAAGCTGGAAACCGATTTACCCGATGAGCTTCTCCAACTACCGCTCAGAGGCGACTCGCTGCGTCTCGGCCAGATCCTGCTCAATCTGGTTGGAAACGCCATGAAATTCACCGAGCACGGACGCATTGCCGTGCGCGCCCGGCTGTTGGCCAATACGCCGCAGGATGTCGTGGTGCGTTTCGATATTGCCGATACCGGCATCGGCATCGAACCCGAGGCACTTTCGCGGCTGTTCGCCTCCTTCGAGCAGGCCGACAACAGCATGACCCGGAAGTATGGAGGCACGGGGCTGGGGCTGGCCATCAGCAAACGTCTGGTGGAGATGATGGGAGGTGAAATCGGTGCAGACAGCTCACCGGGCGCGGGCAGCACTTTCTGGTTTACGGTTCGCCTGAAGCGCGATAAAAGCGCAGCCATCCCGCCCGTTTCCACGACAGATCAGGTATTGGCAAAAACCCGGCTGATCGGCCATCTTGCCGACACGCACGTCCTGCTGGTGGAAGACGAGCCGATCAGTCAGGAGCTTTCCTGCATCCTGCTGGCGGAAGCCGGCTTGAAGACGGATCTGGCCAGTGATGGCGTTGAGGCCGTCGCCATGGCCCAGCAGCGGTCTTACACCCTGATCCTGATGGACATGCAGATGCCGAACATGAACGGGGTAGATGCAACACGCGCTATTCGCGCGCTGGCAGGCTATTCGGAAACACCCATTCTGGCGATGACCGCCAATGCCTTTGACGACGACCGCAAGGCATGTATCGATGCCGGCATGAACGACCACATCACAAAACCGGTCGACCCCGAAAAACTGTTTGAAACCTTGTTGAAGTGGCTGCCCAAGCCGCAGGCCTGAGCGTTGGCAGTATCCGCCCGACGTTTCAAGGGCTTCTGCTCTGGCGATACAGTCTCGTATGGGAGACCCTTTCTGCCGACAAACGCATGATCTTTCCAGCTCTGCGCAACACGGATGGCTCAGAAGCAATGAACTCCGCTCCGCGTCTGCTGTCTCCAAAATTGCTTGGGTAGAAAAGTGCTGTTTGCCGGCCTAGAATAGGCGTTCCGGCAAGCCAGCCGCTTTACGCCAGCCAGCCCCAACCACCTCCGGAGAACGCAATGAAGGGCGACAAGAAAATAATCGAGATCCTCAACGGCCTGCTGGCTGGCGAACTGACCGCCGTCGATCAATACCTGATCCACGGCGAGATGTACGCCGACATGGGCTTTCAGAACCTGGCCGACAAGGCCTTGCATGAATCGGCGCACGAGCTGCAACACGCCCGCGCCCTGATCCAGCGCATTTTGTTCCTCGAAGGCACGCCAAACATGGCCAAGCGCGAGGCGCTCAAAATTGGCAAGAATGTGCCGGACATGCTGAAATCCGATCTCGATGTCGAATACAAGGTTGTTGGCGAACTCAAGAAGGCCATCGCCGCCTGCGAGAAAGCCCAGGACTACGTCAGCCGCGACATGCTGGTCATCCAGCTGGACGACACCGAAATGGATCATGCCTACTATCTCGAAAAGCAGATCACCCTGATCAACCTGGTCGGCCTCGCCAACTACCAGCAGAGCCAGATGGGCTCGGCGCCGGCAGCTTAAGGAGCGAACCCGATGAAAGGCGACAAGAAAGTCATCGAAGCCCTCAACAAGGTGCTGAAGAACGAGCTTACCTCGATCAACCAGTATTTCCTGCATGCCCGCATGTTCCGCAATTGGGGCCTGGAAAAACTCAACGACTACCAGTACAAGCAGTCGATCCGCGTCATGAAGGAGGCCGACGAAATCATCGAGCGCGTGCTCTTCCTGGAAGGTCTGCCCAACCTGCAGAATCTCGGCAAGCTGCTGATTGGCGAGCATGTGGTCGAATGCCTGCAGGGCGATCTCAAGTATGAACGCGAAATCCAGCGCCCCTTGCTGATTGAGTCCATCGCGCTGTGTGAGGATTTGCAGGACTACGTGAGCCGCGATCTGCTGGAAGAACTTCTCGAGCACTGCGAAGAAGCGATCGACTGGCTGGAAACCCAACAGAGCTTGATCAAGGATGTGACCTTGCCGAACTATCTGCAAGCGCACATGGAGCCAGGCGAAGGCTAAGGCCGCTCTGCCTGCTCCACCCAAAAGCCGCAGCCTGTCTGCGGCTTTTTCGTTTCCGTCCAGCTTTGGCCAGGCTGGCTCGTGACTTGCTCCATGCTTGAATGGCGGTAGCTACTTGTCGCAAACCTCACAGGCCAAACCAGTTGTTGACAATAATTCTCAATAACATAAGATGAGAATTATTCTCACGTATCAATCAGGAGCAGTTCATGTACGTCTGCGTCTGCAAAGCCGTCACTGACCGACAGATTCAAGAAGCCGCGCAAGGCGGCGCCCGAACCTTGCGCGATCTCCGACGCGACCTCGGGGTGACCGCAGACTGCGGCCGCTGCGCATCGTGCGCACGAGAATGCCTCAAGGAAGCCCATCACTGCGCCGCCCGCGCCAGCGACTGCGTTTCGCTCGCCGCCTGAGACCAGGCCCCCGGGCCAGACCACATATCCCGGACGCCACGAATGCGCCCGATAGCCCGTTTCATTTTTGGCCGTTTTTCCCGGTTGACCGCAGAAGAAGCCTTTGGCGGGACTATCGCCAGAGCAGTCTAATAACATTACCAAAAACACCGGATTTGCCACGCTTAGGCGCGCTATTCGCCATTTTTGAGCTATCCTGAGAAAGTGGGCGACTGAAAAAATAAGCCGTGCAAAATCCTGAGTGAAGACCGTGAACGAGACACCAGTCATTCGAGCGAGACACTTCTTTTCGCTGGCCTTTCTGTTGCCGGCTTTGCTGCTGTCCACCGCCGCTCTGAGCGCGGATTATGTCGAGCAGTATGGCCTTACGCCGGCGTCCCCTGCCATCGACCTTGGCACGCAGCCGCATGGCTATCCCTCCGGCGTCATCAGTGCCGTTATGCGCCATGACCGCTTGATGAACGAGGCGCTGACCAAACTCGGCACCCCGTTGCGCAGTCACCCCTTCCGGCGTGGCGCCGACATGATCCCCTTGCTTGCCGATCAGCGTCTCGAGGCCGGGCTGATTGGCGATGTGCCGACCATTCTGGCCGCTTCACGAGGTGATGTCTGGATCGTCGGCCTGGTCAAGCAGACCTCGACGTCGATCGTCGCCAAGGGTGAAATTCAGGTTCGCAATCTGGCCGGCAAACGCATCGCCTATGTTGACACCTCCAGCGCGCATCACACCCTGCTTCAGGGCTTGCGTTCGGCTGGCCTGAGCGAGGCTGACATCACCCTCGTTCCCTTGCCGGTCGACCAGATGCCTGATGCTCTGGAGGCCGGCAAGATCGACGCCTTTGCCGCCTGGGAGCCTGCCCCCACTGCTGCCCTGGCCCGCAACGCCAAAAACCGCACCGTCTTTCGCGGCCTGAGCTCGGATTATTTCGTGATCAGCAAGGCCTTTGAGAAACGCTCGCCCGAATCGGCACGCGTTCTCATTGCAGGCTACGTTCGCGCCATCGAATGGATGCGCCGCAGCCAGAAAAATCTCGAAATGGCGGCCAACTGGGCCATTGCCGACGGGCGCGCCTTCTCTGCCCTGGCAACGGAAGTCCCCGTCAATCAGGTCATGGCGATTACGCGACGTGAAATTCTGAATATCCCATCGGCACCTGTCATTCTCTACCCTGCCGGCAGCCCCCCACTGCAAAGCGAATTCCGCTTCCTGAAAGAAAAGGGAAAGCTTCCCGAAAATGGACAATGGGAAAACATAGCGACCGCCCTGTCCTACGACGGGCTGAGCAAAGTCGTGGGCGAACCGCGGCGCTACGAGCTCGACACTTTCGACTATGTGCCCTGAAGCACGGCCCTTGCTGACGCCATGACGCGATCGTTCGCCCATCGCATTGCCGCCTATTTTGCAACGCTCTTCCTAGGTTGCCATGGGTGCCTTGTTCATGCTCTGGTTCTACGGCTTGCCCGCCCTGGGGCTACAAGGCGCGAGCCAGAGAAAGCTGGCCGAGGCAACGCGTATTCAGGAGGTTGTGGCAGACCGCGAGCGCGCCAACCTGAATGACTCCCTCATCGAGCGGCGTGGCGACCTCCTGGTCATCGCCGAAAACAAGGTCATCGCCGAGCAACTGCTCAATTTCAAACGGCTGAACCCGGACCTGATCCAGGCCAATTTCGAACGGGTTTTTCAGCGAACACAACGTGCCTACCCGGACCGCTATCAGGCCATGCAGATCATTCTCCCGACGAGCGGGCAGATTGTCGCTTCCAGTGACAAGGCCGACCTCGGGCGTGCATTCAGCGACGGGGATCTGCTCGCCAGAGCGAGTCGATCCGGCGTCCACGAAATGGTCGAGGAGTTCAACGGCAAGCAGGGCCGGACACTGGCCATCATTCGCCAGATTCGCGCGCCGGATAAAGAAGGCTATCCGAACAGCGAACTGGTCGGGCTGCTCTTTGTCCTGATTGAATCCCACTCGCTGCTCTTGGACCAGTCGCAGTTTTCCGGCTCCGGAAGCGGCATGCAAGGGAGCACAGAGCTGTTCGACAACGAGGGCGTGCTGATCGCCCAGTACCCCCCGCGGACTGAACCGAGCAGCCAGGTCCGCTTTTACAGCCAGTTGCCAAGCGGATTCGAAGGGTCGCTCATTGAACGCGATGCCAGAGGCCGCGAACTATTGGTCGTCTACCGGCATATCTCGCTGGGTGGCAGCAAGGGCTGGACTCTCCGCCTGTCACTGCTGGTCGAGGAGGCAATGGTTCAACTGCAGGATGATGCTCAACGCTTGCTGGCCGCCGGACTGCTGCTGACCATCATCGCCATGGCCTTGATTTGGCCGCTGGCCCTGCGCCTGGCGCGACCGCTCAATGTGCTCGGCGCTACGGCGTCCCGCCTGGGGCAAGGCGACTATTCGGCGCGGGCCCCGATTCCGACCACCGGTGGCATCGTTGAAATAAATGCCCTGTCCGGCGCGTTCAACCACATGGCTGAAAACATCGCACTGACGCACGACAGCCTGGAAAAGCTCGTCGCGGAGAGAACTGCCGACCTCGACACGACACTGCGCGCCATCCCCGATCTGCTTTTCGAAGTGGATGACGAGGGCCGCTATCTGAATGTCTGGGCAGCCAATCCGGACCTCCTGATGAGCAGCCGTGAAACGCTGCTTGGTCGAACAGTTACCGATATCCTGCCCACCGAGGCCGCCAGCACTGTTCTCGCTGCATTGCGCAAGGCAAAAGCCGACGGTACAAGTTATGGCCAGCAGATCCATCTTACCCTGCCACAGGGGGATGCCTGGTTCGAGTTGTCTACTGCACGCAAGCCTGGCCAAGACGAAAACCCCCGATTCATCGTACTGTCGCGCGATATCACGGCTCGCAAGCGTAGCGAAATGGAGCTGACTCACCACCGAGATCATCTAGAAGAACTTGTCGCCGAACGTACTTCGGCGCTTGCCATTGCCAAGGAGGCTGCCGAATCGGCCAACCGCGCCAAGAGCATGTTCCTCGCCAACATGAGCCACGAATTGAGAACACCGATGAATGCCATCATCGGGCTGACGCACATCGTCGCTCGCCATAACGACGACCCCATCCAACGCGGGCGTCTCGACAAAATCGGGACATCTGCCCATCACCTGCTTCAGTTGCTGAACGACATACTCGACCTGTCCAAGATCGAGGCAGAAAAGCTCACGCTTGAGCGTACCGAGTTCAAGGTTGGCAACCTGTTCAGCAATATCCTCAGTCTTTTCCAGGATCAGGCAACGGCAAAGGATCTGGAACTACGCTGTGACGCAGAGGAGAGTATCGCCGCCATGCCGCTTGTCGGCGACCCGATGCGCCTGCAACAGATACTGCTCAATCTCGTCAGCAACGCCATCAAGTTTACCGATCGTGGCATGGTCACGATTCAGGCGCGGCAATTGTCGAACGACGAAAGCAGCTGCACTATCCGCTTTGCCATCATCGATACCGGCATCGGCATTCCCCCTGAAACACAAGGCAGGCTGTTCTCGACGTTTGAGCAAGCCGATGGCTCGACAACCCGAAAATATGGCGGCACTGGCCTTGGACTGGCGATCAGCCAGCGACTTGCCCGCCTCATGGGCGGCGAAATCAGCATTGAAAGCACCCCTGGGGCCGGCAGCGAATTTGCCTTTATGCTCTCCTTCGAGCATAGCGGGTCCGATAAAGCCGAGCCTGCACCCATCAGCCCGGCAAGCGACAACCGTCCCGAGCAGCGCCTCCGTGAGCTCTTTGCCGGC
Source organism: Betaproteobacteria bacterium (assembly GCA_016705475.1). Classification (GTDB taxonomy): domain Bacteria; phylum Pseudomonadota; class Gammaproteobacteria; order Burkholderiales; family Rhodocyclaceae; genus Azonexus. The sequence goes on along the minus strand of JADIYD010000003.1, from coordinate 29,836 downwards.
ACGCGAATTCTCCTGGCCGAAGATGACTACATCAATCAGGAGGTCGCCCGCGAACTCATGGTCGAACCGCTCGGTTTCGTCGTCGACTGTGCCGGAAACGGCCTCCAGGCCGTCGAAATGGCCATGCTTGAAGGCTACGATATCATCCTGATGGACATGCAAATGCCGGAAATGGATGGCCTGGCCGCAACGCGACTGATTCGCGCCAACAGCAATCTGGCGCACACCCCGATTCTGGCCATGACCGCCAACGTATTTGAAGAGGACAGGCAGAAGTGCCTGGCAGCCGGCATGAACGACTTCATCGCCAAGCCCGTCGAGCCAGACCTCCTCTACGCCACGCTACTTCGCTGGCTGGAGAAGAAGAGGCGCTGAACCACGACCCGGCCGACCGGCCGACTATAGGTCACCGTCTGCACGACGCCCTCAAATAACGTCGATACCCGGCTCGCCGTCGGTGATCTCGCCAATGACCGACACGTGTGAGAAACCCTGCTGCAAAAATAGCGAAAGAACTTCGGTCACCGTATCGGGGGTGCAGGATACGAGCAGGCCGCCCGAGGTTTGCGGGTCGGTGAGCAGCGTTTTTGCCGTTTTTTCGAGGTCGACCGCAAGACTGATCCCTTCACCGTAGCTGGCCCAGTTTCGACCCGAGGCGCCGGTCAAGTAACCCGCATCGATAAACTCGCGGGCACGGGCAAGCACGGGCAAGTCTGCGTAATTAACCGTGGCGCGCACCTTGCTGCCCTTGCAGACTTCCATGAGGTGGCCAGCCAACCCGAAACCGGTGACATCGGTGACGGCATGGACGCCATCCAGACAGGCCAGCATCGGCCCCGGCGTATTCAGCTGGGTCGTGGTGTCGATCATCGCCTCGTAATCACTGGCGTGGAGCTGATCCTTCTTCAGTGCGGCGCTATAGACGCCAACCCCCAGTTGCTTGCCGAGAATCAGCTTGTCACCCGGCTTGGCGCCCGAGTTGCGCTTGAGGTGGGCCGGATTGACGATGCCGATGGCAACCAGCCCATAGATCGGCTCGACCGAGTCGATGGTATGGCCGCCGGCAATCGGAATACAGGCAGCGCGACAGACGGCTTCGCCACCCTGCAGAATCTTGCCGATGGTTTCCAGCGGCAGGGTGTTGACCGGCATGCCGACAATGGCCAGCGCGAAGAGGGGCGTGCCGCCCATGGCGTAGACATCGGAAATGGCATTGGTGGCCGCGATACGACCGAAATCGTAGGGATCATCGACGATGGGCATGAAGAAGTCGGTCGTCGCGACAATCGCCTGCTGCGCGTTGATCTGGTAGACCGCAGCATCGTCGCAGGTTTCGGTGCCGACCAGCAGTTGCGGCGGGATGATGCCCGACGGGGCACCGGCGAGAATTTGCTGCAGGACGGCAGGCGCAATTTTGCATCCGCAGCCGCCACCATGGGACAGCTGGGTCAATCTGATTTTTTCTTGGGGCACGGCTGTTCTCTCGAAATACTATTGTTGTTTGACTTTTATTCGGCGTCGAAACCGGCATCCTCAATCGCCCCGACCAGCGCATCGCGCGACACGGCCTGCGGGTCGAAAGCCACTTTGGCTTCACCGGCTTCCAGCGAGACCTCGGCGCTCACCACGCCGGCCATCCCGCCGAGCACGCCATTGATATTCTTGACGCAGCCCTGGCAGCTCATGCCGCCGACCTTGATGATCGTATTTTCCATGCCGTTTACCTGTTCGTGAAGGGTTGCTGGCGCAGGATTTCGGCTATTCCGGTGGCCGACGTCGGCCGGCTGAAATAGTAGCCCTGCGCCATATTGCAGCCCATTTTACGCAATTGCGCCAACTGTTCGCCAGTTTCAACGCCTTCAGCCAGGACGGTCATGCGCAGGCTGCGCCCCATGCTGACGATGGTCGAGGCAATCGCCCAGTCATCAGGATCGGTTTCCAGGTCGTTGACGAAGGAACGGTCGATCTTGAGCTTGCCGACCGGAAAACGCTTGAGATAGGCCAGCGAGGAGTAGCCCGTGCCGAAGTCATCGAGCGACAGTTCAACGCCCATGCGATGCAGCGCCGACAGCGTGCCCAGATTGATGTCGGCATCGTGCATCACCGTACGTTCGGTCAGTTCAAGCTCAAGCAGGGCGGCATCGAGACCCGAGGCGGCCAGGGCGCCCGCGACCATTTCGACGAAGCCCGGCTGGCGGAACTGAACGGGTGCTACGTTGACGGCCATGACCACCGGCGACAACCCTTCATCGCACCAGGCTTTGGCCTGGCGGCAGGCTTCACACAGCACCCAATCGCCAATGGGGTTGATCAGCCCGGTTTCTTCTGCGACGTGGATGAATTTGTCCGGCATGATCATGCCGAGCTCGGGATGCTGCCAGCGAATCAGGGCCTCGACACCGATCACCAGGCCATCTTCCAGATTGACCAGCGGCTGATACTGGAGAATGAATTCCTTCTGCGTCAGCGCCCGTCGCAGATTGCTTTCCATGAGCAGGCGGTCGAGCGTCGCCGTGTTCATCTCGGTAGCATAAAACTGAAACGTGTTGCGGCCGATATCCTTGGCCCGGTACATGGCCGTGTCGGCGTTCTTGAGCAGTATTTCGAGATCCTTGCCGTCATGCGGATGGATGCAGATGCCGAGTGACGGGGTCACCGTCAGTTCATGCCCCGCCACCTCGAATGGCCGGGAGAAGACATCGATCAGGCGGCGTGCCACATCGGCCGCCGCCGCTGCATGGAACCCCGGCATGGCGAAAATGAACTCATCACCGCCAAGGCGGGCCAGCGTATCGATACGGCGCACCACGCTGTCGAGGCGGCGTGCCACTTCGATCAGGAGTTCGTCACCGACACTGTGGCCGAGCGAGTCGTTGACCCTTTTGAAGTGATCGAGATCGAGAAAGATGACGGCAATTTCTGACTTGTCCCGCTCGGCCGCCTCCAGCAACTGGACAAAGCGCTCGCGCAGCAGGCGACGGTTGGGTAAGCCGGTCAGAACATCGTAATCGGCCAGCTCGCGGATACGCCGTTCGGCAGCCTTCTGTGAAGAAATGTCGACCAGCGTACCAACCGAGGCCGGTCGGCCATCGAACATCGACGGCGCACCGTAGATCATGACCGGAAACACGGAACCATCCTTGCGCAAGGCACTGATCTCGTATTGGTACCCGGGAACGCCGGCCGCCCGCGCCTGCATCTGCTCGATGAGAAAAGCATGCTGCTCAGGCGCAACGACATCGAGCGGCCCCATGCAATCGAGCATCTCAGCCGCACTGTAACCGAAAAGACCGGTCAGATAAGGATTGACGTATTTGAAGCGCTGGTCCTGCAGGACAAAGATGCCAACCTGAGCGGCCTCCATCGTCGTCCGGAACATCGCTTCCCGTTCCGTCAGTACCAGCGGATTTCCGTCGGACGCGACAGAGCTACCGGCACCAGCCTCGCCGCACTTCGTCCCGTCGCCACCAGTGACCATCGAAAACCTTTTCGTCTGCTTGAGTTCAGCGCCCCGACCGCCAGCGCTTCAACAACAGCGAGTTCGAGACAACCGACACCGAACTCATCGCCATCGCAGCCCCCGCCACCACCGGATTGAGCCAACCCAGCGCAGCAAGCGGGATTCCCATCACATTGTAGATGAAAGCAAAGAAAAGATTTTGCCGGATTTTCCCCAAAGTGGCCGCCGATAGGGCAATAGCATCGACTACACCCATCAGGTCACTACGAATCAATGTCAAATCCGCCGCCTCTACCGCCGCGTCGGAACCGGCGCCAATGGCAAAGCTGACATCGGCCGCCGCGAGGGCTGGCGCATCGTTGATGCCGTCTCCGACCATGGCCACCAAACCGCCGCCGGATTTCAATTCGTTGATCGCCGCTGCCTTGTCGCCCGGCAAAACGCCGGCCCGAAACTCGGCAATACCGGCCTCGGCAGCGATGGCTGCGGCTGTTGCCGCATTGTCCCCGGTCAACATGACCACCCGGATACCGTGCTCGCGCAGCCGCTGAACGGCCGCCCGCGAGCTTGGTCGCAATGCATCCGCCACGGCAAACAACCCCAGCGTTGTCTCGCCTTCGGCCAACACCACTACCGTCTTGCCGGCGCGCTGCAACTCGGCCACCGCCGGATCATCCGCCAGCCCCAGCCAGCTTGGCGAACCAAGGCGCAAACTCCGGCCATCGACCTCGCCTTCGACACCATGCCCGGGCAAGGATTTGAAATTTGCCGCTTTTTTCCGGTTGACCGTGGCAATGCCGCTAACAGCCGCCGAAACGATCGCCCGCGCCAACGGATGCTCGGAATTCTCTTCAAGCGCCGCCGCCAGACTGAGCGCTTCGTCGCGCACCAAGCCATAGGTCACGACATCGGTAACTTGCGGCGTTCCGCAGGTCAGCGTTCCGGTCTTGTCCAGCGCCAGCACGGTGATCTTCTCTGCCCGTTCAAGCGCTTCGGCATTTTTGACGAGGATGCCGGCACGCGCGCCCTGCCCGGTGCCAACCATGATCGCCGTCGGCGTCGCCAGCCCGAGCGCGCACGGGCAGGCGATGACCAGCACGGCAACAGCATTGACCAGCGCTTCGGCGAAATCGCCTGCGGTCCACCACCAGCCGACTAAGGTGAGGAGCGCGATGACGCACACCGTCGGCACGAAAACAGCCGAAATCTGGTCGGCCAGCCGCTGCACCGGCGCCTTCGAACCCTGCGCCTCGCCCACCATGCGGATGATGCCGGCGAGCAGGGTGTGCTCGCCAACGCCGGTCGCCCGGCAGCGCATCGCACCCTGGCCGTTGGCCGTCGCGGCAAAAACCTTGTCGCCGGCGCGTTTCCCCACCGGCATGCTCTCGCCGGTCAGCATCGCCTCATTGACACTCGATTCGCCGTCGATCAACTCGCCATCGACCGGCACGCTTTCACCCGGCCGAACAAGAAAAACATCGCCCGGCATCAAGGCTTCGACCGGCATGTCTATCCACAGACCATCGCGCTCGACACGCGCCGTCTTCGGCTGCAGGCGGATAAGCGACTCGATGGCCTCCGAGGTCCGCGCCTTGGCCCGCGCTTCGAGCAACTTGCCAAGCAGGACCAGCGTGATGACCGCCGCGCCGCCTTCGAAATAGACATGCTGGTCGAGCCCGAACAGCGTTACCACGGTCGAAAAGCCCCAGGCCATGCTCGTCCCGAGCGCTACCAGCACATCCATGTTGGCGCCGCCCCCACGCAACGACTTGAAGGCGCCATCGTAAAAGCGCCAGCCGATCCAGAACTGCACCGGCGTCGCCAGCGCCAGCTGGAACCAGCGCGGCAGTTCGTTCATGTGACCGTGCTCGCCGAACATGAAAAACATCTGACCGACCAGCGGCAGGGTCAGCGCCACTGAAATCCAGAAACGGCGTATTTCGCTGCGGTAGACGAGCAATTTCGCCGCTTTTTCACGTTCGCGCGTTTGCCCATCAACAAGTGCCGCCGAGAACCCGGCCTTGGCGACGGCGGCCACCACCGCAGCCTCATCGGCCGCTGCCGACAAACGGACCCGCGCCCGCTCGGCCGCCAGATTGACGTTGGCCTGCATGCCGGCCTGGCGATTGAGCACCTTCTCCAGCCGTGCCGAGCAGGCGGCACAGGTCATGCCGCCGATGGCAAATTCGACCACCCGACCGGTTTCGGATTCGGTCATTTGACCAGCAGAACCGGACAAGGCGCCAGATGCAAAACCCGGCTGGCCACCGAGCCCATGACGAGCCCGGCAACGCCACTCCTGCCGTGCGACCCCATGATGATCAGATCGCAGGCCAACTCACCAGCCAGCTTGGCAATGACCTCGGATGGCTGACCGACATGAATGTGCGTCGTATGAAAACGCCCGGCGGCATCCAGCTTTTGCTGGGCGGCCAGCAGGTGTTCCTGCCCCTCTTCCAGATAGTAGGCATGCAAGGTTTCCTTGCCGACATGGGCCTGCACGCGGCCAATCGGAATCGGCGCATGGACGTGCAGCAGGTGAACTTCCGGCACATCGCGGAACCAGCCGACGTGGGTAATCAGGTGATCAACCGCGCGCAGGGAACATTCAGAACCATCAACCGGCAACAGGATTTTCATGATGTTTTCCCAACTAAAGCTGGCCTGACAAGTAGATCAGGCCGACAAAGCCATATAGCCCAAAGCCTAGCACCAACAGGCCGGACAGGGTGCGTACGAGCGGCCGCCGGACGAATTCGTTCAGTCTGGCCAGGATGATGCCGGCCAGCAAGAGATTGGGTAGCGTTCCGAGGCCGAAAGCCAGCATCATGAGCCCGCCGCGCGTCGCCGAGCCGGCTGTCAGGGCGCTGGCCAGCGCGCTATAGACCAGGCCGCAAGGCAGCCATCCCCAGAGCAGGCCGAGCGGAAAAGCCTGAGCAACGCTGCGCGCCGGCAGGAAGCGCCGGGTAAGCGGTTGCAGATGAATCCACAGTTTTTGCCCGGCGCGCTCGGTGAAGGCCAGCGCCCGCGTGACGCCCAGCAGGTAAAGTCCAAGCGCCACCAGCATCAGATTGGCGATGAAATAAAGAATCATCCGGGCCGGCACCTGCCCCTCCAGGCCCATGCTGGCCGCCCCGAGCGCCCCGGCAATGGCGCCAGCTGCAGCATAGGACATGATGCGCCCGCCGTTGTAGGCAAAATGCATAGACCAGCGGGCCGTGACGCCCATCGACAAAGCGCCGACAATGCCACCGCACATGCCGACGCAATGCGTACCGCCGAGCAGGCCAACCAGGAAAAGTGCGAGATAGCCGGAATCAGGCATCGAACAAAATCAACAAAAGCAAAGCGGGCAGTTTAACTGCCCGCTCAGACTACCGCACACCGCTTAAATAACCTTTGAATACGTCGCGCGCTGGCGACCGGCCCGCAGATAACGGTCAAAGACCATCGAAATGATGCGAACCAGCAGACGGCCCGGCGGCAGAACAGTAATCCACTCACGCTCGATCTTCAGCAAACCGGCCCGCTCCATATCCTTCAAGTCATCGAGCTCCGCTTCGAAATACTTGTGGAAGTCGATCAGGTGGGCGCTTTCGATGCTTTCAATCGACAGCTCGAAATGGCACATCAGGGCCTGAATGATGGAGCGGCGAAGGATATCGTCGGCCGTCAGCTCGATACCACGGAACACCGGTAGCGTGCCGGTATCGAGCGCATCGTAGTATTCGTCGGCCGTTTTGACGTTCTGGTAGTAGCTCGGACCGACCTTGCTGATCGACGAAATACCGAAGGACAGCATGTCGCAATCGGCGTAAGTCGAATACCCCTGGAAATTGCGATGCAGGCGCCCCTGACGCTGGGCAACGGCCAATTCGTCGTCAGGCTTGGCAAAGTGGTCCATGCCGATGAACACGTATCCGGCATCAGTCAGCTTCTTGATGGCCAAGGCCAGAATCTGCAACTTGGTATCGGCCGACGGCAGGTCGGCGTCGTTGATCCGGCGCTGCGGCTTGAACATGCTGGGCATGTGCGCGTAGTTATAGATCGAGAGACGATCAGGATCCATCGCCAGGACGCGCTCAATAGTCCGGTTGAAGCCCATCACGGTCTGGTGCGGCAGACCGTAGATCAGGTCGACGGAAACCGACTTGAACCCATTGGCCCGCGCATCGCGGATCACGCTGTAGGTCTCTTCCTCGCTCTGCACACGATTGACTGCGACCTGTACCTTTTCGTCGAAATCCTGCACGCCGACGCTCATGCGGTTGAATCCGAGCTCACCGAGCAGAGCAACCGTTGCCGTGTCGACCTTGCGCGGATCGACTTCGATCGAGTACTCGCCGCCATCCAGCAACTTGAAATGTTTGCGCGTCTCACCCATCAACTGGCGCATTTCATCGTGCGACAGGAAGGTGGGCGTACCACCACCCCAATGCAGCTGAATTACCTCATGCTCACCATCGCGACCTTCCAGCGCAGTAGCCTGGATATCCAGCTCCTTGGCCAGATATTTAAGATACTTGGCACTGCGTCCATGATCCTTTGTAATGATCTTGTTGCAGGCGCAGTAGTAGCAAATAGTGTTACAGAAAGGTATGTGGAAGTATAATGAGAGCGGCCGAGTTATGCCGCCGATGTTCCGTTTGCCCAGCCAAAGCTTCGCCGCCTCGGCGTCAAAGGCTTCGACAAAGCGGTCGGCTGTCGGATAGGACGTGTAGCGCGGGCCGTTGACATCAAAACGGCGAATGATCTGGGGATCGAAGACGAGGTTTTCAGTTGCGAAATTCATTAGGCCTGCCACTAGATGTAGGTCTGATTATGTTCGGAAGGTTCGATTTTATGGTTGACTTGGATCAAGCGAACGCAGGTTGCGAATGTCTCAAACACACCCGGTAAATCAGGAAGTCACGCTGTCGGTCATCAAGACCGCCTGCTCCAATTGTAACCTGCGCGAACTCTGCCTCCCTTACGGAATGAGCATTGACGAGCTGGAACGACTGGATGATCTGGTGTCGACCCGTCGTCGCGTCAAACGTGGCGATCACCTCTACCGTGCCGGCGAAGTATTTGACGCCATATACGCAATCCGCAGCGGCTTCTTCAAGACAGATGTATTGCTCGAAGATGGCCGCGACCAGGTAACCGGCTTCCAGATGGCCGGCGAACTGCTCGGCCTTGACGGCATCAGCACAGAACACCACACCTGCAACGCCATCGCCCTCGAAGACAGCGAAATCTGCGCCATTCCGTTCTCAAGACTTGAAGTGTTGTCGCGCGAAATACACACCTTGCAGCACCATTTCCACAAGGTCATGAGCCGCGAGATTGTTCGCGACCATGGGGTCATGATGCTGCTCGGCACCATGCGCGCCGAGGAACGACTGGCTGCCTTCCTGCTCAATCTGTCACAGCGCTTCACGGCACGTGGCTTCTCGCACGCCGAGTTCTACCTGCGTATGACGCGCGAGGAAATCGGCAGCTATCTCGGCCTCAAGCTGGAAACTGTATCCCGTGCCTTCTCCCGCTTCCAGGAGGAAGGTCACATCGCCGTGCAGCAGAAGCACATCCGGATTTTGAACGTCAATGGTCTCAAGGCCCTGATGCATCACCGGGCTGTCTGAAAACTGCCTACCAGCGCAGGCGGGCCAGCTCCGCTGCGCGCTGAACAACACGCTGCAACAACAATTCGGCACGCTGCCGGCCGGAGGTGCCGACGCCGGGCGAGCGATACGCCATCCACACTATCGAGCGATCCTGCTGCAAGGTGTAGACCGAAATTGAAAGCGGGCACAGTGTCAGTTGCGCAGGGGATTCACGGACCAGTTCGGCTGCCAGTTGTCCGCTGCAAAACTGGATTATTTCGGCGTCGACATACGGGTTTTCGGCATCGCCAACAGCTGTACGCACCAGCATCTCGCGAAACGGGAGGATGCTGCCGACCACCAGGCCTTCGCTCTCTATGGCTTCGATCAGGCCATCATGGGCTGCACGGAAATCGCTGGCACTGATCTTGAAGACATGTGCGTCGTTCGCCATGGACAGGCCTGACAGGCTGATCAACAAAAGAAAAACCAGAAAAAAAAGGGACGCCCCGGAGGGCGTCCCAAACAGATGTGTAGAAACCATCTGACGCAAGAGTTCTGTAGCGGACTGAAACTTAGAACGAGTGCTTGATACCCATTGCCAGGCCGTTGATGCCGACGCTGGTGCCCGCACCGTTGCCCATCGGGTTGATGGTGTATTTCCCGTTGTTGTCGTTCTTGATGTGCGCGAAGTCGGCGTAAAGCTCGGTACGCTTGGACAAGGCGTACCGGGCTCCGACACCGAGCTTCCAGGCATCCGCATCGCTCAGGGTCTTGTCCTTGACCTGACCGAACATGCCCATCACCGAGAACTTGCCGAGCGGCACGGAAGCACCGATGAACCAGTTGCGGCGATCGTATCTCTGGTTGGCTGCCAGACCAAAGGCGGCAGCGGCGAATGTTGTATTGCCACCGATAAAGGAGTTCACGTCACCCTTGATGACGTCGTAGAGGCCGCTGACCTTGACCACGCCGAAGTCGTAGGAAGCGCCGGCGGTGGCGACGTACAGGCGGTCGCGGTCGTAGCCAACGGCACGGGTCGTTTCATAGTCGAGATCGATGCTCAACGGACCATTCGCGTAGATCAGGTTAGCCGACAGCAGACGGTCGTCGCCGGTGTTGCCGCCGCTGGTCTTTGCCGGGGAGTGAACGCTGTTCAGGCTGCCTTCGGCACCCTGCGTGTTGGTGGCAGTGGCCAGAATCACGGTAAAACCGGAAAAGGACGGCGAGATGTAGGCAAGTGCATTGGCCGCGCGGTCGTACTGGGTGGTCATCGACGTCAGGCTGGCGACCGAGTAGTTGCCGAACGGGCTGTACTTGCCGTAGATGCCGAAACGGATGCCGTCCAGGTAACCGGCGACGACCGTGCCGAAGCCGCCGGTCAGGCCAACGTACTGGTGGCCGGCGGTTGCGAGACCCGTGCTGGTATCCGGGCTGATACGATATTGCAGATCGAACAGCGCCTTCAGGCCGTTGCCCAGATCCTCAACGCCCTTGAAGCCGATGTGGCTCTGCGAGGCAGCGCTCTGCAGGTCGTACTGTGACTGGCCGTTGGCGACCGCGCCGTTGTTCCCTTGACGGAACATGACGCCCATATCGACGTTACCGTAGATGGTGACGTTGGTTTGTGCGAATGCGGCACCTGAAGTAACAGCTGCAACAGCCAGCGCGATTAGTTTTTTCTGCATTGAATTGCTCCTCAATCATCTTTTGTGTGAATGAACCCCGAAGCGTGTCCCGCCCCGCGTGAATCTCCCCTCTCCCAACCCTGAGGGCAGTGCTTCGCGCTAGGTAATTGCGAAGCCCGTGCCAGGCCGCCGAAAACAACGGGCAACCCCGTGCGAAGCCTGTCACCACCTCGATTTCAGGACATTTTTCCGGTTGACCGCAGCAGTCAGACGCACAGGCCGACGCGTTCATTTTCTGGACAATTGCTGCGCTTCTGAGCCAAAACGAAACAGTGTTCAGTGTTTCATCAGAAGCAAAAAAGCCCGGCCGAGGCCGGGCTTGAGCGGGGAATGGAGGTGCTCAGAAACTGTAGCGGGCGGTCACCCCAGCGAGCCAGGTGCGACCGGGCGCCGCTTCGTAGTAGCGGCTGTTCCCGTCGCCAACGATGACCGAACCGACGTACTGGCGATCGAAAATGTTGTCGAAGCGCAGGAAGGTGCGCAGATTCAACGAACCGAACTTGCGGTCGACACCGAAGCGCAGATTGGCGATGGCGTAGGCCGGGGCGGCCTGCTTGGTGTTGGTATCCTCGACATAGACCTTGCTGCGCGCGATGCCCTCGACGGCGGCGTGGAAACCGCTTGCCTGATGTCTCCAGGCCAGTTCGCCAAAGAGGCTCTGGGCAGGAACGCCGGGCAGTCGGTTACCTGAATTGATGAGGCCGGACGAGCTGGTAAAAGCCTCGTCATAGCGTGCATCGAGCAGCGTGTAGGCCAGGCGGGTCGTCAAATTGTTGGCCCAGTGGCTGTCGAGCCCCGCTTCCAGACCACGGCGCAGCGTCTGGCCAGCGTTCCGGAAAGTTGTCCGGCCGCCGGAGGCGGAATCAACGACCAGTTCATCCTCGGTCTCTATCTGGAAAACGGCAAGATCGAGGCGCGTGCTATTGCCGATAATGGCCTTGAGACCGGTTTCATAATGCGTGCTGGTCGACGGTTTGAGGTTGTAGCTGAAGGTGCCACCCGGGCCGGAATAGAACAGCTCGTTGAAGGTCGGCGCCTCGAAACCGCGCGCCGCACTGGCGTAGATATTGACGCTCGGCGTCAGACGGAACATGGCGGCAATAGTCGGCGTCGTCTTCTCGTAGCTCACGTTGCCGCTGTCGTTACCATTGCTCAGGTAGGCATCCTTGACGCTGAAAGACACATTGCTGTGCCGCAGGCCGCCGCTGAAGGTCCAGCGCTCACCCTGCCACTCGGCCTGGGCGTACTGATCGAAGCTGGCGACGCGATCCTCTTCGGCGCGGCGCTGATTGCCCTTGACGCCAAGCGTGGTGCCGATGAAGTTCTCATAGCCACGCCGCTGGTCGATCGCCTGCTCGTATTCAACACCCACCGTCGTCGTCAGCTTGCCGCCGGCGAGTTGGAAGCGGCCGATCCAGCGCGTCGAGGCACCGGCAAAATCGCGGTCGAAATCAATGACGCCGCCGGAATGCTTAGGATTAGCTTGCGGGCCGGCGGGAATCGACTGATATTGAATGGTCGAACGTTGGCCGGCATAGACCGACGCCAGCACCGAATGGTCACCAAAGCGGTGCTCATAGGTCAGACCGCCCTGCATGTGATCGATGCTTTTGCGCGTGTTGTAATCGAGCGCCGGCTGGGCAACGCTGCGCGGATTAGCCTGATAGCCTGACCAGGTCTGGCCTTGGGGATCATCGGCGGTCTGCCTGAAACTGTTGGCGATGAAGGTCAGCTTGCCATCAACGCTGGGGCGGTAGGTCAGTTTGACCATGGCCTGTTCACGTTCGGCCTTGCTGTGATCGCGATAACCGTCGGTGGCAAAACGTGAAGCATCGATAACGTAGCCAAGGCCGCCAACCTCACCCTGCGCACTGATGTCGGCCTTCCACGTATTGTTGCTGCCGGCGACAAAGCCGCCCTCCAAACTCGGTGCGCCCTTGCCATCCGGGGTAAACATCTGGATGACGCCGCCGGCGTGGTTGCCGTAGACCACGGCCATCGGCCCGCGCAGGACTTCGATGCGTTCGGCGCGATCAAGGTTGAAAGTCGCTGCCTGGCCCTGACCGTCCGGCATCGACGCAGGGATGCCATCCGAAATCAGCCGGATGCCACGTACGCCGAAGGCGGAACGGGCGCCGAAACCGCGTGACGAAATCTGCAGATCCTGCGCGTAGTTCTGGCGATTCTGTACCGTGATGCCGGGCACCGCGACCAATGCCTCGGAGGCATTGACCCGCGCCTGATCGGCACCGATACGCGCCGCGTCGACGACATCGACGGCAGCCGGCAGATCAAACGTGTTGTGCTCGACCCGGCTGCCGCTGACGACGACGGAATCGAGCGTCAGCGCCGTTTCGGCAGCGATGCCAAGGCAAGGGAAAGTGGCAGCAAGGATAACGGCCAGGCGCTTCGGATTTTGTCTCATGATTTTTGTCATTTTCAGGTTGATGCGTGATTTCGTTTTTGACCAATTTTTCCGGTCGACCGTGGAAGGCGACCTCAATCTGATTATTGGCGAAGCGCAAGGAACCGACGACGTGGCAATCGCCAAAAGGTCCTCATGAAAATCATGAGGTCGCCGGCTTCCATTTTTCGCCAGTTTTTCCGGTTGACCGCAACAAGCCAGGATCGCGCGATTTGCCACCGCCACCACTTCCCGCTAACGTGCGCGCTGAACATTTCTCCAACCGCAACGAAGGCTCCCAACATGCAGAAACGCTTCATCGCCAGCGCCGCCCTCCTCCTCGCCCTGTCTTTTCAGGCCACAGCGGCCGAACCTAAGGAATTCATGACCGATTCCGGCATCGGCATCACCATGCTCAAGGAAGGAACCGGCGCCAGCCCGAAGGCCACCGACACGGTCAAGGTGCACTATCGCGGCACGCTGACCAACGGCCAGGAATTCGACAGCTCGTACAAGCGCAACGAACCGGCCGCTTTCCCGCTCAACCGCGTGATTCCGTGCTGGACGGAAGGCGTGCAGAAGATCAAGGTCGGCGGCAAGGCCAAGCTGGTCTGCCCATCCAACCTGGCTTACGGCGCCCGTGGCGTACCGGGCATCCCGCCCAATTCGACGCTGATCTTCGAAGTCGAATTGCTCGACATCGCCAAGTAAGACAGCAGCCGGCGCATGGTCCGGCTCATGCGCCGCGGGTCATCTTTTTGTCATGAGGGCGGCGCAGACTGAGGTTTTCCAGCCTGTTCGAGGTTGACGATGCGCCGCCTTTCCCTGTTTCTTTTTGTCCTGCTGCTTTCTGCCTTCGCCCAAGCCACATCGACGGCAAACATCGGCAGCATGAGTTGCTCGGGCGGGCAGTCATTCGTCGATCTGACGAATGGTGCCAATCTGTCATGCAACGGCGATTTCTCCCTGATCGGTGGCAGTATCGACTCGGATATCGGCATTTCAATCAGCGCATTCGGCTCATTGTTCATTGACAACTTGACCTTAAGCGCACCGCTCGTCGAGTTAAAAACCACCTCTGGCGTTCTGACGCTGGCCAATGGCGTTTCGATTATTACTACCGGCACAATCAATATCGACACCGGTAGCGTCACGCCGCCCCGGATTGCGCTGACGCCTGGCGCGACACTGACGCTTCCGGGCAGAACTGGCGGGACAGGTGGCACCAGCGGTACCGTTACGCTGAGCCCGGGAGGAAACATAAACCTGAGCAGCGGCGGCAACCTGACGCTGGTATCGACCGTGCCGGAACCGGCCATGGGCTGGTCGATGCTTGCCGGCAGCCTGTTGCTGCTCGCGATCAGTCGTTCCCGGCGGAATCGCCCGGCCTGAAAGGCTATCGGCCCAGCGTCCGGCGGATGGCTGCGGCGAGGATGGCCGGATCTTCGGCGCCCACCACTACCTCCAGACCATCGACGATGAAGGTCGGCACCATCGAAATACCCATCGCCCGGTAGCTGCGCTCCATGGCGCGAACTTCGTCGGTGTCAGCGCCCGACGCCAGGTAGCGTTCCACGGCGTCCGCGGGATAGCCGCACTCGACCGCTAGCTGAACCAGCAGGGAACGGTCACCAATCCGCTCGCCGCGCTGGAACTGCGCGACAAACAAGCGCTCGACGAGCCGGGCCGCATCGCCCCGCTGCTGCGCCCAGTGGATCAGCCGGTGCGCCTGCAGCGTGTTGGCACGAACCTGGATTTTCTCGAAAGCGTAGTCAACGCCCCACGGCCGACCAGCTGCGCGAACGCGCTCGAACAGCGCCACTACCGGCGCCGGGCCGCCGAATTTCTTTTCGAGAAACGGCAGGTAGGGTTCGCCTTCCGGCGGGGTATCGGGATTGAGGAAGAACGGGCGCCAGCGCATTGCACAGGAGAAGTCCGGAAATTCCTGGCGCACGTTGGCAATCGCGGCATCCAGCCGGCGCAGGCCGATGTAGCACCATGGGCAGACGAGGTCGGAAACAATGTCGATGGTTGTCATCGGCCGATCATACCGGCGAACTTTCGGTCTTGTTCGCCAAACTGCTCAATCAAAACTTTCGACGCATTCCACAACCCAGCTCAGCGCCTTGATGCAGGCGCGGGCCATGCCCGGGGACAAGGCATCGTGACCGGCGCTCGCCACCGGCACCCAGGTTGCTTCGGGCCACGCGCGGTGCAGCGCTTCGGCCGCAACCGGCGGGCAAACCGGATCGGCCAAGCCCTGAACGATGATCGCCGGCAAATGGCGAATCCGCTCGATGCCCGCCAGCAGCTGCCCCGGCCTCAGGAAACAGTCGCGGGTCAGATAATGCATCTGGATGCGCGCCCTGGCCTGCTGCATCGCATTGGGCGGCGCGTCGAGCGGCTCCTTGCCGATCAGGCCTCGCTGGTAGTCGAGCCACACGCGCGCCGCCTGAGCTGCCCGCTCGGCCTGCTCGCTCAGGATGATCCGGGCAAATGTCGCCAGCGGATCACCTCGCTCAAGGCGCGGCAGCAGGCTGCCCAAGCCACGCGTATAGGCGACAATTTCCTCGCGGGAACCGAGAAAAATGCCGTGCAAGACAAGCCCATGCACGTTCTCCGTATAAATCTGGGCGTAAGCCAGGGCCAGCAGGCTGCCCCAAGAACCGCCGAATACGATCCAGCCGGAAATGCCCAGCGCCTCGCGCACGTAGTCCAGATCGGCAATCAGATCGAGTGTCGTATTGGCCTCGAGCTCGCCGCTCGGCAAACTGCGTCCTGCACCGCGCTGATCTATCATGACGACCCGATATACCGCCGGGTCGAAGAGTTGCCGATGTTCCGCCATGCAGCCCGCCCCCGGCCCGCCATGCAAAAACAAAACCGGCACACCATCCGCCGGCCCGCATTCCTCGACATGCAGGATGTGCCCGTCGCCGACCCCCATCTTCCGGACGCAGCGCGGCTGACAGGCAGGGAACAACAGATCGGCTGACATCAGGCCTCGATCAGGCCGTTACGCACGGCGACCAGCGTCAGCTCGGCTGCGTTCTGCACATTGAGCTTCTGCTTGATGTGATAAAGATGCGTGCCGACCGTGCTCGGGCTCAGGCAGAAATCCTCGGCCACATCGTTGACCGAACGACCTTCGGCCAGCTTCATGAAGACGGCCAGCTCCTTTTCGGTCAAGGTATCGACCGGGCTGCTCGAACCGGACAACTGAGCCAGCGCGACAGCCTGCGCCAGTTCCGGATCGAGGTAGCGGCGGTCGCTCGCCACCTGGCCGACGGCACGCAGGAATTCCTCGGGCGCTGCCCGTTTGCACAGGTAACCACGGGCGCCGAGGCGCAGGGCGCGCACCGGCACGATGTCGTCGTTGTGGGCCGAGAGCATGAGCACCCTGGCTTTCGCATCCCAGGCCAGCAGGCGTTCGAGCGCGGCGAGGCCGCCGATGCCGGGCATCGAGACATCCATCACGACAACGTCCGGGTTCAGTTCGGCGTAGAGACGGACGGCGTTTTCGCCATTCTCGGCCTCGCCTACCACCGTGGCGCCCGCACCTTCGAGCAGGCAACGAAAGCCGAGGCGAACCATCGCGTGGTCGTCGGCGAGCAGGATGCGCTTGCCTTGCAGTGGGTTGTTCATGCGAATTCCTCCGGGGCGTGTTGCACTACGGCGTCCGGCAGGCGGGCGAAGATACGGAAGCCGCCGCCAACCGGTTGTTCGAATTGAAGATGGCCGCCAAAAGCGGCGATGCGCTCACCCATGCCGGCCAGGCCAAGGCCGCAACCGGGCTGCGCCGAGGGCTGTCCGTAACGGCCGCGACCGTTGTCGGCCAGGGTCAGCTGCAGCCAACCGCCAACGCGGCTGATGGCCAGATCGACCTGCGTGGCGTGCGCATGGCGCACGACATTGGTCAGGCCTTCCTGCACGATGCGGACGACGGCCATGGCCAGATCATCGGACACGGGTTGCGGACCAATGGCGAAATGGCTGTTTGCGATGATCTCCGGGTGCTGCCCCTGCCAGTTGGCAAGTTGGCGCTCCAGCGTCACGGCCAACCCATGGCCAGCGGCCGGGCGCAGGCGGTGCAGAATATTGCGCACACCATCCTGCATTTCACCTGTTACGGCGACGATGCCCTGGGCCGGAATGTGCAACGACGGTGCATCGCCGGTGCGCTGGACGATGGCGCCGGCCAGTGCGCGCACGGCGGTGATGCCCTGGGCGAGTTCGTCATGCAGTTCTCGGGCAATTACCCGGCGCTCTTCTTCGAGGCGGGTATTCATCTGGCGGTCGACTTCACGGGCACTTTCGAGGCGGACATTGTCGTCCACCGCCTCGCCCAGCCGGTCGGCCATCCCGTTGAAAGCGCGCGAGATGCGGCCGAGTTCGGGTGTTGCGAAGACCGGCAGACGGGTGTCGAAACGGCCGCGCCCGGTGCGGTCAAGGGCGCGCATGATCTGGGCGAGCGGGTGCAGAGCGCGGCCCAGCGCACCGCGCGTCGCGACAAAAATGAGGCCGAGCAAGGCGACAGCCCAGCCGGCCATTGCAGCCAGATCATCCCAGGCGTCAAGCATGGCGCGCGAGGCGTCGGGATGCAGGGTCAGCGTGTAACCATCGACAGCCAGTGTGCGCGTCGGCAGTTCAGGCGCGAGCAACCCGGCGAACCAGCCCGGCACCGTGCGCCCCGCCTTGTAGGTCGGGGCCGGCGAGCGGTAGATGGTGTCGCCGGCAGCCGTACGGATTTCGAGTTCATTGGCCCGCACCCGGCCGATGGCGCGGGCGACGCCAAGCAAGCGCTCGCCACGCGTAGCGGCCGGCACGCCCTGCATTTCGCCGAGCACGGCTTTCAGCCATTGCTCGGAAACACGCGATGCCGCCTCGACTTCTTCGTGGATGGCGTTGCGCGTGCCGTGCAGCCACAAACCGGCGAGGATGATGAGCAGGCTGGCCGCCAGCGCGGTGAGAACGAGGCCGACGCGGGTGTGCAGGCTCAACCGCAACTTGCTGCGGTCAACCGGGAAAATCGGCCAATTTTGAAAGTTCATTTGCCGCCAAACACGTAGCGCACGCCGATCCACCCGGAGCGCGGTGCACCTGGCGCGACGAAGGTTTCACGGCGCCAGTCGTTCGGATTGGCCTGGAAGCTGCCGCTGACGAAGGGGTTCTCGGCCAGCGCGCCGGCCGTCGCGTAATGCTTGTCGAAGACGTTGTTGACCTTGGCAAAGAGCTGCCAGCCGCCGCCCAGCCTGGCTTCGGCATTGAGGTTGAGGATGGCATAGCCGGGAATCCGGCCCGAGCCGTCGAAGGTCCGCGTGCTGCCCAGGGCATCGGTGGCCGTACCGCTCTGATGCTGGTTGTTTTCATTGCCGCGCACGTACTGGCCGGAGAAGGCCTGCACGTCCCCGCCGATACGCAACCAGTCGGTGGCACGCCAGGCGAGGCCGAGCTTGAGGCTATGCTTCGGCAGGCCGGGGATATGGTTGCCCTTCTTGACGAAAATCTCGTCGTCTTGGCCGCCGCCCGTGCATTCGGCTGCCGTGCCACGCGTGCTGTTGTTTTCGGCCAGGATGCAGGCATCGGAACGGAAAGTGGCTTGTAGCCAACTGTAATTGGCGTACCAGTCGACACGTTGAATGTTGCCGTTGAGGCCGAGTTCGAGGCCCTGGCGCAGCGTTTTGCCATAGTTGGTGAAGTAGCCGGCGCTGGTCGAAGTTCCCACGAACAGGATGTCGTCGCTGCTCATGGTGCGGAAGACGCCGGCATTCCAATGGGTGTCAGCAGCCAGCTTGCCGCGCAGGCCGGCCTCCAGCGTACGGGCGACGACCTGCTTGAGGTAGGGGTCGGCGGCCATCGAATTGGGCAGGGTGCACGGGTTGGCCGGGTCGGCACAACCCAGTTCGATCGGCGTCGGCACGCGGTTGCCCTGGCTGAAGCCAGCATAGGCGTTGAGCGTCGGGACGATCTGCCAGGAGAGGCCGATGGCCGGGTTGAGCTTGCGGTATTTGTGGTCACCGTCAAGGTTGGGCGCCGTGCGGTCGAGTTCGTCGAACGTTGTGACGTGGCTCATGTTGTAGCGCGCCGAGGCGGTCAGGTGCAGGTTCGGGGCGAGTGACCAGGTATCGGTGATGAACAGGCTGGCCGTGCTGGTCTTGCCCTTGATCTGATTCTGAATGGACAGCGCCTGCAGATCGGTAACACCCCGGCTGGCGTCAAGCTCGCCCAACTCCTGCGTCTGCTGGAAATGGATGCGCGCCTGATCGTAGGATGCGCCGACGGCGAGCTGGTGCTGCTTGCCGCTGAAATTCCACTGCGCCGCGACACCGGTACCGCGCTGGCTTGTCCGCGTGCGGTTGTTGGCGCCAGTTTCGTCAGGCGCCGGGCCGACACTGCCGCCGGTTATCCAGTTTTCGTAGTCATCCTCGTACTCGTCGTTCATGTCGCCGTTGAGGGTGCGCGTCTTGGTCCGGCGGTGGTAAACGCTGCCGCTCAGGCTCTGTGTGTCGCTGAGCCACAGCTTGCCGTTCAGGGCGAGCTGGGTCAGGTCGTTGCGCGTTTCGTCGGGGTGCGTGAAGATCGCTTCGCGGCGCTGGGCAAGCATCGATTGCGGCAGCAGGCCGTTGCCGATCAGCCGGCTGCGCGCCTTGGTCAGCGTCAGGTCGGCCTCGCCGGCGGCGTTGCGGAAGGACAGCTTGCCAAAGAACTGTTTGACGTCGGACGGCGAATGATCGCGCCAGCCGTCTTCACGAAACCAGTCGCCTGCGCCGTACCAACCAAAGGTACCGTTGTTGCCGCCGTACTCCAGCTCGGTGTTGGTGCGATTGAAACTGCCGCCGGAAAACTCGATCTTGCCACCGGGATGCGAGAAACCGCTCTTGGTGCGCATGGCCAGCGCACCGCCCAACGTGTTCAGACCGAAAGCCGGGTTGGAACCGGGGATCAGGTCAATGCCGGCAATCGCCGAATTGGGGATCAAATCCCAGTTGACCGTGTCACCGAAGGGCTCGTTGATGCGAACACCATCGACGAAGACCGACAGCCCCTGCGGCGTGCCGAGCAGCGGCGAAGCGGTGAAGCCACGGTAATTGATGTCGGCCTGATAGGGGTTGCCCGTCACTTCATTCATGGTCACGGCCGGCACCTGGCGCACCAGTTGTTCGGCGATGTTCTGGCTTTCGATTTCGTCGAGCCGGCGGTCGTCGAGCGATTGGACGTTGGCCGGAAGGTGCAGGCGCGGCACGCCGATGCCGGAAAGCGGCGTGGTGCCGACAACTTCGACGGTGGCCGTGGTCACGACATTCTCAGCGGCAAAGGCCGGGGCAAAGGCGGCGGAGATCGCAATGGCGAGCAGTGAACGCTGGGGATTTGTCTCTTCATGTTGTTTTCTTGAGCTTGTAATTGACGGGTACGACGACTTGAATTTCGTTGGCATCCAGCGCCTCGGGCAGGGGCGGCAGGCTGGCCAGCTGTTCGAGCATGGCCAGCGCGTGCTGGTCGAGCACATCGAAGCCGCTCGAACGGTCGAGCGCGACGCCGATCAGATTGCCCTTGCGGGCGACCTTCAGGCGCAGGCGCACTTCGCCCTCCCAACCACGCATGGCGGCGACGCGCGGGTATTCCTGGTGGCGGGCGAACAGTTCGCCGAGGCGCTGGCGATAGCCGTCGAGGACTTCGCTTTGCGGGCGCTGCGGCGCGATGGCCGGAGCCGGCCGGGCGGCTTCGGCAGTCGGTGCAGAAGCCGCTGCCGCGGGCGCGAGGTTTTCGGATGCCATCGCCGACGACGGCGATGGCACGCTTGCCGGCACATTGGCCGGCCCGGCAGTCGGGGTCGCGCGCGGCACTGGCCGTTCCGATCGACCAGCTTCTTGCCGGGCCTTCTGGGGGACGGCTGCCGGCGCCGGGGCGACGTTGGCAGCAGGTCCGGATTCGGTAACCGCCATCAGGCGGATCGAAGCCAGGATGGGCGGCAGACTGACCGGCCCGTTTTGGCGCTGCCAGGAGGTCAGCACGAACAGCGAGGCGTGGAAGAGAATGGACAATCCCAAAATTGCCCAAAATTTCCGGTTGACCGCAGGAATGGTCGGGGCCTCGATGTTGGCGGCGGAAATCACCGTTTCGCCCCCAATGCATCCTGCTCGGCCGCCGGGAAGAGATGGCCGACCGAACGACGGTATTCGCTGGCCGCCACCGGCAGCGCGGCGAACTCCGGCGGCAGCGGGAGGGCCAGCGTGTCGTTCATGTCCAGGCCGGCCTTCGCCGCGTCACGCATGGTGGCGCTCAGCCAGGTCAGCCAGGCGCGGGTCTGGCGGATCGGTGCGGCATCAGCCGTCGGTGCGCCGTGGCCGGGCAGCAGCACTTTGAAGCTCGCTTCGCGGGTCAGGGCATCGAGCTGGTCGAGTGCCGCGAGCCAGTGCGCGACGTCGGCATGCGGCGTGGTCGGCGCGCGGCCGTTGAAGACGAGATCGCCTGCAAACACGACGCCACTGCTGTCATCGACGATAACCAGATCGGCGCCGGTGTGTCCGTCGAGCGCAACAAGGCGCAGGCTGCGCCCGGCCACATCGAAGCGACCGGCGTTCAGCGTCTTGCCGGGGATCTGGACTTCGGTGCCCTTCATCCAGTCGCCGCTCATGCGGAAGAGGTTTTCGGCAAAGGCGTTGCCGTCGGCGGCGATGCCGTTGCGCGTTTCGGCCAGCGCGGCGATGGGCACATCGGCGAAAGCCTGGTTGCCGAGGAAGTGGTCGGGGTGGTGGTGGGTGTTGATGACCAGTGCGATGGGCTTGGCGGTGACCGTGGCAATCGCCCGGCGCATCTGTTGGCCGTAACGCAGCGAGGGGCCGCTGTCGATGACAATGACGCCCTGCGGCGCGACGATGAAGGCGGTGTTGACGATATTGCCGCCGTTGTCGGTAGTGAAATCCTCCGTCTTGCCGATGAAGGTGAACGTCCTTGGCAACCGGCACGGCCGACAGCCGGTAGTCGAAATCGACCGCCCCGAGTTGGCCGGCAGCCAGTATCAGTAAGGCGCAGAGCAGCCGTTTCACTGGTCTATCCTCGCCTTGAACGCGTTGCCGTTGTTGTCCTTGCCAGTCGCCTCGACCGGGCCGTCGGCGCTGGTTCGTTGCAAGGTGAATACCGGGTTTTCGCTGACCGGCTCGTAGGTCTGAACGCGCATCAGGCGCTTGCCGGCGGTATCGGCGAAGTTGATTTCTTCGAGGAAGAAGGCCGGCGTTCCTGCCACCAGTCCGGTATCCATCGGATGCACGATGCGCATGCGCAGCCGGCCGGCGTTCGGGCCTTCGCTCCACTGGCGGCCGCTCACTTCATTGAGGCGTTGCTGCCATTCCTTCGAACCACCTGCCGCCGACGGGGCCGTGCAGCCACCGCCCACGGTGTTCACCCAGGTGCCGCCGACATGCCAGACACCATCGGCCGTACGCACAGCGGCACGCACCGGCGTCGACTGCTGCAGCTTGACGCGAAAGCCGAGGAAAGCCGGCGCATCTTCCGGGAAGAAACGCAGGACCTGGACGATGGGATTGAAGTCGGCAAAGACGACCACTTCGACCACGCCAGCCAGCGCCGTGGCATCGACTGTCACCGGTACCTGCATCGGGTTCTCGGCCGTCGATGGCGCAATGACCTTGACGCGCGGATCGAAGACCACGGGCGCCCCGGCCAGGAAGGCTTTCTGCATTTCCGACCAGCGTGCCGAGGCGAGTGGATCGCCGCTTTCGCGCAAGGCGGCAGCCTCGGCCGGGGGCATCAGAGCCGCCAGGGCAATCGCCGCAATGGTCAGTGGGTATTTCATCGTGTCTCGCTCCAATTCGCCCTGTGGGCTGTTTGACGAGAACCGTTCGCAAAGCGCGTGCCAAGAACACCCGTTCTCCGGCAAACGCTGATCTGGCGGGCTATGGAGCCGCGGCTCGGCCCACTGTCATAGCGCCTGAACAACCCGACTGTGCAACTTTGGAGCAGGTGGTGACAATTGGAACAGCCGCCGTGGCAACTGCCCGCCCCTGGGAAAAAACCCGGGAATGCCCGCTTAAGCCCCGCCAACAGGAGCGCCGGGCAATTCGGCCCCGCTTGGCACACCCCTTGCAGATTGTGTCCCCTGCCAGCGAGCCAATTCAGGGAATGGAGGTGGCTCGCCAGCATGTCATTCCGCGCAGCCGGAGCGTGTGCAGCACGCTTTTCCGTGTCGGAACCATCGCATAATCAAGGAGACAATCCATGCACAGCCATACCCCCTTCAAGCGGAAGGCACTGACCCTCGCGCTTCTGACGGCAGCGGCATTCGCCGGCAGCCCGGCCAGCGCCGGCGTCACTGACGCCGACATCCTCAACGATGCCAAGACCACCGGTGACGTCGTCAGCTTCGGCCTCGGCACCCAGGGTCAGCGCTTCAGCCCGTCCACCCAGATCAACACCAAGTCGGTGAAGAACCTGGTCCCGGCCTGGTCGATGTCCTTCGGCGGCGAGAAGCAGCGCGGCCAGGAATCGCAGCCGGTCATTCACAACGGCAAGATGTTCGTGACCGCCTCGTATAGCCGCCTGTTTGCGGTCGACGCCAAATCCGGCAAGAAATTGTGGAAGTACGAGCACCGCCTGCCGGACGGCATCATGCCGTGTTGCGACGTGATCAACCGCGGCGCCGCCCTGTACGGCGACCTCGTCATCTTCGCGACGCTGGATGCCCAGCTCGTCGCCCTCAACCAGGACACCGGCAAGGTCGTCTGGAAGGAAAAGCTCGGCGACTACGCTGCCGGCTACTCCGCCACCTCCGCACCGATCGTTGCCAAGGGCAAGCTGATCACCGGCGTTTCCGGTGGTGAATTCGGCGTCGTCGGCCGCATCGATGCCCGCGACCCGCTGACCGGCAAGCTGGTGTGGACCCGTCCGACCGTTGAAGGTCACATGGGTTACAGCTTCAATGCCGCTGGCGACAAGATCGAAAACGGCATCTCCGGCACGACCAACGCCACGTGGACCGGCGACCTCTGGCAAACCGGCGGCGCAGCGACCTGGAACGGCGCCACCTACGATCCGGAAACCAACCTGATCTTCGCCGGCACCGGCAACCCGGCCCCGTGGAACAGCCACCTGCGCCCGGGCGACAACCTGTTCTCGTCCTCCACCGTCGCGATCGACGCCGATACCGGCAAGATCACCTGGCACTACCAGAACACCCCGCACGACGGCTGGGACTTTGACGGCGTGGAACGAATTCGTTTCCTTCGATTACAAGGATCCGAAGACGGGCAAGCTGATCAAGGCTGGCGGCAAGGCTGACCGTAACGGTTTCTTCTTCGTCAATGACCGGACCAACGGCAAGCTGATCAACGCCTTCCCCTTCGTCAAGAAGATCACCTGGGCCACGGGCTACAACCTGGAAACCGGCCGTCCGAATTACATCGAAGAAGGCCGTCCGGGTGACCCGACTGCCGGCGCCGATGGCAAGAAGGGCAAGGTCGTCTTCTCGGCTCCGTCCTTCCTCGGCGGCAAGAACCAGCAGCAGATGGCCTACAGCCCGCAGACCGGCCTCTTCTACGTGCCGGCCAACGAGTGGTCGATGGACATCTGGAACGAACCGGTTTCCTACAAGAAGGGCGCGGCTTACCTGGGCGCCGGCTTCACCATCAAGGCCATCCACGATGATCACATCGGCGTACTGCGCGCGATGGACCCGGTCACCGGCAAGATCGTCTGGGAAAACAAGAACTACGCCCCGCTCTGGGGTGGCGTCCTGACCACGGCTGGCGGCCTGATTTTCTACGGCACCCCGGAAGGCTTCCTGAAGGGTGTTGATGCCAAGACCGGCAAGGAACTGTGGTCCTTCCAGACCGGTACCGGCATCGTTGCACCGCCGGTCAGCTGGGAACAGGATGGCGAGCAGATGATCGCCGTGACGACCGGCTGGGGCGGCGCCGTGCCGCTGTGGGGCGGCGACGTCGCCAAGCGCGTGAACTTCCTCGAACAGGGCGGTTCCGTGTGGGTCTTCAAGCTGCACAAGGGCTAATTTAGCCTGATGTCCGGGCCGCCCGAATAGCGGCCCGGCATTTTTTGATTCAATCAATATCGATAAGGAAAACAGTCATGTTCCGTCACCGCAAACTCGCCGCCGCACTCGTGGCCAGCCTCGTTCTCAGCCCGGTAGCCATGGCCGATGCCAAGAACGACACCGAGATGAAAAAACTGGCCACCACCAGCGGCTGCATGACCTGCCACGGCATCGAAAAAGACAAACCCGGCCCGGATGGCCTCAAGCCGATCGGCCCGGCCTGGATCGATGTCGCCAAGCAATACAAAGGCAAGCCCGGCGCCTCGGAATTCCTGACCCGCGTCGTCATCGAAGGCTCCAATCCCTACAGCAGCCACTGGAAAGGCAAAGTCAGCGGCCTCTCCATGCCACCCAATGCGGTTGCCATCACCGAAGGCAACGCCCGCCTGCTCGTGAACTGGATTCTTGCGCTATAAGCAACGTAATTCCGCACCGCTCAACGAACCGGCCTGCATGGCCGGTTTTGTTTTGTGGGGACGATGGAATATATCGGGCGCGGTATGGGGCAAACAACATGGATCAACTTGGGTCACCGACTTCGGAGTTTGATGACCGCTCGGTGCCCTTTGCGGACGTAGCCAGATTTGGAAAGCTGCCGCTCAGGTACGTCGCACATGAGCGACTAAGTGAACGGGCGAAGCCCGCTCGCGAAGGTCCGCCTCGATAGGCTTGTTAGCGGTCATATATCGCCGCCATGTCTTCGGGGCCGAACCGCCACTTTTCAGCAACCCGCATTGCGGATGGATTGGCGGAAAGCACCACGCTGGCAGTGTTGAACGCCGCCGAATAACTAAAGACGAAGTGGGCCATGAGGACCACGCCGATCCCGAGAATGGACTGAGTGAGCATCTGCTGATCGGAGATCGACTGAGCTTGGCCGACCTGTATTGCACTGAGATAGCTCGAATGAGAGTAGCCGCAGAGGTACCCATAGAAGTTCTCGAAGTACTTCTGGTGGAAGCCGGCACTGACTCCAAGGTTGGCCCAACCATTTCCGATTCGCCATTCACCTTCCAAGAGTTTCTTGCGCTGTTTTTCCGTGTAAGTGCGAAACTCCGGCGAAGACTCGATTTTGGACTTCAGTTCTTCGATTTGTTTCTTCTCGCGGGCTAAGACCTCGCGCCCCTGTTCTGTCGATACGTGAAACTGCTGGCGATCAATTAAGCCGCCAAGACACCACGTGTTGTGCCTGAACTCGCATAGCGACTGGTCTGAATCGCCGTAGAGGTAGAAGAACACAAGGTAGGTTTCGAGGGCTGCGCGGGCGACCACTTTTACCGAGGCATGATCAACAAAGAACACGGCGGGAACGCCGTCATGCTCGACGGTTGCTCCCGCTGCCAAGGTTTGCATCGAAACAAGATGTCGAAAGAGCTTAGCCGCCAATACTTGAGCGTTGTTCAACCACTCGTCACCAGGCTTGATCTTCTTTCCGGCTTGTGACTCAACAAGTCGAATGAAGAGATCAAGCAACGTAGAGTAATCGGAGTCGGAGGACATGGTGACCGCTAAGGTTTGAATTCACCGGACTGGCGCGGCTTGCCACGACAGGTCCGGTGGAATGATTGGTTAGGGCTCATGACCGACACCCTCGTCTGTGATCTCCTTCAGCAGGTCGTCGAAATGCCGGTGCTTACCTCGAAAGCCCACTGTGCAGCCGGCGAGTGGTGTGTGGCTGAAGTTTTGCTCGTTCATAAACTTGAGCGTGCGCCACACCACATCGAAGACCTTGCGTACGTCGAATCGGTCAACGGCGGTGGGACTGACATTCAGCCTCAAGGTACGAGTCTGACGAGCGGGGACGTCAACCACCTGCTCGTAATGCTTGTTTGTCTGAAAGCCCAGCTCTTTTGGAGTAGCAAGAGTCGGAGATCCAACGGCTTCAAAGTCTGAGACGTCCAAGTGCCAGACATGATTGTGAGCCAGCACATTTCGAACCAGGAAAACGTCGACAAGTTCATCCCTTGTCGGGAGAGCCGGAAAGTATTTGGCGAGAAGGTCAGGTGTGCTGAGGTTTCCGGCAACTCCTTCCGCATTCCGCACAAAACGAAGCCTTGCGGCATACGACTCGAGCACGGCAATCAAAAGGACAACGAGAGCAGCCGAATACCCGTTCTCATGCAAACTTGTTCCAGCGGGACCCACGCCGGATACAGGTCGCTTCAGAAGCTTGTCCAGTAGGTCTGCGATCGGCTGAAGATAAGCAGAGCCCACGATTGTGATGACATCGGGAATTACTGGTCGGGACATGGCTGCTCCTGCGTCCTAACGTGCAGGTGACCGGCGCTGCGCGGCTTCATCGCGCAGCGTCCAGTGACCGAAGGGAACGAGGTCGACGGCGGGTTAGAGCAACACATTCCAATTGTCCTCGTACTCAGCAAGCGTGCTGTCCATGGCCTTTTTGCTCATGGTAATAGTGCGATTTCCACTCTTCCGATTGCTATTTGGTGCGGACAGAATGGAATCCAACGAGCCTATTGGAAATATGAAAAACCGGCTTCTTGGGTTGCCTCTATCCAAGAGCACAACAACTAGAAAATCAAACCCCTTGGTAAATTTTCCATTGATTGCGTGTTGCTTTGGCCAGTTGATGGTTTTTACTTGGACTCTCTTTATTCCATCGTCTTTTACAAGGACTAGGGTGTGTGGACATTTGTGGGCAAGAAGCTGTTCACAAATGAATAATTGTGTTTATCCTGTCTTTTGGGCTGAGGGCGGGATGCCGAGATTGTTGTTACGCGATGACCAATGGCGACGAATCGAGCCAATGCTGCACGGCAAGGCAGGCGACCGTGGTCGTACCGGTGCAGATAATCGGTTGTTTGTTGAAGCGGTTCTCTGGATGGCGAGAACTGGCGCCCCCTTGGCGTGACCTGCCTGTCAGTTTTGGGCCATGGAATACGGTCTTCAGGCGCTTCTCACGCTGGGCAGACAAAGGTGTCTGGCAGGCGCTCTTTGCCATGCTCTGCGAAGACGCAGATTTTGAGGAAGTTTTTCTCGATAGCACCATCGTGCGGGCGCACCAACACGCGGCCAGCGCACCCAAAAAAACGGAGAACAAGGTCTTGGCCGTTCTCGTGGGGGCTTGAGCACCAAGATTCATGCAGCGGTCGATGCCTTGGGCAATCTCGCCCGATTCCGGCTGACGGGCGGTGAGCGGCATGACATTACCGAAGCTGCCAATCATCGATGGCATGGATAACGTTGGCGCTGTCGTGGCCGACAAAGCCTTTGATGCCACCAGCCTCATCGACTGCATCGAGGCGATGAATGCCACAGTTGTCATTCCGCCGAAAGCCAATCGGAAGGTGCTCAGAAGCTATGACAAGCATGTCTATAAAAGTCGAAATCTCATCGAAAGGTTCTTTGCCCGCCTGAAACAGTTTCGCCGCATCGCTACGCGCTACGACAAACTCGACGTCCGCTTTGAAGCATTCATTTCCATCGCAGCCGCTCTGATTTGGCTCGCCTGATTGTCCACACACCCTAGATCCCACCCTTTTTGAGTTTCGCCATGGGCTAAATAAGCCTCGACATTTCGTTTTAATAGTTCACCGAGAGCGAGATGCTCGCCGATAGCGGCAGATACAGAGCGATTGTTTGTCATGGGGTTCTAACAGTTAATAGACGGACCGACGGGGCCGTCTATGCATAATCGAGCGGACACCCGAAAACTATCGGAATTCTTGAATTGGCGGGCGTGTCCGGAATTTTGTGTAAACGGGGTGTGAGTTAAACGTTGTTCATCCGGTCTTCGAACTGGATAGTAAATCGGGTCAGTGCCGCTTTCCAATCCCGAATGGGCATGGTCCATTTCTGGCTGATGTTTCGGAGTGCCAGGTAGAACAGTTTGATCAGCGCCTCATCGCTCGGGAACGAGCCCCGGTTCTTGGTGATTTTCCGCAGGCTCATGTTCACTGATTCAATCGTATTGGTCGTGTAGATCACCTTCCGGATCTCCGGCGGGTAGTCGAAGAACGGTGTTATGCGCGACCAGTTCCGCCGCCAGGACTGGCTGATGGGCAAGTAGGCATCGTCCCATTTATCCTCGAACTCGCCGAGCATCTGCTCGGCTTCGTCGGCATTGGCACTGGTGTATATCCGCCGAAGGTCAGCGGCAACGGCCTTACGCATTTTCCACGAGACATAGTTCAGGCTGTGCCGGACCATATGGACGACGCACAGTTGAACGGCGGCACGCGGATAGATTGCCTCAATGGCCTCTGGAAATCCCTTCAAGCCATCAACGCAGGCGATGAAGACATCCTGAACGCCTCGATTCTTCAATTCCGTGACCACTTGCAGCCAGAACTTTGCGCCTTCTGTCTGGGCGATCCACAGACCGAGGACTTCCTTCTCGCCTGCCATGTTCAGTCCGATGGCCAGATACGGCTTTGACGCGCACGCTGCCATCCCTGACTTTGACGTGGATACAGTCGAGATAGACGATGGGGTAGATGCTGTCCAGAGGCCGTGACTGCCAGGCCTTGGCCTCTTCGATCACAGCATCTGTAACTGACGAAATCAGTGTCGGCGATACCTCGGTGCCGTACATCTCTTCAGGTGCGATTGGATTTCGCGGACCGTCATGCCTCGGGCGTACAGCGACAGAATCTTTTCGTCGAAGCCCGTCCA
>JADIYD010000002.1 GCA_016705475.1 Betaproteobacteria bacterium | reverse complement strand
AGTGATCGCCGCGGTTATCGTATTGCCGATAGCCGGAGTTGTAGTAGATCGTCCCGCTCGGCTGGCCGTAGGCCGGATACGTTTCCACATAGCCCTGCTGGGCGCGGTGATAACCGGCCGGGTAGGGTGCGACTGCGCAGGCACCCAGGCTGCCGATCAGTGCGGTAGCGAGGCCAAGGCGAAGAAGCTTTTGCGAGATGGTCATTGTGGAAAGTGTCCGCTGGTTATGTAGGCAAATAACGCGGATGTACCCCATCTGGCATACGCGGACACTGTACTGGTTTGTAACAAATCGTTAGAGGTTCAACTCGGCGACTGCCTTGAGGCCTTGTTCGATATTGTTCCGGGTGGCCGCTTCGAGGGCCATGCGCAGTCGAGTCACGCCGGCGAAGGCATCGCCCATGGTTGCCGTGCCGCTGGATTTGACTGATTTGCGCAGAGCGACCGAATGATCGCTGGTTTTGGTCAGTGTCCAGGCTGTTTCCATGTCTACGGTGAACGTGGCACCAAAAAGTGGCTTGGAAAGGCTGCTTAGTCGCACGCTCAGCTCGTAGTCGCCATTGCTGCCCTGAACGATGGTTTTGAAGAGTTTGCTTTGGATAACGGCATCCTCAATGGCAGCCTTGAGGTCAGGGTCCGAAACATTGCTGCTGTCCATCGCGCCAGTTTCGGCGCCGCCGCTCGTCTGGACGCGCAGGCTGTGCGGGTAATGCTTGCTGATAGTCAGGTTCTGTGGCGTCATCGCCGTGCGGTCGGCGGGCGAGGCGCAGCCACCAAGTGTCAGGGCTAGCGCGGCAATAGCCAGGAGTGGTGTGGTGCGGGCCAAAGTGGTCGTCATTTACTTGGCTCCCTTGTAGATGTTGTCGACCACTTCATTGACCATTTCCTTGGGCGAGAGCCGGGTCAGCGAGGTGTGGAAGGAGTTGCCGGTGGCTAGCGGAAAATCGGTTTTCGGATCGCGAATGGTGATGGTCAGTTCCAGCATGTACATCGTGATGTCCCACATCCATTTGTCGATGTAGGTGACCACTGCATCCACGTTACCGGGAGCGGCTTCACTGCCGCTGGTGACGGTCACGCCCTTGCTGCGCAACTTGTCGGCGATCAGCGTGTAAGTGTTGTCGTCATCAGCAATCTTCTTGACATACATGGTCTTGAGTGCGGACAGGTTTGCCGATGGATCGACGCTGCCGGTAGCCCGGTTAACGGCGCAACCGGTGGTCAGCGATGCAACGAGCCCCAGCAGCGCGAGCAGTTTCAGGAATTTCTGCACAATTTACCCCCCCCCTTGATTTTTATGAGTAGAAGGTAAATTGTATGCGAAATGGTATCGCTATGTGTGTTGGTCCTTGCAGGGCAATGGTCTTCGACTCTGTAGCTGGATTAGCCATTCTGTTCTGCTAGTGCTTTGCGAATCCGCTTGGCGAACACGGTCATTTCCTTGGCGGCCTGAATGTCGCCCTTCGTTTCGGCGACGGTGATGCCGCGTTCGTAGGCGGCGAGGGCGCCGGGGTGATCGCCCGCATCGGCGAGGGCTTTGCCGAGGGCTTTCCAGGCGGCTGAATAGTTGTTGTCACGGTCGACGGCATGTTTGAAGCTATTTGCAGCTTTTGCCGGGTCGCCGGCTTTCAGGTATTCGTTGCCGAGCGAGAAGCGGAGCAGGGCGCCGTCGCGTGGGCCATCGAGCATTTTTTCCAGGGATTCGATACGTGGGTTCATGGGCTACCAAGGCTAAAATAGGGTTTTGCAATTCAGAGACAGGACAGCATTCCATGGCCAAGACCATCATCGCCACCCCGAACGCCCCGGCTGCCATCGGCACCTATTCGCAAGCCGTGCGCGTCGGCGACACCGTTTACATGTCCGGGCAGATCGGGCTCGATCCGGCCACCATGCAGATGGTAGACGGGATCGACGCGCAAATCGTTCGCGTTTTCGACAATCTGAAGGCTGTGGCTGAAGCCACGGGCGGTTCCTTGGCCGATGTGGTCAAGCTCAACGTCTTTTTGACTGACCTGGCCAACTTCGCCAAGGTCAATGAAACGATGGCCAGGTACTTCAGCGAGCCCTTCCCGGCCCGCGCTGCCGTCGGCGTCAAGGAATTGCCGCGCGGCGCGCTGGTCGAGGCCGATGCGGTCATGTTCATCGGCTAATTATCGCCCGATGAACACGAGCGGGGCGTCAGCCCC
This sequence comes from Betaproteobacteria bacterium, assembly GCA_016705475.1. Taxonomy (GTDB): domain Bacteria; phylum Pseudomonadota; class Gammaproteobacteria; order Burkholderiales; family Rhodocyclaceae; genus Azonexus. The sequence continues at coordinate 38,993 of JADIYD010000002.1, read as the reverse complement.
GGCTTCTCCGCCCATTCGCGCCTCCGAGGCGCTGCAGAAGAAGCTCGCCAAGATCGGCCTCCATAGCGAGGCCGATTTGCTGGTGCACCTGCCGCTGCGCTACGAGGACGAAACGCGCATCACGCCGGTCAACCGGAGTTTTGGCAACGAGCCGGTGCAGGTCGAAGTCGTCGTGCAAAGCAACGAAATCCAGTTCCGGCCGCGCCGGCAGATGATCGTACGGGCGGCCGACGAGAGCGGCGAGATCACGCTGCGCTTTTTCAGTTTTTACCCGAATCAGCAGGCCGCACTCAGCGAAGGTTCGCGCATCCGGGCATTTGGCGAGGTGCGCGGCGGTTTCTTCGGCGCCGAGATGGTGCATCCGCGTTTCCGCAAGGTTGGCGACGATGAACCGCTGCCTTTGGAATTGACCCCGATTTACCCGTCGACCGCAGGATTGGCCAATTCTGCCCTGCAAAAGCTGATCGGCAAGGCGCTGACGGTTGGCGACATGTCCGAAACGCTGCCAGAGGAAGTGCGCCAACGCCTGAAATTGCCGGGTCTGGCGCGCAGCCTGCGCTTTCTCCATACCCCGCCGCCCGGCACCGATCTCGACACCTTGCACGCCCGCAATCATCCGGCGTGGCGGCGCGTCAAATTCGACGAGGTGCTCGCCCAGCAACTCTCGCTGCGTCGCGCTTATCTGGCCCGCCGCGAACAGGGCGCGCCGGTGTTGATCGCGCGGGATGACCTGGGCGCCCGCCTGCTCGACAGCCTGCCCTTCGGCCTGACCGGGGCGCAGGTGCGGGCAATGGCCGAGATTGGCAGCGATCTGGCCCAGCCTTACCCAATGCAACGTTTGCTGCAGGGCGATGTTGGCGCCGGCAAAACCATCGTCGCGGCGCTGGCGGCGTGTCAGGCCATGTCGGCGGGCTGGCAGGCGGCCTTCATGGCGCCGACGGAAATCCTTGCCGAGCAGCATTATTTGAAACTGAAGGACTGGCTGGCCCCGCTTGGGATCAAGGTGGCGTGGCTGTCGGGCAGCCTGAAAAGCAAGGCCAAACGCGAGCAGCTGGCGGCGACGGCAGCCGAAGCGCAGCTGGTCGTCGGTACGCACGCGCTGATTCAGGACGGTGTCGATTTCGCCAAACTCGGGCTGGCCATTGTCGACGAGCAGCACCGTTTCGGCGTCGCCCAGCGTCTTGCCTTGCGCAAGAAGGGCGACAACCCGCATCAACTCATGATGTCGGCGACGCCGATTCCGCGCACGCTGGCCATGAGCTATTACGCCGACCTTGATGTCACTGTGCTCGATGAACTGCCACCCGGCCGGACGCCGATCAAGACGCGCCTGGTCGCCGACAATCGGCGCGATGATGTGGTTGGTTTCGTGAAAAAAGCAGTCGAGGAAGGCCGGCAGGCGTACTGGGTTTGCCCCTTGATCGAGGAGTCCGAAGCGCTGCAGTTGCAGACGGCACAGGAAACCTACGAGTTCCTTTTTGGGCAATTTCCCGGGTTGACCGTGGGATTGGTACATGGCCGCCTGAAAGCCGACGAAAAGCAGGCGGTGATGGCCGCTTTCGCGGCTGGCGAGATCGACGTTCTGGTGGCGACGACGGTCATCGAAGTTGGCGTCGACGTACCGAATGCCAGCCTGATGGTCATCGAACACGCCGAGCGTTTCGGTCTGTCGCAGCTGCACCAGTTGCGGGGGCGGGTCGGTCGCGGCCAGTACGAGTCGACTTGCATCCTGATCTACGCCGGGCCTTTGGGCGAGGTGGCGCGCCAGCGGCTGAAAATCATTTTCGAGAACACCGACGGCTTTGAGATCGCCCGGCAGGATCTGCAGATTCGCGGCCCCGGCGAGTTTGTCGGCGCCCGACAGAGCGGCGTGCCGCTCCTGCGCTACGCCGATCTGGAAATGGATGCCGATCTGGTCGAAATGGCCCGCAACGTGGCCGAGGAAATGCTGACCGAGCATTTGGCGCTGGCCGAGCGGCACCTCAAACGCTGGCTGGGCTCGCGGGAAGAGCTGATCAAGTCCTAGCGGCGTGGCCTACGACCCTTGAGTTGATGCGCCCCCGTGCCCTGCGGCTGATACTGTCTTCGGCGCGCCTAGCCTCGGCTGCGCTTCCTGTTTGCCGACGTGGTGATGCCGTCGCAAAGTGTTTTCAAGGCGGCCATCGGTGCGGCTTCGCGCAGATGAATCATCCCTGTCGGCACCAGACTGAATTCACCGGGCAGCGTTTCGATGACCAGATCGGCCGCATGGCTTGATTGCTCCACCACGCGGCGGGGCATCAGCGTCCAGCCGAGGCCGACGGCAATACAGCCGAGGATGCCTTCGAGCGTACCGAATTCCATCGCGTCCGCAACGGCGTGGCCTTGAGCGCGTTGCCAGGCAATGGCACGCGTGCGGTAGGCGCAGCCCTCGCGGAAGAGGATGAGTGGCAGCAATACCGGGTCGGTGCCGGCGGCATGAATCTGCACCAGTTCTTCAACGACCAGTTCATCGAAAGTCAGGTCGGGGTGGATGACCGGGCCGGCAACGAAGGCGCAGTCGAGCTTGTGGTCGAGCACCTTGCCGGTCAGCGTGCTGGTCGTGTCGGTCGATACGCGAAGCTCAAGACCGGGGTGTTCGGCGCGCACGGCTTTGAGGGCGCTCGGCAGGTGCAGGGCGGCGAAGGTTTCCATGGCACCGATGCGCAGTTCGCCGGCGCTTTCGCCGACCTGCCGGATGGCACTGGCCGTCTGGCGTTCAAGCATGAGCATGCGGCGGGCGTAATCGAGCAGCACCTTGCCCGACGGGGCGAGTTCGAGGCCGCGGCCCTTGCGGATGAAGAGTTCGGCGCCGAGCTCCTCTTCCAGCCGGCGGATGCGGCCGGTGACGTTGGACTGCACGGTGTTGAGCTTGCGCGAGGCGGCGAGGATGCCGCCTTCTTCGACGACAGCCTGAAAGGTGCGGAGGGCGACGAGTTCCATGGGTTATCTCAAAACAAGAATGGTGCGTTCTAAACAAATCATTTGTACGGATACTTTACTCTGTTTATTGTTCGTCCACCAATAACAAGGGGACATCCCATGAACTCACAGAGAGAACGCTTCAAGGTGCTGGGCGCCGGAATATTCAGCTTGCTGCTGACCTTCGGTGTTGCCCGTTTTGCCTACACGCCGTTGCTGCCGGTCATGCAGCAACAGGCCGGCCTCGGGCTGGCCGAGGCCGGCTGGCTGGCAGCGTTCAATTACGCCGGCTACCTGTGCGGGGCACTGACGGCGTCGCTGATCAGTGATCTGGTGCTCAAGGACAAGCTGTACCGGATTGGCCTGGTCGTCGCCATTCTGAGCACGGTGATGATGGGCCTGACGGCCGATCCGCTGGTCTGGATGGCCTCGCGCTTCATCGCCGGCCTCTCCAGCGCAGCCGGCATGCTGCTCGGCACCGGGCTTATTCTCAACTGGCTGATTCGCCATAACCACCGGCCGGAACTGGGCATCCATTTTGGCGGCATCGGGCTGGGGATTTCCGGTTGTGCCATCGCGGTGTGGCTGATGAGCGGCTCGCTCGACTGGCGCGAGCAGTGGTTTGCCTTTTCGGCGCTCGCCTGTCTGCTCATCGTGCCGGCGCTGGCCTGGCTGCCGGCGCCCGATACCAGCCCGCTGACGAAGAGCGGCGCCCCCATGCACGACAACCCGCCGAGCCGCCTGTTTCTCGGCATCTTCATGGCGTCCTACTTCTGTGCCGGTTTTGGTTACGTCATCAGCGCCACCTTCATCGTCGCCATTGTTGATGGCCTGCCCGGCCTGGCCGGGCAAGGGGCGCTGGCTTTTCTGGCCATTGGTCTGGCAGCAACGCCGGCCGCCTTCAACTGGGATCTGATCGCGCGCTATACCGGCGATATCAATGCACTGATCCTCGCCGCTGTGCTGCAGATCGTCGGGATAGCCCTGCCGGTGGCGGTGGGTGGGCTGTTTGCCACCATTTTCGGCGCCCTGCTCTTTGGTGGAACCTTCATCGGCATGGTCAGTCTGGTATTGACCATGGCCGGGCGCTACTACCCGACGCGGCCGGCCAAGATGATGGGCAAGATGACGCTTTCGTACGGTGTGGCGCAGATTATCGGGCCGGCCATCGTCGGCTGGCTGGCGACGCGGCTCGGCAATTATTCGATCGGACTGACCATTGCGGCTGGCGTCATGGTGGTCGGCGTCGTGCTCTTGGTTATACTGAAATTTGTCGAAAAGCGGGACGCCCTACTGGTGCCCGGCGTACAAACTTAAATGGAGAGACGCGATGTTCAAGGGAATTCTGATCGAGAAGGATGATGCCGGTTACCGCGCCTCGGTGCAGGACATCGACGACAGCCAGCTGCCGGAAGGCGACGTGACGGTTCGCGTCGACTATTCATCGCTCAACTACAAGGACGGGCTGGCGATTACCGGCAAGGGGCCGGTCGTTCGCAAGTTCCCGATGGTGCCGGGCATCGACATCGCCGGTACCGTTGAAAGCAGCAGCCACGCCGACTACAAGGCCGGCGACCGCGTCGTGCTCAATGGCTGGGGCGTCGGTGAAACGCATTGGGGCGGGCTGGCCCAGAAGGCGCGGCTCAAGGGTGACTGGCTGGTGCCGCTGCCGGCGGCTTTCTCCGAAAAGCAGGCTGTGGCCATCGGTACGGCGGGCTACACGGCCATGTTGTGCGTGCTGGCGCTGGAAAAGCAGGGCGTCAAGCCAACGGATGGCGAGATCGTCGTCACCGGTGCAGCGGGTGGGGTCGGTAGCGTCGCCATCGCGGTGCTGAGCAAGCTTGGCTACACCGTCGTCGCGGTCAGTGGCCGGCCGGAAGAAGCGGATTTCCTCAAGCAGCTCGGCGCGGCCGAGTTGCTTGATCGCAGCGCCTTTTCGGCGCCCGGCAAGCCGCTGGGCAAGGAGCGCTGGGCGGGGGCGGTTGATGTCGTCGGCTCACATACGCTGGCCAACATCTGCGCAACGACGAAATATCGCGGTGTCGTGACCGCCTGCGGGCTGGCTGGCGGCATGGATTTTCCATCGTCGGTGGCGCCTTTCATTCTGCGCGGCGTGACCCTGGTCGGTGTGGACAGCGTGATGTGTCCGCGTCCTGATCGGCTGGTGGCATGGCAGCGGCTGGGGCGCGACCTCGATGCGGCCAAGCTGGCGCTGATCACGCACGAAGTCTCGCTGGCTGAAGCCATCCCGACGGCGGCGCTGTTGATGGAGGGCAAGGTGCGTGGTCGCGTTGTTGTGGATGTAAATCGCTGATTGCTTGCATCAGCGATTTGTTGCGCCGCACAAAATATTTTTGCCGAACGGGAACTTTCCGGAGTGCTGCTGTCTTATCGCGTGGTTTTTAACTTCAACTCCTGCGAGGCAACAATGGAAGAACTCTCTTACGTCGGCATCACCTTCACCGTGGTTATTCTGGGTCTGGCCTGCTTCATGGCGGCCAAGCTGGCTTCGAAGTCGGCCTACCACTAAGACTGCACAGTCTTTGCTGAAAGCCGGGGTTTCCCGGCTTTTTTCATTTTTGGCCCATTTTTCCGGTTGACCGTGGGATTCACCCAAATCAGCCGATAAACGCCTCGACGATGCGCGCTACCTCAGCCGGTTGATCGTGGTGCAACATGTGGTCGGCCTGATCGACCCATTCTTCGCGGACATTGGCGAAGCAGGCCTGACGCGCTTCCCAGTCGCCCGGCCGCTGGCCGAAATCGCGAATGACCCAGGATTGCCGCCCAGCCACCCAGAGCACCGGGCAGGTGATCTGCCGCCAGATCGCCATCGATTCTTCGAGCCGGAACAGGTAGGGCGCCGGTGCCTTGTGCCACGGGTCCCCGTTCCAGATGATGCCGTGGTGGCGAAGGCCGGCCCTGTTTTCACCATCGCCAACGCGGGCCAGATGCTTGGCCAGGAACTCGGCGCGCTCGGCCGTCAGGAAGCGGTCGGTATGCATCAGGCGGCGGGCAAAAGCAGCGCGGTCCGCGTAGGCGTGCATGCGCGGCGGTTTCTTGAGGGCACCGAGCCACTGCCCATAGCGCTCGGGCGCCATGTCGGATGTGGTCGGCGCAATGCCGAAACCTTCCAGCGACACCACGCTCTCGACGCGTTCGGGCCGGATGCCGGCATACAGGCAGGAAAGGATGCCGCCCATGCTGTGGCCGACCAGTTTTACCTTGCCGTCCGGCGCGTAGCGGTCGACGATGGCTTCCAGGTCGCCGATGTGCTCGGCAAAAAAGTAGGGCCGCCTCAGCCATTCCGAATTGCCGAAGCCGCGCCAATCGGGGGCAATGATGTTCCAGTCCTTCGCCAGTTCATCGACGACGAACTGGAAGGAGGCCGAAACGTCCATCCAGCCGTGCAGCAGGAAAAGCATGGGCGCGTCGGGATTGCCCCAGCGGCGGATGTGGAGGCGGACATCGGGCAAATCGAGATACTCGGAGCGGGAGGGGCGCATCGTTTTTGGCTTTCTTGAGCAGTCGACCGCAGCAGCGGCAGGCGATTGGTCATTTTAGCGACTTGCTCGCATAGAATCCCGGGCATGAATTTCGTTCTCTTTCTTTTTGCCTGCCCTGTGCCATGAGCGGTCAGTTCGGACTCCTGAAGACCCGGCGTTTTGCGCCTTTCTTTGTCACGCAGTTTCTCGGCGCGTTCAACGACAACCTGTTCAAGAACGCGCTCGTCGTCCTGCTCACGTTCCAGTCGGCGCAATGGACGACGCTGTCGCCGGGCCTGCTGGCCAATATGGCGGCGGGGATTTTCATCCTGCCCTTTTTCCTGTTTTCGGCGACGGCTGGGCAACTCGCTGACAAGTACGACAAGGCCATGCTGGCTCGCCTCGTCAAGGTGCTGGAAATGCTCATCATGGGCATTGCCGCTGTCGGCTTCTTTCTGCACAGCCTGCCCGTGCTCATGGGGGCGCTGTTCCTGCTTGGCTGTCATTCGACGCTGTTCGGGCCGGTCAAGTACGCGATCATGCCGCAGCATCTGCACAGCGATGAACTGATCGGCGGCAATGCGCTGATCGAGGCCGGGACGTTTGTCGCCATCCTGATCGGCACGCTGGCTGGCGGCATACTGGCCGGCTCGGTCGACCATCCTGCCCTCATCGCGCTCGGCGGTTTCGTCGTCGCCGCCGCCGGCTACGTGAGCAGCCGGGGTATCCCTGCCGCGCCGCCGCCGGTGCCGGATCTGACGATCAACCTCAATCCCTTCTCCGAAACCTGGCGCAACATCGCCTTCGCCCGGCAGAACCGCACGGTCTTCCTGTCCATCCTCGGCATCTCGTGGTTCTGGCTTTATGGTGCACTCTTTCTCGCCCAGTTTCCGGCCTACGCCCGTTTCGTGCTCGGTGGCGGCGAGTCGGCAGTGACGATGTTGCTGGCCACCTTCACGGTCGGCATCGGCATCGGCTCGATGCTCTGCGAGCGCATGTCGGGCAAGCATGTCGAAATCGGCCTGGTGCCTTTCGGCTCCATCGGCCTCACTCTGTTCGGGCTGGATCTGTATTTCGCCTCGCCGGTTGGTCTGGTCGGCACGACGCCGCACGAACTCCTCGCATTGCTCAGCATCCCGGCCATCTGGCGCGTGTTGTTCGACCTCATGATGCTCGGCGTTTTTGGCGGCTTCTTCATCGTCCCGATGTACGCGCTGGTCCAGTTGCGCAGCTCGCCCGATCATCGGGCGCGCATCATCGCCGCCAACAATATCCTCAATGCGCTGTTCATGGTCGTCGGGGCGCTCGGGGCGGCCAGTCTGCTCGGTGCCGGGCTGTCGATGCCTGCGCTGTTCGCCCTGGCTGCGCTGCTCAACGCGGTGGTGGCGATCTACATTTACGGCCTGGTGCCGGAATTCCTGCTTCGCTTCATGGCCTGGCTGCTGGTCAAGGCTGTGTATCGGCTACGCAGCACGGGGCTGGAGCACATCCCTGCAGAAGGCGCTGCCGTGCTCGTCGCCAACCATGTCAGCTTCGCCGATGCCGTCGTGATCATGGGCGCCTCGCCGCGGCCGATTCGTTTCGTCATGGATCACCGTATTTTCCAGACGCCGCTCCTCGGCTTCATCTTCCGCCATTGCGGTGCCATTCCCATCGCCCCGGCGCGGGAAGACCCGGCGATGATGGAAGCGGCCTTCGCCGAGGTCAGCAAGGCCTTGGCCAACGGCGATCTTGTCGGCATCTTCCCCGAAGGCCAGATCACCCGCGACGGTGCGTTACAGGCTTTTCGTCCGGGCATCACGCGCATTCTCAAAGCCAACCCGGTGCCTGTCGTGCCGATGGCGCTGAGCGGTCTGTGGGGCAGCTACTTCTCGCGCATCGATGGCAAGGCGATGAAAACGCCGTTCCGGCGTGGCCTATTCTCGAAGATAGTTTTGCGCGTTGGCGTTCCGGTCGTCGCAGAAGAAGCCGGGCCGGCGCAGCTGCGGGCAATCGTGGCAGGTCTGCGTGGAGAGTGCATGTAGCGCTGTTGGCTAGCGGGACGGGTTCGAGTGTGCTTCCGGCTCGGTTGCTTTGGCAAGAAAGGCGCCCAGTGGCTTGTCGGCGCCTTCAATGTGCCCAAGCAGCCAGTCCTTGATGGTTTGCAGGACAAGCAATTCGTTGCCCTTGCTGAATTCTTCAGCCAGTAACGCAGCGTCCTCAAGCAAGGTCTGGTGATCTTGAGCATGGGCGGCCAGCCCGGGGTATTCGTAGCGGACCATCAGGCGATTTTCAGTATCAAAGTGAAAGGCAGTGAACGCGAGCAGCGCCTTCAACAGGCTTTCGGTTTCCACTGCCGGCGCCTTGTTGATAATGGCCTGGTTGATCTCGTTGACCTGGTGTACCAGTTGGCGATGCTGATCGTCGATTTCTGCGAAACCGACCAGATGGGCATTGTTGAACTCGAGCCAGTCCAGGTGGCTTTTCGTTGGCGTTGCGCTGGATACGGTCAGCGAATTCTTGCCGCGCGATTTGCTTTGGTACATGGCGGCATCCGCAGCGGCCAGCAAGGAGTCGATTTCAGTCGCCGTCTTTGGATAGATGCTGATGCCGATGCTGCAGCCAAGTTGGCAGTGTTGTTCGCCGGGCAGTTGAATCTCTCGATGCAAGGCATCAATCAGTTTTTCGGCGACGAGGACTGCGCTTGCCGGATCATCGAGTTTGCCAACGACGACGGCGAATTCATCGCCCCCCAGGCGCGCAATGCTGTCACTTCCGCGTACGCTGGCCCGCCAGCGAGTTGCAACAGTTTTCAGGGCGACGTCGCCGGCTTCGTGACCAAACTGATCATTGACCTGCTTGAATCCGTCGAGGTCAATAAACAAAAGTGCAACCAGCTCATCGTTACGCCGGGCGCGCGACAACTCCTTGGATAGTCGGTCAAAAAACATCGGGCGATTGGGCAGTCCGGTCAGGGCGTCGAACAGGGCCTGGTTGCGAACGCGTTTATTCAGGTCCGCCAGTTTGTTGTAGGCCGCTCGCAGTTCTGCTCGGCTCTTGAGAACAGAGGTGAAGTACATGGCGAGCGTCAAAATGAAGAAGACGACGAGGGCGACCCACACAGAGAGCTGGCGAACACGCGTAGTGACGCTCTTTTCGATTTCCTGTCGGGAAAAGCCATGCACCATGACGAGTGGCAGATTCCCCACTTGTTCATAGACAAAGGTTCGTTCGATGCCGTCGACTGCACTTTTCGTTCGGTAGCTGCCGCTCGGTGCCTTGGGGAATAGCGCCCAGAGCGGTGATTCAAGGGGTGTCTGCCATTGGTCGGGCATCGGCTCGGGAAAGCGGGCCCTTACTTTTCTGTCCAGTGTGCCGACCAGCGCTGCTACCCGTTCCGGCCCGGTACTCAGTTGCTCGTAATGGCGCGAGAAGGCAAGCGGTTCAATGGTGGCTAGCACAATGCCGGCAAACGAACCGTCGGGCTTGCTGATACGCATCGAGATCCGGAAGTGATAGCGGCCGGTGATCCGACCTGGTTCGACCGGCGAAACATGGGAATCGGCTGCGGCCGAGGCCCGGTGTAACTGGAAATAATCGCGATCCTGCACGTTGCGGCCCTGCGTTTCGCGGTTGTGGGAAACGACGACGTTGCCCTTTTCATCGATCAGGTAAATGTCCTGAATGATCGATTTGTCAAAGCCGAGCGCATCGATAAAGGCCTCGACCTCTCCCGGCGAACCGGTGTGCAGATAAAACTGACGGACGCCGTTGAGCAGTGCGTTGACCTGGCTGACCAGCTGGAAGGTGTATTCCACCAGCGAGTGATTGACTTGCCGGGATTGCTGCTCAAGACGCGTTTCCTCTTCAGCTTGCCAATTGCCCTTCAATGTCGCGCCACCGAGCAGGATGGCAACAACAAGCGTCAAAACCGCCCCCCAAAGGTAAAGGATATTGTTCTTCAGAATTTTGATCCGGGGAAACATGTTTCGCGCTGTCTTGAGCACCGACGGTATGAAGCCAACGGCAAGGGAACGATACGATCGTACACGAAATAAGTGAATGCTAAACTAGGGTGTGTGGACAATCAGGCGAGCCAAATCAGAGCGGCTGCGATGGAAATGAATGCTTCAAAGCGGACGTCGAGTTTGTCGTAGCGCGTAGCGATGCGGCGAAACTGTTTCAGGCGGGCAAAGAACCTTTCGATGAGATTTCGACTTTTATAGACATGCTTGTCATAGCTTCTGAGCACCTTCCGATTGGCTTTCGGCGGAATGACAACTGTGGCATTCATCGCCTCGATGCAGTCGATGAGGCTGGTGGCATCAAAGGCTTTGTCGGCCACGACAGCGCCAACGTTATCCATGCCATCGATGAGATTGGCAGCTTCGGTGATGTCGTGTCGTTCGCCGCCTGTCAGACGGAAACGCGCCAGATTGCCCAGTCCATCTACCGCCGCATGAATCTTGGTGCTCAAGCCCCCACGAGAACGGCCAAGACTTTGTTGCCCGTTTTTTGGGTGCGCCGGCCGCGTGTTGGTGCGCCCGCACGATGGTGCTATCGAGAAAAACTTCCTCAAAATCTGCGTCTTCGCAGAGCATGGCAAAGAGCGCCTGCCAGACACCTTTGTCTGCCCAGCGTGAGAAGCGCCTGAAGACCGTATTCCATGGCCCAAAACTGACAGGCAGGTCACGCCAAGGGGCGCCAGTTCTCGCCATCCAGAGAACCGCTTCAACAAACAACCGATTATCTGCACCGGTACGACCACGGTCGCCTGCCTTGCCGTGCAGCATTGGCTCGATTCGTCGCCATTGGTGATCGCGTAACAACAATCTCGGCATCCCGCCCTCAGCCCAAAAGACAGGATGTAAACACAATTATTCATTTGTGAACAGCATCTTGCCCACAAATGTCCACACACCCTAACTAAATTCAGTATCAATGCACACAGCTAACAAGCTTCGAGGGCTTCACCGGAGCCGCTCTCGGACTGCCGGGGTGATTTGGAATTTGGCTGATTTTCCCGGTTGACCGTGGCGTTCAACGTTGGCACGGCTCCGGGCCATTTCATACGAATGCTGCCGCCGGCAAGACTCGGTTTTCCGTCTTCCTTTGAGGGGACTGGACGGTTCGGCATGTGATGGGGGAATTTCCCTCAGCGTGTCTCGTGCAGAAAATCAATAGAGCCGAATTGCCGAGTCGAATTGCCAGGTTCGGCGAACCTCGATGACGTCGAAGTCGCTGGCCAGCCTGGGCGAGAAGGGCTGATAGGGGGCGTGGCTTTGCACGATTTCCCGTATCGCGTTGTCGATGGCCGGCACGCCGCTGGAAAGAACGAAGGTCACCGACTCCACCGAGCCGTCGCTACGGATGGCGACCGTCACCAGCGGCTTGGTGTGCGGTTGCTTCACCAATTCACGTACGGCATCGAAAGCCGTGTTGAAGTGGATCTTTCGGCTCCAGGCTTCTGCATACAGGATGAGTTCGGCGTTGGGGTCGGTGCGCCCGAAGAGGCGGCCGCGACGCAATGAACTCGACGAAGGTGAAAGGCGCGGCGCCGCCTGAGCCGCCTGACGGCGAGCCGCTTCCTCGTCGAGTTGGCGGCCCATGGCTCGCCGTGCAGCATCACGCCGCGCATCCTGCTCGCGCGCCTCAAGTTGCGCGGCCTCGCGGCGAGCCGCTTCCTGCTTGGCTGCTTCCTCGCGGGCAGCAGCCTGCTTGTCGCTCTCCCGACGCTCGGCGGCCAGACGTTCGGACTCGGCCCGCGCAGCTTCCTGCTTGGCAGCGTCCCGGCGTGCCGCTTCCTCGCGGGCAGCAGCCTGCTTGTCGCTCTCCCGGCGCTCGGCGGCCTGACGTTCGGACTCGGCTCGTGCGGCTTCCTGCCGGGCAGCTTCCCGGCGCGCTGCTTCCTCGCGGGCGGCTGCCAGCTTTTCGTTCTCCCTGCGTTCAGCAGCCAGACGTTCGGATTCAGCACGTGCAGCTTCCTGCTTGGCTGCCTCCCGGCGTGCCGCTTCCTCGCGGGCAGCGGCCTGCTTTTCGTTCTCCTGGCGCTCGGCGGCCTGGCGTTCGGACTCGGCCCGCGCAGCTTCCAGCTTGGCGGCCTCCCGGCGTGCCGCTTCCTCGCGGGCGGCTGCCTGCTTTTCGCTCTCCCTGCGCTCGGCGGCCTGACGTTCGGACTCGGCTCGTGCGGCTTCCTGCTTGGCAGCTTCCCGGCGCGCCGCTTCCTCGCGGGTAGCAGCCAGCTTGTCACTCTCCCGACGTTCAGCCGCCAGTCGCTCCGCCTCCAATCGAAGCGACTCGGCTCTTGCTGCTTGCTGACGTGCCAAGGCTTCCTGAGCGGCAGCCTGCAGTTCCTGCTCGCGGCGCTCGGCGGCCTGTTGCTCGGCCGCTACCCGCTCTGCTTCGCGATTCGCTGCTTCCAGTCGGGCTAGCTCTTCTCGCGCCGCCTCCTTGGCGATGGGTGCTGGCTCAGGGGGGGCGGGAGGTACGATGAATTCGGGTTCCTTGGACTGCTCCAGCGCGATGACCGCGGGAAAGGGTTTTGCCGGTGCGGGCGAGTCGACGGGCGTTGTTGCCGGCGCTGCAACTGTTGCGGCAGGGCTGGGGCCCGCTGTTGGGGTGCCCTGGGGCGGGGGAGTCGGTGCGCGCTGTTCCGCACTCGGCTCAGGGGGCTTGCCGGGTGCGGCCTCGGTGGCCGCCGGAGGCTGGCTCAACGGTGGAAGCGAGGCTAGCGGCGCCGCAGGAGCAGGAGCAGGAGCAGGAGCAGGAGCAGGAGCAGGAGCAGGAGCAGGAGCAGGAGCAGGAGCAGGAGCAGGAGCAGGAGCAGGAGCAGGAGCAGGAGCAGCCGGCTCTGCCAGGGGGGGGGATGTGATGGCTGACTTTGCCGCGAGCACCGGAGGCGGCGCGAGCAGGATACGCAGATCGGGCGCCTCTATTCGTCGATCCTGCCAAGGGAAGGCAAAGCCGGGGAGCCCGAATTCCTGGGCGCCAAAGCTCAGGCTCAATAGCAGCGCGTGGGCCAGCAGGGATAGCAGCAGCGGCAGCGACAGTCGGCGGCCATGGTGGCTCGCGCGACGCTGCTGCTCGCCTAGCCCGGCAGAATCCACTGCCGATGCCGGCGGCGGCTCAGGTGCCTGTTGCGGCGGGACGTCGCCTTTCGGAGAACTCAAGCGTACTCCGCCATGGTGGCTGCGGCGCTGGCATTTTGGGTCAAGGCCCTGTTGCTTTCGGGCGCTGACGAATGTGCCCGGGTGTCGCGGTTAACGGATGAGTTGATACGCATGCGTCGATTATGTGGTCAGAATCCAGCGGGCTGCAACGAGACCGTGCTGCATTGCTGTCCGGGATGGCCCGGCTGCGGGCCAAAAAACCGTTCATTTTTGAGTGAGTTACACAGGCGCAAGCCCGCCTGCTGCCGACAATTTGTTTGCAAGAGTGCGGCCGGTTTGGCGACGTCGCCGCGTTGTCGAGTGCGCTTTCGTTTTCGGCCCTATTTTCCGGTTGACCGTGGCACCCTGACTCTGGGCGGCGGGGGTCCAAAAAGCGTCTTTCCACGCAGTTCGATGGTCCGTGACGACAGCCGGAATTCCTTTGGCGCTACTGGGCAGCTTGGGGGGCGATGTACCGTGATTTTTGCCCTTGCTGCTGGTTGTCTATCCGGTAGCACAGGCCGTGAGTGCATCAGTGAAAACTGATAACATCTTCAAGACGCTGGGTCGGCTTCCTGCTTGTTCGGTGTTCGATGCAGCTACATGGTGGCAATTTTCTCTGCGCTACGCGCCAAAAAGGTCATGACCTCGATTTCTTCGCTCCATCTGTCCGATATTGCCAGCACCAACGTACTGACGGTCAGCCCGGAAGACTCGATTGCGACGGTGATCAGCCTGTTCGCCGAGAAGCGCGTTTCTTCGATCATTGTCGTCGAGCATGGCAGGCCGATTGGCATCGTTACCGAGCGCGACCTGCTCCGCCTCCTGTGTGCCGGCGTTGATGAGCAGCGCAGCGTTCGCGCCATCATGAGCGCGCCGCTGCTGACCGCACGAGAGAATCTTGAGTTCTCGGAAGCGCAGTTGATGATGTCCAGTCAGGCCATACGTCATCTGGTTCTGGTTGGAGCAAATGGCGAATTGAAGGGCGTGGCGAGTGAAACCGATTTTCGGCGTCATCTCGGCGCTGACCTGTTTGCCGTCATTCAGAGTCTGAGTGCCGTGATGGATCAGTCGCAGGAACTGATCGCGCCGGACGTGCCGCTTTCATATGCCCTGGAGCTCATGGCTGCAGGAAGACTGGACCACGTCATCGTGGGGCGGGACAGCATGCCCGTCGGCATTCTCACCGAGCGGGACATTCCCAAGCTGCTCGCTAGGCATGTGGCGCCAGCGTCGGTAATGCTTGGCGATGTGATGACCAGCCCGTTGCAAAGCATCGGCGTCGACACGCCGGTAGCTGACGCTGCCCAATTGATGGAGCAGCGTCGCTTGCGCCATCTGGTCGTGGTCAACGCCGATGGGCGAATGCTTGGCGTTATCAGCCAGCACCGCATGCTGGAGCGGCTCAGCATCATCCTGAGAGAAGAAAGCCATTGCGTGCTGGAGAACAGGCTGGGCATGGTGCTGGAGGCTACCGGCGTCGGTATTTGGGAATTCGACCATCGCTCGAACAGCCTTTCGCGCAGCCAGTCGCTCAATCGTCTCCTCGCGCAGAAGGACACGCTGACCAGTCAGCCGCTTGACGATTTTCTGCTGAGCTTCCTGCCCGAAGACCGGAAGCGCGCCGAAGCGGTGTTTCGTAAGCTCGCGCCGGATGGTGCCGACGGCAGTCTGGTTGACTTCCAGATCGTCGATGCAGCGGGTAGAGCCAGGTGGATCGGCATTCGCGGGCAGCAGGTGTGGCATGACCCGGATGGATCCGTCCTCCTTTCGGCAGGTGTTGTGCTCGATGTCAGTGCCAGAAGATTGGTCCAGACAGAACTGGATCGCAGCGAAATTCGCTTCCGGCACCTGATCGAAAATGTGTCGCTGCCACTGTGTCATGTCAATGAAAAGGGAGACCTGGTATTCATCAACAAACAGTTTACTGAACTGCTTGGTTACACGCTGGAAGATATTCCCAATCTGGATGACTGGTGGCAGCGTGCCTATCCCGACGCGGAATATCGGGCCTGGGTTCTGGAGACATGGAATCAGGCGGTGTCAGAAGCCGCGGCCAGCGGAACGGTCATTTCGCCGGTCGAGTATCGCGTTACGACCAAGGATGGCAGCCAGAAGAGCATCGAGATATCGGGCATGACGCTGGGCAATGACGTTCTCGCCACCTTTGTCGATGTCACCGAGCGCCGTGCCGAGCAGGATATCCTTGAATATCGGAATGCCGTTCTGGAAATGATGACCCGCAAGCCGCCGCTTGCGGAGCTGCTTGAATTTGTCGTCCGTGAGATCGAGACCCGGGTGCCGGAGGTTCGCGCCTCGGTGCTCCTGCTCGACGAGGCTGGCAAGCATTTGCACCACGGGGCGGCACCGAGCCTGCCCACGGCGTTTACGCATGCGATCGATGGTGCCGAAATCGGCCCGGAGCAGGGCTCCTGCGGCACTGCGGCATTTCTTGGCGGGGCTGTTCATGTGGCGGATATTGCCAGCGATCCCTTGTGGCAGAACTACAAGGATCTGGCTCTTTTGAATGGGCTGGCCGCGTGCTGGTCGACGCCGATCATGCTCGACAAGCGTGTGGTGGGCACCTTCGCGCTCTACTGGGGTATGCCCCGGCCGACGATTTCTCCCGTGCTGCGCCAGCTGGTTGACTCGGCCAGCGCGCTGATGGCGGTGGCCATCGGCAATGACATCAGCGAGAAGAGGGCACTGGCCAGCAAGAATCAGCTGGCACTGTTCGTCAGGTCGGCGCCGATGGCGCTGGCCATGTTTGATCGCGACATGCGTTATCTGTTGGTCAGCGACCGCTGGATCTCCGCGTATCATTTGACGGTGCCGGAGATCATCGGGCGCTCCCACTACGAAGTATTTCCCGAAATACCCGAACACTGGAAAGCCATTCATCAGCGCGGGCTGGCTGGCGAGACGATCCGCAACGATGCGGAGTGCTTCTGGCGCCTGGATGGCTCCGCCATGTGGCTGCGCTGGGAAGTCCAGCCCTGGTATTCGGGTGATGGTTCGATCGGGGGCATCCTGGTTGCTAGGGTGTGTGGACAATCAGGCGAGCCAAATCAGAGCGGCTGCGATGGAAATGAATGCTTCAAAGCGGACGTCGAGTTTGTCGTAGCGCGTAGCGATGCGGCGAAACTGTTTCAGGCGGGCAAAGAACCTTTCGATGAGATTTCGACTTTTATAGACATGCTTGTCATAGCTTCTGAGCACCTTCCGATTGGCTTTCGGCGGAATGACAACTGTGGCATTCATCGCCTCGATGCAGTCGATGAGGCTGGTGGCATCAAAGGCTTTGTCGGCCACGACAGCGCCAACGTTATCCATGCCATCGATGAGATTGGCAGCTTCGGTGATGTCGTGTCGTTCGCCGCCTGTCAGACGGAAACGCGCCAGATTGCCCAGTCCATCTACCGCCGCATGAATCTTGGTGCTCAAGCCCCCACGAGAACGGCCAAGACTTTGTTGCCCGTTTTTTTGGGTGCGCCGGCCGCGTGTTGGTGCGCCCGCACGATGGTGCTATCGAGAAAAACTTCCTCAAAATCTGCGTCTTCGCAGAGCATGGCAAAGAGCGCCTGCCAGACACCTTTGTCTGCCCCGCGTGAGAAGCGCCTGAAGACCGTATTCCATGGCCCAAAACTGACAGGCAGGTCACGCCAAGGGGCGCCAGTTCTCGCCATCCAGAGAACCGCTTCAACAAACAACCGATTATCTGCACCGGTACGACCACGGTCGCCTGCCTTGCCGTGCAGCATTGGCTCGATTCGTCGCCATTGGTCATCGCGTAACAACAATCTCGGCATCCCGCCCTCAGCCCAAAAGACAGGATGTAAACGCAATTATTCATTTGTGAACAGCATCTTGCCCACAAATGTCCACACACCCTAGTGATGACATCTCCGAGCAGCAGAAGGCCCTTGAGGAGGTGCGCAAACTGGCGCAGGCCGTGGAGCAGAGTCCGGAAAGTATCGTGGTGACGGATCTGGAGGCCAACATTGTTTATGTCAATCGGGCCTTCAGCGAGCGGAGTGGCTATAGCGCCGCCGAAGTGATCGGCGAGAATCCCCGCATTCTCCAGTCGGCCCTGACACCACGCATCATTTACGACACGCTCTGGCGTACTTTGCTCAAAGGGGAAACGTGGTCAGGCTTGTTCACCAACAAGCGCAAGAATGGCGAGGTGTATTACGAACATGCCCTTGTTTCGCCGATCCGCCTGCCTGACGGCCAGATAACGCATTACCTCGCCGTCAAGCAGGATATTACCGAGAGCAAGCGCATGGGCGAGGAGCTGGATCGCTATCGCTATCATCTCGAGGAGCAGGTTCAGTTGCGTACGCGGGAGCTGGAGGAGGCGAAGCTGGAGTCGGAAGTGGCCAACCAGGCGAAGAGCAGTTTCCTCGCCAACATGAGTCATGAAATTCGCACCCCGATGAACGCCATTCTCGGCTTGTCGCACCTGCTTCAGAATGAAATAAAGGATGTCGAACAACGCGACAAGATCACCAAAATTCGGAGCTCTGCCGACCATCTGTTGTCAGTGATCAACAATATCCTCGATATTCCAAAGATCGAGGCGGGCAAACTGGTACTCGATTCGGTCGATTTCGATCTCCACGCGCTGCTCGAGCGGGCGCTCGGGCTGATTCGGGAGCGGGCTGAGGCCAAGGGCCTGACGCTCGAGCTCGATGCTGATCCGCTACATGGCCTTCAGCTGCGCGGCGACGCCACCCGGCTGACGCAGGCTTTGCTCAATTTCCTGAGTAATGCTGTGAAATTTACTGATCGCGGTCGCATTTCGCTGCGCGGTCGCGTTCTCGATGACCAGCCCGAGTCAGTCAAGTTGCGATTTGAAGTGAGCGATACCGGCATCGGTATTGCTAAACCGGTGATCGATCGCCTTTTCGGCGCCTTCGAGCAGGCCGACAACTCGATTTCCCGCAACTACGGTGGTACCGGCCTCGGGCTGGCCATTACCCGCCGGGTTGCTGAAATGATGGGCGGGTCTACCGGTGTCGATAGCACTCCGGGCGAGGGCAGCACTTTCTGGATGGAGATTGTTTTCCCCAAAGGCGCGCCGATCAAGGCGAGCGACGATCCCCGTCCATTGCCCAGCGGTGTCTCAGTCGTCGAGCGCTTGAGGCGTGTCACCAGTCAACGCCGTGTATTGCTCTGTGAAGACAATCCGATCAATCAGGAGGTCGGCATCGCGCTGTTGCAGGATGTTGGCCTGCAGGTATCGGTCGCAGACAATGGCGCGGAAGGGCTGGCATTGATCCAGACCACGCCGGTTGATCTTGTCTTGATGGACATGCAGATGCCGGTCATGGGCGAGCTTGAGGCAACGCGACGGATACGTGAGCTGCCGGGATTCGCCTCGCTGCCGATACTGGCCATGACGGCCAACGCCTTTGCCGACGATCGCAACAATTGCCTGAACGCTGGCATGAACGACTTTGTCGCCAAACCGGTTGAGCCGGAGCTGCTCTATGAAGCCCTGCTCAAATGGCTTCCCGTGCAGGAACAAGAAAGGGTGGCGAGCGAGCCAGAAACTCCGCCACAGCTCGGCAGCGACGTCATGCTTGCCTTGAGCCAGGTTCCGGGAATCAATCTGCATGCCGGCCTGAAGATCACGAAAGGGAATGCCAGGCGCTACCTTGAACTCCTCGTGATGTTCTGCGCGCATCACCAAGGCGATATCGATCAGGTTCGGGTGCTTCTGATCGACGGCCGGCGTTCCGCTGCCGAGCACGTTGCCCATTCCCTGACGGGCGCATCGGGCAACCTGCAACTGGTCGATATTTATCAACGCGCCAAAGCCCTGAACCAGATGATCCGCCAGAAACTGTCGCTGGACGAGGTGTTCCTTGCGATCCCCGATCTTGAGTCTGCTCTGCTCGACCTTCAGGCGGCCATAGCCCGTATTGCCGCGGAGTGTGGCGAAGACTAATACCGTCCTCTCCCGGCGCCAGCGTGCGCTTTCATTTTTGGCCGTTTTTTCCGGTTGACCGTGGCATTCGCTTTCAGGCATTCGGTGCCCCGTTAAAATAGCGGTCTTTCCCTATTTTGCGATTCGCCATGACCACAGCCGCTCAGATTCCCGCCGATCAACTCGCCAGACTGGCCAGCGCCGACACCCAGCGTTTGGTGGCGCGCATGGCGCAGGACGTGTTTGCTGGCGCTTTCCGGCAGTCGGCAACGGTCGATGCGGCGCCCGATGTCGGCGTCCTCGGCGAGGTGGCGGCGCACTGTTTCGACTGGTGCCGGGCCGGCGCCAGCGATGAGGCACGGGCCTTGCGCCTGGCCATGCTGATCAGCGGCCTCGACCAGTGGGGGCTGGCCTACACGCAGGCGTTCAATCTGGAGGCCATCCATTCGCTGACGGCCCTGATCGGAGGTTTGCGCACGCGGCTGGATGCGCGCGAGGACACGCTGTTTCAGCAGTATTTCGAGCAGATCAATGAGGTCGAGTCTGACGCCATCGATTTCAAGGTTGATCTGCGGCGCGGCATCCACCTCGCGCTGTGGCACGCCATGGCCGCCTGCGAAACGAATGAGCAGGTGCAGGGCATCGTCCAGCCGCTGGGCAGCATGATGGTCGCCCTCGACGAGCAGATGCCCGAACTCGGCTGGCGCCTGCTGGCCGATGCGCTGGCCAATATCCAGATCGCGCTGCTCTCCGACCTGGCGCCGAAATCGCCATTGGCGCAGGAGGGAACGCAGCAGCTCTTCGCCTCGCTGCGTCACGCCCTGCCGGCAGAGCGCTACCAAGCCATCCTCGCCCATGCCGGGCAGGCGGTGGTGGCGTGGCAGCAGGCCAGTCGTCACAGTGCGGCCTGATCGCATCCGGCCAAGGTAAAATCATCCGATGAACTGGCCCGCCCTCAGGGAAAAACTCGACCTCTACGAAAAGCTCATGCGGCTCGACAAGCCGATTGGCATTCTGCTGCTGCTCTGGCCGACGCTGTGGGCACTCTGGCTATCGTCGCTGGGTCGGCCGAACTGGTGGGTCGTCTGGGTGTTCGTTCTGGGTACCGTGCTCATGCGCTCGGCGGGCTGCGTCATCAACGACTACGCCGACCGTGAATTCGACAAACATGTCGAACGGACCAAAGAACGCCCGCTTACCGCCGGCAAGGTGACAACGAAGGAAGCGCTGGCGCTGTTCGCCGGGCTGTCGTTGACGGCCTTTGCCCTGGTGCTGATGCTCGGCAACCAGCTCGTCATCTGGATGTCGGTGCCGGCGGTGTTCCTGGCTGCCAGCTACCCGTTCACCAAACGCTTTCTGGCCATACCGCAAGCCTATCTCGGTGTGGCCTTCGGCTTCGGCATCCCGATGGCCTACGCGGCGCATCTCGGCGGCGTGCCGGCCGAAGCGTGGTGGCTGCTGCTCGCCAATGTATTCTGGGCGGTGGCCTACGATACCGAATACGCCATGGTCGACCGCGAGGACGACCTCAAGATCGGCATCAAGACGTCGGCCATTACCTTCGGCCGCTTCGATGTGGCAGCCGTGATGCTGTGCTACGCGGCGACACTGGCGATCATCGGCTGGGTCGGCTTCACGCTGCATCTCGGCCTTGCCTTCTACGCCGGACTGTTCGTCGCCGCCAACATCATGGGCCTCCATTTCACCTGGATTCGCGACCGCGACCGCATGCGCTGCTTCAAGGCTTTTCTGCATAACAACTGGGTCGGCATGGTGATTTTCATCGGCATCGTTGTTGATTTCATCGTTTCCGGAAGGATCTTCGTATGAAACAGTTCATTTTTGCCCTGTTTTTCGTGTCGACCGCAGCATTGGCGCAAGACGCCCGCCAACTGGCCCCGTTGCCGGCAGCGGCGCAGGAGTCGCTGCGTCAGGAGATGCTCGACAACATGCTGGCGGTCAATGAAGTGCTGGCGCTGATGGCAGAAGGCAAGGTCAGGGAAGCCGGCGAGGCAGCCGAGGCCAAGCTCGGCATGTCGGCCATGGGCAAGCATCGCAGCAAGCCTTTCGATGCCCGGCCCGGCCCGCACATGCCGCCGGCCATGCACGGCATCGGCATGGACGGCCACAAGGCAGTCAGCGAATTCGCCACCGTCGCCAAAACCGGCGACCGCGACAAGGCGCTGGCCTTGCTGCCGAACCTGACGTCGGCCTGCGTTGGCTGTCACTTTTCGTATCGCACGCGATGAAGCCAGCCGCCGTCCTCGTCGGGCTGGCCTGCGCCGCGCTGGCGCCGGGCACGCTCGGCGCGACGGCGCCGGCCAAGATGAAGGTGAGCACCGCGAAGACGGTCGCCGCAAAGAAGACGGTAGCGGTCAAGAAGCCGCTCCCTGCGAGGAAGACCGTGCCGGCGCCAAGCTCGGCGAGCGCCAAGGTGGCCGATCCGACGCGCATAAAGCCGGCTCCGGTGCCTGCGCCAGCCGAAGCCGATTCCTCCCGGGATGAGCGGGAGCTGGTAAAGATGCCCTCGTCAGCACGGCTAGCCATGCGGGCCGAGATGCGCGACCGGATGGCCGCCCTCGATGCCGTGCTGCAACGCCTGAACGCCGGGCAGGTTGTCGAAGCCGGGCAGATTGCCCAACTCCGTCTCGGCGTCGCCGTGTGGGGCAAGCACGACCGGCTGCCGAATGCGGCGCGCCCGGAGCAGTACATGCCACCCGCCATGCAATCGCTTGCCTTTGACGGCTACAAGGCAGCCAGCGATTTCGCCACCGTTGCCCTGACCGGCGACCAACACACCGTCACCGCCATGCTGCCGCAATTGACCGGCAGCTGTGCCCACTGTCACCAGGCCTACCGAATCCGATGAAATATCACGACTTGCGCGACTTCATGTCGCAACTGGAAAAAACCGGCGAATTGAAACGCGTCGGCGTCGAGGTCGATACCCGTCTCGAAATGACCGAAATCTGCGACCGCGTGCTGCGCGCCGAAGGGCCGGCCATCCTGTTCGAGAAACCAAAAGGCCATACCATCCCGGTTCTCGCCAACCTGTTCGGCACGCCCAAGCGGGTGGCGCTTGGCATGGGCGAGGAATCGGTGAGCGCCCTGCGCGAGGTCGGCAAGCTGCTCGCCTATCTCAAGGAGCCCGAGCCGCCGAAGGGCCTCAAGGATGCCTGGGACAAGCTGCCGATCTTGAAGCAGGTCATGAACATGGCGCCAAAAACGGTGTCGTCGGCACCGTGTCAGGAAATCGTCTGGGAGGGCAAGGATGTCGATTTGGCGAAATTGCCGATCCAGCATTGCTGGCCGGGCGACGTGGCGCCGCTGATCACCTGGGGTCTGGTCGTCACCAAGGGGCCGCACAAGAATCGGCAGAACCTTGGCATCTATCGCCAGCAGGTACTCGGGCCGAACAAGGTGATCATGCGCTGGCTGGCGCATCGCGGCGGGGCGCTGGATTTTCGCGAGTTTCAACTGGCCAACCCGGGACAACCGTTCCCGGTCGCCGTCGTCTTGGGTTGCGATCCGGCGACCATCCTCGGCGCCGTGACGCCCGTGCCCGATTCGCTGTCCGAATACCAATTTGCCGGGCTGCTGCGCGGCGGCAAGACCGAGCTGATCAAATGCCTCGGCTCCGCTTTGCAAGTGCCGGCTTCGGCTGAAATCGTCCTCGAAGGGGTCATTCATCCCGGCGAGATGGCGCTCGAAGGGCCATATGGCGATCACACCGGCTACTACAACGAGCAGGCCGAATTCCCGGTATTCACCATCGAGCGCATGACCATGCGCAAGAATCCGATCTATCACAGCACCTACACCGGCAAGCCGCCCGACGAACCGGCCGTGCTCGGCGTCGCGCTCAACGAGGTGTTCGTGCCGCTGCTCCAGAAGCAGTACCCGGAGATCGTCGATTTCTACCTGCCGCCGGAAGGCTGCTCGTACCGCATGGCCATCGTCAGCATCAAGAAGGCATACCCCGGCCACGCCAAGCGGATCATGTTCGGCATCTGGAGCTTCCTGCGCCAGTTCATGTACACCAAGACCATCATCGTCGTTGACGACGACATTGACATCCGCGACTGGAAGGAAGTGGTCTGGGCGATGACGACGCGCATGGACGCGACGCGCGACACGACGCTGGTCGACAACACACCGATCGACTACCTCGACTTCGCCAGCCCGGTGGCCGGCCTCGGTTCCAAGATGGGCCTCGATGCGACCAACAAATGGCCGGGCGAAACGAGCCGCGAATGGGGGCGGCCGATTGTCATGGATGAGGGCGTGAAGAAGAAGGTCGACGCCATGTGGCAGGATCTTGGTCTGTGAGCGTTACGGTCATCCCGCTCGATCTGAACGACCTCGCCCAGGCCGAAATCTGGCTTGGCCTGCTCGATCACTACGCGCAGGACCCGATGGGTGGTGGCGATGGCCTGTCCGACTACGCCAAGCTCAATCTCGTGCACACCATCCGCGAGGTGCCCGGCTTCCACGGGGCGCTGGCCTGGCTCGACGGTCGTGCGGTCGGTCTGATCGACTGCTTCGCCGGGTTTTCCACTTTTGCCGCGCGGCCCTTGCTCAATGTTCATGACGTCGTGGTGATCAATGGCTTGCGCGGCCAGGGCATCGGCAAGGCCCTGCTGGCTTGGGCTGAACAGCGCGCCAGCCAGCTAGGCTGCTGCAAACTGACGCTGGAAGTTCTTTCCAGAAACTCGATGGCGATGGCATGCTATACATCGTTCGGGTTTGCACCCTATGTGCTCGACCCCAAGGCGGGCAATGCGCTGTTGATGCAAAAAACATTTCCGAGGACTGAGCCATGCAGGAACCTGTGCCACAAACTACGCCCGCGCCTGATCTGCAGGGCGTTCGCCCCTCGCTCGTCCAGCTCACCCATTTCATTTACGGCCTGCATGCGATTGCGGTCATCGTTGGCATTACGTCGGCGGCGACCATCGCTGGCGGCTTCGTTTTCGGGTTGCCGTCGCTCTGTGCGGTCTTTCTCAACTACCTCAAGCGCAGCGACGTCAACGGCACCTGGCTGGAAAGCCATTTTCGCTGGCAGATTCGCACCTTCTGGTTCACGCTGCTTGGTTTGTTTTTCTATGGCCTGCTGGTCATCACCATCATCGGCATCCCGCTCGCCTGGATATTGATCGCTATCCTTGGTTTGTGGGTCGGCTATCGCGTCATCCGCGGCTGGCTGGCCTTGTTTGGTGTCAGACCGGTCGGTTGATGCCGATGACCACTGCCTTGCCCGGAGACCAAAAGCCCGGAGATTCCGCGCGGAATTTGACGGTTGAAGAACGCATCCGCCTGATTCGCGCCGAGACGTTTTTTGGTCACGCTGTCGGCAACATGGTGGGCATTCTGCTCGGCGGCGGGATTTTTTGCGCCGTATTGTTGAGCGCAGGTGTTTCGAACGAGGTCTTGGCAGCCTGGTTCGCCATCCTGGTGCTGCTGACTGGCACAGTGGCGCTCTATGAGCGCCATGTCAGGAGGGTTGGCCTGACACCGGAAAACGCAAACCGCTTTCTGCGCGTCCGGTTTCGCATGGGTATTGCCATATCGGTGGCCTACGGCAGCACGATTTTTCTGATGCCGGAGAACGCCAGCGATATCTCTCTGGTATTCCTTTTCATGCTCATGAGTTCGATGGTGACGGTGGCTTCGATGGGCTATGCCGCCGTGCCGTCGTTCTATCTGACGATGATTGCCGTGACGCTGTTTCCGCTGGCTATCTACTACGCTTACTTCGCCTTTGTTCACCCGCATTCCATTGCGGCACTGATGTTTGCGGTAACGCTGCTGTGGGGAATCATGATTCCCAAAAAAGCACTGCTCAACTCGCGCTGGGTCCGTTCCTCCATCAAGGCCAACGCCCAACTGATTGGTGAGGTTGCAGAACGAAAACGGGTGGAGGCAGAACTGCTTGATTATCGCCAGAACCTGGAAAACCTGGTGGATGAAAGAACACTTGAGCTATCGGTGGCCAAGGAGGCTGCGGAGTCAGCCAATCGGGCCAAGAGCGCCTTCCTGGCCAACATGAGCCACGAAATTCGCACCCCGCTCAATGCCATTTCGGGCATGGTCTATCTGCTCAAGCGCACTGGTGTCACGCTCGAACAGACCGATCGGCTCAACAAGATCGACGGGGCCGGCAAGCATTTGATGAGCATCATCAACGACGTTCTCAGCCTGTCGAAAATCGAGTCGGGGCACATTACGCTGGAGTCGATCACCGTCTCGCCAGCGGGCATTCTGAACGAGGTAGCTGCCGTTCTTGCCGATGATGCCGCCGCGAAGTCCTTGTCACTGATTGTCGAGCCGTGCGACCTTCCCCTGTCCCTGAAAGGCGATCCGACCCGGATCAGACAGGCTTTGCTCAACTACGCCGGGAATGCCATCAAGTTCACCAAGGCTGGCGAAGTCCGCCTGCGCTGCCACTTGCTTGAAAGCTCAGCGGGAAGCGCACTGCTTCGTTTCGAGGCGTCCGATACCGGAATTGGCTTGTCGCCGGAGGCCCAGTCGCGGCTGTTCGCGCCTTTCGAGCAGGCCGATAACTCGACGACTCGAAAGCATGGCGGCACCGGACTTGGCTTGGTCATCACCCGGCGACTTTCCCGGTTGATGGGCGGGGATGCCGGGTGCGAGAGCGTTGAGGGCACCGGCAGCACGTTCTGGTTCACCGTTCGTCTTGAGGTCGTCCCGGCGCCACTTAAGCAACCTGCCCCGACTGCCTCCTACTCCGGAGAAGCGGGCGAAGCGGCATTGCGGAAGGCTCAGGCCGGCAAGCTGATCCTGCTGGTCGAAGACAATCCGGTCAATCGCGAATTCGTCAAGAAATTGCTCGAAGACGTTTTGCTGTCAATCGATGTTGCCGAAGACGGACTCCAGGCGGTCGAGCGGGTGGAGAAAACCTGTTACGACGCAATCCTGATGGATGTTCAACTACCGAAACAGGATGGCCGGGAGGCAACCCGCCAGATTCGGCGCCTTGCAAATGGGAAGGCCGTCCCGATTCTTGCCATGACGGCTGATGCCTTTGCAGAGGATAAACAGGCATGCATGGAAGCGGGAATGGACGATTTCATGACCAAGCCGATCGATCCCGATATGTTCTACGCCAAGCTGCAGCATTGGCTGTCCGTGCCCAGGCAAACGCCGGATGCGGCTTAGCGGCCCTGCCTCTGCCTTGGCCTGATGGCCAGGGCGCTGCCAGATTCAAAAATATTTCTTCAGGTCCTCAAGCGACCTGCCATAGCTGTGACGCAGTTGCTCGTCGTCGTAGCGATGTTCCGCGCCAACAGGGCAATCAACCCGCGCCAGGCAGGTGAACTGGCATTTTGACCCGGTGCGCCGGCGGTAGGCAATGCACTTCTGCAGCGAAAAATCCCCGCCTTCGAGGGCGTTAGCGGGGCAAGCTGCGATGCAGGGCTTTTCCTGGCAGGTTTTGCAGGGGCTGCTGCGGTCGACCGGTAAAAAAGGCAAAAAATCAGTATCGGCGAGCAGGGCGGCGCGGTAGGCGAACCAGCTGCCCCATTCGGTATCGATGCCGACCATGAAGGGCGAAGGTTGATGCCAGCCAGCCAGCGTGCCCAACTGCTGCAGGCCGACCGGCTGTTCGCCGGGGTAAAGCATCCGGTAGCGCCGGCCGGGCAGGTAGCCGGCAAACCAGTGGCTGACCGTTTGCCGGCAATAATCGTCGATCGGATGATCGCCACTGATGCCGCAGGCCTTGACGCATTCCCAGAGGTGTCGCCCGCCGTGGCCGAGCAGGATCAGTTGCCGGTAGCCGTCGGTGTTGCCCAGCGTAGCCATTACCTCGGTCGGCAGCGCATCCAGGTTGAAGACGTGCTGCCGGTTGATGCCGGACTGGTTCAGGAGATCAGCCGGAAAGGCCGGGTGTTCATTCATTTTCCAGCGCCGGCATCTTTTCGCCCGCCCGCCGCTGGGCAACCCAGACGAGCAGGGCGTCAATGGCCGCGCCACCGGTCTGGGCGCGCGGATGGTTGATGAAGAAAGTGACGGCATGCCGCCGGCCCTGGCTGTCCAGCGCGAATCCGGCGGCGGTTTTCACGCTGTCGAGCGTGCCGGTCTTGATGTGGGCGCGGCCCGTGGCATCGGAGCCGTTGAGCCGTTTCTTCATCGTGCCGTCGATGCCGACGATCGGCATGCTGGCCACGAACTCCGGCATCACCGGGCTGCGCCAGGCGTCAAGCAGCAGGCGGTTGAGGCTGTCGGCGCTGATCCGCTCGCTGCGTGAAAGGCCGGAGCCGTTGTCGAGGACCAGTTCGGCAAAGCGCAGATTACGGCCGGCCAGCCAGTCGGCGATGCGCTGCCGAGCGCGCTCGGCGGTGGCGGGGGCACTATCGCTGCCGATGGTCAGGAAAACCTGCCGCGCCATGACGTTGTTGCTGAACTTGTTGATATCGCGCACCGCGTCGGCCAGCGGCGCCGATTCGTGCTGGGTGAGCAGCCTGGCACCGACTGGCACATTGCCGGCGCGGACCTGGCCGTTCAGTGTGCCGCCGAGCTCCTTCCAGAGCGCGCGGATCAGCCCACTGGTTTGGGCCTCGGCGGACAATGGCGCCAGACTGAGCGGCTTTTCGCCACACAGTGCCGAGTAACTGCCGGTGAACTCCAGCCGATTGCCGTGGTTTTCCGGAATCAGCCGAACCTGGATCAGATCCTTCCAGTTGCTGCCGCAGGCGCCGTCGCCAGCGCGCAACTGGTTGTCGATACGCAGGCCCTCGCTCGGCGTTTCCATGAGCACGCGGGGGCGCCCGTTGTCGGCTTGCAGCGTGAAGCGCAGGGCGCGGAAATTAAGCAGAAAGCCGTCAGGCCCCACGTTGTAGGGGCGCATCGGCTTGTCGTCGAAGGCGCCGGGGTCGATGGCCGGGATGTTGAAAACGCTGCGGTCGATCACGATATCGCCGTCGATCCGGCGAATGCCGCGCACCTGTATCTGGCGGAGCAGGGCGGTCAGGTGCTCGATGGCAAAGCGCGGGTCGCCGCTGCCGCGCAGGTGCAAATTGCCATTCAAATTCCCGTCGACCGCGGCATTCTCCGTCCAGGCTGTCGTTTTCCACGTGTAGGCCGGTCCCAGCAAGTCGAGCGCGGCGTAGGTGGTGACCAGCTTCATGACCGATGCCGGGTTCATCGCGCGGCCGGCATTGTGGGCAACCAGAGGGGTGCCGGCATCGACCGGCTGGACCACGACGGCGACGCTGGTGGCCGGAATCTGCGCCGCTTTGAGGGCCTGCAGCACGGTGGGCGGCAGGTCGGCGCGGGCCAGGCTGGCCGCTGTGGCCAGTGCCAACAAGCCGATGTTTAGCCGCAGAGTGCTTTGTTTCGGAACGTTTGGCGTCGGGTTGGGCTGGAACATGGCAAAAAAAAGGGAGCTCGAAAGCCCCCATTGTAGTCGCTGCAAATGGCCGCTCAGCGTCGATAGAGCTCGAACGATGCGATCACCGCCTCAAGCTGGTGCGAGGTCTGGAGCAGGTCTTCGGAAATTTCCTTGGCCGCATTGGCCGAGTAGGTGTTTTGCTCGATCAGGTCGGTAATCTGCTGCATACTGCCGGCAACTTCCTCGGCGGCGATACCTTGTTGCCGCGCTGCGTCAGAAATCTGGCTGGCCATCAGCGATACCTGGCTCGACGAGTTCGTTATGCCTTCGAGTCCGGCAACGCTCTCGCGCAACATGCCGATGCCGGTATCCACTTCCTGCGCGGCAAGGTCCATGCTGGCCACGGCCTGTGCGGTCACCGACTGAATCTCGTTGACGGTGTTGTTGATGTCAGCCGTCGACGTTGTCGTTCTTTCGGCCAGCTTGCGAACTTCGTCGGCAACAACGGCAAAACCTCGGCCCTGTTCGCCGGCCCGGGCGGCCTCGATGGCCGCGTTAAGGGCGAGCAGGTTGGTCTGGCTGGCAATGTCGGCAATAACGCGGGTGATGTCGCCAATCTTGGCAATCGACTTGTTAGCTGGTCGATCGTGGCGTTCGAGGCGGTGACAGCCTCGACGACACGTGTCGTTGCCGCCATGCTCTGGCTGATGTTGGTGTTGCTGAGCTTGACCTGGGTCTGCGAGTCGCGGGCTGCCGATGCGGTTTCCTCTGCATTGGCCGCTACTTCCTGAACCGACTGGCTGAATTCCTCGGTGGCTGCAGCCACGCCTTCGACACTGGCCTGTTGCTGCACGGACTGCGTCGAGACCTGGATCATTTGCGCCTCTAGCAGCTTGCTTCGCTCGTCAATACTATTTGCCGCCGTGCTGATTTCGTCGAGCATGGCTTTGATGGTGCCTTGCATGACCCCGAGGTTACATAGCAACAGACCCGTTTCATCGCGCCCATGGATGTCGATCTCGTCGGTCAGTTTTCCTTCGCTGATCCGGTCGAAATGGGCAACGGCCTTGCGCATCGGGGCGACGATGGAGCGAATAAGAAGGCCGCCGCCGACCAGTGTGATCAAGACTGCAAAGATCATCAGCCCGATGCTTGTGTTGCGCACCGAGGCATATTCCTTCTCCGCCTTGACGTAACGCGCTTCGGCGTCGCTGCTGAGTTGCTGGATCAGCGCCTCGCCGTTGCGACGGAGCTCAGCATAGAGCGGGTTGATCTTGGTCAGCAGAACCACGTTCGTCTCGTTGAACTTGCCCTCTGCTATCAGGCCACGGGCGGCGTTGACGCCCTCCTTCGAGAATTTCTCGCGGCTTTCGGAGAACTTGTCGAGCAAGGCCTTCTGGGTGTCGGTCAGCGTCAGCTTCTTCAGGGTTTCGAGCAGGCTGTTGATTTCCTCGCGATTTTTCAATGTCGCATTGACGTGCATGTCGACGGGATGTTCATGCATTTTGACGAAGGGACTCGTCGGATCGTGCTGCAGGGCCAGCATGACTTGCGAACGATTGTCGGCGAGCAGGAACATCATGCGACTGACCGTATTCGACGGCACGAGATTCTCGCGATACATCGAATTCAGTTCCTGATTGGTTTCAGCAAGGTTGCGCAGGCCGAAAAATCCGATTATTCCCATCAGAACGAGCAGCGCACCCATTGCAGCCCACAGGCGAGCAGCGAGCGGAATGCTGCGCCGAGCGTTTTCCGGCAGCTTGCCGGTGCTGCCGGCCGCCCGGTAGAGCGCCTCGGCAGCCTGTTTCTTGTCCGCTGCCAGCGGCGTACGTACCGACATGTAGCCGGTGATTTCGCCATTTTTCTTGAGAGGAACAACAAAGGCTTCGACCCAGTAATAGTCCCCGTTTTTGCAGCGATTCTTGACGGCTCCGCGCCACGGAAGGCCGGCCTTGACCGTCTTCCAGAGGTCAGCGAAGGCGGCTGCGGGCATTTCCGGGTGGCGGACAACGTTGTGACTGCTGCCGATCAGTTCTGTCCGGGTGAAACCGCTGATAGCGACAAAAGCATCATTGGCCTGGGTGATGATGCCCTTGAGGTCGGTTTTGGAGACCAGGTAACAGTTCGGCGGAAAGAGGACTTCCCTCTGCGTAATAGGTTGGTTGTTTTTCATTGACGGGCCTCGTTGCTGGCGATATCGCGTTTGTCTAATGTTGCAAAATACCAAAATCAAACGTTAATGGCTAGTATTTTTTATGACTTTGGGCATGTCGAATTTCTTCTGAAATTTGTGCTCACCCGGCGCTTCGCTTCTCAGTGCGGGTGACAGCAAACGGAAAAATTTCAACGCTCGCCCTTGAAATAGCTCTCTACCACCCCTATTATTAGCACTCACCAGAGACGAGTGCTAACAAACCGCCCGCTCTGGTCCCGTAACCGCGCCTGGCGCGGCCGGCCAATTTTCCGAGTGTTGCAATTCATTTTCAGGAGTCAGATTTATGAATATCCGTCCTTTGCACGACCGAGTGATCGTCAAGCGCGTTGAAGCCGAGCGCACCACTGCATCCGGCATCGTCATCCCCGATTCCGCTGGCGAAAAGCCGGATCAGGGCGAAGTCCTGGCCATCGGCCCGGGCAAGCGTGACGACAACGGCAAGCAGATCGCTCTGGACGTCAAGGTTGGCGACCGCGTTCTGTTCGGCAAGTACGCCGGCCAGGCTGTCAAGGTCGATGGTCAGGAAGTCCTGGTCATGCGTGAAGAAGACATCATGGGCGTTCTGCAGAAGTAAGTTCTGCACCCCGGAATTGCCGGTTGATCCCACGGTCAACCGGAAAAATTGATCAAAATTCAGGAGCTATTAAATGGCAGCTAAAGAAGTCAAATTCGGTGATTCCGCCCGCGCCCGCATGGTCGAAGGCATCAATATCCTGGCTGACGCAGTCAAGGTTACCCTCGGTCCCAAGGGTCGCAATGTTGTACTCGAGCGTTCCTACGGCGGCCCGACGGTCACCAAGGACGGCGTTTCCGTCGCCAAGGAAATCGAACTGAAAGACAAGTTCGCCAACATGGGCGCCCAGATGGTCAAGGAAGTTGCTTCCAAGACCTCCGATATCGCTGGTGACGGCACCACGACCGCTACCGTTCTGGCCCAGGCTATCGTCCGCGAAGGCATGAAGTACGTTGCCGCCGGCATGAACCCGATGGATCTGAAGCGCGGTATCGACAAGGCTGTGATCGCCACGATCGCTGAGCTGAAGGCTTTCTCCAAGCCGTGCACCACGACCAAGGAAATCGCTCAGGTTGGCTCCATTTCCGCCAACTCTGATGGCGACATCGGCGAAATCATCGCCAATGCCATGGAAAAGGTCGGCAAGGAAGGCGTCATCACCGTTGAAGATGGCAAGTCCCTGGCCAACGAACTCGACGTCGTCGAAGGCATGCAGTTCGACCGCGGCTACCTGTCACCGTACTTCATCAACAACGGCGACAAGCAGCAAGCCCTGATGGAAAACCCGTTTGTCCTGCTCTTCGACAAGAAGATCTCCAACATCCGCGACCTGCTGCCGATTCTGGAGCAAGTTGCCAAGGCCGGCCGTCCGCTGCTGATCATCGCTGAAGATGTCGATGGCGAAGCGCTGGCGACCCTGGTCGTCAACAACATCCGTGGCATCCTGAAGACCGTTGCCGTCAAGGCCCCGGGCTTTGGCGATCGTCGCAAGGCCATGCTCGAAGATATCGCCATCCTGACCGGCGGTACCGTCATCGCCGAAGAAACCGGTCTGTCGCTGGAAAAGGCTGTCCTGAAGGATCTGGGCCAGGCCAAGCGCATCGAAGTTTCC
Organism: Betaproteobacteria bacterium; assembly: GCA_016705475.1. Lineage (GTDB taxonomy): Bacteria > Pseudomonadota > Gammaproteobacteria > Burkholderiales > Rhodocyclaceae > Azonexus. The sequence goes on along the minus strand of JADIYD010000002.1, from coordinate 6,314 downwards.
AAGGAAAACACCATCATCATCGACGGTGCCGGCGAAGCCGACATGATCCAGGCGCGCGTCAAGCAGATCCGCACCCAGATCGACGAAGCGACTTCCGATTACGACAAGGAAAAGCTGCAGGAACGCGTTGCCAAGCTGGCTGGCGGCGTTGCCGTCATCCAGGTTGGCGCAGCCACCGAAGTCGAAATGAAGGAAAAGAAGGCTCGCGTTGAAGATGCCCTGCACGCTACCCGTGCTGCGGTTGAAGAAGGCGTTGTCGCTGGCGGCGGTGTTGCGCTGATCCGTGCTCGTGCTGCTGTCGGCAAGATCAAGGGCGACAACCACGATCAGGATGCCGGCATCAAGATCGTTCTGCGCGCCATGGAGCAGCCGCTCCGCGAAATCGTCGCCAACTCCGGTGACGAGCCGTCTGTCGTGGTCGACAAGGTGCAGCGTGGCAAGGGTAACTACGGTTACAACGCTGCCACCGGCGAATACGGCGACATGGTTGAAATGGGCGTGCTCGATCCGACCAAGGTGACCCGCACTGCACTGCAGAACGCTGCGTCCATCGCCGGCCTGATGCTGACCACCGAATGCATGGTTGCCGAACTGGCTGAAGACAAGCCGGGCGGCGGCATGCCTGACATGGGCGGCATGGGTGGTATGGGCGGCATGGGCGGCATGGGAATGTAATTCCCGGCCCGGCCTCACCGCCATGAAAAGCCCCGCCTTGTGCGGGGTTTTTTTGGCGTGCAAATATCGCTACGCCTGTGATTGCCTTGATCTACGTTATAACTTTTGTAACGGTCTGTGTTAGTTGTAAGACGCCACACCTACATTACGCTTCGCAGCAATGCCTCTACAAACAAAATCTGAGGAGCAAATCAATGCAAGACACCCTTGATCGGATTACAGCCAATCCGAAATTCCTGGAGTTTGTTGCCATGCGCAGCAAGTACTCCATCATTATGGCCATCGTCAGCGCCTCCGCTTACTACGGCTTCATTTTGCTGGTCGCCTTCAACAAGGAATTCCTCGCCCAGAAGATTGGTGAAGGCTACACCATGAGTATCGGCGTGCCGATCGGTGTGGGCGTCATCGTTTTCACCATTCTGTTGACCTGGATCTACGTTCGCCGTGCCAACAGCGAGTTCGACTCGATCAACGAAGCCCTGATCAAGGAGGCACAGAAGTAAGATGACCAAATTTACCAAGATCCTCGCCGGCCTTCTGGCACTGGCCGTTACTGGTGGCGCCATCGCTGCTGGTGCCGACCTCGGCAATACCGCGAAGCAGGCCACCAACTGGACTGCCATCGTCATGTTCGCCATCTTCGTCGGCGGCACCCTCTTCATCACCAGTGGGCAGCCTCGCAGACCAAGTCGGCTGCTGACTTCTACACCGGCGGTGGCGGTATCACCGGCTTCCAGAACGGCCTGGCAATTGCCGGCGACTACATGTCTGCCGCGTCCTTCCTGGGTATTTCCGGTCTCGTGTTTGCCAACGGCTTCGACGGCCTGATCTTCTCGATCGGCTGGCTGGTCGGCTGGCCGGTCATCACCTTCCTGATGGCTGAGCGTCTGCGCAACCTGGGCAAGTTCACGTTTGCTGACGTGGCTTCCTACCGTTTCGCCCAGACCCCGGTTCGTATCTTCGCAGCTTCCGCTTCCCTGGTTATCGTCGCCTTCTACATGATTGCGCAGATGGTCGGTGCCGGTCAGCTGATCAAGGTGCTCTTCGGCATGGATTACCTCTACGCTGAAATCCTGGTCGGTTCCGTCGCTGATGATGTACGTCTTGTTCGGCGGCATGACCGCGACGACCTGGGTGCAGATCATCAAGGCCTGCATGCTGCTTGCTGGTGCCACCTTCATGGCCGTCTCCGTGCTGCTGCAGTTCGGCTTCTCGCCGGAAGCGCTGTTCACCAAGGCCGTTGAAGTTCATACCAAGCACGACGCACTGATGTCGCCGGGCGCCCTGATCAAGGATCCGGTCTCCGCGATCTCGGTCGGTATGGCCCTGATGTTCGGTACGGCTGGTCTGCCGCACATCCTGATGCGCTTCTTCACCGTGCCGAATGCCAAGGAAGCTCGTAAGTCGGTTGCCTGGGCAACCACCTGGATCGGCTACTTCTACATCCTGACCTTCATCATCGGTTTCGGCGCTATCACCAACCTGATCCAGAACCCGACCGAATTCTACGTCGGCGGCGAACTGGCCAAAGGTCTGAAGGGCGGCGGCAACATGGCTGCTGTGCATCTGGCCAAGGCTGTTGGCGGTGACTTGTTCCTCGGCTTCATCTCGGCCGTTGCCTTCGCAACGATTCTGGCTGTGGTTGCTGGTCTGACCCTGTCTGGCGCTTCTGCTGTCTCCCATGACTTGTACGCTTCGGTGTTCAACAAGGGTTGTACTTCAGAGCAGGAACTGCGCGTTTCAAGATCACCACCGTTTGTCTGGGTGTTCTGGCTGTCGTGCTCGGTATTGCCTTCGAGAAGGAAAACGTTGCCTACATGGTGATGCTGGCCTTCGTCATCGCCTTGCTCTTCCAACTTCCCGGTCTTGTTCATGTCCGTGCTGTGGAAGAACTGCACCACCCGTGGTGCCGTGGTCGGTGGCTTCGTCGGTCTGGCCTCTGCCGTGATCCTGACGATTGGCTCTGCCTCAGTCTGGGAAGCGGTCATGCTGAATCCGAAGGGTTCTGCCTGGTTCCCGTACAACTCCGCTGCCATCTTCTCGATGTCTGCTGCGTTCTTCACCATCTGGTTGGTGTCGATTCTCGACAACTCCGCACAGGCCAAGAAAGAACGTGCTCTGTACCCGTCTCAGCAACTGCGTTCCGAGACCGGTCTGGGTGCTTCTGGCGCCAGCGGTCACTAATCAGACGAGTTCTCGTCAGCAAAAAGCCCGGGGCAACCCGGGCTTTTTTTCGTTCTGGTTTTTGAGGATTTATCCCGGTTGACCGCAGCAGGCATGGCGAGAACGCCTGAATCGTAAAAATGCGGGCGTGCTTGTGCGCTGCGGGAAGCGCAGGGCAGTTTATTTGATAGACTGTATGACTTGGGCTAGGAAAAAACGGTAGGGGGCCGCCCAGTGCAGGTCGGGCAACCCCCTGAGTAGCGGCATTCGCCACGTACTCCAGAGACCATAAAGGAGAACAGCCCGATTAGAATAATGCGACAGGCTTACAGGAAATCTTGCGTCGGCTCAGGCCAAACAGAACCATGCGCATACTTATTGCTGAAGACGACACCATCATCGCCGATGGTCTTTCCCGCTCGCTGCGTCAGGGCGGTTACGCCGTAGACTGGGCAGCCAATGGCGTGGAGGCAGACGCCGCATTGCTGACCGTGTCCTATGATTTGCTCATTCTCGATCTCGGCTTGCCGAAGCTGTCCGGGCTCGACCTGCTCAAGGCATTCGCGCGCGCAACCACAGTTGCCGGTGCTCATCCTGACCGCCCTTGATGGCACGGGTGACCGCGTCAAGGGGCTGGATCTCGGGGCTGATGATTACATGGTCAAGCCCTTCGAGCTGCCCGAGCTCGAAGCGCGGGTTCGCGCCCTGACCCGCCGCTCGGCTGGAACCTCGCCAACCATTCAGTGCGGTGCGCTGAGCTACGATCAAGTCGGTCGGGTGGCTCTGATCAACGGCGAAGCACTCGAACTATCAGCTCGCGAAGTCGGGCTTCGAAGTCCTGCTCAGCCGCATGGGCCGCCTTGTCAGCAAGGACCAGCTGGTCGATCATCTTTGTGGCTGGGGTGACGAGGTCAGCCACAACGCCATTGAGGTTTACGTTCATCGATTACGCAAGAAAATTGAAACCGGGGGCGTGAAGATCGCGACCGTTCGCGGCCTGGGCTACTGCCTTGAGCGACCACAAAGCGAGTAACCAGCCGGGGCCGGGTTCTGAATCCGAGCGCTCGCTGTTTGGCGAGATTCTCGACTGGATGTTGGCGCCCCTGCTGTTCGTCTGGCCGCTCAGCATTGCCTTCACCCATTACTTCGCCCCAACAACGTTGCCAATTACCCCTACGATCAGGCGCTGCGTGAGCATGTCCGCAGCAATCGCCCGTCAGGTAAAGCCCGTCAACGGCAAACCCTTGCTATCGTTGCCGGCCTCTGCTCGCGCCATGTTGCGAGCTGACGAGATTGATAGCGTCTATTTTCATGTCATCTCCGGAGATGGAAGCTGCTGGCCGGTGATAAGGATCTCCCGACTTTGGCGTTGCCGTCGGACGATTCAGCCATGGCCTGGCGAAGTCTATATGCGCGATTCTGATTTCAAGGGGCAGGACCTCCGTCTGGCCACACCTATCTCGCCGAGCCACAAATGACGCGGTCGCAGTGGGTGCTCATTGAAGTCGGCGAGACAACAGATAAACGCAGCCAGCTGGCCAACAAGATCGTAGCCAGCGTGATTCTTCCGCAGTTCATCATCATTCCGCTCGCCGTCATGCTTGTCTGGTTTGGCCTGTCGCGCGGTTTGAGGCCCTTGACCCGTCTGCGCCAGACCATCGAGGCGCGTGGAACCCAGTGACCTCTCGCCTATCGGCTACCCGACGCGTCCCCGAAGAACTGGAGCCGCTGGTCGAAGCCTTCAACGAAATGCTTGAGCGCATGGAGCGCAGCGTAACGGCACAACAGCGCCTCGTTGCCGATGCTGCCCACCAGATGCGGACCCCGCTGACCGGTCTCAAGACGCAGGCCCAGTTTGCCATTCGTGAAACCGATCCCGAAGCACCGCGTCACGCCTGCGTCAGATAGCGACAGGCGTTGACCGCGCTGGCCGCCTGATCAACCAACTGCTGACTTTGGCGCGCACTGAGGGTGGCGTAGCCACGCAGCAAAAACACCAGCCGCTCGATCTGGCTGATTTGATTCGCGACGTCGTCACTGACTGGGTGCCGGTGGCCATCCAAAGAATATTGATCTCGGATTTGAGTCAGACAAGTCTGCCATGATCGTTGGCGATTCATTCCTGCTGACCGAGCTCGCCAAGAACCTGCTCGATAACGCCTTGCGCTACACCCGAGGGGGGCAAGTAACCTGTCGAATCGTCGTCAATCCGGCCACCGTGCTGTTAGAGGTTGAGGACAATGGGGCGGCATCAGCGAAGAACAGGCATACTCGTCTTGAGCGATTCTACCGGTGGACGACGCGACAACTGAAGGCAGTGGCTTGGGCCTTGCCATTGTTCAGGAAATCGCTACGCAGCACGGCTCGCGTGCCAGCTTGCGGCCGAGCCCCCATGGCTGTGGCGCAGTTGCGCATGTCGCTTTCGCCGCCTGGCATCCCCGGTCCCCGCTGCCCCCCTCTGACGATTTCTCTGAGCTTTACCGCCAATCGCCACCAATCGGTACATGAGTCCGCAAAAACACCTCCGGCTGGTTGGGGAGCAGCAGTGACATCGCTATCATGCGCCCTCGTTTGGCCAATTAGCCTGAAGTTGGAGAGCAAGCGGATTGAAAATCCGCGTGTCCGTGGTCTGATTCCGCGATTGGCCACCAGAATTAAGTACTAAGTAGTCCGATAAAGGCCAGAAACCCCTGCAAACACAAGGGTTCTGGCCTTTTTCACGTCCTAGGTAGTCCAAAGCCGTCTATTGCAATCTGACGGTAAGGATTTAGATTTGACGGTAATCGCAGTTACCGTAAAGGAGAGTTAACAATATGCCGCTCTCAGATACCTCTATTCGCAATGCAAAATCGCCAGAAAAGTTGACCAAATTGGACGATGGTATGGCTTGGCTTGCTTGTCCAATGATGCGGTATAGCTGGATTACCGCTTTGCTGGCAAGCGAAAACCCTTTCCATGGGGCTTATCCAGAGGTTGGTCGGAAGGCTGCACGACAAGTGTGATGAAGCCAAGCGACTGCTTGCTGACGGAATTGATCCTGGTGAAAATCGTGGAAGATTCAGAAAGCAGCTCGTACCGAGCGTTCGAGAACAGTTTCGAGGTTGTTGTCAGAGTGGTTTGCCAAGTTTTCCCAAACTGGGCTGATAGTCATGCCGTCAAGATCATTCGCCGATTGGAGCGAGACGTCTTCCCCGGCTTGGCGCTCGACCGATTGCTGAGATCAAAGCGTTTGAGCTGCCGCGCGCAATCAAAAAGTCAGGAGAGTCGTGGTGTCCTGAAACGGCTCACCGTGCTGCAAAACCGCAGTCAGATATTTCTTCGATATGCAGTGCGGCATTGGCGTTCAGCAGAGATCCATCGACCGGATCTGCGGGGAGTTTCTTCCTCCCGTCAAAGGACGGCATTTCGCGGCAATTATTGATCCGCCAGCTGGCGTAGCCAAGTTGCTACGTTCCTTTGATGACTTCAAGGGTAGC
>JADIYD010000001.1 GCA_016705475.1 Betaproteobacteria bacterium | reverse complement strand
AAAAACAATCAGGGATAGAGAAGACATGTCACGCCACACCAAGATCGTTGCCACGCTGGGCCCCGCCTCTTCCACCACAGACGTTCTGGAAAACCTCGTTCAAGCCGGCATCGACGTCGTGTGGATGAACTTTTCGCATGGCACGGTTGAAGACCACATTGCCCGCGCCACCGGCATTCGTGCCGCTGCTGCAAAATTTGGCCGGACAGTCGGCATTCCGGGCGATCTGCAAGGGCCTACAATCCGCGTCGGCAAATTTGATGGCGGGCAAGATCACCTGATTCCTGGTGAAAACTTCATCCTCGATGCCCAGTGCCCGCTCGGCAATCAGGAACGCGTTGGTCTTGATTGCAGATCTGCCCGCGATGTGGTCAATGGCGACATCCTGCTGTCGATGATGGTCGCCTGAAGCTGGAAGTGCTCGGCGTGCGTGGCCACGTGAAATCCACGCGCGTCCTGGTCGGCGGTGATCTCTGAACAACAAGGGCATCAATCGTCAGGTGGCGGCTTGACCGCACCGGCGCTGACCGCCAGGGACATGGACGATATCAAGACGGCGGCGCAGATCGGCGTCGATTTCTGCTGCGGTCTTCTTTCCGAAAAGTGCTGCCGACATGTACATGGCGCGCCAGTTGTTGATCATGGTCGCCCGTGGCGATCTTGCTGTTGAAGTCGGCGATGCGATTGTTCCCGCCCTGCAGAAAAAAATGATTCGCATGGCGCGCGACAAGAACAAGCTGACCATCACCGCCACCCAAATGATGGAGTCGATGATCTATTCGCCGGTGCCGACCCGCGCCGAAGTCTCCGACGTTGCCAACGCCGTCCTCGATGGCACCGATGCAGTGATGCTGTCAGCCGAGACGGCGAGCGGCAAATATCCCGTGGAAACCGTTGAGTCGATGTCGCGAATCTGCATCGAAGCCGAACGTTCGGCCGAAGTCACGCTTGACCGCGAATTCCTCGACCGCATCTTCACCCGGATCGACCAGTCGATTGCCATGGCCGCCATCTGGACAGCGCACCACCTCAAGGTCAAGGCCATCGCCGCGCTCACGCAATCCGGCTCGACTGCCCTCTGGATGAGCCGCCTGAATTGCGGCGTGCCGATCTGTCGCTCACCCCCGATGCCGAATCGATCGGTCGCATGTGGCGCTTTACCGCGACGTTTACCCTTCCTGATGAAGCAGCAACACTCCGACCGCGACCTGCTGCTGGCCGAAGCCGAGCAACCGTTGATCGACCGTGGTGTCGTCGAAAAAGGCGACCTGATCGCCCTGACCATCGGCGAACCGATCGGCTGCGCCGGCGGCACCAACACACTGAAGATCGTCCGCGTCGGCGACCATCAAATCATCTAAAATAGACCAATTAGCTAAACACGTTACCAAACAGGAGTTCCCATGCCGCTCGTCTCCATGCGCCAACTGCTCGACCACGCCGCCGAAAATGGCTACGGTCTGCCCGCCTTCAACGTCAACAACATGGAGCAGGTCTGGGCCATCTGCGAAGCCGCCAGCCAGGTCGACGCCCCGGTCATCATGCAAGCCTCGGCCGGCGCCCGCAAATACGCCGGCGAACCCTTCCTGCGCCACCAGATCCTCGCCGCCCTTGAAGCCTACCCCAACCTGCCCATCGTCATGCACCAGGACCACGGCCAAAGCCCGGCCGTCTGCATGGGCGCCATCCGCTCCGGCTTCACTTCCGTCATGATGGACGGCTCGCTCGAAGCCGACGGCAAGACCACCGCCTCCTACGACTACAACGTCGCCGTATCCAAGGAAGTCGTCAAGTTCGCCCACTCCATCGGTGTTTCCGTCGAAGCCGAACTCGGCGTGCTGGGCAGCCTTGAAACCATGATGGGCGACAAGGAAGATGGCCACGGCGCCGAAGGCACCATGACCCGCGAGCAACTACTGACCGACCCGGATCAGGCCGCCGATTTCGTCAAGCAAACCAACTGCGACGCGCTGGCCATCGCCATCGGCACCAGCCACGGCGCCTGGAAATTCACCAAGAAGCCCACCGGCGACATCCTCGCCATCGACCGGTGATGCACGGCTCCTCCAGCGTGCCGCAGGAACTGCTCGCTGAAATCCGCGAATTCGGCGGCGATATGAAAGAAACCTACGGCGTGCCGGTCGAGGAAATCGTCAAGGGCATCGCCCACGGCGTTCGCAAGATCAACATCGACACCGACATCCGCCTCGCCATGACCGGCGCCATTCGTCGCTACATGGCCGAAAACCCGGGCAAGTTCGACCCGCGCGACTACCTCAAGCCAGCCCGCGAAGCCGCCAAGAAAATCTGCCTCGCCCGCTTCGAAGCCTTCGGCTGCGCCGGCCGCGCCAGCCAGATCAAGCCGATGTCGCTGGAGAAAATGGCCGATCGATACGCCAAGGGCGAACTGAACCAGATCGTGAAATAAGCCGAGTTATCCGGTTGACCGTAGAAGCCGCCTGCGGGCGGCTTTTTTGCGGGTGAAAAATGTTTGTTCTCGCCCAGCAAGAGACATTTTCCGGCTAGATCTACCCGGCAGAAAATGTCTGCGGACAATCAGCTTTTCTTGCGATTCGACTGTGCTCGCTTCCTAGCCGATGACATGCAAAAAACGCAACGGGAGCCGAAGCCCCATTTTTCAGATAGAACCGTCGTCTGCCCGGCGCTTGCGGCGACGTCCGATGGCCAGCCCGAGGCCCAGCAGTGCCAAGGCGCCAGGCTCCGGACAGCGTTGAGGAGACTGGCGCTTCAAGCCTGACCAAGCCCTTCACTGAGCAACTCATCGAGGAACGCCCGGGCCGGTAGCGAGAGTATCTTGGTCCGCAGATAGACCACGTTCCACGCCTGCTTTAGCGGAAAACCATCGACGTTCAACGTGGCCAGTCCGTCGCGGGCAAGGTCGTTGCCCAGCGCATGCCGGGAGAGCACCGCCAGCCCCATGCCGCTGGCGACGAGATCGCGAATCGCCTCGTTGCTGGCCAGTGACAGACGCACCTTGAGCTGCGTGCCCGTCTCGTTCATGTGCCGATCGATCGCATGGCGAGACCCGGAGCCCTGTTCGCGAAACAGGAAGGACTCGGCGGCCAGATCCTGCAGGGACAGCTGCTTGCCGACAGCCCAGTGCGCCGCGGGCGCGACGACCACATAGTCGTTATCGAGAAAGGGCATCCGGACGATATCGAGATCATCGGGCGGGTAGGACATCACGTAGAGATCGTCCTGATTGTTGCGCAGGCGCTGGACGATGTTCTCGCGATTGGCGATTTCCAGTTCGAGGTCGATATCGGGATAGCGTTTGCAGAAACTGCCCAGCATGCGCGGCAGAAAATACTTGGCCGTGGTCACCAGTGCGACGCGCAATTTGCCGCGTTTCAAGCCTTTCAGCTCATCGATCGCCGACTCGAAACGATTCCAGATGTCGTCAAGGCTGCGCACGGTCTGCAGCAGTTCCTCACCGGCCGGCGACAGGGCAATATCGCGCCCGTTCTGCTCAAAAAGGGGCAGCCCGATGGTGTCGACGATCTGCTTGATCTGTATCGAGACGGCGGGTTGCGTCAGATGCAGGGCGTCAGCGGCCTTGGTGAAGCTGTTCAGGCGACTGACGGTGGCAAAGGTTTCCAGCTGACGAAAGGTAATTCGGCGACGCGGCATACATAAGTCCCAGCCAATCAAATGACACAGTTTGTTTAATTGGATTTTATATGTTTCTCCATCGATAGTGGAGTTGGAAGTAGCCAAGACATCAACCCGATTTTTCAAGGAGACCTGAAGTGCGCAGATACACCAACAACAGTCCTGAAGCTGGCGCCCGCATCGTGGCACTGGCATTGATGGCCGACGGGGCCGTTGATCGCAATGAAATCCTGTTGCTCGAGCGGCAGAACGTGGTCGCTCGACTCGGCTTGGATGACGACCAGTTCGACGCAATTTACTACGAATACTGCACGGACATGCTGGCCAGTGCCAACCGCAATGCGTCCGGCCTGCTCGAACTGGACGAACGCCGTACCAGTGCGATTCTGGACGAAATCAGCGACGCCGGGCTGCAGCGAAAAATCCTGCGCATCATGCTCGACATCGTCCATGCCGACCAACGCCTGAGCGCTGGAGAAGCCTCATTGATTGCGCTGGCGCTTGAGCGCTGGGGCATGGATTTGTGCGGGACGGGCGAATCGTCCGTCCCGCGCCATTGCGAGCCATCAGAGATGCCGAGCAATCGCAGCTCGGCAATAAACTTCGGAGGAACGCACCGTGTTGCTACTGGATAGACTGCCCTCCCAGTCCACGGCAGCACCGCTGCGCACTGGCGTTCTTCGTGAGTTCGCGATGCGCCAGGAGCGGCCAGCCCGCGACCAACGGGTCGATCTGCCCGAGATTCAGGAATCCTTCCGCGTCAGTTTCAGCGATGCTGCTATGGCGGCATCCGCCGAAAGTGCCCGGAGGGTTCTGCAGAAAGCCAGGCCGACCGATGAACAGGGCGCGAACGAACTGCAGTTGCGGGCCTATCTGGCCATTGCGGCACTATGAATTTCGCCCAGGACAAACCATAATTTTTAACTAATGAGTCACCATCGTTTGTTTAATTGGATCAAATATGAATCCACCCTCATAGTGATCCCGTCCCCGCAGCAAAGGGGCCAACCCGAAACACCAACCTGACTATCAAGGAGATTCAAGATGCGCCACTACCCTTCCGACAGCCCCGAAGCCATGGGCCGCCTTGTTGCCCTGACCCTGATGGCCGACGGCGCAATCGATGCCAGCGAACTGAGGCAACTCGACCACACCGACACCATTCGCCGCCTGGGCCTGGATGAAGCCGGTTTTGACAAAGTGATCCATGATCTCTGCAACGACATGCTGACCAGCGCGCATCGCACACCGGCCGGACAGCTGGAACTGGATGTGGACAACATCGACCTTCTGCTCGCCGAAGTTCAGCACCCGCTGCTGCGAAAACAGGTCTTGCGCATGATGCTCGACGTCGTCAATGCCGACAGCAGGCTGTCCGGTGGCGAAGCGGTTCTCGTTGCCGAAGCCATGAAGTACTGGGAAATCGACCTCTACGAAGTCGCTGACAACGCGATTCCCTCGTTGCGCGTTCGCTCCAAGGCTCAATTTTCGCAGGCTCATGCCTGATCGTTGAACAACGCCGGATAGTTGTAGTCCGGTACAAGGACAAGGGGGAGTAGCTCTCCGCCGCGACGTCGTCAGCACGGAATGATTCATCGGTTCCCGGCGTCACGGGTGGTTCTGGCAACAGGGCCGCGAGCAAGACCTTTGCAGCACCTCAAGAGTGTCGTTATCCGCAAGGAGCACTTGGCGAGGGCTGTTTGAAGGTTTTCTGACAGGGAGAGAATTCTCATGGAAACAATCGGCACCTGGTGGATGTGGTCCGGGTTTTTGGTCATCGTCCTCATCATGCTCGCCATCGACCTCTTCGTCGTCGGCGGCAGCAAGCAACACCGCGTTACCCTCAAGGAAGCTGCCACCTGGTCAGGCATCTGGGTCAGCGTCTCCTTCCTCTTCGCAGGCGCACTGTGGTGGTACCTTGACGGCACGGCAGGCCGGGAACTGGCCAATCAGAAAACGCTGGAATACATCACCGGCTATCTCATCGAAAAATCGCTGGCCATCGACAACGTCTTCGTCTGGCTCATGCTGTTCAGCTTCTTCGCGGTACCGCTCGAACTCCAGAAACGCGTGCTCATCCTCGGCGTCCTTGGCGCCATTGTCATGCGCACCGTCATGATCTTCGCCGGTGTCTGGCTCATCACCCAGTTCCACTGGCTGCTCTACGTATTCGGCGCCTTCCTGCTCGTCACCGGCATCAAGATGTGGTGGTTTGCCGACGCCACCCCGGACCTTGCCAACAACCCGGTCATCAACTGGATACGCCGGCACATGAAGGTGACCGATGACCTCCAGGGCGAACGCTTTTTCGTCATGAAGGAGGAAGCCGGCAAGGTAGTGCGCTACGCCACGCCGCTCTTCCTCGTGCTGATCCTCGTCGAATTCACCGACCTGATCTTTGCGGTCGACTCGATTCCGGCCATCTTCGCCATCACCACTGACCCGTTCATCGTGCTCACCTCGAACATCTTCGCCATCCTCGGCCTGCGCGCCATGTACTTCCTGCTCGCCGACATGGCCGACCGCTTCTCGCTGCTCAAGTACGGCCTGGCTATCGTGCTCATGTTCATCGGCGTGAAGATGCTGCTCATCGACCTCTTCAAGATTCCGGTGGCCGTATCGCTTGGGGTGGTAGCAGCCATCATCGCCACGTCGATCATCCTCTCTCTCAAAAAGGATGCCCGCGAACGTGCCAGGGAGGGCTCAAAAGAGGAGCTCAAGGCACAATGATCGCCGCCGATGCTTGCCTTGACGGCGCCAGCTGGCGGCATCGCGTGGCCGCAGTGCTCGAATTGCCGAGGGTCCAGCATGTGCTGATCGGGCTCATCCTGATCAACGCTGTCATCCTCGGCATGGAGACCAGTTCGGCTCTGATGGCTGACTGGGGGGACTGGCTGAATGTTGCTGATAAGGCAATTCTCGCCATATTCGTCGTCGAAATCGCGCTGCGCCTCATTGCTCACCGTTTGAGCTACTTCCGCGACCCATGGAACGTGTTCGACTTCTCTGTGGTGGTCATTGCGCTAGTGCCTGCATCAGGCCCGCTGGCGGTGCTGCGCGCACTGCGCGTCCTCCGCGTGCTACGCCTGGTCACGCTGGTGCCAAGCATGAAGCGGGTTATCGGCGGCCTGCTGTCAGCCTTGCCGGGTCTCGGTTCGGTGACTGCGATCATCGGTCTGATTTTCTATGTCTCGGCCGTGATCGCCACCAAGTTGTTCGGGGCAGCCTTTCCGGAGTGGTTCGGCACACTGGGCGACAGTGCCTTCACTCTCTTTCAGGTGATGACCCTTGAAAGCTGGGCGATGGGCATCGTTCGCCCGGTAATGGAGGTTTTTCCAAATGCCTGGGTTTTCTTCCTGATTTTCATCCTCGCCTCCACCTTCACCCTGCTCAACTTGTTTATCGCTGTCATCGTCAATGCGATTCAGCAGGAACGACAAGGCGATGGGCATCCAACCGTCGAAAGCGAACTGACGCGACTCCATGGCGAAATCCGCCGATTGCGTGAGGATCTGGCACACCATGGCAGCCGACTGCCGGAGACCGAACAACATTGATGCCTCGACATATAGCGGGCGCTGCGGCCTGGTTTGCCGGCTCGGCAGGCATCCTGATGATTGGCGCCCCCCTGGTCTGCACGGGCGGCAAATGCAGTGTGCCGTGGTTCGACACCGTAGTGCTTGGCATGCTCAATGACTGGAAATCAAGCGAACTCGACACATTCCTTGCTGCCATAACTTGGCTGGGATCTTTGTGGGTGCTGGTACCGCTCGCCGTTTTTACGGCATGGAAAGAATACTGGCGCTCAAGTTGGCGCGCCTGCCTCTTTGTTCCCTTGAGCCTGCTCCTGGCAAGCAGCCTTGCCCACATCACCAAGATCATTGTCGAGCGCCCACGGCCCGAGCTCTACCCTGCAAGCATTCCACTTCCCGTGGATTGGAGTTTCCCCAGCGCCCACGCAATGCAGGTCACTTCAGTCCTGCTGGCCATGGTTTTTCTGCAAGGAACCGGATCCCTTTTTGCCAAAGCCCTTGGCGCAGCAGTGCTCGTCCTGCTGGTCATGGCTTCCCGTGCCTACTTGCAGGCGCATTTCCCGACAGACATCGTTTTCGGGCTTTTCGCGGCCATCGGTTGCGTCATCGCTGCACAAAAACTGACTATCGAACAAAGGAAAGTTTCATGAGGCACAAGTTTCTTGGTATCGGCGAACGGGGCTACCATCCGCCGCGCAAGCTGAGAACCGTTTTTTCAGGACTTCGCTATGCCGTCATCTATGACTGGTCAGTGACCTACAAGCTTGTCGTATCGGCCATCATATTGATCGCAGCTTTTTCGCTGCGTGCCTGGGTCGATTTTCTGGTCATCCTCCTTGCCACCGCCTTCGTTGTCGTTGCAGAAATTATCAATAGCGCGATCGAAGCACTGTGCGACTTCGTTGAGGATCGCCATAACGAAAAGATCAAGGTGATCAAAGACATGGCTGCCGCCGCAGTCGGCATTTCCATGTTCGCGTGGATGGCGGTTATTCTTGTTGAAGCAGGGCAACTTTTTTAACGTTAAAGGCACTCCGATAATTTCGAATCGGGCCATTTTTTCCGGTTGACCGTGGCAAGCCAGATTGCCCGTCCGGCGAAGCAAAACTCAAGTTTGTCCACACCTCGGCCGTAATGGGTAGATATACCAAGCAAACCGGGAGCGAGAGCATGAGCGAAAAAGAGGCCAAAGACAGTCCGGAGCAACCCGCCAAGACGCGATCATTCGAGAAGCTCACGCTGATCCTCGTCGGTGTCGCCCTCGTTCTCACGCTCGCCAACACCGCGCTCATCGTCATGAACCCCACCGCCAAAAAGGTCGAGCAATTCAACGAAGACCTCAAGACCGAGCTGGCGGAAAGTGTCGCGGCGCTGCACAAGAAAATCGACGGCCTGCGCTCGGCCGAAGTCGAATGGCAATCTGTGCTCAAAAAAGCCCAAGCGAAGCCCGATGCCATCTACAAGGTCATCAACACCCAGGACGGCTACCTGACGCTGACGGAAATCGAAAAGACCGAAAGCTCGGCAGCGCAGTAAATCGGCCGACCGAAACTATGGCGCAAGGGAAACACTGATCGAGTAGCCGTTCCCGCGAAATCGTGGTTTTCAGGAAACTTCAGCCAAGTGCGTTGGCCGCTGACTTTGAACAAGCCGAGAATCGTGATTCAGCTATAGCTATGCACCCAAGGGCGCAGCACGGAAACTGTGTCGGCTTTTTTTACAGCCTTTCTCTAGCAGCCTGTCGGGCTTGACCCGAGCGATTCCAAGAAATTGAGCTTACGAGGCCGGAATTCGCTGATTTTTGCCTGAAGACGCACGATTCCTTCTGTTTTTTGCTACTGCGGACGCAATACGGCCATGCGTTTCAAATTCCACGCGAGGCACACCAGCGTCCATTCACCGGTCACCTGCTTTAGTCCCCGTAGCGAGAACTGGCGAAAGCCCAGCACGGACTTGATGATGCCGAACACGGGTTCGACCGTTTGCTTGCGCAAGGCATAGAGCGCCCGGCCTGCCTTTGTTTTCAGCTTGTGCGCCATGGTTTGGGTGGGGCTGGCGTTGGCAGGCAAGGCCGCAGGTTCGGTAAAGCGCTCTTGCGGTGCCGGATGGTGTTTGTCACGCTTCACCGCAATGAACGGGTCAATGCCACGGGCCTCGCAGGCCTCAGTATTTTTGGCGCTGTAAAAACCGGTGTCGGCTAACAGGCGTTCCACTTGCCCCAGAGATGCCGGCAACGCGGCCAATTGCTCAAGCATCGGCAGCACCTGTTCTTTGTCGTTGCTGGCTTGTGTGACACCCAGCGTAACGATCAGCATGCTGGTCGTGTCGACCGCGGCCTGAGCGTTGTACGCTTGTTCAAAGCCACCACCGGGCACCGGCAGCATCCGCGATTCCTCATCGGTCAGATTGAGTTGGTCTTGTGCCTTTGGCCCGGCAGTCGGTGGCTTTGGCGGCTTACCGCCGGGCTTCTTGCCGCTTTCCTTTAACTTTTGTGCGCGATGTGCCAGCTTGGCCTCGTGCTCGGCCTGCTCTTTTCTCAAAACGGGCTTTGGCCCGTTCCTCTATCTTGACCTTGGCTGCTGCCATGGCTTCCAGCCGCACTTGGCGACGGGCTATTTCTTCAGGCAGATTCATGCCGTCCGGCACGGTAGATTGGTCGGCTTGCTCTGCTTGCGCCAGCAAGGATTCAACTTCCGCTTTGAGTTGGATTTCCAACGGCTCAATGCGCCCATGTGACAGGGCGCTGTGGCGAGAGGCATTCGCCTTGATCTTGGTGCCATCCAAACTGAGGGTGCCCAGTGTCAAGAGTTTCATTTCCTGGGCCATCTCGAGCACTTGTACGAACAGTCCCGCCAACTCATCGAGAAAGCGCCGGCGAAAGGTCGCCAGCGTGTCGTGGTCAGGGTGGGTGCCGGCGGCAATGTAGCGAAACGCCACCGAGTCGTAGGTCGCTCGTTCAATCTTCCGGCTTGAGAAGACGCCGTTGGCGTAGCCATAGATCAGCAAGGCCAACAATACGGTGGGGTGGTACGCTGTACTGCCACGACCTGCGTAGGCTTTCTCCAGGGCGCTGACGTCGAGTCCATCAACGACTTCGACAATAAACCGGGCAAGGTGGTCTTCCGGGAGCCATTCATCGACCGAGGGCGGAAGAAGGTAGCCGGTCTGGCGGTCGACAGGATGAAAGCGGCTCATTGCTCGGACTGGGTTTGGTTGGCACGTCAGCATTATCTCATTGGCGGTACTTTAGTCCGACAGGCTGCTAGGCAACAGTATTCCCCGACGAACTACGCGGCAGGATCAAGCTTCCGCAGCAATGGCGTGATAGTTGCTGGGTCTATTTCAAGAATTCCCAAACATCCAAGAAAGACCCAAAATCATGCGCCACTTCAAAACACTGATCGTCGCCGGCCTCGCCGCACTAAGCTTGGTCACCTTGCCAACCCAAGCTGCCACCGTTCTGCTCCAGGATAACTTCAATACTGACAGCGCCGCTTCGGTGCTCAACTTCAACACCCTCAACAACTGGACGGTGAGCAACGGCGCTATCGATTACATCCGAAACGGCGGCTTTGGCATCAGTTGTTTTGGGGCAGGTGGCTGTGTTGATCTGGATGGATCGACCGGTGATGGCGGGCGAATGACTTCGAAGTCCGTATTCAATCTTCTCTCCAGCGAAACCTATCGGTTTAGCCTTGATGTTTCGGGCAACCAGCGTAATGGCGCAGCGGACAGCTTTGTATTCGGCATTCTGGGAATTGGATTCGACTCCCCTTCGCCACTCAACGCCAATGCGCCATTCTCGACGTATATTTGGGAAGTCTCTGGAGTTTCGTTGACAGCTGCCCAGCTCTACGTTGAAACCTCCAGTGCCGATAACGTCGGTGTGATTGTTGATAACGTGCTTTTTGAATGCCTTACCTGCCAGAACAACAACGTGCCTGAACCGAGTGTGCTGGCGTTGATTGGCCTGGGTCTGCTGGGCCTAGGCTTTGCACGCAAACGTGCCTGATTCTCTTCGAGCAGTTCTGGATAGAGGCTGTTTTTATCCGAAAAATCTTCAATTTCGGCGTTTCAGGCAATGACGACTTAGCTCAAATAGGGCTTGCAGAAAGCGGGGGCTTTGATGCCCCCGTCACTATTCAGCAATAGAAATCGAAGTTTCAGGCAAGAACGCGGCAAATGCCTTGAGTAATTTGGGAACTGCTTCTGGTATGTGCCAAAAATTTAGTTTTGGCCTGTCTTGCCGGATGACATTAGAACTGCGTGGGCAGTCCCACCAGCATCGCCCAGCCGATTTGCGAGCTGCTCGCACCCCGAAATCACCTGAGTGCCGAGGAACTGGAAGGTTGCCGCAAGTTCGATGCTGAACAAGACGACGACAGCGGCCCATGCCCGGCCCGGCGCAAACCGCTACACTTCGCGCTCCTGCCCATTTCGATCAATCATGGAAAACCTGCTTTACTGGATCGGCCTCGCCGCCGTCGCTGTCAGCGCGCTGACCGGCGTGCTCGACGCTGGCCGCAAGAACATGGACCTGGTCGGCGCCGTGATGGTCGGCAGCGCGACGGCGCTGGGTGGTGGCACGGTGCGCGATGTGCTGCTCGATCGGCCGGTGTTCTGGATCAGCGACCAGACTTACCTGCTCGTCGCCTTCGCGACAACCTTGATCATTTTCTTTGCTGTGCGCGGCCTCAAGCTGGCGCCACGGTTGTTCCTGATTCCCGATGCCATCGGCCTTGCCTTGTTCACCATCGCCGGCACGCAGGTGGCGCTGGAATGGCACGCGCCGTGGCTGGTCGCCAGCCTGCTCGGGGTCATTACCGGCGTGGTCGGCGGCGTGCTGCGCGATGTGTTGTGCAACGAAGTGCCGCTCGTTTTCGTGCGCGGCGAGCTCTATGCCTCGGCCGCCGGGGCCGGCGCGCTGGCACTGGTCGGGCTGCAATATGTTGGCGTTTCGTCAGTGATCGCCGCCTGGGTCGGCATGGCTGTCGTTCTCACCGTCCGTCTGCTGGCCATGACTTACCGCATCACGCTGCCGACGTATTCGGAGCGGAAATAACAGCCCGTTAGCTGTCGAGCGATTTGACCAGATCGAAAAGCCGCTGATAGAAGTCGGGGGCCGTCACCGTTTCTTCGCCGACCTTGACGAGGGTGTCCTTGTCGATGGCCCACGGCAGCGAGACTGAGCCGAGTGCGGAAACACTGACCCCGGCATTGCTACCCTTGGATTTCATTTCGAACTGGGTTTCGAGCGCGCTTGCGTAGATGACCGCCCCCAGGCTGCTCGGCAGGCAGACCAGCGTGATGCTCAGGCGGGTTGCCTCGTCGGGCCTCGGCCGGAAAAATTTCTCGCCGCGAATGCTGCGCGCCTTCTCGTCATCGATCTGATAGCCCTGGCTGAGCAGGGCGCGCTTGCCAATTTCGCAGGCGCCTTCGGCGTCCCGGTTGCTGTAGTACTGATACGGCGTTTCGCTGGAGAAAGATTCGGATTGGTAGGAGCGCAACGATTTCGTGGAGGTGCAGGCGCCCAGCAGCAAGCCGGCAAGGATGGCCAGCGAGACGGAACGGCACAGCGGCGAAAGCGGTGATTTCATGGCTGCGTATTCTAAGGATTTTGTGGGTCAGCCGGTTGGCAAGCGCGACCTGAATGGTTTTTGGCCAATGCCAATCCGTTTCATTTTTGGCCGTTTTTTCCGGTTGACCGCAGCACGCTCCTAGCGGCTGCCCTTCCAGTTCGCCACGCAGTTCTGGCGGAAGTACTGCAACGCCCTATCCATGTGGCTATCCGGCATCTGCGGGTCGTTGTCGGCGAGATGGATTTCGGCGTCGGGCTGCAGATCCTGTGTCCACATCAGCTTTAGATCTTCACGCTGCTCGAACGGGGCGTGCTCGTCGATGAAGGCGAGCACCGCCTTGCTGTCGAAACCCCGGGTGCGGAAAGCGGCGATGATGCTCTTTGCCTCCTTGAGCAGGGCGGCGGCCTTGGGCGGATGGCCGGTGGCGACGTTGAGGAAAATGGTTGCCAGCACATCGGGGTCGTCGGCGTTGCCTTTGGTGATGCGCACCCACTCCTTGGCGACGAGGCGGTCGTAGGCGACGACGTCTTCTTCGGGAAGATCACGGACGAAGAAGGCGCCCTGGGCTTCTGCATGAAGAATCTCGTCGGCAGACTTTTCCGGCGACTTGAGGCGCGGCAGGGCATCGTCGATGAAATCCTGCATGGCCTGCCGGGTCATTTCCTGAAAGGCAGACGGCGCGTCACGCAGGAAGGCGTCGAGCGTGGCAGGTTTGTGCTTGAAAGTCTTCTTGCGCAGCGCCTCGATCAACTGGACGAACTCGCGCTTCGACGGCATTTCCAGCGTTTTGGCGCCAACGTACAGCAGCAGCATGGCTGACCGGATGACCTCTTCGGCGCTGTAGTCCTCGCACTCGCCCGGCTTGGTGTTCAGCTGCCGTGCCAGCCAGCGGGCGAAATCGATGCGCATCTGGTTGGCCTGGCACTGCTCGACCTGCGTGCGGTAAGCGGCGACGCTGAGCGGAAAGGCAAAGCTGCGCTCATTGACGAAAATTTTCTGGCCCTGGGCATCGACGCTGCGTGCATGCAGGCTGGTGTCGCCGGGCATGGCGTGCAGGCGCTTGAGCATCTCCGAGCCACCGCGCGAATGCGAGAGCAGCGTGTTGTCACGCAAGGACATGGCGGCGGCTCGCAGGTCGCCGTTCGAGAAGTCTTCGAGATACAGGCTGATCAAGTTGCTCATGCGCGCCACGGCGCTTTCCAGATCGGTGCGCAGATAGGCGGTGCCGAAATGGTCGGCGATCTGGACGATGCCCTTGGGCGCATCGGCTTCGATGCGGGCCATGGTTTCGCGCGTCAGGATGCCTTGCGCCAGCCCGAAGCGGACGGCTTTCTCGAAATACGGGCGGTTATCGACGACCGCGACTGAGTTGTTCACTGAAGCCATGTTTAGAGCGCCGATTCCTCGTCATCCATTGCCGCTGCCGGCGCGGATTTCGGCTTGCTGTCTTCCGCTTCGCCTTCCTCCAGCATTTCGACGCGGTGCTGCAGGCGGTCGCGCAGCGTGATGACGATCTGCTCGAAAATGTCGGACAGTTCGTAGCGCAGCACCCAGGCAGTCTCCTGCCAGTCATGGTCGGCGATCTGCGAACGGGGCACCTTGGGGCGCGAACCCGCGATGGAATTGCCTTCGTGCAGCGCTTCGTCGATCTCCTCGATCTTTTCGTTGAGCCACGAGATCGATTTCGACTCATGGGCGTGCTCGGCATCGAAATCTTCCGAGAATACGCCGGACATGGCAAAGGCCAGCAATTCGTCGTCGCGCTCGCCGAAATAGTTGGCCAGCACTTCGTAGCCGCCCTCGATTTCGCCAATGGCCTCGAGGTACTCGGCGGTCATGTCCTCGTCGCGATAGAGCACGGCGTTCATCATGCCGTGCAGGGCGGCGTGGGTCTGGTCGCGGTAACGCGTCTCGAGGATGACCGCCCGGGCGAACTGCTCCGGGGTGACCAGCATGTTGACGATCGACTGCTTCGAACCATCGAAGCCGCGCATGACGGCCAGCAGGTCCTTCGGCGCGATATCGTTCATCACCTCGACCAGGGCGTAGTCGCCCTCGTTGTCGGCGATCTCGACCAAGGCCTTTTCGGCGCCCTGCAGGTCGCCAGCCAGGATCAGCTGGGAAGTCTTGAGTACAACGGGATGCGTCATGTCATGCCTTATCTGAAAATTCGTACTTCTGCGGGTCCTGATCAGGACTTGATCGAATCGAAGCCCTGTTCGCCAAGCCAGTCATCGCCGGCTTCGGCCAGGTCGCGATCGCCATCATCATCGTCGCGGCCATCGCTATCGTTTCCGCGCTCGTCGCCGTCCTCGCCATCCTCATCGTCCTTGGCTGCAGGCTCGGGTGCGCTGGTATCGAATTTGCGGATGAACTCCAGGCTGGCCGCCGTCACCATGAAGTCGTCGCCAGCCCGCTCGGCCAGCACGGCTGTCACGTAGGGCGCCGCCCAATCGGCCACCGTGAGCAGCTGGGCAACTTCGTCCCAACCCGGAAAATCGTCGTCATCCGGTTCGCAATCAACAACCGCCACCATCGCCTTCGGATTGGTGAAGGAAAACGCGTCGAAGAAAACCGGCACGACCATCTCCGGCGCGAATTCGATCATCGGCAGGATGGCCGCCAGTTCCTGACGCTTTTCCCTGAGCCGGGCCTTGAGCGCCGACTTGCCTTCCGAATCGTTGAGCAGATCCTGGATTTCGGCGTCGTAGGACGATGACAGTTCGGCAAAGTAATAAGATTTTTTCACTGCTGCATTTTTCCCAAATGGTTGGACCAGATTTCGCGCGCTACCGCCAGAGGGTCATCGATCAGACTGGAACGGCGGGTCTCGTCATACAACTTGCGGCGATCGACATCGGCCAGCACTTCGTATGCCTCCTGCACCTCGCGGAACTTGGTCGCCGCATCGGGCGCCGGGTTGCGGTCAGGGTGAAACTGCGCCGCCTTCTTGCGGTAGGCCGTCTTGATCAGCTCGGTGGTCACATCGGGCGAGACGCCGAGCAATCCGTAATAGTCTTTCATAGTCCCTTTGTGTTGGTCAGGCAGCTTCTTGCCTTGGTCAGCCCACCATTTTACGCCACTCCGCCCCCTCCCGCTTTCCGAGCGCAAGGGATTGTCGATTGGTGCCTAAAAGAAAAAAATCGCTCGCAAAATCAAGGCACACGGCATCACCACATCCGTCGTTTTGTGGACACCTTGCGCTACAATCTGCTGCACCGCAACAACAACACCCCTGACGCCGATCATGCACCCTCGCCTGATGCTTTCCGAGCTGCAGGAGCACCCGCTCCGCCAGCGCCTCAACAACGAGTTCCACGCCCGGCCACCAGTGCCCCTGCTTGGAGCAGTGCTCGTCTCGCATCTGGTCTTCAAGCACAGCACCGAGAAAGCCCCGGCCGCTCGCGAGAACCTGAGCAAGCTCTGCCAGGGTCATGTCTGCAATTCGATCGAAAGTTCCGACTCCCACCTCATGATCGAAACCGGCGCGTTCCGCATGCGCTGGGAGCTGCACACCGAATTTTCCAGCTACACCTTCTTCCGGCCGCTGGTTGCCGGAGAAGAACTTCATCCCGACGCCACCGCCTTCGATGCGGTGCTTCCCGAATGGATCGCCGGCATCCCCGGCAAGCTGATCGTCGCAACCCATGTCGAGCTGCGGTCAACCACCGAAATCAGCCCGGATTCGGTTCTCGCCGGCCTGACGCCGAACGGCCGAACGATGGTTGCCGCCAAGGTTGCCGACAACGCCGCCTGGATTTTCACCGACTTCAAGATCGACAACGGCTTTTCACGCTTTCTTGTCCTCAATGACAAGATGACCCAGCGGCAGTCCGGCCGCACGGTGCAGCGCCTGTGCGAAATTGAAACCTACAGGATGATGGCCCTGCTCGGCCTGCCCGTTGCCAAGGAAGTCGGCCGCTGGCTGTACGACGGCGAAAAGAAGCTTGCCGACATGATGGACCGTATCGGCAAAGCCGAGTCGCCAGCCGACGAGCGCGAAGTGCTCGGCATCCTGTCAGCCCTCGCCGCCGACGTCGAACACTCCGTCGCCCGGACGACCTTCCGCTTTGGCGCCTCCCGCGCCTATCACGGGCTGGTCATGCAGCGCATCGAAGAGCTGCGCGAAACCCGTATTTCCGGCCTGCCTACCTTCTTTGAATTCATGCAGCGCCGCCTGATGCCGGCCATGAATACCTGCGAAGCAATCAGCCGCCGGCAGGAAGAGCTCTCCGCCCGCGTTGCCCGCAACAGCCAACTGCTGCGCACCCGTGTCGATCTCGAACTGGAACGCCAGAACCAGGAACTGCTCGGCCAGATGAACAGCCGCGCCAAACTGCAACTGCGCCTGCAGGAAACGGTCGAGGGCCTCTCCGTCGTCGTGCTGACCTACTACGGCTCGCAGTTGGTGCAGTACTTGGCCAAAGGCACGAAGGATCTGCACCACCTCAACACCGACATGATCACGGCGATCTCGATCCCGATCATCGCCGGGCTGGTGTTCTGGGGAACGCGGCAGATGCGGAAGAAACTGGCGGCAGAAGAGGGCGGCGCGGCTTGAGGCGCCAGTCGTTTTCCGAAGCTGAATCGACAGTCGTTTTCTCAAACACAGGTTTCCGCGCTTGAAGCGCGTCTCACTTTTTCTTGCTTCGCCAAGAAAAAGTAAGCAAAAAGAAGGCGACCCTGGGTCGGTGCCGGC
Source organism: Betaproteobacteria bacterium (assembly GCA_016705475.1). GTDB lineage: Bacteria > Pseudomonadota > Gammaproteobacteria > Burkholderiales > Rhodocyclaceae > Azonexus. Next base: position 360,749 of record JADIYD010000001.1, on the reverse strand, counting down.
TGCGCCGGTTCCCTGCGCTACTAGGGACTGGCGGGGGCTGCGGAACTCGGGCTTCGCCCTCAGACAGTCCTCGCCCTTTATCCGCCAGCCCCTGCGTTGCTCGGCACCTCTCAAGGGGCCCGGTGAAACATCCGTATTTTGGCTTGGGTGCCTGAATGGCAGATTTCATTTTCTGGCCTTTTTTCCGGTTGACCGTGGAAATCACTTTCGGGGCACATCGGTTGAGCCTGGACGCCTTTCGGGTCCCCATGAGAGGCGCTGAGCAACGCAGGCGGGCCGGGGGCTGTCGGCTTGCCATGTTTGAGCCGCAGGCGAGTTCTGGCAAGCCGCCCGGCCCGTCGAGTAGCGGAAGGAACCCCGAAGGGGCGCCGACCCTGGGGTCGCCTTTTCTTTGGCTACTTTCTTTTGGCGAAGCAAAAGAAAGTACGCCCGCCAGCAAGGCGGAAACCCATGCCATTACCCCGGACGCGTCAGGCACCCAAAACACCACCCTCAGGTTAATTTATAATGCACGTTTTGCCTTCGGGACCACCACCGTGACCGCTCCGCTTTTCGAATCCACCATCACCAGCCTGCCGCTCCTCAACAAGGGCAAGGTCCGCGACATCTACGCCGTCGACGCCGACAAGCTGCTGATCGTCACCACCGACCGCCTGTCCGCCTTCGACGTCATCCTGCCCGACCCGATCCCGCGCAAGGGTGAAGTCCTGCAAGCCGTCGCCAACTTCTGGTTTGAAAAGCTCGGCCACATCGTGCCCAACCAATTGACCGGCATCGATCCGGAAACCGTCGTCGCCGAAAACGAACGCGACCAGGTCCGTGGCCGCGCCGTCGTCGTCAAGCGCCTCAAGCCGCTGCCCATCGAAGCAGTCGTTCGCGGCTACGTCATCGGTTCCGGCTGGAAGGACTACCAGCAGACCGGCGCCATCTGCGGCATCGCCCTGCCGGCCGGCCTCAAAATGGCCGCCAAGCTGCCGTCCCCGATCTTCACGCCGGCCACCAAGGCTGCAGTCGGCGATCATGACGAAAATGTCTCCTTCGCCGTCGCTCAGGCCCACTGCGGCGCCGACCTCGCCGAAGCACTAGCCGGCACCGGCAAGAACGGCGCCCAACTCGCCGACGAAGCCCGCATCGCTGCCATCCGCCTCTACGAAGAAGCCTGCGCCTACGCCAAGGGCCGCGGCATCATCATCGCCGACACCAAGTTCGAATTCGGCATCGACGCCGCCGGCACCCTGCACCTCATCGACGAAGCCCTGACCCCGGACTCCTCGCGTTTCTGGCCGGCCGACCAGTACGAAGAAGGCAAGAACCCGCCGTCCTACGACAAGCAGTTCGTCCGCGACTACCTCGAAACCCTCGACTGGGGCAAAGTCGCCCCCGGCCCCAAGCTGCCGGCCGACGTCATCGCCAAGACCAGCGCCAAGTACATCGAAGCCTACGAAAAGCTCACCGGCAAGACGCTGTAAACGACCGTCGCTACAAGAAAAACGCCCGCTTAATGTGGGCGTTTTTGCTTTTCGACGCTGAACGTTCGAGGCAAGGGACAGCTAGAGTCCGACTTGTGCGTAGATTTTGTCGGGGTAGAAGTAATTTTTGCCATTCTCACCCATGCGAAAGTGCTCAAGAGCGTAGGCAATGATCTTGGGGGAGTAGGACACAAAAACAGCCCCTACGTCGCGGATGATCGGAGGGCAAGTTTCGGTCACCAAACGCCGAGACTTGTCGAGGTTGACTCCAATGATTCTGCACTTCTTCTCCAGTGCGACCTCAGCCTCCCAACGGACATATTTATGCTTTGATCGTGTGTCCGCCCCTATGAGCATGATGTATGTCCCGGACATGTTGATTCTGGCCCGACATTTTGACTTGATATAGCTCTCGTCTTCGGAACGAATTTCAGATTGAAGCTGACAGTCGATGAAATCAAAGTCGATGTGTTCATGGGTTTTCCACGCGAGCATTAACCTGTACTCACGAATGTCAGTGCTGCTAAAACCAATGAAAGTGCGAGGAAGACCCATAATCCAATTCCGGTAATTCGTGCGTAAAAGGGGCCAGACTCGAATTTTCACCGGCACCAGAGACAAATAACGCCAAAAGCATACACGTCCCATAGTTGATTGTCCGCTTGTTGTATCAATTGCCGCGACCGCTCCCAGCCAATCCCTTCCTTATCCTCAACTGAACCCCGCTCCCTCACCCCGGTCAAACGACCGTGATCCCAACCGAGGAGGCTGCCATGAACCCGCTTTCCGATTTCCATGCCCAAGGGGTGCCCTTACCCCACATCCGGCGCATTTGCGCTGACCGCCCCTTGCACTGGCTGCGCGCCGGCTGGCGGGACGTAAAGGCCAACCCGCTGCCCTCGCTGGCCTATGGCCTGCTCTTCGCGCTGGGTGGCGATCTGATCATCCTCGCCCTGCTCCAGAGCCCGCATCTGCTTTCGGTTTCCATCTCCGGTTTCTTCCTCATTGCGCCGCTGCTCGCGGCCGGGCTTTACGAGTTGAGCCGGCGTACCGAAGCTGGCGAGAAAATCCTGTTCATCGACTCGCTCAAGTGTTTCCGGCGCAATGGCCAGTCGCTGGCGTTTTTCGGGTTGATCCTGGCGCTGATCATGCTGATGTGGGAGCGTTTTTCTGCCGTCGCCTTCGCCCTGATCGGCGCCGATTCTGCTCCGATGGCCAGCACCTACCTCAATGAAATCCTCTTCGAAGGCCAGCACCTGGCGTTCACCGCAACGTGGTTTGTGTTGGGCGGCGTATTGGCGCTCTTTGTCTTTGCGTTTTCCGTCGTTGCTGTTCCGCTCATGCTCGACCGCGACGCCGATGCGGCCACGGCCATGATGACCAGCCTGCGAGCCTTCGCGCAGAACACGATCCCATTGTTGCTGTGGGCCGCCCTGCTCGTCGGCCTGACGCTGTTCGGTTTCGCCACCCTGCTCTTTGGACTGGTGGTGATCATGCCGATTCTCGGCCATGCCTCGTGGCATGCCTACCGCGAGCTTGTAGAATAGGGGTTTGCCCCCCAGATTCAACGGGCGGCCTGACCGCCCGTTTTTCTTGCCTGGAAACTAAAAATGACGACCGTAAATCCCCTGCTCGACTTCTCCGATCTCCCCCGTTTCGATACCGTCCAACCCGAACACGTCAAATCGGCCATCGAATCGCTGTTGACCGCAGGACGCGAGCTGATCGAGCGCCTGACCGCCGACACCACCCCGGCCACCTGGAAGGACTTCGCCGGTGCGCTGTCCGATGGCCTGGAGCCGTTCGGCCGCGCCTGGGGCATCGTCGGCCACCTGCATTCGGTCAATGACATTCCCGCCTGGCGCGAGGCGTACAACGAGATGCTGCCGGAAGTCTCGCGCTTCTACGCCGAGCTCGGCCAGAACCTCAAGCTGTTCGAGAAATACAAGGCGCTGCGCGACAGCGCCGAATACGCCACGCTGAGCGTCGAACAGAAAAAGGTCGTCAACAACGAAGTGCGCGACTTCCGCCTGTCCGGCGCCGAGTTGCCGGAAGACCAGAAGCCGCGCTTCCAGGCCATCATGGAAGAGCTGTCGCAGCTCTCGGCCAAGTTTGCCGAAAACCTGCTCGACGCGACCAATGCTTTTTCCGAAGTCGTCACCGACGAAGCCCTGCTCGCCGGCCTGCCCGACGACGCCAAGGAAGCCGCCAGGACGGCTGCCGAAAAGGCCGGTGTCGAAGGCTGGCGTTTCAGCCTGCAGGCCCCGTCCTACGGCCCGGTCATGCAGTACGCCGACAACCGCGAACTGCGCGCCCGCATGTACCGCGCCTACGCGACGCGCGCCGCCGAATTCCACGACGGCTCGAGCAAGCCGGAATGGGACAACACGCCGATCATCCAGCGCATGCTGGAACTGCGCGTCGAAGACGCCAAGATGCTCGGCTTCAACAATTTCGCCGAAGTGTCGCTGGCCCCGAAAATGGCCGACACGCCGGCCCAGGTGCTCGCTTTCCTGCGCGAACTGGCGGCCAAGGCCAAGCCCTTCGCCGCCAAGGACATCGCCGAACTGCGCGCCTTCGCCAAGGACGAACTCGGCCTGACCGACTTCCAGCCCTGGGATGCCGCCTACGTTTCCGAAAAGCTGCTGCAGGCCCGCTATGCCTTCTCCGAACAGGAAGTGAAGCAGTATTTCACCGAGCCCAAGGTGCTCGGCGGCCTGTTCAAGGTCATCGAGAGCCTGTTCAACGTCAAGGTCAAGCCGGACACGGCGCCGGTCTGGCACGAGGACGTCCGTTTTTACCGTCTGGAGACGTCGGCCGGAGATCTCGTCGGCCAGTTCTACCTCGACCTCTACGCCCGCGAAACCAAGCGTGGCGGGGCGTGGATGGACGAAGCACGCTCGCGCCGCCGGGTGCTCAACGGCATCCAGAAGCCGATTGCCTACCTCAATTGCAATTTCTCGCGCCCGAACGGCGGCAAACCGGCGACCTTCACGCACGACGACGTCACCACGCTCTTCCACGAAACCGGCCACGGCCTGCACCACCTGCTGACGCGCGGCGAAGAGCTGGGCGTTTCGGGCATCCACGGCGTCGAATGGGATGCCGTCGAACTGCCCTCGCAGTTCATGGAAAACTATTGCTGGGAATGGGAAGTCGTCGAGGGGATGACGGCCCACGTGGACACCGGCGCCACGCTGCCGCGCGAACTGTTCGACAAGATGCTGGCCGCCAAGAACTTCCAGAGCGGCATGATGGCCGTGCGCCAGATCGAGTTCTCGCTGTTCGACATGCTGATCCATTCCGATTTTGACCCGAAATCCGGGTTGACCGTGATGGACGTGCTCAACGACGTGCGCAAGGAAGTTGCCGTGCTGCTGCCGCCCGCCTGGCACCGTTTCCCGAACAGCTTCTCGCACATTTTCGGCGGTGGCTACGGTGCCGGCTACTTCAGCTACAAGTGGGCCGAAGTGCTGTCGGCCGACGCCTATGCGGCCTTCGAAGAGGCCGGTGATCCGTTCGACGCCACCGTTGGCAAACGCTTCCTCGACGAGATCCTGTCGGTTGGCGGCTCACGCCCGGCCATCGAGTCGTTCAAGGCTTTCCGCGGTCGCGAACCGAGCGTCGATGCACTGCTTCGTCATAGCGGTATGATTGCTGCCTAAGAATATAAGGGAGGAAAGCCATGCGTTATCCACTTACCTTGTGCCTGCTTCTCGCCGCCACCTGTGCAGTCGGCGACACTTATCGCTGGACAGACTCTGCCGGCCGCACCGTCGTTTCCGACACACCACCACCGGGCAAGACAAAGAATGTCGTCAGGAATGGCGAAAAAGCTGACGCCGGCGACGGCCTGTCATTTGCCACGAAGCGGGCAATGCCGAAGCCTTCCCGGTGACGCTTTATACGTCCGCCGACTGCGTCTTGGAATGCAAGAACGCCCGCGATCTGCTGACCGGACGCGGCGTGCCCTTCACCGAAAAAATGGTGCAAACCCCAGAGGAAGTTGCCGAACTGAAGCAACTAGTCGGCGACCTCTTCCTTCCTTCGCTCAAGGTCGGCAAACAGAGCTTCCGTGGCTTTGAAGCGGGCGCCTACAACAATCTGCTCGACCTCGCCGGCTACCCGAAGAGTACAGCCAAGACAGCGAGCGGCGAGAGCAAGTGAAGATCGCCAGCTGGAACGTCAATTCGCTGAAAGTCCGCCTGCCGCACCTGCTCGACTGGCTGGCCTCGGCAAAACCGGATGCGCTGTGCCTGCAGGAACTCAAGCTTGAAGACCACAATTTCCCGCGCGCCGAGATTGAAGCGGCGGGCTATCACGTCGCCTTCTCCGGGCAGAAAACCTACAACGGCGTCGCCCTGCTCGCCCGCGAGCCGATTGCCGATGTCGTCTGCGGCAACCCGCACTTTCCCGATGAACAGAAGCGCCTGATCAGCGGCACGGTCGGCGATACCCGCGTCATCTGCGCCTACATGCCGAACGGCCAGGAAGTCGGCTGCGACAAGTACGACTACAAACTGCGCTGGCTCGATTCGCTGGCCGTCTGGGTCGGCGAGGAGATGGCCAAGTATCCCAAACTGGCGCTGTGCGGCGACTACAACATCGCGCCGGATGACCGTGACGTGCATGACCCGAAACGCTGGGCCGACTGCATTCTCGTTTCACCGCCCGAACGTGCCGCCTTCCAGCGCTTTCTCGGCCTAGGCCTGAGCGACAGCTTCCGGCTCTTCGAGCAGCCGGAAAAAACCTTCTCGTGGTGGGATTACCGGATGCTCGGTTTTCAGAAGAATCAGGGCCTGCGCATCGACCACGTGCTGCTCTCGAAACCGCTGGCCGAGAAATGCAGCGCGGCCGGCGTCGACCGCGCACCGCGCAAGCTCGAACGACCGTCCGACCACGCCCCGGTGTGGGCCCAGATAGGCGGATAAATATGAATGCTGCGGTCAACCGGGAAAAAGTGCTGAATTTGTATCCGGCGCTACGCAGCCTGCCCGCCGAGCGGCTCGCCGCCCTGTTGCCGCCGCAGGCCATCATGCATCTGCCGGCCGGCGCTCAGGTCTTTGCCGAAAACCAGCCCTGTCAGGGCTTTCCGCTGCTGCTTGAAGGCAGCGTCAAGGTCATCAAACTGGCGGCCAGCGGGCGCGAATTGATGCTCTACCGCGTCGTGCCCGGCGGCTCTTGCATCATTTCATCGAGCTGCCTGCTCGGCCATACCGACTACAACGCCCGTGGCATTGCCGAAACGCCGCTCACGCTTGCCGCCCTTCCTGTCGGCGCCTTTGCAGCACTGATGGTCGAACACACCCCCTTCCGCGATTTCGTTTTTCATCTGTTTGCCGACCGCATCGGCGAATTGATGCAACTGGTCGAGGAAGTCGCCTTTGCCCGCCTCGATCAGCGGCTGGCCAAGCTGCTTCTGGCCCGCAATGAAACCGTGCTCGGCGTCACCCACCAACAACTGGCCGACGAGCTTGGCAGCGTCCGCGAAATCGTCAGCCGACTGCTCAAAGGCTTTGCCGAGCAAGGGCTGGTGACGCTCGGCCGCGAACAAATCACCATCACCAATCGCCCCGGATTGCAAAAACTTGCGGCTGTGTGACCGCGGTTACATACCCCCACCGGCCAGACCGTTACAGTGGCGTCGTACACCACACCTAACGGAGAAAACATCATGGCTGCAAATGTTGGCGGTATCGACAAAATCCTTCGCATCGTTGCTGGCGCCGGTCTGATCGGCGCAACCGCTGCCGGCATGCTGCCGGTCTGGGGCTACATCGGCATCGTTCCCCTCGCAACGGGTCTCATGGGCTGGTGCCCGGCCTACACGCTGCTCGGCATCAAGACCTGCCCGGCCCAGAAGTAATCCGGTTTCGCACCCGACAAAAAACCCGCCTCGGCGGGTTTTTTCATGGGCCAGTACTTTTCAATTTCCCTGCTTTTTCCCTGTTGACCGCAGAAACGTGCCTGCGCTCAGACAGACAGGTAGTTGGCGATCCGCACGTAATCCGCGACCGAAACATCCTCAGGGCGCAGTGTCGGGGCGATGCCGAGCTCCTCGAAAGCAGCATCGTTGAGCAGGCTCTTCATCGTATTGCGCAGCATCTTGCGGCGTTGCGAGAAGGCGGTGAGCGCGACTTGCGAGAGCTTCTCCTGGCTCTTGGCGTTGAGCTCGGATACCGGCTTGGGGATCAGACGCACAACAGCCGACTGGACCTTGGGCGGCGGGTCAAAACTTTCCGGCGGCACGTCGATCAGCCATTCGAGGTAGAAACGGTACTGCAGCATGACCGACATGCGGCCGAAATCGGCATTGCCCGGTTCGGCGACCATGCGTTCGACGACTTCCTTCTGCAGCATGAAATGCATGTCGTGGACAACATCGACGTACTCGGCGAGATGGAAAAGCAGCGGCGTCGAAATGTTGTAGGGCAGGTTGCCGACCAGCCGCAAATCCTTGCCGATGGTGGCAAAGTCGAAGGCCAGCGCGTCGCCTTCGTGGATGGTCATGCGTTCCGGCGTGTGCTGCTTTTTCAGACGGGCGATGAGGTCGCGGTCGATTTCGACGACATGCAGGTGATCGACGCGCTGCATCAAGGGCTCGGTGATCGCGCCCAGACCGGGGCCAATTTCGACGACCGTGTCGGTGCGCTTCGGATCAATCGAGGAGACGATGGCGGCGATGATGCCGTGGTCGACCAAAAAATTCTGGCCGAAGCGTTTGCGGGCGACGTGACCCTTCATGATTGTTTCCTTGTGGCCATGCGGGCCGCTTCAGCCACCGCTTCGAACAGGCTGCCGGGGTCGGCCTTGCCGGTGCCGGCCAGTTCGAGCGCCGTGCCGTGGTCGACCGAGGTGCGGATGATGGGCAGGCCGAGCGTGACGTTGATGCCTTTGCCGAAGGTGGCGTACTTGAGGGCGGTCAGGCCCTGGTCGTGATACATGGCGAGCACGGCGTCGCCTTGGGCGAGGATGGGTGGCGTGAACATCGTGTCGGCCGGATAGGGGCCGGACAGTTGCATGCCTTCGGCACGCAGTTTTTCGAGCACGGGGGTGATGACTTCGATTTCTTCCATGCCGAGATAACCGCCTTCGCCGGCATGCGGATTGAGGCCGGCGACGAGGATGCGCGGTTGTGCAAGGCCGTATTTGCTGCGCAGATCGGCATGCAGGATGCGCAGCGTTTTTTCGAGCACGTCGGCGGTAATCGCTGCCGAGACATCCTTGAGCGGCAGATGCGTGGTAGCCAGCGCGACGCGCAACGGGCCGAGCTCGGTATCGCCGGCCAGCATCATCACGACGAGGGGGGTGTCGGTCTTCTCGGCAAGATATTCGGTGTGGCCGGTGAAATGCACACCGGCGTCGTTGATGACGCCCTTGTGCACCGGCGCTGTCGCCATGGCGGCAAACTCGCCGGAGCGGCAGCCGGCCAGCGCACGATCGAGCAGGGCCAGCACGTAGGGGCCGTTGGCGGCATTGAGCTGCCCGGCCTGCGCGGGTACCGCGAGCGGAATATGCAGAACATCAAGCCTGCTGCGGTCGACCGGGTTTTTCGGGCAAAAATCGCGAAAACTCACCGCCAGCCCAAGTTGCGCCGCGCGCGCTTCAAGCAGGGATCGGTCGCCGAGGATGACCGGCTGCGCATCGCCTTCGTAGCCGGCCAGTCGCAGGCAGAGCTCCGGACCGATGCCGGCCGGCTCGCCGCTGGTCACGGCTATGAGCGCTGGTTTCACTTTTCTTCGAGGCGGTTTTCGACGTAGCTGCGGTCGCGCAACTGGCGCAGCCAGTCCTGGTAGGCTTCATCGAGCTTGCGCTCGCGTAGGGCCTGACGTGCCACGCCACGCTGGCGTTCTTCCGACACATCGCGCTCGCGGCGCTCGACCACCTGGATCAGGTGCATGCCGAACGGCGACTGGACGACCTGGCTGAGTTCATTGATTTTCAACGCATCCATCGCCCGCTCGAATTCCGGCACGGTGTCGCCCGGATTGAGCCAGCCGAGCTCGCCACCCTTGGCGGCTGAACCGTCCTGCGAGTTGAGTCGGGCCTGCTCGGCAAAATCGACGCCATTGACGATGCGTTCACGAATGGTCTCCAGCTTGCGCCGTGCCTCGGCTTCGGAGACGACTTCGTTGATGCGGATCAGGATGTGGCGGGAACGTGTCTGCTGCACCGAAACGGGGCCGCTGCCGCCACGCTTGTTGAGCAACTTGACGATGTGGAAGCCGGCCGACGAGCGCAACAGCTCACTGACCTGACCAGATTGCAAGCGGCCTGCTGCTTCGGCGTAAAGACCTGGCAGACGATCGAGTGGGCGCCAGCCGAGATCGCCGCCTTGCAGAGCATCCGGTGCATCGGAGAAGGCAGCGGTCAGTTGGGCGAAATTCTCACCGGCCTGCGCCCGCTTGAGGGCCTGCTCACCGCGCAAACGAAGCTTTTGCAGTTGCTCGGGACTGGCCGATTCCGGCGCACGCATCAGGATGTGCGCGAGCTGGTATTCCTCGCGGCCACCACCGGTTGCGGCCTGGTTGGCCAGATAGTTGTCAATTTCGCCATCGGAAATGATCAGTTTGCTGTCGACCTCACGCTCGCGCAGGCGAACTGTCACGATCTCGTTGCGAATTTCCTCACGGAACTGGGCGTACTGCACGCCATCCTTTTCCAGCGCGGCGCGGAACTGCGGCAAGGTCATCTGATTGCCGGCAGCAATGCGGCCAATGGCCTGCTCAAGCTGGCTGTCGTCGACGCGCATGCCCGAATCGCGGGCATATTGCAGTTGCACGCGCTCCATGATCAAACGCTCAAGCATCTGACGCTCCAGCACATCCTGCGGCGGCAGCGGTGTTCCCTGTTTTTGCAACTGCTTGAGCGCGGCGGCAAGGCGTGTCCGCAGCTCGACATAGGTGACGACATCGTCGCCGATGACGGCGACGATGCGGTCGGCCTCGACAGGCTCCACCGTTGCAGCGGAAACGGGATGCGCCAGCAGGCCACCAAGGCAACAGACGAGGACAAGCAGGTAACGAGTGAATGAGGTCATGGTCTTCATGGGGAGGTGAGCAGGCTGCTGCTATTGGGCAGTTCGTTGATCTTGCCATAGCCCGGAATGCTGCGCCGGAGCAGGCCTATCGGATTGGTGCCGATACTACCGAAATCGTTGAGTTCAAGCTGGAAAAACAGTGTTTCGTTGGGCGTGCCGGAAACTGCCGCCAAGCGCTGAGCAACGACGCGCACGGCCCAGCATCCGGCGTTGTATTCGAAGCCGGCAATCGTTTCCAGATTTTTCTTGTCCCGCAACGAGTAATTGTAGCGACCAACGGCGTACCACTTCGAGGATATCGGCCACTGACCGGCAATGTCGATCTGATCGACAGGCGAAGTGGTGTCATTGGTATAACGATAGCTGCCCGAAAGCACCTTGCCCAACTCCGGTTGAAAACGAGCACCAATCGAGAAACGTTCGCTGACGTTGTCGTTGATGTTGTACTCCAAGGCAGAATCGATATAGGTTTTTGGCGCCACAAGTCCGTTCACCGCCGCCACCAGATTGGAGGTGTTAGCCGAGCGAGCGGTTTCGCCTGTGATGGCAAAGCGCTGCTGCTTGAAGTAATAACGCTGGCCTATCATGGCCTTGAAACGCTCGACACCGGTTGTACCGTCAAGCAGGCGCGTCGTGACCGCGGCAGTCAACTGGTTGGCGTCGTTGACCCGGTCGTAACCGCTGTAGCGATTCTCGGAAAAAATCTGGGCAAAGTTGAAATCGGAGAGCGCCGTGTCGAACAGCGGAATCTGGCTCTGGTCCTTGTACGGAATATTCACGTAGAAGAGGCGCGGCTCCAGCGTCTGAATGTAACCGTTGCCAAACCAGTCACCCTCGCGTTCGAAAACCACCGTCGAGTCGAGGGTAAAGGTCGGCAGAACGCGGCTGATACTATTCTCCTGACCCGCCGTCTGATTGATCAGCGCATATTGGCTCATGTGCAGGCCAACTTTGGGCGTGATCTGGAAGGCCGGATGGATATAGGGCAGAGAGACCTGTGGATAGAAGAGCAGACGATCGCCCGTTGTCTTGGTGCTATCAATATACGTAAAACGCGAGAACTGGCCGACCATGCTGAGGTCAGTATTCATCACATTCGGCCGGTAGCCGGTGATGCTGAGCTGAGGCTCGAGATAATACGGGGTGGTAATCGTCGTCTTCGAATCGGTCTGCAGGGTCTGGTAACGCAAGACCTGCATACTGCTCTTCAGCCATGGCGACGGCGCATAATTGAGCGCAACCTGCTTGGGCAACTGCGTCGAAGACGTTTTCAACAAGCGCGACGACATATCCTGCCAGTAGTAATCGTCGGATACGCCGTTCCAGTTGACCGCTGCAGTCACGCCTCGTCCGAGATCATGCCGATGCTGAATGCGGTAGCCGTAACGATCCCGTCCACGGATTTCATCGTTGGACAGGTATTCGACCTGAGTCGTTCCTGAATAGGCATGGTCGAGATATCGGGCCTCGACACCGAGCTGAAAACCCCGCTTGCTCATGTAGCGCGGCTGCAGCGTCAGGTCGTAGTTCGGCGCAACATTCCAGTAATAGGGGAGCGTGAAGTCGATGCCGTTCAGCGTCGAGACCGAAAAATGGGGATGCAGCAGCCCCGAGCGACGCTGGCCGTTAAGCGGGAAGGAGGCGACCGGCGAATAGAGGAGCGGCACACCGCCAAACCACAACGAAGCATGCTTGGCCGTACCTTCATTGTTGTCGTAATCGAGATGGGTTTCCGACGTTTGCAGATACCAGTCTTCCTGATCCGGCTTGCATGTCGAAAATGTATTCGAGAAAAAGGTGTACTGGTTCTCGCCTTCGAAATCGACTCGCTCGGCCCGACCGTTGGCTTCGGTCGGGCGCTGTGGTGGCGACTTCGTCGGCAGGCCGTAGCTGTTCGCCACATTGAGCATCATTGGCGCGCTGGAGGTATCAGTAGTGCTGGCGACCGTAACTACCGTTGGCGTCGTGCTGTAGAAGCGACTACGCGTCTCCTTGAGAATCCGGTAGCGGACGTTCTCGGCCGAGCCAATCTGCTCATCGAGCTTCATCTTCAGATGCGGCGTTTCGATCTCGGCGCCGTCCTGCAGCACGCGAACAGAGCCAAATGCCTCCAGCTCGTCGTCAAGCATCCGGTAAGTCAGGCGATCCGCCAAAATCAGTGACCCCGTCTTGCGCAACTCAACGTTGCCCTCAGCCACCGTCTGGTCGTCGGCCTGACCTTCAATCTGGTCGGCGCTGACGAACAGCGGGGCGCCGTCATCCTTCTTGAGCGCCGAAGGCAATTCGACGCCAACCGTCACCGGTGCCTGTTTTTTCTTGCCCAGCACATTGAATCGACGTTCCGGGCGAAGGCGAAGCGGCACATCGGCGGCTGCCAGCAGCATGATCTCGGGAGACTCGTCCAGCGACTCGCCCGTTGCCCGGGCGCCTGAAAGCTGCAGGCGCAACACGTCGTCGGCGGCGTGGCTCGTCTGCGCTGCGACAAACAGGCAGCAGACGAAAACAGCAAGCGGACGGCGGGAAAAACCGGGCATCAAGGCAATCAGGTGTGGGTGGGACCGGAATGGCCGATGCCCGAGTGTTAAAATCGCGCCATTTTACAACGAAGCGAACCCTAGCCGCTTATGGAACCCATGCCGCGCGATCAACTTGTTACCGACTGGGTTGCCAGTCGCTTTCCCGGACAATCCGTCCAGATCACCCCTGCCTCGGCCGACGCCAGCTTTCGGCGCTATTTCCGCCTGACCTGGCCGGACGGCAGCACGCGCATCCTGATGGACGCCCCGCCTGAGAAAGAAGACTGCAAACCCTTCATCCACGTCGCCGGCCTGCTCGCCAAAGCTGACCTCGCCGCGCCGCGCATTCTCGACAAGGATCTCGACAACGGTTTCCTGGTCCTCACCGACCTCGGCCGCATCGGCTATCTTGACGCCCTGAATGCCGACCTGTCGCTGGCCGACATGCTGATCCGCCCTGTGCTCGACGTGCTGGTCAAGTGGCAATGTTCATCGGCCGCGTCCACCCTGCCGCCCTACGACGCCACGCTGCTCCGCCGCGAGCTCGACCTTTTCCCGGAATGGTTCATCAGTCGCCACCTCGGCATCGAACTGGCAGACGAAGACCGGATCATGCTCGACCGCAGCTTCAAGTACCTGATCAACTCGGCACTCAACCAGCCAAAGGTCTTCGTGCATCGCGACTTCATGCCGCGCAACCTGATGGTCGTCGAGAGCGCCGAGCGCCTGACGCCGGGCATCATCGACTTCCAGGATGCCGTGATGGGCCCGATCACCTACGACGTCGTCTCGCTGTTCCGCGACGCCTTCATTTCGTGGGAAGAAGAGCAGGAAATCGACTGGGTCGTCCGTTACTGGGAAAAGGCCCGCGCCGCCGGCCTGCCGGTGCGCGAGGATTTCGGTGCCTTCTGGCGCGAATACGAGCTCATGGGCCTGCAGCGCCACCTCAAGGTGCTCGGCATCTTCTGCCGCCTCAAGTACCGCGACGGCAAGGAAAAATACAGCGAAGACCTGCCACGCTTCATCAACTACGCCCGCAAGACGGCCAGCCGCTACATCCAGCTCAAGCCGCTGCAGAACCTGCTTGACCGCCTGGAAGGCAACACCGAGCAGATCGGCTACCGCTACAGGTAGACCATGAAAGCCTTCATCCTCGCCGCTGGCCGTGGCGAACGCATGCGGCCGCTCACCGACCATACGCCCAAACCGTTGTTGATGGCCGGCGGCAAGCCGCTCATCGTCTGGCATCTGGAGCGACTGGCGGTGGCGGGATTCAAGGAGATCGTCATCAACCACGCCCATCTCGGTTCGCTCATTGAGCAAACGCTGGGCGATGGTTCGCAGTGGGGCCTGCACATTCAATATTCGCCCGAACCGCCGGGCGCGCTTGAAACGGCCGGCGGCATCGCCACTGCCCTGCCGCTACTCGGCGACGAGCCGTTTCTGGTGGTCAATGGCGACGTTTATTGCGATGTCGATTTTGGCCGTTTTTTCCGGTCGACCGCAGAAGGCTGGAAACCGGCTGCCCATCTGGTCATGGTGGCCAATCCGGCACATCACACCGGCGGCGATTTCAGTCTGGACGGCGAACGCGTTAGCTACGCCAACGGTGAGCAAACGCTCACCTACGCGGGCGTTGGCGTTTTCTCGCCATCCTTCTTTGCCGGCGTCCAGCCCGGCACGATCATGAAACTCCGCCCGCTGCTAGACGCCGCCATCGCCGCCGGGAAGCTGACCGGGGAACGCTTTGCCGGCCGCTGGGTCGATGTAGGAACGCCGCAACGTCTGACCGAGTTGGACCACGAACTTCGGGACCAGGAACTGAGGAACGCATGAGCCACACCCATTTTCTCGCCCGCCGCAGGCGCCTGCTGAAAACCATCGGCGACGGCGTCGCCATCGTGCCGACGGCGCCGGAGGTCATCCGCAACCGCGACGCGCATCACCTCTATCGCTTCGACAGCTATTTCTGGTACCTGACCGGCTTCCCGGAACCGGAAGCGGTCGTCGTGCTGATCGGCGGCAAGAGACCGAAATCCATCCTCTTCTGCCGCGAAAAGCATGAAGAGCGGGAAATCTGGGATGGCTATCGTTACGGGCCGAAAGCAGCCAAGGCCGCCTTCGGCTTCGACGCCGCCTACCCGATCGAGCAGCTCGACAAGAAACTGGCCGAATTCCTTGTCGACCGTGACACGCTGTGGCACGCCATCGGCCACGATTCAGAGTGGGATGCCCGCATCGCCAAGGCGCTCAATGAAGTCCGCGCCCAGACCCGCGCCGGCAAACGGGCGCCCCGCGCCATCCACGACCTGCGCGCCGAGCTCGACAACATGCGTCTGGTCAAGGACGCGGCCGAAGCCGGCATCCAGCAGCGCTCGGCCGATATTGCCTCATCCGGACACGCCCGCGCCATGCACGCCTGCCGCCCAGGCATGGCCGAGTACGAGCTCGAAGCCGAGCTGACCTACGAATTCCGCAAACGCGGTGCCGACGCCCACGCCTACACGCCCATCGTCGCCGGCGGCGCCAACGCCTGCGTGCTGCATTACGTTTCCAACGACAAAATCCTCAACGACCACACGCTGGTCCTCATTGACGCCGGCTGCGAGGTCGAAGGCTACGCAGCCGACATCACTCGCACCTTTCCCGTCAATGGCCGCTTCAATGCCGCCCAGAAGGACGTTTACGAAATCGTCCTCGCCGCGCAGGACGCTGCCTTCGCCACCACCGCCCCCGGCCGTCATTTCATGGAAGGCCACGATGCCGCCGTGCGCGTTCTGACACAGGGCCTGATCGACCTCAAGTTGCTGACCGGCGATCTCGACAACCTGATCGAAAAAGGCGACTTCCGCCGCTTCTACATGCACCGCACCGGCCACTGGCTCGGCCTCGATGTGCACGACGCCGGCGAATACAAGGTTGGCGACGAGTGGACCAAACTGCAGCCCGGCATGACACTGACTGTCGAACCCGGCCTCTACATCCGCCCCGGCGCCGACATTCCGCCTGCGCTGGCCGGTATCGGCATCCGCATCGAGGACGATGTTCGGGTCACGGAAAATGGGTGCCACGTTTTCACCACGGCCCCCAAGACCGTGGCCGAAATCGAGGAAGTCATGCGCCATGACTGAACACGCTGACATCCTGATCGTCGGCGCCGGCCCGGTCGGCATGACGCTGCATCTGGCGCTGGCCGCCGGTGGCCAGAAATCGCTGCTGCTGGACCGTCGACCGCCCCAAGCCCAGCAAGGCGACCCGCGCGCCCTCGCCCTGTCACATGGGGCCCGCCAGTTGCTCGAACAGATCAACAGTTGGCCCACCCGCGCCGCGACGCCGATCGAAACCATCCACGTTTCACAAAAAGACGGCTTCGGCCGCACGCTGATCGATCATCAGGAATACGACCTGCCCGCCCTCGGCTACGTCGTTCGCTACCGCGACCTGGCTGATGCGCTGGCCGCGAATCTCGCCGCTGACGCCGTGCTGTCCGAGGCAGAAATCATCGACATCACGCCGACTGACGACGGCGTCACCGTATCGCTGCGTCACGCTGGCCAATTGCGCACAATCCAGACCAAACTGCTCGTCCACGCCGAAGGCACGCCCGGCGACGACCCGGCCGTCAAGGTCAGCGACTACGATCAACATGCCGTCATCTGCGAAGTGACGTCAACGCCCGGCCACGGCAAACGTGCCTGGGAACGCTTCACCCCCGACGGCCCGCTCGCCCTGCTGCCGCTCGGCGACGAATACTCCATCGTCTTCACCCTGCCGCCCGCCAAGGCCGATGCCGTGATGGCGATGGACGACGATGCCTTTCTCGCCGCCCTGCAACAACAGTTCGGCCAGCGCATGCGCTTCGCCAGGCCCGGCAAACGCAGCCGCTTTCCGCTTGCCTTGCGCCTGCGCGATACCTTGGTCAAAGGCCACGAAGTGTGGATCGGCAACACCGCGCAAACCCTGCACCCAGTCTCCGGCCAGGGTTTCAACCTCGGCATCCGCGACGCCTGGCAACTCGCTGAAATTCTGCTCAAAAACGGTGTCGACCGCAGCAATCTGGAAACCTACGCCGCCAGCCGCCGCCTCGACCGTCGGGGCAGCGCCTTTTTCACCGACCAGATCGTCCGCGCCTTCTCCAACGATGTCGGCCCGCTCAAAGTGGCCCGCGGCCTCGGCCTGCTGGCGCTTGACATCTGCCCGCCGGCCCGCCACTTCGTCGCCAAACGCATGATCTGGGGTGCTCGCGCCTGGCCTTGATCCAGACCAAAGGCAGCAAGCCCGGGCATCGGGTAGAGTGCCGCACCGCCCACCCGCCCAACAACGCATGAAGACAAGCACTGCCTGGTTCCTCGCCTGCCGCCCCAAGACGCTGTCCGTCTCGCTGTCGCCAGTGCTGGTCGGATCGGCCATCGCCTGGCATGACAGCGGCGCGCTGCTCTGGCTGCCGCTGCTCGCCGCCGCACTCGGCGCCGCCTTCATCCAGATCGGCACCAACCTGTTCAACGACGTCGGCGACTTCCTGCGCGGCACCGACACGCCGGATCGTCTCGGCCCCAAACGCGCCACCGCCGAAGGCTGGCTGACGCCGGGCAAGGTCAAGGCCGGCGCCTGGCTCAGTTTCGCGCTGGCCTTTGTGTGCGGCATCGTCCTCGTCTGGCATGGCGGCTGGCCCATCGTCGCCATCGGCCTCGCCTCGCTGGCCGCCGGCTGGGCCTATACCGGCGGCCCGAAGCCGATCGCCTACGGCCCGCTCGGCGAAGTGTTCGTCTTCATTTTCTTCGGCCTGGTCGCCGTTGGCGGCAGCTATTACCTGCAAACATTCAGCCTGACAGCAACGGCCTTGGCCGCTGCCGCGCTGGTCGGCATTCACGCCGCAGCGGTCATCACCGTCAACAATTACCGTGACCTCGACGGCGATGCCCGAAACGGAAAAAACACGCTGGCAGTCCGCCTCGGGCGACCGGCCACGCGGCGCATCTACGCCGCCGAAATGCTCGCTCCCTACGTCCTGTTGCCGCTGCTCGCCGGCCTTGGCTGGCCGGGGGCCCTGCCGCTGCTCTCGCTGCCGCTCGCCTTCCGGCTGATCCATCGTTTCCACCACGAAGCGCCCGGCCCGGCGTTCAACGACATCCTCGCCGCCACGGCCGGACTGCAACTCGTCTTTGCCCTGCTGTTAACCCTGAGCTTCGCGATTTGACTATTTTTTAGGCGCTGACTCAGGTAAAATCCCCGGCTTCCCGAGATATACCAAAGCCCCCCACACGCCCATGGAATTTGCCGGTTTCCAGCTCCGCAACAATCTGTTCGTCGCCCCCATGGCCGGCGTGACGGATCGTCCTTTCCGCCAGTTGTGCAAGAACCTGGGCGCCGGGCTGGCTGTTTCCGAGATGGTCACGTCCAACTCGCTGCTCTATGGCAGCAAGAAAACGCTGCGCCGGGCCAATCACGAAGGCGAAGTGGCACCGATCTCCGTGCAGATCGCCGGCGCCGACCCGAAAATGATGGCCGAAGCGGCCAAACACAACGTCGACAACGGCGCCCAGATCATCGACATCAACATGGGCTGCCCGGCCAAGAAGGTCTGCAACGTGATGGCCGGCTCGGCCCTGATGCAGGACGAAGAACAGGTCGGCCGCATTCTCGACGCGGTCGTTGGCGCCGTGCCGAACACCCCGGTCACCCTCAAGTTCCGCACCGGCTGGAACATCGCCAACAAGAACGCGCCGACCATCGCCCGCATCGCCGAATCGGCCGGCATCCGTGCCGTCGCCATCCACGGCCGGACGCGCTGCCAGCAATACACCGGCGAAGCCGAGTACGACACCATCGCACTGGTCAAGACGCTGATCAGGATTCCGGTCATCGCCAACGGCGACATCACGACACCGGAAAAAGCCAAACACGTGCTGGATGTAACCGGCGCCGACGGCATCATGATCGGCCGCGCCGCCCAGGGCCGCCCCTGGCTGTTCCGCGAGATCGAACACTATCTGAAAACCGGCGAGCATCTGCCGCCGGCCCGGGTCACCGAGATCCACAGCATTCTGCTGGCGCATCTCGAAGACCTTTACGCTTTCTACGGCCCGGAAACGGGGTTCAAGGTCGCCCGCAAGCACATCTCCTGGTACACCAAGGGATTGGTTGGCTCGGCGGCCTTCCGTAAGGAAATGAACGTCCTGCCCAGCATCGATCAACAGATGCAGGCAGTGAACGCGTTTTTCATCCGCCAGGCGGAAGAAAACGAACATCTAAAATATGACAAAGAGGAGGCGTTGGCAGCATGAGCCAACATGATTTAGCACAGTGCGTCATCAATGCACTAGAGCAGTATTTCCGCGACCTTGATGGGGAAAAACCGGCCGCGATCTATGACATGGTTCTGAAGAGCGTCGAAAAACCGATGCTCGAAGTGGTGCTGGCCAAAACCGGCAGCAACCAGACGCTGGCGGCGGAGATGCTCGGCATCAACCGCAACACGTTGCGCAAAAAACTCACCGAACACCAACTACTGTAATCAACATGACCATCAAGCAAGCACTGATTTCCGTTTCCGACAAAACCGGCGTCCTCGAATTCGCGCAGGGCCTCGCCGCCCAGGGCGTCAAGCTGCTGTCCACCGGCGGCACTGCCAAGATGCTGCGCGATGCCGGCCTTAGCGTTACCGAAATCGGCGACTACACCGGCTTCCCGGAAATGCTCGATGGCCGCGTCAAGACCCTGCACCCGAAAGTGCACGGCGGCATCCTGGCCCGTCGCGACCTGCCGGAACACCTGGCGACCATCGAAGCGCACGGCATCCCGATGATCGACCTGGTTTGCGTCAATCTCTACCCGTTCGCGGCGACCATCGCCAAGGCCGGCGTGACGCTCGAAGATGCGATTGAAAACATCGACATCGGCGGCCCGGCCATGGTCCGTTCCTCGGCCAAGAACTACAACGGCGTCGCCATCGTCACCGATCCGGAAGACTACGCCCCGCTGCTCGCCGAAATGAAGGCCAACGGCGGCGCCCTGCAACTGGCGACCCGCTTCGGTCTGGCCAAGAAGGCCTTCACGCACACCGCCCGCTACGACAGCATGATCGCCAACTGGCTGACCGGCCTTGAAGAAGGCGCCGAAGCCAAACCGGCCGAAGCCGCGCCGGTCCCGGCCATCTTCCCGGCCAAGCTGCAACTCGCCTTCGACCGCACCGAAATCCTGCGCTACGGCGAAAACTCGCACCAGAGCGCCGCCTTCTACCGCGAACCGAACCCGGTCGCCGGCAGCATCGCCGCCTACACCCAGCTGCAGGGCAAGGAACTGTCCTACAACAACATCGCCGATTCCGATGCGGCCTGGGAATGCGTCAAGTCCTTCGATGCCCCGGCCTGCGTCATCGTCAAGCATGCGAACCCGTGCGGCGTGGCCGTCGATGGCACCCTGCTCGGCGCCTACGAGAAATCCTTCAAGACCGACTCGACCTCGGCCTTCGGTGGCATCATCGCCTTCAACGGCGAAGTCGGCATCGACGTCGTCAACGCCATGAACGAGCGCAAGCACTTCGTCGAAGTGCTGATCGCCCCCTCCTTCACGGCCGAAGCCAAGGCCGCACTGGCCGCCAAGCAGAACCTGCGCGTGCTGGTCGTGCCGATCTCCCGCGTGCTCAACACGCTGGAATTCAAGCGTGTCGGCGGCGGTCTGCTGGTTCAGACACCGGACGATTTCACCGCTCAGGCTTCCGGCCTGAAGATCGTCACCAAGGTCCAGCCGACTGCCCAGCAGATCGAAGACCTGCTCTTCGCCGAGCGCGTCGCCAAGTTCGTCAAGTCCAACGCCATCGTCTTCTGCGGCAATGGCATGACGCTCGGTGTCGGCGCCGGCCAGATGAGCCGCGTTGATTCGACCAAGATCGCCAGCATCAAGGCCCAGCACGCCGGCCTCGACCTGGCCGGTTCGGTCGTTGCGTCGGATGCCTTCTTCCCGTTCCGCGACGGCGTCGATGTACTGGCTGCGGCCGGTGCCAAGGCTGTCATCCAGCCGGGTGGCTCGATGCGCGATGAGGAAGTCATCGCCGCCGCCGACGAGCATGGCCTGGCCATGGTCTTCACCGGCGCCCGCCACTTCCGTCACTAAACGCACCACACAAAATGATCCTGCCCGCGTTGCGCCGCCTTGCCGTACCGACATGTACTGCCTGCGGCGGCGCAACCAGTCGCTGAACTCGCTCTGAACGCATTACCAAGTTTTGCACCCCGAGGCGCGTTCCGGCGAAATTGCCTCGGACATAACAAGGAAACAGCCCCAATGAAATTACTGGTAATCGGTTCCGGCGGCCGCGAGCACGCCATGGCCTGGCGTCTGGCCCAGACCCAAGGCATGCAGAAGGTGTTCGTTGCGCCCGGCAATGCCGGCACGGCGCGCGAGGCCGAGCTGGAGAACGTCAATATCACCGACCCGGAAGCGCTGGCTGATTTCGCCGAGCAGAACAAGGTTCACCTCACCGTCGTCGGCCCCGAAGCACCGCTGGCGGCCGGCGTGGTGAACGTTTTCCGTGCCCGTGGCCTGAAGATCTTTGGCCCGACCAGGGAAGCGGCGCAGCTCGAATCCTCCAAGGATTTCGCCAAGCGTTTCATGGCGCGCCACAACATTCCGACCGCAGGATTCGAGACTTTTTCCGAGTCGACCGCAGCACATGCCTACATCGACAAGCAGGGCGCCCCCATCGTCATCAAGGCCGACGGCCTGGCTGCCGGCAAGGGCGTCGTCGTGGCCATGAGCCTTGAAGAAGCGCACGCCGCCATCGATGACATGCTGTCCGGCAACAAGCTCGGCGATGCCGGTGCACGTGTCGTGATCGAGGATTTCCTAGACGGCGAGGAAGCCAGCTTCATCGTCATGGTCGACGGCAAGAACGTGCTGGCGCTGGCCTCGAGCCAGGATCACAAGCGCATCTTTGACGGCGACCAGGGCCCAAACACGGGCGGCATGGGCGCCTATTCGCCCGCCCCGTGCGTGACGCCCGAAGTGCACGCCAAGGCCATGCGCGAAATCATCCTGCCGACTGTGCGCGGCATGGCCGCCGATGGCATCCCCTTCACCGGCTTCCTCTACGCCGGCCTGATGATCGGCAAGGATGGCTCGCTCAAGACGCTCGAATTTAACTGCCGCATGGGCGACCCGGAAACCCAGCCGATCCTCATGCGCCTGAAGTCCGACTTCGTCGATCTGCTTGAACACGGCGTCGATGGCACGCTCGACCAGATCGAAGCCGAATGGGATCGCCGCATTGCGCTAGGCGTCGTTCTTGCCGCTGCCAACTATCCGGAGACCCCGAAGAAGGGCGACGTCATTCAGGGCCTGCCAGCCGGTAACAGCTTCGGTGAGGATGCCCACGTTTTCCACGCCGGCACCGCAGAACAGGATGGCAGGGTCGTCACCAATGGTGGCCGCGTTCTGTGCGTTACCGCGCTCGGCGAAAACGTCAAGCTGGCCCAAAAGGCCGCTTACGAGGCTGCCGTGAAAATCAGCTGGGACGGCATGCAGTACCGCAAGGACATCGGTTTCAGGGCCATCAACCGCTAATCGAAGCAACCTCGATAACAACGGGCGGCATTGACCGCCCGTTTTTTCGCCAACGGAGACAAGATGGATACCACCCGCCTCAAGGAATTTTTCACCGGCCTGCAGAGCCGCATCGTCGCCGAGCTGGAAGCCTTCGATGGCCAGCCCTTCCGCACTGATAGCTGGGATCGTCCCGAAGGCGGCGGCGGCATTTCCCGTCTGATCGAGGAGGGTAATTTCTTCGAGCGGGGCGGGGTCAATTTCTCGCACGTTACCGGCAAGTCGCTGCCGGCCTCGGCCACCGCCGTTCGTCCGCAACTCGCTGGTCGCGCCTGGGAAGCAATGGGCGTCTCGCTGGTCCTCCACCCGCGCAACCCGTACTGCCCGACTGCGCACATGAACGTGCGCTGCTTCGTCGCCAGCAAGGAAGGCGAGGAGGATGTCTGGTGGTTCGGTGGCGGCATGGACCTGACTCCGTATTACGGCCAGCGCGAAGATGTGGTTCATTTTCACCAGACCTGCAAGGACGCGCTGACACCGTTCGGCGAAGAGGTCTATCCGAAATACAAGAAATGGTGTGACGACTACTTCTTCCTCAAGCACCGCAACGAGCCCCGCGGCGTTGGCGGCGTCTTCTTCGACGATCTCAACGAGGGCGGCTTCGAACGCTGCTTCGACCTGACCCAGTCCGTCGGCAACGCGTTCACCAAAGCCTACCTGCCGGTGCTGGCCAAACGTCGCGATGTACCCTACGGCGAACGCGAACGTGATTTCCAGGCTTACCGCCGGGGTCGTTACGTCGAGTTCAATCTGGTCTGGGACCGCGGCACGCTGTTCGGCCTGCAATCGGGCGGCCGTACCGAATCAATCCTGATGTCGATGCCGCCGATCGTCAAATGGCGCTACGACTGGCAGCCGGAAGCTGGCACACCGGAAGCCGAACTCTACGAAGTGTTCCTCAAGCCGCAGGAGTGGGCTTAAGCAAACTCCCGAAAAGCGCTAGCGGGAATCAAGTAGCGCGCTGGCGCGGTAATGCTTGTTGGCCTCTTCGGGACGTTCCAGCAGATCGAAGAGCCGGGCCAGTTCGAGATGGGCCTGCTGCGACGGGGCGACAGACAGTGACGCTTCCAGATAACTCTGGGCCTTGCCCCACAGGCGCTGACGCAGGCACATGCGGCCCAGCGCCTTGAGCAGGCGAGCGTCATCCGGGTGCCGGCGCAACCAGGCCTCGGCCTTGGCAATGCGCGCGGTCTGCTCGCTGTTGGTCAGGCGGCCGTAAATGGCGACGAGATCGGGTTGCCAATCGTCGTTGCCGATAGCGTCCAGCACTGTTTCGATCAGCTTCTGGGCTTCTGCCTCGGCGCCCTGACCAACCAGAGCGCGCGCCGCAGCGAGAACAACGCGACGGCCGCGTTCGTCTTCCGGCACCGTACGCAGATAGGCTGTCAGCTTGCCCTGATCGGCCACGCGCTTGGCGATGTTCCCGAGGTGGGCCTGCGTCCGAATTTCGCGTACCACTTCGGCCGGCAAAGCATCGCGCTTGACGAGCTGACGAGCCAATTTGAGCACGCCATCCCAGTCACCGACCCCCTGCCGGGCGCGCAATTCAAGACGCAGCGCGGCGATATGACGGCCCTGCTTCCCCTGCAATTTTTCGAGCGCGGCCAGTGCCTCGTCGAAACGACGCGCCTCGTTGGCCATTTCGGCGTCGAGCATGAGCGTCGCTGCCTCAGTGCGCGGGTCATCGGTCTTGGCGTGCTCCAGCCAGTATTGCTGCTTCTCCGGCTCGCGCATGCGCTGGGCGGCACGGGCGGCAATCAGGGCAGAAAGGCCGGGCGCGGTGCCGGCACCATGCGCCTCGGTGGCCTTTTTCAGGGCCTGCCCGAAACGACCTTCAAAGAGCAGACGAACGGCATCCTGAAAGACCAATCCGGCGCTTTCACGCTGGCGTTGTGCCTGATACTCGCGAACACGTTTGGGCAGGCCGAAGGTAATCGCCAGCGCACGCATTCCGACATAAAGCACAAACAAGATGGCCAGCAGGACGATGATGAAGAGATTGAGCGAAATCTCCGCGCGCCATGGCGGGACAACCAGCAGGACGTAACCGTCGTTGGTACGCGCTCCTAGCGCAACCGCCACGGCCAGTCCGCTCAGGACCAGCGCCCAGAACAGCCCCCTCACCGCTTTTCCTTGGCCGGACGCAGATTACGCAATGCTGCCAGGCTCTCGTTGAGGGTCGGCAACTCGACGTTGATCTCGGTCGTCGTCATCTGTGCCAGGGTGGCCAACGCCGTCTGCACAGACTTGTCGCCGGCCTCAAAATGACGCGTCAGCATATCGTGTGCAACCTTCAGCTCATTGCGGAAGGTCCATTGGTCATGTGCAAACAAGGCAAGTCGGGCATTGAGCACCCGCAGCTTGAGATTTTCACGGAGCAGATAACCCTGACCGGGCGCCAGCAGTACGACATCGTCGCGGTCGAAACGCTGGATGCGTACAAGACCCTTCACTTCTTGCCAGATGGCACCGCCAGTGCGTTCCCACCACGACTGCGCTGTGGGCGCCTTTTCATTTTCGGCCTTTTTCTCCGGTCGACCGTGGGAAACAAGCGGCATCTTGTCGACACCAAGCAGAAGCTGCTCCAGACGCAGACTGATGCCAGGCATATCAACGAACGGAAGGGCATTGAGGCGGGCCAGATCCTTGGCCATGGCCTTGCGCAGGGGCAGGTGGGCCGGGCGGTCGAGGCGGGCGAGCTGGGCGTCGGCAGACTGCAGTGCCTGCACTGCGATCGGCAGGTTGCCGGCCAGCTGCAATTGCTGCCCGGCCAGAACGATGGCCTGTTCGACCTCGATCAGGGCCAGCTCTTCACGGCTGCGCGCGATGTCCTGATACAGCGCCTGCAGGGTCGCCGACTGGGCCTGGAATTCGGCGATTTTGCCATCGACGGCGCCGAGGCGGGCCTGCAGTGCTTCAACCTGCTCGCGTGACTGTTTCTGGGCGCCGCGGTCTTCCTTGTTGCCGGTATCGAACTCGGCCAGCTTCTGGCTGACTTGCTGCTGGACATCGACCAGCTTCTGGCGCGTTTCGAACCACTGCCAGCCGGCCAGCGCCAGCGCAGCAAGGGCGACGAACAACCACGGGCTGGCCCGTTTGGCGCGCGGCGCGGGGAGGTAGGTCATGGTCGACGGGGAGGGGTTATCGTTTTCGGGCATCATGCCGGCCAATTATAAGCAACTAAGCCGGCGAGGATGCCGGCGTCCGCTGCATCGGTGAGGAGAATGTTGCTTAAACCCAAAGCCCGGGCATTTTCCGCGATGCGGGCGTGGGGGACGAAGAGCGGCGTTTTTTGCAGGAAGCTGCGGCCTTCGGCGTCGAGCAAATCGACCAGATAACGCAGCCCTTCGCTGCTCGACACGGTCAGCGCATCGAGTTTCCCGGCCCGCCATGCTGCCATGAGCGGCACCACGCCATTCGATGGCCCGGAACGCCGGTAACAGGTGATGCAATCGACCGTCGCGCCACGTTCGCGAAGCGTCTCGGCGAGCAGTTCGCGACCGCCGTCGCCACGAAAGATGGCGACACGTTTGCCCTTGACGCGATCGGCGGCCAGTTCCGGCAATTCGAGCAGGCTTTCGGAATCGAAACGCTCGGTCGGTGCAATGCAGCCAGGAACGCCGCGCTCGGCCAGAAATTTCACGGTGCCCTGTCCTACCGCAGCGGGAATCAGTGCTGCCGGCCAGCGGCCTCGCGCCAGCAAGGCAGGCAAGGCATGGTCAGCCGCGTTTGGACTGACAAAAATAGCCAGCGAATACTCGCCCAGGCGGGCGGCCGTCTCAGCCAGTGCCTGCGGGTCGGCAACCGGCGATATTTCCAGCAGCGGGAAGATCAGCGGCGTGCCGCCAGCCGCGACGATCGCCTCGGCCAGCGGCGCTGCCTGCGCCTGCGGCCGCGTGACGACGATGGTTCGGCCGGCGAGCGGGCCGTGCAGCGTCATGCCGACTCAGGCGTGACAGGCCAGTTTGGCAAGAATGGCATCGGCACCCTGAGCGCGCAGCGTCTCGGCGAGCTGGCGACCCAGCGCTTCGTCGTCAGCCGGGTTGCCCCGCAATTCGGCGCTGACCACTTCCTTGCCATCGGCGGTCGCGACGAAACCGCGCAGCCAGAGCTGGCCGTTTTCAATAATCGCGTAGCCGCCCAGCGGTACCTGGCATGAGCCGCCAAGGGCGCGGGAAAAGGCACGTTCAGCCTTGACGCAGTGAGCCGTTTCCGGATCGTTGAGCGGAGCGACAACGTCGGCCATGTCGGCGGCGCCGTCGATCAGCTCGATGCCGAGCGCGCCCTGCCCCGGTGCCGGCAGCGACTGTTCTGCGGTCAACACCGATTTGATGCGGTTTTCCATGCCGAGACGGATCAGGCCGGCTGCCGCCAGGATGATCGCATCGTACTCGCCGGCATCCAGTTTCTTGAGGCGCGTATCGAGATTGCCGCGCAGGCTCTTGATGACGAGTTGCGGATATTTGGCGCGCAGGATCGATTCCCGACGCAGGCTGGATGTACCGACGATGGCGCCGGCCGGCAGATCGTCCAGCCCATTGCATTTGTTCGAAACGAAGGCATCGCGCGGGTTTTCGCGGGCCGAAATGGCAGCCAGCACGAAGCCTTCCGGCATCACCATCGGCACATCCTTCATCGAATGCACGGCGAGGTGGGCGCGCCCCTCCTCCATCGCGACTTCGAGTTCCTTGATGAACAGGCCCTTGCCGCCGATTTCGGCGAGCGGCCGGTCGAGAATCTGATCACCCTTGGTGGTCATGCCGAGAATGACAACCTCGCTACCCGGGTTTAAACTCGATAAGCGATCTCTGACATGCACCGCCTGCCACATGGCCAGACGGGATTCGCGGGAGGCAATGACAATCTTCGAAGGACGGGACATGAGCAGGCAATGGGCAGGGCTTTTGGGAGGGCTGATTCTAGCATGGCTGGCCGTACCATCCTTTGCTGCAACCGACCTGCCGGCCGCGCTTGATCTGCGTGCCGAATCTGCCCAGGCGGCCAGGGCCGGCGGTCCGCTCATCGTCATCTACAGCCGTCAGGATTGCAAATACTGCGAGGCCGTCAAGCGCGACTACCTCAAGCCACTCGCCGCCAACCCGCGCTACCGTGACCGCGTGCTCGTCCGACAGATCAACCAGGACGGCGAAACGCAAGCAATTACCGATTTCAAGGGCGGCACCTCGACCCATGCCCGCGTTGCCACCGCCGAGAAGGTCAAACTGGTGCCTGTCGTCGCGTTTTATGGCCCGGATGGCCGTCAGCTGGCAGCGCCCATCGTCGGTGCCCGGCTGCCCGATTTCTACCAGAGCTACCTCGAAGACGCCGTCGATCAATCAGCCCGCGCCCTGAAAAAACCATGAGCGAAGCCGTCAAGCCACCGGAACAGCGTCCGGAACACCCCGATTTCTGGTGCAAGCGCTTTGGCGAAGGCGTCACCCCCTGGGATGCCGGCAAGGTTCCGGATGCCTTCGCCGACTTCATCTCCCGCCAACTGGTGCCGCTAACCACACTGATCCCCGGCTGCGGCAGCGCCTGGGAAGCGGCCCATCTGGCGGACATAGGCTGGCCGGTTACCGCGCTGGATTTTTCGCCGGTCGCCATCGAAAAGGCCCGCGAGATTTTGGGGAGTGCTCCGGTCGACCTCGTTTGCGCCAACTTTTTCACCTTCGTCCCGGCACGACAAATCGGTTTGATCTACGAACGCGCCTTCCTCTGCGCCCTGCCGCGCAAGCTATGGGACGACTGGGGCCGGCGCATCGCCGAACTGCTGCCGAGCGGCGGCATTCTGGCCGGATTTTTCTTCGTCTGCGAACAGCCCAAAGGTCCGCCCTTCGGCATCCTTCCTGATCAACTGAGCCAGTTGCTGGCGCCCAATTTCACGCTGCTTGAAGACGCGCCAGTAAGCGACTCGATCCCCGTCTTTGCCGGCCGCGAGCGCTGGCAAGTCTGGCAACGGCGCTAAGCGGTTCATTACAAGCTGGCACAGACTTACAATTTGTTTCAGCACAAAATGTAGGCCATACCGTGATGCCATGCGTTATCAGGGCATACCCCATCAAGGAAATAAGCATGAAACGTTTTTTTATCGCTGCTGCAATCGCCGCAGCCGCCCTCAGCACCCCGGCCTCAGCTCAGATTTCGGTCGATATCGGTCAGCCCGGCTTCTACGGCCGCATCGATATTGGCGGTTTCCCGCCACCGCCACTGCTCTACCCGGCGCCGCGGATGATCCATCGCGTGCCGGTCTCCCGTCCGCCACTCTATCTGCACGTCCCTCCCGGCCATGCCCGGCACTGGGGCAAGCACTGCCATCGCTACGGCGCCTGCGGGGAACGCGTCTATTTCGTGCAGGACGGCTGGTATCAGCAGGAATACGCTCCGGTTTACCGTGAGCGGCATGTGCACCGCGAGCATCGTCACGACCATGACTACCGGCGTTACGACCGTCACGACCGCCGCGACCACTATCGTGACGATGACCACCGTCGCGGCCGCGGTGACGACCATGGTCACGGTCGTGGCCGTCACCGGGATGACTGAGGCCTGATCGCCCGCCTTCGGCCGAGCAGACTGGGGGCGCCCGCGCTGGTTTGGCGTATCATCGGCGGTTCCCCCAGCAGCCCGCCGAAAAATGAAAACATCCACGCCCCAGACCGTCTATCTCAAAGACTACACGGCTCCCGCCTACCTGATCGACACCGTCGATCTCGACTTCAACATCGAAACCGGTGGCACCACCGTCAGCGCCACGCTGGCCATGCGCCGCAACCCGACCGTCCCGGCCCAGCCGCTGGTTTTGGACGGCGACGAACTGAAAACGCTCAGTGTCACGGTCAACCGGGAAAAAGTGCCATTTTCGGAAACAGCCAGCACGCTGACAATCGCCGACCTGCCCGACGTCTTCACGCTGGAAACCGTCGTCCGCATCGATCCCGACCAGAACACCCGACTGTCCGGCATGTACCGCTCGGCGGACGGCTATTTCACCCAGTGCGAAGCGCAGGGCTTCCGCCGCATCACCTGGTTCCTGGACCGCCCGGACGTGATGTCGACTTACTCCGTCACACTGCACGCCGACAAGGCCGCCTTCCCCGTGCTGCTTGCCAACGGCAACCCGGTCGCTGCCGGCGATGAGCCCGGCGGCCGCCACTGGGCCAAATGGGCCGACCCTTTCAAGAAGCCGGCCTACCTGTTCGCCCTTGTCGCGGGGAAGCTCGACGTCCTCGAAGACACTTTCCGCACCGCATCCGGCCGCAGCGTGCAGCTCGCCATCTACGTCGAACCGGGCAAGCTCGACCAGTGCCCGCACGCCATGGCCGCGCTGCAGAAGTCGATGAAGTGGGACGAGGAACGCTTCGGCCTCGAATGCGACCTCGACCACTACATGATCGTCGCCGTCGGCGACTTCAACATGGGCGCCATGGAGAACAAGGGCCTCAACATTTTCAACACGAAATACGTGCTGGCGCGCAGTGATGTGGCTACCGATGTGGATTTCGAGAACATCGACCGCGTTGTCGCCCACGAGTATTTCCACAACTGGACCGGCAACCGCGTCACCTGCCGCGACTGGTTCCAGCTGTCGCTCAAGGAAGGTCTGACTGTCTTCCGCGATCAGGAATTCGGTGCCGACCTGCACAACCGGCAGACCGCTCGCATCCGTGAAGTGCGCGGCCTGCGCGCCGGGCAGTTCCCGGAAGATGCCGGCCCGATGGCCCACCCGATCCGCCCGTCCAGCTTCGTCGAGATCAACAATTTCTACACCGCCACGGTCTATGAAAAGGGCGCCGAAGTCATCCGCATGATCCAGACGCTGATCGGCCGCGACGGTTTCCGCAAGGGCATGGACGAATACTTCCGCCGCCACGACGGCCAGGCCGTGACCTGCGAGGATTTCGTTGCCGCGATGGCCGCGAATGTACCCAAAAGCAGCGGTATCGACTTCACGCAATTCATGCGCTGGTACAACCAGCCCGGCACACCGCATGTTGCGGTCGACGGCTTTTTTGATGCCGAAACCAAAACCTACACACTGACCTGCACGCAGTCCAACACGCGCGCCAGCGATGAAGCACCCTACCTGATCCCGATCCGCGTCGCCCTGTTCGCCGAGGATGGCACCCTGTTGCCGGGCAGCGAACGCCTGCTGCAGATGACCACGACGACCCAGTCCTTCGTTTTCAACGACATCGCCGAAGAACCCGTGCCCTCGCTGCTACGCGACTTCTCGGCGCCGGTCATTCTTGATTTCGATTACACGCCGGAACAGCTCACCCTGCTGCTCGCCCACGAAAGCGACGCGTTCAACGCATGGGAAGCCGGCCAGCGTCTGGCGTCGACCCTGATCCTCGATGCCGCTGCCGCCATCGCCGCCGGCCAGGCGCCAGTCTGGCCAGCCAGCTTCGTCGATGCCGCCCGCCGCCTGCTGCAAATCCAAACCCAGCGCGGTTCCGCCTTCGTCGCCGAAGCCTTGACCCTGCCCGGCGAATCAACGCTGGCCGAGGCCATGGACGTTGTCGATCCCGATGCCCTGCACGCCGCCCGCAACGCCCTGCGCCGCCATCTGGCCGAACAATTGGAAGGCGAGTTTGCCGGCCTTTACGCCGCCCTCGCCCCAAATGCACCCTACGCCCCGACCAGCGAGCAGGCCGGCCGCCGTGCCCTGCGCAATCTCTGCCTCGGCTATCTGACCGAACTCGACACGGCAGAAAGCCGCCGCCTGGCCATGCAGCATTTCCGCCAGGCCGACAACATGACCGACCAGTTTGCCGCGCTGTCAGTGCTGGCCAACATCATCGACGACTGCCCGGAACGACAGGAAGCGCTCGACGCGTTTTACGGTCGCTGGCAGCACGAAGCACTGGTGGTCGACAAATGGCTGCAGGTGCAATCGACCAGCCGCCGCCCGGATACGCTGGCGACCGTGAAGGCGCTCACCGCCCACCCGGCCTTCGACATCGGCAACCCGAACAAGATCTACGCACTGATCCGCGCCTTCGGGGCCAATCTGGCCCGCTTCAATGCCGCCGATGGCAGCGGCTACGCATTCATCGCCGACCGCATCCTTGAATTGCACGACCGGAATCCGCAAGTCGCCTCCCGGCTGGCCCGCTGCTTCGACCGCTGGAAGAAGTTCGACGCTGGCCGCCAGGCCCATGCTCGCCAGGCGCTGGAGCGCGTGCGCGACCATGCCGGACTGTCACGCGACGTCCTCGAGGTTGTCACGCGCGCGCTGGGCCAGGCATAGTTCTGGAATAAACAGAGGCCGGGATTGGCGGCAGCCTGACGGCCCGCCAATGACACTCAGCGCCAAGCATCACATTGATTCAGGGGGTAGTTGTGGGCATTCTCGAACAATTCCGCTCGCTTTTCCGGCGCGAACCACCAGACATTGCGCCGGAACCGACGCCCGAGCCGGCTATTGCCGCCCGCGCCTTGCAGGTCAACGAACGACGGGGCAAGGAGCGGATCAATGCGCGCGAAGGCACGCGTGTGCTGATCATCGACGACTCGAAAACCGTCGTCACGGTGCTCAAGAAGTTTCTCCGCTCGGCCGGCTATGAAACGCGCGAAGCATTCGATGCTGAAAGCGGGCTGAGCCAGATGCACCCGGAAGCACCCGAGCTGATCTTTCTCGACATCATGCTGCCGGGCATGAACGGTTTCGCCGCCCTGCGCGCCATCCGCCGCGACCCGGCGACGCGCCTCATCCCGGTCATCATGATGAGTGGCAACGAACAGGCGATGGAACAGTTTTTCGGCACCCGGATCGGGGCCGATGATTTCATGAAAAAGCCGTTTTCCCGCCACGAGGTTTTTTTCCGGATCGAGCGCCTGCTCGATGCCGAACTTGTTCCCCGGCGGGCCCCACCCCGCCTTGCCGAAGAGCCGACGCCGTCACCGACATGAGCGGTGACCGGGAAATCAGCTTCAGATCCAGGGGCCCAGCATCTGGCGCAAGGCCTGCTCGTTCCAGCCCTTGACGACGCCGTCGCCGACCACGATGAGCGGCACCCCTCTGCCACCCAGCTTCTTGTGCTCCTGAAGGGCGGCCGAACTCTGCTCGATGTCCCGCTCGGTCTAGCGAATGCCGTTGGCGGCAAAGAAATCCCGCGCCATCTTGCAATAGCCACACCAGCTGGTGGAATAGAGCACGACCTCAGGCTGCTCGGCTGACGCCACAGCCATTGCCCTCGGCGCACTCGCCGGTTGAAGCAACGGCCGGCCGAACCAGAAGGCCGCACCAAGGGCGATCAGGATCAACAGCCACTTGCCCAGCCCCCCGCCTTGGGCGTCCACGTTCGGCCCGTACTGAACCAGGGTTTCCGGCGGCAGCGCGCTGCCGGCTTTGACATAGGCTTTCGCGCAGGACGGGCATTGCCAGTCCGGGGCGCTATCGGTCGCCTGGCGGGCGTAGTTGCAGTGAGGGCAGATTTGGCTCATCGGAGACTCGGCAAGGACTTCATGAATTTTTGACCAGCGCCTTGGCCGGAACCCACTGGCGGCGACTCACCGGCAGCTTTTCCGTCACGCCGCGCAGGAGCGCCCAGCCGTATGCTTCGGCATCGTCGCCGGCTGTTTTTTCAAAGCCGGCCAGCGCCGCTTTGGCGACCAGCACAGCACGGTGCAGGCGCAGGAAACGCTCGGCAAATTCGGTTTCGAGATGCGCCAGGGTGTCATCGAGCAGGTATTCGCGTTCGATGGTCCGGGCGGTGACGTATTTGAGGTCAGCCTTGAAATAGATCACCTCGCCGATTGGCACCAGCAGCAATCGGCCACGCTCATGGCAGGACAGGTGGGTGCGCCCGCTGCCACGCATTTCGTGACCGATGCCGGCGAGCAGCGCTGAATCGGGCTGCGGGCCCGGCACTTTCTGCAGGGCCGCAAGCAGGCGCTGGGTGCGCACCGGTTTCAGCAGGTAGTCGACGGCATTGAGATCGAAGGCCTGAACAGCGTAGTTGTCGTAGGCCGTGGTGAAAATGACGGCCGGCGGTTTTTCCAGGCGACCGAGATGGGTCGCCAGTTCGATGCCGTCCATGCCTGGCATCCGGATATCGGCCAGCACGACGTCAACAGGCTTTTCGCGCAGGATGTCGAGCGCGGCCAGACCATTCCCCGCCTCACCAACGACTTCGCTCGGCAGTTGCCCGGCGATGTCGGAGAGCAGCGCACGCAGGCGGTCGCGCGCCAACGGCTCGTCATCGACGATGAGAACTTTCAGCGGGCTGGCGTGGGCTTGCGACGTTGGCATGGCAGGTGAATGCGAACCTCATAGGAGTTGTCGCCAGTCTCGATTTCCAGACGGGCTTCGAGATCGTAATACAAGGCCAGGCGCTCGCGGATATTGGCCACCGCAATCTGGTTGCCAGCGGCATGATGGACCTGACCAACGGTCGGATTGGCGACCGAAATGCGCAGCTCCTGACCACGCTGCTCGATGGCAATGCGCACCGTGCCACCTTCCGGCGACGGTTCGATCCCGTGATAGACCGCGTTCTCGAGTAGCGGCTGGAGCATCAGCGGCGGAATCGGCAGGCCCATCGAAATGGCCCCGATTTTCCAGTCGACCGCAAGACGATCACCCAGACGCAGCTTTTCAAGCTCCAGATACTGTTTGCCAAGGGCGATTTCGTCAGCCAGGCTGACCAGTTCGCCGGGATCGCGCATGGCAGCCCGAAAGAGGTCAGACAGGGATTCCAGCGCCTCCTCCGCCTGCTGCGGCCGGGCACGGATCAGGGAAAGAACCGCGTTCAACGAATTGAACAGGAAGTGCGGACGAATGCGCGCGTTCAGCGCCGCCAGCCGGGCCTCACTGAGCACAGGAGAAAATGCCCGCGAACGCAGATCGAAATAGACAAGCATCAAGGCCGTCGCGGCCATGGCCAGCAGCGTGGTGCGCCCGATGCTGCCACCATCGGCCAGCCCAAGCGACGCTGCATATAAATATAGAAGTGCCGCAAGCCCGCCGGCCAAGCCGAGCACGCAAGCCTGCCCAAGGCGCAAAGGCAGACGCCACAAAGCATCGCGCACCAGGGAGAGCAGCCCCAGCCCGATCAGCAACAAGGGCTGAACCACTGCTGCCAGCTCGATGTAATGCTCGAACCAGCCGGCCAATCCAGGGGACTGCGCGAGGGATGCAAGGGCTGCGAGCACATTGATGCCGAGCAGGACGCGCAGCATGACGCCGAAATTGCGCCAGTCGGGCAAGGGGTGAGTCGCGGGAAAGTGCCGTATACTTGTCATTCTCTGTGCAATTTGCGCCTGATTTCCCGATTCTAGACCAAAGACATGACTTCCAACGCCACGCAATACACTTGGGCCGGACGCTTCTCCGAGCCGGTTTCCGATCTCGTCAAACGCTATACCGCTTCGGTCGACTTCGACCAGCGCATGTGGCGCCAGGACATCCGCGGCTCGCTGGCCCACGCCCGCATGCTGGCCAAGCAGGGCATCATCGCCGCCGCCGACCTCGCTGACATCGAACGCGGGATGGCCGTCGTTACCGAGGAAATCGAGTCGGGCAAGTTCGAATGGTCGCTCGACCTCGAAGACGTGCACCTCAACATCGAAAAACGACTCACCGCAATCGTCGGCGATGCCGGCAAGCGCCTGCACACCGGCCGCTCGCGCAACGACCAGGTAGCGACCGATATTCGCCTCTACCTGCGCGATTCGATCGACGACATCCTGGTGCTGATCAAGGCTTTCCGTTCGGCACTCGTCGATCTGGCCGAGAAGGAAGCCGCGACGCCGATGCCCGGCTTCACGCACTTGCAGGTCGCCCAGCCGGTCACCTTCGGCCACCACATGTTGGCCTATTTCGAAATGTTCGGGCGCGATGCCGAGCGTCTCGTCGATTGTCGCAAGCGCGTCGCCCGCCTGCCGCTCGGCGCGGCCGCACTGGCCGGCACGACCTACCCGATCGACCGCGAATTCGTTGCCGAACAACTGGGCTTCGAAGGTGTCTGCGAAAACTCGCTCGATGCCGTTTCCGACCGCGACTTTGCCATCGAATTCACCTCGGCCTGCGCCCTGCTCATGATGCACATCAGCCGCCTGTCAGAAGAACTGGTCATGTGGATGAGCCCGCGCATCGGCTTCATCCAGATCGCCGACCGCTTCTGCACCGGCTCTTCGATCATGCCGCAAAAGAAGAACCCGGACGTGCCGGAACTGGCGCGGGGCAAGACCGGCCGCGTCTATGGCCAGTTGATGAGCCTGCTGACCCTCATGAAGTCGCAGCCGCTGGCCTACAACAAGGACAACCAGGAAGACAAGGAACCGCTGTTCGACGCCGTCGACACCGTCACCGACACCCTGCGCATCTTCGCCGACATGGCGGGCGGCATCACCGTCCGTGCCGACAACATGAAGGCCGCGCTGACCCAGGGTTTCGCCACCGCCACCGACCTCGCCGACTATCTGGTCAAGAAGGGCCTGCCCTTCCGCGACGCACATGAAGCCGTCGGCCACGCCGTCAAGGCGGCCGAAGCCAAGGGCGTCGACCTGCCGCAACTGACCCTCGATGAAATCCGCGCCTTCTGCCCGCAGGTGGAAAGTGACGTTTTTGCCGTGTTGACCGTGGAAGGCTCGCTGGCCAGCCGCAATCACATCGGCGGCACCGCGCCGGCCCAAGTCAAGGCAGCCATCGCCCGCGCCCGTCAGCGCCTCGGCTGATTCACCAAACCCGCATCGAGAAGGCCGCCAGTTTTCGCTGGCGGCTTTTTTTGCGCCAAACGCGTTGGCGGTTTAATATATAAGCGAACGTTGATATTTAATTTGGGTGCAGTATCAACGTCCTCCAATAAACAACTCAAAGGTGGAACAGCATGTACAAAACCGTTGTCGACAACACCCCGCTCATCAAGGTCAATAGCGCCAAGCACGAAGCCA
This sequence comes from Betaproteobacteria bacterium, assembly GCA_016705475.1. Classification (GTDB taxonomy): domain Bacteria; phylum Pseudomonadota; class Gammaproteobacteria; order Burkholderiales; family Rhodocyclaceae; genus Azonexus. The sequence goes on along the minus strand of JADIYD010000001.1, from coordinate 324,228 downwards.
ACTATTCGGTAAATGGTTCGCTCATGAACCCGCTGGAAGCCTTCTACGCCGCGCTCGCCGCCTGCGCTGCCGTCTACGCCAAGAAAGCCTGCAAGGAACTCGGCATTCCGGCGGCCGGCATCGAGATCGACTGCAAGCCTTTCTCCGGCCCCGGCGGCCCGCTCACGCTAGCCCGGTTCAAGAGTGATGTGAGTTTCCCCGAGCACTTCACCGCCGAGCAAAAAGCCAAGATCCTCGAGAGCATCGCTCACTGCGCCGTCAAGGAAATCGTCATCGGCGGGGCTGCCATCGAGTTTCAGGTCGCCGAGGTCTGATCTTGGTAAAGACGCGGTCGACCTGAAATTTCGACCAAAATGAAGAACCGGGGCAAGCCCCGGTTTTTTAAGTCGATTTAGCTGGCAGTGATCTCACCTCCCCTCCCCGGCAGGAAATCAGGCCGCGATGCCTTCCAGCATCTGCTGCAGTTCGCCGGTCTGGTACATCTCTTTGACGATGTCGCAACCGCCGATGAATTCGCCCTTGATGTAGAGCTGGGGAATGGTCGGCCAGTTGGCGTATTCCTTGACGCCGTTGCGGATTTCCTCGTCGGCCAGCACGTTGACCGTGACGAAGTCTTCGACGCCGCAGACTTTAAGGATCTGCACCACGGTGGCTGAGAAGCCGCACTGCGGGAAGCGGGCGTCGCCTTTCATGTAGAGGACGACCGGGTTGCCGGTTACGGTGGCGTGGATGCGTTGCTGAACGTCGGACATGATTTCTCCTGATTTAAAAATGGGCGCCTGAAACGCGGTCGATACCGGCCAGGTCGGGGAAAGTGAATGCGGCTTTGAACCCCGCAGCAGTCAATAAGTTCCGGCTCGCTTCGCCCTGATCGTAGCCGTGCTCGAACAAAAGCCAGCCTCCAGGGTTCAGATGAGCAGGCGCATCGGCAACGATGCGGCGAATGCAGTCGAGTCCATCGGCGCCGTCGGTCAGCGCCATTTGCGGCTCAAAGGGCAAACCGTTGAGCGCGAGATGCGGGTCGCCATGGGCGACATAGGGCGGATTGGAGACGATCAGGTCGAAACGCTTTCCGGCCAGCGGCGCGAGCCAGTCGCCCTGGAAAAAATCGACTCTGGCACCAAGCCGGCCGGCATTGTTTCGCGCCACGAAAATAGCGTCTTCAGAGATGTCGACCGCAGCAATCTTCGCTGCGGGATTTTCCAGCGCCAGCGAAATGGCGACAATGCCCGAGCCGGTCCCGAGATCAACCGCCATCGGCGATGCCAGTCCGTTCAGTTTCTCCAGCGCCAGCTCGATCAGCACCTCGGTTTCCGGTCGTGGAATAAGCACGGCCGGCGATACCTGAAACACGCGGCCGCGAAATTCGGCCTCGCCGACGAGATACGCCAGCGGCTCGCCGGCCGCACGGCGGTCCACCCATTCGGCAAACTGGGTGTAGGCCGGGGCTATGAGCGGCGTTTCCGGGCGGGCGAGCAGATCGGTGTGTGTACAACCGGTGGCGTATTGCAGCAGCAGACGGGCATCGAGCCGGTCGATTTTCGCGCGTGCTGCGGTCAACGCCTCGCCGAGGGTCATTTTCAGTTTTGCTCGGCCAGTTCGGCCAGCAGATCGGCCTGGTGTTCGGCCGCCAGCGCGCCGAGCAGTTCGTCCATGTCGCCGTCCATGATCGCGGCGATCTTGTAGAGCGTCAGGTTGATGCGATGATCGGTGATACGGCCCTGCGGGAAGTTGTAGGTGCGGATGCGTTCGGAGCGGTCGCCGGAGCCGATCAGGCTCTTGCGGGTGCTCGAAATGTGCGCCTGCTGCGCCCGCACCTGAACGTCCTTGATGCGCGCCGCCAGCACCTTCATGGCCGAAGCCTTGTTGGCGTGCTGCGAACGGCCGTCCTGGCATTCGGCGACGATGCCGGTCGGCAGGTGGGTGATGCGCACGGCCGAGTCGGTTTTGTTGATGTGCTGACCACCGGCGCCCGAAGCACGGAAGGTGTCGATGCGCAGGTCGGCCGGGTTGAGGTTCACGTCCTCGACCTCATCGACTTCCGGCATGATCGCCACGGTGCACGCCGAGGTGTGGATGCGGCCCTGCGTTTCGGTTTCCGGCACGCGCTGGACACGATGGCCGCCCGATTCGAACTTCAGGCGCGAGTAGGCGCCATTGCCGGCAATCCGGCAGATGATTTCGCGATAGCCACCGAGCTCGGATTCATTGGCCGACATCACTTCAACCTGCCAGCGTTGGCGCTCGGCGTAGCGCGAATACATGCGGAAGAGGCTGCCGGCGAACAGCGCTGACTCGTCGCCCCCCGTGCCGGCGCGGATTTCCAGTAGCACACTGCGTTCGTCGTTGGGGTCTTTCGGCAGCAGCAGCTTCTGCAGTTCGATTTCGAGTTCGGGCAGGCGCGCCTTGGCGCTGGCGATTTCCTCCTCGGCGAAGTCGCGCATTTCCGGATCGTTGCGCATGGCCTCGGCTTCGGCCAGATCGTTTTCGGCCTGGCGGAAGGCGTTGAACTGGACGATGACCGGCTCGATTTCGGAACGCTCGCGTGACAGCTTGCGAAACTGGTCCATGTCATTGGCTGTACTCGGTGCCGACAGCATGCGGTCGATTTCATCGAGACGATCGACCAGCAGGTCGAGTTTCTGACGGATGGATGGCTTCATGGAAAACTCGGAAAATACGCGCGCGGCAGCAGCCCGAAAGGGCCGCTACTCGCCGGAATGGAGGTGAAAGAGACGCGAGGCGACACCCTGAAGCTCGGCGCGCTCGGCACCGTCGGCCTGATTCAGCGCCTGCGTCGGGGCATGCAGGAATTTGTTGGTAAGCCGCTGAGATAGCTGCTCGAGCACCTTTTCCGGCGCCTCGCCCTTGGCCAGCAGCTTCATCGCGTGTTCCATCTCGTGGCGGCGCATGCGCTCAGCCGAATCGCGCAGCGAGCGAATGACCGGCACGGTATCGCGTGACTCGAGCCAACTCAGGAAATCCTGAACCCGGTTGGCGATGATGGCTTCAGCATCGACGACCGCCGCCTGCCGGGACTCCATGCCGCTTTCGACCACCTGAGCCAGGTCATCCACGGTGTACAGGAAAATATCGTCCAGTTTGCCAACTTCTTCTTCGATGTCGCGCGGCACGGCGAGGTCGACCATGAACATCGGCCGATGCCGGCGCGCCTTGATGGCGCGCTCGACCATGCCCAGGCCGATGATCGGCAGCGGACTGGCCGTGCAGGAGACAACGATGTCGTGGGCGGCCAGATGCTCACCCAGCTCGTCGAGGCGAATGGCCTTGCCGCCGTATTGTTCAGCCAGCGCCCGGCCGCGTTCCAGCGTGCGGTTGGCGATGGTGACCTGCTTCGGCTTGCCGGCGCAGAAGTGCGCGGCGCACAGCTCGATCATTTCGCCGGCGCCGATGAACAGGATGCGCTGGCCGGCGATCGACTCGAAAATGCGTTCGGCCAGATGGACGCCGGCGGCGGCCATCGAGACGATGTTGGCGCCGATGGCCGTCGTGCTGCGCACTTCCTTGGCGACCGAAAACGAGCGCTGGAAAAGCTTGTGCAGTTGCGTGCCGAGCGTGCCGTTTTCTTCCGCGGCGCGCACGGCGTCCTTCATCTGGCCGAGGATCTGCGGCTCGCCGATGACCATCGAATCGAGGCCGCTGGCGACGCGAAAGGCGTGGCGGATGGCTTCCGGCTGGTCGTGCGTATAGATGTAGGGCGCCAGTTCTTCGCGGCCGACCTGATGGTAATGGGCCAGCCAGTCGATGACGACATCGGGCGATTCGGCCGAGCAGTAGATCTCGGTGCGGTTGCAGGTGGACAGGATCGCCACCTCGCGCACCGGGCGGTCACGCGTCAGGTCACCCAGCGCATGGCCCAGTTTGTCGGCGCCAAACGCCACCCGCTCGCGGATGGCGAGCGGTGCGGAGTGATGGTTTATGCCGAGGGTAAAAATCACCGGATAGGGCTGGCGCGCACGAAATGGGGGCCGATTATACCATCCGGTCGTGACGCCCTTCCCCGATCTGGATCAGAACAAAAATGCCTGCTTTTCGGGCGTTGACCGTGGCAATGCATCGGCGCCGAAGACCTTCATCTGGCGCGGCCTGAACCACACGGACTGCCCGGCTGCCAGTTGCAAGGACTCATGCCGCTCGCGCGACAATTCCACTTCGACAATCTCCCTGCCATGCAGTAGCTCGATACGGACTACCGGGCCAATCGGATGGACGTGCTGGACGGTTGCCTGCAGCCCGTCTTCGGCCGGCTGGTGGCTGATGTCGATATCGTGCGGACGAACAAAGGCGGTCGCTTTCTCTGCCGCCTCACCGCGCTCGACCTCGGCGTAAGCCCCCTGCTGCCGGCTGTGGAAGACATTCACGTTGCCGAGGAACTGGTAAACGAAAGGCGAAGCCGGGCTGGAATAGACCTCGTCGGGCGAACCGATTTGCTCGATCCTGCCGTGGTTCATGACGACGACGCGGTCGGCAACTTCGAGCGCCTCTTCCTGGTCGTGCGTCACGAAAACACTGGAAATGTGCATGTCGTCATGCAGGCGGCGCAGCCAGCGACGCAGCTCCTTGCGGACCTTGGTATCAAGGGCGCCGAAGGGTTCGTCGAGGAGCAGCACCTTGGGTTCGACGGCCAGGGCGCGAGGCCAGCGCAATGCGCTGACGCTGGCCGCCGGAGAGTTGCGAAGGATAGCGGTCGGCCAGCCAGTCAAGCTGGACGAGGCCGAGCAATTCCATGACCCGGCGCTTGATGTCGGCGTCCGAAGGACGTTCCTTGCGCGGCTTGACGCGCAGGCCGAAGGCGACGTTTTCGAACACCGTCATGTGGCGGAACAGCGCGTAATGCTGGAAGACAAAACCAACATTGCGATCGCGGGCATGCAGGTGCGTCGCCTCGGCGCCGGAAAAGAGGATTTCGCCTTGGTCTGCGCTCTCCATGCCGGCGATGATACGCAGCAGGGTTGTCTTGCCACAGCCTGACGGACCGAGCAGGGCGACCAGTTCGCCGGTCGGGATGTCGAGATTGATGTTGTCGAGCGCGACGAAATTGCCGAAGCGCTTGGAGATGTTGCGGATTTCGATACTCATCAGGTTTTCTCCGGTGCCAGCACCGTATTCAGCATGTCGGTTTCTTTTTTCATGCGCCACTCGACGATGGTCTTGGCCACCAGCGTAACGAGCGCCAGCAGCGCCAGAATGGACGCGGCAGCGAAGGCGCCGATGGCGTTGTATTCGTTGTAGAGGATTTCGACGTGCAGCGGCAGGGTGTTGGTCTCGCCGCGGATATGGCCCGAAACCACCGACACGGCGCCGAACTCACCCATTGCCCGGGCGTTGGACAAAATTACGCCGTAAAGCAGGCCCCACTTGATATTGGGCAGCGTGACGCGCCAGAACATCTGGAAGCCCGAGGCACCGAGCGACACGGCCGCTTCTTCCTCTTCCTTGCCCTGCGCCTGCATGAGCGGGATCAGCTCACGGGCGATGAACGGAAAAGTGATGAACATGGTGGCGAGGATCATGCCCGGTACTGCGAAAATGATCTTGATGTCGTGTTCGGAAAGCCAGGGGCCGAAGGTGCCCTGCGAACCGAAGAGCAGAATGAAGATCAGGCCTGCAACCACCGGGCTGACGGCAAATGGCAGGTCGATCAACGTGATGAGCAGGCTCTTGCCCTTGAAGTCGAACTTGGCGATGGCCCACGCCGCCGCCACGCCGAACACGATATTGAACGGCAACACGGCCAGTGCGATACCCACGGTCAACCAGATCGCCGAAGCGGTTTCCGGCTCCTTCAGTGCTTCGAGATAAATGGGCACACCCTGCGCCAGCGCCTCGACGAAGACGGCGATCAGCGGCAGGCCAAGGAAGAAAAACAGGAAGCCGAGGCCGACCGTCAGCAGGGTATAGCGAACCCATGCGGGCTCCTGCGTCGCACGCGTGGACTTCATGCCGTCACCCCACTGGCTTTGGCCGCTGCCACTTCGAGCGGTTCGCTGTTGCGGTGACGATTGGCTGCCCACCATTGCAGCAGATTGACACTGAGCAGCAGGATGAAGGAAAGGCCGAGCATGACCACGGCCAGCGCGGTGGCGCCCAGCACGTCGTACTGTTCCAGTTTTGAGATGATGAGCAGCGGCGTGATTTCCGAAATGAGGGGCAGATTGCCGGCGATGAAGATGACCGAGCCGTATTCGCCGACGGCACGGGCAAAGGCCAGCGCAAAGCCGGTGAGCAGCGCCGGGAAGATGGCGGGAAAAATGACCTTCACGAACGTCTGCCAGCGCGAGGCGCCGAGCGAGGCAGCAGCCTCCTCGACTTCGGTTTCGATGTCCTCGATCACCGGCTGCAGGGTGCGCACGACGAAGGGCAGCGTGATGAAGGTCAGCGCCACGACGATGCCGAGCGGCGTGTAGGCAACCTTGATGCCGAGCGGTTCAAGATACTGGCCAAGCCAGCCATTGCCAGCATAGAGCGTGGCCAGCGTGATGCCGGCCACCGCCGTCGGCAGGGCAAATGGCAGATCGACCAAGGCATCGACGAAGCGCTTGCCCGGGAAGGGGTAGCGGACCAGTATCCACGCGACAATCAGGCCAAAAACGGCGTTGACCGCAGCAGCCAGAAACGAGGCACCAAAGGTGACGCGAAAAGCGGCCAGCGAACGCTCGCCGAGGGCGATATCCATGATCTGCCCGAAGCCAAGCTCGGATGCCTTGAGGATCATGCCGCCCAAAGGCAGCAGGATCAGCAGCGAGAGATAAACCAGCGTGTAACCCAGCGCCAGGCCGAAGCCGGGCAGCACGCGGTGAGTTTTTGCAGCCATTGTTTCTGTTTTTTTTGCCAAAAATTCCGGTTGACCGTAGAAATAGGGTGAGCCGGACATCGTCCGGCCCGCCCGATAGCAGCGCCTGCTTACTTGGCCACGTAAATCTGGTCGAAGCTGCCGCCATCCTTGAAGTGGGCAGCGAAAGCCTTGCTGGCACTGCCGAACACCTCATCAACCGTGAAAGTCTTCACCGGCGGGAAGTTGGCTGCGTATTTCTTGAGCAACTCGGCATCACGCGGCCGCAGATAATTCTGCGCAGCATTCTCCTGGCCTTCCTTCGACCACAGATATTCCAGGTACGCCTGCGCCTGCTTGCGCGTGCCCTTCTTGTCGACGACCTTCTCAACCACGGCGACCGGGAATTCGGTCTGCATCGTCAGGCTGGGATAAATCACTTCGAAATCTCCCTTGCCGAATTCCTTGGCAATCATTTCAGCTTCGGATTCGAAAGTGATCAGCACGTCGCCCATCTTGCGCTGCATGAACGTCGTCGTCGCATCCCGGCCGCCGGCGGCAAACAGCGGCGCATTCTTGAGCAGTTTGCCGAGGAATTCCTGCGCTTTGGCATCGTTGCCACCCGGCTGCTTGAGCGCCCACGCCCAGGCCGACAGGTAAGTGTTGCGGCCATTCCCGGTGTTCTTCGGATGCGGGATGATCATCTGGACACCCGGCGCCGCGATATCGGCCCAGTCCTTGATCGCCTTCGGGTTGCCCTTGCGCACGATGAAAACCATCGCGGAGGTGTAAGGCGACGCGTTGTTCGGAAACTTCTTCGCCCAATCCTTGGCGACCAGGCCCTTCTCGGCCAGGAACTCGATGTCGTTGGCCTGGTTCATGGTCACCACATCGGCTTCAAGTCCGTCGGCCACCGCACGCACCTGCTTGGTCGATCCACCGTGCGACTGCTTCAGCTCGATGCTCTCGCCAGACTTCGCCTTCCAGTATTTCTGGAACATCGGGTTGTAGTCCTTGTAGACGTCGCGCGCGACATCGTAGGACGTATTGAGCAAGCTGGCGTCAGCCAGCGCGGCACTCGCCACCAGCGACAGCAGAACGGAAGCGATGGACTTGCGAAAATGGGACATGGTTCACCTCGAATGACTGATGAAGGCGAATTTATCCGACCCCTTTATAACCACAAAGATGAATTGAGAATTTAGTTATTCCACAACTGAATTTTTCTTCGCCACATTCCACCAACCGCGGTGTTCGCAACACTATTCGCCAACCATGCTAGAGGCTATGATTCGCCATTCATCTCGCCGCCGAAAAAAACAAAATGCGCGCCTCCCTGCCCATCGCTCTAATGCTCTCGACGTTGCTGTCTGCCTGCGCCTTCAAAGGCGAAGTTCCGGCCAGCAAGCACATTTCCCAAAGTGGCCCGCTCAAGGTGCACCCCGGCCTGCTCGGCAAACCGGTGCCGGCCGAGTTGCAGACGGGCGCCAGCCTGCCGGCAACGAGCACCGCGCCACTCGCCGCCAGCCCAATACCTGAAACCCCGATCAAGATGGATCCGGTCGGCCTGCGCACCCAGCGCAGCGTCTATTTCGACCTCAACAGCGCCACCATCAAGGCCGACTATGATCCGGCTCTACGCGCACACGCCCGCTACCTTGCCGAACATCCGCGAGCACGCGTTCGCATCGAAGGCAACGCTGACGAACGCGGCAGCCCGGAATACAACCGGCGCCTCGGCCTGAAACGTGCCGAGAATGTGCTTGCCGCCCTGGCCAGCCACGGTGCAAGCAACAAACAACTGAAACTCAAGACGCTGGGCGAAAGCAACCCGAAAAAAACTGGCCATGACGAAGCATCGTGGGCTGAAAATCGTCGCTCGGACGTAGTCTACGAACAAGAATAATTGCTTCACCGCCCCCAAACGCAAAAAGGCCTCGCATTCTGGCGAGGCCTTTTTTTCATTTCGCAATCAAGATTATTTTTGCGTTTCGGTCACGGCACGAACCGGGCGAAAAGCCAGCCATTCAGAAAACGGAATTTCTTCGACCTCAAGGCGACGCCTCTCCACACTTTTGCGACGCTCTCGCCAGCCATTTGGCGGGCCGTACTCCTGCGCACGGCGATCATGCCCCAAGCGCTTTTCATTTTTCACGACCATCGCAAACCTCACTTTGGTATCACTTCGCAACTCAACCTCCCCGCTTCAGTGTCAGATTAAGGCCGGGCAAAAAACCTGTCAGTGAAGAAAATCACAGTCGAAAACAAATGCGGCCCGAACTGATCGGGCCGCAAATTATCAGTAGCAGATTACCAGTTCGGTTCGCGCTCAGGCGTAGCCGTAATACGGTGGATACTGAGGTCGGCGCCCTCGTACTCTTCATCCTGATCCAGGCGCAAGCCCATGGTCGCCTTGAGGACGCCATAAACCAACGTACCGCCGATCAAGGCGACAGCGATCGCCATCGCGGTCATGATCAGCTGCGGCATGAAGGCTATGCCACCAGCCCCGCCGAGCGCCTTGCTACCAAATATCCCGGCAGCGATACCACCCCAGGCGCCACAAATGCCGTGCAGCGGCCAGACGCCAAGCACGTCATCGATCTTCCAGCGGTTCTGCACCAGCGTGAACATCACGACGAACAAGCCACCGGCCACGCCGCCGACCACCAGCGCACCAATTGGGTGCATCAGATCTGAGCCGGCACAGACAGCCACCAGACCGGCCAGAGGTCCGTTGTGCAGAAAGCCGGGGTCGTTCTTGCCGGCGACAAGCGCGACCAGCGTACCGCCGACCATCGCCATCAGCGAGTTGAGGGCAACCAGACCGGAAATTTTGTCCAGGGTCTGGGCGCTCATCACGTTGAAGCCAAACCAGCCGACTGTCAGGATCCATGCACCCAGCGCCAGGAAGGGGATGGATGAGGGCGGATGCGCCGAAATCCGGCCATCCTTGCTGTAGCGGCCGTAGCGTGCACCAAGCAGCAGGACGGCCGGCAAGGCAATCCAGCCGCCCATGGCATGGACGACAACCGAGCCCGCAAAGTCGTGGAACTCTTCACCGAACGTTGCCTTGAGCCATGCCTGAATGCCGAAGGCCTGATTCCACGCAATGCCTTCGAAGAAGGGGTAGACGAAGCCGACCAGCATGAAGGTGGCGATCAACTGGGGGTTGAACTTGGCTCGCTCGGCGATACCGCCGGAAATAATCGCGGGAATCGCTGCCGCAAAGGTGAGCAGGAAGAAAAACTTGGTCAGCTCGAAGCCGTTTTTCTCCATGAGCGTCTCGACGCCGCTGAAGAAGTTGACGCCGTAGGCGATGCTGTAGCCGACAAAAAAGTAAGCTACGGTCGACACGGCAAAGTCAGACAGAATCTTGACCAGCGCATTGACCTGATTTTTTTTGCGGACCGTGCCGACCTCAAGGAAGGCAAAGCCTGCGTGCATGGCCAGCACCATGATGGCGCCGAGCAGGATAAACAACACGTTGCTACCGGATTGAACCGTTTCCATGAATCACCCCAAAACGAATAATGGGGAGGCAAAAAGCAAGCACCATTCCAGTGCGCCAATAGCGTTATAAATCAGTGCATTGCCCGCTATCACCCCTGACCGCCCGCACCATAAAAGTGCAAACAGCCAGGAGTGCGCTCAAAAGCGGTGCGTTGATGGCTTATTTAGGCGCAAGCTCGGGCGGTAACAGAACCCACAAGCGGCCGCTTTGTTTCATTCGCCCGGCCTGTTCGCCCGCCTCCTTGCCGAAGCCCCAGAAGAAATCGGCACGGACCGCCCCCTTGATCGCCCCGCCAGTATCCTGCGCCATGACGAGCCGGTTCATGGTCGCCGACGAATTCGGCCGTGTGGTCGCCAGGAAAACCGGCGAGCCGAGCGGCACCGAACGTGGATCGATGGCGATGCTTCGCTCGGCCGTCAGCGGCACACCCAGCGCGCCGATCGGGCCATCCTGGCTGTTCGGCACTTCGCGGAAGAAGACGTAGCTCGGATTGGTGTTGAGCAGGTTGTCGAGGCGCGCCGGATTGGCCCGCGCCCAGGCCTGTATGCCCTGCATCGAGGCTTCTTCGAGCTTCAATTCGCCGCGCTCGACCAGCGCCTTGCCGATGGACTGATAGGGATGCCCGTTCTGGTCGCCATAGTTCAGGCGAACGACGCTGCCATCCGGCAACCGGACGCGGCCGGAGCCCTGAACCTGCAGGAAAAACAATTCGACTGCGTCATCAACGTAGAGCAGTGTTTTACCAGGCAACTTTTCGCCGCGAGCGACGATTTCAGCCCGCGACCAGTAGGGCACGACCTTGTTGCCCTCGAGCCGGCCACGCACGCGCTTGTCCTTGAGTTCCGGAAAGATGGCCGACAGGTCGATGGTCAGCAGATCATCCGGCACACCACGCACCGGCTGCTCGAAGCCCTTGCTGCGCAACCGGCTGCCTTGCAACAGCGGTTCGTAGTAGCCGGTAATCATGCCGCTCGTCGCGCCATCCCCATTGGCGACCGCGTAGGGCTTCAGATTTTGCTCGAAGAACCGGCGCGGATCATGGCCAGGTTTGCCATCGGCCGCTCGCGCCAGGTCGCAGACGCGCTTCCAGCCATTGCCGTTCGGCCGGCTGGCGACGCCACGGCAGGAGAGCATGAAGGCCGGCCAGGCGGCAGCGACGTCATCGTTTGCCCAGCCCGGCAGATCGCCCCAGCCAGCTGGCTGGAAGGAACGCGAGAATGCTGGCGGCGTCACGGGAACTGGCAGGGGCGTCGGCTGTGCCGGCTGAGCCGGCGTTACCGTCGGGCAGGCAGCACAGGCCGGACACGGGGCACAGGTCGCCGGCGCGACGCTGGGCGGCGCGGTCGAACAGCCCGCCAGCAGGGTGACAAATAAAAGGGCTGCAGCTTGGATTTTTCGCATGGGTTTCGCTAGAGTTCGCAATTTGCCGCGAAGTATACCTGCCACCATGTCGAATTCTCCGTCCCTGGAAAGCCTGCTTGCCCGCGTCGAAGCCGTTCTCGCACGCTTCGAAGCCACCCTGCCGCCGCTCCAGCCGGAGCCGGACTGGCAATCGGCCGTCGCTTTCCGCTGGCGCAAGAGCAACGGCCGCGGCTGGTTGCAGGCGGTCCGCCACCCGCACCCGATCCGCCTCGCCGACCTCGAGAACATCGACGACCAGAAGGAACGGATTACCGCCAACACGCGCCAGTTCGTTGCCGGCAAGACCGCCAACAACGTACTGCTGACCGGAACGCGCGGCTCCGGCAAGTCCTCTCTGGTCAAGGCCGTGCTCAACGAATATTCGGGCAAGGGCCTGCGCCTGATCGAGGTGGACAAGGAAGATTTGGTCGATCTGGCGGATATCGTCGATCTTCTCGACGGTCGACCGGAAAAATTCATCATTTTCTGCGATGACCTCTCTTTCGAGGCAGGCGAGACGGCGTACAAGGCGTTGAAATCCGTACTCGACGGCTCAATCTCCGCACCGCCCGATAACGTGCTGATCTACGCCACCTCGAATCGCCGCCATCTGATGCCGGAATATTTTTCGGAGAATCTCGAAACGCATCGCGTCGATGACGAAATCCACCCCGGCGAAACAACCGAGGAAAAGATCTCGCTGTCCGAGCGCTTCGGCCTGTGGATTTCTTTCTACCCGTTCAGCCAGGACGACTACCTGGACATCGCCAATCACTGGGCTCGCCAGTTTGGCGTCGCCGATGAAGTGATCGCTGCCAGCGAGCGCGAAGCGCTGAACTGGGCGTTGAGCCGCGGCTCACGCTCCGGGCGCGTCGCCTGGCAGTTTGCCCGCGATCTGGCCGGACGCCAAAAATCGTTGCGAAAGAAAGCCAAGTGAGCAAGATCGTCGAAGTTGCCGCCGCCGTGATGCTGCGCGCCGGCGGTACCGAGTTCCTGCTCGCCCAGCGTCCGGAAGGCAAGGTCTACGCTGGCTATTGGGAATTCCCCGGCGGCAAGGTCGAACCCGGCGAGAGCGTGCGCGACGCACTGATCCGCGAATTGCAGGAAGAACTCGGCATCACCGTCACCGCCTGCTCGCCTTGGCTAACCCGCCAATTCACCTACCCGCACGCCACGGTGCGCCTCAACTTCTGGCGCGTCACGGCGTGGGAAGGCGAAATCGGCATCACGGCGCCACTTGAGCATGCTGCGGTCGACTGGCAAAAAACGGGCAAAACCGCCACGGTTTCGCCCATCCTGCCGGCCAACGATCCCATTCTGAAAGCCCTGTCGCTGCCGACAATGATGGCTATCACGAATGCCGAACACGAAGGCACCGAGCGCCAGCTTGAACGGCTCGAAGAAGCCCTGCAGACCGGCCTGCGCCTGATCCAGGTACGCGACAAGGGTTGGCCGCCCGCCCAGCGCCTGTGGTTCGCCGAAGCCGTTTACCGCCTGGCGCACAGCCATGGCGCGCTGGTTGTCATCAATGGCGATGAGGAAATCGCCCGCAAGGTCGGCGCCGATGGCGTCCACCTTTCGTCGGCCAGCCTGGCAAGCTGCACTCAGCGCCCCGACTTCACCTGGGTTGGTGCCTCCTGCCACAACGCAGCGGAAATCACCCGCGCAGGAGAACTCGGCCTCGACTACGCCCTTTTCGGCCCGGTGCTGCCAACGCCAACCCACCCCGAAACAACAGGCCTCGGCTGGGCGGAATTCGCCGGACAACTGGCCGGTAACACGCTGCCGGTTCTGGCCTTAGGCGGAATGAAGCCGGAGATGTGTCAGGAAGCACAGCAACACGGCGCACACGGCATCGCGCTCATGCGTGGCTGGTAAACGGCGCCGTCAGGGCATTTCATTTTTTGGGCACTTTTTCCGGTTGACCGTGGAAGTCGCCGGAACAGGAATTCAGCGCGTCGGCTGATCCGGAAAGTCGAGACCGGGCGACCCGGCTTCCTCGTCGCTGACGGCACCACCGATGCGATACGAATCACTGGCCCAGCAGCCGAGATCAATCTGCTTGCAGCGCTCGGAACAGAAAGGGCGATTCGGGTTCTCGGGTGCCCACAGGGCATCTTCCCCGCATTGCGGGCAACGGACCTTGCGTACGGCCATCAGAGATTGCAGAAGGTCAGATCGAAGGGAACATCGCGCTCGCAGCCACGCGCCTTGATTTCCCCGGCCGGCGGCTTGGTGAAACGGATGTTCAGAAAATACTTGTTGGCGCTGACTTCGGGAATTGCCTGCTCGTCGACGCTGACCGTAACGCGCACCATCTGCGCGGCGGAGCCGCCGAGATTGAGCTGGAACTGGCCGTTGGTCGCCGTGTAGCTCTTCGGCCGGCCACTGGACCGCAGCAGACGCAGCACGATCGCGGCAGCATCACGGAGCGGCAGCATTGGCTTGGTCCAGCCCTCCAGCGCACTGCGCCGGACATCGGCCGGGCGATGCAGCCACCAGTGGTAGGACGGCAGATCGAATTCGCAGACACCACCGGGAATGGCGGCCCGGCTCTTGATGCTCATGAGCCAGTCGTTTTCGCGCAGGTACTGGCCGATCTTGCCGGTCATGCCGAGCAAGGCGGCTGACGATTGCTCGATTTCGTAGAGAGCACCGGACAGCGCCTCTTCGGAAATTTCAGGGTTGTTGCGGAATGCCAGCAGCGTCTGGCGCTGCCGTTCGAGTTCCTGGATCAGGTCCATCTTGAGGTCGGCGCGACCGGCCACCTCGAGAATTTCAAACAGGGAAATGAGTGCCGAATGATGCTCGAGAGCGCCATTTTCCTGCGAGAAATAGGCCGTTTTTTCGAACAAGTCTTCCAGACGCAACAGCGTGCGGATACGTTCATTAAACGGGTATTCGTAGGTGATCACGCGGCCGATGTCCGAGAAAACGGAAAATTTTGTTTATTCTGAGCCATTTGCGTTCAAATCTCAACAGCCAGCTTTAAGTTTTCCCGCTAACAATGTCAGATAGTTTGAATGCAGTGCTTTGACCTGTCCGTAAATATTTGTTCGATCTGCATCATTGACCACAACATCGTCCGCCACCGCCAGCCGTTGCTGACGTGTCGCCTGCGCTGCCATGATCGCCCTGACCTCGTCCGCCGAAAGACCATTGCGCGACATGACACGCTGTATTTGCAGGCTTTCCGGGCAATCGACCACGACAATTCGGTCGCAGCGTTCGCGATAAGTACCTGATTCGACAAGCAGCGGCACGGCCAGAATGACGTAGGGCTCGGTCGCCGCCTGACAACGCTCGGCCGACAAGTGGCGGATGAGCGGATGCAGTATGCCTTCAAGACGGCTTCTGGCTGACGGATCGGCAAAGGCCAGCTGGCGCATCGCCGCTCTGTCCAGCGCACCATCTGCCGCCAGGATGCCAGGGCCGAATTCAGCCGTCAGTGCCGGCATGGCCGCGCCGTCGGCAAGCGTCAGCTCGCGGGCAATCGCATCGGTATCGACCAGACCCGCCCCCAACTCGACAAACAGGTCGGCGACAGTGCTCTTCCCGCTGCCGATTCCGCCGGTCAAGCCGACGACGAACTGGCTCATTTGCAGGCCAGCGTGTCTGACTTGGGCAGCAGCGCGCCAACCGCCCCGATCAGCTCGATTTTTTCACCAGCCGGCCCGCGCGCCTGCAAGGTGACCAGGCTGTCCTTGCCCGGACGTGATGCAAGCTGCGCCGAACGAACCCCTTTGGCTTTCAACTCGGCCAGTTTGTCCTGCCCGCCTTTTTCGGAGGAGAAAACACCCAGCGATATGGCGTTCCGGTTCAGCGCATCCGGCACGATGAAGAACTCGCTCACCCCCAGTTCACGCAATTCGGCGGCCTTTCTTTCGGCATCGGCCTTACTGGGCAGTGGTGGAATGAACACCCACCAACCATTGCTTTCCGAGGCGGCCAGTTTTCGGGTCACCTTGTAACCGGCGAAACGCTTGGCCAGCAGGGCTGCCAGCCGATCGGCATCAGCCAGGGGCAGGGGGCGCCAGGTCAGGCAGACCGGCGGCTTTTCGGCCACCTCGGCCACGCCAGCCACTTGAGCGCTCTCCACCTTGGTTTCCGAGGCCTTTTCGGTCGCTACTGGCTTGTCTCCCTCAGCACTCCCCCGCGCGAGGTTTTCTGGCGCCTGCACGCCATTTGGAGCAACCTGCTCTGACTTGACGGGCGTCGCCCCCGGCGCCTCGCCCCGCGAGACGATGCGCATGCGCTCGGGCGCAACCTGCTGCTCAACCCGCCCGGCGTCCGGGTTGTCCGGACGGCCGAAGTAGCCGGCGCCAAAGGCGTAGAACAGCAGGTTGGCGAGAACAAGCAGGAAAACGAGGGCTTTCACAGATTCAGCCTACTTTCGGCAAGTGCTTGAGCGATTCGGCAATGGCGGCTTCCGGGTAATCGTAGTCTTCGAGTTTACCGGAGAAGTATTTGTCGTACGACGCCATGTCGAAGTGACCGTGGCCGGTCAGGCTGAAGAGGATGGTCTTGGCCTCTCCGGTAACCTTGCACTTGAGCGCTTCATCGATGGCGGCACGAATGGCGTGACAGGACTCCGGCGCCGGAATGATGCCTTCTGCGCGGGCAAACTGGACGCCGGCCTCGAAGGTCGCCACCTGCGGCACGGCCAGCGCCTCAATCTGCCCTTCGTGCAGCAGTTGCGAGACGAGCGGCGAATCGCCGTGGTAACGCAGGCCGCCAGCGTGGATACCGGGTGGCATGAAGTCGTGGCCGAGCGTGTACATTTTCATGATCGGCGTGTAACCGGAAACATCGCCGTAGTCGTAGGCGTAGTGGCCCTTGGTCAGCGTCGGGCAGGAGGTCGGCTCGACCGCGACGCAGCGCAGGTTGGTCGCGCGCTTGTCGCCGGCCGCCTTGTCGGCGAGGAAGGGGAAGGCGATGCCGCCGAAACTGGAACCGCCGCCGCAGGGCCCGAAAATCACGTCGGGATAGAGGCCGATCTTGTCGAACTGCTTCTTGGCCTCGAGGCCGATCACGGTCTGGTGCAAGAGCACATGATTGAGTACGGAACCGAGGGTGTAGCAGGTACCGGGTTCGGCCGCCGCTTCTTCGACCGCTTCCGAAATCGCCAGACCGAGCGAGCCCTGGTTGTCCGGATCGGCCGCCAGCGCGGCGCGGCCGGCGTTGGTCAGGTTGGTCGGGCTGGCGAAGACGTCGGCCCCCCAAGTCTGCATCATCGAGCGGCGGAAAGGTTTTTGCTCGTAGCTGACCTTGACCATGAAGACACGCACCGGCAGGCCGAACATCTGGCCGGCAAAGGCGATCGAGGAGCCCCATTGGCCCGCCCCGGTTTCCGTCGTCAGGCGTTTGGTGCCGGCCAGTTTGTTGAAATAGGCTTGCGGCACTGCGGAATTCGGCTTGTGCGAACCAGCCGGCGAGACGCCTTCGTATTTGTAGAAAATCTTGGCCGGCGTACCGAGCGCCTGTTCGAGACGCAAGGCGCGGCAGAGCGGCGCGGGGCGCCACAAGGCGTAAATCTGGCGAACTTCTTCGGGAATGGCGATCCAGCGTTCGGCCGACATTTCCTGCTCGATGATAGGGTCTGGGAAAATCGCGCCCATCGCTTCCGGCGGCACCGGATTACCATCCGGACCGAGTGGCGGCGCCGGCGGATTGACCATGTCGGCGACCACGTTGTACCAGTGGGTCGGAATATCTTCTTGTTCTAGGTTAATCCGCAGCGGCGTCACTTTTCTCTCCCGGAAAGTGTTTTCTGAAAGGCGGTAACTTACTCCAAAAGCATTCACCAACCAAGGGTGTGCCTTGATTTTGGCCGTTTTTTCCGGTTGACCGCAGCATCCGCTGAAACAAGCAGTTAAAGTACGGCCTGCCGACCATTTTGACGCCCCATCCCGCCGTGCCCGCCACCCAGATCGCCTCCCTTCTCAGTCACCCGGCCGCCCCTGGCACCCTGCCATGCAAGATCGAAGTCGCTACGGAAATGCATGCCGACGGTGGCCTGTCCCTGCGCTACCGCGTCACCTGCCCGCCAGCCAAACTCCGCCTGCCTGAAGCGCAGCCGCCCGGCCCGGCCGACGGCCTGTGGCAACACACCTGCTGCGAAGCATTCGTAGCGGAAGACGGCGAAAGCTACCGCGAATTCAATTTCTCGCCATCCGGCCAATGGGCAGCCTACCGTTTCACCGGGTATCGCGAACGCGATGCCGCCTTCGTTGCGGACGCTGCGCCGCAAATCAGCCTCACCCCGCTGGCCGACGGTTTCGTGCTCCAGGCGATGCTTCCTGCTGCCCTGCTGCCAGCCGGCCAAGCGCTACAACTCGGCCTCACCGCCGTCATCGAAGCTGACGACGGCAGCAAGCATTACTGGGCACTGGCGCATTGTGCCGCCCAGCCCGATTTCCACGTCCGTCAGAGCTTTGCCTTGACCCTGAAGCGAAACACGCCATGACCCAGACCATCCAGTTCGGCATCGACCGCCTGATTGCCGACCCCGCCCTGCGCCGCCCGCTCGCTGGCCGGCGCATTGCCCTGCTCGCCCACCCGGCCTCGGTAACGGCAGACCTGACCCACTCGCTCGATGCGCTGGCCGCCCTGCCCGATCTGAAAATAACCGCTGCCTTCGGACCGCAGCACGGTCTGCGCGGCGACAAACAGGACAACATGGTCGAGTCGCCCGACTTCCTCGATCCGCAACTCGGCATCCCGATTTTCAGCCTGTACGGCGAAGTGCGCCGGCCGACCGACGCCATGATGGACAGCTTCGACATCCTGCTTGTCGACCTGCAGGACCTCGGTTGCCGCATCTACACCTTCATTACCACCCTGCGCTACGTGCTCGAAGCGGCGGCCAAACATGGCAAGAGCGTCTGGGTACTCGACCGGCCCAACCCGGCCGGCCGCCCCGTCGAAGGCCTGACCCTGCGCGACGGCTGGGAAAGCTTCGTCGGCGCCGGCCCGATGCCCATGCGCCACGGGCTGACCATGGGCGAACTCGGCCACTGGTTCATCGCCACGCTCAAGCTTGACGTCGATTATCAGGTCATCGAAATGCAGGGCTGGCAGCCCGATGCCGCCCCCGGCTACGGCTGGCCGCTCGGCGAACGAACCTGGATCAACCCCAGCCCGAATGCCCCCAACCTGTGGATGGCCCGCGCCTACGCCGGCACGGTGATGCTCGAAGGCGCCACATTGTCAGAAGGGCGCGGAACAACCAGGCCGCTTGAGCTATTTGGCGCACCGGACATCGACGCCCGCGCCGTGCTCGCTGAAATGAACGTTTTTGCCCGGAACTCGGCCCCACACTGGCTCAACGGCTGCAAGCTGCGCGAATGCTGGTTCGAGCCGACTTTCCACAAACACGCCGGGAAGCTCAATCACGGCATCCAGATCCATTGTGAAGGCCCGTACTACGACCATGCTGCCTTCAAGCCGTGGCGCATTCAGGCACTGGCCTTCAAGGCGATCCGGCGACTGTATCCCGATTACCCGCTGTGGCGCGATTTTGCCTACGAGTACGAACACGACCGCCTAGCCATCGACCTCATCAACGGCTCGCCGCTATTGCGTGAGTGGGTCGATGATCCGGCCTCACAGGCCGTAGACCTTGACCGTCAGACCTGCCCCGACGAAGCGGCCTGGAAGGAGCAAAGCCTGGCTTTTCTGCTTTACTGAAAAATGCCGGCGTCTCATACGTGATGGCATAAAATGCGCGGTAGGATCACACATTGCCAACATTGGCGGGTCGTCCACTGACGACGTCAAGCGGAGTTTGCGTGCAAAGCATCTGCCCTGTTCTGGTTAGCCCCTGGCTCTGCAGAGTCATCGCGATGGCATGCCTCGCTCTCGGCCTTACCTCCGCCCATGCCGATGACCTCGCCCCAGCCTCGAAGACGGAAGCTGCAGCCAGTGCCGTTAGCGCCCCGCCAACAGTAGCGCGATTCGCCGTCCTTACCGTCCGCGCCAAAGACGAGACAGAACGGCGCTGGCAACCGCTGATCGACTATCTTAACGCCGCCAATCCAGAGAAAAAGGTGGAGCTCCGTGCTCTGACCTATCCGGAACTGGAGTCCGCCATCCGCGAAAAGCGGGTCGATTTCGCCCTCACCCAGCCCGGCCACTACATCATGCTGACCCGGCGCGAGGGCTTGCTGTCGCCGCTGGCCTCGCTGAGCGAAACGCACGACGGAAAACCGGTCTCCTCCCTGAGCGGCACAATCCTGGTCCGCAGCGACCGGAAAGATATCCAGAACCTTGCCGACCTCGCCGGAAAACGCATCGCAACCATCACCAAGACATCGCTCGCCAGCTATCAGGCTCAAGCCTACGAACTGCTGCTGCGCGGCATCAACCTAACCACAGACGCCACCATCATCGAAGTTGGTCAGCCGCAGGACAAGGTGGTCCAGCAACTGCTCGACGGGCAGGTCGATGTCGCCTTTGTCCGCAGTGGCTTGATCGAAGCCATGGCCCGCGAGCAGAAGCTGGATATCGCTCGCGTACGCGTCCTCAACGCCCGCGACGACGGGTTTCCGCTAGCCCATTCGACACCCCTCTACCCACAATGGGTGCTCGCTGCAATGCCCTGGACTGATGACGATTTCGCTCGCCACCTGGCTGCCAGAATCCTTACCATCCCGCATGGCGGCGAGGTCGCCACCGCCAGTGCGATTCATGGATTCAGCATTCCCGGCGACTATCGCCCGGTGGAAGAAATAATGCGACGTTTGCGGCTACCCCCCTTTGATGCCGCACCCGAAGTCACGCTCGACGACATTGCGAGCCACTACGGCTGGTACATCGGGATTGCCGGCATTGCCCTTGCCGGCGGACTGTTGCTGTTTATCCGCACCCTCGTCCTTGCCAATCGGCGCCTCAAGTCGGAGCGCGCCAGGACGGCGAAGGCCATGTCGGAGTTGTCGGCAACCGAAGCGCGGTTTCGTGCCATTTTCGAAAATGTCGACGCCCTGTCAATTCAGGGCTATCTGGAAGATGGCACCGTCGCCTACTGGAACCATGCATCGCAAACGCTTTATGGATACACCGCCGAGGAAGCCATCGGCAAATCGTTATGCGACCTGATCATTCCGCCGCTCATTCAGGATGAGGTCCGCAACGCCGTGCACTGGATGTTCGCCAACAAGACTGGCATTCCGGCTGGGCGACTGACGCTGCGCCACAAGGACGGGCATCCGGTCGAGGTGTACTCGACCCACACGGTGTTCGAGACGGCAGATCTCGGCACCATGATGTTCTGCCTCGACGTCGATCTGCGCGAACTGGCCAGTACCGAACAGGCGCTGACGGAAAGCGAGGCCCGCCAGCGGATGATCCTCGAAACGCTGGGCGAAGGTGTTTTCGGCACCGATATCGACGGGGTGTGCTCGTTCATGAACCCGGCCGGGCTTGCCATGCTAGGTTTGAACGAGAGCGAAGTGTTGGGGCGAAGCACGCATGTCCTTTTCCATCATCACCACGCGGACGGCTCGATCTACCCGATTTCGGAATGTCCGCTCCGCCAGACGGCCCGCGATGGCAGAACACGCCGACAGGAAGATTTTTTCTGGCGCAGCAACGGCGAGATGTTCCCGGTGCGGCTGACCATCACGCCGACCCTGCGTGACGGTCAAATCAGCGGGACGGTCGTGTCCTTTTCGGATATCAGCGAGCTCCGGCGGGATGCGCTGGAGCTGGAGAGATACCGCCAGGGCCTTGAATTGCAGGTCAAGCAGCGCACCGCGCAACTGGAGATTGCACGGCAGGCAGCCGAGGCGTCCAGTCGCTCGAAGAGTGCCTTTCTGGCCAACATGAGCCATGAAATACGGACACCGCTCAATGCCGTGCTCGGCATGGTTCACCTGCTGCGTCGCGACAACCCGACGCCTGTCCAGGTTGATCGGCTCGACAAGATCGACTCGGCCTCCCAGCACCTGCTCGCCGTCATCAACGACATTCTCGACATTTCAAAGATCGAAGCCGGCAAGCTGCAACTCGACGAGACCGACGTCGACATCGGCAATATCCTGAGGCGCGTCGTGTCCGTGCTTGGTGAGCGCGCGCGCGAAAAGGGGCTGCACCTGCGCACGGAGTCCGACGATTTGCGACGGACGCTGATCGGCGACCCGACCCGGATCACCCAGTGCCTGATCAATTACACCGCCAATGCCATCAAATTTACCGAGCAAGGCACCGTCACGATCAGGGCGCAGTGTGTTTCCGAAGATGGCGACAAGACCATGCTGCGTTTCGAAGTTGAAGACACCGGGATCGGCATCGCGGAAGAATCAATCCCCCGGCTGTTCGGAATTTTCGAGCAGGCCGACGCTTCAACCACCCGCAGGTTTGGCGGCACCGGCCTCGGTCTGGCCATCACCCGCCGTCTCGCTGAACTGATGGGCGGCGAAGTGGGCGTCACCAGCCAGGAAGGTAGCGGCACACGCTTCTGGTTCACGGCCTGCCTGAAACCCGGTGACGAGGACAACGAGCACCTGACCTCGACCCTGGCCGGATTGCCCTTGCAGGTAGTCCAGGAAACGCTGGCCGGCCGCCATGTGCTGATTGTGGAAGACGAACCGATCAATCGCGAGATTGCACTCGAGTTGCTCAGAGAGTTCGGCACCACGGCCGACACGGCGGAGAACGGCAAGCACGCCCTTGAAATGCTGAAAACCCGCAGCTACGACTTGGTCCTGATGGACATGCAGATGCCGGAAATGGACGGCCTGGAAGCCACCCGACTGATTCGCGCCCAGTCGCAACATACTTTGCTGCCGATCATCGCCATGACGGCCAACGCTTTTGCCGAGGATCGCAAACGCTGCATCGAGGCCGGCATGAACGACTTCATCGTCAAACCGGTCGAGCCGGACGACCTCAAGATGCTGCTACTGCGCTATCTGGCGACCTGACGACGTGCCGTGACCCGCTCCGCTGCCAGCACGCCACGATACTGCGCCTCTTCGAATAGCGAAAACCCCGACAGGTCTGCGTGCGCCAGCGTGATGCGCGGGCTTTCAAAATTGGCCAGTTTTTCGCGTTGACCGTGGAAGAGGCTGCCCGGCACCGGGCGGCGCATGGCGTGAGCATTGCGGAAGACGTCGAGGCGCGTCGTCAGCTTGCGGATGTCCGGATGGACCCGTTCGAGCTCGGCCAGGATGCCTTCGGCCCAGGCTGCGCGCGGCGTCTCCAGAAGCAGGCGGCGTCCCTCGGCCGGCGTCACGTCGTGCAGCGCACGGTAGTAGGTCAACACCGTGCCGCGCTGGTGGCGGCGGATCAATTGATGGGTAGCGGTCACGTAACCGAGGCCAGGGCTATCGTAGAGCACGTTGTCCCACGCTGCCGGCGCGCCTTGGCGCTCTGCCGGCAAATCCGACAGATGCAGGTTGGCCGTCAGCCACGGCGCGTAATCGCCGGCCTGTGCCGCTGCCCTCAATTCGCCGGGCATCTCTGGCCAGACGCGCGGCAGAACGAAAGCAGGCGCCGCCCAGATCAGCTGTTTCGCCTCGAAGCGTGTGGTTTTTGCCCCAAAAAGGACGTCGACCGCAACACCCGACTTTCCCTCCTCGATGCGCCAGACCAGCGCCCCGGTCAGCACGCGATCACCGGCCTTTTGGGCCAGACCGCGCGCCAGCCACGCATTGCCTTCGGGGGCCGTCAGCACCGTGTCGCTCGAGGCATTGGCGGCCTCGCCATCACGGCAGGCAAAATAGTGCAGCCCGGCCCAGGCCGACACCTGATCGTGCGCCATGCCGTAATCGTCGCGACAGGCGTAGTTGGCCAGCCAATGCACGGTTGGCGCCGTAAATCCGTTGTCGGTCAGCCACCGGGCAAAGGAAATCCGGTCGAGCGCCAGCCATTCTGGGTCACGACTGGCCAGCGCCATCGGGATGGCAAACACCCGGCGTCCGTCGCGGCCACGGGCATGCTTGAGATCATCCATCCGTTCATGAAAGCGCTTTTGCTGCCCCAGCTCTGCCGCATCGATGCCACGTTGCGGCAGCAGGCCCTCGTCCCACAGGCCATTTCGATAAACCCGCTCCTGCGGCGTCGCACACAGATAGCGCTCGTCGTAGGTTGGCTTGAGCGCCGTCGGGTCGCCCTGCAAAACCCCCAGTTCCGCCAGCAGCGCGCGGACATGCACCGCCTCGCGACCAGGTAGCGGCAAATAGTGCGCACCCCACGGGTAGGCGACAAGCGGCGACTGCCCGGCCCGCGAATTGCCGCCGGCCTCGCTCTCCATTTCCAGCACCAGAAAGTCGTCGACCGCAGATTTCGCCAGTTTCCAGGCCGCAGAAAGGCCGGAGATGCCGCCACCGACGATCAGCACATCGGTTTTCCGCGTTTCGGAAGGCGCCGGGAAGTTGCCATCGCGCAGCCGGTGGCCAAGCGTGTGATTCATGCCGAGCAATTCGCCCGGCGGCAAGGGTGGTTTTCCAGCCGGGGCGCAACCAGCAAGGGCAGCCGCCCCCACCGTACAGAGAAATTCGCGCCGACTGAACCCTGCCTCGGCGTAGCCTCCAGCCTTCTGTCTTGTCGTGTTAGTCAAGCTTCCGCAGCGACAGACTGACGGAGAGTTGGGCGCCAAGCCAGCCGAGGACAGCGCCGAGCGTTGCCAGTCCAAGCGTTTCACCAAGGCCCGGCGGGCGCAGGCTGAAGTTGCCGCCGTAGAGCGCTGCCAGTTCGCCGACCGGCCCGGCCAGCAGACGCAGCGCAGCAAACACCAGCGCGGCAGCGAGCAGGCCGCCGAGCGCGCCCTGCAAGGCGCCAAAATAATAGAAAGGCCGGCGGATGAAGCCATCGGTGGCACCGATCATGCGCGCCACCTCGATCTCGGCTGATTGCGCCATGACCTGCAGGCGGATGGTATTGAAGGTCACCGCCACCAGCCCGGCACCGAACAGCCCGGCCAGCATCCACAGCGCCAGCTTGCCAAGGCGCAGGAAGGCGTCGAAACGCTTTGACCCAGGCCGAATCGAGCTGGACGTGGGCGACCTTGGGCCAGCCGGCGATTTCCTTGCGCAGGATTTCCAGCGCCTCCGGCTCGGTATTGGCCGGCTCGACGATGAAGGCGTCGGGCAGGGGATTGCGCGGCAGGCTGGCAACGATTTCGGCCATGCCTTCGCTGCTCTGCATGCGCTTGAGCGCATCCTCCTTCGGCACAAATTTCCACTTGGCATTCGCCGCCTGACGCAGGCGACTTTCGATCTCGCCCACATCCTTCTTGCTCGCCTCAAGGCTCATGAACAGGCTGATCTGCTGCACGCCCGAGGCATTGCGACCAAGGTCGCGCAGATTGTCGAGCGCAACGTAGCCGAAAGCCGGCAGGGTCAGGGCGATGCCGATAACGATCAGCGACAGCAGGGTGTTGAGCGGCGTCGCCCACAGGCGGCGAAAGGCGGCAGCGAAGGCTGCGCGGTGATGGATCAGCCATCCGTTCATGCGACCACCCTCCCGTGAGCGAGACGCAGCACATTCGGGTGATAGCGCTCGATCCAGCTCTGGTCGTGCGTGGCAACGACGACCGTCACGCCGACACGGTGGAAGTCGGCAAAGATGTCGAGGATGGCCGTGCCCGATTCGGTGTCGAGGTTGCCAGTCGGCTCGTCGGCGATCAGGATGGTCGGCCGGTTGACTACGGCGCGGGCGATGGCCAGCCGTTGTTGCTCGCCACCGGACAGCGCGATCGGGTTGGCTTTCTCGCGTGCCAGCAGGCCAACCTTGTCGAGTGCTGCCTGCGCCCGGCGGATCGCCTCGCGGCGCGGCAGGCCGGCGATTTCGAGCGGCAAGAGCACGTTGTTGAGGGCATTGCGGTCGAACAGCAGCTTCTGGTCCTGAAACACCATGCCGAAATGCCGGCGCACATGCGGGATGGCGCTGCGCCCGAGGGCCGACAGGTTCTGCCCATTGACCACGAGGCTGCCGGAGGTCGGCCGTTCGATGGTGGAGATCAGCTTGACCAGCGTCGTCTTGCCGGCGCCGGAATGGCCGGTGATCAACACCATCTGCCCGGCCTCAATCGCAAAACTTGCATCCTTGACGGCCTCGAGGCCGCCCGGATAGCGCTTGGTCAGATTACTGGCTTCGATCATTGTTCAAACATGGCGTCCACGAAATCACGTGCCGAGAACGGACGCAGGTCGTCGATCTGCTCGCCGACGCCAATGAAGCGGATCGGCTTCGGGCACTGCCGGGCGATGGCCGTGACGACGCCGCCCTTGGCCGTGCCGTCGAGCTTGGTGAGGACCAGGCCGGTAACGTTGATGGCCTTGTCGAAGGCCTTGACCTGCTGCAGTGCGTTCTGGCCGATGTTGGCATCGAGGACGAGCAGGGTCTCGTGCGGGCCTTTCGGATCGATCTTCTGGATCACGCGGCGCACCTTGGCGATCTCTTCCATGAGGTGCAACTGGGTCGGCAAACGGCCGGCGGTATCGGCCAGCACGATGTCGATGCCACGCGCCTTGGCGGCTGAAATGGCATCGAAGACCACGGCAGCCGGATCGCCCTTGTCCTGGGCGATGACCGTCACGTTGTTGCGTTCGCCCCAGGTTTCGAGCTGTTCGCGGGCGGCAGCGCGGAAGGTGTCGCCGGCAGCGAGCAGCACGCTCTTGCCCTGGCTCTGGAAATACTTGGCCAACTTGCCGATCGAGGTCGTCTTGCCGGCGCCATTGACCCCGGCAATCATGATCACGAAGGGCTTGTGGGTCGAGATATCGAGCGGCTTCTCGAGCGGTTTCAGGGTTTCGAGCAGGGCATCATGTAGCGCCTTCTGGATGGCCTCGGGTGTATCGAGCTTGTCGCGCTTGGCGGCCTTCTTCAGCTCGTCGAGCAGGTGATTGGTCGCTTCGACGCCACAATCGCTGGTCAGCAAAAGGGTTTCGAGCTCCTCGAGCAGTTCGTCGTCGACCTTGCCGCGCGAGAAAATGGTTTTGAGCTTGCCGCCCCACTGGGCGCGGGTCTTGGCCAGCCCCTTGAACAGGCGCTCACGCCACGAAGGGGCGGCGGCTTCGGCCGGGGTGTTGGCCGGAACACCGGCCTTGGTTTCGGCTTTGTTATCGGAGCCGGATTTTTTCAGGAAACTGAACATGGGGATGGGGGTCTCAAGCCTTGCTGACAGGCGGGCGGCAAGCCGTTAAGATGCCGTCCGGTTCGATGCAAAATCAGCCCCGAATTCTAGCAGAAAGCCCCGTCTCCCCATGCGCCTCAAATACCTGCTCTCCGTTTTGCTCGCTGCCGGGCTGTCGACCGCAGCATTCGCCAACCCGTACGAAATGACGCTCAAGAACGGCATGCGCGTCATCGTCAAGGAAGATCGCCGCGCGCCAACCGCCGTGCAGATGGTCTGGTACCGCATCGGCAGCACCGACGAGGTCGATGGCGCCTCCGGTGTCGCCCACGTGCTCGAGCACATGATGTTCAAGGGCACACCGAACGTCGGCCCCGGGGAATTCAACAAACGGGTAGCAGCGGCCGGCGGGCGCGACAATGCGTTCACGAGCCGCGACTACACGGCCTACTTCCAGCAGGTGCCGAAGGAAAAACTGGAGGACGTGATGCAACTCGAAGCCGACCGCATGCGCCACCTCACCGTGGACGCCAAGGAGTTTGCACAGGAAATCAAGGTTGTCATGGAAGAGCGTCGCATGCGTACCGACGACAACCCGCAATCCAAGCTCTTCGAGCAGATGAACGCCGTCGCCTTCCAGGCGCATCCGTACCGCCGCCCGATCATCGGCTGGATGAACGACCTCGAAACAATGACTGCCGCCGACGCCAAGGCCTGGTACGACACGTGGTACGTGCCGAACAACGCCTACGCCATCATCACCGGCGACGTGAACCACAAGGAAGTGTTCGCACTGGCTGAAAAATATTACGCACCACTCGAAGGGCGCCCCCTGCCGGTACGCAAGCAGCAGGTCGAACCGGCCCAGGAAGGTACGCGCAAGGTCACCGTCAAGGCGCCGGCCGAATTGCCGGTGCTCATCATGGGCTACAAGGCGCCCATCCTGCGCGACATCGAGAAGGACAGCGACCCCTACGCGCTGGAAATGCTCGCCTCCATCCTCGACGGTCACGACGCCGCCCGTTTCAACAAGAAACTGGTTCGCGAAGACAAGGTCGCACTCTCCGCCGGCATCGATTACGACGCCACGGCGCGAGGGCCCGGCATGATCTACCTGCACGGCTCGCCGTCGGAGGGCAAAACAGTGGGCGATCTCGAAG
The DNA here is from genome assembly GCA_016705475.1 of Betaproteobacteria bacterium. Lineage (GTDB taxonomy): Bacteria > Pseudomonadota > Gammaproteobacteria > Burkholderiales > Rhodocyclaceae > Azonexus. The sequence goes on along the minus strand of JADIYD010000001.1, from coordinate 296,284 downwards.
CCGCGCTGCGCACCGAAATCGCCCGCGTCCAGAAGGACGGCATCAGCGAACAGGAACTCAAGCGCGCCAAGGCGCAGTTGATTGCCGGCCAGGTTTACAAGCTCGACTCGATGTTCGGCCAGGCCATGGAAATCGGCCAGATCGAAGCCGTCGGCCTGCCCTACCAGAAGCTCGACCGCATGCTCGACAAGCTGCAAAAAGTCACCGCCGCCGACATTCAGTCCGTGGCAAAAAAATATTTCAACGACGATGCGCTGACCATCGGCGTTCTCGACCCACAACCGCTGGACAGCAAGCCGCGCCGCCCGGCAGCTGCCTCTCGCCACTGAGTACGGGGACGTGATGGCCTTACCCTGGAAGACGATTCTCACCAACGTGCCGTGGAGCGACGTGCTCGGCAAGGCACCCATCATCGCCGATAGCGCAAAAAAGCTGTGGAAAGGCATGGGCCGCAAGAATGGCGACGGCACGAGCGCCGAGCAGGAGATCAGCGTCCCGCCCGATGCCGACCTGGCAACCCGCTTCGCCGCGCTGGAAGCCAGCCAGCGAAAACAACGTACCCAGATTCTCGCCGCCGGCGAACTGATCCAGGCACTGAGCGAACAGAACGCCCAGCTTGCGGGGCAACTCGACACATTGCGCCGCCGCACCCGGCGTCAGACCTGGATACTTGCCGTTACCGCGCTCACCGCCGGGCTGGCCCTTGTGCTCGCCGCGCAGCCGAAATTATTGGAGTTTTTGGCATGAAAAGACTGTTGACCGCAGCAATCGCCCTGTTCATCTCGCAGGCTGCGCTGGCCGGCGTCAAGATCGAGCACTGGGTGACACCATCCGGCGCCCGCGTCCAGTTCGTCGAAAGCCGTGTCCTGCCGATGCTCGACGTGCAGGTTGATTTTGCCGCCGGCTCGATGTTCGACCCCGAGGGCAAATCCGGCCTCGCCGCACTGACCCGCGGCGCCCTCGACCTTGGTGCCGGCAAGTTCGACGAAACCGCCATCGCCGAGCAGATGGCCGACATCGGCGCCAGCCTGGCCGGCGGCGCGGACACCGACCGCGCCAACGTCTCGCTGCGCACCCTGTCCGCCAAGGACAAACGGGAACCGGCGCTGAACATCCTCAAGGCCGTGCTGCATGCCCCGCTCTTCGATGCGGCTATTTTCGAGCGCGAAAAGGCGCGCACCATCGCCGGTCTCAAGGAAGCGATGACCCGCCCCGACAGCATCGCCGGTAAGGCGTTCTGGGCAGCGATGTACCCGAACCACCCCTACGGTCGCCAGGCGACACCCGAAAGCGTTGCCGCACTGAGCCGCGACGATCTCGCCGCCCATCACGCCCGCTACTACAACGCGGCCAATGCCAGCATCTCGCTGGTGGGCGACATTTCGCGTGCCGAAGCCGAGATGATCGCCGAAGCCATCGCCGCCGGCCTGCCCAAGGGCGAGGCTGCAAAGCTGCCGGCCGCGCCGGAAAAGCCGAAATGGAGCCTGACCCAGCTCGCCCACCCGGCCAGCCAGGCCCACGTTTACATCGGCTTGCCCGCAATCGAGCGCGGCAATCCGGATTTCTTCCCGTTGCTCGTCGGCAACTACACGCTGGGCGGCGGCGGCTTCGTCTCGCGCCTCATGAAAGAAGTTCGCGACAAACGCGGCTATGCCTACAGCGTCTACAGCTATTTCGCCCCGCTCAAGCAGACCGGCCCCTTCCAGATCGGCCTGCAAACCAAGCGCTCGCAGGCCAGGGATGCCCTGAAGGTGACGCGCGAAGTACTCACTGATTTCCTCAAGGATGGCCCGAGCGACGACGAACTGGCAGCTGCCAAAGCCAACCTGACCGGCAGCTTCCCGCTACGCCTGGACAGCAACAAGAAGATTCTCGACAACGTTGCCAACATCGGCTTCTACGGCCTGCCGCTTGATTACCTCGATCAGTATCAGGCCAAGGTGCAGGCAGTGACAGCCGACGATGTCCGCAAGGCTTTCGCCCGCCGGGTCCGTCCCGAAAACCTCATCACGGTGACGGTGGCGGCTGATTGAACTCGGTTCGCATCATCGGCGGCGACTATCGCCGCCGCGTCCTCAAGTTTCCGGATAGCGAAGGCCTGCGGCCGACACCGGACCGCGTGCGCGAAACCCTGTTCAACTGGCTGGGTCAGGAGCTTGACGGCTTGCACTGCCTCGACCTGTTCGCCGGCAGCGGCGCCCTTGGTTTCGAAGCGGCATCGCGGGGTGCAGCCCGTGTCGTGATGATCGAGCAGGCGCCCAAGGTGCTCGCAGCGTTGCGTGAAAACCACGAAATGCTGGATAAACCGGGAACGATGGAGATCATTCGCGCGGATGCGCTACAATATTTGGCCTCGACGAAAGCAAAATTCGACCTGATCTTCCTCGATCCACCCTACAAAAAAGGCTGGATTACCCGCCTGGAGCCACTCCTTCCCGGCGCACTGAACGAAGACGCAGCGATCTACGTCGAAGCAGAACATCAAATCGAATCGCTTGGCGATTGGCGCGCTGTGCGCCATGGTCGAGCGGGTGAAGTCCACTATCAACTGCTGCGGCGAGACACGGGCGGAAAAACAGCTTGAACAAACTCAATCATCGCGTTGCCATCTATCCGGGCACTTTCGACCCGATCACCCGGGGCCACGAGGATCTCGTCCGCCGCGCGTCTACGCTGTTCGACAAGCTGATCCTGGCCATTGCCGAAAGCCCGTCAAAGCAGCCACGCTTCCCGCTGGCCGAGCGTGTCGAGATGGCCACCGAAATTCTTGGCGACGTCAAGAATGTCGAAATTGTTGGCTTCAACTCGCTGCTCATGAACTTCGTTCACGAAAAGGAAGCCAAGGTCGTCGTACGGGGTCTGCGGGCCGTTTCCGACTTCGAATACGAATTTCAGATGGCCGGAATGAACCGCAGCGTCTATCCGGAGGTCGAAACCGTGTTTCTGACCCCGGGAGAGCAATACATGTTTATCTCCGCTACCATGGTGCGTGAAATTGCGCGACTGGGTGGCGATGTCAGCAAATTTGTGCAACCTTGTGTCGAAAAGCGCCTGCGGGCGAAAACCACAGCTTAACCGAGAGAGGAACAACAGCTATGTCTCTGATTATTACCGACGAGTGCATCAACTGCGATGTGTGCGAACCGGAGTGCCCGAACGAGGCCATCTCCCAGGGCGAGGAAATTTACGTCATCGACCCGAACAAGTGCACCGAGTGCGTCGGCCACTACGACGAACCGCAGTGCGTTCAGGTCTGCCCGGTGGATTGCATCCCCAAGGATGAGGCCCATGTCGAAAACGAAGACATGCTGTGGGTCAAGTACGAAAAGCTGACCGGCAACAAGCGCGCCTGAGTTTTTCAGTGTCCCAGCAAAAAGCCCGCGAGATTCGCGGGCTTTTTGTTTTCGATTTCAGGCCATTTTTCCGGTTGACCGTGCGATCAGCGGTGCGCTCAAAGCGCGATTGCTCAGGCAGCCTCAGCCTGTAACGCCCGGCTATCCAGCGGCACCAGCATGTCCTGAACGCGCCCGACAATTTCTTCCAGTGCATCGATCTGCTGCAGCAGGTTTTGCTCGACGCCATCGAGTTCGGAGATGCGATCCTCGAGCGTGTCGGTTGCCTGGTGAATACGCTTGATGCTTTCCAGACGCCGCTTGAGCTGGATCTGGTGTTCGCGAACCTGGGTTTCCATCGGCGCCATAATGGCCCGCAACCACACTTCGGCGTCGCGGTTGGCATGCTCGAAAGCACGCCGTACCTGCGTAGCCACTTCCTCGAAGAATTTCTGCGTGATGTTCTTCTTGTCGTGGGTCAGCAGGCTGACCATCGTGTTCAGATGGTCGTCACACCAGGCTTGCAGGCGATCCAGTTCCTTCTCGTAGCGGAGCAGCGAGAAAGTGGTCGGCGAGCCAAGCTTGAGACCGTGCTCGATGGCAAATTTCTTGTAGACCGACTCCATCATTGCCAGAATTTCGCCGATTTCGCTGTTTGACTTGGCCAGCGCCGTGCGCGAACCGGTAAAGAAACCGGCCATGGCGTCGGAAAAGGTCTTGGAAAAAGCCGCTTCGAGCATGGTTTCGCGCGTTTCGTGCGTCAATTGGCGCAGAACGTCGAGACCAAGGTGGCTGAACAGATTGTTGGTCAATGTCGAAAAGACACTGCGCACGGCGTAGTAACGCTGCAGTCCGGACTCGAATTCGTCTTTCTCCGCCCGCACCTTGCCCATCATGTACTCGACGACGCCCTTGTTCTTGCCACGCAGCTCGGTCAACTCCGTCAGTTGCTCGCGCAGGCCAAGCAGGCGGGTGTCGAGCAGACTGCGCACGCGCTGGCTGACATCGCCAAACTCGCTTTCGGTGTTGTCGCAAACGATGTCACGCTTGGCCGGAATCAGTTCTTCGGACAGCGCCGCTTCAAGCAAGGGCAGGCGGCTTCGTTCGAGCAAGGCCTCGTCGCCGTTGATCTTGGCAACCAGTCCCTTCTGCGCCGAAACCGGGAAAATCTGGCTGGCCGGCAAGTCAAGGATGGCTGAACTGGAGTCGACCTGGCGCTGGATCTCGGCGTCGATTTCCTCGGCGGTTTTCAACTCGTCCCACTGGCCGTCAATCTTGTTGAGGACGACCATCCGGCCACGCTTGGCCATGCCGCCGCCGCAAATGTGCTCACGCCAGATGGCCAGATCCGATTGGGTAACACCTGTATCAACGGCCAGAATGAACAACACGGCGTGGGCGTTGGGCAGCAGCGAGAGGGTCAATTCCGGTTCGGCGCCAATGGCATTGAGGCCCGGCGTGTCGAGAATGACCAGCCCCTGCTTGAGCAGCGGGTGCGGGAAGTTGATCATGGCGTGCCGCCAGCGCGGCACCTCAACCAGACCATCCTCACCAATCACATAAAGATCAATCTGCCCCTGGCCAACCTCGAAGCCGAGGCGGCCGGCTTCTTCGGGCGTTACGCGCGTTGTTTCGCTGACATGACGCAGCGCGTCCTGCATCGCTTCCGGCGACTCGGTATTGAGCGAAACCTTCGTCCATTCGTCGACAAAACGCTTGTATTCACTGACGCTGGAATTGGAGGCGCGCGTCTGGATTGGCAGGAGTTCGATGCATGGCAGCTTGTTGCCGTCGAACAGCAACTCGGTCGGACACATGGTGGTACGGCCGGCGGACGATGGCAGCATCCGGTTGCCGTAATCGGCAAAGAAAATGGCGTTGATCAGCTCCGATTTGCCACGCGAGAACTCGGCAACGAACGCCACATTCAGGCGATCTTCGCGCAATCGCTCGAGTAATTGCGTCAAACGCAGGTCGGTCTGCGCATCGGACAACTCGTTGTTATTCAGCCAGCCCTGAAGCTCAGCGATATAGGTAGCCAGGCGAGAACGCCAGGCGGTATAGGCAGCGAATTGGTTGGCGAGCGACATGAAGCACCCTTCCTGAGCAGTCGGAAACTTCAATTTAGCATAAATTCATAGACTTGCAGTAGCTTTTTAATGCTGACAACCAGCACAGTAATAGGTGCTGCGTCCGGCCTGCCGTACCTGCCGGACGAGGCCGCCACAACGCAGGCAAGGCAAACCGGCACGGTCGTACACGCCAGCCTGAATCTGGAAGCAGCCGGCGCCCCCGTCGCTGTGCACATAATCGCGGATGCTGCTGCCGCCAGCCGCAATGGCATCCGACAAGGTTTCACGGATGGCCGGCACGAGCAGCCCATAGCGCGCCCGACTGATGCGGTTGGCTGCCCGCAGCGGCGAAATGCCGGCGCGGAAGAGGCTCTCCGACGCGTAGATATTGCCGATACCGACCACCAGATGGCTGTCCATCAGCGTCGGCTTGATCGGCCCGCTGCGTTTCGAAATTGCCGAAAAAAGCCAGTTGACCGTGAAATCGTCCGACAAGGGCTCCATACCCTGCGTTGCCAGCAAGGGATGCAACCCAGCAGCCTCAGGTGGCCCCGGCTGCCAGAGTACGGCGCCAAAGCGGCGTGGATCAGCCAGGCGCAAAATCAGATTACTCAGAACCAGATCGAAATGATCGTGCTTGGCCGGCGGCAGGTCGCGCGGCACGAAGCGCAGGTTGCCGGACATCCCGAGGTGGATGATCAGGGTCCCCTCTACGCCCTCCCGTTCGCAGTCGATCAACAGGTACTTGGCACGGCGGCGAACAGCGACGATGCGACACCCCGGCAACAACGCAATCAACTCGCGCGGGATCTCATGACGCAGCTTCGGTGCGCGAATAACCACGCCCCTGATCTGCGCCCCTTCGAGCTCGGGCGCCAAGCCGCGACGACAGACCTCCACCTCCGGCAATTCCGGCATTGCTTGTTCCTCCGGGCAAACCCAAATAACATCACAAACTTATTGGATTCTATGCGTTCCAATAGGCAATTCTCGCGCAAACCTTGATCGAAAGCCGTCCATGCAATTGAAGCGAATCGCTGCCGCCCTTACCGTCGCCCTGGGATTGACCCACGGCGGATACGTCCTGGCTGCCGGCGAAGCCCCTGCCAAGCCGGCCGGCAAGCGGCAGAGCACTCAGGCGGCCTCGGAAGACCTGCTGGCCCGCACCGTCTTTCAGGCACTGGTCGGTGAATTCGCCCTGCAGCGCGGCGACACGAAACTGGGCTCCGACGCCTGGGCCGATCTCGCCGTTCGCACCCGCGACCCGAAAGTGCTCGCCAGGGCCACGGAAGTCGCCGGCTTTGCGCGCCAGTTCGACCGAGCGCTTGAGTTGTCGAAGCTCTGGCTCGAAGTTGAGCCCGACTCAGCCAAAGCCCGGCAATCCCAATCCTCCCTGTTGATCCTTTCCAACCGCATCGAGGAACTCGCGCCACAACTCTCTGCCCTACTCGCGCAGGACAAGCCCAATCTTGCCAACAACCTGATGCACCTCAACCGCATGCTGGCCCGGCACACCGACAAGAAAGCAGTCCAATCGCTGGTAGACCGCCTCGCCACACCCTACGGCGACATGCCGGAGGCCCATTTCGCCATGGCCCAGGCGGCAGCCAATGCCAACGACAACCTGCGCGCCCTGAACGAAACCGAAAAATCCCTGCAACTCCGCCCTGACTGGGAGAGTGCCGCCCTCGCCAGAGCCCAGCTGCAGGCCCAGCGTTCCGCGCAGACCGCCATCGACAGCCTGAACAATTTCGTCAACGCCAACCCGAGCGCTCGTGACGCCCGCCTGGCCCTGGCCCGCCTGCTCATCACAGAGAAACGCTACGACGAAGCACGCCGTCATTTCGACCGTCTGATCAAGGACAACCCTGACAATCCGGACGTCATCTATCCGGTCGCCATGCTCGCCCTGCAGCAAGGCGACACAACCACCGGCCGCACCCAGCTCGAGCATCTGCTGACGACCGATTTCGCCGACAAGAGCACCATTCATTTCTTCCTCGGCCAACTCGACCAGGAACAGAACAAGACGGAAGCCGCTGCGGAGCATTACCGGCAGGTTATTGCCGGCGATCAATACATTTCAGCCCGCTCCCGGCTGGCACAGATCCTCCTGCAACAGGGCAAAACCAACGAAGCCCGCGAACTGTTGCGCAACACGCGCGGCAACACGGCTGCTGAAAGAGCCCAGCTCGTTCTCGCCGAGTCCCAGATATTGCGCGAAGCGGGCCGCCACAACGACGCCTACATCGCGCTCGACAGTGCGCTGACCTCCCAGCCAGATAACCCGGAACTGCTCTACGAAGCAGCGCTGACCGCCGAGCGCATCGGCAAGCCCGAAATCCTCGAAACCCACCTCAAGCACCTGCTGGCGATCAAGCCGGACCATGCCCATGCCCTCAACGCGCTTGGCTACTCGTGGACCGAACGCAACATCCGCCTGCAGGAAGCACAGGAACTGATCACCAAAGCACTCAACCTGACGCCGGAAGACCCCTTCATCATGGACAGCATGGGCTGGGTGCTCTACCGTCAGGGCAAGCTGCCGGAAGCGCTGCAGACGCTCGAGCGAGCCTATCGCATCAGGGCTGACCCGGAAATTGCAGCCCACCTCGGCGAAGTTCTCTGGACGATGAACCGCAAGGACGATGCCCGCCGTATCCTGCAGGAAGCATCCAAAGCCCACCCGGGCAATGAAGTCCTGAGCGCTACCGTCAAGAAATTGCCGCTTTGAAATTGCGTATCGCCCTGCTGCTGGCGGCCAGCCTGCTGAGTGCTTGCGCCAGCACGCCACCAGCGCAGCTGGTGGCTCCGGGACCAGCTGCGCAACTTTGCGCTGGAAGGCCGCTTCGCGTTGCGCGTCACGCTCCCCGGTCAGGCCGTGCAAAATTCCGGCGGCCGCCTGACCTGGACGCACGAGAACCGCAGCGACCGCGTACTGCTCTCCAGTCCGCTCGGCTATGGCCTCGCCGAGATTGAAACAAGCCCCGAAATTTCCCGGCTACGCACCGCCGACGGCAAGATGCGCGAATCGACCGACCCCGACGCCCTGATCGAAGAGGTCACCGGCCAGCGCCTGCCGATCAGCCGCCTGCCCGCCTGGCTACTCGGCCGCTCGGGCGGCAAGGCGAGGATCGAACCCGACGACCTCGGCCGCCCGCTTCGCCTGAGCGAGGATGGGTGGCAAGTCGATTACAGCTTCGCAGATGACAGCCCGAGTGCGTTGCCTGCCCGTCTGACCCTGTCGCGCAATGGCGAAATCGAACTGCGCCTGCGCATCGAGGAATGGAAGGAAACGCCATGAGCGACTGGAACTGGGACAGCGCCTGGCCCGCCCCGGCCAAACTCAATCTCTTCCTGCATGTCGTCGGCCGGCGTGCCGATGGCTACCACCTCCTGCAAACCGTCTTCCGCTTCATTGATCGCGCCGATACGCTGCATTTCGAACCGCGCAGCGATGGTCAAATCGTACTCGCCACGCCGATTCCGGGCGTCCCGGCCGACAGCGACCTGACCGTGCGAGCCGCCCGCCAGCTTCAGACGGCAGCAGGCTGTCAGCAAGGCGCGACCATTCACCTCAACAAGCAATTGCCGATGGGCGGCGGCCTGGGCGGCGGCTCATCCGATGCCGCCACGGTACTGCTCGCCCTCAACCATTTGTGGCAAACCGGCCTGAGCCGGCCAGCGCTGGAAAAACTCGGTCTCACGCTCGGCGCCGATGTCCCGGTCTTCGTGCATGGCCGCAACACCTTTGCCGAGGGCGTTGGCGAAGCCTTTACCGACGTCGATCTGCCGCCGGAAAGCTATCTGGTTCTGCATCCTGCGGTGCACGTCCCGACAGCAGCGATTTTCGGCGCGCCCGAATTGAAGCGTGACACCGCCGCCATATCTCCGGCTGAGTGGCATCACGGGCAGGGCCACAACGATCTCGAAGCGGTCGCCTGTGCCAGGTTCCCGGCCGTCGCCGAGCATCTGGCCTGGCTGAAACGCCACGCCTCCCAAGCCATGATGACCGGCTCCGGCGCCTGCGTATTTGCCGGCTTCCCCCGGCACGCCGACGCAGAAGCACTGCTGGGCAGTCTCCCGACCGGCATGAGCGGGTGGATCGCCGACGGTCTGGCCGAACACCCACTGGCAAAAATTCGCTGAAGGGCTGGATTTCCGGAAAGAGCTACTGTATTATTCGCGCCTCGCTCGGACGCGAACCCGTTCGAGCAACCCGCTGGGGAGTCGCCAAGTTGGTCAAGGCACCGGATTTTGATTCCGGCATTCGAAGGTTCGAATCCTTCTTCCCCAGCCAAGTTTCCTTCGGGCAGGTCACAAGCCTGCCCGATTTTCATTGTGGCGGGCAAATGCACGTAAGCATGCAGCAGGTCCGGAGGAATGTGGGAATGGCCTACAACAGCTTGATGGTCTTCACTGGCAATGCCAATCCAAAACTGGCTGCCGACGTCGCGACGCAACTCTGCGTTGATCTCGGCCGCGCCAATGTGGGCCGTTTCTCGGATGGCGAAGTCAGCGTAGAACTGCAAGAGCATGTTCGCGGCCGTGACATCTTCGTGCTGCAATCCACCTGCGCGCCGTGCAACGACAATCTGATGGAACTGCTGGTCATTGTCGATTCCCTCAAGCGCGCCTCGGCCGGCCGCATCACCGCCGCCATCCCCTACTTTGGCTACGCCCGCCAGGACCGTCGTTCGCGTTCTTCCCGGGTGCCCATTGCCGCCAAGCTGGTCGCCAACATGCTCGTCGCCTCTGGCGTAGACCGCGTTCTGACCATGGATCTCCACGCCGAGCAGATTCAGGGCTTCTTCGACATTCCGGTCGACAACATCTACGCCCTGCCCATCCTCCTCGACGATATCCAGAAACAGCATTACGAGAATCCGATGGTCGTTTCGCCGGACCATGGCGGCGTCGTCCGCGCCCGCTCGCTGGCCAAGCGCCTTGAATGCGATCTGGCCATCATCGACAAGCGTCGCCCGAAGGCCAACGTATCGGAAGTAATGAACATCATCGGTGAAGTCGACGGCCGCACCTGCATCATCATGGATGACATGGTCGACACCGCCGGCACGCTGTGCAAGGCCGCCACCGCGTTGAAGGCCAATGGCGCCAAGAAGGTCGTTGCCTACTGCACCCACCCGGTGCTATCCGGCCCGGCCGTCGAACGTGTCAACAATTCCGACCTCGATGCACTGGTCGTTACCGACACCATTCCACTGCGCGACGAAGCGTCGACATCCCCGCGCATCCGTCAGCTTTCCGTGGCCGAAATCATGGCCGAAACCATTCGCCGGATCAGCAACGACGACTCCGTCTCGTCACTGTTCATCGATTAAGTTTTTTAAACCTTCCCGTTCTGGTCGCGGACCGGGAAATCTATTGGAGTATCACCATGCAATTTGAACTTATCGCCCAAGCGCGTACGCTGCAGGGAACGGGTGCGAGCCGCCGCCTGCGTCGCGCTGGCACCGTCCCGGGTATTGTTTACGGTGGCGAATCTGCCCCGCAAAATATCGAAGTTGTCCACAACGACCTGCTGCTCAAGCTGAAGAAGGAAGCCTTCCATTCTTCCGTCGTCAACCTCGTCGTTGATGGCAAAAAAGAGCAGGTTCTGCTGCGCGATTACCAGATGCACGCCTATCGTCCGCTGGTTCTGCACGTCGACTTCCAGCGCGTTGACGCCACGCATGAACTGCACATCAAGGTGCCGCTCCACTTCATCAACGAAGAAGTTGCCCCGGGCGTCAAGCTCAAGGGTGGCCTGGTCAACCACGTCATCACCGAAGTTGATGTTCACTGCCTGGCCAAGGATCTGCCCGAGTTCCTCGAAGTCGACCTGGCTGCCCTGAATATCGGCGACAGCATTCACCTGTCCCAGCTCAAGCTGCCGAATGGCGTCAAGCTCGTTGCTCACGCTACTGACGACGTCGTTGTCGGCATCGTCGGCAAGGGTGGCTCGAGCGAAGAAGCCGCCGAAGGCGAAGCTGCTGCCGAGTAATTTCCGGCCCCACGCTGTAATGGCCGCCGCTGGCTTTTTGCCGCCGGCGGCTTTTTCATTTTGCTGCTCATGAACCCACCCCGCCTGATCGTCGGCCTCGGCAATCCCGGGCCAGAGTATGAAGCGACCCGACACAACGTCGGCTTCTGGTTTGTCGACCATCTCGCCGACAAGCTGAAGGCGTCGCTCGCACCACAGGCCAAGTTCTTCGGCAAGGCGGCACGCATTGGTGAAACCTGGTTGCTGCAGCCAAGCACCTTCATGAACCGCTCCGGACAATCGGTGGCGGCACTGGCCAATTTTTACAAGATTCCTCCGGAAGAGATTCTCGTTATCCACGACGAGCTCGACCTGCCCCCCGGCGGCATCCGGCTCAAACAGGGCGGCGGCAACGGCGGACACAACGGCCTGAAAGACATTCAGGCCAAGCTCGGCACGCCGGACTTCTGGCGCCTTCGCCTCGGCATCGGCCACCCGCGGACGCTAGGTCTGTCCCAGCAAGTCGTGGATTTCGTTCTGCATCAGCCGCGCAAGGAAGAGTTGCCGGATATCGAACACGCCCTCGCCCGCTGTCTGCTGGCCTGGCCCAAACTTGCTGCTGGCGACTTTGCCGGCGCCCAACAACAGTTGCACGGCAAAGCCGTATAGTTAGCTCAATTTTTAGGAAAACCCATGTCTTTGAAATGCGGCATCGTCGGCCTGCCCAACGTCGGCAAATCCACCCTGTTCAACGCCCTGACCAAATCGGGCATCGCTGCCGAGAACTATCCTTTCTGCACGATTGAGCCGAATGTCGGCATCGTCGAAGTACCCGACAAGCGTCTGGCCCAGCTCTCGGCCATCGTCAAGCCGCAGAAAATCCAGCCAGCAATCGTCGAGTTCGTTGACATCGCTGGCCTGGTTGCCGGCGCCTCCAAGGGTGAAGGCCTGGGTAACCAGTTTCTGGCCAATATCCGCGAGACCGATGCCATCGTGCACGTCGTCCGCTGCTTTGCCGACGACAACGTGATTCACGTTTCCGGTGGCGTCGATCCGCTGCGTGATATTGAAGTCATCGACACCGAACTGGCTCTGGCCGACATGGCCTCCGTCGAAAAGGCGCTCAACCGCTATCGTCGCCCCGCCAGCTCCGGCGACAAGGAAGCCAAGGCACTGGTTGCCGTACTTGAAAAATGTTTTGCCCAGCTCGACCAGGCCAAAGCCATCCGCGGGCTCGATCTCTCCAAGGAAGAACTGGCCCTGATCAAGCCGTTCTGCATGATCACCGGCAAGCCGGTGCTCTATGTCGCCAACGTCGCCGAGAGTGGTTTCGAGAACAATCCGATGCTCGACGCCGTGCGCGCCCATGCCGCTACCGAGAAAGCTGAAGTTGTCTCCGTCTGCGCCGCCATCGAAGCCGAAATCGCCGACCTCGACGACGAAGAAAAACAGATGTTCCTGGCTGACCTCGGGCTTGAAGAGCCGGGCCTCGACCGCCTGATCCACGCCGGCTACAAACTGCTCGGCCTTGCCACCTACTTCACCGCCGGCGTCAAGGAAGTGCGCGCCTGGACCATCCATCAGGGCGACACTGCACCGCAAGCGGCCGGCGTCATTCATACCGACTTCGAGCGCGGCTTCATCCGTGCCCAGACCATCGCCTTTGACGACTTCATCGCCTTCAAGGGCGAAGCCGGCGCCAAGGAGGCCGGCAAGATGCGCGCCGAAGGCAAGGAATACATCGTCAAGGATGGCGATGTACTGAATTTCCTTTTTAACGTCTGATCAAGAGCCTAGAATCAGTGCATATCCAGTAAGCTTTTTTCAATGACCAGCGCTCCCGTAGCAGTCAGCCCCAGCCTCCCTCCGGACCAGGACACTTTGTCTGGCATTGCCTTTTTGCGTGCGTTCGAGCAGAGCGACGAAGGCATGCTGGTGACGGACAGCGAGAACCTGATTGTTGCGGCCAACCTTGCCGTGTGCCGCATGAGCGGTTACTCGCTTGAAGAGTTGCTTGGACAGAACCCGCGGATATTGTCGTCCGGACGGGCAACTCCCGACTTTTATGCGGTGCTGTGGCAGGCACTCGGCAGTCATGATTACTGGGAAGGTGAAATCTGGAACAAACAGAAAAATGGCGCCAACTATCCGCGACACCTGAAGATTTCGGTTTTGCGCAACGCCGATGGCAGCATCCGGAATTTTGTCGCCAACTTCACCGAGATTGAGGCCAGCCAAGAGGTTGCCGACCGCCTGGCTTACCTGGCCTACCATGATCCGCTGACCAATCTTCCCAACCGACTGGCTTTCGAGTCGCAGCTGGCGCAGTCGCTGCGCAGTTGCGAGCGGGAGGGCCAACAGTTGGCGCTCATGCTGATCGACCTCGACAATTTCAAGAATATCAATGACACGCTGGGCCATCATGTCGGCGACCAGCTATTGCAGAACGTGGCGCTGCGCCTGCGTGAATGCGTTCGCGCCAGTGATCTGGTGGCTCGCATCGGTGGCGACGAGTTTGTGGTCGTCCTGCCCGATATCGAATCGCCGCTGACCGCCGCCCGGGTTGCGAGCAAGATTCAGAGCAACCTGGCCGATAGCTACCGGATCGCCGATCACATCCTGTACGCCACGCCGAGCATCGGCATCAGCCTCTACCCGATCGATGGCAGCGACCCCGGCACGCTGCTGCGCAACGCCGACACGGCGATGTACCACGCGAAAAGTGCCGGCCGCAACAATCACCAGTTCTACACCGCGCGCATGAATGAGGCCGCGGGCGAACGTCTGGCGATGGAAAACGAGTTGCGTCAGGCCATTGCCGCGATTTCGCCGGCCAGCAGCGAGTTTTCCCTGCACTTCCAGCCGCAGGTCGAGACGGTCAGCGGTCGCGTCCTTGGCGTCGAGGCCCTGCTACGCTGGAACAATGCAAAATTCGGGCAGGTTTCGCCGATGCGCTTCATCTGCATCGCCGAAGAAACGGGTTTGATCCAGCCGCTTGGCGACTGGGTGATCTGGGAGACCTGCCGGCTGATCCGCGTCATGAAACAGCAGGGCGTCAACGGCATCCGCGTCGCCATCAACATCTCGGCGCAACAGCTGCGCCACGAAAACCTGTTGCTTCTTGTCCGCGGCGCACTGGCCTGCTACGACCTGCTGCCGGAGGATATCGAACTGGAAGTCACCGAGAGCACGGCGATGGAAAACCCGGAAATGACGCTTTCCATCCTCGATCAGCTGGCTGCCATGGGCATCGTGCTGGCCATCGACGATTTCGGTACGGGCTATTCCTCGCTGGCCTACCTCAAGCATCTCCCGATCAAGCGCCTGAAACTCGACCGCTCATTCGTCACCGACATCGAGACCGATGCGAACGACGCCGCCATCTGTACCGCAACCATTGCGCTGGGCCACAGCCTGGGTCTCGAGCTGGTTGCCGAGGGTGTCGAAACCGAGGCCCAGCGGGACTTTCTGGCCGCATTGGGCTGCGACATGCTGCAGGGCTACCTGTTCAGCCGGCCGATGCCCTTCGACGATACCGTCGCCTACCTCAAAGCACATCTGGCGACACACGCCGCTAACGGATGACCTTGCGCCACTCGGCCTCGAAGTAGCGCACCAGCACCTGATTGTTGAGCTGATTGACCTCGGCCGGCAGGCGCGCCATGTCAGCCGGGAACGCGAACAATCCCGGCAGAACGTCGGATGTCAAAAATCGGGTTTTTTCCGGGTCGACCGCAGCAGGCGAGAATCCCTGCCGGCTGGCGATGATGTAACCCCACTCACCAAAAGACGGGACCAGCGCGTGATACGGCGAGGTCTTGAAGCCGACGCTTTCCAGCGTCGTCACCACGCACCAGTAGGATTGCCTGGCATAGAACGGCGAGGTCGACTGGACGACGATCAGGCCCCGCGCCGACAGGCGTTTTTCGAGCAGGCGATAAAAGGCCGAGGTGTAGAGCTTGCCCAGCGCAAAGTTGGCCGGATCGGGAAAGTCGATGACGACGAAGTCGAAATACTCGCGGCTTTCTTCGAGCCACTGCAGTGCGTCGGCGTTGACCACCGTCACGCGGGGCGAAGTCAGCGCACCCTGGTTCAGCGCAACGAGAGCCGGCGCTTTGGCAAACAGATCGGTCATCGCCGGATCGAGATCGACCAGCGTCACGGACTCGACATTCGGGTACTTGAGGACTTCACGCACCGCCAGGCCATCACCGCCCCCGAGCACCAGAACCCGTTTCGCCCCCGGCAGGCTGGCCAGACCGGGATGGACAAGCGCCTCGTGGTAGCGGTATTCGTCGTGTGACGAGAACTGCAGGTTGTTGTTGATGAACAGGCGCAAGTCATCACGCCAGCGCGTGACGACGATGCGCTGATAGGGCGTCGTTTCGGCGTGGATGATGTCGTCGGCGTAGAGCTGGGTTTCGGCGAAGCTCGTCAGCTGCCCGGCGCCGGCGAAGCCGGCCGTGAGCAGGCCAAAGACCGTCCAGCTTTGGACCGCCAGCCAGCGCCGCGACGGCAGTTGATCGCGAAACAGATGCAGCGCCCAGAGCGCCACGGCAACGTTGAGGAGGCCGAAAAGCAGACCTGTGCGCACCATGCCGATCTGCGGTGCAAGGACCAGTGGAAAGAGAATGGAGACCGCCAGCGCGCCGAGATAATCGAAGGTGAGGACCTGCGACACGAGATCCTTGAAAGCCAGCTCGCGCTTCAGAATGCGCATGACCAGCGGGATTTCAAGCCCGACCAGCACACCGACGCCGAACACGACGAGGTACAAAACCAGTTTGAACGGCCCGGCCAGCCAGGTGAAAACCAGAAACAGGCCGATCGCCGAGAAGCCGCCAAGGAGCCCGACCATGAGCTCGATCTGGATAAATCGCCCGATCAGGTCGCGCGTGATGTATTTTGACAGCCACGAGCCAACACCCATGGCGAAGAGGTAGGTGCCGATCACCGTCGAGAACTGCATCACGGAATCGCCGAGCAGGTAGGACGACAACGCGCCGGCGATCAGCTCGTAAGCCAGCCCGCAGGAGGCGATGACGAAAACGGAGAAAAGGAGGGCATGCCGCATGGGCAGCGATCTTACTCGAATTGACGGGAACGGCTTGTCCGGGGCGCAGTCTCAAGACCATCGGCATTTCAATTTTGGCCGATTTTTCCAGTTGACCGTGGGAGTCACCGTGATCCGCATCATCGTTCTGTTTTTTGCCGCACTCTTGGCGCCGGCCCAGGCCGCCGAGTACGTCATCGACCCGACGCACACCTACGCGAGCTTCGAAATCGACCACCTCGGATTTTCGACACAGCGTGGTCAGTTCAACCGCAGCAGTGGCATCGTCGAATTCAACCCGGAGGAAAAAACGGGGCGCATCGACATCAGCATCGAAGCAGCCTCGCTCGACACCGGCTTTGCATTGCGCGACGACGTGCTGCGCGGAGAAGACTGGTTCAAGGCCAGGGACTTCCCGTACATTTTCTTTCGCAGCCAGAAGCTGCTTTTCACCGACGACAAACTGAGCGCCGTCGAGGGCGTTCTTGTCATGCTCGGCGAAAGCCGGCCAATGCGGCTCGACGTCAGCCGCTTCAAATGCGGCCTCAATCTGGCCAGCCGCCAGCGCGGCTGCGGTGCCGATGCCGTCGGCGTTCTGCGCCGCTCCGAATTCGGCCTGAGCAACGGCCTGCCTTTCATCGGCGACGAAGTTCGCCTGCGCATCCAGGTCGAAGCCTATCTGCCCTGAATGTCGTCGGGCCCCAGGCACTAAAGTCACACGCCTATCCCCTGTTTCTGCGAAAATAGCACCCCCTTTTTGCTGTTCCCGGACACCCCAATGCCACCCCATCCCGCCATCGCCAGCACCGCCGAGATCGTCGCCGAACTCAAGGCCGGTCGCATGGTCATCCTGGTTGATGAAGAAGACCGAGAGAACGAGGGCGACCTCGTCATGGCCGCCGAACACATCACGCCCGAAGCGATCAATTTCATGGCCAAGTTCGGCCGCGGCCTGATCTGCCTGACGCTGACCGAAGCCCGCTGCCGCAAGCTCGGCCTCGTTCAGATGGCGAAAAACAACAAGACCCAGTACGGCACCGCCTTCACCGTCTCCATCGAAGCCGCCGAAGGCGTCACCACCGGCATCTCGGCCGCCGACCGGGCACGCACCATTCAGGTTGCCGTCGCCAAGAACACAACCATCGACGACATCGTCCAGCCCGGCCACGTCTTCCCGATTACTGCCCGCGAAGGCGGCGTGCTGGTCCGCGCCGGTCACACCGAAGCGGGTTGCGACCTGGCCGGCATGGCCGGTCTCGAGCCGTCCTCGGTGATCTGCGAAATCATGAACGACGATGGCACCATGGCCCGCCTGCCGGAGCTCATGGAATTCGCCAAGGAACACGGCCTCAAAATCGGCACCATTGCCGACCTCATCCACTACCGCGCCGCCTCGGAAACCCTGGTCAAGCGCGTCACGAGCAAGACGATCAGCACGGCCCAAGGCGACTTCGCCATGCACGCCTACGTCGATCAGGCGAGCGGCGCGACCCATCTGGCGCTGGTCAAGGGCAGCATTCCGGCCGGCGACGAAACGCTGGTTCGCGTGCATGAACCGCTCTCCGTGCTCGACTTCCTTGATCCGGCCAGCAAGCGCCAGTCCTTCTCGATCGAAGAGGCGCAGGCGGCCATGGCCAAGTTCGGCCACGGCGTCATCGTCCTCATGCACCGCCCGGAAGACGGCGATGCCATCCTGTCGCGCCTGACCGGCACAGCCCCGAGCGCCCCGGTCAAATGGGACCCGCGCACCTACGGCATCGGCGCCCAGATTCTGCGCGATCTCGGCGTTTCCAAAATGCGCCTGCTCTCCAGCCCGCGCAAGATGCCCTCCATGACCGGCTTTGGCCTCGAAGTCACCGGTTTCGTCACGACACCTGCGGAGTTGTAAGCCATGTCCCGTTTCGACAACATCTTTGAATACGACAACAACCTCGACGGCGCCGGTCTCAGGGTCGGCATCGTGATGGCGCGCTTCAACCTGCCCATCTGCGAAGCCCTGCTCTCCTCCTGCGTCAATGAGCTCAAGCGTCTCGGCGTCGCCGATGCCGACATGACCATCGCCAACGTTCCCGGCGCACTGGAAATCCCGCTCGTCCTGCAGACCATGGCGCAAAGCGGGAGCTTCGATGCGCTGGTCGCACTGGGTGCCGTCATCCGTGGCGACACCTACCACTTCGAAGTAGTTTCCAACGACGCCTGCCGTGCCATCATGGAAGTCCAGCTCGATACCGGTGTGCCCATCGCCAACGGCATCCTGACCTGCGACACCGACGAACAAGCCGAAGTCCGCACCCAACCGAAGGGCAGCGACTGCGCCCAGGCTGCCGTCGAAATGGCCAACCTTCAGAAAGCCCTGCTCCAATGACCACCTTCCTCAGCGACAGCGAACATCCCCACGACGTCAAGGAACCGCCCAAGTCAGCCCGCCGTCGCGCCCGCGAATTCGTCCTGCAGGGCCTCTACCAGTGGCGCGTCGGCGGTTCCGACGCGGCTGCCATCGAAGCCTATGCGCCTGAACAGGAAGGCTTCGCCAAGGCCGACCGCGAATTTTTCGTCGGCACCCTGCGCGGCGTCATCGGCCAGCGCGAAGCCCTGGTCTCGCAAGTCACGGCGCACCTTGACCGCCCCTTCAGCGAACTCTCGCCGATCGAAGCCTGCGTGCTGTTGATGGGTGCCTTCGAGATGAACAACCATCCCGAGACCCCCTACCGCGTCGTTATCAACGAATCCATCGAACTGGCCAAGTCCTTTGGCGGCACCGACGGCCACAAGTACGTCAATGGCGTGCTCGACAAGATCGCCGCCGTCGTTCGCGCCGACGAGGTTGCGGCGCGCAAGCAGGGCAAGTAATCCAGTGCCGGGCGAATTTGACCTGATCAACACGTATTTCGCCCGGCCCACCCCCTCGGCCGTCCTCGGCCCCGGCGACGACTGCGCGCTGATTGCGCCGTCGCCCGGCAAGCAACTGGCGGTAACCACCGACATGCTGGTGGCCGGCACCCATTTCCTGCCCGACACCGACCCGCGAAACCTCGGCTGGAAAGCACTGGCCGTCAATATTTCCGACCTCGCCGCGATGGGCGCCCAGCCGCGCTGGGTCACGCTGGCGGGGGCGCTTCCTGCGGTCGACGAGCCCTGGATTGCCAAATTCGCCGAAGGCTTTTTTGCCTGCGCCGCCGAATATGGCGTCGACGTCATTGGCGGCGACACCACCAAGGGCCCGCTCAACGTCTGCGTCACTGCGATCGGCGAAGTCGAACCCGGTCAGGCGCTCCGCCGTGACGGCGCCCGGCCCGGTGACCAGATCTGGGTTTCCGGCCGCCCCGGTCTGGCCAGCCTTGGTCTGGCTCACCTGCAAAACAAGGTCAAACTGCCCGAACCGTGGCCGCGCCTGTGTGTCGGCGCACTCGAAAAGCCCCGCCCGCGCGTCGCCCTCGGCCTCGCGCTGAACGGCATTGCCTCTTCCGCCATCGACGTTTCCGACGGCTTGCTCGCCGACCTCGGCCACATCGCCGAACGCTCAGGCTGCGCGGCTGCCGTCAAGCTCGTCCAGCTGCCGCATTTGCCCAAGGGCGAAAGCTACGACGCCGACCTCCGGCGCATCGCCCTCGAATGCCAACTGACCGGCGGCGACGACTACGAACTCTGTTTCACCGCCCCCGGCACGCAAAGCCTGGCCATCGCGCAGATTGCGGCAACGCTGGAACTGCCGCTCTGGAACATCGGCGAGATGGTGGCCGGCCCGACCGGCGAGGTCACAGTCCTCGACCCCGATGGCAAGCCAGTCGAATTCGGTCAGAAGGGATACGACCACTTTGGCCAAGCCGCCTAGCGTCCGTTTCCTGCTCGCCCACCCGGCGCATTTTTTCGCATTGGGTTGTGGCAGCGGGCTGGCCCCGAAAGCGCCGGGCACCTTCGGCACGCTGTTCGCATGGGCCACGTTCGCCCTGTTCCACCACCATTTTTCCGATTTTGGCCTTCTTTTCCTGTTGACCGTGGCATACCTCGGCGGCATCTGGTTCATCGACGTCACCGGCCGCGCCATCGGCGACCCCGACCACGGCAGCATCGTCTGGGACGAAATCGTGCCGTTCTGGCTCATCCTGCTCATGACGCCCGACACCTTCCTCTGGCAGTTGGCAGCCTTCGCGCTGTTCCGCTATTTCGACATCACCAAGCCGCAACCGGCCCGCTACTTCGACCAGCATGTCAAAAACGGCTTCGGTGTCATGGCCGACGACCTTGTTGCGGCCGGTTACACTTTGCTCTGCCTGGCCCTGCTCAAGATCGTTTTCGCCTGACGGCAGGCGCGCACAGGCATAGAATGATGTAGTTCCTATCGCTTGGAGCTTCATCATGAGTCACAAGCATGCTCACCTGATGCGCAGCATCTTCCAGGACCCGCCGTCGGCCAATATCCACTGGCGCGAGATCGAGTCGCTGCTCCACCACCTCGGTGCCGACGTTGAGTCCGCCCACGGCGCACGGTTCAAGGTCACGCTGAACAAGGTCGAAGCCTTCCTGCACCACCCGCACAACAGCAGCACCTGCAGCCGGATGGACATCAAGGCGCTACGCGACGTACTGACCCACGCCGGGGTCACGCTGTCGTCCTACGAAGAAAAATAACGCAGGCCCGCCAAGCCGTTGCGACCTTCGATAAACAGCCATGATTGAGCGGGGCCACGTGACGACGCCAGACGGTTCGCCAGCCAAAGCAGAGAACCCGGCCAAAACCCGGCAACACAGCCAGCGCCTGCAGTGGCTTGCACTGCTGATGGCCCTGATACTTCTGGGCGCCCAGATCATGTTTGATCAGATTCAGGCGCGGCAGCGCTTGCTGGATGAAGCCACCAGGCGCCTGGAAAACCATAGCCTGATTGTCATGGAAGCGCTGGAGCGAAGACTGCGCGCCATGAGCGCTGTACTCGACAAGCTGCGCAAGACCATCCCCGCTCAACTGATGCAAGCGAGAGGGCTGGCTGAGCTTACCGATGACCTGACCTCATTGACCCCCGCGCTGAACGGCGTGCGGACACTGACCTACTTTGACGCCAAGGGCACCGCAGTGGCCAGCAGCCGAGGCGAACTGACCGGGAAAAACTTCGCGGGGCGTCCCTATTTTCAGGAAGCGCTGCTAAAACCGAGCACCGATGCGCTGTACATCAGCGAACCGTTCGTCACCACGCTGGGCGCCTTCACAATGACGGTGAGCCGCATGGTGACGGGACAGAACGGAGACTTCGCCGGCATCGTCACGGCGACCATCGACAACGAAAGCATCAGTGCCCTCCTCCGCTCCATGCATGCGGGTAGCGAAACAACGCTCTCGGTCATCCACGGCAAGGGCAAACTGCTGATCCTTACCCCCGAGCGAAGCACCTCGCCACCAGGCACAGCAGTGACCGGCCCGGGCCATTTCTTCGCGCGCCACATGCAAAGCGGCCAGGCGGCCAGTCTGATGACGGGCACGTCGCCACTCACCGGCAGCGCGGAACGTCTGATGTCGATGCGAACGGTGCATGTCGAAGCGTTGGCGATGAGCGAGCCCCTTGTCGTCGCTGCAGCACGCGATATCGATGAAATCCTGGCGCCGTGGCGCCAGCAGGTTTTCACAAGAATTGCTTTTTTTGCACTGGTCAGCGCCGCCTGCATCCTCCTTTTGTGGCGGCAACAGCGCCGGCAAAACGAATTCGATCGCCAGATTCGCGAGAAGGAGGAGGAAAGCCGGCGTTCCCTGAACACCCTACAGCGCTTCATCGACCACTTTCCCGGAACGGCGTACCTCAAGGATGCCGAGTCACGGACACTCGTCGCCAATCAGGGCTTCCAGACCTTTCTGGGCATTGACCCGGCCAGCATGATCGGCAAGACCAGCGCGGAATTGTTTCCCGGCGAATTCGGCCAGAAGATCACCGACGATGACCTGAAAGTGCTCGAAGACGGGACTACCGTCGTTATCGATGAAAGCCTGAATGGCCGCGACTACGAATCGACCAAGTTCGTAGTCGACGATGGCACGGGCAATCGTCTGCTCGGCGGCATGACCCTCGATGTGACCGAGCGAAAAATGGCAGAACGCGAGCTCAAGACGCAGTTGTCGCAGTTGCGCCAACTCAACCAGCAGCTTCAAACCGCCGAAGAAGGCTTGCGCCGGCTGTCTGCTGCAGTTGAGCAAAGCCCGGCCAGCATCGTCATCACCGACCTCGACGCCAACATCATCTTCGTCAATGAAGCGTTTACCAAGGCCAGTGGCTATACGGCACAGGAAGCCATCGGCCAGAACCCCCGCATTCTCCAGTCCGGCGAGACTGCACCGGAGACCTATCTCGACATGTGGCCGACCCTGCTGGCGGGAAACGTCTGGCGCGGCGAGTTCCAGAACAGGCGCAAGGATGGATCGAGCTATCTTGAGCAGGCCACCATTTCACCCGTTCGCGACCACAACGGCCAGACCACCCACTACGTCGCAGCCAAGGAAGACATCACCGAACGCCGGCGCGACGAGCTCGAACTCCATGCGCACCGTCGACACCTGGAAAACATGGTCGCGCAGCGCACCTACGAACTGGCCACCGCCAAGGAAAAAGCCGACGCGGCAAATCGCGCCAAATCCGAGTTTCTGGCCAATATGAGCCACGAAATCCGCACCCCGATGAACGCCATCATCGGCCTGAATTACCTGCTCAGGCAAACCCCGCTGCAACCCGATCAACTTGAAAAGCTGCTCAAGGTCTCGGCGGCAGCCGAGCATCTGCTGCAGATCATCAACGACATTCTGGATCTCTCCAAGATCGAGGCGGGCAAGATACTGATGGAAAACTACGCGTTTTCCCCGAGCGAGCTCGTGCAAAACGTTGGCACCATGATTCGCGACAAAGCGGCCGCCAAGGGGCTGATCCTGAACATCGATGCGAGCCTCCTGCCGCGGCACGCCGTTGGCGACATCACGCGCCTGCGCCAGGTGCTGCTCAATTTTGCCGGCAATGCCGTCAAATTCACGGAAACCGGCAGCATTTCCATCGGCGGCGAACTACTGAACAGCGACGAAAAAACAATGACCTGCCGCTTTACGGTCAGGGATACCGGCATTGGTATCAGCCCGCAGGATACGTCGCGTCTGTTCAACGCCTTCGAGCAACTCGACAGTTCGACCACCCGGCGCTTTGGCGGAACCGGACTGGGACTGGCCATCGCTCGCCATCTTGCCAAGCTGATGGGTGGCGAGGTCGGCGTCGAGAGCACCCCGGGCGTGGGCAGCTGTTTCTGGATTACCGCCCGCCTCGGCATGAACACCGCCGACGCGGCACCTTTGGCGGAACACACACATACGGGGCAGATGAAAGGGCGTGTCCTCGTGGTCGAGGACGAGCGTATCAACCGGGACATTGCCGTAGAGCTTCTGTCCAGCGTCGGGCTCGACGTTGTCACCGCCGAAAACGGCGCGCTTGCGGTCGACCTCTATAAACAGTCAGATTTCGATCTCATCCTCATGGACATCCAGATGCCGATACTCAACGGACTGGATGCCACCCGGCAAATTCGCGCGCTGGAAAAAGGGGCCTCGGTGCCCATCGTCGCGCTGACGGCCAACGCCTTTGAAGCAGACCGCAAACGCTGTATCGAAGCAGGCATGAACGACTTCCTGGCCAAGCCGGTTTATCCGGATACGCTCTACACGGTGCTGGCCAGGTACCTCCCTGGAACAATGCTGTCCGCCTCGAACGTTCCGGAAAAGATCGACGAACCGGTGATCTCCGACGAGTTTCTGCAAAAAATGGATGTTCTGCGTGAATTGCTGAGCAAGGGGGATATTGAGGCAACCCGGCTGTTCAATCGACTGCAAACGGACCTCAAACGTCATTACCCAACCGAGCAGGAGCAACTACGCCACGCACTCGCCGCCTTCAATTTTGATGCGGCCCTGACAATCGCCGAAAGATTAAAAAAATAGCAAATCTGAATTTTTATCTGCAAAATACGCGATACATCTTGTCTGAGGGCTTCGGGCGAGGGAGACTAGCGATAGTGAGCGAATTGCGAGAGGGGCAGGTGGGGTGACAGGTCAGGACAATCAGACTCAAGGGCCGGGCAAGCCGATTGTGTTGATCGTCGATGATGTGCCTGACAACCTCAGCACCATTTCGGAAATGATCAGCGACCTTGGCGTGGACGTCCGGGTTGCCAACAGCGGACCGGTCGCCATTCGTTACGCCCGACTGGCCCCCCGGCCAGATCTCATCCTGCTCGACGTCATGATGCCCGATATGGATGGCCATGAGGTGCTCCGTATCCTGCGTTGCGATGACGATACCCGCAATATTCCGGTGATATTCGTTACCGCCCTCGATGATCCGGACAATGAGGAGCGGGGCATCCAGGAAGGTGCCGTCGACTACATCACAAAACCGATCAATCCCGCAGTCCTCGGCATTCGCGTCAAGGCCCAGCTTGAACTGAAACGGGCCCGCGATATCGCTGCCGGGCAGAAGGACTGGCTGGAGCAGGAAGTCGCCCGGCGTGTGGCAGAAAATACCCAGCTTGAAGCCAGTCTGCAAGTGGCCTTGGCAACCTCCGGTTTCGGTATCTGGGAACACGATCACGAACGCGGGAGCAATCACTGGAGCCCCAGCCTTGCGCAAATCCTCGGCCTGACCGAGGGGCCCACGACCATTGCCGACTGCATAGAACTGGTTCATCCCGAAGACCGCAGCGCATTGGTAAAGTGCCTGGAAAGCCAACCTTGCCACGGGGACGAAATCCATATCGACGAATTGCGCATGCGCCATGCCGATGGCCACTGGGTCTGGATGGAAGCGCGAGGACGCATACTGCGCCGGGATGACCAGGGAAAAACAGCCCTGGCTCTGGGAACCATGGCCGACATCAGCCGGCGCAAGATGGCAGAGGCCGAGCACCGTTTGTCATCGGTTGTTTTTTCGGGCATCAGCGATGGCGTCTGCATCACCGACACCAACGGCGACATCCTGCTCACCAACCAGGCTTTTTCCAAAGTAACCGGCTACAGCCCCAGCGAGGCGCTGGGCAAGAATCCGCGGCTATTGCGTTCAGGCGTGCACGGCCCCGAGTTTTATCGCGACATGTGGGATGCCATCAACCGGCATGGCAACTGGCAGGGCGAGATCACCAACCGGCGCCATGACGGCGAACTGCTGACCGAGTGGCTGAGCATTTCGGCCGTGCGCGATCAAAGCGGTCGCCTGACAAATTATGTGGGCATATTCAGTGACTTGTCGGAGCGCCAAACAGCTGCGGAGCGCATTCAATACCTTTCCAGCTATGACCCGCTGACCAACCTGCCCAATCGCAGCCTGTTTACCGACCGTCTCAGTCAGGCCCTCATTGCGGCAAACCGTTTCAATCGTGAAACAGCGGTCATCCTGCTCGACCTGGACCGCTTCCGCATAATCAACGACACACTCGGCCCACCGATTGGCGATGAAATCCTGATCGAGGTCGCCCGCCGTCTCAATCTGCAGGTACGCGATGGCGACACCATAGGCCGTCGCTCCGGCAACGAATTTGGCTTCGTGATGGCCAACCTGAGTCATGAGCGAGACACCATTGCGCTGGCCCAACGCATGCTGGATGCCATTGCAGTTCCGTTCGAGATTGGCGAACACACCATCAGCATGACCGCATGTATTGGCGTTAGCGTCGCCCCGCGCAACGGCAGGGATGTCGATACGCTGATGAAGTGCGCCGATGCCGCGCTCTTGCGCGCCAAGAAAAGCGGCCAGAGCACCTTCCGCTTCTATTCACCGGAAATGGATGCTGACGCGTCGCGCCGACTCGGACTCGAGGCAGTTCTGCGAAAAGCCCTGCTGCGCAACGAACTGACCGTCCATTACCAGCCACAGGTCAGCCTCGACAGCGGCAACATGATAGGCATGGAAGCCCTGCTACGCTGGAACAATGCGGAGTTTGGCTCCATCTCCCCAGCCGAATTCATTCCGATTGCCGAAGACACCGGGCTCATATTGTCGATCGGCGAATGGGTCTTGCGCACGGCCTGCCTGCAGGCTCGGCAGTGGCTGGACCTTGGCCTTGCCAGTTTGCGCATTGCGGTCAACCTCTCTGCCCGCCAGTTTCGTCAGGCAAACCTGCCGGCCGTCGTCAGCCAGTGCCTTGCTGAAACCGGCCTGCCAGCCAGTGCGCTCGAACTGGAAATCACCGAAAGTTCGCTGATCGACGACATTGACGAAGCCATCGCCCAGTGCAAAGCCCTCAAGGCACTCGGTGTCAAGATTTCGCTCGACGATTTCGGCACAGGCTATTCATCGCTGTCGTATATCTCGCGCCTGCCTTTCGACAAGATCAAGATCGATCAGAGCTTTGTCCGGGACATTACCGAAAACCCGGTCAATGCGGCTATTGCCTCGGCGGCCATCGTCATGGCGCGCAGCCTCAACCTGACGGTACTGGCTGAAGGTGTCGAAACCGAAGCGCAGGCCAGTTTTTTGCGTAGCCGGCGCTGCGATTCGATGCAGGGCTATCTGTTTAGCCGCCCCTTGCCCGCAGCGGAATTTGAGCTGTTGCTGGCCGGCAGCAAGCGCCTGCAATTGGCCGATAACCTTCCGGACAAGGCGCGGACGCTCCTTGTCGTCGACGACGAGCAGAATATTCTGAATTCACTGACGCGCCTGCTACGCAGAGAGGGCTTCAATATCCTGACCGCCAAGTCACCCACCGAAGCCTTTGAGCTTCTGGCCAAGCATTCGGTCCAGGTCATCCTCTCCGACCAGCGCATGCCCGAGATGTCAGGGACCGAGTTCTTTGCCAGGGTCCGCCAGCTCTACCCGGACACCATCCGGATCGTGCTGACCGGCTATACCGATCTCGAGTCGGTGACAGGCGCGATCAATCGCGGTGCCATCTACAAATTCCTGACCAAGCCCTGGGATGACGACACGCTGCGCGAACAGATACGCGAAGCCTTCCGGATCGCCAAAACCTGACCATGAAACCCAGCCTGCTGGCCAGCTTTCTCAGTCGCTTCCTGCTCGCCGCAGTGTTGATTCTCGGCGCTACCTGGTACTACGACCACAGCGAAAATGCTCGCCTGCTCGGCAAGATCAAAAACAAGGAAATGCTCGACGTTGGCTTGGGCAGTTCTTCACTGCTCCGCCACCTCGAGTCGATAGCTGGCGACCTGCGTTTCATTTCCCAGCACTTTGCCATGCAGCAAGTGGTCAACAATCCGGCCTCACCCGAGATTGAACGACTTGAAGTCAATTTTCCGACGCTGCTGGAGACCAAGAAGGTCTATGACCAGCTGCGCTGGATCGATGCCAGCGGTCAGGAAATCGTCCGAGCTGACAGGAGTAACGGCCAGCCCAGACTGGTGCCGCGAAACGAGCTCCAGAACAAGGGAGACCGGTACTATTTTTCGGATGCCATGAAAATGGCTGCCGGGCAGATTTATGTTTCGCCCCTTGACCTGAATATCGAAAACGGAGCGATCGAAGTACCCCACAAGCCGATGCTCCGCCTCGCGATGCCCGTTGCAGACCGTCACGGGGTCAAAAAAGGTATCGTCATCATCAATTTTATTGGCAAGGCGATGTTAGATCGCTTCGTCGCCGACAGCGGCGGGGGCAACGGCCATGTCTCGCTTGTAAACGATGCCGGCTATTGGTTGCATGCGGCCAATCCGGACGATGCATGGGGCTTTATGTTCAACGATGCGACGCGCACGTTAGCCCATCGCTATCCAGCCAGCTGGGCGCAAATGAGCGACCGGAACGGTCAGTTCACCGACGAAAACGGGCTCTGGACATATGAAAGCATCTATCCACTGCTTACTGAAATACCGGACGGCGCATCGACAAACGATCCCTCGCAAAACCAGTATCGCTGGCTTGTTGTTTCCCACCTGGAGCGCGACACATTGGCTGCCATGACAAGCCAGGGAAGAATCGAAAGATGGCTCCTGGCAGTCGGGCTGCTGCTGCTCTCCGGACTTGTCATTCTGGCATTGTTGCGCTTGCGGATGCGGGAGCAGATGGAGCATGAGCGCTTCCGCGCCATTTTCGATCATGCCATGGTGGGCATCGCCATGATTTCGCCAGAAAAGATCTGGATCTCGGTCAACCCGATGCTCTGTCACATGCTGGGTTACGACGCCGGCGAATTGATGTTGACCGACTGGCAAGCCCACACGCACCCTGATGATTTGGCGAATGACATCTCCAATCTGGAAGCAGTTATCAATGGCGAATCTGGTGGCTATGCGATCAACAAGCGCCTGATCGGGAAAGATGGCTCCATCGTTCATACCGCCATTTCCATGCGCGCTGTTCGCAAGCCGAATGGGCGCGTTGATTTTCTGGTGGCCATCGTCGAGGACATTAGCGTCCGGATTGTTGCCGAAGCCTCGCTGAATGCTTCAAGCAATATGCTGCAGCGTTTTATAGACCACCTTCCCGGCAGCGCCTACGTCAAAACCTCGGATTCCCGCCTCCTGTTGACCAATAAAGGCTATCAGGAACGCTTCGGAGTCGAGGAGAAAGAAGTGCTGGGGCGACTCTCAAGCGAGCTATTTCCCGGGGAGCTCGGCGAGAAAATCGTAGCTGACGATGCCCGCATACTCGCCACCGGCGTCACGGAGTGCATCGAATATTCCCGTGACGGGCGAGTCTTTGAAAGTATCAAGTTTGTCATCCCGCGCGACGATGGCAGCGCTGACCTGGGCGGCATCAGCATGGATATCACCGAGCGCCGAACGACCGAATTACAACTTTCCCAACAAATCCGTCGTTCAGCCGTTTTGCTGGAATTGCCGAAAAAAGCCGAGGAGCTTTCCGAGAAAGCGCTCATGCAATTTGCGCTGGAACGGGCCGAAGAGCTGACGCAGAGCATTATTGCCTTCATGCACTTCGTCAATGTCGATGGCGAAACCATCGAACTGGCTGCCTGGTCGAGCAGCACACTGGAGAAATACTGCACGGCCGCGTTCGACAACCACTACCCGCTCTCCGAAGCAGGCATCTGGGCCGATGCGGCACGTCAAAAAATGCCTGTCATCGTCAATGACTATGCCAACGCCCCGAACAAACAGGGTCTTCCCGCCGGCCATTCTGCCCTGACCCGCCTGCTCAGCGTTCCGGTGTTGGAGGAGGGCGAAGTCCGCATGATGACGGGCGTTGGTAACAAGGCCTCTGATTACACGGATTTCGATGTCGAAACCGTACAGTTGATTGGTAGTGAGATCTGGCGCATCGTGTGCCGCCAGCGCTCGGAAAATGCCTTGCGCCTTGCCACACAGGTGGTGAATGCCAGCCCGGCGGTCTGCTTCCGCTGGGCCGCGACCGATGGCTGGCCAGTTGTCTTTGTTTCGGAAAACGTGGCGCAATGGGGCTATAAGGCTCACGACCTCCAGTCCGGCAAACCCGTGTTCGCCGACATGGTTCACCCCGACGACCTGCAGCGCATCGGCGATGAGGTAGCTCGCCATTGCGCGTCAGGCGCAACGGAATACGAGCAGGAGTATCGCATCCTGACAGCTGAAAATCGGGTCATTTGGGTAGTCGACCGCACAATCGTTCAACGCAACGATACTGGTGCCCCCGAATTCTTCAGCGGCGTTCTGACGGACATTACTGAGCGCAGGCGCCAGCAGTCCGAGCTGAATGATGCGCTCCAGCAGCAGAAAAAGCTCAACAAGCGCCTTGAAGAGGCCAACAACCAATTGATGCAGTCTGAAAAAATGGCCTCAATCGGACAGTTGGCGGCGGGGGTTGCCCATGAACTGAACAACCCGATCGGTTTTGTCCATTCCAATCTGGGGACGCTGGATGGCTACGTGCACGACCTGATGGCCATCATCAACGCGTACGACACCCTGCTCTGCAAGACGGGCGAAACGAATCCCCACGACGAGGAAGTCCGGCGCTTGCTGGAGCAGCACGATTTCGCCTTCCTCAAGGGCGACATTTTCAGCCTGATCGCCGAGTCGAAGGATGGCCTTGGCCGGGTCCGCAAGATAGTGCAGGACCTCAAGAATTTCTCGCGTGTCGGCGAACAGGAATGGCAGGAAGCCGATCTGCATCAGGGCATCGACTCGACGCTGAACATTGTCTGGAACGAGTTGAAGTACAAAGCCAAAGTGGTCAAGGAGTATGGCGATATTCCCCATGCTTTCTGCCTGATTTCACAACTTAACCAGGTTTTCATGAACCTGCTGGTCAATGCCGGCCACGCCATTGAAACGCAGGGCACGATCACCATTCGCACCAGTCGGCACGGTGACGACAGTATCTGTGTTGAAATCAGCGATACGGGCAAAGGCATCGCGCCGGAGCACATTAACCGGATATTCGACCCTTTCTTCACGACCAAGCCGGTTGGCAAGGGCACGGGGCTGGGACTTTCGCTGTCCTACGGTATAGTCAAACGACATGGCGGCCGGATCGAGGTCGAGAGTATCGAGGGGCAGGGCACCACCTTCCGTCTTGTGCTGCCGATCAAGCCGCCACGGAACGTTGAAACAAAAGACTCGGAGACTTCAAAATGAGCGAGGCGACAGCCCCTCCCACCCTGCTTTTCGTCGACGACGAACCGGGCATACTTTCCGCGCTGCGTCGCCTGTTCCGGCCGCATGGCTACCGCATTTTCATCGCCGAAGGCGGTGCTGCGGGTCTTGAAGTGCTCGAAAAGGAACAGATCGATCTGGTCATTTCCGACATGCGCATGCCGGAAATGGACGGCGCCACCTTTCTGAAAGAGGTGCGCAGTCGCTGGCCGAACGTGATGCGCATCCTGCTCACCGGCTATGCCGACATTACGTCGACCGTGGCCGCAATCAATCAGGGCGAGATCTATCGCTACATTTCCAAGCCCTGGGATGACAACGAGATCGTCAGCATTGTTGGCGAAGCCATCGAGCATCAGAACCTGAAGCGTGAAAACCTGCGCCTCACGTCGCTGACCCAGGCGCAGAATGACCAGTTGAAGGAATTGAATGCCAGCCTTGAGCAAAAGGTCGCTGACCGGACGGCCGAACTGCGCCAGGCATTGAGTTTTGTCGAGCAAACGCACAGTGAATTGAAAAAAGCCTTTCTGACCAGCGTTCAGGTTTTTGCCGGTCTGATCGAACTGCGCAGCGGCCCCGCTGGCAGCCAGATGTCCGGGCATGGCCGGCGGGTGGCTGAACATGCTCGCAGCGTTGCCCAGCGTCTCAAACTGCCCGAGGCCGAGGTCCAGAACATCATGCTGGCCGGCCTGTTGCACGATATCGGCAAACTGGGCCTACCCGACGACTTGTTGGCAAAGCCCTTCAATGCGCTGACGCCAGAGCAAAGAGCACAGGTCATGAAGCATCCGGTCATTGGCCAGAACATCCTGATGGGCATCGAAAAGTTCAAGGAAGCGGCCATTCTCGTCCGCCATCACCATGAGTGCTACGATGGTAACGGCTATCCCGACCATCTGGCCGGTATAGCCATTCCGCAGGGCAGCCGCATTCTCCACGTGGTCAATGAATATGACTCTCTGCTCATCGGTACGCTGGTTCAGCGTGCCTTGAAGCCGGCAGAAGCCCTGAATTTCCTGATCGAAAATCGCGGCAAGCGCTACGACCCTGCTGCGGTAGACGCCTTCGCAACGCTGCTTTCTGAAACGGTGAAGAGCGGCTTCACGGAAACTCCCCTGCGCACCATGCACCTGAAGAGCGGCATGGTATTGAGCCGGGACCTCATGCACCGGGACGGCTATCTGCTTCTGGCCAAAGCCACAGCACTGACTCCCGAAATCATTGCGCAACTGGTCAAGATGGAACATTCCGAGCAGCATATGCTGACGCTCTACATTCGCCAGGAGGAAAAATGAGCCGAATCCTGATCGTCGACGACGAGGACTCCATCCTCAAGTCCCTCAAGCGGGTGTTGCGACTGGCGCCGTGCACCTATGGCACGAAGAACTACACGCTCGAAATTGCCGATTTCAATTCACCGGCGGCGGCGCTGGAAGCGGCCAAACATGAAGAGTTCGACCTGTTCATGAGCGATTACCGGATGCCGGGCATGGATGGCATCGAGTTTCTCAAGGCGGCGAAAGCCATCCAGCCCGATGCAGCCCGCCTGATTCTTTCCGGTTACGCCGATCTCAACGCGCTGGTTCGCGCTGTCAACGAAGTCGGCATCGACCGTTTCATCGGCAAGCCCTGGAACGATTATGACCTGATGTCCGCCATCGGCCAGGCACTCGCCCATCGTGACCTGATGCTGGAGAACCGGCAACTGGCCAATCTGGTCCGCCTCGAAATGGGCGACATCACGCCGGAACAGATGGAAGCCGAGCGACTGGAGCGCATCGAACCCGGCATCACTGAAGTAAACTGGGGCCCGGATGGCTCCGTTGTGCTCGATCCCGAATTTCAGAGCAAGGCCTGATCGCACCATGCCCGAAAGCGATGCCCAACACCTGACCTTCAAACTGGTCTATTACGGCCCGGCGCAGAGTGGCAAGACGACCAATCTGCTGCGTCTGCATGACCTGCTGGCCCCGGAACTGAAGGGCGAGCTCATGACCATGGAGACCAAGGACGACCGCACGCTTTTCTTCGATCTGCTGCCACTCGGTTTTCGCGCCCCATCCGGCTTGCTGATCAAGTTCCGGCTCTTTACCGTGCCCGGGCAGGTCGCCCATGACGGCACGCGCAAGGCGGTTCTGTCGCGTGCCGATGGCGTTGTGTTTGTCGCCGATGCCGACCGGGCCCAGGAAACCAACAACGGCGAATCCTTTCAGAGTCTGGCGGCCAACTGCGCGCGGGTCGGCCTTGATTTCGAGCACCTGCCGATGGTTGTGCAGTTCAACAAGTGCGACCTGCCGAATGCCGTTCCCGAGGCTGAAATCCGTGACCGCTGGTCGGCCGCCCCCTGGCCGCTGGTCTTTGCCGTTGCCCTGACCGGGCAGGGCATCGAACTGACCTTCGAACACCTGCTTCGTGCGGTCTACCGGAATTTTGGCCAAAAACTGGAATTGCAGTCACAACACGGCCTCAGTGAAGACGCCTTCATTACTGGCGCGTTTGGGAAAGCTGCATGACGCTCGGCTTTGACCGTGAGTGGCAACTGGGTGAGCTGCTTGATGCCACCAGCCATGAAAAAATCGGCCCGGCACTCAGCGAGTTGCTCGGTGGCGATTTCGCCATCACCGACGATGCCGGAAAAATCTTCTGGGGTCAGCCCTCGCCCGACGCCCGCCGTGAAGCACTGATCCTGGAGCTTGAGCCCATCGGCTACCTGCTCAGCCGCTCCGCCCCGGCGAGCACCCTGGTCGCCGCCCGCAATCTGATGCTGGTTCTGCTGCGCGCCCAGATCCGCTTCAAGATGGCATCGACGCTGCACCTCGAATCCGTCGCCGAAGACTTCGAGTCACTCAAGCGCGAACATGCCCGACTGAGCGAATCCGAAACGCGTTACAAGACGCTCTCGACCGAGCTCGACGCCCGCGTCAAGAAACAGGTCGGGGAACTGGAAGAGCGACAGCAGATGCTCTACGAGGCGGAAAAACTGGCCTCGGTCGGACAATTGGCTGCCGGCATGGCGCACGAGATCAATAACCCGCTCGGTTTCGTCCGCAGCAATCTGAGCACCTTCGAGAAATATGTCGGCAAGTTCGCCGAAATGAAAAATGCCCAGGGTGCTGCCGCCGCCAGCTGGCAGGCGCTGGACCTCGACTTCATTCTCGAGGACAGCATCGATCTTCTCCACGACAGCGCCAAGGGCATGGAGCGCATCGCCCGCATCGTGGCTGATTTAAAGGCATTTTCGAACGTCGACCGCGCCAGTGAAGAGTATGCCGACATCAACAACTGCCTGCACGAAGCTGTCAGCATGGTGCAGACGCAATTGCCCGCTGGCATCAATTTCCGTTTCGACTTGCTGCCGCTGCCCAGCTTCGTTTGTCTGCCGGGCCACATCAACCAGCTTTTCTTCAATGTCATCCGCAACGCCGTTCTGGCCATCAAGGATGCCGGGCGACCGGGCGAGGTCAAGATTTCCTCCGAGGCGGACGATGAGGGCATCCTCGTCCGTATCCACGATACCGGGGTAGGCATGACCAAGGAGCAACTTGAGCATGCCTTCGAGCCGTTCTATACGACACGGCCGGTCGGCTCAGGGGTCGGGCTTGGACTGGCGACAGCGCGCAATGTCATTCAGGCGCATAGTGGTCGCATCAGCCTCGACAGCCAACCCGATGTCGGCACCACCGTAACCATGTTCTTTCCGACGCCGTCATGACCGACTATTCCTCACTCTTTACCGGCAAGACCGCTGCGCCGCAGGCGCCGGCAACCCACCTCACGCCGCCGCGCTACCGCCTGCTCTTCGTCGACGACGAACCGAGCATCGTCAAAGCCCTCAGCCGCGTTTTTTACCAGGAGAACTACGAAGTCATCACCGCCTGGACCGCCAAGGAAGGGTTGGAAAAGTTCGCCACGGGCACTATTCATCTGGTCATCACCGATTTCATGATGCCCGGCATGAACGGCGCGCAGTTCCTGCAGGAAGTGAAAAAGCGCTCGCCCGACACCATCCGCATCATGCTCACCGGCCATGCCAACACCGATGCGGTGATGGGCGCCATCAACGAAGGTGCGGTCTACAAGTTCATCCTCAAGCCATGGAACGATGACGATCTCAGGGTGACGGTGGCCCTGGCGCTGGAGCAGTTCGACCTGATCAGCCGAAACCGCAGCCTGCGCGCAGAAAACGATCTCAAGTCCAAGGAAATCACGGCGCTCTCGAGGCTCGCGGCAACGCACCGCAGTCGACTCGGCATCATGCTGCACAAAAAGAACCTGCTGACCGATACCCAGTTGCAGGAATTAACCATGCAACAGGAACGGCGCAAGGAGCCGTTGATCACCCTGCTGCTTGAAAAGGACTGGGTGCCAGAACGACGCATCCGCGAGCTGCTCAAGACCGACATGATGATCGAGGAGGTGCAGCTACCGGAATTCCGCGTCGATGCTGCACTGACCGACCTGATCCCGCGCAGCTTCTGCCTGCGTCAGGGTGTCGTGCCGCTCAAGCTCGAAGGGCGCCGGCTGATGCTGGCCATGGCCGACCCGCTGGATGAGGGCCTGATCGACGAAGTCCGTTTCACGGCGGGGCTCGACATCAATGCGGTTACGGCGGATATCGCCGCCATCCGCAAGAAGGTCGATGAAATCTACGGCGGCGGCGAAGTCGACTTCAAGGAACTCGAAACACTGGTCAGTTCGCCCGATCCGTACGAAGGCATCGAGATCGTCATCGAAGACGACGATGCGGCCAAGCTCGAAGACCTGCTACGCGAAACCGAGGCACCCCCCGCCATCCGGCTGGCCAATGCGATCATTCTCGAGGCCATCCGTCTGGGGGCTTCGGACATCCACATCCAGCCACGCACAAAGAGCGTCGTCGTGCGCTACCGGATCGATGGCGTTCTCGCCGACAAGATTCATATTCCACACCACCTGCACCAGTCTCTGGTTTCCCGCCTCAAAATCATGTCGGAACTCGATATTTCCGAGCGGCGCAGGCCGCAGGATGGGCGCATCACCGTCAAAACACCGATGCGCATGGTCGACCTGCGCATCTCCACGCTGCCGACGATCAATGGCGAAAAGATCGTCATGCGTATCCTCGACCGGAACTCGACGGTCCATACCATCGACAAGCTCGGCTTCTCCAGCAGCGACGTGGGTCGCGTCACCGACATGGTCGCCAAGCCGCAAGGCATCATCCTCGCTACGGGCCCCACCGGCAGTGGCAAGACGACGACCCTCTATTCACTGCTCCAGCACGATGCAACGCCGGACAAGAACTACGTCACCATTGAAGACCCGGTCGAGTACTACCTCGACATGGCTGGCCAGGTACTGATTCGCGAAAAGATCGGACTGACCTTTCCGGCAGTCCTGCGCGCCCTGCTCCGGCAGGACCCGGACGTCATCCTGCTCGGTGAAATCCGCGACTTCGACACCGCCGAAGTCGCCTTTCATGCCGCGCTGACCGGGCACCTGGTCTATTCAACCCTGCACACCAACTCGGCCGTCGCCACCATCGCACGGCTCTTCGATCTCGGCCTCAAGCCCTACGTGGTTGCCACCGCCCTCGAAGGCATCATTGCTCAACGCCTGGTGCGCAGCGTATGCCCGAACTGCAGCCAGCCAGCGGCGCCAGATCCAGCAGTCATCTCCCGCCTGGGGACGGTCTTCGCCGATATCGGCGAAATACGTCGCGGCCGTGGCTGCGACGCATGCCACGGCAGCGGTTACAAAGGTCGCGTCGGCATTTACGAAATATTGACCCTCGATGACCCGTTGCGGGACTGTATCGGCAGCGGTGCCAGCGTTCTGGAAATCAGTCGCCAAGCCCGGCAGCGAGGATTACGCAGCATTGTCCACCATGCTTTCGAGCGCGTGCAGGCCGGCGCTACCACCCCAGACGAAATTCTTCGGGTCCTGGGCCCGATGACAGGAGAATACTAAAAATGGATGCCTTTATTTGGGACGCACGCTTCGACACAGGCATTCCGCTCGTCGATACCCAGCACAAGCAACTCGTTGACGCGGTCAACGGACTGGGCAATGAACTGATGCTCGGCGACGTCACTGAAGAGCGATTGCAAATGCTGTTCCGTCAGCTTGCAGAATACGCACGGCTACATTTCGCTGACGAAGAAAAAATGATGGTCGAACTCAAGGTGGACCAGCGCCATATCGACCAACACGTTGCTGAGCACAGGCAATTTGTTGAGCAGCTGGTTGCACTTTGGAAGACCCGTACCTCCATTGAAAAGCCAGCTGAGGCTGTGCATGGGTTTCTTGCATCCTGGCTGACGGTGCATATCCTGGGAGAGGATCAGGTCATGGCCAGACAGATGGCCGACCTTAAAAATGGTTTGACGCCAAGTGCCGCCTTTGATGCAGAAAAAAGATCGGAGGATCCTGGCACAAAGGTACTTCTCGGCGCCCTTTCCCGCCTTTATGCTCTTCTTTCCAAGCAAAACCAGGCGCTGGCAGCGGTCAACGTAAGCCTGGAGGAACGTGTCAAGGAAAGAACAAGCGACCTGGCGGCAGCCAATATCCAGTTGGCCAGAGAGCAGGAAGAATTGACCGAGTTGCTGGGCAAGGTTGAAGAAGCGCAACAACAATTGCTCCAGTCAGAAAAAATGGCCGCCATCGGCCAACTGGCGGCGGGAGTTGCCCACGAGATCAACAACCCGGTCGGCTTCGTCAATTCCAACCTCGGCACACTGAAAACCTACGTCGGCCAGTTGCTCAACGTCATCACCGCCTACGAAACGGGTGTGCCCGAGGACATCGCCGCGGCTCGCAAGAAAGCGGATATCGAATTTCTTCGTGACGACCTCCCCTCACTGGTTGCAGAGTCGCAGGAAGGCCTGAGCCGCGTTACCAAGATCGTTCAGGATCTCAAGGACTTCTCCCACGTGGATCAAGCCGAACACCAGAGAGCCGACCTCAACGCCGCGATTGAGAGCACCCTCAACGTGGTCTGGAACGAGCTGAAATACAAGGCTGAAATTGTTCGCGAGCTGGGGGATATTCCCGCAGTCGCCTGCGTGCCGGCCCAGATCAACCAGGTATTCATGAACCTGCTGGTCAATGCGGCACAAGCGATCGAACATCAAGGCAAGATATTTGTGCGCTCGGGAGCCGAGAACAATCAAGCGTGGTTCGAGATTGAGGACACCGGACAGGGCATGAGCGAAGAAGTGCGAAACCGCATTTTCGAGCCCTTCTTTACCACCAAGCCAGTAGGCAAGGGTACCGGGCTGGGTTTGTCGATTTCCTACGACATCATCGTCAAGAAACACGGCGGGAACCTGGATGTACGCAGCACGCCGGGCAAGGGCACCTGCTTCCGGATTTGGCTCCCCATCGATGGCAAGGCGTCGGCATAATTTCCGCACAAAATCATTGCCGCATGAAAAAGGCCACTTGCGGTGGCCTAAGTCATTGAATTTTGGTGCGCCCGACTGAATTCGAATCAGTGACCCCTGCCTTCGGAGGGCAGTACTCTATCCAGCTGAGCTACGGGCGCCTGGGGAGGGACGGATTCTACTCCCAAGGGAAGCCTTGCGTCCATGCCGAGTACCGGATTAAGCTCCGGCAGACTAACACTAATGCATAAACTGGCACCTAAAATGTCCCCAAGCAGCCGCGACCTATCCCCCGAAGACCTGCAGAAGGTCATGGCCACCATCGACATCCCGACTTGCCCCGCGATGGTTGGCGACGCGATGAAAGAAGGGCAGAAGGATGAGCCGGATCTGAATCGCCTGGCCGGGATCATTAGCAACGACCCCGGCATGACTGCGGCGGCGCTAAAACTGGCGAATTCCCCGCTTTTTGGAAGCAGCGGCCCGGTATCAAGTGCCCGCAAGGCGGTTGAGCGCTTGGGCACGAAGAATGTGCTCTGTGTTGTTGTGGCGTCGGCACTACGGGCCAGCATCACCGGGCTGCCGGCGGCCTGGGTTGAGCAATTCTGGAAACGAACAATGACGCTGGCTCTGGCGTCGAGCATGCTTGCCCGCCGACAATACGGGGTTTCGGCTGATGCCGCCTATACCTACGCACTGTTCCACGATGCTGCGATACCGCTGATGATGCGCCGCTACCCGGACTACGGCGCATTGCTTGAGAAATGCCGCGCCGAGAAACTGGAGTTGAGCGATGCGGAAGAAAAATACTTCCCTTGCTCGCACCCGGTCGTCGGTTCGTTACTGGTACGCAACTGGGGGCTCCCGCCCATTCTTGCCCAGGCCATCCGCTTTCATCACGACAAGGAGGCATACGACCTGCCCGAGCGCACCTTGCCCGGAAGCGCGCTTTCCCTGATTGCCGTCACGCATGTCGCCGAGCAACTTCTCAGCGAAATTCTCGATGAGGATATCGAAGGCGACAACGCGCTTTTCGAACGGGCTTTGGGTTTTCTGGGTCTATCGGCCGACGACCTCGATGAGTTGCGGCATCGCGTCGCAGAGGCAATCGAATCCGCGGCGCGCGGCTGAGTTCAGTCGAAGTAGGTTCTCGCGGCCTCAAAACGCGAGGCGTAATAACTGTCGCTGAGACGGTCGATGCGGACCCGCCCGTTCGTCGATGGCGCGTGAATGAACCGTGCATCGCCGATGAATATGCCAACGTGCGAAAACGAGCGATTGAGGGTGTTGAAGAAAACCAGATCGCCCGGCCGCAATTCGGCACGCTCGATCGCCCGGCCGCTCCGCGCCATGTCAGCCGCGCTACCCTGAACCTTCAGCCCGGCAGCCCGGCCGTAGATGTAGCTGACCATACCGCTGCAATCGAGCCCCGCCTCGGGATTTTTGCCGCCGAAGCGGTAACCGGTGTCGATGAGGCCCATGGCGTAGAAAACCACTTCATTGCCCTTCTCGCTCACGGGGCGCGAGGCTTGCGCTATAGTTTCCGTAGCGTCGCCGGGACGCTTGGGCGTGCCGCTGCAAGCGGCCAGCAACAGGGCGCTCAGGAAGATCGGGATCAGGACGGAAGCACGCATCAAGCTACAGTATTTTCTTGGAACAAATCGTAACTTACCGTTTTTACAGGAATTTTCAAGACCATGAAATTGAAAAACCCGGACCTGCTACGGTCGACCGGAAAAATTGGCCAAAACTGGAAAGAAGCCGAGAACGGTACGACCTTTGCCGTCATCAATCCGGCAAGTGGCGAGACGATCGGCGAGGTGCCGCTCTGCGGCGCTGCCGAGGCCCGGCAGGCCATCGACGCCGCCAACGCAGCCTGGCCAGCCTGGCGTGCTTTTACCGCCCGGCGCCGCGCCCAGTTGCTGCAGGCCTGGAACCGGCTGATTCTGGACAACGCCGACGACCTGGCGCAGATCATTACGGCCGAATGCGGCAAGCCGCTGGCCGAGGCCAAGGGCGAGGTCATCTACGGCGCCTCGTTCATCGAATGGTTTGCCGAAGAGGGCAAACGCACCTACGGCGAAAGCATCCCCAGCCCGGCGTCGAACACGCGCCTGATCGTTATCAAGCAGCCGATCGGCGTCTGCGCCGCCATCACGCCGTGGAACTTCCCGCTCGCCATGATCACGCGCAAAGTCGCGCCGGCGCTCGCTGCCGGTTGCCCGGTCGTCATCAAGCCGGCCGAAGCCACGCCGCTCAGCGCGCTGGCGCTGGCTGCGCTGGCCGAGCAGGCGGGGTTCCCGCCCGGCGTGCTCAATGTGGTCACCGGCGAGCCAATCGAAATCGGCGGCGAACTGTGCGCCAACCCCATTGTCCGCAAGCTCTCGTTTACCGGCTCAACCGGCGTCGGCCGCCTGCTCATGGCGCAATGCGCGCCGACCATCAAGAAATTGTCGCTCGAACTGGGCGGCAACGCCCCGTTCATCGTGTTCGATGACGCCGACGTCGATGCTGCGGTCGACGGCGCTTTGGCGGCAAAATACCGGAACACCGGCCAGACCTGCGTGTGCGCCAACCGTTTCCTCGTGCAGGCCGGCATCTACGAGGAGTTTGCCGCCAAGTTTGCCGAGAAAGCCCGTGGCCTCAAGGTGGGCGCCGGCACCGAATCGGGCGTGGTACAGGGGCCGCTCATCAACGCTGCCGGACTGGCAAAAGTCGAGGCTCACGTTGCCGATGCGCTGAGCAAGGGCGCCCGCATCCTGTGTGGCGGAACGCGACACGAACGCGGCGGCAACTTCTTCCAGCCAACCGTGCTGGCGGATGTAACGACAGCCATGAAGGTGGCCCGCGAAGAAACCTTCGGCCCGGTTGCCCCGCTCTTCCGCTTCGAGACCGAAGCCGAGGCCATCGCCATGGCCAACGACACCGAGTTCGGACTGGCGGCCTATTTCTTCACGCGCAATGTCGGCCGTTGCTGGCGCGTCGGCGAGGCGCTCGAATACGGCATGGTTGGTGTCAACACCGGGCTGATTTCGAACGAGGTCGCGCCCTTCGGCGGCATCAAGCAATCCGGCCTCGGCCGCGAAGGCTCGAAATACGGCATCGAGGACTACCTCGAAATCAAGTACCTCTGCTTCGACATCAATACCTGAACATGGCCAAGATCATCGTCATCGCGCTACTGGCGCTCATAGCCGTTCTGCTCTGGCGCAACTGGAGCCGATCGCGGCGTGAAGCCTACATTGCCGCCTTTCCCTACCAGCGATTTCTCGACCAGCGTCTGGCGGCCCGCCACCCGGGGCTGACGGCCGAGCAACGCAACGAGGTGTTTGCTGCGCTCGACGATTACTTCCAGTTTTGTCGCAAGGCCGGCCGGCGCATGGTGTCCATGCCGTCGCAGGCGGTCGACGATGCCTGGCATGAGTTCATCCTGTTCACCCGCCAGTACGACAAGTTCTGCCGTCACGCCTTCGGCCGCTTTCTGCACCACACGCCGGCCGAGGCGATGAGCACGCCAACGCAGGCCAGCGACGGCCTCAAGCGCGCCTGGCGACTGGCTTGCGCGCACGAGAAGATCGACCCGAAAAAGCCGGATCGCCTGCCCCGCCTGTTCGCCATCGATGCGGCGCTGGGCATTGCCGGCGGTTTCATCTACCAGCTGGATTGCCTGGCCGCGAATGGTGGCGCTGCAGGTTCGGGCTATTGCGCCAGCCACATCGGCTGCGGTAGCGGTGGTGGCTGCTCGGGGGATGCCAGCGGTTCAGACGGCGACGGTGGTGGAGGCGGTTGCGGCGGCGATTAGCCTATTTGTGATACGTCCGGCTGCTGCCGGAGCCACCGTGCGACGGGTTGGCCACGTTGTCGAACAGGTTCCAGCCCTGTTGCTGGGCGAAGGCAAAGAGCAGCAAGGCAAAGACCCCGGTGGCGAGGGTGAGTTTGTCGAACATCAGTCGTCTCCGTCCGAATCGTCGCTACTCACCGGCGCGTGGTCGCTTTCGGCCCAGCGCCGCGCCTCGAAGGCGGCATGCCGCGTGGACGTGAAGATCGGAAAGATGATCAGAAAGATCATCACCAGCACGAAGTTGGACCAGCCGGCGCCGGCCGTGTGAACTTCCAGCTGGTCACGCACCGCAACCGGCTTGTCCGATGCCATGTCCGGGTCCAGCGTCAGGTAGTAGGTGCCAGCCGGAATGTTCAGGAAAACCACCTCGTCCTCACGGCTGCCTTCGGTCCAGTGGCCATCGTCGTAGCCGCTGTAGAAGGACAGTTCGCGCGCCGCCGGCCAGGCTGCACCGGTTACCTTGTTGACCAGCATCATGTCGAGGCCGATCCAGTTATTGTCGAGCGAGGTCTGGTTCCGCACCGCTATCTTGCGCGGCTGGCCCGTGATCTCGAATTCACGGGTCTGCACCTCTTCGCCGCGCAGCGGTTCGAAAGTGAAATCCTGACGCAGCAACAACTTGCCACTGGAAACGAAGATAAAGAAAGCCTGAACAAGAATGGCCGCCAGCGCCAGCTTCCAGAACAGGCTCCATATCCGCCGGTTAGTCTCGCTCCACGCATTCGGCTGGTTGGCGAATACCGCTGTCGGCTTCGGCAAATCGGCTTTGAGCCCGAAAGCCTCGGCGATCACCTGCGGCTCGACATAGCTGCCCTGCGACCAGGTCAGGTCGTTGCCCGTCGATTCGCTCGACAGCATGAGCGGCGGCGCCACGTAGTCCACGACGCGATTGGTTTCGCCGCGCCGGACCCGCCACGTGAACTCACCGGCCACCTGAATGACCTCTGCCGCCTGCGTGGTCGAGAAATGCTTGAAAACCTGCCCACCATGACGAACGCTGTCGA
Source organism: Betaproteobacteria bacterium (assembly GCA_016705475.1). GTDB lineage: Bacteria > Pseudomonadota > Gammaproteobacteria > Burkholderiales > Rhodocyclaceae > Azonexus. Next base: position 253,081 of record JADIYD010000001.1, on the reverse strand, counting down.
CTTCGATGATGCCGCCAGCCGGCGGCTTGGAGAGCACATCGACGACATTCCAGTGACCGTTGTATTCGGTCAGCCAGCGGTAGGTGCCAAGCTCGGCGGCCAGCAGGTACTCGCTCCAGTTATAGGCCAGGCCGTCGACCACGCAACGCTTGACGAGAAAGCCGATCACCTCGACCGGCTTGCCCTCAAGCCGTCCCTTGCTGCCCAGCGGCAGGCGTGGCGAATATTTCTCGTCGCGCATGCCGAGCGACTTCGACAAAATCCTGTAGCTCTCGTCGGCCGCATCGACCACCGCCCCGCAGGAAGCGCAGCCCACCGCCAGGATTTCCTTCGAGCGGGCGGCCATGGGCGAACCACAACTCGGGCAGCGGAAAACGCGAGCCTCGACCGCCTTGGTCGGGATAGCCATGCCGTCGCGCAGGTTGGCCATTTTCAGCGATTTGAAATCGACTGCCTCGCCAACGAACAACAGCGGCGGCGTTTCCGAATAGTCGAGCGTGGCGAAATTGGCCTGATTTCGGAGGTCGACCGCAGCAACCGGATAGCCGGCACCGACCTTGAATGGCAACTCGCCCTGGCCGGCCACGCACTCGGCGTTTTCGATGTTGCTGACCGTCCACGTCTGGCTGGCCAGCACGAAGCGCTGACCGATCTTCAGATCATCAAATTTCGGCAGGGTCTCCGGCACGAACTGCGCGAAGGTGAGCACATACTCACCGCTCGCCTCGGACAGCCAGCCGGTCCGCATGTCGTCGAACAGCAGATGCCATTCGTTCCAGATGCCCTGGCTGTACTTGATCTGGATGCGCCCGATCAGCGCAAAATGGACGCCCTTGTAGCTTCCCTCGGCGCCCAGCTGCAGCGGCGAACGATCCTCGACGAGCGCCGCCATCTTGCCGATGTCTTCCAGATTCTGGTCGTGACGAACAAGCGTGCTCTGGCAGTATTCACAGACAGCAAAGACCGAGGACGCCGATTTGAAGACAACCGGCGCCCCGCAGGAAGGGCAGTGGGCACTTACAGCCACGTTGCTGCGGTCAACTCAGTTTTTTGAGCAATTCCGCTTTTTTGGCGTCGAACTCGGCTTGGCTCAGGATGCCTTTTTCGACCAGCCCATGGAGCTTTTCTAGTGTCGCCACGATGTCGTCAGCCGACATCGGCGCGGCCGCCGGGGCAGCCGCCGCCGGCTGCAATGCAGCGCCCATCGCCTGACCCATGACCTGCCCGAAACCGACGCCAGCCCCCAGGCCAACCCCCATCGCCGCCAGACCGCCCTCGTTCTTGGCCGCATCGGGAATACTGTTGGCGACCTGATACTGCGTGAAGCGCTGCATGTCGCCGATCATGTTCATGCCGATCTTCTGGTCGAGAATCTTCTGCAATTCTTCGGGCAGCGAGACGTTCTGGACGACCAGCGAATCGAGCGCCAGACCGAACTCGGCGAACATCGGTGCCGCCTTGGCGAACATCGCCTTGCCGAACTCATCCTGGTTGGCCGCCATGTCGATGAAAGCCACGCCGGATTCGCCGAACAGGTCAGTCAGGCCAGCGACCATGGTGTTGCGCAACTGGCCTTCCAGTTCCTCGCGGGTATAGATGTCGCGCGTGCCGGAAATTTTCTGATAGAAGGTTTTCGGATCGGTCAGGTGGTACGAATAGATGCCGAAGGCGCGCAGGCGAACGACGCCGAATTCCTTGTCGCGGATGGTGATCGGGTTCGGCGTGCCCCACTTCTGGTCGAGCTGGGTGCGCGTCGAGAAGAAGTAAACGTCGGACTTGAACGGGGACTCGAAGAGCTTGTCCCAGTTTTTCAGGTAGGTCAGGACCGGCAGCGTCTGCGTCGTCAGCTTGACCATGCCCGGGCCGAAAACGTCGGCCACCGTGCCTTCGTTGACGAACAAGGCCATCTGCGAATCGCGCACCGTCAGGCTGGCGCCATTCTGGATTTCCATCTCGGCCATCGGGAAGCGCCAGGCCAGCGTGCCGTCGCCATCCTCGGTCCATTGCAGGATGTCGATAAACTGTTTCTTGATGAAGTCCATCAGAGCCATGAGTTTTCTCCTTGAATGTTCAGGCGATGCAGCCGGCGTTGAGGATGCCGATGCCGAGGGAAAGCGAAGCGAGGAAGATGCCGGAGGCAACCTTGCCTTGCGGGATGTTCAGGTTGATTTGCGGCAGCGCAAAGCGGGCGACGATGTAGGCCATGAGCTGAACGAGGCAGGCGACGACACCCCAGCCGATCATGACGTAGATGTTATGGCTGGCCGCCACCGACACCGCAATCGGCAGGGCGTAGCCGACGATGGCGCCGGCCAGGCTGATCGCCGCGGCGACATTACCCTCGCGGATCAGGGCCAGTTCGTTGTAAGGCGTGACGAAGACGTAGAGAACGAGAAAGACAGCAAGCAGCCCGACGGCTGTCGCGAAATAGCCTGCAAAGGCAGGCAGGCTGCTAATGACCGGATCGAACATGGAATCTCCCGGAGGTGGCGCAATGACAGCGGATTGTCACCGCTCGCCGGTGTTTGTTCAAGCGTCGAGCGCCAGACGGAGCAAACCTTCCATCGGCAAATTGCTCACGGCCCGCCAGCGGATGCCCAGATGCGGGGCGAGACTGGCCGCATTGCCCCCGGACAGCAGGCAAATCTTGTCGATATTGCCGAGCCGTTGCCAGGCCCGCTCAATGGCGCCGACCTGCGCCTCGATGCAGCCGGTCACGATGGCGTCGTCCGTGCAGCGCGGATAGTCGGCGTGGCGGCCATCGGCGAAGGGCAACGCGGCTGTATCGACAGCCAGCGCGCGACGCATCAGGTCGCCGCCGGGCAGGATCATGCCGCCGAGGAAATTGCCGTCGGCGTCGAGGGTGTCGATGGTCGTCGCCGTTCCCGCCATGACGACGATGGCTGCCGTCCGGCTCAGGCCACGGGCGCCGATCAGCGCGCACCAGCGGTCGACGCCCAGTTTTTCGGGGTTCAGATAGTGGTTGGTGACGCCACAACGCACGTGCGCCGAGCGCGCCTCCTGTAGGACTGGGAGCCATGCTCCAAGCCGCTCGCGGATTCGAGCACCAGCCTCGGCGCCAGCCACGTTGGCCAGCATGACTTTGGCGGGATGCGGCCAGTCGCTGAGCAGTTGCTGCAACTGCTTGACCTCGGCGTGCGCAAGGGCACCCTGGGCAAGCCATTGCTTGCCATCATGCACACCCCATTTGATGCGGCTGTTGCCGCTGTCGAGGCAGACGATCATGCACGGCGCAGGCTGACATCGCCTGAAAAAATACGCTCGATCCCGGTCGCTGTTTCGAGCAGCAGAGCGCCGTCGTCATCGACGCCGAGACAGCGGCCGCGCTTCGGATCTTCACCGTCGCCGAGGATTTGCACGGCCTGATCCTGCCAGGCGTGGTAGCGTTGCCATTTTATTTTCAGCCCCAAAAACCGGTTGACCGTGAAATCGTCGAGGACTGCCGCCAACTGGCCGAGAATGGCGGCCAGCACGTCGTGGCGATCAAGCGGAAGAGGGCAGGCCTGACTCAAACCGGCCGCCGGCTGCGGCAGATCATCCGACGGCGGCGCAAGATTGAGGCCGATGCCGATAATTGCCTGCGTGCCGCGACGGTCAGACGAGGTTCGATCAGGATGCCGGCCAGCTTGGCGAAATCATCACCGGCGCGCAGCAGCACGTCGTTCGGCCATTTCAGGCAAACGCCCTTGGCGCCCAGGTTTTCCATGGCCTGGGCGAGGGCGACGCCGACAGCCAGCGACAAGCCGCTCAGGGTGGACGCGTTGCCGGGAAAGCGCCAGAGCAGCGAGAAGGTCAAACTGGATTCGGGTGACGACAGCCAGTTGCGCCCACGCCGGCCGCGCCCGGCACTCTGCCGGTCGGCAACGATGACCGAGCCGGACGGCGTGCCGCGTTCGGCCCGGCGCATTAGCTCACTGTTGGTCGAGTCGCACTCGTCCAGCGCGTCGACATCAAAGCGCCCGGCCTGATTGCCCAGCCGGATCTTCAACAAAACGGGATCGATCAGTGCCATGCCGCGGATTTTACTCCGCCGCGTGCTCCTTGCCGCCATCGATGCCGAGTTCGGCGATCTTCCTGGTGATCGTGTTACGTCCAATGCCAAGCGCCTGCGCGGCTTCGATCCGCCGGCCGCCGGTATGAGCCAGGGCCCGGGCGATCAGAATGCGTTCGAAAACCTGCGACAAAACGCCGTGGATGTCCGGAATGCCACGCGCCAGCATGCGATCGGCCTCGCCTTCGAGCGCGCTTTCCCAGTCGGTGGCCAGCGAGACCGGCGTCGCTTCGCGCAACTCGCCAGGCAAGTCGCTGACATCAACCTGCTGACCGGGCGCCATGACGGTCAGCCAGTGGCAGAGGTTTTCCAGTTGGCGAACGTTGCCCTGAAAATCGAGACCGCTCATGTATTTCAAGGCGGCTTCGGTCAGACGCTTGGTTTCGACACCCAGCTCCCGTGCACTCTTCTGCAGGAAATGGCGAGCCAGCAAGGGAATGTCTTCGCGCCGCTCACGCAGGGCGGGCAGGCGGACGCGGATGACGTTGAGGCGGTGGAACAAGTCTTCGCGGAACAGGCCATCCTTGACCCGCGTGTCGAGATTCTGGTGCGTCGCCGCGATGACCCGCACGTTGGCCTTGATCGGCGAATGACCGCCGACACGGTAGAAGTGCCCATCCGACAGGACGCGCAGCAGTCGGGTCTGCAGCTCGGCCGGCATGTCGCCGATTTCATCGAGAAACAGGGTGCCGCTTTCGGCCTGCTCAAAACGGCCGCGTCGCTGAGCCTGGGCGCCGGTGAAGGCGCCGCGCTCGTGGCCGAACAATTCCGATTCGAGCAAGTCCTTGGGAATCGCCGCCGTATTGATGGCGATGAACGGTTTGTCGGCACGAGGACTGTGCCGATGCAGGGCGCGCGCCACCAACTCCTTGCCGGAACCGGACTCGCCGGTAATCAGCACCGTCGCGTGCGACAGCGCCAATCGACCAATGGCGCGGAAGACCTCCTGCATCGCCGGCGCCTGACCGAGAATCTCCGGGACAAGCCCTTCTTCCTCCGCTGCACCGCTTTGGTGCATTGATTCATCAATAGCGCGACGGATCAGCTCGACTGCCTGATCGACGTCGAACGGTTTCGGCAGGTATTCGAAGGCGCCGCCCTGGAAGGCGGCGACCGCACTTTCCAGATCGGAGTAGGCAGTCATGATAATGACCGGCACCGAGGGGAAACGGGTTTTCACCTCCTGCAGCAACTCCAGTCCGGACTGACCGGGCATGCGGATGTCGGACAGCAGCACCTGCGGGGGTTCAGCACCCTGTTCCAGCTGCAAAATGGCCTCGCTAGCCGAGGCAAAACTCTTGAACGGGATACCTTCGCGGGACAGGGTTTTTTCCAGCACCCAGCGAATGGAGCGATCGTCGTCTACGACCCAGACCGGTTTCATATTTTGTTGGCTCATTTTGTTTTCAGAATGGCCAGAATAGAAGCAAGACTCAAGCCTGCTCTACAGGCAGATTCAGCGTGAAGACCGTGTGCCCGGGCCGACTGACGCAATTGATCGTGCCGTGATGATGCTGGATGAAATTCTGGGCGATGGTCAGCCCCAAACCACTGCCCCTTCACGCCCGGAGACCAGCGGATAGAACATGCGCTCGCGGATTGCATCAGGAATCCCCGGGCCATTGTCCATGACCTTGATTTCCATCGCCAGACGATAGCGTTTCTTGGCCAGTGTCACCTGCCGCAACGAACGGGTACGAAGGGCGATCTCGCCTTCGCCGCCCATCGCCTGCGCGGCGTTGCGGGCAATATTGAGAACAGCCTGGATCAGCTGCTCACGATCACCGACCAGTTCCGGCAGGCTCGTGTCGTAATCACGACGAACGGTCAGCGAACCTGGAAACTCGGCGGTCAGCAGGCTGCGCACCCGCTCGAGGATTTCGTGGATGTTCACCGTTGTCGGCAACATCGCCCGGTGCGGAGTGAGCAGGCGCTGCATAAGGTCCTGCAGGCGATCTGCCTCCTTGATGATGACCTGCGTGTATTCCTTGAGCGAGGGGTTGGCTAATTCATGCTCCAGCAACTGAGCTGCCCCCCGAATGCCACCGAGCGGATTCTTGATCTCGTGAGCCAGATTGCGGATCAACTCGCGACTGACCTGCTGCTGCTCGATCAGACGCTCCTCACGGGTGGCCGCGAGATGGTGCTGGATCGGCTGCAATTCGAGCAGCAGGCGAACGCCTGGGGCAATATCCGGACGCAACGGCGTCACCGTGCAGTTGATGTTGAGCGTATCGCCATCACTGCGTTTCAATTCGATGTTCTGGCCGGTGTAACCCCAGTTGTTGTTCAAGCCGTTATCGAGCGCCGACTGCAAGGTTGCCGAAAAGGAGCACACTTCTGTCAGCCTCTTGCCGAGTACAACGCGGCCGCTGACAGCAAGCAGGTTTTCACCTGCTGCATTGATATAACGGATAGCCAGGCCGTCATCGAGCAGGAGCACCGCCGATGCCAGCAGATCAAGGCCGGCGAAGGAAGAATGGGTAACGTTCATCCCCCGCATTGTAGCGATTCGGCAAGGGCAACTGACGACAACTTGCGTTACTGACCAATCGTTCATTATCATCTGCACACCATCCTCCGGCCACTCGCCCCAATGATCAAGATCGCCCCCCTCATCGCAGGCTCGTCACTGGCTCTTGCCACCGTTCTTGCGGGTTGCGGCAAGAGTGAGGCGCCACCAACGCCCACACGGGTCGTGCTGGTTCAGCCCGCTGCGAGCGCAACGCACACAAAGGGTATCTACACCGGTGAAATCCGCGCCCGGCATGAGGTCGATCTGGCTTTCCGCGTTGGCGGGAAGATCGCCGCCCGCCTGGTCGATGCCGGCACCGCGATCAAGGCCGGTCAGCCGCTGGCCCGCCTCGACCCAGCCGATCTGGAACTGGCTGCGGCGGCCACTCGCGCCCAGTTGGCAGCCGCCGAGAGCGAGCAGGCCACGGCACGCGCCGAGCGCGAACGCTACGCCGGTCTCGTCGCCAAAAAATTCGTCAGCCAGGCCGCATTCGAGGCCAAGGACAATGCCTTCAACAGCGCCCAGGCCCGTCTCGAACAGGCCCGCGCGCAGAGCAGGATCAGCGGCAACCAAAGCAGCTACGGAACACTGAGCAGCGAGTTTCCGGCCATTGTCACGGCTGTTATCGCCGATGCCGGGCAGGTGCTCAGCGCCGGCCAAGCCGTCATGCGCGTTGCGCGACCGGAAGAGAAGGAAGTCGCCGTCGCCATTCCGGAAAGCCGTTTGGCCGAACTGAAAACGGCCAGAAATCTCGCCGTCAGCCTGTGGGCAAACCCGAAAATGACGCTGCGCGGCGAACTGCGCGAGCTGTCACCGGCTGCCGACCCGGCAACCCGAACTTACGCAGCACGCATTCGCATCCTTAATCCGCCGGCCGAAGTTCGCCTCGGCATGACGGCACGCGTCACCCTCGATGGTGCCGCCGAAAGCACACTGCTTGTCCCGCTGAGCGCCGTGATCGATCTTGGGCAGGGGCCGCTGGTCCGCGTTGCCAAGGACGGCAAGATTGCCTCGCGTCCGGTCCAGGTTGCCCGCTTCCGCGAAGATGGCGTCGAGCTGAACGGCGGACTGGAGGCAGGCGAGCTGGTCGTCATCAGCGGTGCTGGCCGACTGGTCGACGGCCAGGACGTATTGGCGAAGGCTGCGACGACGCCGGATCGGCAGCGCTAATCAATGAGCCACCGTTTCAACCTGTCGGATTGGACGCTGCACCATCGCACCTTGGTCGGCTATTTTCTGCTCGCCATCGCGCTGATGGGTGTATTTGCCTACGGCAAGCTCGGCCAGGCGGAAGACCCCCCCTTCACCTTCAAGATGATGGTGATCCGCAGTTTCTGGCCGGGCGCCACGGCACGCCAGGTTGAACAGCAGCTGACCGACAAGATCGAAAAAAAGCTTCAGGAAACCCCGTTCATCGACCGCGTTTCCAGTTTTTCCCGACCCGGCGAATCGACTGTGATGTTCTTCGCCAAGGACAGCACGCCACCGGCCAATGTGCCTGACGTTTTCTACCAGGTTCGCAAGAAGATCGGCGACATCCGACACACCTTGCCAGCCGGCATTCAGGGGCCCTTCTTCAACGACGAGTACGGCGACGTTTTTGGCAATATTTATGCGTTGACCGCAGAAGGCTTCGATTTCCCGCAACTCAAGGATCAGGCCGAGCGCATTCGCGATGAATTGCTGCGCGTGCCGCAGGTCGGCAAGGTTGAAATCTTCGGCATTCAGGACGAGAAGATTTTCGTCGAGCTCTCGAATACCAAACTCGCCACCCTGGGCATAGATCAGGCGACCATCGTCCAGGCGATGAATCAGCAAAATGCGGTCGCCGGCACCGGCTTCTTCGAGACAGCCAGCGAGCGTATCCAGGTTCGCCCGGGCGGCGCTTTCAACAGCGTGCAGGCCGTTGCCGATACCCTGATCCGCGCCGGCGGCCGCAGTTTCCGGCTGGGCGACATCGCCGACATCCGGCGCGGCACCATCGACCCGCCTGCCACGCAGGTTCGCTTTGGCGGCAAGCCCTCTCTTGCCATTGCTGTCTCGATGGCCAAGGGAGGCGACATCATCGAACTCGGCAAGGCCCTGAACAGCCGCGTCGCCAAGCTGCAGGAAGCCTTGCCGGTCGGCGTCGAAATCGGCGTGGCGACCAGCCAGCCCGACGCGGTCGCTCGCTCGGTCAAGGCCTTTACGCAGGCGCTGGCCGAAGCGGTGATTGTCGTGCTGCTTGTCACCTTCATAAGCCTTGGCATACGCACCGGACTGGTTGTCGCGCTATCCATTCCGCTCGTGCTGGCCGCTACCTTCCTTGCCATGTACCTGTTCAACGTCGGCCTGCACAAGGTATCGCTCGGGGCGCTGGTTCTGGCGCTTGGCTTGCTTGTCGACGATGCGATCATTGCTGTCGAGATGATGTGGGTGAAGATGGAGCAGGGCTGGGAACGCACCCGCGCAGCTTCATTCGCCTACACCAGCACGGCCGGGCCAATGCTCTCGGGCACGCTGGTCACCGTCGCCGGATTCATTCCGATTGCTCTGGCCAAGTCGGCGACTGGCGAATACGCCTTCGCCTTCTTCCAGATCAACGCCGTCGCCCTGCTCATCTCTTGGCTGGCCGCCGTCATCGCCATTCCCTGGCTCGGTTACAAGCTGCTGCCAAACCCTCACGCGGCGCGCCAGAGCGGCCGCCTGGAGAAACGCCTGCCACGCCTCGCCCGCCTGGCCGACAAGCTCGGCCTCAATGGCCCGGGGCACGGTGAAGACCATGATGTCTACGGGACGCCCTTTTATACCCGTTTTCGCCGGTTGGTCACTTGGTGCGTCAGCCGACGCTGGCTGGTCATTGGCGTCACGATCATCCTGTTTGCGCTTTCCATCGTCGGCATGATGAAGATCCAGAAGCAGTTCTTCCCGAACTCGACCCGCCTTGAACTCAATGTCGAATTGCGACTGCCCGAAGGTGCGTCCATCGCCGCCATCGACGCCGAAGCAAAACGACTCGAACTTTGGCTGGCCAAGGACAAAGCGGAGTTCGACCAGTTCGAGCACTACATATCCTTCGTCGGCTCCGGTGCGCCGCGCTATTACCTCGGGCTGGACCAGCAACTACCGGCCAGCAACGTCAGCCAGTTCGTCATCGTCACGCGAGATGTCGCGACGCGCGAAGCCGTCCGCGGTCGACTGATCAAACTGTTCGAAAACGAGCCGTTCGCCGCCCGCGGCAACATCGCCCGCATCGAAAATGGTCCGCCGGTCGGTTATCCCGTGCAATACCGCATTTCCGGCGAAGACCTTGCCACCCTGCGTCAGGCCGCCACTCGGGTCGCGTCAGTGATGCGCCAGAACAGCGAGTTGTCCAACGTCAATGTCGATTGGAGCGAGCTCTCGAAGTCGGTCGAAATCGAGATCGATCAGGACAAGGCCCGCCTGCTCGGTGTTTCCAGTCAGGATATCGCCGCGCTTCTCAACATGTCCCTGAACGGCTACACGGTGACCAGCTACCGTGAAGGTGAAAAGAGTATTGATGTCGTGTTGCGCGGCGACCGCGAGGAGCGCAGCCACCTCTCCTCACTTGCTGACCTGTCGGTGCCGACACGCGCTGGCAAGAGCGTCCCGCTGAGCCAGATCGGGCGCCTCAAGCACAGCTTCGAACCGGGTCTGATCTGGCGCCGAGACCGCCTGCCGACGATCACGGTGCGCGGCAACCTCTACGGGAAGATTCAGCCCGCCACCGTCGTCGACAGCATGAAGAGTGAAATCGACGCGATTCAGGCCAGCCTGCCCGATAGCTATCGCATCGCAACCGGCGGCTCGGTCGAGGAGTCATCCAAGGGGTCCGGCTCGGTCATGGCCGGCATTCCGCTCTTCGTGCTGGCCGTGATCACCATCCTGATGATCCAGTTGCAAAGCGTTTCGCGCGTCATCATGGTCTTGCTGACGGCGCCGCTCGGCATCATCGGCATCGCGCTGTTCCTGCTCGTGTTCCGGCAACCTTTCGGCTTCATGGCCCTGCTCGGCACTATTGCGCTGTTCGGCATGATCATGCGCAACTCGGTGATTCTCGTCGATCAGATCGAGCAGGACATGGCTGCCGGCAAACCGCGTCATGAGGCGATCGTCGAATCAACCGTGCGCCGTTTCCGCCCCATTGTGCTGACCGCCGCAGCGGCCGTACTGGCGATGATTCCGCTGTCGCGCAATGATTTCTTCGGGCCGATGGCCGTCGCCATCATGGGCGGCCTCATCGTCGCCACGGCGCTGACCCTGCTCTTTTGCCAGCGCTTTACGCGGCCTGGTACAAGGTCAGGATCAAGGAGCAGACCGCAATCTCCCTAGCCAAAAACAAAGGGCGCCTCGGCGCCCTTAATTTATTCGGCTAGCACTCCCACCAAAGCGACTACCTGAGGTTGCCCAACTCTTTCTGAATCGCCTGAATGTTGCGCTCATGCTGTCCGACGCGATCACGGTAGGGTGCAATACGGTCACCAGAAACACCGGCAGCCTGTTGTTCCGAGACATCCTTGCGCGCCTGCTCCAGACTGCGCTGCTCACCGGCCAGTTCCTGCTCCAGAATGTGTCGACGATCACCATCGCGCGCCTTCTGGGTATCTTCCTGCACGCGCGGAAAGCCCGCCGGTGATGGGTTCGCCACTGCGCTGGCCGGCTTGGCCCTAGGCGGTGCTGGCACAGCATTCTCGGGGCCAGTGGAAATCGCCTTGCAGTTCTTTTCGACGCGCGAATTGGAAATGACCGTGCCACCACTGGCATCAATGCATTTGTAAATTGTCTGGGCCGAAACCGAGAGCGGCAGCAAAGCGACAAGCAGGGCAAGCGGACTGCGCATCATCTTCAAAATTCCTGTCAATTTTTTGAGTGTACCGGACATAACGGCCGAGGCTCGAAAAAGTAAACAAAAAAAGGGCGGGAAACCCCGCCCTTTTTGCTTGTCCGGCTAGCAGGAATAGTACATATCATAGCCGGAATACCTTGTGCTGCAATGATTATGCTTTTTTAAAAACTTACCAGCTACTCACTGAGCTACTTGTTTGCATGGTATTAGGGGATTTAATCGCATCCACGACCACCGAAGTTAAATCACCTCCGGCAGAGCCGGGGGGATTACCCAAATAATTTACGCACCATAACGGTGCGCGCGCACCAACATGGTGATATTCGATAGACATATCCGCGACATAAAGCAAAACCCGGATCAACTCCGGGCATTGGTCGCAGCCATTCTCATATTGCGAAACAGAGCCAGCTATCGAATCGCCGATTCATCAATCAAAGTCGTTTGGCCTTGAAAAACCAGAGCGATCTATGCCTGAGTGCGCTCCAATGCCTTGAGCAGTTCTACCGCTATTCGGCGATTGGCCGGTGTAAGCGCACGGAAATTTTGGCGCAATTGCACCAGATCAATCGCTTGGGTATCGGCTTCGCTATCGCCAAAACCGGGAGGAATTTCGGCTGTTTCGCCACGCCCCTCGGCCAGAGCGAAGATTGACGACACTGGCGTATCTAACGCTGCTGCGATTTGCTCCAGCATTGCCAGCGAAGGCTTGCTGTTATTGTTTTCGATGCGAGACAAATAACCTGTGTTCGTGCCGGCAACATAAGCAACAGCATCGAGTTTCTGCCGTTTGCGTTTTCTTATCGCGTTGATTGCTTGCCCAATGTCCATTAGGCAATTTTCCTCATCATCTGCTCAACCGACTTGCCGGTCAGATAGATTCTATTCAAATGTTACTGTGTGGCAGAATTCTGGCGTTTCTGTCATTCAGGCAAACCATGCCCTTCCTCGATTGGGTCAACAAGGCTCAGGCGCAGCGCGCCACCGCCGATGTTCCATATCACCTGCTGGAGTTTCAATCCGCCCACGGTGACGGTGATGCACGGAATTTGCTGATTCAAGGCGACAACCTGCTCGCGCTGAAAGCACTACTGCCCTTTTATCGCAGGCAGGTGAAATGCATTTTTATCGACCCACCCTACAACACGCAAAGTGCTTTTGAGCACTACGACGACAAGCTGGAGCATTCGCAGTGGCTCTCAATGATGTGGCCGCGATTGGTTCTGCTACGGGAATTGCTGGCGGATGATGGAAGCATTTGGGTTTCCATCGATGACCGCGAGGCTCATTACCTAAAAGTGTTGATGGACGAAGCGTTTGTGCGGGCAAATTTCATTAACTCTGTAGTCTGGATAAAAACATCGAGCGTGCACAACAACGCCGAATTTTTCTCATCAATGAACGACACGGTGCATGTTTTCGCAAAAAATATCTCTACATGCAAATTCAATAGGGTTCCACGAAGTGCACGCAATGCCAGTGATTACACGAATCCAGACGATGACCCTCATGGTGACTGGTCTTCAAGTCCCTTGCATGTAAGTCTAACTTCGGGTCAGCGTGGCGCACAGTTTGCTCGCACCGGTACATCTTCGGGCTTATTCCCAATCATTAACCCGCATGGCGTAGAAGTTTTCCCGCCCAAAGGTCGGGCATGGGGCTATAGCTCGGAAACGATTGCTTCGTTACGAGCCGAAAATCGTATCTGGTGGGGCAAAGATGGCCGAAATCAACCACGGCTAAAGCGATATTTCTCTGAGTTGAAGGACGGTGCAGTGCCAACAACCGTATGGAGCCATGAAGAAGTTGGGCATAACCAGGAAGCAAAGAAAGAGACTGCCGCGCTACTTCAGGATGAAAGTAACGATCTTTTTTCGACACCCAAGCCCGAGCGCTTGCTTCAACGCATCATCCACATTGCCACTAGTCCCGGCGACCTCGTCCTCGATAGTTTTCTCGGCTCCGGCACCACGGCAGCCGTGGCCCAAAAAATGGGCCGGCGCTTCATTGGCATTGAGATGGGTGAGCACGCAAAGACCCATTGCCTGCCTCGCCTGGAAAAGGTCATTGCGGGCGAGCAAGGCGGGATTTCTAAGTCGGTGAATTGGCAAGGTGGCGGCGGGTTTCGTTTTCACACGTTGGGCGAACCGGTATTCGATGCCGATGGCGGCATTCATTCCACTGTGCGCTTTGCGGCACTGGGGGCTTATCTCTGGCACTTCGAGACCGGCGAACCAGCCCGACGAACATTTGATTCTCCGCTGCTGGGCGTGCATCAGGGCACGGCCTATTACCTGCTCTATAACGGAATACTTGGCGACCGCCGACCGGCAGGAGGCAATGTACTCACATCGAATGTGCTGGCGCATTTGGATACGCTGTCTTCACACGTCGGGCCACGCGTAATTTATGGCGAAACAACGCGACTGGGCGAAGCGCGTTTGCGCGAGGCCGGCATCACGTTCAAACAAATTCCCTACGACATCAAGGCACGTTGAAAATGTTTGCCCTCAAGGATTATCAGGAAAAGGCACTGGCGGCACTCGACGGCTTCTTTTATAAATTGCGCACCGTTGGACTCGACGCTACTTGGCGCGCAAACGCACCGATGCAAGAAAAGAACGGCCAGCGCAGGCAAGCCAACTACGACCGGGTCGCGCTGGGTGAGGTGCCGGCCGTATGCGTGCGCATTCCGACCGGTGGCGGCAAGACCTTTCTTGCCGCACATGCCGTGGCCCATGTCGGTAAGGCATTGAAGGATACCGCCGCCCCTGTAGCGCTATGGCTAGTGCCGTCGGATGCGATTCGCAGTCAGACACTGGCTGCGCTGTCCACGCCGCGTAACCCCTGCCGCGAAGCATTGACCCAGCATTTTGGCGAGCGTGTGCGCGTCTGTGCGCTGAATGATTTGCCGACCGTCGGGCCGCAGGAAATCGGTAATAGCGCCATCATCATCGTGGCGACGATCCAGTCTTTCAGCATTAAGGAAGAGAAGAAGTACATGCGCACGGTGTATTCCTTCGATGAAGCGCTGGCACCGCATTTCCAGGGCTTGACCCCGCAGCAGGAAAGCCGACTCGGCAAAGTGACCGAGGTCGACATTGCCGCTCAGCCCTATCTGACTGTCGCTGATCTTGGCCGCACCAAGGCATCATTGGCCAACTGGCTGACACTGAACCAGCCCATCATCGTGGTGGATGAGGCACACAACAACCGCACGGAGCAGGCATTCCGCACCCTGCGTGAACTGCATCCGGCCTGCGTCATCGAACTGACGGCAACACCAATGCCGGACAGCAATGTGATTTTCCACGTCGGCGCACAGGCACTCGCTAACGAAGAAATGATCAAGCTGCCGATTGTGCTGATGGAACACAAGACCGGCTGGAAAGATGCCGTGCGTGATGCCATTCTGACGCGCGATAGGCTGGAAGGGCTGGCCGCGAAGGAAGCCGACTACATTCGACCGGTGCTGCTGTTTCAGGCCGAAGACGTGAACGGCGAAGCCAATGTGGACGCGCTACTGGCACACCTGACCAGTGCCGACGGCGAAAAGATTGAGCGCAAGCAGATCGCCGTTGCGACAGGTGAACAGAAAGAGCTCGATGGTATTGCGCTGGCTGAACCGACGTGCCCGATCCGTTACGTCATCACCGTCAAGGCGCTGAAAGAAGGCTGGGACTGCCCGTTTGCTTATGTGCTGTGCAGTTTGCAGGACATGAAAAGCGGCAAGGACGTAGAGCAGTTGCTGGGTCGCGTGCTGCGGATGCCCTACGCCCGTGCCCGCCAGCAGCCGGAAATGGATAAGGCGTATGCGCATGTAGTGTCGATGGCGACTGCCCGTGCCGCCGATGCGCTAGTCGACCGGCTGGTGAATAACATGGGCTTCGAGCGTTACGAGGCACAAGCCGCCATCATGCCTGCGCAAACGGCGTTCCCGCTACCAGATGACGGTACCCAGCGGCCGCTGCTGCCGGTTGAGTCTGTCATCCCTTTGCCGGTGGCGCCGACGCAGGCTATCCCTGGCAGCCTTCGCGATAACATTGAGATTCGCCCGACATCAACCGGTGCCACCGTAATCGTGCGAGGCGAACTGACAGCCGAGATCGAGGAATTTTTGCTTGCGGGGTGCAAGCCAGGCAAGCAGCAACAGGCGGTGCAAGACGTGATCGAGCGCGAACGCACCCGGCAGGCTGCGCAACTCGCGCCGGCGTCTCGTGGTGTGCAATTTGCGCCGCTGCCGCAACTTTGCTTGGTATGGGATGGCGAGCTGCAACCCGTAGAACGCCGCCTACTGGCCGACCTGGGCGAGTTCGATTTGTTTTCTGTAGCCGTGAGCCTACCCGGCTTTACGGTGACCGAAAGCGGCACCGCCTGGGAAATTGACGTGGACGGCGACCGGGTGGTCTACGACACGGCGGAAAGCGGCCAATTGCACCTGAACGAAGTCAAGTCTCACGCCGACGAGCATGATCTGGTGCGCACGCTTGATCGCGCTTGTCGGCAGGTCGACATTGGCCAGGCTATGTTGCTTAAGTGGCTGCTGGCGCTGGTGCATCACCTGATCGGCGACCGTGAAATTTCTCTGACGGCGCTGGTGCGCAGCAAATACCTGCTCGCCGAGGCGATACGCCGCGAGATCGACCGGCGGCGGCAGGTGGCGATCAAGAGTGGATTCCAGAAAGCGCTGCCGGGTTTTTCGACGGCGCCGATGTTGGCGGATACCGTGGGTGAATGGCGTCATGCCTTTACCTTTCGTCCGAATCAATATCCGGCTCGCCCGCCGTTCTACGCTGGCCGCTTTCGTTTCAAGAACCACTATTACCCGGTTATCCATGACCTGCGCGAGAAACGCGCCGACGGCACGCCGGCTGAGGAATTTGTTTGTGCGCGTGCTATCGACTCGCATCCGGCCGTCAAACATTGGGTGCGCAACGTGGAGCGCGATGAGCGGTTTTCTTTTTGGCTGCCGACGGCGACCGACTATTTTTACCCGGACTTTGTTGCCGAACTTACCGATGGCAGCGTTCTGGTGGTGGAGTACAAGGGCGCGCACCTGTTGGGCGACGATACCCGCGAAAAAGATCAGATCGGGCGGCAGTGGGCCGCATCAAGCGGTGGGAAATGCCTGTTCCTGATGGCTGTGGCGAACGATAACGGACGGGACGTTGCGACACAGATCGCCGACAAAATCGCCGCAGTGGCACGCTTATAGCAAACAGCCAGCGCCGACCTTCTGATTTGGCGAAACAGACTCAGCCCTCAATGTTCAGCCGATCCTCAGTCCCGACCAGATAGCACAGCCCATCAGGAGCAAAACTCATGAGCGACAACTACTTTGATTCCTTATGGACGGAAAAAACAACCGTCCCCGTCAAGCGGGTCGGTGATCGCTGGGAGTTCTTCTATGGCGGTGATGTGCCGGTCAAGGATGGAGCGATGGGCGAACTTACGATCAGCACGAATCAAATCTTGGACACAGAATTTCTCCAGCGAGTGACTGCGGAGTTGACCGTTAAGGTTCTCGAAGAGGGTACCTCGTTGCTGGTGGCCTTGAGCGACCGAAGCCAGAATGGAAGCCGCATTGGCGATTGGCCAACACCCTTTCCGCTCAATGTGCCTCTCGGCACGACCCGCTGGGCGCGAGTCAAACTCGGCCCACCTCAGCAAAAGGCAATACTTCCCCAGGCTAACTTGATTCCCGAGACCGGCGGCTTGTGGTTGAAGGTCAAAGGACTGGAGCGCTGCGAGCTATCCAGCAGCAGTATCTTGCTGCCCGATGGCATTCAAATGCCTATGGGTTTTCCTGATCGTAGTGTCAAGAGCCTGAACCACGCCCTCACGTTGCTGTCGCAGACCTACGAGAAGCATCGCATCTCTAATACCGGAAACGTCTACGCCCGGATTTTTTATCAGGACAAGGATGAATGCTGGTATCCGTTGGATGACCTTCGTTCTGGTGTGCAAGCGAAGAGAGAGCGACAACTACTGAATGAAACGTGGGCACAGATTGAAATGACCCTTGGCTGGCGCCCGGTCTCGCTGCCCAAGCGACTTCGCCGCTAGATAATTTAAGAAACGGGCAGATGCAAGCAAATAGGGCATGAATTTTTCATTCCGGCTTTTTGAAAAAAAGAAATTGTTATACTAGGGTGTGTGGACAATCAGGCGAGCCAAATCAGAGCGGCTGCGATGGAAATAAATGCTTCAAAGCGGACGTCGAGTTTGTCGTAGCGCGTAGCGATGCGGCGAAACTGTTTCAGGCGGGCAAAGAACCTTTCGATGAGATTTCGACTTTTATAGACATGCTTGTCATAGCTTCTGTGCACCTTCCGATTGGCTTTCGGCGGAATGACAACTGTGGCATTCATCGCCTCGATGCAGTCGATGAGGCTGGTGGCATCAAAGGCTTTGTCGGCCACGACAGCTCCAACGTTACCCATGCCATCGATGAGATTGGCAGCTTCGGTGATGTCGTGTCGTTCGCCGCCTGTCAGACGGAAACGCGCCAGATTGCCCAGTCCATCTACCGCCGCATGAATCTTGGTGCTCAAGCCCCCACGAGAACGGCCAAGACTTTGTTGCCCGTTTTTTTGGGTGCGCCGGCCGCGTGTTGGTGCGCCCGCACGATGGTGCTATCGAGAAAAACTTCCTCAAAATCTGCGTCTTCGCAGAGCATGGCAAAGAGCGCCTGCCAGACACCTTTGTCTGCCCAGCGTGAGAAGCGCCTGAAGACCGTATTCCATGGCCCAAAACTGACAGGCAGGTCACGCCAAGGGGCGCCAGTTCTCGCCATCCAGAGAACCGCTTCAACAAACAACCGATTATCTGCACCGGTACGACCACGGTCGCCTGCCTTGCCGTGCAGCATTGGCTCGATTCGTCGCCATTGGTCATCGCGTAACAACAATCTCGGCATTCCGCCCTCAGCCCAAAAGACAGGATGTAAACACAATTATTCATTTGTGAACAGCATCTTGCCCACAAATGTCCACACACCCTAATAGCATCAATCCCAGATTATTTTTCTCTTTGAGAAAGACTTACGGCGTAATCAAAAAATCGTAGATATAGCTTCCACGGCAAGCCGGTTACGTGCCGCCGCGCAAGTTGCGTAACATCGATGCCGAACTGAAGCAGGTTGAGTCTGAAACTGCTGCGCTGCTGGCTAAGGTTGCGACGGTATAACCATCGAGGCATCCACGATCCTGCCCAACGGCGAAGTTGATTCTGTCGCCTTGCTTGGTGAGCGCTATTTTGTCATCAACGAAAACGGCAAGGATGGCCTGCACATGATCAACCACACAGCAACCGTTATTGCCCGTGAGGAAGACACCATCATGCCCAGCGACTCTATCGCCGGGGTTGCCGTCATTCTTCCTGCCGAGGTATTGAGATGAAGGATTTTTGCCAGGACAAAGTATCGCCTTACAACCTGAAACCTGAAGAAGCTGCGTTATTTAACGCAGCCATAGGGCTTGCCGACTGGCTGGCGGCGCGCCCGGATGCTACGCCAGCACAATTAGACGCGATTGGCCGGATACGTCAGTTTTTGCAAGATTTGCCTAAGCCGCCACAATTGGACTTGCACGGAGAATTCGGGTTTGAGATTCGTCCTAATGACGACACATGGGATGGCGGTCATTTGGGGGCATGGGAAGTAAGTGTTTGCCGAGCGATGTTCGAGATTTACTACGCAGGAAATGATGAGGGGCAGGAGTTTTCTTGGATATTGTGCCCAGGCTGTCAGAATCACAATGACATGACTTACGCCCCGGATTGGATACAACAGGTGTCCGACCCGATGAAACTTTTGCAGCCGGGACAACGCCTTGTTCTGCAAGCGTCGACATGGAATGTCGTGGAATGACCAAGGAGCCTATCCAGAACAGTACCGTCCGTTCATCGGCAGCGGGATGCCGGACCTTTGTCACAGCCAGCGGCCAGGGGAACGTCGAAGCCATCTACTCCAATGAAAACGTGTGGCTCACCCAGAAGTTGATGGTCTTGCTCTACGACGTGGATGTGAGAACCATCAACTACAACCTGAAAACGGTGTTTGCCGATAGTGCTTCAATCCTATCCGAAGGTGCACTAGCATAGTCATGGAATGTTGCGGCGACTGGCCTCATCCGAATTTGCGAAACAGATGCTAGTCGTACATGTTCGCCATCCGATTTATGTCATCCAGCTGTCGACTCACTAGCCCAAGCCGTTCAGCCATGCCCGCCCATGACGCGTTGGCGAAAGCGTAGTACTCTGCTATCAGGCGTTCATAAGTGCGCCAGTGCATCCCCTTGGGCTTTCCGCCTTCCGGGTTCGCTATCCCCGCGCCCCACTCAAGCCGCCGCCGGATGGAGTCCGCCCGCCGCATCGCTCGATCATCATCCGTTTCCCGTTGGCACTCATAGGCCAGCTTGTGACAGTGCCGACAGGCGAAGATCGAACCGCCGAAGAGAATCGCAACACGCCGCCCACATCCTTGCGCCGGGCAAAGGAACCACGCCCGCTGTCCGCCAAGAGTGCAATCCGTCCATTCCAGCCGTACCGGGTATTCCATCGTTTGCCACTCGCCGCCGTTGCTTCGGCTTCGGTAGTTGAGAATCACGCGGTCAACTTCCGTTCGCATCTGGATGGAGGCCACCTCTTTGCCGTTGACCGTCCAATGCCAGCCAAAAGCCCGGCCCTGTGTCAGCAGACCATCGCGTTTCAGCTTGCGAATATCAAGGGGTCGCATGTCACTTGTCGTGTCCTTTCCGCGTTGCCCGCGTCCGCTACCAGAGCCGCCCATTATTTTTCTCTCCAAGATTTGCCGAAATCATTTGGCAAGTTTGCGATATGGTTCTCGCTGATTCTTGCCGTAACCATTGCACTGCAAGCGTTACGCCGATTTTTATCGGTGTTTCGTTTCATGCGCCGCGTAACTGTTTTAGCTTCAAAAGCATTGCCAATGTCCGTTCAAACTTGCGGTCCAGGTGCGTTTCGTAGCGGTTCAGCTTCTCCAGTAGGTGCGCCCGTAGTCCTTCCCCCAAGGTTTGCGCCTTGATTGCCGGGGTGAATTGGGCTTCCCTCGCCATGCGATAGCAGATCGGCTCCAGTGATTCGCGGATGAATTCGGCCAATCCTTCGGCGGTTGCCGGGTAGGACTCCTCCTCGACGTGCTCATCCCAGAAGTCACGCGATTCCTGAATCAGCGTTCGCCTGGCTTTGGTGTAGGCATTCGGCCCGCCCTTGCGAAGGATCGCCGCTGCCTTTTGGGTTGCTGCCAGATCAAGCGCCGCATCCTGCTGGCTTTTGGCCAGCTCTTCGGGTGTCCCGTCCATAAATTCCCGCAGGTCGGCATTCTCGCCGCCCATGCCACGCTGGAAAGGTGCCGCCGACTTGATTACCGATGCCGCGCTATTCACCGCGCCTTTCAATCCTTCGTTGATCTTCGCCCCCTCAGCCAGCAATACCCGCCGCTTGCGCCAAATGATCGTGGCAAGTTCTTCGATCAGGTGCCGCTCAGTCATGCCACCCGGTCGATGCTCATCCAGCAGCGCCGCCAGCAGGTCGGCAAACTCGGCATGGTCTTCATGCGCCAGTACCGCCAGCCGGGAAAGAATGCCGTGTTTCATGGCGTTGAACCGCACCGGCTCATAGTTGCCCGCGGTTGCCACGGGTGCCACTTCGTCGCAGGTTATCAGGGTCGCCGCGTTCAACGTTGCCGCTTCAATGGTTCGCATGGTCATGCCCTTCACAGTCCCGGCCAGCGTTCGCTGCCCGGTCGTTGGTCGTGGTCGGTGGTGTTCGGCAGATAGCCCGCGCAGCGTTGCAGGGTGTCAGGCACTGGCCGATAGCCCGGATTGGCCGATACCAGTCCGCCGGGCTTGGCAATCGCACAGACCCGCCCCCGTAAGCTCCGGCATTGCGCACAGGTGCGCCGGTCAGCATCGGTTTTCACAAGGGCAATGCCGCGCTCTTCGGCTATCGCCCGGTAGCAGCGCAAAGCGCCATCAGGATCAGCCAGCGCCGCCGCCAATGCTTCGGCCCGGTCGTCGTCCGTGTCGTTGCCGTAGATCGCCATAACCAGCGCCGTGATTTCGTCGGCTTCGGCCTTGGTCGCCTTGCGTTGTGGTCGCTCGGGTATCGGTTCCGCTGCTACTGCCTCGGGGTAATAGGCCAGCGCCGCCGCATGATCTACAGCAGGCGCAAACGTCAACGGCAAATCGTTCCGGTCGGCAAAGTGAAACAGCCAAGCATTGAACAGCGCCCAATCTTCCGCACTGACACTTCGAGAGGTATCAGGGGTATCAAGGGTGCAAGCCTTATCCTGCAAGGGTTTCGCTGATACCTCTGACGGGTTGCATGGGGTATCAGGGGTATCAGACGCCCGGCCTTCCAATTTCGACAGCAGATCATCAAGCGCCATGATCGCCCCCTAATTTGTCGGCCTGTACCGGGTACAGCTTTATCCCTTGCCCCGCTATCCGGTAGAACTTCGCCCGCTTGCCATCAGCGCCAGGCGCAGGCAGCGCACCGGCTTCCTGTAGCACATCCAGCGCCCGATTGAAGTCAAAGCCCTTCAGTGCCTCGCGCATCCCCTCTGCCGTGAATAGGTACTCCCGGCAATCGTTGCTCTCCTTCCACCATCCGGCCCGGTCGCGTAGTGGTGCCTCATTGGTCGCATCTGCATCGGAGAATCGCCCGCTGCCGTGCCGCTCAATGAAGCCTGAAACCTTCTCGAGAATTTGCCGCCGTTCGTCGTTGCCCTTGCCGCGCATGGCCCGCCAAACCCTGAAGCCTTCCGCCGCTGCCTTGATTGCTTCGCCTTCAGGCCAGCCGGTAATGCCGTACTCGGTCGCCACTTCGCCAGCCAGTGCCAACAAGGCAAACCGCCCCGCTACCCGTCTATCCTGCCCTTCGCCACCATCGGTAGACAGAACCGGCAAATCCTTGATTCTTTCGAGCAAGGCACAGAAGTCGCGGTTATCGCGGGTTAGCTTTTCAAGGAAGGCCCGCCCGGCGTGTCCGTGGTGCGTGACCGATGCCCGCTTGATCGCATCCGAAAAGGCTGTGCCGCTCGGCAAGTCGTGCAGGTTGTCCCATGCGCCAAACGTCCGCGCCGCCGCTATATCCAGCAATCGCACCGCTTGTCCAGCCTTTGCCCGGTGCCCGCCTTCCATCATCGTGGTGGCTATGCTGCGCTCCCCGCTCGACAGGATGAAACAGCGCCAGCGAGTGACACCCCGTGCATTGCCGCTACGCCCGGCCCGTTGCTTACCGCGTCCGTTGCCCAAGGAATAGACGATAGCGCCCACCTCTCGCGGATCGCATTCGCTGATTTCATCCAGGGCCAGCAGGCAATCATTGAACAACGCCGCCGCACCTTCCATGCCGTTGGCCGTGGCCCGCCAGCTGCGCCGGTAGTTCGGCCCGCCCCAGACTGAGCAGCCCGCCTCTAGCAAGGTGGTCTTGCCGGTGGATGAATCGCCCACGAAATGCACGCCACCGCCTTCTGCATTGCACCGCGCCAGCATCGGCCCGGCAAAGGATGCAGACAGCGCGAGCAGCAGAAGCGGATTGCCCACCGCCCGCGCCGAAATATCCGACTGCCAGGCCTGCAGGCTTCCGCCCGTCGTGTGTTCGTCGTGCCCACGTTCGCCGCTCTGGAAGATCACGCCTGAAGCCTTCGGCCCGATCACCGCATCAGGTAGCACAAACGAACCGTCGCACCATCCGACTTGCAGGGCGCAGCGCATCCGGCGCTTTGGTGGCTTTGCTTGCAGGTAGGAGGCCAACAGGTTCCGCGCCTTGGCTGACGGGTCGATTTCCACGCCCATGCTCAACAGTTCGCCGCGCATGTCATCGCCTGCACCTCTGAGCAAATCCATCGGCATGGCCCATTCTCGCCAGCGCCCCAAGGTATTTTTGAAGCGCAACAGCCGCCCGAAATTGTTGTCGCTGCCGTCAAAGGTCACGGCCTCAACACGCACCGGAGAGCAAACCCAGAATTGAACCGGGTTGCCATCCTTGTCCGTGCCGAAATACCAAACCCCGGCCCGATACTTTGCGCCGCCGTGTTCTAGCCAGTCATCAAAGACACGATAGGCCGGGCGCTCGATCTCAGTAGGAATGGGGGCTTCTGCTTGGCTTGATACCTCTGATACCTCGCCGCCTTCTTTCGGGGTATCAGCAGAAAGCCCGTCGTTACTGGCCTGCACCCCTGATACCTCTGATACCTCTGTTTCTTTCAATGCCGCGTCATTAGCTTCAATCAGTCCGGCGATTGCCTGCCGTACCGCTTCCCGTCCACACAGTGCCGCCATGTCGTTGAAGTCAGTCGCCCCCGCTGGCCGATCAATGCCAAAGTCAGGCAGTGCCAACAAGCCGCCCACGGATCGCGCCGCTTCGGTTGCTGCGGTTAGTCCGGGGTTGCCTTCGGTCTGGGTGTCGTCATCAGCGCACAGGATCAAAGGCAGATTAGGAAACTTGTCGCGCATGGTCTTGGCAACCATGCCCACATTCCCGGCATTGAATGCCACTGCTACGGGGTAGCCGGTCGTTTCGTGAATCGTTGCACCGGTTGCAAAGCCCTCGGCAATGCACAGCGCCGCCGCGCCGTTGGGGTTGCCAATGCTGAAGTAACAGCCCTTTACCCGTCCGCCGGTCAGAAAGCGTTTTTCACCATCTGGCCCGATGAATTGCAGCGAGTAAATATCGCCACCGTCTCGCATGGGGATCAGTAGCGCATCGTTGTGCAGCTTCGCGCCGCTGGCCTTGATGCCTTTGCGGGTTAGATACGGATGTTCGCCGGGGGCGGCTTCTGCGTTCTGCCAGATCGCCGCCGCCTTGGTCTTGGCTTCCGACTTGCGCCGTGTTTCCTCGGCTTCACGTTCGCGCCGCATGGCTTCTACCTTGGCCCGGTGCGCCGCTTCTTCTGCCTGTGTCAGAGTGCGCCCAATATCAGCCCGCCAGGTCTGCATGATGCCGGTGCGCCAATCGCCAAAACTCCCGGCTGGAATACCGTCATCGTGCAACAGATACCACCCTGCATCGTCGGTTTTCTTGCCATTGCTGGAAAAGCGGCGCAGCTTGCCATCGGGTTCAATGTCATCCGGTGGAATCAGGCCCGCCGCTTGGATCGCATCGCGGAATTGCCCGATAGGGTTAATCTGCATCGCAGCTCCCTTTCACCTCGAAGAAGCCAGGACGCTGCAATTCCGGCGACCCCAAGGAATACTGGGCAGCGTTGCGCCGGATCACACCGCAAAACTCGACTTCCGGCAGGATAGTCGTCCGGATGTTGAAGCCCATCGCCCGCAGCTCATGCACTCGCGCCGCTGCTTCTGGAATGGCGTGGTCGGCCGCCAGCACGAACGACAGCACTAGCTGAAATTGACGGATCAGGCCCAGCACTTCGGCACGCAGGCCGGTCACTATTGGCGGGGTAAGATGGCTGCTATCGAATGTGGTTTTCGGAGCCGTACCGGTGCCTGCCGTGTGCGGCTTTTTCTTGTCGCTCATGGTTGCCCCTTACACCGCTTTGTTGATCGCGGATTGCTTCAGGGCTTTGCCACGCGCCGGGCGGGGTGCAGACAAGCGGCTGGTCAGGAAGTCGGCCAGGGAATCGCCGTCAATGCGGGTCATCCGGTAGCCAAGTTTCACGGCAATGATTTTGCCGTCACTGATCCAGCGATGGACGGTCGAAACGCTTGTATCGGTGTCGTCCGCGATTGTTTCCGGAGAAAGGGCGCGGCCCCTGAATTGGTCGAAAGCCATTGCAATTTATCCTTATGGATAGCAACTGCGCAGATTTGCGCCGTACTGCATGGCCTTCTTTTTATTCCTCACACCGCAGGGCACGGAACAGTGTCATGGTGCACCCAAAGGGGCTCTATTCGGTGTCACCAACCCCGTCAGGCTTGATAATCATGGCTATAACCTTTGCATTCCGCGACGGGTCTTTATCCGAAACGCCGCCATTTCCCCAACCTAGGGCCGCGTCAATTTCGCGTGCGACATTCACCTGTTTTGGCAATCTTTTGGCGTCATAGCTGCGCCAGTTTTCTTCCATAACCTTGAACACAGCGTTCAATGCCTTGCTCATGTGCGGCAAATTTACGCTGCATACTGCCGCAGGTTCACTGGTCTGGTTTATCGCTACCATCTCATTGGCCAGTCTTTGTTCCAGTTCGGCAATCCGATTTTTTGCAGCCATCAGTTCGTTAGCAATTGCGCGCCCCTGAGAAGACTCGGGAGTTGGTGCGGGTGAATCACCCAAAAACGGCCAAGGAGCATTCGTAGCTCTTGCCCACGCCTTTATCCCTGAGTGCTCGATGGTTTGCTCTTCATCCCGGTTCGTGCCCCATGTCGTCTCGTCAAACTCCCATTTTTTGCTATTCATGGCATCAAAAAGCGCAGCTTTCCATCGGCGCATTTCTGCATAGCCCTCGTTGTCATTAATTCCGTAGGGGGCACTAACCTCAGGATCAGTGCGCACAAGCAAGCAAACTGTTTCACTTATCGAAAGTCGATTTCTGTTTTCATACGGTTTTAGCCAATCTGGGCGTTTTAGTGGGGGCTTCCATGAGGGAACCAGAAATGGTGGGTCATTGGCTTCCCCCATATCAACCAAGAAGAAAAATGACATTTCACTGCGAAGCCAGCCGTAAGAATCAAACTCTGACTCGTGGATTTCCTCATCCCATCCCGGCTCATAAACCCCAGTACTCGCGACATGGCGAAGCAGCCTGTCCATGATTCTTGAATCGGCTCCGCTATTAAGCAAGCTTTGCTGATCCTGTCGAATAAATTTAGGAGCACCAGCGCCTCCGCCTCCAAGGTGAAACAGCATCTCTCCAGCGGCATCAGCCAATCCGCATTTTTCTGTTTCGGCCAAACCATCAAGCAAGGTGCGCATGCTAATGAATTGAGCTGCCCGCTCTTCGCGCTTATCTAGAAGTCCCACGGCATCCCTTTCACGCTCTCCCCTTAATTGGAAGCCGCGCCAGCCGGGTAAGGGTGCCCGGTGTTCCTCCCGTCGGAGTAGGCGCGGCAAACTCGTTACGCTACCACTGGCTGCTTGACGACTTTTGCTGCCTCCTTGCCGCTTTCGCAATTGTTCAGGAAGGCCAGCCAAGTATCGGCAGCAGCCCGCCGATGATCCAGATAATCAGCCCGGTCGTAAATCGCATCCATGCCTTCAAGGGCATGATCCAAATATCGCTGCCGGGTTTCGTAGTCGATCCGCAATTCTGACAGCCAGCTTTTGCAGGTTGATCTCAGGTCATGCGGGGTAATCCGCCGCCATGCCCCGCCCGCGCTGGCTTGCATCTTGTCCAGCCAGTCGCCCAAGGTCGTGCGCTTGCTCATGCTATTACGCGCATCTGAATGACGGCGCGATTCAACAGGCAAAAGATATTCGTCGCCATCGGCCAACTGGATCAATTCACGCACCCATTCCACAGCGACAGGCGGTAAAGGGATCACGAAAGGCCCGGTTGTATGACGGCGATTTTTCCGCCGATCATGAGGTACACGCCACAGGCCCGCATCAATATCAAACTCTGAAACCTTTGATTCGCTCAGCGTGCCGACTCGAACGCCGGTCAGCAACATTAGGCGGATCGCCAGCGCATAGGGGCGCGGAATCATTACCAGCGCAGGAAGAAACGCCCCAAGCTCGATAGCATTCAAAGCCGTGCGCTGCTTCGGCGCGTCAGGTTTGCCGACTACTGCAGACTCCCGAATATCTCGACAGGGATTTGACGAACAGACGGCGTTACCGACTGCATGGTGATAAAGCTGCGTCACATGCAACAGGACGATGCGCGGTAAGGTTTTCCCGCCTTCAAGGCTTTTCCGAACGATCTCGACCACATGCGCAGGGGTCACTGCATCGGCAGGAAAGGTGCCAATCTCCGGACTGACGAAGCGGGCATGTACGCTTTTTCTCTGCTTGAACGTGTGTGCGTGCAGTTCCTTTTCGGCCTTCTCGAAGTAGGAAGCGGCCAGCGCATCAACCGTCATCTGATTGACGGCTTCTAGCTTGGTCATCTGTTTTTCGACAGCCACATCAACGCCAATATCAACAGCCCGGCGCAGTTCCTTGGCTTTCTCTCTGGCGTCAGCAATGCCCCAGGCTGGATATTGGCCGATGGTGACTTCTTTCTGCTTTCCGGCCCACCGGAAGCGAAGATACCAAGAAGCAACGCCCGTTTTAGATGCGCTCAGGGTCAGTCCAGGCACGAAACCATCTGCCTGATACAGCGCCTTGCCTTCTCGCTGCGCTTTAGAAATCAGCGCCCGTACCTCTTTGTCTGTAATTCCAGCCATGTGTGTACCTCGATAGCCCCATAGCAAAACTCGAAACCCATTGCAGCAGAATAGCCTTTGTGATTTTGAGTTGCCACAACCCGCCCCAAAACTCCAAGCTACTCAGCAACGTACACACAAATCATAAGCAGCACCGCGCCTTATTGCAACGTATAGACGTAAAAAAGCCCGGAAAACCGGGCTTCTTAGGGGGTCAGTGCGTCTTACTGCTACGCACTGAATATGTACTACCTATTAGCAGGAATAGTACAGATCGAACTCGACCGGGTGGGTCGTCATGCGAACGCGATTGACTTCGTCCATCTTCAGGGAGATGAAGGCGTCGATCCAGTCGTTGGAGAACACACCACCGCGGGTCAGGAAGTCACGATCCTTGTCGAGGTTTGCCAGCGCTTCTTCGAGGGAGGCGCAGACGGTCGGGATCTTGGCATCTTCTTCCGGCGGCAGGTCGTACAAGTTCTTGTCAGCCGGATCGCCCGGGTGAATCTTGTTCTGGATACCATCCAGGCCGGCCATCAGCAGCGCGGCGAAGCACAGGTACGGGTTGGCGATCGGATCCGGGAAACGGGTCTCGATACGACGAGCCTTGGTCGAGGCAACGTACGGAATGCGGATGGAAGCCGAACGGTTCTTGGCGGAGTAAGCCAGCTTGACCGGTGCTTCGTAGTGCGGGACCAGACGCTTGTAGGAGTTGGTACCCGGGTTGGTGATGGCGTTCAGGGCCTTGGCATGCTTGATGATGCCGCCGATGTAGAACAGGGCCAGTTCAGACAGACCAGCGTAGCCGTCGCCGGCGAACAGGTTCTTGCCGTCCTTCCAGATGGACTGGTGAACGTGCATGCCGGAACCGTTGTCACCAACGATAGGCTTCGGCATGAAGGTAGCTGTCTTGCCGTACTGGTGCGAAACGTTGTGCACCACGTACTTCAGGATCTGGGTCTGGTCGGCACGCTTGACCAGGGTGTTGAACACGGTACCGATTTCGCACTGACCGGCAGTAGCGACTTCGTGGTGGTGAACTTCAACCGGGCAGCCCAGGGCTTCCAGCGTCAGACACATGGCCGAACGGATGTCATGCAGGCTGTCAACCGGGGGAACCGGGAAGTAGCCGCCCTTGACGGTCGGACGGTGGCCGGTGGAGCCAGAGCCATCGTTCTTCTCGCCCGAACCCCAAGCCGCTTCAGCGGAGTGGATCTTCAGGGAGCAACCGGACATGTCGACAGACCAATCCACACCGTCAAAATGAAGAACTCCGGTTCCGGACCGAAGTAGGCGGTATCGCCAATGCCGGAGGACTTCAGATAGGCTTCAGCGCGCTTGGCGATGGAGCGCGGGTCGCGGTCGTAGCCACGGCCGTCAGCCGGATCAACGACGTCACAGGTGAGGACGACGGTGGTTTCGTCAAAGAACGGGTCGATGTAGGCGGTATCCGGATCCGGATTGAGCTGCATGTCGGAAGCTTGAATGCCCTTCCAGCCAGCGATAGAGGAACCGTCAAAAGCGTGACCGTTTTCGAACTTGTCTTCGCTGAAGGCAGAAACCGGCACGGTGACGTGCTGTTCTTTGCCACGGGTATCGGTGAAACGGAAATCGACGAACTTGGCGTCGTTTTCCTTGATCATCTTGAGCACGTCTTGCGGGGTTGCCATTTGCCTTAATCTCCTAAGAAAACAAGTTGCCGGGCGATCCGGCGACAATCAAAAAATTGTAACCCGGAACGTTTAGCAGAAAGCATGCCAAACGTCGTCGGGCGCTGTTTGCATTTTGCCACAACGAGATGCGCGGTTTAAGCAAAGAATTGGCGCACTTTTGCGGTGCAAACAACAAAAATCATGCACTACATTGGTGCAACCAGACAATTAACTGAAATTCGCCGGATCGCCGGGTGGGCTTTCAAGCGACCCGCAAGTGCCTCTTCCGCCTGCCGCAGCGCCTCTCCGTTTTCAAACAGGGCGTAACTGTAGAAAACCTCTGCCTCGATCTGGCCTTTCAGATAGTGCAGCACGATTTTTCCGGCTCGGGTAGCCCCGCGAGCAGTGGCTGGATCTCACCGAGCAATGCATCGCGCGCCGGCAGTCGCGTCGCGTAGGTATCAGGGTCCATGTCGTCTTCGGGGTCGATATGAACAAGCACGTCGAGCACATCGGGGTGTTCGCGCAGGACTCTGGCACGCGCCGATTCGGCGATGCGATGCCCTTCTGAGACGCTGATCCGTGAGTCGACCTGGACGTGGGTATCGACCAGCGCCTGATGCGCCATGCGCCGGGTCCGCAATTCGTGCAGATCACGCACCCCCGGCGTCGCCAGCAAGGTCTTCCGGATGGCCTCCACCTGGGCCTTGTCGAGACCGGTATCGATCAGTTCCTTGATTGCTCCCCGTGCCAGACCGGCGCCCATATGCAGGATCATGAAGCCCATCAACGCAGCGGCCAGGAGGTCGAGGAAAGACCAACCCATCAGCGCCCCCCCGATGCCGACCACAACAACCAGCGCCGACGCTGCATCGGCCCGCGTGTGCAACGCGTTGCCTATGAGCAGTTGTGAGCGCAGTTTCCTGGCAACGTGAATGAGGTAGTGATACAGGGCCTCCTTTGAAATCACCGTGGCGATCGCCACCCAGAAGGCGGCGAGTTCAACCGTCGGCAAGGTCTCGATGTGCTGGAGGCGCATGCCGGATTCCCAAAGAATGCCGCCGCCAATCAAAACCAGCGACGTTCCCAGGGCGAGCGTCGCAGCAGTTTCGACGCGGGCGTGGCCGTAGGGATGCGCCTGATCAGCCGGATGTGCGCTCTGGCGGCTGGCGTAGATCACCAGAAAATCAGACAACAAGTCGGAAAACGAATGCAGTCCATGCGCGACCAGCGACTGGGAGTGGGCCAGCCAGCCAATGATCAACTGGGCGATGGTCATCACCAGATTGACAGCGACGCTGACCCAGGTCGCCTTCTGCGCCTCGGCCGACCGCTCAAGCGGCGTCGCGAGGGGGGGGTGTTGCTCAAGTCCCATGATGTCTACCCTATACTGTTAGCCTGCAATTTTAGCAGTTGGAGATTATGGGAAAGTTAACCGAGATACTCAGCCTGGCCCAAGGACGTGGCAAGGCCCTGGAGCGCCCGTATCAGGGCGAACTGACACCGCAGGAAGCAAGCGATCTGCTGCGCCTCGCCCCCGGCGCGAGGCTTGTCGACGTGCGCACTCGTGCCGAATGGGACTGGGTTGGACGCGTACCCGGTGCCGTTGAAATCGAGTGGAATCAATACCCGGGTAGCACACGCAACCCTCACTTTCTGGCCGAACTCAAGCGCCAGGTCGATCCCGAAGCGCTGGTCATGTTCCTGTGCCGCAGTGGTGTTCGCTCCATCGGGGCGGCAGCGGCAGCGACTGAGGCTGGCTACAACAGTTGCTATAACGTCCTCGAAGGTTTTGAGGGCGACAAGGATGCCAACGGGCATCGCAACAACATCGGCGGCTGGCGCAAGGCCGGACTGCCCTGGATTCAAGGATAATCCCACGGTCAACCGGGAAAAACGGCCAAAAATGAAATGGCCAACATCAGGAAACAGCATGCAAACCGCCACCATCGCCTTCGACCCGTTCAACCGCCTCTCCGACGAGGCCTGCCATGAACGCATCCGCGTCGCCCGTGCCAAGCTCGGCAAGCGGGCCGTCATTCTCTGCCACCACTACCAGCGCGCCGACGTCTATCAGTATGCCGACCTGACAGGCGATTCGCTCAAACTGTCGCGGCTGGCCTCGCAGACCGACTCCGAATTCGTGATTTTCTGCGGCGTGCATTTCATGGCCGAAGTCGCCGACATCATGACCGCACCGCACCAGAAAGCCATCCTGCCTGACCTCGCGGCAGGCTGCTCAATGGCCGACATGGCCAATTTGGCCAAGGTCGAGCGCTGCTGGCGCGAACTGAATGAAGTGCTGAACGCCGAAGAGGAAGTCACGCCGGTCACCTACATCAACTCGGCAGCTGATTTGAAGGCTTTCTGCGGCGAACACGGCGGTATTGTGTGCACCTCGTCGAACGCCGGCACCATCGCCAAATGGGCCTTCGAGCGTCGGCCGAAAGTGCTGTTCTTCCCCGACCAGCACCTCGGCCGGTGGACCGGCCACAACATGGGCATCCCGATGGACGAAATGGTCGTCTGGGACCCAGATCTTGAACTCGGCGGCCTGACCCCGGCGCAAATCAAAAAAGCCAAGATCCTGCTCTGGAAGGGCCACTGCTCGGTGCACCAGATGTTCCAGAAATCGCACATCGATGCCTTCCGCGCCAAGTATCCGGACGGCCTCGTCATCTCGCACCCGGAATGCAATTTCGAAGTTTGCGCCGCCTCGGATTACGTCGGCTCGACCGAGCACATCGTCAAGACCATCAAGGAAGCGCCGGAAGGCACGCGCTGGCTGGTCGGCACCGAACTGAACCTGGTCGACCGCCTGGCCAAGGAAGTGTTGCCGCAGAACAAAATCGTCCAGTTCATGGCCACCACCATCTGCATGTGCTCGACCATGCAGCGCATCGACCCGCAGCATCTGGCCTGGACGCTGGAAAACCTGGTCGAGGGTAAAATTGTCAATCAGATAAAAGTCCCCGAAAACGAAACACAAATGGCAAAACTTGCATTGGAGCGAATGTTGACAATTTCGTGACAAAATTCAGCCGCTAACCCGCTTCCACAGGGGCTAGCACAGAATCATGCACGTCGTGATTTATGTCACAAAACTTCACCAAATGGTTTTGACGGGTGCAATTCGGGAGTATCTAATCGCGTTTTTTAAAGCGATTTTCAAAAAGTGCCTTGGTTTCGTCTGCTTTTTCTGTTTTTCGGATTCATCCTGTCGCCAGCAGGAAACGCCGAAACAGCCGTCGCGCTGTATTACGGAAAGACCATCCCGCTAGCGGAGTTCAGAACTTTCGACATTGTCGTCGTCGACCCTGATCACGGCCACGACCCGATAGGCTATCGCCGCCCATACAGCCAGCTCTACGCATATGCAGCCGTTGCCGAAGCACATCCCGGCCGACCGTATTTCCCGAAGATCCCGGAAGCCTGGAAATTTGCCCGCAATGCGGACTGGGGTTCCATCGTCATCGATCAGAGCCCAGCCGAATGGCCTGCTTTCTTCGCCGAACAGGTCATCGCCCCTCTGTGGGCCAAAGGCTACCGGGGATTTTTTCTTGACACACTTGACTCCTACCGGCTAGCTGCCAAATCTGACGAAAAAGTCCAGCAGCAAGGACTGATTCGCGTCATCGAGACCCTGCACGAACGTTTCCCTGGCATCAAGCTGATTCTCAATCGGGGTTTCGAGATCGTGCCAAGCGTCCGCGACAAGATCCAGATGGTTGCAGCCGAGTCACTATTCCGGGGCTGGAATGCCAGGACAGCCCGCTACGAAGAGGTTCCTGCAGCAGATCGCGAATGGCTGCTTGGCCAGTTGAACACCATTCGCCAACGCGATGGGCTGCCCATTCTCGCGATCGACTACGTAACGCCACACGACCGTACGACCACTCGCGCCACCGCCGACAAGATTCGCAAGCTAGGTTTCATCCCGTGGGTCTCGGATCAGGCGCTGGATACCATCGGCATTGGATCCATCGAATCGGTGCCGCGCCACATACTCGTCATTCACAACAACGACGAAGCGCCCTCGCTCAAATTCAGCACCCCACACCGCTATCTTGAAATGCCCTTGAATCACATGGGCTATGTCGCTGATTACGCGAATATCCAGAAGGATATTCCCGCCCGCGTCTACGCGGATCGGTATGCCGGCATCGTGACCTGGTTCTCAGGAGGCATGTCGGATAGTAACGCCAGGAAGCTGACCCAGTGGCTCAGGACAAAGCGCGAAGAAGGGATGCCGGTCGCCACCTTCGAAGACGTCGGCTATTCACCGGATCGCGAAACCGCGCGCAGCCTGGGCTTGACGCCCGTACCGCCCGCTGTCGGGAGCATCAGCATCGACAGCCAGCACGCAATGATCGGATTCGAAGCGCAGCCCCGTCCAACGCGCAGCACATTGCAGGCGATCCGCAGCAGCGGCCCGGCTGATCAACCATTGCTGACCCTGCGCGACAACAAAGGCAACGTCTACACGGGCGCCGCCATCACACCCTGGGGCGGATTCGTCCTCAGCCCCTTTGTCGTCGCCGAAACGCCCGGCAGTGACAGCGCACGCTGGGTCATCAATCCCTTCGCCTTCCTGACCGCAGCCTTGCGCCTGGCCCCCATACCCGCGCCGGACATCACCACCGAGAACGGACGGCGGCTCTTTTTCTCGCATATCGACGGCGATGGATTCCCTTCGTTTGCCGAGTTGCCAGGACAACAACTGGCCGCCGAGGTGCTTTACCGCGAGGTGCTGCAAAAGTACCGGATACCGACCACCGTTTCCGTCATCGAGTCCGAAGTTGCGCCGGACGGCCTTCATCCGAAACTGAGCCCGCGCATGGAAAACATCGCCCGACAGATGTTCGCGCTGCCGCACGTCGAGATCGCCAGCCACTCCTACTCCCACCCTTTCAAATGGACCAACGTCAAGCACGGCGTGTTTGCCAACGCCGGCGAGGAAACCTACCACCTCGACATCCCCGGTTACACGATGAGTCTCGAGCGCGAGATCGTCGGCTCCATCGACTACATCAACCGTCGCCTCGCCCCGGCCGGCAAGACAGCAAGCATCATGCTCTGGTCCGGCGACACCAACCCGGGCCCGGATGCCCTGGAGATCGCCGGCAAAGCCGGACTGCTCAACATGAACGGCGGCGACACCTACATTTCCCGACGCCATCCCTCACTGACTGCCGTTGGGCCATTCGGCATCCGGACCAATGGCCTGCTGCAGGTCTACGCCCCGATCACCAATGAGAACATCTACACCAACCTCTGGCGCGGTCCCTACTACGGCTATGAAGAGGTCGTTGACACGCTGGAAATGACCGAGCGCCCGCGCCGCTTGAAACCGGTGAATATTTACTATCACACCTACTCCGCCAGCAAGCCCGCCGCCCTGAAAGCGCTACACAAGGCCTTCGCATGGACGGAAACGCAGTCCTTGCATCCGGTATTCGCCTCCGAGTACATCCGAAAAGTGCAAGATTTCTATAAGGTAGCCATTGCCCGCGACAACAATGGCTGGCGGATTCGCGGCGATGGCAATCTGCGCACCCTGCGCCTGCCGGCAGCCATGCGCCCCGACATTGATTCCGCCCAGGCGGTTGCCGGGCTCAGCCGAGGCAGCGAAGGCGATTACCTGCACCTCGCCGATCAGGCCGCCTGGTTCTCTACCGGCAACGCCCCTGCGGCCAATCGGCGGCCCTATCTGGTCGATGCCAACGGTCGCCTGAGCGACTGGCAGCGCCTGGAAAACGATTCCAATTTTGGCCTGAATTTCCGGTTGACCGCGCATGCCGCCCTCGATTTCCGCCTGGCCAATATCAACGGCTGCCAGACGCGAATCAACGGCAAAACCGCCAAGGCCGGCCGCCCCGAAACGATCGACGGCCACGCCGTCACCCGATTCAAGCTCAACGATGCTGCTGCGACGATCGAAATTAGCTGCGCAGCGCACTGAGCGCCCCTATCTGGCGCCGTATTGGCTCCTGCTCCTGATGGGCGGGCTGATCGTTGTCGCCCTGATTCTGATCTACCCCGAGCAGAACCTCATCCAGCGCGTCGTCAAGGCGCCGGAGAGCGAACTGAGCAGCGCCTACGTCACCAACCTGCTGCGCACCGACCCGAACAACCCCAAGCTGCGCCTGCTGCAAGCCACGCAGGCACTCGAACACGGAAATGTTGGCGCCCTGCGCGAAGCACTCGAACCGATGCTGGTCGCCGATGATCCAGCCATGCGGCGCGAGGTCGCCTGGCTACTGTGGCAGGCCAGCAAACTGGAATTCAACAGGCTATCTGTGCAGGGTGGCAGCCAAGTTCAGGCTGTCCGCCACCAGTTGCAGCAACAACTGGCTGCGCTGGCGAAGGAAGATTGGCCGACCGAACGGCAAGTCGAGATTGCCGCGCAGGCTTTCGAGTTCGGCGAACCGGCCATCAGCCTCGCCCTTTACCGGCAAATTGCCGAGCGCAGCCAAACTCCGGATGAAGCCGCCGACTGGCTGGCCAAGGGCGCTGGCGCCGCCCTCAGCCGCAGTCTTTACCGGAGCAGTGCCGAGCTTTATCTGCAGGCCAGCCAGAAATCGTCGAATCCGTCCCAAGCCAGAGCCTATTTCCTGAGCGCGCTGCGCACCCTGCAATCCGGCAACCGTTTGCCCGAAGCGTTGACCATGGCCGAGCAGAATATCGGCTCGCGGGCGGACGACCGCGAAACCCTTTTCTTCGTCACCCGACTGGCTCGCGCTGCCGGGCGACCCGATGTTGCCGACCGTTACGTACGCCGCTTGCTGCGTCTCAGTCTGCTCCGCCAGCTCGAAGAAGTCCGCCTGGCGGCGGCTCACGGTGGCGCCCTGCCGCAAAAAGTCTCCTTGCGCGCCGGCGGCCCGCAACTGCCGTTCGACGACAAGGCTTACACCCTGGGCTATGAAGTCTTTCTCGAAAACCGCAAGCTGGAAGACGCCTGGAAAGTCGCCAGCTCTGCCGTCCGCCAGTCACCCGACGACATGGCCTGGCGTGAGCGTCTGGCCAAGGTGGCCGAATGGACAAGCCGCCCCGAAATGGCGCTGGAGCATTGGTGGCACCTCGCTCGCGAAACGCAGCGGGACGACGCCTGGCAGTCAGTACTCCGCCTAGCCCCCGGCCTGCTCAACGACCCAGCCCTGATCGCCGCCCTGCAATACCAGCTCGCCAGGCAGCCTGACGCCCTGCGCCAGTTGCCGGAACTGGTCGCCGCCTGGGAACGACAGGGCGAGCCCAAGATGGCGCTGCATTACCTAGAACGGTTTAACCGGCGCAGCCCCCGGGCGCAAACACTGGAGATGATGGCTGATCTGGCCGACCGCGCGGCCGACCCCGGGATTGCCCTGCAAGCCTGGCAACGCCTTTTTGAGCAGCCGGGCGAAGCCACCCCAACACGCCTGCTCCGGGCTGCCACGCTGGCCATGCTCCAGGGCAACAATGCGCAAGCCCTCAACTGGCTCGAACTGGCGCAACCCTCGGCCGCCAGCAACAACAGCGAAGACGAAAACCAGCGTGAAATCCTGCGCCTGACCGGGCAGCTTGCCACGCAGGAACAACGCGAAGCGCAGGCCATTCGCGCCTTCACCAAACTCAGCCTGCACGAACTGGCCGCAGAGGGCGACTTCGACTCCCTGATCAGCCTGCTCGAAAACGACCATCCGAGCGAAGCAGCGCGCGTCGCCAGCCGCGCCTGGGAGCGTTTCGGTCGAACCCGGCATTTGATGCGGGCTCTCAACCTCTACGCTGCCGAGCAGCAGTGGGCTGCCATCGGCACCCTGCTAGGGCGCTTCTCCCCCACGGCCAAAGCACCCTACAACACGCTGGCCGAACTGCGCCGCTTGCCGGATTTCCTGCGCCTGAGCGCCGCCTATTACCGGCAGGCCGGCCAGCTGGCTGAAGCCCGGCGCGACATTGCCGCTGCGCTGGCCATTTCCCCCGGCTCGAACGAGCTGCAAACCACGATGCTCTGGCTGCTCATCGACAGCAACGACGCCCCGGCCCTGCGCCGCCTGCTCGCCAGCCGCGAACCTGCTTGGCGCAACGATGCCAGCATGCACGACGCTCTCGCCGCCGCCTATCTCGCCCTGTCGCGGCCCAAGGTAGCGCTGGATCGCTATCTGACGCCGCATCTCGACGAGCACAAGAGCGATTTCCTGTGGCTGATGAATTATGCCGATGCGCTTGACCAGAACCAGCAATCCGACCGCGCGTGGCGTCTGCGCCGGCATTTGCTGAGCGAAGAATGGGCCGCCCAACAGCCTGCCACGGTCAACCGGGAAAATAGCCAGAATTTGAAACGAAAGAACTGGCTGGCCGCCGACGCTCTTGAGCCAACCCGCCGCCTCGCCCGCACCCGGCTGCTGATCACCCAGCGCAGCGGCGATACCGGGCTCGACGCCCTGCGTGAACTGCTGCGCCTCGACCGGGACGGCGAAAACAAAATCTCCAACGCCGCCATGGAAACGGCCATCGGCTGGCTGCAGGACGCTGGTGAATATTCCGCCGTGCGCGGCTACCTCTGGGAGCGATATGCACGCAGCCAGAGCAAGGCTGCCAATCGTCCGCTCTGGGCTGAAATTTCAGTGGCGCTGGCCAGCGACGACGCCGCCGCACTGCGCCCCATTCTCGAACAATACGGCGAACGCCTGCCCCGCTACGACCGAATCAACGCGGCCCAGCGCCTGGGTGACACCCGCCTCGCCCAGACCGACGCCTTCGAAACGCTACACGACCAGAGCGACGACGACCCCCTGCACATGCAACTTGCCGAGTCCCTGCTCGCCTTCAGCGACCATGCCGGCATGACGGTTGCTGACCGCCAGCTCGGCAGCATCGACGAACGACTCACGGCGGCCGACTGGCACCTCGCCATCACCCCCAAACTGGCCATGGATGTTCAGCTCGGCAGCCTGCAACGCAGCACCCAAGACACAGCTGTCATTGGCAAGGTCCCGGACGAACGCTTCACCAGCCTGCGCATCAACTGGCAGCACGACGAAGGCCAGACCACGCTGCTCGCTGAAAAACGCCACAGCCTGAGCGACTACACGCCACTCCAGCTTGAACACGAACACCGCATCGACAATCGCCTGTCGCTGCGCATCGGCCTCGGCCAGCATCTGGTCAGCCAGGAAAGCACCGCCCTGCGCGTTGCCGGCATGAAGGACCGCGTCGCCTTCAACCTGAGCTACCAGGCTACCCGCCGCGACCGCATCAGCTTCGAACAGCTTTTCGAGCGATATGACCTGCAGACCGGCGCGCCAGTCGGCACCGGCGCGCACAGCACCATCATCGTCTCGCACGCCCTGCGCCAGGAAAGTCGCGATCTCGAGATCAGCGCCTTCTGGTCGACGCATCGTTTCAGCCGTGAAACGACTTTCAGCGACCCGGCCCTCGCTCCGCTGCTGCCGACCGGCCTCACCAGCGTCAGCGCGTTGCAGCCCTCGTTCTTCCTGCCCGAGAACTTCGATTTCTATGGCATCCGTCTCTCCACCGACATGCGCTACGAGCGTCAATACACCCGTGCCCTGCGCCCCTTCGGCAGCATTGCCGGCACCTGGCACAGCCAGCTTGGCGCCGGCTACGACCTGCGCGTCGGCCTGGCCGGCAGCATTCTCGGTGCCGACCATTTCAGCCTGACCTGGGGCCAGAGCAAAGCCGGCATCCAGAACGGCGGCCAGACCAGCAACCTCAATTTCAACTATCGCCTGCATTACTGACCTTTGACCGAAAGCTCATCATGACCACGACTCTTCGCCTTGCATTGCTCGCCGCAGCGACCGTTCTTCTCGGCGCCTGCTCGACCATCGACCGCAGCACCGCCCCGGCCATCGACCGCCAGGCGCAGTGGGTCGTCCTGCCCTTCGCCAACCACACCGAAACGCCGCTCGCCGGCCAGCGCGCCGAAGCCATCGCCGAGACCATCCTGCACAGCAACGGCATCAACAAGATCAAGCGCTATCCGGGCAACCTGCAGCAGGAAGCGCTGTTCGACGCCGGCGAACGCAAACAGCAGGAAGAAGCCCTGGCCTGGGCTCGCCAGCAAGGCGCCCGCTACGCGCTGACCGGCGCGGTTGATGAATGGCGCTACAAGGTTGGCGTCGATGGCGAACCGGCGGCTGGCGTTGCCCTGCAAATCATCGACGTCGCCAGCGGCGACACCCTGTGGAGCGGTTCTGGTGGCAAGAGCGGCTGGAGCCGCGAAGCCCTCTCGGCTGTCGCCCAGCAATTGATCCGCAGCCTGCTTGGCGCCGGCCTTTCCGCAGCCCGCTAAGCCGCCGCCATGTCTTTTCTCCATCTCAAGGCAAACCGGCCACCCGCCGCCCTTGCCGATCAAATTCCGCGCGATCCGCGGGTCGAAGCGGCCGCGCCGCAATGGAGCGCCCTCGGCCAGCTGACATCCCCGACCACGAGCCGCTGGGCGATCATCGGCGAAACCATCCTCCTGCCCATCGTTGCCGTCGCGCTCGGCGTCTCGCTCAACCCGCAGGACCCGCTATGGACGCAGGGCTATTTCCCCTGGGCATGGTTCGCCCCCGTCGTCCTCGCCCTGCGCTACGGTCCGCTGCCCGGCATTGGCGGCGCCGGCATCCTGCTGCTCGCCTGGATGATGTTGAATCCGGGCGGCCAGGCCGATTTCCCGAAACAGGTCTATCTGGGCGGACTGATTCTGGTCATGGTCATCGGCGAGTTCTCCAGTCTCTGGCTGGCCCGCACCCGACGCGCGGAAACGATGCAGCGCTACCTCGACCAGCGTCTTGAGTTTCTGACCCACCAGCACTACCTCCTGCGCCTCTCGCACGATCGCCTTGAGCAGGATCTGATCAGCCGCCCGATGGCCATGCGCGACGCCTTGAGCAGCATGCGCAATCTCGTCACCAGCGACCAGCATGAGTCAGACGGCGTTTGCGCCAGTGCCCTGCTCCGCCTGCTTGCCCAGTATTGCCAACTGGAAGTTGCAGCCCTGCACCAGATCCAGAACGGGGCCCTCCAGCACGAGCCACTCGGCACGCTGGGCGAGACCACGCCGCTGACCGCCAGCGACCCACTGATCGCCCACGCCCTGGAAACCGGCAAGCTTTGCCACATCAGCCAGTCGGTGGCGGAGGACGACAACCCGAGCCGCTACCTGATCGTCGCGCCACTGACCAACCTCAACGGTGAACGCTTCGGCTTGCTCGTGGTCGAGCGATTGCCGTTTTTCTCGTTGCAGGACGAAACCCTGCAGACCATCAACCTGCTGCTCGGCTACTACGCCGACAGCCTTTCCGTGCAGGCCCTGGCCGACCCGATTCGCAGCCGGTTTCCGCAGTGCCCGCCCGATTTTGCCTTTGAACTGCAGCGCTTGTGGCACATCCGCCAGATCAGCCGCGTCATCAGTGCCGTCGTGGTTCTCGACATCCGCCACCGCCCGGGGGCGCCCGACCTTGCCCAGCAAATCCAGCGCGAGAAACGGGCCCTCGATGAAAACTGGCTGATAACTGGCGTTGACCGCAACATTCTGGTCACGCTGATGCCTCTCGCCGGCACGGCGGGCGCCGAAGGCTATCTCGCCCGCCTTGAATACTGGGCCAGGCAACGCGGCGGCAAATCGCTCCCCGAACTCGGCATTGTCGGTCACATCCTGACGCTGGACAGGGAAGCGCCGCTGGCCCTGCTGCAACAGATCAACGACATCGTCCATGCCTAGCTTCAAAATTGCATTCTTCGCACTGCTGCTCGAGGTCGCCGCCTGGTCCGGCGGCGTGCTGCTGGGCGACCATGCCGACGGCCTGCTGCTCTGGTATCTCGTCATGCACGGCGCAGCCAGCCTGCTCCTTGCCGGCTTCGCCATCGTGCTCCTGCCGCGCGCCCTCACCCAGCCGCGCCCCCCTGTCCTGCTGCTCATTGCCGGCTGCAGTTACGCCGTGCCCATCCTCGGCTTCATCGGTGCCCTGGCCGCCATCATTGTCGTGCGTGCCTATAGCCACCGCGTCATGGAGCCGGAATTCGAGTCCTTGAAATTGCCGGAATTCGACCCGCACCAACACACTACCGGCGGCTTCCGGCAAGCCGGCCTGAGCGCCTTTCTCGACAATCCCGACGCCCCGGTCGCCAAGCGCATGGGAGCCCTCGTCTCCCTGCAATACGTTTCCGGCAGGCTATCCTCGCCGCTGTTGCGCGAGGTGCTGACCGACCCGAGCGAAGACATCCGGTTGCTCGCTTACGGCATGCTGGACAGCCGGGAGAAACGCATCAACCAGGCCATCGACGAAGAGCTGGAAAAACTGGCTGCCGGCCGCGCCATAGAAGGCCCGGAAGAGCGCGGAGCGCAAACCTTGGCCGCCGCTCGCCGCCTGTCCGATCTCTATTGGGAGCTGATCTATCAGCGACTGGTGCAGGGCGACCTGCGCACCCATGCGCTGGCCGAATCAGCGCGCTACTGCCAGATGGTGCTGCGCCATGTACCCGACGACGCCGCCCTCAACCTGCGTCAGGGCAGGCTGCTGCACGACCTTGGCCACCCGGAAGGCGCTGCCACCGCTTATTACAAAGCGCTGGCCCTCGGCCTGCCATCAACCCGCGTCCTGCCTTACCTGGCCGAACTGCGCTTTGATCAGGGTGACTATGCCGACACCAAACGCCTGATGGGCGACCTTGCCAATTGGGCTTCGCTGCCCCGCCTGCAACCTGCTATCGAATACTGGAATCCGCGATGAGCCTCCCGACAGCCCAGGACGCCGATATCGCGCTGCTCCTCGAAGGCACCTTCCCTTATGTCAGCGGCGGCGTATCGAGCTGGGTCAACCAGATCATCCGTGCCTACCCGGAATACCGTTTTGCCCTGGTTTTCCTTGGCAGCCGTCGTGAGGATTACAGCGCCTTCAAGTACGAACTGCCGGCCAACGTCGTGCACTTCGAAGAGCATTTCCTCTACGAGGGCCAGTCGACGCACGAAAAACCACGCGCCCGCCGCGGCGATGAACAAGCCTTCAAAGCCGCCACCTGCATGCACGACAAGTTTGCCCCCGGCGTGCCCATGGCCGAAGCCATGCAGGCTTTCAAGGAAGTCGCCCATGCCATGATGAGCGGAGGCAAGCTGACGCTGGACGACTTCCTGCACAGCGAGCGCTCGTGGGAAATCGTCTGCGACCGCTACCGCAATTTCTGCACCGATCCGTCCTTCGTCGATTTTTTCTGGACCGTGCGCATCATGCACACCCCGCTCTGGAAGCTGGCCAGAATTGCCGATGGCCTGCCCAAAGTCCGGGTACTGCACACCATTTCGACAGGCTACGCCGGCTTCCTCGGCGCGCTCGTTCACCAGACGCGCGGCACGCCGCTGATTCTCTCCGAGCACGGCATCTACACCAAGGAACGCAAGATCGACCTGTTCAAGAGCGAGTGGATTCGCGACAACCGCAACGTCTTCCAGCGTGACCCGACCGAACTTTCGTATTTCCGCCAGATGTGGATTCACTTTTTCGAGTGGCTGGGCCGCTTCTGCTACGACGCTGCCGATCCGATCATTGCCCTCTATGAGCAAAATCGCCTGCGTCAGGTGGCCGACGGCGCCTTGCCCGAGCGCACCATCAACATCCCGAACGGCGTCAACCTGAATCGGCTCCGACCGCTGCGTGCCGCCCGCCCGGACACCGTGCCGCCGGTGCTCTGCCTGATCGGCCGCGTCGTGCCGATCAAGGACATCAAGACCTTCATCCGCGCCATGCGCAGCGTCATCAATCACCTGCCCGAAGCCGAAGGCTGGATCGCCGGACCGGAAGACGAAGATCCGGCTTATGCCCAGGAATGCCGAAATCTGGTGCTGAGCCTGGGGCTGCAGGACAAGGTGCGCTTTCTCGGTTTCCAGAAAATCGACGATTTGATGCCAAAAATCGGGTTGACCGTGTTGTCGTCAATCAGCGAGGCGCTACCGCTGGTCATCCTCGAAGGCTACGCCGCCGGCGTGCCGACCATCTCGACCGATGTCGGTTCCTGTCGCCAGTTGATCGAAGGGCTGGACGCTGAAGACAAGGCGCTGGGCTCGTCCGGCGCGGTGGTCAATATTGCCGACCCGCAGGCACTGGCAACCGCTGCCATAGACCTGCTGAGCGATGCAGACCGCTGGCACGCAGCCAGCCAGTCCGGCATTGACCGTGTCGAGCGCTATTACTCGGACGAAATGATGTTCGGCCGCTACCGCAGCGTGTATGAAGCGGCGCTGGCCGCTGGCGGGAAGGTGGCCTGAGATGGCCGGCATCGGTTTCGAACTGCGCCGCCTGCTGCGCAAGAACACCCTGCTCGGCCTGGTCGAGGCCTATGCCTACGCCGGCATCATCGGCTCCGGACCGTGGGTCTTTTCCATTCTCGGCATCCTGCTTGTCGGCCTGATCAGCGCCAGCATCGCCACGCCGTCGTTTCAGATCACCCAGTTCCAGACCTCGGTAACCTATCTGGTCGCCAGCAGTCTGGTGCTGACCGGGCTGGTTCAGCTCGCCTTCACCCGCTTCGTTTCCGACCGCCTCTTTGAAAAGCACGTCGACTGGATCATGCCCAACCTCAACGGCCTGCTACTGATCGTTGTGCTCGCCGCCAGCCTCATCGGAACGCTCTGCCTGTTCCTGGTTTTCCCCGGCCTCAGCCTGCTTTACCGGCTGCTGATGCTGGCCGGCTTCGTGCTGATGTGCGCCGTCTGGGTGATGACCGTTTTCCTCTCCGGCATGAAGCGCTATCACGCCATCGTCATCCTGTTCGGCACTGCCTACGGTCTGATCATCGCTCTTGCGCTACTCCTCCGCCCCTACGGTCTGGAAGGCCTGCTCGCCGGCTTCGTGCTCGGCCATTTCGTGCTGGTCGCCGGCATGTGGCTGCTCACCGCCCGCGATTTCCTGCCGCGCGAACAGCT
Source organism: Betaproteobacteria bacterium (assembly GCA_016705475.1). Classification (GTDB taxonomy): domain Bacteria; phylum Pseudomonadota; class Gammaproteobacteria; order Burkholderiales; family Rhodocyclaceae; genus Azonexus. Next base: position 208,798 of record JADIYD010000001.1, on the reverse strand, counting down.
CATCCGCTTCGATTTTGCGCGCGCCGACATGCTCTACCCCAGCCTGATGGCCATCGGGCTGCTCTACAACCTCGGCATCTGGGTCGACAAGTTCATGTTCTGGTATTTCCCGGACACCTCGGATGCAGTCATCGGCCACCTGCAGGCCTCGGTCATCTACGACCTGCCGGTGTTCCTCTCCTATCTGTCGATCATCCCCGGCATGGCGGTGTTTCTGGTCCGCATCGAAACCGATTTCGTCGAGTACTACGAGAAGTTTTACAACGCCGTGCGTAGCGGCGGCTCGCTCGAGTTCATCGAGGGCATGCGCGACGAGATGGTGTATTCGATCCAGCAGGGCCTCAGCGAGATCGGCAAAATCCAGGCGCTGGCGGTTCTTGGCACCTTTGTCGCAGCCCCCACCCTGCTCCGCGCCCTTGGCATCAGCGAGCTATACCTGCCGCTGCTCTATGTCCAGGTCATCGGAGCCGGCTTGCAGGTGGGGCTGATGGCCGTACTCAACGTTTTTTTCTATCTCGACCAGCGGCGTGTCGTGTTCTGGCTGTGCGCCGAATTCGTCATCCTCAACATCGTGTTCACCGCCTTCACCCTGGCCTGGGGTGCCGCGCTCTATGGCTACGGCTTTACGCTGGCCGTACTCATCACGCTGATCACTGGCCTGATGCAGCTTTCGCGCCGCCTGAACCGGCTCGAATACGAAACGTTCATGCTGCAATAAGGGGCAAGGCTTGGTACTCTTGCCGCTCGGGGCCGCCTTTCAGTGCGGCCGCGCCGTCCCGGAGCAACCCCGTGAGTACGCCCAGCCTTCACATCACCACCTACAACATTCACAAGGGCTTTTCGCAATTTAACCGGCGAATGATGGTGCACGAGCTGCGCGAGCGCCTGCGGGGCCTGAACCCGGACATCGTTTTCCTGCAGGAAGTGCAGGGCCTGCATCTGGGTCATGCCGAGAACCACGACGACTGGCCCGATTCACCGCAGCATGAATTCCTCGCCGAGGATGTATGGGAGGCCTCCGCCTACGGCCGCAACATGCTCTATGACCACGGCCACCACGGCAACGCCATTCTCTCGCGCTTCCCCATCCTGCATGCGCACAACCAGGATGTGACCCATCTGCAGTTCGAGAAACGCGGCATGCTGCATTGCCGGATCGAGCTTCCTGAGGGCCCCGCCGCCCATTGCGTCTGCGTGCATCTGTCGCTGTTCGGCTATTCGCGGCGCAAGCAAATGGCGGCTCTGGCCGATTATCTCGACCATCTGGCAGAGCCCAACGCGCCGCTCATCGTCGCCGGCGATTTCAACGACTGGCGCAACCGTGCAGGCGAAAACCTGAGCCATCGACTCGGCCTGCAAGAGGTGTTCAGCGGCCCCAGCGGCAAACCGGTATGCAGCTTTCCGGCCGCCCGACCGATGTTCCGCCTCGACCGCATCTATGTGCGCGGCTTTGACGTCAGGCGCACCGAAGTCCATCACGGCATGCCGTGGTCGGCCATTTCCGATCACGCTGCGCTCTCGGCCCATCTGACAAGGCATGGCCGCTGACTATCTGCCGGGCAACCGGCTGACCCTGCTCAACTCGGGCGACGAATACTTCCCGGCGCTGCTTGCCGCCATCGACGCCGCCGAAGTCGAGATCTACCTCGAAAGCTACATCTTCGCCAACGATGAAGTTGGCCAGGAGGTGGCCAGTGCGCTGTGCCGGGCAGCCGATCGCGGAGTTCAGGTCAATGTCACGGTCGACGGCTTCGGGGCACGCAATTTCAAAATCGACTTCTTTTCCCGGTTGACCGTGGCAGGTGTGCGCGCCATGTTCTACCGGCCGGAAATCGGCCGCTTCCACCTCAGGCGCCATCGCCTGCGCCGCCTGCATCGCAAGCTCGTCGTCATCGATGCCCGCCTCGCCTTCGTTGGTGGCATCAACGTCATCGACGACAACAATGCGCCGCTGGAGATGCGACCGCACTACGACTACGCCGTGCGCGTCGAAGGGCCGGTCCTCCGCCCGATGCACCACGCCGTGCGCCGCATGTGGGAAACGGTTTCATGGGTCAACTTCAAACGACGCTTCCGCCTCGCACCGGTCGCGGAGCCCTGTTGCGCCATCGCCGGCACACAGCAAGCGAGCTTCCTTATCCGCGACAACATCCGCCATCGCAACGACATCCTGCACGCCTATCTGCACGCCATCGACAATGCCAAACACAGCATACTGATCGCCAACGCCTATTTTCTGCCGGGTATCCGTTTCGGCCGCGCGCTTTACGCCGCGGCGCAACGCGGCGTCAAAATCACGGTCCTGCTCCAGGGCAAGAGCGACCACCAGCTGCTGCGCTACGCCACGCAAACGCTGTACGCGACGGCCCTGCAGGCGGGTATCCGCATTTTCGAATACGAAAAAAGTTTCATGCACGCCAAGGTCGCCGTGATTGATGGCGAGTGGGCGACCGTCGGCTCATCGAATATCGACCCGTTCAGCCTGCTCATGGCCAAGGAAGCCAATCTGGTCGTACGTGACACCGGGTTTGCCGGCGAACTCGAAGGCAGCCTGCGCAACGCCATGGTTGGCGGCGCCCGCGAGATGGTGGCCGAAGAACTGTCGCGCCAGCCCCTGCACTCCCGTCTATTGCGCTGGCTGGCCTACGGATTGGTCCGCGCCATGGTCGGCATCGCCGGCTACGGCCACCGCCACTGGAACACCACCGAAACTACCCCAGAGGAACGATGATGGCCGGTTGCCGGGGAATAGCAGCGAACAACCAATTCTCCCGCGCCCAGGCCCAGACCTCGGCGACCGGCGCCCGAGCCAGTTCGGCCGGCGCCGCCTGACCCAGAAAATTCAGCGCCCTGACCAATTCAGCCGCTGCGATTTCGCTTGCCAGGGGACGAGCCAGCGTCTGCTTCGACAATTTTTCACCAGCCGCATTGGCGGCCACCGGCAGATGGGCGTAGCTTGGTGTGGCGAAGCCCAGACAGCGTTGCAGCCAGATCTGGCGCGGCGTCGACGCCAGCAAGTCGGCCCCGCGCACGATGTGGGAAATGCCCTGAAAATCGTCGTCGACCGCAACAGCGAGCTGGTAGGCGAATAATCCATCGGCGCGATGCAGCACGAAGTCGCCGACATCACGCTCCAGATGCTGGGCGATCCGTCCCTGCACGCGGTCATCAAACGCAATTTCCGCGTCATTCACGCGCAGGCGCCAGGCCCGCGCTTCCCGCCCGACCGGCAATCCGGCGCGGCAAGTACCCGGATAGGCCAACCCGCCATCAATGGCGGGACGCGTTGCCGAATCGGCAATCTCCTTGCGCGAGCATGCACAACCGTAGGCCTGACCAGCCCGCCTGAGCCGTTCAAGCACCTCGGCATAGGCATCGAATCGGCTGCTCTGGTACAACACCGGCCCACCCCATTCGAAGCCGAAAGCCTCAAGCGTGCGCAGGATGGCATCCGCCGCTCCCGCCACATTGCGCGGCGTATCGACATCCTCCATGCGCACCAGCCACCTGCCGCCCTGCGTCCGGGCGTCAAGATAACTGCCGACGGCGGCTACCAGCGAACCAAAATGCAGGGGGCCGGTAGGGGAAGGCGCAAAACGCCCGCAGTAGTCAGAACTATTGGTACTCAAGGTTGAAAACCGGGGGAAACAAATGGCATGAAAGGAATAGCCAAGGATTGTAGTGGTCGTGCCGCCAAAAATACATGGCCGCCAGTGAATCCAAAAACGGTCTGATTGCGTATTCTTTGTCAGAGGCAACGAAGCAGAACGCAACGAAGAGGTAGCGTGGTGGAGAAAATGGATGGACCCTGAGAGCGACCTGGCCGACGATTCCCAGTCTGACGCGCCAGCAGATGATGAGCTGGAGGCCGCTACGCCTGCCGGGATGCGTTATGTCGCGCCCGTTGCCGATGCCGAACTGGTTTCGTGGATCGAGCAAGTCTGCGCGCAGGACGAAAGAGCCCTCGCAGCGCTCTACGACGCCCTGGTCGGCAAGGTTTACGGACTGGTCCGGCGCATTACCGGTCAGCAGCAGTTGGCAGAGGAAGTCACCGAAGACGTGTTCTGGCAGATCTGGCGCCAGGCGCCCCGCTTCGATGCCAGCAGGGGATCGCCCCGCGCCTGGGTAATGACCATGGCCCGCTCGCGGGCGCTCGATGCGCTGCGCCACCTGAAAACCGGTGCGGCGTTGGAAACTGAACTGGACGGCGAAGAGGAGGCCATGGAACCCAACCCGATAGACCTGCTGGTGGCTGTCGAGCAGAACACGCAACTTCATCAGGCCTTGAACAAAATCGAGGCACTGCCCCGCCAACTCATTTCGCTGGCCTTTTTCAGAGGCCTGTCGCATGAAGAAATCGCCACCCACACGGGTCTGCCGCTGGGTACTGTCAAATCGCACATCCGCCGCGCCCTGATCCGCCTGCGCGAATTGCTTCCCGGGCTGACCTCTGCCCAAATGGTGACGCCATGAACGACTTGAATAACGACGAAGAGATCAACATGCTGCTTGCCGCCGAAATCTCCGAAAAGGCCCTGCCGGGCGACCTGCGGCAGGGGCTGCGCCGGCGCCTGAGCGAGCGCCTGGAAGACAGCCGGCGCCGCCATGCCGGACTGATTACCGTGCGCGGCCGTGATGGCGCATGGAGCGATTTGAAGACCGGCGTCCAGTCCAAAATCTTGCGCGAAGGCGCCGGCGGCACGTCGGTGCTGATTCGCCTGGATAAGGGCGCCACGCTGCCAGTCCACCGCCACCGCCACCTCGAAGAAGGCATCGTGCTCACCGGCAGCATGCAAATGGGCGAACTCGATCTGGGGACGGCCGATTACCACGTTTCCGCGCCCGGCAGCCGGCATGACCGCATCACCTCGCGCGACGGCTGCCTGACTTATTTGCGCGGCACCTCGCTGGGCAACACCATGGGCCTGGTTGTCGAGCTGCTCGGCGGGCTGGTCCCCGGCGCCGGAGAGGCCCCGGTCACCATCACCCGCAATGACGGCCAATGGCAAGCGATTGCCGAAGGCGTCGAGGAAAAACGCCTGTGGCGGGATGGCAAGCAGGCATCGCGCTTCATCCGCTTCGCACCCGGCAGTTCGCTCCCCGGACACGCGCATGCGCATGACGAGGAAACGCTGGTTGTCGATGGCGAAATCTTCTTTGGCGATCTCCTTGTCCGCAGCCACGAATTTCACTTCGCCCCGGCCGGCACGCACCACGAAACGCTGTTCAGCGACACCGGCGCACTGATCTTCGTGCACGAAGGCCTGCCAGCCGTCACCTAGGCTGCATCCGTTTTTCCGCCCACGCCGTATATCCGGGCATGGGCGCCTGCGCCCGCAGTGGGCTCGTCCGGACCCGCTGGTCGCTGGCCGAGGAACGGAAAATGAGAAAACGACTTGCAGCACTGTGGCTGGTTCTGATGTTGCCACTGGGAAGCCTTGCGACCCCGGGCACGCTGATCGACTGGCAAGCTTACTCCCCCGAGGCATTCGCGCGTGCCAAGGCGGACAACCGACTGATCCTGCTCGAACTGGAAGCCGTCTGGTGCCACTGGTGCCACGTCATGGATGAAAAGACCTGGAACGATCCGCAGGTTGCCGCCACCATGCGCAAGCACTTCGTCGCCGTGCGTGTCGATCACGATGCCCGCCCCGATCTCGCCGAACGCTATCGCGACTATGGCTGGCCCGCGCTCATCATCCTCGACGCCAACGGCAAGGAAATCGTCAAGCGGGCTGGTTACATTGCGCCGGAACCGATGCTGCGGCTACTCGCCGCCGTCATCAACGACCCCAGCCCGGAACGCACCGAGCGCGCTGAACCAAGCAGTTGGGCCCTGTCCCCGTTGCTGGCCGAAGCGACCGCCCGCGAACTTGAGTCGCGCTTTGTCGCCACCCATGATTTTGCGTTGGGGGGCCTGATCGGGGACCAGAAAATGGTTGACCGGGACGCGACCGAATACGCCCTCCAGCAGCGCAACAACCCGGTTGCGCTGGCGATTGCGCGGAGCAATCTGGCTGCAGGACGGCAACTGGCCGACCCGGTATGGGGCGGCATCTACCAGTACTCGACTGGCGGCAACTGGGCACACCCGCATTTCGAAAAACTCGGCTTCATTCAGGCGGACTATCTGCGCATGTTCGCCCTCGGTTATGCCGCTCTGCAAGACCCACGCGACCGCGAGGCAATCCACCTCACCCACCGCTACCTGCGCCGCTTCCTGCAAGCCCCCGACGGCAGTTTTTACACCAGTCAGGACGCTGACCTCAAGCCAGGCGAGCACGCCGGTGACTACTTCGCCATGACGGACCGTCAGCGCCAAAAACAGGGCATTCCGAAGGTTGACCGCAGCATCTACGCCCGCGAAAACGGCCTGATCGCCAGTGCGCTCGCCGAGGCCTACATGGCGACCGGCGAACCGGCGCTGCTCCACGACGCTGAACGTTCAGCGACGCGCATGCTCGCCACCCGCCGCCTACAGGGTGGCGGCTTCAGCCACAGCGCCAGCGATAGCGGCGGCCCCTACCTGGCAGACAATCTCGCCATGCTTCGCGCCCTGCTCTCACTGCACAGCGCCACTGGAGAACGTCACTGGTTGCGCGAGGCCAGCGCCACGGCCGGCTTCATCGCCAAACGCTTTGCCCGTATCAACGAGCCCGGCTTTGTTGGCGCGGTAAGCAGCGGCCCCTTGCCTGCCGTGGCCAGTCTTGACGAAAACCTGGCGCTGGCACGGGCCGCCAACCTGCTCTTTCACTACAGCGGCGAACGCCAGCACCGGGAATTGGCCGAAAGCGCCATGCGTTACCTGGTGACCCCAGAGCTTGCCCTCTCCCGCATCAGCGACCCCGGCATATTGCTCGCCGCCCACGAACTGGCATCCGATCCGGCACACCTTACCGTCGTCGGCCGGCGCGATGATCCTGCGGCCCGGAAGCTCTTTACAAGCGCCATGCGCTGGCCAGCCAGTTACAAACGCATCGAATGGTGGGATCGCCGCGAAGGACCGCTAACCAATGCCGACGTGAATTATCCGGCCCTGAGCAGGGCAGCCGCCTACGTCTGCACCGAAGGCCGCTGCTCGCGTCCGGTTTTCGATCCGGCTGAACTGAAAACCCTGACCAATGAACTAGAGCAGCCAGACAGGCAAGCGCTGGAGTCCAGACCATGAAAATTTCCCATATTCTGGCTTCGCTGATCGCCACGGGCTGGTTCACGCTCTGTCCCGCAGCGCCCGCCCTGAAATCACTGGAGCCCGCGACGGCACCCGCGCTAAAACTGAATAGCCTGCAAGGCAAGGAGGTCAGCCTGAACGACTATCGCGGCAAGGTGGTGTTGGTCAATTTCTGGGCGACTTACTGCAAACCCTGTCGCGAGGAAATGCCCTCGCTGGAACGCCTCAAGACGCGGCTCGGCCCACGCGGGCTGGTCGTGGCGGGTATCGCCGTCGCCGAGGAGCCAGGCGTCATCACCCGCTTCCTGAGCACGACGCCGGTCAGCTTCCCCATTTTGCTTGACCGTGAGGCAACTACCATGGGGCAGTGGAAGGCCATCGCCCTGCCGAGCAGTTTCCTCGTCGACCGCCGTGGCAGGTTACGCGCCAAGCTGGTTGGCGGCACTGACTGGGAAAGCCCGGAACTGGTCGAAGCGCTTGAGAAGCTTCTCAACGAATAACGCCCCCATTGATCGCCACGAAAAAATTTCGCCTTTCTGCATCCGGAAACAAGTTCACCGCGTAATCAGGTTTAAGGCAGCACGCAGCATGGCGGTTGCCGTAACCCAGCAATGCATTGACTCGTTCGAGTCTTCAACCTCAGGAGAATCCAAAATGTCTGCCAAGAAATCCAAACTGAATATGGCTGTCGGTGCTGCGCTCGTTGCCGGCACTTTTCTTTCCTCGGTAGCAGGTGCTGCCGAAAATCCCTTCTCCAGCGAAAAACTCACTGCGGGCTACCAGTTGGCTGACGCCGGCAACAAGACAAGCGATGGCAAGTGCGGCGGCGACAAGAAATCGGACGCCAAGTGTGGCGCGGATAAAAAAGGCGAAGCGAAATGCGGTGCCGCCAAAACCAAGGACGGCTCCTGCGGTGGCGACAAGAAAAAAGAAGCCAAGTGCGGTGCTGACAAGAAAAAGGACGCCAGCTGCGGCGCGGCCAAGTAAGAACCGACCCGGCCCCCGACAAGCGCGGCGCTCTTGCGCCGCTGCGAAACAACCTCGCCAGCCACTCGGAGCGCCAAGCGCCCGCTGGCTGGCGATGTTCTTTGTGCGGCACTGTCACAGAGCAGCGTGGGCTCGATTGGCAACTAACGTCATACAAGCGTGAAACTATTCCCACCTGTTAGCACTCATAGGCAGCGAGTGCTAATATATGGATGTAACTTGAAGGAGAACATTACGCTATGACCCACGCCCTGGCGCTTCCCATCCCGTCTGCCATTGGTAACATCGACGCCTACATTCAGGTGGCGAACCGTTATCCGATGCTGGCCGAGGCAGAGGAAATCCGGCTGGCCGAGCGTTTCCACAACGAAGGCGATGTGGAAGCGGCACGTCAGCTCGTGCTTTCGCACCTTCGCCTCGTCATCTCCATTGCCCGTGGCTATCTCGGCTACGGTCTGCCGCATGCCGACCTGATCCAGGAAGGCAACATCGGCCTCATGAAAGCCGTCAAACGCTTTGATCCGGCACGCGGCGTCCGTCTGGTGTCGTTTGCCATGCACTGGATCAAGGCCGAGATTCACGAGTACATCCTCAAGAACTGGCGTCTGGTCAAGGTGGCTACCACCAAGGCGCAGCGCAAACTGTTCTTCAACCTGCGCAGCCTGAAGAGCGATTACGAAGGCGTCGATACGCTGTCCGGTCCTCAGGCGGCCGAAGTCGCAGCGCGCCTGGGCGTCAAGCAGGACGAAGTCGTCGAGATGGAAACCCGCCTTTCCGGTCGCGATATTGCGCTGGAAGGCAATCCGGATGACGGCGACGAAGCCTTTGCGCCGATTGATTACCTCGCAGACTCGCGCTACGAGCCGACGCGTGTGCTGGAAAACAAGGCTGTTGCCCGCCTGCACGATGAAGGTCTTCGCGAAGCGCTGAGCGTCCTTGACCCGCGCAGCCGCCGCATCGTCGAAGCCCGCTGGCTGCCGGAAGGCGAGGCCGCAACCTTGCACGACCTGGCCGCCGAGTTCGACGTATCAGCGGAGCGGATTCGCCAGATCGAGGTCAAGGCGCTGCAGAAAATGCGCGATGCGCTGACCGAGGCCTGAAAGGCCACATCGGGCAATTCGTTTTTGGCCGTTTTTTGGGGTCGACCGCAGCAAGCAGCCAAAACCCCGAAAAAATCGGACGTCCAGAAAAAAAGGGAGCCTCGGCTCCCTTTTTCGTTGCTGAATGCTGGCTCAGTTCTTTTTCTTGCCTTTGGCAGCTTTCCCTTCGGCCAGATCGCCCTTGAAGTCGTTTTCGACGAGAGGCGGCGCATCGACCTGCGGCACGTGGCATTGCGTGCAGTTATGGCGCAGCGATGAGGTGGTCGGCAGGAGCTTCCCATCGCGGTCACGGAAATGGCTCTCACCGATCTTTGGCGCTTTCTTCTTCTTGTAGGTCTCTGCGCTGTGGCAGGTCAGGCACTGATTTTCTTCGAGGGTGATTTCGTCGAAGTTTTCTACCGCGTGCGGAATGACCGGCGGCTGGTCACGGTAGGTACGCGCCACTTTTTCCTGCCCCCCCGGCTTGCCGCCCAGATATTTCTTGGCCTCCGGCGCCTGATCGGCGGCACTGACGTCCGCGCCCCGCATCGGCTTGGGTGCATCCTGCGCCTGCACGAGCGGAGTAGACAGCGCCCAGCAGGCAGCGGCAGCCAGAATGGCAATTCTCGTCTTCAGCGTTGTTTTCATGGTGGGCGCTCCTCCTCTAGAACTCGATAATCAGTTGGTTTCCGTCCGCACCACCGCAGGCTGGGCAGTGGAAACCGGGTTATTGAAACGCATCCCGAAGGTGAACACATCCTTCGAGCAAACATCAATACAACGACCGCAATTGGTACAGTTCGGCGACAGAATGACCGGGCCGATACCCTTGCCTTCACCTTTGAGCGCCGGTCGGATGACCTGCGGTTCGGGGCAGACTTCGAAGCAATCCATACAGTCGTTGCAGGCTGTCCGCTTCGGTGCGGAAACGCGCACCGGACTCCAGCGACCGATCAGGCTGTAAAAAGCGCCGACCGGGCAGAGCCGGCCACACCAGCCACGACTCGTCACGAACAGGTCGAACAGGAAAACGACCAGAACCACGGTCCACGCCATTCCCATGCCGAAAATTAAACCGCGATGCAGCATGGAAACCGGATTGATCAACTCCCACAGCACCACGCCGCTCACTGCCGAGCCGACGATGGTCATGCCGAGTATCCAGTAGCGCGTATTGCGCCCCAGCTGCGAACTGCCCTTGATGCCGATGCGGTTGCGTAGCCAGCCGGCGGCATCGGTGACGATATTGACCGGGCACACCCAGCTGCAATAGACCCGGCCGCCGACCAGCAGGTAAAACACCAGCACGATAGCCAAGCCAATGAGGCCCAGCGTTTCCGGCAAATGCCCGGCCGCCATCGACTGCAGGGCAACGTAGGGATCGGTCAATGGCAGCACATCAAGCGTGTAGCTGTAGGCCAGATTGCCCTTGACGATCCACTGACCGAACCACGGCCCGAGCATGAACAGGGCGAGAATGGAAAACTGCGACATGCGGCGCAGGATCAGCCACTTGTGCGCCCGTAGCCAGCCCTTTTCCTCGACCGCCTCGGCCCCTATCCGTTTGTGTTTGGCGGCACTCATGGCTTGCCCCCCAGTCCGGGTGGCAGGCTCGGGATGGCGCCGGCTTGACTGCCCGGCATGCCGCGCATGGCCTCGGTCTGGCCGCTGGCCGGGTCATAGTGACCAGGCAGCACTGCACCCTCCGGCACTCGGTCCGGCAGGTCGACCATTTTCGACTCATCGATCAGCGACTTGCCGGCCTTCGATTTTTCGTCCCAGCCGAGACGGTAATGCTTGCCCAACTCGCCCTTGGCCAGCTTGGGCGGCAGGATGCGAATGGCAGCCTCTTCAAGGACGCAGGACTTCTCGCACTTGCCGCACCCCGTGCAGTGTTCGGAATGAACGGTCGGCAGGAACATCGCATGGCGGCCAGTGCGCGCATTGGGCACCATGTCCAGCGTGATCGCCTTGTCGATGACCGGGCAGACGCGATAACAGACATCGCAACGCAGGCCAAGGAAGTTGAGGCAGGTCTCATGGTCGATGAGCACGGCGACGCCCATCTTTGCCTTGTTGATGTCCGTCAGGCTGTGGTCCAGGGCGCCGGTCGGGCATGCCTTGATGCAGGGAATGTCCTCGCACATCTCGCAAGGGATGTTGCGCGCATTGAAAAATGGCGTACCCGTCGCCACGGGTGTTTCCGGCTTGGCCAGCTCAAGCGTGTTGTAGGGACAATCACGCACACACATGCCGCAACGGATGCAGGCGCCCAGAAAGTCATCTTCGGGCAGCGCGCCCGGAGGACGCAGGGCGAGCGCCGGCAGGGCCTTGGACTGCTTGGCGTACAAGCCGAGTCCGAGGCCGAGCATGCCCATGCCACACACCATCTTGGCTGAGTCAAATATGAACTGGCGGCGCGCCGCACCGCTCTTTGGGGTCTTTTCTGTCATCGCTTTCGTCACTGGTTCAGTTCAGCCGGTGCGGATGGGCCCCTTTCCCATCCGTCCGGCACTCCCTGATTGCTCTTTTGGTCAGTCCCTCAAGCCTTGACCACTTTGCACGCACACTTCTTGTAGTCGGTTTCTTTCGAGATCGGACAGGTTGCATCCAGCGTCAGCTTGTTGACCAGGCGATGCTCATCGAAGAACGGTACGAAGACCAGGCCGAGCGGTGTCTTGTTGCGGCCCTTGGTTTCGACGCGCAACTGGATTTCGCCGCGACGGGTCGATAGTTTGACCACATCGTTGCGGGCCAGGCCACGCTTCTTGGCATCCTCCGGGTGCATGTACATCACGGCATCCGGCACGGCCTTGTAGAGCTCCGGCACGCGACGTGTCATCGAGCCGGTATGCCAGTGTTCCAGCACGCGGCCAGTACATAGCCACAGATCGTATTCGGCATCGGGCATTTCTGCAGCCGGCTGATAAGGCAGCGCGAAGGCAATGGCCTTGCCGTCAGCGTGGCCGTAGAAGCGAACGCCTTCGCCCTTCGGCACATAGCTGTCGTAGCCTTCACGGAAGCGCCACAGCGTTTCCTTGCCATCGATCACCGGCCAACGCAGGCCACGCGCCTTGTGATAAACGTCGAAGTTGGCCAGATCGTGCGCCTTGCCGCGACCAAAGGCGGCGTACTCCTCGAACAGACCTTTCTGCACGTAATAGCCAAATGCCTTGGACTCATCGTTCATGTAGTCCTTGAAAGCATGGGCGTTCACTTTGGCGACCTCGTCCAGCCCGAACTTGTTGACCTGGCCGTTGGCAAACAGCACGTCGTACATGGTCTTGCCCTTGTACTCCGGGTTCTTGTCTAGCAACTCGGCTGGCCAGACTTCCTCGATCTTGAAACGCTTGGAAAATTCAAGGTATTGCCAGAGGTCGGACTTGCCTTCACCCGGTGCCTTGACCTGCTGACGCCACATCTGGCCGCGCCGCTCGGCGTTGCCGTACATGCCTTCCTTTTCCATCCACATCGCGCAAGGCAGGATGAGGTCGGAGGCCATGGCCGAGACAGTCGGGTAGACATCGGATACAACGACAAAGGCCTTGGGATTGCGCCAGCCGGGATAGATTTCGTCATTGACGTTCGGCCCGGCCTGCATGTTGTTGGTCGTCGACGTCCAGTAGAAGCCGAGTTTGCCGTCCTTGAGGGCGCGGCTCTGGGCCACGGCGTGCAGGCCGATCCAGTCGGGAATGGTGCCGGCCGGCAACTTCCAGATCTTTTCGGAAAACTCGCGGTGCTTGGGATTCATCACCACCATGTCGGCCGGCAGGCGATGGGCAAAGGTGCCCACTTCGCGCGCCGTACCGCAGGCAGACGGCTGACCTGTCAGCGAGAACGGACCGTTGCCCGGCTCGGAAATCTTGCCGACCAGCAGGTGCACGTTGTAGATCATGTTGTTCACCCAGGTGCCCCGGGTGTGCTGGTTGAAGCCCATGGTCCAGTAGGAAACAACCTTGACCTTCGGGTCGGCGTAGGCCTTGGCCAGCGCTTCGAGGTTTGCCTTGGGCACGCCGGAAAGCTCGTGTGCCTTGTCGAGCGTGTATTCGGAAACGAAGGCAGCGAACTCGTCGAAAGTCATCGGCGTCGAGTTGTTCGGATTGCCCTTCGGCTTGCCTTCCTCACCCGGGTAGCCGTTGTTCATCGCCACTTTTTCGAGTGGGTGATTCGGACGCAGGCCGTAGCCGATGTCCGTCACGCCTTTGGCGAACTTGACGTGTTTGGCAACGAATTCCTTGTTGACCGCACCCGTCGTGATGATGTGGTTGCAGATGTAGTTGAGGATGGCCAGATCGGACTGCGGCTTGAAGATCAGCGTGTTGTCTGACAATTCACAGGAGCGATGGGTGAAGGTCGACAGCACGTGGACCTTGACGTGTTTGGCACTCAAGCGGCGGTCGGTGATGCGCGACCAGAGGATCGGGTGCATCTCGGCCATGTTCGAACCCCACAGCGCGAAAACGTCGGCATGCTCGGCGTCGTCATAGCAGCCCATCGGCTCGTCGATACCGAAGGTGCGCATGAAGCCGGCGACGGCCGAGGCCATGCAGTGGCGAGCGTTGGGATCGAGATTGTTGGTGCGGAAGCCGGCCTTCATCAGCTTGGCGGCAGCGTAACCTTCCCACACCGTCCATTGGCCGGAGCCGAACATGGCGATATTGCGTGGCCCGCCTTCCTTGAGCGCGGCCTTGCACTTCTCTTCCATGATGTCGAAAGCCTGCGTCCAGGTAATCGGCTTGAAGTCACCATTCTTGTCGTACTTGCCGTCCTTCATGCGCAGCATCGGCGTTTGCAGACGATCCTTGCCGTATTGAATCTTGGAGAGGAAGTAACCTTTGATGCAGTTCAGGCCGCGATTGACCGGCGCATCGGGGTCGCCCTGCGTGGCCACGACACGGCCTTCCTTGACACCGACCAGTACACCGCAGCCGGTGCCGCAGTAGCGACAAACGCCCTTGTCCCAGCGCACCCCGTCGCCCTTGCCTGCCTGCTGCGCCATGACGGCGGTTGGCACGCTGATGCCGGCAACGGTTGCGGCCGCCGCGACTGCGTTGCTCTTGATGAAATCACGCCGGGTAAGTTTTACTTCGATCATCTCAGGCCTCCTCGTCTGGATCAGATTCGTACTGGTGAAACACCAGGGCGGCCGAAATTACTCCCGGCATCTGGCGGATCATCTCAAAGGTGTTGCTGGTGTTGTCTTCGTCGCCGGATTCGATCGTGACGATCATCCGGCCATCTTCGCCAATCGCGTGGACCTCGACCCCGTCGAGCTCGCGCAGGCTTGTACTGACCATGGCGCTATCGGCAGGCAAAACACCCAGGATGACGCTGGAAATATTGATGCCGGAGGAAACTTTCATGTCCATACCACGCCCAGTCGATTAGATGTCAGCTTGGGCAATCTACGCCCAACTGACGTCGAATCTTTAGCGCAGATCAAATCGCTGAAATACCCCTATAACTTTTGTAGGTATGTTGACGATGATCAAATGCCGGGCAGAATCCGCCGGGCATTGGCCGCCGTTGCGGCGACCACTTCATTGCGGGAAAGGCCGCGTAGTTCGGCCAGGGTATCGGCAATGCGCGGCAGTTCGGCGGGCGAGTTGCGGCCACGATTGAGCCAGGCCGGCGGGATGTCGGGCGCATCCGTTTCGAGCACGATGGATTCGAGCGGGAGCGTTTTAGCCAGTTCGCGGATTCGCGTCGAGCCATCAAAAGTCATTGCCCCGCCAAAGCCGAGGACGAAGCCGAGTTTGATGAATTCATCGGCTTGCTGCCGACTACCGTTGAAGGCATGGGCGATGCCGCCGCGCACGCCAATCCGGCGCAGCTGCTTGAGAACCGGGTCGACCGCCCGGCGGACATGGAGCAGCACGGGCAAATCGAACTCGCGGGCAAGCTTGAGTTGTTCGACGAAATAATGGGTCTGACGCTCGGTGTCGAGTCCGGCCACGTAGAAATCAAGCCCGATCTCGCCGACGGCAACCGGAGGCGCCTGCTGCAGCCAGCCACGTAGCCGGGGCAGGTCTTCCAGGCTGGATTGGTCAACGTAAAGCGGGTGGATACCGTAGGCCTCGACGCAGGCCGGATAGTCGGCGATTGTCGATTTTGGCCGAAAATTCCGGTTGACCGTAACACCCGGCACAACGATCCTCCCCACCCCGGCCGCCATTGCCGCGGCATACACCGCATCCCGGTCGGCATCAAATTCAGCCGCGTCGAGATGGCAGTGGGTGTCGATCAGCATTTCAGGAAGGGAAAATCCGGTTCGGGCAGAGTACCGCTGACCAGCTCGGCCAGCGCAGCGCCGGAGCCGCAGGCCATGGTCCAGCCCAGCGTACCGTGGCCGGTGTTGAGCCACAGGTTGCTGTAACGTGTCCGGCCAATGATCGGCACATTAGACGGCGTCGCCGGGCGCAGGCCGCACCAGAATTCCGGTTCGCCGACCGTTTTCAACTCGGGGAAAAGCTGGCGGGTGCGCGTGATCAATGCCTGGCAGCGCACCGGGTTGAGGTCAAGGTTGTAGCCGTTGAATTCAGCCGTTCCGGCAACGCGCAGGCGGTTGCCGAGACGGGAAAAAACCAGCTTGCACTCGTCGTCAGTCACACTGACCATCGGCGCCACGCTACCCTCGGCCAAAGTCAGGGTCGCCGAATAGCCCTTGGCCGGATAAACCGGCAGCGTGATGCCCAGCGGTTTCATGAGCAGTGGCGAATAGCTGCCGAGCGCAACCACGTAGGCATCGGCCGTCAACAGTTCCGCCCCCTCCTTGCCGCGGACGACTACCGCAGCAATCTTGCTGCCGCCGGAGGCTATGCGCTCGATGTCCATGCCGAAACGAAAATCGACGCCGATGGCACGCGCCTGCTCAGCCAGGGCTTGGGTAAATTTGTGCGCATCCCCGGACTCGTCGGAGCGTGTGTAATCGCCACCGACCAAGAGTTCCCGCGCACCGGCCAGCGCCGGTTCAATTTTCAGGCATTTTTCGGCGTCGACCGTAAGACGATCCAGCCCCAGGTGACGCATGACTTGCGCCGCCTCCATGGCGACCGAAAACTCCTCTCGGTCGGTGTAAATGTGCAGGATGCCGCGCTCAAGATGGTCGTATTGCAGGCCCAGCTCCTGACGCAGCCTCTGCAGGCAGCCACGGCTGTAGAGCGCCATGGCGACAATCGCTTCCATGTTACGGCGGGTGGAACCGGGCAGACATTCACCGAGGAAGCGCAGCCCCCAGGCCAGTTGCGCCGGATCGGCCCGCCAGCGCCAGAGCAAGGGCGCATCTTCGCGCCCCAGCCATTTGCGCAGGCGCACCAGGACGTGCGGATTGGCCCACGGCTCGGCATGCGACACCGAAATCTGCCCGCCATTGGCGAAGCTCGTTTCGTTGCCGGCCACCGGCTGACGGTCGATGACCGTCACCTGATGCCCGGCGCGGGCGAGATACCACGCACTTGCCGTGCCGACGACCCCGGCACCCAGCACGAGCACTCTCAAGTGTCGCCTCCCCTTTCACGGGTAATCCGGGTCACTTCGGGAATGTGGCGCATGCCGCGCATGACCGACGCCAGGTGATTGCGATGGGCAACCTGGATCGTGAAGCGGAGGGATGTAAACAGACGTTCCGGATCGGCGTCCATGGCGACATGCTCGATGTTCGAGCCTGCCTCGGCAATTGCCGAGGCAACTTGGGCCAGCACGCCACGCGCGTTCTTGACCTCGACCTTGATGCGGATCTCGAACAACTTCCCTTCTTCCGGCTCCCACTCGACATCGATCCACTTCTGCGGTTCGGTTGAGCGCGATTTGCGGATGGCCGTGCAGTCGTGCGTATGAATGATCAAGCCGCTGCCCTTGCGGATCGAGCCGATAATCGGGTCGCCGGGAATCGGCTGGCAACAGCTCGCCAGCTGGATGGCCATACCCTCGGTGCCGTGGATGGCCAGCGCCATACCGCTCGGCACTTCGTTCGACATGTTTTCACGGGCCAGCAGACGGCGGGCGACGACCGATGGCAGGCGCTTGCCCAGCCCGATTTCCGTATAGACCTCTTCGATGGTCTTCTGGCCACCGGCCTTGACCATCTGGTCCCACACCTCGGTCGGAATCGAGATCGGCACCACACCGAGCGACAGCAACTCCTGGCGCAGCAGGCGTTCGCCTAGGCGGGCCGATTCCTCGTTCTGCATGGTGCGCAGGAAATGGCGGATCTTGCTGCGAGCGCGGCCCGTCTTGACGTAGGTCAGCCAGACCGGATTGGGGCTGGCCTGCGGCGAGGTGATGATCTCCACCAGATCGCCGTTACGCAGGTCGGTGCGCAGCGGCGCCAGTTCGTGATTGACGCGCGCTGCCGAGCAGCGGTGGCCAACGTCAGTATGCACGGCATAGGCGAAGTCGACCACGGTCGCACCACGCGGCATGGCCATGATCTTGCCCTTGGGCGTGAAAACGACCTCGTCCGGGAAGAGATCGATTTTGACGTTCTCGAAGAACTCGGCCGAGTCGCTGGTCTGCATTTCGAGCAGAGACTGCAGCCACTTGTGCGTCTTGATCTGCAGATCAGCGCTGGACTCGTCCATGTCCTTGTACAGCCAGTGCGCGGCCACACCTTCCTGCGCGACGTTGTGCATTTCGCGCGTGCGGATCTGGACTTCGACCGGCGTACCGTAAGGGCCGATCAGCGTCGTGTGCAGCGACTGATAGCCGTTGGCCTTGGGAATCGCGATGTAGTCCTTGAACTTGCCGGGCACCGGCTTGAACAGGCTGTGCAGGGCGCCGATCGCCAGATAACAGGTCGGCACGTTGTCGACAACGACGCGGAAGCCATAGATATCGAGCACCTGCGAAAACGACAGCTGCTTTTCCTTCATCTTGCGGAAAATCGAGTACAGACTCTTTTCGCGACCGAACACCTCGGCCTTCAGGCCGGCATGCGCCAGCTTGTCGTTGATGCCATCAAGAATCCGCGTCAGCAGCTCCTTGCGGTTGCCGCGCGCAGTGGACAGCGCCTTGGTCAGCACCGCTGCGCGGTGCGGGTGGATGAGTCGGAACGACGTATCCTGCAACTCGCGGTAGAGCTTGTTGAGGCCGAGCCGCAAGGCAATCGGCGCGTAGATTTCCAGCGTTTCGCGGGCGATGCGGGCGCGCTTGTCGGCGCGCATCGCCGACATCGTCGCCAGATTGTGCTGGCGGTCGGCGAGCTTGATGAGCACGACGCGCAAATCGCGCGCCATGGCCATCAGCATCTTGCGGAAATTCTCGGCCTGCGCTTCCTGATAGGAAGCAAATTCCATCTTGTCGAGCTTGGACAGACCATCGACCAGCTCGGCGACTTCCTTGCCGAATTTCTCGGCCAGTTCGTGCTTGGTCGTTCCGGTGTCTTCCAGCACATCGTGGAGGAGCGCTGCCGCTATGGCATCGCCATCCATCCGCCACTCGACAACGGCACCGGCAACGGCCAGCGGATGCGTGATATACGCCTCGCCCGACATGCGCCGCTGACTGGCGTGCGCCTTGGCTGCGTATGCGTACGCAGCCTTGATTTTCTCTAGATCAGCGGGGAAAGGTAATCGAGACTATCGAGGAAAACCCGGTAGGCGGGCTCCTCTTCAGCAGGCGGCAGAGGTGACGGCGCGGAATCCATCAGTCTTCACCGCCCCTGCTTTCAGGACTGGCCGCGGTTAAGCACTTCCAGACCGATCTTGCCGGCGCCCATTTCCTTCAGCGCAACGACAGTCGGCTTGTGCTTCTCGGCGTCGACCAGCGGCGTCGCGCCATTGGCCAGCTGGCGGGCGCGGTGTGCTGCGGCCAGGGTCATCATGAAGCGATTGGGGATTTTTTCAGACAGTCATCAACGGTAACGCGAGCCATGGGAACCTCAAAATCAGATCATTCTTTGAAACAGGGCGGCGTGCCGTGCACGCTGTGCCCCAAAGCTCAGGCGGGAGGCGCGCACAACCGCGCGCAAATCATCCAGAGCCTGAGCCAACTGGTCGTTAATAATAACATAGTCGAATTCTCCGACATGGCGCATTTCGGCCTGCGCAGCGGCAAGACGGCGGGAAATGACGTCGGCACTGTCTGTGCCGCGACCGGTCAGGCGACGGGTCAGCTCTTCCATCGACGGCGGCAGGATGAAGACACCTATCGCCTGCGGAAACAGCGCCCGCACCTGCTGCGCGCCCTGCCAGTCGATCTCGAGCAGGACATCGCGGTCAATCGCCAACTGGTCAGCAATCCATTTCTTCGAGGTACCGTAGAAATTGCCATGCACTTCGGCCCATTCGAGGAACTCCTGCCGGCCGATCATGGCCTGGAATTCGGTGGCATCGACGAAATGATATTCGCGCCCGTTTTCCTCGCCCGGACGCGGCGCGCGGGTGGTGTAGGAAATGGAGAGCTGAACAGCCTTTTCCTGCTCCAGAAGCAATCGAACCAGTGTCGTTTTGCCGGCACCGGACGGTGCAGCCACCACATAAAGATTTCCAGCCATGCTAACCCTCTGAAAAACGCCCGCCACCGCGGGAATACAACGTTAAATCCTACTTGCTACGGTCAACCGGGAATATCGGCCAAAATTGAAACTGGCCCGCACAATCGGCAGGCCACGGCGCCACTCGCGATTTATTCGTTGGATCTGAATCAGTAGTAGCGAGCACAAAGGCCCGCCACTACTGATTCATAGTTAATCGATTTTTCGAGCGGGTACACGCTTGGGTACACTGATTTCATGGGCTTGCCTGATGCGTTGCGATACAACCGATTGTATATGTCGGGCTGGGCGTAGAAAAGGAAAACAGCCACGACTACCCCTGATCCTTCAGCACGTCCCGGTTGATCTCGAACCCTTCGCGCACCACCTGGCCGCAGCATGGGCAAACATCTTTGCCCTTCATCCGCATGACCGCAGACAGCACAGTTCCAGCCTTGATGCCGACACGCCGGGCCGCTTCGCTGGCGCCAATATCTTCGGAAGCCATCAAGGCCAAGGCCTGCTGAGTCTTGCTGAGTGGTGACATTGGTCATCTCCTGAATTTCTTTGAATCATAGCATAAAGTGCTATTGACACGCTCTATAGTAAGTCCTACTATGGATTCAACAAGGAGCCAATCATGACCACCACCACTACTCACCAAAGCCCGATCAGCACCATCCGCCTGATTGGTCTATTTGCCGTTCTGGCTTGGGGTCTCTTCGTGATCGTCGGCCCGCTGAGCGTTGCACTGCTCGTGCATGCGCCAGCCGGCCACTACGGCATGGCTGTTGGTTGTGTTGTGCTCGCCGGCATCCTTGGCTCGCCTTGGGTTGTCTTCGGCCTGCCGGTTATTTGCCGCTTTTTTGCCGCCGCCTGACGGGAGTCCCCAGCTTGGGGAGTCATCAGGCAAAGCGGGAAGCCCTGGTGGTGATGACACCAAGGATTCCCTAACCGCAACGCAATATAGGAGATTGCACCATGGCTACCGCCGATACTACTGCAGCACCGAACGCTGGCATTTACGACCACTATTCGCCGGATGATTTTTACACCGAAATTTCGAAGTGTCTTGCTCAAGCCAAAGGGATTGTTGACTTGATTGGGCGATCCGGGGAAGTGGATGATGTTTCACGCGACAATGCTTCATGGGCTGTGAAAGACCTTCTCTCTAAAGTTGATGAACTCGCCGAATCACTGGTTGGTATGGCGAGCAATTCCAAAGAGGTGGCAGCATGAGCCTTATCGTTGCGAGTATCCAGAAAACCGAATCTGCCCGCGCCCTATCACCGGAGCAGCAAGACAAGCACAAGGCCAGCGCCGCCCCCTAGCCCCGCCAGGCGAAAAGGGGAGAAGGGGCGGAAACACCTACCGCCGGAAGTCAAAGGGGCTGATCATCGGCACTTGGTCACGCTCCTTTTTCAACACCCTGGCCCATAGGTCAATCAGCAGGCACGCCTCCTCGTACTTCGGCCGACTGCCTTGCTTCCACCCAAGCAGCGTCGTTTTCGGGACTTCAATGGACAGCGCGACAACCGTTGCGCCGTAGCCCTCACGGTCAAGGTCGACAATCACCCGGAACCAATCGACCAGCAGCTTATCCCCGGGCGCCTTGCTATCGACCACGATGCCACCCCGGAACTTGGACCTGTGGCATTGCCCTTTCCTCGGGCTTCGCTTGTGGTACCGCTTTCGCGACTGCCGTGTGGTTGGGCATGCCGATAGCCCGATATATTGAGTTGTAGTCCATCGCCAGCAAGCGCCTGGCCTCACTTTCATCGACATATCGCAGCATGTCAGGCAGCACGCTACCAATCGGCACACTGAGTTTATGATGTTGATGCCAGGCAGCAATGAGGCAAGCCTGGCGCTCGGCCTCGGCTATCTCGCTTCTCAGCCCATCTTCATCTTCGTCTTGATCTGCTTTGCTGCGCCCCCCCTCTAGGGCCTCAAGGCGCTTTTTGATGTTGCGTGCCATAAAAACTCTCCAGCTTTTCAAGTCGCTTCTGCAATACGTCGGTTTCATAGGCCTGCCGGAGCGCGTTGAGCACGTAGACCAGCCGCGTGCCGTCATGCACATCAATCCGCTTGGCCCTCATGTCGCGATACACCGCGGCCATCTCGCGGCGCATTGCTTCTGCATTGCGCAGGTCAATTTTAGGGGGTTCGTAGAGTTCGCCGATCTTCGAACATAGGGCGTCGATTTCTTCCATTGCGCGGGACCGTGCCGCAAAAAGCCGGCGCACCTCTGCCCAAGCCTGCTCGTCGGCCTCTTTCTCCAGGCGAGCCTGCAGGGATGCAGACTTGCCGCGAACATCGGCAAGCACGTTTTCAGCGTCGGAGCGGCGTTGTTCTGCCGTAGCCCTTGCAGCCGCGCGCGCCTCGCCACCATCATCATGGCCCAGCAAGCGGTCGGCGCCACGGGCCAGGCCTTCGGCGTCCAGTCGGGTGATTTCTGCCGAAGCTGCACGCGCAATGCTGAGCAATTGCTTTTCCATCTCGCCGTACTGTTCGACGGACGGTTCATTCAATGCCAGTAGTTCTTTCAGTTCCATGGTGAGTCCCCTTTAAATTGATGCGGCAGGATCGCTGCCAAATAAAGAATTGAATTGCTCGCTGACCTGCTTGGAAACAGCAGCATGGTCGGGGTGCTTGGGGTTGAGATAGGCGGGGTCTTTCATCGCCGCCAGTGCTTTCAGTTCGGCCGCCCCACCGTTATTGATTCGCTGCTGGGCATCGGCGGGCAGGGTGTCGAAGACATCCAGGACATCGCCCATTCGCTTGTCGAAATCCTTGCCCCAGATGCGGCGCAGATCGGCTTCGGTTTGACTGGCTGCCATTTCACCCCCCTCCTTGCGATGCGTGCAAAGCCATGGAAAGCCCTTTGACTACGGCGATCCGCTCCATTGCCTCGTGAGGCGTGATGGCATCCAGATCAATTTCTGCAATTTGCTGCAACTCGTCTTGCATTCTTTGCTTGGCCGTCTCTACTGATTCATGGCGGTTTGCATGAACGAGAAAGGACAGGGTCGACGGCTCTTCGAACATGTCGAAAATTGACATTTATTTCACCTTAATAATGATTTTCTTGCCGGATGCATCGGTCACTGGCCGGCCTTTGACGATGACGACGTACCGCCCCTCGCCAACTGCCAACAGTTCTTGAGCTGGGATGCTCGTCGCGAAATCAGCCGCTGGCATTTCAACGCCTGCCACGCGAACCATCCCATCAGGTGCCTGCCTCAAAACCTGTGACGCTCCGATATCTTGCAAGCGAACGAGGAACCTCCCTTCATCAACCCCGGGCGGAAGCGGCAATTTCTTGCCGTTGTGCTCGATGATTTCCCCGTTTATGGCCAATCTCACTGCCTGCCGAATATCCGAAATACTCGCTACCCCGCCTGCCTCGGATGCCAGTCCGGCCGATATGTAATAGGACGATTCCTTGAGCTGGGTTTTGATTGCTTCGTTTGCAATATTCAGATCATCTAGCTCCGCGGCAATTGAGGCCTTCCAACCCGTCACCTTCTTCTCGTCCCGAATCACCGTGCCGTCCTTGATGGCCGTCGCGCCCTTCAGGATCAATTCGGATGTGTATCGCCCAGCGGTGGTAAAATCACTGCCTGCAGAAAACGCTAAAGCAGTCGGCCTGTCCTGCAAATAAAGCTGTTCGGAAACTGCTACTGAAGCCTTGGTGCCAAGCGAATGCGAAATAGTTGCGATGGCCTGCGACTTCTGCTTTGCCGGCATAGCGTCGAGCATGGAACGAATGCCTGCGGCTTCCGTGGCATCCAGAGGCGACACCGCCTTACCTGCCCACTGGCCGACTGTTTCGGCCTGCGACACACGCTTCGAGATAGACGCGGCGAAGGCTTGCGGCGTGGAAATATCAATCGGCGCCAGTTCGGTGATGACGCCCCGCTCGAGCCCGGCGCGCAGACCGTTCTCGGTCACATCGGTCTGACTGGAGTGAAGCACGTTGGCAATTTGTTCCCTGCGCTTGTCGAGTTCCGGCGTCCGTCCCTGCTTGGCAATCAGCGTGTCTATCTGGGTAAGCGCGGCCTCCTGATTGCGGATTGGCTGCGCAGCGATGCCGCCCGTCTCCTGTGCCTGCTTGGCGATTGCCTTTATGCCGGCTTGGTATGGCGTGCCGGCTGTCATCTGCACTGCACGGTCGACGTACTCCGGGGAAAGCGTAGTTCCCTTGTCGGCCATGCCCTGAAAGGTATTGAATTCGGCCTCGGCTTTCTTCAGCCGCATTTCCTGTTCGCGCGCTGCTCGTGCCGCAGCGGCTTCGTTGCGCTGGATCAACGACGTTCGGTAGCCGTCGAGTTTGGCCACCAGAGAATTGCGCCGGCCGCTGTCGAGCTTGTCGGCGTAGGAGCCCTGCGTGATTTCCTTCTGTAGCGTCTTGATGCCGTCCAGGCTGTCCCGGACGCCCATAGCCTGCTGAGTCAGTTGCGCATCCCAAGTGTTGTCCTTCCAATCCTGCTTGCGCTTGTCCCAGCCGGCGCCGTAGGCTTGCCGTCCGATGTTATCCATAGCGTCTATCTGCGCGGCCACTCCCTCCATGTCGGCACCGGGCAGCCCTGCCTTCTTACCCAGCTTGTCGAGGATGCCATCAGTCTGTGACCTGAAATCAGCGGTCTTGGCCTTCGCCACCAGGCCATCAATGTTGCCGCTGCCCTTGAAGTCGACCTGCTTCATGCCCTTGCTGAGTTTCTCTGCAGTAACCGGGTCAAAACCAGTTGTTTCGGGCGATTTGAGTTCGAACACCTTGTTCTTATACTGCTCGTGCGCCTTGTCGTAGTGGATCTCTCCGGAGGCGACACGCCGCTCAATATCCTTGCCGATTGCATCAACTTCAATCTCACGATCAAGCACGGCATTGGCAGCCTTGGCCCGGTCAAGTGCCTGCTGATTCTCCTCTTGTTCCTTGGCCAGGCGCTTTTCTTCGACTACACCGGACTCGATTGAATCGACGAGTCCGCTTGCGGCTTTCTGCAAAGCTTCGGCGCCACGCCCTGCACCACCGGGAACGCGAGGAGCCGGTGCTGCTTGCGGGATGGCGTTGCCGAAATTTCCGATGGGGATTCTCATTTTTTGGCCGTCCACTTTCCGCTTGAGTATCTGAATGCGCCGGATAGAGCGGTCCCAGTTGCGCTCATATATCCGTCTGTTTGCGCCGCCTGGCCGGAAGCCCGCAACATCCCGGCTTCATCGGCTCCTGATTTCAACGCCCGATCACCGGAGAGAATCGCCGAAAGCGCATCCTGTTCCGAGTTCTGGATAATCGATTTGTCGACTTCAAGCGCGGTGCCTTCGGCCAGCTTGACGCCAGATGCGGCAAGCGCCACCTTGGTAGTGCCCTGTTGTGCCCGGCCGGCCTTCCTGATCTTCTCGGCATGGGCTCGGGCCGAATCGGCGGAATAGGCTGCGTTGTTCTCGGCGATCTGGGCTTGGGTATCGTTGGATTGCTTTTGTTGCTGTCCGCTATAGACAGCAGAGCCTACGCCGACAGCAAGCGACCCGGCTGCTAGGTAGGTTGCGGCGGTCCATCCTGACATGGTTATTCCCCTTTTTATGGCGGGGTGTCAAAAGACCCGGGGATCGCGGGTATTGGCTTTGTGATAGGCGCTAACCTGCGCCGATACCTTGGCGTGATCAGGATGCTTGGCGTTGTTGTAGGCCTCGGATGTCATCAGGGATTCAACCGATTCACCGCGACTCCACGAAACGTCAGGACCAAAAGAACTGTCTTCTTTCAACTCGGCCCCGACGCGATTCAACAGCCTGACAAAGCGGGGATCGCTGCCGTAGTCCTGCATCAACCCTTCCGCATCCTTGTCGCCGAAAGCCCTGGCCGCGTTCTGCGCCTGCTGCATCTCGGCTTCATATCGCTTATCGGTTTTCCACTCTGTTTTCAGGTCAGCAACGCAGTCATCCAGGGAAAGCTGCTTGGCGCCGGACATCAACCCGGGGGCGATCTCGAAATACTTGCCCATCACGAAATCGAATTGTTCCTGAGTGAATCCCTTGGCCAGGGCGTCCTGCTTGAACTGGCTCAGCAGTTGGTCGCCCGAAAAATCCGTGTCCTTGAATGCGTCAGGAAGATTCAGCTGGTATTCATCGGCAGAGCGTGGCGGCAGATCGCCGGACCCCATGCGCTTTTCCAGGTGGCTGTACGCTTCGGACAGCTTCAGGCTGCTGGCTTCGATGTCGAGCGAGCCGTCTTCCTTTTTGACTTGGTATTTCTCCGGGATCGCGGCCGGCCTGGCTTCGCCGGCACTGATTGAAGTGGCTGCGGCGTAGGCAAAACCACCGCCACCGGCCCCGCTACCTTCGCCGCTATCCGCTTCAGCCATGCAAACATTGAATTTTCTCCACATTGCTACACTCCTTTGTTGAATGAATCGTCCGGCACCCCGTGGCGCCGGCTCATTGGTGAAACTGCAAATAAACGCCGCTGTTCGATTTCTTCACGCATGAAGCGCCAACCCCTTGCCGGGCGTCTGGTCGGCGCGTGGCACTAGGGAAAACCATGCTCACGCCTCTTTTTCTTGAATTTGATTGATGGCCTCAGCTTCGGCCTCGAAGAACTCATCCCACAGGCGGTAACGTTCCTCGTGGTCATCAATCGATGCCGGTATCTCAACGCCAGAAGCGAGTACGAACACCAAACCCGCACGCTGCAGGTCAGGTCCGGGGTAAAGGTCTGCGCGAATGCTTGCCTGAAGCTCTGCAACATCGTCGTCAGACCACTGGCCAGTTGCTACGCGATGCGCGGCAAAGGTCAAGAAATTGGCTTTGAATTTGCGGGTCACTGTTGCCATGTCAGAACTCCACCTTGTCGTCGTCGGCCCGTAGTTGCATGGCCTTGGGTTGGTCGTTTGGTCCCTGCAGATAGGCTTGACTGCGTCGGTCGAACCAGAGCTTTACCCGGCCCTCCCAATCGCCATGACGGTGCTTGCAGACAATCAGCAGCGCGTCGGCTTCGTCTTTCTTGCTGTGGTCGCCGGCCTCAATCGCCATTTCCTTGCCGCGATTTCGCCAAATGCTGAAAACGTTGTCGGCCAGATCGGTGATGGATGCGGATCCGCGCACATCGAATTTGCCCGGGGGCGTCAGTTCGTCTTTGCCCTTGCGGCTGTGCGCCAGCAGGAACCGATTGGCCGGTGTCGTGGGCGTGGGTGGCCAGCGCCAGAACGAATTGCTTCTGCGCGTCGTAGCCGTCCTCAGCGATGCCACAGCTCAGCAGGTTGTCGATAACGAAGTGAGTGATGCCGAGCTCCTCGTGGCAGTACCGCGCCACAGCCAGGATGCGATCCGGGCTTACCTGGCCTTGTTGGTCGTATAGCCACAGCCGGCCATTTGTCCAGGCGTGAAGGTCGCGAATGTCCTGGCGGTTCGGAATGTTGCAGCCGAATGCCTGCCGGCACATACGCTGCATCGTGCTGGTCGGCTTCATTTCCATGCTGGCGAGGCAGACCTTCTCGCCCTGCTCCATCAGATGCAGGGCCACTTGCCCCACCATCATCGATTTGCCATGCCCGGACATGCCCGGCCAGATAGTCAGCTCGCCACTACGCAGGCGGACCATCTCCCGTGTCTTCGGCCATGGCAGACAGGCGCCGGCATGGTTGGCCGGTCGCTCGAAGGCTGCGATCACCTCATCAGCCCAGCTCGAGGCCGGCTGAATCATGGGCGCCTCGTTCGGCCCCTTCAGGTAGGCGTCGAAATCAATGGTGTCGTCGATCACGTTCATGCCGCAGCCCTCCATGCCTTGCCAAAGATGCGGCGGAATCCGACTGTGGCCATGTCGACCAGAGCGGCGTCAAAGCGGTCGGCGTTTTCCATGGCCTGGCGTTTCACCTGGCCGGCAATCTGTGAGAGGCAATCGCCGGCGGATTCGGTTGAACCCAGGCCGGCAAACGTCGCGCGCTGCACTGCGCCCATGCGTCGGCCGCTCTTTGTCTGGGGGCGGTAACCATCGATCTGAATGTTGATACCGTCCTGGCGGTCGGCGAACCAGACCGACAGGTAATCGGGCTCAGCGGAGTCGACAGCTTTGACGATGCCCGCAAGGTTCGGCGTATCGGTCGTTGCCACGATCAGGACAGGCAGCGCGACAACGAAGCGCCAGTCGTAGCTGCGTGATGGCTGGGCGATGACCACCGGGTTGGTTTCGCGCAACGGCCCGATCATCGATACCAAAACCATATCAGCCGGGCGCTTGCCAGTTGAGCGAATGGCCACGATCTCGGCTGCACCGTACGGCAGGTGAGAGGTATTCATCAGATAGCCCCCGCGAATATCGGATTGCGGGCCGGTGCTGCCGTATTGTCAGCAGATGGCGGCGCCTCATCTTCCCAGCGCCTGGCGTTTAACCAGCTTGCAGGGTGCGGGATGAACTGGCCGCCGTCCTTCTGCCATTGCTCGCCGGCCTTCTGACGGTCAAGGCCTGCCATCAGGTCAGCAAGCATCTGGCCAGCCGGCTTGATCTTCTTCCAGGCCTTCAGGGCTTGAGGCTTGGCTACTTTATTTGGGTACAGTTTCCAGAAGCTGGCGAAGCCATCATCTGCCGACGCGCTCGCCGAAGGTGAGCAAGGGTTTTCTTCAGGAATCAGTAAGAGGGAATCAGGAATCAGCAGGATTCCCACGGTGCTTGCATCATCTTTGCCCGGTGCTTGCACCGTGCTTGCATCAGGCAAACCCGGTGCAGGTATGGTGCTTTGCTTCTCGTCTTTGTGCGGGTTTTGATGCTTGCCGAAATTGGTAACTTGCAGGTATCGCTTGCCTTCAACCTCATACCGAACAACCATGCCAGTGCTTGCAAGATCATTCAGCAGCTGGTCACAATCCAGATTGTCAGCAGGGAAGATTTCCATCTTGATCTGCTTCGGGCGGTCTTCAAGGCGCCCCTCTCGATCGGCAATCGTCCACAAGCCGACGAACAGCAGGCGTGCCTCGTATGGCAGTTCAGCCAAATCAGCATTTCGGAAGAAACCCGGCTTGATGTTTCTTGACCTGGCCATGTCAGCGCTCGCCTTTCTTCTCAGCGAGGGTTACCAGCTTGGACAGGTGCGCGCCGATGGTGGTGAGCATCCGGGTTTGTTCGCGGATCGCGTCAAGGACTTCACGCAAGGAGGGTTCGCCGCCAGCGCTACCTGCCGGCTGTGTTGGCGTATTCTGGCGATTCATGGTGCCGCCTACGCTGCAGCAAGTGACTTGCGCAACGCCCCAACTTCCCAGGCGGTGATTCGCTCCGAAATTTTCCGTGGATGTGGCACGCGGCCACTTTTGACCATTCGCCAAACGGTGGCGGCTGAACAGCCGTACAGGGCCTTAACTACGGGTAAACGAACATTCGCGGAATCAGGAAGCGAATCGAAGTCGCGAAGCGCCTCGGGTACCTGATGTGCGTTACTGGTGGGCTGGGAGCCAACCTGTTTGTTTTCTTGCGCCATGGTTTCCTCGTGAATATGAGTGAATCAACATGACGCAGTGTGAGACTGGCGGTCAGAAACTAATCCGCAGGTTAACTTCTGACAGCAATCAATGGCTTAGAGTAAATTCGGTACCGATTTCCGCAGGCTATCATTACGGATTTCACAAGCTCCGAATGGTCTCTTTTCACCAAACCACCATCAGAGTCTTCAAATTCGGCTAAATCTGGAGATTCAAAAACAAGCGGGTCAATCTCTGTATCACTGAAAGCATCAATCCAAGTTTCAACCGCTTTGGCGGTTACGCCGAATGATCTTGCAACCGTTTTTAAGGGTGTTTTATCGTTGATGCGGCCGTCTGAAACCCACCTCAAATATCTGATAGCCTCCTTTCTGAGATACCGTTTCAATGTAGGATCAGGCTTACCAGCCCCCCTCAATACTGTCAGCAACTCCGGTTGATTTCCGGTTACAAGCTCTTCGAATGAAAAGGCCAGGTCACGCTGCATTTCTATTGGAAGTGGTTGGCCAGACCGAAGAGCATCCAGAAGCGCCCTTTGCATGTCAAACAACGAACCCGAAGACAATTTCCCGTTTGGAGTCGGCTTCGCCTTCGCGTCAAGATAGCGCGAATAGGCCGTTCTTTTGCTCATGCTGCAGGCCTTCTCGATTGAAGCGGCACAACGTTGTAATCCTGCCTGCCTTCTTCTAGCGCCTTAAGCAGACTGGCCCAGGCATTCAGTGCTGCCTTGCGTTCGTCAAAGTAGTCGTGCCGGTTGTAGGTGCCTTCCACCCCCTTGATCTTGTGGTTCAAGCATCGCTCAGCAACGAACGGATCAACGCCCAGGGCGGCCAGGTGCGTGCGGGCCGTGCGCCGGAAATCGTGAATGGTGAAGTTCGGAACGTCCTTGAGTAGCGGCTTGATATGCTTCGAGAGAGCGGCATTCAGCGTATTGAGATCAATGTGCGGAATCATCCGTTGCTGCATCTTCCGTGCTGGGAAAACGTAGCGACTGCCATTTGCCAGCCGGTGCAATTCACGCAGCGTCTCAACAGCCATTGGTGGCAGCGGAATATCAATCGCTGCGCTGGTCTTTGTGCGCTCTTCTGGCAAGTGCCATACGGCGTTATCCAGATCAAACTCCGACCACGGAGCAGCCACCAGTTCCTCTTTGCGCACGGCCAAGAGCAGCAGCAGGCGAACGGCGTATTTGTTCTCGATGACGAATGATCCCGCCTTGTCGCGCATGGCTTGGAATAGCTTGATGATTTCCTCGCGGCTCAACCATCGGTCCCGCGTTTCCTCCTTGCCGCCGGCATCAGCAATATCAAAGGCGCTGGCCGGGTTGGTTTCGATCACATGGCGCTTGATGCCGAAATCGAAAATTCGCTTGATCCAGCGCAGCACATCATTTGCCGTCGTTGGGGCGCCGCGCTTGACAATGGTTTGCAGCATGCTATCGATGTCGCGAGGTTTCACATCCTCGGCCTTCATCTTGCCGATGTTCGGCTTGATGTCGTTCTCAATCCTCGACCGGACAATATTCGGATGCTTCCAACGCCCGAGAATCATCCTCTCGAAATATTCATCGGCAAGCTGGCCGACAGTCAGGGCGTTTTTGTCGGCCTCAATCTTGGCGGCAGCTTCGCGCTTACGTTCCTGCTTCTCGCCGGCAACGTCATGGCCTAACGCAACTTTCGCGGAAAGGTCTTTTGCGGTCTTGCGGGCGTCTGCCAGTGACAGCACGGCATAGCTGCCCAGGTTCATCACGCGCTGCTTACCGTCGAAACGATAGCGGAAACGCCAGGTAGCCCCGGAGTCACCCTCTCGAAATCGCAGATACAGCCCAGCGCCATCAGCGCGGCCCTCGAATCGTTCGCCGCTCTTGATCCATGCCCGAATTTGAATATCCGCCAGCTTGCCCATCGCCTCACCCACGTCAAATTACTGTTGGTGTACCCAAATAGACCACCGTAAAACCTCCCGGGTACACCTACGGGTACACGACAATCATGCGCTTTTGTGATTCACCGTGCAACCTTGAGAAATGAAAAAAGCCGCATGGTTAGCGGCTTTGTTGGGTTGTCGCAGCTGATTGCGACGACTTGAAACACTATTCCAAATTTTGGATCTGCTCGCGCATTTGCTCGATGAGCAGCTTGAGTTCCATCGACGCCTGCGACACCTCGGTGATCGCCGACTTCGAGCCGAGCGTATTGGCTTCGCGATTGAGTTCCTGCATCAGGAAATCAAGGCGCTTGCCGCAGGCGCCTCCGTGTTTGAGCACGCGCTCGACTTCATCGAGATGGGTACTCAGACGGGCCAGTTCTTCCGCAACATCGATGCGCGTCGCGAAGACGGCGACTTCCTGGAGAACACGGTCGTCGCTGGCGCCACCGAGCGCTTCAGTCAGGCGCTGGCGCAGCTTGTCGGTGTAAATGGCCTGAGCCTCCGGAATGCGCGGCGCAACACGGCGAACGATGTCGCGCATGGCGTTGACGCGGTCGACGATCGTTTCGGCCAGCTTGTCGCCTTCGCGGCCGCGGGTCGCCGTGAAATCGACCAGTGCGTCGCGCGCCAGAGTCATGACTTCGGGGCTCAGCGCAGCGAAATCCACGTTCTGCTCACCGAACATGCCGGGCCAGCGAAGTGTTTCGTTGACTGACAGGGGTGCCGCTTCGGGCATTTCACCGCGCACGCGTTCACTCAGCGACTTGAGCGTGGCCAGCAACTCGCCGTTGATTTTGAGTTGATCGGCCTTGGCCGCGGCCGCATTGAAGGAGAGACGGCACTCGACCTTGCCACGATTGATGCGGGCGGCAAGCAGTTCGCGTAGCGGGATTTCCAGTGCACGCAGGTCTTCGGCAACCCGGAAATGAAAATCAAGATAGCGTGAATTGACGCTTTTTAGCTCAAGTTGCAGCGTTCCGTGCTCTAAATCACGTGTTTTAACGGCATAACCGGTCATACTACAAATCATTGTCGGGAATCCCTTGCTTTACAGTCCGGACAACACGCCCGAAAATGCCTGAAATTGCATCATAACCGCGAGCTCCATGGCGCAACAAGCCAATCAGCCGTTACCCAACGGTCACCTTCTGGAAGAATACACAATAGACCGCCAGCTCTCGCTCGGCGGCTTTTCTATTGTGTACCTGGCGACCGACACGGCCGGGCGGCAAGTGGCCATCAA
This sequence comes from Betaproteobacteria bacterium, assembly GCA_016705475.1. Taxonomy (GTDB): domain Bacteria; phylum Pseudomonadota; class Gammaproteobacteria; order Burkholderiales; family Rhodocyclaceae; genus Azonexus. The sequence continues at coordinate 176,450 of JADIYD010000001.1, read as the reverse complement.
GGAATATCTGCCCAATAGCCTGGCGCTGCGTACGCGCGGAGATGTCACGCCGCTCATCTCGGCCGAACATCTGGGTGCATTTCGCTACGGAATGAAGTGTTTTTTCGAGGAAGGCCGCGCCCTGGCCCGTCTCTCTCACCCAAACGTGATCCGCGTGCTGAATTTTTTTCGCGCCAATGAAACGGTATACATGGTGATGGAGTACGAACACGGCCGGACGCTGCAGGAGTTCATCCAGAAGCATCAGGGACATATCTCCGAGCGCTTCATGCGCGGCGTGTTCACCCGCATGCTCAACGGCCTGCGCGAGGTGCACTCGAACAAACTGCTGCATCTCGACCTCAAGCCCTCGAACATTTACTTGCGCGGTGACAACACGCCGGTCCTCATCGACTTCGGCGCCGCCCGTCAGACCCTGATCACCGACCAGCCCATCCTCAAGCCGATGTACACGCCGGGCTTTGCCTCGCCCGAACATTACGGCTCACGCAAGGATCTCGGGCCGTGGAGCGATATTTACAGCGTCGGCGCTTCGATGTACGCCTGCCTGGCCGGCTGCGCGCCGCTGGCCGCCGATGCGCGCATGAAAAAGGACACTCTGGCACCGGCCATGATGCGCTGGGACGGTCAGTTTTCCGACCGCCTGCTCGAAATCATCGACTGGTGCCTCAACCTCAACCATCTTTACCGTCCGCAAAGCGTTTTTGCACTGCAGAAGGCGCTTGTCGAGACCGTCACCCCACCCCGCCCGAAGCCCTCGCCGAGCTGGATTGGCCGCTTCGTCGATAAACTCAGGAAGCCGACGCAATGAGATTCACCATCTATCAGGAAAGCCGTGTGGGTGGCCGTGCCAACAACGAGGACCGGACGACGTACTGTTACTCGCGCGACGCTCTGCTGATGGTTGTCGCAGATGGCATGGGCGGACATCACTACGGCGAAATTGCCGCGCAGATTGCCGTTCAGACGCTGGCCGACTCTTTCCAGCGCGAAGCCCGCCCCGTTCTGATGGACCCTTTCCGCTTTCTGCAGAAGGGCATGACCAACGCCCACCACGCCATTCTCGACTACGCCGCCCGCCACCGCCTGAAAGACACGCCGCGCACGACCTGCGTCGCCTGCATCGTCCAAGACAACGTCGCCTACTGGGCGCATGCCGGCGATTCGCGGCTGTATCTGTTCCGCGACGGCAAACTCATCGTCCAGACCAAGGACCATTCGCGCATCCGGCTGCTCGTTGAAGAAGGCATGATTACCGAGGCGCAGGCCGTCTTTCACCCCGACCGCAACAAGATCTATAGCTGCCTGGGCAGTCCGCACCCGCCGGAAATCGAGTTCTCGCGCAAGACGCCGCTCAGCCATGGCGATATCGTCCTGCTCAGCACGGATGGACTGTGGGGCGAAATGCCCGGCGAAATGATGGCCGTCGCACTGAAGGGGGCCAATCTGCTGCAGGCCGTGCCGATGCTGCTCAACCAGGCCGAACTGAAGGGCGGCGCTCATGGCGACAACCTCTCAGTCGTCGCCGTGCGCTGGGAAGACGCCTACGTCGAGGATGCGAGCAGCGCCATTTCGACGCAAACCATGAGCCAGGAAGAGGTCACCACGCGGCTCGACGAATTCGGCCGCAACCCTTCCTACAAGAGCGATCTCAGCGAGAATGAAATCGAGCTGGCGATCGAGGAAATTCGCGCGGCCATCGACAAATACACACCAAGTAACCCAAAAAAATAAGGACCATCATGCGCCCCAGCCAACGCCAGCCCGACCAGCTCCGCACCGTCAAGATCACCCGCAACTTCACCCGTCACGCCGAAGGCTCGGTGCTCATCGAAATGGGCGACACCCGCGTGCTATGTACGGCCAGCATTGAAGAAAGCCTGCCGCCCTTCCTGCGCGGCAAGGGCCAGGGCTGGGTGACGGCCGAGTACGGCATGCTGCCGCGCGCCACACACACCCGGTCGTCGCGTGAAGCGGCCAAGGGCAAGCAGACCGGCCGGACGCAGGAAATACAGCGCCTGATCGGCCGCAGCCTGCGCGCCGTGACCGACCTCAAGGCCCTCGGCGAACGTCAGATCACGCTCGACTGCGACGTGCTGCAGGCCGACGGCGGCACCCGCTGCGCCTCGATCACCGGTGCCTGGGTAGCGCTCTACGAAGCCTGCGAAAAGCTCGTCACTGCCGGCAAGCTGCCGGTCAACCCGGTGCGCGACCACGTCGCAGCCATCTCGGTCGGCATCTACAAGGGCGCCCCGGTGCTTGATCTCGACTACCCCGAAGATTCGGACTGCGACACCGACATGAATGTCGTGATGACCGGCAACGGCGGCATTGTCGAAATCCAGGGCACGGCCGAAGGCGAACCGTTCAGTCGCGAGCAGATGAGCGTGCTCGTCGACCTCGCCACCATGGGCATCCGCCAGCTCACCGCGGCCCAGCAAAGCGCTCTGGCTGAGTGAGTTACGGCATGAAAAAGCTTGTACTTGCCTCCAACAACGCCAAGAAAATGAAGGAGCTCAACGCGCTGCTGGCGCCGCTTGGCTTCGAAGTCATTCCGCAGGGGCAGCTCGGCATTCCCGAAGCCGAGGAGCCGTATTGCACCTTCGTTGAAAACGCCCTGACCAAGGCCCGCCATGCCGCAAAGCACAGCGGCCTGCCGGCGCTGGCCGATGATTCCGGCCTGTGCGTTGCCGCACTCGGCGGCGCCCCCGGCGTCTATTCGGCGCGCTATGCCGGCGAACCGAAATCGGATGCCCGCAACAACGAAAAGCTGCTCGCTGAGCTCGCCGGCCAGGGCGACCGGCGCGCCCACTTCGCCTGCGTTCTCGTGCTGGTTCGTTCGGCCGAAGACCCGCAACCGATCATCGCCGAAGGCGAGTGGCACGGCACCATTCTTGATGCCCAACGCGGTGCCGACGGCTTCGGCTACGACCCGCTGTTCTACGTCCCGACGCACTGCCAGACGGCAGCCGAACTCGACGGCGCGATCAAGAACAAGTTGTCGCATCGCGGCCAGGCGATGCAGAAACTCATCGCCCGCCTGCCTGCGCTGTAATTTCGTGGCGCGCACCATTCCCATTTTTGCCCAAAAAACGGCGTCGACCGTGGCAAACCTCGAATTCCGCGTCTCGCCGCCGCTGGCGCTCTACGTCCATGTGCCGTGGTGCGTGCAGAAGTGCCCGTACTGCGACTTCAACTCGCACGAAGCGAACGGAACGATTCCCGAACGCGAATACGTCGATGCCCTGATCGCCGACCTGCAATCCGCCCTGCCGCTGATCTGGGGCCGGCCGGTCGTTAGTGTTTTCTTCGGCGGCGGCACGCCCAGCCTGCTCTCGCCGGCCGCCATCGACGAACTGATCACCGCCTTCCGCTCGCTGGCCATGCTGGCCCCGAATGCCGAAATCACGCTTGAAGCCAACCCGGGCACGGTCGAAGCAGAGAAATTCGCTGGCTTCCGCTCGGCCGGCGTCAATCGCCTGTCGCTCGGCATCCAGAGCTTCAACGATGATCATCTCAAAGCGCTCGGCCGTATCCACGGTGCCGCCGAAGCGAAGCGCGCCGCCCAACTGGCCGGTGAGCATTTCGACTCGTTCAATCTCGACCTAATGTACGGCCTGCCGGGCCAGACGCATGAGCAAGCGCTCGCTGACGTCGAAACGGCGCTGAGTTTTTCGCCGTCGCACCTCTCCTGCTACCAGCTGACGCTGGAGCCGAACACGCGCTTCGCCGCCTTTCCGCCCGAGCTGCCGGAAGGCGACATCTGCGCCGACATGCAGGAAAGCATCGAGGCTCGCCTTTCAGCCGCCGGTTTCACCAATTACGAAACTTCGGCCTTCGCGCGCAACGGCAAGCAGTGCAAGCACAACCTGAACTACTGGTATTTCGGCGACTACCTCGGCATCGGCGCCGGCGCCCATTCCAAGCTGACGCTACACGACCGCGTGCTGCGCCAGATGCGCTGGAAGCACCCCAAGGCCTATCTCGACAACATCCGCAGCGGCAACGCCGTGCAGGAAGAAACGCAGGTCGAGGCCAAGAGCCTGCCTTTTGAATTCATGATGAATGCGTTGCGCCTGGCCGATGGTTTTCACCCGTCGCTCTATGAAGCACGGACGGCGCAGCCGATGATCGGCATCCAGTCGGAACTGAAAGCAGCGGAAACCGATGGCCTGCTCATCGTCGGCCCGGAAAAAATTGCGCCGACCGCGAAGGGTCGGCGCTTTCTTAACGTTCTGCTCGAACGTTTTCTTTAGAACGGTTGCCGAAACGAAGCGCAGCGGTTCTGGAAGTCGTTCTTAGCTGAACAAGCCGCCCTTTTTCAGCATGTCCAGACCCTGGGTCAGCATGTCGCCGCCTTCAGGAATCTGACCGTTCGGGGTCAGTTTGTCGACCAGTTGCGGCAGAAGGTCGGCCAGGCCGCCGGAAGCCTGCTCGGTGGACACGCCGAGTTGGGAGGCGATGTCCTGCAGCTTGCCACCACCGAGGACCGCCTGGATCTGCTCGGCTGAAATCGGCAGATTCTGGCCGGTAGACACCCAGGAATTGACGACATCACCCAGGCCACCTTGCTGGAAGGACTGGACCAAGCCGCCCAGGCCGCCGGTCTGCGGGTTGCTGATCATCTGCATGACGATATTGATCAAAGGATTGCTGCCACCGGACTGACCGCCAGCAAGAGCGCCGACGACGGAATCGAGAAGACCCATGTTTGTTCCTCCAAAGGAAATTAGGTGGCCCCATCCTAATCCATGGGCATGACAGCAAGTGTGAATATTTGCGAAGAAACTCGCGCGTTAAGCCGCCTTCTTTTGCGCCGCCGACGCCTCTTCACGCACCCGCTTGGCCTCGTCGAGCAGGTAGCGCTGGTAGTCTTCCAGATCGCCGTCGAACGGCGCGACGCCGCCCTTGGAGACCAGCCAGAACTCGTCGCAGACCGAACGCAGTAGCGCGCGGTCGTGGCTGACCAGCATGACGGTGCCTTCGAACTCGTTGAGGGCGACTGCCAGTGCTTCGCGGGTGCTGAGGTCGAGGTGGTTGGTTGGCTCGTCGAGGAGCAGCAGATTGGGGCGTTGCCAGACGATCATGCACAGCACCAGCCGGGCCTTTTCGCCGCCGCTCATGGTGCCGACGGCCTGCTTGACCATTTCGCCGCCGAAATTGAAGGTGCCGAGGAAGTTGCGCAACTCCTGCTCGCGCCCCGGCACGTTGCTGCGGCCGTTGGCAATCGCTTCCTTGGCCAGCCGGACCATGTGTTCGAGCGGCGTGTCCTGCGGGCGTAGCACGTCGAGTTCCTGCTGGGCGAAGTAGCCGATGTTGAGACCCTTGCCTTCAGTGAGGTCGCCGCCGATCGCCGCCAGTTCGCAGGCGATGGTCTTGACCAGCGTGGACTTGCCCTGGCCGTTGGCGCCGAGGATGCCGATGCGCTGACCGGCCATCACCGAACGATTGATGCCGCGCACGATGACGGTCGACGGCGTGCCGGCCGGTGCATCTTCCAGCGGCGGGTAGCCGATGGTGACGTCCATCATCGACAGCATGGGGTTGGGCAGGTTCTGCGGTTCCTGGAACTCGAAAGTGAATTCGGCATCGGCCAGCACCGGCGCAATCTTTTCCATGCGGTCGAGCGCCTTGACCCGGCTCTGCGCCTGCTTTGCCTTGCTGGCCTTGGCCTTGAAGCGGGTGATGAAGGACTGCAGGTGGGCGATCTTCTCGGCCTGCTTGGCCATCGTCGCCTGCTGGAGCAGCATCTGTTCGGCGCGCATGTCTTCGAACTTGCTGTAATTGCCGCCGTAACGGACGAGCTTGGCGTTGTCGATGTGCAGCGTGACGCCGGTGATGGCGTCGAGGAATTCGCGGTCGTGGCTGATCATGACCAGCGTGCCCTGGTAGCGCTTGAGCCAGGCTTCGAGCCAGACCAGCGCGTCCAAGTCCAAGTGATTGGTTGGTTCGTCGAGGAGCAGGATGTCCGATGGGCACATCAGGGCGCGGGCCAGTTGCAGGCGCATGCGCCAGCCGCCGGAGAAGCTGTTGACCGGGTTGTGCAGCTCGGAAACCTTGAAGCCGAGGCCGAGGATCAGCGACTGGGCGCGGGCTTCGGCGTCGTGCTCGCCGGCGTCGTTGAGCGCCATGTAGGCTTCTGCCATGCGCATGCCGTCGTCGCTGGCTTCGGCGTCATGCACTTCGTTGCGGGCGGCGAGCAGCCTGGTGTCGCCGTCGATGACGAAATCGGTGGCGGATTGTTCGGTTTCCGGCATGTCCTGCGAAACCTGGCCCATCTGCCATTGTTTCGGGATCGAATAATCGCCGCCATCCTCATGCAGCGTGCCGTTGAGCAGCGCGAACAGCGTGGACTTGCCGGCACCGTTGCGGCCAACCAGGCCGACCTTCTCACCGGGATTGATGGTGACCGAAGTCTTGTCGAGCAGCACTTTCGAGCTGCGGCGCAGGGTGACGTTCTTGAGGATGATCATGGGGTGTTCTTTTCTTCAGTGGTGGGCGCTGGCGCCCGGTCAAGCGGTGATGGTGCCCGGATCGATGTCGCCGTCGACATAGAACCAGCGGCCGTCTTCGCGAACGAAGCGGCTTATTTCGTGCAGGCGGTGGCCGCGCCCGGCGATGCGGTAGCGGGCGACAAATTCGACCGTGGCGTGATTTTCATCCTGTTGCGCGCAGCGTTTGATTTCCAGCCCCAGCCATTTGGTGCCGTCGTCCTCGGCCAGGTCCATGCTGGCCGGCCGGGTCGATGGATGCCAGCTGGCCAGCAGATAATCGGCCAGCTTGAGCACGTAGGCGCTGTAGCGCGAACGCATGAGCGCCTCGGGCGTCATTTCATTTTTGGCCGATAAATGCAGTTGACCGCAGCAATCGGCGTAACGCCTGCCGCTGCCACAGGGGCAGGCGTCAATGGCTTTCATTTCTCTTCAACAACCTCGCCGCCCAGCGCTTCGAGCAGTTGCGGCAGGAAACGTGACAGCTCGCCGGTCATCAGCGCGAAATCGGCATCGAACTGCTCGTCGGCGTGTTCGGCCGATTTCTCCGCCTCTTCCTTGAGCAGGTCGAGGAAGGCGAGGCGCTTGATTTCGAGCTTTTCACCGAGGACGAAGGAGATGCGGTCGTCCCAGGTCAGGGCCAGCTTGGTCGGCATCTTGCCGGCCGCCAGGTGGGCCTTGATCTCGCCGCTGATTTCGTCGCCGTCGAGCGGGTGGCGGACGTAACGGACCGCCGCCTTTTCCTCGCCGGCCGCCTTCAGTTCGCAATCGCGGTCGATGGTGAAGCCGGCCGGGGCATCACCGCCGGCCAGCCAGTCGGCCATCGCCGCTTGCGGCGAAAGCTGGGTGTGGAGCATGGTCAGCGGGAAGTCGTCGAGGCAATGGCGCAGATGCTCGATGACCTCTTCAGCCTTGGCCGGGCTGCCGGCGTCGACGCAGAACCAGCCGTTTTTCGGGTCCAGCCAGACATAGGTCGTGCGGCGACGGGTGAAGGCGCGCGGCATCAGTTCTTCGGTGACGCGCTCGCGCAATTCCTTGAGCTGCTTGCGGCCCGGGGCGTAACCCTGCTGGGCTTCGACCAGCTCGGCACGCTCCTTGACTTCGTCATTGACCACCGACGACGGCAGCAGGCGCTGCTCGACGCTCAGGGCAATCATCCACTGCTGGCCGAGCGAATAGACCAGGGCGCCATCACGGCGCGGCGACACCCAGCCCCGGCTCATCGGCTGGTTGCTCGGACACTTCACGAAGGGGCCACGGGCCAGTTGTTCATCAAATTTGGCGAGGTCGACATTCCACGGCGTCGGCAGGCGGTAAAGCTGGAGATTACGGAACCACATGAATCATTCCCGGTTTGCTGTCATTGAGGCGCGAGAGTTTAACAGCCCACCATCGTCAGCGCATGACGAGCGGACGAGTGGCGCCCTGCCTGATGCGCTGTCGCATCGCCAAGGGCCTGAACAGGCGGCCATCCCGGCGCGCCAAAATAAAAATGCCGGCATCGATGGATGCCGGCATTTCGCCATTTTTCAGCGGCCCGCAGGCCGCAATATCAAACTTACTTGCTGGCGGCAGCGCCACCCGTCTTGCTGACCATGAATTCAACAGCAGCCTTCATTTCGGCATCGCTCAGATCGGCCATGCCGCCGCGTGCCGGCATATTGTTATGGCCGCCGATGGCAGACTTGACCAGCGGCTCGACGCCATTTTGCAGACGTGGTTTCCAGTCGTTCATGTCACCCAGCTTTGGCGCGCCCTGCTTGCCTGTCGTGTGGCATTCCTGGCAACGTGCCTGCACGACCTGCTCGCCCGTGCGGGGTTTGGCGGGCTTGACGGCCTTCTTCGCATCGGCAGCCTTGCCACCGCTCACCATGTAGTTGACGGCACGGGTCATTTCGAGATCGGTCAATGCCGCCTGGCCACCGTGAGCCGGCATGTTGCGAACGCCGGTAATGGCATTCTGCGTCATCTTGTCCAGGCCCTTGGCGGCGCGTTGCGCCCAGGCGGCCTGATCGCCAATTTTCGGTGCGCCATCCTTGCCGGTCGCGTGGCAGGCGGCACAAACTGTGTCGACAACTTCCTTGCCGGAGCGGTCTGCAGCAACCGCTGTCGAAGCCGTCAGCGCAATCGCCAGGAGGGGAAGCAACAAACCTTGCATGGTGATTTTCGTTGTTTTCATGATTTCCTCAATTTTTATAACAAATGCCAACTGTCATTTTACTGAGGTGCCATGAATCTGCCAGCTATTTCTTACGAAAAATGACGTCCCAAACGCCATGACCCAATCTGATTCCGCGGTTCTCGAATTTCGTCAGCGGACGGTATTCGGGGCGCGGCGCGAAGCCATCGGCGCTATTGACCAAGGTCGGTTCCACCGAAAGCACTTCGAGCATCTGGTGGGCGTACTCCTCCCAGTCTGTGGCGCAATGGAAATAGCCACCCGGCTTGAGACGCGAGGCGAGCAGCGCAACGAAGGGCGACTGGATCAGCCGGCGCTTGTTGTGGCGCGCCTTGTGCCATGGATCCGGGAAAAAGACATGAACGCCATCGAGTGAGGCCTCCGGCAGCATGTCGCGAACCACTTCGACGGCATCGTGCTGACAGATGCGCAGGTTGCTCAGTTCGCGCTCGGCGATCTGCTTGCACAGGGCGCCGACGCCCGGCACGTGCACTTCCAACACCGAGGTAATCGTTGTCGCGATTGGCATCGGCGATTTTGGCCGTGGTTTCCCCCATGCCGGTGCCGATTTCAAGGATTTTCGGGGCATTTCGGCCGTACACCGCAGCAAGATCAATCTGCTGCGCGGCGTAGACGACGCCGATCTTCGGCATCATCTCGGCGTAATAATTTTCCTGCGCCGACGACATGCGACCGGCCCGGCGGACGTAGCTCTTGATGTGACCATGGTTTTGCGTCGATGCTTCACGGCCTTCTTCGTAGCGCCATGCGACCGGCAAGGTAAGCCTCGCGGCCGGCCTCGATACCTTTTTTCATGGCCGATGCCATCAGCACCGGATCTTTCGCGTGGGCGATGGCGGTATTCATCAGCACACCATCGCAACCCAGTTCCATGGCAATCGTGGCATCGGAGGCGGTGCCGACGCCGGCATCGACAATGATCGGCACCTTGGCGTTGTCGATGATGAGGCGCAGGTTCCACGGATTGACGATGCCCATGCCGGAGCCGATCAGCGACGCCAGCGGCATCACTGCGACGCAACCGATTTCTTCCAGCATCTTGCACTGGATGGGGTCATCGGCACAGTGAACCATGACCTCGAAACCTTCCTTGACCAGTGTTTCGGCGGCCTTGAGGGTTTCCGGCATGTTCGGGAAAAGGTTGGTCGGATCGCCGAGCACCTCGAGCTTGCACAGCGGATGACCGTCAAGCAGTTCGCGGGCGAGGCGCAGCGTGCGCACGGCGTCGTCGGCCGTATAGCAACCCGCCGTGTTGGGCAGGATGGTGAATTGCGAGGGCGGCACGGCGTCGAGCAGGCTGGGCTGGCTCGCATCCTGGCCGATGTTCACCCGGCGCATGGCGACCGTGACGATTTCCGCCCCCGAGGCGTCGATGGCGGCACGGGTTTCGGCGAAATCCTTGTACTTGCCGGTGCCGACCAGCAAACGGGAACGGTACGCCTTGCCGGCGATAGTCAGTTGATGCATGGGGTAGGCTCCTTAACCGCCGCCGACGGCGACGACAATTTCAAGTTGGTCGCCCGACAGCAGCGCCGTCGTGGCGTGCTGGCTCTTGGGGACGATTTCGCCGTTACGTTCGACGGCGATACGCTTGCCGGTATAGCCGAGTTGTTCAATCAGGCCGGTCACGGTCAGAGCGTCGGAAAACTGGCGGGTTTCGCCGTTGATCTTGAGTTCTAGCATCAAGCTATTTTAACAAGCCGCGCGGCTTGCGCGGGGCGCTTGTGAACAGGCGGTCGTACAGCCAGTTGGGCAACGCCCGCAGAACCTTGGCGACAATGCCCATCTGCCAGGGAATGACCGTATAGGTCACGCCGCGCTCGATGGCTTCAGCAAAACGCTTGGCAGCCACATCGACCGGCAGGAGGAAGGGCATGGTGTAGCCATTGACCGCCGTCATCGGCGTCTCGATGTAGCCCGGCGCAATGGTGACGACCTTGATGCCGTAAGGGCGCATTTCGAGACGCAGGCTTTCCAGATAGCTGATCGCTGCCGCCTTCGAGGCCGAATAGGCCTCGGCGCCGGGCAGCCCCCGAATGCCGGCAACGGAGGCGATGCCGACGAGTCGTTGCATTTTGCGGCGGTCGCCGGCGGCTTTCATCGCCGGAATAAAAGGCGCGAAGGTCGCTGCCATGCCGAAAACGTTGGTATCCATGACCCGGCGAAAGACGTCGAGGTCTTCCTCGAATTCAGTCAGCGTACCGGCCGAAACACCGGCATTGGCGATGATGATGTCCGGCGCGCCAAAGCGGACGATGAAATCGGTCGCCGCGGCATGCAGTGCCGGCGCATCGCTGACATCAAGTGCATAACAGGCATGGCGGCCGCTCAGACGCTGATTGAGGCCATCGATGACCTCGCGGCGTCGCGCCACGAGACCCAGCGTCGCGCCTTGTTCGGCGTAGTAAACGGCAAGCGCCTCGCCGATTCCCGACGAGGCGCCCGTGATGAAGACCTTGAACGTCAATTACTTCTTGCCGGATTTCTCGCTACGCGCCTTGGCGATGAGCTTGTCGGCAACGGCCAGCTTCTCGTTGAAGCCCATGTCACCGATCATGTACTTGCCATCGACAGCCAAAGCCGGCACGCCCTGAATCTTGTAAGCCTGCGCCATCTGGTCGGCGCGCTTGACCTTGCTCATGACGCCGAAGGAATTGAAGGTCTCGCCAAATTTCTTGGCGTCCACACCCTTTTTGACAACCCATTCGTTGAGTACTTTTTCGTCGAACAGATTGATACGCTCGCCATGAATCGCCCGGAAAACGTCCGCCTCGAGGCGATTCAGGTCACCGGTAATCTCCAGCGCGTAGTAGAGCTTGGAGATGTTGGCCCAGGCAGCGCGGCCAAAGGTGATCGGCACCTTCTTGACGACCACATCGGAAGGCAGCTTGGCGGCCCAGGCAGTCAGCACCGGATTGAAGTCGGCGCAGTGCGGGCAACCGTAGCTGAAAAACTCGAGCACCTCGATCTTGGCGGGATCCTCAGTCGGCTGGGCCGGACTGACCGGCGTGAAAGCGGCGCCCTGAGCAAATGACGGCATTGCCACGGTCAACCCGAAAAACAGGGCAAAAACGGAACCGACGAAACTGCGACGTGCATCTTTCATTCGTTACTCCTATTTGGCTAGCTGGGCTTCGATGCCGGATTTGGCAAGTTCGGCACGCACTTTGTTCAATTCATCGATCTTCGTGTACGGACCGACACGAACCCGATAGAAGGTTTTGTCCTGAATCATCACCTGCTGGACGACAGCCTCTATACCCATAAACGCAAGCTTGGCCTTTTGGTTGTCAGCATCCTGCGCCGTACTGAAAGAACCCGCCTGCAGGAAGAGCGGCGTCTTCGACTCCTTGGGCTCTTCCTTCTTGTCCTCTTTCTTTGCTTCGTCCTTCTTCGGCTCTTCCTTCTTGGCATCGGCCTTGGGCGCCTTGTCCGGCACGGCGTCAGCCTTGCCGGGCAGGATGTCGTAGAACTGGAAGCGTTTTTCCGGAATCGGGTCGCCCGGTTTGCCCGGCAGCGCGAGCGGCTGGGTCGGCTGACCGTTCTTGCCGTTGGCACCATCTCCCCGGGCCGGCGGCTGCGCCCGGTCGACAAAAGGTAGCGGTGATTTGTTGAGATACCAGACCACGCCGGCTGCCAGAGCAATACCAATCACCAGCCCGATAAACATGCCGACCAGCGTGCCGCCTGCCGCCTTTTTCTTGCTTGGCTGGCTCCTGCGGGGTTTCATGTCGCGACTCATGGCAATTCCTTACATGGATTCCGGGCAGCTGACACCCAGAATGGCCAGACCGTTGCGGATGGTTTGACGAACGGCAATAGCCAGCGCAACGCGGGCATCGCGCAGCGCGGCATCATCGACCAGCATGCGCTCGGCGTTGTACCAGCCGTGGAACTCGCCGGCCAGATCCTTGAGGTAGAAAGCGATCAAGTGCGGCGCCAGTTCGCGGGCAGCGTTATCGATAAGATCGCGGAACTCGGTCAGCTTGCTGGCGATCGTCAGTTCGCGCGGGTTGCTCAACAGAGAAAGATCGGCATCTTCCAAGGTCGCCAGATCTCCGGCCCACTGATTGACCACGGAACAGATACGGGCGTGGGCGTACTGGATGTAATAGACCGGATTTTCGTTGGTCTGGCTCTTGGCCAGATCGAGGTCGAAATCGAGGTGCTGGTCGGACTTGCGCAGCGCGTAGAAGAAACGGCAGGCGTCGTTGCCGACTTCGCTGCGCAGCTCGCGCAGCGTGACGAACTCGCCCGAACGCGTCGACATCGAGGCCTTCTGGCCATTCCGATAGAGCACGGCGAACTGGACGAGGGCGACCTGCAGCTTTTTGGCGTCGAGGCCGAGAGCGGTGATCGCCCCGTTCACGCGGGAAATGTAGCCGTGGTGATCGGCGCCCCAGATGTTGATGACCTTGTCGAAACCACGCTCGAACTTGTTCAGGTGGTAAGCGATATCAGAGGCGAAATAAGTGTAGAGCCCGTTCTCGCGCTGGACGACGCGATCCTTCTCGTCGCCGAAGGCGGTCGACCTGAACCAGCGGGCACCGTTCTGCACGTACAGGTGACCGTTCTTTTCAAGCAGATCGACGCAACGGGCCACCAGCCCGGTATCGAACAGCGCCTGCTCGGAGAACCAGACGTCGAAATGAACGCCGAACTCCTCCAGATCGTTCCGGCCATCAGCCAGTTGCTCGGTCAGCGCGTGGCGGTGAACGTAGGTCCAATCCGGGCCGAGCAATTCCTTGCCACGCGCGATCAGCGCATCAAGTTGCTGCTCGCGCTGCTGCTTGGCTTCGTCGTCGCTCCGCGTGGCGTCCGGGAAACCTGGCGTGCCGGCCAGAACCGCTTCGGCGGGACGCACGTACTTGTCGCCATGGGCGTGCTTCAATTGCTCTGCCATGTCGCGCACATAGTCGCCCTGATAGCCGTTCGGCGGGAAGGGCAGGCTGACGCCATGCTGATCGAGATAACGCAGCCAGGTCGACACGGCCAGAATGTCCATCTGCCGGCCAGCATCATTGACGTAGTACTCGCGGGTCACATCCCAGCCGGCAAAGGTCAGCAGGTTGGACAGCGAAGCACCGTAAGCCGCACCACGGCCGTGGCCGACGTGCAGCGGACCGGTCGGGTTGGCCGACACGAACTCGACCTGCACTTTTTGCCAGCCACCCAGCGTCGACCGACCGAAATTCTCGCCCTCGGCCAGCACGGCCTTGACGACGCGGGTCTTGGCCCCGGCATCGAGCGTGAAATTGATGAAGCCGGCGCCGGCCACCTCAGCCTTGGTAACCAATGCCGACACCGGCAATTCGTTGACCAGTTGCTGGGCGATTTCGCGTGGATTCTTCTTCAGCGCCTTGGCCAGTTGCATGGCCAGGTTGGTCGCGAAGTCACCGTGCGTAGGATCGCGCGGCCGCTCAAGCTGGATCGGGGTATCGGTTGCGCTCGGCGCAACACTGGCCAGCGCCTGTTGCAGAAGGTTGGTCAGCTGTGTTTTGACGTCTAGGGGCATTGATTTGGGGCGAAAAATTGCAAAACGTCGATTATACGCTGCCGATCCGCAGTTATTTGGGCGGCGCAATAATCGCCGACCATGCTGCGAGTTTGTCCGCGTAGCTGCTGGCAGCATGGGCCGGGCTGGTCGAGGGCAGACGAATCAATTGAAAATCCGCGCCCTGCAGCCCAGGCAGCACATGCCGGCGAAATGCAGCCTCAGCCGCGCCACCGTTGAAGAAAACGCGGGCAATGCTGCGGTGAACGGCAAAAAATGCCGAAAAATCGTTGATGCGAACGGAAGACTTGACGATATCGGCATCGAGACTACCCGGACGCTCTCCGGCAGCCATCACATCCCACAGCGCGATGCCTGCGGCATTCAGTCTCTTCAGGCGCTGCACATAGGGCAGAGCAGGGCCCGCATCAACGAGATCGCCCATGATGCGCCAGAAGGCATTCTGCTTGTTGGCGTAATACTCATGAGCTGCAAGGGAGGCTCTGCCCGGAAGGCTGCCCAGAACAAGCACCCGGGCCGATTTATCGGCCACCGGGGGAAAACCGTGACTCAGCGCCATCGACGAAGCTTGTCAGGCACCCAACACGCGGTTCTTGCCCGCTCGCTTGGCAAGGTACATGGCCTGGTCGGCACGCCGGATGGCCTCGGTGCCGGATTCGTCCGCAGCGAGCTGAGCCACGCCGGCACTGAACGTGATCAGGATTTTCTCGTTTCCTGCCATGTAAATGGCCTTGGTCAACTCCCGCTGCAGGCGGGCCATGACCTCGATGCCCTGTTCCAGTTTGGTATCGGGCATCAGCACGACAAACTCTTCCCCGCCATAGCGGGCCAGGGTGTCGCTCGGACGCAAGCTGCGCCGGGTCACATCCGCCAGGTGAACCAAGGCGCGATCGCCGGCTTCGTGACCCAGTCGGTCATTGAGTTTCTTGAAATTGTCGATATCGAGCAGACTGACCGAGAAGGGCGTTTCCTTGCGCCGCATGTCGGACACCTCCCGCTCCATCGCCTCATCCAGCCCCTTCCGGTTCAGCGCGTCGGTCAGCGGGTCATGGCGGGCGAGGGCGCTGGCGTTGTCGAGCTCCTGATGCAAATGCCTGAGCTCAGACTCTGTCACCGACACTTTTTCCTGCAAATTTTTCAACTGCTCGCGCGACTGCGCAGTCTCCTCGGCCATCGCGTGGGTAGCCTGAATGACATCATCAAGCAGCGGCCGGAGATCTTCCAGCCTGGACACGTTCTCGATCTGGCGAGCACTTTCTTCAATGTGCACTTCAAACTCGCTGCTGGAACGATTCATCACCCCCAGCCGCTCAATGAACTCGGCGAGCATGTGGCGCATTTCCGCCTGCGCCTCGACGGCCCGCGACTTCGCCCGCCCCTGCTTTTCCATGACGTCGCGCAGTCGGCGTTCCATTTCATCGAGGTGACGCAGGGTCAACGGCGGCGCCACACTGGCCAGCAGGCCATCGATCTGCCCCTTGAGCCAACTGTCGTCAGTGCTCAACTCGCCAATGTTCTGGATGATCAGGTGCAGCAGCTTGAGCAACAACTCCTTGATTTCAAGTTGCTCTTCCGCTGCGAACACGGCCTGATGGACCAGGCTGCCGAGAAGGGCTTGGGCCGTCTCAATCTCAACCGTCGGCTGCCGGAGCAACCGAACCAGCTCGCCTGACATCCCGACCACCCGCGAATCCGCTTCACCAAGCGCCGGCAATACAGCCTCGACGAAACGTGCCAGTTTACCGGCAAGCTCAACAGGCAAAACCATCAGAAAATCATGAGCCACTTCCGTGTGGGCACGCGCCTCACCAGCCTTGGCAAAAGCACTCAAGGACTCCTTGACCCCCTGCCAGCTACGCCGCGAAATAGCTCCAGAAAGCTTATCGAGTTGCTTTTCCTGCGTATCGTTCCGAGCCGACAAGCCGGCCAGCAACTCGCGCAGCGGCACCTCCGGAAATGGCGGAAGATTGGGCAGTTCCGCGATTTCGTTATAGCAAGCCTGATAGTTGGCCGGTGTCGGGGCCAACTGTTTAGTCGCAAGGCGTCTCAGCGCTTCGCGAGCAATATCAGAGGGGTGTTTCGGTTCGTTCATCGAGACTCAGGAAAACTTCGTGTGGCGGAGCATGACACCGACTGGCTGGATTGCTCAGTTTATCCTATAGCCAAGGGCAGATTGCAAGATCAATAATACCTCTCCAGCCGATTCAATCAGTCGCAAATCGCCGGGGCGCAACCGCCGTTGGCGTGTTAACATGCTCGTTTAGCGATTTTGCCCGGCCTGGCCGGCGTTTACAGTCCACATGCGCCTCTTTCGTTTGCTCAAGATCGCCTCCGTCGCCAGCCGCTTCGGCCTCGACGAGATGGTGCTCGAACATGAGCCGAGCGGCCGTCTGGTGCGGCTTGCCAATGCCCTTCAGTTCTGGCGCGACCTGTCGACACCACGCGCTGTTCGTCTGCGCCTCGCCCTTGAATCGCTCGGGCCGATATTCGTCAAGTTCGGCCAGGTGCTGTCGACCCGGCGCGACCTCATGCCCATGGACATCGCTGACGAACTGGCCAAGCTGCAGGATCGCGTTCCGCCGTTCGCCTCCGACCTCGCACTGGCCGAAATCGAAAAGGCCTATGGCCGGCCAGCCAGCGAAGTTTTTGCCGAATTCGACCCGACGCCAATCGCCTCGGCATCGATCGCTCAGGTCCATTTCGCCCGACTGCATGCCGCTGACGGGGGACATGAAGTCGCCGTCAAGATATTGCGCCCCAACATGCTGTCGGTCATCGAGCACGACCTCGCGCTCATGGACAGCCTGGCCATGCTGCTCGAGAAACTGTGGGCCGATGGCAAGCGTCTGAAACCACGCGAAGTGGTCGCCGAGTTTGCCAAATACCTGCGCGACGAACTCGACCTCATGCGCGAAGCCGCCAACGCCTCGCAGCTTCGGCGCAATTTCGTCGACTCAAAGCTGCTGATCGTCCCTGAAATTTACTGGGATTTCTGCACGTCGACCGTGATGGTCATGGAGCGCATGAAGGGCACGCCGATCTCTCAGATCGACAGGCTGCGCGCTGATGGCATCGACCTCTCCAAACTCTCGGCAGCCGGCGTCGAAATCTTTTTCACCCAGGTTTTCCGCGACGGTTTTTTCCATGCCGACATGCACCCCGGCAACATCTTCGTCGCCCCGGACGGTCGCTATATCGCCCTCGATTTCGGCATCGTCGGCACACTGACTGATTCCGACAAAAATTACCTCGCGCAGAATTTCCTTGCCTTCTTCCGTCGCGACTACAAGCGCGTTGCCGAAGCTCACATCGAATCCGGCTGGGCGCCGAAAGACACCCGGGTCGACGAGTTCGAGGCGGCCATCCGCGCTGTCTGTGAACCGATCTTCGACCGTCCGCTCAAGGACATTTCCTTCGGCAAGGTGCTGCTCCGCCTGTTCCAGACTTCGCGCCGCTTCAACGTTGAAATTCAGCCGCAACTGGTCATGCTGCAAAAAACGCTGCTCAACATCGAAGGGCTCGGCCGCCAGCTCGACCCCGAACTTGACCTGTGGACCACCGCCAAGCCTTTCCTCGAACGCTGGATGAGCGAGCAGATCGGCTGGCGCGGCTTGATCCGCAGTTTCAAACAGGAAGCGCCTTACCTGGCCCGCTCCATTCCGCAACTGCCGCGCCTTGTCCATCAGGCTCTGGCCCACCCGGCCAGGGCCGACCTGCAACCACAGATCGATCGCCTGATCGCCGTCCAGAAACAGCAGAACCGCTGGCTGGCTATCATTGCCTTGCTTCTCGCCCTGCTCGTCAGCGCGCTGTTTGCCTGACCATCGATGGCCGTCGTCAACCTCACCACCTTCACCGAAGAGAACGTCGCCGACTGGTTCGCCACCCGCGACATCAACAAAGCCCGGCCTTACGTTGACCTGGTGCAGAACCTGACCATAGAGGGTAGCCAGATGCGCGCCCTCGTCCCCGGCTCCAGCGCTGAACCCTACGTGGCACAAGCGTATCTGAGCCAGGCCCAGAGCGGCGAGATGACCGTCATCAGCCGTTGTACCTGTTCGGTCGGCAAACATTGCAAGCACGTTGCGGCGATGCTGCTCAAGGCCATCGAAGAGCGCAATCCGAAAGAACCTGCCAGTGGCAGCGCACTGTCCTGGCTCGAAGACCTGCGCCGTGTCTCGGTTGCCGTCGCCAAGAAAAAAGCCCGCCCGGCCAGCGCCCGGCAGCAACTGTTCTATATCCTGAAATGGACAACCGACAAACGCCAGTTCGGTATCGAAATCCGCAAGGGCAAGTATCCGGAAAACGCTGAAGAATGGTGGAAGGTGGACCGCGCATTGGTCACGCCGCCACAGTTTGTCAATGAAGAAGACCTCGGCATCCTGCGCCTGATCTGGGCTGACCGCAGCCACGAGACCGGATTGCGTGCCTTCGGCCTCGGCCCCAAGCACGGTGCCGAAATCCTGCAGCGCATGGCAGCCAGCCATCGCCTCTACCCGGAGGACGATCTCGGCCTGCCACTCAACGCCGGCCCGGTTCGGCCAGCCAGCATCGGCTGGCAGGTGGATGGCATGGGTTTCCAGCGGCCGCATCTTAAGCCGGAACCATCGGCCGAGATGATCGTCGCCGTCGATCCCCCTTGGTACATTGACCTGGCCGAGGGCGAAGCCGGGCCACTGGAAGTTACCGGCAACCCCGACGTCATCAACCGCCTTTTCACCCTGCCACCGCTATCGGCCAATGAGGCGGCGCTGGTTGCCGAGGCGCTGTCGGAACTGGCGCCCGACCTGCCGCTACCCGGCTCCGATGCCGGTGCCCGCCTGCGCCTCGTGGATGCGCCGCTGATTCCCATCCTGCAGCTCGAAACCCTGCACACCCACGGCCACCGGGCCTGGCGCAGCTATCCGCAGAATTTCGGGGGCGGCCCCTTCGATGTCGCCAAAGTCGTTTTCCGCTACGGTGATGCCGATGTCCGTCCTGAGGAAAAGAGCGAATTCATCACCCTGCCCGAAGGCGAAACCATCCGGCTAAAACGCCGCGACGAGGATGAAGCCCACTCTCTGACGGCACTCGAAGGCTGCGGCCTGCAGAAAATTCCCGGACATACGCTGCACACCTTCGGCAGTCCCCCCGAAGGCATTTACGGCCTGGCCGAGGAAGCAAGCTGGGTGCCTTTCATGCAGGATGGCACGCTCCGTCTCAAGGAAGCCGGCTGGCAAATCGAGTTCCCGGAAGACTTTCGGCATCACGTCATTGAAGTCGATGGCTGGGAAGCGGATCTGTTTGAAGCCGACAACGGCTGGTTCAATCTCGACATGGGCGTCATGGTCGAAGGCGAACGCCTGCCGCTCGCGCCGCTGCTGGCCAATCTTTTCCGCACTGACCCGCGCTGGCTGGAAGCAGTTGAACTCGAACGCATTCCCGACGACGAAGGCATCGATCTTTACACCGCCCGTGGCAAGCGTCTGCGCGTCCCGGCCGGCCGCCTCAAGCCGCTGGCCGCGACGCTGATCGACCTCTTCGACGGCTTCACCGGCGGCAACACGCTGCGTCTGTCGCGCTTCGATGCGCCGCGCCTGGCTGAACTGTCCGATATCAGCCGCTGGCAGTTCCGCGGCCAGAGCGACATCATGGCGCTAGCCGAACGCCTGCTCAAGGCGCAGGGTATTGGCGATGTCGAACCGCCGGCCGGCTTCAAGCTCGAACTGCGCCCTTACCAGAAGGAAGGCCTGGCCTGGCTGCAGTTCCTGCGCGAACATGAGCTGTCAGGCATTCTGGCCGACGACATGGGCCTCGGCAAAACGGCGCAGACGCTGGCTCATCTGCTCATGGAAAAAGAGGCCGGGCGACTCGACAAGCCGGCGCTGATCATCCTGCCGACCTCGCTGATTTTCAACTGGAAGAACGAAGCGGCGCGCTTCGCTCCCGATCTCAAAGTGTTGTCGCTGCACGGCCCGGAACGCAAGATCCTGTTCCCGCAGATCATGCAGCACGACGTGGTCTTGACCACCTATCCGCTGCTCTGGCGCGATGCCGACGAACTGATGCAGCACAGCTATCACCTGCTCATCCTCGACGAGGCGCAGACGGTCAAGAATGCCCAGAGCCAGAGTGCCGAGGCCGTGCGCAAGGTCGATGCGCGGCATCGCCTGTGCCTGACCGGTACGCCGCTGGAGAACCATCTCGGCGAACTATGGAGTCAGTTCGACTTCCTGCTGCCCGGTTTTCTCGGCACCAGCAAGCAGTTCACCCGCCACTGGCGGACGCCGATCGAAAAGCAGGGCGACCTCCGCCGCCGCAGCCTGCTCGCCCGCCGCATCCGGCCCTTCATCCTGCGCCGCAAGAAGGAAGACGTCGCTCAGGAACTGCCACCGAAGACCATCATCATCCGCAGCGTCGAACTCGAAGGCTCCCAGCGCGATCTATACGAAACGGTGCGTGCCGCGATGGACGCCAAGGTCCGCGATGAAATCGCCAGCCGTGGCTTTGCGCGTAGCCAGATCGTCATCCTCGACGCGCTGCTCAAGCTGCGTCAGGTCTGCTGCGATCCACGCCTGGTCAAGGCCACTGCCGCCCGCAAGGTGCCGGAGCGGGCCAAGCTCGACCTGCTCATGGCGATGCTGCCTGAACTGGTCGATGAAGGGCGCAAGGTTCTGGTTTTCTCGCAATTCACCAGCATGCTGGCGCTCATCGAACATGAACTGGACAAGATGGGCATCGCCTACGTCACGCTGACCGGCGACACCGTCGACCGCGAGGTGCCGATCCGCCGCTTCCAGGATGGCGAAGTGCCGATCTTCCTGATCAGCCTAAAGGCCGGCGGCGTTGGCCTTAATCTCACGGCGGCCGACACCGTGATCCACTACGATCCGTGGTGGAATCCGGCAGTCGAAAACCAGGCCACCGACCGCGCTCACCGTCTCGGTCAGGACAAGCCGGTGTTCGTCTACAAACTCATCGTCAGCGGCAGCATCGAGGAGAAAATCCTGGCGTTGCAGGAGCGCAAGGCCGAACTGGCTGCGGGCATCCTCTCCGACGACTATCGTGTCGACGTCAAATTTGGAACAGACGATCTCGCCGCGCTGTTCGAGCCCTTGCCAGACTAGGTTTTTGGCCTTTTTTCCGCGTCGACCGCAGGTGACGGACATCGCCTACAATAGCCGAATCAGACATTACTAATACAAGAGTACCCATGCGCCGGCTTACCGTACTGCTCTGCTTCGCACTCGCCACCACGTTCGCTCAGGCGGAAGAGTGGATTATAAAAAGAAAGATCGCCAGCAGCTTTGCCGATGCCCGCGACGCCGTTGTCATGGCCATCGAAAACCGCGGCCTGGTGATCAACTACGTTTCGCATATGGCTGACATGTTGAACCGCACTGGTGCCGATCTCGGGGCAACGCGCCAGATATACGGGCAGGCAGAAATCATCGAATTCTGTTCGGCCAGCCTGTCGCGAAAGATGATGGAACTCGACCCGCACAACATCGTGCTCTGCCCCTTCGCGATTTCGATCTACACCCTGCCGGGTGACAAGAACACCACTTGGCTATCCTATCGGCAGCCCAGCGGGGCAGCGGCATCGCTCGTCGGGCCGTTGCTCCGGGAAATCGTTGCCGAAGCAGGAAATTAAAAGCGCAAATCTGGCCGTTTTTTCCGGTTGACCGCAGAAGATGCGCTGCCAGAGTTCCCGAAGCCTGCTGGAACAATACACTGCCTGAGAACAGGCAGATCGTGGCCTCCTCGCCGGACTGGGCCAATTCGCCCCACTTTCCTGCACAATCGAAAAACCACGTGGCGCTCAGGCGCTATAGACAGCCGATTCCACGCGGTCGATCAGGCCGTTGAGTGCGTAACGCACCGACTGCTCACGAACCGAAGCCCGATCGCCGCTGAAAAGACAGGTCTTTGCCTCGCATCCGCCCTCCTTGCTGGCCCAGGCGAAACAGACGGTTCCCACCGGTTTTTCCGGCGATCCCCCGCTCGGCCCGGCGATGCCGGTAATCGCCACCGACCAGTCGGCCCGACTATGCGTCAGGACTCCCTGTGCCATTGCCCGCGCCACGGCTTCCGAAACGGCACCATGCCGCGCCAGCGTACTGTCGGAAACGCCGAGCATGTCCGCCTTGGCTGCATTGGAATAAGTCACGAAACCGCGGTCGAACCATGTCGAGCTGCCGGCAATCGCCGTCACGGACTGGGCGAGCCAGCCGCCCGTGCACGATTCGGCGGCAGCCAGCCACTCACCACGCTCAATAAGCAGGCAGCCAAGACGTTCAGCAAGTGTTTCCAGTTCAGACATAATGCCCATCCTAGCATGTGACCAACGACCAATGCCCGCCCCGAAATTACCTGAAGCTTATGAACTCATCACCGGCGTCATCCTTGCCGGCGGACTCGGTACGCGCATGGGTGGCGTCGACAAGGGATTACAACTCTACGCGGGAAAGCCGCTGGTCTGGCACGTTGCCAGCCGCCTGGCCCCCCAGGTGGAGCACCTGCTGATCAACACCAATCGCAGCGATACTGAATACGCGGCGTTTGGATATCCATTGCTGGCCGACCGGATTGCCGGCTTTGCCGGACCGCTGGCCGGCCTGCATGCAGCCCTGAGCACCGCCGCCACGCCGCTCGTCCTCACCGCCCCCTGCGACTCGCCCAGACTGCCACTCGATCTGGCCAGCAGAATGCATGACGCCCTGCTAAGCACCAGTGCGAACGTGGCGATCGCCCGTGCAGGCGAGCGCCTGCACCCGGTTTTCTGCCTGTGCCGCCGCTCGCTGCAGGAGGAACTGGAAGCCTATCTCGCCAGCGGAAGCCGCAAGGTAGCCGGATGGTGTGCCGAGATGGGCGCCATTGAGGTCGACTTTTCGGACCAGTGTGAGGCCTTTGGCAACTTCAACACCCTGGACGATCTGGCGAATAGCTGAGCACGAGAGGCTCACGCAAAACTTGCGAAGAACCTGTGGAAAACCGATATTGCACTGCAACACAATAAGGCTATACTCGACCCGCAGTAACTATAAATGTCCATAAATCGAGAACAGCCATGAACGTCAAAATTCATTACCGCATTACCCAGGACCGCGCGGGCATCCCGCAGGACTATTCGGGCGCACGTCATTTCGTCGTCAGCGAAGGCGAAGCCATTGAAGACATCGCCATGCACCAACTGGCAACCGACTATCAAGTGCCGAAAAGCGCCGTCGAGATCTCCCGCATCGAGAGCTGATCAGCCAGAACGTTCGGCCGAAAGCGATCGGCACGGCACGCCACCAAGGCGTTTCCGTGCCTTTTTTACGCCCGCGGATCAGATTTGGTGCGCCGCATCAAGATCATCTAGCCACATTTGGTTACATTGGGCTACGAAAGTACGACAGACATTGAGGGAGTGGGAACCTACACTTCAGTTGTGCATTGAACCCCTCCTCTCGAAACACCCCCTTTCGAGAAGTTCAACCCCGCCTCTGGCGGGGTTTTTTTTGCTCTACCGCGGCGCCACGCCGTTATAATGGTGGTTTTAAACATTGCACTGGGGTCTTGAGCATGGCCGAGCAACATTCTTCCAAGAGCATCATGTGGGTAACGATCATTGTTGCCACTGTTTTGATCGCTATCGTTTACGCGCTGACCGTCAACAAAGGCAGCTCTAACGCAAACACCAGCAGCGCCGCTGACGAAGCTGACATTCGCATTCAACCGGTTGCCAAGTTTGAACTGGCCAAGGCTGAAGCACCGGCCGCCAGCGGCCCCCGCGATGGCGCAACGATTTACAACACGGTCTGTGGCGCCTGCCACAACACCGGCGCTGCCGGCGCTCCGAAGATCGATGACAAGGCTGCCTGGGCATCGCGTCTGGCCAGTGGCAAGGATGCGCTGATCAAGAGCGTCACCAACGGCAAGGGCGCGATGCCCGCCAAGGGCGGCGCCACGCTGTCTGACGCCGAGATCAAAAGCGTCGTCGAATACGTGATGGGCAAGGCGAAGTAAGTTTCGCTACCCACCATAAGGGAGGCTTCGGCCTCCCTTTTTCGTGGACATCATTTTCGTTGACTAAAAAAGGGCGCCTCGTGGGCGCCCGGTCCAGCGCAGCGTTTGGAGGGCTGCGCTGGTCTCCTGCGTCAGTCTTACTTCTTGACTGCTTCGGCAACCTTGGCGGCTTCCGGGGCAGCAGCAGGTGCTGCGGCGGCCGGGGCAGGTTTGGCAACTTTCTTCGCCTTCTTGGCCTTGGCGGCCGGCTTAGCGGCGGGCTTGGCAGCAGCCGGAGTCTCATCCTTCTTCATTTCCGGTGCTGCTGCGGCCGGCTTGGCTTCCGGAGTCTTGGCCACTTCGGCAACCTTCGGGGCTTCGGCCTTGACGGCAGCGACCGGTGCCTTGACGGCTTCGGCTGCCTTCGGCGCTTCCTTGACAGTGGCGGCAACCGGTGCTGTTGCAGCCTTCATGTCAGCAGCAGCTGGTTTGACATCGGCAGCGTGGGCAACACCAAAAGCGGTGGCAAGGATGATGGCGACGAGTTGTTTGGTCATTTTTGTTTCTCCAGTATTGTTGGTTCGGTTTTGATCCGGCTTTGCATAATTGCGCTGCCTTGTGCCGAATAACGCGACTGGTTACCGCCCGGATGTCATGATCAGCGTAACCCGTTGTAACGGGCTGTCACCAAGCGGTTAGCGCTTGTTTCCGGCCAGCATGGCCTTCATGGCGTCAAGACGGGCATTGCCGGTAGCCTTGCTGGGCGGGACATCCTGCTTGCCGCCGGAGAAGCGGACATCTTCCTTGCCCATTTCGTCGATAAAGCGTGACGGCTCGCAGGGCACGAACTCACGGGCCTGCTTGCGGCGCTCGCAGTAGGAAATATTCAGGGTGTGCTGGGCGCGGGTGATGCCGACGTACATGAGGCGCCGCTCTTCCTCCAGCTTGGCCGGATCGAGCGATTCACGATGCGGCAGGATGCCTTCCTCGACACCGACCAGAAAGACGTTTTTGTACTCCAGCCCCTTGGCGGCATGCAGGGTCGACAGCTGCACCGCGTCGTAATCTTCGTCGTTCTGCTTGTCGAGCATGTTGATGAGCGCGATGCTCTGGGTCAGATCAACCAGCGTCTTGTTGTCGAGCTCACCTTTCTTGTTGAGCCAGTTGGCAAATTCGCAGACATTGGCCCAGCGCGTCTGCGCCGTGCGCTCCTCTTCGTGGTCGTAGAGGTAGGTTTCGTAGTCGATGGCCTTGAGCAGATCAGGCAGGACCTGGTGCGCTGGCTCTTTCGTGGCCCTGGACTGGGTACGGTTGATGAAGTTGCAGAATTCGAGCAGAGGTTCGAGCTGGCGGTGCTGGACGCGGTGCGCGAAGCCCTCTTCAAACGCAGCCTGAAACAGGGAGATATGGCGTTCGCCGGCATAAATGCCAAGCACCTGCAGGGTCGCCGCGCCGATGCCGCGCTTGGGCGTGGTTGCGGCGCGGA
Source organism: Betaproteobacteria bacterium (assembly GCA_016705475.1). Classification (GTDB taxonomy): domain Bacteria; phylum Pseudomonadota; class Gammaproteobacteria; order Burkholderiales; family Rhodocyclaceae; genus Azonexus. The sequence goes on along the minus strand of JADIYD010000001.1, from coordinate 150,789 downwards.
TGAAGGCCGGGTCATCGTCTTCATTGGCCAGCAGGCGCAGGTAAGCCGTGATGTCCTTGATCTCGGCCTTGTCGAAGAAGGATTTGCCGCCCGAGAGCAGGTAGGGGATGCGGTGGTCGCGCAGGTACTCCTCAAAAATCCGCGCCTGGTGGTTGGAGCGGTAGAGGATGGCGTAATCCTTGAACTTGGCGCGATGTTCGAACTTGTGCGCCTGCAGTTTCATGACCACGCCTTCGGCCTCGGCGTCGTTGTCACGGCAGGCGGTGACGGAAATCTGTTCGCCGTGACCGAGATCGGACCATAGCTTCTTGTCGAACAATTTCTCGTTGTGCGAGATGACGTTGTTGGCCGCCTTGAGGATTCTTACGGTCGACCGGTAATTTTGCTCAAGTTTGATGACCTTGAGGGCGGGAAACTCGGTCGGCAGTTTCTTGAGATTCTCGATGTCGGCGCCACGCCAGCCGTAGATCGCCTGATCGTCATCACCCACCGCCGTGAACTGGGCACGGACGCCGGTCAGCAGCTTGAGCAACTGGTACTGGCAGGCGTTGGTGTCCTGGTATTCATCGACCAGCAGGTAGCGTAGTCGGTTCTGCCACTTGTCGGCGATTTCAGGGTGCTCGCTGAACAGCTTGACCGGCAGACCGATGAGGTCGTCGAAATCGACCGCCTGATAGGCTTTCAGCGTCGCCTCGTAGGACAGGAAGGCGTGGGCGGCCAGCTTTTGGTGCTCGTCGGTAGCCAGATGGCGCGCTGCTTCAGGCGTGATCAACCCGTTTTTCCAGTTGGAAATGGTCGACTGGACAATACGCAGCGTCGCCTTGTCGACCGTCCCGGCAGCTTCGCCGATGATGCCAGCGCAATCGGCCGAGTCGAAAATCGAGAAGCGCGGCTTGTAGCCGAGCACCTTGGCCTCCTCGCGCAGGATGCGCACGCCCAGCGAGTGGAAAGTCGAAATCTGCAATTCGTCGGCTTGTTGCTTGGAGAGCAGCTTGCCGATGCGCTCCTGCATTTCCTTCGCCGCCTTGTTGGTGAAGGTGATGGCGGCGATATTGCGCGGATTGAACCCGCAGCTCTGCACCAGGTAGGCGATCTTCTGCGTGATCACCCGCGTCTTGCCCGAGCCGGCACCCGCGAGCACCAGCAGGGGGCCGTCGAGGTAGTGAATCGCTTCGCGTTGCGGTTGATTGAGGCCGGACATGACTCTGCAAATGACGGCGCCCCGACGAGGCGGGGCGCGCTGGATAGGTTGCCTTGATTCTAACCTACCGACTCAATGCTGAAAATCGGCCATTTTTTCCGGTTGACCGTGGAAGCGGCTTCAAACGGTGTCGTCGATGCCGATCAGGCGGTCCAGAGCCACACCAGACTTGATCAGGCTATCCGTGCCGAAATCGAATTCGAGCAGTTGCGCCGCGACGTCGCGCGCCCCTTGCCGCACCCGTTCCTGACCGTGAAAATCACCAACGGCGCCGGGGTCGACTTCGGCGATCTCCTGTTGCAGCGTGCGCTGGCGATCGCCTTCGATGCCATCCATGACCTCGACCCGCCGCACCTGTTCGTTATCGACCGGACGCACGCGCTCGCTCGATTCACGAGTGGTGCGTTGCGTGGTACTCGACAAACGGGTCAGTTTCATCGGGGGCTCCTTGCCCCCAATTACGGCATTTAATGCAAATAGCTTTAATTAAGCGCGCCAAATACATTTTTGAGCAGATCGCTGCCAGCCCCCATCGGGTTGGCGCGCAGCTTCTTTTCCTCTTCGGCGATCATCAGGAACAAGCCATCCATGGCCTTTTGCGTCACATAGCTATCGACATCAGCATTCTGTTTATCGACGAGTCCCGCACTGGCGGCCTTGCCGGCAAACTTGTTGTACTGGTCGGCCAGCTGGAGCTTGGCAGTTTCCTTCTTGACGACTGGCTTGAACTTGGCGGTCAGCTGATCGGTGGAGGTGCGCTTGAAGTACTGCGTTACGCTGTCCTCGCCGCCGGTCAGGATGTCCTTGGCGTCCTTGACGCTCATTTTCTTGATCGATTCGGTGAGAATGGGTTTGGCTTCGGCTACAGCGTTTTCAGCGGCACGGTTCATCGTTTCGACCAACTGGTCAGCCTGCTTGCCCATACCGAACATGCGCAGCGCCGAATCGGCTTTTTCCAGATAACCCGGCAGCTTGATCTTGACCTTGTCGTTGCCCATGAAGCCGCCGCTCTTGCCGAGCGACGAAACGGCATAATCGGCCCCCTTGGCCAGCGCTTCCTTGACGCCGGCACTGGCGTCGCCGCTGGAAATGGCATCAAGCGCCCCGGCTTGGGCGACGCCCACGGTCAACCCGAAAAAAAGGGCAAAAACGGAATGTTTCAAGGCGTTCATGGGAGGCTCCTTTGATTCAGACAATGTCGAGATGACCGATGCCGGTCGATAGATCACGGTCCTTCGATTCCTTGCCGTGCAGCTTGATCTGCAGACGCAGGTCGTTGAGAGAATCGGCGTTGCGCAGTGCATCTTCGTAGGTGATCTTGCCCGCCTCGTAGAGATCGAACAGCGCCTGGTCGAAGGTCTGCATGCCAAGCTCGCGGGATTTCTTCATGATCTCCTTGATCTCGTGGACCTCGCCCTTGAAGATCAGGTCGGAAATCAGTGGCGAATTGAGCATCACCTCGATGGCCGCCATCCGCCCCTTGCCGTCCTTTTTCGGGATCAGGCGCTGCGAAACCATGGCGCGCAGATTCAGCGAGAGGTCCATGAGCAGTTGATGCCGGCGCTCTTCCGGGAAAAAGTTGATGATCCGGTCAATTGCCTGGTTGGCGCTGTTGGCATGCAGGGTGGCCAGACACAAGTGGCCGGTTTCAGCGAAGGCGATGGCATAGTCCATGGTGTTGCGGTCGCGGATTTCGCCCATCAGGATGACGTCCGGCGCCTGGCGCAGGGTGTTCTTCAGCGCCGGGCCCCAGTCGTCGGTATCGACCCCGACTTCACGCTGGGTGACGATGCAGTTCTTGTGCTCGTGCACGTATTCGATCGGGTCTTCAATCGTGATGATGTGACCGTAGGAATTTTCATTGCGGTAATCGACCAGCGCCGCCAGCGAAGTCGTCTTGCCGGTACCGGTGCCGCCGACGAAGATGATCAGGCCGCGCTTGGTCATCGCCAGATCCTTGAGGACCGGCGGTAGCAGCAACTCGTCGAGGGTCGGGATGCTCATGTTGATCGTCCGGCAGACCACGCCAACGCGTCCCTGCTGAACCAGCGCATTGACCCGGAAACGCCCGATGCTGGCCGGCGATATGGCGAAATTGCACTCCTTGGTCGCCTCGAACTCGGCGGCCTGGCGGTCGTTCATGATCGAACGGGCCAGCTCAGCCGTGTGTTGCGGCGACAGCACTTGATTCGAGACAGGCGTGATCTTGCCGTCAATCTTGATGGCCGGCGGAAAACCGGCGGTGATGAAGAGGTCGGAGCCTTTCTTTTGCGACATCAGACGCAAAAGATCGTGCATGAATTTCATTGCCTGATCGCGTTCCATTCTTTCCCCTCGTGTATTTTTTCAAGCACCCGGATCAAGCCGGGAAGGCATCCTTGTTGGCTGCCCGGTAGCGCGCTTCCGAGCTCGATACGACATTGCGCCGCACCAGATCGATGAGATTCTGATCCAACGTCTGCATGCCGAAATTCTGGCCGGTCTGGATCGCCGAATACATCTGGGCGACCTTGTTCTCGCGGATCAGGTTGCGGATGGCTGGCGTGCCGATCATGATCTCGTGCGCCGCAACCCGGCCGGAGCCGTCCTTGGTTTTCATGAGCGTCTGTGAAATGACCGCGCGCAGCGACTCGGACAACATTGAGCGGACCATTTCCTTTTCCGCTGCGGGGAAGACGTCGACGATACGGTCAACCGTCTTCGCTGCCGACGAGGTGTGCAGGGTGCCGAATACGAGGTGGCCGGTTTCCGCTGCAGACAGCGCGAGACGAATGGTTTCGAGGTCGCGCATTTCGCCAACCAGGATGACGTCCGGATCCTCACGCAGCGCCGCACGCAGGGCGTTGGAGAAAGACAGCGTGTGCGGACCGACTTCGCGCTGGTTGATCAGGCATTTTTTCGATTCATGGACGAATTCGATCGGATCCTCGACGGTCAGGATGTGGCCGTAATCGTTTTCATTGACGTGATTGACCATCGCCGCCAGCGTCGTCGACTTCCCGGAACCAGTCGGCCCGGTACACAGCACGATGCCGCGCGGATACTCGGATATTTCCTTGAAAATCTTTGGGCAGTTCAACTCTTCGAGGGTCAGCACCTTGGTCGGAATGGTCCGGAAAACGGCACCGGCGCCGCGATGCTGATTGAAGGCATTGACCCGGAAACGGGCCAGATTGGGGATTTCGAAGGAAAAGTCGCACTCCAGCGTCTCTTCATAAATCTTGCGCTGGCCGTCGTTCATGATGTCATAGACCATCCCATGAACATCCTTGTGCTCCATTGCTGGCAGGTTGATGCGCCTGACATCGCCATGCACCCGGATCATCGGCGGCAACCCGGCAGACAGGTGGAGGTCGGAGGCTTTGTTCTTAACGCTGAAAGCCAGCAGTTCGGTGATGTCCATGCGGATCGTCCTCGGAGCGCGTGTATACTTGGATTGTCGTAAATTCCCAATGGATTATGAGCGCAATCGCCGACAACCTGCAAGCTGTCCAGGCCCGTATCAGCGAAGCTGCGGCGCTTGCCGGTCGTTCACCTGAAAGCGTTCGCCTGCTGGCGGTCAGCAAAACCTGGCCGCTGGCCTGCGTGGTTGAGGCAACGGAAGCGGGCCAGCGCGCCTTTGGCGAAAACTACGTTCAGGAAGGCATCGACAAGCTGACGGCCATAGCCGGGCGCAATCTGGAATGGCACTTTATCGGCCCGCTGCAGAGCAACAAGTCGCGCCCCGTGGCCGAGCACTTCGACTGGGTGCACACCATCGACCGATTGAAGATCGCCGAGCGCCTGTCCGAGCAACGCCCGACCTACCTGCCGCCCCTGCAGGCGTGCATTCAGGTCAATATCTCGGGCGAAGCCAGCAAGAGCGGTTGTTCGCCGGATGAAGCGCTGACACTGTGCCGGGCCGTTGCGGCGCTGCCCGGCCTTCGGCTGCGCGGCCTGATGGCCATCCCCGAACCGACCGACGACCCGGCCGCCCAGCGCGCGCAATTCCACCGTGTGCGGGAAATTTACAACCATATCCGGGCGGCCGGTCTGCCGCTCGATACCCTGTCCATGGGCATGTCCCACGATCTTGAAGCAGCCATTGCCGAAGGCGCGACCATCGTCCGCATCGGCACGGCAATTTTTGGTGAGAGAAGTTACAAATGAAGATTGTTTTCCTTGGCGGCGGCAACATGGCCAACGCCCTGATCGGCGGCATGCTCAAGCAGGGCTTCGCGGCCAGCGACATTGATGCCATCGACCCGGGCGCCGAAGCACGCGCCAAGCTGGCCGCTTCCTATGGCGTGAATTGCCATGAGAGCGCCGCCAGCGCCCCCGTCGCACCCGACGTTCTGGTGCTCGCCGTCAAACCGCAGCAGATGAAGGAAGCGGTTGCACCGCTCGTCGGCAAACTGGGCGACGCTGTCGTCATCAGCATCGCTGCCGGCCTCGACATGACAGCCCTGTCCCGCTGGCTCGGTGGCCATCGCCAGATCGTCCGCTGCATGCCGAATACCCCGGCCATGATCGGCGCCGGCATCACCGGGCTGTGCGCCCTGCCGGAAGTGAGCGCTGACCAGCGTGCAGCGGCCGACCGTGTTCTGCGTGCCGTCGGCACCACGGTGTGGATCGAGGACGAAGCGAAGATCGACGGCGTCACCGCCATTTCGGGCAGCGGCCCGGCCTATGTTTTCCTGTTCATCGAAGCACTGCAACAGGCCGCCGCCGACCTCGGCTTCACGCCGGAACAGGGTCGCCTGCTGGCCATCGAAACGGTCCAGGGCGCTGCCGCGCTGGCTGCCCAATCCAGCGAACCGGCATCGATCCTGCGCGAACGCGTCACCTCGAAGGGTGGCACAACAGCCGCTGCCCTGAGCGTCATGGCCGAACGCGGTGTCAAGGAAGGCATCGTCGCCGGCTGCATGGCCGCTGCGGCGCGCGGCCAGGAACTTGGCAAGATTCTTGGAGCCGATTGATGCAAGCCATCGTTTTTCTGGTCGACGCCGTCGTCAGCTTCTTCTGCACGCTGTTCCTGCTGCGCTTCATGATGCAGGCGATGCGCGTTTCCTTTGGCGGCCAGATTGGGGACTTCGTCGTCAAGCTGACCAACTGGGCAGTCAAGCCGCTGCGCCGCGTGATCCCCGGCGCGGGCGGTTTCGATTGGGCCAGCCTGGTCGCAGCCCTTGCGGTGCAACTGCTGTTCACCGGGATCATTGTCGGCGCATCAGCCAGCATCAGCGACGTTGATGGTGCCAGCGTGGCGCCGATGATTCTCTGGCTCGCCGTGCGTAGCCTGCTCCGCCTGTCGGTTTACATCTTTATCGGCGCGCTGATCCTGCAAGCCGTGCTGTCCTGGGTCAATCCCTATTCACCGCTGTCGGCACCGGCTCATCAATTGACCCGGCCAATCCTTGACCCGATCCGCCGCTTCATTCCGACCATTTCCGGCATCGACCTGTCGCCGCTCGTCGCCATCCTGCTCCTGCAAGCGGTCCTCATGTTCCTGTGAGCGAGTGGTTCCGGCTGGCCGCTGATGGCCGCATCACGCTGACCCTGCACATCCAGCCCGGCGCCAAGAAGACCGAGTTTGCCGGGCTGCATGGCGACGCACTGAAAATTCGCCTGGCTGCCCCGCCCGTCGACGGCAAGGCCAACGAGGCACTGATCAGGTTCGTCGCCGATGCACTCAAGCTGCCAAAGTCGGTGGTCAGCCTGAAAAGCGGCCATACCTCGCGGCGTAAAGTGCTGGAGGTTGAGGGGGCGACGGCCGATGCCATCGCCCACCTGATGGCGGATTGAGCAGGATTTCGAATTTGGCCGTTTTCCCCGGTTGACCGTGGAAGCAGGCCAATCAGCGCCCTACGCCTGAAAGACCACCCGACCGCCAACCAGCGTGGTCATCACCTTGCCGGTCATCATGTAGCCCGTCCATGGCGAATTCTTGCCACGGCTCTTGAGGGCTTCCGGCGTCAATTGCCAGGTCGCTTCCGGGTCGAAGATACAGATGTCGGCAGCAGCACCGACGCCCAGTTGACCGCTTGCCAGGCCGAGGACGGTTGCCGGCGCCGAGGTGATGCGGGCCAGCGCGTCAGGCAGGCTTACGCCTGCTTCTTCGGCCCATTTCAGCGTGAGCGGCAGCAAGACCTCAAGCCCGGTCGCCCCCGGCTTGGCTTCACCGAAAGGCAGCAACTTGTCGTCGGCGCCAACCGGCGTGTGGTCGGAACAAATGGCGGCGAGACCAGCAGCAGCAGCCTTCGACAACGCCACACGATCGCTTTGGGCGCGCAACGGCGGGCTGAAACGAGCATGCGGATTGAAGAAGCCAATGTCGTTTTCGGTGAGCAGCAGGTGATGCACACCGATGTCGAAAGTGATCGGCAAACCTTCGTGCTGTGCCCGCTGGACGAGCGCCACGCCGGCCGCCGACGAGAGGCGGGTTAGATGCACGCGGCAGCCGGTATCGCGCACCAGCTGGACGATGGTGCCGACGGCGATGGTTTCGGCGGCGACCGGAATGCCGGCCAGACCGAGACGGCTGGAAACTTCGCCTTCGTGGGCGATGCCGTTGCGCGACAGCCAGTAATCCTGCGGCTGCAGCCAGATGGCGAAGCCGAAGGTGGCGGCGTATTCCATGGCGCGGAGCAGGGCTTCGGTGTCGGTGACCGGTCGGTTGGCCTGCGAGAAGGCGACGCAGCCGGCCTTCTTGAGGCCGGCCAGTTCGGCCAGACGCTCGCCATTGAGACCCAACGTCAGCGCGCCTAGCGGCAGCACGCGCGCCTTGCCGATTTCGGTGCCGCGATGGACCAGGCGGTCAGCCAGTTCCGGCTCGTCGAGCGGGGGATCGGCGTCGGGCGGCACGACGACCGAAGTGACCCCACCGGCGACAGCCGCGGCCAGTTCGGCCTCGATGGAGTTGAGGCGAGCGCCGAGGTCGATCAGACCGGGACAGACAACGCAACCGGCGGCGTCGATGGTTTGGTCGGCGACAAAGCCGGCCGGCGCTTCGCCCAGCCCGGCGACCTTGCCATCGGCGACGTACAACGATGTGCTGCGGTCGACACCGTTTTTCGGGTCAATTACGCGGCCATTCTTGAATAAGGATGTTCATCTCAATTCCCCGCAACGATGCTCATGACGGCCATGCGGACCGCGATGCCGAAGGTGACTTGCGGCAGGATCACAGCCTGCGAACCGTCGGCCACGGCCGAGTGGATTTCGACGCCGCGGTTCATCGGCCCCGGGTGCATCACGATGGCGTCCGGCTTGGCCAGTGCGAGCTTTTGCGGCGTCAGGCCGTAGTGGCGGAAATATTCGCCGGCCGAGGGCAGCAGGGCGCCGGTCATGCGCTCGTTCTGCAAACGCAGCATGATGACGACGTCCACATCCTTCAAACCTTCGTTCATGTCGTGGAAGACATGCACACCGAGCTTGTCGAGATGCTTGGGCAGCAGGGTTTCCGGGCCGATGGCGCGGACTTCGGGGACGCCCAGCGTGGTCAGCGCATGAATGTCAGAACGGGCAACACGCGAGTGCAGGATGTCGCCGACGATGGCGACGCGCAGTTGCGTGAAGTCCTTTTTGTAGTGGCGGATCGTGTACATGTCGAGCAGACCCTGCGTCGGGTGCGCATGGCGCCCGTCACCGGCATTGACGACATGGACGTCGTCACGGCCGACACGGTGCAGGTGTTCGGCGATCAGGTAGGGCGCGCCGCTCGATGCATGGCGCACGACAAACAGGTTGGCGTGCATGGCGACGAGGTTGTCGATGGTGTCGAGCAGGGTTTCGCCCTTGCTGGCCGACGACTTGTTGATATCGAGGTTGATGACGTCAGCGCTCAGGCGCTTGGCGGCGATTTCGAAGGTCGTCCGCGTGCGGGTCGAATTCTCGAAGAACAGGTTGAAAACGCTCTTGCCGCGCAGCAGCGGCACTTTCTTGACGTCGCGCGCCGAGACTTCCATGAAGGACGCAGCGGTGTCGAGAATCTGCGTCAGGATGCGCTGCGGCAGGCCTTCGATCGACAGCAGGTGGGTCAGTTCGCCATCCTTGTTCAACTGCGGGTTATGCATTTTCCATCCTCCACACCAGTCGACCGTCGTCCTGTTTGCCGAGCACCAGATTTTCGTGGTCGTTGAGTTCCACAGCCCACGCGCCGTAAGTCGCAGCGACCGGCAACTCGCGCCCACCGCGATCAGCCAGCACGGCCAGTTCGATGGAGGCCGGGCGACCGTAGTCGAACAGCTCGTTGATCGCCGCCCGCGTCGTGCGGCCCGTGTAGAGCACATCATCGACCAGGATGAGGTGGCGGCCTTCGACGTCGAAGGGGATGACCGTCGGCTTGCATTGCGGGTGCAGACCCTTTTCGGCGAAATCGTCACGATAGAAGGAAACGTCGATCAGGCCGATCTCTTCCGGCAGGTCGAGCAGCTCACGCAGGCGCTCGGCAATCCAGGCGCCGCCGCTGTAGATGCCGACCAGCGCCGGATTTCGCGATAGCTGCGGACGAATCAGATCGGCCAGGTGGCGACATTGCGCCTCGGCATCGGGCAATATTTCAGGATGGGATGACATGGTGCGGGCTTTCGAACCAGGTTTGAAGGATGAGTTGGGCTGCCACCGCATCGAGCAATGGCTTGGCGGATTTGCCGCCTCGACCGGTTTCGCGCAGGCGGGACTCGGCATCAACGGAGGTCAGGCGCTCGTCGGCAAAGCCGACTGGCAGGTTGTAGCGGCGCTTGAGGCGCTCGGCGAACTTGGTCGCCAGCCGCGTCATTTCATGCGGCGTGCCGTCGGCGTGCATGGGCAGGCCAACGACCAGTTGCACTGGTTGCCATTCGGCGACCAGCTTGCCGATAGCGGCAAAACGGTCGTCGTTGGATTCGGCGTGGATGGTGGTCAGCGGATGGGCCGTGCCGAGCATCGTTTCGCCGGTGGCGACACCGATTCGCTTTTCACCGAAATCGAACGCGAGGACAGTGCCCATCAACGAGCTGACCGGCTCATGCGTGTCCGGCCACGTCGGAAAGCTGCGTGAAGCTGATGCCCAGCTTTTGCATGGCGGCCGGCAGGCGCTCTTCCGGTGGCAGGTCGAAAAGGATTTCGGCCTTGGCCGGCACGGTCAGCCAGGAGTTCTGGGCCAACTCGTTTTCAAGCTGCCCGGCATCCCAGCCGGCGTAACCGAGCGAAACGATGATTTCGGCCGGCAAGCCTTCGCTACCGACCGAATTCAGCACATCGCGGGAACTGGTCAGGCCGACCTCGCCGTTGACGACCAGCGTCGACTGCCATTTTCCGATCGGGCGATGGAGGACGAAACCGCGGTCAAGCTGAACCGGGCCGCCGAAATAGACGGGCAGGTTGGCGAGACTTTCCGCCGCCAGCTTGATGTCGATCTTGTCGAACAAGCCAGCCAGATTCATGTCAATCGGGCGATTGACGATGATCCCCAAGGCCCCGTTCTCATTGTGTTCACAAATGTACACCAGGGCATTCGAGAAATACGGGTCTTCCAGCGTCGGCATGGCGATGAGGAAGTTGTCTGTCAGGTTGACGTTGTCCATGACTGGAATTTTAATCGCCGGGAGGGTACAAACCAACCATGAAAAAAGAAAAAGCCCTCGTCTGGTTTCGCCGCGACCTGCGCGACCATGATCACGCAGCGCTGAGTGCGGCGCTGGCCGGGGCGCAACAGGTTTACTGCGCCTTTATTTTTGATAGCGAAATTCTCGACGCGCTGCCCGGCCGACGCGACCGGCGCGTTCATTTCATTCGCGAATCGCTGGTTGAGCTCGATGCCGCCTTGCGCGCCAAGGGTGGCGGGATGATCGTTCGCCACGGCCGGGCGGCCGAGGAAATTTCCTCGCTTGCCAAGGAGCTCGGCGTATCGGCCGTGTTTGCCAACCGCGACTATGAACCCGCAGCCAAGCGGCGTGATGCGCTCGTCGCCGAAACGCTGAAGGCAAATGGCATCGAGTTTCACGCCTTCAAGGATCAGGCCATCTTCGATGGCAATGAAGTGCTGACCCTAGCCGGCAAGCCTTTCTCGGTATTCACGCCCTACAAAAATGCCTGGTTGAAGCGGTTGACCGCAGCAGACTGTGCCGAATGGCCCTGCACCGCGAAACTGGCCGGCGGCGAGTTGGCGAGCATCCCAACACTCGCTGACATCGGCTTCGAACCGACCGATCTGGAGGCCCTGGGTATTCGCCCCGGCATGTCGGGCGCCCGCGCCTTGTGGGACGATTTCCGCCAGGGACGTATCGAGCGCTATGGGGCGCTGCGCGATTTCCCGGCGGTCAAGGGTGTTTCCTACCTGTCCGTCCATCTGCGCTTCGGGACCATCGGCATTCGTGAACTGGTTCGCTGTGCGCTGAATGCGAAGGACACGACCTGGCTCAGCGAGCTGATCTGGCGTGACTTCTATTTCATGATCCTCGACCACTTCCCGCACGTCGTCGGCAGCGCTTTCAAGCCGGCCTACGATGCACTGCGCTGGGACGACTGGCCGGCCGGCCTGGCCGCCTGGAAGGAAGGGCGCACGGGCTATCCGCTCGTCGATGCCGCGATGCTCCAGCTTAACCACAGCGGCTGGATGCACAACCGGCTGCGCATGATCGTCGCATCATTCCTAAGCAAGGATCTGGGCATCGACTGGCGGCTCGGCGAGCGCTATTTTGCCGACCAGCTCAACGATTTTGACCTCTCGGCCAACAATGGCGGCTGGCAATGGGCGGCCTCGACCGGCTGCGACGCGCAACCGTATTTCCGCATTTTCAATCCGGTAACGCAGTCCGAGCGCTTCGACCCGGATGGAAAGTTCATCCGCCGCTACGTGCCCGAACTGGCGAATGTCGCCAACAAATTTATCCACGCGCCATGGCAAATGGGGCGCATCGAGCAGGAAAACATCGGGGTGGTGATCGGGCGGGACTACCCGGCGCCGATAGTCGAGCACGCGGCGGCCCGTGAAAAGACCCTGGCGCGCTACGCCATACTTAAAAATTAGCCATTATTCCCGGCTGACCGTGGGATGCCACGGTCAACCGGGGATTCGGGCTATTTTCTGCAATAACCGGCCACGATGCCCAGCAATTCGACTTCGTCGTACGGCTTGCCGAGGTAGTGATTGGCACCGATTTCCAGCGCGTAATTGCGATGCTTGTCGGCCGTCCGCGACGTGATCATGACCACCGGCAAGGACCGCAGGCGAGCGTCGGCGCGGATGTTGCGGACGAGATCGAAGCCATCCATGCGCGGCATTTCGATGTCGGAGAGGATGACATCCGGCGTCGCGTCGACCAGTTGTTCGAGCGCATCGACGCCATCCTTGGCCAGGATGACCTGATAGCCCTCGCGCATGAGCAGGCGACTGGTGATCTTGCGCACCGTCAGCGAATCGTCGACGACCATCACGGTCGGCTGGCTCGCCACCTCCATCATCACGGGCGGCAGCATGACCGGAACGGCGGTATGGACACTGGAGACGATTGTCCGACTGGCCAGCGCAACGGGATTCAGGATCAGCACGACCTTGCCGTCGCCGAGCACCGTGGCACCGGCGATACCGACCACACGAGCGAGCTGGGCGCCGATGTTCTTGACGACGACTTCCTGGTTGCCCTTGAGCTCATCGACGAGGATAGCAACCCGTTGCGAGCCTGAGCGCAACAGCAATACCCAGTATTGGCGGTGCGCCTCCGGCACGGCTGCCATGTCGCCCAGCAGATGCGGCAGGAAGTGGAAGGGATAGTGAATGCCCTGCCACTCGACCTCGCCTTTTTCGCGAACGACAGCGAGCGCCTTTTCCTTCATTTCCTTGACCTGTTCGATCATCGTCGACGGCACCGCATACAGATGCGAGCCAGCACGCACGAGCAAGGTCTGCGTTACTGCCAGCGTCAGCGGCAGATAAAGACGGAAGGTGGTTCCCTGGCCGGGCAAGGACTGAATTTCGATACGGCCGCCAATATCGCCGACCTCGGTTTTCACGACGTCCATGCCGACACCGCGACCGGATAGCTGGGTGACTTCGGTAGCGGTCGAGAAGCCGGGCTGGAAGATGAAATCAAACAATGTCTTTTCATCGGCGACCTGCCCCGGCTGGAGGAGGCCCATCGACTCGGCCCGCGTACGGATGCGGTCCACATCCAGTCCCTTGCCATCATCGCTCATGGACAGGATGATTTCGTTACCTTCCTGCGCGAGCTTGACGACGATTTCACCAGCCTCGGCCTTGCCGGCGGCAAGGCGCTCGTCGCGGAACTCGACACCATGGGTCACGGCATTGCGCAGCATGTGTTCAATCGGCGCCAGCATCTTGTCGAGCACCGATCGGTCGATATCGACCTGGCCACCCACGATGTCCAGATTTGCCCGCTTGCCCACTTCCTTGGCAGACTGCCGGACGATGCGATACAGGCGCTCGGTCTGGCTGGCGAACGGCACCATGCGCACGCTCATCAACTCCTGCTGCAGACTGCGGTTCAGGCGTGACTGGGCAAGAATGGCGGCATTGGCATCGTCCAGATTTTTCAGCAAACTTTGCTGAACGGTGGCCACGTCGTTCACTGACTCGGCCATGAAACGCGTCAGTTCCTGGAAGCGCGTGAAGCGATCGAGCTCGAGCGGATCGAAATCAGCCTCGCTATCCGGCGTCTGCGCGACGCGTGCCTGGATCTGCGATTCGGCCTGAATTTCGATTTCGCGCAACTGGCGGCGCAAACGGATGACGTTCTCCGTCAGCTCAAGCAAGGAGCCCTTGAGGCTGCGCATTTCGCCTTCGATCCGGGTCCGGGCAATCGACAGCTCACCTGCCTCGCTGACCAGACGATCAACGAGATCGGCGCGGACGCGCAGCGTGGCACGCTGGCCACCGGCCTCGGCATCCGCCTCGGTTTCGGCCGCGGGCGCTTGACCTTCAGCCGGCAACGCCTGGACAGCCGCTTCTCCTGTCTCCGCCACAACGGGCGCCTGAGGACCGGCACGCAGGCGCTCTACAGCCTGCTCCAAGACATCGCATCCACTTTCGATTTCGTCGACAAACGCTGGCGTCACGTGACCAGCACGCACCGCTTCTTCAAGCCGTGCTTCGAGCTGGTGGGTCGCTTCGCCGAGATTCATCGCCCCGGCCATGCGCGCACTGCCCTTGAAGGTGTGCAGCAGGCGAGCGATTGCATGCGGTGCCGCATCACCGGCCAGATCGCCATGCCACGCACGTATCTGGGTAGTCAGGTCACGCGTCAGATCGACCGCTTCCTCAAGGAAGATCGGCAGCAGTTGTTCGTCGAGCTCATCATTCAGTTGCGGCAGCACGGGTGCCGGCGCTATCGAGACCGGCTCGGCAACCGTTTCCGGGATGGTCTCGGTACGCCCCGGAAGTGCGATGATTTCAGCGCTGGCTGGCGGCACTTCCTCAACGGGCTGCTCAGGATGGAAGATATCCTCCAGCGCCGCTATCAATTGCACCTGCTCGACAGGCGAGCGCTGCAAGGCCAGACCGGCAAACATGTCTTCCAGAGTAATGATGGCCTGGCGAACGGTTTCGATACCCTCGATACTCTCCGCCTGTCCCGAACCATCGCGCCGCAACAAGGCGTGCTCGAGGGCTATACCCAGCCGATGGAGCGGCATCAGGCCAACCGTAGCCGCAATGCCGCCCAGCGTGTGGGCGGCACGGGTCATTTCGAAGGTGGTCGGTGCCGACGGATTGGCATCGATGACTGCGTAGCTGTCGACCAGGGTCTGAAGATGACCACGGGCCTCTTCGCGGAAGATGTCGTAAAGCGTTGGCGACGCGCTGGCGGGCGGCGGAGAAACCAGCGAAATCTGCTCGTTTTCCGGCGTTGACCGCAGCATTGCCTCGTCCGGCGCCTCCTGTGGAGGCGGCACTTCCAACAGCGCCGGCTCTTCCAACAGCCCCGGCTCTTCGGGCAGAGCCTCGATTTCGATGATTTCCGGCTCCGGGACAGACAGCCCCAGCTCTTCCAGCGTGGTTTCAACTACCGGAAGATCGATGTTGAACGCTAGCGCTTCTTCTGCCAATACAGGCGCCACAGAGAGCGCTTCGGGCGACTCAAATGTCACTTCGACGAGTTCAACACGCTCGTCGGCGAGGTCAAATGTTTCCTCGAGCGGCACGTGCGTGGGCAGGTCAACTGGCTCATCAATCTGCGGCGCAGTTTCGACAACTGCTGCGTGCTGTTCTTCAATCGGCACGGACACTGCCGGGACATCAACACCGCGCAGACGTCCCGCCAGCGCGACCAATGCCGTCGCCCCGGGAGCGCCCCCCCGTCCTGATTCAAGATAAACCACCCAGTCCGAGAACAAGGCATGCGCATCGTCGATCATGCGCTGGAGATCAGGCGTGACCGACGTGTCCTGGCGCAACCACAGATTGAGTGTCTGCTCCAGCTCCCACGCCACTTCGCCAAGATCCTTGAGCCCGACCATCCGGCCGCTGCCCTTCAGGGTATGCATGGAACGTCGAACGGTGGTCAGTGCATCGACATTCGCCGGGTTAGCAGCCAGCAATGCTTTCTGCTCGCCGATGGTGGCCAGCACCTCGTTGGCTTCCTCAAGGAAGATCGACAGCAGCTCTGCGTCGATTTCTTCGTGTGTGGAATCGGCAAGCTGCTGGGTTTCGGCAGAAGGTGCGTGGGTCATGGGCATGAAGCCCGATAACGTGGGATCGAACTCGATGCCGGACTGCAACGCAGCCAGTGCGGCCTTGGCCGACTCACCCAGTTCGCGGTCGGCGACCAGATCTGCATCCTTCTGGATACTTTGCAGATTCTGCTTGAGCTCATCCTGCAGACGGACATCCTGCGGCGTTTCCTTGAGCGCATCGGCAAGGATCTGCGTGTCGCGCGTCTGCTGAGCAAGAAGTGCTTCGACCGTGGGTGCTGCAGCCGGTTCCGGCTCGGGAGCCTGATCAGACCCAACGGCGCCACTCATGCGGCGCGCGAAGGCATCGAAATCGGTTTCGCCGTTTTGCAGCGAGTCTACAAAAAAGCCAAGCAGCGACAGCTGATTCGCCACCGCTTCGAAATCTTCGCTGACCGGCTGATAGTCCGGCTGCGCAAATTGCTGAATGCTGGCAGCACATTCCTTGAGCTTGCTGACCGCGCCAAAATGGCCAAGCATGGCCAGCGCCCCGCTGATCTGCTTGATCGGCGTGTCGAGCTGGAGCAGATCGTGGCTTTTTGTCGGATCGCGGAAAAACCCGTCGAGCGCCTGTTCGATTTGTCCCAGATTGTGCTGTATTTCGCGACCGACCTGACCGATCAGCAGTTTTTCCTGGGCTCGCCGGGTCATCTCGTCCAACAGCGGAATACCTTCGTCAGCCGCCGGCCGGCCTGCGATGCAGGCGTAAAGACGGGCAACCATGAGGTCGACCTGCTGAGCGAAATCAGTCCCCAGACGCCGGAAATTTTCCTGCGCATTCTGGAGCAGCAGGACAGTGGTCGCCACTTCCATGGCAACCGCGTCGTTGAAGCGCGAAGCATCTTCAGACAGCCAGTTGGCGACGGCCCCCAATCCCTGCCCCAGGCGCTTGAGGTCGGTCTGGCGGATTTCGCCAGTCAGCTGCGCACAGTGGCGCGCATTGTCGACAAAGCCGGCCAGACTGCCGGCATTCCCGGTGCAAAAACGGTTCCAGAGGTCTTCGGCCGAAGTCAGCGTCTCGCGCAATCTGCGCAGCTCCCCATGCTGCGGCAGCGGCACAGCCTCCGTCACCGCACTCGGCAAAAGCGCAGCCAGGTTGAACACGGACTGGAGTTCGGCAATCTCAGGGCTCAGGCTGGCTGGCGCCCTGGCAACAAAATAAAGGCATTCGCGCAGAACACGTTCCGCCACATTGTTCGAGCCGCCGACCAGACGCCGTATCTGCGCATCGATGCGCGAACAAAGCTGGCGCGCCAAGGGGTCGGCGCCAAGCACCGGATCCGACAGCGCATCAAGCACGCCCAGCGAAATCCACCAGAAGGAACGGGCAGCCGGCGTCGGTTGCACCGCTTCAATATCGGCGACAGCCTCGTGCATGAGTCGGCGTGCGGCTTCGCCCTCCGCCGGGTTTTTGAGCCAGCCAAGCATGCCTTTCTGGAACTGCATGCGTTTGATCTTGAGGGTACGCAGCAATTCGTCGGAATCAAGCACCGGCCCCTCAACCACGCGCTTTGGCGGACGCCGCGAAAGATCGGGGTAAAACAGGTCGCATGGATGCGCGCCAGACAAACCCCGAGCCGTCTCCAGCGACTGATAGACAGGGAGCAACAGGAGCGGACGGTTGGGCTCGCCAGCCATCAGGTCATCTAGATACTGACGCAGGGCGCCAAGGGTCTGATGCAGAACCGTGACCGCCGCATCACCCGAAGGCAGCCGATCCTCTTCCATACCAGCGAGCAAAGCCTCTGTCGCCTCGGTCAGCAGCGTCACACCTTCCAGGCCCACCATGGCCAGCACACCATGCACTTGGTGAACATGGGTCCGACAGAACTTGAGCTGCGTCCTGTCGGCACTGTCGACGTACGCTTCAAGCGCCTGCTCGGCGCGTTGCAAAGCCAGGTCAATTTCACCCTTGACCCACGTCAGCGGGCCCAAATCAAATTCCGTTGCCGCGTTCATGATCTCTCGCGATTGTCGTCAGTCGACCTTGAAGCCGGCGACCGAACCCTTGAGTTCGGACGCCAGTGCGGTCAATTCGTCGACCGCCTGCGCCGTACGCTGCGTACCGGCCGTCGTCTGTTCCGTCACATGCAAAATATCCTGCATCAGGCGCGCCACCTGGGTAGCCGAATCCGCCTGATTCTGGGTCGAGGTGGAAATACTCTGAATCAGGTCGGCAAGATTGCGCGACACGTCGCCAATCTCCGACAGCGCCTGACCTGCCGCGTCGGACAGCTTGGCCCCTTCAACCACACCACGGGTCGATTGCTCCATGGCGGAAACCGCATCCTGCGTGTCTGTCTGAATGGTCTTCACAATGGCGGCAATTTGTTTCGTTGCCTCGCCGGAGCGTTCGGCCAGTCGCTGCACTTCTTCGGCAACCACCGTAAAGCCGCGACCAGCGTCGCCAGCGGAAGCCGCTTGAATGGCCGCATTCAGGGCCAGCACGTTGGTTTGCTCGGTAATGTCGGAAATCAGTTCCACGATTTCACCGATCTCCTGCGAACTTTCGCCGAGGCGCTTGATACGCTTCGAGGTTTCCTGGATCTGGTTGCGAATTTCGTTCATGCCCTTGATCGAGTCCTGCACGGCCAGCGTACCTTTTTCAGCGGCCTGCAGCGATTGCCGGGCAACCTGGGCTGACTGCGTCGCATTGCCGGAAACTTCCGACATCGAACGCGCCATTTCCAGAGCGGACTGGCCGGCCTCCTGAATTTCGGAGGACTGCCGTTCGGCAGCACTGAGGAGTTCAGCCGATGTCAGGCGGGCGATTTCGGTGGCTGCGGTCACACGGTTAGCCGCGTCATTGATACGGCCGACCAGCACGCGCAGTTCTTCAATTGTGTAATTGATCGAGTCGGCAATCGCACCCGTGATGTTTTCGCTAACGGTCGCGGTCACGGTCAGGTCGCCATCAGCGAGGTCACCGAGTTCATTCATCAGACGCAAAATGGCGTCCTGGTTTTCGCGGTTGGTCTGTTCCGATGCGTGGCGCTGAACTTCTGCGTCTGCGGCGCGACGTTGCGTATCCTCAAGGTAGACCTTCGCCAGCACGGCCAGCGTAGCCAGTGCCAGCAGGGACAGCGAGATCAGCAACACCACATGGATACCCCGTCCGGTCAGGCCTTCCTGATAGCCCACAGACAGATTGTCGGTTGCCTTCAGCAACTCTTCACTCTCGCGGAAAATTCGCGAACCGGCTTGCTTGGAAAGGACCAGCGGCTGCATGTTGCCCAGAATGCTGGAAATCGCCCCCTGGTACTCTTTGAAAGCCACGTCCAGACTATCTAGCTTGCTGCGACTTTCGGCATCGTTGCTGCCCTTGCTCAAGCCACCCAGGATATCGCGAAACGCGTTGGTATCCTTGCCAAGTAGGAATGCCACCTCGGGATTGATTTCATCGCCGACGAGCAGCGCCGAGGCGTTCTTGGCAATCCGCTGGGTCAGCATGACCAACTGGCTGGAAGAGGCGATTTCGCGGGACGCCGCACCACCCTGCAACTTCAAAGTGGCCAGCTGTTCCGTCAGCTCAAGCATCGCCGAATTTTTGTTGTCGATGGTGGCGACGTTTTTGCCCAGCGCGATCAGATTCGCTTCTTGGGAGATCACCGTCTCCGCATCCTTGTCGGTCGTTGTCCAGAGCTGCGCAAGGGCATCAAGCTGCGGACGAACACTGTCAGGGGAGGGCGGGACGCTGGCGCCACCAATCTCGCCACCATTCGCAAGCCGATCGAAAAGCCGTCCGAAAGTCTCACGAGACTCCTTCAACTGGCCAAAGGCGCCTGCATTCCCCTGCAGCGCCAGCGATGATGCCTTGGCAAGACGCTGCGACAGCATCCGCATTTCGCCCGAAGCGGCAACGTAAGCAGTGTTGTGGGTCGACTCGCGGCTGTCTTGAAAAACGAGGCCGGCGATCACCAGAAGCAGGGCAACAAAAATGCCCCCCAGGATCTTCATCTGCTCTACGACAGGCTTGTCGGACAGGAAACCCGGCAATTGCGTTTTTCCCGAAGGTGCATCTGCCGAAAGAGTCATCGGAGCGGATGACCCACCGTTGCCAACACCGGTCATCTTCGGAAGCTTGAAGCTGAAAGCCATGGAAATCCTCCACTTGGGGTAAGGGCGAAAGCCCTCTGTCAAACCCCGATATTCATGAAATCCTGATCGGCGAGCAATTCGCGCACCGAAAGCTTGTGCCAGATTTTCCCTTGCGTATCGGCAAAACGCTGCCGGCCCCAGGCCGGCATCGAAGCATCTACCGGTTCGACCGTAAAATCTTCCGGGTTTTTCAGACCAAGCATGCGTGACACGAGCAATGCAGCGTTGACGCCGTGGCGAACACCGATAAGCAACAAGCGGGCGTTGGCATTCTGAACGATGGGCGGGCCACCACGATAAAGCGAAAAATCGCTGACCGCATGAAGATTTCCGCGAATATTGGCAATGCCCGCAAACCAGGGCTTGGTCATCGGAACTGGCGCCAAAAGAGAGGCTTGCACAATCTCGCCGCCATCCGAAAGATCAACCAGCCAGGATTCGCCTCCCGCCTCGACGCCCAGCCAGGATGACGATCCCTTGCCTTTGGCCGCATTGCTCAGACGCGTCGCCAGATATTCCTGAAAATCACGAAGGCTGGTTTTTCTCGCCATCTGAACTACGGCAACGCGGCGATTCGTTGCAGCAACTGCTCAGGATTGAGCGGCTTGACGAGGTAGTCGACCGCGCCCTGGCGCAAGCCCCAGATCTTGTCGGTTTCCTGCCCCTTGGTGGTGCAGACGATGATCGGAATATTTTTCGTTTCGTCGTCGCGGGTCAAAGTGCGCGTTGCCTGATAACCGTTCAAACCCGGCATCACGACATCCATCAGGATCAGATCAGGCTTGCTGGCCTTGGCCTTTGCTATACCCTCCTCGCCGTTTTCTGCTGTGGTCACCTGATAGCCGGCCTTGGTCAGCACATCAACGGTAAAAAACCGCTCAGTAGGCGAATCGTCGACAACGAGGATATTTTTTACGGGCATGCGCTCTCCCTGAACTACGTATTGGATTCTGTCTCAGACGGCAAGGCAAACATAGCGACGGTTTGCAGCAGGCTGTCTTTTGTAAACGGTTTGGTCAGGTACTGGTCGGAACCGACCATGCGGCCGCGAGCCCGGTCGAACAGGCCATCTTTCGACGAGAGCATGATGACCGGGGTGGCCTTGAACTTGGCGTTTTTCTTGATAAGCGAACAGGTCTGGTAGCCATCGAGACGCGGCATCATGATGTCGCAGAAGATCACGCTGGGCTGATGGTCGGCGATCTTGGCCAGCGCATCAAAACCGTCTTCGGCCAGGACGACCTGACAACCAGCCTGCACGAGAAAGATCTCGGCGCTGCGCCGTATGGTATTGCTGTCGTCAATGACCATGACCCTGACGCCGCGCAGTCTTGATAAATCAGCCAATTTCCCTGTCCCCTGTGCCTCTGACTGAGGCGCTATCGAAGAATCATACTACGGAAGTATTAGCGTGAGGCAATGCCAATACAGTGTTACAGCGTTTGGAAGATCGCTTCGGGCGCCTCTGGATTCGGATAAAATCCCGGCCATCTTACCCAATTCCCTTCGCCCCCGCCAAGGGCGCGAAAAACGATGAATTCTTCCGCCACCAACCCACCCTGTCCGCCCATGGTACTGGTCTTTTCTGCCAGCGACCCGTCAGCCGGCGCCGGCATGCAGGCTGACATACTTACGCTGGTCAGTCTTGGCTGCCATCCGCTCAGTGCCCTGACGGCTTTGACCGTCCAGGACACGGTCGGCGTCCAGAGTGTTCAGGCAGTCAGCGCCGAGTTTCTCGAGCAGCAGGCGCGAGCGGTGCTCGAAGACATGCCGGTGGCGGCCTTCAAGATTGGCATGCTGGGGAGTGTCGAAAATGTGCTGGCCGTGGCGGAAATTGTTTCCGACTACCCGGACATCCCGCTGATCTTTGACCCGGTACTGGCCTCCGGGCGCGGCGACGAATTGTCGAGCGAGGATGTCATTTCGGCGATACGCGAGATGTTGCTGCCGCAGACGACCCTGCTCACACCCAACGCACCGGAAGCGAGACGTCTGGCCGAAAGCGACGAAGACGAAGGCGAACCATCCATTGACGTGTGCGCCCAGCGCCTGATCGAAATGGGCGCGCAGTACGTACTGATTACCGGCACGCATGAAAACACGCCGCAAGTGGTTAACACGCTCTACGGCGCCGAAGGTGTCATCCGGCGCGACCAGTGGGAACGCCTGCCGGGCAGCTATCACGGTTCCGGCTGCACGCTGGCTTCGGCCATTGCTGGCTGCATCGCCGGCGGCGCCAGCATGGAAGATGCCGTGCGCGATGCCCAGGATTACACGTGGCAGGCGCTGGCTGCGGGCTTCCGGGCCGGCATGGGCCAGTTCATCCCGGACCGCTTTTTCTGGGCGCGCGGTGACGATGACGAAGCTACCGAAAACAAGGATGAGAAGGCTGATGGCAAATCAGACGAAGCCTGAGTTGCGCGGCCTTTACGCCATCACCCCGGAACACGCCGACGGCAACCGCCTGCTGAGCGCTGTCGAAGCCGCACTGGCTGGCGGTTGCCGCATCGTTCAATACCGCGACAAGACCAGTGCGATGCCTGAGTGCGTCGCTCGCGCCCGGGCGCTGCGCGAACTGACCCGACGTCACAATGCAAAATTGCTGATCAACGACGATCTGGCGCTGGCCGTTCTCGTCGATGCCGACGGTGTGCATCTGGGCAAGGATGACGGCAACCTCATGGCGGCCCGCGCCATGCTCGGACCCAAGCGTATTCTCGGCGCCTCGTGCTACGCCGACTTCGCAGCCGCACAAACAGCCGACGCGGCCGGGGTCGATTACGTTGCCTTCGGTGCCGTCTATCCGTCGCCAACCAAACCGAACGCACCGCTCGCCGGAACCGATTTGTTTTTCGCTGCAAAAAACCGGTTGACCGCAGCAAGCTGCGCCATCGGCGGCATCACGCTGGCCAACGCACCGCCGCTCATCGCTGCCGGCGCTGACCTGCTTGCCGTCATCACCGACCTGTTCAGCGCGCCCGACATCGCGGCGCGCGCTACTGCCTACCAACGTCTTTTCGAGGAAGCCCAGTCATGACCTCCCGCAACCAGCAACTTTTCGAACGCGCCCAGCGCCACATCCCGGGCGGCGTCAATTCGCCGGTCCGCGCCTTCCGTTCGGTCGGCGGCACGCCCTGTTTCTTCCAGAAGGGCGTTGGCCCCAAAGTGCAGGATGCAGACGGCAAGTGGTACATCGACTACGTTGGCTCCTGGGGCCCGATGATCCTCGGCCACGCCCATCCGGAAGTCATCGCCGCCGTTCAGGCCGCCGTCGTCGATGGCCTCTCCTTCGGCGCACCGACCGAGAAGGAAGTCGACATCGCCGACCTGCTCTGCGAACTGGTGCCGTCGATGGAGATGGTTCGCCTCGTTTCATCGGGCACCGAAGCGACGATGAGTGCCATCCGTCTGGCGCGCGGTTACACCGGCCGCGACATCCTGATCAAGTTCGAAGGCTGCTACCACGGCCATTCCGACGGCCTGCTCGTCAAGGCCGGCTCCGGCCTGCTGACCTTCGGCAATCCGTCCTCCGGCGGCGTGCCGGCAGGCACCGCCGAAACCACCATGGTGCTCACCTACAACGATCCGCAGGAACTGGCCGATGCTTTCGCCAAGCATGGCGACAAGATCGCCGCCGTCATCGTCGAGCCGGTGGTCGGCAACATGAACCTGATCGCCCCGACCCAGGCCTTCCTGAACGCCATGCGCGAGCTGTGCACGAAAAACGGCTCGGTGCTGATTTTCGACGAGGTCATGACCGGCTTCCGCGTCGACCTGAAAAGCGCGCAGGGCCTGTTCGGCATCACGCCGGACCTGTCCACCTTCGGCAAGGTCGTTGGCGGCGGCATGCCGCTCGGCGCCTTTGGCGGCAAGCGCGAGATCATGGAAAAAATTGCCCCGCTCGGCCCGGTCTATCAAGCCGGCACGCTATCCGGCAATCCGATCGCCACGGCGGCCGGTCTGGCAACGCTCAAGCTCGTTCAGGCACCCGGTTTCTACGAAGCCCTGACCGCCAAGACCAAGGCCCTCTGCGACGGGCTGGTTGCTGCGGCAAAGAAGCATGGCGTCGCCTTCTCCGCCCAGAACATCGGCGGCATGTTCGGCCTCTACTTCGCCGAAAAATGCCCCGGCACCTACGACGAGGTGCTGGCATGCGACAAGGAAGCCTTCAACCGCTTCTTCCACGCCATGCTCGATGCCGGCCACTACTTCGCGCCGTCTGCCTTCGAAGCCGGCTTCGTCTCGGCAGCGCACTCGGACGCCGACATCGCGGCAACCATCGCCACCGCCGACGCTTACTTCGCCACACTCAAGTGAGCACGGGTTCTGCTTGGCTGATCCTGTTCGTCGCCGGTCTCTGCGAAATCGGCTGGGCGGTCGGCCTCAAATACACCGAGGGTTTCAGCCGGCTGTGGCCCTCTGCGGCAACGCTGGTGGCGATGGCGGCCAGCGTCGTCCTGCTCGGCTGGTCGCTGAAAGTGCTGCCGCTGGGCACGGCCTACGCCGTGTGGACGGGCATCGGCGCCGTCGGCACGGCGATTCTCGGCATGTTCCTGTTCGGCGAATCGAAGGAAGTGGCGCGACTGGTCAGCATTGCGCTGATCGTCGCCGGTATCGCCGGACTCAAGCTGCTGACGCCAGATTCGCACTGAGTTTCACTGACGACCTGTTTGCTGCGGTCAACCGGGAAAATGGGCCAAAATTGAACGGCCCGCCGGACGGCAACAGCGTTACATCAGGAAGAGCGTAGCCAGGCCGAGGAAGATGAAGAAACCGCCTGAGTCAGTCAGTGCGGTGATCATGACCGAACCGCCAATGGCCGGATCTGCACCGAATTTCTGGCGCAGCAGCGGAATGCCGACGCCGGCCGATGCTGCCAGCAACAGGTTGAGCGTCATCGCCGAGGTCATGACCAGCCCCAGCATGAGGCTGCCGTAAAGCCACCACGCGGCAATGCCGAGCAGGCTGCCCCAGATCAGGCCATTGATCGTCGCCACACCCAGCTCCTTGCGCAACAGGCGGCGCATGGCATCAGGCTGAACCTGCCCCATGGCGATGGCGCGGACGATCATGGTGATCGTCTGATTGCCGGAGTTGCCGCCAATCCCGGCCACAATCGGCATGAGCGCAGCAAGCGCCACGAGCTTTTCGATGGAGTCCTCGAAAGCACCGATCACCCGGGATGCGATAAATGCGGTTATCAGATTGACCGCCAGCCAGGCCCAGCGGTTTTTCACCGAGTCCCAGACCGAGGCAAAAATATCTTCCCCTTCACGCAGACCGGCCTGGGCCAGCTGTTCGTGCTCTGCTTCTTCGCGGATGTAGTCCACCACCTCGTTAACCGTCACCCGGCCAACCAGCCTGCCCTCCGGGTCCAGCACCGGCGCCGAGACGAGGTCATAACGTTCGAAGGCCTTGGCGGCCTCTTCGGCGAGGTCGTCGGGTTCGAACTCGACGAAATCGGTCTGCATCAGCGTCGCGACGTCGACATCGACCTCATTGACCAGCAGGATGTTGAGCGGCAGAACGCCTTTGAGGTGTTCGTCGCGGTCCACCACGAAAAGCTGGTCGGTATGGTCGGGAAGTTCGTCGAAACGGCGCAGATAACGCAGCACGACTTCAAGCGAGACATCCTCACGGACGGTGACCATGTCGAAGTCCATGATCGAACCGACCGACTCTTCGGGGTACGACATCGCGGCGCGTAACTGCTCGCGCTCTTCGATCGGCAATCCCCGGAAAACGTCGTCGATAACGCCTTGCGGCAAGTCGGGTGCGAGGTCGGCCAGTTCGTCGGCATCGAGCGTTTCCGCGGCAGCGACCAGCTCGGTGCGCTCCATCGAGTCGATCAGCGTTTCCCGAACCGCGTCGGAAACCTCGAGCAGGATTTCGCCTTCGAGCTCCGGATGGACCAGCCCCCAGACAATCAGGCGCTCGTCCTGCGGCAAGGCTTCAAGAACGTAGGCGATGTCGGCCGGGTGCATCGGGTCCAGCCTGGCTTGCAGCGCGTTCAGGTGCTGCTTGTGCACCATGTCCTCGACCAGATCATGGCGCGGACCTTCCTGCCGGTGCACCAGTTCCTCGACCAGCTTGTGCCGGGCGAGCAGGGTCTGCACCTCGGCGAGGCGCTCCTGCAAGTCTTCGGTATCGGTCAGCTGGGCTTCTTCGCTCATGGTGCGGCGCCGCAAAAGGTGGGGCATTTTAGCACCCGGCGAAGCATCGGGTTCCGACAAAATTACTGCGAAAAGCCCCTATTCCGGCAATTTTTCACGGCACCTCGGCACCCGGCATCCGGCCCAAAATGATCGCCGTCTTGCGCCCCAATCCCGGCGCATTGCGATTGCGATCGTAGTAACGCGGATTCGGCACCATGCCAGCCAGCCGCGCCGCCTGTTCCGGCCCCAGTTGGGCGGCGCTGGCGTTGTAGTAGTGTCGGGCGGCCGCTTCGGCGCCAAAGACGCCGTTGCCCCACTCAATCACGTTGAGGTATACCTCGAGAATTCGCCGCTTGCTCCACAAGTTTTCCAGCATGAGCGTGATGATTGCCTCTTCGGCCTTGCGGAAATAGGACTTGGTCGGTGTCAGGAACAGATTTTTCGCCAGTTGCTGGCTGATAGTCGAACCGCCGGCTGCGAACCGTCCCTTCTTCTGGTTCTTTTCCAGCGCTTTCTGCATCCCTTCCCAGTCGAAGCCTTCATGATCGACGAACTTGGCATCTTCGGCCGAGATGATGGCGCGCTTGAGATGAATCGAAATCCGCTCGTACGGCACCCACTGTTTTTTGAGCTGGGCCTCCGGCACCTTCTGGCGCAATTCGGTCAGGCGAATTTCCATGAAACGGGTTTCGCCGGGATTGACCCAGCCCCAGAACAGTACCCAGCCAAGCAGCCACAGCTGCCAGACCAGAAACAGACCGACCAGAGCCAGCGCGGCCCATTTAAGCCAGCGGCCGACGACGCTCATGCGAGCAGTTTGGCTCTCAGGTCAGCCAGCACCTGAGCGGTTGCCGGTCGCACACCACGCCAGACAAAAAAGGCCTCGGCCGCCTGCTCGACCAGCATGCCGAGCCCGTCAGCCCGTTGCCCAGCCCCCTGTTCGCGAGCCAGCGCGAGAAAAGGCGTTTCCCCTTTGCCGTACATCATGTCGTAGGCCAGCGAATCGGGCGCAAAAATGCCGGCCGGCAGTGGCAAACTCTCGCCAGAAAGGCTTGCTGAGGTAGCGTTGACAACCAGATCGAAGCAGTAGCCTGCTGTTTTTGCGAAATTTCCGGCGTCGACCGCAGCAATGTCGGCAAACGAGACAGCCAACGCGATGGCCTTGTCGGCACTGCGGTTGGCGATGAATAACGAACTCGGGTTTTCAGCCAGAAGCGGTGCGATCACCCCACGCGAAGCTCCGCCGGCACCGAGCAGCAAAATGCGTTTGCCGGCCAACGCAAAGCCGAGGTTGTGCGTGATGTCGCGAACCAGCCCGGCACCATCGGTGTTGTCGCCGAAGACTTCTGTTCCGTTGAACGCCAGCGTATTGACCGCGCCGGCCCGCGCCGCGCGCTCGGACAGGCGAGTTGCCAAGCGAAAAGCGTCTTCCTTGAAAGGCACGGTGACATTCGCGCCCTTGCCCCCAGCCGCAACGAAGTCCGAAATAGCCCGTTTAAAGCCGTCGACCGGAGCAAGCCGCGCTTCGTAGATCAAATCCTGCCCACTTGCTACGGCAAAAGCCGCATGGATGGCCGGGGATTTGGAATGGGCAATCGGATTGCCGAAAACTGCGTAGAGGTCGCTCATTTGCTGGCCGTATTGAGGGCATCGCCCTGCGTGAAATACCAGGTTCTGGCGAAGGACAGTACCGTTGCTCCGCCCAGCGCCTCCAACGGAATGGCACCGAATGGCGCCGACATCCTGAGAATGCGCAGGGCGGCCTGATCGAGAACCTTGTGCCCCGATGAACGCGAAATCTCCGCGCTGTACAGGCTGCCGTCCTCGGCGCGCAATTCGACAAAAATCACGACTGCGCCATAGAGTTTGCCGCGCGCTTCGGGCGGATAGTTGAGCGTCCCGATGCGCTCGATCTTCTGCTTCCAGCCATCGAGATAGGCCGCCAGACCATATTCCTCGGTGCGCGCACCGACAAACTTCTTGCGCGGCTTTTTGCTGTATTCATCCGCCGTCTTGCTGATCTCGCCCTCGAGACGGGCCATGGCCCGGGCCGACTCAGCGAGGTCGAGCCCGCTGACGCTGGGCACCACCGGTGACGGTTGCTCGCTGGCTGTCGTTGCGGCAGCAACGCTGCGCAAATTTTTGGCCTGCGTGAGCAGTCGCTGCTGAGCCGCTTCAAGTTCCTGCACTCGGCGTTGCATCTGCTGGATGGCATCGCCATCGTTCTTTTGCGGCGAAGGCGGCAAGGGCGTCTTGGCCCGCCTGTTCTCGTCGGTATTGCCGCCGCCATCCAGATTGGACTGCGCCAGCGCCTGGGCATCCGTGGGCTTGCGCGACGATTTGGCATTGACCAGGATGATGTCCATGGCCTTTTCGCGGAACGCTTGCGAACGTTCCGGAAACTGGAAATGCAGCGTCAGCAACAGGGCATGAATACCGAGCGAGATGCCCAGCGCGAACCACAAGCGGCGATCCTGCTTCGCCGCCCGGGAAACGGGCAGGACACGCTTACCTGTCACTGCTCCTCGTCCTCCGTGGCCTCGGCCAGATCGCCCTCACCCAGCAGGCTCACGAATCGGCAACTGACTTCCGGCGCCAGCAAATCCAGATTCTCGATGGCCAGACGCACGCGCTGCCCGGCGACCAGGTCGGTCGGCAGGGAAGGCACGCGGAGCAGCAAGGGCAGATGATCGAGCTTGACGCTCTGCTCGCGGCGCACAGTGGCCTCGATTTCGCTCAAACCGTTCTGCTGGATCCAGCGCAGGCACCAATAACGCTCCATCTGACGCTGAAAATCGGCGTAGGCGGCGTAAGTCAGCTCAAAATCGCGCATGGCGCCGAACAATTCGGCCGACTTCTGCGCAAAACGCCGGCGTTTCTCCCTTCAAACAGGCGATCAGCTGCCATTGATTGACCATGTCGCAGTACCGGCGCAGCGGCGAGGTCATCCACGCATACTGCGGCACACCGAGGCCTTCGTGCGGCAGCGGCGAGGTCGTCATGCGGACCTTGCCCTGCGTCTGGGCGCGGTACAGGCAGGCGATGTTCTTCTCGGCGAGCAGGCCGCCCCAGGTCGAATTGGCGACGATCATGAGTTCGGCGACCAGCTTGTCGAGCGGGCTGCCGCGCTTGCGCTCGGAAATCTCGACGGTGCAACTATCCGGATCGGCCAGATCACCACCGATTTCAAAGTTGTAATCGTTGATGCCCTGCATCGCCGACGGCTTGCCGCGCCGGCCTTCGCAGGCGTTGGCAAAGTGCCAGAGGTGCACCAGTTCATCCTTGAACGGCTGGTCGGGCAGCGGGCCATTGATGGTTTCGGCGTTGAACCACGGTTCGATTTCGTGGTGGCGCAAGTTGGCGGCGATGTGCACCATTTCCAGCCGTGATTCGTGGCTGAGAATTTCGAGCGAGTCATTGACCGTCAGATAGAGCGACACGGCCGGACAGTTGCTACCGCCGGCCAGCGTGTAGTTCTGGACCACGGCGTCGGGCAGCATGGTGATCTTGTTGCCGGGCATGTAGACCGTGGATAACCGGGCGCGGGCGATGCCGTCGAGCGGCGAGCCGTGCTCGATGGCGAGACCCGGCGCCGCGATGTGGATGCCGATGCGCGAACCGATGCCGGGCAGTTTGACGACCGACAGCGCATCGTCGATTTCGGTGGTGTTGGCGTCGTCGATCGAGAAGGCACGGACGTCAGCGCGCGGCAAATCACGCGGCAGCTTCGGCGCCTCAAGCGCCGGAAAGCCCACGCCCTTGGGGAACTGTTCGTGCAGGAAGCGACGATAGTGCAGGAAATACGGCGACTTGATGGCACCGCATTTGAAAAGCATCTGCGCTGCCGTCAGGCCGGTTTCGGCGCAGGCGGTTTCGAAAGCCTTGGTTTCGGGTTTGTTGCGATCCGGCGCGTAGAGCAGGGCATCGGTCAGCGCGCCGATTTCCGGCGGCAGGCGGAATTCCTTCAGCTCGCCGATCCAGCCTTCCATCGCGAGCGCTTGCTGACGCTTTTTTTCAAGACTGGCCAGAGCAGCTGCGAGAATGTCGGCAGGCGCCTTGCGGAAGCGGCCCTTGCCTTTGCGGTGGAAATAGACGGGCGCGGCGTGCACGGCAAGCAGCACCGCCGTCGCTTCGAGCGGGCTGGGCTCGTGTCCGTAGTAATCACGGGCAAAATCCAGAAACGAAAATTCGCCATCGTTCACGCACTCCCAGAGGAATTCTGCTTCGATTTCTTCGGCCAGCGGCGTGGCCTGATCGAGCAAGGCAGCCGCCGACGGCTTCTCGAAACGCAGCAACACCGTTGCGGCCTTGATTTTGCTGCGCTTGCCGCTCGGCATTTCGACCTGCAACGAACTGTCGTTGTCAGCCATGATGCTGCCGGCCTTGAAGCCGCCATCTTCTTCAAACAATACATTCATCGACGGATTATAGCCCAGCGTATTCAATGATTTGCGGCACGAAGCCGGGAAATTGCGTGAAGCCGTGGTCGCCGCCCGGCAACACTGTCTGCCGGCAGCCGGCGTAGAAATCCACGGCCTGCCGGTAATCCAGCACCTCGTCGCCGGTTTCCGCGAGCAGCCAGTAACGCTCGGGCGTCGGCTGGCGAACCTGGGCCTGCAATTGGGCAGCGTGGGCTTCGGTGAAGGTGAATCGCTCGCCTGTGTGGAAGTTAGCGTGATCGCCGACGAATCTGGCCAAATCCAGACGGTCGACCGCAGCAGGATTAATCAGCACGGCCTTCAGGTCGAATTTTTCCGCCAAGTGGTTGGCGTAATGCCCGCCCAGCGAACTGCCGATCAGGGTGACCGGCCCGCCGGCCTGTTCGATCAGGCGGCTGACGCTGGCCACCGCCTCATCGGGCACCCACGACAGTTGCGGGCAGATAAACTGCGCCGCCATGCCGCGCCGCGCCATTTCCTCAGCCAGCAGCTGCGATTTCCATGCGGCTGGCGACGAACAGAAGCCGTGCAGATAGACGATCAGGCCGCCCATTCGACCCAGCCGGCCTGCGCAGTCGCCAGCACGATGATGCCGAAGGCGATGCGATACCACGCGAACACGGTGAAGTCGTGATTCGAGACATAACGCAGCAGCGCCTTGACGGTCAGCATTGCGGCGACGAAGGAGGCGACGAAGCCGACAGCGAACACCGGCAGGTCGGCGGCGTGAAGCAGGGACCAGTTTTTGTAGACGTCGTAGATGGTGGCCGCGAACATCGTCGGGATGGCCAGAAAGAAGGAGAACTCGGTCGCTGTTTTGCGCGACAGGCCGAAGATCAATCCGCCCATGATCGTCGCGCCCGAACGCGAAACCCCGGGGAACATCGCCATCGCCTGCGCGAAGCCGACTTTCAGGGCATCAGTCCAGCGCATCGCATCAATGTTGTCGACACGGGGATGGTAGGCCTTGCGTTCGATGTAGAGGATGAGCAGGCCGCCGACAATCAGCGCACCGGCGACGGTCAGCGGGTTGAACAGATAGGTCTTGATCGTGCCGTGAAAAAGCAGCCCGAGGATGGCCGCCGGCAGGAAGCCGACAATCAGCAGGCCGGCGAAGCGCTGTTGCACCGGGTCGTTGCCCAGCCCGCCCAGCGCCTTGCCGATGCGCTCGCGGAAATCCCAGCAGACGGCAAGGATGGCGCCGAGCTGGATGACGATCTTGAAGACCTTGCTCTGGTCGTCCGTGTAGCCGAGCAGGCTGCCGACGATGATCAGATGGCCGGTCGACGAAACCGGCAGAAATTCGGTCAGCCCTTCGACGACGCCGAGAATGAGGGCTTTGAGGAGAAGAATCGGGTCCATTGCGTGCTGCCTGCGCTGATGCCAAGTTGGGGAGGCCGCATTCTACTATCCCGGATGTGTCAAAACTTCGAGTTCGGCCAGCCAGTTGAGCGCATGCTCGCGGGATAAACCACACATCTCGGCCGACGGTTGCAGGCCAGCGCAGCAATCCGGGCGGTCCGGACTTGCGAAAATAAGGCAACGAAAATCGCCATCGAGATGCCGGCAAGGCACGCCGGCCTGTTTGTTCAGCGAACTGATCGACGGCGCGATACAGCAGGCGCCGCAATTGGGGCGGCAGGCCATCGGCAACGGAACGGCGGGACAAGGCTTTTCGGACATACCCGATTTTCGCAGATTCGGCTTCTCCGTTCGGCGCCGACAACTTCCACGGTCAACCGGAAAAATCGGCCAAAAATGAAATGGGGGCCTTCCGCCCCCATGCGTCAATCCAACAAATCAAACACCCGCCGGTTTGGCGGCATCAACCGCCACCCCGCGCGGACCATCGCCGCGGGCGTGGCGCCCATGCTCAACCGGCTTCATTTCAGCCAGTTGCTTGCGCTGCTCCGGCGTCAGCACCTCGAACACCTGACGATCTGCTCTGGCCCGCGCCAGCGTCAATTCCGACAAGGCCTTGGCCGCAGAATCAGCCAGCGCGCGCGCCTTGGCTTCGCTGTAATCCGCCGCCGACGTCAGCGCCCGCAAATCGCTCTCAGCCTTGCGCAGCGCCTTGGCCTTGTCGCGCATCACCGGCGCCTGCGCATGCATGATCTCGAACACCTTGTCCTGCTGCGCCTCGGTCAGATTCAAGCCGCGCAGATGCGGCGGCATCATGTTGCCACCCATCATGTGGTGGCCAGCGCCGCCATGCGCCTCCATGCCGCAGCCGGCATGACCGCCGTGACCGCCAAAAGCCGCCGCGGTAAGCGGAATGGCCAAAGCCACGCTGGCGGCGATCAGGAAACGTTTGATATTGCTGTTCGGCGTCGTTTTCATCTCTTCGTCCTCTTGTTCAAATTAGCCGACCCAAGCGGGTCAGGCGACAGGACGAATACTCCCCCAAGGCCCTGTTAAGGTGGGTTACCGGGCTGTAAATGAAAGTAAATGGCGTAACCAAGTACTCACTGAGCAAGTTCAGCTACCTGCAACGGAAATAGTCGAGGCTATCGACGAATCGAAATCAAAGACCAACCTCGCCCTCTTCAAAATAGTCAGAGTCAATGCGCTTTACGATGTATGACGCAGAAACAGAGACTCCAACATCGAAATCCATCATGAGATTTGCTAGAAGCTGACCATCAATGAGCACAACCTTCGTGTCGATGCGTGAGGCGTAGTCGATTGCCTCAGCCGTATATGACGAAGTTGTGATAAAGACACCTTTTTTTGCACGCTGGCCTTGAAGCGCACCTACAAATTTTTGAATCTCCGGGCGCCCAACTGATCCTTGCCAGCGTTTCGCCTGAATAAATATAGTGTCCAATCCAAGGCGATCTTCTTTGATGATGCCGTCTATTCCGCCATCGCCACTCTGCCCAATTCGTTCTCCGGCATCACGGCGTGAACCGCCATAACCCATTTTGACCAGAAGCTCGACAACGAGCCGCTCAAAGAAGGTAGGCGAGCAGGACAGAATTCTGGTGAGAATGTCTTGCGCAAGGCTAACTCGCAGACTTTGATGAGCCAGTTCAAGCGCCTCCTCCGGGGTTTGTTCGATCGCTGAAACCGTTGGCTCCGGTACAGTTTCTCGAGCGATTCTTGGCGCATCTCGAAATGCTATGAACTCGGGAAAGCGCTCAAGAAAGCGAACATCAATTCTGGAAGGATTTTCACCAAGAATCTGTTTTCCGCGCGCTGTAATACGCAACGCACCCCTACGCGGCGACTCCAATAAACCGGCTTTCTTTAGATATGAGTTCGCCCAACCCACGCGATTATTGAATATCGCCTGCTGGCCGCTAGCCAACAGTTCACTGCGCTCCGCTGACGAAAGCTGAAACTCATTCGCAAGAACTTCAACGGTTTCCCTGGTTGTATGATCGTTTCCATCAGAGGCCGAACGAAGCAAGGGGAGCATCAATGATTGGTAGTCTGGTATTGGCATAAGTTACCCGTTTCGATTCTGTGACCGTTGATTTGGCAATAATACAGACCAAATGACATTGGTTTGTCCAGACATGAAAAGGCGGCTGATTCAGCCGCCTTTCCTTTGCTACCAGCCGTTCTGCAAGACTCAGACCTTGCTATAAACCTCCGCGCCGGCCTTGATGAACTCGATGGATTTGACTTCCATCCCCTTCTCCAGCGCTTCGGCTTCGGCAATACCCTGAGCCGCAGCATATTCGCGCACATCCTGCGTAATCTTCATCGAGCAGAAGTGCGGGCCGCACATGGAGCAGAAGTGGGCGACCTTGGCGGATTCCTTGGGCAGGGTTTCGTCGTGGAATTCACGCGCCTTGTCCGGGTCGAGGCCGAGGTTGAACTGGTCGTCCCAGCGGAATTCGAAACGGGCCTTGGACAGCGCGTTGTCGCGGATCTGCGCACCGGGGTGGCCTTTGGCGAGGTCGGCGGCGTGGGCGGCAAGCTTGTAGGTGATGATGCCGACCTTGACGTCGTCCTTGTCGGGCAGGCCGAGGTGCTCCTTGGGCGTGACGTAGCAGAGCATGGCCGTGCCGTACCAGCCGATCATGGCGGCGCCGATGCCGCTGGTGATGTGGTCGTAGCCCGGCGCGATGTCGGTGGTCAGGGGGCCGAGGGTGTAGAACGGGGCTTCGCTGCACTGATCCAGTTGCAGGTCCATGTTCTCTTTGATCATGTGCATGGGCACATGGCCGGGGCCTTCGATCATGACTTGGACGTCGTGCTTCCAGGCGATCTGGGTCAGTTCGCCGAGGGTCTTCAGTTCGCCGAGCTGGGCTTCGTCGTTGGCGTCGTAGATCGAGCCGGGACGCAGGCCATCGCCGAGGCTGAAGGCGACGTCGTAGGCCTTCATGATTTCGCAGATTTCCTCGAAGTGGGTGTAGAGGAAGCTTTCCTTGTGGTGCGCCAGGCACCACTTGGCCATGATCGAGCCGCCGCGGCTGACGATGCCGGTCATCCGGTTGGCGGTCAGCGGCACGTAACGGAGCAGGACGCCGGCGTGGATGGTGAAGTAGTCGACGCCCTGCTCGGCCTGTTCGATCAGCGTGTCGCGGAAGATTTCCCAGGTCAGGTCTTCGGCCTTGCCGTTGACCTTTTCCAGCGCCTGATAGATCGGCACGGTGCCGATGGCGACCGGGCTGTTGCGGATGATCCACTCACGCGTTTCGTGGATGTTCTTGCCGGTAGACAGATCCATCACCGTGTCGCCACCCCAGCGGATCGACCAGGTCATCTTCTCGACTTCTTCCTGAATGGACTGGAGCCGAGGGCCGAGTTGCCGATGTTGGCGTTGATCTTGACGAGGAAATTGCGGCCGATGATCATCGGCTCGCTTTCCGGGTGGTTGATGTTGTTCGGGATGATGGCGCGGCCGCGGGCGATTTCGCTGCGGACGAATTCCGGGGTGATTTCTTCCGGAATGCTGGCACCGAAATTCTGGCCGGGGTGCTGGCGGCCAAGCAGGGCAGCCATTTTTTCGCCCATTTTTCCGGTTGACCGTAGCGATTCGATGTAGGCGCGGCGGTTGAGGTTCTCGCGAATGGCGACGTATTCCATCTCCGGCGTGATGATGCCCTGGCGGGCGTAGTGCATCTGCGAGACGTTTCTGCCGGCCTTGGCGCGCAGCGGTTTGCGGTGCAGGCCGGGGAAGCGCAGTTCGTCGAGGGATTTGTCGGTGGCGCGCTTCTGGCCGAATTCGGAACTCAGCCCGGCCAACTCCTCGACATCGCCGCGCTCGGCAATCCATTGGGCGCGCAGGGCGGGCAGGCCGGAACGGATGTCGATCTTCGCCTCAGGATCGGAATAGGGGCCCGAACAGTCATAGACGTAGATCGGCGGATTCTTTTCACCACCGAAGGCGGTCGGCGTGTCGGCTTGGGAGATGGCGCGCATCGGAACACGAATGTCCGGACGTGAACCTTCGATGTAAACCTTGCGGGAATTGGGCAGCGGCTGGACTGCGGCCTCGTCGACGTGGGCGTTGGCGGCGAGAAACTGTTCGGTGGCGTTCATTGAAGCTCCATGCGTGGGTGCAGCGGGTAAGACGGGCAAGGAGCAACAAAGTTCGTTTCCCTACGACGGCATGACCCGGTCAGGTTCGAAGGGTGATTCTCAGCCCGAAACCAGTCGGGCACCCCTAACGAGAGGCTGCAAGTTACTGGAAATACAGGCAAAATGCAAGGAATGACAAAAGTTGCTCAAGATTTCTCGAAACCAGCCGAAATATCGTCGACAAGCGCCAGAATTCAAAGAGAAAACGAGGGAAGAAATATGCGCCTACTGATGATCGCCAGCCTGCTGGTCGCCCTGCCTTTTGGTGCCACCGCAGCACCAACCTGGCAAACCATTTCTTCCGAGCCTGGAAAGCGCATAGAACTCGATCGCACCAGCCTGAAGCGCGAAGGCAATACCGTTCAGGCGCAAGGCCGCGTGGTACTCGAGAAGGAACTCGTGGATGGCCGCTCCGGCGCCCCCTACCGCGTGATCGAAGCAGTAACGCGCTACGACTGCACGACGCGCAGCGCCAACACGATCAAACGCATTTTCAAGAAGAATGAAACCGACGTCGTCCGCGAAGAAGACATCAAGGGCGCTGACCTCCCCGTGCGCACCGGCACCCTCGACGACAAAGTGTTGCGCGAAGTCTGTCGCCCGCCCAAGGAGGGCGCCGCCGAAATCGCCCAGAAGGCCAACGAGGCGGCCGGCCAGCTGAAGGCAGCCAACGAGGCGATGCTCAAGAAGGAAATGGCCAAGGCCGAAAAGCCGGAAGCTGTCAAGGCTGCAGATGCACCAAAGGAAGGTGCGATTCCGTCCATAAAGCCCAACCTCAAGGCGGCCATGGAAAGCGCGAAGGAAAGCGCCAAGGAAGCCCCTCCGCCGCCAGCGCCAACGCCCGCGCCGGCCAAGGTGGCTGCGCCAAAGCCAGCTACGGTCTTTGTTCACACCAGCCAGGCACCCGCGCCAAAACCGAAAAAAACACCGAAATCTGAAGGCTACATGCTGGAACTGGCCCATGTTGAGCCGGCCAAGCAGCACGCGCACATTCACTGGGATTACGAAGGCGCCGGTGGCCCGGAAAACTGGTCGAAGCTCGATCCGAAAAACAAGGTGTGCGCCATCGGCGAGCGTCAATCGCCCATCGACATCAAGGACGGCATCAAGGTCGATCTGGAACCGATCAAGTTCAACTACCGGCCATCCACCTTCCGCATCGTCGACAACGGCCATACGGTTCAGGTCGAAATTGGCGAGAGCTCAATTTCCCTGACCGGCAAGACCTATGAGCTGGTCCAGTTCCATTTCCATCGCCCGTCGGAAGAAAAGGTCAACGGCCAGCGTTTCGACATGGTCGCCCACCTTGTGCACAAGGCCGACGATGGCCAGCTTGCCGTCGTCGCCGTGCTGCTTGAACGCGGCACAGAAAACGCCTTCATCCAGACACTGTGGAACAACATGCCGCTGGAAAAGAACCTGCCGGTCGCACCGCCGACTGCCATGATCGATCTGAACACCCTGCTGCCCGCCGCCCGCAATTACTACACCTACATGGGTTCGCTCACCACGCCGCCCTGCTCTGAAGGTGTGCTGTGGCTGGTCATGAAACAGCCCGTGCAGGTTTCACCGGACCAGATCAATATTTTCAGCCGGCTCTACAAAAACAACGCCCGGCCCATTCAGCCCGCGGCCGGACGCCTGATCAAGGAAGGCCGTTGACCGGAAAGTAAGCCTGATGGTAACTTAATGACCAACGAGTCATTAAGTTACCATGTCCGCCCTTCCCACTCCCCGCAAACGCCGCAAGGAAGCTCGCCCCTCCGAGCTTCTCGAGGCCGCGCTCAGCCTGTTTGTTGAAAAAGGCTTTGCCGCCACCCGACTGGAAGACGTGGCTGCGCGCGCCGGCGTTTCGAAAGGAACCCTGTATCTCTATTTTGAGAACAAGGATGCGCTGTTCAAGGCGGTGATTCAGGAAGGAATCATCCCGGTCATCGCTGAAAACGAGGCGATTGCAGCCAGACATAGCGGCTGCAGCTTTGACCTGCTGGAACTCCTGCTCGAAAACTGGTGGACCAAAATCGGCCAGACCGCGTTTGCTGGCATCCCCAAACTCATGGTGGCAGAAGCACGAAACTTTCCCGAACTGGCCAGCTTCTATTACGAAAACGTGATCAGCCGAGGCCGAGCCTTGGTGGGCAGCGCGCTTCGACGCGGCATGGAAAGTGGCGAGTTTCGCAGCATGGACGTCGAAACCACGGTCGACGTGGTCATCGCCCCCATTTTGATGCTGCTCATCTGGCGTTACTCAATGAGTTGCTGCCAGGGCAGCGAGAGCGACCCGCAGATGTATTTGCGCATACATATGGACCTACTGCGCCAGGGTTTGCGCAAGCCGGAAAAAGAGAGTCAGGTATAATTTTGATTTGTCGGAACCATCATATTAGCCTGTGCTAATATTCAGTCTGCGGAGACCCACCAATGAACATCGAGCAAGCGCGCTTCAACATGATCGAACAGCAGATCCGTCCCTGGGATGTTCTGGATCCGCAGGTTCTCGACCTCCTCTTTGTCGTCAAGCGCGAGGACTTTACCCCGCCGGCCTATCGCAACCTGGCTTTTGCCGACATGGAAATCCCGCTTGGCGACGGCCAGATGATGCTGGCCCCGAAAATCGAAGCCAAGATGCTGCAGGAACTGGGCCTCAAGAAAACCGACAAGGTTCTCGAAATCGGCACCGGTAGCGGCTACATGGCCGCCCTGCTGGCCGCCCGTGCCGAGCATGTGGTTACCGTCGAAAACCGCCCGGCACTGGTCGCTGTTGCCAAACAGAATTTCGAACGGGCCGGCATCACCAATGTCACCATCGAACTCGGCGACGGCGGCAAAGGCTGGTCCCAGCGCGGCCCCTTCGACGCGATTGTCGTTTCCGGCTCCATCCCGGCAGTCCCTGACGCCCTCCTCAAGCAACTGCGTGTGGGTGGCCGTCTGGCTGTCGTCGTCGGCGAAGCACCGGTCATGGAAGCCCAGCTGATCACCTGCACGGCTGACGGCATCTACAACACGGTCAACCTGTTCGAAACGGTCATTCCCGCGCTTGACGGCGTTGCCGCCAAAGAAAGCTTTTTCTTCTGATGCAACAGGTTCGCGCTAAACAACTGGCCGAATGGCTGGCCGACGAAAGCCGGCCGAGCCCTGTGCTGCTCGACGTGCGCGAACCTTGGGAAATCGAACTTTGCCAGCTGGCCGGATCGCAAAATATCCCGATGCATCTGGTTCCCGTGCGATGTGCCGAAATAGATCCTGAGCAGGATATCGTCGTCGTTTGTCATCACGGTGGCCGCAGCATGCAGGTCGCGATGTTCCTGGAGCGCAAGGGCTACGGCGCGGTCTATAACCTGATGGGCGGCGTCGAGGCCTGGGCCGGCGAAGTCGATTCCAGCATGCGTCGTTATTGAGGTTGGCATGAGAAAACTCGCCTGGTTGCTGGTATCCCCGCTGCTCGCCTCACCTCTTTTTGCGGCCGATCTCATGCAGGTCTATCGCGACGCGCAGGATAATGACCCGACCTATGCCGCTGCCCGCGCGACACTCGATGCCGGCCGTGAAAAGACGCCGCAGAGCTTGGCCGGCCTATTGCCTAGCCTGACGCTGTCGGGCAATACGGTGTGGAACAAGAACGAGATTTCGATCCACAACGGGCCGACAATCTCCAAGCCGCAATACAACTCCAATGGCTACCAGTTGACGCTTTCGCAGCCTCTGTTTCGCTGGCAGAACTGGGTTTCCTACGACCAGTCGAAATTGTTGGTGGCGCAGGCCGAAGCCAATTTTGTTCAGGCTCGCCAGGACCTGATCCTGCGTGTCTCGCAGGCTTATTTCGATGCGATCTACGCCGTCGAAAATCTCAATGCAGTGCGCGCCAACAAGACGGCGATCGCCCAGCAATTGGAGTCTGCCAAGAAGAATTTCGAGGTCGGCACCGCAACCATTACCGACACGCATGAAGCGCAGGCCCGCTTCGATCTGGCATCAGCGCAGGAGATTGCCGCTGAGAGCGATTTCGAGGTCAAGCAGCATGCCTTGCAGTCGATTATCGGCAAGATGCCCGGCAATCTCGCGACAACACGCAAGGATGCGGTGCTGACGACGCCGCAGCCAAACGACATGAACCAGTGGGTTGCCGCCGCCGAAAAGGACAGCATCCCCGTGCAGGTCCAGCAGGCCAATGCTGATATCGCAGCACGCGAGGTTGACAAACAGCGCGCCGGCCACTATCCGACGCTTGATCTGGTAGCTAACCAGGGGCACTCCAAGTCGTA
Organism: Betaproteobacteria bacterium; assembly: GCA_016705475.1. Classification (GTDB taxonomy): domain Bacteria; phylum Pseudomonadota; class Gammaproteobacteria; order Burkholderiales; family Rhodocyclaceae; genus Azonexus. The sequence continues at coordinate 110,453 of JADIYD010000001.1, read as the reverse complement.
TGGTTTCATTTCCGGCGTTGGGCAGACTCCGTTTGACACCGACTACACCAATGTCGGCGTTCAGCTCAACATTCCGCTCTTCCAGGGTGGCCTGACGGTTTCACGCCAGCGCGAAGCGACGGCAAACCGCATGGCCGCGCAATCCGGCGTTGAAGCCGCCCGCCGCGGCGCCGCGCTTTCGGCGCGACAGTATTATCTTGGCGTAACCAACGGCCTGGCTCAAGTCAGGGCGTTGAAGGCGGCGCTGATTTCATCGCAATCGGCATTGGAATCAAACAAGCTGGGTTATGAAGTCGGCGTGCGCATCAACATTGACGTGCTGAATGCCGAAAATCAGGTCTATGTCACCCGCCGCGACCTGGCCAAGGCCACGCTCGATACGCTGATGGCACAACTGCGCCTGAAGGCGGCAACCGGTGCGCTGGGTGAAGACGATGTCGCCCAGATCAACGCGCTGCTGGATCCATCCAGCGCGCTATAAGCGCCAGCATCCGCCCAGCCGCCCCCTGATGGGCGCGGGCGAACAATCCCGCCGCATTCCGCATTTCCGCCAATTTCGTTTTTTGGCCAAAAATCCGGTTGACCGTGGCAGCGAGCATCTCCGGGCTGTCGACGCGTAATGCCGCGCCTGCGGCGATTGCATCCTCGGTTGCCTGCTTGAAATTGAAGGTATGCGGGCCGACAACGACCGGGCAGTCGCAAGCCGCCGCCTCGATGAGGTTTTGCCCACCGAGCGGCAGCAAACTGCCCCCGATGAAGGCCAGATCAGCCAGCGTGAAATACGCCGCCATCTCACCCATGCTGTCACCGAGCCAGACCTGCGTGTCGGCCGCCGGCATGGCCACACTGCGCCGAACGCTGCGCAAGCCCTGCTGCTGAAGTAACTCAGCCACTTCGTTGAAACGCTGCGGATGGCGCGGAACCAGGACGAGCAAGGCATCGGGAATGGCAACCTTGCGCCACGCTTCGAGCACCAGCGGCTCCTCGCCTTCACGCGTGCTAGCGGCCAGCCAGACCGGCCGCTGGCCAATCGCCGCCCGCCATTCGTGGCCAAGGGCGAGCTTGTCGGCGGGCGGCGTGACATCGAATTTCAGATTGCCACAGACCTCGACGGCGGCCGCGCCCAATTCGGCGATCCGTTCGGCGTCACCTGCGGTTTGTGCGGCAACGCCGGCCAGCGCTGAAAACGCCGGCCCGGCCAAAGCTGAAAAACGCCCGTAGCCGCGGGCTGAGCGCGCGGAAAGACGCGCGTTAGCAAGAAAGAACGGCAATTTGCGACGTTTCCCGGCGGCCAGCAAATTGGGCCAGATTTCCGTTTCCATGATGACCCCGAAAGCCGGGGAAAAATGGCGGAAGAAACGGGCGACCGCCCCCGGATAATCGTAGGGCAGGTAAGCCTGGATGACCTTATCGCCGTAGACCTGCTGCCCGGCGTCGCGGCCGGTCGGCGTCATGCCGGTGAGCAGGATGCGATGCTCCGGCCAGCGCGCCTGCAGGCCTTCGATCAGCGGCTGGGCGGCGCGTGTTTCACCGACCGAGACGGCGTGCACCCAGATCAGTTTTTCCGGCGCGGGCTGGCGATAGAAACCATAGCGCTCCCCGAGATGCTGGAGGTATTCCGGCTGCTTGCGGCTGCGCCAGAGCAAGCGGAGCCAGATCAGCGGCGTAATCAGGTAAAGCAGCAGCGAATAGAAGAAACGCGCCATCAGCCCAGTGCCAGTTGCAATTCGGCCAGCACGGCAGCCGGCGTGGGAATTTGATCCTTGCCGCCCAGATTGCGATGGAAGCCGACGCCAAGGACGCCGGTCAGGCCGGGATCGGTCGCCGTGTATAAGGCGACAGTGGGCACCTTGAGGGCAACGGCGAGATGGGTCAGGCCGGTATCGACGCCCACCGCGGCGCGTCCTCCAGCGAGCAGGGAAGCCAGATCGGGAATGCTCATGGCTGGTGCCGCCACGGCACCGGGAATTCCGGCCGCCAGCCGACTCGCCCGTTCGCGTTCGACCGGGCTCCCGCCAGGCAAAACCGCACTGATCCCCTGCGCATTGAGTTGCCGCCCCAAGGCCAGCCAGTTCGCCTCCGGCCACAACTTGTCGTCGCGGCTGGTTGCGGTCAGGAAGACGATGTACGGCCGATGCGGCAGCCAGGCGAATCCGGCAGGCGCCGCTTCGATGCCGTAATCAGGCTCGCCATCGGCCGTATAGCCCAGCGCAGCAGCGGCCAGCCGACGGTTGCGGACGACAGCGTGCAACTCGCGGGAAACGCTGAATTTCCGGTCGTATAACTTCGATGCCGTCGGCTCGCGGGCCGAACTGGCGTCATAGCCCAAGGCCGGGCCATTAGCCTGACTGGCCATCAACGCGCTTTTGAGCAAGCCCTGGGTATCGACAACTGCGTCGTAAGGATTTGCCTGCAACCCGCGGCGAAACTCGGCAATCTCCCGCCAGCTTGCCGCCTTCAACAGATTTTTTCGCCAGCGCCGGACAGCAACCGGAATGATCTTGCCAACCCCGGGATGCAAGCGCGGAATGGCAGCGAAACTGTCTTCCACGCACCAGTCGACCACCGCATCCGGAAAGTGCCGCCGGATGTCGCTGACCACAGGCAGGTTATGGATAACGTCGCCGAGCGAGGAAGTTTTCACGATCAGAATGCGCATCGACGGATAAAATCACGACTTTTGAAGCCGCAATTATAAATGCCGGCGCGCACAACCAGCTTTTGATTGGGCGCATCCGACAGAATAAGAACAAACGTCATAAATTCGATGCTGCACTGCGATAAAATCCAGCAACTCTTCTTCAGGGCTATTCCGTGAAAATTCTCGTTACCGGCGCCGCCGGATTCATTGGCTCAACCGCAACGCTCCGCCTGCTGGCGCGCGGCGACGAAGTGGTGGGCCTCGACAACCTGAACGATTACTATGAAGTCTCGCTCAAGGAAAACCGCCTCAAGCGGCTGACCTCGCATCCGAACTTTCGCTTCGTCAAGCTCGACGTGGCCGATCGCGCCGGCATGGACAAGCTCTTCGCCGACGAGAAGTTCGACAAGGTCATCCACCTGGCCGCCCAGGCCGGCGTTCGCTACTCGCTGCAAAATCCGCACGCCTACATCGAGAGCAATATCGTTGGCTTCACCAACATTCTCGAAGGCTGCCGGCACAACAAGGTTCAGCACCTGGTTTATGCCTCAAGCTCCAGCGTTTATGGCGGCAACACCAAGATGCCGTTCTCCGAGCACGACAGCGTCGATCACCCGGTCAGCCTGTACGCAGCCAGCAAGAAGGCCAATGAACTGATGGCGCACACTTACAGCCACCTTTTCGGCCTGCCGACGACCGGCCTGCGCTTTTTCACCGTCTATGGCCCATGGGGCCGGCCGGACATGGCGCTCTTCCTGTTTACCAAAGCCATCCTTGAAGGCCGACCGATCGACGTTTTCAACTACGGCAACATGCAGCGCGATTTCACCTACGTCGACGACATCGTCGAAGGCGTCATTCGCGTGCTCGACAAAAATGCTGCGGTCAACGCCGAATATGACGCAATTTCTGCCGACCCAGCCACCAGCAACGCGCCTTACCGGGTATTCAATATCGGTAACAATAACCCGGTACAGTTGCTCGACTTCATCGGCGCCATCGAAAAGTCACTCGGCATGACGGCGGAAAAGCGCCTCTTGCCGCTGCAGGATGGCGACGTTCCGGCTACTTACGCCAATACCGACCTGCTCAACGACTGGGTCGGTTTCGTCCCCGGCACGCCGGTGCAGGAAGGCGTCAATCGTTTCATCGCGTGGTATCGCGATTACTACAAGGTTTAAGGATCAGCTATGTGTGGCATCGTCGCGGCAGCAGCCGGCAAGAACATCGTTCCCGTCCTCGTCGAGGGCCTCAAAAAACTGGAATATCGCGGCTATGATTCGGCCGGACTGGCGGTCATCGCAGGCAACGGGATCGAGCGCGTCCGCTCGGTCGGCCGCGTCGCCGAACTGGAGGCAGCCTCGGCCGACACGCAATCGATCACCGGCATCGCCCACACTCGCTGGGCCACGCACGGCGTGCCGTGTGAGCGCAACGCCCACCCGCACGTTTCCGGCAGCATCGCCGTTGTCCACAACGGCATCATCGAAAACTACGAAACCCTGCGTACCGAACTGACAGCCCAAGGCTACGTCTTTACTTCGGATACCGATACCGAAAGCATCGCCCACCTGATCGAAGCTACGCTGCGAACCGAGCCGGATCTATTTAAGGCCGTGCAACTGGCTTGCCAGCGTCTGGTTGGCGCCTACGCCATCGCTGTCATCGACCACACCCAGCCGGGCAAGGTCATCGTCGCCCGCGAAGGCTCGCCCTTGCTGCTCGGCGTTTCCGATACCGGCAACTATGCCGCCTCCGATGCCTCGGCCCTGTTGCAAGTCACGCGCAACATGGTCTATCTGGAAAACGGCGATATCGCCGAGTTGACCGCAGCCAAACTCAGGATCACCCGCCTTGACGGTACGCCGGTCGAGCGCCCGGTGCATGTTTCCCAGCTCTCGGCCGCCGCCGTCGAACTCGGCAACTATCAGCACTACATGCAGAAGGAAATCTTCGAGCAGCCGGAGGCACTGGCCAATACGCTGGAAATCGTCGGCGGCAGCAAGAGTATCCAACCCGGCATTTTCGGCGCTGAAGCTGGCAACTTGCTGGCCGATGTCGACTCGATCCTGATTCTGGCCTGCGGCACCAGCAGCCATTCCGGCTTCACCGCGCGCTACTGGCTCGAAGCCATCGCCGGCGTGCCGTGCAATGTCGAAATCGCCAGCGAATACCGCTACCGCACCTCGGTCGCCAACCCACGCCAGCTCATCGTCGCCATCTCGCAGTCCGGCGAAACGGCTGACACGCTGGCCGCCCTGCGCCACGCCAAATCGCTCGGCCAGACCAAGACGCTGGCCATCTGCAATGTTCCCGAATCCGCCATCGTCCGCGAATGCGCCCTGCGCTTCATTACCCGCGCCGGCCCGGAAATCGGCGTCGCCTCGACCAAGGCTTTCACCACCCAACTTGCTGCGCTCTTCCTGCTCACGCTGGTCGCCGCCAAGGTCAAGGGTCGCCTGAGCGAAGCACAGGAAGCCACCTACATTCACCAGCTGCGCCACCTGCCGGTCGCCGTCAATAAGGTGCTTGAACTCGAAGACGAGATCAAGGCCTGGTCGAAGCGCTTTGCCGACAAGCATCACGCCCTTTTCCTCGGTCGCGGTCGCCACTATCCGATTGCCATGGAAGGCGCGCTCAAGCTCAAGGAAATTTCCTACATCCACGCCGAAGCCTACCCGGCCGGTGAACTCAAGCACGGCCCGCTGGCCCTTGTTGATGCGGACATGCCGGTCATTTCCATCGCGCCGAACGACCAATTGCTCGACAAGCTCAAATCGAATCTCAAGGAAGTCCAGGCACGCGGCGGCGAACTCTACGTCTTCGCCGATGCCGACTCGGAAATACCGGAATCCGATGGCGTGCACATCCTGCGCCTGCCAGAGCACTACGGCGAGCTCTCGCCCATCCTCCACGTCATTCCGCTGCAACTGCTGTCGTACCACGTGGCGCTGGTCAAGGGGACCGATGTGGATAAGCCGCGCAATCTGGCAAAGTCGGTCACCGTCGAGTAAGCAGTGCTTTCAATTTTGGCCATTTTTTCCGGTTGACCGCAGCAATGAGTACTTACGCCATCGGCGACATCCAGGGCTGTTACGACTCGCTGCAGAGGCTACTCCAGCATTGCGCCTTCGACCCGGCTACCGACCGTCTGTGGCTGGTCGGCGATCTGGTCAACCGCGGCCCCCATTCGCTGGAAACACTGCGCCTGATCAAGTCACTGGGGCCGGCAGCGGTTACCGTGCTCGGCAACCACGATCTCTACCTGATCATGGTCGCCGAAGGTGGTGCCAAGTTTCGTGGCAAGGACGATACCCTGCAGGAAATCCTGGATGCTCCGGACTGCGATGAGCTACTGGATTGGTTGCGCCATCAACCGATCTGCCATACCGAGGGCGAGTACTGCCTGGTCCACGCCGGCCTGCTGCCGCAATGGACAGCCGAGCGCGCCCGCGAACTGGCCCGTGAAGTCGAATCTGCGCTGCAAGGCCCGAATTTCCGGGAATTCATCCTCAATTTGTGGGGCAGCGAGCCGGCTGGCTGGTCGGACAAGCTGCGCGGCTGGCCGCGCCTGCGTGTCATCGTCAACGCCATGACCCGCATGCGCTTCTGCACGCTGGATGGCGTCATGGAGTTCAAGGTCAAGGGCAAGCTGGCCAACGCCCCCGCTGGTCACATCCCGTGGTTTGATCTACCGGACCGGAAAAGTGCCGATTCCGTGCTGGTCACCGGCCACTGGTCGGCGCTCGGCCTGAAAGTCACGCCGAATCTGCTGGCGCTTGATTCAGGCTGCCTGTGGGGAGGCCACCTGACCGCAGTGCGGCTGGAAGATCGCCAGGTATTCCAGGTAGATTGCTCACCAGCGGAAGCCCTGCCGCTAAAGCGATAGCTTCGCGCGCCTCGGCCGCTACCTGCTTGCGGTCTTCACCATTCATGCCGCGCACCGGCGTGGTCACCAGCCGGGCAATCAGGCGTTTTCGGCCAAGGATGGCCGCCGTGCATTGCCCCATCGAAATGTCGCCGTCGTAACGCGGCGCCAGACTGCGCTGACCATCGAGCTCCCAGTACGAGATCGCCACCGGCAAGACCGGTCGCCCGGCGCTTAGCGCCGGCTGAATCAGCGCAGCATGAAAATGTAGCAGGGTCCGGCCATCGGTCGTCGTTCCTTCAGGAAAAACAGCAACATGCTTTCCCTTGTCGAGAACCTCGGCCACCTGTTCGTTGATTACCTTCGCATGCCCACGGCTGCCGCGGCGCAGAAATATCGTATCGTTCTTCGCAGCCAGCCAGCCGATCAGCGGCCAGTGCCGGACCTCTTCCTTCGACACGAAGGCCGCTGGCAGGGCCGAGTTGATAACGTAGATATCGATCCACGAAATATGATTGGCGACCAGCAAGGCACCCGGCACCGCATGCGTCAGGTCGGCCTCGACTTCGACGCCGAGTGCGTCGAGCAAGGCAGCCGCCCAACTGGCCTTGAGCGCCAGACGCTGGCGTTCGCCGCACAGCGGGAAAACGCACAGCGAAAAAATCACCCCGCTGATTACCAGCAGGGTGATACGAAATATCCGGAAAGCGCGAGTCGCTAAATTGGTCTGGCTCAGTGTTCTTATTCCAAGTAGTGCTTGGCGTAACGGCCGGAAACCTTTGCCATCGGCATCAGGATCGGCAGGTCGGCGGTATTGAAATCAGGATCCCATGCCGGTTCACCGCAGATCCAGGCCCCGGCACGCAGGTAGCCCTTGATCAACGGCGGCGTTTCGGCCGGCACATCCTGCTGCAGAGCGGCCAAGGGAAGCGGGCAACGCGGAAAAACGCGGTACTCCTGCGGCCCGAGGTGATCGGCAGCCAGGCGATTATACAAGCTGGCCGCTGCGTGGCCGCCATCGGCCATGCTGATCGAGGCGCAGCCCATCAGGTAGTCGTAGCTGTTCTCGATCATGAAATTGGCCAGACCTGACCATAGCAAGGTGATCGTCGCGCCAGTCCGGTAGTCCGGATGCACACAGGAACGACCAATTTCGACCAGTCGCGAACGCAGGTACTGCAGGCGGGTCAGATCGAACTCGTTTTCCGAGTAGTAGCCAACCTGACGGGCATTTTCCGGCGTCAGGATGCGGTAGGTACCGACGATTTCGCTGGTTTGCGTATCGCGCACAACGAGATGCTGGCAATACGGATCGTAAATATCGTGGTCGACGCCGGGGATACGGCTCGGCAGATTGGCGCCCATTTCACCGGCAAAAACACGGTAGCGCAGGCGCTGCGCATCGAGGATATCGCTTTGGCTACGGGCGAAGCCGACGGCCAGACTCTTCTTTTCAGGACGGCTACGACCAGCCGCTTTATGGATATTTTCCATCTTTGTTCTCCTTGTATTCGTAGGGAACAAGTCTGGACGAGCGTTGTTACATGCACTTTGCCCGAAGATGACAGCGACGTTTCACAGCCGGTCGGAGTTGTGGCGCCAACAACATGCAGCCAAGCGACCCTGGCGTGGCAAACCGGCAGCGACAGTGCCGCCGGGCATACAACACCAGGGAATTGTTGTATCGCTGATTACCAGGGCAATGCGCCGAACGCCTTGCGGAAACGCTCGGCGATTTCTTCACGGCTCGGCTGGTGGTTCTGACCACCGCGATGAGCAATCTTGATGGCGCCCATCACGGCCGCCAGACGACCGGTTGTCAGCCAGTCGAAGCCGTTGGCGATGCCGTAGAGCAGGCCTGAGCGATAGGCATCACCGCAGCCGGTCGGATCGAGGATTTCGTCAGCCGCCACGCAGGGAATGTCGTGACGCACGCCATCAGCGTAGATTTCCGAACCTTCGCCGCCACGCGTCACAATCAACGCCTTCAGGCTGACAGCCAGTTGCTCCAGACTGCGCCCGGTGCGGTCACACAGCAGTTTGGCTTCGTAATCGTTGAAGCAGGCATAGTCAGCGAGCTCAATGAAATCAAGAAGTTCGTCTCCGCTGAACATCGGCAAACCCTGGCCCGGATCGAAGATGAATGGCACGCTGGCATCGGCGAAGTCACGAGCGTGCTGCATCATGCCTTCGCGGCCGTCCGGTGCGACGATGCCAAGCTTGGCATTGGCCTTCACGACCTGGTTTAGATGAGAAAAACTCATCGCCCCAGGGTGGAAGGCCGTGATCTGGTTATCGTCAAGATCGGTCGTGATGAAAGCTTGGGCGGTGAAGCTGCCGCTGATCTGACGAACATGGGTGCGCGGCAGGCCCAATTTGTCGAGGCGATCCAAGTAAGGCGCGGCATCATCACCGACGGTAGCCATGATCATTGGCGCGCCACCGAGCAACATCAGGTTGTAAGCGATGTTGCCGGCGCAACCGCCAAACTCGCGACGCATCTCGGGCACAAGGAAGGCCACGTTCAGGATATGAATCTGCTCGGGCAGGATGTGATTCTTGAATCGATCCTGAAAGACCATGATGTTGTCGAAGGCAAGCGAACCGCAAATAAGTGTCGTCATGTGAGATCAGGGGTAAAAGATGTAAAGGCGGTAGCCGGAGGCACCACTCTCCTTGGCCTCGATCCAGAGCTTGACGGCGATTTCGCCATTGGCCGGAAAGGCGTCGGAGGTCGTGCCCGGGGGGAGGTAATCGGCGGCAAACATGATGCGACGTGACACCACGGCATCGTTTACGTCGGTCAGGCTCAGTTCCAGCGCCGGCCAATCCTGTATGTAGGCGGCTCTGTTTTTGAGCATGGCTTGCAGCACAAACAGCCCACGGGCGTTATCGGATTGCAGATCCGATGTTTCAATCGAAACCAGCGCCGCATTTCGCGGCAAAGGGATGTCGACCGCAGCAAACTCGTAAAGCCCCGCGACAGCAGGGAAACGCAACACGATATCGGTACGGAAAAAATACATCATCTGGCCGAATAGGCCGATGAAAAGCAAAATCGCGACAACGATGAAGGGCCATACCGCCCGCTGGCCAGATTCGCTCTCAAAACCGCCCAGGCCATCACTGGCCAGCGTTCCGGCTGACCAGCGATTGAAGGACGATGAGTCACTCAGTTCGCGTGCAGCAACCAGGCCGGCCTGACGCGCAGCCTGGGTCGACTCCTCGGGAGATTCGACCAGGGGCACTTCAAGCGGAGCCTGGGCCTGCTCGGCTTCCAAAACCTTAGGATGCGTTGAAAACTCAGCCTCGACGGGCGGCAAATCCTCCGGCACGACATCAGTGGGCCGATCGGCATGCTCAAACTCTGACATTATTGGAGGCTGGATAAACGGCTCTTCAACAACGTCGTTTGCCCTATCATCAGCCAAAACCGCAAGCGCGGCCACTGGCTGCTCGGCTGGCTGCTCGGCTGGCTGCTCGGCTGGCTCCTCGACTGGCTCCGGCTGGCCCCCCCCCCCCCCCCCCCCCCCCCGCCCCCCCCCGCCCCCCCCCCCCCCCCCCCCCCGTCCCCCCCCCACCCCCCCCTCCCCCCCCCCGCCCCCCCCCGTCCCCCCCCCCCCCCCCCCCCCCCCCCCCCCCCCCCCCCCCCCCCCCCGCCCCCCCCCCCGGCCGCCCCCCCGGGCCTTCGCGGCAAACCTTTGTCGTCTTGGCAAGCTGGCGAAATGACTGCCGGCGTCTCGATCAGTCCCTCATTCGTCTCGATGACCAACTCATCAAACGCATTGAAGACTGTCTGACAGTTCCCACAGCGAACCTTGCCTGCCCTCAGACGCAACTGCTCGGACGTCACACGGAAAACCGTGTTGCAGGCCGGGCAGCGTGTCCGCATCAGGGCTTGACCCCTGCCAGGCATACCCAGTCTTCGCGCATGTCGGCCACCTGCATCGGCAGCCACTGCGCGTAAATCGCCATGATTTCCTCAGCCTGCTCGCGGAGAATCCCCGACAGCGCAAGCAGGCCGCCGGAACGGACGTGCGCGCAGATGGCGGGAGCCAGAACGCGCAGCGGATTGGAAAGAATATTTGCCACGACAACATCATACTCGCCGGCAACCGGCTGTGCCGAATCGGCGAACAGGGCAACCACGCCATTGCGCTCGGCATTCGATCGGGCCGCCTCGACTGCCTGTGGATCAATATCCACGCCGGCAACACGAGCCGCTCCCAAACGAGCGGCAGCAATGGCCAGAATGCCTGAACCGCAGCCATAGTCGAGCACGGAGCAGCCCTCGGAGACATTGCGCTCCAGCCACTCCAGGCAGAGCCGGGTGGTTGGATGCGAGCCGGTGCCAAAGGCCATGCCCGGGTCGAGAATCAGATTAACAGCGGCCGGATCTGGCGTTTCGTGCCAAGACGGCACGATCCAAAGACGCTCCGAAACGCGGATCGGATCAAACTGCGACTGCGTCAGTTGTACCCAGTTCTGCTCTTCCACGGTCTCGACCCCATAGGCCGGGATATCGTTCAGACCAATGGCGGCAACGGCTTCTGAAAGCAGGGCATCAATATCAGCATCCGGCTCGAGCAAGGCTACGATGCGCGAATGCGTCCAGCCCGAACTCGGCACCGAACCCGGTTCGCCAAACAGCGGTTGCTCGTCTGGCGTACCGGCATCCGCGTCCTCGATGCTGGCCGAGAGCGCGCCTGCTTCAAGCAGGGCGTCGCAGATCGGCTCGGCATGCGAGGCATCGGTCAGGAAACTGACACTTTGCCAACCCATCGCTTACAGCTTCACTTCGCCCTTGTCGGCGAGTTTCTTTTCAAGATAGTGAATGCTCATGCCGCCTTCGACAAAACGGGCATCCTGCATCAGTTCCTGGTGCAGCGGGATATTGGTCTTGATGCCCTGAATGCTCATCTCGGACAAGGCGATGCGCATGCGACGAATGGCCTGGTCACGGGTGTCCCCGTACGCGATGACCTTGGCAACCATCGAGTCGTAATGCGACGGCACGGTATAGCCTTGGTAAATGTGCGTATCGACCCGGATACCAGGGCCACCCGGCGGGTGATAAAACCCGATCCTGCCCGGGCAAGGCACGAACGTGAAGGGATCTTCGGCGTTGATACGACACTCGATGGAGTGGCCGCGGAAGACGATGTCCTTCTGCTTGTAGCGGAGTTTCTCGCCAGCTGCGACGCGAATCTGCTCCTGAACGATATCGACACCGGTAATCATTTCAGTCACCGGATGCTCAACCTGAACGCGGGTGTTCATTTCAATGAAATAGAACTCGCCGTTCTCATAGAGGAATTCAAACGTACCAGCGCCACGGTAGCCGATCTTCCGGCAGGCCTCGGCGCAACGCTCGCCAATACGGGAAATCAGGCGAGCAGGGATGTGCGGAGCCGGCGCCTCTTCGATGACCTTCTGGTGGCGGCGTTGCATCGAGCAATCGCGTTCGCCGAGATAAATCGCATTCTTGTATTCGTCAGCCAGAACCTGGATTTCCACGTGACGCGGGTTTTCCAGATACTTTTCCATGTAGACCGCAGGATTGTTGAAGAAACTGCCTGCCTCCTGCTTGGTCATCCCCACGGCATTGACCAGCGCCGCTTCAGTATGCACGACGCGCATGCCGCGACCACCGCCACCACCGGCAGCCTTGATGATCACCGGGTAGCCGACGGCACGGGCAATCTTGACGATTTCCTTCGGATCATCTGGCAACTCGCCTTCGGAACCGGGCACGCAAGGCACCTGCGCCTCTTTCATGGCATTCTTGGCGGAAACCTTGTCGCCCATCAGACGAATGGTTTCAGCGCGCGGACCGATGAATACGAAGCCGGACGTCTCAACGCGCTCGGCAAAATCAGCGTTTTCCGACAGGAAGCCGTAGCCCGGGTGAATCGCTTGGGCATCGGTCACTTCGGCAGCTGAAATGATGGCCGGAACGTTCAGGTAACTAAGGGACGAGGAAGCCGGGCCAATACAGACCGACTCATCAGCCAGCTTGACGTATTTTGCATCGCGATCCGCTTCGGAATGCACGACCACCGTTTTGATGCCAAGCTCACGGCAAGCGCGCTGGATGCGCAAGGCGATTTCGCCTCGATTGGCGATCAGGATTTTTTCAAACATGGCCATATCAGCCAATCACATAAAGCGGCTCACCGAACTCCACCGGCTCGCCATTCTCGACCAGGATGGCCTTGATCACGCCCGATGCATCGGCCTCGATCTCGTTGAGCAACTTCATGGCTTCGATGATGCAAATAGTTTCGCCTTGCTTGACGGTCTGGCCGATCTGCACGAAGGCATCAGCACCGGGCGACGGGGAGCGATAGAAGGTGCCGACCATCGGCGATTTGACGATATGACCTTCGGGCAATTCGTCTTCGTCATCCAGATTAACCGAGGAAGCAACAGGGGCGCCCAGCGCGACCGGCGGAGGCGGCGCATAGTACTGCTGCGGTGCGGCAGCAACGGCACCGTAGTGCTTGGCGATGCGAACCTTTTCTTCGCCTTCCGTCACTTCCAGTTCGGAAATACCTGATTCCTGAACGAGGTCGATAAGTTTCTTGAGTTTACGCAGATCCATGGAGACTCCCTTCTGTGTAGCGCCCGTCGGGCACACATGCCCGGCCTGAGCCGGACTATTCGATATTAAGCTTGTTAAGCAGATATTCGAGGGCCAGCAAGTAGCCCTCATGACCCAGCCCACAGATGACACCAATGGCCAGGTCCGAAAAATACGAATGATGGCGGAACGGTTCCCGCGCATGCACGTTGGAAAGATGCACTTCGACGAACGGAATTGCCACGGCCGCCAGGGCATCACGCAAGGCCACGCTGGTGTGCGTGTAGGCCGCCGGATTGATGATGATGGCGCGGACACCCTGTTCGCGCGCCGCATGAATGCGCTCGATTAGCGCACCTTCATGGTTGCTCTGGAAGGCTTCCAGTTCAACGCCGGCCGTCTCAGCCATGCGCGCCAGCGACATGTTGATATCCGAGAGGGTTACCCGACCGTAGTGCTCAGGTTCACGTGTGCCAAGCAGGTTCAGATTCGGCCCGTGCATTACGAGAATGAGGGGCTTGTCGGCCGGCTTGGAAGCAGTTTTTCGCTTCGTCATGGCTGCAAGTTTGCCGCAAATAGCTGCAACTTGTCCAGTCTATTCCTTTAGCAGGGCACGCAATGCATCGGCCCGGACGCGATCATGTGGGAGACCATCATGACGTTTCAGGCTCACCCGCTCCATGTTTGGCGGCATGATGATGAGGTCCGCATCGGCTGTATCGGTTTCCATGCGCAAGACAGCCTCGACCCGCTCATTTCGCGATTCGACATGCGAGACATCGATACCGCGATTGAGCAGAAATATCTCAACCTCCTTGGCACTGTCGGCAAAGAGCAGGATATCGATGCTCGAATGCTCGCCAGCCGTGCCGTCGAGTACCGAGCCCGTCAAATAGGGATTAAAAATCGCCAGCAAATCGAGCAGTTCCAGCGCCGAATGGCGCAAGGCGGCGATCAGCTCGGCGTGGTCCTCGCCCTGATAGAGACTGCGATACGCCCGTAGCTCCGCCTCGACCTCGGCATTGTCCGGAAAAGGCGAATTCTCGGGCAGCCCCAAGAGTCGTGCGGCCTTCTTTTTAGCGTGGTGATAGTCGGTAATGCCGTCCTCCGCCATCAGACGGGCGGCGGCGCTGGCGATGCTGCCCCGGGTACCGGAGCTTGTACGTTGCCGTTCATGACGGGTCATGGGGACTCGATCAAGGTAAAATCGCCCCCATTCTAACGGCTCAAACTGAAATGCACATTCACATTCTCGGCATCTGCGGCACCTTCATGGGCGGCGTTGCCCAATTGGCGGTCGACTCCGGCCACACGGTCACCGGCTGCGACGCCAACGTCTATCCGCCGATGAGCGACCAGCTGCGGGAAGCCGGCATCGAACTGGTCGAAGGTTTCGACACCGACCAGTTGGCGCTAAAGCCGGATGTCTTCGTGATCGGCAATGCCGTTTCGCGGGGCAATCCGCTGCTCGAAGCCATTCTCGACAAGGGCCTGCCCTACGTTTCCGGGCCGCAATGGCTGGCCGAGAACCTGCTGCAAGGCCGCTGGGTGCTTGGCGTCGCCGGCACGCACGGCAAGACGACGACGGCTTCGATGCTGGCCTGGATACTCGACGCCGCCAACATGGACCCCGGCTTCCTGATCGGTGGCGTACCGATGAATTTCGGCGTCTCTGCCCGGCTCGGCGGCACACCGTTCTTTGTCATCGAGGCCGACGAATACGACACGGCTTTCTGCGACAAGCGCTCCAAGTTCGTCCACTACCGCCCGCGGACGGTCGTCCTGAATAATCTCGAATTCGATCACGCGGACATTTTCAGCGATCTGGCGGCGATCGAAACGCAATTTCATCACCTCGTGCGCATCCTGCCGCAATCCGGGCTGATTATTTCCAATGCGGCCGAGGCCAGCCTTGATCGCGTTTTGCAACGCGGTTGCTGGACGCCAGTCGAGCGTTTCAACGACCCGAACGGTTACCGCGTGACGGGTGATGATGCTCGTGGCGAGCTGGTTTTGCATTCACCCGACGGCAAGGTCAGGCGCACGGTCTGGGGGCTTTCCGGCGACCATAACCGCGCCAACGCCTGCGCTGCGTTGCTCGCTGCCCGTCATGTCGGCGTACCGCTGGAACAGGGGCTGGATGCGCTGTCGCGCTTCGAGAATGTCAAACGGCGCATGGAAGTGCGCGGCGAAATACGCGGCGTGACGGTTTACGACGATTTCGCGCACCATCCGACCGCTATTGCCACGACCGTAGCCGGCCTCCGACGCAAAGTCGGCAAGGCTCGCATTCTCGCCGTCCTGGAGCCGCGCTCGAACACCATGAAGCTGGGGACAATGAAGGCGCAGCTGCCGGATAGCCTGAGCGAAGTCGACTTGGCGTTCTGCTATGCCGGCAATCTTGGCTGGGATGCGCGCGAAGCCCTGGCGCCGATGGGTGAGCGCGTCACGGTCGAGGACGACCTGGCCAGATTAGTTGATCAGATCGTTATCGCGGCACAACCGGGCGACCACATCCTGGTCATGAGCAACGGCGGTTTTGGCGGCATTCACGGCAAGATACTGGCTGGATTGAGCGAGTAAGACAACCGCTGGCCGCCCTGCTGCGGTCGACTGGAAAAATTGGGCAAAAATGAAAAAAGACGCGGCGAGGTTTCCCTCCCGCGCCTTTTTTTTGCGCCGAGTTTAGCGCTCCATGGATTCCACAACGGCCAGCGCGGTCATGTTGACCAGACGGCGAACGGTCGCCGTGGCGGTCATGACATGCACCGGACGGGCCACACCGAGCAGGATGGGGCCGATGGTGACGCCTTCGCCACCGGTCATCTTGATCAGGTTGTAGGAGATATTGGCAGCGTCGATATTCGGCATGATCAGCAGGTTGGCTTCGCCCTTGAGCGGCGAATCCGGGTTCGCTTCGCGACGAATGTCTTCGTTCAGCGCGGAGTCGCCATGCATTTCGCCATCGACTTCCAGCTCGCCGGCAGACATTGCATCGATCAGGCTCGCCGCTGCCCCCATCTTGCGGGACGACTCGGAACTTGAGGAGCCGAAGTTGGAATGCGACAACAGCGCAACCTTCGGATTCATGCCGAAACGCTTGACCTGCTCGGCTGCCATCAAGGTCATCTCGGCAATCTCCTGAGCATCCGGGTTTTCATTCACATGCGTGTCGCAGATGAACAGCGAGCGGCCCGGCAACATCAGGTAATTCATCGCTGCCAGCGTATGGACGCCACTGCGCTTGCCAATGATGTTCTGGACCACGCCCAGATGGTGGCTGTACTGCCCGGTCATGCCGCAGATCAGGCCGTCGGCATAGCCGAGCCTGAGCAGCATGGCGCCGATCACGGTCGGCTTGCGGCGCAGCGCATCCTTGGCAATGCCCGGCGTGACACCGCGGCGTACCATCAGCTTGTGATACGCCTGCCAGCATTCGCGGTAGCGCTCATCGGATTCCGGGTTGACGATGTCGAAATCGACGCCCGGCTTGATGCGCAGCTTGGCCTTTTCGAGGCGGCGCTCGATGACATCCGGACGGCCGATCAGGATCGGACGCGCGAACTTTTCCTCGATCACGACCTGAACAGCGCGCAAGACGCGCTCTTCTTCGCCTTCCGAGAAAATGATGCGCTTGCCCTTGGCCTGACGGGCGGCCTGGAAGATGGCGCGCATGCCGACGCCGGTGTGATAAACGAACTCGGACAGCTTGGCGCGGTAGGCAGCCCAATCGGTGATCGGACGGGTCGCAACACCGGAGTCCATGGCAGCCTGCGCGACTGCCGGGGCAATCTTTACAATCAGGCGCGGATCGAAAGGCTTGGGAATCAGGTATTCCGGGCCAAAAGACAAGTCGGCACCAGGATAGGCCATGGCCACTTCGTCGGTCACTTCGGCTTCGGCCAGTTCGGCAATGGCGCGAACGGAAGCCATCTTCATTTCTTCGGTAATGCGCGTAGCGCCCACGTCGAGCGCGCCACGGAAAATGAACGGGAAGCAGAGGACGTTGTTGACCTGGTTCACGTAGTCGGAACGGCCGGTAGCGATGATCGCATCCGGGCGAACTTCCTTGACCAGTTCCGGCATGATTTCCGGAGTCGGGTTGGCCAGAGCGAAGACCATCGGCTTGTCGGCCATGGATTTGACCATGTCCTGCTTGACCACGCCGGCAGCGGAAAGGCCGAGGAAGATGTCGCAGCCAACCATGGCGTCGGCCAGCGTGCGTTTCTCCGTATCTTGAGCGTAACGCGCCTTGGTCTCGTCCATGCCGCCCGGGCGGCCTACGTAGATGACGCCCTTTGAGTCGCAAATGGTGATGTTCTCGCGCTTGACGCCGAGATCGCACCACAGGTTCACGCAGGAGATGGCTGCTGCGCCGGCGCCCGAGACGACAACCTTGACCTCGTCGATCTTCTTGTCAACGACCTTGAGGCCATTGAGCATGGCGGCGCCGGAAATGATCGCGGTGCCGTGCTGGTCATCGTGGAAAACCGGAATGTTCATCCGCGCCTTGAGCTTCTCTTCAATGTAGAAGCATTCCGGCGCCTTGATGTCCTCGAGGTTGATACCGCCGAGCGTCGGCTCCATGGCAGCGATCATGTCGATCAGCTTGTCCGGGTCGTTCTCGGCCAGTTCGATGTCGAAAACATCAATCCCGGCGAATTTCTTGAACAGGCAACCCTTGCCTTCCATCACTGGCTTGGCGGCTAGCGGGCCAATATTGCCAAGTCCGAGCACCGCTGTGCCGTTGGTGATGACACCAACGAGATTGGCACGCGAGGTGTACCAGGCGGCCGTCGCCGGATCTTCGACAATCGCATCGCAGGCAGCAGCAACACCCGGGGAGTAGGCCAGCGCGAGATCGCGTTGGTTAGTCAGGCCCTTGGTCGGGCGGACGGAAATCTTGCCCGGAGTGGGCCAGCGATGGTATTCGAGAGCAGCTTCGCGCAGATCCTTTTCCACGGATTCTCCTGGAGGTTTAGGTATTGGGGAAAAACCGTTTAGATTACTCCAATCCTTCCCCCACTGGAAGTGTAATTCATAATTACAGCTTCAGAATCGATGGCTTTTGCTCAGGCGCAGGCTTCGCGGCTCGGTCGGATGAACATGCCGGTCAGGCACCGCATGCCCTTCGGAAGTCATCCCTCGTCGTCTGTAGTCAAGCCACCGAAGGCCGGCGCGCCAGACGCACGGCAGCGATAAAGCTCATGGCAATAATCACCACCAACAAGAAGCCGAATATCAATTCCTTGCCTTCGCTCCACATATCGACGGCCGGCGATAGCATTTTGGCGACACCGAAAGCGGCGACCAACAGGCTGACGCCCGATACGACAAGGCCCATGACGCGCGAGGCGATCAGCGCCACCTGGTCGGCACGGGCAATAAGCCTCGCGATCCACAAGCCGTTGATGCCGTCGGTCAGCAACATACCGAGCATGAAGAGCAAACCGAGCACGAGGGCATGCTCCCACCCGCCAAACTGCGTGGCGGTCAGGGCAAAGAAGGCAGCCTGCGACAGGGTATCGAACGAAAGGGCGAACAAGGCCCCAACCAGCGCGACCAGCACCGGGTGCGACACATGACGCAGGTTGCCGAGCAGGCGGCCCTTGAGACCGACCGGCTGGACCATTTCATGCGGTTCGGCGGCAAGCACGGCAGTCAGGTTCAGGCTGCCCAGCGCGAAGAGAAAAGCTATGGAGATCACGGCACCCAGCGTGCCGAACCATTCCGGCACCTCCCAGCGACCCGCCAGCACCGAGACGCCCAGAGCGATGGCCATCACGACTGCGCCATGACCAAGCGAGAACAGCGTGCCGCAATAGCGCGCCAGACCGGGCCTGGCGCGGGCGTTGTAGCGGGTCAAACCATCGATGGTGGCCAGATGGTCAGCGTCGAAGCCATGCTTCATGCCGAGCACGAAGGTCAGGATCAACATTGACAGCCAGTCGGAGGGTAGCGTTTCCATGATCTGGGTATGATTTTTTCATCCATCTTCATACAAAGAACGTGCCGGATCAATAAGTCCTTGCTCGTATTGATTTCAATCGTTTTCGCTGGCTCAAAAACCAAGGAAATGGTCAGCTACTTTGCACCGGAAGTACAAAGGTAAATCCCGCATCGGCAAATTGCCGAACGTCGGCGCTGGCATCTTTGAGGATCACCGACGCCAGACAATTGTCGTGATCAAGTTGGCTGTGCAGCGCCGCTGCCGTCAGATCATGGTGGTTATAAACTCAGGACAGCTTGGCGACGCAATGGCCTGACGGCGTTTCGCGCTGACGATCACTTTCGATGGCGCCGCGATCAGTTGCTCGAATTTCCCGGCCAACGACTCGTCCAGAAAAATTATGAAGCGAACCATGTTCTTTGCTCCGTGCTAAATACGGCCTAAATACGCGGTGCTAGGATGGCCTTCACCACATCCTTACGTCTGGCTCCGATGACCGCTGTGCTCGATACCGAACAGATTCGCGCCGCCCTGCGCAAGGTGGTCGACCCCGAGGTCGGCGCCAACATTGTCGATCTTGGCCTGATCTACCGCATCGAACTCGACGGCAGCAAATTGCTCATCGAAATGACGATGACTTCGCCAGCCTGCCCGATGGGTGAAATGATCGTGGACGACGCCTACGCCGAACTCGACCGCATCCTGCCGACTGATTGCCAGCCGGAAATCCGCCTCGTCTGGGAGCCGCCCTGGGCGCCGTCGATGATGAGCGAGAAGTGCCGGCGGAGCCTGGGCTGGGATGAGGCAGGTTCGGAATAAATGGCCGAACTCAAACCCGGCAGCCGCTTGCCGCTGCTCTTTTTCGGCATGCTCTCGCTACTCGGCGGGGTCATGGCCGGACTCGCCCGCCTCGGCTGGGAAGTACCCGGCCCGGCCATGCAGGCCGCCGGCGTGCATGGGCCACTCATGATCGCCGCCTTTTTCGGCACGGTAATCAGCCTCGAACGCGCCGTCGCGGCTGGCCGGAACTGGGCCTACCTCGCTCCGCTGGCCGCCGGTGCCAGCGGCATTGCCTTGCTCGCCGGGACCCCACTGCTGATTGGCCAGATCCTCGGCTGCCTTGCCGCACTCGGCCTGATCGCCGCCAGCGCCGTTGCCCTAAACCGACAGGTCGCCGTTTTTACCATCATCCTGACTCTGGCCGCCACTTGCTGGCTGGTCGGCAACCTGCTCTGGCTGGCCACGGGCGATATCAGCGTCGCTGTCAGCTGGTGGCTGCTTTTTCTCGTTTTGACCATCGCCGGCGAACGGCTCGAACTGACCCGTTTTCTGCCCACGCCGCCGCTTGCCCAAAAGCTCTTCATTGCCATCGTCGGGGTGCTGCTGGTCAGCGCCATTGCTGCGGTCGACCGGCTTTTTGCCGGCGGTTTGATCGCGCTGGCACTGTGGCTACTGCGTTACGACATCGCCCGCCGCAACATCGCAACCGAGGGGCTGACCCGCTTTATCGCCGCCTGCCTGCTTTCCGGCTATGCCTGGCTCTTCGCAGCCGGCCTGCTCGGTCTGGCCGGCGCCTTTGTGCCCGGCCATGAATGGCGCGATGCAGCCTTGCACGCCATCGGCCTCGGCTTCGTTTTTTCCATGGTCTTCGGCCACGCGCCGATCATTTTTCCGGCCGTTACCCGCATCAAAATCCCCTACCACCCGGCCCTTTACCTGCCGCTCGCACTGCTCCACCTGACATTGGCGCTGCGCGTTTTCGGCGGCCTGAGTGCGCAGTTCGCACTGCGCCAGCAGGCAGCACTGCTCAACGGTCTGGTGCTGGTGGTTTTCATTGCAACGCTGGTGACCCTGGTCCGCCGTAACGCCAAACGAGGTGCCCGATGAAACGCCATGCCGCCCTGCTGCAACTCTCGCGCGAACACCACCACGCCCTCAAGCTGTCGCGCCTCGCCCGCTTCGCCGCGGATTCGGGCGTAGAAATCGCCATTGCCGAGGCGGCGGAAAAAATAATCGACCTGTTTGCGAGCGAACTGGAACCCCATTTCCAGACCGAGGAAAGCGAGTTGCTGCCGGCGCTGACGGCTGCTGGTGCCAGCCCTCTGGTGGAACGTACGCTGGCCGAACACGCCGAGCTGCGCGATCTGAACCGGCGGCTGGCCGAACCGGACTGTGAAATCCTGGCCCGCTTCGCAACCTTGCTCCACGACCATGTTCGCTTCGAGGAACGGGAGCTGTTCGAGACTGCCCAGGACTTGCTCTACCCGGAGCACTGAACGCGCCAAAACAGGGCACAAATTGTCGGACTTCTGCGGTCAACCGGAAAAAACCGCCAAATTTGAAATCGCCATTTGACTCCTCGCCAAAGCCGAAAACGCCCTTTCGCCAAGGGTTTGCACACTTTTTTGAAGCTCGCCATCCGCTACCGGGAACGGGATATGCTTGATTAAAGCTGCAGCACGCTGAATCCGTTAACCGGTTTAAGAGCGCCTGGAGGTAGTCATCATGGCACACAGTGAAATCCGACTCTCGGTCGCTGAAGAGCGCACCATCTACGACGTGGCGGCCATCGACCGCGCCATGGAAGAGGCAGCCGGCAATCGCAACGAAGCGCTGGCCACCCTCTACGACAAGATGAAGCAGCGCGGTGGCGGCCGTTTCCTGATCCGCCCGACCGGCGCCGACATGATCGACGATCTCTACGACACTTGCCCCAATTTCAGCGATGTCATCGACGACCTCAAGAAATACGTCGCCCTCTCGGTCGCCGGCAACGAGCCGATGAGCTTTACGCCCATCCTGCTGCTTGGCGAGCCGGGCATCGGCAAGACCCATTTCGCCCGCGAACTGGCCAACCGACTGGGCACCGGCCATGAATTCATTTCGATGAGTTCACTGACCGCCGGCTGGGTGCTCTCCGGTGCCTCGGCGCAGTGGAACAACGCCAAGCCCGGCAAGGTGGCGCACACGCTGGTGCATGGCGACTACGCCAACCCGATTGTCGTGCTCGATGAAATCGACAAGGCCGGCGGCGACTCGCGCTACGACCCGATGGGTTCGCTGTACGGCCTGCTTGAGCACGACACGGCACGCGCCTTCAAGGACGAGTTCATCGACATCGACATCGACGCCTCGCACATCCTGTGGGTGACGACGGCCAACGACGAACGCTCGATTCCCGAGCCCATCCTCAACCGCATGAACGTCTACGAAGTACCGCGCCCGGACCACGATGCGGCGATCAGCATCGCTGCCGCGCTCTACCGCGAGATCGTCGGTCAGCACGACTGGGGTTTCCCGCCGGAAGCCGACGAAGCGGTGCTCGAACGGCTCGGCTCGCTACCGCCGCGCGACATGCGCAAACGCCTGCTCGCCGCCTTCGGCACGGCCAAGCTGGAAGGCCGCAACTGGCTGGAAGGGAAAGACTTTGAACAAGCCCGCATGGGGCGGAGCAGGAAGATCGGCTTCTGAATGCGGGGCGCGATGCTGCGCCCCGGTTCAAACCTCTTCGACGCGGACCGACACCGGAAAATGGTCGCTGTAGCCGTCGAGATTGACGTTTTCAGCCACGTCGCCCGCCGGCAGCCCGAAACGGATCGGCCCCTCGCCAACGCGATGGCTGACCATCGGCGGATAGGCCTCGATGCGCGCGCTGCCGTCCACCGTGCGCCAGCCGCTCTTCCCGGTCAGCAAGCCGCTTGAAATCAGGATCTGGTCGAACAAGCTGGCATCGCTGCCGAAATACAGCGTGCCGTTGAGCAGCCGCTGGTTGCCCTTGCGGTCCTGCGTCATCACCGTCAGGTATTCCCAGCTCAGGTTGTAGAACTTGGCGCTCCGCGTCCGCGTCACATCGCCCTTGTCGCGCAGCCCCTGGGCGTGGATGGTCACCGACTTGTCGTAAGGTTCGTCGTTGAAATCGCCAAAGGCGATGACGGCAACGTTATCGCCCTTCAATTCCCGTATCCGTCCATGCCAATAAGCCAGCGTCTCGCCCGCCGTGGCGCGGAAGCCGGAAGAATATTCTGCCCCGTCGCCGGTCGATGAGGAGCGTGATGGCCAGTGGTTGGCCATCATCACGATTTGCTTTCCGGACGGCGCAACGAAAGTGATCTGCGTGATGTCGCGCGTGCCGGTCTGGCGCATGACCCAGTGCGAGAACAGTTCATCGGTCTTGGCGGTGAACTGCTTGGCGTCATACAGGAAGGCCGTATCGACCCCGCGCTGATCGCGCGCCGAATCGACATGAACCAACTGGTAATTGCGCGCCGGCAATGCCTGATTGAGCTGATCGGCCAGCGCCTGCAGGGCATAGCGATTCTCAACTTCGCACACACCGAGAATATCGGGACCAGCACCGTCCTTCATCCGGACAATGATCGAACCAAGCTGGGCAACTTTTCGCTTGAACAAGGTCTCCGACCAGCCCTTGAGATCCTTCTGCATGGCCTTGGCGATCCATGGCTCGCGCGCCGGATAGCCTTCGGGAGCGAAGAGATTTTCGAGATTCCAGAAAGCAACAAGAGCGGACATTGAGAACTCCTTCGCTAGCGCCCGAGGCGATTAAACTTTGTACGGCAACGGCTTCAGTCTAATGAGCAAGGGCGACAATTACCAAGTCATTTTCCGCCGACGCCACGCTCAGTCGAGACGCCAGAAAACGGTCATCGCGCCATCGCGTTCCTGCAGCCTGAACTCGCGGTGCTCGACAGCGAGCACCGGCGTCGGATCGTCGAGCACCCGACTGCCCTGTTTGATGCTCCAGATGATTTTCTTGTCGGCGTAGCGCCAGACGCCGTATTGCAGGATGGTGCCGTCGTCCTGGCGGATTTCCCACTCGCCGTTGGCGGCAAGATGGATGGGCGTGATGGCGCGCGAAGACTGCCATTTACCGACGAAATCCTTTTCGGAAATTCGCTGGCAACCAGCCAGCCCAACGATAAACAGGCTGCCAACGAGGGCACCGGCGATCAGCCGAAGCACATTTCCGGCGCTGAGCTCAGCGAGGCGCAGGCGACAGACAATCACTCGCCGGACGAAAAACTGCGCCCACGGAAGCGGTCGATCTCGCGTTGGCGGCGGGCCAACTCGTCTTCCTTGGCGCGCCGTTCGGCCTCTTCCTTGCGGCGGACCTCTTCCTCTTTGGCCCGCTCTGCCTCGCGCTCGGCACGCTGCAGATTTGCCGAAACTTCAGCGCCAAGGCGCCGTGACTCCTCCTCAAAGCGACGCTGCTCGCGTTCCTGCTGCTCGAGAAGGCGCTTCTGCTGGCTTTCGTCGCGCTCGGCCTGCTCCTTGCGTTTCATGTCGGCCAGCAGCAAATCCGCCTCGGCCCTGCTCGCGGCGCGAATGCGATAGGTCTGGAAAAACTCCTGGAGATATATCTTCTCGGCTGCCGGCGAGGCGGGATCGCCACCACCCTGGGCCGAGGCCCGCTGATAGGCCATGAACACGGCACTGATCTGGACGACCATGCCGAAAATCATAAGCCCCGCGATCACCGTCAGCAAGCGGCGGATCGGGCTCCATTTCGTCGGCTCCATCGCTACTTCAATGTGCAGCGACTGATCCGCCCCCCCGGCAACGATGCCGCGCGTGGTCAGTCCGGCATCGTAATCCGAGCGCCGCGACGGGCTGGATAGCACCTCATAGGCGTGCTTGACCAGCTTCAGCTGAAACTCCGCCTCGGCTGCGCCGAGCGGGCTATTGCCCGATGACAGTTCTCGCGAAATCCGCAGATAGGACGTGGTTATTTCCACCAGATCGGCATGGCGGGATACTTCCAGCAAGTCGTAGTAAGTCGTTGTCTGCTTCATGGAATGCCTGGGGCGGCCTGACTATCCGCGAAGCATAGCAAAGGTGCGCCCCGTGCACCATGCTTGCCCCCTTGCGGGTGCGATACCTGATTTCAATTTCGGCCAGTTTTTCCGGTTGACCGCAGCAAAGCCGCTTCACCCCAAAAATCAGCGCACGCCCTGGTTCGTGCTCTTTCCAGCGAATTCGCCAATCTGAGCCAGAGGAATCCAAACCCGCCAGCCACCAGAGAAGCCATCAGGATGGCCATCTTTGAGGCATTGATGAGATCCACGTTGCCGGCGAAAGCCAGGTTGGTGATGAAAATGGACATCGTGAAACCGATGCCACCCAGCAGCCCGGCACCAAATATGTGACGCCACTTGATATCCCCGGCAGGGCGCAGAGACCAACGGAGACAGCCAGAAAGCTGGCCAAGAAAATACCCAGCGGCTTGCCGATGACGAGCCCGCCCAAAATACCCAGGCTGTTGCTCGACAACAACTCCTGATCCCAGCCTGCCGCAACAATGATCCCGGTGTTGGCCAGCGCAAAAATCGGCAAAACGAGGAAGGCGACCGGTTTGTGCAGCCAGTGCTCCAGACGATGTGACGGCGAGGCTTCATCCTCGGCCCGGCCGGTGAATGGAATGGCAAACGCCAGCAAGACCCCGGCAATGGTGGCGTGCACGCCCGACTTCAGCATCAGGAACCACATCAGCGCACCGCCCAGCAAATACGGCAGCAAGGACATGACGCGCAGACGATTGAGGACGACCAGCACGCCGAAAACCGCGAGCGAAGCGAGCAGGTAAGCTGGAGAAAACTGGGTCGTATAAAAAATGGCAATCACGACAATTGCCCCCAGATCGTCCATGACCGCCAGCGCCGTCAGGAAAATCTTGAGCGAAGCCGGTACCCGGCTGCCGAGCAAGGCCAGCACGCCGAGCGCGAAAGCGATATCGGTCGCCATTGGAATGCCGGCCCCGGGCTGCGTTGGCGTGTCGGCATTCAGGGCGAAGTGAATCCCAGCCGGGACGACGATACCGCCCGCCGCAGCGACAATGGGCAGCAAGGCTTTCTTGAAGTTTGAAAGCTCGCCAACGTAAAGCTCGCGTTCCAGCTCCAGCCCGACAAACAGGAAAAACACCGCCATCAGCGCATCATTGGCCCAATGCTCAAGGCTCAGGCCAAGCACCTTGATGTGCCAGAAATCGAGATAGGCCGGCCCAAAGGCCGAATTGGCAACGAGCAGCGACAGGATCGTGCAGAAAATCAGGACGATACCGCTCGACTTCTCCGACTCGAAAAAGCGGTTGAAACTGCTGGAAAGTGTGGTCTGAAGTGCGGTCATGCTTTCACTGAACAAATCGTTTTGCTGGCCAGCCACTTTACCCGAGGCGCTCCGAAACGCGCACCCGGCATTCAGCGCACGGTAAAGACCATGCACTGATCGAAGGAGCGGACGACATGCTGAATGGTCGGTGGCGCCCCATCCCCGGCCGGCAGACTAGCGCCTGTTCGACCGTGCCGGGCGGGCAGTTCACCCAGGTTGCAGGTAGAAGCAATGACCTCATTCGGGAGTCTTCCAGTCGAGATCTCGATGACGGGCCAAGTGGCGCGGCGTCCAGGAGTGGGCCGAGCGCGAGACAAAATGATAACGCGCGACGTGATACGAGGGGTCGAAGCCGTAGAAATTGCGGCGCATTTCTTTCAGCTCCTCGTCCCGATAGGCGCTCAAGGGCTTCACCGCCTCATCGGCAGCCCGTTTGGCGCGTTTGGCAGCAAGCTGCGCATCGATATCGGGCGCCGCAGCCAGTTCGGCGGCGCGACGGGCGACATCGACCGTAAAGCCGGGGCCGGGCAGGCGGGCATCGTAGAAGCCCAGCTTCACCGCCTCGGCCGCCGTCATCGGCAGGCGATGGCGCATGATGGTCTCGGCGCCCGCCGCGCCGACGCGTGGCGGCAGCAGGTAAGTCCAGAATTCGGAACCGTACAGGTTGCCCATGTTCTTGTAGTGCGGATTGAGCATCACGCCATCGCGCACCCAGACAAAATCGGTGGCGCGGGCCAGAAAGCAGCCACCGGCGCCGGCGTTGCCGCCGACCGCTGCCACGGTCAACTGCCTTTCGCAGCGCAAAATGGCCTCGGCCAGATCATCGATGGCGTTGATGTTGGCCCACGACTCGTCGGCCGGGCTTTCGGCAGCTTCGATGGTGTTCAGATGGATGCCGTTCGACCAGAAATCGCTGCCGCCGCGTAGCACGATCACCTTGGTCGGGCGCGTCGCTGCCCAGGCGAAAGCCTCAGTCAGACGTCGGCACTGGCTCGTGCTCATCGCCCCGTTGTAGAACTCGAAACTCAGGAAGCCGACGCCGGCCGCCTCTTCATAGGCAATATCCTGCCAGGTCGGGGTCGGCGATTTCCAGTAGCCGGCCAATGCCAATTCGGGCAATTCGGCTGCAGCGGGGAAGGCCAGCGTTGTCGGCAGCTTGATACCGCCGGCCGCCTTGACGTGGCCGATCCACACGGCACCATCAGCCGTTGCCCGGCAAATGGCCGTTTCTCGGTGGCCGAGCAAACTGCCCGGCGCACCCTTGAATATCGCTTCCGGCCATGCGTCAAAAAGGTGGCATGGCTCGCCGAACAAGACGTCGGCTACGCCGGGAAAACCGTCCGCCGCATTGAGCTTGGCGAGCACCGTGGCGCTGTCGTCATGCTGCCAGTCGATGCCGCGATCGCTCTGCCGCATCGTCGCATGCGCCTCGCCGGGCACGCGTTCCGGTTTGAAATTTGGCTCAAATTGCCGGTTGACCGCAGCAGTCACCGCCCGCACCGCCGCTTCGGTCACTTCATGGCGATAGATCGACGCTTTGCGCGCCGCGCGCAGCGGAAATGTGGCCGCAGCCCAGACCGGGCCGGCATCCATCTCCGCTTCGGCCTGCAGTACGGTGACGCCCCATTCGCCAAGAGCATTGCGGATCGCCCAGTCCAGCGCCGACGGGCCGCGGTCGCCAACGATGCCGGGGTGCACGATCAGGCAGGTGTGCCGCGACCAGATCGCCTCGGTAATCGCGCGTTTCAGGAAGGGCGCAACGATCAGTTCGGGCTGAAAAAGACGCACAGCCTCCTCGGTCACCGAATCGGCGATGTCAAACTCGATGCTCACCTCGTGACCGAGCGCCGTCAGTTCGCAGAACAGACGCTGGCACAGGCCGTTGAAACTGTGCGTAACAAGAAGAATTCGCATAACTTACAGTTCTTTACAATTCATGCCGACGCGTTAAACCACGGCTGGACGAGGCTTTGCGGGACACTATTTTTCAGTCCGCATAATCCTATTACCTTGGCGCTATTTTTTTATGCACTACCCCGTGGCTATGATGCATTGCAGCAAAAACCAATTCAGGGGGAACAAAATGCATCCGCAACGAAAGCCGGCCAAACCGCGCAGCGCCGTTCGCAGTCGCGCCCCGCGCCCGGAATACGTCGCCGCCATCCGCTACCCGGACGGTCGTCGCGATCTCTTTCATATCCGCAACGCCGACAACCTGGCCGATGCCCGCGAGCTCGTCATTTCCGAGGTCGGCGACGTTCTGTCGGTCATGATCGCGCTGCGTCACTGATCGCTCAACAAATCCGCGGCAACTGCTCGCCGCTCAGCCAGTCCACAATGCGCTTGCCGCCGAAACCGGTAGTCATCTGGACAAAATGATGTGCATCCTCAAGCACCCGGCCGACGATGGCCGCATCGCGCCCCAACGGGTGGGCGCGCATCGCAGCCAATAACTTCTCAGCATCCTGTTCAGCGCAGATCGCCACCAGTTTGCCTTCGTTGGCAACATAAAGTGGATCCAATCCCAGAAATTCACAAGCCGCATTGACCGCTGGCTTCACCGGCAGAGTCTTCTCCTGCAGCATCATGCCGACACCGGATTGCTTGGCGATTTCGTTGAGTGTCGTCGCCAGCCCACCGCGCGTCGGATCGCGCAGGACATGGATATCCGAACCACTGGCCCGCATGGCCTCGATCAATCCGTGCAAGGCAGCCGTGTCGGAAACGATAGGCGACTCGAAACCGAGGCTCTCGCGCTCGGCCATGATCGCCATGCCGTGGTCGCCCAGCGTGCCTGACACCAGAATGGCATCCCCCGGTTTGGCGTAGCGCCCGGATAGCTCGCGGCCCGGTGCCACAACGCCGACGCCGGTCGTCGTAATGAACACGCCATCGCCCTTGCCGCGCTCAACGACCTTGGTGTCACCGGTTACTACCGGCACCCCGGCACCCTTCGCCGCCGCCGCCATGCTTTGCACGATACGCGCCAGATCGGCGAGTTTGAACCCTTCTTCAAGGATGAAACCGGCCGAAAGATAAAGCGGCCTCGCGCCCATCATCGCCACGTCATTGATCGTGCCATGCACCGACAGGCAACCGATGTCTCCGCCGGGAAAGAACAGCGGCGAGACAACGTGCGAGTCGGTGGCCATGACCAGCTTGCCCCCGCCTGGATTCGGCAACAACGCGCCATCGTCGCCCTGCGCCAGGTACTCGTTACCAAGGTATTTGGCGAACAATTCCTCGATCAGTTGCGCCATTGCCCGGCCACCCGAGCCATGAGCCATGTCGACATGGCCGTGCTTGATGTCGAGGGGTCGGACGTAGTTTTTGCGGGGTTCGGTCATAGATGTGTTTTCTACACAAACAGTGTTTTCCGCGCTTGGGGCGCGGACGTACTTTCTTCTTGTTTCGCCAAAGAAGAAGGCGACCCTGAGTCTGTGCCGGCTACGCCGGTTCCCTGCGCTGCTCGTAGCTGGCAGGGGCTGCGGAACTCAGGCTTCGCCCTCAGACAGTCCTCGCCCTTTTCCCGCCAGCCCCTGCGTTGCTCGGCACCTTTCAAGGGGCCCGGTGAAACGATCCGTAGTTGAGCTTGGGTGTCTAAATTACAGGTTTCATTTTTGGCCGTTTTGTCCGGTTGACCACGGAAATCGTTTTTTGCGGCACACAGGTCGGGCATGGACGCCTTTGGGGTCCCCGTGGAAGGCGCTGAGCAACGCAGGAAGGCCGGGGGAAGTCGGCTGGCGTTGTTTGAGCCGCAGGCGAGTTCAGCCAGCCGCCCGGCGTTCCGAGTAGCGCAAGGAACCGGCAACGCCGGCGTCGCCCCCGGGGTCGCCTTTTCTTTGGCTACTTTCTTTTGGCGAAGCAAAAGAAAGTACGCCCGCCAGCAAGGCGGAAACCCATGCCGGTTAAAGGAAAGCGCCACTTCAGGCCACATCCTTATACCGCCCATAGGTGTAATGCGCCGCACAAGCCCCTTCCGACGACACCATGCACGACCCCACCGGATTCTCCGGCGTGCACACCGTCCCGAATATCTTGCAGTCCTGTGGCCGCTTGACGCCGCGCAGGATAGCCCCGCATTCGCAGGCCTTGTGGTCAGCCACCGACTGATAACCAAGCGGAAAACGTTTTTCCGCATCAAATTCGGCGAACTGGCTGCGAATGCGCAGCGCGGAGTAGGGAAGTACATTCAATCCACGCCATTCGAAATTCTTCCGCATTTCGAAAACTTCGGCCACCAGTTGCTGCGCCTTGAGGTTGCCGTCGCGATCAACAGCCCGCGAAAACTCGTTTTCGACTTCCGCCCGGCCTTCATTGACCTGGCGAATCAGCATCTTGATCGCCTGCATCACGTCGAGCGGCTCGAAGCCGGCGATGACCACCGGTTTTCTGTACTCCTCGGCAAAAAACTCGTAGGGCCGGCTGCCGATGATGGTCGATACGTGGGCCGGGCCGATGAAGCCGTCGAGCGGCACGGTGCCCCACTGCCGCACTTCCGGCGATTCGAGAATGCTCGAGATGGCCGACGGCGTGAGCACGTGGCAGCAAAGCACCGAAAAATTCTTGAGGCCGAGTGCCGCCGCCTGCTTGATCGCCACTGCAGTCGGCGGCGTCGTCGTTTCGAAGCCGATGGCGAAGAAAACAACCTGCTTGTCGGGGTTTTTCTGGGCCAGCGCCACGGCATCGGCACTGGAATAAACCATGCGGATGTCGCCGCCTTTGGCCCTGGCCTTCATCAGCGACAGGCTGTCGGAAGCCGGCACGCGCAGGCAGTCGCCGTAGGTGCACAAGGTGACGCCTTGTTCGAGCGCCAGACGGATGGCCTGATCGACACGGCCGATTGGCAGCACGCAAACCGGACAACCCGGGCCGTGGATCATCCTGACATTGGCCGGCAGCAAGTCGGAGACGCCGTAGCGGGAGATGGCGTGGGTGTGACCGCCGCAGAATTCCATGAAATGGTAGCTGCGCGCCGGATTTGCCTCGCGGGCGATAACCTCCGCCAGGCCCTTGGCAAGCTCGCCGTCGCGGAACTCGTCGATGTACTTCATCAGAGGACGGTCGGAGCCTCGTTGCCCGATGACAACTGGCCCATTTCGGCAAACAGTTCCAGGGTCTTGGCGGCTTCTTCAGGATCGAGTTTATTCAGCGCATAACCGACATGGACGATCACGTAATCACCCACCGCCACAGCATCGACAAGGGCCAGCGAAATTTCCTTTTTGACGCCGGCCAAATCGATCAGCGCGTTGTCGTTATCGCGCAATTCAACGACTTGCGCGGGAATGGCCAGACACATGGCAGCTCCTCTGTTTCAGTGTTGTCAATTCAGGACCGCCTGCCAAAAACGCTCAGGAAAGCCCGGCGACTGGCCAATTTCGGCGCGCTTTCGACGGGAACGACTTCTGGTTCCAGCCCGGACACCGCCACCCCCAGCGTGCGCAGCGCGTCGCTGGCCACCAGACGGGCAGCCGCCATATCGGGCAACTCATCACCGGAACCGACGAGCACGCTGAACTGGTAGTCGCCCAGCACCGGATCACAGGCCGCCTCGAAACACGAGGCAATCCCGCCCAGATCGAGATAACGCAGTTGCCTGACTGGAATCTTGCCCCACAAGTCGCCGCCGCCCGGCAATAACAGCATGTGGATATGCGACGGGCCAATCACGATCGCCAGCCAATCTCCCCGATATTGCACACAACTGGCCAGTTCAGCCTGCAATGCGGGGTTTGGCGATGGGCCTTCCGTCAATTCGGCCAGGCGCTCGCGCACCTGCGGTGCCGGGTCGGTAGACCAGATTGCAGTCAGTTCCTCATCCATCGATTGATCAGTCGTCATCGGTAGCCGCTCATTCATTCGTCAGCAGCGAATTTTCGCCGCTGGCCTCGCGGCTCACAAGCCTTCTCGCCACCCAGCATTGCCCCAGCGAAAGCCCACCGTCGTTTGGCGGCGCCAGCCGCGCTTCAAGTACCTCGAACCCGGCCGCTGCAACATGACCACGCAAGGCGGTCATCAACACCGCATTCATGGCACAACCGCCGCCGATGGCGATGCTTGCGCCTTTCGTTTCTGGCCGATTTTTCCGGTTGACCGCAGCAATCGCCCAATCAGCCAAGCCGGCCGCCACAGTAGCGTGAAACAGCGCGGCGCCATGCGCTGCATCGTCCTTGCAGCCCATTAGAGCCGACAACATAGGCGAAAAATCGAGGATCGCGCCGTCTTCGCGCAAGGCATAGCCGCCGGGCAAAGGATCGACCGGGCCGTATTGGGCGGCCAGCCCTTCGAGCTCCATGGCCGCCTGACCTTCGAAATGCATGAGGTCACGCACGCCGAGCAGGCCAGCCGCGGCGTCGAACCAGCGGCCGAGGCTGGTCGTCGGCGGGCAGCGCAGATTGCGAGCGAGCATGGTAAGCAGCGGGCCGGGGTCGCGCGTCGGGTAATACTGCTTGATCCAGCCGCCAACGCGGTAGCCAAAGCCGGCGCCGTGCAGGGCGGAAACGGCCATGCGCCACGGCTCTTTGGCCGCACGGTCGCCACCGGGCATGGCCAGCGGGCTCAGGTGGCCGAGGCGTTCGCAGTTTGCGCCATCGAGGTAGAGCAATTCACCACCCCAGGCGCCGCCGTGGGGGCCGAGGCCGACGCCATCGATGGCGAGGCCGATGATCGGCTCGTTGACACCATGTTCAGCGCAAATCGCGGCAATATGGGCGTGATGATGGCCGACGGCGATGGCCGGAATGCCGAGCTTTTCGGACAGACCAAGGGCGAGATGGGTGGACGGAAAATCTGGGTGGAGATCGTGGGCAATCAAGTCTGGCCGGACGTCGAGAATAGCCAGCAAATGCCCGACAGTTTCTTCGAGAAAGCCGATGGCCGCGGCGTTGTCGAGGCCGCCGATGTGCTGCGACAGGAAGGCTTCGCGGCCTTTCATGACGCAGATCGTGTTCTTCAGGTAGCCGCCCAGCGCCAGCACGCTCGGGCCGTCGTCGGCCAGCGCAATCGGCACCGGCACATAGCCGCGGGCACGGCGGATGAAGGCCGGACCGGCCGGCGTTGCCCGGGCGACAGAATCATCACAACGAATGACGATGTCGCGGTCGTGCAGCAGGTAAGCGTCGGCAATCCCGTTCAGACGTTCGAGCGCCTCGTCATTGCCGATGACCAGCGGTTCGCCCTGCGGATTGGCGCTGGTCATGACCAGCAGCAGCTCGCTCTTCTCGTTCAGCCAGTCGGTGCCGGGCGGGCGGCCAGCCGCTTCGTGCCAGAGCAACAGATGGAGCGGCGTCGCTGGCAACATGGCGCCGAGCCAGGCGAGGCCGGGAGCGATGCCTTTCAGGTCGGTGTCGCCCTTGGGGCAGAGGACGATGGGTGCGGCGATGCTGTGCAGCAGCGCCCGTTCACCCGCTCCGATGCGCGCAAATTCCGCCAGCGAAGCGGCATTGAGTCCCATCACGGCAAAAGGTTTTTCCTCGCGCTGCTTGCGTTCGCGCAGCTCGGCCACGGCTGCGGCGTTGCGGGCATCGCAGGCGAGATGGAAGCCGCCCAGGCCCTTGATGGCGACGACTTTCCCATCACTCAGCAAGCGCAGGGCTTCAGCGATGGGATCGCCGGCCAGCGGCTGACCGTCATCGGAAAGGAGGCGCAGTTGCGGGCCGCAATGTCGGCAGCAAGTCGTTTCGGCGTGGAACCGGCGGTCGGCCGGCGCCAGGTATTCGTCGCTGCAGGGTGCGCACAGAGGGAAAGCGGCGAGGCTGGTCTGCGCCCGATCGTAGGGGATGCGATGGCTCACCGTGTAACGCGGGCCGCAGTGGGTACAGTTCGTGAAGGCGTAGCGCCAGCGACGATTTGCCGGGTCGCACATCTCGGCAACGCACTCGGGACAGATGGCGGCGTCGGGGCCGATGGCGGTTCTGACTTCGCCCGACTCGCTGTCGAGAATCACGAAGCCTTCGCCGCTGACATCCACCGCTTCGTCCTCGATGCCATCGATACGCGCCAGACGCGGCGCTTCGAGCGGCAAACGGGTTTTGAATTTTGGCCAATTTTTACCGTTGACCGCAGCAATCACCCCGGCGCCGTCGTTGCGCACCCAGCCGCTCAGACCGAGCTCATTGGCCAGCCGCCAGACGTACGGCCGAAAGCCGACGCCCTGAACGAGACCGCGAATGCGGAACTGGCGGCCGCTCATCTGCGGCCTACTTTGCCGCCAACTGGCGTTCCAGCTCAGCGATTCGACGCTTCAGGGTATCGAGACTTTCCGAACGCAAGCTGCGCTGGGCGTCG
Organism: Betaproteobacteria bacterium; assembly: GCA_016705475.1. Lineage (GTDB taxonomy): Bacteria > Pseudomonadota > Gammaproteobacteria > Burkholderiales > Rhodocyclaceae > Azonexus. The sequence continues at coordinate 76,000 of JADIYD010000001.1, read as the reverse complement.
AGCCCGGCCGCAATCCAGCCCAGCCAGCCGCCCAGGCCTTCACCGCTGGTCGCCGACACCCGAAAAATGATCAGATCGGGATTGACCCGGCGGGCGTTGGCTTCGGCCAAATCGGCATTGAATTCGAGGTAGGGCAGCAGGTCGACCTTGTTGAGCAGCATGACGTCAGCCGCGGCAAACATGTCGGGGTACTTGAGCGGCTTGTCCTCGCCTTCGGTGACCGACAGGATGGCGACCTTGTGGTGTTCGCCGAGATCGAAGGCAGCCGGACAGACGAGGTTGCCGACGTTCTCGATGAGAAACAGCGATTCGTCGGCCGGTTGCAGGCGTTGTATGGCGTGGCCGACCATGTGGCCGTCGAGGTGACAGCCCTTGCCGGTGTTGATCTGCAGGGCAGGCACACCCGTGGCGCGGATGCGTTCGGCATCGTTCGAGGTCTGCTGGTCGCCCTCGACGACGCTGATGGCAACCTTGTCTTTCAAGAGTTCGATGGTCTTGCAGAGCAGGGCCGTCTTGCCCGAGCCAGGGCTGGAAACGAGATTCAGGGCGAAGATGCCGCGATCATCCAACCACTGGCGGTTGGCGGCAGCATAGGTGTTGTTTTTGGAGAGGATGTCCTGCTCGATCTGCACCATGCGGGCCTGCGACATGCCCGGCACATGGGCGCGAGCCGGGCCGGTGCCGTAGTCAAGATCGCCGGCGATGCCGTGTTCGTGATGATGCGAATCGCCGTGGCTGTGGGCATGCTCGCCCGAATGAACGTGATCGTGGCTGTGTTCGCTGCCGTCACCATGCCGATGGCTGTGCGAATGGGCGCCAAGCAGCGCGGCGCCATGGCCATGCGCATGATCATGGTCATGCCCGTGGTCGTGCGTGTGGGTGTGCACCGTGCCGTCCTCATGAACGTGAGTGTGTTCGTGCGCATTGGCGAGACCTCCTTCGATCTTCGTTTCCCCTGCGCCGCAGCCGCAAACTGTACACATATCCGTCTCCTGATTACTCGATCTCTATTTCCTTGACCCGCATTTCCGTGCCGCTGGTGGCCTGAACCTGATAGCTGCCGCATGTCGGGCAGGCGCCGTAAAGCGCCTCCATCGGCACCGTCTCAGAACACAGCATGCACCAGCCGGCGCCCGGCACGTCAATAATTTCCAGCGCGGCACCCTGGGCGATGCTGCCGTTGGTCACCGCCTCGAAACAGAATTTCAGCGCCTCGGGCTCAACCGACGACATGCGGCCGATTTCCAGTACGACCAGTTTCACCCGCCTGGCGTTCTCGCGTTTTGCGGTGTCCTCGACCAATTGCAGCACGCCTTCGGCCAGCGACATTTCATGCATCGACCACCTCGGCGACATACGGGACACACGGATCCAGTGCCAGCACGGCCTGATTCAAGACCCGCCTGGCCTGATCGAGCGAGGCAAACTGAAGGTTGGCGAGCAAGGATGACAGCGCTGTGGCATCTGCAAAATAATTGTCGGTCGGCGCCTGCACGCGGTAATTGGCGACCACCCCCTCAACCACATGCACGGCATGGGTCAGCACGCCACGCGCTGTCATGGTTTGCCCGACGCCCCAACCGCCTCCGCCGGCACTGGCTACCGGGAAGGTGGCGCCGCTGGCCAGGGCGTCTACGGCAGCAAGGGTTTCGGCCAGGCGCGCCAGAAAAGCCGAGCGAATCGAGGTCGGCACAAGTAGCGCCGGCATTTGCGCCGCCGTACCCTGCCAGTACTCCAGCCAGGCCTGAGGGGCGAGCAGGGCAGCGGCCGGCATGACTTGATCACCATCGTCCGGCGCCACTTCCTCGGTGCTGCGGTCAACCAGCATTTCGAGGCACTTTTCAGCCATCGGCCGCAAGCTGTGGTGCAGGAGATTTTGCGTTACCGCGAGACAGTCGCCGCCCTGCCGCGCATTGCGCCAGGCGATGAAGGCTTCCTTTTCCGGGTGCAGACCGAGAGCCGGCGGCCAGTCGAGCAGCAGGCGCCACAGATTCTCATGCAGCACCTCCAGCCAGAGCTCGGCGCTGTCGAACACCCGCGGCGCCTCGCCCTGAGCCGCTGTCACAGCCGCCTCGGCCGCCACCCGCTGGGCATGGGCGCACAGCGTGAACAAATAAGGCACGGTCTTGGTCACCGCATCGGGCAACTGGCCAGTGAACAGCCCGGCAACCGAAGGGCGCGCAAGGGCGACGCGAATGTCGTGCAGGCCGCGATCCTTGAAACACGCCTTGACGGTGAGCAAGCCGGCGCTGGTGGTCATCGCCCCAACCCGAGAAAGGCGCGCACGCCATCACCCTGCTCGGGGTCATAGACCCACCAGCCGATGCCGCACGCCAGCCGGTCGCCCGGCTGAACATTGAGAAACGAAGCTTCGAAGCGCATGAAGAAAGAGACTAGACCGGCTCTACCATCATGTCGAGGTATTCGCACCGGCGTTCGACGGAATTGACGAAACCCTCATCAGCCGCCAGCGCCGCTTGGCCGGGTTTCCACGCCGTGCCTTGCATCATTTCGGTAAGGGGCACCGGACAAGACCACACGCGATCACCATCATCCCACAATGGAAATAGTGTTTCCATAGACTGACAGTCAGGCCGCTTGACACCCATCAAGCAGCAACAGAAAGGAATCGTTCTAGAATCCAGCCATGAAGAAAAACTGACGACACGGATCGCCGAGCTGATATCGACGCAAAGCGATCGCGTCGAACCCAGCCTCAGCCTGCGCGAGGTTGCAGCGCGCATGCTTGAGGCGAGAGTCTCGTCGGTCATCATCGTCGAGCAGGGTGCCATTCTCGGCATCATCACCGAGCGCGACATCATGCGCGCCATGCGCCGCCATCTCTCGCCGGACCAGACAGCCCGCGACACCATGAGCAGCCCGGTGCACTGCGTGCCGGCTGATATGCCTTTTCAGCAGGCTTATCGCGAAGCCATCCGTTTCGGCATCCGCCGCATCGTGGTCACCGACGCAGCCGGGCATCCGCTCGGCGTCGTCAGCGAATCGGATTTCCGCAAACACCTCGGCCCCGATTTTTTCCTGCAGCTCAATACCACCGACACGCTGATGGAGCGCACCTTTCCCCGACTGCCGGCCGATGCCAGCCTCGAGGATGCGCTGGCAGCAATGGAGGCCGTGGGCGCCAGCTGCATTTTCGTGGTCGATGGCCGGCGACCGATCGGCATCGTCACCGAGCACGACATAGTTCGCTTCTTTCTCGACGACCCAAGCGCCCCCACGCTCGGCCAGGTCATGACCGCGCCGGCCGTCTGCATCCAGGCCGACCGACCGCTGGCCGATGCGGCGCAACTCATGCTCAAGCACGGCATTCGTCACCTTGCCGTCGTCGATGCTAGCGGCGGACTTGTCGGCCAGCTCTCCGAACATACCTTGATCAGCCCGCTCAGCCTGGGAATGGACAATGCGCTGGGCGAGCAGCAATCAATGCTGCGCTCCCGCGAGCGGATGATCGAGGAAACAGCTCGCAGCGAACGCTACCAGCGCGCTTTGCTCGACAACTTTCCCTACCTCGTCTGGCTCAAGGACACCGAGTCTCGTTACCTGACCGTCAACCGAACGTTTCTCGATGCGGTAAAGCTGCCGAATGCCGGCGCCATCGCCGGCAAGAGCGATCTTGATTTCTGGCCACCCGACATGGCGGCGCATTTCCGCGACGACGATGCGGCCGTGATGGCCTCGCGGGAGAAAAAGACTTTCGTCGAGTCCGTCAAGATTGGCGATAAAACCATCTGGCACGAGACCTACAAGGCGCCGGTCATTGACGACGATGGCAGCCTGCTTGGCACAGTCGGCTTTGCCCGGGACATTTCTGAGCGGCTGCGCACCGAGGAAGCCATGCAGCTGCGTAATGCGGCGCTCGCCGGCATGATTGGCGGCGAAACGCTGCAACACGCCCTCGAATTGCTCATCATGTCGGTCGAAGCCGAAATGCAGGGCTGGCGCTGCGCAATCATGCTCAGTGATAAAACCGGAACCCACCTTCGCGTCGGCGCCGCACCCAACCTGCCGGCAAACTATTGCGCCGCCATCGACGGCATGGCGATCGCCGAAGGGCTTGGCTCCTGTGGCACCGCAGCTGCGCTCCGGCAGCGTACCATCGTCGAAAACGTGTTCGAGCACCCGTATTGGGCGAACTACCACGCGCTCGCCCGGCAAGGCGACTTTGCCGCCTGCTGGTCAGATCCGATTATCGGGCCGGATGGCATCCTGCTAGGAACCTTCGCTGCCTACCACCAGTCGCCAGCCCGCCCTCTGAATGAGAGCCTGGACTTCGTGACCCAAGCCAGCCAGCTTGCCGCCATCCTCATCGCCCATCAACACCGCTCGGAAGATTTGGGCAAAAGCCTGGAAACCTTTCGCGGCATTTTCAACAGCACCAGCGAAGCCCTGTTCATCCAGACAGAGGACGGCACCTTCCTGGATGTGAATACGGGCGCCGAGCAACTGGCCGGCTTGTCGCGTTCCCAGCTGATCGGCCTGAGTCACGCTGCTTTTACCCAGCCCGGCCTGACCGATGTGGAAACCATCAATCAGCACATTCTCACTGCGCTCGCCGGTACGCCACAAACCTTCGAAGTTCTCGCCAAGAACAGCACTGGCCGCATTTTCCCGGTCGAAATCCGGCTTCATCGATCGGGATACTTCGGCCGACCCGCCGTGATTGCATCAGCCGTCGATATCTCCGAGCGCATGAATGCCGGGATCTGCCTTGAAATCGAGCACGACCTTGCCCAGGCACTGGCCGCCGGTCTTCAGCGCGAGGAAGTGCTTCAGGTTCTGCTCCAGTCCGCCCTTCGCTTTCCCGATATCGATGCCGGTTGCCTCTTTTGGCGTCAGGCCGATGGCAGTTACCAGCTCGTCGCCCACGCCGGCGTTTCGTCGACTTTCGCAGACAAATTTACCCATCTTGGCGCCGATAGCCCGTTTGCCCGGTTCGCGCTGTCCGGTGGTGCAGTCTGCAACTGTCTGGAACCGAGCGATCACTGTGCCGAGGCCAGCATCCTCGACAGCGAAGCCATTCTCATGGAGGGACTGGGCTGTCTGGCTGCCGTGCCAATCACGCTGGCTGATCAATCAGTTGCCTGCATCACGCTGGGAAGTCGCCGGAGCACCGGCATTCTGGCATCGACCCTGCGCTCGCTGGACCTGCTCGGCAGTCGCTTCAGCCAAACCCTGCTGCAACTCAATGCGCAGGAAGAAGCCCGACGCATTCAGCAGAACCTGAGCGGCCTTTTCGACACATTGAACGATTTCATTTTTATCCTCGACGAGGATGGCCGCATCCTGCATTACAACCGGGCTGTTGCTGAAGGCCTCGGCTATGGGCCTGATGCACTGATCGGCAAGCCGATTGTCACGGTCCACCCTGAAAACATGCAAAAAATGGCCACCGAGCTGATGATCGATATCGTCGCCGGCAACCGATTTAGTTGTCCGCTACCTATCGCCCATGGCTACTGGAACGGCCGTCCAGCACTGATCGGCACCTCGCAGGACATTACCGAACGACTGGTCGCCGAGGAACGCCAGCAACTTGCCGCCAGCGTTTTCGACAACGCGCACGAGGGCATCATGATCACCGACTCGACGGGACACATCGTCGAGGTCAATTCAACGTTCACCGAACTGACGGGCTACACCCGCGACGAAGCCATCGGGCAGACACCTGACCTGCTCAAATCCGGGCATCACGAGGCGGATTTCTATCGCGAGATGTGGCGAAAGATCGGCGAGGATGGCTACTGGCGCGGTGAAATATGGAACCGCAAGAAATCCGGCGAGATATTCGTCGAGCTGCTGACGATCTCAAGCGTCCGCAACCGGAACGGGGAGATCGCCAACTTCGTCGCCATATTTTCCGACATCACCGTCATCAAGCAGCACCAGCAACGACTGGAGCATCTGGCGCATTACGATGCACTGACCCAGTTGCCCAACCGCATGCTGCTCGGCGACCGCCTCCAGCTGGCCATGGCGCAAACCGAACGCAGCGGGAAGATGCTGGCCATCTGCTACCTGGATCTCGACAATTTCAAACCGATCAACGACCGTTTCGGCCACTCGGCTGGCGATTTCCTGCTCATCGAAGTGGCCCAGCGCCTGAAAACCTCTGTGCGGGCCGGCGATACGGTTTCGCGCCTGGGTGGCGACGAATTCGTTCTGCTCATTTCCGATCTGGAAGACCTGCATGAGTGCGATCAAGCGGTGGGCCGCATCATTGGCGGACTGAACCAGCCCTTCCGCGTCTCCCAGCACGCTGTTTCCATCTCTGCAAGCATCGGCGTCACCCTTTATCCACATGACGGCGCCGATGCCGACACGCTGCTCCGTCACGCTGACCAGGCGATGTACGCGGCCAAGCAGGCTGGCCGCAATCGCCACCATCTGTTCGATCCGGAAAACGACCGTCGTACCCGCATTCGCCGTGAGGAAATCGTGCGTATCCGGGAAGGGCTGGAGAGGGCCGAATTCCAGCTCTACTTCCAGCCCAAGGTGAACATGCGTAAAGGCAGCGTGATCGGCGCTGAAGCACTGATCCGCTGGCTGCATCCGGAGGAAGGCCTGCTCCTGCCCGGGCGATTTCTGCCGAGTATCGCCGACAGCGAACTGGAAATCGAAGTCGGCGACTGGGTGATCAGGGAAGCCCTCCGGCAGATGGACGAATGGAATGCTCAGGGCGTCGACCTGCCGATCAGCATCAACATTTCCGGCAAGCATCTGCTGCATGAAGGCTTTACCCAGCGATTGGCCGATCTGCTCGCCGCCCATCCGAAAATCCCCCCCGGCCGGATCGAGCTGGAAGTACTTGAAACTGCGGCGCTTGAAGATATGGCCAAGGTTGCCGCGCTGTTCGCGGATTGCCGGCGCATGGGAGTGAGCTTTGCCCTCGACGATTTCGGTACGGGCTATTCATCGCTGACCTACTTCCGGCAATTGCCCGCCGATGTTCTCAAGATCGACCAGTCATTCATCCGCAACATGCTCGACGATGCCGATGATCTGGCCATTGTCGAAGGCGTCATCGGGCTGACCCAGGCTTTCCGCCGCCAGGTCATCGCCGAAGGTGTCGAAACGGTCGAACACGGTCTGGTACTCCTGCTCCTTGGCTGCGACTTGGCACAAGGCTTCGGCATCGCCCGTCCGATGCCGGCAGCGCTTCTGCCTGAATGGATACGGCAATTCAAGCCGGACGAACTGTGGGGCCTTGCCACCGCATTCAAGTGGTCTCGCGAGGACCTGCCCATGCTGATCGCCGAAGTCGACCACAACCGCTGGAAGAAATCCCTCTACGCCTACTTGGCTGAGCCTGCCGGCAGCCTGCGTCCGCCGGAGCAGGACCATCGCCAGTGTCGCTTCGGTCTCTGGTTTTACGGCCCGGACGGTCAGCGCAATGCCTCGTCCGATTTTTTCCCGTTGATTGAAGATTTGCATAAGGCGCTGCACGATATTGGCAGCCAGCTCCGCCAATCCCATGCTGCCGGAGATGACGCCGCCATCGAGGCGCTGAAAATGAAGCTCGAGGAAACAAGCAGCAAAATGACCGAATGTATCCAGCAGATTCAGACAGAGGTGTTGCTGAACACCAAGCTGCCGAGGCATTGAGCCGGCGCCCCCGTTTTCCACAGCAGCGCTTTTTCTTGTTGGCGTTTATTTGATTCCCGTTAATCTGCCGTTAAACTTGCGGGCTCATAATTTGGCACTGATTTATTTCGGTTTTTCCTCCTGATGCTTGAAGCTGACAATCTGGAATGCGTGCGCGGCGAGCGCCGCCTGTTCGCAGGCCTGGGCTTCAAGCTGGAAGCCGGGGAACTGCTGTACCTGCAGGGCAAGAACGGTGCCGGCAAGACCAGTCTGCTGCGCATGCTGATCGGCCTGTTGCCACCGGAAGCCGGTGAAATTCGCTGGAAAGGCCAGACGATCAAGTCCGATGATTTCCGCGCCGACCTCTGCTACCTCGGCCACCTCAACGCTATCAAGGAAGAATTGACCCCTCTGGAAAACCTGCTCGCCGCGGCCCGACTGGCCGACGAGGAACTCTCTGAAGACGACGCCCTCGATGCGCTGGAGCAGGTCGGCCTGGCTGGCCGCGAAGACCTGGCCTGCAAATATCTCTCGCAGGGCCAGAAGCGGCGCGTCGCACTGGCCCGGCTGGTCAAGGAAAAGCGCCCACTGTGGGTACTCGACGAGCCCTTTGTGGCACTCGACACTGCTGCGGTCGACTGGCTGGCCGGCATCATTTCCGGCCACCTGCAACGCGGCGGCATGGCCGTCATGACAACCCACCAGTTGGTCACCATCCCGGCCGGCACCGTGCGCGAATTGCGGCTCTGATGAGGATCGCAGACTGATGTTCGACGTTGTCACCGCAGTCATCGGCCGCGACCTCAAACTGGCCATGCGACGTCAGGCCGACATCGTCTCGGCACTGTTTTTTCGTCATCGTCGTCAGCCTGTTCCCGCTCGGCATCGGGCCTGAACCCGACCTGCTGCGCAAGCTGGCGCCCGGCGTGCTCTGGGTGGCTGCCTTGCTCGCCACCATGCTTTCGTTGCCGCGAATGTTCGCCGACGACCATCGCGACGGCACACTGGAACAACTGGCGCTGGCCCCGCACCCTCTCGGGTTGGTCGTTACCGGAAAAGTGATTGCTCACTGGCTGGTTTCCGGGCTACCGCTGGCCCTGATCGCCCCTGTGCTGGGCATCCAGTTCGATCTTTCGGCCGACGCCCTTATCGTCCTGACCGGCGCCATCCTGCTCGGCACCCCGGCACTCTCCGGCATTGGCGCCATCGGCGCGGCACTGACCCTGGGTTTGCGCGGTGGTGGCGTACTGCTCTCGCTGCTGGTGCTGCCGCTCTACATCCCGGTGCTAATATTCGGTGCTGGCGCAGTGGATGCGACGGTGTCCGGACTCGGGGAGAGGGCCACCTGTCACTGCTCGCCGCACTTACCTTTGCCTCACTTGGCTTCGCCCCCTGGGCATCGGCCGCCGCCTTGAAGATCGCCCTCGAATGAAAGATCGATTCAACCTCTACCGTTTCGCTTCCCCAGCCACCTTCTACCCGCTGGCCGGCGCCTTGATTCCCTGGTTCGTTGCTGTCTCGGTCGTCTTCGGCCTCGCCGGCCTGTGGCTTGGCATGCTTGTCGCACCGACCGATTTCCAGCAAGGCGAAGGCTACCGGATCATCTTCATCCACGTCCCGGCATCCTGGATGTCGATGTTCATCTATCTCGTCATGGCCGGCTGGGCTGCCATCGGACTGGCTTTCAACACCCGCCTGTCGGGCATGATGGCGCAAGCCCTGGCGCCGACCGGTGCGCTCATGGCCTTCCTGTCGCTGTGGACCGGTGCACTCTGGGGCAAACCGATGTGGGGCGCCTGGTGGGTATGGGACGCACGCCTGACGTCCGAACTGATCCTGCTTTTCCTTTACATCGGTTACATGGCGTTGACCGCAGCAATCGACGACGTGAAGCGGGCCGACAAGGCCGGCGGCCTCTTGCTGCTGGTTGGCGTCGTCAACATCCCGATCATCTATTTCTCGGTCAAATGGTGGAACACCCTGCACCAGGGTTCCAGCGTCAACCTGACCAAGTCCTCGATGGCTGAAACGATGCTCTGGGGCATGCTGCTCATGGCCATGTGCTTCTGGATGTACGCCATCGCCGTCGCCCTCATGCGGGTACGCACCATCATGCTCGAACGCGAGCGCCATACCGACTGGGTGAAGGCCGAGTTGGCCGGAGGCGAAAAATGATCCACTGGAACAGTTTTGCCGACTTCATCGCCATGGGTGGCTATGGTTTTTACGTCTGGGGATCGTTCGGCGCCACCGCGCTGATCATGGCGATTGAACCGATCGTCGTCGCCCGCAATCGAAAGAACACCATCGCCCGTCTCAAGCGTCAGTTGCGCGCCGAAACAAGGAACACCGCAGAATGAAATCCCGTCACAAGAAGCTCGCCCTCATCGGTGGCGCACTGGCCATCATCGGCATCATCGCCGCGCTGGTGCTGAACGCGCTGAACAGCAATATCGCGCTCTACATCACGCCAACCGATGTGGCTGCCGGCAAGGCGCCCAAGGACAAGCTCTTCCGTATCGGCGGACTGGTCAAGGAAGGCAGCATCAGCCGTCAGGCCGACGGGGTCACCATCAGCTTCGCGATCACCGACACCGAAAAGGAAATTCCGGTGGCCTACAAGGGCATCCTGCCTGACCTCTTCAAGGAGGGCAAAGGTGCCGTCGCCCAGGGCAAGCTGAATGCCGAAGGCACTTTCATGGCGACCGAAGTGCTGGCCAAGCACGATGAAAACTACATGCCGCCGGAAGCTGCCAAGGCAGTCGACGACGCCCAGGCCCGCGCCGCTGGCAAGCATGTCTCCCCCTCTTCCTCTGGCGAAACGCCGAAAGCGAGCTACTGAGCATGATCCCCGAACTCGGTCATTTCGCCCTCATTCTTGCGGCCCTGGTGTCGTTGGTCCTCGGCACCCTGCCGCTGATCGGCGCCCACCAGAACCGTCTGGCCTGGGTTGCCGTCGCCCGGCCTGCGGCCTCCGCCATGGCGCTGCTCGTCACCTTCTCCTTCGCGTGCCTGACGCAGGCTTTCGTGGCCAACGATTTCTCCGTGGTCTATGTCGCCCAGCATTCGAATTCGCTGCTGCCGCTTGAGTATCGCGTGGCCGCCGTCTGGGGCGGGCATGAAGGCTCGCTGCTGTTGTGGATGCTGATGCTGACCTGGTGGGCTTTCGGCGTTGCGATGCTGTCCAGGCAGTTGCCGGAAACCATGGTCGCCCGCGTCCTCGGCACGCTGGGGCTCGTCGCCTTCGGTTTCATGCTCTTCATCCTGATCACCTCCAGCCCCTTCGAGCGTCTGCTCCCGGCTGCGGCGGAAGGTCGCGACCTGAACCCGCTGCTGCAGGATTTCGGCCTGATCATCCATCCGCCGCTGCTCTACATGGGCTACGTCGGCTTCTCGGTGGCCTTTGCCTTCGCCATCGCGGCGCTGCTTTCCGGCCAGTTGGACGCCGCCTGGGCGCGCTGGTCGCGGCCCTGGACGATGGCCGCCTGGTGCTTCCTGACGCTGGGCATCGCCATGGGTTCTTGGTGGGCCTATTACGAATTGGGCTGGGGCGGCTGGTGGTTCTGGGACCCGGTCGAAAACGCCTCGTTCATGCCCTGGCTGGTCGGCACGGCGCTGATCCATTCGCTGGCGGCCACCGAAAAGCGCGGCAGCTTCAAGAACTGGACGGTGTTGTTGGCCATTTCGGCCTTCTCGCTGTCCTTGCTCGGCACCTTCCTCGTCCGTTCCGGCGTATTGACATCAGTCCATGCCTTCGCCACCGACCCACGGCGCGGCATCTTCATCCTGATCTTCCTGGTTGCCGTCATCGGCACCTCGCTCGCCCTGTTCGCCTGGCGCGCCCCGAAGGTCGGACTGGGTGGCCGCTTCGCCCTGGTTTCACGCGAATCGCTGTTGCTCACCAATAACGTGCTGCTTGTCGTCGCCTGCGCCACCGTCTTGCTTGGCACACTCTACCCGCTGCTCATCGACGCGCTGGGCATCGGCAAGATTTCGGTCGGGCCACCGTATTTCAATGCCGTCTTCGTGCCGGTCATGGCGCCAGTCCTCTTCCTCATGGGCGTCGCCCCTTCGCCCGCTGGAAGGAAGCCTCGATCCCGGAAATCACCCGGACCGTGCGCTGGGCAATGATCGCCGCTGCAGTCGTCGCCATCGCGCTGCCGTTGGTTTATGGCCAATGGACTGCGCTGACCGCGCTCGGCATCCTGCTCGCCGCCTGGGTCACTTTCACGACGCTGACTGCTTTCGTCCAGCGTGTCCAGCACACCCGTGCCGGCCAATCCTTCCTGAGCGCTGCCTTCAAGCAGCCGCGCAGCTTCATCGGCATGTGCGTCGCCCACTTCGGCATTGCGGTGTTCGTCGTCGGCGTCACCATGGTCAACAGCTTCCAGGATGAGAAGGACGTCAAGATGGCGCCCGGTGAAACCGTCAGCGTGGCTGGCTACAGCTTCACCTTCAATGGCGTCAAGGAAGTGCAGGGACCGAACTACATCGCAGCCCAGGGCGATTTCGATCTCTCGGTTGACGGTAAATTCCGCCTGAAAATGGAACCGGAGAAACGCAACTACGCGTCGTCGGGCATGCCGATGACCGAGGCAGCCATTGATGCCGGCATCCTGCGCGACGTTTATGTCTCGCTCGGCGAACCGATCGAACGCGACAAGCTGGAAGGCGAATGGGCCGTGCGCGTCTATTACAAACCCTTTGTCGACTGGATCTGGGGCGGCTGCGTGCTGATGGCGCTCGGTGGCCTGCTCGCCATGCTGGACCGCCGTTATCGCGCCAAATCGCGCAGCACCACGACTGTTACCCCTGCCGGAACTCAACACGCATGAATCGTTATTACTGGATCCTGGGCGCCTTTGCGGCGCTGGTAGCCCTGCTCGCCGTCGGCCTCGGGCTGAACCCGCGCGACGTTCCGTCGCCGCTGGTCGGCAAGCCGGCCCCGGCCTTCAACCTCAGCGTTCTGGCCACGCCTGAAAAAACGATGGGCCCCAAGGACATGCAGGGCAAGGTCTGGCTGTTCAACGTCTGGGCCTCTTGGTGCGTGTCGTGCCGTGCCGAGCACCCGGTGCTCGTCGAGTTCTCGAAGAAGGTGCAGATACCGGTAGTCGGCCTGAATTACAAGGAAGTGCGCGGCGACGGTAATTTCGACATGGGCAAGATGCCGGCCGATGACGAACGCAAGCTGGCCTTCCAGCGTGCCAACCAGTGGCTCGCCCAGCATGGCGACCCCTATACGCTGACCGTCATGGACATCGACGGTCGCGTCGGCATCGATTACGGCGTCTATGGCGTGCCGGAAACCTACGTCATCGACAAGGCCGGCGTCATCCGCATGAAGCACACCGGGCCGGTCACGCCGGAATTGCTGGCCAAGAAGATCATGCCGCTGCTCGCCGAGTTGAACAAATGAAGCGCAGCCTCCTGATTGCCGTTTTCATTTTTGGCTCTTTTTTCGGGTCGACCGCAGCATTCGCCGATGCGGCAACCGAAGCGGCCCTGGCTGCCGACCCGGTCGCCGAAAAACGCCTGCAGAAATTGTCCGAAGAACTCCGCTGCCTGGTTTGCCAGAACCAGACCATCGCCGACTCCAATGCCGAACTTGCCCAGGATCTCCGACGCGAAGTCCGCACCATGATCAAGGACGGCAAGAGCGACAAGGAAATTATCGATTTCATGGTCGTTCGCTATGGCGATTTCGTCCTCTACCGCCCCCCCGTCAAGGGCATCACCCTGCTTCTTTGGGGCGGTCCGGTCAGCCTCATGCTGCTTGGCCTGTTTGTACTGCAGCGCTATCTGCGCCGTCGTGCCGCGCGCATCAATGCCGAAGACCAGCCATTGTCGGCTGACGAGACCAGCCGCGCTGACGCGATGCTCAAGGAAATCGACCAGAAATGACCCAGTTCGCCATATTTGCCACCCTCCTGATTGTGGTGGTGGCCGCCTTTATTCTGCCGCCGCTGTGGCTTGGCTTGCGCTCCAAAAGCAAGGCCGACCGCAAGGAAGCCAACCTCGCCATCTTCCGTGACCAGCTGGCTGAGTTGACCCGGGAAAAGGCCGAAGGCTCTCTCGCCGAGGCAGATTTCGAACAGGCCAAGCATGAACTTCAGCGCCGCCTTCTCGACGAGATCGAGCCGGCCGCCGAAGCCGGCATTGCGCCGGTCGCCACCGGCCCGAGCCGCAAGACGGCCGTTGCCATCCTGTTCCTGCTGCCCATTCTCGGTCTGCTTGGCTACGGAGTCCTCGGCAATCCTAAGGCGCTCGACCCGACGCAAACGGCAGCACCGCCGCAAATGACGCCGGAGAAGATCAATGAAATGGTCGCCAGCCTCGCCGCGAAACTCAAAGCCAACCCGGACGACATCCAGGGCTGGCTCATGCTCGCCCGCTCATACAAATCGATGGGACGTTACGACGAAGCCGTCGAAGCCTTTGCCAAGACCGAAAAAGCGATCAGCGACGACCCGGATCAACTCGCCAGCTATGCCGAAACCATCGCCATGGCCAACGGCAAGGGCTTTTCCGGCAAGGCCGTCCAACTCGTCGAGCGGGCGCTGAAAGTCGACCCCAAGCACGGTCACAGTCTTTTCTTGGCCGGCGCCGCCGCCATGGAGGCCGGGCAGAACAAGAAGGGCATCGCCTATTGGGAAGCCCTGCTACCCCAGGTCGAGCCGGGTTCCGACATCGACCAGATGCTGCGCGGCGGTATCGAGAAGATGAAAGCCGGCAAGTAGCCGCATAGGCATGGTCGACCTATCCCGACGCGGCTTCTTCCGCGGTCGACCGCGCCCCCGGGGCGAAATGCGCCCGCCCTGGGCGTTGCTGGAAGCCGACTTCATCGATCGTTGCACGCGCTGCAACGACTGCCTCAAAGTCTGCCCGACCCATATTCTCGTGGTGGGTGACGGCGGCTATCCGACCGTCGATTTCAGCGTCGGCGAATGCACTTTTTGCGGCGACTGTGTCAGCGCTTGCCAACCCAAGGCTTTGCGCCGCGATCCAGAGCAGGTTCCCTGGGCCAGCAAGGCAAGCATCGGCGAAGACTGCCTGCCCCGCCAAGGGGTCGAATGCCGTGTCTGTGGGGACTTCTGCGACGCCCGCGCCATCCGATTTACGCCACGGCTAGGCGGTAGCCCGCTCCCGGAGATCGATCCGGAAAAATGCACGGGCTGTGGCGCCTGCGTGGCACCCTGCCCGGTGACGGCGATCAGCGTTCGCTAGGAAATCTGTTCGGCCACCGCAGAAAGCAGCGGCGGCGGCGTCAGCCCCTGCGCGATCATTTCCGTTTCCAGCTTGATACGCAGGATCAGCAGGCCCTGCAAGGATTCACGCGCCTTGTCATCAGCCCAGCTATCGTGATGATTACGCAGGCACGCTTCGATTTCGTGGCGATTCGCCAAATTCACACGGCAAACTGCAGCGTATCGATGAATCTCGCTATCAAGATCCCGCAATTCGCGATCATAATGTTCAAATCCGCTCATTGTTTTAGCATACTCCGGAAGGAGCGACCATGCACTGGTTAACATTACCTGAACCGCGCAAAAACATTGCCCAGAGCTTTCACGACCTAGCGTCGGCCAAAGCCTGGCTGGCCAGCCAGCCGCAGGCGAAGCCCATGCACATGCTGGCTGCCGTGAGCCTGCAGATCGAAGCCATCGAGGCGTCGACCCTCCCGCCAGCGCTGGCTGTCGATTTGTTGAATTTGCTGCGAACCGCAGCCGTACCGGCCCAGGAAGCCATCGAGCCGCGTTATGTCCGCAAGGCACTGCCCATGCTCGATGACGACCAGCGCGCCTTCGAGGTTGCCCAGCGCCTCTGGCTGCGCTTGGGTACAGCGTACCTGCGGCTCGCACCGCACTTTGCGCCTGCGGACAAAGTCGGCCTGCTGCACCGGGCCGCCTGCGCTTTCCGGATGGCGGAATACTGTCACTTTCTGGCCGCCAGGGAATGTCCGCTCCTGCTCGATCAACTCCTGTTCGCCATCCTCGATCAGGCAGAGCGCGATGGCTTGTTGCGCCAGGCGCTGCCTGACCCGGACTTCCCGCATCTTGGCGAAACCAGCATTGCCGGCCACCTGGCCTGGGCTTTCATGGTGCGCCTGATCGACCCCTATCGCCTGTCCGCCGCCCAGCTCACCGTCGCCAACCGGGCGCTCAGCCGCTGGCGCGAACTGGCCGGTTTCCAGACCATGCCGGACGACGACCCCCGAGGCCATTCGGTTGATCTCGCCTCGCTCTTCGGTGCCCCCCTGCCGGAGGGCATACCCTGCTGGCTTGACGTACACAAGGTTACCCGGAAGATCGATCAAAGAATTGCCGCACTCAAGGAAGGCGAATCGCCCGAAGCTCTGAAGCTCGGACGCGAGCTGTCGCCGGCAGCCTGCATTCGCCTGTTGCGCGACATCGAGGCCAGCCTTGAGTCCCATGGACAAAACCGAACCACCGAAATCGGTGAAATCGAGCTCGCTTTCGGGGCTGAATATGCCTTTGCCGCCTTCACCGGCGAAATGATCTTGCATAGCGGTTCGCTCGATGCCAACAGTGCATCGCTTGCACACCAGCGCACTGCCCTGTTCGGATTCGACCGCGTGTCGACCATGCCGACTGCCGTCAAGAAACTCAATGTTCCTGGTGAAAACTGGTTGCTCGTCGATGGCAAGGCCATCCGCCCGGCCGACCGCAAGGGTGGCCGTCGCCAGTCGCCCTGCCTGATCGCCTCGACCTCGCTCGGCGCCTCCCGCCTCGGCGTCATGATCGGCCTGCAAAGCATTCCCGGCGGTGCACTGGCAGCCGATCTGCGCTGGTATGAAGAACGAATCGAGGCCGGTCGGCTTGCGCGTCCAGCGGCCCCTGGGCAGGCGTTGCCTGTTGTGCCGGTTTTCCTGCTGCACGATGGTGAAGACTGTTCGCTGATTGTGCCGAGTATCGCCGGCATCCGCCTCGATCACGGCGTCACACTGGAGGGAACGTCGGTCAGCCACCTCGTGCCAACTGAAGTCCTTGAACGCGGCGTCGATTTCGTCCGCTACGCCATCACGAGGCAATAAAAAAGGCCCGCCGGTTGGCGGGCCTTCATTTCCACGGTCGACCGGAAAAAACGGCCGAAAATCAAATCACTCGAATTCGATGATGATCTGATCGACTGTCAGGCTCTCGCCGGCAGCCGCCGAAATTTTCTTCACCTTGCAGTCCTGGTCAGCCTTGAGGATGTTTTCCATCTTCATGGCTTCGATGACCGCCAACTTTTCGCCGGCCTTCACTTCCTGTCCAACGCTGACAGCCACTTCGCGCAGCAAGCCAGGCATCGGCGACATCAGGAACTTGGACAGATCAGGCGCCTGCTTCTCCGGCATCAGCGCCAGCAGTTCGGCCGCACGAGCGCTCATCACCATGAAATCGGCACGGGTGCCCCAGTGGTAAACGCTGTAGCGGGTCTTGTTACGCTCGACCTGCACCGTGAACTCCTGACCATTGCAGGTACCGACGAACAACGATTCACCGAGCTTCCAGCTCGAGCGCAGTTCGTAGTGCTTGCCGCTGTACTCGATGTCGTAGCCACCATCGACCAGCGACGCCATGACCGGGTGATGCTCGTTACCTTCCGGATTCAGGCGAACCACCATCCACTTGTCGCTGACCAGACGCTCATGGCCCTGCAACTGGCCCGTGATCGATGCGGAACGGTCGGTAAAGGCACGATAGACGTAGGCAGCGACCGAAACCAGCAGGGCCGGATCATCGTGCGGCACCATCGAGGCATCAAAGCCGGTCGGGTAGTGCCTGGGAATGAAGCCCGTGTCGAAGATGCCGGAATGGAACACCGGGTGCTGCATGAGCGCGGCCTGGAACGGGATGTTCGAGGAGATGCCACGGATCACGAAAGCGTTCAGCGCATCACGCATGCGGTTGATGGCGGTAGCGCGATCCTTGCCATGCACGATGAGCTTGGCGATCATCGAGTCGTAGAACATCGAAATTTCGCCGCCGTCGTAGACGCCGGTATCGACACGGGTCGTACCGCTGGCATCACTGGTTTCTTTCGGCGGCAGGAACTTCACCAGACGGCCTGTCGAAGGCAGGAAGCCACGGAACGGGTCTTCGGCGTTGATCCGGCACTCCATGGCCCAGCCGTTGATCGGCACATCGGCCTGGCTCAGCGGCAGCTTCTCGCCGTAGGCAACACGGATCATCTGCTCGACGAGGTCGAGGCCGGTGATCAATTCGGTTACCGGGTGCTCCACCTGCAGGCGGGTGTTCATTTCCAGGAAGTAGAACTCCTTGGTCGCGCCGGAAACGACGAACTCGACCGTACCGGCCGACTCGTAGTCCACTGCACGGGCCAGGGCCACAGCCTGTTCGCCCATCGCCTTGCGCATTTCCGGGTCGACGAAGGGGCTCGGTGCCTCTTCGATGACCTTCTGGTGACGACGCTGAATCGAGCAATCACGCTCGTTCAAATACACGTAGTTACCGTGCGAGTCGCCGAGAACCTGGATTTCGATGTGGCGCGGCTCAAGCACGTACTTTTCGATGAAGACGCGGTCGTCACCGAAAGAGTTGCGGGCTTCATTGACGCAGGAGGAGAAACCTTCGTGCGCTTCAGCATCGTTGTAGGCAACGCGCAGCCCCTTGCCGCCACCGCCGGCGGAAGCCTTGATCATCACCGGGTAGCCAATACCCTGGGCAATCTTGACGGCTTCGTCAGGACCGGCGATGGCGTCGTTGTAACCCGGGATGGTATTGACGTTGGCAGCGATGGCGAGTTTCTTGGACTCGATCTTGTCGCCCATCTTGGCGACCGAGTAGTGCTTCGGGCCGATGAACTTGATACCTTCTTCTTCGAGACGACGCGAGAACGTGGCGTTCTCGGACAGGAAACCGTAGCCCGGATGGACAGCCTGAGCACCGGTCTGCTTGCAGGCAGCGATGATCTTGTCCATGACCAGGTACGACTCTTTCGAGGCGGCCGGGCCGATACAGACGGCTTCGTCAGCGAGGTCGACGTGCAGCGCATCCTTGTCGGCTTCGGAATAGACGGCAACGGTCTTGATGCCCATCTTACGGGCAGTCTTGATGACACGGCAGGCAATTTCACCGCGGTTTGCGATCAGAATCTTAGTGAACATATTCCTTTTTCTCCCTGACGCTTACAGAGGAATGTTGCCGTGCTTGCGCCACGGATTGTCGAGTTTCTTGTCACGCAGCATGGCCAGCGAACGGGCAATACGCTTGCGGGTGGCGTGCGGCATGATGACGTCGTCGATGAAGCCACGGGCGCCAGCCACGAACGGGTTGGCGAACTTTTCCTTGTACTCGGCTTCGCGCTCGGCCAGCTTGGCCGGATCGTTCTTTTCTTCGCGGAAAATGATTTCCACGGCGCCCTTCGGCCCCATGACCGCGATTTCAGCCGATGGCCAGGCGATATTGACGTCGCCGCGCAGGTGCTTGGACGACATCACGTCGTAGGCGCCACCGTAGGCCTTGCGGGTAATGATGGTGACCTTCGGCACGGTACATTCGGCGTAGGCGTAAAGCAGCTTGGCGCCGTGCTTGATGATGCCGCCGTATTCCTGCGTGGTACCCGGCATGAAGCCCGGGACATCGACGAAGGTAACAACCGGAATATTGAAGGCATCGCAGAAACGGACGAAGCGGGCCGCCTTGATCGACGACTTGATGTCGAGACAGCCGGCCAGCACGAGCGGCTGGTTGGCGACGATACCGACCGGGTGACCATCCATGCGGCCGAAGCCGATGATGATGTTCTTGGCGTAATCGGCCTGCAACTCGAAGAAGTCATTGTCGTCGACCACTTTGACGATCAGTTCCTTCATGTCGTACGCCTTGTTGGCGTTGTCCGGCACCAGCGTGTCGAGCGAGTAATCCATGCGATCGACCGGATCGTTGGTCGGCGTGACCGGCGGCTTTTCGCGGTTGTTGGCCGGCAGGAAATTCATGAAGCGACGCAGCATGGAGAGGGCTTCGACGTCATTCTCGAAAGCCAGATCGGCCACACCGGATTTGCTGGTGTGGGTCACGGCACCACCCAGCTCTTCAGCGGTCACATCTTCGTGGGTTACGGTCTTGACGACTTCCGGACCAGTCACGAACATGTAGGACGAGTCCTTGACCATGAAGATGAAGTCCGTCATCGACGGCGAATACACCGCACCACCGGCACAGGGGCCCATGATCATGGATATCTGCGGCACGACGCCCGAGGCCATCACGTTGCGCTGGAAGACGTCGGCGTAGCCACCCAGAGAGGCAACGCCTTCCTGAATCCGCGCACCGCCCGAGTCGTTGAGGCCGATGACCGGCGCACCGACCTTCATGGCGTGGTCCATCACCTTGCAGATCTTCTCCGCATGGGTTTCGGACAGCGAGCCACCGAACACGGTGAAATCCTGCGAGAAAACAAACACCAGACGACCATTGATCGTGCCATAGCCGACCACGACACCGTCACCCGGTGTCTTTTCGGTTTCGTTCATGCCGAAATCAACGCAGCGGTGTTCCTTGAACAGATCCCATTCCTCGAAAGAGTCAGGATCGAGCAGCAGCTCGATACGTTCGCGGGCAGTCAGCTTGCCCTTCTTGTGCTGGCTGTCGATACGCTTCTGGCCACCGCCGAGGTAGGCCATTTCGCGCTTTTTTTCCAGCTGGCGGATGATGTCGTGCATAGAAAACTCCCTAAGAGGATCGGGTAACTTGAAAATCAGTGTTTCAGATAGTCGAGCAGGGCATACGCGGCAGCAGCCGGCGTCGTATGGCCGTTTTCGACGGAACGGGTGAGCGCAGGAAGGTTCTCCTGCACACGCGGGTGATGACGAAAATACTGGCGCAGACCGGAGTCGATCATTTGCCACATCCAGCTCAGTGCCTGATGCTGGCGCTTGGCGTCGAATTCGCCGGTCGGCTTCAGGGCGGCCTGGTATTTTTCAACCTGCTCCCAAAAATCTACGATGCCTTCCTTGTGCAGCGCCGACAGTGTGATGACCGGCGGCGCCCAGTTTGGCGAAGCTGGACGCAACATATGCAGGGCATTGCGCCACTGGGCGCGAACAACTGCGGTTGCCTGACGATCGATGTCAGCCTTGTTGATGACGACCATGTCGGCGATCTCGACGATGCCCTTCTTGATCGCCTGCAGGTCGTCGCCAGCATTTGGCAGCTGCAGCAGGCAGAACATGTCGACCATACCGGCCACCGTCGTTTCCGACTGACCGACACCAACGGTTTCGATGATGATCACATCGTAGCCAGAGGCCTCGCAGAGCAGCATCGCCTCGCGCGACTTTTCGGCCACGCCACCAAGCGAGCCGGACGATGGAGTGGGTCGAATGAAGGCTTCCTCGCGCTGGCTCAGCAGTTCCATTCGGGTCTTGTCACCTAGGATGGAGCCGCCCGACACCGATGATGAGGGATCAACCGCCAATACAGCGAGCTTCTTGCCCTGTTCGATAAGCCAGACACCGAGCGCTTCGATGAACGTGGACTTGCCCGCCCCCGGCACGCCGGAAATGCCGATGCGAATCGCCTTGCCGGTACTCGGCAACAAGGCGTTAAGCACCTGCTGGGCGCGCTGCTGGTGATCGGGACGCGTCGACTCGATCAGCGTGATGGACTTGGCCAGCGCACGGCGCTGACCAGCCAGCACGCCGTCGACCAGCAACTGGTCAGCAGCGGACAGATTATTTGCACGCACGGGAGCTTCGCCCAGATTCATCCGTGGTTTAGCCGCGTGCCTTGCGGATTTCTTCGATGACCTTGTTGGCCGAATCCTCGATGCGCGTTCCCGGCCCGAAAATAGCCTTGGCGCCAGCGCTGTAGAGGTAATCGTAATCCTGAGCCGGAATCACACCGCCGGCGAACACGATGATGTCGTCACCGCCTTGATCCCTCAGCGCCTTGACCAGTTGCGGCAGCAGGGTCTTGTGACCGGCGGCCAGCGAAGAAACGCCGACGGCGTGGACGTCGTTTTCGATGGCCTGCCGCGCCGCCTCTTCCGGAGTCTGGAAAAGCGGCCCCATGTCGATGTCAAAGCCGAGGTCGGCGTAGGCAGTTGCCACGACCTTGGCGCCACGGTCATGGCCATCCTGACCCAGCTTGGCGATCATGATGCGCGGGCGACGGCCTTCTTCTTCGGCGAACTTTGCCACATCGGCCTTGATCTTTTCCCAGCTTTCCTGACCCTCCACAACACCTCCGTAAACACCCGAAATGGTCTGGTTGTTGGCGCGGAAACGACCAAAAATCTTTTCCAGCGCATCAGAAACTTCGCCGACCGTGGCCCGCAGACGCATGGCCTTGACGGTCAGGTCGAGCAGGTTGCCGTTGCCGGACTCGGCTGCTGCGGTCAACGCCTCCAAAGCGGCCAAAACCGCAGCGCTGTCACGCGTGGCGCGAATCTGCTTGAGGCGGGCGATCTGCGAGTCGCGTACCGCATGGTTGTCGATATCGAGAATATCAATCGCATCCTGCTTGGCCAGCTTGTATTTATTGACGCCAACGATGACGTCCTTGCCGGAATCGATGCGTGCTTGCTTGTCAGCCGCGCAGGTTTCGATCTGCATCTTGGCCCAACCGGATTCGACAGCCTTGGTCATGCCGCCCATCGCCTCGATTTCCTGGATGATGCCCCAGGCCTTGTCAGCCATGTCCTGGGTCAGCTTTTCCATCATGTAGGAACCGGCCCACGGATCGACGACGTTAGTGATGTGGGTTTCTTCCTGGATGATCAGCTGCGTGTTGCGGGCGATACGCGACGAGAACTCGGTCGGCAGGGCGATGGCTTCGTCGAGCGCGTTGGTGTGCAGCGACTGGGTGCCGCCGAAGACGGCCGCCATCGCTTCGATGGTGGTGCGCACGACGTTGTTGTACGGGTCCTGCTCGGTCAGCGACCAGCCCGAGGTCTGGCTATGGGTGCGCAGCATCTTCGACTTGGCGCTCTTGGCGTTGAAGCCGGTCATGATGCGGTCCCACAACAGACGGCCGGCGCGCATCTTGGCGATTTCGAGGTAGAAATTCATACCCACCGCCCAGAAGAAGGACAGACGGCCTGCGAAGGTGTCGACGTCCATGCCGGAAGCGACGCCGGTACGCACGTATTCCATGCCGTCGGCCAGCGTGAAAGCCAGTTCGATGGCCTGGTTGGCGCCGGCTTCCTGGATGTGATAACCGGAAATCGAGATCGAGTTGAACTTCGGCATGTGCTGCGCCGTGTAGCCGAAAATGTCGGCAATGATCTTCATCGACGGCTTGGGCGGATAAATATAGGTATTCCGCACCATGAATTCTTTGAGGATGTCGTTCTGGATCGTGCCGGACAGCTTGTCCTGCGCCACGCCCTGTTCTTCGGCGGCGACGATGTAGCCGGCAAGAATCGGTAGCACGGCGCCGTTCATGGTCATCGAGACGGAAATCTTGTCGAGCGGGATGCTGTCGAACAGGATCTTCATGTCTTCGACGGAATCAATCGCCACGCCGGCCTTGCCGACGTCGCCCGTCACGCGGGCATTATCGGAGTCGTAACCGCGGTGCGTCGCTAGGTCGAAAGCAACCGAAACACCCTGACCGCCGGCAGCCAGCGCCTTGCGGTAAAACGCGTTGGAGGCTTCGGCAGTGGAGAAGCCGGCGTACTGGCGGATGGTCCACGGCTTGACGGCATACATTGTCGGCTGTGGGCCGCGCAGATAGGGCGCGAAGCCTGGCAGCGTGTCAGCAAACTGGAGACCAGCGACATCAGCCTTTGTATACAGCGCCTTGACGGCCAAGCCTTCCGGGGTATTCCAGACCAGATTTCCGACATCACCGCCGGGTGACTGTTTTGCAGCAGCCTTTTCCCAAGCATCCAGGTTATTGGAATCAAAGAACTTTTCAGACATGACACACCCCTCGCTGATTCGATTTGTTCAGGCTTATAATCCAGAATTCAAAATTCTACGCTTTTGAGCCCAATTTAACACACGCAGCCCTGCATAATACTTTATTCATAATTATGGAAGCAAGTCGGCAAAGTACCGTACTGCCCATTCACATCAGTCCACACCATGACACGTATCGCACATACCGCTCTCTATCAAGAAGTTGCCGAACGACTGCGCAAGCGCATCTTCGCGCACGAACTGACCCCGGGCACCTGGATCGACGAGCAGAAACTCGCCGAAGAATACGGTATCTCCCGTACGCCCTTGCGCGAGGCACTCAAGGTACTGGCCTCGGAAGGCTTGGTCGATCTTCGGCCTCGCCGTGGCTGCTATGTTACTGAAATCTCTCGACAGGATACGGACGACATTTTCCCGCTGATAGCCATGCTGGAAGGTCGTTGCGCCTCGGAAGCGGTCAAGCGAGCGAAGCCTGCAGACATTTCTGCGCTGAAGGGCATTCACGAACAACTGGAATCAGCTGCCCGCGACGGCCGCATTAACGAGTTCTTTGAATCCAACCAGGAATTCCACAAGAAAATTCAGGAACTGTCGGGCAATCGCTGGTTGTTGTCGGTCATCCAGGATCTGCGCAAGGTATTGAAGCTCTCTCGCCTGCATTCCCTTTCGCTCGAGGGTCGCCTTCAGCAGTCACTGGACGAGCACCGCCTGATCATGGCAGCGTTGCAGGCGGGCGATGCCGTCAAGGCCGAGAAGCTGATGCACGACCACCTGCTGTCGGGCCGTGAAGCACTGGCCAAAATCCGGGACGGCGCTTCCGGTTAGCACACTCGTTTCATTTTGCCGTCTCTCGAGAGGGAAGACTTCGAACATCGTTTCTCTGCGGGTACTGGATAGCAGGAGCATCCGGAAATCAAGACATAAAAAAACCTGACGGCTTTCACCGTCAGGTTTTTTGTTGTGCAGTTTCTTAGTGGTTGCTGGCAGAAGCAGCGCCGTAACCCGTCTGAGCACGGACATACTGGTCTTCGAACGCCTCGATTTCCTTGCCGGCACGCACGCTCGAATCGGTCTTCGAGAAAATGTACGCAAAAATGAAAGCAATCGGCATCGCAAACAAGGCTGGCTGGGTGTAGGGGAAGAGTGCTGCCGGGTTCCCGAGAACATCGACCCATACCGACTTCGAGAAAAGCACGAAGAGCACGGCGGAAACCAGGCCACCATAACCACCGAACAAAGCGCCGCGCGTGGTCAGACCCCGCCAGTACATGGACAGGATAAGCACGGGGAAGTTGGCTGCAGCGGCTACGCCGAAGGCAAGACCGACCATGAACGCAATGTTCTGCTTTTCGAACAGGATGCCGAGAATGATGGCAACGAAGCCGAGACAGATGGTCGCAATCTTGGAAACACGGATTTCGGAGGCTTCCGAGGCGGTTCCCTTCTTGATCACGCGGGCGTAGAGGTCATGCGAAATGGCCGATGCGCCGGCCAGCGCCAGGCCCGAAACCACCGCCAGAATCGTTGCGAAGGCCACCGCGGCCAGGAAGCCGAGCAGCATGTCGCCGCCAACTGCCTTGGACAGGTGCATGGCAACCATGTTGCCCCCGCCGATAATTTTGCCGCCAACCACACCGCCTTCGAAGAACTCAGGATTCTGTCCGACGATGATGATGCCGCACAGACCCATGATGAAGATGACGTTGAAGAAGTAGGCAACGAAGCCTGAAGCGTAGAGGACAGACTTGCGGGCTTCCTTGGCGTCGGTCACGGTGAAGAAACGCATCAGAATATGTGGCAGACCGGCCGTACCGAACATCAGCCCAAGACCGAGGGAGATGGCGGTAACCGGATCGGCCAGGAGGCTGCCTGGATACATCAGCTTGGGACCGAGGGCATGAACAGCAGTTGCCTTTTCGAGCAGCGTCTGGAACGAGAACCCGAACTGACTGAAGGCCAGGAACATGACCAGCGTACCGCCACTCAAGAGCATGCAAGCCTTGATAATCTGCACCCAGGTCGTGGCGACCATGCCACCGAAGGTGACATAGACCATCATCAGGATACCAACCGCAAAGATGGCGACGTTGTACTCCAGACCGAAAAGCAGCTTGATCAGCTGACCGGCACCGACCATCTGGGCAATCAGGTAGAAGCAGACCACGACGAGCGACGAAATCGCGGCCATGGTGCGCACCTTGCCCTGATCCAGACGATAGGCGGTGATGTCGGAGAAGGTGAACTTGCCCAGATTGCGCAGGCGTTCGGCCATCAGGAACAGGATGATCGGCCAGCCGGCAAAGAAGGCCAGCATGTAGATGTAGCCGTCGTAGCCCTTGCCGTAAACCATGGCGGTCAAACCGAGCAGCGTGGCGGCAGACATGTAGTCGCCGGCAATCGCCAGACCGTTCTGGAAACCGGTGATGCCGCCGCCTGCCGTGTAGAAGTCAGCGGTCGACTTGGTACGGCTGGAAGCCCAATAGGTAATGCCCATCGTCATGCAGACGAAGAGGCAGAACATGATGATGGCGTGCCAGTTGGTCGCCTGCTTTTCGGTTACACCTTCAAGCGGGCCGCCGGCAAAAGCCAAGGCAGCTACAGCCAAGAGGCCAAGCGCAGTGCCGAGTTGAGTCAAACGTCGCATTACTTGTTCTCCTTCCAGGCTTCCTTGACGATTTCTTGCGTCAGGGCATCAAATTCCGAATTGGCGCGCTTGACGTAAACTGCCGTCAGCGTCCAAAAGAAAATGAACATGAATAGCTCAACGGCAACCCCCACCGTCAACATGGAACCTTCTGCAACCGGCTGGCCAAGCGCCGCCGGGTTGAAGGCAACGACCATCACGAAGCCGTAGAACATGGCTAATACGACAAAGGCCAAGGTCCAGGCAAAACGCCCCCGTCTTGAAACCAGCTCCTGAAATTTCGGATTGACCCGCATCCGCTCATACATCGCGCTGCTCATGGCTTGATCTCCTAACTTTTAATTAATAATTACCAACAAAAAACAATCGCAATATTCTATCTTATATAAGACTTGTCGCTTTGATCTGGATCGATTAATCCCACAATTTACAAATGGTCATTCGAGATAACCCATGAGCACCATTGATTTTTTCTGTAACGGCGAAATCGCCACGCTGACCCTGAACAACCCCGGCAAGCTGAATGCCATCAACCTCGGGATGTGGAACCTTCTGGCTGAAAAAATGGCCGAAATCAGCGTCGACCGCAGCATTCGCTGCGTCGTGCTACGCGGTGCCGGCAGCGACGCCTTTGCCGCAGGTGGTGACCTTGAGGAATTCGTCACTGCCCGGGCAACACTGGAACAGGCTCTGCATTATCACGGCCATGTCGCCCAGGCCCTGCAGGCCATCGACAATTGCCCGCACCCGACAGTGGCACTGATTCAGGGTGCCTGCATCGGCGGCGGACTGGAAATTGCCGGGGTCTGCGATTTCCGTATTTGCGGGGAGTCAGCTCGTTTTGGCGCACCGATCAATCGACTGGGTTTTTCGATGTACCCCGGCGAAATGGAAGGCTTGCTACGCCTGGCCGGCCCCGCAGTAATGAAGGAAATACTGCTCGAAGGTCGCATCCTGACTTCCGCCGAGGCCTACGCCAAAGGCCTGGTCACGCGCGTCGTGGCCGATGACGAAACCGAAAACGAAGCCTACGCCACCGCCAAGCGAATCTGCGCCGGAGCACCGTTGGTCGCCGGCTGGCACAAGCAATGGATAAGCCGCCTGATGGACGGAAAGCCGCTGAGCGATGATGAAAAAGCCGCCTCTTTCGCTTTCCTCGACACCGAGGATTACCGGGAGGGACTAGCCGCTTTCCTTGAAAAACGCAAACCGGCGTTCAAGGCGCGCTGAATAAGCCCCAGAGCATCTTGCCGGCGAGCACCAGGAGGATCGCGGCAAAGATCCGCTTCAGCGTTGCGACCGGCAACTCGTGGGTCTTGCGGGCGCCAATCGGCGCCGTCATGATACTGGCAATGGCCACACCAACAACTGCCGGCAGATAAACGAAGCCGAGGCTGCCTTCCGGCAGTCCGACTTCCGACCAGCCATTCCAGATGTAGCCCAACGCACCGCCCAGCGCAATCGGAAAGCCGATCGCCGCCGAAGTGCCGATGGCATTCTGCACTTTCACATTGCACCAGGTCATGAACGGGACCGACAACACCCCGCCGCCGATGGCCACCAGACAAGACAAGCCGCCGATGAAGGCGCCAACCAGTGACGTACCCCACACGCCCGGCATTTCGCGATGCGGCTTTGGCTTGATGTTGAGGATCATCTGCACCGACACGTAGCAGATGAAAATGGTGAAGATCAGCGCCAGCGCCTTGGTCGGCACCAGGCTGGCAATATGGGTCCCGAGCAGCGTGCCGACAACGATTCCCGGCGTTATTCGCTTAACAATCGGCCATAGCACCGCACCATGGGCGTGATGGGTGCGCACGCTGGAAATTGAGGTAAAGAAAATCGCTGCCATCGAGGTGCCCAGCGCCAGATGCATCACTTCGCCGGCGGGAAAGCCTTGCGCGGCGAACAGCATGACCAGAATCGGCACCATGACCGAGCCACCGCCGATGCCCAGCAGGCCGGCAAAAAATCCCGCGAATGCGCCCAATGCGATGTACGCCAGCCACCAGACTGTCATTGCTGCCCCATCAATTCCGTGGTGATGAACGCCCACTCGGATTCACTGACCGGCATGATCGACAGCCGGTTGCCGCGGGCAAGGAGGCGCATGTTAGCAAGTTCTGGACAAGCTCGCAGTTCAGCTAGCGGTATCAGGCGCGACTTGGCGACAAAACGCACGTCACGCAACCACCAGCGCGGATTATCCAGTTTCGATTTCGGGTCAAAATACGGGTTGACCGTAGCAAACTGGGTTTCATCCGGATAAGGCTCGGAACAAACCTCGCAAATGCCGGCAATGCCCGGTTCGGCGCAACTGGAATGGTAGAAGAAGGCAAGGTCACCGACCTGCATCGCATCGCGCATGAAATTGCGCGCCTGGTAATTGCGCACACCGAACCACGCCGCCCGTTGCGATGGCGCTGCCTCGAGGTCGTCAATTGAAACCTCGTCGGGCTCCGACTTCATCAGCCAATATTGCATGCGTTCAGGTAACTTTGCGGCAAAAAAAGCCCCCGCAAGTGCCGTCAGGCCGGCATCCTGAACCTGGGTCCAGAGTGGTCGCATTCCTTCCGCATCAGGCACACTCGCTGGGAGCGCGCACAACAGCGGATTGATGGTCCGCAACCGATGCCAATTAGCATTGGTTCAAGGAATGTATGGCCTTAACAAACACCGCAGGGGACGCTCGGCGGGCGGCGCCGGGGTCAGCAGAACCGACTACAGGTCCAGTTGCTGCTGGGGCGCAAGCACGGCATCAAGTCGTGCTCCCATGTCACCGATTCTACGCTTCGTTTCGGAAGTATCAACTGCTTCCGAAAACTCTTTTCCGGCCCCGCCGACAGCCCCGGAAAGGTGCTCGTGGGCGATGTTCAGGGCAGCCATGACGGCAACGCGTTCAGCGATGGTGTTCTTGGTGCGCTGCGCGATGTCGCGCATCTTGTTATCGACCAGATCAACCGCCGACAGCAGGGCTTCGCGCTCTTCCGGCGTACAGGCAACGCGGTACTCGCGGCCCATGATCTTGACGTCGAGGAAATTCGGCTCGGCGCTCATCTCAGGCATCCTCAGGAATCTTGTCCATCAGACCTTCGAGCCGCTCACGGGCAGCCGTCATCGTCTGCCGCAGATGCAGCCGTTCGGCCTCGGCCGCGGTCATCTGGTTCTTCAAAACCTCGTTCTCGGCGCGCAACTGGTGAACCAGTGCGACAACCTGTTCGATTTTGGCTTCTAACGTTTCGAGTTCCACATTCATGTCGCGAACTATAGAGGCTAAAACGCCGCAAGGTCAAGGACTAAGCCATTATTCTAAAAGTGGTTTATCGCTATTTAATGCACTGTGACTGATGCGCTGCAGCAACAATGAATGTAGAATGCGAGCCGCTTCAGGTGCTGCGCAAGGATTCTCCAAGCGCAGTTAAACGGGAAAGCGGTGCGTCTCCAACGAGACCATTCCGCTGCTGCCCCCGCAACGGTAAGCAAGTGCGGACGTATCACAAGGCCACTGGGTGCCAACCTGGGAAGGCGATACGTCAAAACTTGCGAGCCCGGATACCGGCCTGGGACAAATCGCGGAAGTGCCACGGG
This sequence comes from Betaproteobacteria bacterium, assembly GCA_016705475.1. Lineage (GTDB taxonomy): Bacteria > Pseudomonadota > Gammaproteobacteria > Burkholderiales > Rhodocyclaceae > Azonexus. Next base: position 46,271 of record JADIYD010000001.1, on the reverse strand, counting down.
GGTGTGGCGCGGGTTCACGCAACCAGCCTCCTCCCCTCGCATTTCCTTTTCAATGCTCTTCCGGCACGCGGGGACGCACGCCGGGAAAAGGAAAACCATGTATCCACGTTTGAACCCCATTGCCACGCTGCTGGCATTGTCTTTCGCCCCTGCGGCATTTGCCGTCGACAAACTTGCTGCACTCGATCCCGTTCTTGTTACCGCCACTCGACAGGAAATGCGCGCATCTGAATTGCTCGCCGACGTTTCAGTCATTGATCGCGAGGAAATAGAGCGCACAGGCCAAGGCACCATTACCGAATTGCTGGCCCGTCAGCCCGGCATCCAGACGGCGAGCAACGGCGGCCCTGGCACCTCGACGAACTTCTATATTCGCGGCGCCCGCCCCGACCAGACCAAGGTTTTGATCGATGGCATCCCCATCAATTCCGTAGACCTTTCCGGCTCGCCATTACGCTTCGTGCCGCTGGCCGATGTCGAGCGCATTGAGATCCTGCGCGGGCCAGCTGCAACGCTGTATGGCGCAGATGCCGTCGGCGGCGTCATACAGATTTTTACCAAGCGCGGCGAACCCGGACTACGGGCAAACGGATTTGTCGGCTACGGCACCCAAAATACCGCGCAGGTGTCCGCCGGCCTGTCCGGCGGCAACGAGCAGTGGCGTTTCCGGCTCGATGGGAATCATCAAAGCTCCGACAGCATCTCGGCGCGACGAAATGCGAGCAACAAGGATGCCGACAGAGACCCGTACAGGAATACGGGTGGCGGTGCCTCGCTCTCCTTCCTGCCCGCCAAGGGTCATGAAATCGGTCTTTCCTACCGCCGCAACGAAGGAAAGACCTATTACGACAGTTCCACCGGCACCAGCTCCTTCGACAGCCGTGTGCTGTTCGAATCCGAGCAGTGGCAGGTCTTCACCAAAAACCGCATCCTGGACAACTGGAACAGCAAGCTGCATTACGGCGAGGCCGTTGATTATCAAAACAATTTCTACTCAGGGGCGCCAGCCAATGGTGACTACCTGCGCACCCAGAACAAGCAATTGGGCTGGCAGAACGACGTCAAGTTGCCACTGGGTAGCGCCCTGATCTCTCTGGAGAGACAGGACCAATCCGTTACCCCCCGGACCAGCTTTGCCGCTGATTCGGAAGTAACCATCAATTCTGTGGTCGCCGGCTGGATGGCCAACTACGACATACATCGCTGGCAGATCACCGGTCGCCACGATGACCATTCCCAATTTGGCGCGGCAGATACCTATGCGCTGGCCTATGGCTTGCAACTGGCCAAACAGTGGCGGGCCCATGTCAGCTACGGGACAGCATTCAAGGCGCCATCGCTCTATCAATTGTTCGACCAATACAGTGGCAACCCTCTGCTGCAAGCGGAAAAAGCGAAGAACCAGGAAGCAGCGCTGATCTGGGATAGCGGCAGCCAAACCGTTTCCGCGACCTATTATCAGAATCGCATCGAGAACCTCATTGACTATTCGTTCACGACTTTCAAGTACCAGAACGTTTCGCGCGCCCAACTCGAGGGGCTGACCCTCGCCTACCAGGCGCGATTCGAGGATTGGAGCATCGGGGCCAGTGCCGATTTTCTCGACGCGAAGAACGAGGATACTGGCAAGAAACTCGGGCGTCGTGCGGGCCAGAAAGCGACACTCTGGGTATCGCGCCGAATTGGCGCGTTTGATGTCGGCGGCGAGTTCATGGCGGTCGACAAGCGTTTCAACAGCAATACCGAGACGGGGCTGATGGACGCCTACACGCTGACCAACCTGACCGGCCGTTACGCCATCACCAAGGAACTGGCCATCGAAGGGCGCATCAACAACGTCTTCGACAAGCAGTACGAAACCGCGCTCGGTTACGGAACATTCGGTCGCAATGCCTTCATCGGCCTGCGTTACAGCCCGAAGTAAGCATCCGTGCCTACCCGCCAGCGCGCCATCCTGATCCTCGCCAGCCTCGGCCTGCTGGCCGTGGCGAGTATCGGGCTGGCGTTGACGGTGGGTAGTTTCAAGGTCTCCTACGGCGAAGTGCTGGCGGCCCTGCTGGGTCAGGAGGGCGGGGCCGGCGATGTTGTGCTGCAGCTTCGCCTGCCGCGTGCGCTGGCTGGTTTTGCCTGCGGCGGACTGCTAGCGCTGGCTGGCGCGCTGATGCAGGTTTTGTTGCGCAATCCGCTGGCCGATCCTTACGTGCTGGGCATTTCCGGTGGCGCCGGGGTGGGGGCGATGTTTGCCATGCTGCTCGGACTGCCGGTGCTCGGCGTGGACGGGCTGGCCTTTGTTGGCGCCTTCGCCGCAATGCTGCTGGTCTTCGGGCTGGCGCACGGCGACGGGAGCTGGACACAGACGCGGTTGTTGCTGACCGGCGTCATCGTCGCAGCCGGTTGTGGCGCACTCGTTGCGCTGATGTTGAGCATTGCCGACGAGCACAAGCTGCGCGGCATGCTGTTCTGGCTGATGGGCGACCTTGGGCAAAGCGCGCAGTGGTGGCCGGCCTTTGTTGCGCTGGCCATCGCCTTGCTGTTGTCGATGCCGTTCGCCCGCGAACTGAACCTGCTCTCGCGCGGATTGATGCAGGCGCAGGCTTTGGGCGTCGCGGTTGGCCGGCTGCGCTACGCCATCTATTTGCTGGCCTCGCTGGCCACTGCCGCCTCGGTGACGACGGCCGGGTCGATCGGTTTCGTCGGGTTGATCGTGCCGCATCTGGTCCGCCTTGCCACCGGCAACGACCAGCGCCTGCTGCTGCCGGCCTCGGTGCTGGCCGGCGGTTCGCTGCTCGTGCTGGCCGATACGCTGGCGCGCACCTTGATTGCGCCGCAACAGCTGCCAGTCGGCGTGCTGACCGCGCTGATCGGGGTTCCGGTGTTCCTCCTCCTGCTCTCGAGACAACCGAAATGACCCGGCCATTGCTCGAAGCCAAACAACTGGTCGTCGAAATTGGCGGCAGCACCGTGGTCGACCGCATCGATCTGCGCGTTGCCAGCGGCGAGCGCGTCGCCATCCTCGGCCGCAACGGCGCCGGCAAATCGACGCTGCTGTCGACCCTGGCCGGTCTGCGTCCGCCGAAGGCGGGTGTGCTGCTGCTCGATGGCGAAGATGCGGCCTTGTTGCATGCCCGGGAGGCCGCCTTGCGCCGCGCCTGGCTCGGCCAGTTCCAGTCTGACCCCTTCGGTTCGACGGTGCTGGAAACCGCGCTGACCGGCCGCCACCCGCATCTCGGGCGTTGGAACTGGGAATCGACCCGCGATGCCGAACTGGCGCGTGGCGCGCTTAAGGCTGTTGGGCTGGACGGCATGGAAACCCGCCAGATTCACACCCTGTCCGGCGGCGAACGCCAGCGCCTGTCCATCGCGACGCTCCTGACCCAGGCGGCACCACTCTATCTGCTCGACGAGCCGCTGTCGCATCTCGACCTCAATCACCAGATGGCTGTCCTCGAACTCTTCGCCGGCACTGCGCGCGATTGCGGCGCCGGCGTCGTCATGGTTCTGCACGACCCGGCATTGGCGCACCGTTTTTGCGACCGCGCCGTTCTGGTGTACGGCGATGGCAGGACCGAAGCCGGTTCGGTGGACCGCATTCTGACTGCCGACACGCTCTCCGAACTCTACGGCTATGGCCTGCGCCAGATCGAAGACCGCGGCCACCGTTGCTTCATTCCCGAATAAGCTGTTTTCGATTTTGGCCGTTTTTTCCGGTTGACCGCAGCAGTCCCTTTTCACCCGATTTTTTCCGAGAGAACCATGACCGTCACCCACGAAGAACGCATGCAGAAGAAGAAAGCCGTCATCGACGGCAAGATTGACGCAGCCCAGGAAGAACGCGGCGTACTGGTCATCAACACCGGCAACGGCAAGGGAAAGTCGAGCGCCGCTTTCGGTGTCGTCGCCCGCGCTCTCGGCCATGGCCTGAAAGTCGGCGTCGTGCAGTTCGTCAAAGGCCGCTCGGACACTGGCGAGGAAGCCTTCTTCCGCCAGCAGCCTGACGTCGCCTGGCATGTCGGCGGAGAGGGCTTCACCTGGGAAACGCAGGACAAGGAGCGCGACGCCAAGGCCGCCCAGGCTGCCTGGGAAGTCGCCTGCGGCCACCTGCGCAACCCGGAAATCGGCCTCGTCGTCCTCGACGAAATGACCTATGCCTTCAAATACGGCTGGCTTGATCTGGAGACCGTCATCGCCCAGTTGCAGTCACGCCCGGCAATGCAGCACGTCATCATCACCGGTCGCGCCGCGCCGCAGGCCCTGCGCGATGCAGCGGATACCGTCAGCGACATCGGCATGGAAAAGCATGCTTTCCAGGCCGGCATCAAGGCCATGCCGGGTCTCGAGTTCTGAGTTCAAGTCGATGAACATCCTCTGTCGCTTTGCCTGCCTGCTTTTTCTGTCCGTTACTGTCTGCGCGGCGGAAATCGACATCCCGGCCAATATTCAGGCAAAGGCTCAGATCATCCGCGGTGAACGCGATGGCCTTTGGGAAAACGTCCTCCTCGTCAGCTTCCCCGAAGCGCGGCGCACGCTGTCCACCTCCGATGGCTTGCTCGAGGCCCGCGCGGCAATGAACCATGCCGGCCACCCGCTGCTCTGGAAAACGCTAGGCATGCGCTTCATGGGGCAGGACGGCCGCGGCGGCAAGGCCTACGCCGAACATGTGCACGGGGAGATCGCCCGCCAGCATCGACTGGACAAATCGGCGCTCGCCCGCATGGCCACGGCCGCCGACCTCGACAATCTGGCCGTAGTCACCCAAAGCCACGGCCCGCTGACCGTCACCGTGCTGGCGACCGCCGGCGCCAAAAGCAACGCCATCCGCACCGGCGTCGACGCCGGCACCTACATCGAAGGCCACACGCCGGCCGGCACGATCAACATCATGGTGCTGACCAATATCCGGCTGACCGACGCCGCCATGGCGCGCGCCCTGATCACCGTCACCGAAGGCAAGACCGCGGCACTGCAGGATCTCAACGTACCGAGCACTTACACCCCGACGGTGCAGGCGACGGGGACGGGCACCGACAGCATCATCGTCGTTTCCGGCACGCAGGGCCCGCAGGCCACCTACACCGGCGGCCACAGCCGGATCGGCGAACTGATCGGCAAGGCCAGCCATCAGGCCGTGCTCGAAGCACTCGGCAAGCAGAACGGCTTTTTCCTGCCTGGCAGCAAGCGTTTTGCGGCCACTGCCCAAGCGCCGGCCAAGGCTGCTGACACCCTTCGCCTCGCCCTGCTCCATCTCGATGCGATACCGGGCGACATCGCCGGCAACCGCGCCCGCATCGAGGCTGGCATTCAGGAAGCGGTCGGCCAAGGCGCCGACTGGATCATGACGCCCGAACTGGCCGAAACCGGCTACAACTTCGCCAGCCGCATCGGCACCAACTGGATCGCCCCGTTTCCCGATGCCTGGATCAGCACATTGGCCGCCATCGCCCGCGACAACCGGGTTGCGCTTTTCGTCGGCTTTGCCGAACGCGATGCGAAGAGCGGCAAGCTGCACAACAGCGTTGCGGTAATCGACCGCGAGGGCGCTATCCTCGGCGCCTACCGCAAGCAGCGCGTGCATGGCGGCCCCGAAAGCTGGTCAACGCCCGGCACCGGCAGCGCCCCCTTCATCGTCGACGGCATTCCGGTTGGCGTCCTGATCTGTGCCGACACCTACAAGCCCGAGCCCGCCGCCAGCTACCGCCAGCAGGGCGCATCCATCCTGCTCGCCCCGGCCAACTGGCCACCGGTCGACGGCATGGGGCCGGGCGATCTCTGGGAGCGACGCAGCGCCGAAACCGGCCTGCCGCTCATCGTCAACAACCGTACCGGAAGCGAACCAGAGCTCGATTTCACCCTCGGCGAAAGCGTCGTCGCCGCCGGCGGCGAGCGCCTGTTCTCGTTCAGCGCCAGCCAGAGCCGTTTGTTCTACGTCGATTGGGATCGCCGACAAGGCTTCAGCCAACCCACCCGCCAACGACCCTAGAAATCCTGCCCATGCCCGCCTGTCCCGCCCTTCTCATCGCCGCCCCCGCCTCCGGCCAGGGCAAGACCACCGTTACCGCTGCACTCGCCCGGCTTCACTCTCGGCAGGGTCGGCGCGTCACCGTCTTCAAGTGCGGCCCTGATTTTCTCGACCCGCAAATTCACGCTTTTGCCAGCGGACGCCCCTGCCTGAACCTTGATCTCGGCATGTGCGGGGAAGACGACGCCAAGTGGCGCCTAGCCCGTGCGGCCGCGGAATCCGACCTGATCCTGATCGAAGGCGTCATGGGCCTGTTCGACGGACAGCCATCGGCGGCCGACATTGCCAGCCGTTTCGGCATCCCGGTCATGGCCCTGATTGATGCCGGGGCCATGGCCCAAACCTTTGGCGCCCTAGCCCACGGCCTCGCCACCTTCCGGCCCGGCCTGCCGTTTGCCGGCGTTCTGGCCAATCGCACGGCGAGCGAAGGTCACATAAAATTACTCCGCAACAGCCTGCCGGCAGGCATGGGCTGGTTTGGTGCCCTTCCCAAAAGCAGCGATAGCCTGCCCGAACGTCACCTCGGGCTGCTTCAGGCTGCCGAAATTACCGATCTCGAAGCCCGCCTAGATGCCCTGGCCGACGCCTTGGCGGCAAGTGCTGCGGTCGACCTGCCAAAACCGGTCAGTTTCGAAGCCGCCCCTGCACCGGAAATCAAACCCTTGCTCGCCGGCCAGCGCATCGCCATCGCCCGCGACACGGCCTACGGGTTCATCTACCCGGCCAATCTCGAGACGCTGAGCGCGCTGGGTGCCGAGTTGACATTCTTCTCGCCGGTCACTGGAAAAGCCCTGCCAGACTGCGACGCCGTCTGGTTGCCGGGCGGCTATCCGGAACTTCATGCCGAAGCACTGTCAAATAACCATGAACTCTGGAAAGCGCTGACCATGCACGTTGCCGCTAACAAACCCCTCGTCGCCGAATGCGGCGGCATGATGAGCCTCTTCGAGGAAGTCGTGGACAAAGCGGGCAATACGCATCGTTTTGGCGGATTGTTACCGGGCAGATCCGTCATGCAAAAGCGACTCGCCGCGCTCGGCACACTATTCGTCGAATTGCCCGAAGGCAGGCTCTCTGGCCACACCTTCCATTACTCCAAAAGCGAAACGCCGCTCACCCCGCTGACCCGCGCCAAGAAAGCTGACGGGAGCGACGGCGAGGCAATCTACCGACAGGACCGGTTGACCGCTTCGTATGTCCATTTCTATTTCCCGTCGAATCCGGCGGCAGTTGCCGGACTGTTCAAGAACACCTGATACTTCCAATTTTACGAACAATCATGCAGATCAAAGCTGGTTTTTATGCAACCGAAAGCAGCTACACTACGGATTGCAACCTTTCCACACGGAGACAACCATGAAGAATTTCGTATTGATGGCCGCAGCAGTCGTGCTCGGCTTCACACTGCAGATCGGTGACGCCGAAGCCAAGCGCCTTGGTGGCGGCAGCTCGGCCGGCATGCAGCGCCAGTCGGTCACCCCGAGCGCTCCGCCGTCCGCCGCCAAGCAGGCGCCCGCCGCCGCTCCAGGTGCTGCCGCTCCCGCTGCCCAACCCAAGCGCTCCTGGATGGGCCCGCTGGCTGGCCTGGCCGCCGGTCTCGGCCTGGCTGCACTCGCTTCCCATTTCGGTTTCGGCGAAGAACTGGCCAACATGATGATGATCGGCCTGTTGGTCTTGGCTGCCGTCATGGTCTTCGGCTATTTCATGCGCAAGAAGGCAGCTGCGGCTCAGCAAGGCGGGTTGCAATACGCCGGCGCGGGTGCCAACTACGGCGCCAACGCCTCGCGCGAGCCTGACTTCATCCCGGCTGGCGGTTCTGCTGCTACGGCGGCTCCGGCTGTTGCTTCAACCGGTGGTGGCAATATCCCGGCTGACTTCGACGTCGAGAGCTTCGTGCGAAACGCCAAGGTCAACTTCATCCGCCTGCAGGCTTCCAACGACGCCGGCAATCTGGACGACATCCGCGAATTCACCTCGCCGGAAATGTTCGCCGAGATCAAGATGGGCATGAGCGATCGTGGCAGCGCCAAGCAGGAAACCGATGTCGCCCAGCTCAACGGTGAAGTTCTTGATGTTGCCGAAGAAGCCAACCGCTACATCGTCAGCATCCGCTTCACCGGCCTGATCAGCGAAGAGAAGGGCGCCGCCCCGGCTCCTTTCGACGAAATCTGGCACATGTCCAAGCCCACCGACAACAGCCGCGGCTGGGTTCTGGCCGGAATTCAACAGGTCCAGTAACGCGCCACTGCTTCATCAAAAGCTGGCCTGAGAAATCTGGCCAGCTTTTTTAATGGGCCCTCAGCGGGCAATCTGCGAGTCTATTGACCCAGCGCATTGAACTATGACAAAAGTGGTGGCATAGTTCGACTCCATTCAAGCGCCTCACTGAACACATTGTTTCATAAAGGTAAATTTTCAGGTCGATTGAAAAAATCATGCGCTGCGACTGCCGCTGTCTTGGCATTTGCATGGCATCCCGCGCACGCGGTTCAGGATGACGATCTCAGCCTTGAGGACCTGACCAAAACGGAAATTTCCTCCGTTTCCCGGCGCAACCAGAGCCTGAGCAACGTTCCTGCCGCTGCCTTTGTCGTTACGGCCGAGGACATCCGCCGTTCGGGGGCGCTAGCCTTGCCCGACGTGCTACGCATGGTTCCGGGTATCCAGGTTGCACAAATCGACAGCGGGCGCTACGCCGTTGCGGCACGCGGCTTCAACGGCCGCTTCGCCAACAAGCTTCAGGTACTGATAGACGGGCGCACCATCTATCATCCATTCTTTTCCGGAACCATCTGGGAATACGATCCCATCCCTATTGAAGACATCGAACGCATCGAAGTTATCCGGGGTGCGGGCGCAGCCATGTGGGGCGTCAATGCGGTAAATGGCGTGATCAACATCATCAGCCGGCATTCCCGCACTCAATCCGGGGGTCTCGTCACAGGGACGCTGGGTACCGATGGTCAAGGGCAGTTGTACAGCCGTGCCGGGGGAAGCCTCAATGCTGACACGACATGGAAGTTGTCGGCACAGGGGCGCCATGCAGAACCCTCGATGCAACTGGCTAACGATAGCTACAGCGAAGATAGTCTGACCAATGCGGTCGTCGATTTCCGTCTCGATCGTTCCCTTTCCGGCGGCAGTGACTTGAGCTTCTGGGCCAATGCCGGCAACTCTTCGGCGGGCGATCGTTTCCCAATTACCCCAAATCCGCTAAATCCTTCCGTACTGACTCCTGTCGCGCTAACGCAGAAAATTGCCAACCAGACCCTTGGTGGGCGCTATCGCTGGCTTACCGAACAGGGAATCGAATCGTCGTTGCAGGCATCTGTCGCTAATTCATCGCTGGAACTGAAAGATGCCTTCGGCGTAAGTTCCACGCAGTTCGATATCGACTACCAGGGACGCTACGCTTTCGCTGAACACGATCTTCTGTGGGGAGCAAGCCACCGGACAGTATCCGATGAAGTCTGGACCCGATACGTACTCGAGATCAGCAAGACAGAATTCGCCCAGCGAACGACGGGCTTTTTCATCCATGACAACTGGACGCTGATCCAGGAAACCCTGCAACTGGGTTTTGGTGCCCGCTGGGACCAGACCAACCTGGGCGGCAACACTTTCTCGCCCAATGCCACGCTGATGTGGACGCCGACACGTCGTGACACTCTCTGGGCAAAGTATTCGAAGGCCCCGCGAATGCCGGCACGCGCTGAATTCGATGTGACCATGCTGACTGGGTACATACCACCCACCTCCGTAACCCCACCTGTCGTACTTCGCGCCCAACCAGGTGCGCAGCCGTTGCGTCAGGAAACGATGGAAGGCATAGAACTGGGATACCGCAGCCAGCTGACCCAGCAGCTGGGCGTCGATCTCTCGGTCTACCGGTATCGCTATTCGGATATCGTCTCGAGCTCAGCGGGAAGCCAGTTCGTTCAGGTGTTGTACACGATCCCAATCGCCTTTCAAAACCTTGACCGCAATAACGCGGGCAACGGCTGGCTGAGCGGGGCCGAGCTCAGCGTGGACTGGCTGCTCGCGCCAACCTGGCGAGTACAGCTTTCGTATGCGTTCACGCATGTTGACATGGATGACTCCGCCAACCCCACAACGCAGGCACAGGGACTGAAAGAGGAGCGGACAACCGCGCGCCACACAGGGTCGTTGCGTTCTCAGTGGAATGTCTCGTCCAGCCAACAGTTCGATGCCTGGATTCGTGGCTCGTCCGGAATCGACCGCACACTGTCTCCCTACACGACAACAATCCGTGTTCCGGGCTACGTGACGCTCGATTTGCGCTACGCCATCAAGCTGAACAAGGACATCGAAGTCGCACTGAGCGGCCGCAACCTGATCGGTCCCCGCCGAATCGAGTACGTGACGGATTACGTTCCGGCAACGCCGGTCATCATTGAACCTTCGCTGCTGCTGTCGGCGCGCTGGAAATTCTGATCGTGCGGAACCTCGGCAACCTTTTCCCTCAAATCAGCGTGCTGCGTTGGCTGACCGCCTTGCTTCTTGGCTGCACGCCACTCTCCTTCGCTCAGCCCAATTCCGAACCACAGCTGGAAGCCGCCTATCTCGTCAATTTCATGAAGTATGTCGAGTGGCCCGCCAATAACCGGAACACTACAACCATTTGTTTATTTGGCCGGGATACGCTGGGGCATTATCTGAGCAGCCATGAAGGGCGCCCTATCGGCGGCAGGGAGCTACGTATTCGCCGGGTTAACAGCCCCGATGAGATGGCCAACTGCCAGTTGGTATACATTCCGGATGTCGAAGAAGCCCGAATCGGCGTAGTGCTGCGCTGGACATTGGGCATGCCCATCCTATCCACCAGCAATGCCGATGGATTTGCGCGCTCGGGAGGGGGCATAGAACTGCTGCGCAGTGGTGGACGTACAATTCATTGTCAACGCCGACACTTTGTCGCGGCAGGGGCTGACGCCGAGTTCACAAATGATGCGACTGGCGAACAGGGTAATTGGAAGCGAACGATGAATACGCACCAGAGCATCCGCAAAAAAATTGCGCTGGCCATTGCAGCCTCGCTAGGGGTCGGCCTATTGCTCTCCTTCCTAACTTTTGCCGTTCGCGAAATCGATCAGCGGCGGCAGGCCAAAACCACCGAACTGCTTGCAATGGCGGACGTTGTCGCTTTCAATGCATCTGCCGTCATCGAGTTCCGCGATGTCACAGGCGCCAAGCGCCTGCTCAGCTCTTTTGCCGAACACAAGGATGTACTGGCCGTACGCCTGATCGGTATTACCTCGGACTTCCAATATCGCTACGACGCGGCCAAAAGACCGCTACCTGCTCATGTTGCGCTTGGTGATTCCCCCCATCGCGAACGTGCTGTCTATGCAGACTGGACATCGGTTACCGTCGCGGTCCCTATCCGTTCGGACAACGATGTGGTCGGCTCTGTTTCCATTTCGGCCAGTCTGGACGACGTCTGGCGGGCAATTATCTGGAACCTGACACTGTCGCTCCTGGCATTGGCCATTTCCTTCATCATCGCCTTCGCCATTGCCAGGCAGATGTTGGCATCGATTCTGGCCGCGCTGGGGTCGCTGACCGACACCGCTCAATACGTTGCCGAATCGAAGGACTATTCCCGTCAGGCAAAGATATATTCTGACGACGAAATCGGCGATTTGGGCAGCGCCTTCAATACCATGCTCACCGAAATCGCCGAGCGTGACGGCCAACTGGCCGACCAGCGTGATCACCTCGAAGATACCGTGCAGGAACGGACCCAGGCTCTGTCGCTGGCCAAGGAGGCGGCCGAGGCTGCGAGCCGGGCAAAGAGCACTTTCCTTTCGAACATGAGTCATGAACTGCGCACCCCGATGAACGCCATCATCGGGATGACCTACATGCTCCGGCGCAACACCAAGGATCCTTCCCAGATCGACAAGCTGGGCAAGATCGACAATGCGGCCAACCATCTTTTGCAGTTGCTGAACGACATTCTCGACCTGTCGAAAATCGATGCAGACAAGATGACGCTCGAACAGACTGCCTTCACAATCGGCGGGCTGACCGACGACTTGAACAACCTGCTGGCGCCCCGCGCCGAATCCGCACGCCTGCGCTTCATTCTGGACATTGATGCTCGCCTCAAGGCACTGCAACTCGTCGGCGATCCGCTTCGCCTGCAGCAGATCTTGCTCAATCTGGCCGGCAACGCCATCAAGTTCACCGCGCGCGGGGAAGTCCGGGTCGTTGCCCGTATCGCAGAAGGCGGTGTGGAGTCACTGTTGATTGAGCTGTCAGTCTGGGATACCGGGATCGGCATTTCACCGGAAGCGGTCGAACGCATATTCAACCCATTCGAGCAAGCGGATGGCTCGACAACCCGAAAATATGGCGGTACGGGGCTCGGGTTACCCATTTGCCAACGGCTCGTTCGTCTGATGGGTGGTGACATCAAGGTGGTGAGCACGCCGGGTTCCGGCAGTGTATTCACATTTGCCATCCGTCTGCCTGTGGCTCATTCTGTTGCCAAGGTTTCGGTAGTAACGCCTCAGTCGGGCATTGCAGCTGAACAAGCCCTGCGTTCAGAATTTTCGACGTGCCGTGTCCTGGTGGCTGAAGATGACTGGGTTAACCAGGAAGTTGCTCTCGAACTGCTGCGTGAGACCCTGAATTTCACCGTCGATGTCGCCGAGGATGGAGTGCAGGCTCTCGAGTTGGCGCTCAGGCAGCGCTACGACATCATTCTGATGGATATGCAGATGCCTGAACTCGACGGTCTGGGCGCCACGCAAGCCATCCGCGAAATACCAGGCTTCGCCGAGACGCCTATCATCGCCATGACAGCCAATGCCTTTGCCGAGGACCGTACGCGTTGTCTGGATGCCGGCATGAACGACTTCATCGCCAAGCCGGTCAATCCAGACCATCTTTTCGTGATCATGCTGAAGTGGCTACGGAAGACTCAATCCGCCAGCGCCAGCCTGAACAACTAAGCTCCAGGCCGATTGCAAGTCCGGCGGCGACGCAGCCAGAGCAGCAAATGCGACGCCCCCGAAAAGTTGCCCGCTTTGGCCAGATGAATCGCAACCCGGCCCATCCCCTGGCTCAAAACATGAAAACCGGGTGGCTCGCGAATCAGAAACCGGCCGCCTCGGCCTCCAGATAGGCGAGGCTGACGTACTTGCCAATATTGACGTCGAAACCCTTGGTATCCTTGGCCCGGCCGCTCACACGCTCGTCCTTGAGAACCATCTCCTTGGCCGCCTCCATGGGCAAGCCATCCTTGATGGCCTGCTCGCAGGGCCGGTAAATCCCCTCAAACAGTTCACGATTCCACTGCAGAACACCCGCACTGGGCTGGCCGTGGCCGGGCAGCCAGATTTTTGATGCAGCGGTCTTCTCGAGTGTGTCGTATGCCTTCAGGCTACCCACATAAGAACCGTCATCCATGTTGGCAATCCGCCGATCCATGGCAATGTCGCCAATGCAGGTCAGCTTGTCTTCAACGACTTCGACACAGATATCGTAAGGCGTGTGCACCTTGCCGTAGTGATGCATGCGTAGCGTCACATCCCCGAATTTGAGCTCTTTTCCGTGGTCGACCGCAGTATTCGGCGGTACGACACGCGTACCGAGCGTGGCCTGGTTGGTCCATTGCTCCATCAACGTGCGCCACAGATTGCCCTGCATGCCCTGGATCTCCGCGATGGTGCCGGGATGTGCGTAGATCGGGATGCCTTTGTAGGCGGTCGCGAAAGCGTCGTTGCCTAACCAATGATCACCATGGAAGTGGCTGTTGATGACGGCAATGACCGGCTTTTTGAATTGCTTCCGGATCTGGCGGATCGCCATTTCGCCAATCTGCACCGACGCCCCGGAATCGACCACCACCAAGCCTTTTGCCGTATCGACGAAGGTAATGTTACACATCATTCCCTGATTTTCCGGTGTCGGGAAGCCATCCGGAGAGTAGATCATCCAGACATGTTTCGAAATCTGGCGCAGGGGGTGATCCTTGATTGCCGGACCGCGTACGAAATCATCCAGTTCCCGGGCGAAGGCGCTCATCGACTGCCAGGGCGCAAACTCAAACGCGCCAAGCGCTGAAAATGCGGCAGCTTTGCGCAGAAATTGGCGGCGATTCATCAGCATCTCCTGAAACGTTAAAATACCGCGCTATCATCGCGCCGAATCGGGCGCTCGTCTACACTCACACCATGCGCCGCTACCCACTCTCTTTTGTTGCCCTGAGTACCCTGGGCGTCCTCTGCGCCATTCCAGGCGGCATCAGCCTCGCCGGCTTTGGTGCCAGCATTCATCCGGTGCTCGACGACCCGATGGCCGGGCTGGCCTTTCTGGTTTCGGCCGTCGCCCTGATCGGGTCAGGCGCCTTCCCGCTGGTCATCGAAAAGCTCAAGGAAAACGAAAACGCCTGAGCGTCGAGCCCAGGCGTTTTTCGATTTTGGCTTGTTTTTCCGGTTGACCGTAGCAGTCAGGCTTCGCGCATCACGCGCCAGTACTGGAACTTCAAGGTGGCCACCGAAGCGGCGACAATGGCTCCAAAGGTAACGATGGAGCCAAGGGCCAGGGTCGAAAAACCGGTAATGCCTTGACCGACCGTGCAGCCCATCGCCGTCACACCGCCAAAGCCCATCAGCGCAGCACCGATCAGGTGGCTGGCCGTATCCTCGACACTAGCGAAGCCTTCCCAGCGGAAACTACGCGTCACGATGCTCCAGGCAAAGGAGCCGGCAATGACACCAAGGGCGGTGGCGATGGCGAATGTCATCGTCCGGCTGGTATCGGACCACAGCATCAACAGCTCCAGCGTGTAGGCCTGGGGCGCAACGAAGGTCAGCGACTCCATGCGACCGCTATTGGTGGCGATAAAAGCCTCCTCCAGCGTATCGGGATGCTCGGCGATATAGCCGATGTGGCCGCTCACGTACCACGCCGCCACGACAGTCAGGCCGATGCCAAGGCCACCGAGCAGGTTGTCGAGCGTCCAGAAATCGCGCTTGAGCAGGCAAAACGCGGTAAGTCCGCCGCCGATGCCGAGCACGGCCAGCCAGAAGGCAGTCTTTGCTTCCAGCCCGGCTGCCGTCAGCAGCGCCGGCACATCCTGCCCACCCGGAAAGGTAATCGCCACTTTTTCGAGCACATTGACGCGGAACACACCGAACACACCGCGCATGGTCATGTAGGCGACGATGCCCAATACGACAAAGACGACCACCGACTTGAGGTTGCCGCTGCCGATGCGGATCAGCGTCTTGCCACCGCAACCGGAGGCCAGCACCATGCCGATGCCAAAACAGCCGCCGCCGAGCAGGTAGGACAGCCAGGTGAAGGTCGGCGTGCGGTAAATGGTCTTGCCCAGGTCGATCTGGCCATTCGCATGGAGCAAGCCGGCGCCCAGGATCGCAACACCGATGGCCAGCAGCCACATGCGCATGCGGCTCCAGTCTTCCATGTTCACGATGTCCGAAACGGCACCCATGGTGCAGAAATGCGTTTTCTGGCCGATGGCCCCGAATACGAAAGCAGCGGCAAAGCCAAGCCAGAGAACGGTGCTGGGGGAGGCGATATTTTCCATGATCATGCGCAATACAGAGTGGGGTCGGCAACGCCGGCAGCAGCGAAACCTTCTGCACGAAGGCGACATGAATCGCAGACACCGCAGGCCCGGCCAAGTTCATCGGCCTGGTAGCAGGAAACGGTCAGAGCGTAATCAACGCCCAGCTTGGCGCCAGTGCGGATGATGTCAGCCTTGGAAAGATTGATGAGCGGCGCATGAATGCGCAGCTTGTGGCCTTCGACACCGGACTTTGTCGCCAGGTTGGCCATCTTCTCGAAGGCGGCGAGGTATTCCGGCCGGCAATCCGGGTAACCCGAGTAGTCGACCGCGTTGATCCCGACGAAAATATCATCGCTGCCCAGTACCTCGGCCCAGGCCAGAGCCAGCGACAGCATGATGGTGTTGCGCGCCGGCACATAGGTGACCGGAATACCCGGCTGGACGCCATCGACCGGCACGTTGATGGTGCTGTCGGTCAAGGCCGATCCGCCAAACTGGGCCAGAGCCAGGTTGAGTACCCGGTGCTCGACAGCGCCCTGGGCCTTGACGACCCGTTCGGCCGCCTGCAACTCGGCACAGTGACGCTGACCGTAGTTGAACGAAAGACAGTAACAGTCAAAGCCCTGGCTACGGGCAATGGCGAGGCAAGTGGCGGAATCGAGTCCACCGGAAAGGAGAACGACGGCTGGCTTCATCATGGGGCGCGAATATACCCGAAAAATGACCTCCTTTGACCCGGTATCTGCTTGTTCCTGCGCTACAATTTGCCGAATTGCCCACCCTGACTGGAGATACCAATGTTGCCTCGCCTGACTGCCCTTGCCACTGCACTGATGCTGGCCGGTACCGTTCACGCTGGCGATCGGATCAAGGTTGGTTTTGTGTCGACCTTGTCCGGCCCGGGTGCCGGCCTTGGCGTCGATATCCGCGATGGCTTCAACCTGGCGATGAAGCAGCTGAATGGCAAACTGGGCGGCCTGCCGGCCGAAGTGCTGATCGCCGACGACCAGCAAAGCCCGGACATCGCCAAGCAGGCGGCCGACAAGTTCCTGAAGAAGGACAAGGTCGATTTCATGACCGGCATCGTCTTCTCCAACATCATGCTCGCCGTCGGCCCGACGGTCTTCGAGAACAAGACCTTCTACATTTCGGCCAACGCCGGCCCGTCGCAATATGCCGGCGAGCAGTGCAATCCCTTCTTTTTCAACGTCGCCTGGCAGAACGACAACCTGCATGAAGCCGTCGGCAAGATCGTTCAGGACAAGGGCTACAAGAACGTCGTGATCGTCACCCCGAACTACCCGGGCGGCAAGGATGCCGTCTCCGGCTTCAAGCGTTATTACAAAGGCAAGGTCGCCGAAGAGGTTTACACCAAGCTCGGCCAGCTCGATTACGCCGCCGAACTGGCGCAGATCCGCAGCCTGAAACCCGATGCGCTGTTCTTCTTCCTGCCCGGCGGCATGGGTATCAACTTCGTCAAGCAGTTCGTCTCGGCCGGCCTGTCGCGCGACACGCAACTGTTCGCCCCCGGCTTCTCGGCCGATGAGGACGTGATCAAGGCGGTCGGCAGCTCGATGATGGGCATGTTCAACTCGTCGCACTGGGCGCACGACATGGACAACGCCGAGAACAAACGCTTCGTCGCCGATTTCCAGAAGGAATACAACCGCCTGCCATCACTCTACGCCTCGCAGGGCTACGACGCCGCACTCATGATGGACGGCGCCGTACGCGATGTGAAGGGCAAGGTCGAAGACAAGGCGGCGCTGCAGAAGGCGCTCGAAGCCAAGCGCTTCAAGTCCGTGCGCGGCGACTTCAAGTTCAACACCAACCACTACCCGGTGCAGAACTACTACCTGCGCGCCATTGGCAAGGATGCTCAGGGCCGCGTCACCAACAAGACCATGGGCACCATTTTCACGAATCATGCTGACGCCTACGTGGCGCAGTGCAAGATGAAGTGACGCAGCTGCTTCTTGAGCAGGCCCTAAACGGCCTGCAGTTCGGCCTCATGCTTTTCCTGCTCGCGGCCGGACTGACCCTTGTCTTCGGCATCATGGACTGCATCAACCTGGCCCACGGTTCGCTCTACATGGTGGGCGCTTACTTCGTTGCGGCAGCCACCCAGGCGGCGGATTCATTCTGGATCGGGCTGGGCGTCGGCGTGGCCGGTGCCGCCCTGCTCGGGCTACTGCTCGAACTGTCGCTCTTCCGCCAGCTCTACAAACGCGACCACCTTTCACAAGTACTCGCCACCTTCGCCCTGATCCTGATCGCCAACGAGGCGGTGCGCGTGATCTGGGGCGCCCAGCCGGTCATGCTCAATCCACCTGATGCGCTGGCCGGGCCGGTCGAATTTTCCCTTCTTGGCGACACGTTTTTCTATCCGGCCTATCGGCTCGTCATCATCGCCTTCGGCATCGGCGTCGCCGGGCTGCTCTACCTGCTCGTCGCCAAGACCCGGGTCGGCATGTGGGTGCGGGCCGGTGCCTCGAATCGCGAAATGACCGAAGCGCTGGGCATCAACGTGCAGGCGCTGTTCACGGCTGTCTTCGTCTTCGGCACGGCGCTCTGTGCGCTGGCCGGCGGACTGCTTGGCCCGCTGCTCGCTGTGCAGGTCGGCATGGGCGAGAGTGTGCTGATCCTCGCTTTCGTCGTCATCATCATCGGTGGCATCGGCTCGATTCGCGGTGCACTGGTCGGCAGCCTGATCGTCGGTTCGGTCGATACGTTGGGCCGGGCCCTGTTGCCAACCCTGTTGCGCGCCTTGCTTCCTGCCGACGCGGCGTCGACACTCGGCCCGGCGCTGGCCTCCATCCTCATCTACCTGCTCATGGCCGGCATTCTCTTCTTCAAGCCGCAAGGCCTTTTCCCGGCGCGCGCCTGATGGCTTTTTACCGCGCCGCCCCCTATCAGCAGCCTGTCGCCATCGCGCTCGTGCTGATTTTGGCTGCCTTGCCGTTTGTGCTGACGGCCTTCGGCCAGGAGTTTTACATCGGCTTTGCCACCCGCGTGCTGATCTTTGCACTGGCGGCTTCCAGCCTGAACCTGGTGCTCGGCTTCGGCGGCATGTTCTCGCTTGGTCATGCTGCCTTTTTCGGTATCGGCGCCTACGCGGCGGCGATTTGCCAGCAAGCCGGCGTCAATGAGGCGCTCATCGCCTTTCCGCTGGCCATGCTGGCGGCCGGTTCGTTTGCGCTGGCCGTCGGCGCCATCAGCCTGCGCACACGCGGCGTCTATTTCATCATGATCACGCTGGCCTTCGCCCAAATGGCCTATTACCTGTTCATCTCGGCGCGCAGCCTGGGTGGCGACGACGGCTTGCCGCTGGCCGGGCGTATGACGCTGGCCGGCGTGCCGCTGACCGACGATACCAGTTTGTATTTTGCGGCTTTTTTCGGGTTGACCTTGGCAATGCTGTTTTTCGGCCGGCTGGCCGATGCCCGCTTCGGCCGAGTCATCCAGGCCATCCGCGAAAACGAGACGCGGATGGAAGCGCTCGGCTACCCGGTTTTTACCTATCGCCTGGTCTGCTTTGCCCTCGGCGGCGCGCTGGCCGGGCTGGCCGGCGCCCTGCTCGCCAACCTGACCGGGCTGGCCAGCCCCAATCTGCTGGTCTGGACGCAATCCGGAACGCTGCTCGTCATGGTCATCATCGGCGGCGTTGGCTATCTGTATGGCGGCGTGGTCGGCGCCCTGATCCTGCTTTGCCTGGAGGAAGTATTGGTCGGATTCACGTCGCACTGGCACATTGTCCTCGGCCTCATCCTGCTCGGCGTCGTGCTGTTCGCGCCCAAAGGTGTCGCCGCGCTGTTCGGGAAACGACATGGCTGAACAACTGCTCGAAGTCCGCCAGTTGTCGCGCCGCTTTGCTGCGGTCGACGCCCTGAAAGCGGTCGATTTCAGCGTCGAGGCTGGCGAGGTCCACGCCCTGATTGGCCCCAATGGCGCTGGCAAGACAACCTTCATCCACCATGTTTCCGGCGCCTTGAATCCCGACAGCGGCAGCGTCCACTTTGCCGGCGCCGACGTCACGGCACTCTCCATGCACCAGCGCGTGACAGCCGGCATGGCACGCTCCTACCAGATCACCAACGTCTTCCCCAGCCTCTCGGTACTCGACAACGTGGCGCTTGCGGTACAGGGCAGGGCGGATGCCGGCAGCAGTTTTCGCTTCTGGAAACCGGTCCAGGCCGAGCAACGGCTGTTCGAGGAGGCGCGCGCCTGTCTCGACCAGGTTGGCTTGGGCGCACGCAACGAAACCCTGGCCAGCAGCCTGGCGCATGGCGAACAGCGGGCGCTCGAACTGGCCATGGCACTGGCCACCCGGCCCCGCATGCTGCTCCTCGACGAACCGATGGCCGGTGCCGGCCCCGAGGAATCGGCACGCATGGTCGAACTCATTGAGCACCTCGCCCGCCACGTCACCATCCTGCTCGTCGAACACGACATGGCCGCCGTTTTCCGGCTGGCTGACCGCATTTCTGTTCTGGTTAATGGCCAGCTGATCTGCACCGGCGAACCGGAGGCGGTGCGCGCCAATCCTGAAGTGCGGCGCGCCTATCTCGGAGATCACCTGTGAGCGCGCTGCTCGAAATCAGCGGACTCGAAGTGGCCTATGGCATGAGCCAGGTGCTGTTCGGCCTCGACCTCCACATGAACCTAAGCGAAGCCGCCACGCTGCTCGGCCGCAACGGCATGGGCAAGACGACGACCCTGCGTGCCATCTGCGGCCTGCAGGCGATCAAGGGCGGGACAATCCGCTTTGCCGGCGAGCGCATCGACGGCTGGCGCCCGGACCGCATTGGCCGGGCCGGCATCGCCCTGGTACCGGAAGGACGGCTGTGTTTTCCGAATCTCACGGTCGACGAGCATCTCGTGGCATTTTTCGCCAATCGGCGGGGCGTCACCGAGCCATGGACGCCGGCTCGTGTTTACGCGCTTTTCCCGCGCCTGCGCGAGCGCTCGAAAAATCTCGGCAACCAGCTTTCCGGTGGCGAGCAGCAGATGCTGGCCATCGGCCGGGCCCTGGTTACCAATCCGCGCCTGCTCATACTCGATGAAGCCACGGAAGGGCTTGCACCGCTGGTCCGGGACGAAATCTGGGCCTGCCTGGCCCGCCTGCGTAGTGATGGACAGAGCATACTGGTGGTGGACAAATACGTCGAAAAGCTGATCGGGTTGGCCGACCGGCACACCATCATCGAACGCGGCGAGGTGATGTGGCAGGGCACATCATTGGAACTCGATGCCGATCATGGCATCTGGCAACGCTATCTGGGAATCTAGGGTGTGTGGACAATCAGGCGAGCCAAATCAGAGCGGCTGCGATGGAAATGAATGCTTCAAAGCGGACGTCGAGTTTGTCGTAGCGCGTAGCGATGCGGCGAAACTGTTTCAGGCGGGCAAAGAACCTTTCGATGAGATTTCGACTTTTATAGACATGCTTGTCATAGCTTCTGAGCACCTTCCGATTGGCTTTCGGCGGAATGACAACTGTGGCATTCATCGCCTCGATGCAGTCGATGAGGCTGGTGGCATCAAAGGCTTTGTCGGCCACGACAGCGCCAACGTTATCCATGCCATCGATGAGATTGGCAGCTTCGGTGATGTCGTGTCGTTCGCCGCCTGTCAGACGGAAACGCGCCAGATTGCCCAGTCCATCTACCGCCGCATGAATCTTGGTGCTCAAGCCCCCACGAGAACGGCCAAGACTTTGTTGCCCGTTTTTTGGGTGCGCCGGCCGCGTGTTGGTGCGCCCGCACGATGGTGCTATCGAGAAAAACTTCCTCAAAATCTGCGTCTTCGCAGAGCATGGCAAAGAGCGCCTGCCAGACACCTTTGTCTGCCCCGCGTGAGAAGCGCCTGAAGACCGTATTCCATGGCCCAAAACTGACAGGCAGGTCACGCCAAGGGGCGCCAGTTCTCGCCATCCAGAGAACCGCTTCAACAAACAACCGATTATCTGCACCGGTACGACCACGGTCGCCTGCCTTGCCGTGCAGCATTGGCTCGATTCGTCGCCATTGGTCATCGCGTAACAACAATCTCGGCATCCCGCCCTCAGCCCAAAAGACAGGATGTAAACACAATTATTCATTTGTGAACAGCATCTTGCCCACAAATGTCCACACACCCTAGTGGTCTGCTACGCAATTGGCGGAACTAAATGAAAGTGCCGGATTTGCTTTCCTGGCTAGGCGCGAACCACAGCGATAGCCGTAGCTATCGCGAGGATGAGCAACAACGCCAGGGAGGCAAAGACCAGCTTTCATGTTTCGCTAATTGCGTAGCAGACCACTAGGGTATCGCGAGCAGGGAAAACTCCCGCTCTGCCAGCGCCTCGTCACCAAGGTTGAGCTCGACCAGCCGACGCAGGTGAGTGACGCTGTCGAGATCGATGTCGCGACACGCCAGACCGTAGTAGTTGGCCATGTGATGCACGACGGTGGCTTCCATGCGGATGACCGCACCGGAACCATCCAGACGAATTTTCAAGGTGCAGTTGGTGCCAACGGTGACGAACATGTCGGCATTCGGATGGATCAGCGCGCCTTTCAGCGAGAGATCAAGTACCTCGACGACGTATTCGCCGTCCGGGAGGAAAAGGCTGGCTTCGGTCTGAAAGGGAATACGGGAAAACTTGCGGCGATTGCGGTCCATGCTCGTCTCCTCCTTTATTTTCCCTTCATGTTACCCCAAAGCAGCTTGTGCAATTGCAGCTGGAACCTGACGTCAAGGCCATCTTCAAGAATCCAGTCGGCCAGCGACTGCGGCTCGATGAGCCCGCCGGCCGGCGACAGCAGCACCGGGCACAGACGATTGATCTGCCGTTCGCGCAGGACTTGGCGCGCCCACTCGTAGTCACCGCGCGAGGCGATGACGATCTTGATCTCGTCGCCTTGTTTGAGCGCCTCGAGGTTACTCCACAGATTCTTTGCCGACTCGCCTGAATCGGGTGCCTTGAGGTCCATGATGCGCGACACGCGCGGGTCGACATCAGCGACGTCGAGCGCCCCCGAGGTTTCCAGCGACACGTCGTAGCCGGCGTCACACAACGCCGTGAGCAGCGGCAGGCACTCCTTCTGCGACAGCGGCTCACCGCCGGTGACGCAGATCTGGCGGGCCGGGTATTTGCCGACTTCGGCCAGTACCGATTCGATGCTGGCCGGCTCGCCGCCCGTAAAGCTGTAGGTCGTGTCACACCAGGTGCAACGCAGCGGACAGCCCGTCAGGCGGACGAACACGGTCGGCAGGCCGGCGCGTGACGCCTCGCCCTGCAGGGAGTAAAAAATCTCGGTGAGACGCAGTGCCAATTATTTCTTCTTCAGACGTTCGCGGGCCGTTTCGGCGGCCGGGGCAGTTGGATACTTGGCGATCACAGTTTCCAGCGAGCGCTTGGTTCCCGTCGGGTTGCCCAGTTCCTGCTGGCAGGTGGCGATGGCGAGCCAGGCGTCCGGCGCCTTGGCGCTGTCGGCGTACTTGGTGGTCACCACGCTCTGCGCCTCGATGGCGCGCTTGCAGTCGCGCTGGGCATACCAGGCGTTGCCCAGCCAGTATTGGGCATTGGGGGCCAGAGAGCTGGCCGGATACTTCTGCACGAAGGCGCCAAAACCGGCGGCGGCTTCTTTGTACTTGCCGGCCTTGAACTGATTCAGGGCCGCTTCGTATTCCTGACCTTCCTTGGCCGGATCACTGGCCGGTTTGGAATTTGCCCCGTTTTCCGGGTTGACCGCAGCATTGGTGCTTTCGGCGGTTTCAAATTTGCGCAGGCGGGTGTCGAGGTCGAGGTAGAAGTCCTGCTGGCGTTTCTTGGCCGTCTCCAGCTCGTAATTGAGCGTTTCGATCTGGCCGCGCAGCCGGGAAATCTCATCGGCCTGGCGCTGGATCTGGTTGGCCAGATCCAGCTGGCCCTTGGCCTGCTGGTCGAATCGCGCCTCGCTCTTGACGCGCAGATCGATGATCTGCCGGCGAGCTTCGTCGTCGTCAAAAACGCCAGCGTGGGCCTGAACAGAACCCAGCGCGGCAATCAGAAGGGCGATTCGAACCGGGCGCATGCTTAGAACTCGCCGCGGCCGTCGGCAGCCTTGTACAGGATGTCGGCACGACGGTTTTGCGACCAGGCAGCTTCGTCATGACCGGCATCCTTCGGCTTTTCTTCGCCGAGGCTGACGGATTCGATCTGGGCTTCCGTGACGCCGAGCAGGGTCAGCGAACGCTTGACGGCTTCAGCACGCTTCTGGCCGAGCGCGAGATTGTATTCGCGGCTGCCGCGCTCGTCGGTATTGCCCTGGAGCAGAACCTTGAAACCCTTGTTGGCGACCAGGTACTTGGCGTGGGAAGCAACCAGATCCTTGTAGTCGCCCTTCACTTCGTAGCTGTCGAGGTCGAAGTAGATGCTGCGCTGGGACAGCTTGCTCTTCGGATCGGTCAGTTCGCGCGGCAGGCCGCTGGCATCAAGGCCGCCGGCGGTGACCGGGGCAACGCCGGTGGACGACGAACCGCTGCGCGATTCAACCGGCGCACCATTGCTGTCTTCGGGCAGCGGGGTGGTGGAGCAGCCGACGAGGAGGGCTGCGAGCAGGGCGGGGATAAGCAATTTTTTCACGAAGTTCTCCGGATGGACGTGTGGATTATTGGAAGTAAGGACCCCAAGCCGGTTCGCGCACATCACCTGCGGCGACCGTGAGGCGTTGTTTGATCCTGCCATCGCTGGAGACAGCCGATAGTACGCCGCGACCGCCAACTTCAGTGGCGATCAGGATCATGCGGCTGTTGGGGGCGAAACTGGGGGATTCGTCCTTGTTCGAATCGCTCACCACCTGCACCTGGCGGCTGGCCAGATCCATGACGGCAAGCTGGAAGCGACCTTCGCGGCGGCTGATGAAAGCGAGGCTCTTGCCATCCGGCGACGGGCGCGGTGACACGTTGTAGCTGCCCTCGTAGGTGACGCGGCGGGCGTCGCCGCCATTGGCGCCGATCTGGTAAACCTGCGGGCTGCCGCCACGGTCGGACGTGAAATAGATCGTGCCGCCATCGGCTGAATAGCGCGGCTCGGTGTCGATGCCGGAGGACTGGGTGATGCGCTGCAGGCCGCTGCCGTCGGCATTGACCGAATAAAGCTGCGAGAAGCCGTCCTTCGACAGGACCACGGCAAGCTTGCGCCCATCCGGCGACCAACCCGGTGCCGAGTTGGAACCCTTGAAATTGGCGACGATGTGACGCTGACCGGAAGCCAGCGAATGCACGTAGATGACCGGCTTCTTCTTTTCGAAGGAAACGTAGGCCAGGCGGCCGCCATCCGGCGACCAGACCGGCGAGATGATCGGCTCGGTCGAGGTCAGCGCCGTGGCGGCATTCTGGCCGTCGGAATCGGCGATCTGCAGCAGGAACTGGCCACGCGCCTTGACGACGTAGGCGATCCGCGTCGAGAAGACGCCCTTTTCGCCGGTCAGCTTTTCGTAGATGAAATCGGCGATGCGATGGCCGGCGGCGCGCAACTGGGTCGCGTTGGTCACGTAAGCGGCCCCGCCCAGCGACACGCCCTTTTGTGTGTCGTAGAGGCGGAAGCGGGCTTCCATACGGCCATCGGCACTGCGCGCGATGCTGCCGGCAGCCAGCGCATCGGCACCGCGGCCCTTCCAGTCGGCGTGGTTGATCGGTGCGTTTTCGTCAAGCGCCAGACCGTTGTGGTCGACCAACTTGAACAGGCCGCTACGCTCCAGATCGGCACGCACGGTCGAGGTGATGACGCGCGAGGCGGCCGGATCACCGGGGAAATCGACGATGGTCACCGGAATCCGGTTGGCACCGGCACCGGTAATCTCGATTGACAGCTGGGCCTGGGCGAATCCTGCGGTCAACAGGAAAAAAGGCAGAAAAATGAAACGGAAAAATAGGGACATTGCATTCATTTTCATAAAGATCGCGCGATTTTACTCTTCTAACGGCTTGTATTTGATGGTCAGGTCACGTTGAAAAAGCGAAGGATCATCCGGCGCCGGCAAGGGTGACGATTTCCGGATCGCTCTTTCAATGGCCTCGTCCAGCGCCGGGTTGCCACTGGAGCGCTTGAGCTTGACTGACAGGACTTCGCGCGTCGGCAATTGGCTGACTTCAAAGATCGCTTCCGGATTGCCCTGAATTGAGGGAGGCAAAGTAATGTTGCTGCGAATCCGGACACGAATCTTGTTCGCGTAATCGGCCACCCCACGCTTGTTCGACGACGCCCGCTGCTCGGCCTCGGCCGCCGCCGCATTGGCCATCTGCTGCGTATTGGGACGCGGCTTGAGCTCCGCCGTTTCACGCGACAGCTCCTTGCTGAAATCGAACTTGGGCGGTGGTTTGACCTCGGGCTTGGGCTCGGGCTTGGGCGGCTCCGGTTTGGGCTCGGGCTTTTTGGGTTCCGGCTTCTTTTTCTCTTCCTTGACCACGATATCCGGCTTTTTGAGCACGGGCGCAGGTTTCGGCTCGACCTTGGGCAGCGGTTCTGGCTTCACTTCGGGCTTTGGCGGCGGCGGAGGTGGCGGCGGCACGTACTGGGCCGGCATCGGCGTTGGCGACCACAACTCGACTTCCATGACCTCCGGCTTGCTGCGCTTCCATTGCACCCCGAAAAACAGGAAGGCGACCAAGGCCACGTGCACCAGGATGGTGAACGCCAGCGCGTAGTTCTTGCCGGGCTCTTCGGGTTTGTCGAGGATCATGTCCACTTATTTGCTGGCGCTGGCAGTTTCCAGGCCAACTCGCTGGAAACCGGCGCGCTTGGCTTCATCGAGCACTTCGATGACGTTCTTGTACTGCGTGTCCTTGGCCCCGGCGATAAGGATCGGGGTGTTCTGGTCAGCGGCCTTGGCCAGCTCAGCCTTGAGCTCCTTGATGCCCTTGAGCTTCGTTTCGTCGCCCTTGATGCTGAACAGCGACAGGCTGCCGTCGTCCTTGATCTGTACCTTGACGTACTTGTCCGGCTTTTGTGGTGCCGTGCCTGAAGCAGGCAAGTCGACCGAACCGGTCGTCATCATCGGCGTCGCCACCATGAAAATGACCAGCAGCACGAGCATGACGTCGATGTAGGGAACGACGTTGATTTCGCTTTTTAGACGGCGCTGGCGCATGGCTTAACGCGTCTGCCTTTGCAGGATGTTCGAGAACTCCTCCATGAACGACTCGTAGCGCGTCGCCAGACGGTCGATGTCATGCGAGAAACGGTTGTAGGCGAGCACGGCGGGAATGGCAGCGAACAGGCCGATGGCCGTCGCGACGAGCGCTTCGGCAATGCCCGGGGCAACCGAGGCAAGCGTCGCCGAGCCAACATTGGAGAGGGCACGGAAGGCGTGCATGATGCCCCAGACGGTACCGAACAGGCCGATGTAGGGGCTGACCGAGCCGACCGAAGCGAGGAAGGCGAGGTGCGCTTCGAGCGAATCCATCTCGCGCTGGTAGGTGGCGCGCATGGCGCGACGGGAGCCGTCGACGAAGTCCTTGGATTCAAGGTTCTTCTGGCCACGCAGCTTGGTGAATTCGCGGAAGCCCGACTCGAAGATGCGCTCCATCGAGCCCGCGTGATGGCGGTCATTCACTGCGCTGTTGAACAGGTTGTTGAGGTCGCCGCCCGACCAGAAATCGCGCTCGAAGGTTTCGGTCTTGGCGCGGGCCTGTTTGACGGCAAACCACTTCATGAAAATGTAATACCAGGACATGAACGAGACGCCGGCCAACAGGAGCATGACTGCCTGAACGACCGCACTGGCCTGAAGAATGAGGTGGAGGATGGAAAGATCCTGGGTGACGTTCATTTAAGCGCTTCCAGTTTGCTGTGCAGGAATTCGGGGATGGCGGAGGGCGTCATGGTGGCCATGTTGACGCAGGCGATTTCGACCGTGCCGGTGACCAGCTCGACGTCGCCACGGCGGACGTGCTGGCGGAAAACAACGCGGACGCGAGTCAGTTTTTCGACTTCGAGGCCGACGATCAATTCGTCGTCGAGGCGTGCCGGCTTCAGGTACTCGCAGCTCGCCTTGCGCGCCACGAAGCCGATACCGGCCTCGGCAGCCAGTGCCGACTGGTCATGCCCGGCAAAACGCATCCACTCGGTGCGGCAGCGTTCGAAGAATTTGAGGTAGTTGGCGTAATAAACGACGCCGCCGGCATCCGTGTCTTCGTAATAGACGCGGACAGGGATGGTAAAGGCGTTGGGTTTCGGCTCGTATTTCATCCCGTGATTTTACCTTGCGCTGCAACAATGTTCTGTAACAATCTGTTTCCAGAACGATTGTGGAGAATCCCTCGACCCTACCTCACTCCTCCGCGAGCAGGTCCCGAACGACAGCACTGGCCGGTTCGGCCAGCCCGAGATGGCGATAGACGGCGGGCGTCGCGATGCGGCCGCGCAAGGTGCGCTGGAGGTAGCCCTGCTGGATGAGGTAGGGCTCCAGCACGTCCTCGATGGTGTCGCGCGCTTCGCCAATGGCTGCCGCGATGTTGTCCACGCCAACCGGGCCGCCGCCGAATTTGTCGATGATGGCCGAGAGCAGTTTGCGGTCCATGACGTCGAGGCCGGCCGGATCGACGTCGAGCATGTGCAGCGCCTTGTCGGCGACGCCGCTCGTGATGTTGCCATCGGCCTTGACCTCGGCGTAGTCGCGGACGCGACGCAGCAGGCGATTTGCGATGCGCGGCGTGCCGCGCGAACGTTTGGCGATCTCGAAGGCCCCCTCGGCATCAATCGGTGCATTGAGCAGGGCAGCCGAGCGGGTGACGATGCTTTTCAACTCTTCCGCCGTGTAGAACTCGAGGCGGGCGACGATGCCGAAGCGATCGCGCAGCGGATTGGTCAGCATGCCGGCGCGGGTGGTGGCGCCGACCAGCGTGAAGGGCGGCAGATCGAGCTTGACCGAACGCGCGGCCGGGCCCTCACCGATCATGATGTCGATCTGGAAATCTTCGAGCGCCGGGTAGAGGATTTCCTCGACCACCGGGCTCAGGCGATGGATTTCGTCGATGAACAGCACGTCATGCGGTTCGAGGTTGGTCAGGATGGCGGCGAGGTCGCCGGCCCGCTCGAGCACGGGACCGGAGGTCTGGCGCAAATTGACGCCCATTTCGGCGGCGACGATGTGGGCCAGCGTTGTCTTGCCCAGCCCAGGCGGGCCGAAGAGCAGCACGTGGTCGAGCGATTCGCTGCGGTTGCGGGCGGCCTGGATGAAGATTTCGAGCTGCTCGCGGATTTTCACCTGGCCGGTGTAGTCGGCCAGCCGCTTGGGCCGCAGGGCGCGTTCGAGCGCTTCCTCCTGCGCCGATTTCGAATTCGGGGTAATTATCCGGTCGACCGTGGGAATCGTGCCCGGACCCAGTTTGTCGGTTTCTATCATGCGTGGAGTTCCTCACGAAGCCAGCGCTGCAACAGCATGTCGCCGAGCGCCAGCAATACCGGGCCAAGAAAGATGCCGATGAAGCCGAAGACCAGTACGCCGCCCAGCACGCCGAGCGCGATGAGCAAAATCGACATCCCCGCACCGCGGGCGATCAGGATCGGCTTGACGAAATTGTCGATGCTGCTGATCACGAACAGGCCGTAGAGCACCAGGAAAATCGCCCAGCCGGTCTGGCCTTCGCTGTACAACCAGGCCGCCGCGCCGCCCCAGATCAGCGGCGGGCCGACCGGGATCATCGACAGGAAAAAGGTGGCGAAACCAAGCAGCATGGCGGCCGGAACGCCGGCAATCAGAAAGCCGATCATCGCCACCGTACCCTGCGCCGCCGCCGTGCCGACAATGCCGAGCATGACGCCGACCACCGTGCCGCGCGCCTTGTCCATCATGTTTTCGCCGAGTTCGCCGCCCAGCTTGCGGGCGCCGAGATAGAGCGCGTTGCTGATCGCCGCACCGTCGCGGTACAAAAAGAAGGTGACGAAGAGGACCAATGCCAGCTGGAGCAAGCCATTGGCGGCGATGCCGCCGAGCACCAGCGCAAACTGGCGGGCCGGCGCGATCAGTTGCTTGACGAGGGCGTTGAGCTCTTCGCGGTTGCCGGCCAGACGGTGCCATGCCGCATCGATTTCGCTACCGAAGAAGGGCAGGCCGACCAGCCAGCCCGGCGGATCATTGGGCAGGCCTTTTTCGATGTAGGGCTTGAGAAAATCGATCAGGTTGTCTGCACCGTTGGCCAGCGAACCGGCCATGACCAGCGTCGGCAGCAAGAGAACAAGGATCAGCGCCAGCGTCATCAGCGAAGCGCCCACTATGTTTCGCCCACCGAGTCGCGGCAGCAGCTTCTCGGCATAGAGGGGCCAGGTGCAGATCCACACGACAAACGCAAACAGGATGGCGCCGATGAAAGGCAGCAGGAGCGCGATGCAGCCGATGATGAGCAGCACCACCAGCGCAATTTGCGCCAGCCGTTTGGGGTCGCTTTCCTGAATCATCAGACCTTCGAGAGCAATTTGAGGGCTGCCCGGATGCCATCCGAGGTGCCGATGTCGGCCGGCAATTGTTTCATCGCCGCGGCCGCTTCCTTCTCGTTGTAACCGAGGGCGAGCAGGGCGTTGGAAATGTCCTGTTTGGCATCGTCGACCGCAGCATGCAGGGAAACGCCGCCAATGGTATCGGCCAGCTTGCCCTTGAGCTCGAGGAGCAGGCGCTCGGCCGTCTTTTGCCGATGCCCGGCACCTTGATCAGACGGCCGAGTTCCTGCTGCGCGACTGCTGCGGCCAGATCATTGACCGACAGGCCGGAGAGCACCGACAGCGCCGTGCGGGCACCGATGCCGGAGACCTTGAGCAGCTGCCGGAAGGCGAAGCGCTCGGCCTCGGTCAGGAAACCGTAAAGAAAATGACCGTCCTCGCGCACCGCGAAGTGGGTGAGCAACGTGACCTTCTCGCCGCTCGCCGGCAGGTTGTAGAAGGTGCTCATCGGCACGTCAAGCTCGTAGCCGACGCCGTTGAGGTCGAGCACGATCTGCGGCGGGTTCTTTTCGGCGATCAGGCCGGTCAGTCTTCCGATCATTTCCGGGTCATCTCTTTCTGTAGAAAGTACTGTAATTTCACACAGTCTATCATCCTACCAGCCGTCCGCCGCGAACGCGATAGCCGGCTGTCGCCAGCGCCCCAAACCCTGCCCGCCATGCGCGTGCGTGATGGCGCAGGCCAGCGCATCGGCGGCGTCGGCGGTCGGCGCGCCGGGGAGGTTCAAGAGCCGGACAACCATGTCCTGCACCTGATCCTTGGTCGCCTTGCCGTGGCCGACCACGGCCTGCTTGGTCTGCAACGCCGTGTATTCGGCCACCGGCAAACCGGCATGGACCAGCGCGCTGATCGCCGCACCGCGGGCCTGGCCGAGCAGCAGCGTCGATTGCGGATTGACGTTGACGAAGACTTTCTCCACTGCCGCCTGGTTCGGCGCGTAGGTCGCGATGACCTCGCTGATACCGGCGAACAGTGTCTTGATACGGTCGGGGAGCGACTCCTTGTCGTTCGATTTGATACAGCCGCTGGCAACGTAAACAAGCTGCTTGCCATGCATTTCGATTACACCAAAGCCGGTCACCCGCAGACCCGGATCAATCCCCAATATTCGCGGCGCAGTCATCTGATGCTCCGCGAACCTGGCGGGTGGTCGGCTTCAGCGCAGGCTAACCGGCTTGGCCGGTTAAGCGGGCGAAGCACGCGGCCGAAGCTAAAACCGGTCACCCGCAAACCGGGGTCGATGCCAAGAATACGCGGTGCGGTGATGCTCATTTCGTCCTCGCCACCAGATAAACGCCACTCACAGCGACCAACATGCCGAATGCTGCGGTCAACGTCAAATTTTCGCCAAAAATGAAATAGGCGATCAGGGCCGTTGTCGGTGGCGTCAGGTAGAACAGGGCAGCGACATTGACCGCGCTGCCGCTGCGGATCAACAGGTTGAGCAGACTGATCGCACCAATCGACAGAACGAGCACCAGCCAGCCGAGGGCGAATACGAACTGACCGGTCCATTCGATCCGGTAGTCCTCGAAAACGGCCACGGCAATTGCGGTGACGATGGCGGTCGGGACGAACTGGATGACCGAGCCGGTACGCAAATCAAACTTCGGGCAGAAACGTTTCTGATAGAGCGTGCCGGCCGTGATGCCGAGCAGTGCAACGACCGCCGGAATCAGCATCGGCCCCAGCGCGCCATCGCCGAGCTTGCCCGAAACAACCAGTCCGACGCCGACAAAACCCAACCCGAGCCCGGCCCATTGGCGAGTGCTTACTTTCTCGTTTAGCAGCCAGCCAGCGCCAAAAGCCGTGAGCAGCGGCTGCATGCCGACGACCAGCGCCGTGACGCCGGCCGGCAGGCCATGCTTGATGGCGACAAAGACGCCGCCGAGATAAACGGCATGAACGAGCACACCGGAGACGCCGATATGCAGCCAGTCACGCGGCCTCTCCGGCCAGGGCGCCCGGGTCAGTAGCGCGATCGCCAACATCAGCGAGATGACCAGCCCGTAACGGGTGAGCAGGAAAGAAAGCGGCTCGGCATGGGGCAGGCCGAGTTTGGCGCCGATGAAGCCGGTGCTCCACAGAAAGACGAAAAGCAGGGGGTAGAAACGTTGCATGGCCGGTCAGACGATGAGCTCGCCAGCACAGAGCTGACGGGCTTCGAGCAGGGTTTCAAACAGCGTTCGCGCGTCGCCGCTGGCCCGGTGACGCTTCAGCGCCAGCCGCAGTTCAACCAGCGACCGGACTTCGTGCCACTGTGATTTCTCGCATTCGGACAACAGTTCGCGGATATCCCCCAAGGCGAATGAGGGCACCAGACCGACCGCGTCGTACATCACGCTGAGCCAGACATAATCGTGGGACCAGGCGTCGCAGTAGACGCGTTGTCCGACCAGGTCCCGGTTGAGCACCCTGCAGACATCGAGGGCGGACTTTCCGTGACTGACCAGGTGTTCGCGAGCAATGCCATGCACGGCTTCAGCCGAGGTATCCCAATGTACCCACCCTGGTTCCGGGCGAATCAACGTGCAGAACGTGCTGCCGCCCGGCATGTAGTAGCCAATCTCGATTGGATAGCTGCCCTTGCCGAAGCCTGAAGCTTCGATGTCGATGATGACGGGCATGCTCACGAGCCGCCGGGCGTCTGGCGCCTCGGCTTTCAGTCGCAGGCCGCCTTGCAGTTGGCCGCATCAGCCGCGCAGGCTTTTTCGTCGAGCAGCTTGCAGGCGCTCTTCGTCCGGTAGGTGAAGTTAATTCCCTTCGGATAGGTGCACACCAGCTTGGTCAGCTTGCCTTGCTGAACGACCTTCAGGCTCGTCGCCTTGAGTGCCTTGAACTCGCTTGCCGGCAGCTCGCACGAGACATAGCCGTCGAACTCGCCATCCTTGGATTCCCAACGCGCCGTGTTCTTCATCTGGCGATAGTCTTCGTAGCGGATGCACGAATCGGTCTGATTTGCGTAAGCCTTGGCGTTGTCGCTGCAATACCCGTTGTAGGTGAACTTCAGCTCTTCTTCTGTCGGGCAGGCATTGACCTGAACGGCGCCGGCCAAATCAGGACAGGAAAAATTGGCAGCGACAGCCGAAAAACTCAATGAGGCTGCGAACAGGGCAAGGGTGAGCGAACGACGATTCATGGGAATCCTTTGACTGCAACGGCAAGGTTGGGTAGCGGCTGATCTCTTCGTCGTGCCAGCGAAAACCCAGGCACGACGTTTTGATTATTCTGGATTCCCGCTTGCGCGGGAATGACCCATGCTAATAAATCAGCGCCTCGCGGCACCTCAGTCTTCGATCACGGCCGTCGTGTAGATTTCCTGCACGTCGTCGAGGTTTTCCAGCGCGTCGAGCAGCTTCTGCATTTTCACGCCTTCCTCGCCGGCGAAGACGTTTTCGCCTTCCGGTTTCATCGTCACTTCGCCGAATTCCGGCTTGAAGCCGGCCGCTTCGAGCGCGTCCTTGACGGCCATGTAGTCGTTCGGCGGGGTCAGGACTTCGATCGAGCCGTCGTCATTGGTCGTCACGTCGTCGGCGCCGGCCTCGATGGCGGCATCCATGAGCGCGCCTTCGTCCGTGCCCGGGGCAAAGATCATCTGGCCGCAGTGCTTGAACTGGAAAGCCACGCAGCCGTCGGAACCCATGTTGCCACCGTACTTGGAAAACGCATGGCGAACTTCGGCCACCGTGCGCACCTTGTTGTCGGTCAGGCAATCAACCATGATCGCCGCGCCGCCGATACCGTAGCCCTCGTAGCGGATCTCGATGTACTCGACGCCTTCGAGTTCGCCCGTACCTTTCTTGATTGCCGTGTCGATCTTGTCCTTGGGCATATTGACGCCCTTGGCCTTGTCGACCGCAACACGCAGGCGCGGGTTGAAGTTGATGTCGCCGCCGCCCATCTTGGACGCAACGGTAATTTCCTTGGCAATCTTCGAGAAGGCGGCACCGCGCTTCTCGTCCTGGCGACCTTTACGGTGCTGGATATTGGCCCACTTGGAATGACCAGCCATGCTGTTTCCCTGAATGCAAATAACGAAGAAGGCGAGATTTTACCCGCCCGGCGACTTCTCGTCAGGGTGAAGTAGGCCCCGAACTTACGCTATTTAACAAAGCGATAGCACAGCGTTGCTAGAATGCCGGAATACCTTTCCCGCTGGAGCCTGCCGCCATGTCCGAACCCATGTACCTCGCCAAATCCGAAGACGGTTACCCGGCCCTGTTGCCACAGATGGCCAACCGCCACGGGCTGATCACCGGCGCCACCGGCACCGGCAAGACGGTGACCCTGCAGTCGATGGCCGAACGGCTCTCCTTTGCTGGCGTGCCGGTCTTCATGGCCGACGTGAAAGGCGATCTCTCGGGCATGGGTGTCGCCGGCACCCCATCGGAAAAGCTGCTCAAACGCATCGCCGAACTCGGCCTCGACGGCTTTACGCCCTACGCCAACCCGGTCGCCTTCTGGGATGTCTTCGGCGAAAACGGCATTCCAATCCGCGCCACCGTGTCCGACATGGGGCCGCTGCTCCTCTCGCGACTGCTCAACCTCAACGACACGCAAGGCGGCGTCCTGCAACTGGTCTTCAAGATAGCCGACGATCAGGGCCTGCTCCTGCTCGACCTCAAGGACCTGCGTGCGATGGTCCAGCACGTTGGCGACAACGCCAAGGAATTCACCACCGAATACGGCAACGTCGCCTCGGCCTCCATCGGCGCCATCCAGCGCGGCCTGCTGACGCTCGAACAACAAGGCGGCGACCAGTTCTTCGGCGAACCGATGCTCGACATCAACGACCTCATGAAGCTCGACGAAAACGGCCGTGGCGTCATCAATGTGCTGGCCGCCGAAAAGCTCGTTCAGGCCCCGGCCCTCTACTCCACCTTCCTGCTCTGGCTGATCTCCGAACTTTTCGAGCAACTGCCAGAAGCCGGCGACCTCGACAAGCCCAAGCTCGCCTTCTTCTTCGACGAGGCCCACCTCCTGTTCAGCGACGCGCCGCAGGCGCTGACCGACAAGGTCGAGCAGGTCGTCCGCCTCATTCGCTCGAAGGGCGTCGGCGTCTATTTCGTCACGCAGAACCCGCTCGACGTCCCGGAAAAAATCCTCGGCCAGCTCGGCAACCGCGTCCAGCACGCCCTGCGCGCCTTCACCCCGCGCGACCAGAAAGCCGTCCAGGCAGCGGCCGAAACCATGCGCGCCAACCCCAAATTCGACGCCGCCACGGCGATCACCGAACTCGGCGTCGGCGAGGCACTCGTTTCCTTCCTCGACGAAAAAGGCCGGCCGACCATCGTCGAACGCGGCTTCATCTTCCCGCCCGCCTCCCGCCTCGGCCCGCTGACCGCCGACGAACGCCAGGCCTTCATCAAATCGAGCCCGCTGCTCGCCACCTACGGCACCACGGTCGACCGCGAATCCGCCTACGAAATCCTGCGCGGCAAACCCGCCGCCACCCAACCCGCCCCCGGCGCCATCCCCGCCCCACCTGCCGGCGGCGGTAACCTCAACGACAGCGACTGGGGCAACCACGCCAATCAGGAACCTGTCCGCCGCGAACCCGCCCCGAAACCCCGCCAGCCCGAAGCTGCGCCGCAGGAATCCGGCGGCATTTTCGGCACCATCGGTGACATGCTCGGCGGCACCACCGGCCCGCGTGGCGGACGCCGGGAAGGCGTGCTGGAAAGTGCAGCTAAAAGCGCGGCACGCGGCGTTGCCGGCACGGTTGGCCGGGAGATCGGGAAGCAGATTCTGCGGGGGGTGCTGGGGTCGATACTCGGCGGAAGACGCTGATTTGCTTGGGCTGGCCCTAATTCTCCTCGGATCACCGTTGCGGATTCCAAATGACCTCTGACCAAATAGCAGCATTTGCACTACTTGTATCAATAGGTGCTTTTTGGCTTTCATACAAATCTTGGTATCTGTCACGAAAACTGATCACCGCGGAAAAACGTACGCTAATTTGGAATTCGTTAGTTGAAACTCGCCTTGCACTTCAAGATTTACATTTTTCCATTCGTGAGATCAGCCGTGCTTGGGAGAACGCGGGTCCGAATAGTGGAGTTGCCCACTCTGAGGAAACAGAGAAAATTCTGTCGCAACATAAGGCACTTGATACCCTTATCCAGACTTATGAGAGTCAAATTTCTACTCTTTCAACCGTGGTTAACACAGGATTAGAACGATTCAAGACAAATTCAACAAATGACCCCGTTGTGCTTGAAGAGTCACGGGCGATGGCTGATGAGATTAGGGCGCGGACGAACAACCTTATTTCTAATACAGACAGCTTAAAGGTTGAAATTGGAAAATACTCACAGCGATTTGCGAGCAAATAGTGGTCAGACCACAGTAAAACCATCTCGGGGATATAACCAATGCCTGGCGCGCCTGAAGTCACACACGTTTCAAAACGCGGGTTCCGGTTGCTACTGGCCGATGAAGAAGTGCTTCTGCCGTTTGAGCAATTCCCTTGGTTCCGGCGCGCCACCATCGATCAGATTTCTCATGTCGAGTGGCCCACGCCGGTGCATCTTTATTGGCCGGAACTCGATATTGATCTCTCACTTGAGTCGATTCGCCAACCAGATGCGTTCCCGCTGATCGCCAAAGCGCCGCTTTAGCGAGCTGTTCTAGTTCTCATTTTTCGACCTTTTCCCCGGTTGACCGCAGCATTCGAGCTGCCGCTGCTCCGGGCACCAACGGCCATTTCCGCTCATTGTTGAGCCTGAGAATTGGCCGCATTGAAATACCCGGCCACGCCTGACACAAAATCAACATCCGATCTTTGTCATAACAACAATAGGAACAACAATAGCAACAATAGGGGTCAGACCACAGTAAAGCCATCGAGCACTCGCGCCGCCGCTCCCATCGCCCTATAAAGGGGTCAGCTTGATTAGCTCACTGATCAACGCAAAACAATGGCGCAGAACCTCCTACGCCATTTTCGTTTTTCGCCTTTTTTCCGGTTGACCGCAGGATTAGCAGGAAAGGGAGCGCCGCCCCTTGATGATGTTACTTGGCGCTAATGGAGGCCTCTTCGATCAGCAGCGGATACATGTAGCCGCTGCCGAAATCGCGGTTCAACACGACGACGCCGGAAATGCTGATCTGGTCACCGACCTTGGCGGTCTGCTTGCTGGTGACGATGAGGTTGTTGGTGGTGGCGTCGCCGGTGCCGTCCTGGATATGGACGAAGTTGCGGCCCATGATGCCGTTGTTCACCTTGACGACCTTGCCTGCGGCTTTGACTGTCTTGCCGGCGAGGGTGGCCTTGTTCTGGTTGATCGAGGCAACGGTTGCCGGGCTTTCGTCGGCGACGGCTGCGTTGAACCCGCCCAGTCCGATGGAGGCGAGGAGGCCAACAAAAGCAATGGTTCGAAAGTTCATGAAAACTCCTGTGGGGAATAATGAGTGGGGCTGAATCGCCCCGGGTTTGATGGAGGCTCTAACTCTTGAGAAGATAGAGCCATGAAGAAACCAGTTAAGTTTTCCCCCGAATTCCGTGAGCGCGCCGTGCGCATGGTTACCGAAAGCCGAGCCGATCACCCATCGCTATGGTCAGCCGTTGAATCCATTGCCGCCAAGATCGGCTGTACGTCTCAGACGCTACTGATCTGGGTGCGTCAGCACGAACGAGATAACGGCCAGCGCGAAGGGCCGACCACGGCAGACCAGAAGCGCGTCAAGGAACTGGAGCGCGAGGTCAAGGAGTTACGCAAGGCCAATGAGATTCTCAAACTTGCCAGCGCGTTTTTCGCCCAGGCGGAGCTCGACCGCCGATTCAAGTCCTGAGAGCGTTCGTCGACGAACACCGTAATGCCTTCGGGGTCGAGCCGATCTGCCGGCAATTGCAGATTGCCCCGTCAGGTTACCGGCGCCACGTTGCCCTGCGGCGCAATCCTGAACAGCGTAGCCAGAGAGTGCGGCGTGACGAGGTCTTGGTTCCCGAGATCGAGCGCGTCTGGCAGGCGAACCTGCAGGTCTATGGTGCCGACAAGGTCTGGCGGCAACTGAATCGTGAAGGCATCGTGGTGGCCCGTTGTACGGTCGAGCGCCTCATGCGGCGTCAAGGTTTGCGCGGTGTCATGCGCGGCAAGGTGGTGCGCACCACGGTCAGTGACAGCAAAGCGCCTTGCCCGCTGGATCGGGTCAATCGGCAATTCAAGGCCGAACGTCCCAATCAGTTGTGGGTTTCGGACTTCACCTATGTCTCGACCTGGCAAGGCTGGCTTTACGTGGCCTTCGTTATCGACGTTTTTGCCCGACGTATCGTGGGGTGGAGGGTGAGCAGTTCCATGCATACAGACTTCGTCCTCGATGCCCTGGAGCAGGCGCTGTACGCACGCCAGCCGAGTCCGGAGGAGGCGTTGATCCACCATTCGGACAGGGGCTCCCAGTACGTCTCGATCCGCTACAGCGAGCGGCTGGCCGAAGCGGGGATTGAGCCATCAGTCGGCAGCAAGGGCGACAGCTACGACAACGCCTTGGCGGAGACGATTAATGGCTTGTACAAGGCCGAGATGATCCACCGTCGTGCCCCCTGGAAAACCAAGGAATCCGTAGAGCTGGCAACCCTGGAATGGGTGTCTTGGTTTAACCACCACAGACTACTTGAACCGATTGGCTATATCCCGCCGGCAGAAGCTGAGGCAAACTACTACAGGCAACTCGCCAATCAGGCCGTCGTCATGGCCTGACTTAAACCAACCGGCCTCCACGGAAACCGGGGCGATTCAGGCTGATGGAGAGCCTGCTGCCAACTTTTGGCAACTGCAACGGGGAGACAATAGTAGAGTAATTCCTGGT
The DNA here is from genome assembly GCA_016705475.1 of Betaproteobacteria bacterium. Taxonomy (GTDB): domain Bacteria; phylum Pseudomonadota; class Gammaproteobacteria; order Burkholderiales; family Rhodocyclaceae; genus Azonexus. Next base: position 7,421 of record JADIYD010000001.1, on the reverse strand, counting down.
GCCACACCTGATCTGCCTCAGCAATCAATCGCCAAAGGTGTTAGAGGGGTCAGCTTGATTTTGTTCTCTGAGAAAGTCACAGCAATGGTGCAGAACTTCCTGCACCATTTTCATTTTTGGTCCTTTGTCCCTGTTGACCGCAGCATTCGCGCTGTCGCTGCTCAGTTCGACGAAACAGTCATTTTTGCGCGTGAATGGGCCTCGAATTTGGCCTCATTGAAAATCCGGCCACACCTGACACAAAATCGCCATCCGTTCTTTGTCATAATGGGGAACTGAACACATTTTGGGGACGTTGATGTTGAGGGCTGTTATTGCTTTTTTTGTAGTGATTCTTGTGGCGGCCCTGGCCTGGGTGTGGATGACCCTGACCTGGAGTTATTCGGAGGGCGAGCGGGCCGGTTATGTGCAGAAGTTGTCGCGCAAGGGCTGGCTGTGCAAGACGTGGGAGGGCGAGATCGCCATGGTGACGATGCCGGGGGCGATTCCGGATCGCTTCGAGTTTTCCGTGCGCGATGAGGCAGTTGCCACCAAGATCAATGCCATGGCCGGGCAACGGGTCGTCCTGAGTTACGCCCAGCACAAGTTCGTGCCGACCACCTGCTTCGGCGAAACCGAGTATTTCGTCACCGATGCACGCGCCGTGGGTGAACAGCCGACATCACTGGCCCCGCCGGTCGCTCCGCCACTGACGGCGCCTGTTGCTGCTCCGACGATAGCGCCGACCGCGCCAGCCAGGTAAGCCGGCAGGTCGCTTACTGGTTGAAAGCGGCGCAGAAACCTGCAGCGCCGTTTTTCATTTTCGGGCATTTTTTCCGGTTGACCGTGGCATCTCCCGGAAAGGTTGGCCTCCGAACAAACGCCTAGCCGCCGATCGCGCCCCACCCATGGGTGATTGATTTTCAATAATCCCCATTGCCCGGCCGACCAATGGCGCTTTTAATGGCATCTGGCCCACATCAACCCGGGAATGGTTTTGGAAAAATCGAATGCTTATGGTGCAGGGCTGGCGCTCATCGCGGCGCTCGGCTTTTCGCTGAAAGCCATTTTCGTCAAGCTGGCTTACCCGTACGGCGTTGATGCCATCACCTTGCTCGCCTTGCGCATGGGTTTCGCACTGCCGGTTTTCCTGTGGGTCGGACTGGTTGGGCAGCGGGCCGGCGCCAGCCTGACGCGTGATGACTGGCTCAAGCTGTTCGCCCTGGGCTGTCTTGGCTATTACGGCGCGAGCATTCTCGATTTCTGGGGGCTTGAGTACATTTCGGCCGGGCTGGAACGGCTGATCCTGTTCACTTACCCGACGCTGACTATCCTGATCGGCGTACTTTTTCAGGGCAAGCCCTTCACCCGGCGCGAAGTGATCGCGGTGGCGCTGTGTTATCTCGGTATCGGTTTCGCCTTCGTGCACGACCTTGGCCTCAGCGATGCGCGCAACGTGTGGATTGGCGGTGCGCTGGTCTTCGCCTCCAGCGTCTCGTATGCGCTCTATCTGTCGGGCAGCGGGGCGATGATCGCCCGCCTTGGCGCCATGCGCTTTTCGGCGCTGGCCATGCTCGTTTCGTCGGCCGTGACGCTGGCGCATTTTTCGGCCTCGCACCCGATCTCCGCCTTCATCCAGCCGCTGCCGGTTTATGGCTGGGGGCTGGCCATGGCCGTGTTCGCTACCATCGTCCCGGTTTTCGCCCAGTCGGCGGCGATCCGCCGGATCGGCGCCGGGCGGGCTTCGCTGTTCGGGATGGTCGGGCCGATCCTGACCATCGGTTTCGGCTGGTGGCTGCTCGGCGAGGGAGTTTCTCTGGCGCAAATGGCGGGGGCAGCGCTGGTTGTTGTCGGGATATTGATCGTCAGCCGCAGGTAAAGGCTTCGGGTTAGAATCCCGAGCATGATCGGCATCCTTCTCATCACCCACGGCAGCTATGGCGAAGCGCTCGTCCAGAACGTCAGCCATGTGCTGAACAGGCGTCCATCGCAAGTGATGCAGCTCGGCCTGACCTCGCAGGATGACCCGCTGGACATGCTGCCGATGGCGCGCGAGATGCTCGCCCTGGTCGACAAGGGCGACGGCGTGCTGATCCTCACTGATATTTTCGGCGCCTCTCCGTCCAACCTTGCGCTAAAGTTGCTTGAACGGGGCCGTGTCGAAGGTCTGACCGGCGTCAATATGCCCATGCTGCTGCGCGCACTGACCTATCGCGACAAAGGCATGGAAACGCTGCTCGTTCGTGCCCGCGATGGCGGCCGCGACGGCATCATCAACATGCTGGACCACTGAATAACCGGAATCGAGAACGATGCTTACCCAGGAAACCGAAATCATCAACAAGCTCGGCCTTCATGCCCGCGCTTCCGCCAAGCTTACGCAGCTGGCCGGCAAGCACAAGTGCGAGGTATGGATGAGCAAGGGCACGCGCCGCATCAACGCCAAGAGCATCATGGGCGTCATGATGCTGGCTGCCGGCAAGGGTTCAAAGGTGACGATCGAGACCGACGGCGCCGACGAAGCCGAGGCGATGGCAGCCCTGCTCGCGCTGATCGCCGACTATTTTGGCGAAGGTGAATAAGTGAATAGCCCGCTGCCCGCCGCGGGGGCACCAGCCCTCCTTAGGGCAGACCTGCGAAAGGTCGCACCATGAGTTTTACCCTGCACGGCCTTGGCGTCTCTGGCGGCATCGCCATCGGGCGGGCCATGCTCATGTCGCACGCCACGCTCGAGGTGTCTCATCTGACACTTGCGTCGCGCATGATCGACAAGGAAATCGAGCGCTTCGACGCGGCCATCAAGGCGGTCAAGGAAGAACTGATCCTGATGAAGGAAAGTACCGAGCACGCGCCGGCCGAGCTCAATGCCTTCATCGACATCCACACCATGTTCCTTGAAGATCCCGAGCTGGCCGAAAAGCCGCGCGACATCATCCGCGAGCGCCGGTGCAATGCCGAATGGGCACTGGTTCAACAGATGGAACATCTGGTCGACCAGTTCGAGCAGTTTGACGATCTTTACCTGCGCGAGCGCAAGTTCGATGTCGTGCAGGTCGTCGAGCGCGTCGTCAAGGAACTGCTCGGCCACCCCCGTCGTTCCGGGCTGAAGGCACCCAAGAGTTCGAAGGAAGAGGCGCTGATCGTCGTCGCCCACGACCTTTCGCCGGCCGACACCATTGCCTTCAAGGACCACCGTTTCGCCGCCTTCATAACCGATGTTGGCGGCGCCACGTCGCACACCGCCATCCTCGCCCGCAGCATGGCGATCCCCGCCGTGCTCGGTCTGGAAAACGCCCGCGGCCTGATCCGTGATGGCGAGAAGTTGATTGTCGACGGCCTGCGCGGCGTGATCATCATCAATCCGGACCAGCGCGTTCTGGATGAATACCAGCTGCGCAAGGAACAGATTGAGCTCGAAAAAACCAAGCTCAAGCGTCTGAAGACGGCCAAGTCGGAAACCATCGACGGCATTCCCGTACAACTGTTCGCCAATATCGAGTTACCGAACGACGTGCCGGTGGCACTCGAATCCGGCGCCGAGGGCGTCGGCCTGTTCCGCACCGAGTTCCTCTTTCTCGACCGCGGCGACATGCCCGACGAACGGGAGCAGTACGAAGCCTACAAGAAGGTGGTCAAGGGGCATGGCTGGCCGTCCGGTCACCATCCGCACCTTCGACCTCGGCAATGACAAGGATATTCGCCCGAACAGCAGCGCCAACGACCGCGTGCAAACCAACCCGGCACTTGGCCGCCGCGCTATCCGCCTGTCGCTGGCCGAGCCGCGCATGTTCCAGACGCAGCTACGCGCCATCCTGCGCGCCTCCAAACATGGCCCGATCAAGCTGCTCATCCCGATGCTGGCGCACGCCCATGAGATCGACCAGACACTGGCCGCGCTCGAGCAGGCCAAATCCAGCCTGCGCGGCGAGAAGGTGACATTCGACGAAAACATCCAGGTCGGCGGCATGATCGAAATCCCCGCTGCTGCGCTGGCCATCGGGCTCTTCCTGCGCCGCCTTGATTTCCTGTCGATCGGCACCAACGACCTGATCCAATATACGCTGGCCATCGACCGCTCGGACGAGCAGGTAGCCAACCTCTACGACCCGCTGCACCCGGCCGTGCTCATGCTGCTCGCCCACACACTGTCAATGGCGGAAAAGGCCGAGATTCCGGTTTCCGTGTGCGGCGAAATGGCGGGCGACCCCGAGCTCACCCGCCTGCTGCTCGGCATGGGCCTGCGCATTTTCTCGATGCACCCGTCGCAGATTCTGAAGGTCAAGAACCGCGTACTCAAGGCCGATGTGAATGAAATCGCCCCCAACGTCCGCAAGATGCTTCGCCTCGACGAACCCGGCAGGCTGCGCGATGCGCTCGACAAGCTGAACGGCGTCACGACGCCCAGCTGAAGCAGGCCGCTCCCCCGGCCAATGCGCCGGGACGCAATGCCACGGTCAACCGGAATTTTTGGCCAAAATCGAAAATTCCGATTGAACCCGCGGCCTGCCATTTGCGCTTCCCGTCCGAGAGGCGTAGCAGACCCCATCCTTTGAACTAGACAAATTGCCGCGCGACAATTTGCCACATTCCCGCTACGCGCCAACTCCAGGAAAATAAGCACCCACTTAAATACCAATAAAATCAGGGAGAGTTTCATGGGGTACCGCATCCGCCCGCTGGCCGCTGCGCTGGCTGTCGTCTTTTCATCGCCTGCCGCCTACGCGCAGAGCACCTTGAATGAAGTTGTCGTCAGCGGCAGCCGGATTCCGGAAGCGAGCACGCCGCGCCAGATCGGCTCGGCCGAAATCGCCGCCAAGCATGCCGTAACGCGCGATACCGCCAGCTTGCTGCAGGATGTCCCGGGCGTCAGCCTGTACGGTGCCGGTGGCGTCTCCAGCCTGCCCTCCATCCACGGCCTGGCCGATGACCGCCTGCGCATCACCATCGACGGCATGGACTTCATCGCCACCTGCCCCAACCACATGAACCCGCCACTCGCCTACCTCGATCCGAACGCGGTCAGCAAGATCAAGGTTTATGCCGGCATCACGCCGGTCAGCGTCGGCGGCGACAGCATCGGCGGCAGCATCGTGGCCGAAACCAGGGCGCCGGAATTCGCCGCACCCGGCCAGGGCCTGCTGACCAAGGGTGAAATTGGCACCTTCTTCCGCAGCAACAACAACGCGCTGGGCGGCAATATTGGCGCTACGGCAGCCACCGAGAACTTCAGCGTCAGCTACACCGGCGCCTACTCCAAGGCCGACAACTACACCGCTGGCGGCAATTTCAAGACGAGCACCGCAACCGGCCGCCTCGGCCACACACTCGCCCTCGACGAAGTCGGCTCGACCGCCTACGAATCGCAAACGCACACCCTCGGCTTCGCCCTGCGCGGCGGCAACCACTTGTTCGAAGCCAAGTTCGGCTACCAGGACGTCCCCGAACAGCTCTACCCCAACCAGCGCATGGACATGCTGGGCAACGAGCAGAAGCGCGTGAACCTGCGCTATCTCGGCCAATACGATTGGGGCATGCTGGAAGCGCGCGCTTACTACGAAGAAGTCGATCACTTCATGGACTTCGGCGCCGACAAGCGTTTCTGGTACGGCTCGGCCTCTGGCGGAGCTGCTGCAGTCAATGGCACCCCGTGTACGCCAATCAGCGGCACGTGCGCAGCCGGCATGCCGATGTATTCGGCGAGCAAGACGACCGGCGTCAACGTGAAGGCCGACATAGACCTCAGCGCCAACGACCTGCTGCGTGTCGGCGCCCTCTACCAAAGCTACACGCTGAACGACTGGTGGACGCCATCCGGCGCCATGATGTGGCCGAACACTTTCGTGAACGTCAACGATGGCCAGCGCAATCGGGCTGGCGTCTTTGCCGAATGGGAATCCCGTTTGACGCGGCAACTGACGACCTTGCTTGGCGCCCGCTACGAGCGGGTTGATACCGATACCGGCCCGGTCAGCGCCTACGACAACACCATTGCCCCGGCGACCACACTGGTTCCTGCCTTCAACAGCAAGGATCGCCAACGTGCCGACAACAATCTCGACTTCACCGCGCTGGCCCGCTACACCGCAAGCAACACCAGCGATGTCGAATTCGGCTTTGCCCGCAAGGTACGCTCGCCCAGCCTCTACGAGCGCTACAGCTGGTTCAGCCGCGGCATGGAAATGCTGATGATCAACTGGGTTGGCGACGGCAATGGCTACATCGGCGACATCAATCTCAAGCCGGAAAAGGCGCACACGCTGTCTGCCACCTTCGACTGGCATGCCCCCGATCGCAGCTGGGAGGTCAAGGCGACGCCGTTCTATACCCACGTGACTGATTACATCGACGCCGTGCGCTGCCCGACCAGTCTGGGCGGCGCTTGCTCTGTTGCCAACCTGAGCGGCGGCAACAAGTTTGTCTACCTCCAGCTGGCCAACCAGTCGGCCCGCCTCTATGGCCTCGATCTGTCCGGATACATGCCGCTCGCCAGCACCGGCTTCGGCGAGTTTGGACTGAAAGGCTTGCTGAACTACACGAACGGCGAGAACCGTGACACCGGCGACGACCTCTACAACATCATGCCGCTCAACGCCAAGCTGGTGCTGACGCAAAAACTGGGCGGCTGGAACAACGCCGTCGAGTTTGTCACGGCGCTGGCCAAGGACAAGATTTCCGACGTCCGCAACGAGATCCAGACGCCGGGCTACAGCCTGGTCAATCTGCGCGCCAGCTATTCGTGGAAGCAGGTTCGCGTCGATTTCGGTGTCGAGAATCTGTTCGACAAGTTCTATTCCCTGCCGCTGGGCGGCGCCTATAACGGCCAGGGCACAACGATGAGCACCAGCGCTGCCAGCTCCGCCCCGTGGGGCACCGCCGTTCCCGGCATGGGGCGCTCGTTCTACGCCGGGCTCAACGTGAAGTTCTGATCAATCCATCCATGCCTTGCAGCCTTCTGCCCCAGCATTCATCGGGGCAGCCGGTGGCAAGGCCAGGAGATTTCAAATTAGCCCGAATTTTCCGGTTGACCGCAGCAAGCCCAGCGCCCGGCGACTGACAGCCGGCCACAGCGTCTATCATGCCGGTGCCCAAGGCTTGGCCTGGCGGCTCAACAGCGGGGTGATCCGGCTCGACAACGCGCGTTCTTCGGGCGAGATATCGTTTGCCAGCCTCGCCGTCCCCGGCGACATCCTCGGCTGCGAAACGATGCTCTTCGGCTGCTACACCTTCTCGGCCACCGCGCTTACCCAGTGTGAGCTCTCGCCGTGGCCCGACGGCACGGGCGCCATGGCCGGAGAATCGCTGCTCGCGTCGCTGGCCCAAGCCCAGAAACGGGCGGCCGAAGTCGTCGCGTTGCGCGGCGGCCAGGCAGTGGATCGCGTCCTCGGCCTGATCCGGCTATTCACCGACAACGCCGGGCAGGTTGTTCTGCCGACACGGCAGGA